>NZ_JHXX01000003.1 GCF_000621605.1 Butyrivibrio sp. MC2021 | reverse complement strand
ATTGCTACGTAAACAATCGGTGTAAGACCAAACAAAAAAACAGACTTCATGTATTCAAAATCTGTCCTTTTGTTTGGGCTTCAGACCGATTTTTATCTAAGTGAACTAAGTCGCGTCCGGGTGGCTGTGGAATTTCAATCTGCCACCATCTAATCAAATCTTACCATTATCTCATGGTTTTAAACACCCTTAAAACTCAAATGCAGTCTTTATTCCACGACAAAAAAGCCTTCGTGAAAAGGCTTGGTTTGCAGTATAAGATCCAGGCATTCAACAAAGCATATATCTGCCATCTATGCGAAAGGTGATTAGAGGTTCACCACATTTGGCGCACTTACAAATATCACGGTTATACAGAATCTTGATCTTCTCGGCAGTTGTCTTGCCTCTGAGCTTGGAAAGATACTGCTCGCATCCAAGAAGATTCCTGCATAGAGTCATTTTCTGTGCTTTGCATCTGCAGGCAAGTAACCCATAGTAGCGTATTCTTATAAATCCTTTTGGGAGTATGTGCAGCAGAAAGCGAGACACAAACTTTTCTCCTGAGATAGTCATAGGCCTGTACTTGCCATCTACACGGTAGTCCTTTGCCGCGAAGGTTACATTCTCAGAATCCATGCTCAGAATACGCCTGTTACTAATTGCAATCCTGTGAGTATATTTACCCAGGTATTTAAAGACTTCCTGAGCTCCCTTAAATGTTCTTTTGGAATACACAACCCAGTCCATAGCGTAGAGCTTATCAAGAAGACTTTTGAACTCATATGTATTCCTAAGCTTTTCCGCACCACCTGTATAAGACAGTCTTTCTGACTCGTGGAGACATTTCATTTCATCAAGATAGTGCCTTTTGAAGACTGCAGACATAACCTTCACTGGTAGAAAGAACTTGTTTCCCTTGTCCTTCCAGTGATTCTTGTCATCAAGGCCACCACCCAGAACTATCGTATGAATATGCGGGTGATAATTAAGCTTGGATCCCCATGTGTGAAGAATGCAGATATAGCCTATTTTTGCTCCGAAGTGCTTGGTATCCTGAGAAAGCTCTGCCAGCGTCTTGTTAGCAGCATGATAGAGCGCATCATAAAGAAGCTTCTGATTGGCATAGATTAAGGGATACAAAAGCCCCGGAACTGTAAATACCGTATGAAAGTAAGGAGCATCAAGGACATCTTCGCGTCTTAGGTCTATCCATTCATCAACCTCCATGGCCTGACACATGGGACAATGCCTGTTCTTGCAGGAGTTGTAATGTATAAACTTAGAATGACAGGATTCACACTCACTTACATGTGCACCCATTTCTGCTGTGCGACAGGACCTTATACACTGGATTGCCCTGAACTGCTCATCTGAAAATGTTCTATCAGCAACCATGGGAAGAAACTGCTCGAAAACATCCTGAATAGTAATGCTGTCCATGTCAGTCTTCCTTCTTCTTTCTCTTGCCCTTCTTTTTCTTTGGATGATCCAAGGGGCTCTTAACACCCATGATTGCTTTGTTTGAAACATGGATATATACCTGGGTGGAATTCGGAGATCTGTGACCAAGCATTGCCTGTACATACTCTCTGTCAGTATGATTCTCAATCAGATGCGTAGCGAAGGAATGGCGCAGAGTGTGTGGGTGAAGCTTGATTCCTGCATCTTTACCTACCCTCTTCACCATAGCTTCAACTCCGCCGACTTTGAGAGGTCTGTGTGGTCTTCTCAATGAGACAAACAGGATATCACGAGGCTCGGGATTGGCATGCCAATACTGCTTAAGCAGTTCAAGCGTCCTGTCAGAAAGAATAGTCCAGTGATCTCCTCTGTTCTTACTGTTGCGGATATGAACCTGCATTGTGCTCATATAGATATCGCCCGGTGCGAGCCTTACGACCTCACCAGCTCTCAAGCCTGAAGAATAGACAAGAGCGATTATAGCTTTGTTTCTGATGTTCTGGGCAGTGTCAATAAGCTTTTCTATCTGTTCTAGTGAAAGTGTTTGTGGCAATGTCCAGTCAACTTTCATACGTGGAACTATATCCAGATCCCATGGGATATGTAGCATATGCTTATAAAAGAATGACAAAGCTGAACACATGCAATTGCAATACCCTGGTGTTGCCCCGTCGTCCCTGCGCTCCAGAATGTAATTACGGACATCATAAAGAGAGAGTTCTGAAATAGGCTTTTCTCCCGCCCATTCCAGGAACTTGGTAGTATGAAACTTATAGATAAAGCATGTCCTTGGCGAAAGATTTCTAATTTCGCATTCCTTTTCAATTTTTTGTAGTATTTCTTCGTACATAGAAAACCTCCATAGTTAGTAGTATTCAGATAGTTACCCTAACCATGGAGGCGGACGTCCCCAATAAAAATGCTTGTATGAAGTAATGATAAATGATACGCTTTTCATGGCAGTAGTAGTGGTTTTGACAATGTTTTGTTTTGGTGTGGTAACTTAAACATACATCATCATAGCTTCACTATCTACTGCTTTTTGAGTAAAAGAAAACGCTGCGCCATAGCCTTGGCAGGCCGTCGCGCAGCGACTTAGTTCAATCGGAATTAAATGTATGAGGAGGACAAGTATGATTAAAAGAGATGAAGCATTTGAATTACTGAAAAAGTATAACAAGGATCCATTTCATATCCAGCATTCGCTGACAGTGGAGGCTGTAATGAAGTGGTATGCAAAAGAGCTTGGGTATGCTGATGATGCTGAGTATTGGGGAATTGTCGGACTCCTTCATGATATTGATTTTGAATTATATCCGGAAGAGCATTGTCTAAAGGCACCGGAGCTATTAAGAGAAGGCGGAGTCAGCGAGGATATTATTCATGCAGTTTGTTCGCATGGCTATGGCATCACTGTTGGATGCGGTGTAACCATTGATGTTGAGCCCATTCACGAGATGGAAAAAGTCCTCTTTGCAGCTGATGAACTGACAGGGCTTGTGTGGGCTGCAGCTCTCATGAGACCGTCCAAGAGCACCAAGGACATGGAACTTAAGTCTCTTAAGAAAAAGTATAAGAGCAAAGGCTTTGCTGCCGGGTGCTCAAGGGAAGTGATTGAGCGCGGAGCGCAGCAGCTTGGCTGGGAACTGGATAAGCTTCTTGAAATGACACTTAAGGCTATGGCTGAAAGTGAGGACATGATTAACGAGGAGATGGAAGCCGTGGCCTAGGGGATGTGGTACTAATGGAAAGTAATATGATATGGGTGTCAAAAGTCAAAAATGCGTACATGCTTGCATGTTAAGCATTTTGACTTTATGACCCGAACAAATATGAGGAATAAGCAATTTACGCAGTAAATTAGCGAGGTTTATAGTGGGGCTTCCAACAAAGGCCAGTAAACTTGCGAATGATGTTAGTTCTTTTGCGGATGCTTCTTTATATAAATAACTAACGTTGTCTGTTTGCCAATTTTAATGTAGAATACTAGCAAAAAAAATTAGGAACAGGTAACATGAAAGAAATAACATTAGAAGAACTTAAGAAATTAAATAGAGACGATTATGAGCTTATCGATATAAGAGATGAAGGCCCAAGGACATATGGAATGATGCCAGGGGCAATAGCGATCCCGTTAGAAGCAGATCCTGAACTGGCGACTGCGATGATATCAGAATTACCAATGGAGAAGAAGCTGATATTTTACTGTAGTTTTGGCCGTAAGACCTCCGTTCTTGATGAAGGCGGGGTTTTAGAGGGTAGGGACTGTTACAGCCTTCAGGGAGGCTATACAGGCTTTATTTGCGCGCAGATCTCTGATATGGGCGATCTGGATGAGCGAAGAGAAAAAGCGGAGCTGAGCATCAGAAAGAAGTTCCACAAGACGCTCTTTTCTCCCTTTGCAAAGGCCTGCAAGATGTACCACCTGATAGAAGAGGGCGACAACATTGCAGTATGCATTTCTGGCGGAAAAGACTCTATGCTCATGGCCAAGCTCTTTCAGGAGATCCAAAAGCACAGACAGTGCAATTTTGAGCTGACTTTCCTGGTAATGGATCCTGGGTACAACTCAGATAACAGGGCACTTATTGAGAGCAATGCTAAGGCTCTCGGTATTCCTGTTACAATTTTTGAGAGCACAATTTTCGATGCTGTGGACACTATCGAAAAGAGCCCCTGCTACATCTGTGCAAGAATGCGAAGGGGCTATCTTTACAGCAAGGCCAAGGAACTTGGATGCAACAAGATTGCCCTTGGACACCACTACGACGACGTTATTGAAACTATCCTTATGGGAATGCTCCATGGCGGTCAGTTCCAGACCATGATGCCCAAGCTTCACAGCACTAACTTCGAGGGAATGGAGCTCATAAGGCCCCTTTATTTCGTGAGGGAAAAAGATATTTGTGCGTGGCGTGACTATAACGACCTGCATTTTCTTCAGTGCGCGTGTCACTTTACAGAGACCTGCTCAACCTGCCACGAGGATGGAACCACATCTTCAAAGAGGCTTGAGACCAAGAAGCTCATAGCTCAGCTAAAGAAGAGCAACCCTTACGTTGAATCAAACATTTTCAAGAGCGTAGAAAACGTAAACTTAAACAGTGTCATTGAATACAAGCAAGATGGCGTAAGACACAACTTTTTAGATGATTATAAGAAGTAAGAAGGTTTTTTGATGGACAACAAGAATTATACAGAAGAATTGAATAGTGAATTATTAGGAAAACTTAATAAGCTCAAGGATTTGTAAATGTTTAAAAAGACAAAGAATATAAGGGGACTTATTTGTGGAATCATCGGATGCCTATGCTATGGAACCGGGCATCAGCTTATGAGAGCAAGTTCAATATGTCAGAAAAATTGCCGTTTGACAGGATAATTCACTGTTAAATGGCTCTTTTTCTGTTATAGTAAAAATATGTTTTTGCTGGAGGGCAATTATGGAATTTGGGGAAATTTCTATTAAGGATAAACTTGGCAGAACTGTAATACTGAGAAATGACAGATTGCGGATAAAACATCTGCAAATCGGCAGTTTGGAGAGGTAAACATGAACCATAAAGGAACAGTAGTGATCGAAACTGAAAAGCTTATTCTTCGTCCGTTTATAGATGAAGATGCTCAGGCTGCATTTAATAACTGGGAAAGTGATGAGAGAGTAACAGAATTTTTGAGATGGCCAACTTATCACGATGTAGAGGATACAAAGAGAATCATACACGAATGGGTACAACAATATGCTGATCCAACATACTATCAGTGGGCTATTGTTTTGAAATCACTTAATGAACCAATCGGGAGTATATCTGTTGTTGATCAGGATGAAAAAACAGATAAAGTGCATATCGGCTATTGTATAGGAAGTAAATGGTGGCATATGGGTATTACAAGTGAAGCTTTTTCTGCCATTATTCCATTTTTCTTCAATGAAGTTAATGTAAATCGTATCGAATCCCAGCACGATCCAAATAATCCAAACTCAGGGGCAGTGATGAAGAAATGTGGACTGAAATATGAAGGTACACTTCGTCAGGCGGATTGGAGTAACAAGGGAATAGTAGATGCGTGTATGTATGGTTTGCTTCGTGAGGACTATATGAAGCTTTAATAAAGAACGGTAGATTATGGAGAGAAACGTATTCGAATATGAAAATGCTGACAAATAAAGAGATTAAAGAAATCGCAATAAGACAATCCGCTGAAGATATAGGATGTAAAGCAGAGGATTTTTTTTCTGAGAAAAATATAATATGTAAGTTTTGCTTAGGAGAAAAGGCACGCAGGTATTATAAAGAACCAATCACCTGTAACTTTGTTTCTTATGGTAATAATGTTGTAGCTGCCACAATGGGCGAAGTGGAAGATCTGGTTTCTGAATACATAGAAAAATATGAGTTCTACCATCTTTTTGAGACTCCAAATATGCACTGGCTTGAGGAACGCCTCTCGGAGCGTGGGTACAAGATATGTTTTATGGCAGAGTATTATCTTCCTGATGTGGAGAGGATTCCCAATAAACAATGCTTATATGAAACAAGAATACTTGAACAGGATGACTTTAAGGACTTATATCTACCTGAGTGGAGTAATGCGCTATGCAGTGATCGTAAAAATTTGGATGTTCTTGGAGTTGGTGCTTATGATAGGGATAATCTGGTAGGATTTGCTGCATGTTCAGCTGATTGTGATGACATGTGGCAGATAGGGGTAGATGTTCTTCCTGATTACAGACAAAAGGGGATAGCATCTGCACTTACAAGCAGGTTGGCAAAAGAAATACTTAAAAGAGGGAAAGTGCCATTCTACTGTTCTGCATGGTCTAATATCAGATCGGCGAGAAATGCAGTGAAGAGTGGATTTGTTCCGGCATGGGTCGAGATGACCATAAAACCAGCAAATATAGTTGATGAGATCAATTCTGAGGCGGGTAAATAAATGAATTTCAGAAAGGCAACAATAGAAGATCTGGATATACTTGTCACCACAAGAATAGAAGTTTTGAGGGCAGCAAATAGGCTTGATGCAAGCATTGATATGTCAGATGTTGAGCGGCAATCCAGGGATTATTATTCTAAAGCTATGTCTGATGGCTCACATATAGCATATCTGGTGTTTGACGAGGACAAATTTATAGGTGCCGGCGGATTGAGTTATTACAGGATAATGCCTACATATCACAATCCAAGTGGAGAAAAAGCTTACGTTATGAATATGTATACTGCTCCTGGCTATCGCAGACAGGGGATAGCATATAAGATGTTAGATCTTCTTGTACAGGATGCTAAGAACAGAGGTATTACAGCTATATCGCTGGAGGCTACTGACATGGGAAGACCTCTTTATGAGAAGTATGGCTTTGTAAAAATGAATGATGAGATGGAATTAAGATAGCATAATTATCAGTAGAATTGACCATGGGGGATGAATGATGCAGTTTGGGATGCCAACACTTGTTGAGAACCATACGCTTGAGGAAAATATAAATCTTTGCAACAATCTGGGGCTTAATTTCATAGAATTAAATATGAACTTTCCAGAGTATCAGGTCCAGTGCCTGGAACAGACTGACTATCTATCTGAATTGGCTAAGAAAGCAGGAATATATTACACTATTCATTTGGATGAAAATTTGAACATAGCAGATTTTAATAGTCTTGTTTCAGATGCATATCTGGAAACGGTGAGGCGCTCTATTGAGGTGGCAAAAAATTTACTTCCTCTGCGTGATCTAATATGAAAATAGGAGCAACAGAGAGTTGCGTGTATTATGAATATCTCTGTATTAGAATAATAGTAGAGGAGGGATTCACATGAATACGAAAGACGTTTTACTTGAGCTAAGAACAAAGAATAATCTGTCTCAGGATGATCTGGCTGAAAAGGTCTTTGTGACCCGCCAGGCAGTTTCGCGTTGGGAAAATGGTGATACGGTTCCGAATACTGAGACATTAAAACTGTTATCTAACCTTTATAATGTTTCAATAAACACATTGCTAGGTTCACCGCATAAGCTGATCTGTCAGTGTTGTGGCATGCCACTGGAAGATTCAATCATTGGAAGAAACAAAGACGGATCTTTTAATGAGGATTACTGTAAATGGTGCTATGCCGATGGAACATATACATACAGCGATATGGATAACCTTATTGAAGTATGTATTCCTAACATGGTTAATGAGAACTTCACTGAGAATCAGGCTCGTGAGTATTTGAAACAGGAACTCCCCAAACTGGACTATTGGAAAAGATACGAAGAACTAAGTGATGATGGACAGTTTGAAGCCTTCAAGAAACAGCTGATAAATGAGATTAATGAACTCCATATTGAAGGAATGCCCAGGGTTGAAAAGCTTAATGCTCTGGTAGGCAGCTATGTTAATCTTGAATATCCATTACCAAACGGAGCCAAGGTTAAATTTTTGGACGACAATGTTACATATCTTGGTAACCAGCTTGAGTCAGAGTTTGGTGGAGACAGATGTTTCGGGATTCTTGCAAATATGGATTTTATAATGGTATGCACATATGAGGCAGAGGGTGCAAATCCAGAACTTGTTCTTTATAAGAAAAGATAAGGTAAAAATGCGGAAGTAGTAGGAAGAGCGGAGTGAAAAAAGGAGATTCTACCAATCAGGTAGAATCTCTTTCTATTATCCTGCAAGGAAGTCGCACTTCGCCTCGCAGAATGTCTTCTTTATGTTCAATTTTTGAAATCAAGCCTTCGGCTGATTTGTAGCCGATATCAAAAAGAGGGGGTTCAACAGTTGTGAGTGTTGGACGACACACTGTTGATAATTCCCTGTTATCAAAGCCAATAAGTGCAATATCCTTGCCAACCTGAATCCCGGCATCATTGCAGGCATCTATTACGCCCATGGCCATTTCATCGTTATGGGAAAAAATAGCAGTCACATGCTGCTTGATAAGTTTCTTGGTGGCGTTGTAGCCACTGTCTCTTGACCAATCACCATTTACTACATACCCGGGATTGTAGGGGATGTTATGATCATATAAGGATTCCTGATAACCTGTTAGTCGCCATCTGGTGTGAACACTGTTTACTTTGCCGGTTATGGTGGCTATTTTTTTGTGCCCTTTTTTGATCAGAAGAGAAACTGCTTCATAGGCGGCGTGCTGATCATCATACAAAACAGAAGGAATCGCAAGGGATGGAGAAATGCAGTAAGCGCATACGAAAGGAATATTGATTTCAAATATGCTTGGTACTACTCTGTGAGAATGGCAGCCAAGATAAATAATTCCATCAACCTGCATGGAACTCATGTGTGAAACTGCATTGTCTTTGATTTCTGAGTATCTATCCTTGTCATTGTCAGGATCAATACCAAGAGTGTTTATGCGAAGATTTTCCAAGAGATAACGATAACCCTTCTCTTCACAACAGGCTCCGATGCCGTCTATTATTGGAGGAGTGTTGAATACGGTAAGGTCCTCTGCAAGGATCCCAATTGTCCTGCTGTAACCGGTTTTTAGATTTCTGGCATAGAGGTTGGGATGATAATTAAGCTCCTCAGCAATTTCCAGAATTTTCCTGGTGGTCTCTTCACTTATATTTCCGGTGCCATTTAAAACCTTGGATACTGTTGCGACAGATACCTGGGCTTTTTTGGCGATGTCTTTCATATTAGACACAGTTCGTCCTCACTTCCAAAATACTAATTACAAGATAATGGTAAACGTTTTCTTAATAAAAAACAACCAAAAAATTGCTCGCAATATTATTGAAAATTGCTATTTACATATATAATGCAACAATATAAAATCCAAATTAAGGTAAACGTTTACCTTAAATGAAATTGGGGATGAGTTAAAAGAATATCATGAGTTGTAGCGAGGGCTACAGCTTTATATATGAAAAGGGAAAACGTTAACTTTGCACACAACTAGAAGGAGGAAAAAAATGGGGGCAAAAGTTGGTGTGGGTAAAAAACGTGGCGCAAAATGCCTTGCAGCAATCCTTTCAGCTGGAATGCTTGTGTCACAGATGTCTATCGGGGCAATGGCTACGGATCAGGGGAATCTGACCACGATGGCAAGCGCAGCTGATGAGGCATCTGAAGAATTATCTGTAGGATCGACAGACAGACAATCTGACGAATCATCCAAAGAATCATCACAAGAGACAACAGAAGAACCTGGGGATGCATCCAATGAGGCAGCAGGTAACTTATCAACCGAGGAGGCTGAAGATAATGCGTCAAACAATGCGTCAGGCAATGCATCATCAGAGGCTTCATCAGAAGCATCATCCGACAGTGCATCAACTGAGAATTCTGCAGATCAGGAGGTGCCTGGAGCAAGGGAACTTGCCGAGAACTTTGATGGCGAACTATCAGAAAACGGTGGGACAATTTCTAATGAATACTTCCAGGTTTCAGTAGGCAAACACGGCCAGATCACAACTCTTAAGCTGGTTGGAGATGAGTATGACACCAACTATGTTATGAATGAGAGCAACACTCCTTCCCAGAACACGTCAGGCCATGAATGGCTTGGAGAATTGATGCTGGCAACCAAGAGTGGAAATGACACATCATACAGGGATGAGAGAACTGCCAATTCTGCTAATATCCGCAGAATTTATGTTGACAATCAGCAGAACAAGATTACAGTTGTCTACAATCCTTTAATGGACGATAGCGTTTCTGCAAAAGAAATAAATGATCTTCTTATTGTTGAGACCTATCAACTGGTAGGTGAAAAGCTAAAGTGGGACATCAGATTAAAGAACATCACAGGCGATGATATTATCGTAGGCGATCTGGGACTTCCTCTTCCTTTCAATGAATTCTGGACAAGAGGAGATCAGATTTATGAGACAAGATCCGTTGATCACAGCTTTGTGGGACAGAATGGTTCTTACATTTATGTAACAAGGCCAAGCGGAGAGGGAAGATTCCTTCTGATGACACCAGACCAGAGTACTGATGCAGGATTTGAGTATCAGGATCACTGGCGCACTAATGAGCGTGAAAGCTATGAAGCTGCGTGGTGTCAGGATCAGTCAGGATGGCAGAACGGACTTAATGTCTTTTACATTCATTCTGATAACATCAAAAAGACTAACCGGGGATACCTGCCTAATACCAGTCTTACCCTTGGACAGGGAGAGGAAAAGAATTACACCTTTAATTTCAGTGCAGTTCCAAATCAGGAGTCTCTTGGATCAGCTCTTTACAATGAAGGAATTATTGATGCGGTAGCAGTTCCAGGCATGACTTTTGCAAGAAATATGCCGGCCAAAATGTACCTTCATACAACAATAGATCCAGAGGATATTTCTATAGATATAAAGTGCCCGGATCAGCTTAATCTTTTTGCAGGGCACGCTTCTACCGTAAGTTCAACTCTTCCTCATCAGGGCGATGCAACAATGACCTATGAAAAGACGGTAGAAAAAGACGGTGAGCAGTATCACGTATATGATCTTAAGTTTTACGATCTTGGCCACCATAATGTTACAGTAAGCTGGCAGGATAAAAAGACAACCTTCCAGTTCTACATCATGGATGACATAGATGGGGCGCTGGAAACTCATTCAACTTTCATGGTTGACAAGACACAGCTTGATCTTCCAGGGCAGACCGGAGATAAAGTCTTTGATGACTGGATGATGGATCAGAAGACTACCAGAAACAATGTAGAGCGTGACTACTTTAACATGAGCTATTGGGGGTGGGGAGATGACTGGGGATTAACCCATGGAACGTTCCTTGCTGAAAAGAATGTATATCAGCCCAAGGCATCTGAAGTAGAAGCTCTTGATGAATATCTTGATAAAGCTATTTGGAATGGTCTCATGCAGGAACATCATAATGACTATCTGGTACATGATTTCCTAATGAATGAGCCAAACGCATCACCTACTTATAGAGGCTATGCTTACCCTCATATTTATAACACCTATTTCATGATGTACAAGATAGCCAGCAAGTATCCAGATCTTGTGGACTATAAAGAAACACCTGATACATATCTTTTAAGGGCCTATAACATTCTATACGCTCTGTATTATGGAAACGGTGTAGCCTATAACTGGAGCACTGGTGTAATGGGAGAGAGCACAACACCGGCAATCATCGATGCTCTCAGAGCAGAAGGCTTTGAAACTCAGGCAAGTAATGTAGAAGCAATAATGAACGAAAAATATAACAGCTTCAAGCGTCAGAGATATCCTTATGGTTCTGAGTACTCATATGACAATACTGGTGAAGAAGCGGTATACGTTCTTGCCAAGATGCAGCTTGAGGCAGGAAAAGATACAACTAATGCCGAGAGAATGTTGTCAGCTATTGATCTTAAGACAAGAGCCTGCAGAGGAACTCAGCCTATATGGTACGAGTACAGTGTTCCTGTAACTAACTGCGGTGAGAACTGGTGGCAGTTCCAATACTCGATGTCCCTGGTTGGTTTCTGTATGGATGACTATATCCGTTATCAGAACAATGGCCTTTCTGATGAAGAAAAGGCAGAGGCTCAGAGACTTAGCTATGCAGCCAAGCTTGGAAATCTGACCTGTATCAATTCAGGACAGATAGATGCAGATTCTGAGAACATTGGTGCCGCAGCTTGGACCTATCAGGCTGAGATGGGTAATCTGGGCGGACAGGGAACTGGCGGTGGAAAACTCCATAATGGCTGGAGACAGATGACAGGAGAGGCTGACCTGGGATTATTTGGTGCTGTACAGATTCTTTCATCAGACGTGGCTGAGGATCCTATATTTGGACTCTTTGGATATGGCTGTGAAGTATCTGAGAATAACGGTCAGTATGTAGTAATACCACTCGATGGTCTTTATACAAAATTAAATCTAATAAATGAAGAATTATATCTTGAACTTGAAAGAGATCAGTATACTACCGCAACCATAAGTGACAGCAAAGACGCTCTTTCTTTTACCATCAAAAACCTCGAGGAAACAGGTCACACTTCAGAAGTTACTCTCTATGGTTTAAACGAAGGGGCCTACACACTTCTGGTTGATGGAGAAGCTCAGTGCGGATTTGTAGTAACTTCTTCAAAGGAAGAAGTTACAGTGCCTGTAAGACTTTCAGGTGTTCAGTTCCAGGAGGTACAGGTAGTAGCCGGAGCCTTTGAAGGCAGCGTGGTAGTAAATGCAGGTAAAGATTTCACAGCTGATATCTATGACGAAGTAAAGCTTGCAGGAACTATAACAGATAGCAGTAATGCAGCTAATAAGATTTCTGGAACATGGACTGTTACTGCATCTCCGGAGGATGGAAGTGCAATTCTTGCAACACCTGATAATCTCAGCACTTATGTAACCTTTAGTAAGGCTGGCGCTTATGAGTTTACACTTACCGCTTCTACAGGAGAGTCAGACAGCGTAGTGGTTACTGTAACAGATGATAATCAGCTTCCTGAGCTTATAGCAGAGTATACCTTTGACAATATAAGTGGCAAAAAGATATTAAACGAAGTTGAAGGAGGCAAGGCTGCCGAGGCAGTTGGAAACTTTGCTACAGGTAATGGAAAAGATGATACTAAGGGGCTTAGTGTAAACGGAAGCAATTCAAGTGGTTATGTAAGACTTGATGAGAGCCTTTTCAAGAGACTTAATGAAAGCACCATAAGTGCTGATATTAAGCTCAACGCATCTCAAGGTAATGGGGCCAAGGTATTTAGCCTTGATGATAATGCAGGCAAAAAGATTGCTATTTCTTTTGAAAATGGAAATGAACTTGTTCTTTCAATAAATGGAACAGCCTACAAGACAGGAGTGGCTATATCCAAGGATTTCTGGAAGAATGTAGCACTTACACTTGATGGACAGACAGCAGTTGTTTACGTGGACGGCTATGAAAAGCTCAGTGAGCCTTGCACACTTACACTGGGACAGCTTTCCTCTAATCAGTCAGATTACATTGGAAGAGGAACAAATCAGACAGATCCATACTTTGATGGAATTATAGATAATTTCAGAATCTATTCTGTAGCACTGGATTCTCAGAGAGCACTTGAAATTTTTGGAACCGGTGAAGAAGTTACTATAACTTCCGCAATAGCAGGAGATGTGGTCACACCAGTAGGAAAGGCACCTAAGCTGCCTACACAGGTGCAGGTTCTTTATTCAAACGGCTTGTTTGAAAAAGCAGATGTTACATGGGCTGAAATTGATCCTGAGAAATATAGCAAGGCTGGAGTATTTACAGTAACTGGCCAGGTAGCAGGATATGATGTAACAGCCACATTAACAGTAATGGTTGTAAATGGAAGCCTTGTAAATCTGGCTGAAAATGCAGTGCCTTCTGCTATTTACGAGAATAGAAATGATCTGGGCGGATGTCCGACACTTAACGACGGCTACGAGCCAACCTCCAGTAGAGATACAAGCCATGGCGCTTGGCACAACTGGGGCGGCAATAATGGCGCACAGGCATGGGTACAGTACACTTGGGAAGAGGAACAGATACTTACAGGAACTGACGCTTATTATTTCAGAGATGGAAATGGAAACTTCAATCCTGCATCAGTTAATTACTATTATCTTGATGCTGATGGAGTAACATGGAAGAATTTCACAGGCGTTGAGGGGCTTGGAGTTGAGCTAAACAAGTATAACAGGACCACATTTGATCCTGTCAAGACTACAGCAATCAGGATGATCATGAATCCACAGAACCTTGGCAGTGGCGTTATCGAATGGAAGGTTTACGGATATGGAGATGCGCTTTCAGCGGCCAAGCAGGCACTGAAAGATGATATCAAGGCTTATAAGCTGGTAAAAAAGACACATGTAATAGAAGGCTTTGATGGTCTTACAGCTGCTATAGCTGCTGCAGAAGAACTCCTCAAGAAAGAAGGTGCAAGTGATACAGAACTAAGAGCAGCTGATGAAGCTATTGCTTCTGCATTTGCAAATCTCAAGGTTGAGGGCGATAACCTTGCATTTATCGCACAGCTGTCAGCCTCATATACATCCAGTTGGGAATCACTTCCTGCAGTTAACGACGGTAATCTTCCAATAGATTCCTACAACAGCAGGTATGGTCACTGGGGAACCTGGGGAAATACTTCTGCAAGAGAGTCTTTAACATATCTTTGGCCAACAGAAGTTACCTTTAATACCTCCAATATGTACCTGTGGTATGACGGATCTGAGATTGACAATGGTGGAATCAATTATCCTTCTCAGATCACCTACGAGATTATTGATGAAGATGGTAAATGGCAAAAGATTGCAACTGTATCTGCAGCAGAGCTGATTGTTGATGACTTTACAGTATCAGAATTTGAGAGCATCACTACAAAAGGCATCCGTGCTACATTTACAAAACTTGAAAATGACTACACAGGAGTAGGTGTTCATGAGTGGCAGATAGTAAATGTGGAAAAAGAGGAGCCTGTAAAGGCGACACTTATCAGAAAATATGGTTCATACTATCTGGTTACTGAGGATGGAACAAAACTCACAGGCCTTCAGATGGTAGAGGGTTCTTATCGCTACTTCAAGGAGCCAAAAGGAACAATGGCTATAAGCCAGTTCGTAACAATTGATGGAGAGACATACTATTTTGACTCAGAGGGACGAATGGTCACAGGATTTATGACCAAGTGGATACGCACCTATTATTTTGATGAAAAGGGCGTTCAGGTCACTGGCAGAGTTTATGAAGTAGAAGGAGATAAGTACTACTTTAATGAAAAGGGATGCATGGTAGTAAGTTCCTTTGTTGACCTTGAAGATGGAAGACATTATTTCGATTCAGAAGGTCATATGGTAATAGGCAGAACTATTACAAAATGGTTTAAGAAGTACACCTTTGATGAAAACGGAGTGCTTATTAACTAAAAAATATGAAGGGGCATTGGGCATGGAAAAAGAAATAAGGCCATTGAAACTTCAGCAGGTAAAAGTCACTGATCCTTTATTCGGGCATTATATCAATAAAGTAAGTGAAGTCATGCTGGTTCATCAGTGGAAAGCTCTAAATGATGAACTGGAAGGAACTGATCCTACGGGATGTATCAAAAACTTCCGTATAGCTGCCGGACTACAAGAGGGAGAACGGCAAGGAGTAGTTTTTCTTGATACTGATCTATATAAGTGGATAGAGTCAGCTGCCTATTGCATTGCAATAGGTAGCGGGACTCAGTTTGAAGGTAAAATTGATCAGGTGATCGATATTTTAGAAAAGGCTCAGGAAAAAGACGGATATTTAAATACTTACTTTCAGATAACAGCTCCGGAAAAGAAATGGACCAACCTGGTTGAGGGACACGAATTATATACCTCAGGACATATGATTGAGGCAGCGGTTGCTTATGCACTGGCCACTGGTAAGGAGAAATTTCTTCAAATTGCAATTAGGAATGCTGACCTTATTTGCAGGGTATTTGGAACAAAGAAAGGACAGATTCCCGGAGTTCCGGGGCATGAAGAAATTGAGTTGGCTTTGATCAAGCTTTATAGGTGGACCAGGGATGACAAGTACTTAAAGCAGGCTGATTATTTTGTCAGGCAGAGGGGAACTGCACCTAATTATTTGCAGAATGAGATTGATGGCAGAAAAGGTCCTGAGTTCTTTCCTGAGTTTAGAAACTATTCTATGAAGTATGCACAGGCAGAAAAGCCTCCGGTAGAACAAACTGAGGCTGAAGGTCATGCTGTAAGGGCAATGTACCTGTACAGTGCTATGGCAGACCTGGCAAAATGGCAGCAGGATAAAGAGATGGAAAAAGCCTGTGACAGACTGTGGGATAACATGGTAGGCAAGAGAATGTATATCACAGGAGGAATTGGCAGCAGCGGATTTTTGGAGTGCTTTACCACAGATTACGACCTGCCTAACAGCACAAATTATTGTGAGACTTGTGCTTCTGTGGGAATGATGATGTTTGGACAGAGGATGGCTGCCCTAAAGAAAAATGCAAGCTATTATGATACAGTTGAAAGAGTATTGTACAACACTATTCTGGCAGCTATGAATCTTGAAGGGGACAGATATTTTTACGTAAATCCATTAGAGATGATTCCGCAGTTTTGCACTGAGAATACTTATATGGATCACGTTAAACCTGTCAGGCAGAAGTGGTTTAGTGTTGCCTGCTGTCCTCCTAATCTTGCGAGAACGCTGGCGTCTCTTTCTCAGTATTTATATGCTTGTGATGAAAAGGGAATCTACATTAATCAGTTCATATCATCAACCCTTTCGGTGGATAATTCCGGTCAGGAAATATTAGTGGAGCTTAAGTCAGCTCTTTTGACAGATGGAACAGTAGATATCAGGATTTCTACTCTGCAGGCTACAGATATCAGGATAAGAGTTCCGGCCTATGCCAAAGATATGGAGATAGCCCTTGATGGTGAAAAGCTTTCCTATAAAGCTGAAAATAATTATGCCGTAATTTCTCTTGAGGGTGGTAAACACACAATCGAGCTTAATATGGGAGTTCATCCAAAATTTGTGGCAGCAGACCACAATGTCAGGGCTGATGCAGGTAAGGTTGCTGTAATGCATGGACCTATGGTCTATTGCCTGGAGGAGGCGGACAATGGACAGAACTTATCTGACATTTACGTGGACACTGATGCTAATCTGCTAAAGGGCAAAGCTTATGAAGAATTCCCGGGAGAAGTACCGGCGATAGAGTATGAGGGCTACAGGGTTAAGAGTGTTGGTATTGAAGATGGCAGCCTTTACGGAGAGGCAAGATTTACTAAGAAGCCTGTGAAGATCAGAGCGGTTCCCTATGCTTTTTGGAACAACAGAGGTATTGGAGAGATGGAAGTCTGGCAGAATATTTCTATCTAAAGATAGAACATTACTGCTGAAAAATAATTTTCTAAAGGAGGATATTTCAAGTATGCAAAAGAAAAGATTGTTGAGCATGGCATTAACTGTTATTACTACTACGGCAATGTTGGTAACAGGTTGTGGTGCAAGTTCTCAAAGCGCACAGGGGGAAGCGCAGGACACAACGCAGAACGCAGTAGAGACACCTAAAACAGAGACACCTGCTTCAACTAGTGAGAACACTGGAGAAAAGGTACATATTACCTATGCTCAGTGGGGCAATGAGACAGAGACTGCTGCAACTCAGGCGGTGGCTGATAAGTTCAATCAGTCCCAGGATGAAATTGAAGTAGAAGTAATCAAGATTGACCATGATACCTATGTAACCAAGTTAAATGCAATGGCTACAGCAGGAGAACTTCCTGATACAGCCATCATGAGCGAAGCTGGCGTTTTGAAATTTGCAGAGAATGGCCTGCTTGCAGACATCAGCTCAATGTACGGTGAAGGCGATTCCAAGCCTCTTGATTCCATAACCTTTAAATATCAGGGAACACCTGTGGCATATTCAGCAGCCAATGAGGTACTTAACCTTTGGTACAACATAGATCTTTTGGAAGAAATATGTTCCAAGCAGGGATTAAATGTTGCTGATTTCACACCTCCTGCAAGTGCAGACAGTGCATGGGACTGGGATACATTTGTTAAGATAGCTCAGACACTTACTGTTGATATTAACGGCAATAACGCGCTAAGTCCAGACTTTGATCCAGCAAACGTTGATGTTTATGGCTGCACAGTAAACACCCTTCCATGGCAGCTTGAAGTATGGGCAAAGAGTAATGGCGGTGGATATTATAGTGCTGATGGCAAGGAATGTACTATTAACGATGATGCTACAGTAGAAGCACTGCAGAAGATCGCAGACCTCTCAGATGTGTATCACTGTGCACCTCCTGTAACAAGCGCAGCTAACGCACTTGAATCCTCGCTTGGTTCCAAGAAGGTTGTTATGGCAACAGATGGAACCTGGAATGTAGGAACCTTCCTTGGACCATCTGCTGATTTCAGATATGGTGTAGGCGTTCTTCCTTACATGAAGGAGAAGGTTACAATTTGTACTGGCGGACCAAACGTGGTATTTGCTACAACCAAGCACCCTGAAGAAGCTATGACATGGCTCAAGTGGTACTACCAGGAAGAAAACAGCTGGTCACTTATTGAAGCAGGAACATGGATGCCTATTCTTGATAAGTGGTACACAGATGATGAATTTACAAATAAGTGGATTGATAACCCTAATTATCCTGACCATGATATGTACAAGAGTGCAGTAGTAGACTACGCAAGAGAAAATTCTCAGTCAACAGCATGGTATTACATCAATGCAACAGACGAGTTTAATGCAACTCTTGATTCAGCATTCTCGGCTGTTTGGTCTGGTGATCAGACAATGAAAGAAGCTATCGATGAGTATTATGATGAGCTAAATGATATTTTCAGCACAAATAATTAACAATTAGTACAGTGCCGTGCGAAGACAGTTTATAATAGCCTTTGAAACATGGTCAAAAGTGCAGTATAACTGCCTTCGCCGGCGTTGATATCAGGGGAGAGGGATTATACAATGGAAGTTGCGGGGATATATAGTACAAGCGAGGCGAAGAGTATGAAAAGAGCATCCGGCAAAAGAAAAATACGTACTTCTCAGTCCAAATATAATAGAAAAGAGGAAAGATGTGCCTATTTGTGCCTGATTCCGGCATTCCTTGGAATCACCTTTATAAGTTATCTTCCTACCATAGCAGTGTTTGTACTTAGTTTGTTTAACTATAATGGTTTGTCCACCCCTGAATTTGTGGGTCTGGATAATTACATTAGGATATTTACAAAAGATGTGTATTTTGCAAGTGCTGTAAAGGCAACGCTTTTGTATGCATTTTTTGCAGTTATCGGCGCGGTTATCTATTCTCTGGTGATAGCACTTATTCTAAACATGGATATTTTTGGAAGAACTATCTTCAGATCTATTTTCTTTATACCCTATCTGCTACCGGCAATAGGTGTTTTCAAAGGCTGGCAATGGCTTTATGAGCAGAACTATGGACTCTTTAACTTCATCTTCAGAATGCTGGGGATTCCACCCCAGAGATTTTTGGACAGTCCAAGGCAGGTAATACCGGCCCTTGTTCTCATTGCAGTATGGGCCAGCGGAAATCTCATAGTAATATTTCTTGCAGGACTTCAAAATGTACCTACAGTGTACAAGGAAGCAGCTCAGATAGATGGAGCCAACTCATGGCAGAGATTTTGGAACATAACTATTCCATGCATCAAGCCTATTATTTTTTATAATGTATTGACTGCTCTTATCACACATCTGCAGGTAGTTAATCCGGCTCTAGCCCTTACAAATGGCGGCCCGGCCAAGAAGTCTATGTTTTTATCTTATGTTATCTACATGTATGGATTTGAAAAAAATAAGCTTGGATATGCAGCAGCTTTTTCAGTTATATTCTTTGTTCTGGTAGGCATTTTTACAATAGTATTATTTGTAACTCAAAAAGATAGCATCTTTAGCGATGAAGCATGAGAAAGGGGGGCAGACATGACAGGAAAAGAAAAAAGGAAACTGGCAAACCGCTCAGTTGTAACATTGATTGCCTTATTTTTTGCATTTCTGACACTCCTTCCAATATGGTGGATATTCAGATCTTCTCTTATGAGTGTTGCGCAGGTCAACGCTTATCCGCCATCCTTTATTCCAACAGAGTGGCTATGGTCCAACTACACCAAGACCCTTCAGACCTTCGAATACTGGACATATTTTAAAAACACCTTTTCAATTATCATTCCGGCTGTGACATTTGGTGTTATTACTGCCATCTTTTGTGGCTACGCCTTTGCCAGACTAAGGTTTAGAGGCAAAAATCTTATATTTAAGATCTGCGTCAGCACAATTCTTCTTCCGGGCATGGTTACGCTGATTCCACTTTATATTGCGTGGACAAAATTCTTTGGACTTGGTGACACATATTGGCCTCTGATCCTGCCGTTTTTAACAGGTGGAGGATTCTTTAACATCTTCCTGATCAGGCAGTTCCTTATGACAATCCCAAGGGATCTTGATGAAGCTGCATCAATAGATGGGGCCAGCCGCATGAGGATATTGTGGACAATTCTTGTTCCTGCGATCAAGCCGGCAGTAGTTGTTGTTGGAATGATGTTATTTATACAGATTTGGAATGATATGCTCCAGCAGATAATCTACATTAACAGTATGAGCAAGTTTACTTTTGCCATTGCACTCACCAATTTCACAGGCTCTTTTGGAACAAACTGGCCCATGGCTATGGCAGCCACTTTTATGACTATTCTGCCTGGTATATTAATCTATATATTTGGGCAAAAGAGCTTTGTAGAAGGTATAGTACTGACTGGTATGAAGAACTAATATATAGGGGAAAAAATGAAATACTTGAATCGTTTTATGAAATGGTATCTTGGAGAAAACGATGTGGAAAAAGAGCCGCCTAAGGACGGCTTTTTCCGCATCTTATATCTTGTTGTTAATTTTCCGGGAAAGCTGTTCATGATAAATATAGTATTTATCATAAGCTGCATTCCTCTAATCACAATACCGGCTGCATGGACAGCACTTTGCGCCTTTACCGGCAAAATGTTTCTGAAGGGTTATGACTTTACCCTGGAAGACTATCTTGCAGAATTTAAAGATGGCTTTATTAAAAAGCTTGTCTTGGGCATCATGGAGTCTGCAGTCATTTTCTATGGCTATTATCTCATGAGCCTTGCGGGAAACTTTAAAGCTGTCTCTGACAATACTTCATATGTGATCATCATGGGTGCCGGCTGCGCAATATTTGGCATAGGCATTCTTTTTGCATTATGGACTATTGTATTGGCTGCTCATCTGCGTCTTGGATTGTCAGGAATAATTAGAAACGCAGCCATACTCCTTATTCTGGAGTGGAAGAGCAGCCTGAAGCTTATTATATATACAGCAATTTATCTGTTCATAATACTTGCTCTTATGCCGTACTCAATTCTTGTGCCAATGATCATTGGTAATTCTCTTTATGGCTTGATCTCTTGCAGCATAATATGTCCGGTGATAAAGCGGAGAATTACTGATCCTTATGAAGAAGCTGGTAATTAAGAGGAAATTTATAACACAGGGCGTATAGACCATATGGTTTATACGTCTTTTTCTTTTGTCTAAAAGTACAACGTCATTGTACTTTTCTCTCCCTAAGTCCAATCTTTGGCAAACGATTAAAAATGCATGACAACCTATAACATCACGATTGCAAAGGCAGTTGATGAAGGATATTATGTGAAAGAAGGATTTAAGGTGGTATCAGATGAATTCCTGGAGGATGGAATTTATGATGCGCTTGAGCGGAACAGGGAATTGATGAAAGGCCGGTAGATATCAAGAAGTGGACGGAGCTTGAGGGAGTAAGGACTTACTTTGAGTTTTTTGAAAAGCATAAAAACGAGTTTTGATGAGGATTTGAACATGAATGAAATGGAAATGAAAGCAAGAGCAAGGGAGAAGTTAAATTATGAGATTTCTTGGTAATTTGATTTGGATATTATGCGGAGGGCTGCTTAGTGCCCTGGGATGGTGGATTGTAGGACTTCTTTGGTGCTGTACAGTTGTAGGAATACCTGTAGGGCTCCAGTGCTTTAAGCTGTCTTCAATATCACTGAATCCTTTTGGAAAAGAGATTGTGGATGAAGGCGGAGCAGTATCGCTGCTTCTTAACATACTTTGGATCTGCCTTTCCGGCATTGAACTTGCGATTGCGAATGCTATTATTGGCTGCATTTTCTGCATTACTATTATCGGAATACCTTTCGGCAAGCAGTTCTTTAAGATTGCGAGAGTAGCTCTTTTACCATTTGGTGCAAGGGTTGTGAGGGTGCATTATTAAGATGAGGTTTTTGTAAGTGTTAGATGAAGTAAGCAGCTTGCCGATTCAGGGGGTGAGCTTGACACTCCCATCAGCTAAAGCTAATGGGAGTGTCAAACCAGAATATATAAGAGGTACAGGAAGCATGAATGATGAAGAACTGCATTTAAATTTGGAAGATAAGGAATGGCCACTTACAACAATTGACCACGACAGAATGATAGCCAGGGCAATAGTGGTGGATGGTGATGATAATTTCTATTTTGTCAGGGCAAATAGAGATGATGATTTTGGAAAAGCAACACTAATAGAGACAGCTGGAGGTGGAGTTGAGTCTGGTGAGAATCTCGATACTGCAATCAGACGAGAACTTAAAGAGGAACTGGGTGCTGAGGTTGAAGTGATATGTAAGATTGGAGTAGTAAGCGATTATTACAATCTGATTCACAGGCATAACATCAATAATTATTTTCTTTGCAGGGCTAAATCTTTTGGAGATAAACACCTGACACAGGATGAAATAGAGGATTTTCATCTTTCGACACTGAAGCTTCACTATGATGAAGCACTTGCAGAATATGAAAAGTGCAGTAGTACAAGATTAGGCAGACTGGTAGCTAATAGGGAAGTACCTGTTTTGAAGCGAGCTAAGGAATTACTTGATATAAAGGAGTAGAAAGTGTATGTGCGGAGTATGTGAAAGAATTAAAGAAACAAAAGCAGGGGACAATCCATTTCTTGTAAAAGAACTGGAAACTGGATATGTGGTAATTGGGGATTTTCAGCATTTTAAGGGATATACATTATTTTTGTATAAAGACCATGTTGTTGAATTGTTTGATCTGGACAAGGAAACAAGAGCAAAGCACTTATATGAAATGACACTTGTTGCTGAAGCTGTGAAAAATGCTTTCGGAGCTGAAAAGATGAATTATGAGTGTCTGGGAAATGGTGAAGGTGGTGCACATATTCATTGGCATCTGTTTCCAAGAAGGGCTGGCGACATAGATAACTATGGAAACCAAGGCAAGGGACCTGTCTGGTGCTATCCAAGTGAAAAAATGTACGCTGACACTAATAGACCCAGCAGTGAAGAACTAGAAGAGATGAAAACAAAACTTCTTTGTGAGCTGGATAAACTGCTGGGGTAATAATTTGTGGAGGATTCATGAAGAAGTTTAACACGTTGATAAACATGATAATGGTATTTGGCGCAGGAATCTTTGTAGAGAGTCTTTATGCTGCGTACAGGGATTTCATAAATCATCCTGAAGTGTATGAGATCAATTCAGCTCCTTGGTATTACTATTCTGCAATTCCAAATGCAGTAGCTTTTGTGGCTTTTATGATCTTGTGCCTACTAATTAAGCTCGCTATTCATAAAAGAGCAGGGAGAATAATTCTCGGAGTTTTAGCAGCTATTGTAGGAGTGCTCTGGATGGCTATTACTCTCTACACGAGTACACCGCATTCTTATACAATTATAGGTGGTGCTGATGGACCGACTTCAATATTCCTAGCTGGAAAATATGGCGCAGGCACCATTATTACTGCGGTTGTAGGAGGACTCGTTTTAGCAATAGCAGGGATTATACTAATAGTGAAAAAAGGAAACAAGAGCGATAGTAAGGTGGATTGAAGCATGCTAATAGGAATCCTATCAGATACACATGGACTATTAAGGCAGGAAGTGTCTTTTGCCATTCTTGAGATATCAGGCCCCGGAGAGTTTGAGTTTAGAAAAAGAGTCATAGATAACTCAGGTCAGGATTCAAGGCTTCCAAAGGATATAGACAGGATTATTTCCAAGGCAATGGACATGACAGATAAAGGAAAAACGCATAAAGAAATTGCCAAGAAGCTAAAGATATCAGAAGAGCTTGCAGAGAGTATTTGCAGAATGTACCTGACGCACCCGGGAGTGGATGTTGCCGGGATACTACAGAGGATAAGCTGAGGAGGAATATGAGAACACTTTTTATTGGAAATAGCCACACTTACTACAATGATATGCCAAAGATGTTTAAAGATATTTGCGCTGAGAATGGAATTGATATGCAAGTTACTATGCTTACAAAGGGCGGAATGGGCTTAGATTATCATGCAGAAAATGAACAGACAAGATTTAATATCCTTTTTGGAGACTATGATTTCATCGTATTACAGCATGTGGCACATCCTATGGGTGAGTTTGAGGTTATGGAAAAAGCGGCTGATACAATTATGGAATGGATCAGGCAAACGAAGGCGGTTCCTTGCTATTACATGACATGGACTGAAGAGAAAAATGAAAAGTTCCAGTCTGAAATGTCTTCAAGATATAGGAAATTGGCTAGTAAACATGACTGTCTTGTGGCTCCTGTAGGTGAAAAATGGTGGGAAGAATATCATAAGAATCCCACTGTGGATCTTTACTTTGAAGATAGAAGGCATGCATCGCCTGCGGGTTCAAGACTCGTTGCAAAAACTATATTTGAGACATTGAATGGTACGAAGGAAGAATGGGATACAAAATAACTTCCAGTTAAATGTACGTGAGGCGAATAATAATGGAATTAAAGAAGAATTACAAAAAAACACAGCTTGCATGCTATCTGGGATTTGTAACGCAGGCTATATGTGCTAATTATGTCCCGTTGTTGTTTATAACATTTCACAATGTCTATGATATATCTTTTGGGATGCTTGCGCTTATATCATCATGTTTTTTCGTTACTCAACTGATAGTTGATTTCTTGTGCGCTGGAATAGTAGATAAATTGGGATACAGAGCATGTATTATTGCGGCAGAAATAACCTCCGGATTAGGACTGGCGGGATTGGCATTCCTACCTGATTTATTACCTGTACCATTTTATGGAATCCTTGCATGTGTCATTATTTATGCTATTGGGAGTGGCCTGACTGAGGTTTTGGGCAGTCCGATCATTGAGGCATGTCCTTTTGAGAACAAGGATTCTATGATGAGTCTTTTGCACTCCTTTTACTGTTGGGGATGGGTTGGTGTTGTACTTTGCTCTACGGTTTTCTTTACTGTCTTTGGCATAGAGCACTGGCGGATAATGGCACTGATATGGTCAGTCATACCATTTTATAACATTTACAATTTTGCAACCTGTCCGATAGAATCATTGGTTGAAGATGGCAAAAGTATGACAATGCTTGAACTCTTCAAAACAAAAGCGTTTTGGATTTTTATTGTTTTGATGGTTTGTGCCGGTTCATCAGAAATAGCGATGGGTCAGTGGGCATCGGCTTTTGCTGAGTCAGCATTGCATGTCTCCAAAACAGTCGGAGATTTGGCTGGTCCTTGTGGTTTTGCAGTATGTATGGGTATTAGCAGATTGCTTTATGGGAAATTTGGTGAAAAAGTTGATTTGACTATATTCATGATGGCTTCGGGAGTAATGTGTCTGGTTTGTTACCTGATTGCAGGATTGGCAGGAGCTCCGCTGGCAGGATTAATAGGTTGTGCTTTGTGCGGATTTTCTGTAGGCATTATGTGGCCCGGCTCCATCAGTATTTCATCTCAGATACTTCCTACGGGTGGTACAGCAATGTTTGCTCTTCTTGCTTTGGCAGGAGATTTAGGTGGAGCTGTAGGGCCTGCGATCATTGGTAATGTATCTCAGAAAGCAGCAAATAATCTGCGGGCAGGGGTTTTAGCAGGAATAGGTTTTCCAATTGTTTTGGTAATCTCGGTACTATATATTCGAAAAAAGTATAGATGATTATACAAACTGAAGTTTCGTCGGGATGATGTATAGGTGAGTTTTATCGGAATATATTCCAGCATTACTGACTAATAATAACATGATGACTAATTTGAAGTTGTGGAGGGAAAATGGATATTTGGGAAAAGATGTATGAAAAAGCAAAAGAGCAGTATCATCCTGAAGAGGTATCGCCTTTTATATATGCACATAATGTTGTTTGTGCTATAGAAGCCGAAAACGGAGAGATTTATACAGGATTCTGCATCGAAAGTTGCAGTGGGGTAATGAACATTTGCGCTGATAGAATGGCAGCTCTCAATATGTATATGAACAGTGGTCAGACAAAAGCTAAGAGGTTTATTGCATTTAGAGATACTGCTCCTAATGGAGGCGGCAGTGGAATGCCATGTGGTGCATGCAGAGAGTTTTACTACCAATTGAATGAAACCAATGAAGATATGGAAATCTTGGTTGATTATGAAACAAGGGAGACAATCACATTAAAGGAACTCATGCCAAATTGGTGGGGAAAAGAACGTTACGCAGAAGCAAATAATAACCAATAAATGCAAGCTTGAAGAGTAGAAGAAGCCTAGTTTGTTGATGTTTTATGTTCCATTTAATTGATTATCAAAACAGAGGAGGAGCTGGTATGAACGCAAGGGAGTATTTAGAGATTTTACATGTTGCAGAGAGACTGAAAGATACGCCTCGTCATTGTACTACATCGAAAAGAAGAACTGAGAGTGTGGCAGAGCACAGCTGGCGTATTTCACTCATGGCATTTCTTCTAAAACACGAGTTTACAGATTTAGATATCAATAAAGTTGTAGATATGTGCCTCATTCATGACTTGGGGGAGTGTTTTACCGGCGATATTCCGACATTTGTAAAGACTGATTCCGATAGAGAAGTTGAGGATTCTCTTTTGAACAAGTGGGTTAAATCCCTTCCTGAGGAACTATCTGGGGAGATAGCTGCCCTTTATGAAGAGATGGATGCCCAAAAAACTAAGGAGGCTAAGCTATACAAGTCATTGGATAAACTTGAGGCCTTGATTCAACACAACGAATCCCCAATTGATACATGGGCTGAAAATGAGTATGAACTCAATAAGACCTATGCCTTTGATACAGTATCCTTTTCAGAATGGCTTACAGACCTTAGGAAAGTAATTCTTGAAGATACCTTAGAAAAGATTGAAAAAGAAGGTCAAGAGTAAGTATATTCCAGCATAACGTACTAATCTGGATGAGAAATAAGTTGATTTTTTTTGTTTTAAGGATACACAATGTATATACAAAGGAGGTGCTGATTATGCAAGTTCAAGTTAAAACATGGGGAAATAGTCAGGGAATTAGAATACCAAAAGAGGTACTTCAGGAAGCGGCTGTTTCAGTTGATGATGTTCTTGATGTAAAGGTATCTAATGGCATGATAATGCTTGTTAAACCATTTAGACATCTGTGAAACGGCATCTTCCGGTTTTTCAAAATAATAGGTGGTATATAAATGAATAATCTAGTGGATATAAAAGATTATACGAAAAGATTAACAGAAGCATTAAAAATGAAGTTTGGCAAAAGGCTTTTATATGTTGGACTTCAGGGAAGTTATCTTAGAGATGAAGCTACGCCTGAGAGTGACATTGATATTATGTTGGTATTAGATGAGATACATTCAAAAGATTTGAATGCTTATCGTCAGATACTGGAAGAACTGGGCGAATATAATCGTGCATGTGGATTCGTTTGCGGAAGGAATGAATTGTTGAATTGGTTCCCTGAAGAAATCTGCCATGTACTTCATACCACTTCGGATATATATGGCAAACTGAATGATATAGTGCCGAATTACAGTAAAAAGGATGTGGCGGACTATATCAAGATGAGTGTCGGAAATTTATATCATATTCTTTGCCATAGACGTATTCATTCTGAAATGGAAAAGAACGTTAATAAACTGCCCTTAGCTAAAAGAGATATTTTCTTTATTCTTCAGAATCTTTATTATCTCGAAGATAATACTTTTATCAAGAAAAAATCTGAGGTGACTTATATAGTTAAAGGGAGTGATCTTCAGGTTTGGGACTGTTTCTCGGAAAATGTCACTTATGAAAACATAGATCAGAAATTAGATTTGTTATTGGATTGGTGTAAAGATGTTTTGAAAAGAACATCGGGATATAAATAAATTCCAGTTTAGCCATTATTTTGCAAATACATTGCGCACAGGCGTAATAATGTGTCAATATTACTTTGCGTACTGCGGTATGTTATGCAAAATATTACCTTACTTATAATGATTGGTAATTTCCTTATGGATAATGTTGGCAATCAGACTTCGATAAGAAATGTTGCCTCTAAGCTTACGTCCGGTACATATAAAACAAACGATAAAACGGTTGGATCATATATAGATTATCTGTGCCGTTCTTTTTTGTTCTACCCAATTCAGAGATATGACATAAAAAGGAAAAAATATCTTGAATCAGACAAGAAGTATTATCTTTCGGATCTGTCTTTCCGCTTTGCTGAATTAGGACCAAAAGATGCTGACTATGGTCATGTATGAGAATATAGTGGCTCTTGAGCTTTTGCGCCGTGGCTACGAGGTTTATGTTGGAAAGCTGTATGAAAAAGAGATTGATTTTGTTACTATTAAAGAAGGTGAAAAGCTGTACATACAGGTTTCCGATGATATAACAAGGGAGGAGACTTTTAAGAGAGAAGTGGCTCCGTTGTTGAGCATTAAAGATGCTTATCCAAAGATGCTCATAGCAAGAACGAAACATGATGAGACACAGCATGAAGGAATAAGGATAATTGATATTGCCAAATGGCTTGTTGATTCGCAAAAGTAATATAATATTATGTATCTATATGTTAACTGTATTGCGCTTGTATAAAATACAATAGGGCGGAATGGAGGCATCAGTGGCAGATTATCTAGGCTATGTGTTAGCAAATATATCATGTATCGTATTTTTGAGTATAGTTTTATTCACGCTTGAAAAGGGGATAGATAAGCAGGTTTCCACTTTATTTCTTGCGCGGATAATGATGCTTTTGGTGGGGTATTTTGCATCGGATTCAGTGTGGGTGCTGTTTGAATGTGGAGTCTTTAAGTGTAGCAAGACAGCAATGTACATAATTACGATAATTCCGTATATTTGCCTGTTGATTACAGCATGGTTTTGGTTTCTTTACTGCGAAATTGTACAGGGAAATACAAAGATTCTTAGTTGGTCTAGATTTGTTGCAGCTGCAGTCCCGTTTTTGACTGCAATTATAATACTTGTGATAGGTGTTTTTACGGATTATCTCTTTATAATTGATGATAGTGGATATCTGAAATATGGTTTTCTGTATGCTTTTTTATTAAGCATTCCATTTGGATACCTATTGTCTTCTTCAATAAAATCTTTCTATAGAGCCTATACCAGCAATAGGTACTATGATCATAGCTTGTACATAGCTATGGGGGTGTTCCCTATAACGCCTATGGTTTGTGGAATGCTGCAGGCTTTTTTCTTGACTGTTCCAATCATGTGTTACAGTGCAACGGCAGCTGTATTATTACTATATTTAACAGCTACAGAAAACAGAATATCAAAAGATCCGTTGACCAAGATCAATAACCGTCAGGAAATGAATAGATATCTTTCTCAAAAAATGAAGTCCCGGACACAAAAGATGGATTTGTATCTGTTGATTCTGGATGTGGACCATTTTAAGGGTATAAATGACAGATATGGGCATGTAGAAGGTGACAGAGCATTAGTGACAGTTGCGAAGGCTTTAGAAATATCATGCTCAGATGCCAAAAACAGGGCATTTTTATCAAGGTTTGGAGGCGATGAATTCATAGTCGTCATGGAAGCTGAAAATGAACAGCAGATCCAAGAAGCAGCTGAACTGATTCGTGAAAACATAACAAAGCTAAATGAAGAATCCGGGGCAGTCTTTAAACTGGAGGCTTGTATCGGGTATGCCAGATATGATTTTGATAATCCGGTAACTATTCCGCAGCTGATTGCTCAAGCTGACGAAAAATTATATGAAATGAAAAATAATCGTTAAACTATTCTATATGGACGCTACCAGACTAATTACAGATATTAAAGAAAATAAAATAGATGCAGTTCAGAACGCGTTAATACAGGAACCTTCTCTTGTGAGTAAAGAAGCGCTTTTTTGTGCTGCTCAAAAGGGCAACCTGGTAATACTGTGTTTGGGGTATTAGATAATGTCTATTACTTATGCGATGAAGGGCTAAAGAAAGGCAAGCGCTTTACCGGTGCCATGATGGGCATGTATGCATATTCCGGTGAGGGGGATTTGACGGCTGTGTTTTATGAAAACTGAGATGAGCGTGGCAGTTTGGGTAGTTCTTCTGTTGAATCCGCATTAAAAAAACTTGTTGACGACGGCACCAATGAGCGCTTTTATAAAACTATGCGCTCGCAGCCAAATTTAACAAAAATAGCAAAATATGTAAGCTTCGCTTGGTAGACAGGTGGAGCTTACTTTTTTATGATTGAGAAAAATGTTAAAATATTTAGCAAAGGTGGTAGAAATATGAGGAAGGTGTACTTGGATAATATTCGCTGGATAACAGTAGTGCTGGTTGTCATCTATCATGTAATCTACATATTCAACGGCGTTACACAGCATGGAATCATCGGCCCTTTCAGTGAACATCAGCCCCAGGATACATATCAGTACATTGTATATCCTTGGTTCATGCTACTTCTGTTTGTGGTATCCGGCATGTCAGCCCGCTATGAACTGGTTAAGCGAACAGAGAAGGAATTCATCAGAGTAAGGACGAGAAAGTATCTTGTGCCATCAACAATTGGCCTTCTGTTTTTCGGCTGGGTTCTTGGCTACTACAATATGCTGATTTCCGGTGCATTTGATTCCATGAACAACGTACCGGGGCCAATCCTTTTCCTGATTATGGCAGTCAGCGGCTCTGGCCCTCTGTGGTACATTCAGATGCTTTGGCTCTTCAGCCTGATACTGGTACTGATCAGAAGGATTGAAAAAGACGGATTTTATAATATATGCGGCAAAGCAAATCTTTTGACACTTATACTTCTTGTCATACCCGTATACGGAGCAGCGCAGATACTTAACACACCGATAATTGTGGTATACAGATTCGGTATCTACGGACTGGGCTTTATGATCGGCTACTTTGTATTGTCCCATGACGAAGTGATGGATCGACTTGGTAAAAACTGGGTGTTATTAAGCATCCTTGCCTTCGCATCCTGCGTAGCCTTCGTGATTTTATATAAAGGTCAGTCTTATCCGGATCACGTGGTTCTGGATACAATCATGTGCAATGTATATGCTTGGTTTGGAACACTCGGTATACTTGCCTTCATGAAAAAATGGGGAAATTTCACGAATGCTTTCTCAAAGTGGATGTGCCGAAAATCATGGGGCCTCTACGTATTCCATTATCTGATGATAGCGGTCAGCGGATGGTATCTGCATACATTATGTCCGTTCCTTGCCCCTGTCATCGTATACCTGTTGGTTGCAATAGCAGCATTCGCAGGCTCCTACCTTCTGTATGAAATCATGAGCCGCATACCTTTCATAAGGTGGTGTGTTCTGGGAATAAAAAAGGAGAAGAAAGAATGAGTTTTGCAGACAATCTTATGGAATTAAGAAAGCTTAATAACCTGTCACAGGAGGAAATTGCTGAGAAGATAGGCGTATCCAGACAGACGCTTTCAAAATATGAGACCGGAGAGTCGCTGCCGGACATAAAGAGATGTAAGATGCTGGCTGACCTCTTTGGTGTATCCATGGACGACCTTATCTCATATGAAAAGAATGATTCGGACAACCTGGGATATGCTATACCGCCGAAAGGAAAACATATCTTTGGAATGGTCAAAGTAGGAGATAAGGGTCAGATCGTCATTCCTGCCAAAGCAAGAAAGATCTTCAATATTAAAACAGGCGACAATCTGATTGTCCTCGGAGATGAATTCCAGGGTATTGCCCTTATAAAAGAAAAAGGTCTCCTGGGACTTATCAACAGTGCGAAAGAAAGTATAACTGACTAAAATAATGTCAGACATATCGAAGTAAAAGTGGTTGATGGTAACAAGACGATTCATTTGTATGAGAAGTATGGTTTCAAAATGAAATCTCACATATTGGGGATTAAGCGATAAATTCTTTCAGTTTTACGCGCCGATCTACATGCTTCTGACCATATGCGATCGGGATCCAGAGCGTGAGAAAGAGGCACTTAAGACAATGGAAGCGCATGTTCGGCAGTTTAATAAACTGTACGCAAGAGATGAAAAAAACATGCAGAATAATAAGAGGAGATCGCCGAGGAGAACAAAATGAAGATCACAGTGATAAACGGAACCGAAAAACGCGGTGTTACATACAGAATGAAGGAAATATTTTTAGAGCAGTTCAGAGACGATTCAAAGATCACGGAATATTATCTTCCCAAGGATGGTCCGGGTTTCTGCATAGGATGTACTGCGTGCTTCAGGAATGATCAGAAGCGTTGTAAGGATGCCGAGAAGGTGCAGAAGATTGAGAAATCCTTGCTTGAAGCGGATCTGCTTGTTTTTACATCACCCGCGTATGTTTTCCATACAACCGGCGCAATGAAGGCTATGCTTGACCATTTCGGTTACAGGTGGATGCCTCACCGTCCGGCGAAGGAAATGTTCGGGAAGCGGGCGGTGATAATCACACAGTGCCTGGGGGCCGGTGGAAGATCCACAGCAAAAGATATTAAGGACAGCCTTTCCTGGTGGGGCATTTCGGACATCAAAGTAGTAAGCTTCAAGTTGATGTCCGAAATTGACTGGGATAAGATCGAGGACAAGAGAAAAGCATCCTTTCAAAAGAAGCTGAGCAGTGTCGCACGAAAAATGCATGCCATAAATTATGATAAACCGGCTCATACAAATGTTATGGTGAAAACAAAGTTCTACATGGTAAGAATGCTGCAGACAAGCCTTGGTAAAAAGAATCCTGAGTACACCGATTTTAAGTATTGGAATGAGAACGGCTGGATTGGCAAAGTAAGACCATGGAAACAGATTAAAGATTAAAAAACTCCGTAAATGTAGTAGTAAAAATGTGATTACTACTGATTACGGAGGGTAACGAATTATATTTCTACGGAGGATTCATTAAATAAGGAATGAACACGATTTTGGAATATGCTCAAAGGAATAAATCCTCTTTTGAGATGGGAGGAGTCTCATCCAATGAAATTCGTTTTTTTACATACGAGGGAAAAAGATATATTTTAAAGACTCCATTAATGACAAGAGATGATTTTTCACCGTTCTGGACAATGATGAGAAAGGTGTTTGGTTATTCGGTAAAGGAGCAGAATTCAAGTCTTCATAATATCTACAATACTTTGAAGGATAACCCTCACATAAAAGTGGCTCCGTTTGTAGCAGCCAATGAAGATGCAAGCGTTTTTGAGTTTGTTGAAGGAACAGCATGGGATAATGATTTTTTTCCAAAGGGAAAGAAAAACGCTTATACTCTGGGGCAGTTTATTGGATATAATCACAGGACAAAGTACGATTATTCCGGACTTTTGGGCGTTTCAAAAGGAGATTTATTTTTTGAGAATGCCAGAAGATATATTGAAGATTGTATTAGCGAGCATTGGAGTGGGGATGATGATGCAGATAAAAAGGTCAGGGGTTGTTACGAGCAGATAAAGGATAAAAAGCTTTCAAACAATGGAAATTCTCTAATTATGGTCGACATCTGCGCGGATCAGTTCTTGTTTTGCGATGAGAATATTGTAGCGTGTGTTGATTTAGATGCGTATGTGATTGGACCTGTAGAATGGGAGCTTAGCTTCCTTCATTACCAGGTTGAGGACTGGGATGATTTCAAGGCGGGATATGAGACATATTGTGAGATGCCGTCGTTTGAGGAAGTGAGTAAATTATTCTTTTTGCTTATGGCACTCAGTTCATACGATAACAAAGCAGCAATTGATGGCTACTGGGCTGCTCTATTAGAGGAATGATATAGAAATCGAAATCAAAGAAACTACTGAAGAACTGTTAGAATCCAAAGACAAAGGAGAACCTTCGTGATAAAACATGAAGACAGGAGTATAAAAAAGAAAAAGAGAAGAAAAGCATTACAGATCATATTGGGGCTGATCATGATCTGGGGAATGCTAAATCTTTGTATCACATTAATCTTTTCCGGTTTAATCCCTCATCGCTATGCATCTGCGCAGGAAGGTCGGGAAATCATGCTTTCGAATACAGAATACTATGACAACATGACGCAGAATGATTTTGACTTTCGTATGCGAAAAAGCGGCGCGACAAAGGAGGAATTCCTGGAAGCCTCCCGGGAGAGCGTCAGTGATTTTAACTTTATTGATAAATGGTATCTGAATAGTCGCCTTGCAAGAATGGCATTACATTTTAAACTTAAGGGGTACGACATCCCTGAAGTTGAAAAAATCGTATTTATAAAAGCCGATATGGAACTTGAATCTGGAGCAAGCGGATATACGCATGGGACACAGATTTATTTGAGTGATGATTTAGTTACTATATATGCTCTTATGAATATCATTCCCGGATTTAGTGAATATATGGACAAACTGTTATATCATGAGCTGTTTCACTGCCTTACAAGGAGTAATCCTCAGTTTAGGACCGATATGTATTCCCTCATTCATTTTACAGTCACGGATAAGGAGTATGAACTACCTCCGTGTGTGCTTGAGAGATATATCAGTAACCCTGATGTGGAGCACCACAACTCCTACGCAACATTTCTGATAGACGGAGAACCGATTGACTGTTATACGGCCTGCATCACAACAAAGAGTTATGCCGAGGCACAATCAGGCTTTATGTCCAACGATGCTACGGCTCTAGTTCCTGTTGACGGAACGGATATTTATTATACCAGCGAACAGGCATCAAACTTTGATGAGGTCTTTGGAACAAATACCGGTTATGTAACTGATCCGGAGGAATGTATGGCGGATAACTTTGCCTATGCGATGCTATACGGTATGAAGGGCAAAGACGGTAAAGGATATCCGAACCCGGAGATCATCCAGGGGATAATTGATTACCTGAAGCAATAATATGGACGAATTCCTAAAAATGAAAAAAACTGACATATGAGATACGATAAAGTAGAATACAATGTTGTTGGCAGAAGAATGCCCTGCGTGATCGCAGTGATACAGAAATGATCACGTGTATCGGAAAATGGTGAGATTATGAACAAGAAATATATACCATGGAAAATGATCTCTCGAAGTCGTTTCAGAGATCTGTATAAAGAATGGGACGAGGAGGACCGGGCTCTTTTGATAGATAAGATGAATGTCCTTCTCTTCGAGAACTCTCAATATACAGATTCCAAGAACTACGGGTTTTTGTGTAATCTTCTTACATCCCTTGCTATCGTTCAAGTGCTTGAAAGTAAGGGCATGCCGAGCATGTAGCAGTGGCTGATTCCAAGGTGAGACCTTATACCAAGATCAGAAGCTGCCTGGATTTTGCGGTTTAAAAACAAGGCGTTCTGATATGATGTACTTTGAAAGGAGTTGGGACTATAGTGAATACGAAATATCTAAAATGGCTTAATCTGATACCGCTTATTATGTTCTTCATTGTTGATAAGCTTAGAGGAACACTGATCAGCAGGTATTTACTGATAATAATTGTTGCACTTGGAGTTATGAACATGTTCCTTGAAAAAAGCATGAAAGAGTATCTTATTTCATCGCTGATGCTTGTAGTATCTACCGTAGTGGGAATGATTCTTTACACATATTATTACTACTATTTTGTCAGTGCTAATTCTGAAGCGCCGATTTTTGGTGCGGCTCTCATGATGGTTTATGGCTTTATAGCGTTTGCAGTTGCCGCGGTTGGAACTGTTGTGGTGGTTATAAAGGATAGGAAAAACAAGGGAGAAGTTTGATAATGAGATTTCTTGGTAATTTGATTTTTGTCCTAAGCTTTGGAAGAAAAGAATGACGGGATTTTCGATTACAGCGATGGAGAATAAGCCGGGAAGATTGGGGTCAGTGACCCCAATCTCTCTCTTTTTCAGTAGTTATGCTACGTTGTGCTCTATATCATAAATTTCTTCAAGTATTTTCTCAATCTTTTCAAAAAGTTTCTTCATTGTAAAAAACCTCCTTTTTAAATACGATTATCAGTCGTTTGCTCTTTTGATGATTTAATGATAACATCTTGTCTAGCTATTGTATAATACATATAATGACAGTAGAGATATACCTTTTAGGTATAAGAGAACAGGAGGGGCAAATGGAGCTTAGGCATATCAGATATTTCCTCACAGTGGCTGAAGAAGGCAGTTTTACCAGGGCTGCGGAAAAACTCTGCATAGCACAGCCGCCTCTTAGCCGCCAGATACGTGATCTTGAGGAGGAACTGGGCACCAAGCTTTTTGTGCGAAAATCCAGAGGCCTGGCCCTGACTGAATCCGGGGTGCGCTTTCAGCAATATGCACGCCGCATCAAGCAGTTGTCGGATCAGTCTGTCGAAGATATAAGCAAGATGCAGGATGGCCTTACAGGCAGGCTCTACCTTGCTACGGTTGAAGGACATGCTCCGGAGCTTTTTGCAAACTGGATCAGCGACTTCAAGAAAAAATATCCTCTTGTTGAATACGAAGTATGGAACGGGAATTCCGATGATGTTATAAAGAGAGTACACTCGGGACTGAATGAAGTAGGTGTCATAACCTTTCCTTTTGACGAGGAAGGTCTTGAGGGGCGCCTTATATATACTGAGCCCTGGGTTGCAATAATTCCCAAGGGACACCCCTTGGCAAAGGGAAAGAGCGACAGCATAGAGCTTAAAAAACTGGCCCCCTATGAGCTGATCATTCCTTCCCGAAGATCCAGGAGAAAAGAGATTGAGAACTGGTTTGCTCCTCTTGGCTGTGAACCTAAGATAATCTGCCGAATAGCGCATATGCTAAACGCCTATGAGCTAACGGCCAAAGGCGTGGGAATTGCCATATATCCTGCTTCAGCAGCTAAATATGTAGGAGAGGATGTTGTTATAAAAAAGATCGCAAAGCCCAATGTCACAGCCCGCTATGCTATCGTCAGAAGTGCAGAGCGGGATCTCTCAAAGGTGGCTGAGGAATTCTGGAACATGGTTAATACCAATTAGGAGGTAATATGAACATAGTAGTTTATTGCGGATCAAGCAAAGGTAATGACAGCAAATATATAGAATCTGCCAGGGCTTTGGGCAGGTGGATCGGAGAAAACGGAAACACCCTTGTTTTTGGCGGAGCCAGCCAGGGACTTATGGGAGCAGTCAGTGATGCGACACTGGAAGCCGGCGGAAAGGTTATAGGAGTTTTGCCGGATGTGCCGCAGATACAGGAAAGACGTCATCAGGGACTGACGGAATATATCGATACCCCCTCAATGGCCGAGAGAAAGGCCAAGATGATAGAACTTGCGGATGCCTTTGTGGCGCTGCCCGGGGGAATCGGCACTTTAGACGAGCTTACAGATGTGCTGTCTCTTTCAAGTCTTGATATAACCACCTGTCCCATTGTTTTGTTCGACACAGACGGATACTATCAGCCCTTCAGAGCAGTTATCAGGAAGATCATAGAAAGCGGCTTTGGAAGAAATGAGTACTTTACAAGAATGCTTTTTTCTGAAAATATGGAAGTGATATCACAGTTCATTACAAAAGGGCAAAAATAGCCCGGTTTGAATAGGAAGCGAGGAATTAAAGGATGAAAGAAGCTTATTTTGCAGGGGGATGTTTTTGGTGTGTTACGCCAATTTATAAAATGTATGGAGTGGATAAGGTGATCTGCGGATACGCCGGCGGTGACGAGGAAAACCCCACCTATGAGCAGGTCAAGCACCAGGAAACCGGGCACCGGGAGACCATAAAGCTCGTATATGATCCTCAGAAGGTAGCATATGAGAAGCTTCTTGATATCTATTTTGCCAACGTGGATCCCTATGATGCGGAAGGACAGTTTATTGATAAGGGATTCTCTTATACCCTGGCGATTTTCTATATGACAGAGGATGAGAAAAAATCAGCCCTTGAAAAGATTGCTGCACTGGAAGCGAAGTCAGGGAAGAAAGCTCAGGTGGCTGTTCTGCCCTATAAGAACTTTTATGAGGCGGAAGAGTATCATCAGGATTATTATCTCAAGAATCCAGAGGCTTTTGAGAAAGAGCTCATTGAGTCCGGAAGAAAAAAATAATATATAGCAAGAATCCAAAGCAGGAGGACAAAAATATGTTAGAAGTAGGAACCAAGGCACCGGCCTTTGAACTTCCGGATCAGAATGGCGTAATGCACTCCCTGGAAGAATACAAGGGAAAGAAAGTGATTCTGTATTTTTACCCCAAGGACAATACAGCAGGCTGCACCAAACAGGCCTGCGGCTTCTCTGAAAGATATCCTCATTTTCAGGAAAAAGGCGCAGTTGTCCTGGGCATAAGCAAGGATACCGTCGCTTCTCATAAAAAGTTTGAGGAAAAGTACGGCCTTGCATTCACTCTTTTGGCAGATCCTGAGCGCAAGGTAATAGAGGCCTATGATGTGTGGAAGGAGAAAAAGAACTATGGCAAGGTGACCATGGGGGTTGTCCGCACCACCTACCTCATCGACGAGCAGGGAATCATTGTGAGAGCCAACGACAAAGTTAAGGCAGCAGAGGATCCTGAGAATATGCTCAACCTGCTGTAATACAGACCTTTTTATCTATTAGCGCAGAATTTTTAAATATGTGATATACTTGTGCGGATAAATATTTTTTATGTAAAACATGTTTTGAGGAGAAAAGTTATGAAAAGAAAAATCTATTGCGCTTTAGCTATCACAGCTGCGTTCCTTACACTGGCAGGATGTGACAAGGGCGATGCAGAACAGGGATGGAGCTCTGAGTTTGAGCCTGTGACTGAGACAGCAGGTTCTCAGAATGAGCAGCAGACAACTACTGAGCAGGAAAAGACAGAGCAGACCGCGGCAGATCAGACAACAGGCGATCAGACCACAGAAGCTACCCAGGAGGCACCCGCTGACAACGGTGCTGTGAGCATCTGTGATGAGACAACACCTTTTGATTACGCCAGTGACTATACTGAGGAAATCAAGGTAGCTGTTGAGAGAGCAGTGGCAGGTGCTACTTCCTTTGAGGATGAGTTTGCCAAGATGCAGGAGATTCACGAGCATATCACTTCCAGAAGAAGCGATGATGAGAACCAGGCAGAGATGAATGTGGTTTCCTTCTACTACTATCAGATTTGGGATGCCGAGCTCAACAATCTCTGGGACAGATTTACCCAGACTGTTGATGATGCCACCAAGGAAAGAGTTCTGGCAGATCAGAGGGCCTGGAACGTCATGAAGGAGGATGCAGCTCTGGAGGCCCTTGGACCTCAGGAGGAAGGCGGCAGCATTTATCCTCTTCTTTACAACAGCTTCATGGAGGACAGCACCAAGGTAAGATGCTATTTCCTGGCAAAAGAGATGGCGGCTGCCAAGGGCGACTCATTCACAATGCCCAAGAAGTCTGTTTTAGGTTCTTACGTAGATAACCAGGGCACTGACAGCATATACAGCTGCCTGTCAGTAACTGAAAGCTGGGAATCCGGATATATTGCAAAGGCAACACTTCACGGAATCGGCGAGCTTGAAGGCACCGTTGAGGAAGCCGGCGACGGCGTACTTTCCTTTGCTTCCGATGATGACTCCGTAAAGGGAACCATCACCTACGGATGGGACGGCGCAGTTCTTGAGATCACCGAGGTGAACGGAGATTCTGTAGTAAGCCTTGGGGATAAGTTTGAGTTCCCAATGGTGTTCTGATAAAAGAAAAATAAATTTTATAAAATAGTGATTAAAAATGTACGATAGCAGGGAAAATTTTCGTGTTTTCCCTGCTATTTTTTTACATTTAAACGTATAATTATTTTGTGAAAATTTGTTACATTAAGGAGGCTGAGCAGTGGAACTCAGGGAAATCACAACAAACTTATGGGTCAGGATATCAGATAAAAAAGAGAAACTATCTTTTTACGGAGGATATTATGAGCTCTCAGATTTTAATTGTTGACGACGATCCCTTAATTCTTAAGGGGGCCTGGAATATTTTGACAGAGGCCGGAATGAAGGCTGCGGTGCTGAAATCCGGACTTATGATACAGGACTATATCCGCGACAACGGTGCTCCGGACCTGATTCTTCTGGACATCAGCATGCCGGATATGGACGGCTTCGAGGTTTTGAAAGAGCTTAGAAAGACCGAGGAAAAGGGCAAGGAGATTCCCATCATTTTCCTGACAGCCAACGAGGACGAGGACACGGAGTCAAAGGGTCTGTCCCTGGGGGCCATGGACTACATCAGAAAGCCCTTTATCCCAAGTATTCTGGTGCTCAGGGTCCGCCACGTCATAGAGCTGGTAACCCTCCAGAGAGAGCTTGGCAGCGAAGTGGAGAGAAAGACCAGAGAGATCGAGCAGCTGTATCTGAATGTGGTAAGCTCCCTGGCGGATGCCATTGATGCCAAGGATGCCTATACCAACGGCCACTCCGCCAGAGTTGCGGAGTACTCCAGGGAGATAGCAAAGCGCTATGGCTTTGATGAGGAGCAGCAGGACATGATCTATATGATGGGACTTCTCCATGATGTGGGCAAGATCGGCGTTCCCGACGAGATCATCAACAAGCCCTCCAGGCTTACGGATGAGGAGTTTGCCATTATCAAGTCCCACCCTGTCATCGGAGGCCGCATCCTCAGCAACATAAAAGGAATGCCCATGCTGGTGAACGGCGCCAGATGGCATCATGAGAGATATGACGGCAGGGGTTATCCCGACGGCAAGGCCGGAGAGGACATCCCTCTTGAGGCCAGGATGATAGCCGTGGCGGATGCCTATGATGCCATGAGCAGCAACAGAAGCTACAGAGGAGCCCTTCCCCAGGAAAAGATCCGTGAAGAGATAGAAAAGGGCAAAGGAACCCAGTTCGATCCTCAGTTTGCGGACATCATGCTTGCCATGATAGATGAAGATACAGATTACAATATGCGTGACAAGCACGAATGAAGAAAATTAAGGGCTTGTATTTCGCCAAAATGATATAGCAAATTTACAAGAGATTCTGCGTTTTGAATGAAAGACGCAGAATCTTTTTGTGTATAATTCACAATAATTTAGAACAAATCATAAACTTTCTGTTAAAGAAGTAAAAAATGTGCTTGCTCAGGTAAAAGAATTACATTCTTTATGTGAAAACTTATACATATAATAATTCCCAGAAAGAGTAACTTATATACATTTTTGTGTGGATCACAAAAGGGAGAAAGGGGTAATTATGAGAAACAAAGCAATGAAAAAAGTTGTTTCACTTGCAATGAGCTCAGTGCTTATGGCAGCAACACTTGCAGGCTGCGGCGAAGCAACTGACGCAGGAACAACAGCACCTGCAACAACATCTGACGCTCAGCAGACAACAACTACAACAGAGACAGCAACTAATGATGGCGGGGACACAACAGTTGCACCGGAGAACATCGTAGACTTCACATTCTTTGCAGGAATGCCCGGAACAGAGATCAACAGCGGCAACAACGAGATCCAGGACATTATTGCATCTAAGACCGGTGTTCGTCTTAAAGAGACATGGCTTACAGGCCAGACTGTAGCAGAGGCAATCGGAAGCATCATCGCATCAGGCACATATCCTGATCTTATCGATGGTGGTGACGGATGTACAGATCTTTACAACGAAGGCGTACTTATCGCATGGGATGACTATCTTGCAAGCGGCAAGTATCCTAACCTTACAAACTACTACACACCTGCAGAGTGGGATCAGTTCAGACAGGACGACGGACACATCTACTGGTGTAACGTATTCCAGAACACCAAGGGTGCTCCTACAGGAACAGCACACAACGACGAGGCATTCTGGATCCAGGCTCGTGTTCTTGAGTGGGACAACTATCCAAAGATTGAGACTCTTGATGAGTACTTCGACCTCCTTGAGAGATATGCAGCAGCTAATCCTAAGACACAGGACGCTAACGGCAATGAGATGGATATCATTCCTTACACCTGCCTTTGCGATGACTGGCGTTACTTCTGTATCGAGAACGCTCCTCAGTTCCTTGACGGATATCCAAATGACGGTTCTGTAATCGTTGATTTCGAGGGCAAGGATCCTACAATCGTTGACTACAACACAACTCCTACAGCTAAGAGATATTTCCAGAAGCTCAACGAGGAGTATCAGAAGGGTATCGTAGACAAGGATTTCGGTACTCAGAAGTATGATGATTATATCCAGAAGCTTTCAAACGGTAACGTACTCGGCATGTGCGATCAGTACTGGGATTTCCAGCAGATCAACGACGCACTTCTCAACGCAGGTCTTGATAAGCTCGGATGCAACTATGTTCCTCTCGGACTTACAATTGACAAGGGTATGGACAACCGTTGGCACACATACGGCGATACACTTAACATCGCTTCCGGTATCGCAGTAACAACAAGCTGCTCAGATCCAGACCTTGCATTCTCATTCCTTGACAAGATGCTTGACCAGGATATCATGAACCTTCGTTTCTGGGGTGTAGAGGGTGTTGACTACCTCGTTGATGAGAACGGCCTCTTCTACAGAACAGATGAGATCAGAGCTCAGGTTGCTGATCCTAAGTACAAAGCAGATCACATGTGCACATACAGCTACCTTCCTCAGTACGGCGGAACAAGCGATGACGGAATCAACGCTAACCTTCCTGAAGAGCAGCCTTCAGAGTTCCTTAACAAGCTTGCTGAGCCTCTTAAGAAGTGCTTCGATGCATACGGCGCTAAGAACTATCCTGACCTCATCGGTTCAGTTCAGGAAGATGTAAACGCAACACATCCTTGGTTCCCTATGTGGTCATATTCAAACAACCTCGACACATCAACACCCGGCGGTGTAGCTTGGACAAAGATGGGCGAGTGCAAGCACGAGTGGCTTCCTAAGGTTGTTATGGCTTCTGACTTCGAAGCTGAGTGGGCAAACTACATGAAGGCTTATGAAGGATGCCAGCCTCAGGACTTCCTTGGACAGATGCAGGAAGAGCTTGACAAGAGAGTTGCAGCTGCTAACCAGGGCTGATTAAACTCATAATCAAAAGTTAGTCTTATATGGCAGCCATATGCCGAAATATCCAGTGTATGGCTGCCTTTTTTACAGCTTATAAAAGGAAAGGAACCATTAGCATGAGCAAAACCGTAGCCAATAAAAAGAAAACGGTCATCACCAAAAAAGAGCTCGTAAAGCAGAAGGTTCTTATAGCGTGGTCTGCATTATTCGTTATTTACGGCTTCATTTTCTGCTATCTGCCCCTTGCAGGTTGGCTGATGGCTTTTGAGAACTATAAGAACAAAACCGGTCTCTTCCACTCCCAGTGGGTTGGCCTTGATAAATTTAAATTCCTGTTTTCTGACGCAACCTTCTTAAGGGTTATCAGAAACACTTTTTGTATGGGAACTTTGAATCTCATATTCACAACTCTTACAGCTATCATTTTCGCTATCCTGTTAAACGAGTTCAGACTGATCATAGGTAAAAAGGTAGTCCAGACTATTTCCTACCTGCCTCACTTCCTTTCCTGGATCATCGTTACAGGTATCCTCAGCGATGCACTTTCATCTACAGGTATTGTTAACGAAATTCTCAGAAACTTTGGTTTTGTTAAGGATTCCGTTCCGTTTTTCTCTATACCCGGGTTATTCTGGCCTATCGTAACCTTTGCCCATGTATGGAAAGAGACAGGATGGAACGCCATCATATATCTTTCAGCTATTACAGCTATAGACCCCTGTCTTTATGAGGCTGCTTCAATCGACGGCGCCGGAAGATGGGGCAAGATCAAGAATGTTACACTGCCGGGCATCAGACCTACCATCATCATTCTTCTTATCATGAATATGGGTAATCTGTTGAACGCAGGATTTGAAGTACAGTATCTCTTAGGAAACGGCCTTGTAAAGAGCGTTTCAGACACTATCGACATCTACGTACTGACCTGGGGTATCAGTCAGAACGACTACTCCCTTGGTACAGCTGCAGGTATCTTTAAGAGCGTGGTATCAATCGTGATCATCGTTATCGCCAACCAGCTCGCTAAGAGAACCGGTGAAGAAAGGTTATTCTAAGGAGGTGCTGCATGGTAAAAAGTAAATTTAAATTAGGGGATTTTATCTTTTATCTTTTCCTCTGGCTGTTCATGATAATTTTCTGTGTTGTAACTATTTACCCTGTACTCAACACTCTGGCTATCTCCTTTAACGACGGTGTAGATGCCATGAGAGGCGGAGTACACTTATGGCCCAGAATGTTCACAACCCAGAACTATACCACAGTACTTGCTTTGAGAAATATCGGACGTGGCGCTGTCATTTCCGTTTTGAGAACTCTTATCGGTACAATCCTTGCAGTTGCAGCCAATGCGCTGCTGGCCTTTATCGTAAGCCAGAAAAACTTCATCTTCAGATCACAGCTTTCACTTTTCTGGGTTATAACCATGTATGTTAACGGCGGTATGATCCCTATCATGCTCCTGTACAGAAACCTCCATCTCACCAATTCCTTCTGGGTATATGTTATTCCCGGAATGATCAGCGGTTTCAACATGCTGGTTATGAGAACCTATATGGAAGGTCTTCCCGAGTCCCTTCAGGAAGCTGCTCAGATCGACGGCGCAGGCTACATGAAGATATTTGTATCCGTTGTTTCACCTCTTTGTAAGCCTATCTACGCTACAATCGCTCTTTTCGTAGCGGTAGGACAGTGGAACTCATGGTTTGATACAATGCTCTACAACCGTATGGCAGATCAGTACACAACACTTCAGTACGAGCTGATGAAGATGCTCTCAGCGGTTACCAGTCTTAAGGGTAACGCCGGTGCTGCCACCACAGGAACCCAGGTAAATATCACTCCTGTTTCTGTAAGAGCCGCAGCTACCATCATCACTATGGCTCCTATCGTAATGCTTTATCCTTTCCTGCAGAGATACTTTGTAGCAGGTCTTACCATCGGTGGTGTTAAGGAGTAATAGATATTTTTAAATCTAACGATTTCATAAAGTCAGCACATAGTCCTTGGATTATGTGCTGCTTTTTCGTATTATAGTAGAGGAGAATTCTTTGGGGGGCTATAATGGATATATATGAATTCGGAAACAAGGAGGCGGGAATCGTTCTTCTTCAGGCCGTGGACAGACACAGTCTTGGCATGCTTGAAAAAGAAACTGCCGAAATAAGAAAAGCATCGAATAAAGACTTTATGCTGGCTGCATTTACAGTCAGTGACTGGAATAAAGATCTCTCACCCTGGAAGGCACCTGCAGTCTTCGGCAATGAGGACTTCGGCGATGGGGCCGGGGACACCCTGGAAGAAATGTTAAAATATTGCACGGATAATGCGAAGACCTATTACATCGGCGGCTATTCGCTGGCAGGTCTTTTTTCTCTGTGGGCTGTTTATCAGACCGATGTTTTTGCAGGAGTGGCAGCGGTATCACCCTCCATGTGGTTTCCGGGATTTGATGTATATATGAGAGAAAATGAGATAAAGTGCAGCAAAGTTTATCTCAGTCTTGGAAACAAGGAAGAAAAGGTCAGAAATCCGGTTATGGCAACAGTAGGGGACAGAATACGTTCGGCGGATGCCTTCCTTAGGGAAAAGGGAGTGAGTTCTGTTCTGGAATGGAACGAAGGCAATCACTTCAGGGATCCGGATCTTAGGACTGCCCGGGGATTTTCCCGGTTATTGGAAATATAAGAAAAGTAAGGTGAAAAGAATCAAAGGAGAAACTGATGATTGACAAGATTGAAGTTTTTACCCAAAACAGTATCAGGATCAGGACGGATGTCACCATCTATGTGGATCCCTTCAAGATGGAAGAGGAGCCCCATGACGCGGATTATGTTCTGATAACTCATCAGCATTATGACCATTTTTCTCCGGCGGATATCAGAAAGGTCATTAATGAAAATACGATTCTTGTCTCCCCGGAGAGCATGATCGATGACGCACTGGAACTGGAGCGTGAGGTAAAAGAGGTTGTGGGAGTTAAGCCCGGAGTATACAGAGAGATAAACGGTCTCGAATTTGAGACGGTCCCAGCCTACAACACCATCAAGCCTTTTCATCCCAAGCGTGCGGAGTGGGTGGGATATATCCTGAGGCTGGACGGCAAGCGCATCTATATTGCCGGAGATACGGGACTTACCAAGGACGCCAGACAGGTTAAGTGTGACATAGCTCTTTTGCCTGTGGGGGGAACCTATACCATGGATGCCAAAAAGGCAGCGGAGCTTGCCAATATCATCAGACCGGAGTACGCTATTCCTGTCCACTACGGATGCATTGTCGGAAAGCCCGGAGACGGCAAGACCTTTGCCAAGCTGGTGAAGAGCCCCGTGAAGGTGGTTGAGAAGATTGTATTTTAAGAAGATTATTATTGAATCAGAGGTGAAGATATGACCCGCAGAGAAATGGCCATGAACAATTTTATGAAGGGATATAACTGCTCCCAATCTATAGTACTGGCCTTTGCGGATATGCTTCCTATAGATGAAAAGACCCTGTCAAAGATGTCCTCTTCCTTCGGAGGGGGCATGGGAAGGCTTCGTGAAGTCTGCGGCTCCGTGACAGGAATTTTTATGGTGGCGGGATTTCTCTATGGCTACGAGGGCCCGGAGACCGGACAGGTGAAGGCTGATCACTACGCCAGGATCCAGGAGCTGGCCCGCAGATTTGAGGAAAAGCACGGCACCATAGTCTGTCGCGAGATGCTGGGACTTAGCGTCAAGCACGACGTTCCCGTGCCGGAAGCCAGGACCAATGAGTATTACAAAAAGCGTCCCTGCCCGGAGATCATCGGAGATGCCGCAGAGATCCTGGAGCAGTACGTAAAAGAGAACCCGGTATGACCGCATTCCCCTGAGGGAAGCGGTCATTCACCGATAAGTTCGCTTAGCTTCTTTCCATAAAAGAAATCTCTTTCCAAATTGTAGAACTCTGTCCACATGGGCAGAGTTTTGCATTTGCCCTTTCTGTTACATTCGTATTCAGGATCTGCAAGACAGGCCACCGGTGCCATGGGGCCCTCCATAAGTTCTATTATCTCTCCAACGGAATATTCGGAAGGATCTTTCTTAAGCTTGTAGCCGCCGTGCTTACCGCTGGCGCCTATGATAAGGCCTCCCTTAACCATCTCTTTTGCGATGATCTCAAGATACTTCTTGGAAATATACTGCCTCTCGGCGATATCCTTAAGAGGAATAAACTCCTCGCTGTGCTGCTGTGCCAGATCTATCATTACTCGAAGTGCATAGCGTCCTTTGGTTGAAAACATAGTCTGCTCCTTTCGGGGTATCATTCCCTTCTACTTTATATCATATCGCAAATGGGAAGAATTAATCATATCTTATCACATTCTATAAATCAAAGTTATTATAAAACATATTGACACAGTAGGTAAATACGTTATATGATTTTTTCAACAAAAACAGCCAAGACGAAAACAAATTCGAGAGGAGATAAAGGGTATGAGCAATTACAGATTTGAGACACTTCAGTTACATGTTGGACAGGAGCAGCCGGATCCGGCTACAGACGCAAGGGCAGTGCCCATTTACCAGACAACTTCTTATGTATTCAGAAACTCACAGCACGCCGCTGACAGATTCGGCCTTGCTGATGCAGGAAATATATACGGAAGACTTACCAATTCCACACAGGACGTTCTTGAGAAGAGAATCGCAGCTCTTGAGGGCGGCAGCGCAGCTCTTGCTGTAGCATCCGGAGCAGCAGCCATCACTTATACTGTTCAGGCTCTTGCAGCAAACGGCGGACACATCGTAGCTCAGAAGACCATCTACGGAGGAAGCTACAACCTTCTTGCCCACACTCTTCCACAGTACGGCATTACAACTACATTTGTAGATGCTCATAACCTGGCAGAGGTTGAGGGAGCCATCAAGGAGAACACAAGAGCCATCTATCTTGAGACCCTGGGTAATCCCAACAGTGATATTCCCGATATCGATGCCATCGCAGAGATCGCCCACAAGCACGGTCTTCCACTGGTTATCGACAACACCTTCGGAACACCATATCTTATCAGACCCATCGAGCACGGCGCTGATATCGTAGTTCATTCAGCCACCAAGTTCATCGGCGGCCACGGCACAACCCTCGGCGGAATCATCGTTGAGGCCGGCAAGTTCAACTGGAAGGAGAGCGGCAACTATCCTCAGATCGCAGCTCCCAACCCAAGCTATCACGGCGTATCCTTCTATGATGTGGTAGGCCCTGCTGCATTTGTAACTTACATCAGAGCTATCCTTCTCAGAGACACAGGAGCAACCATTTCTCCATTCAACGCATTCCTGCTTCTTCAGGGTGTTGAGACACTGTCACTTCGTCTCGACAGACACGCTGAGAATACCAAGAAGGTTGTGGAGTTCCTTGCTAACCACCCTCAGGTTGAGAAGGTTAACCATCCTTCACTTAAGGATCACCCTGACCACGCTCTTTATGAGAAGTACTTCCCCAACGGCGGAGCTTCCATATTTACTTTCGAGATAAAGGGTGGAAAAGAGGCAGCCTGGAAATTCATCGACAACCTGGAGATATTCTCTCTGCTTGCCAATGTTGCTGATGTTAAGAGCCTTGTTATCCATCCTGCAACCACCACACACTCACAGCTTAACGACGAGGAGCTGGCCGATCAGGGCATAACCCAGAGCACCATCAGACTCTCCATCGGTACAGAGCATATCGATGATATCATCGCAGACCTGGAGAAAGGTTTTGCGGCAGCAAAATAATATTTAGTCTTCAATAATTGCAACTTACCTTCCGAAAAATACATCTTACATTAAAATCTATTTTGCCTTTGCGCCTCATGTTCTATCATCTGATCATCAGATAAAACGAAAGGACATGAGGCGCAATGAATTCCATAGAAATCAAAAATCTCACAAAAAGATACGGAAAATTTAATGCTGTTGACAACCTTGGATTTGAGATCCCTCAAGGAGACTTTGTCGGATTCCTGGGAGTAAACGGAGCGGGCAAGTCCACCACCGTCAACATGCTTTCAACAATACTTACCCCGGACGAAGGAGAGGCATATCTTTGCGGCTATAAGCTTGGAAAAGAAGATATGGACATCAGAAAGTCCATCGGCGTGGTATATCAGTCCAATGTTCTGGACGACCTTTTCACAGTTAAAGAAAACATTGTCACAAGATCAAAGATGCTGGGAATGGACGCCGGGAAGATAAAGAACCGCCTGTCAGATCTTTCAGATATCTTAAAGCTCTCGGACATCATGGATAAAAGATACAGAGTTCTCTCCGGAGGTCAGAAGAGACGCTGCGAGATAGCCTTCGCACTGATGCACTCACCAAAGATCCTTTTCCTGGATGAGCCCACCACGGGCCTTGATCCCGCCACAAGAGTGGATGTATGGGAAGCGGTGGAGCAGCTTAGAGCAACCACAGACATGACGGTTTTCCTCACCACCCATTACATGGAGGAAGCTCAGGCCGCAGACAAGATCATCATCATAGACAAGGGCAAAAAGCTGGCGGAGGGCACCCCCTTCGAGCTCAAGGAGCGATTTGCCAGTGACAGCTTAAAGCTCTATTTCAGTGAAGATAAGCTGGGGAAAGTTACGGAGCTTATGGGAAAAGAGAACCTGGTAGCCACCTCCTACGGGGGCTACGCCCTGACAAAAAATCCCTTTGAAGCCGCAGAAAAGGCCGGCTCCCTAAAGGGCATCATCGATGGTTTTGAGATCATTCAGGGCAAAATGGACGACGTATTTTTAAATGTAACTAACGGACTTGGGAGGGCAGTATAATGAGAAGTTTCCTTGCTATAAATAAAAGAAATCTTTACCTGTATTTCAGAGATTATTCCGCAGTGTTTTTTTCACTGTTATCAATGCTTATAATCATCCTTCTTATGGTATTTTTCCTGGGGGATATCAATAACGACAATCTCCTGGATGCCATCAGGCTTGTGCCGGGAAGAGGGGGCGACGCAGATGTGGACTATGTAAAGAACTTCAGCTTCCTCTGGACCTGTGCAGGAATCATGACTATCAATGCATCAACTGTGACACATGCTTTTTTCTCAAACATGATAAAAGACAGAACCGGTAACCGTCTGAACTCACTGATGGTAATGCCTGTGAAGAGACCTGTGTTTGTCCTTGGTTACATCTCAGCAGCCTGGGCAGCAGGAGTTATCATGAGCATCGTGACTCTTGTTATCACAGAGATCATCGGTGTTATCAACGGAATAGACCTTCTTCCCCTTGAAACCAATCTGCAGCTGATATTTCTTATCATGCTGAACACCTTCGTTTACGCGGCAATCATGTTCCTTCTGGCAACAGTAATAAAGAGCCAGAGCGCCTGGAGCGGCATCGGAATCATCCTGGGAACTTTGGCGGGCTTTCTTGGGGGAATCTATTTCCCCATTGGCTCCATGAGCGACACCATGCAGCATGTGGTTAAGTGCTTCCCCTTTATTTACGGAACATCACTCTTTAGAAAAGTTATGCTGAAGTCCCTGGAGAACAGCTTTTTTGCCGGAACTCCCGAGATCATCAGAAGCGAAGTGGACAAGGCCATGGGAATGGAGCTCTTCTTTGGCAATACACAATTGTCCCAGTACGGAAAAGTAGGTATACTTATAGCTGTGGGGTTAGTATTCATCGTGCTTTCCACAATTTGTTTAACAGTTTGCAAAAAGAAAGACAGATAATGAAGATAACTATTGAAACACCGATGCCCGGTGAAGAAGACGAAATCATAATAAAAATGGCAGAACTGAACGACGAAGTCCTGAAGCTGGTGCGCCGGCTAAAGGACGGCGTCAGCAAGGACACCATGGCCCTCTATGCGGATGAGAGTATACAGATGGTTCCCACCAGGGAGATCCTGTACTTCGATGCCACCGACAACCGTGTCTTTGCCTATACCAGGGGAAACTGCTATGAGACCAGGAAAAAGCTCTTTGAAATAGAAGAGCTTCTTTCTGATTCTTCTTTTCTCAGGATATCCAAAAATGCCATAGTAAATATCAGAGCCATCGACCATCTGAGCCCGGAGTTTAACGGAAGGTTCATAGCCAGTCTTCGAAACGGAGAGGACATCATCATCTCCAGGGGCTATGTGCCTGAACTTAAGAAAAAGCTGGGAATAGGAAAGTAAGAGGGGAGGCTGAACATAAGCATATGAAAACATTTTTTACCGATCTATTAAAATGGTTTGTGATAATAAATACAGCTATCATGCTGGTGGTGTGGATCAGTATTTTCAGATACGACACCATATGGGTTGAGATAATCCCCCAGATCTTCTGTGCAAGTCTGGCCACATCTCTGGTGACCACAATTGTTTTTTCAATCAATCCCAAGAAGCCCATGGGAGTGCCCGTAAGGATACTGCTGGGAGTGGGGCATTATATTGTGCTCTGCGCCATCATCATGGGGCTGGGAAGCTTATTTAACTGGTTTGAATTATCCTTATCCGGCGCTCTTACAGTGGCAGGAAGCGTTGCGGCAGTGTACTTTATCACAGCCCTGATCTCATACCTGCTTTCCAAAAACGAAGCAGATGAAATGACCAATGCCCTTAAGAATTTCAATGAGGATTGAATTTAAGGTTTAATTATATGATCTGAAAGAAAAAGAAGGTGGGAGCGATTGGCTCCCACCTTTGTTTTTATACCGGCAGTCCCAGCGCAGATGCGATAAGCGCAAGCTGCATATCTATTTTTTTCTGTTCCAGTTCCAAAGAATTGGTCTGAACCTGTTCGATGAGATTGTAGTAACCTCCCACCTCCGTGATGTTCCGGGGAGTCGGGATTCTTGTGGGCTTAACATCACTTTCCTCAGCGATTCTTTTTAAGATCAGATTTTTATATTCCTGAGCCTTTTCACTGGACTCAGCATTAAGGAGCTGGGCCATGGCCTGGAGCAAAGCTTCCTGGCCGTCGTATTGCTGATTGTTGCTCATATTTTTACCTCCTGTTAACTCTTAGGCTTCTGGGGCTTCTGGCCTTCTCCGCCTTCCGTGGGTTTCTGACCTTCCCCAGGCTTTGGTGTCTCACTGTTTTCTTCCTTCTCCTTCTTCTTTGGAGCAAGGCCGGCAGAAGCAACATTTCCTGCGGTCTCAATGGCCTTGGTGACAATCTCTGTGTTGGCCTTGATCACGTTATCTCTTCCCGTTGCGGTGTTGGTATCTGCGGTCTTCAGAACCTCTCTGAGATCCGTGTTTTCAAGGGCATTTGCAAAGGTAGGCTGAGCCCTGCTGATAAGAGCGTTGACAAGCTGACCCGCATCAATATGGGATGTTGCGGTAACTCCCTGGGTAGGTGCCACGGCAGCCTGAGTTTTTGCATTTTCAAGGATGCTGTTGGCTGTCATCTTATCGGTAGGAAGAGTAGTATGATCGATATCTGAATCCTGCCAGTTCCAGAACCTTGTAATATCAATCTTTTCACTGACATTGGTTGCGCCCAGAACAGCTTCGCCAACCATGCCAGAGGTAGGCACGGAAACCACAGTGGTCGGAACCCTGAAGTTGCTTGTGTGGTAGCGGTACAGCTCGTCCTGGATGTCGGAAGCAGTTTTACCAAGAGCCTCTGCCAGCTCCTTCGGATAAGTAAATGGCAGTATCATGCAGTTTCCGTAGAATCCAAGAAGCTTGTGGGCATTTACGCAGTTAAGGAGCGGTATCTTGCTTACGTAGCTCGACTTTGAATTCTTGGAAGCAAGCTTTTCCGGATGAGCAAATTCCACGGTGTAAGGCTCAAGAAGCAGTATCCTTTCGTTGGTTGTAAGTGACTTCCAGACCACCTGGGAATAACGGATGGTGTTGGCTGCAACGTGATGCAGGGTTTCTTCCATCTTCATGATCTCGTTGAAGCCAAGAACAGGAATATGATCCGATACATCAAGACGAATGCAGTAGTCCCCAAGCTTTGCTGAAGAACAGCCCGGAGTCAGGATGCTGTCTTTTTTTCCTGAAACCGTTACAGTGGCGGTAAACTCGATAGGACCCAGATCCCGGAGCTCGTATTTTGAGAAGCTTACATCCGGATGCAGGTAGCACTCCGGAAGTCCGCCGGAATAATGAAGCTGGGCATCCATGTCCTCGATACTGTCGATGTCGTCTTTTCTGAAGTTATATACGGAATTCTTGAACATCTCCAGGGACTTGGCCTGATCCGGTTCCATATATTCAGGATCCTGACTTAAGCGGAAGTTGTAAGTACTAATGTCGTTATATAAGGCAATGTAGGAAATATCATTGTTGGAGATGTTGGAAGGAAGATCAAAGGTGAACACAACCTCAGTCTCCTTAAGTGTGCTGGTCTTCATCACATTGATCGTTGCAACGGATTCGGGATCAGCAGGATTAACCTTTTGTTTTACCTTCTCAACATTTGTTCCTCCCCTGATAAGCCTCATGGCGTACAGAACCTCAGAGCGCCTGTTCATGGAAGGATGTATCCTGTGGTAATCAATGCTTGTAATGTGGCCTGCAACAGCGGCTCCGGCCTTGTTAAAGTACAGTGTTGCATTGAGGTTATCAAACTCCATGAAGTGACCCTTAAGTTTCAGAGTTACCTGTTTGTCGTTGCCAAGGGATGACTTCTCTGTGGTCCACTGAGGGTATGAAGCGTATTTTTTTATCAGCTCAAGTCCTGATGAATACTGCCATGGAAGAGCAGGGCTTAGATAGTCTGCATACCTGAGGAGCTGGCCGTATCTGAAGTTGAAAATGTTCTTTGTGAAGTCGTCAAAGCAGGTGGGATCCAGGGTGTACCGGGAGAAGATTCCAAAGAGCCCTTTTGCTTCGTTTGGCAGGAATTGTATGGGCTTAAGGGGAACAAAAAGTGTAAGGTCCACGCCCTCAATACAGGTCTCCAGGCAATACCTTCTCATTACCTCCCAGTACTGAACTGTCATGACATGGGAGTGATTGTGGTTGGCAATAACCTTTGAGGACAGAGCTTCTTCATCTTCACTGGAGGCGATGCTGATACTTGCCCTGTGCTCGGAGCTTATCCTGGAGGCCTCAGTCTGGATGGTGCTTTGGAAATTCTGGGCTGCCAGGGATATCTCATCATAGTTATCACGTTGAGTAGCGGAAGCGCTGCTTTCTCCGTAGGATGAAGCATATGATGAAGAGATGGTAGCGAAGATTGCCCATCCCGAGCCACCGCCGCTTTCTGATTCCGTATAATAGTAGCTGTCTGAGTTGGCAGAGGAGTAGCGGTCTGCAGCAGTTTGGAAGGCTGCGGTCTCCTTGTCCCTTTGACTGTTACTGTATTTGTCGTTTATTGTGTCCACGGTGGAGGCGGTGTCCTGAAGATTATAAGCTTCCGTATGCTCTTTTACGACTATTCTCTGTTCCTCCCCCGGTGCAAGAACCAGGGAGTACAAAAGATTTCCGAGACTATAGCCGTCGGGAACCCAGGCCTGATGCATCTTGAGGATATAGCCTATGCCAAGTGAGGAAGCCATTGGTATCTTTAACTGATCTCCGTAGAGGTTCTCCTTGAAGGCCATGACATCAAGGGCATCCGTCAGCTTCTGGCGGGTGTACTTTCTGTTGTTTATGGTGATCTCAGGCTCCACAAGTCTCTGCATTATGGAGTAGCTAAAGGTCCTTGCGGGAGCTGTATCCGTAGGAAGATATACTGCATCGTCCCCTTCTCCCATGAGCTTTACGCTGGGAAGAGCCCTGGGCTTCATGGTTTTCTTGACAAAAGAGTCCTTGTGAAGAGTGAGTTTTCCAAGGTCAGAGTCAAATTTTCTGGACAGGAAGTTAAGGACGGTTCTCTTGAAATTGTTGGTGTTCGGATCAAGGTCGTAGAGCACTTTACTAAGCTCGGACAATTCCTCCCTTTTCTGCTCGTAGGCCGCAACATCAGGATCATCGCTGCTTACGAACTTACCGTTCTTATCACATTTTGCCTTTGATTTGCAGTAATCACTGATCTTTGTCTCTCTGCTTATTACAGCAGCATTGGCGCTGGCAATGTTGTACTTTCTGGTGTAGTCAAGAACGTCTCTTTCTGCCTCAAGATAGTCAGTGATCTTTTGCTGGGACAGATGGCAGATATTTCTGACTCTCTCATAGAGCGGAATCTCAGAATTGGTTCCAAGGCCGTCCTCGTGGTTCTTTTTAAGTTCCTCGTATCGCTTGTCGGAAAGCTCGATATCAATTGCAAGAGCCTCTTTTTCCTGCTCCAGTCTGGCAATCTTTTCCTTGGCAAGTCGGAACTTTCTAATATACTGACCAAGTTCCCCGGTGGCCTTGATGGCAGAGCTTATCCTGGCTCCTGACTTGCCGGTCATGATAAGATCTTTTCCGTCAAAATAATCCTCGAAATCAAAGTCATCACCATCAGCCTCAATTCTTTCTAAAACTGTTATGGAACCGGTGATCAGATCTTCCAGTACAGACAGGTCTTTGGCCGCAAAAAGTGCTTTCAACTCTGTGGAAATTTTCTTTGCTTTAAGGCGGGTATCATCTTTTATGGGCTTTTTGGCAATGAGGTCATCAATTTTTGAAAAAGCTGTAAGAGGCTTAAGCCCTGCAGTTATCCTTGCTTCACTGTATACTTCCACCAGTTCCGCATAATAGTTCTGTATCTGGCTTACAAGGATCAGACGTCCTCCGGCGGATATCTTACTAAATTCCTCCTGAGCTTTTTCAACCTCGGCTTCCTTTTCCTTGAAGTGGAAAGCCAGTTCCTCTTTAAGGGCGTAGGCTTTATCATCCAGGGCAGCTTCAGCATCTTTCTTTTTCTGCAGTGCTTCCGCCAGGGTCTTGGCAGCACTTCCTGTGGCTGCTTCGTAGATATCTCCTTCAAGATCCTCTATTTCTCCGGAAAGAACCTGGATGCGGTCGATGCAGGAGAGGATATCCGAGGCATTTTTTATCTCGGTGGTACCCTTGGCTGCATCGGTGATTATTTTCACATACTCATGGTCGATGATCTCAGAGGCCCTTCTGATAAAGGTGGACTGATTGACACTGTAGGCCCCGTCAGATGAGGATTTAAGTGCCATGGAGGCGTTATCATCAGTGTTTTCCGTGACAGTAAACTTCACGGTCTCCTGCATGTTGTAGCGATCCGGCATGACAATGGTGAATCTGCCGTCTTCGTCTGTGTAGCAGAAGAGCTCATCTTCGTTCTCAGTCTTATCCCTGGTGGCATTGGCAATACCGGTAAGGGTGACTTTCAGGCCGCTCTTTCCCTTGTTCCCCTCCTCCTTCATAACAACGGTGCCGCTGATGGTGGTTGGAAGCGGCAGAGACATTTTTATGTTGTTTAAAAACTCCAGACCCTCCTGAAGAATCTGGGTGTCGGACTTAATAAGGTCATCCTCTGCGGCAAAAAGAAATGTAGGTTCCGGATCCTCACCGCCGATAACGTAGTAGTACATGTTCTCCTGAGGTGATGATTTCAGGGCGTTGTTAATGACCACCAGAAGGTCGTCGTCCTTAGGCGGAATAAAAGTTGTCCCCTCCGGGAGAACAATGCTGTTTTCCAGGATCCTGAAGATGTTCTTAAGGTCCTCAAATTCTGCTTTGGACAGGTCATAGGCATTTCGTATTCCCGCCATGGCAGCCAGATAACAGATCTCCTTTGTTATTCCCGGTGTGTTCCACAAGGCGGCCTGTCTGAACCACACACCTACGGTGGATTCGGTGACACCGGTCTTTTTGGCGATATTCTGCCTGTCAGCCTTGGTGGCGGCTTTGTCCAGAATGTCCTGTAAGGTCACGATGCTCAGGTCCGCATTCAGGATCTGCCTTGTCTTTTCGTCAATATACAGCGGCAAAAGAGTCTGCAGAGTTCCGGTGATAAGAGACCCGCCCTTGGCGATGTAGATCTTGATCTTGGCAACTCTTTCGATGGAATCACCCTTTTTGTCCTGTACTGTGATGGTTGCTTCACCCCGAAGCTTTGCTGTCACATAGCCGTTTTTGTCAACGATGGCGTGATCAGTGTCGCTGGTAGCCCACTTCAGGGCGCTGTGGTTATTGGCGTCGTCCCCGCACAGCGGTATCTGAAGTGTCTCACCTTCGGCCATAGTGATGGAGTTGTAAAGCGGAGTTAAGCTGGTTTTCTCACTGGTTGGCATACTTCCCCTTTCCTTTCTTATTCCGCCTGAAACATGATGTGATTAGCGAAATATAGTGCATAAATTATCGGATATATTAAATTTTAATTAATAATTTACGCATTTACAATAAAATAGAATTAATTTTATGAATTTTCGTGAATATATCTACAAGTTGTATATATGTCTGAAAAAATGCACAACTTATAGTGGGAAAAATTATGCTACAATTTTTTCACAGGACAAATTAACCAAAGTTGATGGGTGAAATGATGAATAAGCCGAATTTTAAGGATCTTAAACAACTGATAAAGGCTATAGATGACACCAACGGAGCCTTCAAGAGCTTTTTTGATGACAGAGCTGTTCAGGAAAAAAATATAAAAGCTCTCTGCAGTAAGGCTGCGGGGGAGCTGGCCAGGCAGGAGCTCTACAACTATTCCGTGGAGGAGCTGAAAAATGCCAAGGCAGGCATAAGGGTTCAGGCCCTTATGGATGCGGGCTACAAGACCCTGGGGGATGTGGCTGCCTGTACGGATTATCAGCTTCAGGCGGTGGACGGGATAGGAGAAAAGCAGACAGAGGCCATCCACCGGGTGATCACCCAGTTCGCCAACAGCTTATCCTCGGGGCAGGCTGTCAGTCTTGATGAGAGCAAGGTTGAGCTTATAACCGAACTGGCCAACTATATCAACAGCGAGAAGCTGCGGCGGGATTTTGCGGAGCCTGCAGCGAACCTGGATAAATTCGCCACGGAGATCGTCGGCAGCAGGATGATACGAAGCGGTATTCACTGGATCTTTTCCTCCAATGAAACAAAAGCGAGAACTCTCTACATGGCAGACAGGATCTATGAGTTTACAGGCAGCGCTTTTTTCCGGAAGATGATAAGTCTCATAGATGAATATCAGGCGGCTTCCCACACTTCACAGGAGGCGGCTCTGGCTGCTTACCGCAGAAACAGTGCGGACTTCTATGCGCTTTTGGAGAACATTGGAAGCGTCACAGGTAATAAGGCTTTTGTCTACGACAGTATTCCGGCTCAGCTGGCGGAGGAGATCGATGGGACAGAGCTGGACCTTGGCGGATTTTCCGGGAACCTCAGAGCTTATCAGGTTTTTGGGGCAAAATATATTTTGCATCAGAAGAAGGTCCTTCTTGGGGATGAGATGGGCCTTGGCAAGACCATACAGGCCATTGCGGCCATGACTCATATAGAGACCACAGAGAAAAAGAAGAATCATTATCTTATCGTGTGCCCCGCCAGTGTGCTTATTAACTGGGCGAGAGAGCTTCAGAAGTTCAGCAGGATAAATTCATATATAGTGCACGGTCCCGGGGCGGATGACTCCTTTGACAGATGGCAGCAGGAGGGCGGAGCGGCCATAACCAATTATGAGACCATGGGAAAAATAGTGGACAGGATAGACAATCACATGAGACTGTCCCTACTAGTTATCGATGAGGCACATTACATGAAAAATCCGGATGCCAAGCGCACTGCTTATATAAGGCGTCTGGACAATGAATCCGAGAGGATACTTCTGATGACGGGAACTCCCCTGGAGAACAGGGTGGAGGAGATGTGTAATCTCATAGATTTTGTCCGCCCTGATATGACCAAGGAGGTAAGGAGCCTTGCCAATGTAAGTCACCTGCCACAGTTCAGGGAGAGTCTTGCGCCGGTCTATATCAGAAGGACAAGAAAGCAGGTTCTTAAGGAGCTGCCTCCCATCAATGAAGAAAATGAGTGGTGCAGCATGACAAGCAGGGATCTGACAGCCTATGCGGCTGCGGTGACAGCGGGCAGTTTTTCTGATATGAGAAGGGTTTCTTTTTTGCAGGACGATATGGCGGAATCTGCCAAGTGCATCAGACTTCTGGAGCTGCTTGAGCAGGCCGGGGATGATGGAAGGAAGGTTGTCATCTACTCATTTTTCAGAGAGACCATAGCCAAGGTTGGGGCCCTGCTTGGAAGCAGGTGTGTGGGAGTTATAAGCGGAGACACCCCGGTGGATTCAAGGCAGGGGATTGTGGATAAGTTTGCGGATTCCCCTGATGGAAGCGTGCTTCTTTGCCAGATCATCGCAGGGGGTGTGGGCCTGAATATCCAGGCCGCCAGCATTGTGATCTTCTGCGAGCCTCAGATCAAGCCCTCACTGGAGAGCCAGGCCCTGTCCAGGGTCTACAGAATGGGCCAGGTGCAAAATGTGCTGGTTTATCATTTGCTTTGCCCATATACCATTGACGAAGAGATGATGGGAATTCTTGAAGAAAAGCAGACAGAGTTCGACAACTTCGCGGATGAATCCGTTGTCGCCGGAGCCTTTGATAACATCATGGATAAAGAGTGGATCGCCGCGGCTATTGCAAACCAGAAGAGCAGGTATTTTGCCTTTTAACCACTTTCTTAAGGTGGTCTTAAGAAGTTGACGGTTTTTCGTGTTGTCAATAGCATATGATTACTTATAAATGCTATGATAAATACAACAAGCAAGGGATAAATATATGGAGGGAAAAGTTATGAAATTACCGATTTTAATAAAATGGCTTGGACAGATGGGACTTATGATCAAGGCAGGAGATGTCACAGTCTGCGTTGATTACTATGCCAGCCCTGATCCTTCCAGGCAGACACCTCCGCCAATTCCGGCCGATGAACTGAAAAACGTCGATGCATTTCTGGGAACCCATGATCATCTTGATCACATTGACCATGAGGCATGGAAAATATGGGCAAAGACTAACCCAGATTCAAAATTCATTTTTCCCAGGAAACATATGGAAGCTGTTCTGGCTGACGGAATAAATCCTGACAATGCCATCGGTCTTAATGACGGTGAATCATTTATGTTGGGAGATATGAGGATAAGCGCCATTGCGGCAGCTCATGAATTTCTGGATAAAGATCCGGAGACAGGTTTGTATCCCTATCTTCAGTACATTATAGAAGCCGGCGGAGTGAAGATCCACCATGCAGGAGATACAGTAAGATATGAAGGCATGCTGGCTAAGCTTCTGAACTTTGGGCATATTGATGTTGAACTACTTCCCATCAACGGCCGCGATGCAAGGCGCTATCGTGATAACTGCATCGGCAACATGACCTTCCAGGAAGCAGCCGATTTTGCCGGAGAAGTTAAGCCCGGACTGGTAATCCCCGGCCACTGGGATATGTTTGCCGGCAACAGCGAGAACCCTGCTGAATTCGCTGACTACATCGACGCCAAATATGGGGATGCACTGAAATGCAGAATTCCCAAGGTGATGGAAGATATTGAATTATGATCTGACAAAAGCGCTGGAGAAGCAGATAGAACTTTTGGAGCTCAAAAAGGAACATATCGAGAATCTGCTGAATATGTGCAAATACCTGAAAGTGAGAGGGGTGAAAAAAGTACAGGACTTCATTACGCAGAATTTCTACACCTGTACCAACGAAATTTTCTACGGCCTGGGCACAGGCTATGTGGCCGGCGGTAAAGTCCCGGAAAAACCAACCCAAAGTACCTACATCAGCCCTCAACTCTCACTTTCTCTTTTTTCTTCTTTTCTATCATTTATAGTCTTAATGATTTTTTCCCTAATCTTTTTCTTTGCCCTGTTTTTAAGGATACGCCAAATTACCAACACCGCTAAAACAGCCAGCGCACCACCTGCGATGAGCATTGTATTCTTGAACTTCTTTATCTTTTTCTGACGTTGTTTCTTTTTGATATATTTTTTGATGCTATCAATTATCATAGAAGTCTCCTTATATTTTGATGTAAATCATCATAAATATTCTGTCACTTATTCTATTATAACCGATATTACGTTTATCATGGGACGCACAGATTTTTATTTATCTACTTTATCCTTTTTTTATAATATGAACACAATTAAGACAAATGTCGTTTAGTTAGGATTTAGGTTGACTGTATAACATATAATCATCAAAACGAAAGGTAACAATGAATTCAAAAAGGGGTTACAAAAATATGAGTAGACTTGAATCAGAAATAGCAGAATATGTTGGAAATTTCACCAGGAGACATGGCTATCCGCCTACAGTTGAGGAACTGATGAGGCAGTTCGGAACCATCACTATTATGTGCATGATGTTCTATGTGCTGAATCTTTACCGTATCGGAATGATCAGAAACAGCCTGTTTTTTGGGACACAGGATCTGGCATTGCTTCCTGTAAAGAGTAGGTAAGAGGATGTGACGGTTTTTCCGGGACTTTACTAACGGTCCTTGTAGGTATAATCATAGCATTCGTAGGTAATCGTATACCACTGAAAATACGTAAAAACATCAAATTCTTAAGAGCTTCTATGCTGCGGTTAACGGAAGTCACCCCTGGGTAGACAAGGGATGGCACTTGAGGTGCCATCCCGAAGGTTAAGGGTTGGGCGCTCCATTCTGTCAAGGACTTTCGCGGCATAAATCCTCGCTCGGGGCAATTCATGGCTCTTCGTCAACCTTTTGGCGCTGCGGTTTATTCCACGGTTCCTTGACTTCATTCCCGCTTAGGGAAAATATGGCTGCTGAAGTAACGCAGAGATCTCTTCCCGAGAGCAAAATAGGATAAGATGTACCGAAATGGTCCGACTTATCCTATATTTTATCGATATTGCAATATTAAAATGTCGTGCACTCGCACTTTTTCAGAAATCATAGGATAAGACTATAAAAACTCCTTGATCTTATCCTACTTTTTCAAGAAAAAACTAGGATAAAACTGCTTGAATCCTGCATTATTATCCTATTTCCCTGATTTTTCACCCCCATAAACACGCCAGAATATAGAGGCTACCATTCTGCGTGTACTATTCAATACCAGAACTACACGTGTTTCGGAACAATTCTGTATTTTGCGTGTTAAAAGGTTGATTTTTGCACCAAGGACTACACGTGTATAAGCAATCTTCGTATGATTGCGTGTTCAATAAACCAATCCGATACACGCATAGAAGAATAAATGCTCTTTCTGCGTGTTGTTTTCTGAAAAACACTACACGTAGGAATTATATTATGAGCTCTGTGCGTGTGGTTAGTACAGAATCAGCAACAGATCAATCCTTTTCTTCATTTTCCACGCCACTTCCCGGAGCGGGAATGATGTCAAGGGACCGTGGAATAAACCGCAGCGCCAAAGACTTGGTGTGGAGCCATATACTATCTCGAGCGAGGATTTATGCCGCGAAAGCCCTTGATATCATGACACGGATAAATCCTATTCCGGGCGGAGGCCGGCATCTTTTTCGTCGGCCATCCTGCCTTCCGACGAGGACGTTTCTGGGCAGCGCCCAGAGATAAAGCTTACAGAGAGGATGCCCAAGTGGCGGAGGGAAACTTCTCGAAGGTTCCCTCCAAGAACGTCCTCCGGTCGTCTATGCACTTTGCTATTATACTTATTACCTAAATAATAAGAAAAACCGTCCCTACTGACTCAGATTACTCTCGGTAAGTAAATAAGCAATAAACCGATCAGTATTCCTGCCAGGATATATTTATATCTGACAGGGTCCACCTTTTTGGGGGCACTGAGTTTCTCAGGGCTCATATTAAATGCCGGATAGTCTGCTGGAATAGCCTCCGGAACAAAGCCCTCACTGAGGGCTTTTCCAAACCAGGTGGTACCTGCGTTATCCATAACATATTTCTTGTAGTTCTCAGCATTTTCCGGGTCATTCAGTGCTACAGCAGCCCGGTACAGATAGTAAAATCTTAAAACCTCATCCAGGGGAGAAGAGGTTTTTTCCTGATAAAGGGCATATACCTGTCCGTAGTTACCGGATAAAAAGCTGTCCGCAAAGCCGCCGGCTTTCTGAGTATCGTTAAATATCCTGACATTCCATTCGGAGCGGCTGCAATTTGCAAAAATAGTCTTGGCTTCATTTGCGCATGTAACCGCAGTGTTGTAATCATTGTAATAAAGAGCAATGAGCTGCTTTAAACGCTCAGCCATCAGCATGGCAGTTGCTGTCTGGCAGGAATCCTGCATGAGTTTCAGAATCTCATGGGCCTTCTCGATTTTTCCTGACATATAAAGGTCGTAGCCAAGATTGTAATGGGCGACGTTCCAGACAAGTTCGCTTCCAAGCATCTTTTTTACAAAGCTTAAATACTTGGAAATACCAAGCTCAGGTCTGCACTCTTTGAACACAGCTGTCACGATCTCCTGACGGAACTTCTTTTTTTGATTCATATAAAGAAGCAGACAACCTACCATCACAAAAACTAGAAGCGTCAGCATATCATGATTTTTGGGGATAAGCTTGCCATTTTGGAAAATATAGAAACACATTGCGATAAGAAAGAGATAAGGAATTCTCCTGATGTAGCGGAAATTGTTGATTTTTTTAGTGAACTCCGCATCCTCCGGATAATCCTTCGGATCGATTATCTGAAGGATCTTGTCATACTCTTCTTTATTCTTATTCATAAAACTCATAAAAACACACTCCCAATTACTTTTTTCATTGCGCACAGTATAATATACCGGCCCCACTGTGTAAACAGAAAATCTGCATTTTTCTTTCTAAATCTTTCCTGAATAGTTTATGCATTTTTTAGAATATCTTGTATATAATTAATTATATAAATACTACATATAGTGTTTGAACGATTAAGGGAGGGGGATAATACTATGAAAAAATCAGAAACCTTCAGTGCAGTTTATTTCAGAGGCCATTACATGGATCCCAGGGTTGTGGCCGCGAGGCTGAAAACCATTTTTTCCCTTTCCGGAATTGTTATCTCCGTCGTATCATGGTACTTTTTCTCATTATGCAAATAACCCCAAAACACACGCGAAAAAGTGGAGGAAATTTTCCTCCACTTTTTTTAGCTCACCGCGGCGAGGCCTGTTCGTATTGCTGCATATACCGCATCAGCAAAGGCTCTGTGGCCTGCTGCGTCCATGTGCTCGTCATCTATGGTGCTGGCCTTCACTATGTCTGAGGCTGCCAGGAAGTTGATGCCCCGTCTTTTGGCGATGCTGCGATAAACTTCCTTCAGGTTCTTGCTGACCGAAACCGATTCCCGGCTAAACTCGGGATCTTTTTCCTCCAGAAATACTTCATCTCCCAGAGCCATTGGGGAAATCAGAAGGATATTCTCCGGCGAAAGGTGCTGCTCCAGCACATCAAGGCATCTCTCAATGCCTTTACCTATGGTCCTGGCGGACACATTGTAATAACGCTTGCAGTCGTTGGTCCCCAGCATGATAATGGCGAAGTCCACAGGATAGTGGCTCTCCAGGAGCACCGGCAGGGTGTTGATTCCCTTTCGCCCGGGCCTTAGCTCATCCTCAAAAACAGTGGTCCTTCCGCATAAGCCCTCTTCTATGATCCTTGCATCCGCAAGCTTTTCCTGTAAAAGACTTGTCCATCTCACGCCCCAGGGGTACCTCTCATAGGGTGAAGTCCCGGGGATAAGTCCCCATGTATTTGAATCGCCAAAAGCCAGTATCTGCCTCATATAGCCCCTCTTTTCACAAAAAAGCATTACCTGTATCTGTATTTATCATAATTCCGAACTATTCCCCTTGTAAAAAAGATAAAGCTTATCGGCAGGTATAATTAAAACTAAATATGAAAAAAATTGCAGTCTTTATCGGCTTTTTGTGGTATTATAAATAGGTGAGTTGAATACAGGTTCCACAAATGGGGTATTAGCGCAGTTGGGAGCGCGCCACACTGGCAGTGTGGAGGTCACGGGTTCAAGTCCCGTATGCTCCACTTCTATGATATAGGTGTCATAATTTGAGTGCTTAACATGCTTGCATGTTAAGCACTTTGAATTATTGCCGTATATCAATCATAAGAAATTATCTATGAGGAGAAAACAATGAAAAAATCAATCACAACAGGAGTAGTATGCGCACTGGTGCTTGCTACAGCGGCCTGTGGAAAGACACAGGACAACATCGAACCCCGGGAGACGACAGCGGAAGCTCAGGTACAGTCTGAGGCAGGTTGGGAAGAGGTTCCCCAGAAGAATACAGAAGATGAGACCGGCTGGAGTGAGGAAAACGCAGCTGACAACGGCAATGGAACAACAGACGAAGAGGTTTCTGAGGGGGATAGCCTCTACGAGGATTTTAAAGAAGGAAAAGCCAAGGCAAAATACAGAGGAACCGGTGATCTGACTTCTTACCTGGAGATATCCCAGGTACTTCAGAAGGGCCAGTCCTATTCCCTGGAGGAGATAGTAAAGGCTTTAGATAACAGCAATGATTTTGAAGATTTTCAGGTTTCTTCGGATGTGGAATACAACTACATCGACTGCGGTCAGGACGGAGAGCCCGAGCTTCTTGTAATGGCGCAGCTTAGCGCAGAGTTCAGACTTTTCATGATCATCAAAGAGATAGATAATGAGCTGGTTATCTGCTACGACCAGGATGCCTGGTCAAGAAGCGATGTAGTGGTCAACAGTGACGGAACCATTGAAGGAAGCGGCTCCGGTGGAGCGTCCGTACATATCGTTGACTACGCCTTTGTTGACGCAGCAGGAGATTATAAGTTCTACTATGGTGTTGAGGAGAACCTGACACTGTTTGGAGATTACTACGCATACAAGACCGGCTCAGATTATGAGCTCATTCCCACAGAGGGCCTTGATCAGGACCACCTGGGAATCAGGGACTACTACTTTGAAGCGGACTTCGATAACAGAACCCACTATCATTCTTATTTCATCCTGGATGATAATTTCAACGACATAACAACAGATGCCGATTACGACGATTCCAACGAGCTCAAAAAGAGATTCACCGATGCGGGCATCAAGACCTACACCGCCGCTGAGATCGATCAGATGTTAAAAGACAGAGCTTCAGAGATCGGTTATCCCGCTGCAAGATAAAAAGATATAGATACACAGGCTAACGTGCCTGTGTATTTTTTTACCAATATTTCACAAACATTTAATTGGCAGCAAGGGCCCGCAAACTTATTATAGAACTGAGTTACTTCACAATATACTTTTCGTGTGGGACGCACGGATGCGTAATGAAAAGGAGGCAGTAAATATGAAGTTTAGGCGTTTGATTGCGACAGCTCTTGCAGGTTTTCTCGCTGTTACATCCATTGACGGATGGAGCGTGACTGCAAGAGCCGCTGATTTTACAGAGGAAATAATCAGCGAAGAGATTGAACTTGGAACCTTTGAAGAGGAAACTCCGGAACCGGAAGAGGAGTTTTTTGATGCTTCAGAAAAAGAGTTATTTGATGCTAACAATGACGGTTGGGAAAGCGAAGAGCATGAAATGCGTCTTGAAGAGGAGCCTTCTGAGCAGGAACTCTTAGTTGAGGAAGATGCTGCTTTTCAGCAAACAGAATATGAAGTTACATTACATCTCAATGGTGGACACTTTATTGGTGAAGAAGAATCAGAGCAAACATATAATCTTATATACCGCATTTATGATGAAGATGACTATGGAGTGGTCTATCTGTATGTAGACAAAGATGGATATGCTTTTACCGGCTGGTATAAAGATCCTGAATGTACAGAACCCGTAAATGATGAGTATAAAACTGAAGATTATAAATATCATTCTAATACTATTGCAGGATATTCCGGAGATATTTATGCCGGATGGACCGAGGATTATTACACTATAACCCTTGATGCCGGCGATGAAGGATATGTGACTGATGATGGAAGCATTACTGAGAAATCTGAGCATACCTGGGTATTAAAAGTACCAAAGGATTCCGGAAAGACACTCTATTATTATGATTTTAAAGAGCATTATGACGAGTATTACACTCGTCATGTTGATCAAGAAAACTATGAGCTGGATGAGTGGAAGGATTCTAATGGAAATACTTTTACTCCTTATATGCTCAGACAAATAATACCCACTAAGGATATGACATATACCGCTGTCTTTTTACCTAAGTACAGCATTACTTATGATGCCGGAGATGGATATTTTGATGACTCTTTCTATGATGATGAGTTTGATTTTAATGAAGGCAGGACATGGTGTTATACCCAGGTAAAAGAAGGAAAATGGTTGGATTCACATGTTTGTATAGATTCTGATGGTAACGAAAGATCAATATATATCCCAGCTGATCCGATAAGCAATGATAAAAAGAAGGCCTTTGAGGGGTGGATAAACACTGCAACCGGTTTTTTGATGACCGTTAAACAAATTGAAAATACGCGTATGACAGGTAGCCTTAACTTCAAGGCTTCCTATAGTCATGCATATACTGTCACTTTCGACGCAGGGGAAGGAACCTTCAGCAATGGAGAAAACATAGCAGAGTATACCGGATTGCTTGAGGGAAAAGCTTTCGGAAACTTTTATGGCTATCCGGATGAACCAGTGATAGCAGATGATAGCCTTATCTTTGAAGACTGGTATCTGGATAAGGAACTGACCCAGAAGATCTCCAAGACAGAGATTATAGAGTACAAGGCGGAAGCTGATACCACGTTTTATGCCGGATATGTCAAGGCGTGTACCGTTACTTTCCATGCCAACGGCGGTGAATTTGTAGATAAAACCGAAGATACTGTTGTAGTAAAGGTGCCGGAGGGAAAGACAATAGGTGCCATGGCTCCTGTAGTTAAGGGAGCTGATTCCGGGGACTTTACCGGTTGGTATACTGACAGCGCTGCCACTTCTGAGGCAATTAATCCCCAGAAGTATGCGATAACCGGTAATACAGACCTTTATGCCGGTTATACGGATGACGGATATTTTACCATTACCTTTAAGTCAGGCAAGGACTATGCTTCCTTCAAAAATGAGAACGGAAAGGCCGAAGTAGTTGTAAAGGTTAAAAAGGGAGAAGCGTTAACCTACGGAAAAACAGGTATAAACGGTTCTGCAGATGTGGCAACTTCTCCTATTATTGATTTTACTGAGAGCGTCAAGGAAAAAGGATACACTCCTACCAGCTACTGGCTTCTTGAGGGAACAGATGATAAATATTACTTCTCCAGGTTTGGAGGACTTGCTTACGTATCCCCTCAGAGAGTTGATAAGAATGGTAATGTTTATGATATTTCCGAAACAGGCTTTATTCCTGACAGGGATATGACTTTTGTTGCAGAATGGAAGGATTCTATTACTGTATCATTCATAATACCTGATGGGGGAACTATTAGTGACACTGCTTACTTATACAATGCTTCTGTAAAAGTTTCATCAGATCAGTACCTGAAATTAAAAACGGAAAACGGCATCAGTAAGCTTCTTTTCACCACGTATTCCGGAGTTTTAGTATCACGATTTAGTTACTATGCCCCTTCTGTTCAAAGTATTAAAACCGATAATGGATATATTTACTACTCCTGGGGCTATGATAAAGACGGTAAGTCTATACCAACTTCCACTGTCCTCACAAAGGACCTTGAAGTTTATACAAAAACTTCTACAGGCAGCGGTACAGAGGTTGAGCATAATATAGTAGAACTTCATGCCATGGATGGTAAGATGGTTAGCAGGAGCATAGGCTATTCATATGGTATAAAGAAACTATATGAAAATGAGATGGATACATATAGTTGTCATGTATACCCCCAATATAACACACCAGCTCACACCTACGGCGGTTATTATATGGTTGCCAATGACCCGGATAAAGCCTTTGCCGGATGGTATACCGACCCCGAATTTACCAATCCGTATCCATACACCAAAACAACAGCCGAAGTGGAATATATTTGTATAGGTGAGGGATACGAAGACAGATCCTTTGATCTCTACGCCAAGTATGTGGATGCATATAGGGTAAGCTTTGACGCCAACGGTGGCTATTTTGACATCGAGGGCTATGGATATACCCGCAATCCTTCAGATACCATAAGAGGAGATTATCTTGAGACCGCCAAGGTGGCACCGGGCAAGACTGTTATGGTTTCCTCTTATACAAAGAGAATAAGAAACGAAAGCAACAAGACCTTCGGCGGCTGGTATCTTGACGAAGCCTGCACCCAGAAGCCCACCTTCACAATTTTGGATACCAGCATGAACCAGTATTATAAGCCGGATAAGAATGTGACCCTCTACGCCAAGTGGGTGGACTATTCCAAGGATTCGGCTGTTAAGCTTGAGTCCGACATGACCCTTGGAATCGGACAAAAGGGCAAGATAACCATTAAGAGTGACCTTAAGGATGCCAGAATAACCTATCATCTTATGCGTATATCCTACGGATCCACCAATACCAGAAGAGAAATGCCGGTAGTAATTGACAATACCGGAGTGGTTATCGGCCAGGCAGAAGGCTCCGTGCTGATGTGTGTTGATGTCAACGGTGTTATTTCAAATTCCATAACCCTGACAGTTAGTTCCGAGGCAGCTGACGCATCCATAGAGCTGACAGCAGATAAGACCACCATAAGCAAAGATGATGTTATTGAGATAAAGGCAATTGTAACTCCTGAAACCTTAGAGAACAGCACTTTTGTATGGAAGAGCTCCAATGAAAAGGCTGCAAAGGTAGAAGGAATGGGCACAACAGCCAAGGTTACCGGTCTGGGAGAGGGAACCACCGAGATCTCCGCTTCAGTGGGCAAGCTCACCGCTAAGATAACCATCACTGTTGTGGACCCTGTAACCGTAAGTAAAGATTCAATTTTCCTTACCAATATTGAAGGCGCAAAGGACAGCTTTGTTGTGACCGTCAAGGATCACACCCAGGAAGAGGCAGCTGTTACGGCAGTTCTTTACAATAACAGCGAGGAAGAGGCTGATTTTGCGGAGATCACTGCCCAGTCCCAGTCCTATAACGGCGGTGTTGGAACCTACACCTTCCAGGTACTTCCTAAGAGTGTGGGTGAAGGCTATATCCGGATAACCACTGCCAAGGGCAGATATGCACTTGTTAACATCAAGGTTTCCGATCTGCAGCAGGCAATGCCCGTTTCCATGTACGGACAGGATGTGGCAGAGGTTGAAGAAACAGACGGAGCAGTAACTAACGGCACGAAGATATCTCTTTACTCAGAGACGAGAGGCTCTGTCATCAGATACAAGGCTGAGTACAGTCTCGACAATTCCTTCGCTGAGATCAAGGCTGAAGACCTTACTGAGGAATACCTGGATCCTATCTCCATATCCTGGTCATCCACAGAGGGCTTTGTACGCATCACAGCCATGGCTTCCAAGGAAGGCCTTGCTGATTCAGATATAGTCAGCATGGTATTCTCAATAGACAATAGTGATGCATGGCTTGACGTATATGAAGAAGACAGAGATCTTTTTGACGACAATTTTGAAAATGTTAAGAACAGCGGACTTATTTTTGGACATATCCCTACAAACATCCCTTACACCGGCGAAGAGATAACCTTCAGCAATGAGGATATCAGGGTTTATTTCAACGGAAGACTTCTTACCGCAGGAAAGGATTACAAGGTTGTTTACGCCAATAATCTCAATGCGGCAAGTGCTCCCGAGAGCCTGAACGGTCTAACAGATTCTCAGAAGAACAGACTTCCGAGAGTTTCCGTATCAGCCATCGGCAAATATGACGGCAAGATCATAAGATACTTCTCCATCTTAAAGAGAAGCATCAACGATACCTATGTGGGCTCCAACGGCGAGATCACCGCTGTGGCAGAGAAGTTCAAATCCGTATCTGATCCTGTTGTAAGAATTGACCTTTCCGACGGAAATGCCAAGACCCTTAAGGCAGGAAAAGACTACGAGGTATTCTATAACAGAATTGACGGAGAAACAGTTGATTACTCCAAGGCGCTTACAGCTGCTGAGCTTAAATCTGAGATTTTGGACCGCGCAGCCAAGAAGCTTGCTCCTTACAGCTATGTGATCAACTTCAGAGGAATAGGCAACTTTGAGGGTGACTATGAGACTGATGCAGTGGGCATCGGAGCAGCTCCAAGACTTACCATCATCAGCGAGCAGGATGTAAAGGACGGAATCCTTCAGCTTGGAAATGCCAAGCTTTCCAAGAAGGTTCCTACCATGGTTTATACAAGAGATGCCGAGGGTGAAGCCAAGGTTCTTTCCAAGGATATTGCTAAGCTCCTTTCCTCAGGAGACATCCAGGTTAAGGTCGGCAAGACCGTCATCAATTATGCAGAGGATGAGTCCAAGATCAAGGCAGACGGATACTACTTTGAGATAGTTGATCCCGCTGATAATGACGCTGCAATAAACCGTTATCCCGGAAGCAATAACTTCCTTGTTCTCAGAGCTACACCTACGAGTGAGGGCTCAGCATACAGCAACAAGCTGGTGGGCGATTACAGAGTTGCCTTTACCATCACAGGAACCAAGATAAATGCAAGATTTGTGGCATCCTCAGTTGCTTACACCGGAGAACCCCTTCTTGTTTATGAAGAAGAGGAGGACAACTTCATTCTGAATAGGGCAAAATCACTTCTTAACATCTACAGCAATGATAAGAAGGCAGACAATGCAGGAGCAAAGACTGCTCAGGCCTACATCCAGAACGGCAAGGAAGTTAAGGTTCTTGAAGACGATGAATACAACATGTACGCAGAAAATGATATTGGCGCCGCAGGTACCGTAACAGTGGTATTCGAAGGTGTTAACCAGAAAGGTATCATAGGAAAGGTTACCAAGAAGATCAAGGTAGCAGCAAAGAAGATCACTTCAAGTGATAAGAACCTGGTAGTAAACTTTGATGAATATGTGAACCCTGATGATGTTCCTTATTCAAAGACAGGAGCAGCTCCCGGGGTTATAGTATCCTACAACGGTCAGGAGCTTGTGGAGGGAAGAGACTTCACCGTATCCTATGCAAGCAATACCAAAGTAGGGGCTACAGGTAAGGTCAACCTTAAGTTCACCGGCAACTACAGCGGCACTGTCAAGGCTATCAAGACCTTCAAGGTAGGAAAGGGTGAGTTCAACACCGTCAATATCGATGCTGATTCCAAGGATAAAGCCTATAAGGAAAAAGCAGGCGGATACTTCAAGTCTGTGCCTGTTCTTTCAGACAACGGAAAGAAGCTCTCCCTTAACAAGGATTACAAGATAGTTGACGCACCTGTTTACACCTATGCAGAGGATATTATCGAGAAAGACAAGAACGGAAATACAACTTACATAAGAACAGCCGGCATGGAGATTCCTGATGATGAGATCGTTCATCTTGGCGCTGTGATCAGAGTACGTTTCACAGCAATTCCTACAGAAAAGAGCTCCTATAAGGCAGCTCAGTACGGCGGAAAGGATGCTCCTACAGAATTTACCTGTGAATACACCATCGGCAGCGTTGACCTGTCAAAGTGCTCTGTTAAGATAGCAGATCAGTACTATGCAGGCGGCGAGGGCATTGAACCTGCCAAGACAGACATCACAGTTAAATATGGCAAGACAATTCTTGATCCTACTGACTTTGAGATCTATAGGATTGACAACAACACCGAGGTTGGAACAGCCACCATTATCCTTCAGGGTAACGGCACATACTTCGGAACCAAGAAGGCAACCTTCAAGATCAAGAAGGGAATAGTGAAGTAAGATATAGTTTAACCGACAAGGGTGTCGGGCACATAGGTGTCCGGCACCCGCTTTTTTATCACTTTGATTTTGTCGCAATTTTGCTATTCTGTTATTCAACAAGGCGATAATATGGTATATAATTAAGGCATGCAACAGTTTGAATACGGAATTTTATATTTGGAGATAAATCTTTTTTCTCTGATCCTCATCTCGATAATCCTCCATAAGACCAGAGGTTTGTCAAAGATGATGGCCCAGAGAAATTTTGTGCTGTCCATTATCTCCGAAATGATTTTCTTTATATCGGATACCCTGTGTGCCCTAATTTATAACGGGGTTATCCCGGGAAACGGCGTCGCCATCATGATCTTTAAGACCATCTACTTTTTATCCACGGCGACCATGTGCTTTTTCTGGTTCCTGTATTTTGAGTATCTGAGGGAAACTTCCCTGGTAAAGAAGAAAAGAAAGATCAGCCTGGCATCCTCGGTTATCTGGCTCATGGCACTGCTTCTTTTCGGAAACTTTTTCGGCAAATATCTGTTTTATATAGACAACCGGGGAATATATTACAGAGGTCCCCTGTTTATCCTGACCTATGTGCTGGCCTATTCCTATGTGATCATATCCTGCGCCAGGATCATCACCGATATTGTGCGAAATGACAGCAAGATAGACAGAAATTATCTCATAATACTGGCCATGTTTCCGATAGCTCCGGGAATTTCAGGTATTATGCAGTTCATCGATCCCACATATCCCGTGGCCTGCGTGGCCATGTCCCTTACCACGCTTTTGCTGTATCTTCACTGGACCGATCAGCTGATCTCGGTGGACCCTCTGACGGGGCTCAGTAACAGAAAACAGTTGATGCTATCCTTTGAGCAGTGGAAAAAGAACAAAGGCGATGAGGACATGCTTTTTCTTTTACTTGTAGATGCCAATCGCTTTAAATATATAAATGATACCTACGGTCACCTTGAAGGAGACTACGCCCTGAGGCTTGTGGCCAAGGCTTTGAAGCAGGGCTGCCGCAATCTCCCCAGAAGAGCTATTATCTCAAGATACGGCGGAGATGAATTTGTAGTCCTTGTTTCCACAGCTGATGTAACGCTTCGTGAGGAGCTTAAGAATAAGATAAACGAAAGTCTTGCAGAGATAGTAAAAAATGAAGATCTCCGATTTGAGCTCACAGTCAGCATAGGCTGCGCAGCCCTGGAAGATTCGGATGAGCTGAAGGACCTCATAGCCAGAGCTGATGAGGCCATGTACGAAGATAAGAATACCGGGAGATAAGAGTATGGTAGTATATTTGACCAGCAGTTTCATACCCTATCAGAGCATTGATACCTACGAGAAGATGGCACCTGGCGAATGTCATGGCTTTTTTAAGGACCTTAAAAAGGAATGGCCGGGGAAAGAGGCCAATCTTCTTTATGTGCCCTGTGACCCCAAGGCGGATAAGGAGAATGAGCACCAGAAAAAGAGAGTTCTGGATGCCTTTGAATTCACGGATCTTCCTGTAAAGGAGACCATCATTCTGGAGGAACAAAAGGGCAAAAAGCTGGAGGAACTCATTGCCTGGGCGGACGTTATCTACCTGGCGGGAGGCCATTGCCCTACGCAGCTGGCCTTCATGAAAAGGATAGGACTTAAGGAGGCCCTGGCCTCTTTTGACGGAATCATCATTGGACTCAGCGCCGGTTCAATGAACGCGGCTTACAGCGTTTATCTTTTGCCTGAATATCCTGAGGAGATCAGGGATCCCAACTATGTGCGGTTCTCCGACGGTCTTGATCTAACCAATGTTCAGATGATACCTCATCGGGATTCCATTTTGGAATACAAGATCGGGGACATGGATTATATAAAGGACGTGGTTATTCCCGACAGCTACGGAAGGCGATTCTACCTGGTTTCCGATGAAAGTTATTTTAAGATAAAGAACGGAAAGACCACCTTTAAGGGTGAGGGAGACATTATAGAAGACGGCGAAATAACCCCCATGAAGCAGGGAACCATTGTGCCCTACATGGGCTATTATGAGCAGTCTGTAATAAAGACCCTCCTGGCGGACGGCTACGATATGGTTCTGTCTGTCCACAAGAAAAATGAAAACTGCGAGGTCTATTATCTCGACGAAAAGATTCAGGAAATATTTGAAAGCAGTAAGCTTAAGTATCCGGACGTTTGCTTTAACGTTTCCCAGAAGGTTGTGGATGAGGAAAGAGATACTTTCCTTAATCAGATGAGACTGCCTCTTGTGCTGAAGGAAATCAAGGAAAAGGGGAATTTTGTAAGAACCGTCCATGTGGATACTTCCACGGGAGTAAGGGCCAAGAACATCAGAGCCCGGGAGGTGCCGGGATATCCCGACTGGTTCCTGGTTATCTTCTTTGATGTGACCACAGCCCTGGACCACGACTGGATGACGGATGAATATACAAGAACCGGGTTCCTGGAGAGGGCAAGGCTCTTTATCAAGGAGCTGCCTGAAGATGAGAACTACTCACTGGTATACACCAATGTTAAGGGCTTTAAGGCGGTAAACGAGCTTTTTGGCGACCAGAACGGAGATTTCGTTATCTTCCAGACCAGGGATGCCATAAGAAAGCACCTGAAGCCTGAGATCATGGGAAGACTGGAAAGTGACCATTTTGTCCTGATAACAGCAGATGAGAACTTAAAGGACAAGAACCTGAAGGCCGTCTGCAGCCAGGTTTACAAGCGTCAGAACAAGGAATACAACTATGAGATTCGCTGCGGTATCTATTCCATCAAGAACAGATACGCCGAGGTTACCCAGCTTCTGGCGGGAGCCAAGATGGCGGAGAAGGCCATTGAGAATAAGCAGGGAAAAGGAAACCGCCTCTACGGCTATTATGACGATACCCTGAAGGATTCCTATGTTAAGCAGAGGTTCCTGGTGGCAGATTTTGAGAGGGCACTTTTGGAAAATGAGTTCCTGCCTTTCTATCAGCCTATAGTAGATGTAAAGACCGGGGAGATCGTCAGCGCGGAGCTCCTTATCAGATGGCGGCATAAGGACCTGGGAATGGTATCCCCCGGAGAATTCATCCCTGTTATTGAGGCAGAGGGCATGATCTCTCACCTTGACAGCTTTATGCTGGATAAGGTCATAGAGTTCCTGGCGGAGAGAAAGAGAAAGGGCGAGACCGCAGTTCCCTGTGCCATCAACCTTTCCAGGGTGGACTTCTATGATTCCACCTTTATTGAGAATATTTTTGACAGGATAAAAGAGCATGAGATCGACGCCTCCATGATCAGATTTGAGGTCACAGAGTCTGCCTACGCGGATCTGGAATCCAAGGCCATGGAGTTCCTTAAGGAGATGAAAAAACAGGGAATCAAGATCCTTCTGGATGACTTCGGAAGCGGAATGAGCTCCCTTTCCATGCTGGAGACCTTTGACTTTGACATAATCAAGCTGGATCTTGGCTTTATCAGAAAGATCGGAATCAACGTAAAGGCTGAGTCCATCATTGCCTCCACCATAACCCTGGCTCACCTCATCGGCGCAAAGGTAACCGCCGAGGGCGTTGAGACTGAGGAACAGCTCAAATTCCTTCGGGAAGCGGACTGCGACTTCATCCAGGGCTATTACTTCTACAAGCCTATGCCTGTGGAGGATTTCAGAGAAATACTGTAAACAAAAAAGAGGGGTCACCCCCTCTTTTTTTTTGACATTTATGACATCTTTGATACCTGTTCGAATTCTGCCTCAACATCTTTATCCGGTGCGGGAGTAACAAGGCTCACCATAACGATGAAGATGATGGCTACCAGGAATGCGGGAGCAAGCTCATAGAGATTCCAGTTGCCGCCAAGAGGTCTTACAAGATATTTCCAGATAAATACTGTTGCGCCGCCGGAGATCATTCCTGCGATGGCGCCGTATCTGTTGGTTTTCTTCCAGTAAAGTGAAAGGATCATAACCGGTCCGAATACCGCACCGAAGCCTGCCCAGGCGAAGGATACGATTCCGAATACTGAGCTGTTGGGGTTCCAGGCGATGATGATACCAAGGATGGCAACAGCGATCAGGGTTCCTCTTGCTGTCAGCATGGCTGCTGTCTCAGAGAGCTTGATTCCAAAGGTCTCCTGAATGATATTCTCGGAAACTGAAGATGAAGCTGCAATAAGCTGGGAATCCGCAGTTGACATGGTGGATGCCAGGATTCCTGCGATTACAAGTCCGGCCAGAAGAGCAAAGATGAAGCCGTGCTCACTGATCTGTCTTGCTATAACAACGATAAGAGTCTCTGCCTTGGAGGAACTGGTGGGATCCTCGATAAGACTCTCAAGGACGCCGGCCTCTGTCATGGCTCTTCCTACGATACCAAGGAATACTGCGATGGCAAGAGCAAATACAACCCAGATGGATGCGATCCTTCTGGAGAGATTGAGCTCAGAGGTCTTTCTGATGGCCATGAATCTAAGAAGAATGTGAGGCATTCCGAAGTAGCCAAGACCCCAGGCAAACATGGTTATCTTATTGAAAAGTCCGTATGGAGCAGCGCTCTGGGACACATTGTCGTAGGTTGCGCTGATGTTCAAAAAGCCGTCAAGGTGTCCTGCATTTTCCATAACCTGACCCATTCCTCCTGCAGAAACAACTCCGTAGCCGATAACGAAGAACAGAGCAGCAGTCATAACGATGGACTGGATAAAGTCAGTCTTGGAAGCAGCCAGGAATCCGCCGGTGGTGGTGTAACCAACGATGATAACTGCGGAAACGATCATGGCCAGCTGGTAATTAACACCAAACAGTGATGAGAAAAGCTTGCCGCAGGCAGAGAATCCTGAAGCGGTGTAGGGTATGAAGAAAATGATGATGAAGGCTGCACCGATGGCAAGGATCACATTGCTGTTATCGCGGAAACGCTTTTTGAAATAATCAGGAATAGTGATGGCATCAAGTTTTTCCGTATAGTTACGAAGTCTTCTGGCGGTGAAGAGCCAGTTGAGATAGGTACCAACGATAAGGCCCACAGCTGTCCAGCCTGCATCTGCGATACCTGAGAAATATGCAACACCCGGAACACCCATAAGAAGATAGGAGCTCATGTCGGAAGCCTCAGCACTCATGGCTGTAACGAAAGGACCAAGCTTTCTTCCCCCAAGATAGAAGTCCTTGACGTCTTTGGTTTCCCTGGAGCTAACGAATCCCACCATCAGCATCATGGCGAGATAGACAAAAATAGAGATTACAATACCGATCTGCGCTGTTGTCATTTTTACTTCTCCCTTCAATACTATTTTTTTCAATTTTATACTTCACTATAGTAGCATATTAAAGGGGTAAAGGGAATTATTATTTTAGATTTGTTTCCATTGTGGATTTTAACGGAATATGGTAAAATCTTGCAGCTTGCGATTAATATGTGAGCTGCAATTTTTATGGGAGTGAAAAAGGATATGAAAAAAGTAGTTAAATCATTGGTACTTGCAGCAATGAGCGCAGTGCTTGCTCTGGGGGAAGTGGGGGCAATTTCTGCCACAGCTTTCGCTGCTGATCAAAGTACAATTCTGGATGAAACATTTTTTGAAGAGGAGCTTCCTGAATCCGAAGATGAACTGACAGAAGAAGTTTTGTCAGATGAGGATTTGGAAGAAGAGGAATCTTTCGAAGAGGAGCTTTCTGAAGAGGAGCTTATCGAGGAAGAAATTTCCGAATCAGAAGAGCCTTCCTCGGAGGATGCAGCCTTTGAAGAGGAGAGAGCTGCAAATCAGGTCGGAGAAAATGTTTTTTACACCTACAACCAGTCCACCGGCGAGCTGAGACTTACAGGAACAGGTGCAACCTATGATTATCTCACCGCCAAGGGAGACTACAGTCCCTTCAAAGAGATGAAAGGTATCAAGACCATCATCGTTGAGGAGGGTATCACTGAGCTTGGTTCATACATATTCTATGACACCGGTGATCCCCATGGTGTCGGCGGAGACAGCCTCAAGACTATTAAGTTACCAAGCACTCTGACTTCGCTTCATGACTATGCTATGGACTATATCCACTTTAGGAGTGACGGAAGCATCACTATTCCCGCTACTTTGACCAATTTCGGAAAATGCTCTTTGGCCGGATGCTTCGGAGACATTATTGTCGCAGAGGGAACAACGGTTATCAGGCCCTATACCTTCCAGGGAGCAACTATCTGCGGAGAGGTCAAGCTGCCAAGCACCCTTGAGAGGATCGAGGATCACGCTTTTTACTCCAGCGGAACCCATAAGGATATAACTATTCCCAAGAGCCTTAAATACATCGGCGATTATGCCTTTGCGTTTTTTACCTTTGACTTTATGCATTTTACAGGAGATATACCTACTATCGGGGAAAAGGCTTTTATAAGACATGAAGAAGACTTCTATGTAAGCGCCTATGAGCACTATAAGGTGGCTTATTACCCTGCGGGAAACAAGACCTGGGAGGAAGGTATTTCAGACCTTAAAAGCAGGATGGAGGGCGTTGATTTCAGAGTTGCCATCGGAAATACCACAAAGAAATCAGGCCAGTGTGGTGAGAACATCAGCTACACCTATGATAACGGAACCCTGACTCTCACCGGCTACGGCCCAATGTATGACTACTCTGACAACAACCTTCCGGGCTGGGCGGATTTTCGCAGAAACCTTAAGACAGTCAAGTTGGATAACCGCATAACATCAATCGGTGACTTTGCATTTTTTTACATGAGCTACAAGGGCGGCGGCATGAAAATCAACACGCCTACAAGTCTTACAAGGGTAGGCAATTTTTCATTTTATCGTGCATCAGTAGATCCTTTCATTGATCTGTCCAAGGTCACTTACCTGGGAGATTATGCATTTTGGGCGTGCTCCGCAGGAAGCTCTGCAACAATAACATTAAATGAAGATATCACCTATATTGGTGCCTATGCATTGGAAGGCAGATATCGTACCCATGTCATAGTTCCTAAGTTTAATAAGATAACACACATCGGAAAATACGCTTTTTCCGGATGTAACAATATAACAGGCTCACTGGAATTTCCCGATACGCTCACTTATATCGGCGACAATGCCTTTAAAGGCTGTAAGACCATGGAGAGTAAGATTGTTCTTCCAAAGAATCTTACATATCTTGGAGAGTATGCATTTGCTTTTTGTAATCTGGCCTATGGAGATATAGTAATTCCGGAAAGCATTACTGAACTTAAGAGTGCTATTTTTTATGAGACACAGATAACAAGCCTTGTTATCGGAGACCAGGTTACAACAACGAAGGGCTCCTGTGTTCAGAACTGCAGCAAACTTAAGAGCATAAGGCTCAACAGCAGTAAGAAGACAATTGGTACCAGCGATTTTAAGGGATGCGCTTCCCTTACGGAGGTGGATATTCCTGCAAACGTGGATCTTGTTTACTGGGATGCTTTTGAGAATTCCGGTGTAAAAAAGGTTACTTTCAACGGAGATATTCCCAGGGGAGTCACCTGGGAATCTTCGAAGATTACATCTGTTCCAGATATTTACTATCCTAAGAACAAGCTTTCCTGGATAAAGCTTTCAGATGCCAAGAAGGCTCAAAAACTGTCCATAGAGCGGTTTAACCCCAATTTCATCGGCTACGGAGAAGCTGCAAAAATAACAGTTACCTTTGTTGAATATGACTATTATAAGGAAAATGAGGTGATTGACACCCAGGTGATCGAGGCCGGATCTGTGCCCAAGATGCCTGATGTTCCGAAGCGTGAGGGATATTCAATACAAGTCAGTTATTATGATGAAAACGGGCGATATTCAGGATATGACTTTATAACTCCTCTCGTGGAGGACACCACAATTTATATAGTTTATGTGGGCAATCCCATTGATGTGACTTTTTACCCTCAAAACGGAAGTGACCCGGAGGTTGTTCAGTCCCGTTACGGCCAGAATCCATATATTTACAAGACTTTCAAAAGAGAAGGCTATTCCATGCAGGGGTGGAGCCAGTCCCCCACCGTTGACGGCGTGTTGGGAAAATATGCTAAACTCTATGATGTTATTCTCACTAGTCCCATGTCCTTCTATGCAAGGTGGGTCAAGGAACAGCTCAGAGTAAAATATGACACCGGCTGCGATCTGGAGCTTGAGGATCTGGTAATAGACACAACAAAACATTATCTGCACCTTACTGAGCTTGCAAAGCCTACAAGAGAGGGCTGGAAGTTCGGGGGCTGGTATTACGATAAGGCCCTCACAGATCCCGCATCCGGAGATGATGATTACAGGTATGAGGGAGACTTTACCTTATATGCAAAGTGGACAAGGATGACACACTCGGTCAAGATAATATGCGATGGCAAGACTATTGCGGATTATGTGGTAAATCACGGAGACAAGATAGAAAAGCCCGCGGATCCCGTTAAGGAAGGCTACAAGTTCATCTGCTGGTATTCTTCAGGAAGTAGCAGCTTTGATGCCTATGATTTTGACAAGCCTGTAACCGCAGATATCAGGATTTACGCCAACTTCAAAATGGTGCCTACGGAGGCCGATTTCGGGGATGTTACTCCGGAAATCCGCGAGGAACTTGGAATAGAATATCCGGAGCAGCTGCCCTACAAACCCTGGATCTATCACAAGCCCACCAAGACCTATACTGGTAAGGCGGTTACATGTCCTGAGGTGAAGGTATTCGTATACACCTATGCCCTTACTCCCGATGTGGACTACACCGTCAGCTACAAGAACAATGTTAAGCCGGGAACCGCCACCCTGATCATTAAGTTCAAGGGCAGAGTCAGCGGAAAGCTTGAGGATAACTTCAAGATTCTTCCTTTTGATCTGGAAAAAGAGCTGGCAGCAGGTAATCTTGTTATGAACTCGAAGGAGCTTTATTTTGCACCAAACGGAAAGAAGCATAAGGGCAAGATCACCCTGAAGGCCAACCTCTCCGGCAAAATGAAGGCCCTCAAGGAGGGAACCGATTATGAGTACATTTATCCTGTGACGGATGATGATAAAAAGGTATCGGAGCAGGATGCGCTTATTGCTCCCGGAGTTTATACCATCGGCATTTCAGGCAAAGGTGCATTTACAGGAACCATTTACTTCAAGGAAGTGATCTCAGAGGAAAAGGGCCCTGATACAGATAAAGAAGTAGTAACTCCTCTTTCAAAGATGACATTTTCCGGCATCGAGGCATCTTTACCCTATGAGGACGGAAAAGAGATAAAGCAGGAGATTAAGGTTTATTCTTCCAAGACCGGGGACCCGGAAAGTCTCCTTAAGGAGGGAACCGACTACAGGCTGGAGTATCAGAATAATACCGGCGTGGGAACCGCCACTATGATCTTTACAGGCCTTGGTAAATACACAGGAATTGTGAAAAAGACCTTTAAGATAACCGCTGCATCTTTGTCCGGTGAGGATATTGTTTTTGTGACAAGAAAGAGCAGCTCAGAAGCCAAAGACAGTCTGCTTTCAGGTCAGAGCGCCAAGCTGGCGGTAATTGTGAATGAACACTACTATTACCTCAAGGGCGGCGTTAAGCCTGCAGCTGAGGTCTACGGAAGAAACGCCAGAGGCGGATATGATCTTCTTTCCTCAGGCAAGGACTATGTACTTTCCTATGGCGCCAACAAGGTGGTTGGTGAGAACACCGGTCTTCTGAAGATTAAATTTAAGAGAAATTATAAGGGAAGCGCAGAGTACAGATTTACCATCGAGAAGGGCCGCCTGGAATCCGTATTTTTGAGAGCGGGAGATATTAAGCAGAAGAACGCCACAGGTATCTGCAAGCCCAAGCTCACTGTGACAGATGCCAGCGGAAAAGCCCTTGTTAACGGCAAAGACTATACCTACACCGTGCATTACAATCAGTACGTTAGATTACTTGAATATGACAAGGATACAAAGTCCTATTTGAACAGCGGCAGATATGCAAAACCCGGGGATGAGGTTGACCTTAAGAAGGATATCATTCCTGCGGGAACAGAGTTGTATGTCAAGTTATATCCCAAGGGAAACTATTCGATTTACACGGAAAAAGGCTATAACTGGACCTTCTTCAGGGTATATGAAAAGAGCATCAGCGGTGCCACATTCAAGATCAAGGATCAGAATTATTCTGCCAATGGTGCTTCCCCGGGATCTGCAGGATTTATTTCCGCGAAATATAAGGGGAAGGAGCTTGTTTATGGTACGGACTATACGATTTCTTACTACAAAAATAATAAAAGTGTTGGAACTGCCACTGCGGTAATCCGGGGCAAAGGAGTGTTCGGGGGCTTTAAGGCTGTCACCTTCAAAGTGCTACCACTTAATCTCAACCAAAATTAGTCCCGGGAGAAAAAGCCCGCAGTTTCCTGCGGGCTTTTTCTGTGGCTGATTTTATTTAATTAGTTATCTTGCACTTATCGTAGGTCACACCGTCTATTGTCAGATATACATAAGCTGTTCCTTTGCTTATTCTTGTAACGGTGCCGTCGGATGATACGCTGATGCGGTCAGGATGGCTGACTTCCAGCTTATATCCTTTAAATTCAGAGTTGTTGATGGTAAGAAGTTTGCTCTTTCCTTTGGCAACCTTTACACTGCTCTGCTTGATAACAGGATTAGTAATAACGAATTTACCTGTAATCTTCTTTTTTCCGTAATAAGCGGTGATGGTCACCTTACCATTTTTCTTGATGGTTGCAATACCGTTTTCATCGATGGTAAGGACTTTTTTATTGGATGATGTAAGCCTGTCAGGTGTCACCTCTGTTGTGGTGCCTGTCAGATGATTATATACATTGAAAGTAAGCTTATTTCCCTGGCCTATTGTAAGATTTTCGAATACAGGCATCTCAACTTTAACTTCAAAAGTCTCAAAAGCACGTCCGCTCTTATAGGCTGTGATGGTAACAGTACCGGTGCTCTTTGCTGTAACCTTACAGGTCTTGTTGCCGGTCTTAGAAACGGTGGCGATGGTCTTGTCGGAGCTCTTCCAGGAATCTACAGCCTTATCTGCTTTGAGTGTTCCTGAGATAAAGATCTCCTGAACCATGCCGGGGTCATCACCGGGATCATCGGTAGCTCTTACTGTCACTGTACAGGAAGCTGAGAATCCGCCGTCCACAGTTGTGGCTGTGATAGTAGCAGTTCCGGCCTTTACACCGGTTACAATACCGTTTTTGTCAACTTCTGCAACGGAAACATTGCTGCTTCCCCAGATAACGCTCTTGTCTGTTGCATTGGAGGGTGCCACCTTGGCAGTCAGAGCAACCTGTCCGTTAACAGGAACAGATGCTATATCTGTATTTAAAGTAATTCCGGTTACGGCTACTGTAACGTCGCCTACTGTAACCTTACATTTTGCAGTCTTGTTGCCATCCTTGGTAGTGACGGTTATGTATGCGATTCCTTCTGAAACTGCTGTGACATTACCGTTTGAATTAACGGTTGCAACAGAAGTCTTGTCACTGGACCAGGTTACCGATTTGTCAGAAGCATTGGAAGGAGCAACTGTTGCTGTGAGATTATAGGAAAATCCTACTTCCATGTTGAGCTCTGTCTTGTTGAGGGTTACTCCGGTAACATTTACAGGAACTGTTACTGTGCAGGAAGCTGTTTTGCCACCGTCTGCTGTTTTTACAGTAATTGTTGCTGTTCCTGATGCCTTTGCAGTTACAACACCGTTATCTGAAACGGTTGCGATTGAAGTATTGCTGCTGGACCAGGTCACGTTCTTATTGGTCGCATTGGAAGGAGCTACAGTTGCTGTAAGAGTTTCCTGAGCACCTGCCTTAAGTGTGATGGCTGACTTATTAAGACTTACTCCTGTTACCGCTATTGTATTGGGTAAAACATTGACGGTACAGGAAGCTGTTTTGCCCTGGTCGACCGTCTTAACGGTAATTGTTGCTGTTCCCGCTTTAACACCGGTAACCACGCCATTTCCGTCAACTGTTGCAACTGCAGTGTTGCTGCTTGACCAGCTAACGAATTTGTTGGAAGCGTTGGAAGGAGAAATTGTTGCTGTTAAGGCAGTTGTTTCCTTCTCTTTTATTGTTACGCTGGATTTGTTGAGGGTTACTCCGGTTACGTCAATTGGAAGAGTTGTAAAAGTCTTTGTTTCAGAAGTAAAAACTGTTCCTCCGCGATCAGCCCAAATATACCATTGATATGTAGAATTGGGCTGCAAGCCTCCTGCGTTTACTTCTTTCTTAAATTCATACCAGATTTCCAAATAAGGAGTTCTGGAATATCCCGAATACTCGGTCTTTTCAAAGGGCCCTCCGGGGCCTGTGATTACGATTCCGACATTTCCGAATTTTTGACCGTTCGGATTGTCGCATTGTACATATAGCTTAACATCTGTTTGAGATAAGTTCGAAACCGTATAATCATGAAATGGCTTTTCTACCGGTGGGTTTTCACCGCCGGTTCCTTGAGGGCGTACTGCATTATATACATTATCATTGGCCTGATAAATGAAGTACCCGTCACAACGTGATGAGTAATAATTCTGCAGATATGAATATGTTTTTGTGGTATAAAATACTTTATTTTGTGATTCATTAATTCCCTGTGACTCGTAGTATGTTATTGAATCCGAATCAACGCTATAAAGAATCACACTATGCGCATTCATTCCATTTGAATTGGAATAAAAACGTAAAATGTCACCGGGTCTGGCATTGGTCTTTATGAAATTCGCCAGATTATTGAAATTAGTCTGACCGTCCCACATGATGAAGGCACTTGGATTTGAGAATCTGCTTCCGCCAAATATCCTATCTGACATATGCATTACAAATCCCTGACATCCTTCGGCCTTCCATGCACCGTTTAGTGTATATGTAAAGGGAGTGAAATTTGTTCCGACAAGTGGGCCGCAAACCTCTCTCATTCTGGCCTGCACATTGCCGGAATTTGTTCCATATGCAGCTAATTCTCCCTCATCTTCTATGATTTCGCACTCCTCTTCCGGGAATGCACTTGGGTCATCCTCCTCAATCAGCTCGTCTTGAATACCTGGTTCCTCATCAGTGGCATCCATCATGATCAGTTCTTCTTCCGCATATGCATTAGCCTTGATCGAAGGTGAAAAAGCCGAAAGACATAAGAATCCGGACAGAAGTAGTGCAAGTGTTTTCCTACAATACATTCAATAACCTCCTTTAATTTCCCACACACAACATACAAGGCGACTTAATAATTGTGTAATATTCCCCAAAAATAATGAGGATTATTATCAATCAGCAGCCCTCTTAAGTCGCATTTTTACCACGTATATTCTATCATTTTCGTGTTGAAAAAATTATTAACAAATAATTAAAAAAGACCATACGTAAGCAAATGAACAATGTGCGTTGTCTGTAGTTTCATACGTAGTTAATGTTATAATTTTGAGCACTAAAAATCTAGGATGATGATGAACAAATAGTTACCATTCACAGTTTATTGGCTTCATGCCCGCTTTAAAAAAATAATAGTGACTTCCTTCCCTCTTCTTCATTGCACCAAAGGATGGCGAAAACCCTTCCTACTCTCAGTTGAGGATTTATCTCCCGGGACTCCGGTGCATCATAGGAGAGTGGAAAATATTAGCGCTATCCAGTGAGTGCTTACCTGCCGAGGACGATGTGCCATGTGAGGGTAGAAATTCTCTACAATCTTAGGTGAGGGATACCTACCGGGCTACGGCGCACCATGGGAGGGTGGAAATTATGAGACATTCGGGAGGCGATGATGATTTAGGAGCGCTTCAGACTGACATTCAGGCGATTGCTCTGAGCAACGCGAAATGAGCCTGGATGGCTGGCTGAAGTGCCCTAAATCACTGAGCCGGACGATGCGAATAATTTGCGCCCTTCCATGGTGCGCCGTAGCCCGGCAGGTATCCCGGCCCCCTTGATGCGAGTAATTTATATTTCCCCATGGTGCAGCGTCCTTGGAAGGTAAGCACGGACTATGGACGCTGCGAATAACTTCCGCCTCTCACGATACGCCGGAGCCAGGGAGGTAAACCGAAGAAATTGATAAATTTTAAACTTCCTCTTGATAAATTTTACTATCACTGTTATATTATACATAAATATGAATAAATATACAGAATTTATGCATAAACAGGAGGAAAAAATTATGAAGAAGAAACTTTTAACTTTAGTTGTAGTAATGACCATGGTAATGAGCTTTTTAGCAGGCTGCGGCAGCGCTAAGTCCGGCGGAACCCTCACAGTAGGAACCAACGCAGCATTCCCGCCTTTTGAGTACGTTGGCGACGATGGCAAGCCTGACGGATTTGACATCGCTCTTATCAAGGCCATCGGCGAGAAGATGGGCATGGAAGTTCAGATCCAGGATATGGAGTTCGATTCACTGGTTTCATCCATCGGCGGCAAGATCGATGTTGCCATCGCAGGCATGACAGTTACAGAAGAGCGTAAGAACATGGTTGATTTCTCAACTCCTTACTACGAGGCTGTTCAGGCAGTTATCGTTCCCAAGGGATCAGCCATTGCCACAGCAGATGACCTTGTTGGCAAGAAGATCGGCGTTCAGCTTGGAACAACCGGCGAATTTATCGCAGATGAAATTGAGGGAGCTGACGTTTCAGCGTATAATAAAGCTGTAGATGCTGTTAACGACCTGAACAACGGACGTGTTGACTGCGTTATCGTAGACAAGAATCCTGCAGCAGTATTCGGCGCTCAGTTTTCCGATAAGGTTGATGTAATCGACGGTACAGCCTTCGGCTTCGAGCAGGAGGACTACGCTATCGCTCTTCCTAAGGGAGACACAGAGCTTGCAGACAAGATCAACAACGCTCTTGCAGAGCTCAAGGCAGACGGCACATATGACAAGCTTGTTCAGCAGTACATTGGAGAATAATAAATGACATTATCAGAACGTTTTGCAGCGGCCTTTATAACAGGCGACAGATGGAAGCTTTATCTTTCAGGACTTGGTATCACCATTGAGATCGCGATCTTTTCCGCCATCCTTGGTATCATCATCGGAACTGTTTTAGCACTTATGAAGCTTTCCAACAAAGAAGATGGATCACCTACAATCTTTAATTATATTGCTTCGATCTACATCGATGTGATAAGAGGAACACCCAGCGTGCTCCAGCTCCTTATCATGTGGTTCATCATCATGGCATCCTCCAACAACGGAATACTGGTTGCATCCCTTTCCTTCGGTATCAACTCCGGTGCCTATGTGGCAGAGATTGTCAGAGGCGGCATCCTGGCGGTGGACAAGGGACAGATGGAGGCAGGAAGAAGCCTTGGTCTTTCAAAGGCCGCGACAATGCGTTATATCATACTTCCACAGGCTATCAAGAACGTCATTCCTCCATTGGGTAATGAGTTCATCACTCTGATAAAAGAGACAGCCATTGTGGGATATGTAAGCCTTGCGGATCTTACCCGCGTTGCCAATCAGATCGCATCCAGAACCTATGATGCTTTTATGCCCCTTATCGGTGCGGCAGTTATCTACTTCATAATCATCAAGCTGCTGACCATACTTCTGGACAGATTGGAAAGGAGGATGCGCAAGAGTGATAACCGTTAAAAACCTTCACAAAGAATTTAAGAATGCCGACGGCACCACATCCCATGTCCTCGATGGCATCAATTACGAGATCAACAAGGGAGAAAAAATAGTTATAGTAGGACCTTCAGGCTCCGGAAAAAGTACCTTTCTAAGGTGCCTCAACCTGCTTGAGCGTCCAACCTCCGGCCAGATCATTTTTGACGGAGAGGACATTACTGCTCCCGGAGTAAATATCAATAAAGTAAGGGAACGCATGGGAATGGTGTTCCAGAACTTTAACCTTTTCAACAACCTGACAATTATGCAGAATATCATTTTGGCTCCTGTGAAGCTCAAGGTTATGAGTGAAGCGGAGGCCAGGAAGAAAGCCACAGAGCTTCTTGAGAGGGTTAATCTTCTGGATAAGGCGGATGTTTATCCCGCATCCTTGTCCGGCGGACAGAAGCAACGAATCGCCATTGTGCGTTCACTGTGCATGAATCCCGAGATGATGCTTTTTGATGAACCCACCTCAGCTCTGGATCCAGAGATGGTAGGAGAGGTTCTTGACGTTATGAAGCAGCTTGCCGATGACGGCATGACCATGGTGGTTGTAACCCATGAGATGGGCTTTGCAAGAGAAGTTGCCACCAAGGTACTCTTCGTGGACGAAGGCAAGATCCTGGAGGAGAACACTCCCGACGAGTTCTTCGACCATCCCCGGAGTAAGCGTCTTCAGGACTTCCTCTCCAAAGTATTATAATGACAATATAAAACCCTCCGGGGCCGGCCCCCGAAGGGTTTTGCTATGTTTTCATTCGGTAGCCATTCCCGGTTTTGAGGCCCTGCCCATTTTGAAAGCTTTGTTCATTATGCATAATTATGCTACAATGGATTTGCTTTTTGGGAGAAATGGGGTAGTTTATGAAACTGATCTTTAAATCCATGGGGAAATACAAGTGGGCAATTCTTTTTGCCATCTTTTTAAAGCTCGTAGGCACCATGACGGAGCTTACAATCCCTTATATTCTTGAACATATGATAGACAACATAGTTCCCGCAGGAAGAATGGCTGAGGTCATCCTGTGGGGACTTTTGATGTTTATAGTGGCAATTCTCTGCAGGCAGCTGAATGTCATGGCCAACAGGCGGGCCATCAATAACGCTCACAGAGTCAGCTTCGACGTAAGGCAGGCCCTGTTTAAAAAGACTGCCAATCTCTCCGGAGACAAATTCGACTCCTTCGGACTTCCAAGTCTTATCAGCAGAATGACCAGCGACAGCTACAATGTTCAGGGCTGCGTGGCAATGCTTCAGGCCCTTTGCGTAAGAGCTCCCATGATGCTTATCGGCGGCGTTATCATGACCTTTATGATGGACAGGGCGCTGTCAATGATCCTTATCGTCATGCTGCCTTTCCTTATTTTTGTAATATTCTTCGTATCTTCAAAGGGTATTCCCATGTACACCGGCGTTCAGAAAAAGCTGGATTCCGTGGTCCGAATCATGCGTGAGAACATCACGGGAATCCGCGTTGTTAAGGCCCTCAGTAAGGGCGAGTATGAAAAAAGACGTTTTGCAGCCGCCAATGAGGAGATGGCAAAAACCGACATGAGAGCCGGAACTGTCATGGCTATCCCGGGACCCTTCATGCAGCTGTGCCTTAATATCGGACTTACCCTTGTTGTTATTTTCGGTGCGGCCCGGGTAAATGCAGGCCAGATCGAGCCCGGTGTTATCCTGGCTTTCCTTACTTATTTCAACATGATCACCATGGGTGTTATGGGCCTAAACCGTATATTTATGAGTATCAGTAAGGCCAGTGCCAGCGCAGACAGAATAGATGAAGTCATAAACTGCGACGACGGCTGGGAGATTGCCTATGGAATAAAGGACAGAGATGACCACATCAGGTTCGACAACGTCAGCTTTTCCTACGGCAGCGAGAGTAAGACCGACGCAGACTTTGCGGGAGGCAAAAGAGAACGTGCCCTTGAGAGTATCAGTTTTTCCCTGAAAAAGGGTGAGAGTCTCGGAATCATAGGACCCACGGGCTGCGGCAAGACCACAGTGGTGAACCTTCTGATGAGATTCTACGACGCGGATGAGGGCAGTATCACCATTGACGGACGGGACGTAAGAAGCTATGAGAAGGATGAGCTTCGAAGGAAGTTCGGCGTGGTTTTCCAGAACGATATGGTCTTTAACGATTCCATCAAAAATAACATCGACTTCGGAAGAGGCATCTCTGAGGAAGACCTGAATAAGGCTGCGGAGGATGCAGTGGCCATGGAATACATAGACAGCCTTGATGGCAAGATGGAGTACATGGCAGCCATTAAGGGAGCGAACCTCTCCGGAGGCCAGAAGCAGAGGCTCCTGGTGGCCAGAGCCCTGGCGGCGGATCCTGAGATTCTGGTTCTGGATGACAGCTCCAGCGCCCTTGATTACAAGACTGACTCCACCATGAGAGCGGCCATTAAGAAGAACCACAAGGACAGCACCCTTATCTTGATTGCCCAGAGAGTCAGCAGTATCATGGGCATGGATCACATCATGGTGATGGACAACGGAAGCTGCATCGGCTACGGCACCCATGAGGAGCTTATGGAGAGCTGCCCAGCCTACAGAGAAACTTTTGAAATGCAAACAACCTGAGCAAGGGAGATTTATTATGCCGGGACCCGGAGACAGAGGAAAAGCTAAAGAAAGACCAAAACACGCCAGAAGGACCCTTAGGCGCATGCTCAAATATCTTATGGAGTACGCCTGGGTTGTGCTTTTGATGCTGCTGTGCGCTTTTGCCAGCAATATAGGGAACCTGCTGGGACCTGATTTTGCGGGCAAAGCCATTAACGCCGCAGGAGCAGGGGCGGGAAAAGTAGATATGAATGCGGTTATCCGCTACGGAATCTTCATGCTGATCGCCTACGTCAGCGGAAATATTTTGAGTTTTATCGTGAACATAGGCATGATGCGTGTGGGAAGAAAAGTTGCCAGGAACATGAGGCGAGATGTCTTTAACAAGCTGATGGAGCTGCCGGTGGGCTACTTTGACAGGCATCTGGCGGGAGATATCATCAGCCGTGTTTCCTACGACATAGACGTTGTCTGCACCAGCCTTTCATCGGATGTTGTGCAGATTCTTACCAGTTTTGTTACCGTTATCGGAAGCTTCGTGATGATGTGCATTATCTCACCGCCATTAGTGCTTTGTATGGTGTTCACCATTCCTGTGTCGGTGCTTTTTACAAGGTATATGAGTAAGAGGACCAGACCTCTCTACAGACTCAGGAGCCTTGCCTACGGCGAGATGAACGGCTTTGCGGAGGAGATGTTCACGGGACAAAAGACCATTCTGGCCTATGCCCACGAGGACTACGTCTGCGACAGATTTGAGGAGATAAACAGAAATGCCGCAGAGGCCTACAGAGACGCCGACAGCCTTGGAATGACCATGGGTCCCACCATCGGAATGATTAGTAACATCGGCCTTGCGGCCATCGGTCTTGGAGGCGCCATGCTGTACATGAACGGAATCGTAGGCATCGGCCAGATCTCCAGCTTCATCCTATACAGCCGTAAGTTCTCAGGACCCATCAACGAAATCTCCAATATCATCAACGAGATCTTCAGCGCTCTGGCAGCGGCGGAGAGAGTTTTCCAGCTGCTGGACGAGGCGGAAGAGGTAAAAGATATTGAGGGGGCCGCAGACCTTGTGAACTCAGAGGGAAGCGTAGAAGCCAGGGATGTGGATTTCGGATATCTCAAGAACAAGATAGTCCTTAAGGACTTTGACATGAAGGCTGAGCCGGGACAGACCATAGCGATCGTTGGCCACACCGGCGCCGGCAAGACCACCATAATCAACCTTCTTATGAGGTTCTATGATGTCAACGAGGGAGCTATTTTCGTAGATGAAAAAGAGGTGAAGGCATACACGCTGCAGAGCCTTCGAAAGAACTACTCCATGGTCCTTCAGGACACCTGGGTATTTAACGGAACCATTTTTGACAACATTGCCTACGGAAAAGAGAACGCCACCATGGAGGAGGTTGTGGAAGCAGCCAAGGCGGCCCACATCCATAACTACATCATGCGCCTTCCAAAGGGCTACAACACCGTTATCAGCGAGGACGGCGGCAATATAAGTAAGGGTCAGAAGCAGCTTATCACCATTGCAAGAGCCATGCTCTATGACACCAGCATGCTGATCCTGGACGAAGCCACCAGTAACGTGGACACCTCCACCGAGCGCAAAGTGCAAAAAGCCATGCGCAGCCTCATGGCCGGCAAGACCAGCTTTATCATAGCGCATCGCCTTTCCACTATCCGGAACGCGGATAATATCCTGGTTGTGGACAACGGTAATGTTGTCGAGCAGGGTAATCATGATTATTTGATGAATAGACGTGGTGCCTACTACGCATTGTATAGAAGCCAGTTTGAATAGAAAAAACGGGGTTGGACCTTGGGGACGGAAAGTGGACCTGGGGGACGGGGTTGTAGGGCCATTTCTCCGTCCCCAAGGTCTAACCCAGCCACAAACATTTAGAACTTAGCGCACATCACAACTGAGAAGGAGATTGCTCCAAGAATGATTCCAATCTGAGCAGCGGGAATCTTTTTATAAAGTCTTACTATCATCAGCACGCACCATACAATGATGTTGCCTTCAACCCAGGTAGAAAGCACTCTCTTCGCTGTAAATCCATATTCTCCCATATATACAACGCAAAGATTATAGAGTCCAAGAAGCGCAAATCCCAGAGCAAACACAAAGAGCAGTGTAGCGATGACTCTTGTGGACTTCTGCTCCCAGAGGGCTTTTCTTGAGAAGAGGCATGAGCCCGCCATGATCGCGAAGTTCAGAAGTACCACTCTTATAAGGCTCCAGAAGCTGTCAACGGCTCTGACTGAGGCCTCGTGGGCAGTTGATGCAAACAGGCCCTGATTGTTGATAAAGTCGTAAAGAGCTGTTCCGAAGAATATTGTATATAAGAAGCAGATACTTCCGATAATGATATATGCCGAGTAGGCAGGGAGCTGATGTAAGCCCTTGGTATAGTGGTTAAAGCAGGCTTCGGAGATATCAGCTTTTTTCTTCTTAAGAGATCCTGCCACAAGACCATAGAGGAAACATCCGAAGGGAATTGAAACCAGGAACTTGAACATATTCCTGATGATCCACACTGCGATGTCATCACCCACAACGCTCTGAATGGCTTTTGTAACGCTGTCGTTGAGACTCCTGAAGGTGTCTGAAACGGCGCTGAGCTGTGACAGAGCATAGAGACAAACCATAAGTGCCACGAATACGCTGAAGATCACGGTGAGAATACCTCTGAAGGTTATCTTGACCTGTTTTCCCTGAGAGGTTTCGTCCGGTGTATCCTTCATATCTCCCTTTCTGCAAAGAGTCTCGAGTCTCAGGGCGAAGTTGCCGAAGGGAACGATGACAAGACCTTCAAGAAAATCCAACGGGAAAAGAATGCCGCTCTTACCTGTTGTAAGGGTTCCACACCTGGCAAGTACGTAGTAGATGATGGTCAGGTGCCACATGATAACCTGGAAAACCGCGGCAAAGACGTCTGTTCTGTACCCCCAAAGGAGAAGTGCAAAGCTCTGAAGAAGTACGCAGACCATGAAGATCACGCCCTCCAAAACGGAGCCGTTTCTCTTTCTGATATCTTCATAGGAGCTGCCGGTGAAATGAGCGAAGGCCTCGCACCCGGCAATAAAGAGAATTCCAAAGATAAAATAGGGTATTCCCACATGGTCCCGGAAAAGAACCGAGTCCTTGGGGGCGATGCCGAAAACATATTTATAATAAAAGAAACCGATGAGATAGCTGACAACTGCGGCTATTCTGAAAATGTTTTTGTTGGGAACGTAGGGCCTTAGAGGCTTGGGAGCAACAAATGTCTCTTTCTCGTATTCGTCGAAATCAATAAACTGATCCGGTGACTGATTCATATTGTAGTTATCCATACTTTTCTCCTCACTCTTCATCCGGAATAAATTCCAGAATGTCTCCCGGCTGGCAGTTCAGCTCCTTGCATATGGCATTAAGAGTAGAGAAGCGGATTGCCTTAGCCTTATTGTTTTTTAAGATAGAAAGATTGGCCGGTGTGATGTCCACCTTGTCTGCCAGGTCCCCGGAGCCGATCTTTCGCATTGCCATAACGACATCTAAGTTTACTCTGATCATAGCTCCCTCCTTATACTGTGAAATCCAGCTCGTCCTTCATTTCCACGGCCTTCCCGAAGGCATTCTTCACAACGCAGATAATTGGGATGGTAAAAGTGGCTGTGGCTGTGACGATAAGCAGCATAAGGGTGCAGCAGATGCCGATGACACCGGTGATGACGCTGGCTGCAAACACTATCCATGCCAGATTCCTAAGTGCCTTCACGTTCTCCGGGGTGAAAACATTTCCGACCTCGATCCTGGAGATCAGCCCGTAGAGTAAAAACAGAAAGGCAAAAAGGATTGCTGCGCAGATGTATCCACCTATAAGGAGCATCAGGTATCTGGCCTGGCCTGTGACTATGGGTGAATCCTTGGTCATGACGATGTCCACCAGCTTGGGACCTATAACGCACATGACTACTGCAACAACGGTTACAAGAAAAATCGCGATCTTACTTACTTTGATACTAATTGCTTCTGAACTGTTCACTTTCATATTATCTCTTCTTTCTTATAGATTCTCCGGAGAATACAGCAAATTACAGATCCTTGATGTGATCATAGCTGTAGTTTAAAACTCTTCTTTTTGTTTGTCAACAAAAATATATTGATAAACGATATATTTTTATTGAATAGCAAGATGTATAAAAGTTTTGTTAAGGTTGCACAATATATTTACATTTATGCCCGCATCATTTAGACTATTTTTATAATAATTCCAATAATCAGAAGATTTCAGGAGATTTTGAATGAAAGATTTAAAACATCTGATTTATTTTGAGAACCTGCTTCTTGAGGCAAACAATGAGCTGGTTCAGAAGGCTCAGGCGGAGGGGAAGGTATGCGTGGCATATACCTGTGAGAATACGCCGGAGCCTCTTCTTAACCTTGAGGGATGTTTTTCCGCAAGGCTCAGAGCCCCCAGAACCGGGTCTCTGGACATTTCCACCTACTACATGACCAGCTTCCTGTGCGAGTACAGCCGCGCCCTTTTGGAGCGTGCCATTGAGGGAGGCTACAATTTCGCCGACTGCGTCATCACTCCCGACGGCTGTTCCATGATGAACAGATGTATCGAGAACATGGAGCTTCTTAAGACCATGGGAAAGGACAAAGAGAAGTTCTTTTTCCAGTACATGGAAGTGCCCATGAAGGCTGACGACAACGGCCTTAATCTCTATGTGCTTCAGTGCAAGAATCACATTCTGAATCCTCTTCATGAGACCTTCGGAATCGATATTTCCGATGCCGCCATCAGGAAGGCGGTGGCTGAGTTCAACGAGACCTGCGAGCTTATAAGGGCCATCGGGGACTTCAGAAAAGAGGACAATCCCAGGATAACAGGCTATGAGTTCAATGTGATAACTCTGGCAACCTATGTGGCGCCAAAGTATCTTTTGATAGACAAGTTAAAGGAGACTCTGGAGGAACTTAAGACCCGTGAACCCGATGAAAAGAGCCGCTTCAGAGCAAGGGTTCTTGTGGCGGGCTCCGAGGTGGACGATACGGATTTCGTAAAGCTCATCGAGGACGCCGGGGCCTATGTCTGCGCAGACCGCTTCTGCTATGGTTCCCTTCCCGGAAGAGATCCCATTATCCTCAATGACGAGGAGGATGCCCTGACCCAGATCTGCCGTATCTACATGAACAAGGGCGAGTGCCCGAGATTCATGAACACGGACAAGATGGACCACAGAAGGGTATACGTGGATCAGCTGGCAAAAGAGTACAAGGCTGACGGCATCATCTATCAGCAGATGAAGTTCTGCGACCCTTGGGCCTACGAGAAGATGATGGGAACCACCATCCTCAGGAACAAATACGGATATCCGGTTCTTGCGGTGGACAGACCCTATTCCATCGGAACCTCGGGACAGATGGTCACCAGAGTACAGGCCTTTGTTGAGAGCATTGAGATCAAAAAGATTCATAACAAGGGGGTAGCGAATGGCTAAAGAAATCGGCGCTGATCGTCTTGGCGATTTTTATAAAGAGGGCTCCAAGGTAAGGACCCGCAGAGAGTGGCGCGGAGTGGCTGATACCCTCTACGACTACTCAAGATGGCTGAGGATAATGATGACCCTCGGCAAATTCGTTGTTAAACCAAGAAATGTCAAGGCTATGTTCCGCTATCGCTGGATGGCCAATTACCTGGCTGTTCCCATGATGGTGGACAGACATACCCAGGGACTTAGAGGCGAGTACCTGAGGATCTGTCACGAGGAGCAGGACCTTATTATCGATGATGTGGCAAAGCTTTTGGATTCACTGTTCAGGGGCGACCGCAGAATCGGCAATGATAAAAAGTTCTCCGACAAGGTTGTCCTTGTGGATGAAAATGAGATGACGGCAGTAATGATGGGCTTTCCCACACTGAAGGCTCTGTCCCGTGAGACCCCGTCAACCTACGTATCGGTGCTTCTTAACCAGTACGCAGCCTGTCACTATATAGACGTTGCCCAGGAATTCGGTCTTGCCGGCGACGTATGTCCCATGCCTGAGGCTGAGGCCGGTGTTTCCATTGATGATGACGCGCCTATCATCGGTGCCTGCGCCATCCAGTGCAATACCACCTGCGACGGATCCCTTCTTGGAAACGGCGTTATTTCCCAGCGTCTTCAGCATGAGGACGGAATCCCGGTATTCCAGCTGGCAGCGCCCCTTCGTCACAGAGAGGACGACGTTCAGGAGTACGCGGCCCAGGAGATCAGGAACGCCATAGCTTTCATAGAAAAGCACACCGGAGAAAAATGGGACTGGAAAGCATATTTCGAATGTGCTAAGCGTGTAAACTATGCCACCAAGTGCCGTATGGAGTGGCTTGAGATGAACCGCACTCCGTACCCACAGGTATTCGGATCCAACCTTGCTCTTTACACAGAGACCAACTACATGGCCATCTGCGGAAGAGTTGCAGCCTTTGAAAAGGCCGACAGAAAGATCTCCAAGCTTGCTCAGCAGGCTTATGCAAAAAAGAAAATGGCAGCCAAGGAATACAGACACAGAGCCATCGTATGGGGCGTTCAGTCCCACTATTACATGGACTTCCTTGTATGGCTTCTTAACTGCTGGGGAATAGTTCCTCTTACGGACATGCTTTCTATGGTATCCACCAAGATGCTGGCCACGGAGGACACCCCCGAGAACAGAGAGCAGGCCATCTATGACATGGCATGGCTCACCGAGAACATGATCATGAGAAACAGAACCCACGGCGGTTACAAGGTTCTTCTTGATGAGCTCTGGGAGTTCGTTGAGGAGTTCAACGCAGACATGGTCATCCTTTGGGAGCACATGAGCTGCAAGGCCCTGGACGGTATGCACGGTCTCTTTGAGGAAAGAGCAAGAGAAAAGGGAATCCCGCTGGTATGGGTATCCCACGACCTCTTTGACCCCAGGATCATTTCAAGACAGGGAGTAAGAGATCAGATCAATTCCTTCATGAGAACCGTTATGCAGGAAGAGCCCCTGGATCCGTCACTGGAGATACTTCCCGATGACAAATCCTGGTAAAAAAAATTTTGACGACATCGGAGGACAAAATGGGAATATTTTTGAAAATACTGAAGATAATTGTAATAGTGTCCGTGGTATTCTTTGGGGTAACCTTCACAGTCTATTTCTTTAACCTGGACATGAAGCTTACCGCAGCCATAGAACCATGGCTTTTAAAGCAGTACGACAAAGTGGACAGAGACCAGCATCTTTGATTGCATAAGCCCTCAAGCCATCTTTTCTTTCATTTCCGACTTGTGGCGGTACATGCGCTGGTCCGCAAGAAGATAAACCTGATTGAAATCGCCTGCGGTTATCTCGTGTCTGAAGGCATAACCGTAGGCGGCACTGCGTTTATAGAGTTTGCTCAGGCTGTTTATTCTGTCAAGTTCCCTTTGGACATGGCCCATGATGTTATCTGCCAGTTCCATATTTTCCCCGGTAAGAACCAATACAAATTCATCACCGCCGATTCTGGCGATAAAGCCTTTATTAAGGCTGTTTTTCTCCAAAGCTTTTGTGAATTCCGAAAGATATCTGTCTCCCATAAGGTGGCCGCTGTGGTCGTTTACGGTCTTTAAGTTGTTGAGGTCAATGCTGACAATGCAGTAATCCTCATCGGTTTCATCAAGGTCAGATAAGTATTTCTCGTATCTGGACCTGTTGGGAATTCCGGTAAGGCCGTCGGCGTAGGCAAGGTGGGCCAGGGAGGCACGCTCTTTTTTACGGGCGTAGGTCTCGGAAATATATACGTAGTAGTTCAACAGGGAGGCAAAGGCCATGCAAAGGGCGCCCATGGGAACCGCCATCTTTGAGATCATGAACTGCTCAGAGATTCCAGAGACTTCAAGGTAATAGAAAAGCACATTTATGATAAAGGAGCCCGCCAGAACGCACTGGCCGGCGAACTGAATGGACTGGGAGGTGTTAAGACCGGTCCTCCGATAGTCCTTTATAAGCATCACAAGCATAAATATCATGAGGACCAGGGCGTCTATCTGATAGACAACCAGGAATTTGTTGATGTGCACAAGGCCGAAAGTGTGTAAAAGTATGGGCAGCAGCGCCACCAGGGTACTGATGGAGGCAAAGGCTATGAAGATCTTTTTTTTCAGATAATCCTGCATACTTCCCATGACCATGTACATCAGGGGAACCACAAGATAAAGGGATATATACTCAAGCTCCGTCTCGTGGCCCCTGGTGTTGACAAAGAGACTGAAGAGCTTGAACTGGGCCAGGAACCACACTCCCAGAGTGATGAACAAAAGGGAGGCAAAGGTCTGCATCCTGATCTCCGGCATGGTGCTTTTAAAGCCCAGGGTTATGGCAAAGAACATAAGGCCGAAGGTGATAAGGAAGGTGGAGGCCATGAACACAAACATATTTGTATAAACGCAGTATAAAAGAACGTCGGAATAGCTGCCAAGAAGCGGAGCCGAATAGTAGCTGTAGGCGCCGTCATCGGTAACATAGAGCTCCAGCTCCAGATTCACTTCGCCGGTGGAGGAGGGCATGGGTACGAAGTTCCTTTCGCTGCCCACAAACTGCCCTTTTTGGAGCTTGTCATAGTGATGGGTGGCCAGCTCTGCGCCGCCGAAATGCAGCTTCCAGGCGCTGAAATTGGTTTCAAACATAAGGGTGGGGGACAGATGGTCCGCAAGGGGCTCGATCTTTTTAGACATGGTAATAGTATCCCCTGCGTAGGTTGAAGTGCCCAGGAGATTTCTGAGATTGGAGAGCTTTACATCTGTGTAGATTGCACCGTTGTAGTTTACGGTCCAGCCATCGTTAAGGACAATGACATCCCTGTAGTGGATGGGCTTGAAGACCAGCTGCCACACCACGATCTGCAGCTGGAACACTATGAAGGCTATGATAAGAAAAAGAACTTTTTTACGCATGGTGTTTCTCCTTCATCTCATACATTCTTGAGTCTGCCAGGAAAAAGATTTCTTCAAAGCCGGCGCCGGGAATCTCTTTACTGTAGGCATAGCCACAGGAGGCAGAGAGGGTAAACTTTTCAATGCCATCGTTAAAATTGTCCATGTAATCTTCCAGGTCCCTTATGCACTTGTCGCAGATATTGTCGGAAGGGTTCTCTATGGTCACCAGGAACTCGTCGCCCCCCACACGGCCCAGAATGCTTGCGGTAGGAAATGCCTTGTCAAGGAGCTGGGCAAAGGACCGGAGCATTTTGTCACCCTCCGCGTGGCCGTAGTTGTCATTTACGTACTTGAGGTTATCCAGGTCTAAGCTCACCACAGCATAGGGCACTTCTATGGCGGCGAAATACTGCATGCACTTGGCTCTGTTCATAAGGCCGGTCAGAGTGTCGGTAAAGGCCAGACCCTCCAGCTGCTTGTTTATGTAGTTGGAGTTGATGCTGCCTATGCTGTAGAGGAAATAGTAAATAAACAGGCAGAAAATGAAGTACAGTATGCCCAGGGTCAGGTAGTTGATGCTGGTAAAGAGCCTGTCGGTATAGCCTGTAAATTTGATGAAGTTATATTTTCCGATTTCCAACAGGGCAAAAAATATGAGAATGATAAAGCCAAGAAGCAGGTAGCTGTCCGCATCCACGCCGGTGTAGGTCTCCGAGGAGAGTCTTTCTTTGTGCTCTTTGTTAAGGCCTATAAACAGGGGCGGCAGCATTATCACTATTTCCACCAGAATTACTATCTGGAAGGGGGATACAAAGTGATTGATGTGGATGATGTTAAGAAGGTGCATCACCAGTATCGTTGCGGGAAGCAGGGAATTTATTATGATAATGAGTCTCTGCCAGACCGTGACGATATTTGTGTGGGTAGTGTAAAGAAGCACGCTGACAGACAGCGGGATCAGGTACAGTGTCATGAATTCCATGACATAGAAAAGATGGTTTTTATCACTGAGAAGACAAAAGATGTCGTTGTAGGTAAAGGTGTAAAGACCAAGAAGCATGGCGATGGCGGAACTGAAGAACATGGAGAGATCCCGCCTTCCCGTAAGAAGCAGATATATGGCCAGGGAGTACAGAAGCCATGAATATACGATAAGGAAGCCTCCTACGAAAATAGGAAATCGGTGAACCTCAAGAAATTCCTTCATGAGGTCATGCATGGTGCCATAGTATACAGGGGCTATCTCTGTAAAAATGTCATCTTCGCCCACTGTATATACTATCTTTAATTCATGGGTTATCTCTGCGCTGTTTACCGGGATGAAATGGTATTTCTTGGGGATAAGCCTGCCGTTTTCATAATCCTCACGGCCGTAGGTATAGACCTCTTCATCGTCCACATAGACTTCTATTATGGACATTTTTCCCACGAACATGATATTGGGGGAAATAATGGGCTTGCGGGGAAGGGTATTGGTGGTGGTGATGACGGTGCCCTTTTGAATGCCGGACAGGGTCAGCTCCGACAGGGTGACATCCTCCAGGGAAATTTCGTCATAGCAAACAGACCAGCCCTTGTCCAGCTGGCTGAAACGGGTCATATTTGACTCCGTGAGAAGTCTGCTTCCGAAGGCGAGAATGATGATGGAAATAATGAATACCACCACCGGAAGCACGAATAATCCTGTTTTGCTCCGCTTTTTTTTCATTAATATTCCTGTTCGGTTTATCGATACTATATCTATTATATTATATAATATTTTGGCCTGTTTATGAAATTTGGTCAGGTAGATGATAATTTTTTCACATAATGGTCAATCTCTTTTGGAAGAAATGTGGTAAAATACTGAGGTTGTTAGTCCAAAATGCAATGGAACGGAGGTGGAATGCCATAGACAAGCGGGATAGGATCAGAGCTCTGGCCAAAGAGTTCGTTCCCATTGGGATTTTTGTAATACTGTATATCGTGGCATTCTCCAATCTGGGTTTTGGGCTGCCATGTATCTTCAGATGGGTCACCGGCCTTATGTGTCCCGGGTGCGGCATGAGCCACGCCCTTGCGGCTATAGTCCGACTGGACTTTGGGGAGGCTGCAAAGTGGAACATTCTCTCTGTCACTCTTTTGCCGGTGCTTATCATCTTTTTTATTATCCGAGGAATCAGATACATAAATAAGGGGAAAGAAGATTTCAGGTTATGGGAAATACTGTTTCTCGTGGCCTGCGCGTTAGTATGCGCTGTGTTTTTCATTAAGCGCAATAATCTACTCTAATCTAGGAGGAAAAGAAAAAATGTTTTGTGTTCACTGTGGAAAAGAAATTGACAATGACAGCAGATTCTGTCCGTATTGCGGCGGCGAGCAGCCACCGGCTCCCCAGGCGGGACCTTCCGCGGGAGATTTCCTTGGAAATGCCGGACAGTCCCTGGGCAATGAAATCGATAATGCCATCAACGAGGTGAAGAACTCAGATGAGGCCAGGGTTATCAAGGAGACCGTCAGCGAGGCCGGTAAGAAGGCTGAGGACATCAAAAAGAACTGGAGGGATTACCTGACTCTTGAAAATATGGAGCTGGCAGCCCCTGTGCTTCTGCTTATGCCCCTTATCATGGGAATCATTAAGATGGTCCTGTTCCGTGTTCTGGGAATTTTCCTGTTTATCCCGGTTATCGGAGTTGTTTTCAAAGTGTTTTTCGGTTTGGTTAAGCTTATATTTGTTATTGCTGCAGGCGCAGGCCTTGGAGCTGTTGGATATATCCTTTACAAGAAGCCTGAAAAGAGAACTCCTTTCGGTTTCGTTGCTTTAGGCGCTTCAGTGCTGAGCTTTGTTTCCTGCCTTGGAATGTTCTTTAACTGGAAGTACGTTACTGTTATCTTCGGACTTCTTTCACTGGCATGGGGTCTTGAGTCCATCGCTAGAGTTGTTCTTGGCAAAAAGGGTATGGAATCACAGCCTGATGTGCAGGCAGACATTGATGCCTACAAGTCTTTCTACGCTGAGATGAAGGACAAGTACAACAGGGAAAAAGAGAAGGATCGTGCAGCAATGCCTCAGGGCACCGATGCTAACGGCAATGCAGTTCCCGCAGTTATGAGCCAGAACAATTCATACTTTGACGGCGAGGGCACAGAGCTTCTGGGACTTCTTGTTCTTACAGCTATTCTCGGAAGCGTTACCTGCGGTATCGCAACACCCTGGATGCTCTGCAAGATCTTCAAGTGGAGAAAGACCCACACTGTTATCGACGGCAGAAGACTTGATTTCAACGGCAACGGCGAATCACTTCTTGGACACTGGATCCTCTGGGAGATCCTTACTGTTGTTACCTGCGGTATCTACAGCTTCTTCCTGGTAGTAGCCCTCAGAAAATGGGAGATGCAGCACACCTTCTATGCTGATGATCCGACTTCAGTGGGCAGCTTTGACGGAAACAGCTTCCAGTTCTTCGGATATGGTCTTCTTCAGACACTTCTGATCGTACTCACCTGCTCTATCGCAACACCATGGACAATAACAATGATCGAGAAGTGGCAGATGAAGCACTCAATTGTAGGTGCAGACAGAATGTACTACGACGGAACAGGCCTTGGTCTCTTCGGACAGTACATCATCTGCGGAATTCTTTCAACTATCACCTGCGGTATCTACACGCCATGGGCAATTGTTCGTCTGGACAAGTACCTCTTCTCACATGTTCATGTGGACCACGGATACGAATATTGATCAGATAACTAAATACATATGATTTTTGAGACCCAGGGCTTCGGGAGAAATCTTCCGGTGCCCCGGGTTTTTTATTGCCTGTCACGAAGATAAGAATATAATCACGTGAAATATCGCTCGGGACAAAAGAAACTCTGAATATGATTGATTGTATGATAGCTCAATTGATACTATGTCAAAGCTACTATTTTAGAGTGGCGAAATTATATATGTATGAAAGAAAGTATGGGAGAGTAGTATGAAAAATTCAATTGACAAGCAGATAATCAAAGCGATTACCATAGGTATCAGTGCCAGCATGGGTCTTCAGTCAATGACTGTGCAGGCGGCTGAGTATGATGTTCCCTCAGAGTTTATTGATGAGAACACCGAAGTAACAGAGAATGGCTCAGACCTTCCTGAGGACAGTGCTGAAAAGGCCAACAACGAGGCAGCAGACGCTATCGAGGATGCTAAGGATGCAGTGACAGATGCCATGGACGACGAGTCTGCTGAGCCGGTTGAACCAAGCGATATAGATAAGGACCTTCAGGATGCTGAGAAGGCCATAGAGAATATCGAGGATTCTGTTGAGAAACTTGATGAGCTCAATGACGCAGCAGAGAAGGCTGTTAAGGAGTATGAGGAGACAGTAAACGACGAAGCCACAGAGATGGCTGAGAAATATTCTCAGGCTGCCGCTGACGAAGCAGAGGATGCAAAGGAAGCAGCTGAGGCTGCGGAGGCAGACGCTGACAAGGCTGCAGAAGACGGCGAAGCTGTTGAGACAGCTGCCGATGAGACCTACAAGTCCAAGAAGGCCGCTGAGAAGGCAAAGGAAGAAGCAAAGAACCTTGTGGATGATGCCAACAAGGCTGCAGAGGATGCCAAGAACCAGGCAGAGGCAGCAAACAAGGCAGTGGACAACGCCAAGGCCGACGCAGATGCTGCAGGCAAAGAGGTAAGCGATGCCAAGGCTGCATATGACAAGGCAGAGGCAGCAGTTGACGCTGCAAAGAAGGCCCTTCAGGACATCCTTGATCAGTATGGTCTCAAGGATCCCGACGGAAACTACAGCGGTGATGTGAAGGAAGCCATCGAGAAGGCTAAGTCCGCAGTAATTAACGCAAAGAAGGACCTGAACGCCGCAGATACCGCTCTGGCTGAGGCAAGAGAGAATAAGGTTGATGCGGATAAGAAGGTATCTAAATGCCAGGATAAGGTAGACGAAGCTAAAGCCGAATATGATGAGGCTTCAGCAGATGCCGAGAAAAAGAAAGATTCTGCAGATAAGCTCGAGGAAAAGATAAACGAACTTACAGAAGACGTAAAAGATGCTGACACAGCTATTACAGATTCTCAGAAGAAGCTTGACGATGCTAAGAAGGCCTACGAAGATGCTGTATCTGAAAAAGAAGCAGCCCAGGAGGCAAAGGACGGCGTACAGAGCGAGTATGACGAAGTAAAAGCGGACTATGATGCTAAGGAAAAGACAGTCAAGGACCTTGAAAAGGACATGGAAGAAACAGCTGCAAGAAGGGATGCTGCAGGAAGAGCCAAAAAGACAGCTGAAGCAACACTTAACCAAGAGAAGAGTGAATACGGCGCGATTCAGACCGAATATGAAGCTGCTGAAAAAGCTTATAACGAAGCTAAAGAAGCCTACGAAAAAGCATTGGAAGAGCTTAATGCAGCCAAGGAGCTTGCTGACAGCAAGGAAGCTGCCAGAAAAGAGGCTGAGGATAAGCTTGCTGAGCTTAATAAGAAGGCAGAAGAGGCTGAGAATAAGATAACAGATGCCCAGGAAGACCTTAACAAGGCTAATCAGGATAAGTCCGATGCTCAGAAAGCACTTAATGATGCAGCAGAGGATGCGAAGAAAGCTGCAGAGACAGAAGCCGGAATGAAGGAAATTCTGGATAAGGCCAAGGAGAAGGAAAAAGCAGCTGAGACAGCCATCGAAGATGCAGAGAAGGCCATCGAAGACGAGAACAAGAAGATTTCCGATGCTGAGGCTGAGATCAAAAAGCAGAATGGCATCAAGGATAAGGCAGAGGAAGATATAGAAAACCTCAACAACCAGATTTCAGAACTTGAGAAGGCTAAAAAGACTGCAGAGGAAACTGCCGGTAAGGACTGTGAAGAAGCTAAAAAGGTTCAGGAAAGTATAGATAAGCTTAAAGAAGAGATTGCCAATAAAGAAAAAGCTATTTCCGATGCAAATTCAGAAATTACAAAGCAGAAATCCATAGCTGCAGAGGCCGGAAAGAGCAAGGAGCAGGCTGAAGCGGATAAGGAGCAGGCACAAAAGGACCAGGAGGCTGCCAAGGAGCTTGCAGACACTGCAAAAGCACTGAAAGATGAGGCTGATAAGGCTAAGGAAGCTGCAGATGAGGCAGCAAAGCCCCTTAAGGATCTTAACGATAAGCTTGACGAGGCAAATAAAGCTAAGGAAGAAGCTGGTTTAGCTGAAGAATCTGCCAAGGAAAAACTTCAGAAGGCAAAAGATAAGTACGCAGGCAGCGATGATATCGAGAAGCTGATGAAGCAAGCTGATAAATATATTAATAAGAGCAGGTCTAAAGCTAATAATCTTACTATTGCAGAGCAGTTGATATCACTCATTTTCCTGGAGGAGAATCCTGAACTTAAAGCTGAAGATATTAATGTTCGTGCATCAATGCAACACAAAGATTGGTCATTGAACTATATTGAAGTTACATACAATGGGCATAAGTATTATTACAGCTATGAAGTACTGGATGAGTGCGGTAATACTATGGATCCTGTAGCTTGTGCAGCTTACACATACCAAATTGCGATAATCCGGAGAAACGGCAAATATGATAATGTCGAAACGATTCTTAAAGAAAAGGATGATTATGTAGCCGGCAATACAAAATACCAGCAGGATACCAAGGATGCCAAGGAAGCAGTAGCCAATACCGCAAAGGAAAAGGCTAATGCTGATAAAACTGCAGAAGAAGCTAAGAAAGCAGTAGATGATTATACAAGCAATAATGCGGAAGCTATCGAGAATGCCAATAAGCTGGCAGAGGCTGCCGCTGATGCCGAGAGTAAATATATTGCCGCCAATAAGGCTGCAACTGAGGCTGCAGAAGAGGCTGATAAAAAGCTTAACGAAGCCCAGGGCAAGATAGATGAGCAGCAGAAAGCAATTGATATTGCCAACGGTATAATCGGTGATAAGAACAAAGAGATCACAGAAGCTACTGAAAAGAAGACAGAGCTCAGCGGTCAGATTTCTTCTTTGGAAGAGCAGAAGAAAGAGGTAGAGAAGAAATACGGCGAGAATTCAAAGGAAGCTGCTGAGGTTCAGAACAAGATCAACGAGCTCAGTAATCAGGTTTCTAACCTTAATAAGAATATTTCTGATGCAAATCAGGAAGTAAATAAGCAGAACGGTCTTATTAGTGATGCCCAGGATGAAATCAAGAAGCAGGAAGGCGTTATCACTGAGCAGACTTCTATAAAGGAAGACGCAGCAAAAGACGTTCAGGAAGCTTCAGAGAATTATAACGAAGCTAAGAGTAACAGAGAGAGCCTTGATAAGGTTGTGGAAGAGAAGAATAAGGACCTTACAGATAAGACCGAAGCTGCTTCAAAAGCAGAGACTGCATTGGATACTGCAAAGGCTGATGCCAAGGATGCAAAAGATAAAGCAGATGAAGCAAAGACTTCTCTTGAGACTTTGACAGAGGAAGCTAAAAAGGCCAAGGAAGCTTTGGAATCTCCTCAGGAGAATCTGAATATTTTGCAGGAGAAGTACGAAGAGTCTAAGGAAACCAAGGAAAGCCTTGAAAAACAGCGTGATGAAGCAGCCGGAGAGCTTGAAGCAGCGCAGAAGGCTTATGATGATCTTGTTGCTCAGATCAATAAAGAAAAAAACAGATACGGTAATCTCTCACAGCGTAAGAGAAAGGCTGAAAGAGTACTTGAAGAGGCTCAGAAAAAACTTGATGCTGCGCAGGAGAAGCTTGATGCTGCAAATGAAGTTCTGACTGGGGCTGAGGGTAAGGAAACTGATGCTAAGGAGGCATGTGACAAGGCACAGTCTGATCTTGATGCTGCAAATGATACTTATAAAGAGAAGTCAGAAGAGCTTGAAAATGAGAAGGCTAATCTTGAAAATGCCAAGAAAGAGCTGGAAGATGCCGATTCCAAAAAGACTGAGGCGGATGAGGCTCTGCAGGATGCCCAGAAGGCCCTTGAAAATGCCAAGAAGGCTCAGGATAACGCCGCTGATGAACTTTCTGATGCCACAGCAGAGCAGAAGGAAGCCAAGGAGAAGTACGACGCTGTAGATGAGGCTTACAATAAGGTCAATGCGATGGCTGAGGCTCTTAAGGAGCTTAAGGCTGACAGCACAGTAAGCAAGGAAAGAATTGCAGCTCTTGAGGCAGAGTACAACAAGGCCGTTGAAAGCTACGAGGAGGCCAAGAAGGCTGCAGCAAAGGCTCAGGAGGCCGCTGACAAAGCTCAGGAAGAGGCTGACAAGGCAAGCGAAGTTCTTAACGACAAGAAGAAATTCAAGGTAAGAAAGCCTGAGACCGGCAGCGAAGACAACGGAAATTCAGGAAATCAGGGCAATCAGGGAAGCCAGGGAAATGACCAGGGCTCTGAGAATACTTCCAATAACCAGCCACAGAATACAAATGTTGTTTACAGAAACGGTTCCAATAAGGTTTCTTCTTTAGCAGGCGGTGATGTTGCTGATGCTGATCTTCCCGAGGTTCTTGGTGCAACAAAGCCTTCTAAGCTGGTATCAAAGGGAAATAAGGCTGCTACATCTCTTGAGGCAGGAGCTGTTTCACAGAGTGAGAACGCAGTTTTGGCACCGGAGGAAGAGGAGACCGTTGTTGTGGCTACAGAGCCCGATGCAGTGACAGAGAATAAGGATGATGCAAAGGTTGCAACCCCTGAGAGAGGAACCACAGGAACTATTACAAATGTGGTAGAGCCCGAGCTTCCTACACCTATTTCAACAGCAAAGAAATTCCCTTGGCCATGGCTTCTCCTTGGAGTTGGCGCTGTCGGAGTAGGCACCGAAGAAGTTATCAAAAGAAAGAAAAAGTCTGAAAAGAAGTAATTTTTATGAATTTTTAATAAAGATAGACAATATATTTCCGTATAATTAAAGCATGTTTTTTGCCAAAGCAGTTTCCTGTTCGTATAAAGAATAGGAAACCAATCATGAGGAGGAAATATATTATGAAAAGAAAGAATTTGGTATCACTGGTGGTTGCAGCAACAATGGCCCTTGCGCTTGCAGGCTGCGGAAAGACAGACAGCTCTTCTGACGCGGTAGAGACTGCAGAAGTACAGCAGGAGACAGCTGTCCAGGAAGAGCAGACAACCCAGATCGCCAACCCCTGGCGCGACAGTACAGAGGAAGAGGCCAATCAGGTTGTACCCGCACTCTTCAAGCTTCCCGAGGGAGTAACCAATGCAAAGTGGAGTCTGATGGAGGATACAGATCCTTCTTCACTTCCGGGGGAATTGGTTCAGGCAGTATTTAACCTTGACGATCTTGAGTACACAGCAAGAGCACAGGTGACAGGTGATGACAACACAGATGTTTCAGGTCTTTATTATGACTGGACAGTGACTGACGATATCACTTTTTCAACCTGGAGAGACGGCCTTATGACCGGCACATATTCAAGATTCATTTCAGATGAGTACACCATCGATCTTATCAGATGGTTTGATGTAGAACTGGGTGTTTCTTACAGCCTTTCAACAGAGGCTAAGGATCTGGAGGGCTTCGATCTCCAGGCTATTGCAGAAATGATGTATGATGCTGCAAAGTATGGCAGTGACATCCCTGATGAGACTGCAGGAGCACCGGAAGCAGCTGCAGAAGCAGAGCATGTTCCCATGGACATCACAGGGTGCGAGACCTTTACCCAGATCGTTGACAAGCTCCAGGCAGGACAGGGTTATGCCAATGCAAACATCAACGGTGAGGACGTTCTTCTTGTAACAGACTATACCTTTGACAATATCGATCAGATCGCAGCCATCGACGCAGAGATCTATCGCTACGCAGACGGCGTGCCTACATACATGGGCTATGTAACAGCCGGCGGAACAGCTTATCCTTTCGCTATTGCTGATGGAAAGCTCTATGCCTGCGGCAATCACTTCGCTAAGAAGTTAACTGTACTTAACGGTTCACTGATGCTTGATCAGGAGGCATACGTTAACTACGATACTAATGGAGATGCCACATATTTCGTTATCTCCGAGATCGGCAATTCACCTGCAACTGCTGACGGCCAGGTGGAGGATGACTCCTATATGTCAGCCATCTACGACGAGTACAACAATGGCGAGATCATCGAGTTCAATGCAGTACAGTAAAATAGGACAAATTCAGAGAGAGGGTTCGGATATTCCGAATCCTCTTTTTTTATGAAAAATTGAGATTTACATAAATAATTACAATGGATTTTTCGGTATAATATAAATGTAAAAGAGTCTGTTTTTATAGGAGAAATAATATGAATCTTACGACGATCATTGAGTTTCTTGAAAGTCCTAATGATATAGCAGTTGCCATCAGACTTATTCTGGCGACACTTTTCGGAAGCCTTGTGGGCTGGGAACGTGTGGTAAAAAGACATAATGCCGGAATCAAGACCTTTGCTTTGGTGAGCCTGGGTTCTGCCGTTGCCACTTCCTTAAATATCTTTCTTGCCATGATGCCGGGGCTGAATGCGGATGTAAGCCGTATACCGGCAGGCGTAGTCAGCGGCATAGGCTTTCTCGGAGCAGGAACCATTCTGGTAACAGGAAGACAACAGATCAAGGGACTTACCACTGCGGCATCCCTGTGGGTTACCTCCTGTATGGGAATGGCCATCGGCGGTGGCTACCTGATCATAGGAATCGCCTGCTTTTTCCTGATAATGATCGCCAACCTTGTGCTGGTAAGACTCAGCAAAAGAGTTGAGGAATCCAGCAAGTATATCACCATTTATATTGAAGTAAACAAAAGTGGCGGTGTTAAAAAGCTCTCCAAATGGATCAATGATCACAATTACTCCATCAGCAGCATGACCAAGAGCAAAGAAAAAACGCTGCAATCCCAGGACGCAGCGCTTATCGTTGATGTGGACTTTGACACAATGCGCTCCCACAAAGATTTCCTGCACAGTTTGACGGAGCTTGAATTTGTGAATTATGTAGAAGAAATCTGATGGACCTGGGGGACGGGGTCAATTTCTGTCTGCATTCACACATCCAGCACAATAGTCACCGGCCCGTCGTTGACCGACTCAACCTTCATGTCAGCGCCAAACACACCGGTGCCAACTTTGAAGCCCCTGTCCCGGCACTCTTTTACCACAAGCTCATACAAAGGCTCTGAGATCTCAGGTCTTGCCGCCTCGGTAAATCCCGGGCGTCTTGAGCTGCAGTCCGCATACAGCGTGAACTGGCTCACGATCAGAAGCTCCGCTCCCGCATCCGTGGGATTTATGTTCATCTTTCCGTTTTTATCTTCAAATATTCTAAGGCCGCAGATCTTGTCGGCTATTTTTTTTGCCTGGGCCTCGGTGTCATTGACATGGACTCCCAGAAGCACAAGAAATCCTTTTCCAATCTCGGAAACCCGCTTTCCATCTATGGTTACAGAGGCAGATAAAACTCTTGTCAGTACAGCGCGCATTTTTTCGCCCTCCTTAATTGTTCTTTTTTCATTATAAGTAACCTTTGTTGGAGATATCAAACACTTTCCTTTGGATTGTTCGATATCTTTCGGACAATTTTGGGGAAGGTGTTCATTAAGTCGGGGGAGGTATGGATGGAGGAAGAGGGTTGTGGGAGAATGAGGAAAGATTTGGAGGGGATAGGTAGTGACAGGCGGTTGTTTACATATGGCTTAGAAGATGAAAGAGGGAGGAGAATATGAAGAAAACTTACGAATTGACCCCGGCGCAGAAGATGCACTACCGGTGGATAAGGCAATACAGGACACAGCAGGTGGCGGGGCTTAGCATTGTGGCTTCCATCAAGGCAGACATAGATTTTGACATTCTGAAAAAAGCCATACTGCTGGAGTATCAGAGATACGGATGCATGAGGGTGAGATTCACGGAACCTGATGAAGAGGGAGAGGTTAAACAATACCTTTCTGATGAGAAGATAACCGACATTCCCATAAAGGACCTATCTGATATGACTATGGAGGATGCCGACGCCGTCATGCAGAAATGGGCTTATGAGACCTTCGACGGCGACAATATTCCCATGTGCGAGGTTTTCCTCATGAAGCTCCCGGAGGGCTACAACGGCTTTTTTATCCATATGGATCACAGACTCATCGATTCCTGCGGAGTGGTGGTCATGACCAATGACATCATGGCTCTCTACACCCACTTCAAATTCGGCTCAGAGCTTCCCGAGGACCTGGCGGACTACGAAGAGGTGCTCACAAGGGACCTGGAAAAAGAGCAGAATCCAAAGCGTTTTGCCAAAGACAAAAAGTTCTGGGATGAGCAGCTGGATAAATTCGGAGAGCCCCTGTACTCCGACATTCAGGGACCTGAGGTTCTGGAGAGGGCAAGAAAGAAGCACAGGAAAAAGAGCCTTCGCGCCGCGGATATAGAAAAGAAAAACCTATTTGTACAGGTCAAGGACTATCCCCTGGAGGAAGTCCCCACAAAGGAAATCATAGATTTTTGCATGACCCACAACCTTTCAATAACCAACCTTTTACTGCTGGGGATTCGGACCTACCTATCCAAGCAAAACGGCGGTCAGGAGGACATCTCCATACAGAACTTCATCTCCAGAAGATCCACCAAGGATGAGTGGACCAGCGGAGGCAGCAGAACTGTCATGTTCCCCTGCAGAACCGTCATCAGCCAAGAAACCACCTTTATGGAGGCTGCCTACATCATACAGAACACCCAGAACGGCATATATCTTCACGCGGGCTACGACCCGGCACTTATTTATGAGGAGATAAAAAAGCGTTACAAGACCCCGAAGGATACCACCTACGAAAGCTGTTACCTGACCTATCAGCCCATGCCTGTGAAGCCGGATAATCCATATTTAAAGGAAATCCCCATGCATAACAAATGGTTCGCCAACGGCGCCGCCACCAAGAAAATGTACCTGACGGTGACCCACACCCCTGATGGAGGCATGAATTTTTCCTATCATTATCAGGTGGCAGACCTGGGGGAAAAGAACATGGAGCTGCTCCACTACTACCTGATGCGTATCATTTTCAGAGGCATGGAAAACAGCGACATGACCATAGGTAAGATCATAGAAACCGTGTAAACAAGCACATCCAATATGAGGAGGAGAAAAATTATGAGTATCGAGAAAGAGTTCAGAAAACTTATTGCGCAGTATTCAGGTGTAAGCCCCGAGGAAGTTGCTGCTTCCTGCCGCTTCAGGGAGGACCTTGGTTTTTCGTCCCTGGATTTCATGTCCCTGTTGGGAGAAGTTGAAGATGAGTTCGACATCGAGCTGGCCCCGGAGAAGCTCTGCGACATCCATACCGTGGGAGAGGCCATGAACCTCATTGCATCAATGGTCTGATAAAGAAAGATTAAACGGAGGAGTGCTATGAAAAACATAAGAAGTCTTTGGGATGAGACGGTAAAAAAGTATGGGCCTCTGACGGCCCTTAAGTGGCTGAATAAAAAAGAAACAGAAGAGATCACCTACGAAAAGTTTGGGGAGAATGTGAAGAAGATACGCAGAGGTCTTGAAGTATCAGGCTTTGCGGGAGCTCATATAGCCCTTATCGGAGGCAGCAGCTCGGAGTGGATAGCCGGCTATCTTGCTCTGGTGACCGGCTGCAATGTGGCGGTTCCGCTGGATGCGCTTCTTCCTGCAGAGGAGCTTTCGGACCTTCTTGTGAGGGCGGACTGTGCGGCTCTTTTCCTGGATAAAAAGCTTCTGGGCTATGCACAAAAGTTCCTGAAAAAATGCCCCATGCTGAGGAATATCTGGGTTCTTTCCACCGAGGAGATAGAAAGCGGGGATGAAAGATTAAGTTCTCTTTCGCAGCTTCTTTCTAAAGGAGATGTAATGTTTGATGTTCCCGGTGCCGCAGGTTCTGACATTGCCACCATAATATATACCTCAGGAACCACGGGAAAAAGTAAGGGCGTCATGCTGACTCAGGAGAACCTCTCCGAAAATGTCAGAAGCGTAGAGTACGAGGCAAGTCCCGGCTGCGTTGTTCTAAGCGTACTTCCGATACATCACGCCTACTGCCTGGTGATGGACATCCTGAAGACCCTGTCCCTGGGCTGCTGCGTTTGCCTTAATGACAGCCTTCTTCACATGGTAAGGAATATCGGAATTTTCAAGCCGGAAGTAATGCTGATGGTGCCTCTTATGATAGAAACCATTTATAAAAAGATCGCCGCACTGGAAAAAGATCTTGATAAACACAGCATTTATGAAAATGTGCTTGGAGGAAAGCTTCGAATCATCTTCACCGGCGGCGCTCACCTGGAGCCTTTTTACATTGATAAATATGAGGAGCTGGGAGTGGATATCCTGGAGGGCTACGGCATGAGCGAGTGCTCACCGGTCATCACCAGCAACACTCCTTCCGATCATAAGAAGGGTTCCATCGGAAAGCCCCTTAAGAATGTGGAGATCTCTTTTAAAGACGGTGAGATCCTGGTTCGGGGCAGCAGCGTCATGAAGGGCTATTACAAGATGCCCGGGGAAACCGCCGCGGCTCTGGAGGATGGCTGGCTCCACACGGGAGATAAGGGATATATAGATGAAGATGGGTATCTTTTTATCAACGGAAGAGTTAAGAATCTGATCATTATGTCCAATGGGGAGAATGTGTCCCCGGAGGAGATTGAGAATAAACTGGGGATCAATCCTCTGATAAAAGAGGTTGTGATAACCGGGGAGAATAATGGGCTCACCGCCAGGATCTATCCGGATCCGGAGGTGGTGGAGGCGCTAGATCTGACTCATGAGGAATTAAAGCTCGCGCTTCATCAGATCATTGATGAGTATAATGCGTCACAGCCTAGTTATCGACATGTGACGGCGCTGCTTATCCGCAAAGATCCCTTCGCCCGAAACACAACAGGGAAGATTATCCGCAAAGATGCGTGTTTGCCAGTTGATGCGTTGACAGGTTGAAGTTGCCCGGGGTGTCACGGCCTGTGAAAATGAAAATTGCCTCAGGCCCCCACAACAAAGGCTCAAACCTATTTACAGATTCATATAAGGATACACGCCGCCGAGGAAGATCTTCGCCAGAATCAGGGCCACTTCTGAGGGCGGCGTTTTGTAGTTCTCAAGGATCCATTTGTGGAGGATACCGATGGCACATCCGATGGTGCCTGCGATGAGGAAAGAGAATTCCTCTTTGGAGCCGGTCTGGCCCGGCGCGGTATCCGTCACATCTTTCACATATCTGTGGAACATCGTCATGGCTTTTTCAAAGAAAGAGTCCCCTCTGGCGCTCTCCAGCAGATTTGCCAGAAAAGGGTTACTCTTCGTGTAATTGCAAATGGCCAGAAAGTATGACTTGCAGATCTCTTTGTCGTTCTTTGGATGGAAGTCCTCCATCATGGCAAAGATATCCTGAATGGTCTTATCCTCCGCAGCGGTGATAAGCGCAGGCATGTTCTCGTAGTGGTTGTAGAAGGTGCTCCTCACAACCCCCGCTTTTTTCTGCACATCCGACACGGATATTTTGTTAAAATCCTTTTCCCCTGCCAGCAGGAAAAAGGCATCGATTATGGCTTCTTCTGCTGTTGAGTAGCGCTCATCTGCTTCATTCATCTGCGGTCCTCCGGATAGTCGTCATCTTCGTAGTAGTCATCGTCAAAGTCTTCGATATCATCATCCCTGTCTCTGTTATCTTCAGGGAAATACTCGTAGTCATCCCGCTTGGGAGCAACCTTCTTTTTCCGAGCCTTCACAGCCTTTTGGGGCGCTTCTTTCTTTGGAACTTTCACCACCAGCTCCAAAACGTGGCTCAGCTTGATGATAAACACCGCCAGCAGCAGGAACAGGTGGGTATAGAAGATTCCCACGATAAAATAGTTCCTTTCAAGAAGATATCCCGCAGAGAAGCCAAAGTAGCAGAGTAGCCCCGACAGCGCCATCCCAAGAACCAGTAGCGGCAGCTTAAAAAACATATTTTTCAGCGCCCCAAGAAAATCCAGGAAGGAAGCGTCAAAGTAGACGAAACGACCCACCATCAGGCCCAGATAGTATATCATTACCGGGCTGTACTCGCTCTCGTCACCGATGACATTCAGGAAAAGAAGAATGATGATGACGTAGAACATAGCCAACATCCTCACAGTGGCTTTATCCTCTCTGGCGATCTTTTTCAGCGGAATGATGAGCTTGTCCAGGATGGTGTTCAGCACGCAGGAGGTGCAGATAAGTATAAGAAGAACAAAGTCCTTCCAGTTATCCATGATCTCGATGAAAGTCCTGAAATAATCGTAGCTGTAGCCTGCAGTGTGGGCCAGGCTGTATACGTGATTGATGATGACATAGGCGCAGGCAAAGCTCATAACCGAGGTTGCGGATATTATCATCTCATAGAAAAGTTCCATATAGCTGTGGAAAAGAGCGGGTCCGGTGGCATTGCGGTCCGTTTTCTCAGCCGCAGCCATTTTTACCCAGAAAAAAATAAGAATACTGCAGATAAAAAGACCTCCCAGGGCCGCCAGCAGAAAAATAAGCTTCTTGGGCCAGGTGAAGTCAGGATTTAAGTACGCTTCAATTGACATGATCTCCTCCAACATAGAAAGTTAATGCTTTTTTTAGAATTACCCCCAGAAAAGTATAGCACACATGCGCGTTTCCGAGAAACACGCATGGTATCGAATTTATAAAATGTTAATGTTTTGGGGAGTTTATAACACGTATAATTAATAAAGACGGCACTGTTGTACATTCAGAGAGAGGGGGATATATGAAAAAGAGACTCTGTTTGATATTAAGTGTAGCTATTTGTTTTGGTCTTTTGACTGCCTGCGGCTCAACTTCAGAGGGGGACGCCGCTGTTATGGGTGTAAGCAGACTTCCTTTGGAGGAGCCTGAGCCCGTGTCCACAGATACTTCCGAAGATCTGAATATATTTGAAGAGGATGAGTCCTTTGGCTATGGTCCTGTGGATTTCCTTCAGGAGCAGTCAGGAATTTACGAGTTTGACAGCTTTGATGATGTTATCTCCAAGCTCACAGAGGGCCAGGGGTATGCATATGTTCAGCTTTCCGGCGAGGAGGAACCTCTTCTTGCCATCACGGATCTGGTTTTCCTGGCTGACAACTCCGCCAGCGAGGCCTGCATCTACGGAATGAGGGATGGAAAGGCCGCCAATATCGGCAATGTATTCGGCAACGGCAGCGCATTTCCGCTTCGAATCGAGAACGGCATCATCTATGGCGGCGACAACCACAGATACGAGACCTATTTTATCTCCGATGAGTGGAAGTCCCTTATGATGAAGGATTACATCTCCGACGGCGTCACAGAAGGCTCCGGCCAGTTTGTGGGATTCACCAGAGAGACCTGCAAATATGAGGACACCAAGGACTTCACCGGTGGCCAGGAGCAGTTTGATGCCTTGATCGAAGCCAGAGAACAGAAACCGCTGATTGAATTCACCATAATAAAGTAATATAGTTAAATAAGCGTAGTAAGGATGATTAAGCCTGGATGGTTTGATCATCCTTTTCTTTTTGTTTTCAAGCATATGAGGAGAGGTGTATGAAAAAAGACATTACGGTGATTTTTGACATGGACGGAGTCATCTTTGATTCTGAGAGGGCTATCCTTGACTGCTGGCTGGTGTTGGCGGAGAAATACGGCCTTAAGAACCTGGAGGAGGTCTTCAAAAAGTGCATCGGAACCAATGATGCCCAGACTGCGGAGATCGTGGAAACCGCCTATGCCCCTGAGTTTGGTGCCGGCATCTATGAGAAGCTCAGAAAAGAGAGCTCTGTGATCTTCCATGAGAGGTATGACGGCGGCAAGCTTCCCATTAAGACCGGGGTAAAAGAGCTTCTGGACTTCCTTCGTGACAACAACGTGCCCATAGGCCTTGCTTCTTCAACAAAAAAGGCTTCTGTGGAGCGGGAACTAACTGAGGCCGGTCTGATAGATTATTTTGATAAAATTATCGGAGGGGATGCGGTGAAGATAAGTAAGCCAAATCCTGAGATATATCTGCTGGCCTGCGAAGCCATGGGAACTGAGCCTGAGAAGGCTGTTGCAATTGAGGATTCCTACAATGGTGTTCGAGCTGCCAAAGCTGCAGGAATGCAATGCATCATGGTGCCGGATATTATTCCGGCGGATGAGGAGATGAGGTCTTTAGCAGATCAGATATGCGTGGATCTGCTGGAAGTGAAAGAGACTTTGGAATAAAGGTAGAAATGGACCTGGGGGACGGGGGTGTAGGACCATTTCCCAGTCCCCCAGGTCTATTCATCAAATCAATTCAAATTCTGCCGCATTCTCCGTACAGGAGCAAAGTCCCACAAACACCTTGAACTTACCTGCTTCACTCTCAAAGCAATTGTTCATAGTCCAGAATCTGAGCATATCCTCAGTGATTTTGAATGATACCTCTTTTGATGCGCCGGGAGCAAGGGTAACTTTTTCAAATCCCTTCAGCTCTTTTACCGGGCGAACCCTGGAACCAACCATATCTCTGATGTAGAGCTGCACAGTTTCCGTAGCCTCTGCATTTCCAACATTCTTAACAGATACAGTTGCTGTGATTCCTGCAGCATCTGCTTTCTCCAGCTTTTCAGCTGAGAGCTTCACTGCAGAAACTTCAAACTTAGAATAGGTAAGTCCGTATCCGAAGCGGTATCTGGGCTCATTTGGACAATCCAAAAATCTTGAGGTAAACATTGAAGGCCCCTCTGTAGGCTTGGGTCTTCCTGTGTTGTAGCTGTCATAGTGAACAGGAGCCTGTGCTGCGGTGTAAGGGAAGCTCATGGGAAGCTTACCCTGAGGAGAAAACTTGCCGCTGATCACATCTGTAACAGCGTGAGCGCCCTCTGTTCCCGGTCTCCAGCAAACAAGAAGAGCATCGGTCTTCTTTGAAATATCATCAAGCTCCAGCGGTCTTCCGTTGAAGATAAGAGTTACAGTCTTTTTTGCAACCTTCACAACTTCCTGGAAAAGAGCAAGCTGAGGAGCGGGAAGGGTGATGCTTACGCGGCTGGTGGATTCTCCTGACTGACAGATGTCTTCGCCCAGGCAAAGGACAACTTCGTCGGCCCACTTGGCCGCCTCAAGAGCTTCTTTTAACAGAGCCTCTTTTTCTGCATCGGAGAGCTTACTTGCGAAGGTCTCCCTTGAAAGCTCAGTTCCATCCTCCAGCATCTCACAGCCCACTGCAAATCTGCACTCCACATCGCTTCCGTCATAGAGCTCTTTTACCGCGGTCTCAAGACTGATGGCGTGGTTCTCGTCGCAGGAGATCGCCCAGGTGCTGTGGAGATTTCTGTCTGTAACATAAGGTCCGATAAATGCCAGCTTCTTAGCCTTAAGAGGAAGGGCATCATTTTTATTTTCCAAAAGAACAAAGGACTTTCTTGCGGCGTCCCTGGCTACTTCTCTGTGCTCTTTACTAAGGGCAAGCTTCTCGAACTTGGCAGCATCTGCGCCGTGGTAAGGATCCTCGAAAAGACCCAGGTCGTTCTTGAGCTTCAGAACTCTCATAACGGCTTCATCGATAAGGTCTTCCTTCAGCGCACCCTCTTTTAACAGATCCTCCAGATTGTTCTGGTAGCAGTCGGTGCACATGTCGATGTCAACGCCGGCTTCCAGGGCAAGGCGGGAAGCCTCCTTGAAGTCCTCGGAAAGGCCCCAGTTCTTGATCTCAGCGATGGCAGCCCAGTCGGAGATAAGTACTCCGTCAAACTTCATATCATCTCTCAAAATATCTCTCATAAGCCACTTGTTGGCTGAGGAAGGAATTCCGTTTAAGGTGTTAAAGCTGGTCATAACGAGCTTCGCTCCTGCGTCGATTCCTGCTCTGTAGCCTGGAAGATACTGCTCCCTCAAGGTGTGCTCCGAGAGCTCAACATTGGTATAATCTCTTCCTGCCTCTGCTCCGCCGTAGGCTGCAAAGTGCTTGACGCAGGCAGCCACGTGATCCGCATCCTTGGGATCCTCTCCCTGATAGCCCTCGACCATGGCGGCCACCAGGCGGCTGTTTAAGTATTTGTCCTCGCCGGTGGACTCAAGAACACGGCCCCATCTGGCATCTCTTACAAGGTCAGCCATAGGGGAAAAGGTTACCTGAACTCCGTCAGCGGAGGCCTCTTTTGCCTGAACCTCAGCGCCCTTTTTTACGGTATCGGGATCGAAGGTCGCACCCTGACCAAGGGGACAGGGCATAACTGTCTTATGTCCGTGGATAACATCCAGCATAAAGAGCATAGGGATGTGGTGGGGCTGATTTTTCATATGAGCATCCTGCAGGGCCTTGATCCTGTCAGCGCCCCAAAGTCCCAGGGTGCTTCCTGCCAGCATCTTGGCTCTCTCTGAGCCGGTGGCCTCCGCAAGACCTGTAACAGCGGCGTCCCCCTGGAAGACCCAGCCCGGCAGCTGCACCAGCTGCATGATCTTCTCTTCAAGGGACATATCCTTTAATAAATCCTTTAAATCGGTTTCTTTCATAGTTGTAATTACTCTCCCTCTTCAATAAACGGTTTGTCCGGTTTCCGTAGATAAGTCCTATTCTATAGGTTTTTCGGGGAATAGTCTACGCATATAATGCTAATTTTGACGGAAACCAAGAGCGGAATATTGGTTTCTTGCGGAATATCTGGGGGTTGTTCACAAAATGGGCATAATTGTGTGTTAAAGTAAGGCGTCTTATTTAGTGGGTGGGGGACCCACAGGAAAAAAAGTATGTGTCAGGAGGAAAAAAGAATAATGTTTTGTCCAAATTGTGGCGCCGAAATGCAGGAAGGCGCGAGGTTTTGTCCAAAATGCGGAAAGGAATTGAAGCTGCCTTCAGGTGGGGAAACACCGGTTGAAACCGTGAAGACTGAAAATACAGCAGGAACTGAAAATACAGCAAGCGCTGTAAATACTGTGAACACTTCAACAGCTATGCCGCCAGTGGGGGCTGACGTAACAGCTAAATTGAAGTCACTGCCCCTTGCGAAGATCTTCGCAGCAGCTGTGGGCGTACTGGTAGTATTGTTTGTCGTAGTCAGCATTGTGAAAGCCGATCCCAAGGTTGACCTTGATAAGTATGTTGTTATCGAGACTGAGGGCTATGACGGATATGGAACCGCAAGAGCCCACATTGACTGGGAACAGGTTGAGAGCAAGTATGGCAAGAAGCTTAAGTACAGAAAGAAAGCCAAGAAGGAATACGGCAATCTTCTTACTCTTTTAACACCAATGGATTGCATGGAGCAAGCCATTGATGTGGAGCTTGAGAAAAACAAAGAACTTACAAACGGTGATGAGATCAGTTACTCCTTCAAGATCGATGAGGAGCTTGAGGATGTTGTTACCTGCAAGCTTAAGTATAAAGATAAGTCAAAGCACAAGGTTGATGGCCTTACAGAGATCGGAAGATTCGATCCTTTCGAGGAACTGGAGGTTGAATTTACAGGAACAGCTCCTGAGGGAAGAGTAGATTATGAGTATTCAGGAGACTTTGTTTCCACCTACTCTTTTAACTGCGATAAGTCATCAGGACTTAGAAACGGCGATGTTGTCACAATTTCTCTTGATGCCGGCGATATGAGCTATTATGCCAAGAACTTCGGAAAGATCCCTGTGAATACATCCAAGGAATATACCGTATCCGGCCTTGAGGAGTACGTTAGCCAGTATGCTGATCTTACCCCTGAATTTATTGAAGAAGTTAAGAAAGAAGCAGAAGACACATTCCTTGCATATACTGCAGGAAGTAATGGCCGTAATTATACTTTCAGCGACTTTGAATATGCAGGATACATTTTTGATGCCATTAAAGATACAGACACATATTTCAGCAGCTACAATTATTTATATTTAGTCTACAAGAGCACTGTAACTAATGAAGAAAAAGAGTACGAACCTAAGACTCTCTATTTCTCTTTATTCTTCAGCGATATTCTTAAGAGTGATGAAGGAATAACTTACGGAGAAAAAGGCGATCTTCTCGGATATACATACTTTGACTCATGGAATGGTATATCTGCCCATGAGAATCTGTTTGATTTATATCAGGATGTCACAAATTCAGAAAACTTTACTTCAGAGAGCGGCGACGGCTTAGAGGTATTTGAAGGATACAAGCTTGTAGAGAGCCTTTCCGATGTATCTGACAGTGCAAGAAGCAAACTGTATGAGGATGCCAAGAAAACAATTGAGGCTTATATTGCTGATGACTACACCGATGGAGTAGTATCAAATCTTAAGACTGAAGGCGAGTATTTACTTATTGCCAAGGAGGAAGCAAGAGATTTTGAGGATAATAACTGCATAATGATAGTATATTCAGCTACAGTTTCAAGCTCAGGCGGCCATTATGATGATACAGTTATCTACTACCCTGTAGAATTGTGCGGACTGGCTAAACTTCCTAATGGTGACCTTGTATATAAACTGAACGATGGAATTTACGGTCAGACAAGTATGGGTGATTCCTGGTATTACACAAAGGGATACGATGACGGTGAGGAGATGTACTCATCTATCATTACAGCTCATCGCGACAGCTTTACTTATGAAGTTTCAGATTCTCTTAAAAAGTTCGGTGAATAATAATATATGATTTTTCAGGTGGTACCGGGATTAATCTCCCGGTACCATTTTCTATTATCCGGGGGAAGTGATAAAATATCTGAAAGAAGAAAGTTGGGGAGGGGTTATGATCACTACAAATCTGTTCAATTCTTCGGACGCTAAGAAAATCACCCTGAGCAAAGGAATATTTACTGTTGTTGAGTATGAGAGGGACTTATCCGTGGAGCCTGAAAAGGCTGAGATGGCCTACTTTGCTGCCATGATGGATGTCAGAAAAAGGCAGCTTATAGCCCAGCTGGACGGCACCGGCGGCGTAATCACCCAGAAGGGCAGCATGCAGCTGATGCTGGGGGACCTGGAGGCTCGCACCGACATTTCAAGTCTGGGCAATCTGGTAAAAAAGTTTGCGGCAGGCAAGGTAACCGGTGAATCCGCCGTTAAGCCCCTTTATACCGGGGAGGGAATCCTGGTTCTGGAGCCTACCTTCAAATATATTATTATCGAGGACCTGGAGGACTGGCATGGAAATCTCACCATTGAGGACGGCATGTTCCTGGCTTGTCAGGACACCGTTGATCTCAAGGTGGCGGCAAGAACCACTGTATCCTCAGCAGTTCTGGGGGGAGAGGGACTTTTTAACACCAGCATTTCAGGAGAGGGCGTGGTGGCCCTGGAGAGCCCCGTTCCCAGGAGCGAGCTCATCGAGGTGAACCTGGAGGACGACGTTCTTAAGATAGACGGCAACATGGCCATAGCCTGGTCCACGGGCCTTAAGTTCACCGTGGAGAGGACCACACCTACACTGGTGGGTTCCATGGCAGCAGGGGAGGGACTGGTAAATGTATATCGCGGCACCGGCAAGGTGCTGATCGCACCGGTGCAGAATAATAGGGGTATATCGAACCCTAAGAGCAAATAAGGAGAGGGACAATGGGAATCAACTTAAGTATTTTAGAGTGGATATATAATTTTGTGATCGTTGTGGTGGGAGCAGATATTCTTATCAATCTCATGATGATCCACAGCAAAATGAAGGACATCAAGGACAGATCCGGAAATGCCTACAACAGCACCAGCTCCTGGGCAAGAAAAAATGACAAGGGAAATCTGGAACAGAGCACCACTGTAACCTTTGAAAGACAGAAGCACGAGCCCCTTCGAAAGGAGTTCAACAAGTACTATATCACCTATCTGAAGTACACAAGCCTTATTTCCGTGCTTCCTCTTTTAGGCCTTCTGGGAACTATCCTGGGACTTATCCCCGGACTTTCCGCAGTAAAGGAGCAGAACTTCGAGGTGCTCTACACATCTCTTTCAACAGCCCTTACTTCAACCATGATCGGACTGGCATTTTCCATTTTCCTTAAGATATATGCAGCAAGAAAACCGGACCAGATGGTGAACGCCATAGAGACAGATTTTGACGAGATAGACAGATTGTATGAGATGCAGTAAAGCGGGGATGAGATGAAGAGAAGAAACAGAAGACAGGGGCCGGATATAGACCTTACGCCGCTTCTTGATGTTATTTTCATCGTGCTGATGGTGGTGATGTGCCAGCAGTCCCTGACATCAAATGCGGAAAAAGAGGCTCTGACCGAGCTTGAAAACAATATGGAAGTAACTCAGGCTGAGAATGAGATCATGAAAACTCAGCTTGAAACTTACGAGACTGAAGATCAGCTGGTGGCCTTTATCACGCTGAATGCTGATTATGAAAAGAATGATCCAAAGACCAGACATATAAGGCTTGCCTACAACGACGAGACGGTGATCGAAGATATTGTCATAACTCCCGACACCCAGGTCCAGGCCTATGATCAGTTTGTTTCTGAGATCAGTGCATTTGTGGAATCCAAGAAAGGGATGCCGGTGCTGCTTACCCTGCAGGATGAAGGCATCCTTTACAGGGATCATGTGAGACTGGAAAAAGAGATAGCGCAGCTTCAGGAGACCTACAGCAACCTTTATCTGACAGGGCAGGAGTAACGTATGAAAATTGTGATTGCGGTTCTGGCCCTGCTGATCTTTATAAGGTTGTTTTTGTGGATCAGAAAAAGGGACGGAGCTTTCAGGAAAAATGTAAAACCCAGGGTGTATGCACTGGTGCTGGCAGCAGTTGTGGCAGCTATAGCTATCTGCAGTTACCTGTCTGTGAAGCAGCTCACCATTATGCTGAACGTGGCGGAGCAGATGCCTTTTTTGAAGGAAGCCACTTATGAAAAGAAGGAGGAACCTTCCGAAACAGAGGCCAATACCCTGGTGATCGAGATCTCCACAGAGGGGATAAATGTCGCGGGCAAGGACTACAGCGGCTTTGAAGAGGCCAAAGATAAGATAACGGAAAATGCCATGAAGAACGACAAGGTGCTTCTTATAGATAACTACGCGGCCAATGTGACCTATCAGCAGGTAAAGGATCTTATCCTCAGCGTTGGCATAGAAGAAGGAAACATTCAGGAGAAACAGGAGCCTTGATGAAAAAGAGTAGAACAGGGAAAAACTTAATAATTCTGCTTTTGGTCATGCTGCCCCTGTTGATTGGAGCCAAATTCCTGGACCTGGAGCTTAGAAACGTGAAGGGGGATCCTCTGGTGGATATGACTCTTCTTGTAAATGGAAACAGTGTTAAGGCGCAGCCCGCAGATCCGGATGTCGACTACGAGGGGCAGGAAGAGGAAAAGCCCGCAGAAAGTGAAGCCTCGGTAAGGATCATCAACGATAAGAAAAAGAGTGTGGCCATCAGAGTCTCCAAGGATCAGGTCTACATCGACAATCAGCTGATCGTGGGAAAGCCCTTTGAAAAGTCCTTTGAAGAGATCTACAAAAGCGGCATGAGTGTTGAAGTAACAGATGACTATGGGGATTACAGGGCCATGAAGAAGGTCTTGGATTACCTTGATGAAGCAGGGATTTTTTACAGTAAAAAGGAGACGAGATGAGCATGAGATTTAATTCTAAAAAAATACTTGTCATCATGCTGGCCGTGCTCCTTATGCTGCCTGTAATGGGAGCCGGATCCTCCGGCGGAAAGGTCAAGCTTGACCTGGATGACTATCATGCAAAAAATAGCAGCACAACCATCGGAACCTCAGGAACAGAGCGGAGTATCGCCGATGGGGATATCACCTTTAGGATACCGGATTCCATGACCAGGGTGGATGACACTGAGATCTTTAACAAGCATATCTCCGATGAGAAGGATGGGGAGATGTACCTTGACGGCAACGCCCTCTTTGGAATCTTCTATTTTGACAATGATTATTTTGTGGATGTCCCGGAGGAAAAGGACGAGACCAATGCCATCGAGAGGGCCATTATTTCCAATATTTGTCCCTCGGAGGAAAAGCGCCTTAAGTGGAACAGCCTTACCCTGCGGCACTATTTCTATCCCACAAGCCAGAGTAAATCCCTGGCGGGACTTAACTTCCACCACTATGTGGGCAAGTATGAGAACTTCAGAGTGGAGTTCGCTTTCACTCCCACGGATAAAGGTATCTGCGTAATTCTTTTTATCTACAACCATGACGGAACAAAAGCGGATGCAGCGATATCTGTGATGGAGAGCCTGAGAATCAAGTAGTCCATTTATCTTTTAGAATAGCAAAAGAGGGGAAGATTCCCCTCTTTTTCATTGTTGAATTTATTAGATTTTCAGCGCCTTCCAAACCGGCATCTCCTTAGCGGAAAGTTCCGCAAGCGGTCCCGGAATAGTCGAAGTTCCTCTGTGGTTTCCAAGCAGATCCCTGTCGAATATAATATCCGTTCCGTCAGGATTTTCAAATCTCTGCTCCGGCTCGAAGGCTTTTCCTAAGATCTCGGTGGAAATAATGCCATCTGTGAAATCTCCAAGCTCTTTTGCAAGATTAGTCTTTAAGAAATAATCCCCGTTCTTTTCTGAGAGAGAAACAGTTATCTTGGCTGCTTTGTTAACCAGCTTGTTCTTCTCTTTCTTATAAACGGTGGCCCCGTTAAAGTACGCATTTCCCTCGATCCATACCGGAAGGTGACCGAAGTGAGCCTCTGCCAGGCCTCCCATGTCAGGATTCTTACTGAAGTCAAACTGGTCGTTCCACTCCTTCGGTGTGGGGAAGATGTCGAAGGGCCCTGTTCCTACTACCTGATAATCAGCGTCCTGAGCAGTTTTCTTTTTGTCGGTTATCTTATGCTGCTGAACGAAGATGTTGTTGTAAATTCTGTCATCACCGTGGAGGATAGTCATAAAGCCTGCAACCTCTGTGCGGTGACGGATGTGATAAGGAGTATATCTGGGCTCTCTCTGGTTATTTACAATGCTGTCAACTCCTGAGTTGATGAGAGAGAAGGACCCCAATATCAGGTTGTGAACAACGGCGATTCCTTCACTGGGAATGGTGATTGAAACCGGTGAAAGAAGCAGGTTGTTGTCCACAAGCGTAGGACCGTGGCCGACTTCGATAAATACATCTGTACTGAACATGGCGCCTTGAGCCTGCTTTTTGCCCTCGGGCCTGCAGTTATCGTGCATGACATTCTGGGAAACTCTGGCACCCTGTGCCTCCCAGTCAAGCCATACACCCATGATGTTGTGGTGAATATGGTTACGTCTGATGGTTACGTCAATTCCTGCGTGAAGCTTGATTCCGGCTGTCTCTGCGCCGCCCAGCTGAGCTGAGGTGCAGTTGTCGTGGATGTCGCAGTCCTCGATGGTTGAGAAAACAGCGCCCATTCTGCCCACGATACCGGTCTGTTCGTTATGGTGAACATGACATCTTCTAACGATGTGATGTCCGATCTTCTCCTTGAGCCATCCGTGGTACTGGCCGCGGCAAACGGCGTCGCGCTCCATCTGTGTGGGGCTCTTTACCTGTTTCTTTGTAAAATACATATCGTTTTCAACGTCCAAATATTTTCCCAAAGAAATTCCACAGCATCTGCTTCCGTAGATCTCGCAGTCCTCGATGATCCAGCCCATACTCCAGTGGGGGCCGATCATGCCGTCCTGGTAAGCTGCCGGAGGAGCCCAGGTGGTGGCTGCCTTGTTGATGTTAAAGCCACTGACTGTGATGTAGTTGATGTGATTTACCTTGGGCATAAAGCAGTTGCGGCGAACCGTGAACTCAACATTTTCCTTGTTGGGATCCAGCTTACGGAAGTTACCGTAGATAACGGTCTTGTCCTCCTTCTGCTCTGTGAACCACAGGTACTGCGATCCCTCATCATCCCAGGCAAAAGAATCAACGACTCCATCCTGGCAATCCTTGAGGGTGTTGGTCTCGTACATCATTCTGTCATTAAGGAAAAGACATCCTGTATGTCTGATATTAGGTGAAAAATACCAGTCGCCGTAAACAATGGTGGTATAGGGGTTATAGTCACCGAAAATGCTGTTGTCCACAGTGAATTTCCATATGCTTCCCTTGACCTTCTCCCAACCGGCGGCCTTCTCGGCTCCGGTGATAACAGCTCCGAGGGGCTCCGCAGAGCGGTAAACAATGGGAGCGTCCTTGGTTCCGGCGTTCTTGGGAACAACGTGCTCTCTGTAGATTCCGGGCTTAACTACGATCTCGTCCCCGGCAACTGCGATCCTGGCAGCGTCATTTATGTGCTTAAAAGGTCTTGCCTGACTTCCGTCTCCGTCGCGGAAGGAAGCTGCGTCAACATAGTAGATCATAAGGTCTCCTTTCGGTCAATATGCTGTTAAACCTGACAATAGTTTAAGGATAAACTTGGGATATGTAACAATACTAAAATTATGCCTTATCAAAGTCAACTAATAATTGCACAACACACTTCTCATTTTTTGCTATTTTATGTGCAGTTTAACAAGAAACATATTGACAAGTAATTGCCGTAAGCGCAATAATAAACTCAAGTTTAACGATTAACAAAGCATTGCGCGAGGGAACCCAATGGTGACGCTAAAAGAGGTCGCTGAAATCTGTAATGTCTCGGCAACTACCGTTTCCAACGTTATAAACGGCAAGGCCAAGACCAGCGAGGAGACTAAAAACAGAATACTGCAGGTTATCAGGGAAACCGGCTACAAGCCCAATTACATGGCCAAGGGCCTTCGGGGCAAGAAGACCAGGACTGTGGCGATCATTGCCGAGGACATTGAGCAGTTCACTTCTCCGACCATCATAGAGAGCATCATGAGAAGCTGTGAGCAGGAAGGGTATCGGGCAATCGTTCACAATCTGCGACTTTATGACAGGTGGAGTGACACCTGGTACGGCAAGGAAGAGGAGTACCATTCAGTTCTGGATCCTGTTGTGAAGGACGTGCTGTCAGAGCAGGTGGATGGGGTCATCTATCTGGCAGGTCATTCAAGGATCATTACTTCTTTTAATGAAGATTTTCCGCTTCCGGTGGTTATGTGCTATGCATATTCCAATTCGTCCAACGTACCGTCAGTGGTTATAGATGATGAAAAGGGCGCCTATGAGATGACTTCCTATCTGATAGGCCTGGGCCATGAGCGTATCGGTTTTATCGGCGGCAGAATGGAGAACATACACACCGCCAAGCGTCTCATGGGTTATCAGAGAGCTCTTTTTGAAAACGGCTTATTGTACGATCCGGAGCTGGTGTACTACGGGGACTGGAGCAGAAAGGCCGGCTACCTGGGAGCAGAGCAGATCATTCCCAAGGAGGTCACAGCCATTTTTGGAATCTCCGACAAGATGACCGGCGGCATCTATGATTATCTGGAGGAAAAAGGAATCGCCATCGGCAGAGATATCTCTGTGGTGGGCTTCGACAACGAGATCATCGCGGAGTATTTCAGACCGCAGCTTACGACCACAGCGCTGCCTCTTAAGGACATTGGAAGGATAGCGGCAGAGCTTCTTCTTACAAGACTTGAGGGCTCAAACGGGGAAGAGCCTGCAGAGCGGGATCCTGTGGTGGTGAAGGTTCCATGCAAGCTCATTAAAAGGAAATCTGTAGTAAAGAAGTAAAGTATTCGGGGAAATCAGGAGGAGTCAGAGGTGACTAAGAAAAAAGCCTATTCTTTTAAACTGTTTCTGCTTGTATTACCATTCATTATTTTAGTTCTTTTGTTTTGCTACTATCCGCTGTACGGCTGGATGTACGCTTTCTACGATTACAAACCGCCAAAGACCCTGGCTAACTGCCCCTTTGTAGGGTTTAAGTGGTTTGCATCCCTGGTCAGCAGCGAGACCAAGATAAAACAGATCATTCAGGTACTTAAAAATACCTTCGCCATGAGCGGAATCACCATCGGAACCAGCTGGCTTCCAATGCTCTTCGCAGTATTTCTCAATGAGATCAGAGGAGTTAAGTTCCGCAAATTCGTTCAGACAGTAACAACACTTCCCAACTTCGTCAGCTGGGTAATGGTTTACTCCATCGCCTTCGCACTTTTTAACAGCACAGGTATGATGAACTCCCTTCTTATGAAGTACGGTGTCATCGAGCAGCCCATTCTTTTCCTGCAGTCCTCGTCCCATGTGTGGTTTGTGCAGTGGCTGTGGCTCACCTGGAAGAATCTGGGCTGGGCAGCCATCATGTACATCGCAGCCATCGCCAGTATCGACGGCGAGATGATCGAGGCGGCAAGGGTGGACGGCGCCACCAGAATGCAGATAATAAGGCACATTACGATACCAAGTCTTTTGCCTACATATTTCGTACTTCTGGTGCTTAACGTGGCCAACTTCCTCAACAACGGAATGGAGCAGTACTACGTATTCCAGAACGCTTTCAACAAGGAATACATCCAGGTTCTTGACCTTTATGTTTACAACCTGGCCATGGGCGCCGGCGGATATTCCGTTTCCGTAGCCATCAGTATGTTAAAGAGCCTTGTAAGTCTGGTGCTTCTTGTTGTTGTAAACGGATTATCAAAAGCCATCCGCGGCGAAAGTATTCTTTGATGGGAGCCTGTTATGAGTCGAGAAAAAGAGATTAAGAGCAATATAAAAGTCAGTGCCGGAGACAGGACAATGGAGATCATCTGCTACATCATTTTTTCAATAGCAGCTTTCCTTTGCCTGTACCCCTTCTATTACATATTGATAAATACCATAAGTGCCAACGATATCAGCGCCAGAGGAGACGTGCTTTTCTGGCCGAAACAGATACATTTTCACAACTACGTGTCAGCCTTCAGGATCGACGGACTTCTTCAGGCTTTCAAGATCTCACTGCTTCGTACCTCTCTTGGAACTGCCCTGACCGTCTTCGCTTCCGCTTTCCTGGGATTCATGTTCACTCAGGAAAAAATGTGGCTTCGTAAGCTCTGGTACAGGCTTATCGTAGCAACCATGTACTTCAACGCCGGAATCATTCCCTGGTTCCTGGTTATGAAGCAAATGCACCTGACCAACAATTTCTGGGGATACATACTTCCCGCGGTGGTTTCACCCTTTAACCTGATCCTCACCAAGACCTTCGTTGAGTCAGTGCCCAAGGAACTTCAGGAAGCTGCTGAGATTGACGGAGCAGGGATCCTGACCATATTCTTCAGGATCATCATTCCGGTTATCAAGCCCATCATGGCCACCGTTGCTATTTTCTCAGCGGTAAGCCAGTGGAACGCTTTCCAGGATACACTGCTTCTCATGACAGATACCAAGCTGTATCCTTTGCAGTTCGTGCTTTACCAGTACCTGAACCAGGCCAGCTCACTGGCATCTCTGGCCCAGAGCAACAGCAGCACCCAGTCACTGGCAGCTGCCGCAGCCACCACCCAGACAACCACCAGTGTACGTATGACCATCACGGTTATTGTAGTTCTGCCGATCATGCTTGTTTATCCTATTTTCCAGAAGTACTTTGTAAAAGGTATCATGATAGGAGCCGTGAAAGGCTAATGCCCACTACTTTGTGAGTAGCCCCGGAACGGGGATGTTTATAAGAAAAAAGGAGGAAATGAAATGAAGTTTAAGAAATTTGCGTCTCTGGCACTTTCAACAGTTATGGCAGTTTCAATGCTGGCAGGCTGCGGCGAGACAGCAGCAGACACCACAGGCGGTCAGGCTCAAAGCGGAACCAAGACCGAAACAACCACCACAACATCAACTGACACTACAGGCGGCGACACAGCAGCTGCTCCTGCGGCTGCCAGCCACGACGAGACCTACACTGTAGATTTCTACAATGTAGCAGCTAACTTCCAGGGCATTCAGTCCGGATGGTACGGCAAGATTTTGAAGGACAAATTCAACTTAGAGATGAACATCATCGCTCCGCAGGTAGCCGGTGACGGACAGACACTTTATCAGACCCGCTGCGCAGCAGGCGCTCTGGGTGATCTCATCATCCTTGACAACGCTGATGCTCAGGAGTGTATCGAGACAGGTCTTGTACATGACCTCACAGATGTGATCGAGAGTTATCCTAACCTTGCTAAGTACATGTCACAGATCAAGCAGTTCAACTCAATGATGGGCGACGGAACCAAGATCTATGCTATTCCTCTTGAGATGAACAACAACGGACCTACAGCTTACAAACAGCTTCACGTTTATTCATATCCTCGTATGGGATGGGATATGTATAAGGAAGCCGGATCACCTGATCTTAAGAACCTTGATGACCTTCTTGCATGTCTTAAGGACATCCAGACAGCTCATCCCAAGAACGACAAGGGCGATCCCGCTTATGCGATCAGCCTTTGGAAGGACTGGGACAGCCAGTACATGGAGTGCGTAGCTCAGCTTACAAAGTGGTACGGACAGGAAGTTAACGGATCTGTTCTTATCGGAACAGATCACTCCATCGCTCCTCTTACTGACAAGAACGGCGCTTACTACAAGATGCTCAAGTTCTTCTATCAGGCAAATCAGATGGGCCTTGTAGATCCTGACTCAGCTACACAGGACTGGAACTCAATGGTTTCCAAGATGCAGGACAAGAGAGTTTACCTCTACTGGTACAGCTGGCAGTATGGTTTCTGGAACACTCCTCAGAAGGGTAACGAGGGAACCAACTACATCGAGATCCCTGTAGCAGATACCAACCTTTATCAGACATCTGATACATACTACGGCGACGGACGTGTTCTTTGCGTAGGTTCACAGGTTTCTGACGAGAACTTCGCAAGACTTATGGAGTTCCTTGACTGGTATGCTTCTCCTGAGGGAGTTCAGATCCAGCATGGCGGTACAGAAGGACTTATCTACACTGTAGAAAATGGCAAGTACACACTTACAGAGGACGGTCTTAACAGATTCTCAGCAGAAGTTGCTGTTCCTGAAGATATGGGCGGCGGAAACTGGAACGACGGTAACAACCAGATCAACCAGTGGATCGTAGCTTCCTGCGATATTAACCCTGACACAGGCGAACCTTATGCAACAGATATGTGGTCAACAACCATCGAGATGAACCAGACAACAACCACCAAGGAGTGGACAGAGAAGTTTGGCGCAGCTGATGACGTTGAGTACCTTACAAAGAACAACATGATGACAGTAGTTCCTAGTATCAACATGGCTCTTGCTATCGATACAACAGACATCAGCCTTATCCGTAAGCAGTGCGGCGATATCATCAAGGATGCTTCCTGGAGAATGGTATTTGCTAAGGACGACGCTGACTTCGAAGCTCAGTGGGATGACATGACCAGCCAGCTCGAGGGTCTTGGATGGGCAGATCTTACAGCCTTCGATACAGAGAAGTATCAGCCTATGCTTGATGCAAGAAAAGCAGCTCAGTAAGAGTTTTTCCTCTTAAAACCACTCAACATATAAAGGAATGCCCGCAACTTCTGGTAGTTGCGGGTGTTTCTTTTTTACTTTAAAATCATATGATATAGGGGCATAAGTCATGGAGCAATTCGTATTTCATATGCTATATGAATCAAAGAGGTGAAAAGAAGTGGCAACAAAAAGTTCTACCAGATCCCGCACCTCAAGCAGGATCAAGGAACCCAAACAATATAATGTGATAATGCACAACGACGACTTCACCACCATGGATTTTGTGGTGGAGATCCTGGTGGATATTTTTCACAAGGACGAAGTCAGTGCCCAGGCCATTATGCTGAACGTCCACAAGAAGGGACATGCGGCAGTGGGCAAGTATCCTTACGATATAGCAGTCAGCAAGGTAAGCCTTGCGCTGGAGAGAGCTAAAAACCAGGGATTTCCCTTTAGAATGACAGTAGAAGAGGCATGATATGGACCTTTCCGAAGAAGTAAAAATATTATTTGAAAAAGCCATAGGCTACGCCCATGACAAGGGCTATGAGTTTGTGACACCGGAGACAATACTTCTTTTTATCCTGGATAATGAGGAGTTTAGGGTGTCCTTCGAGGAGTGCGGCGGAGACACACAGGTGCTTAAGGAGAACCTTCTTGAGTATCTTGAAAAGTATGTGGAAAAATCTGAGACCGCTACCCCGCAGCTATCTGTGGGCTGTTCCAAGATGCTGAATTTTGCCACCAACAGCGCCTACAGCAGCGGCAACAAGGAGGTCTGCATAAGGCATCTTATCCACGCTATGTGGAACCTTGAGGACAGCTATGCCGCTTATTATATGGAGCTTCAGGAGATCACGGAGCCGGCCCTTTTGGACCAGCTCACCAGGGCAGATGACTATAGGGAGGCCTACGGCAAGGATGAATCCGAGGAAGCCGCCAATGAAAAGGACGATTATGCCAATCGCTGGAAGCTCTATGCGCCATGCCTTAACGACACCTTAGAGGACGTGAATCCCCTGATAGGCCGTGAGACCGAGCTTGAGAGGACCATTCAGATCCTTTGCAGGAAGGATAAGAATAACCCTCTTCACATAGGAGAAACCGGCGTTGGCAAGACAGCCATTACCTACGGCCTTGTACAGCTTCTTAATGAGGACAAGGTTCCCGATGCCATAAAGGGGGCTAAGGTTTTTGCCCTGGATCTTGGAGGAATGCTGGCAGGAACCCAGTACAGAGGCGACTTTGAGAAGCGCTTCAAAAAGGTTCTGGCGGAGATAGGAAAAGAAGAAAAGCCGATCATTTACATAGATGAGATACACAATCTCTCCGGAGCGGGAGCTGTGGGAGAGGGCTCTTTTGATGCATCAAACATGCTAAAGCCCTACCTGTCCGACGGTCGGATCAGGTTCATCGGAGCCACCACCTTCGAGGAGTACAAGAAATATTTTGAAAAGAACAAGTCCCTGACAAGGCGCTTCCAGAACGTGGAGATCAAGGAACCCACTGAGGAAGAGACCGTGAAGATATTGGAGGGCCTTAAGGATAAGTACGAGAAGTACCACGGCGTGAAATACGCCAAGGGCCTGATGGAATATGCCGTTTCCATGAGCGCCAAGTATATCAATGAGAGATTCCTTCCTGACAAAGCCATCGACATCATCGACGAGGCAGGCTCCTTCCGTAAGCTACATCCTCTGAAAAATAAAAAGGTCCAGACCGTGGATAAGGACGTGGTCAACGAGATCCTCACCAAGATCTGCCGGGTTCCCATAGAGACCGTGGAGACCGATGATGTTGCCGGACTGGCAACCCTTGAGGACAGGCTTAAGTCCAAGGTCTTCGGACAGGATGAGGCCATAGCCCAGGTCACCAATGCGGTGAAGTTCTCCAAGGCGGGACTTATCGAGGAAAATAAGCCCCTGGCGAGCCTTTTATTTGTAGGTCCCACCGGAGTGGGCAAGACTGAGATCGCCAAGACCCTGGCCCAGGAGCTTGGTGTTAAGCTGATCAGATTTGATATGAGTGAATATGGAGAGAAGCACTCCGTGGCCAAGCTCATAGGCTCCCCTGCGGGCTATGTGGGCTACGAGGAGGGCGGTATTCTCACAGAGGCCATCAGGAAGACTCCTTCAGCGGTGCTTCTTCTGGACGAGATAGAAAAGGCCCACGCTGATATCTACAACGTTCTTTTGCAGGTTATGGACTACGCCACCCTCACAGACAATCAGGGCAGGAAGGCGGATTTCAGGAACGTCATTATCATCATGACCTCCAATGCGGGAGCCAATCGCCTTGGTAAGAGCGGCATAGGCTTCTTTAGCGAGAGCCAGGACAGCGCCACCCTTATGGACGCCGTGAAGAACACCTTCCAGCCTGAGTTCAGGAACCGTCTCAGCAAGATCGTGGCCTTTAACAGCATGAATGACGAGATGGCAGATCTTATCGTTGGCAAGAAACTTGGGGAATTAAAGAATCAGCTGGCGGCCAAAAAGATCTCTTTTACCGCTGATAAAAAAGCTAAGGACCTTGTCCGCAAAAAGGGTGTAAGCCAGGAATTTGGCGCAAGAGAGATAGACCGCGTCATAAGAAATGAGATCAAGCCCTTGTTTGTGGATGAGATGCTCTTCGGAGGGCTTAAGAACGGCGGCAAGATCGCACTGACAGTGAAGGACGGAGCCTTTGGCATCAAGGGGTAAAAAAGCACAAAAAAAAGAAGAGTAATGAAAGCTCACAACCTTTCTACTCTTCTTACCGGTTTTGCAGCAGGTCACTCGTTAACTGCTGCAACGAGGGGCACCTGAGTTTCAACAGTTGAAACAGTAGAAGCAGCCTCGTTTTCGGAGAAAGAACTTTCTCCACTTCTTCCCCCCAACGCCGCGAATGCGATCATTGAGATCACCATCGCAAGAATCACAAGATTTTTATGTTTCATAATTTCCCTCCCTCAAAAGAAATCACAAACATCACTCGTTTATACTAACACAGACTGACTGAAATAAAAAATTAAAAAATTATTAAATATATGAAAGAAGGTTACTGAAATGAGCTATGAACTTAATGAAGAGAGATTTTTGAAGGAGCTGGAGGCTGAGCTGGCCATCGATTCAGTTACAGGCCAGTATCACCAGCTTCAGGACTATCTGGATAAGGAAATAAAGGCTCTGGGCTTTAAGACCTGGACCCTTAACAAGGGCGGCCTTATGGTGGAGATAGGCGGAGAGGGCAATCCTCTTCTTATCACAGCCCACGGTGACACCATTGGTCTTATGGTTCGCCACATCAACAGCGACGGAACCATCAAGGTATTTAAGGTGGGCGGCCTTTACGCTTTCCACACAGAGCGTGAGAATGTCCGCATCCACACCCGTTCCGGCAAGGTCATCACAGGCTGCGTTCAGAGAAAGAACGCCTCTGTACACGTTACAGAGGATGAGCTTCGCAAAGAAGTTCCTGACTTTGACACCAACTCTTTTGTGGTCCTGGATGAGGATGTAAAGAGCGCAGAGGACGTAAGAACCCTTGGAATCGATATTGGTGACTACGTTGCCCTTGAACCCAGATTTACTGTGGCAAACGGCTATATCAAGTCACACTTTATCGACGATAAGGCATTGCTGGCCCTTACCATGGAGCTTCTTCATGATGTTAAGGATGGCAAGGTTGTCCTTGGAAGAAAGGTATATCTCTATGTTTCCTTCTACGAGGAGATAGGCCATGGCGGATCATTGATCCCTGAGGATGTAAAAGACTTCCTGGCTCTTGATATCGCCTGCATCGGACCTGAGCAGACCAGCTCAGAGCGCAAGTGCTCAGTATTCTGCCAGGACAGCAGATTCCCTTACAACATCGATATGAGAAACGAGCTGGAGGAGGCCGCAAGAAAGGCCGGCGCAGACTATGTTCCCGACAGCTTCACACCACACTACGGAACAGATGCAGATCCTGCCCTGGTTGCAGGCTTTGATATCCGCCACGGCGCCATCGGCCCCGGCACCAGAGCAAGCCATGGCTATGAGAGAACACATATCGACGGCCTTAAGAACACCTACAAGGTTCTTGCCCAGTATGTAGCAAAATAAATCAATGATCCAATATAAAGCAAAAGCGCAGTCTGTGGGGGACTGCGCTTTTCATTGCTATGAAAAAGTATTTGTGTGGGATCAAAAGGAGGTGTGGGTGTTCCTTTTGATGAACTTATAATACAACGCGAACCTTAATCGAACCTTAAAGTATGAAAAAAAATATAAAAAAATGGGCCGGCATTTTTTACCGACCCGTAATTTCGATATTCAATTCAATTATTTGGCGGGAACCCAGGTGATTCCGTAGAGCTGCTCCATGAGCTTTCTCAGCTCATCCTTCATGGAGTTGCAGGCTGAAGCCTCATCCACAAAATTCATAACGCCGATCTTTTCCTTTTTATCCTGGAAGAATACCTGCCAGCCGTTCTCAGTCTTATCAAGACAGATCCTGTTCTTATGATGACCGCCGATCTTATAGAGCTTGGACGGTACAAGATGCTCTTTGAAATATTCCTTAAGTTCTTTGGTGTTCATAGGCGCCTCCCAAATATATGATAATTAATCATCCGAATAATGATAGTTTTTAATGTTGTCACATGTAGTTTTGATTACTACATATAATATAGCACATGACTATATGCATTGCAACCCACAAATAGGGGCTCTCTTAAGGATCAATGGAACTCCATAACTTTCTAAAAAATGAAGTTTATAATTATTTTAGAAAGTTGGGAGTTGACATTTTGTTCTATGTGTTCTATAACATACTTGTAAAGAGAAATTAGCAGCCGCGATGTTCGAGTGCTAATAACTTTCAAAAATATATTATAGAAAAGGAGTGAGGACTTATGTTGATGCCTATGTTATGGAGTAACGGAGATGTATTTGATGAGATGGACAATTTCTTCAACGGAATGTTCGGTGAGGAAAGTCCCTACAGGAACTGCAACAGACAGTTCGAGAATATGACCAGCCTTATGAAGACTGATGTCATCGAGAAGGAGAACGGATATGAGCTCCAGGCAGAGCTTCCGGGATTCAATAAGGAAGATATCAAGATCGATCTTAAGGACGACGTTCTTACAATAAGTGCTGCTCATACAGATAACAAGGATGAGAAGGACGAGAACGGCAAGTACATCCGCAGAGAGAGAAGAAGCTCTTCTTACCAGAGATCCTTCAGAGTAGAGGGCCTGAAGCCCGAGGATATCATCGCCCAGTACAGGAACGGTGTTCTTACGGTAGACCTTCCCAAGAAGCAGCTGGAGCAGAAGAAGGACGAGCCCATCCGCATTGAGGTTAAAGACTGAAACCTTTCATAAAATTCAGATAATTAAATAGATGATTAGGTGAACAAAATTCCCTGCTGTTATGCTATACTGATATGGCTGACAGCAGGGAACTTTTTTGTTTAATAGGAAATTCCTCCGAATTTCCTATTAAACAAAAACGCTCCGCTATGGATGCGCACTCGCGCGTATGGTATTTGTTGCATAAATGCAACCGCGCTCGGCGCGAGCATGTTGCAAGCAACATGCTTTTTTATAATAAGGAGATTTATACAGTGGCAGAGAATAAGCTTGAATATGAGGGGTACGTTGGTACCGTTAATTATGATAAGAAGTGTGACTACTATACAGGGGAAGTGGTGATCGACGGTCGCACTTACACCTACGAAGGGGAGACTCTTGAGGAGCTTAGGGAGGACTTCGAGGATATCATTGATTCCATGATCGCTTTTGAAGAAATGGGCGATGATGAGGATGACGAAGAGGAGTAACAGGTTTTGGATAAAAAAGTTATTGGGGATGTTATACAGGCATTTTTAAAGTATGTACTGCCTTTTCTTGTGGCGTACGTTCTTAATATTCTGATGAGTAAGTTCGTAAGTAAGGAAAGGCTTCGGGGTAAGCTTCACCTTATTTTCTTAAAGGGCATTATCATGGCCATGTTCTGGGTGATCGCAGCACTTACCGCCCTCAGCGGTATTCCTGCATTCTCCAAGACCTGGGAGACAGCCATCGCTTCTTCCGGAATCGCAGCTGTGGTTCTCGGTCTTGCGGCCCAGTCCACTTTGGCTAATGTCTTTTCCGGAATTGCCTTATCGGCATCAAGATCAAGGCCCTTCGATATCGGCGACAGGGTTAAGATTGATTCTTTTGATCCCGGATATGTGGAAAATATCACTTTGAGACATACGGTGGTCAAGACCTATCAGAATGAGATCCTTTATATTCCCAACTCCACAGTGGGAAGCTCGGTTATTGTGAACTACACCCAGGAGAGATCCTTTTCCTATCCTATCGAGGTGTCTGTGGCCTACGGAACAGATATGGAGAAGGCCATGGGGATCATGGCTGAGGCCATTGACTCACATCCGATGCACTTTGGACCAAGACCCACTGTTCTATGCAGGAGCTGCGATGACAGCGGCGTTACCTTAAGGGCGCTGGTTACCACCAGGGATTACAAGGACAATCCTGTGACCTGCTCAGACTGCAGAGTTGAGGTTATGAAGAGATTTGCCGAGGCAGGAATCGAGATTCCATACAACAAGCTGGTGGTATACAAGGGAAACGAATGATTTTTCCTGAATAAAAAATAAATTGGGGGAAGTGTAAAATGGGAAAGCTATATTTCAGATACGGAGCTATGGGGAGTTCCAAGACAGCCAATGCGCTGATGGTTCGCTACAACTATCTTGAGAAGGGGCAAAATGCCATCCTCCTTAAGCCCAAGACTGAGGACAGGGACGGAGAGAAGGTTGTTAAGTCCAGAATAGGCCTTGGCGCCGAGTGCATCTTTGTGGAGGACTTTTTAGAGGAGGTCACAACCAAGTGGTTCACCAAGGAGTCTGACGGCTGGAAGAACCTGGACTGCGTCATCGTTGACGAGGCCCAGTTCCTGACCGAGGAGCAGGTTGATCTTCTTGCTGAGGTAGTGGATAAGTATGATCTTCCGGTTATCTGCTACGGTCTCAGGACCGACTTTACAAGTCACTTATTTACAGGCTCCAAGCGTCTTATGGAGATCGCCAACTATATCGAAGAAGTGCCCACAGTGTGCTGGTGCGGCCGCCGTGCCCACTTCAATGCCCGCGTAAGTAACGGCAAGATCGTCCGCAGCGGCGAGCAGATCATGATGGGAGGCAATGAATCTTATGTTTCTGTCTGCAGAAGACATTTCCTCTCCGGGGAAGTTACAGGAAGCAGAGAGAGGGATTTGGATATCTGATTTGCATTGGCTGGGGGGTATAGGACGGGGGAATGATAAGAATTGAATTTCCAGAAAATTTAGTCTTTTACCGTTTCTCTAAGGACTTATAATCTCTCAGCCGATATAGATTATACAAGCTATGGAAAGCGTGGATCTTCATGGAGGATATACCTTCAGTGTGGGGATTCACTTTTTTGTTGCCCAAAGCAAAAAGGTGAGCTCTTTTTAAGGATGCGTTAGTGTATGTCTCATCCCATAGCTCTTCGCGTCCCCTTTTATAAGGAGGCTTAATGAGAATTGCACAAAGTAACGTGAACATGGTTTCATCCCACAAGTACTACGAGGAGAACCTCGTTTCGGTGCAGACGGGAGTGCTGACCAGAGACTCTTTTCTTGATTCACTGCAGGATCAGGAAAAGAAAAAGTATGATTCGGTAGAACTGAGTAATTCTGAAATTAGCGGTGAAGCTGTCAGCAGCGAGAACTACACCGGCTTAAAACCTAAGAAAGCAGAGTATCTGACTCCGGCGGAGCAAAGTTTGCAGCAGCAGATATCGGAGCTTCGTTCAACACTTCTGGACAGGATACTGAGGCTTCTTAGGCTTCTTGGAGGAGAGGATCAGAACAGCCATTATAAAGGGCTTATTGATCAGACCTCACAAATGCTTACATCTAATAACTTCGTAAAAGTAACCCAGATAACAGCAACACATTATGAAGAGGAGGCTACAACCTTCTGCGGCCAGGGGACCGCTCTTACAGAGGATGGAAGAGTGATCGACTTTGGTGTTAGCTTCTCGCTTTCATCAAGGTTTACACAATATGCCTCAATGGATATTTCTTCTGCTGTGGGCTTTATCGACCCTCTTGTCATCAACGTGGGCAGCGATATCACAAATATCAGTGACCAGCATTTTTACTTTGACCTGGACTGCGACGGAACCAAGGACAATATCGCCAGCCTTGGCGCAGGTTCGGGATTTCTTTCCTATGATAAAAACGGTGACGGAGTGATCAATGACGGCTCTGAACTTTTTGGAACCAAGAGTGGGAACGGTTTCAAGGACCTTTCAGCCTTCGACAAAGATGGCAACAACTGGATAGATGAAAATGATGAGATCTACGAGAAATTGCAGATCTGGCTAAGAAATGAAGATGGCACAGATTCTCTTCTTTCATTAAAAGAAGCGGATGTGGGAGCCATCTATCTTGGAAATGCCTCAACGGAGTTTACCCATCGCGGAATGGACTTTGCTATTTCTGCCATGACAAGAGCCAGCGGGCTATTCCTTAGAGAAAGCGGCGGCGTCGGCACAGTGCAGCAGATTGACCTTGCAGCAGTGCAGCAAAGTATTTTATAAAACAGGCTAAGAGTACACAGGCCAAGTGGGACTGGAGGGACGGCAAGAACCGTCACTACTGTACCTACTTGGCCATCCTGCATTTAAATATTCCTCAAGGAGATGATCATCTCCGCGGTCTCCAGCATATTTGTACCGGAGTCCATGGCGCATTTTTGCAGATACTTATGTGCCTCAGGCTCTGTCATATGGTGCCTGTCCATGAGAATTTCCTTGGCAGCGGCGATGGTCTTCTTGTCCTCATCGCTTCTTAAAAGGCGCTTCTCCTTGGCTTTTTTCTTGCGGCGGTTAACACCCTCCAGCATCAGCTCCAGGGTTGAAAAAAGATCTGACTTCTTCACAGGGGTGGGAAGATAAACCACAGAATCCCCCGTGAGATCCGGTGCTTTGTCAGGGGAGGCAATAAGAAGCATCTGAAAATACCCCGGAAGGTCCTGGGCCAGCTCAGAGTAGAGCATGTCACTTAAGCGGTAGCCACAGATAATGACACCGCTTCCAAGGTCTTCCATGGCGGAAAGAGCCTGCACTCCTGAAGTACAGGCTTTTACCTGGTCATATCCGCCACGGCTCAGTATGCTTTTGAAATTTATTACGTCGGCCTGCTTGGCAAAAGCAACGATTATGTTCACAGACTAAATCCCACCTGATTAAAATTGAAATCTTTAAAAGATATTGAGGTATCTGCCTATTTCCCACTGAGTTACGCAGGTGCGGAAATCCTTCCATTCAGCCTTTTTGGCCTCCAGGAATTTGCTGTAGATAGGCTCACCAAGAACCTCTTTTACAAAGGGATCATCCTTGTATGCGTGGATGGCTTCTCCAAGGGTAAGAGGAAGAGTATCGGCCTCGCCCTTCTGGTCTGACAGCTCCGGGGGAGGAGTCATCTTTTTCTCAATGCCCTCCATACCTGCGGCCAGGATCAGTGCCAGGGCAAGGTAAGGATTGCAGATGGCATCGGGGTTTCTGATCTCAATCTTGGTATTTCCACCTCTCTTGGCGGGAATTCTGATAAGAGCTCCTCTGTTGGCGGAGGCTGATGACCAGGTCACATTCACCGGTGCATCATATCCCGGAACAAGGCGCTTGTAGGAATTGACGATGGGGTTGGTCACAAGAGTCATGCCCTTTACATGGCTCAGAACGCCAGCGATAAAGTGCTTTGCTGTATCGGAAAGCTCCTGGTCGGCGTCGTTTACAAAGATATTCTTTCCGCCGTTATCCTCTGCAAGGATGTTGATGTGCATGCCTGAACCGCTGATGCCTTCAACGGGCTTGGGCATAAATGTGGCGTAGAGGCCGTGCTTTTTGGCAATGGTCTTAACAGCCATGCGGAAAGTCATGACCATATCTGCGCTGCGCTCAGCATCTGCTTCCTTGAAGTCGATCTCGTGCTGGGCAGGAGCGATCTCATGATGGGAGGATGAGATGTCAAAATCCATCTCCTCAAGGTTCAGGATGATATCTCTTCTTACGTTCTCGCCCTGATCTGCGGGAGCAACGTCAAAATATGAAGCCTTCTCATGGGTCTTGGTGGTGGGCTGTCCGTCGTCGTCATAGTCAAAAAGGAAAAACTCCGGCTCGGGATTAACCTTGAAGTTGATGCCCATGTCCTTGGCCTTGGCTACAACATTTCTCAGAACGTTTCTGGAATCTCCCAGGAAGGGCTTGCCGTCTGAGGTGTAGACGTTACAGAACATTCTGGCAACCTTGCCGGACTGGGGGCGCCAGGGGTATATGTCGAAGCTGTCAAGATCGGGATGAAGGTACATGTCGCTTTCTTCGCTTCTTGAAAAGCCCTCTACGAAAACACCGTCAAACATGCACTCGTTATTCAGGGCGCTCTCAAGCTGGCTTGCGGCTATGGCGATATTCTTGGGAACACCGAAAATATCGCAGAACTGCAGCCTGATAAAAGCCACGTCCTCCTCCTCGACGATGCGGTAGATATCTTCTTTTGTATACTTACTCATTTTTACCTCCGTGGGAAAATTTGATCGTAGATCATTGATTATTAAAAAAGAGCGCAGAAACAAGAACCTGATAGTTCTGTTCCGGCGCCCTTGCCTTTGCTCATATCTGTTTCCATACTATACATTTTGACGGTCGGTGTCAATGGGGATGACATTCTCCCGCTAAATCACTTCTTAGAAAACTTCCTCACAAAGAATCCAAACACATTGCGGACCAAGGGACCTGCAAAGAAGATCTGCCAGCAAAGTGCCATGGGGAAATTCATTGCTGTTGTCTGAAGCCATACTGCCACAAACTCTTTTCCTGCATCCTTGAAAAGGGTTGTAGCCACAAGGCTCATGATGGGGCACATGAGGCAAACGCTCATGGCGGAGATTCCAAGGATCATCATGATCATGGGATCTTTTCCCGGTGTAACGAATCTGAAAGCCAGCTTCTGTGCAAGCTTTCCGACAAATAATAACTCAACTGCGACAGCTATAGGCCACATGATGAGCATTTCCTTGAATGCTGCAAGGAATACGAAGTTCTGCATACCGCCTACGTTAAGGGAAATATTGTAGCAGATCATTGCATAGACCATGACAAACGCCATGAAAATAGTGAAAATAACATCCTGAAATTTGCTTTGTGGTAACATACCTAGGGGTTCTCCTTTCATTATTGATCAGGGGAAGACCTCGGGCGTGTTGTTCGTTTGCACCTTGGAGGTGTTGCGTTTCCAATGTTACCGGCTCTAAATCTTCTATCATTTTTTCATTCGACGAGTTGTCATTATATCAGAAAAAACTTTTTGTGTAATCCCCTTTTTTATAGGGAATATTTAGTTGTTATATCAACGTTTATTATTTCTTGATAATAGCTCTGGTGCGAATTGGCAGTGCATATGTTGATAGCAAGCCGCTTACGCGGTGGCTGTTTTCTTTACCTCTGGCTCAGAATCTAGGAACAATCTGGTGGATTTGATGACTGATGTTCTTAGGATAATGGCGCCAGATTAGCGAATTGACGATGATGCGTTGTTTTGTGACTGTATATATGACAACTTTTCATGAATGATCATTATCTTATTGCTATACGTTATATATCGCATGGAAATTATCAATATAGAGACTGATATTTTGCGGCTGTCGCTATGCCGAGGACTATTACACTAGATAAAGAAGAAAAAATAATATCGTGCACTATGACAACACGTAGGACAGCATATGATTTGATTATACGTGTAGGGGAAATTATGAGCCAGCACGCAGAATTAAGATGACTTTCTTTATGCGTGTTTGTTTCAGATCAAAATTGACGGGATTGTGATAAACAGACACTTCTAGAAGCAATATACCTTTCCGCCAGTGCTCCTATGGTCTTTATTTTGCTAATTCATACACGCCTATCGCCATTCACCTACAATCTGCGTGTTTTCTAGGTCCTTTATGGTATCAATATTTTGATAATCATATGAAACACCTGTAAAGTCTCCTCTTAATATGCCTTTCAGGAACAAAAGCGAGCTGGCAAGTGGTATTTTGCAGTACAGATGCATATTACAAAGGGCATAAATATGGATTCTTACAACAGTGTTTCATGCTTTTGCCTACCTTCAATCATTCTGCCGCATTAATGTGCTCTCTATTGGCCAGTACCAGGGGAATCAGGGTCATCAGCAGGATAAACACTCCGGCCAGAAACAGTGTGTTGGTGGGGAGATACTCCGTAAAGCCGTATTCGTCTACGAATTCACCGCTGGTCTTGATGATGGGATTGGAGATCATAGGCGCAACAACCATGGGAATCAGCACATAGAAGATGATGCGGATTCCTTCGAACTGACCTCTGGCATCCTCAGGATATAAGCGCTTGGACCAGACTGTGATGGTCTGCAGGAAAAGAATATAACCGATTCCCACAAACAAGACACCTGCCAACAGATGAGGATTCCAGATAGTGCCGGGATTAACATTCGTAGGTGAAACGGTCAGACCGATGATAAAGAGGCCCACTGCGTTAAATATGATTGCCACTAGGATAAGCAGAGCCGATCTGTCCTTACGGATAAGTCTGATCGCTGGAATAGTGGCAAACATGGCCAGAAGCAGGCCCACGCCCTCGATAAGTCCCATCATATCTGCTGTAAAACCAAGATAATAGATCATGAAATTACCAAGGTGTGAAAAGTATACATTGAAGGAAACAAAATACATTGCCAGCATCAGGTTAACAAATACCAGCTCCCGATGCTTCAGATATTCTCTTATATTGAATATGGAAAAGAACTGTTTGGAAAAAGAGCCTTTCTTGGAGGGCCTAAGACTTACGGAATCCTTCATCCCAAAGAGGGATACGAATCCAAGAAGGATCACCAGAGATCCGATAACTACAAAGAGTCTCATATAATTATCATCGGCGCCGACCAAAAATCCGCCCAGGACTGTTCCGGCGATGGTTCCGATTACAGGCTGTACAGCAAGAGCAGCGCCGATAGAACCTGAATTCTGCTCGTTCATATGGTCGTTGATCCAGGCGTTGAAACCTATATCATTTCCCATGGAACCGAAGAAGCTCATAATGGCATCCGCTGCGATAACCGCAAAAGCAATGCCTATAATAGCTGTGGTATCGCCGTTTCTATGATGAATATACTGGGTTGTTCCAAAGAGAATGGTAAAGACGCCCCACAGGATATATCCGATGGATACAAGACTTTTTCTGTTGCCTCTTCTATCGGAAATGCAGCCAAAAAGGAAGGTTGAGATCGTGGTGGCAGCGGCAGATATAGCCAGCATCCAGGAGATGATGGTAGGATCCTTGGCTATCTTGGCATATACGAAGGTGTTAAACCACTGATTTTCCATGTTCCAGCAAAGCTGTCCCGCAAGACCAAGCAGCCATATCAGTGACCAGAAGCCGAATTTGTTTGTCTTAGATTCCATGCGCGTTTCCTCCCCCGATAGAAGTACATATATTTATATTAACATAATATCGTTTTCCGTTGATTTAATCCAAAAAAATAAAAAATATTAATTTTACTATGTTGACAAGTATAACTAAGAGGCATAATATGTAAAACATAAATTGTATACAGGTATTCTTTGAAACAAATTTTGTCAACAATGGCGTTGGCGGAAGGCTCAGTTTGAGCATTCTGTCGGCGCCGTTTTTATTTCATAAATGAAATAAAAACGCTCCGCGAGGATGCACACTCGCGCGAGAGGAAGATGTTGCATAAATGCAACCGCGCTCGGCGCAAGAATTTCGCAAGCGAAATTCCATTCGTAGTCATTTTTGGCTTATTAGGAGGTCAGTATGTGTTCAATATTAGGAACCACTTCCAAAACAATTTCAAAAGAAGAGCTTAAGCCCTACTTCGACAGAACGATCCCCAGAGGACCGGACATGTCAAGGCTGGTGGAAACACCCATAGGTTACCTGGGCTTCCACAGACTGGCCATCATGGGACTTCACCCCGAAGGAATGCAGCCCTTTGAGCTGGATGGAAACATCGCAGTATGTAACGGCGAGATCTACGGCTTCAGAAAAATGAAAAAAGCACTGCAGGAAAAGGGCTACAGCTTCGAAAGCGATTCCGATTGCGAAGTGATCCTTCCTCTTTATAAGGAATATGGAACCAAGGTATTCCAGAAGCTCGGTTCAGAGTTTGCGGTTCTCATTTACGACAGCGAAAAAGAGACACTGCTGGCGGGCCGCGATCCCATGGGAATAAGACCTCTTTTTTACGGATATGATAAGAGCGGAGCCATAATGTTTGCTTCCGAGGCCTGCAACCTTGAGGGCCTTTGCAAAGAAATTAAGCCCTTCCCTCCGGGACATTACTACTTAAGGGGCCACTTCCACAGGTTCGAGGAGCTGACAGAGCTTAAGTCAACACTCTACTGGAAGAATGTAAACTTCGATTCCAAGGATAAAGAGTCACTGTACTCCACCTCAGATGTGGAAACAGCCTGCAGAGGCATCAGAGAGAGATTCATGAAGTCCGTAAAGGACAGAATGGACGCCGACGCTCCCCTGGGATTTCTTTTATCAGGCGGTCTTGATTCAAGCCTTGTATGTGCCATCAGCCAGAGACTCCTTGATCAGGAAGCCAGGAAGACAGGTAAGAAAGCCAAGAGAATCAGAACCTTCGCCATCGGAATGGAGAAGGATGCCATAGATCTTAAGTATGCAAAAGAAGTTGCTGATTTCATAGGAAGCGATCACACCGAAGTCTTCATGACACCGGACGAAGTTATCAGAGAACTTCCTAATGTAATAAAGCTTCTTGGAACCTGGGACATCACAACCATCAGAGCCAGCATGGGAATGTACCTTTGCTGCAAGGCCATCCACGAGACCACAGATGTGAGAGTTCTCATGACCGGTGAGATCTCAGATGAGCTCTTTGGTTACAAGTATACGGACTTTGCTCCCGACGCCGAGGCCTTTCAGCAGGAGGCAAAAAAGAGAGTGGATGAGCTCTATATGTACGACGTCCTTCGTGCTGACAGGTGCATAAGCGCCAACAGCTTAGAAGCAAGAGTTCCCTTCGGAGATGTGGCTTTTGTCAAATATGTAATGAGCATCGATCCGGAGATCAAGATGAACAAGTACGACATGGGCAAATACCTTTTAAGGCACGCCTTTGAAAAGGATAACCTCCTTCCGGAGAACATCCTCTGGAGACAGAAAGCTGCCTTCTCGGATGCGGTGGGACACAGCATGGTAGACGACCTTAAGGCCTTTGCGGAAGCCAAGTACACCGATGAGGAGTACGAGATAAGAAGAAAGAAATACGATTACTGCACACCATTCACCAAGGAAAGTCTTCTCTACAGAGAGATCTTCGAGGAGTACTACCCGGGACAGGCGCCCATGATCAAGGACTTCTGGATGCCTAACAAAGAGTGGGAAGGTTGTAATGTAAACGATCCGTCAGCAAGAGTTCTTTCAAACTACGGCGATTCCGGCGCACAGCTGGGAAGCGAAAGCAGCGGATCAATACAGGAAGCAGTTTAATAATAATGATACGTCAATGGGGACGATTCGCGGTGGCTGCCGGGCAGCCTGCCGTGTGTCGTCTTATTTTTTGCCTAAGAGAGGAGAATATGTATGAAAACAGAAGCAACACATTTACCTGAACTGTTCGGAAGCTACGTTTTTAACGAGGAGACCATGAAGGAGCGTCTTTCATCAGCATCCTTCAAAGCATGGAAGCAGTGCATCACAGACGGAACTCCATTAGAGCTCACCACCGCCAATGAGATCGCTGAATCCATGAAGCAGTGGGCTATCGAAAAGGGTGCAACACACTATACACACTGGTTCCAGCCCATGACAGGAGTAACTGCAGAAAAGCACGACAGCTTCATCGATCCTGTTGGCGGCGGAAAGATCATGATGGACTTTTCCGGCAAAGAGCTGGTAAGAGGTGAGCCCGATGCATCAAGCTTCCCTTCAGGAGGACTTCGAGCTACCTTCGAGGCAAGAGGCTATACAGCCTGGGATCCCACAGCTTTTGCTTTCGTAAAAGATAATTCTCTTTACATCCCGACAATTTTCCTTTCCTATTCAGGAGAGGCTCTTGATAAAAAGACTCCTCTGCTCCGCTCAATGGATGCGGTAAGCAAGCAGTCAATCAGAATCCTGAGACTCTTCGGAGATACAGAGACCAAGCGCGTTACAGCACAGTGCGGTCCCGAGCAGGAGTACTTCCTTGTGGACAAGGCTCTTTACAAGCAGCGTGAAGACCTGATTATGACAGGAAGAACACTTTTCGGAAACAAGCCTCCTAAGGGACAGGAACTTGAAGATCACTACTTCGGAGCGATCAAGCCCCGTGTAGCAGCTTACATGGAGGACCTTGATAACGAGCTTTGGAAACTGGGCGTTCTTTCCAAGACAAAGCACAACGAGGTTGCTCCCGCACAGCATGAGATGGCTCCTGTTTACTCAGATGCCAACACAGCTTCCGATTCCAACCAGATCGCCATGGACATCATGAAAAAGGTTGCTGACAGACACAACTTCGTATGCCTCCTTCATGAGAAGCCCTTCGCAGGGGTTAACGGTTCCGGTAAGCACGACAACTGGTCCATCGGAACAGACACAGGCAAGAACCTTCTTAAGCCCGGCAGCACACCAAGCCAGAACGCACAGTTCCTTCTTTTTCTGGCAGCATTTGTTAAGGGCGTAGATGAATATCAGGATACCCTCAGATGTACAGTAGCATCTGCAGGAAACGATCACCGCCTGGGCGCCCAGGAGGCACCTCCGGCAATCATTTCTATCTTCCTTGGTGATGAGCTTGAAGCGGTTGTTGAATCAATCATCGAAGGCAAGCCCTACAAGGATGGCGGAAAGAAAAAGATCCAGATCGGAATTGACGTACTTCCTTCAATTCCTCAGGACAACACAGACAGAAACAGAACATCACCTATGGCCTTCACAGGTAACAAGTTTGAGTTCCGTATGCTTGGTTCATCCCAGTCAATCTCAGGTCCTAACATCGCCCTGAACACAATTATGGCTGAGGAGCTCAAGCAGTTCGCAGATAAGCTTGAGAAGTCCAAGAACTTCAACGATGATCTTCAGAAGCTCATCAAGAAGACCTTCACAGATCACAGAAGAATCATCTTCAACGGAAACGGATATGATGCTTCATGGGTAACAGAGGCTAAAAAGCGTGGTCTTTCAAACCTCATTTCCACAGCAGATGCGCTTCCACACTACAACGACAAGAAGGCTGTTGACCTCTATGTAGGTAACGGCGTTTACACCAAGGGCGAGGTTGAGGCAAGAGCACTGATCCATGCTGAGACCTACAACGCAAAGATCGCCATCGAAGCTAACACAATGCTTGATATGATCCGCAGACAGATCCTTCCTGCAGTTTCATCCTACGCCGCAGACCTCTGCGACCGTATGGCTACCCTTAAGGCAGCAGGCTGCGTAACAGCTTACGAGACAGACACATCAAAAGAGGTTGCTGTTCTCACAGATGCTCTTATGAAGCAGTGCCAGAAGCTTGCAAAGGATATGGACAAGGTTCCTGCAGATCCCTGGAAGGCCCTTAGCTACTATCACAAGACCATCATCGCAGACATGGATGCAGCAAGAAAATCAGCTGATGCTCTGGAGCTTTTGGTAGACGAGCAGTATTGGCCATTCCCTGTTTACTCTGATCTTCTTTTCTCAGAGTAATGTAACTAGTGAGGAGTTGAAAAAATGGGTTCTACTTTATACAACGACAACATAGAGCATGATGCCTGTGGAATCGGCGCGGTGGTCAACATCGACGGCCACGCCGATTACAAGGTCCTTGATGATGCCCTTTCAATAGTAGAAAAGCTGGAGCACCGCGCAGGAAAGGACGCCAGCGGAAAAGTCGGAGACGGCGTAGGTATTCTCCTGCAGATCTCACACGCTTTTTTCTCAAAAGCAGCAAGACGTTGCGGTATTTCCCTTAAGGGAAGCCGTGACTATGGAATAGGTATGTTCTTTTTTCCACAGGATGAGCTTAAAAGAACCTTCGCAAAAAGAATGTTTGAAGTCATCTGTGAAAAGAACGGCCTTACATTCCTTGGATGGAGAGAGGTTCCCACAAGACCCGAGATCCTCGGAGATCTGGCAAGGGATTGCATGCCCTACATCTGCCAGTGCTTCATCGAAAGACCCGAGGAATGTGAGAGAGGCCTTGCCTTTGACAGAAAACTCTACGTCTGCAGAAGAGAGTTCGAGCAGAGCAGCGAAGATACCTATATCACCTCTTTATCCTCAAGGACCATTGTTTATAAGGGAATGTTCCTTGTAAAGCAGCTCAGAGCCTTTTATGAGGATCTCCAGAGCCCTGATTACAAGACCTCCATCGCTATGGTTCACTCTAGATTTTCAACAAATACAACACCCAGCTGGGAAAGAGCTCATCCCTACAGGATGATCGCCCACAACGGCGAGATCAATACCATCAGAGGTAACATCGACAGAATGCTGGCCAGAGAGGAGACTATCGTTTCTCCTATCATGAGCGAGGAAGATACAGACAAGATTTTCCCTGTGGTAAATAAGAGCGGCTCAGACTCAGCCATGCTTGATAATACACTGGAATTCATGTACATGAACGGCATCGATATGCCACTGGCAGTCATGATGACCATACCGGAGCCCTGGAAGCACAACCATTTCATGGAGGAGAGCAAAAAAGACTTTTACCATTATTACGCCACCATGATGGAGCCCTGGGACGGACCGGCAGCTATCATTTTCTCAGATGGAGATATCCTTGGAGCCACACTGGACCGTAACGGCCTTCGTCCTTCAAGATACTACATCACAGATGACAACAGGCTCATACTTTCTTCCGAGGTTGGCGTACTTGATATAGAAGCTTCTCATATCGTGAAAAAGTCAAGGCTCCAGCCCGGAAAAATCCTTCTTGTGGACACACAGCAGAAGAGAATTATCTCCGATGAGGAGTGCAAGAACTACTACGCAGCCCGTCAGCCCTACGGTGAGTGGCTGGACGGAAACCTCCTTCATCTTTCGGAGCTTACAATACCTAACAAAAAGATTCCGACCCACACCCAGGAGATGCGAGACAAGCTCTATAAGGTCTTCGGCTACACCTACGAGGATGTGAAGACAGGAATCCTTCCCATGGCCATGAACGGCGTGGAAGCCACAGCCTCCATGGGACATGATGTTCCTCTGGCAGTGCTGTCCGAGAAGCATCAGCCGCTTTTTTACTACTTCAAACAGCTTTTCGCCCAGGTAACCAATCCTCCCATTGATTCCCTCCGTGAAGAGATCGTCACCGACACCACAGTATTCATCGGATCCGACGGTAACCTTCTTCAGGAAAAAGGCGAAAACTGCAGAGTTCTGGAGGTCAACAACCCCATCCTTACCGGGGTAGACCTTATGAAGATAAAGAGCCTTAATCAGCCCGGCTTTAAGAGCGAGGTTGTTTCACTTCTTTATTATAAGAACACTTCCCTTAAAAAAGCTCTTGAGCAGCTCTCCATCACCGTTGACAGGGCCTACGCCAAGGGAAGCAACATCATCATCCTCTCAGACAGAGGAATCGATGAGAACCACGTGGCAATTCCTTCACTTCTGGCAGTTTCATCAGTGGAGCAGCACCTGGTTAGGACCAAGAAAAGAACCGCCGTTTCCATCATCCTTGAGAGCGGCGAACCAAGGGATGTTCACCAGATGGCAACTATCCTGGGCTTTGGCGCAAGAGCCATCAACCCCTATCTGGCTCATGAGTGCATCTCAGAGCTGATAGATATAGGGATCCTGGATAAGGACTACCACACAGCCATCGCCGATTACGATTTTGCAATCCTTCACGGAATTGTTAAGACCGCGGCAAAAATGGGTATCTCCACACTGCAGTCCTACCAGTCGGCAAGGATTTTCGAGGCCATCGGCCTTTCCAAGGAAGTCATCGACAACTACTTCACCGGCACAGTAAGCCGTATCGGTGGTATCGGTATAGAGGAGATCGAGGAAGGTATCAAGTTCCTTCACGACCATGCCTTTGATCCCCTTGGTCTTGGAACCGATACAACCCTTGACAGCACAGGCTTCCACAAGCTAAGAAGCGGCGACGACAAGGAGGATCATCTCTACAATCCTCAGACCATCATCGCACTGCAGCAGGCCTGCCAGAGCGGCAGCTACGAGCGCTTCAAGGAGTACACCGCCATGGTGGATGACGACAGACCTCACACCCTTAGAGGACTCCTTGAGTTTGTACCTAAGAAAAAGGCAATTCCTCTGGATCAGGTAGAACCTGCAGCAGAGATTGTAAAAAGATTTAACACCGGAGCCATGAGTTATGGCTCCATCTCCCAGGAAGCCCATGAGACCATGGCCATCGCCATGAACACCTTAGGAGCAAAATCCAACACCGGTGAGGGCGGCGAGAATCCTGAGAGATTCGGCACCATCAGGAATTCAGCCATCAAGCAGGTGGCATCCGGAAGATTCGGAGTATCCAGCAGATATCTTTTAAGTGCTCAGGAGATCCAGATCAAGATGGCCCAGGGCGCTAAGCCCGGTGAGGGCGGACATCTTCCCGGAAAAAAGGTTTATCCATGGGTTGCAAAGACAAGATTTTCAACCCCCGGTGTATCACTGATATCACCGCCGCCACATCACGATATTTATTCCATCGAGGATCTGGCGCAGCTTATATACGACCTTAAGAATGCCAACAGAAAGGCAAGGATTTCCGTAAAGCTTGTTTCTGAGGCAGGAGTCGGAACCATAGCTTCAGGTGTTGCCAAGGCGGGAGCCCAGGTAATCCTGGTATCGGGCTATGACGGAGGAACAGGAGCAGCACCCCTTAGCTCCATCCACAACGCAGGTCTTCCCTGGGAGCTTGGCGTAGCCGAGGCCCACAGAGCACTGATAGAGAGCGGCCTTCGTAATCACGTCATCCTTGAGACTGACGGTAAGCTCATGAGCGGCAGAGATGTAGCTATTGCCTGCCTTCTGGGGGCCGAGGAGTTTGGTTTTGCCACAGCTCCGCTGGTAACCATGGGATGCATGATGATGAGGGTCTGCAGCCAGGATACATGTCCCTTCGGTATTGCAACCCAGAACGAGGTTCTTCGTAAGCGCTTCGTGGGTAAGCCCGAATATGTTATGAACTTCATGCTCTTTATCGCAGAAGAGATGAGAGAGATCATGGCGAAGCTGGGATTCAGGACCGTTGATGAGATGGTCGGAAGGACCGACTGCCTTGAGATGAAGGAAAAACAGATAACCAAGAGAGCTGAGATGGTCAACCTTTCTCAGATCCTTAACAAGGAATATGCGGGAGTTTCCGCAAGGCACTTTGATCCAAAGCATTCCTACGACTTTAAGTTAAAAGAGACTGTGGACGAAGCAGTTCTTTTACCAAAGTTCGAGAAATACATTGAGAGCGGCAAAAAGCACGAGGATGATGCTCTTGTAAGCAGCACCAACAGAGCCGTCGGAACCATCATGGGCAGCGTCATCACCGACAAGCTTGGCACCGAGGTAAAGGACGACACCTTCGTGGTGAACCTTACAGGCGGTGCTGGACAGTCCTTCGGAGCCTTTATTCCAAAGGGCATGACCATGAAGCTCACCGGAGATGCCAACGACGGCCTGGGCAAGGGACTTTCCGGAGGCAAGATCATAGTTGTTCCTCCCAAGGATGCAGCATTTAAGCCTTCAGAGAATATCATCATCGGTAACGTTGCCCTCTACGGTGCAACCTCAGGAAAGGCCTATATCGACGGTGTGGCCGGCGAGAGATTCTGCGTAAGAAATTCAGGAGCCACAGCGGTAGCCACAGGATGCGGAGATCACGGTCTTGAGTACATGACAGGCGGAAGAGCAGTTATCCTTGGTCAGACCGGCAAGAACTTTGCAGCAGGTATGAGCGGCGGAATCGCCTATGTACTGGATGTTAACCACGATCTTTACAGAAGGATCAACAAGGAGATGGTTTCATTAGAGGAACTCTCCGAGAAGTACGACATTCAGGAGCTTAAGGACATCCTTGAGGACTATGTCAAGGAGACCGGTTCCGAGCTTGGAAAAGAGATCCTTTCAGATTTTGAAAGCCATATCCCTCACTTCAAGAAGATAGTTCCACATGACTATCAGAGGGTTATAAGCGCTATCGGCAAGTTTGAAGAACAGGGTATTTCTCATGAAAATGCAGTACTTGAAGCATTCAACGAGATTACCAGAGGAGCATGAAAATGGGTAAGGCGACAGGTTTTTTGGAATATAAAAGAGTTGAGGATAAGGTAATACCTGTATCCGAGAGAATCCTGAATTTTAAGGAGTTTCACAGCTGCCTGGATGCTAATGCCAGAAAGCTCCAGGGTGCCCGCTGCATGAACTGCGGCGTCCCCATGTGTCAGTCAGCCATAAAGCTAAAGGGAATGGTTACCGGGTGTCCCCTTCACAACCTTATCCCCGAGTGGAATGATGAGATCTATCACGAGCACATTCCCCACGCTTTATCAAGACTTCTTAAAACCAGTAATTTTCCGGAGTTCACAGGCCGTGTATGCCCGGCGCTTTGCGAGAAGGCATGCATATGCGGAGTAAATGACGATCCGGTAACGGTTCACAACAATGAGCTGTATATCATCGAAACCGCTTTTAGGGAAGGGTATATGAAGCCCAGGATTCCCAAGGTAAGGAGCGGGAAAAAGGTTGCTGTAATAGGAAGCGGACCTTCGGGCCTTGCGGTGGCAGACCAGCTGAACCACAGAGGCCACAGCGTAACGGTCTATGAGAGAGAGGACCGCATCGGAGGACTTTTGATGTACGGCATTCCCAACATGAAGCTTCAGAAGGAAGTCATTGACCGCAGAAGAAAGCTCATGGAGGAAGAGGGAGTTGTATTTAAGACCGGTGTGAATGTTGGGGTAGACATCACTGCGGAGGAGCTTAACAAGAAGTACGACGCCATAGCGCTCTGCTGCGGCGCCAAGAAGCCAAGACCCCTTGGGGTTAAGGACTCCACCGAGGTAAAAGGTGTTCACTACGCCGTGGATTTCCTTAAATCCACCACCAAGAGCCTTCTGGAGAGCGGACTTAAAGAGGGCACCTTCATCAGCGCCAAGGACAAGCACGTTGTGGTTGTAGGCGGCGGAGATACCGGTAATGACTGTGTCGGAACCTGTATCCGGCACGGCTGCAGATCCATAACCCAGCTGGAGATGATGCCGGCACCGCCCACAGAGAGACTTGCAAGCAACCCCTGGCCCGAATGGCCCAAGGTTCTTAAGACCGATTACGGCCAGCAGGAAGCCATCGAGAGATTCGGCCATGACCCCAGGATCTACGAGACCACGGTAAAAGAGCTTATCACCAAGAGCGGCAAGCTCTCAGCCATAAAGACAGTGCAGGTGAAGTTCGAAAACGGCAAGCTCACTGAGGTAGAAGGCACCGAGAAGGAGATCAAATGCGAACTTCTTCTTATAGCCGCAGGCTTTATCGGCTGTCAGGAGTACACCGCCGAGGCCTTCAAGGTAAAGCTGACAGGAAGAGGCGTTGTGGAGACAGCTGAGGGTGAGTACAAGACAAGTGCTGACAAGGTCTTCACCGCAGGGGATATGCACCGCGGACAGTCACTGGTTGTCTGGGCCATCGTGGAAGGCAGGAACTGCGCGAGAGATATTGATGAATACTTAATGGGATACAGTAATCTGTAAAGACAGCAAGGGAGCTGTTGGACTTTTTTTATGGGAGTCCGACAGCTCTCTTTTTTATAAAAAAATAATTAGGAGGAGAAATATTATGACAGAAGAAGCTATTATGAGTTTGGTATCGGAATCATCCACCAGTACCGTATTTGCCGTATGGTTCCTTATCGGAGCCGCCCTGGTGTTCTGGATGCAGGCAGGATTTGCCATGGTGGAGGCAGGCTTTACAAGAGCCAAGAACACAGGAAACATCCTTATGAAAAACCTCATGGATTTTTGTATCGGAACAGTAATGTTCATTCTCATCGGTTTTTCACTTTTACTTGGTGAAGATCTTGCAGGCTTTATCGGAAAGCCCGGCTTTGATATCTTCACATCCTATGCAAATTTTGATTTCTCTAATTTCGTTTTCAACCTGGTATTCTGTGCTACAACAGCAACCATCGTATCAGGAGCCATGGCAGAGAGAACCAAGTTCTTATCCTACTGCATCTACTCAGGAGTTATCTCAGGTCTCATCTACCCCATCGAGGCACACTGGATCTGGGGCGGCGGCTGGCTTGCGCAGCTTGGCTTCCATGATTTCGCAGGTTCCTGCGCAATTCACATGGTAGGTGGTATCTCAGCTCTTATCGGCGCAGCTTTACTTGGTCCCCGTATCGGTAAGTTCAGCAAGGACAAGGACGGCAAGATCAAAGAAGTTAACGCATTCCCGGGTTCAAACCTTGCAATCGGCGCTCTCGGATGCTTCATCCTCTGGTTTGGCTGGTATGGTTTCAACGGCGCAGCAGCAACATCTAAGGAGCAGCTTGCTTCAATTTTCCTTACAACAACAGTAGCTCCCGCAGTAGCAACATGTGTAACAATGGTATTTACATGGGTTAAGTATGGTAAGCCCGATGTTTCAATGTCCCTCAACGCATCTCTTGCAGGTCTTGTAGCTATCACAGCTCCCTGCGATGTAACAGACTGCTTTGGTGCCATCGTTATCGGTGCAGTAGCCGGACTTCTTGTTTGCTTCGGTGTTTGGTTCCTTGATTATGTTCTCAGAGTTGACGATCCCGTTGGTGCCGTTGCGGTTCACATGATGAACGGTATCTGGGGAACAATCGCAGTTGGTCTTTTCGCAACACCTACAGCTCCCGGCAACGAGGAGACAGGCGTAGTTGGTCTTTTCTACGGCGGCGGCTTCCATACCCTTGGAATTCAGCTCCTTGGCTTTGCAACAGTAGCAGCATGGACAGCAGTCACAATCACAGTCGCATTCCTTATCATCAAGGCTACTATCGGCCTTAGAGTTACAGAGGAAGAAGAGATCCTTGGTCTTGATTCCACAGAGCATGGCCTTACATCTGCTTATGCAGGATTCTCCATCATGGATATTTCAAACACTCTTACAGTTGATGTTAACGAGAACACAGATCTTGGTGAGGATTCCTACGAGTTTGCATCTGAGGCAAAGAAGAATGCTGCAGTTCCTGTAGCTGTTGAAGCACCTCTTGCACCTGAGTTCGACACCGGAATGCACAAGGTTTCCATCATCTGCAAGCTGGCTAAGTTCGACACCCTTAAGAAGACCCTCAACGAGCTGGGCGTAACCGGTATGACCATGACACAGGTTATGGGCTGCGGCGTTCAGAAGGGTTCCACAGAGAAGTATCGTGGTGCAACCGTTGACTCAACACTGCTTCCTAAGGTAAAAGTTGAAGTCATCGTTTCCAAGATTCCTGTTCAGAAGGTTATTGATGCCGCCAAGAAGGCTCTTTACACCGGACATATCGGAGACGGTAAGATCTTCGTTTACAACGTAAGCCGCGTAGTTAAGGTACGTACCGGCGAAGAAGGCGTAGCCGCACTTCAGGATGTAGAGTAAAGTAAGCCTCCCGCAGTTTGAGGTGATTAGTATTTCTTCCGATTGGGAGAAATACTTGATCCGGGAAGGTTATGGCGGAAATACCGAGTAATATAGAATAACTAACGCCCTGTTGGAGACAGGCCCCCAATATATATCAATATATATTGAAGCCTATCACCAACAGGGCTGTTTTTCGCTAGAAATCGGTATTTTCCGCAATCCCGGGACGGTGCCTCGGCAAAAATGCCTCAGTAGGAACCGACCTCGTTGTTTGACTAAAAGTGTACATTGTTGACATTGTGTACACTTTGCTATAATATGAACATATGGAGGATTATATATGAATGTTTTGAATGCGACGGATGTTAGAAAAAACTGGTCAGTAACCCTTGATGCCATTGTGCATGATAAGCCTGCATATATTAAAAGGACTCATGATAATATCGCGCTTATGGATGTTTCCACTCTTAATGAACTTTTGGCGGGATATAAGTATACTGCGGATAAGTATGATGAAGACGATGGCAGTGTGACTCTGAGCCTAAGAGAACTTGACATTGTAGTTAATGATGCTGATCTGGAAGCTACTAAGAGAAGACTCGCTGAATATATTAAGGAATATGCAGAGGAATTCTATTCTGAATACAATGTTTGGTCTAAGGCTCCGAACAGAAAGGGACATATTCCCTATGTCTTTAAGGCACTGACGTTAGATACCGATTCCATTTTGGAGGATATTGTATGCCAAAATGGAAAGAACTGAAGCGTTTTTGTGAAAGGGACGGATGGGAATTATATAAGGATACCAATCATTATTACTACAGAAAAGTAATGCCGGATGGCAGTATTAAAAGAACGAAGGTATCCAGAGGAAGTGGTGAGATAAGGCCTCATATGTGGCAGGAAATACTCAAGAAACAGTTACAAGTTACAGAAGATTATTTCAACAGCATGATCTAAGTCAAAGGATGACAATAATTTTTAAAAAAATTCAAAAAATTGTAAAATAACTATAAAGTATTTTAAAATTCATCCGATATATCTATCGTAGCAAGGATTCCCCATAGCAGGGAAAAGCTAGTAAACATCAACAGTTTAAAGTATTGCCCGGAGTATTCGTCTACTTCATCCAAAAACTTTGGGGGAAAAGTTTTTGGAAAAGGCTAAAGTAAAAAAGGATTCTTCCGATAAATGAAGTAGAAAAACAAAAATACTCCAGGGAAGGAGGAAAAGATTATGCGAATAGAAGCATACAGTCAGGTCCAGCAGATCTACACAAACAACAAAGTAAATAAGACCCAGCAGCTCAAGAAGACTAATGATGTAAGGGATACAGTATCATTCTCTTCTATTGGAAAAGATATCCAGGTTGCCAAACAGGCTGTAAGTGAAGTGCCGAATATCAGGGAAGATGTCGTAGCTCCACTCAAAGCTGCTATTAAAAATGGTACTTATGATGTTAGTGGTGAGGCTTTTGCTGACAAGTTACTGGCAAAATTTGAAGGCCTCTGATTATAGAGCCGCTTACAACTAAATCGAATATAGGAGGATGATTCCAGTGGCAAGTCTTATGGAAAACCTTGTGGAAATACTTGACAAGGAATGCACAATGTACGAGAAATTACTGGAGTTATCGACCCGAAAGACCGTCATTATCATAAAGGGCGATCTTGAGGAACTTGCGAAGATCACGGATGAGGAGCAGTGCGTGATAGGCGGTATCCAGGGCCTGGAAAAGAAGCGTGAAACGGCCATGAAGGATATTGCAAACGTACTCAACAGGGATGTTGATTCATTGAAACTGACCGATCTGATCGTAGTCCTTGAAAAAAGACCTGAAGATCAGAAGAATCTGGCAGTACAGCGGGACAGACTAAGAGGTGTCACCGATAATGTCAGACGTGTAAACGGCCAGAACCAGGAACTTCTTCTAAGTTCATTGGAGATGGTGCAATTCGAGATGAACATCATCCAGGCGTCTAAGAGTGCTCCGCAAACAGCAAATTATTCCAGAGCGTTAGACACTACAGGCGATTGTTTAGGTTACACATCGGGCGGGTTTGATGCAAAGCAGTAAAGCAGTACTTTATGAAGAAAGTACTGCGGATGCATGTAGATAACTCGCTAGGGTAACCGGGGAAACGCGGTAGTGTCTTTATTTTGCCCAAAATTAGGGGATCAGAAGACAAATCATGCATGCTTGCATGCATATGATTTGGCATTCTGAAGACCCAAAAAGGCATGAGGAAGTAGCCATTTTGCTTTTTAAATGTGCGGATTCCGAATGCCTGGAGAATCACGAGAGTGCTTTTTACGGAGTGATTCGTATTTTGGGCATATGTAGAGGGAATCAATAAGTAGAGGTAGCGATATGTCACTCATGGCAAATTTATACGTAGGCTCTTCCGGCCTGCAGGCAACGCAAAATGCCCTTAATACCGTGGCCCACAACATGTCAAACATGGATACCGACGGCTACACCAGGCAGCAGGTATCCCAGGGAACGAGAGCATATCAGACTTTAGAGAACAGATTTGACTGCATTGCCCCCAAACAGATCGGAACCGGCGTAAACTACAGCAACTGCAAACAGGTGAGAAGCGAATTTCTGGATATCTCCTACAGGGTAGAGACCGGAAGATCCGCTTTTTATGATGTTTCCGTAAAGGCCCTTGAGGAGGTGGAGGATCAGCTCCAGGAAATGCAGGGAACTGAGTTCGCAGAATCCCTCAATAACCTCTGGGTAGCAGTTCAGGAGCTGGCCAAGGACCCCTGCTCTGCGGTTAACCAGAGCGCACTGGTCACCAGAGCAAACGAATTTTTGACAAGAGCAAAAAGCGTCTATGAAGGCCTTGAAAACTATCAGGCAAACATGGATTCCATCGTGGTGGACATGGTGGAGGACATCAACTACATCGGAGACCGCATCAGAGAGCTCAATGAAGATATAGTAAGCATTGAATCAAATAAGATTGAGAGGGCCAATGACCTTCGCGACGAAAGAAACCTTCTTTTGGACAGGCTTGGGACCTACGGCAAGATCGACTATCACGAAGACATCTTCGGAAACTGCATAGTTCTTTTTGAAGGATCCAGCTTTATCACCACAGACCATGTAAATCATATAGCCTGTGACCATTCCCTTTCGGAGGAAAAGGGCGGAAGCCCTGCGGGATATAACACTCCTTACTGGGAATACGCAGCAACCACCGAACTTAACTACGACGGCTCAAGAACAGTGATCTCCATTGACGGAGCACACGTTTTTGACCTGGAAACACCTATTTCCACCTCAATAAATACAGATATCGGCAAGCTCAAGTCAGTGCTACTGGCAAGGGGCGATCGTAACGCCAACTACCACGATATCGTTGAAGACAAGGATTATTACAACGAAAAGATAGCCCAGTCCGTGATAATGAACGTGGAAGCCGAGTTCGACCAGATGATCCACAACATCATGGCCAAGATAAACGAGATCATGGAAAATGCGGAAAGTAACCCCGGAGTTCTGGATGATACAGCGGGAATGCCCTCAGAATTCACTCTTTTCTCCGTGGCAAACGAAGAGGACAAGCTGGTTTACAGAGTGGGTGAGGACAATCCTCCCGGAACAGTGCTCACGGGCCTTACCATCAAGAACACCCAGGTAAATCCCAAGCTCATCCAGGATCCTACACTTTTTACCTTCAGGACCATCGACGGCAACGAAGATACCGCTACCATGACAGAGCTGAAGGAAGCTTTCACAAAAGAGGATTACGTACTTAATCCAAACGTTTCCACAAGAAACAGTTTTATCACCTATTACAACAGCCTTGTTTCCCAGGTGGCCAACTCAGCGGATGTCTACAATTCCATCAAGGAGGCCCAGGAAAAGACCGTATCAGCAGTAGAGTCAGCAAGAGAGCAGATCGTAGGCGTATCCAGCGACGAAGAGCTGGAGTTCATGATCATGTATCAGAACGCCTACAACGCATCTTCAAGATATATAAATGTAGTAAGCGAAATGCTGGAGCATCTGGTTTCAACCTTAGGCTCATAATGGAGGAATCCTATGACTTCTCAATTTTTCGGATTAAATATCGCAGCATCGGGACTTCGCGCAGCCAACGCAGCCCTGAACACCACAGCGAATAATATTTCCAATGCCAACACCGACGGCTACAGCAGGCAGAAGGTAAAACAGGAGGCCAGTGACGCCCTGAGAGTTTTTGCCACCTACGGCTGCGCCGGAGCCGGTGTTGATACCATTGCCATAGAGAGAGTCAGAGACAGTTTTTATGATGCCAAGTACAGAAACAACGAACAGCTGAGGGGAACCGCCACTCAGAAGAACTACTACAACAGCCTCATCGAGGAGTACATGGACGATGACGGAACCACCGGTTTCTCATCACTTTTTTCCAAAATGGAAGCATCCCTTGAGTCTGTGATGACGGCAGCAGGCACCACAGAGACCAAGGCCACCTTCGTTTCCAATATGAAGGCCCTCACTGAGTATTTTAACAACATATATTCCAGCCTCCAGAACGAGCAGGCGGACTGTAACGCGGAGATCAAGCTCTGCGCAGACCGCATCAGCTCCATCGCCCAGGAGGTTGCTTCTATAAACAAGCAGATCAACATCATTGAGATGACAGGCACCACAGCCAACGAGCTCAGGGACAAAAGAGATACTCTTATCGACGAGCTCTCCAAGATGATCTCCGTTGAGACCAAGGAAACTCCGGTAGTTGACGAGAACAATCCCAGCCGTGTGACCGGCGCCACAAGATATCAGATCTGGGTTGCAGGGGGCTACGAGCTGGTTGACACCTATGAATACAGAAAAATGATCTGTGTATCCAGGGAAGATGACGGTTCCACCAATCAGAATGATGTCAGCGGTCTTTTCGATATCAAGTGGGGTTACGGCAACTATAAGGATGGCGACGACATCAGCGAGTTGTCATACTTCGAGCTGGATTCCAAGCTGATTGGCGGCGAGCTCCAGGGACTTCTTGCCATCAGAGACGGCAACAACAATCAGTATTTCCACGGAAAAGGAACTGACGTCTATAAGTCCGGCGATACCTACGCCGTTGAGGTTAAGGTGACCGCCGAATACTTAAAAGATATGACAAAGTGCAGCATCCCCGAGGATGGCAGCATCCATATCGGAGCCAAGGATTACCGCTATGACAGCTTCGATTTTGACGGGGACAGCACCTATACCTTCTATATTGATAAAAACACTTTGACCAGTATCCCGGATAACAACGCCAACGTATCCATCGGCTACGGCAATGATTATCAGGGAATTCCCTACTATATGTCGCAGATGAACGAGTGGATAAGGCAGTTTTCCGATGCTGTTAACCAGATCATGGTAAACGGATATACCTCAGATTCCCTGGAGGGTGTAAACCTTCTCACGGGATCAATGGATATGAATTCCGCAGCCCAGTACAGCTATGCACAGCTCACAACCCTTTCTGAGAACAAGGGCTATTACAAGCTTCGGGGCGGCAACTTCACTGTAAACGAAGTGCTTCAGGATAACTCAGACAGGCTTTCCACCAAGGCTGATATCACTGAAGGTGAGTCGGAATTTGTGAATCTTACGAAGTTAAAAACAATGTTTGACACCCAGAAGATCTTTCGCGGCGCTACTTCAGGGGAGTTTCTGACTAAGGTGTTGGCGGATGTGGCGCTGAACAGAAGTAATTCCAAGACGCTGGAGGATACTTATAATTCGCTGGAGAAGACTATTACAAATCAGAGGCTGTCTGATTCAGGCGTTGATGAAGATGAAGAGGCAGCGAACCTGGTCAAATACCAAAACGCGTATACTTTATCCTCCAAGATGATCCAGACGCTGACGGAGATCTACGACCGTCTGATCCTTGAGACGGGAGTTTGATGAGCGGAACTAAGTTCTTGAGATAGGCTCATATTTTTTTTGTAGAAAGTGTGAACAGTATGGAAATCTTCCAGTGATTTATGTAAGATGCTTGTATAATCTTAAGACTATGGAGAGAGTGTGTATGAAAAAGAATGTGTTAAGGGTATTTCTGGGGGGAGTACTCTGTGGGGCAATGATTGCCAATTCCTCGGTTCATGGCTTTTGTATGGACGAGGAATTTTTGCTGGATGAGGAACTTTTGACGGAGGAGGCCTTGGAAGAGGAGGCTCTGATCGAGGAATCGGAGGAATCTGAGGAAGAGATTCTTATTGATGAAGGCGCTCAGGAAGAAGAGCCGGAGGATATGGACTTCCAGAGCGAGGGCGCCACATCCGGAAGCTGCGGCAGTACTGCCAGCGACGATGTTAACTGGAAGTATGATACGTCCACCAGGACCCTGACTATTACAGGTAAGGGCGCCATCAAGGACTACGAGACCAAGTGGGATACTCCCTGGTACTACTGGAAGGATTCTATCAAGAGAATTGTTATCGGCGAAGGAATCACCAGGATCGGTGCGGGCAATTTCATTGATGTTTCACTGGAATTTAAAAACGACAATGTTTTCAATATTCCTTCAACGGTTAAATCCATCGGAAAAAGAGCTTTTCAGGGAGTTTCATTCTATAAGGATGTGGTGATTCCGGAAAACGTGACTAGCATTGAGGAATACGCTTTTTACAGTGCCAAGATCTATTCCGGAAACCTGAAGATCAACGCAAATATGAAAACCATCACCGGTGGTGCCTTCTATGAAGTCTATGCCAATGAGATCTTTTTTTCAGACCATCTGGTTGAAATAGGCGACAGAGCATTTTATGGATGCAAAAATATGTCCAAATTCTCTTTTCCCAAGAGTGTTAAAAAGATAGGAAAAGAGGCCTTTTGCAAGGCGAAAGTCAGAAGAGTTGAGTTTAACGGTGATGCTCCTGAAGTGGGAGAAAATGCCTTTGGAGAGATAAGGGCATCGGTGTATTATCTCAAAAGCAACAAGACCTGGACAGAGGCAAAGAAAGAGGCCGTTGCCAAGAGCTTCCAGGGCGTGGGCTGGCACTATCTTGGGGAAAAGATCTCCGATAAGTGCGGTGATAAGGCCACCTGGTCCATAGATGAAAACGGACATTTCGTGGTGGAGGGAACCGGCCCCATGTGGGACTACTCTGAGGAAAATGTGGTTCCCTGGCATGAAGAGGATATAAAGAGCGTAACCTTCGGGGAGGGAATCACAAGGGTAGGAGCCTACTCTTTTTACAAACTGGCTGAAAGACGCTGGCCAAACGAGGTGAAATTTGATCCATTCCCCAAGTCCCTGACTGAATTCGGTTCCCATTGCTTTTTTGACATAGGAACTATTCCCGGATTGGTAATCCCGGAGAATACCACCTACATAGGCTATGGAGCCTTCAGTGTGATGGATACTGATGCGGATGTGGTAGAAATTCCTAAAAATGTCCAGTACATCGGTGATTATGCTTTTTATGGATTTAATTGCGGCAAGGAGATCAGGCTTAATGGCTTTACCAAACTCACATATTTGGGCTCTTCTGCCTTTGTGATGGAGGATCCGAAATATGACACTCCTATCAGGGGAAAGATGACTTTTCCCAAGACTCTGACCCATATCGGAAGATGCGCTCTGATGGGGGCTGAGGTCAAGGGAACACTGGATCTTCCGGAGAATCTGCAGGAGCTGGGATTCTATGCATTTAAGAACTGCTCCAATCTAACGGGGGACGTTGTGATCCCCAAGGGCATTGACCATATAAGAATCCAGATGTTTTATAATACGGGAATCAGCAGCGTTACCTTCGGAGAACAGGTATTAAGGGTTGCGGAAGGTGCCTTTAACGATTGCAGCAAGCTTAAAAAAGTCACATTTTTAGGAAGAAAGCCTCAGGTGGATGATGATGTCAGAATCCAGGTATTTGATGGCTGCCCCAAGGGAATTGAGGTTTATTACAATGCCGGGGACAGATCCTGGAAGGATGTGAAGGCAGAAGACATCGGCATGAAGGATCTGGAGCCTGTTTTCCACCCTGTTTATCCTGACAGGGAGTGCACTGTTAAATTTGTTCAGATAAAAAACGGAAAGAAAAAGCTGGATATTCCGACCCAGAAGGTTAAGTGCGGTGAGAAGGCCACAAAGCCAGATCTTACGGCCCTTAAGCTGGGAGAGAAGCAGAGCATTTCTTTCAGCTATTATTACACCAGTGACGGCTCAGCCAAGAAGGCGATGGAGTTCGATTTTGACAAGACCATTGTCATAGAGGACATCACAATCATCGGAACCGTTGAGGGGGGAAGCAACCCCGAAGCGAAAAAATGGGGAGATGTCCCGGTGGCTGTCCGCAAGTACATGAAGTTTACTTCGCCTGAGGATATCCCCGATGGAATCTGGTTTATAGGAAGTAACAAGTACAACAATAAGTGGTTTTATTACACCGGAAAGGCCCAGAAGCCTGACACTTTCCTTGTTTTCGACGGAAACAAGAAGCTTACCTCCGGCAAGCACTATAAGCTCAGCTATGCCAATAACGTTAAGCCAGGCAAGGCCACCATCACTATAACCTTCAAGGGAAAATATGCTGATGTAAAGGAGCAGTATTACGATTTTTACATCAACGAAGTGATACTGCACAATGTTCAGATTTCAAAGCAAGTATACTATTATGAGTATGACGGAAAGGTTCATAAGCCAAAGCCTACCATTACAGCAGAGCTGAATGGAAAGACCATAGTGCTCAAGGAAGGCAAGCACTTTATCTTCGACTATGATACCACCGATGAATTTGGCGATTTTACAAATGTAGGCGAGAGCCGTATTTACATAAGATCCGCGGAAGGCTATACCAATGTTTTTAATTATATCCGGGTAGTCATCGATAACAAGACGCTGATAAGCAAGGCAAAGGTGGGAAAAGTAAAGGCCCAGGTGTACAACGGCCATTGGATCGAGCCTGATGTGAAGGTTACTTACAAGGGCGAAGAGCTTGTTAAGGAACGAGACTACTTCGTTCTCTGCATAGACTCTGATGCGGGAAAGGCCTGCATGGGAATCTACGGAAGAGGAGAGAGGTTCTTTGGTGAAACCTTTGTCACCTTCCAGATCAATCCCCTGGACATAAGTAAATCCGACTCAAAAGTTACCGCCAAGCTCTCCCAAACCAGCTTCACCTACTCCAAGGACGGCGTAAAACCCTCTCCTACAGTAGAATTTGTCAATGTGAAGGGAAAGAAGAAAACTCTTGTTGAAGGCAAGGACTACACAGTTTCTTATAAGAACTTCAAGAAGAAGGGCGATGCAACTCTGACTATTACCGGTAAGGGTAATTTCAAGGGAAAGATAAAGTTGAAGTACACAATTAAATAATTTCGAGACACTAAGCTGCCCGGGGATCTGGACGATTCATGTGGAAATGCAAATTTACATTTTCACATGGATCGTCTAGGCCCCGGGCTCTTTACATATGCTCTTAAGTTTTGAGAGCCCCATGCCGATAAACATAGTGAAAATGAAGATGTTATGCATGGATGCGCTTTTTTTACAGACAAGGATTGTCTTTGGAGGCAATACTATGCGCATCACAAATAAAATAATGCAGAACAATTCGCTCTACAATATCAATAATAATAAGATCACCGAGGACCAGTGGAACACCATGATGGCCACCGGCAAGAAAATAACCCGTCCTTCGGATGATCCTGTCATAGCTATCAGGGCACTTCGCCTTAGAAGCAACGTTACCCAACTTTCACAATATTATGAGAAAAACTGTAAGGACGCCGAGAGCTGGCTGGATGTCACAGGAGATGCACTTTCCACCGTCACCTCGGTTCTTACTGACTGCGTAAAACAGGCCACCAAGGGCGCCAACATGGATCTCACCGTGGATGACCTGGATATCATCATTTCCCAGCTGGACTCCCTGGCAAAAGAGTACTACGCCACAGGAAATGTGGACTACGCAGGAAGATACATTTTTACCGGATACAGAACAGATACACCGCTTACTTTCGATAAAACCACCTCTGCTGATTATACCAACATCAACGACGAGTTCGACGCTGTGGATATTTCCGAGTCAAAGAGAATGATCGGAAAGCACCTTCTGGACGCCAAGGATCTGGTAAGTGAAAGCGCTGCAGCTGTTAAGCAGAGTGAGATCATAGAGACCACTGTTGGCAGGATCAGACTTTCCTATAACAACCTGAACTACAAGGATCCCTTGGATGATCCCATCGCCCAGGGCAACACCAAGGCTACTCTCAAGTGGCGTGAGATGCTGACCCAGCCCGCCACCAGTACCGTAACCCAGACAACGCAGGTGGTCAACATCACCTATACCACAGAAAACAACGAGACCAGATATGTTTCGATTCCTGTGGATCCCGACGGAGAGAAGAATTACAAGGTTATCGACGAGGGCGGAAACAGCTACGAAGTGGCAGTGACCAACACCGGTAACTACAACGTATATATTAACGGTGACAAGTCCGCGCCGGCTATCATTGTAGACCCCAACGGAATCGTGGACAGCGACCATCTGGGAGCCGGCATAGCAGCTGCTCAGACCAGCATCGATTCCAGAAGCGTATCCGCAATTAATTACAATGCGGATGGAAAGAACTACAGTGTGAATCTTCCTCTTTTACCTGCCATCGGCCAGACCTACCAGATCCAGCTCAACGAAGAGGGCTTCAAGGCCACCGTTAACAGTGACGGAACCTACACGATTATTGATGAAAGATATACCGAGAACGCCGATGGAACCACCTCCAATAACATAATTCAGGTGACGGGCAACGGTAGTGTCAGCAGTTCCTACAAGGAGTCCACCCTCGACATCGGCTATCAGAACATTATTTACTCCACCACCGGCCAGGAGGAGATCGATGACGCATATATGGATCTCTACGAGCATCCCACCGGGGCCAGAGCATACCTCAATGCCGCCACCGGGGAGATCCTCCTTAACAAAGAGCTGGAGGACAAGCTGGTAACTATGCCGGATCTTATCAATACCAGATGTATTGATGTTATTTACGATAAAAAGGAATGGGAAAGCGGAGATATCAGACCCGAGAACCTTTTTGCCTGTGATTACACAGACACCCACGGCAATCTGATCCGCTACAACAAAGGAAATGCAGCCCATAACATCGCCTACGACGTGGGATTTGCCCAGTCGGTAATAGTTAATACCACCGCTGATGCGGTTTTCACCACAGATGTAAAGAGAAATGTGGAGGACCTCAGAACTATCCTCAATGAGCTCCAGCAGATAAACGGAACCATCAAGACCCTCCGGGAAAAGAGGGATGGCTCCACCGATGCGGACTACCGCGCCAAGCTGGATGTGGATATCGCTTCCGCTACCAAGGTCTACGACCACCTTCGTCAGCAGATCCAGAAGGAGTTCGAGCACAAGATCACATCCATGCAGCAGTGCCTTGACGTTGCCAACATCGCGGTAACTGACAACGGAACCCGCTCCAAGCGCCTGGACCTTATCAATTCCCGCCTTATGACCCAGACCACCACTTTCCAGACCCTCCAGTCTGAGAACGAAGACGTGGACATCGCTGAGGCCGCCACCCGCCTCACCTCCGCCCAGGTCACCTACGAGGCATCCCTGATGGCCACCGGCAAAATTAGCCAGACGAGTTTGATGAACTATATCTGATGATATAGGGGACGAGGTCAGGCACCGTGCATATTTATATGCAAAGGTGCATGAATGAAGGACCCGAACAAGGATGAGGAAAAAAGGAGCACGAGCCTAAGTGAGTGCGCCGATTTCCGAATCCTTGTAGGATTGCGAGAGCGCATTTTGCGGAGCAATCCGTATATCATCAGTCTGTAGTGGGCATCATTATAAATTTTTTATAGAAATATATCGAAAAATCGTATACAATAATTATGTAGTAGTGTCTAGAAAGGACTATGGAGGTTACGACATGAAATTAACAACTAGGATTTTTGGCGAAGTTGAAATCGAAGATAGCAAGATAATCTCTTTTCCAAACGGCATTATCGGATTCCCTGATCTCAAGCGTTTCACTCTTATGTACGATTCAGAGAAGGGATCAGATACTATCAAGTGGCTTCAATCCATTGAAGAACCCGGTTTTGCTATGCCTGTAATGGATCCACTTATTGTTTGTCCTGATTACAATCCTCAGGTTGACCGCCTAAGTATAACTGACATTGGGGAACTTGACGACACAGAGATGCTGGTTCTGGTAACAGTTACCGTACCTCACGACCTCAAGCAGATGACAGTTAACTTAAAAGGCCCTTTCATCATCAATGTAAAAGAGATGAAGGCAAGCCAGACTATTATTGATAACGACGACTATCCTGTAAAGTTCCCTATCTATGATATTCTGCAGAAAAACAAAGAGAATGCCTGAGAGACACTAACACTAATTACACAACCATGGAGGGAGAAAAAGAATGTTAGCATTATCCAGAAAAAAGAACGAAGCAATAATGATTAACAACAACATCGAGATTACTGTATTGGATATCAGAGGGGATCAGGTAAAGCTTGGAATCGCAGCTCCTAAGGAGATTCCGATCTATCGTAAGGAAGTATACCTTCAGATTCAGCAGGAGAATAAGCAGGCAACAGATGTTTCCAGCCTTGATGAACTCAAGAAGCTGTTATGATGTTTTAGAAAAGAGTCCCGGCGGCTGTTATCGACAGATGACAGCCGCTGTTTCTATATTTTGAGGAAAACTGTCATGAATATTCTTTACTACAGCTGGGATGAATTTAATGGAGAGGATTGTCGTGATGCTATGAGAAAACTAGGGCATCACATAGATTTGATTAAGTTTAATACAGGCAATTACGAATTGAATTCCGAGACTTTAAGAGTCTTTGAGGAAAAAGCGATAAATAAGCTGGATGGCAAAAAAAACTATGATTGTGTATTCAGCTTTGACTATATTCCTGCGTTGTCAGAAGCGTGTCAGAAATATGATATTCCATATATTTCATGGGTGTTTGACTGCCCACATTATACATTGGATTCCCATACAATTGGGAATTCAGTTAATAGAGTTTATGTTTTTGACAAGGTTTTATATGAAAGGCTTTGTCAAAAAGGATATAGCACAATAAGATATAGTACTTTGGCGGTTAATTCACAGCGCCTCCAAAAGCTATGTGATGATATGGATGCTGAAACCGGTGGGAATATAGTATACGAGCATGATGTGTGTTTTTTAGGCAACCTATACGACAATGAACACAATTACTATGACAGAGTGAAATATCTTCCGCCTGCATTAAAGGGGTATACAGATGCCGTTATTAAGGCACAGGAGAGTATCTTTGGGGCTGATCTATTTACTGAGCCAGCAATTTTTCCATATGAAAAGATTAGAGAACTTCGGGAGTATATAAAGTTTGAGGACACAGGTAAATATGAGATTGATTATGACAATGTTATGCTGGATATTCTTAGGAAAAAAGTTACGGTAAATGAACGTCACAATATTCTTCAAGAGATGGGGGAACGCTTTGATACTGTTCTATATACTATGCCCGGAGCTAAGCCCATTGAAAATGTTTGTAATCTTGGAACTGCAAATTATATGACAAAAATGCCAAGGGTATTTCATAAAAGTAAGGTTAACCTGAACATTACCTTAAGATCTATATTGTCCGGTATTCCGCTTAGAGTAATTGATATTCTTGCTGCCGGAGGATTTCTTATCACTAACTATCAGGCTGAAATAGCAGAGTACTTCATTGATGGAGAAGAGCTGGTTATGGCCTATTCTCCGGAAGATATGATTGAAAAGACCGGATATTATCTTGAACATGAGGATGAACGAAAGGAAATAGCAAGACGAGGCCAGGAAAAGGTTTTAAGAGATTTTTCCTATGAGAAATTATTAAAAGAAGTACTTACCATTTAAAATGTAAATTCTAAAATTTCTATTAATTCTCACCTATACCAACAGATATAATATAAAGATTTATAATTCATGTCCGATATAAAGGATAAATAGAACTGTCCTTTTTTAAGGATTTTTCCTGATTCTGACATGGAGGTATAGGATTATGGGAATGGAAGCGATTAACGGGTTTAGCCCACTTTTGCAGCAGGCTCAGCCCCAGGTAAAGACGAAAGTCCAGGAACAGAGTCAGTCTCAGTCTGAGATTGTAAATATGGAAGCCAAAGCTGCTCAGGGCATGGAGCTCAAAGTGGAAGCTGCTGATAATTCAGCCGGCTCTAATAATGATAGCCAAAGCGGAGCCCAGGCCTTTACACAATCCCAGAACCATATCGCAGAGACTGAGGAACAGATCCAGGCAGACAATGAGAAGGTCAGAAAGGCTATTTCACAGATGGCCAAGAAGATGAGTTCCAATGCAGAGGCTGTATTTGGAATTCATGACAAGACCAACAGAGTGACCATCAAGATGGTGGACAAGGACACCAAGAAGGTCATCAAGGAGTTTCCTCCTGACGAGACTTTGGATATGATCGCCAAGGTCTGGGAGATTGCGGGCATTTTGGTGGACGAAAAGAGATAACTGTAGGTAACCTCTATGGAAAAGGATTTCCATTCGGTAAGCTCAAGGATTGAGAAAGGAGAGATATTATGCCTATCAGAATAACTGGAATGAATTCCGGCCTTGATACTGAAAGCATCATAACTGCTTTGACCAGTTCCAAGCAGACGAAGCTTGATAATTTCAAGGGCGATCAGAAAAAACTAACCTGGAAACAGGATAAATGGAAAGAACTTAACAAGAAGGTCGTTTCCTTCTATAATGGGGCGCTCAGCTCCATGAGATTTTCAACAGCATATACCAAAAAGACCACAACTGCTTCTAATTCCAGTGCTGTGTCTGTTGTTACAGGCGAAAATGCGATGGATGCAGTTCAGACCCTGAGCATCACCAGTCTTGCCAAGGCTTCATATATGAGCGGCAAAGAGGTGAAGGCCGGAACAGAAAAAGCTAAACTCTCTACAGAACTGGGAGATATCGACGGATTTGATGGCGATGAAATCACTTTTACAGTTGGAGGTGAAAGTAAGTCAATATCTGTATCTTCAGGAGATACTATAGCTGATGTACTTAGCAGACTTAAGGAAGAAGCCGGCGACAAGCTCAATTTCAACTTTGATGAGAGCACAGGAAGATTCTTTGTTGCTGGAAAGGAAACCGGAACTTCAGCGAACTTTTCTTTTGATACTAGTGAAGCGGCAGCTGCCCTTGGCCTTTCAACAGGAACTGTTCAGCCTGGATCTAAAGCTTCGATCACTCTTAATGGCGAAAAGTATGAATCCGACAGCAACACCTTCCAGATAAATGGACTTACAATTACAGCCAATGAGGAGGCTCAGAATATAACACTTACCACCAAGCAGGACACAAGTGGAATTTATGACAATATCAAGAAGCTGGTAAAAGAATACAATGACATTATGAAAGAGTTCTCAACTCTTTATAATGCTGATAAGGCCACAAAATATAAGATGCTCACTGACGATGAGAAGGACGCCATGAGCGATAAGGAAGTTGAGGAATGGGAAAATAAGATAAAATCCGGACTTCTTAGTGGTGACGATACAATTGGAACTATACGAACAGCACTAAGGGATATCGTTGCAAGTTCATTTGAGGTTACCTTAAAAGATGGTACCAAACAGAAGTATTCCCTGGCATCCCTGGGAATTTCTACCGGAAGTTATTTCTCCACTGAAGAGAATGACAGAGACCTTCTTCATATTGATGGAGATCCTGATGACGAGTCAACAAGTGGAAATACAGATCTACTGAAGGCAGCTATTTCAAATGATCCTTCTATGGTACAGGATCTGTTTACACAATTGTCCAGATCAATGTATACCAAGCTTTCGGATCTTATGAAGGGCACTCAGTACAGCAGTGCATTTACTATCTATGAAGATAAGCTTATGGCTTCTCAGTATAGTGCGTACAATACCAAGATTTCCGATGCCCAGAGCGCTTTGGAGGCTGCACAGGATAAATACTATAAGAAGTTCTCCAAGATGGAGACAGCACTTAGTAAGATAAACAGCTCAAGTGGTTCATTGTCAGGATTCTTCGGAGGCGGCAGTTGATAGCATAAGAGAATTACTATAAATAAATATAGAATGCGAGGGAGTAAATATGCCAGTACTTACAACTCAACAGAAGGCTTATGCACAGTATAAAAATAATAAGATCATGAGTGCCTCCGGTCCGGAGCTTACTCTTATGCTTTATGACGGGGCTATTAAATTCCTAAATATAGCTGATTTTGCCATTGAAAAGAATGATATATTCAAGGCTCATGAGAATATTATCAAGACAGAGCGCATTATTGAATACTTAAGAAGTACGCTGGACATGAAGTATCCTGTTGCTCAGGACTTTGAAAACATGTATTCTTATATTGCAAGGAGACTTGTTGAAGCTAACATCAGTAAGGACAGAGAAATCGTTGCTGAGGTCAACAAGCACATGCATGCAATAAGAGACAATTGGGTTGAAGTCATGAAAGCTAACCATGTAATGGTTAAGGATGCATAAGAGGAGACTGGGATGATAGCTTCTAGTTTGGACATGCTGGAGGACAGCCTTATTAAGAAGATTGAGGTTATGGACCTTATCGAAAAAGAAAATGACAGGCAGACTGAAGTTTTGAAGAATTCTGATGAGGTTGATGAGCAGACCTTTGATGATACTGTTGAAAAGAAGGGTGAGCTGGTGGACCAGCTGCTTATGTTGGATGAAGGCTTCCAGTCCTTATTCGATAGGATTAAAGAAGAGCTTGGTGATAACAAGGGGCAGTATAAGGATCAGATAGCAAGACTACAGAATCTTATTCATGAGGTTATGGACAGAAGTTCATCCATTGAGGCTCATGAGCACAGGAATAAGAAGCTGGCCGAGCAGTATTTCAGTGCTACGAGGCAGAGGCTTGAAAGTAATAAGAAGAGTTCAGCTGTGGCATTTAATTATTATCAGACTATGAATAATTTCAAAGATATTCCACCGCAATTTCTTGATCAAAAGAATTGACATTTATGGATTTAAGCACTGTGTGAAAGCACAGTGCTTTTTTTGTCCATGAGGATATTATCAGTGAGTCAAACAATTTAATGCATATATATGTTACAATTAATTTACGCTATTGCGATAATTTGCTCGATGCGGTTAAGGAGAAATATGAATAATAAATTGTTTAACACTTTGATAGTCATCACCCCGAAGGATTGCGAAAGATTATTATCTCTTTACCCAAGGTTGATTAGTCACATGAAATACGGCCAGGTCTGCTTTGTGGGAACAGATGGAGTAGGTAACCTTGTGAGCGGTGATCCCAATATCGGAAACAGCGCAGGCTTTATTAACGAGGACAGTATCATCCCCTTTAATGAGGTCCATGCCTGCATGACCAAAAAGATGGAGAATCTCCTTAAGGGGCAGGCTCTGCCCAGAGGTGTTACGGGCTGGTATTATCAGCAATTCCTGAAGATGCAGTATTCCCGCATGTGTACTGACGAATACTACATGGTTTGGGATGGTGACACTATTCCATGTAAGGACATAGTGATGTTCCAGGAGGAATCCGGGAAACCCTATATTGACCTTAAGCACGAGTATCATAAAGAGTATTTCGAAACCATGGGAAGGCTCCTGCCGGGTTTTTCCAAGGTGATTGAGCGCTCCTTTATTTCTGAGCACATGCTCTTTAGAACAGATATTATGCAGGCTCTTCTTGTTGATATCGAAAAGAACGATTCTATTCCCGGAACAACCTTCTGGGAGAAAATAATTAATTCTATTCCGGAAGATCAGATTCAGTCTTCCGCTTTCAGTGAGTTTGAGACCTACGGAACCTATGTGGCTCTGAAATATCCCACAGTCTACAAGCTTAGAGAGTGGCATTCCTTCAGGCAGGGAGGCACTTTCTTTGATGTGAACACAATTTGCGACAGGGACTTTGAGTGGCTTTCCAGGGATTTTCATTCTATTTCTTTTGAAAAAGGTCACACAGTAAGGGAGGATAATAAGAATCTATTCGATAATCCCGAGTATCAGGCGAAGCTCTCGCCCAAGCAGATGCTTCAGGCAGCGCAGATGGAATATAAGGAAGGCTACAAGGAGATCTGGGAGGACGATATTCAGAACAAAAAGGATAAGAATGTCACTTCCGGAGACTATTCCAATGTCGCCACTGTGGATAACAGGGTGGCCATTGTTATCGTGTCCTACAATGCCCTTTACCTTATGCAGGAAAACATAAAGAGTATCAGAAGTAACCTTCTTAAGGGCACTTACAAAATAGTTGTGGTGGATAATGCCTCCACAGACGGAGTGGCAGAGTGGCTGGCGCAGCAGGATGACATTTTACTTATAAGAAATACGGAAAATGTTGGATTTGGTCCCGCCTGCAACCAGGGGGCCAAGGCGGTTCTTGGTATGGACTTTGCAAATGCAGATATTTATCTATTGAACAATGACACAAGACTTGTGTTTGACAGTGTTTATCATTTGAAAAAAGCGCTTTACTCCGCAGAAGATATCGGTGCGGTGGGCAGTGTGTCCAACTACGCCGGAAACAAGCAGCAAATTGACGTGGAGTTTGACACCGTTGAAGAATACCTGAAGTACGGTGAAAAGGTCAATGTGCCAATGGAAAGACCTTGTCTTGAAAAAGTCAGACTGTCAGGATTCTCCATGCTTATCAGGAGAAAAGTATGGGACGAAGTAGGAGGCTTTGATGAGGACTTCGTTCCGGGATATTTTGAGGATGATGCTCTTTCCATGGAGATTTTGCGTCATGGCTACAGGCTCATGGTTGTAAGGAACAGCTTCATCTATCATGCCGGCAGCCAGAGTTTTATTAAGACTGATTATCAGAAGCTTCTTGAGGATAATCACAATCTTTTTGTGGAAAAATACGGTTTTGACATCCTGAAATACGCACATGCCAGCGGAACAGTGGTTTCGCAGATTCCTTACGACATAAACGGACAGTTTAAGGTGCTCCATTACGGATGCGGCCTTGGAGCAGAGCTTAAGGCAATCAGGAGCATTTTTCCTTATGCCACAGTTATGGGAATTGAGGAAAATCCAAGGCTTTACGAGATTGCAAAGAGGACAGAGGATGTCTTTAACAGCCTGGATGAGTTCATAGAATTTAACGAGCCCGGCACCTTTGATGTGCTGATAATCAGTAGCGAGGATCAGGACCGCATGGATGATGAAGAAAAGGGCGTTGTGGCAAGCTTCTTTTCACAAAGAGCTGTCGAGATTCTAAAGAACCCTGTATACGAGGACTTCCCTTATGAGAAGATCAAGATGATCGTCTGGGATATGGATGACACCTTCTGGCAGGGAATTCTCAGTGAGGGAGAGGTTATTCTTCCTATGGGAAATGCGGATCTTATCACAAGTATCACCGATCACGGCGTTGTAAACAGCATCTCATCAAAGAATGATGAGGAGCCGGTTATGTCTGAGCTGGAAAGGGCTGGAATAGCGAATCTGTTCGTATTTAACAACATCAACTGGGAGGACAAAGGACCGCAGATTGCCACAAAGATCAAGACCATGGGGCTTCGGGCTGAAAATGTTCTTTTTATTGATGACAATCCAAGGAACCTGGAGGAAGCAAGGTACTATGCCAAGGAGTTGATGGTTGCGGGGCCGGATATTATCCCTTATCTATGCAATTATTTCTACAGGACTGTCCCCAAGGATAAGAACCATACAAGACTGGGGCAGTACAAGCTTCTGGAAAAAAAGACAGGGGCAGAAGCCGTAAGTAGCTCCAAGGAGCAGTTCCTTAAGGACAGCGATATCAAAATTACCATCAACAGGGACTGCCTTGATAATCTGGACAGAATCGCTGATCTGGTGGCAAGAAGCAATCAGCTTAACTACACCAAGAACCGCGATGATAAGAAACTCCTGACCAAGCTTATATGCAGCGATTGGAATGACTGCGGCTATATCAGGTGCAAAGACAGGTTCGGAGACTATGGAATAATCGGATTCTTTGTTTACAATACCAGGGAAAAGAAGATGGAGCATTTCCTCTTTTCCTGCAGAGTCCTGGGAATGGGAATCGAGCAGTATATTTATAACTCACTGGGATGCCCTGAGTTTGAGGTAAAAGGGCCTGTTTCTATGGAATTAAAAAAGGATGCTGTCGTTGATTGGATCAAGGAAGAGAAGGAGCTTGAGATCACCGAGGATACTTCAAAGAAGAATAAGATACGAATTCTTCTTAAGGGCCCCTGCGACCTTGATTCCATTGAGCCGTATCTTGGCGGTGGAAGTATTACTTCAGAGTTTAACTATATAAATGAGATGGGCTTTGTTACTACAGGCCAGAATCATAGTATGCATATCTGGGAGAGTGCGAACCTCAGTAAGGAAGAGATAGATGAAATCGTAGATAATGTGCCGTTTATTATTGATGGTGACTTTAAGACGAAGCTGTTTGAGGAAGAGTATCATGTTATCTGCTACAGCCTTCTTCAGGACATGGCTTCCGGATTGTACAGGAATAAACGCACGGGAAGCTATATATCTTTTTCCAGCAGAAACTATCCGCTGACGGATAAGGCGCTTTCAGGCAGATTTATCAGCGGAGAGATCCAGAATCACGGTTTTGCTTTTGATCAGAAAATGATAGATGACTTTGCGGAAGAGTGGGAGTTTGTAGGAACAACGCCGCTAGATCTGTTATTCAGAAACCTAGACTATATCTATGACAACGTCAAAGGAAAGCCTATAATCATCCTGCTTATGGGCAGCGAAGTGGAGTACCAAGGTGATAACGAAGAGTTTGCAGGACTGGCCGAAGTCTATAGGGAGATGAATCCTATTATCCAGGAGTTTGTGGATGATCATGATAGGATGAGAACCATAAATATCACTGATTTTATTAACTCTCAGGATGACTATGCTGATAGCATCAATCATTTTAGTAGGAACATATATTATAAGATTGCAGGTGAGATTTGTAAGTATATAAACGAACTGGTGTAAGCGGATGATCAGGAGGGATTATGAACGGTAATCTTGATAACTTCAACCTTGAGGAAGAGATAAGATGGGATTTTCTGGTGGATTCAAAGAGAAAAAGGCTTTGGAAAGTCGAAATGAATCTTCTGTGTCTTCTTGATGAGTTTTGTAAGGAAAACAACATCACATATTATGCGGACTACGGAACCCTTCTTGGCGCAGTCAGGCACAAAGGCTTTATTCCTTGGGACGACGACATTGATGTTACCATGACAAGACCTGATTATATGCGCTTCATAGAGCTTGCACCAAGCTGGTTCAAGTCTCCTTATTTTGTCCAGAACTATTACACTGATCACTTTGATAACAGAGTAACCATGTTTACAAGAATAATTGATGACAGAACCACCATGATTCCCAAGGACTGCAATGCCGGGCCCGAGCATCATCAGGGGGTATTTATTGATGCTTTTCCCTTGGACCCTGCTCCGGCAGAGTTTCCGGTAAAAGAAGTTCCTGACATTATTAAAATAGCCATGGAGTTATGGATGGCAGCAGCTTCTCCAAAGACGATAATAGAGGATATGATCGCCGGGAAAATGCCTGTGGCCGGAATGGACACAATTATAGATATCTTAGGGCTCCCCTATGAGGACAGACTGAGATTGTTTGAAGGAATTCTTTTGGACGCATATCCAAAGTTTGATACGATTCACACTTTTTCAAATATATATCGGCATGCACCTATGAAGAAGGAATGGTTTGCAAGTACTGTTTTATTGCCCTTTGAGACTATTATGGTTCCGGCCCCGGTCGGATATGAAGAGGTACTGACGGCGCACTACGGGAACTATAGTGTTCCGGTTGTTACTATCGGACACGATATAGAGTTTACTGATCCCGACAGGCCCTATACTGATTATGTTTCCTGAAAATAATTCCCTATCCTCTTAGAATATTGATCAGCTCATCAATTCTGGAATCCCAGGTGAGGGACTGCTCAGCCTTTTTTCGTCCTCGCTGAGCTACATCATATAATGAATCCATGTCTTCCAGAGCATTTATCAGGACATTTGCTATAGATTCCGGATGGCCTATGTCGTAGAGGAACAGCTCTTTTTCAGATCCCTCTGATATGAAGATTTCATTTATATATTTGCTTCCGTCGGTTACAACTGCGGACCCATTTAGCATGGCTGTCGGGATTCTGTCGTGGAGGCCATCTTTAAACAATGGCATAATGTTGAAGGATATTCTGGAATCTGAAGCACATTGCACCGCTTCAAGATATGGAACACTTCCATGAAGAACGATATTTCCAAGGTCTTCAAGGTCATCCCATCCATCCCCGAATAAGTGCATTTTTACACCTGATGCTGCCAAATACTGAATAACCTCGCTACGAATGTAAGATCTGACAAAGGGGTTAGTTTTGGCGGTAATTTTTGAATACTTAAGAAAGAGTGAATCATCAAAAGCTATATTATTCTTCTGCAATGCATATCTGAATGCTTGTTCGTTGTTCAAAGATCTGTCATCACACATTGCCTCGATCATATCTACTGAGGCAACCCGGAGCTCTTCGGGAAGATTCCCTATTATTGAGCCTAGTCTCTCCAGGGAAAAGCAGCTTCCTGTAAATGAAATGTCATATTTTCTGTTTCTGAAAGCTTCTTTCGAATAATCAATATCATCTGAAGCCAGATCACCGCCTAAAGGGAGAAAATGAACTCCTGCGATATTGGGAAAATATCTTTTTATATAGGAGACATGATCTCTGTCTAAGCAGATAATATGGTAATTCTTCATGTTGCTTTGGATATCAGCTATATGTTCACAGGGGTGATCAAGTATCCAGTTAAAAAAAGGAACATGCATATATTCAAATACATTGTCTTCCTGCATGGAGGTTTCGTGCTGGCCTGAAGAATTAAATGCTAAAGCGGCATCGAAGCCCTTATTTATTTCCCGTACATATTCATCAGCAAGTTCTGTGCCCTGAGCATTGAGATTGATAAATCCAACATCTATTCCCTTTTTTCTCAAACAAGCTGCAACTTTGTCAGAAAAAAGGTTCAAGGTATTATTGCATATTGTAATTGTGTGAAACATCACTATTCTACGAATCTCTTTGCTCATATTATTTGTCCTTTTATAAAAAATGTATTAGAGAACCCAATCATCAAGAGTACTTGGATTGTGAATTGTATGCCAGGGACCGTCTACCGGTTCTGCACAGTATCTGCATCGTTCAAAGGGCTTACTGATCCGCTGCCTGATAATTTCGGTAGTAAGTCCCTCCTCATATAGGTCAACAGCACCATCCTCAGGTAAAGACTCGTTAAAATACTGATTGAAATATTTTGTCGTAAAAGGCAGGAAACAAGCGGCTATTTTTCCGTTGTATAGGTTTACGCAGCCCTTTTGGAAGCAGGTGTTGAATTTTTTAATTAGGGATTCGTCATCGCTTCTCTCAAGCTTTTGCTGCTTTCTGAAGGTTGAGTTTATATCGGATATTCCGTAAGCAACTCCTTTTTCATTCAGGAAGCTTTTCAGGTCATCGATTTTGTCGCTCATAACAGGATATAATGAGATCCAAATGCCTGAACCGTCATGACAATTTTTTAATGTATCAAAGAATGAATCGGGCATTTTTTGAAGTAACAAAGCGTTTGTTACTATATGTATCATAGCATTTGGGTAAACTGAACTTACCAACTTGATGTAATCTTCTATTTCAGGGTTGAGCAGTGGTTCGCCCCCAAGAATTCTGATGATTGATATTTCATCAAAGAAGAGCTTAAGCCTGTTCAGATCCTGGGAAAACTTTTCAAAATCCGGAAAGACAGGCGTTTTTACCAAGCCTGAATAATGCTCGCAATTGGCGCAGTTCAGATTACAATGGTCTGCTATATGAAACTCCAGATATGGAAGTCTCCTGCAGGAGTAATACGGAATAAGGGCATCTACTATAGACTTTGGTGTGCTAAATTCGCTTTCAAGGTCAACAATATAGGTATTCTCCAGATTGATCCCAATAGAAAAAAACTTTGAAAGAAAGTCCTGCTGGCCGGCATAGTTCTGAGAGGCAATCAGTAGAATGTCAGCTTGCCCGGTTTCAATCATTTCTTTGGCTTTATTGTTATCTATTGATGCAATGCCATCCTCCGGTAAAGGGTCTGAGTGGGATACATTCCAATAGGCTATTATATTTATGGGTTCTTTTCCAAATTCTTTTGATATTTTGTTGTATCCGTTTTCAATAAACTTACATAAATACTGGCTGTAGATATTTTGTCCAAAAACTATGGCATTGATCATTTTGATTACCTCGTAGTGCAAAGAAATATTCCAATAATATTATACACTATAAAACAAACAATAAATAACGGGCATGCGACAGGAGTGTTGGTAAAAAGAAATCATATATCGGATGTTTTTTTCAAAACTTTATAGTAAAATGAAAAAAAGAAGAAAAAGTTTCAAAAATTCGAAAAAAATAGAAAAAATGATTCATAAAGGGTTAAGTTGGCGAAAATATCGACGATATTATTAGTGAAAAGAAAACCAAAGCAGCCATGGAAGGGACTCCGCATTAGGTCTGCACATTAAATTAAAATGGAAAGGCAGCAGGGAAGCGGGCCCCCTTCATGGAGGATAATAATATGGTAGTTCAACACAATATCACCGCAATGAACTCTAACAGACAGCTTGGTATTACTACGAATACTCAGGCTAAGGCCAGTGAGAAGCTTTCATCCGGTTACAAGATCAACAGAGCAGCAGATGATGCAGCAGGTCTTGCGATTTCCGAAAAAATGAGACGTCAGGTAAGAGGTCTAACACAGGCTTCAGCCAACGCTCAAGACGGTATCTCAGTAGTACAGACAGCTGAGGGAGCTCTTAATGAAGTTCATGATATGCTTCAGAGAATGAACGAACTGGCAGTTAAGGCAGCGAATGATACTCTTCAGACAACAGACAGACAGTACATCCAGGCTGAAGTTGCAGCTCTTGCAAGTGAGATTACCAGAACTGCCGAGTCAACTGAATTTAATAACCAGCATCTTCTTAACGGTACATTTACAGGTAAATATCTACAGGTTGGATCAGAAACAGCCGGTGAGAATCAGATAGTAATTGATATTGTGGAGCTTAGCGCTGACAGTATCGGTGTAGCAGCAACACATACCGCGACAAAAGATGATCCTGTAGATCCAAGCGCTAATAATGGTAATCAGATAAATGTAATGAGCCATGACAATGCTAAGAATTCTATTGAGAGTATAAAGAATGCGCTTATATCAATATCAAAACAGCGATCAGATCTCGGTGCCATCCAGAACAGACTGGAACATACAATTAAGAATCTGGATAACGTAGTAGAGAATACACAGTCCGCTGAATCACAGATTCGTGATACGGATATGGCAGAGGAGATGGTCAGATATTCCAATAACAACATCCTCATGCAGGCCGGCCAGTCGATGCTGGCTCAGGCCAATCAGACAAATCAGGGTGTTCTTTCACTTCTTCAGTAATACAGATAAGATGGTTTACAGGGCTTGGCCAATTTGGTCAGGCCCTTCAATTTGTTTAGGGAAAATTTATAATATATTTTTAAAAATAGGGGTAAAGTTTTTAGAATTATGGACGATAATAAAGGTGTAAAGAACAAGGAATGGTTATTAGACCAGCACTGGTAATCATTTCAAAAATTAAACAAAACGAGCTGCAAGGACGCAGCCGTACAAATCAAGGAGGATAAAATTATGGTAGTACAACACAACATTACAGCGATGAATTCAAACAGACAGCTTGGTATCACAACTGGTATCCAGGCAAAGTCAAGCGAGAAACTGTCATCCGGTTACAAGATCAACAGAGCAGCAGATGATGCAGCAGGTCTTGCAATTTCTGAAAAGATGAGACGTCAGGTAAGAGGTCTTACACAGGCTTCTGCTAACGCTCAGGATGGTATTTCTGCAGTACAGACAGCTGAAGGTGCTCTGAACGAAGTTCATGAGATGCTTCAGAGAATGAATGAGCTGGCTACTAAGGCAGCTAACGACACATTGCAGACAACAGATCGTAACTATATTCAGTCTGAAATGAATGCTCTTTCAACTGAAATCGATCGTACAAAGGCTGCAACTGAGTTCAATAATCAGAAGCTCCTTGATGGTACCTTCAATGACAAGAAACTTCAGGTTGGTTCTGAGACTGATGACGAGAACCAGATTACTGTAAGCATCAGTAAGATGGCTGCATCCTCAATCGGTGTTGGTACAGATAATATCAAAGTTTCTGATCATGGTAAGGCTAAAGAAGCTATGAGTAACATTAAGAAGGCTCTTGAGAGTGTTTCATCTCAGAGATCTGATCTTGGTGCTATTCAGAACAGACTTGAGCATACCATCAAGAACCTTGATAACGTAACAGAGAATACACAGGCAGCTGAGTCACTTATTCGTGATACAGATATGGCTACCGAGATGGTTAAGTTTTCAAATAACAACATCCTTGCACAGGCTGGTCAGTCCATGCTGGCACAGGCTAATCAGTCCAATCAGGGTGTTCTTTCACTTCTCGGATAATATTTGTAAAGCTTTGTTTATAAAACGTCTGTTGAAAACATTGCAACTACCCAAAAAGAGCTCCGGTTTACCGGGGCTCTTTTTTCGGTGTGCGCCTAGCGGCGCACGTTTCTAGCGGGTTAAAGTCCCGAATCCGCCCGGTAGTGGGAAGGATATAGTCGAAAGCAAGGGTGTCCGCCGCGAGGCGGAATCTGAAGGAAGCTGGATGTGGGGAACATACTAACCCACGGGCAAATCTCTGGTCTGACGTACAGAAATCTCATACGAGGTTATGCATGAGGGTAAGGCTGCATCACAAGTCGAAGCCCAATAACTACACGGAATCATGCGTAATAAATGAGACAGATGGATGGAGAGGAAGAAACGTGTGGTACCTAGGGAGGTCTGTGTGAAATGCTCTGAAAGGAGTAACCACCGTACAAGGAAACGAGACGGTGCTGAACATGCAGAAGTCAGCAGAGGTCATAGTAGGGATATGGACATGGAAACATGGACATGCTAACCAAAGGACCGAATCAGTAGGAGTCTTAAGTATGACCGAGAAAGGAGGAATGACCGCTAATGGCAGAAAACATAGATAATAATGGCTGTTCGCAAAGAGATAGTGCGGAACACGAAGGGTATGCGAAAGCGCTTAGGTCATTCAATCGGATATGGAAAGAAAGAGACAGTGCACAGCCGAAGCTCTTGGAAGCGATACTGTATAAGGACAATTTTAACAGAGCGTACAAAAGAGTTAAGGCAAACAAGGGAGCGCCAGGTATTGATGGTATGACCATTGAAGAGGCACTTCCGTACCTTAAGGAACATCAACAGGAGTTAACTGACCGCATATACCGCGGCAAGTATACCCCATCGCCAGTCAGGCGAGTTGAGATTCCAAAACCAGATGGTGGTGTGCGCAAGCTTGGCATACCCACTGTGATAGACCGCACACTCCAACAGGCAATAACTCAACAGTTAGTGCCCATCTATGAACCATTGTTTGCGGACGGAAGCTACGGCTATCGTCCAAACAGAAGCGCAAAGGATGCTATACAGAAGGTGAAGGAATATGCAGAACAAGGTTACACTTTTGCGGTAGTCTTGGACTTATCAAAGTATTTCGATACCTTGAATCATGAAATCCTTATCAATCTCCTCAGAAGGAATGTGAAGGATGAACGTGTAGTTCAACTAATAAAGCGCTATCTGAAAAGTGGGGTAATGGAAAACGGAGTGGACATTGATACAGAAGAAGGTTCACCGCAAGGGGGGAATTTATCTCCACTTCTTGCGAATATCTACCTCAATGAGTTCGACCAAGAGTTTCTGAAAAGAGGTGTGCCCTGTATAAGATATGCAGATGACATCGTTCTTCTTGCGAAAAGCAAAAGAGCATCAGAGAGACTCTTGGAAAGTAGTACTAAATATCTCGAAGAGAAACTGAAGCTAACGGTTAATCGGGAGAAAAGTCGTACTGTCAATGTGTTTGCTATCCGAAATTTTAAATTCCTTGGCTTTGCATTGGGAAGGAACGCAAGTGGTATTTATGTCAGGGTTCATCCAAAGTCATGGAAGAAGTTCAAGTCAAAGCTGAAAGATTTATCTTCCCGTAAGTCTGTGCAGTCCATCAAGCCAAGTCTTGAGGAAATCAAGGTATATGCGAGAGGGTGGCTTAACTATTACGGAATAGCAAGCATGAAGAATAACATCGACGACATCAATGGATGGCTCTATCGCAGAATTCGTATGTGTATATGGAAACAATGGAAGAGACCCAAAACCAAGATGAGGAATCTTATCAAAATGGGAATTCCAGAATACTATGCGCACATGGCGGCTAATAGTCGCAGAGGACATTGGTTTAATGCAAATCTAACAACCGTAAAAAGAGCAATGTCAAAAGAAAGACTGATAAACAGTGGCTTCTTTGATTTAGCCACGGCTTATCAGTCTGTGCACATCAACTATTGAAAGCGCCGTATACCGAACGGTACGTACGGTGCTGTGAGAGGACGGCGGTTAGTCACCGCCTCCTACTCTATTTACAGTAAATAAATGTTATCTGTATAATTAAATTGATAGCTATTCCGAATAGAAACAAAAGAAATACTGAAAGTAGGGGCTTAATGGACGATAGAAAATTCTGCTTTATATCCTGTGTTAATCCTGAGGGAAATGATCGTATTGCTGATGAGATTTGTAAACTACAAGTTCCTGAAGGGTATAATGTTGAGTATTTTGGTGTGAGCGATGTTTCGTCAATGTGTGCGGGCTATAACGAGGCCGCATCTATTAGCAATGCTAAATATAAGATTTATATGAAGCAGAATATTGAGTTTTGTAATATTTTTTTACTCTATGATTTGCTTAGAATTTTTAATTCTTCTTCGAAAATTGGAATGGTGGGCACGCTAGGCGTAGACAGAATGCCTGTGGATATGATTACCGAACATGGTATTTTGTATGGGCCTGACAGTGAAAAAACTATTCTTGTTGATAATGAATATAAGGAAGTTCTTGCGGTTGCTGGAAACTTTATAGCAACGCAGGTGGATATGCCTTGGGATGAAAATAATATAGATGACTGGTATTTTTATGCACTGTCTCAATGTGCCTTGATGAGGCAAAAAGGGTATAAAGTAGTTGTGCCGGGGCAAAAGAGCGGTGCATGGATAAAGCCTGTACTTTCCGATGATTATGACTATCTTGATGAAAAGACAGAAAAGTGTCGACAGTATGCCTTAACCCGGTACTCGGCCTTGTTCAATATCCCTAGAGATGCCAAGCGCTATGGAATAATGAGTTTTACAGAAATATCAGGAGTGGATTTTATCTGGCCTCTTATATATAAAAAGGCCGACTTTTCCGTTGCTGAGCTGGGAATATCCATTTACAGTGACTCTGATGAGGATTTTGAGAGAATAATAAAATTTATAAAAGAGCAGCATCTTGATGTGTTTGTTTCCTTCAATTTCTCTCCATTAGTTTCAAGAGCCTGTGAAGCTTGTGGAATCAAGTATGTGTCATGGGTGTTTGACTGTCCGCAACAGGCATTATATGACAACCTGGTTAAGAATGATTGTAATTACATTTTCTGCTTTGATAAAAAACAGGTTGAGACCACAAAAGAGAACGGGGGTATGCATGTCTTTCACCATCCTCTGGCCTATAATGAAAATAGAATGTCTGTTCCAAAGGTGGATGGAAATGACAGAAAAAGATTCTCGTGTAGTGTGTCATTTGTAGGAAATTTATATGAAGATGAAGTTTATCAGAAGATACAGGATAGATTAAGTGAAAATGCCTTGTCGGACTATGAGAGAGTATTTCATGAAGCTTTTGGAAAATGGGATGGAACCGACAGGCTGAAGGCTGCGTTAAAAAGAGAGACAATTGAAGAAATGGCAGCTATGGATTCTCCCGATGTCGTAAATAATCTTAAAATGGACATTGGAGATTATTATGAGGGGAGAATTCTGGCAAGAGCCTTGGCCAACTGTGAGCGAATAGAGATGCTAAAACGTTTGGCGAAGTATGGTCTAAAGTTTTATACAGGAAGTAAGAATGTCCAAATAGATGGAGTAACAGTCAGCCCAAGGCTGGATTATTCGACAGAATTGCCCAAGGCATATCATCTGAGTAAAATAAATATAGGAACAACACTACATACCATTACATCAGGAATACCACTTAGGGTATTTGATATTATGGGGGCCGGAGGTTTTCTTCTTACCAATTTTCAGCCTGAAATACCGGAGCTTTTTGTAATCGGCAAGGAAATTGAGGTTTATAAAGACTTTGACGAGATGGAAGAAAAAGTTAGTTTTTATCTTAATAATGACAATCTTAGGGAAAAAATAGCGCTAAACGGATATAGGGCAGTGGTCGAAAAGCATAACTTTAATAAGGAATTTGTTGTGATGATGAATAAAGCCGGGCTGCCTTTGTGACATAGTATGCAGAATCTGCAATCATTGATTCAATAGCTCAAGATATGAATTGAGCATCTCTGTGGCTTTTTGGGCTCCTGCGTCATTGAGATGATCTGAATCAAGGAAATCTTCATCAAAAAAAACATCCTGGTAGTCATTCATGTCAAATAATTCCACCGGAAGATCAAGACTGTCGAGGGTTTTGAAAATATCTTCTTTATAACCTTTGTATATGTACTCGTTATAATAGCGGGTATATGGTGTAATAAAAAATAAAGGAATGACTCCATGGTCATGAAGAAATTCTACCATGTCCCTGACAATCGCTATATTTTCTTTATGCGTTTCTTCATGTTTTACGTGCTTGTTGTGGCCATTTTCTGTTCTATCGATTGCTATTGAAGTTTTTTCCGTCACCGATAGATTGTTCCAATCTATTTTTTTTATACCGAATATATTATTGTTTTTTCTGGTAATTATGTTGCTATAATAGGTGCCATTTTCCCAAATTGCCCTACTGCTCCAAAATTCACACCAATACTTTACCATTGGGGGAGGGAACATATCTTCGTCATATTTGATTACGGAAAGCGGATCAACTATTGTAGCATCAAAATAGTTATGTCTTCCATTTTCCCCGAATAGATTTAGATATACTCGTGGGATCAGTTTTTTCACCTGCTCGGCTTTTGAGAGATCCTGGTACATCATGTAGTAGCCCAGATTGATAAGACATCTCTTAGGCATATATTTACCTTCTGTAAAGGCTTTTTTTATGTGCATAAAATCAAAAAAGAGATCCTGTGATGAAATGCTAAACTGAATAGTTTTTCCTGCAGCCTTCAGATCCAGTTCATTGATTCCATTCATTGCATGAGAGGAACCTACGATGATCGTATCAGCTCCTTCAGTCCTGTTTTTTTCATGCATGGCTCTTAGATAACACAGGTCGTAATTGTTACTTAGATACTGAAGTGCTAGGTCTGACCATTTATTAAAATATTCATTGTCGTAATATCTCACTACAATCGAGCTCCTTATAAACCTATTTTTTTGACCATTTCCGCAAAAGTAAGGAAGTCACTTTTGTTCATAACATTAAAGCAGCTTTTTAGTAAAAGAAGGTGCATTTCCGAAAGTTCACCTTTTAATATGTGAGTGTTTTTCATGATATACGGAATGTGTTCCTGGATGATAATGCATAGGAGTCTGTAAAGAGAATATGGAGGAGTATCATATCTCAAAGCTATCATTTTCCAGAAAATTAGTGCGCAGGAATAGACAAACTCTATCTCTAACTCTTCTTTATATTCATCCATGAAGCCTCTTTTTTCCAACTCATTCCATAGCATAATCTGATTTGTAAGAAGGTCGACATGATAGAACTCATTGGTGGATAGAGAAGTAGATACATCATTTACATAGTAGTGATATAGCTGCTCATTCAGTATATAGGCCTTGGTGTAGTACATGTTAAGAAGAACGCCCCAATAGGAATCCTCATAGGCCAGCCCTTCGGAGAAGACTATTTTGTTATTTAAAAGCAGTGATTTCTTGATCAATTTACAATGTGGAAGATTATTAATTGTTTTTTTGACTAAAAATTTTTTTCGATCTTCCGGTGTGGAAACGACAAGTACTTCATCGGGATTATTTTGTGAATCATCAGTTTCTTTATATATCAGTGTTTTTGAAAAATCCCTGATATACCTGCACTGAACAATATCATAATCATCGGAAAGGGCGATATTGTATAGCTTTTCCAGGTAGTCTTTTTCAAGCCAGTCATCAGAGTCTACAAAGGCAATATATTCACAGGTAGAATATTCCAAACCAAGGTTACGGGCGGTTCCCTGGCGGGAGTTGACCGGAAGGTCAATTATCATGATGTTTTCAGGGTATTTGGATTCCCACTGTTGCAGATGTGAAAGTGTAGCATCTGTAGAGCAGTCATTTACACATATTACTTCCAATGAAGAGAAACCGATTGTCTGCTCTTCGATAGAAGTTAACGCTCTGTCTATATATGCTTTCACATTGTAACAGGGAAGAATCACACTTATTTTTTTCATGCATTCACCCGACAAATACTGAATCTAATATCTTTTGTACTGCTACTGGATAGGTATAATCACGGCAAACTCTTTCATAACCTGCCAGAAGTATAGCCATACGGGCATCTTCATGGGCCAAAAAGAATTTTGCAAGTTCTGCCATTTCTTCAAAATTGTGATAAACAACAATTTCTTTCCCTATTTCAAATAATTCTCCTGTTTCCGGTTGGTAATTTGTAAGAATAAAGCCTCCGGCTCCGATAATATCGAAAGTTCGAAGGGGCAGACCGGAAAAAATGCTGTGGAGTGATGTTGAAAGGTTTATTTTGGATAGATTATATGCTTTTGGGAGATTGTCGTTGTAAGTTAAGAATGGTTGATAATTTACTCCTGCAATTTGATCTTTAGGCTCCGCTTGAGCACCATACCATCTGGGATGAAGCTCGGCTATCTGCTCCATCATAAGACGACGTTCTGTGTATGCCACTGCACGGGCAATGACATTTTCTTCAAAATAAACTCTGTTTGGGACGTTCAATTTGCTGTAAGGATCTGTGTCTGACAGCGCTAGCATGGCATCAATTAATTCATCAGGCATCGTATTGTGTATTCTGTCCCGACCATCCCACTTACCCATCATATTAAAGGCAACTTCATTAAGCTTATCTTGCATGGGTTCGTCAAGGCGAGATCTATAGAAAGCATATCTGCTGTCTATATATTGCATTCCGACAAATGAAATATCGCAACTGTAAGCAGCTTCGTCAGCGGGGCTAATTTTGAGTTGCCCCATTCTTGAGATGTTTGCAGCCAGAGGAAGGTAATTGAGATTGGGTAATCCTCGGTTTCGGCAATCCTCAACCAGGTATTTATCAAATATAAATAGATGATTGGTTGAGTTATAAGCCTCTTGGGTATAAAGAGACTGCAACGGACAATCATAAACCCATGCTGCATAGGGAATTTCCAGTTTTTTACATGCTGCTGAGACAGTAGGGGCGAAGTTCATGGTTAGCACAATATCGTAAGGCGTTTGGTGAATGTGTTTGATGATTCGTGAAACTTCTTTTTCGTCAAAAGTCAATGTATCACATTCTATATTAAGACTATTACAGGTGTGCCCCATTTCGGTGGCGCCCCAATAAATGTCTTCCATTACCAGATCTTTGCATTTTACTAAAAGGCATCTCTTTGCGTTCAAGGCTCGTCCTCATACTTTGATAATATTCTTAATTAATAACATTATACACTATAAAACGAACATGACATAACGTTTATGTGATACAATTATTATAGGATTACTATAAAATCAGGCGGATTTGGATACTATGAAAATTCTTTTTCTGGATTGGAACAGCTATGGGAATCTGGACATCCTGTCAGCTATTGAAGAACTAAAGGCTTCCGGCAGGGATATTCATATAGAGCTGTATCCTTATGACAATCATATAGAGCGCGATGATAAACAGTTCGCAGAGAAATTCAAAACGGACCTTCAAAAGAAAAGTCCGGATTTTGTCATGTCCTTTAACTTCTTTCCGATTGTTTCTGGGGTATGCAATGAAGTAGGAATTAAATATGTTTCCTGGGTATATGACAATCCCGCTATAAATCTGTATTCATTTACTCTTATAAATCCATGCAATTATGTATTTCTATTTGATTCCCAGATGTATGAAGTTTTTGCGAATCAGGGGATAAAAACCGTCTATTACCTCCCGATGGCAGCAGCTGTAGAGCGGTATGACAGGTTTGAAAAGTCTGATGTTTTCAGAAAAAAATGGGGTGGTGAGCTGGCATTTGTTGGAAATCTCTACACTGAAGGCCATAACTACTATGATCAGATAGAGGATAAACTCTCTGACTATAGTAAAGGATATATAAATGGCCTAATGCGGGCACAGATGGAGATAAACGGGGCCAGTATTGTGGAGGGCTCAATCCCGGAAAATGTCATGAAGGAGATGGTGGATGCATTAGACGCCAAGCCCAACTATGACGGTGTTGAGACCTATGATTATATCTATTCAAATTATGTTATAGACAGGAAGATAACAGCCCTTGAGAGAACGGAAATGCTGACTATGATAGGTGAAAAGTATTCTGTAAATCTGTTTACAGGGGATAAAAACTTTAAGCCTAAAGGCATAAATAACCGTGGGAAAGTGGATTATTACAAGGAGATGCCTTACATCTTCAAGAATACAGATATAAATTTGAATATTACTTTAAGGAGCATTCAAAGAGGAATCCCGCTCAGATGCATGGACATTATGGGCTGTGGAGGTTTCCTCCTCACCAATTATCAGGAGGATTTCCTTCATTTCTTTGAACCCTTTGAGGATTATGTATATTTCGAGAGCAGGAAGGATTTGATGGATAAGATCGAGTACTACCTGACCCATGAAGAGGAACGAAACAGAATCGCAAAATCCGGTTATGAGAAGATAAAGGCAAATCATACATATAGATTAAGGCTTGAAGAAATTCTGGATATAGTTGGGAACTAAAGGAAAAAGCATATGAAACTATTGTATCTGGACATACCTATATTTTTTGCTAACAGAGATATGTTGGAAGCTTTTCAGGAGTATGTGGATGAGGATGGGGAACACCTGCATATACTCAGGTATTTATTTGACTATACTGAGGAATCCGCAAGAAGTTTTCCGGAATTTGAGGAAGAGTTTCCGGGAATATTAAAGGAACATTCTCCTGATTTTGTATTTTCTTTCAATTTTCTTCCGGTAGTTTCAAAAGTATGCAATGAAGCAGGTATAAAATACGTATCCTGGATTTATGACAATCCCGAGATATTACTTTATTCCTATCATGTGATAAATAAGTGCAACATCGTCCTGATGTTTGATTCCAAGCAGTTTGAAATATTCTGGAAAGGTGGAATAAAAACAGTAGAATATTTGCCTTTGGCGGCATCCACCAGAAGGCTTGATGCTATGATCCCGGATGACGAAACTATTTCAAAGTACAGTGCGGATATAGCTTTTGTGGGATCGCTCTACACAGAGCGAAAAAGGTACTACGACGAGATTGCCGGGAAAATATCCCCATATACCCTTGGATATATCGATGGAATGATAAGAGGACAGCTCCAAGTGGATGGAGTAAATATAATCGAGGAAGCTCTAAGGCCTGAAATTGTAGACGAGATTCAGAAGGCAAGTAATATTTTTCCTCATGAAGACAGTGCTGAGACCAGAGAGTATCTCTACGCAAACTATATAATTAATCGTCAGGCAACCATTTTAGAGCGCCGGGAGATTCTCACTATGATAGGTGAGAAATATCCACTTAACCTGTATACCTACGCGGAAAACAATGAATTCAGTCCAAAGGGAATAACAAATAAAGGTGCGGCTGATTATTTTGTTGAAATGCCCTATGTATTTAAGCTAAGCAGGATTAATCTGAACATTACCCTTAGAAGTATACAGAACGCTATCCCTCTCAGGTGTTATGACATTCTCGGAGCGGGAGGATTTCTTTTGTCCAACTATCAGGTGGATCTGGCCAGGCACTTCGTCCCTGGGGAGGACTATGTTTTCTATGAAAACAGGAAAGATATCCTGAATAAGATTGAATATTATTTAAGCCACGAGGACGAAAGAAAGGCCATAGCGAAAAATGGTCACGACAAAGTACAAAAAGAGCATACCTTCGATGTGAGGGTTAAACAGATTATTGATTTGGTGAAGGCTAAGGATATCTAAAAGGCAAAGGTAACACAAGAGGTGAGCGATGGATGATGATAAAATCACGTACTATTCAAAGCTTGTGAGTGAACTGGTAAAAGGGGCGGAAACCGGAGGCTTTTCCGGAGATTATATTCCTGACAGTTTTAAATGGGAACATTTAGTTGCACTTTTTTACCTTTCCAAAGTTTCAGAAGAAGGTAAAAAAATGTACACGGCTATCTATAACATGGTGATAGCTTCTTCTGAAAAACGTATTCGGAAAAAAGCAGAGCAGGATAAAAAAATCAAAATGATGTTCCAAAGTTACTCTGCAGCCCAATGGCCAGCCGTAGATGTATATAACGAATTTGCTGAAAATGAAAGGATAGAAACAGGATTATTGGTTTCTCCGGTTTTGGGCAGGGGGGATGGTCACTGGGAAGATACCTATAGTCAGACCTTGAAGTGGTTTAAAGAAAATGATTACAGGATATATGAGGGCGTTAACAATGACGGTAGTTTTCCCGGATTTGAAGACTTCGGAGGGGTCCCTGATATTGTTTTCATAACATCTTCCTGGTACACAGAATTACCTTATTATCAACAGTTTATTTCACTTCCGCTTAATTCACTTGTGGTATATATTCCTTACGGGCTTTATCTGGCAAACAGTATGGACGGCGAATATGCGGATAATAAGGTATACAACAAAGATACAATAAATCTTATGTGGAGGGTTTATTGTGACTGCAGCAAAAATCTTGAGGGATACAAGAAATACCAGTATTTATCTGGAAAAAACGTAAGATTTTCCGGATTTGCCAAAATGGATTATTTCTATGAAAAGAGAAACTGGAATGATGACCAAATAAGAAAAATATGGAAGATTCCGGATAATATAGCTGTTAAATCGGTGAAAAAAGTGATAGTGGCACCTCACTACAGTGTTATAGACAAGGGCGTGATTTTGTTTTCAACCTTCAGAAGAAATCTGTGGTTTTTCTTATATTTGGCACAAAAATATAAGGACGAGGTCAGTTTTGTTTTTAAACCACATCCACTTCTTCGTACAGCATCAGTTAAAGCGGGGCTGTTCAATAGCTATGAAGAATACGATGAATACATTGAGAAATGGGAAGGTATGTCAAATGCGAGAGTAATTCAAGATGCAAGTTATCTGGATCTGTTTGACACCTCCGATGCAATGATAATGGACAGCGGTTCATTTCTTGGAGAATATCTTTATACCGGAAAACCCTTGCTTTATTTGACAAGACCGGAGCAGGCCTTTTTACCTATCGGCGAAAAAGTAGTTGATGTCTATTATAAGACACCGGGCGAAAATTACCTTGAAATAGAGGAGTTCCTTCAGAATGTGGTTATTTCAGGCAATGATTACATGAAGGAGAAAAGAGAAAAAGTATTTAAAGAGGAATATGACTATAAATCAATCAATGGAATTGGAGCATCTGAGTATATTTGCAATGACGTGTATGAACTTATAAACGCGTGATGCGTGAAAGGAGCGCTATGATAATTGGTTATACTGCCGGAGTATATGATCTTTTTCATATCGGCCATCTCAATCTTCTGAAAAACGCAAAAGGCTTCTGCGACAAGCTTGTAGTAGGAGTTACTGTTGATGAACTCGTAATGTATAAGGGAAAACGTGCCATGATTCCCTTTGAGGATCGCATTGAGATAGTCAGATCCTGTAAATATGTGGATGCTGCTGTGCCTCAATACGACATGGACAAGCTAAAGGTTTGTAAAGAACTTGGTGCTTCAATCATGTTTGTCGGCGACGACTGGTATGGCACAGAAAAGTGGAAAAAATATGATGAGGAATTTGCCGAGGCCGGTATAAAAATAGTGTACTTTCCATATACCAAGGGCATATCTTCAACCAAGATCTCAGAAGCGCTTAAGGCTGTCAGAGGCTGGACTATAGATGAATTTCAGACAAAGAAACATCTGAATTATGAGGAAGAACAATGATTACAGATAAAGTATTCTGCATGAGTTCATATTTGATGTATAGATATGTCTATGATGATAAATATTCCTTTAGCGATAATAAGAAATGCGAGCTGGTGGATATCAGTTTCGAGAGAAGTCCGGTAAAGAATAGCCGTGATCTATACAATGAACTAAAGGTAAGAGTAGATGAAGCGTGTAAGGATGGGAAGGCAGTTCTGGCCCTCAGTGGCGGTATTGACTCAGCTATCCTTGCAAGACTTATGCCCAAAGGCTCTAAGGCATACACATTCAGATGTGTAGTACCGGGGATTCAGGTTATTGATGAAAGTCCCATGGCGAAAAAATGGGCTGAAATGAATGGACTTGAGCATGAGGTTATCGATATCTACTGGGAAGATATTGTCCCCGCAGCAGATGAATGTATGAAGCATAAGAATGCTCCTATTCATTCTATTGAAGCACAGATATATTTGGCAGCCCAAAGGGCAAAGGAGCAGGGCTATACCAAGTTTATCCTGGGTGAAAATGCAGATATTATCTATGGCGGCATGAACGGACTTCTTGAAAAGGATTGGTTATATGCTGAATTTGTAGATCGATATACCTATGTCATGCCCTATAAAGTCTTGAGAGACTTTATCATGCCTCTGGATCCTTACAGGAAATTTGAAGTTGATGGACATATAGACGGGCATGATTTTATCAATACATATTTTAGGCAGGAAGCCCTGGGAACATATACCAATGCCTGCAATACAGCGGGAATTGAGTTTGTTGGGCCCTATTCCAGAACATATCTTGATACCCCGATTGACTATGCGCGAATCAGAAGCGGAGATACAAAATATGTGATAAGAGAACTATTTAAGGAATTATATCCCGGAGAATCCCTGCCAGATAAAATCCCAATGCCAAGACCGGTTAATGAATGGTTCAAGGATTGGGAAGGGCCTAAAAGGGAAGAATTCATTCCACATTGCACAAGAGATATGAAGGGTGACCAGAAGTGGATGGTCTGGTGCCTTGAGAGATATTTGAACCTGATTTAAGGAAGGATTGTTCTATGAGTGCTTTATCGATTGTGATGATCACACAAAATGATTTTGGAATACTCTCTAACATCATTGAGGAATTGGTAAGAGAATCAGAATATGTTGCTGATTATCTTATTATTTATGATGACTGCTCTGTAGACGGAACACAAAGATTATTGGAAGATTATTCGAGAAAATATCCGCAAAAAATAGCTTTTATTCCGGGTGAACGGAAAATAGGTAAGGAAAGGGCAACAATCATGATCAGTAATGTAATTGAAACTGATTATTATTGTATTGTTCAACCGGATGATTGGAGAAATAATTTATTTCGAGAGCTGGGAAATGGTTGTAAAGCTTTGGATATGGACGATGGGCTGACAATATGGCAATCAAATGAAAACAGTAATCTGATGATTTTTCGTAGGAATAGCATTGCACCGGAAAAGGAAAAGCCTGTAATTCCTTTTATGGTATTATGCGTTGGTCAGGCATGTAATTTGAAATGTAAGAATTGTGGTAATTTTGCTCCATTTAGCGAAAAAGAGTATCTAAGATATGATGTTAATTACATTGTTTCAGATTTAGCCAATATTTTAAAGCACTTTAAAATCGGAGAACTCAATATTCAAGGTGGAGAACCACTTATATATACAGATTTGGATAAGTTGCTATCTTTTTTGGGAAACAATTCAGATATAGGAAGTATAATGATAGCTTCAAACGGATTACATGTGCCTTCCGAGACAGTACTTGATCTCATCGCAAGATTTAATATTACTATAAGGATAAGTAATTATGCTATATTTGGCCATGAAACTGATTCTCTCAGAAAAATATTAAAAGAAAAAAACATAGAATATTATGAGTATCATTTTGCGGGAGGGCAAGACAATTGGAGCTATATGGGAGGAAAAGAAGTAACGCCTGAAAATGATGATTTGATAGTAGATAGGCGATTTAGAGAATGCAGATTTCAAATGTGTACTACTTTGGAGGACGGCAAGATTGCGCATTGCAGTAGAGCAATAAATGCTTCAAGGGTTCAGGGATTCATTCCAAAGCCGAAGGACGTCGTTTATGTAAGGGGCAATGTTAATCTTAAAGAAGATTTGTTGAGTTATCTAAATGAAATGAAATATATGGAAGCGTGTAGGTATTGCTACGGCACTAATAGCGGAAAAACATGCATACCTGCGGAGCAAGTATAGGAGGACGGAATAATCATGAAAAAAGTTGCAATTGAGCACTGCGATAATTACAGGCTTGAAAGTGTTAAGGCATCATTAAAGCAGTGTTTTGCTGATCTGGGGTATCCTGCTGATAATCCTTTTAGTGCGGTGGTGAAGCCGGGAGATAAAGTCTTCATCAAACCTAACTGGGTAGCATCCAGATGGCGCAAGTCTTGTCCTCATGTAGATACACTTTATTGCGTTATTACGCATCCTGCAGTTATTGAGGCTGTGGCTGATTTCGTTGCAGATGCGCTGCAGGGAAAAGGCGAAATCATAATTGGCGATAATCCTTCTATTGATGCGGATTTTCAGGAATTGATGGAATTCACAAGAATAGAAAGAGTAAAGGATAAGTATGATGTTCCTGTAAGAATTGTGGATTTAAGGCCCCTTGTCTGTGATGATCTGAAGAATTATGGCAAAAAAGATCTTATGGTTAAACATGATGGTGATCCTGAAGGAACAGTAGAAGTCAATCTGGGCAAGGATTCGCTGTTGTATGGCATAGATCCCCAGAGGTTCAGGGGAGTATTCGATGAAAGAGAAGAGACTGTTGCTTCTCATACCGGAGAGACACAGCTATATACCTTTGCAAAGAGTCTATATGATGCAGATGTGTATATTTCTATTCCCAAACTTAAGACTCACCAGAAGGTTGGAGCTACACTGAACCTTAAGGGACTAGTTGGCAGCATTTGTAACAAGAACCAGCTGGTTCACTGGCAGGTAGGCTATCCGGAGATACACGGAGATGAGTATCCCGATAAAAAATCATATGATGAAGCACAAAAAGCTACTGTCACCCACAGAGGCGCCTGGCCGGGAAATGATACTATCTGGCGCATGGTAGGGGATCTCTATCAGGGAATGAAAAAGAAGGAAAGACGCTATTTTACAGTTATAGATGGCATTATTGCAGGTGAGGGTCAGGGTCCGTTTTGTCCTACAAGCAAGAACGCAAACACTCTCATTGCTGCAGATGATCTGTATGCGGCAGATTTGGTGGCAGTGAGATATATGGGATTTAATCCTGCAAAAATCAAATATCTTAATCATTTTTTGGAAGAAAAATATGAAGACATCACATTAGACGGAATCAGCGTGGTTGATTCCGGAAAAAATGTCGATAATTTTTTCTCGGCAAATACAGGATATTTGGACTTTTATGTTGTGGATAAATGGGCTGAGATAAAGTATATGGCTGAAAAGGGAAAATGATAGAAAGAGATAAAATACTCAAATTACAGCATGAATGTACATATTGCGCACTGTGTATCAGGATTGAGCGGATGGTGGCTGCCTATGACGGTATCAAGCGGATAACAGCCGGACTGACAGACCTGATCAATACCATGATGCTATGCGGTGAAAGTACTGTTCCTGAAGATCTGATGCAAAATATTGCACCGATACTGCAACGCATTATTTCATATCAGCAGAAAAACCAAATGTCACAGCTGGCAGATGTTATTGAAGGCGACATGAGTTTTATGTTGAGCACGAGCCTTCTCAAAATGATGGAAGCATGTGACTGGGATGATATAAATTATCTGCAAAAGAATATTGATTCGTTAAGGCAGTCAGAGCAAAAAAATGTAATTGAAGCAATCGGTAAAAAAAGTAATGAAAAAGGATCATATGAAGTAGTGCCTGTTTTAGCAGATACCGGCGATATTTCTTTTGGGACCAAGGAACATGCTAATGAAGACATTCACTATCTTACGGGATTGTTGCACCCTTATCTTGATGCGCTTCAATATGCTTTGTATTACAGCCAAAACGATAAGCTTAAATATGACATTGCCGGAATGGGCATGATCTATGAAGCAATTGCCCTTCTAAAAGTTAACTATGGGATTACTGTTACCATATATGAGGCTGATGTTTCATTCGTAAGAACAGTACTTACATACATTGATTTATCTGAGTATTTAGCTTCGGGGCGGTTATCCATAAAAATAGAACCATCCCTGGAAAAGAGCATATCCAAGGGAAGTCTGCTGGCTAAGGCTGATACATTGTCAACTATGGATGACCATAATAAAGAATCAGTCATCATTTACAGGTCTTTGCAGCTTCCGATTAAGGAGAATTTCCAGCTCCTGACATACAATTTTTCCCAAAACAATGCACTTGGAGATTCATACGTTAATGACATTTCAAATGAGATTAAGGGAAAAGAAATCTTCCTGATTGCGGGAGGGCCGTCTCTTTCACCTTGTATACCAATTCTCCAGAACTGCTCAGAAGACAGCATTATTCTTTGTGTAGGGACTTCAGCAGGAAAACTTATGGACAATGGGATAAAACCTGAGTTCATAGTGCTTATAGATGGTTTGCCTGTTACAAAAAAGCAGCTTATGCACACCTTTGATTATGATGAAACACGACTGATATATCTTGCCACTGCATGTCATGAAACCGTAATGCTCTTTGACGGGAAAAGATATATCACATATCAGGAAGGCTTTGAATTATCAGAAAAAGCGGCATTGGAGAGGAAGCTCCCGCTTTATAAAACCGGCGGTTCTGTTTCCACTCTGGCACTGGATCTGGCTGTAAAGCTCGGGGCAAAGAAAGTGACCTGCTTAGGACTGGACCTTGCGTATACCTATAACCAATTTCATGCGTCCGGAATATCAGATAATAATGATGTCGAAGCAGAGCAGGGAAAGATTATCCTGAAAAGCACGAGCGGAGGCGAAGTAAGGACGGCAAGTACCCTCGCGTCTTACCATGACTGGATTGAGAAGTATATCGCAAGTACGGATAATCTCCCGGAATTAGTGAATATTTCCGACGGTTCATATATCAAAGGCATGAAAAATATAACAGTAAGTGAAGCTCTTAAAATGATGTAAAAAGTACAGAGGCTTAGGCTTATGGTAAAACAGATCAATTTAGGCGGAAGACTTGTAGGCGATGGCTGTGATCCTTACTTCATCGCCGAGATAGGAATCAATCATAACGGAGATCTTGGTGTGGCAAAAAGGCTTATCGATGCCTCTTTTGCCATTGGCTGGGACTGTGTCAAATTCCAGAAGAGGACACCGGATATTGCTGTTCCGGAGAGCCAGAAGAATGTTATGCGCTCGACGCCTTGGGGCGAAATGACCTATCTGGAATACAAAAAACGCATCGAGTTCGGCAAAGAGGAATACGACTACATAGATAAATACTGCAGAGAAAAGCCCCTTGCCTGGACCGCTTCACCCTGGGATATTCCGAGCCTTGAGTTCTTGTTGAACTATGATATCCCCTTTATCAAGCTGGCATCCGCCACCAACGGAAGCACAGAGCTGATAAAAAAGGCCTGCGCATCAGGAAAGCCTATTATCATGTCCACAGGCATGTCCACTCAGGAGGAGCTAGATAAAGCTGTTGACCTCCTCGACAGGTTCAGCAATGGAAACTTTGCCCTTTTGCATACTAACTCTGTATATCCGGCGCCCATAGATGAGCTGAATCTTAAATATATCCAGACCCTGAAAAAGAGATACGGATGCGTGGTGGGGTACAGCGGCCACGAGCAGAACCTGGAACCCACTGTTGCAGCGGTTACTTTGGGAGCTGACATTGTCGAGAGGCATGTCACATTATCCCATGACATGTGGGGCACGGATCAGAAGGCCAGCCTGGAGATCAACGCCATGTATCTTTTGTATCGCCGTTGCCGTGACATCAAGCTGATGCTTGGGGATGGCGAAAAGAAGCTGGAAGAGGACGAACTGCAGGTTAGAAAAAAACTACGAGTTGAGGAAAAATAATGGAAACAGTTGCATTTATCCCTGTACGAGGCGGGAGTAAATCAATACCTCTGAAAAACATAAAAGAAATTTGCGGACAGCCTCTGGTTTACTGGACGGTTGCTGCTGCCTGCGGGGCGAAATGTATTGATAAAGTCTACATAGCTACCGACAGCGCTGAGATCCGAGCTGCCGTTGAACGGTTTTCCCGGAAAGGAATTGAGAATGGAAATCAGGATTTCAGCAAAGCGGTGGTAATCGACAGAAGCCCGGAAAATGCCTCTGATACAGCATCTACAGAATCAGTCATGCTTGAATTTGCGGAAAAATATGATTTTGAGAACATAGTACTGGTGCAGGCCACATCTCCCATGCTGGAGAGCTGCGATATTGACGGTGGCTTCGAGCTTTTTGAAAAGCCTGAAACAGACAGCGTCCTTTCTGTAGTTCGTCAAAAGAGATTTCTGTGGGATGCGGATGAAAAGGGCTATGCAACTGCATCAAACTATGACTTTAAGAATAGACCAAGGCGCCAGGAATTTGACGGATATCTTATGGAAAATGGCGCATTTTATATCACCTCAAAAGTGAGCCTGATGGCTTCGAAGAATAGGCTTTCAGGGAAAATACGAGCCTATGAGATGGGCGAAGACTCTGCTCTCGAGATAGATGAGCCAAACGATTTTATTATTATAGAAGCTCTTTTGAGAAAAAGAGAAAAGCAAAAAAATGCAGATACAATGCCGGAAATAAAGATGGTGATCACCGACTGCGACGGATGCCTTACCGACGGCGGAATGTACTATTCAGAGAACGGGGATGAACTGAAGAAATTCAATACCAAGGATGGCATGGCGCTGTCGAGAATCCATGATAAAGGAATAATCACCGGAATAATAACCGGAGAGAATAGGGAACTCAACAAACGCCGTGCGAACAAGCTTCACATGGACTTTATCGAGATGGGAATAAAGGACAAAGTGGCGAGCTTGCAGGCTGTTTGCGATAGGTTCGGTGTTGATCCAAAGAACGTTTTATATATCGGTGATGATATCAATGACATCGAGGCAATGAAGGCAGCAGGAATCTGCGCCTGCCCACAAAATGCGATGCCGCAGGTTGTCGCGATCGCCGATTACATCTCTAATGTGAGAGGCGGAGATGGCGCGGTAAGGGATATTATTGAGCACCTGATTGGGATCTGAAAATATGAATATTCTTCTTTATGATTTTCTTAATTCATATATACAGCATGATCTTATTTACTTTCTTCAGAAAATGGGGCACAAGTGCAATAACGTGAACTATCACAAGGAAGTTGATAAGTATAATGATGATGCTTTTTTTGAGAGGATGGAAAAGGATCTTAAGGAAGGCTCTTATGATCTTGTCCTTACTACCAATTTCTGGCCAATAGTTGCTAAGGTTTGTAAGAAGCATAATCTTAAGTACGTTTCATGGTTTTTTGACAGTCCGCCCAATCTTCCAACTGCGGAATGTATGGAGTATTCCTGTAATACGATTTTCTTTTTTGCAAGGGCTGATTATGAGACCTATAAGAAAATGGGGCTGGATAACGTTCACTATCTGCCTCTTGCGGTAAACACTGAGAGACTCCGCAGTGTTAAGACAGATTATGCCAAGTACGGCGCAGAGATTTCCTTTGTGGGAAAGCTCTATGAGTCCATGCTTCCGGCATTCATGAGCCATATGACTGAGTATCAGCGGGGATATCTTGACGGCGTGGTGAAGGTGCAGCTGCAGCTTTATGGCGGATACATCGTAGATGATGTGGTGACGGAAGAATTTGCCCAGAGTGTCAGAGACAGATATCTTAGCCTGTCCGAAACGGCTGTGCAGCTGACCAAAAAAGAAATCAGCTGGGCCGTGGCTTCTTATGTGACACATCTCGAGAGAATGACGCTTCTTAGCATCTTGTCAAAAAAGCATCAACTTAAACTTTATACATTTAAGCTTACTGAAGATGAAAAGAGCATGCTTCCTGACGTAGATTTCTGCGGCTCAGTGAATTACCTTACAGAAATGCCACAGGTTTTTGCGGCAAGTAAGATAAATCTTTGTCCTGTCCTAAAGGCCAACAGATCCGGCATACCCCTGAGGGCATTGGATGTTATGGGCTGCGGGGGATTCCTTCTGTCAAGCTACCAGTCTGAGCTTTACGAGTATTTCATAGATGGCGAGGAATGCGTGATGTATACCTCGTTGGAGGATGCTGTGGAGAAGGCGGAGTTTTATCTGAACAATGATGAATTACGAAAAAGAATTGCCGGAAAGGGATATGAAAAAATAGCTGGTGATTTTTGTTACGAAGATCGAATACTAAATCTATTAAAGACATACTAACAATAAGGGGGCCAATAATGGCAGAGGATTATTTAACCTATTGCTCTAAACTTGTTGATGAACTGTGTAACGGCATTGATAATGGAGATTTACAGAGAGACGAGATTCCCGATAAGTATCGCTGGGAACATATGGAGGCCTTGTTTCAATTGTCCCATACGATGAATGGCGGACAGGAGATGTATGAGAAGATTTATGACATGGTCATATCATCTGCAGAAAGAAGACTTAAAAAGAAAGCTATAAACGGTAAAAAGATAAATGTCTTGTTTCAGAGCTATTCTGCTGCACAATGGCCGGCAGCAGATGTTTATAATGCAATTTTGAACGATCAAAGAATAAATGTTGGTGTGATTGTTTCTCCTATGGTTGACAGAGATGAAGAAAGCAGGCTTAATACCTATTCTCAGGTAAAAAAATGGTTTATCGACAGACAATATAAAATTATTGAAGGGCTTAAGGAAGATAACAATAGTTATATTCAATGGCAAGATTTACAAGATGTTCCGGATGTTCTATACATAACGTCTTCTTGGTATGACTCATTACCGCAAGGACAGAGATTTACAGATCTGCCATTAAAGTGTCTTGTAGCATATATACCATATGGTCTGTATTTGGCAAATGGCGTAGAGGGCAGCTATGCTAAGTATGCAGTATATGATAAAGAATTATTTAGCCTGATGTGGCGAGTATATTGTGACTGTGCCAAGAACCTGGAGGGATACCAAAAGTACCAATATATAAAGGGTAAGAATGTTAGATTTTCAGGTTATTCCAAGATGGATTATTTCTATACACCAAAGGAATGGAGTGAAGAAGAAATAAACACATTATGGAAGATTCCGAAAGGGAAAAAAAGTTCTGGCGTTAAAAGAGTAATAATCGCTCCTCATTTTAGCGTGGGAAATACAGGGCATGTTCTTTTTTCTACTTTCCAAAAGAATTGTTGGTTCCTTCTGTTTCTTGCTGAGAAATATAAGGATAGTGTGAGTTTTATACTGAAGCCTCACCCAAATCTGAGATTTGCCTCTGTTGCATACGGACTTTTTAAATCATATAGGGAATATGATGATTACCTTCAAAATTGGAATGATCTGCCAAATTGTAGAGTGGTACAGGATGCAGGATATCTGGACATATTTGCTACATCGGATGCAATGATTATGGATAGCGGTTCTTTTTTGGGTGAGTATTTATATACTCAGAAGCCGCTTCTATATCTGACAAGGCCCGAGCAGGCCTTTCTGCCTATAGGCGATAAGGTGGTTAATGCGTATTATAGGACACCGGGCGAGGACTATATGGGAATAGAAAGTTTCTTAAATGATGTGGTCCTTAGAGGAAATGACCCTATGAAGCATGCAAGAGAAGAAGTATTTAAAGAGGAGTATGATTATTTATCGATGAATAAGATAAAAGCCTCTGAGTATATATGTAAAGAGCTCTTTGAACTTATGAGAGTATAGGATATAGACACCGGATAGTGACGAAGGGTTATTGATAATGAGCAAAGAGAAAATTGTTGTGGATATTGTATGTCCTACAGGAGGCAGAGAGGGCGGCATTGAAGATGTAATACGCACCTGGACTCAAAATATAAATGATGATACTTTTGATCTGCGTGTCATGCATATGACTCCCGGAGTAGGCTATCTGGATGGGTATGAAAAGGCATATTTTTTAAAAGAAGAGGGTGACTATATGAATCCCAGTTACTGTGCCAGTGGATATTCTCTTCTGATAAATCAGCTTGGTGCTCCTGATATATGTATAGCTACTGTTTCACCGATGATGTCAAGTGTGTGTGATGCTGTAAGAAAACACAATGGATTAAGCATGCCTGTTTTTTCATGGGTGCACAGCGAAATTGAAAAGTATAGAGACTATGGTCATGGCGGGGTCAGAGAAATATTGCATGCTGATGAGCACTTTGTGATCAATAGCACAATGGCTCAGGAAATTTTAGATGCTGACCAAAATGCAAAGGTACATAATATTGGAAATCCTATTGTCCATGAGGATATTCCTTCGTATGAAATCCCTAAAGGGAATACCATCTCTTATGTTGGTCGTCTTGCAGAAGAAAAAAGATTAGATATTATTCTTGAAGCCATGTATCGCGCCAGATCAAAGTGGAATCTTAACATTATTGGTGATGGTGAAATTAAAAATGAAGTTGAGGGCTGGATAAAGCTCTTAAAGCTTGATAAACAGGTAAAGCTTCTTGGTTGGAAAGATAATCCGTTGCCATATATCAGGGATTCAATAGCTGTAGTAGCTGCATCAGAATATGAAGGCTTTATGATATCCGGAGTGGAAGCACTCTCGGTAGGAAAAATGCTGATAAGCACGCCAACACAGGGAGTTAAAGACTATTTGACTGATTCTGTAAATGGTTATTTTTTTGATTTTGAAGATGCCCAGGGATTGGCATCAATTTTGGATGATCTTTATTCCAAGAAAAGGGAAATAGCGACTCCGGAAACCTGTATACACTCGGTTAGTAAGTACTCGAAGGAAGGATATTTTGCAAATGTGAAAAAAATCCTTCTTGGAGCATTAAATTAATGTACTACCTTGGCAACACACCAAGGATTTAGCACCACTATTAAGTCGTTGATATCAAAATTATAATTGTTTTTCCAACATACATATCCAAAACTCATCTGATCTCTGTGGTGATTGTATGTACATATTTCAGTCCACCAATCTTCCATTACTTTTTTTAGAAGGGGGTCATGATGGTCTCTTAATAAAAATGCTGCATCAACTAAAATATCGTCGACAAAGCCTTCAGACCTATACCTGGCAATTTGCATGTCAAGTTCTGATCTGGTGGCTTTTTTATTTCTTACAATGGCATTGGCTTCAGACTCGATGTTATTTGAACAGTTGTGATGCATGCATATCATGCTGCTGGTTTTTCGATACTGCCTGATAAAGTCAGTCAGCTTTTCTTCGGCAAGTTGTAACTTCCCATCCAGAAATATGGAATAATCATAATCGGGAAATAGTTCAAAGGGGTGCGTTTTTGCCCAGCGATAGAGAAGTGGTGAGCTAAGATTTTGAGGATTATCAATCACTCTTACCTGCCATTTTCCATGATAATTACTGGGGGCAACATCTGTTATAAGGACATAGTCGAGGCAATCTTCTGTTGAAAGAGGTTCTAGTATATTATCATATCCGCCGGTGATTACTGTGTATACCACGCCCCTTCCCTTAAACATTGGGGAATCAACTTCATATTTCTTATGATACGCAGAACGAACGTATCTTAGACATAAAGTGATCTCAGTCAGATTATTCAATTGAGCCTCAAAAGTTTTATATTTGCTTTGCAGTAAAGTATAGTTTTGACTTAATGAAGACATGTCTTCCGTATAGGTGTGACAACAGTATTCTAATAATAGAGCCTGGGCAGTGCTACAGAATGAACTTATATCAAAATCTTCTCGGGAAAGAAGATCGCTTAGGCTATTTATGTCTATTTGTGCAGAATCATTCATGAATAAGTTTGAAATAGTATGATAGACATTTGAGGCACTACTTCTTAAATCATCTTCAGACATGATTGAGGCACTTTGATGAAGATAAGTCAAGATAGAACTTATTTGATTTATAAGCTGAGTGTTCATGAGTTCTCCTTATCTACAGAGATATGGATATGTTCAGTAAGTGCTGTTTGTAGTATATTCCAAAGCTGGTCTTGAGCCTGTGATATTTCTTGTCGCATCTCTGTTGAATGTGAAAGCATATTTTGGGCGCAGGCTAATATTTTCTCATCAAACTGATTGTCATTTACATCAATTCCCCACTCCGGATGGCCAATATCATCGAGGAACCATTGTATCTTATCGTGACTGATAATGCTCAGGGTGGGAGTTCCGCAGCCAAAGGCAACCATCTGAGAATGGCCGCGCATGCCTATTACCAGCCTGGGGAGGCTGTATGCTTCTATCATTTCTTTTTCATCTCTGGATTCATATAATTTTACTATTCCATAAGGAACCTCATAATTATCCATATAAGAACACATTTCGGAATCTGGTTCGCAGTGAAGATAGCACAGGATATCATAGTCAGACGAAAGAACCTTGGCGGTTTTGGCAATAGAACTTAGTATGTAGTCCTTTCGATTGCCAAAGCGAAGAATTTGCCTGTCAAAGGCGCAGTTTATTGCAATGATAGGCTTGTCTGGTTCTTTGAACTCTATATCAAATAGCTTGGACATTACAGTTGTTGCGCAAGGGAAGTATTGCACTTTATCTTTAAGGTGATTGGGAAGAAAAGCCTTCACTGCGTTAACAGAACCATGGTTACGTAATCCGAAGAAGGTGGATTTTTCAACTAAAGCAGTGATATTTTCATAGAAATAGGGTTCAAAATCTTCCTGATTTCTGAATTTGTTATAGCCTACGCCTAATACGTATATAGGAACCTTAATCTGCTGAATCAGTTCTTGTGAGATAGGCCACTGCCATCCTGATATTTCATTTTTGTTGGTGTCCTTTAGAAAAAGGCCTCCACCACCTATAACAAGAGCCTTACTTTGGTTTATTGATTCTATTATTCCCGGATTTACTTCTTTTTGAAGATTAAGCCTAATCCAACTTTTCTTTCCGGAGTTTTTTTCAATAAGCCGTCTTAAGCTTTTTACTAATAAATAATCTCCTGCATTTGCATAAGTTTCCGTTGAAACATGGACGATAGCATTTTTAATACTTGTTCCCAGTTTGAAGATTTCATCATCAAATTGATTTGATTTTAATGAAAGAAAATCAACACCGGAATCTATGGTCTCACAAGCATTGGGCATGGCAAGAGCAATTGATATTATGTTTTGGAACGGATTTAATGATGACTTATCCGGATCTTTTGTACTGGATGAAAGAACTTCTTCGATAATCTCAATAAGATCTCTAATATGAGTATATTCAGATTCAAGCACAGATTGAACAATTCGCAAATCTATACGCTTGCTCGCTTGATATAATTTTTCGTATTGTTGGTAGTTCATGCAGATCCTCATAATGTGTTCTCTGATGATTTCTATGGTTTACATATCTTTATATATGGTAACGAATGAACTTATACTTTATAATTATTATAGTCGCAATAACGATATATATTCAATATTATTACATTATTTCAGTCTGTTTGAGTGCGAATACTAGGAGGCATAATGTCAAATAATGATTTAAGATTTCCATGCATTATTCCAACAATTGTTACGGATTATCTTCGATCCAGAGTATTTATACCATATTTTTTTAAGTATTTGCCTATTAGCAGCATTACTTTTATTGGGCCGGCCAATTTAAAGGAACAACTTGATAAAGATATTGCTGATGGGATATTAGATGCCTCAAATACTTTTTTCTTGGACGAAGTCTCCTTGGTTCCCTTTTCTCCAGTAAAAAAAATATATGATGAGTTAGATAGTGAAAATAAGAGTATCAGACCATCATCCGTAAATTGGTATTATCAACAGTTTCTTAAGATGGCATACAGTAAGATTTGTGAGTCGGAGTACTATCTTTGTTGGGATTCTGATACCCTTCCTCTTCGCAAAATTGATATGTTTAGCAGCGATGATAAACCATATCTGGATGTGAAGCCTGAGTTTCGAAATAGCTATTTTTTAACTCTTGAAAGACTTTTTGGATATGACAAAGTTATTGAGAACTCTTTTATTTCTGAGCATATGCTTTTTGATACTGAACTTATGCAAGCGTTAATATCTGAAATAGAAAGACTTAGTTTTTTTGGTGATCATTTTTATGAAAAGATTTTATCAGCTGTAGGACCTGATAATCTGTCATTGGGCTTTTCGGAATTTGAGACCTATGGGACATGGGTAGCGATGAAGCATGTGAGTAAATATAAGCTACGAAACTGGAAATCATTCCGGAATACTAATTTTTTTATAGATATTGCAGATCTTACTAAAGAAGACATAGAATGGTTGGCTATCAGCTATGATGCAGCTTCATTTGAAAAGTATCAGGAAACAGAGCAGATATTAACTGATTTATTCAGAAATCCGAGATATAGAGAAAAGCTTACTCCCGAGTTGTTCTATAAATCGATTTTGGAAAGCGGGGCAATGGGAGAATATGTAGATGGCAAAATAAAGAGTGGATCAGGCTTTAATCCATTGTAAGAGGATGGGATATGGATAATTCTTATAAAAGAATTTTGGATGAGTTAATAAGTGAAAATGCGAGACTTAACGATTGCCAAGTTCAGTCAAACAAGATTATGGCACAGATGATGGACTATATAGAGAATCTTAGTAAAGAACTGGAACAGACAAAGAGTTTAGTTTATGTGAACAGGTCACAGATACTTAGCTTACCATACGAATTAGCAGATCCTGACTATGTTTCTCCTGTTTTTAAGCCGAGGTTTTATTCTGCGTCTGAGACGAGGCGTCTTGTCAGTGAGGGAAAGTCAATTGGAAGACTTGGAGATGGAGAATTTGCGGCTATAGCAGGTGAGAAAAGGTGGAATTTTCAGGACGTATCCAAAAGACTAGGTGAGAAAATAAAGGAAACTCTTGAGTCTGATGACGAGGAATTTCTTGTGGGCTTAAATCCTACGTTTTACAGTAATCTTCTGGATCTTCCGGAGGCAGCAGCTAATGGAGTGAGGGCATATATGGTGCCGGATGTCAGAAGATTTCATGCAAGCTTACTAAAAAAAGAGAAGATATATGCCGATGCTTTGATGTGCGATATAAATTCAGAGACTGATGTCAGTGAAATAAAGCAGATATGGAATGATAAGGAGGTAGTATTTATTGAGGGAAGGTACACCAGGATGGGTGTAGGCAATGACCTTTTTGATAACTGCAGATCCATAGAGAGAATCCTTGCTCCATCTCAAAACGCAGTCGATAAATATGATGATATTATGACTGAGGCGTTGAAACAGCCTAAGAACAAGCTTATTCTGTTGGCATTGGGACCTACTGCAACAGCACTTTCTTATGATCTTTTTAAGGAAGGATACCATGCTGTTGATATCGGACATCTTGACCTCAGGTACGAGCAGTTTATCAGAAATCTGAAGCTTCTATATAATGTTGATATACCTTATAAGTATTGTAATAAAGATGAAGTTGGGGAATTAAGAGATATACCGGATCCGGATGACAATACTTATGAACAGCAGATAGTGGCAAAGGTTTATTGAATATGTGGATGGTGAAAAGCTGCTAAAACATAGCACTTTCAAAGGATAAAAAAGCCCGCGGCATGAAAAGCTGCGGGTATTTTATGTCTCAAAGATGGCATAGAAGGTGAAAAACGTGAAATTGGGACACTGGAATCGTATGGAGACATAAATAATCAATGAATTTGTTGAAAACAAAAAAACTTGTGATTTATTATGCGGATAAGTGGAATGCTCATGATGGCTGAAGTTACTTTACAAGCTATGGTTTTTAACAATCCTTTAATTGCGACAATGTTTATATCTGACATAGTTTATGGCTCATTGAATTATTGCGATACAATGCATAGAACAGAATGGATGTGTTATAATTTAATATAATTATACACTATATAACGATATAGGATATACATTCATTGTTTCTGGAAACTCTGTGACTTTGGCAAAGGGAACCTTTATGCTTCACAGCAACCGTGCACTAATCCTCCGACGTGGAAACATCAATTATGATTCACTGACTTCCTTCTCGGCGCTTTTATCTAAAGCGCTTGGTTCTTGTGGGATAGAAGTGGATTATTGGGATCTGGACAGAAGCAATGAGGAGCTGGATAAAAGGCTTAGCGAGGTGAGGTATGATTTTGCCCTGACCTTCAATTCCATTGGTCAGCATAACTATAAGGTGAATGGGGAGAATATCTGGAACAAGCATCGGATTCCCTTCTTTAACTACATTGTGGATCATCCGCAAATGCATTCCATTTATCTTTTTTCGGAGTGCAGTAACTACTATTGCTTGTGCCTTGACAGAGATCATGTGGATTATGCAAAGCGATTTTATAAGGATGTAAAGGATGCTTTTTTCCTGCCTCTTGGAGGAAGCGATTCTGATGAGGAAAAGGTTGATGACAGCTTTGAGGACTTTGAGCATCGTGAGTTTGACGTAGTTTTTACCGGGAGTTATGTGGATAGGGATGAGCTGGATAATAAGATCATGGCCCTTCCGGAAGCTGTAAGAAATATCGAGCTGGCATATCTTGACCATATGCTGGATAACAGGACACTGAGTCTGGAAGAAGGCTTGACGACGATTCTTCCGGATTTCGGAATTGATCCTTCTGATGAAAAATCGTATTTTGGATTCGCCAATGCGCTTTTCCCTATAACAAATAATTATCTTCGTTCCTATACAAGAGAGGAAGCGGTGAGATTTCTGGCACAGTCAAAGGGGACAATCCATCTGTTCGGAACCGGTTGGGATACCCTGGATGACTTGGGAAATGTGGTTTTGCATGGTTCATGTACATACCTGGAAACGGCTGCTATTTATAAAAGAAGCAAAATAGTTTTTAATGTAATGCCATATTTCAAGAACGGAGCCCATGACAGGATCCCGACATCAATGCTTGCCGGTGCTGCGGTGCTTACAGATGATAGCAAGTACTACCGGGATGTTTGTGAAATGGCCGGGCATGAGATTATGAGATTCTGGAATCTTTCTGCACCGGAGGCTTTGCCGGATATTGTTGATGATATGTTATCTGATACGGCTAAGCTGTATGAGCTTGCGCATAATGGGCTTCATTATGCGCGAGAGAATATGACTTGGGGAAAAACTGCCAAGAAGTTGGTAGAAATTTTAGAAAAAGTTCTGTGATGATGCTGAGGAGGGGATTAAGTGATTGAACAATGTGTAACAATAATAATTCCTTGTTATAATGTGTCGGAATATCTTGATAGATGCTGGAATTCTCTCCTAAGACAAACAATTGGAATCAGCAGCATGCAATGTATTTTTGTAAATGATTGCTCTACTGATGCCGGTAAAACAATAGAAAAACTAAATGATATAGAGCAATCAGCACCTGATTCCGTAATGATAATAGATCTTGAGGAAAATGTAGGACCGGGTGAAGCAAGAAATATCGGTCTTCAGTATGCTGAGGGAAAGTATGTACAGTTTTTTGATGCAGATGACGAGCTTGATGACAATGCACTAAAGATGCTATATGAGCTTGCAGAAGAGAATCATACAGATATAATTCAGTATAATCACATGTACATTTTGGGTGATCAGCGTAGATCCAGCGGGAATTCACTGGAAAACAAGCTCTTTGTCATAGAAAACAAGGATGATAGGATACCTTTTTTAAATGCTAGCACTGTAACATACGGCTGCACTAATAAGTTCATGCGAAGAGAAATTATACAGCTTTCAGGAGCAAAATTCCCTGCCAGGGCTAAATATGAAGAGCCTCTGTTCATATATCCCTTGTTCTTTTATGCTAATCGAATTTATCTGCTGAATGCGGATTTGTATCTTTATTATTTCAGACCTAATTCAATGGTAACATCTGAGCTTGGGAAGAAATTGCTAGATCATCCTAAGGTACAGTTGATGCTTTTGGAATACTTTCTTTCCAGACCAGATATCTGCACTGAGTACAAGGATGTATTTGAAATATATTTCTTATGGAGCTTTTATCTTGAAACCATCAGTTTTGCAGGAAACAGCCAGGATGCGGTGTTACCTGTGGAGTATTTTCGATATATGCAGGAAGTATGTAAGAACTTTTGCGGCAACTGGAGAAACAATCCGTTGATTTATATGATTCCTAAAAACGCCAGAGAGGCACTGGAGAGTATTGACAGGATCTTTGAAAGCCAGGAGGAACTGGATGAGTTTGTGATATATTGGAGCTGCCAAGAGTAGAGTTTGCTGAACTTTCTGATGTTTTTCAGTTCCTATCAAAACAGTCTGATGGAAAACCCATTGTTCTGGTAATCGATGAGTATCAATATTTTAAACAGTCGGCTCCTAAGAATCATGTAGATTCTTTAATGCAGATCATCATTGATAGACTTCCCGCCAATTTCAATGTCATACTCTGTGGTTCTTATGTAACAGTTATGAAGGAATTACTCGAGGAAGAGAATCCTCTTTTTGGAAGATTTACAGAAACAATCCATCTCCAGACATTTGACTATTATGATTCTTCTCTTTTTTGGGAGAATGCAGGTGCGCGGGAAAAAATTGAACGCTACGCTGTTTTAGGCGGATCACCTTATGTCCTTGAATCATATGACAAGAAGCAAACTTTGGAAGAAAATATAAAGAAGCTGATTCTTCCTGAAACCGGATTGCTAAGAAGCTACGTAGAGAACGTCATTTTAAAGGAAATTCAGAAGAACTATGATCAGCGAATATTTGAAGTGATCGGAAATGGTAAGAAAAAGTACTCGGAACTACTTACCGGTCTTGGCGAATCAAATAATGGCCTTTTAGATAAACAGTTAAAGCATCTTATCAGCATGGATGAGATTCAAAAGGTTTTCCCAATCAATAAGCCCAATGACAAAAAGAAGCAGTTTTATGTAATAAACGACAATCTGGTCCGCTTTTATTTTACCTATGTATATGACAGAAAAAGTCTAATAACTAAACTTGGGCCGGACCAATACTACAATTTGTTTATAGAAGATTCAATTACAGAGTTTATAAGCAGACGTTTTGAAGACATGGCTCTGCAGTATTTCATGAGGCTTATAAAGAATGGTACATTGAAGGCTGTTTATGACGTGGGAAGTTATTGGTACGATGATCCTAAAACCAGGACTAATGGCGAGTTTGATGTAGTGCTAAAAAGAAAAGAGAGCTACGACATCTATGAGTGCAAATATTACACTCATCTTATGAAAAAGAAAGAATGTGACCTTGAGGCTAAGCAGATTGCGAATGTTAAAGGGATAGAGTGGGGAAAGATAGGATTTATCAGTCTTTCAGGTTTTGAATTTGAAACAGATGAGTATGTACTTTTAGATGGCGGAAAGCTATTTGATATTTAAACAGAAAGATCGGAAATATAGTCAAGCCTGAGACCCAGAAGGGCATAGAAAAGGGCATAAGCCAGGGCCTAGATGCCGGTATCATTGGTGCAGTAGCGATCATGCGGGGGCTGACCCCACACACAAAACTCTGGAGCTCCGGCTTTTTTCCTTGAAACATAGTGACAATCATGTTACGATATCAAGGCTGTGAAGTTCTTTCGCAGTTTCAATCCAATCCGGAAAAGTATGACAGGTCTTGTTTATGCTGTTTCACATTTTTAGTGGCGAATGTGTCTGGGAGTAGGATTATTTCTTGCTTTTATATGAAAGATGCATAAGATATTTGAAAGGAGTATAATATCACTATGTCAACAAAGGATAAGATGATAGCTCGATTATTGTCTAAGCCTTCTGACTATACTTTTATTGAATTACAGGGATTGTCATCTAAGCTGGGATGTCAAATATCACAGCACGGAAGCGGATCAAGATGTATATTGATTTCGCCTGCCGGAGCGCGGTATGCTTTTCACAAGCCTCATAGTTACAGTTACTTTAAAGGATATGTCATAAAGGACTTAATCTTGTTTTTTCAGAGGGAGGGTTTGATATGAGCAATGCAATAACTAATATTCTTGAATACAAGGGCTTTAAAGGCAGTATCGAAGTGGACACAACTGAGGATATTTTATTTGGCCATGCAAGCAATCCTTCACGACCGAATGATTTAATTTCTTATGAAGGTGAAACAATAAAAGAGTTGAGAGAAGATTTTCAAAATGCCATTGATGATTATCTGGCAAGCTTTAAAGATGAAAGCGTGAAAGAAAATTGATATATGGGCACCCCTGCGGCTTCTTTTTGTTAAAGAAAAAAATAGAATTCCTCAAAAAAAGGGAGTACAGCTTTGCGCGTGATAAAATGAAAAATCTGTTATTAGCTTTAGGCAGATCGAGCACAGGAGAGTTTATATGGGAAGGGGGCGCGCCCCCCTCACACACAAAACTCTGGCAAGGATGCATATTGTTTTTTCATTTTGATTGTGTTACCTTAAAAAAGCTGTGACAATCTGTTGCAGCTTCAATTCCATTCAGGAAAGGCTGTGCATTCTGCATATGCTTTTTTCACCTGGGAGATAGGATATTTCTGCTTTTGATAACTTGAAAATTGACTTAAAGGAGGTTTTTTTATATAATTAGATATGTTAAAACATGTCAAAAAAGAATGATATGGTACAAAAATATGAAGTGATTTTTTACGATTTACCGAATGGAACAGAACCGGCGATTGATTTTATCAATTCACAGTCAATTAAAATGACAGCTAAGATACTTAGGACCATTGGACTTTTGGAGGAATATGGACCGACTTTGAGAATGCCTTATTCCAAGCATCTTGAGGATGGGATATTTGAATTAAGAATGCAAGTTGGGACAGATATCACCAGAATTTTGTACTTCTTTATAGTGGGGCAGAAGGCAATTATAACCAATGGATTTGTAAAAAAGACTCAGACAACACCTTTAATCGAGCTGGATAAAGCAAAGAAATATCGGGAAGAGTATCTGGCGCGTAGTTCTGGTAAGGAGTGATGAATATGGGAAGAACATACAAAGAGTTTTTGGATGAAAAATTAAAAGATCCTAAGTTTAAGAAAGAATGGGATGAGCTTGAACCAGAATATCAGCTGATAAGAGCGATGCTTGATGCCCGGCAGGAGCAGCACATCTCTCAGAGGCAGTTGGCAGACAGGACCGGGATCACACAGGCCGACATCAGCAAAATAGAAAATGGTGATGCAAATCCTACATTGGAGACACTAAAGAAACTTGCAGCAGGCCTGGGGATGAGGCTGTGTATTTCTTTATCTAAGATTTGAATATGGGTGATGAGTGTATAGATGAAGACATTCTCAAGGATTTTGTTGAACAGTATAGGAAGTACTTTTAATCTAATAATGATGTAACACCGGCGCTGTAGCTTATGGCTATGGCGCTTTTTTAAATTTTTAGCCAATACCCTTCCGCTCTCACAAAAAGGGAGTACTGCGCAGCGCATGACAAAGTGGAAAACAACTTCTTATCCTAAGCTGGCCTGAGATCAGCCCGACTGCCTAGATGAAGTGCAACTAACTCAGGGAGCAGACGACGCGAGCGGATTTGCATCCTCTGAAGACGCGCCCCCTCCCCATACAAACTCTCCCCGTCCTCATTTCAACTAGGAAAAGACCCTCTGAAACTTCCGAGTCAGCAGAAGCTTCTTTTGCCGAATCCGAAACCGGCGGTAAATGCGGCGAAAATGCCACCTGGAAATTTGATTCTGAAAAAGGAGTTCTGACCATCAGCGGAAAGGGCGCCATCAGCGATTATTCCCTGACAGTGGAAGCTCACTTATATTGGAGCCCACGCTTTTGAAAATATCTATTGCCTTAATATCAACACCTCCACATTCCCATCATGCCTGACTTATATCGGGGATTACGCTTTTTCCTGGTCCGACGAATTGGTTGGTGATGTTAAGCTTACTACTAATTGTAAATACCTGGGCTACCGCAGCTTTTACACTTCCGGCCTTCACGGAAAAGTCACTATTCCCTCATCTATCACCACGATTCCCAGCGAATCCTTCATGAGGACAGGCATAACAAGTGTCTCTCTTCCCGATAATCTGGTAACGGTTTCAGCCTATGCTTTTGATGGCTGCAGCAAACTTGATATGGGAGACTGTGTTTTTCCGGACACTCTTGAGTATACAGGCCCGAAGAGCTCAGATTCCCTGCATCTCTTGAGGAAATCAACCTTGACAATTTTGGCTATAACTCTCGTTTAAAAAGAGTATATTTTGAGGGCGATGCTCCTGCAATCACCACGAAGGAACGCACCTACTGCTATGATTTTACAGTTTTTTACCCTGAAGACAATGAGACCTGGAATGAGGACTATGCCATTGATTTCATTCAGGGATTAACCACCACCCAGTCCTGTAACATCATGTTTTTACCTGCTACAGATAAAAACGGAAATTCCTGCGGCGAAAATATGACCTGGGAGTACGCGGATGGAGTGCTTACCATCAAGGGCACCGGCAAAATGTCAGATTACAGTTTCCACCATTCAGCTCCCTGGATGAGATACAGAGATGAGATCAAGGATATCAGACTTTCAGAGGGAATTACCAACATCGGAGCCTTGGCTTTTTACGGCTTTGGTTATAGGCAGCTTTCCATGAATGTTCCTTCAACCGTGACAAGAATCGAGAGAAAAGGCTTTTCAAACATAAGGCCCAAAGGCGAAGGAATTGTCTTTGATGAGAAATGTCATCTCGAGTATGTGGGCGAGATGGCTTTTTACAATACCAATTATGAAATTCACGGATTAGAAAAGGCCATGATGAATGCGAAGCTCCTTCTGATGTAGTAAATGAAATCTGGGTTGCAGGCATTCCGGAGAGCAGCTACTACTGCGGAAAGGCCATCACCTTCCCGAATCTTCATGTTTACAGCTACAAGACTCTTCTTAAAAAGAACAAGGATTACACCCTGAAGTATTCTAAGAATACAAACGCCGGCACAGCAACTGTTGTTATCACCTGCAAAGGCAAGTACAAGGCAAGTATTGAGAAGACCTTTGAGATAATGCCTTTGAATATCACGGATATTCGCCGCTATTCAGGATACACTTATGACGGGGTGAACATCTTCAACCTTAAGACTACCGCAGAACCCTATGTGGTATATGACGGAAAGGCCCACAAAGTGAAGCCTTCCGTGACTTTACTCAGAAACGGGAAAAAGACTGCTTTCAAGGAAGGCAGGGATTATACCCTTGTTTATGATGAAGAAAAATACGACTACATGAGCCCCGGAAGCCACACCTTCTCAGTGGTGGGAAAAGGAAATTTCGAAGGGAAGTTCAACCTTTCTTTTAACATACAGAAAAAGAAGCTTACAGAAGACGTAGACTATTACACATATTATTCCGGCAACGTCAATGCCGGAACTGCCACTGTTACTATCCGGGGAATGGGCGACTACTTTGGAAGCAAGACCGCGACCTTCAGAATTAAGGGCAAACCTCTTTCCAAGTGCGTGTTTGAGGGCCTGGATGAGGAAGTATACTACAACGAAAACGGTGCAACACCCGTATATTCCAATATCAAGGTATATACCGATAAGACCAAAACTGAAGAGGTTGAGGACTATTACATTCAGTTTACGGATAACAAGAAGCCTGGAAAGGGCACCATCATCTTCATCGGCAAAAACGGCTATGAAGGTACGGTGAAAAAGACCTTCAAGATCCTGGGAGTTCCCATGAAGAAGGCCGGAGTCGTAGGAAAAACGGACTCCTTTGAATACACCGGAGAGGCTATCTATCAGGACAAGATAAAGCTCCTGTATGACCGTTCAGAAATAAGGCCCAACATTTACAGCAACTACCATGTGTCCTATGATTATTATAATGTTCAGAACGTAGGAACCGCCAAGCTTGTATATCATGGCCACCAATATTTCTACGGTGATAAGACAATCACCTACAAGATCACACCCTTTAAGGTGGACAAGGACAACCGCGCAGCGAGAGTATCCGAAGGCACAGTTCCTTCCGACGCGAGAATCATTGTAAGGCTGGACGAGTCCTACACCCTTACAAACGGCTCAGCTGGGCCCGCCCCGAAGGTATATTTCATAACCTCCACCGGCAGGAGAGTCCTGTTAAAAAATACTACGGACTACACACTTTCCTACTCCAATGCCACCAAAACCGGCACCGGAACAGTGAAGATTACTTTCAAGGGTAATTTTTCCGGAAAACTGTCATATAATTACGGAATAGAATGAGTCAAATAAAACACAGGAAAATCCAGCGAAGCATTTCCATGATGCTATCCAGAGGAAAAACTCCTGAAGAGATTGTGGATTTCTGCGGCTATCCGCTGGAGATGGTGCTGAAAGTTCAGGAAGGGTTGGAAAAATAACACAATAATAGATGTTAATGAATTTAGAAGCAGGATAAGATTGCATGTTTGTTGCAGTTTTATCCTGCTATTGTCTGCACAACAGGAGGAAAGCAACCCTGATTTAGGCTTTCTTCACTGTCCCACTTGGCCCTTCACAACCTTCCTCGAAGCCAAGAAAGATGAATATGAATAATTGAAATGGAAGATGGGGTGTGATAATATGATTATTGAAAGGTGCTACCGATAGATGGTTAGCCCTGAATTAAATAGTTGTTACAAAATAACCGCTAAGTTTCTGAGGCCGAGCGGTTATTTTTGTGTCTTGGAAAAATGCTTGCCAAACATGTAACCAAGACTAAAATACGTCGCACACAGTCCAAGAACTGCAATTAAGTCACCGATTGTAAGCATATTCAAGTACCTCCAGCAAAGATTTCTCAGAAGAGATATCTATGAAAAACGGAGGTCACAGTCCTCCGATTGAAGGACTAACCGCACATCTAACAAAGATGGTAGCACCATAGATATTCTATCAAACATATGTACGTTTCTGCAATGATTCTTATTTTGTCTATCTTTGATCGGATTTCCCGTTTTTTTCTAATTTATAAATTTGATTTTGGGTTTCCCGGTAATGCATTGATGGGGCAAGTAGGTACAGATAGGGACGGTTCTTGATGCCCCATGAAGCTTCAGGCTTTGGCCGGCGCTTCGTTGCGATTCATAGGTACATCGAGAACCGTCCCTATCTGTACCTACTTGGTCCTTCACAACCTTCCTCGAAGCCAAGAAAGATGAATATGAATAATTGAAATGGGAGATGGGGTGTGATAATATGATTATAGAAAAGGTGCTACCGATAGATGGTTAGCCCTGGGTTATATGTTGATAGAATAACCGCTTAGTTTGCAGGCCGAGCGGTTATTTTTGTGTCTTGGAAAAATGCTTGCCAAACATGTAACCAAGACTAAAATACGTCGCACACAGTCCAAGAACTTAGGGGGATACCTCCCGGGGGGCAGCACCATGGGGGAATGTTAATTTCTCGCAGGAGTTCAGGCCGGGCTTATCTGCCGTGGCTTTGTCGCACCATGAAAGGATGCAAATTATTCGCATCGTCCGGCTCAGTGATTTAGAGGAGGTCCGGGCTTACCTGCCGAGGGCGCTGCACCATGTGAAAATGCAAATATACTCGCATCATTCCCACCGGTGATTCATGGCACTCCATCTGTCCGGAGGGCCTCATTTCACGTAGTTCAGAGCAATCGGCCCTCCGTCCATCTGGAGCGCTCATGAATCATCCGCTGTGCCTGAATGTCTCGCAATTTACATTTCCCCATGGCACATCACCCTCGGCAGGTAAGCCCTCCTCGACAAGAGTCACTGACTCAGACATCCGCATTATTTGCATCCTCCCATGGTACGCCGACCCCCGCCAGATAAGCCCTCACTGGAGAGCCGAGATAATTTCCATTCCCCCCCATGGTAGATCCCCACCCGGGAGGTAAGCCTTAAACAGAGTCCCTTGGGTTCAGACTTTCCCCAGGGCCAAGTGGGACATCAAGAACCGTCACTATCTGTACCTACTTGGTCCTTCATAACCTTCCGTGAAGCCAAGAAAGATGAATATGAATAATTGAAATGGAAGATTTGGTGTGATAATATGATTATAGAAAAAGGTGCCACTGATAGACGGTTGGCTCCGTTAATAGTTACAGATCAAAAGAGATCGCTAACTTTGCGAGAGTTGGGGCGGTCTCTTTTGATGTATGGTATTATTTCTTTAATGTCACATAGATGCTGTATATTGTTACACCGATGCTTACCAGTGTTACAACGATACTCACCCATGTGATGATCATTTCTAACATCAAGGCCCTCTCCTATAAGATTTCCCATTCGCATCCCTCCTAAGTGCAAGGAGCTCTCGGAAAACTACTCCGGCAAAAAGAGCCAACCGCCTATCCGTAAATCGTAATACGTGGCACCCAAAGATATTATGCCGAACAAATGTTCTGAAAGTCAATGATTCTTATTTTGTCTATCTTTGATCGGATTTCCCGTTCTTTTCTCATTTTAAAAATGTTTTTTGGTTTCCCGGCGGAAGCTGGAGGGAATATTAATCGCCCTCAGTTGGTAAAATCGGACTTGCTTTCTTGAAATGCGTTTTCGAAATGCCGAGAAAACGTCAAATTCTTATGACTTTCTTAAGATTTTCGGCAGACTTTCTTAAGATTTGCCCAAAACTATTTACAGCACCAAAATTCAGTGCTAATCTTGCTGCATTGAAAGCAGAAAATAACATTTCTACTCCTACCGGAGTGATCACGGATGCAGGCAGCGTGTCTAATTCGCTGTGAAACGATCGGGCATCCGGGATATCTTTCAACCACATGAATACGCAGGAGCATCCTTATGCCACCTACTTTAATGCAAAGACAACGCCTTTGCTTTATTCTCTATGCATCTTTCTGCGCCAAATGGGAATGTCTTTTTCCCTGTGAGCGTCTGTAGCACTGCGTATTTGTGTGGATTGTCTTAACGTTCAAGAAGAAAGGATAAAGTAAATGGGAAATTCAGAATCTATAAACAGAAAGTATAAGGACAGACTATTTAATTATATTTTTGGAAGAGAAGAAAACAGGGAGTGGACTTTAAGCCTCTATAATGCGGTTAATGGCTCAAATTATACCGATCCTGATCTGATAGAGTTTAACACACTTAGCGATGTTCTCTTTATGGGAATGAAAAACGACACATCATTTCTTGTATCTGATATAATGAGTGTGTATGAACATCAATCGTCTTTGAACTTGAATATGCCCCTTAGAATGCTCCAGTATGTGGGAGATCTATATTCAGGCTATATTGCTAAGAACAAGCTGAACAAATATGGCACCGGAAGGATCATGCTGCCCATCCCTAAGCTTGTGACTTTTTACAACGGAGAGCAGGATGCTGAGGATGAAATGGTACTAAAACTAAGTGATTCATTTGCACCTGAGCATAAGTATAAAGCGGATATTGAAGTAAAAGTCAGAATGATAAATGTAAACTATAGCAGCAATAAAGAACTTATGAAAAGCTGCAAGCCGTTGGCTGAGTATTCATGGTTTGTGGATACAATCCGCAGGAATAAGACGGAGCATGGATTGGACGTTTCTGTAGCTAAAGCATTGGATCAGATGCCCAGTGATTTTGTTATAAAAGATTTTCTTGTCAAGCATAGGCAGGAGGTGGAAGGAATGCTGGATACCGAATACAAAGAAGCAGAAGTAATGGAACTGTTTAAAGAAGATGGCAGGAAAGAAGGGATAGCACAAGGAATAGAGCTGGAAAAAGAGCAAAGCATTTCCATGATGCTATCCAGAGGAAAAACTCCTGAAGAGATTGTGGATTTCTGCGGCTATCCGCTGGAGATGGTGCTGAAAGTTCAGGAAGAGCTGGAAAAAGTAAACTAATAAGAGAAGCTGATGAATATAGAAGCAGGATAAGATTGCATGTTTGTTGCAGTTTTATCCTGTTTTTGGTTTCACGGGAGGCCGGGTATCCCTCACCGAATGGCGGAGAGAATTTCCATTCCCCCATGGTAGATCCCCACCCGGGAGTTACTGTACCTACTTGGTCCTTCACAACCTTCCTCGAAGCCAAGAAAGATGAATATGAATAATTGAAATGGAAGATGGGGTGTGATAATATGATTATATAAAAAGGTGCTATCCGTATTGCAACGGTTAGCCAGATTGTTTAGTCAAAATGACCGATTCCTTGGCACAGGGCGGTCATTTTTTATTTTCGTGATCTTTGCTGTACTGGATTCCTGCAAAAAAGCAGGTTGCGCTCCAGGCTAAAATAGCAAGAAATACAGTCACGTCCATAAGCATGCCCTCCTTTCGATTGGATTTGTAACCTCCTTTCGCTAGGATAATGTCTATCTTTGATCGGATTTCCCGTTCTTTTCTCATTTTAAAAATGTTTTTTGGCTTCCCGGTAGTTTATTGACGGGGCAAGTAGGTACAGATAGTGACCGTCCCTCCAGTCCCACTTGCCCCGGCGGAAGCTGGAGGGAATATTAAGCGCCCTCAGTTGGTAAAATCGGACTTGCTTTCTTGAAATGCGTTTTCGAAATGCCGCGAAAACGTCAAATTCTTATGACTTTCTTAAGATTTTCGGCAGAATTTCTTAAGATTTGCCCAAAACTATTTACAACACACAAATCCAGTGTTAATCTTGCTGCATTGAAAGCAGGAAACAACATTTCTACTCCTACCGGAGTGATCACGGATGCAGGCAGCGTGTCTAATTCGCTGTGAAACGATCGGGCATCCGGGATATCTTTCAACCACATGAATACGCAGGAGCATCTATATGCACCTACTTTAATGCAAAGACAACGCCTTTGCTTTATTCTCTATGCATTTTTCTGCGCCAATTGGGAATGTCTTTTTCCGTTGAGCGTCTGTAGCGCTGCGTATTTGTGTGGATTGTCTCACGAGTCTTTGTGGTAAATACCCCGATAATATCGCCTTGAAAGGGATATTCGGAAAATTTATAATTAAGGGAGAAATATGCATGAAAGAGTATGAAGAATTAACCTTTGCGGATGATTTTATGTTCTGTAAGATCCTGCAGGAAAATGAGGATCTTTGCAAGGAGCTTACGGAGCTGATTTTAAACAGAAAGATCGGAAATATAGTCAAGCCGGAGACCCAGAAAGCCATTCAGATAACTGCTGATGGGCACGGAGTTAGGTTTGATGTGTACTTCGAAGATGATGAGAAGACGGTTTATGACATCGAAATGCAGACGTCAGATACCAGGGAGCTTCCGCTTCGGAGCAGATATTATCAGGGAATGATCGATCTTGATTATCTTACAAAAGGAAAAGATTATAAGGAACTGCCGGACAGTTATATCATTTTCCTGTGCACCTTTGACCTGTTTAAACTGGGATATCATAAGTATTCATTTGTTCCAAGGTGTAAAGAAGTAGAGAGCCTGGAATTAGAGGATAAGACTAATCGAATATTCATATGTCCCGGAGGCAGTCAGGATAATGTTTCGGAAGATATGAAGAAGTTTATCGACTATCTGGCAGGTAATGCTTCAGACAGCGATCTTGCAAAGCGTATCGACAAGAAGGTCAGGGAAGCAATCGAGCAGAGATTCTGGAGGAAAGAGTACATGATGCTAAAAGAAATGATGCAAGATGAATTTGAAAAGGGCGTAGAGCAAGGGAAAGAGCAAGGAAAAGAGCTAGAAAAAGAGCAAAGCATTTCCATGATGCTATCCAGAGGAAAAACACCTGAAGAGATAGTGGATTTCTGCGGCTATCCGCTGGAGATGGTGCTGAAAGTTCAGGAAGGGTTGGAAAAATAACACAATAATAGATGTTAATGAATTTAGAAGCAGGATAAGATTGCATGTTTGTTGCAGTTTTATCCTGCTTTTGTCTGTGCAACAGAAGGGAAGAAATATTGATTTAGGCTTTCTTCGCCGGGCTTGGCAAAAAATCCCCCTCTCACCAACCATCCCTCTCCCTCACAGGGACTCTGTCATCCTGCTTTCACCCAAAAACCTTCCGGCCGCACCCAGGGACTCTGCGACCTTTTCTGTTTATTTATTTCATTAGCCGGCTCCATCCGGGGAGGAATATGGGATGTCTGGGGAGTGACGTGTGCCGATGAGGGCTTACCTGGCGATGGATGATGTGCCATGGGGAAATGTAAATTGCTTCCGCTCTCCAGTGAGGGATACCCGGCGGGGGTTCGGCGTACCATGTGGAAATGTAAATTGCGAGACATTCGAGCATAGCGGATGAGTTAGGAACACTTCAGATGGCCGGAGGGTCGATTGTTCTGAACTACGTGAAATGAGGCCCTCCGGACAGATGAAGTGCCCTAACTCACCGCTGGGAGCGATGCGAGTATATTTGCATTTTCACATGGTGCGACGAACCCCCGCCGGGTATCCCGGACTCCCATGATGCGAGTAATTTATATTTCCCCATGGCGCAGCGCCCCCGGCAGGTAAGCCCGGACCTGCAATGCATCCAAAGAGTTCCGGGGAGCTCACCGGAGGGGGCGGGTACGAAAAAATAAACAGAAAATTAACTAAATATAAAAAAATAGATTTCCCCGGTTTTGGGTGAAAAAATATCGAATTGTTTAGAGAAGATATTTGTAATATCGTCAACACTTATGGGACGATATCTCATAAACGCCGCATATTTTACACATTTCTAACGGTTTGTTTATAAGATATTAATAAATTTGTTGACGCTATTATGATATCATGAATATACAGTGGCGTATAAAGTATATTCGTGATAACGTTTATCTTTAAACGCTGAAACTAATTCACTAAGTCCTGCATGACACATTATCAGAGCTATCGTTATGGGACGAACGCATAACTCGAATCTGCTAACCAATTGCGACCATGGTATTGCTGGGAAAAAAGGTGACAATTGCGGTCAGCGCAGCTGTGTGGGGCGACATGAAAAAGTGTGACTGCTCATGTATATGAGCAAAGATGGTGTGAAAGGAGAAACTATATGAGTAAAAAGCTATTGAGTCGGCTGTTAAGCTTTACCTTATCAGCCACAGTGGCACTGACTTCGGGTATACCATCTCTTGCCTATGATGGCGGAGGAGAGTTACTCGAAGACGAGGAAGAGATCCTGGAACTCGAAGAAGAAGACTTTGAGGACGCAGGGTCTGATTTTGATGTCCTCGAAGATGAAGAGCCTCTGGAAGAAGAAGCAGAAGCTCCTGAATTCGAAGAAGAGGACGAGGCTGAGTTTGAGGCTTCTGATATGCCTACAATTACAGTTAATTGGCTTAACGAGACAGTATCAGCGAATCGTCAGCCAATTGGAACAATTGAAGTTACAGAACCAGTTGGAAGTACTCCCGGACAGATTTCTGGAACATTGAACTTCCTTACAGGTCAATATCCATACGATCATAATGAGTTATATAGTTATCATCCGAAGTATACATCAGGTTATTACTTTGGATTCAAACTTACCACAACTGCGGTTAGTGGAACAGACAGTCTGCAGGTATCTATCCAGAATAGTGATGGTTCTGTTTTCTCCATCATGGGTGATGCAAGACCTCGTCAGTGGACATATAGCGAGGACAAAACAGATAATGTTTATGAGTTTGACCGTGCAGAACTTTTTGATGGTAAGGTTCTTGTTGTTACTGCAAAGAATGATAATGGAACAGTAACAAAGAAGTATAATATTGGTCCTTTTAACTATGCTACTGGACCGTTAGATGTCGTTGATTTAGATAGTAACCTTAATAAACCTACATGGTGGATTCCTTCAACTAGTCTTCAGAATGATATTCATTTTGTTGATATCGAGCCTGAGGACTCTGAGTCTGACCCTTATAAGGGATTTGGTATTAAGGGAAAAGTAACCGGACAGCTTTACTATGTTGACAGTTATAGTGATGCATTCGGAGAAGGCTATGATAGTGGTTACTATATTGCTTACCACATCAATTCCGATACTAAATATGTGGCTGATACAGATGGAACAACCATAACTTATGTTGATGGCAAAGATTTGACCATTAAGTCATACAGCTACATTCTGGATGAGTACAAAAATACAGATCCAACTGATCAGATTGTTGTACAGTGGGTTGGCGATACATCTAAGCCTATTAAGATATTGAAACACCCATCAGATTATACAACAAATCCAGAATGGAGAGCCTATGATACATCTGATGTTGTATATGAGTATGACCTTTCTGAACTTGAGCTTCAGAAAGCTATTACATTTGCTCCTGGCGATGGCGCTACAGGAGAAGCAATGGCTCCTATCGTAGATAGCGATTTTGATGGTGTTGTAAATGCTACTAATGGAAAGCTCCCTGCAATTACTTATAGTAAAGCTGGTTATAGTTTTGCAGGTTGGACAGTTGATGGAACAACCGTTGTAGCAGATGATCAGGCAGATATAACAACTCTTCCTTCTTCATTATTTGCAAATGGTGTTCTTGAACTGACAGCTAAGTGGGTAAGAAAGCAGGCTGCTACAGATTTAAGTATTACAGAGACTGATACTGACATAAGTTCATTCATTTATGGAAGTTCTGCTGCAGGTAGTTTTGCATTTACTGCAAAGGATACATATGGAGAAACAACAACAGTATTTGATAATGTTGAGTGGACAATATACAAAGACTTAAATAATGCTTCCGAAGGTACCAATGGGTTAATTAATGTTGCCAATCCGGATGACCTTGCAGCTCTTGAGGCTAAACTGACCAATACATCAAAATATGAAGTAATAGATCCTACTACTTACTTTACAGCTTATGGTCTTAACGCAACGGTAGCCGGTGGAACAATTACGCTTGAAATTGGCGGAGGCGTAACTAAAGCCACTAAGGAGCATTTTGTAATTAAAGCAAAGGATAAAGAGAGTAGTAAAGCGGCATACTATAATTGCAACTTTGTTATTGCTGATTTTACTCCTGTAATTACATCAACCGCTGCAGATGGAACTACATCAACAAATGCTGTAGGTTTTGCAGCTAGACCTATGGGATATGAGGTCCTTGGTGTAGATGATGATACAACAGGAAAGAAAGAAAATTCCTATATTCAGGCAAAAGAGGTTGTTATAAAGGCATCCGGACTTGCAAAATCATTTGCTATCGAAGATCTTGAGTTTGAATGGGCAGAAAATCAGGACAAGTTCTTTGACTATTCTTATGACGGTGCAAGCTTATACAACAACCATGATGGAATTCTTACAATTAGTCCTAAAGAGCGCTTGACTAATACAGGCGTAGCAGGTGGAGCATACACAGCTGATCTTAAGATTAAATCATCAGCATGGGTTACACCAAAAGTAGTAAGATGTACCTTTACTGTAACTAACAGCTTGGCATTAAAGAGTGTGGTTACCCGTGAAGGCAAAGAAATTACTGAAAAAGCTAGCACTAAAAACATCACTATCCCAGGAGATGAACCTACATCTAAAACTATCGATGTCTATGATCTTGGAGATATTTATGCAGGTGAGTCATTCGATGATGTTGCAATTTCCTTTATAGGCGGCTCAGGAAGTATTGACGTTGATGACTACATGATTGATGACGATGATAAGCTTCAAGATATCACAGATATTAAGGTACTTGGTAAAGGCATAGAAGGAAGTCCTCTGTATGTTGGACAGGGAACTGAGTACGTATTATTTGGTAAGGCTGAAGCAGCTGCTATCGGTAATCATATGTTTGTACTTATTGCATATGATAATATCGGTAATGAGTTAGAGCCTATCGCATTTACTTATGCAGTAAAGCCTTGGAAAGTTGATCTAACTGTAGACGGAAATGAGAAGAAATTCTATGCAGATGATAACGTTTATGCATGGAAGGGTGTTTCAGGCTATGGAGCAGATGATGTAAAGAGAACTATCACTATTAAGAACAATAGTGAGGACTCCATTAAGCTCACACCATCTCTGTGGACAGCTGCAACAGGCGGAAGTGCTATAACTAATTCTAAATTTGCATTATCTGAGACAACAGCATTTACAATTGCAGCCGGTGATACAGCAGAAATAGTTGTAACACCTAAGACAGCATTGGATGCAGCCACACATACTGAGTATCTCAGATTCGCAACAGATGGTTATACATATAAGACAACTGCAATACAGCTTGCCTTCACAGTATCCGGTGATCCTATTGAGATCATTAATCCCGGTGCTGCTGATGAAGAATTAGAAGCTGCAGAAGTTGGATATGACTACGAATATCAGGCAAAGGCTACAAAGAATAGTGACGTTGAAAGTATTGAATGGACTGCAGAAAATGTTAAGTTCCAGGTAGTTGGAGCTACCACAGCAACAGGAACATCTCTTGCAGACATCGGATTAGCACTTGATAAGGATACCGGTACATTGTCAGGAATTCCTACAAAGCCCGGTAAACTTACATTCACAATTAAGGCTACGGCAAAGATGGCTGGAGAGGCTTCGGATGTAGTAAAATCCTATAGCGGAATTGAGCTTGAAATTGCTGCAGCAAAGGATGCTATTTCACTTACATCAAATGGTGTAACAGTTGATGACGATAAGAATAAGATCGATCTCGGCAAGGTAACCGTTGAGGATCTTGGCAGCGTTAAGAAAGCGATAGTAGTTAAGAATAATACTAAGCTCGATATGAAGGGACTTAAGGTTGTAGCTTCTGATAGTGCAGCATCTAAGTTTACTCTTACATTCGACGATAACAAGGTTATCAATGAAGAAATTCTTAGCAAAGGCTTTGATCTTAAGGCCGGTGAGAGCAAAGAATTTGTACTTGCAGTAGATACTGAGACACTGACCTCAGCAGGTAAGTACAGTGTTATTGTTACTGCAATTGATGCAACAAGTACATCATCTTATACTCCATCATTAGCATCCAAGGCATTTGAGGCAAAGATTGAGGTTATTGCATCTCCTGTTATTAAGACAAATAAGATTACAGGACTTACAGCAGGCGTGGCAGCTCCTTCAACAGTTGCATATGCTGTAGAATATCCTGTAGGAACAGTAAAGACATCTGACTTTACATTTGTTTGGACAGATGGAGAAATTGAAGGCCTTTCACTTTCAGAAGATGGAAAGATTACCGGAACACCTGCAAAGGCCGGTAAGTACAGTGTAACAGTTGTAGCTACTTATACTAAGGATACAAGCATTAAGAGAACCCTTAAGCATGATATCGTAGTAAACGGTAATGCTGTTCTTACACTTTCATCACCTGTTAGTGAAACAATAGCTAACAAGAACTATCTGCTTCCTGCAATGATCGTTGGTGATGAGGAATCAGATAAGGCCATTATCAACATTAAGGGCAGTGGAGAAGCTGCAAAGAATGTAACTGTTACTGTTGAGGATGCAGAAGATAACAGAACAGATACAGCTGATATTAAGAAGAATCCTGAAAATCCTTATGTAGGAAGTACTGCATATATCGGAGTAAGCAAAGAATCTTGGGGAACAATCTCAAGCGGTGCTACTCAGAGCTTCAATATCGTAACCAAGGGTTCACCTTCAGCCGGTGTTTATAAGGTTAAGATCACAGTTAAGGCTGATAACTCTGCTGAGGTTGTATTCTATACAACATTGGTAGTAGTTAACAAGCTCGCTGTAACTCAGCCTGAAAATATCAATACCAGCATCGGTGATGTTTATAAGGGTGAGACCGGAAAGAAGATTGAAGTTAGCGCAACCGGTGGTGCTCCTAATCAGACAATTGATTGGAAGGAAGTTGGTACAAAGGTAACAAGCGGATCGTCAACAACTACTAAGTACTATATTTCAAATGCTGGTAGTGCTGATGTTACCAACGAGGCAACTGCTCCGTTTACACCAAAGACATACAGTGCAGTTACAGGTCTTGGTATTACTAAGGAAGCTGATAGTATTGGTGCGAAGGACGGCGTTGGTCTTAAGACTGATATCTATGGAACAGTAAAGGCCGCAGGTTCTTATACCGTTAATCTTAAAGCAACTGTTGATGAAGCCGGACCTGGAACAACAGATGCTAATGATAAGCTTCTTAACCTTGATTCGGGTAAGTACGTTGGAACACTTTTATCTAAGGTTTATCCTGCACAGGAAGCTGAGGCTGTATCCTTCGTAATTACATCCGGCAAGACAAGTAAGGTATTTATTAGTCAGGTTTCTGATACTGCAGCTGATGCTAACGCAACTCGTGGTACAGTAGAAGGACTTAAGAGTGGTGATAACTATGCTACAAGAACAGGTTACACATATAATCCTGTTACAAAGGCATATTCAAACACTGGTCTTCAGACTACTATTACAGTGAAGAATCCGTTGACTATTACAGGTGTTACTGCAAAAGCAACACTTAGTGAGAACAGCAATTTTGTTATCAGCGGAAGCAGTACTGCTAATATAGCTGCTAACAGCCAGAGCAACTTTGTTGTAATGCCTAAGGCAAATCTTGAAAAGGATACTTATACAGATACCCTTAAGATTTCCGGCGACGATTTTGAAACTATCGAGTTTGCACTTACATTTACTGTTGAAGATAACAAGTATCTTGTAACAGTTGATGATGGAAATTCAGATAAAGAAAAGAGAGTAACTTTCGTAGCAGATAATACACTTACTGAAAATGCTATTGAGATCAATAACTTTGTTGCAGGTACAACAGCGAAGTTCGCTGAGGTGACTGTAAGGAATACAGGTAACTCTACAATTAGCAAGGTAAGTGCATATGAAGTTAAGTCTGATGGAAGCAAGTATCCTACAGGTTCACAGGATGCAATGCTCACTGTTGGAACTATTTCATCCTCAATTAATGCTAATACAGCTGCAACTCCTAAGCTGAAGCTTACAGCTAAGAAGTCAGAAGCAGGTAAGTACGATACATTCGTAAATATCCACTATGCTGATGGCGTTGATGGAGAAGAGCATAATATTATCATTCCTGTAACCTATACAGTATATGGTAAGGCTCTTGAAGTTCTTACAGTTTCTCCTGAGACAGAAACTGAGATAACACTTACAGAAGGCTATTCTGCAGCAGCTAATGCTATTGAGTTCACTATCGAGAATAGTGGAACAGCAGCAACAGATGTTATTGCAAACCTTACAGTTTCCAAGACCGGTTCTGATGTTGAATTGACACCTGCAACAGCAACTGATGAACTTGAGGCAGGAAAGAGCGTTGTTTACACATTAGCTCCTAAGGCCGGATTATCAGAGGGAACATATCAGACAACAGTTACTATTAACGCAAGCAACCTTAAGACTGCTATTACAAGAAAGGTTAAATTTGTAGTAGAGCCTTCACTTACATTTAATGTAAATACACTTTCAGACTCTGAAACATGGGATGATGTAACTGATAGCAAGTTTGCTACAGGTCTCTTTAATTCCCTTGTTAAGAGTGGAAAGTATACAGAATCTTCAAATGCAGTTGAACTTGATCTTGATAAGAATGGCAGCAAGGATGTTAAGGTTACATTCGATAGCACAACAGCTCCTACAGAGGCTTCTATTGAGACACTTAGCACCAATTCTATATCAAGCGCAACCAAGTCCATCACACTTACAGATGCTGAGATTAGCAAGGCTAAGAAGGACGGTGTTGGCAAGGCTACAAGTACTGCTGATGCGAAGTATTTCTCAATCGTAACATTTAACTTCTTTGAGAAGGTAACCTTCGGTGATGCTGATACAATGTATGCTGAGAAAGCAGCAGATCTTGCAAGCGATTATGTAAAAGCAGAAGCATATGGCGTAACTGGTGATTATAAGCTTAATGCACATGGAATAATTACAGCATATATTCCTTATGGCGAAACTCTTGGTTCTGTATTTGCAGACAGCAAGCTTCCTACAGCAATTAAGAATGGCCAGGTAATGGCTGAGTGGAGAGCAGGTAGTGTTTCCGGTAATGCAATTACAGCTAACAAGGTTATTACAAAGAATTATGTACTCGTTGCAGGATTCCATACACATGAGTATGCTCTCAGCAATGTAACTGATGAGAAGTATGTAAAGTGGGTATGGACAAAGGATGAGAAGGGTAACCTTTCAGCTTCACTTCACCTGTTCTGCGTAGAGGATGGATGTCCTGATTACGAAGGCAGTGAGGTTGTAATTGACGGAACAGATAAGACAGCTGCAAACGGAACACTTTCTTATAAGGATAGAACAGGTACTGATGCAACTTGTGAAAAGGCTGCCGGATATACATATCCTGTTGAAGCAACTGTAAAGGGAACCATATTTGGTTTATCTTCACCTGGTAATGACAGAATTTTCGTTGGCAAGTATGTAGAAGAAGAGTCAGGCGAGCCTCTTGGACATAAGTATGACCTTACAAATCCTGCTAAGCTTGTTTGGACAGATGCAAATGCTGACAAGAAGATCACAGCAGATGAGATCAAGGTTACAAGAAAGTGCACAAGAGATGAGTCTCACGTAACAGAGCTTAAGATCCTCAAAGTAGAGCGCAACGCTGAAAAGTCAGTTGCTCCTACATGTATTAAGTCCGGATATGACATCATTTCCATCACTTACATGGATATTGATGAGAAGGGCGCAGACAAAGAAGAAGTTACTGTTGACTATGATGAGAAGTTCGTAGTTCCTGCTACAGGACATGACGTAGATGTAGAGAATGCAATCGTTGAGAACTTCAACGCAGAGACACTTACAGCAACACTTACACTGAAGTGTAAGAATGAGAACTGTGACTGCGAAGACCATATCGTATTTGGTCCTCAGGAAGTAACCTTCACAGCAACAGAAGGCGGCATCTACACATATGAAGCAGTTCTTGCAAACGAGCAGAAAGTAACTGTTAACTATGAGGATTCACTCTTTGTAGTAGCAGGCGATGCTGAGTGGACATGGACTAAGTCAGATGATGGCTTAACATTCACAAAGGCAGCTGCTAAGTTTACAGCAACCGATGGCAGAGAGAAGACTGTAGAAGTTCCTGTTTCTGCTATGGCAGTAGCAACTGAGGAAGGCATCACAACTTATGAAGCAACAGCTACATTCGTAAGTAAGGGTGAAACAATCAGTGCAACAGCAGTTAAGTACCTCGATGCAGAGGGTAACGAAGTTGATAAGCCTGTTCCATTCGAGAAGGCTAAGGCTGAGTGGACATGGAAGAAGTCAGATGATGGCAAGACCTATGTTTCAGCAACTGTAGTATTTACATCTAAGGATAATAAGACAAGAGAGTTTACAGTAAGTGCATCTGAGACAGATACAACAGCTTCTCAGTACATGTCAATCCAGACTGAAGGTGAAGGCGAAGACGCTATCACAGCATACCAGGCATATGCATCCTTCAAGAGCTTCGGCACAACAGTTGAGGATCTCAGTGATGCAGTTTACCTTGATGCAAATGGTAACGAAGTACAGCCTCATGCACACGTTTGGAAAGCTGAATGGGAGTGGAAAGCAGTTGAAGGCAGCACTGATAAGAAGGAAGTAACTCTTACACTTACATGTAACGAAGGCAAGAAACCTCATACTAAGGTATTCACTGACACTGTTTTAGCTACTAAGAGCGGAATGAAGTGGACATGGGCTGCATCCTTCGATTTTGACGGTGAATTCTACAGTGATTCAGTTTATGAGCTCAGAGATGATGCCGGCGAGGAAATTCCTAACGAGGATATCTCAAATGGCAAGGGTATCTACATTGTAGGTATCTCCGCTGACGATGAGTTCGTAGTAACAGGTTCAGCTATCAAGCCTGCATTCGAAGTATATGATGCAGAGCGTGATATAACTCTTGCAAATAAAGTTGATTACACAGTTAAGTATGTAGACAACGTTAAGGTTGGTACTGCTACAATCATAGTTAAAGGTAAAGGCAACTATGATAAGCAGGAAACAAGAGCAACATTTAAGATCGTAAGTCCTTATGATAAGGATGAGACACCTGTAGACGTAAGTGCACTTAAACTTGAACTTCCTAAGGCAAAATATGTATTTAACGGACAGAAGCAGTATCCTGCATCCGTATTTGTTGACGGAGTTGAATATCAGTATGAAGACGGCAACTACACAACAACAGACGGCAAGGAACTTCCTGCACCTTGGACATGTGAGAACAACATCAATAAGGGTTCAGCAACATTTGCTCTTATCGGTGCAACAGATGCTTCAACCGGAAAGACCGCAGTAAAGGCTAAGAAGTTCAGTATCGGTAGTGCTACTCTTACAGCTTCTAACATCAAGGTTCTTGTAAATGGTGAAGAGAAAGATGCTAAGCAGGCTTGGGCAGCTAAGGGCGCAACACCTGACGTACAGGTTTGGTTCGACGGCGATGGCGACGGAGAGTTCGAATACTGGATGAATCCGGGCCAGGATTACAAGCTTACCTTCAAGAACAACAAGAAGACCGGCATAGCATCAATCACTATCGCAGGTAAGAACAACTTCAAGAAGACTGTTAAGAACGTTGCTACATTCGAAGTAATTCCTTTCGATCTTGAAGAGAACGGAATTATCAGTGCAACTACCGCAGCTGAAGGTGTAAAGGTTAGTGCTGTTAAGGTAACACTTGTTGACTACAACCAGAACGTAATTCCTGCAGCTAAGTACACAGTAACTGTATCTGATAGTGAAGGCAATGCTATTGATAAGAAGACAAAGCTTGCAGCAGGTCAGGAGATCAATATCAAGGTAGCAGCTAAGGATGGAGTTCTTGCAAACGCTGTAGAGGCCAACTTTGTTATTGGTACAAACCTTGCAAAGGCTAAGGTAAAAGCTACCAGCAAGACTAAGCTTACAAAGGAATTTACCGGATTTGAGATTTATATTACTGAGGAAGAGTTCAACCAGTACTTCACAGTAACATCTGCTTCCGGCAAGACCCTTAAGGCTGGCGAAGACTTCTATATCAGCGGATACAGCAACAACGTTAAGAAGGGTACCGCTACTGCATACATCGTTGGTGCAGGTGAGGAGACCGAAAACGGTGTTGTCAGCGGATCTAAGAAGTTTACGTTCAAGATTACTGGTAAGAAGCTTACTAAGTGATTGCTTTAGAAATGGTTCCACCCCTATTTGAGAGACACATCACACCATCAATCAAATAGGTTAAGGGAAGGCACCCCTTCGGGGGTGCCTTTTCCTATGTTGTGGCCACCCGGACGAATGTCCCCGGGGGAGAATGGAAAAATATAAATTGCTCGCATCATTCCCAACGGGGGCCGGGCTTACCTGCCGAGGGCGCTGTGCCATGGGAAAATGCAAATATACTCGCATCGTCCTAGTCCGGGATACCTGGCAGGGGTTCGTCGCACCATGTGAAAATGCAAATATACTCGCATCATGGGAGTCCGGGATACCCGGCGGGGCTTCATCGCGCCATGGAAGAATGCAAATTATTCGCATCGTCCGGCTCGTGATTTTGGGCACTTCATCTCCCCAGCCGGTCTCATTTCACGTTGCTCAGAACAATCGACCGTCTGGGAATCTGAAGTGCTCCAAAATCATCTTCGCCTCCCGAATGTCTCATAATTTCCATCCTCCCATGGCACGCTAAAGTCCCGCCGGGTATCCCTAATCGGTGAGAGGGAGCAATTTACATTTCCACATGGTACGCCGAACCCCCGCCGGGTATCCCTCACCGGAAAGAGGAGAGAATATCCATCCTCCCATGGCACATCACTCTCGGCAGGTAAGCCCTCCTCGGCAAGAGGAGGAGCGCAATTTATATTTTTCCCATCCATCCTCCCTCCGGGGACATTCTGTCTGTGGCAACAGATGGGAAAGGCATCCCCCGTTTTCCTTCCCGCGGCTTAATGTCTTCGCCGGGGCAGGTGGGACAGTAGTGACGGTTCTCGATGTACCTATGAATCGTAAGCTAACGCCGGATGTAGACTAGGGCTTCATGGGACAGCAAGAACCGTCACTATCTGTACCTACTTGCCCCGTCAATAAACTACCGGGAAGCCCATAATCAAATTTATAAATTGGAAAAAAACGGGAAATCCGATCAAAGATAGTAAGCGCTTTTTTGCAGGAATCCAGTACAGCAAAGATCACGAAAATAAAAAATGACCGCCTGTTGAACCGACCCCCAAAAGCGAGACTTTTAAGGTCTAACTTTTGGGGGTCGGTTCATGTGCCAAGGAATCGGTCATTTTGACTTAACCAACTGGCTAACCGTTGCTATACGGGTAGCACCTTTCAATAATTATATTATCACACCCAATCCCCCATTTCAATTATTCATATTCCTCTTTTTTGGTTTCACGTCAGGAACCAACACTCTTTGCCAATCAGATGGACTTTCAGGAAGCATACTGAAAGGCAGGAAACGTCACACTTTGTTCGTTTGATTATTTCAAAACTAAATGCTATACTTCTCCTTGCAGTTCCGATTCTAGGGACTATCATATCTGTACAATTCCAGGATTCACAGGCATTCGCCGAACTGATCCCAAATGACAGACATGTGGCATATTTTTGAATATTGCATCATACTTGCTATGTGATAACTTGTGAGTTATCATAAAAATATAAAGAAGAGAGGGAAAGGATGTACGAATTGGCTGATTTTCTTGAAAGGAGTAGCGAAGATGGAAGAGTTTAAAACTTGGAATGAGGTAAGAAGTGAGTTATTTTCACCTGAAGAAATAGCGGAAAGTGATCTGCGCGTGGCATTGATAGGAGAAATAGTAGCTGCTCGAAAAGAGAAAGGAATTAGCCAAAGGGAGCTGGAGAAGCTTTCAGGAGTGAAGCAGCCTGTTATAGCAAGGATAGAGAGTGGACAGGCAATTCCTAAAATTGATACGATTTTGAAACTTTTGGCACCGTTGGGGAAGACGATTGCTATTGTGCCAATGAAAAAATGAGGGGGCAGGTAAGCCCTCCTCGGCAAGAGTCCCTGACTCAGACATCCGCATTATTTTCATCCTCCCATGGCACGATGAAGCCCCGCCGGATATCCCGGACTAAACTCCCTGAAATACATCCACAAAATACCGCAAAAACGTCAAATTCTTATGACTTTCTTAAGATTTTCGGCAGAATTTCTTAAGATTTGCCCAAATCTATTTACAAGCTTTTTTCAGGGTGCTACCCTAGCAGCATCAAAAATATCACCTTCCAACGTGGCTCCGATCGGAGCAATCGCGAAAGCAGCAATTTAGCCGCTGTATCTCTATATTCGCGATATTTTCAGGCAAAAAACAGCAAGATAATTAATGGAGGTATCATTTGAAATATATGTATGGGGTATGTATAATATGTGTATAGAAGGTTTGTACTTTGAATGGGATGAAAATAAAAATCTAATCAATAAAGAAAAGCATGGAGTATCATTTGAAGAAGCCAGAACGGTTTTTTATGATGAAAATGCATTGCTTGAATTTGATGATTTACATTCTGGTGCAGAGGATAGATTTAGAATTTTAGGGCGTAGTAATAACGGGAACATTTTACTTGTTGTCCATTGCATAAGATCGGAGTCATTAATACGTATTATTTCTTCGAGAAAAGCAACATCAAATGAGAAGAGAGGCTATGAAAGGAGCTGTGGATTATGAAAAAGAATGATGATGAATTCTTGGAAAAAGAATTTGATTTTAGTAAAGCAGTGAGAAATCCTTATGCCAAAAGGCTTCATAAGAAGATCACTATAAATGTTGATGTAGATGCTATAGATTATTTTAAGAAGCAGTCATCTATGTCGGGAATTCCATATCAGACATTGATGAATTTGTATCTTGTAGATTGTGCTAAGTCAGAAAAGAAATTGGAAATTTCTTGGAAAGCTAATGATTGAGATCGGCATCATCAAAAATGAGTTCAGTCCGGGCTTACCTGCCGAGGGCGTTGCACCATGGAGAAATATAAATTACTCGCATCGCATTAGTCCGGGATACCCGGCGGGGCTTCATCGCGCCATGGAAGGATGCAAATTATTCGCATCGTCCGGCTCGTGATTTTGGGCACTTCATCTCCCCAGCCGGTCTCATTTCACGTTGCTCAGAACAATCGACCGTCTGGGAATCTGAAGTGCTCCAAAATCATCTTCACCTCCCGAATGTCTCATAATTTCCATCCTCCCATGGCACATCACCCTCGGCAGGTAAGCCCTCCTCGGCAAGAGTCCCTTAAGCCGCAAATTTATAAATTAGAAAAAAACGGGAAATCCGATCAAAGATAGACAAAATAAGAATTATTGACTTCAAGAACATTTGTTTGGCATAATATCTTTGGGTGCTATCTAAACGGTGGCGGTTAGCCTTATCCTAGCGAAAGGAGGTTACAAATCCAATCGAAAGGAGGGCATGCTTATGGACGTGACTGTATTTCTTGCTATTTTAGCCTGGAGCGCAACCTGCTTTTTTGCAGGAATCCAGTACAGCAAAGATCACGAAAATAAAAAAATGACCGCCCCCTGCCAAGGATCGGTCATTTTGACTTAACCAACTGGCTAACCGTTGCTATACGGGTAGCACCTTTCAATAATTATATTATCACACCCAATCCCCCATTTCAATTATTCATATTCCTCTTTCTTGGCTCTTTCTTGGCTTCACGGAAGGTTATGAAGGACCAAGTAGGTACAGATAGTGACGGTTCTTGATGTCCCATGAAGCTTTAGGCTATGTCAAGCGTTGATCTTCGATTCATAGGTACATCGAGAACCGTCCCTACTGTCCCACTTGGCCCTGCGAAGGAAAAGAGCATAAAGTTCCACTTGGCCTTGCGGGAGTTGGGAGGAATATTAAGCGCTCTCAACAGGCAGACTGTGATTGATTTCTTGAAATGCGTTTGTGAAGTGCTGAAAAAACGTCAAATTCTTATGACTTTCTTAAGATTTTCGGCAGAAATTCTTAAGATTGAGGCAAAACTATTTACAAGACCTCCTTGTAATGATACCCTTGCTGCATTGAAAGCAGGAAATAACATTTCTACTCCTATCGGAGTGATCACGGATGCAGGCAGCGTGTCTAATTCGCTGTGAAACGATCGGGCATCCGGGATATCTTTCAACCACATGAATACGCAGGAGCATCCTTATGCCACCTACTTTAATGCAAAGACAACGCCTTTGCTTTATTCTCTATGCATTTTTCTGCGCAAATGGGAATGTCTTTTTCCCTGTGAGCGTCTGTAGCGCTGCGTATTTGTGTGGATTGTCTTAACGTTCAAGAAGAAAGGATAAAGTAAATGGGAAATTCAGAATCAATTAACAGAAAGTATAAGGACAGACTATTTAATTATATTTTTGGAAGAGAAGAAAATAGGGAGTGGACTTTAAGCCTCTATAATGCGGTTAATGGATCTAACTATACCGATCCTGATCTGATAGAGTTTAACACACTTAGTGATGTGCTTTTTATGGGAATGAAAAACGACACATCATTTCTTGTATTTGATATAATGAGTGTGTATGAACATCAATCGTCATTGAATTTGAATATGCCCCTTAGAATGCTCCAATATGTGGGAGATTTATATTCAGGCTATATTGCTAAGAACAAGCTGAACAAATATGGCACCGGAAGAATCATGCTGCCCAGTGATTTTGTTATAAAGGATTTTCTTGTCAAGCATAGGCAGGAGGTGGAAGGAATGCTGGATACCGAATACAAAGAAGCAGAAGTAATGGAACTGTTTAAAGAAGATGGCAGGAAAGAAGGGATAGCACAAGGAATAGAGCAAAGCATTTCCATGATGCTATCCAGAGGAAAAACTCCTGAAGAGATAGTGGATTTCTGCGGCTATCCGCTGGAGATGGTGCTGAAAGTTCAGGAAGGGCTGGGAAAAGTAAACTAATAAGAGAAGCTGATGAATATAGAAGCAGGATAAGATTGCATGTTTGTTGCAGTTTTATCCTGCTTTTTGTCTGTGCAACAGAAGGAAAGCAACCCTGACAGTGAGGGCTTATCTACCGGGGATTTGGCGAGACATGTGGGAATATAAATTGTTATATCGCCATTGGATGAGGGATTACATGAAGAAGGTTTGGCGTGCCATGGAAAAATGTAAATTGCGAGACATTCAGGCACAGCGGATGATTTAGGAGCGCTTCAGATGGTCAGACGGCCGAGTGTTCTGAACTACGTGAAATGAGGCTGTCTGGACAGATGAAGTGCCCTAAATCACCGTTGGGGATGATGCGAGTATATTTGCATTATTTCATGGTGCGTCGGACCTTCTTCATGTGATCCCGGCCCTGGCGATGCCAATAATTTACATCCCCGCCGCAGTGCCCCTAAAAGCCCCGTTTTCCCCGCCTCCCCTCATCTGTTCATTTTTTCTTTAGAATTAATTCCCATATGGTTTATGGAATTTCGTTTAAAAGTTGGCGATAATTATAGTGTGTCCGCTAGCGGACCCAAATCATTTAGTCGCCGGCTTGTGGTTTGTCTGTGTGAGGCAAGCCCAGGGACGAAGCAGGCGTTGCGGATTCTTGGAAATGTGTGATTTCCAGGTGGGACGGTTCGTAATAAAGCTAATTTGATTTCTCCGTGGCGGGTTTGATGGGTCCTTGGATATCTGTGTCCGAGGATAATGTGTTGTGAAAGGAGAATAGAATATGAGAAATAAGCTATTTGGGCGGCTAATGAGCGTTGCTCTTTCAGCCACAGTAGCGCTGACTTCGGGCGTCCCGGCCCTGGCCTATGACGGTGGGGGAGACCTGCTCGAAGACGACGACGAGATCCAGCTTCTTGATGAAGAAGATGTTGGGTCTGATTTTGATGCTCCGGAATTTGAGGAGGAAGAACTCGCTATTGAGGATGAGGCAGAGTTCTTAGGCGATGGTCCATTTACTATTACATTAAATTATAAATTAGGTGATAGTGCCTTGGTACCATACCAAACTGATGCTGATCCACCGGAAAATATGACCTGGACAACAGATACTGATGGAAAACTTGCAAGCATGACTGAGATACCGAATCAGGAATTCCCAGGATATCATCTGTTGTATGCTGATAAGTGGTTTTATTCTGACGGTGAGAGTGAAGTGGAAGTTTCTAGTGGTGAAAGTGGTACCACATTTACTCAAAATTCAGATGTTTATGCTAAATTTTCACCTAATACATATAAATTAGGATATACAGCAAAATTCTATGATGGAAATGCCCTTGTTACACAGGATGTTCCCGCTCAACCAACATTTGCAGCTGAAACATTCCCGGAAACTGTAACTTATTCATCTAGTTTTGGAATCAGTAGCTCAGTTCCTACTGTTTCAGGATATACATTTGATGGTTGGTACACAACATTAAATCCTGAGACATCGGTATTGAGTGGAGTGGCTAATGCTGCCTTTTTAGCAGAAATAATTGATGGAACTCAAATTACACCAGTATATGCTAAATATAATAAAAACGTAGCTCCTGCTATCGGTGCAAATCCTACTTATGTGATTCAACCAGACGGATACTATACAGGAACCGATGGCACTTCTGCAGGTGGTGATGGCTCTGCTAAAGATGCTGATACTGCTGAATTCGTATATGGCACAGTATATACAAAGGGCCAGAGTGGTTCTGAGGGTAATACTAATAGCAAATACGTATTCACAGCTAGGGATTTTGATGATAACAATGGCACTGGTGATGTGGATAGTGATGTTACATGGTCTATCTGGAAATTCAAGGCTATTAAAGACAATAATGATGCCCAGTTGTCTGATGCAGCTCTTTTAGCTGATGATAATCTTGAAGATGCTTCCTCTGATTTTGCAAGCTATGGTTTATATGCTCAGGCAAAAACAAATGGAACATTTGAAATCGGTGTTGTTTCCGGAAAATACGCAAAGAAAGCTCTTAATGCAAGTGAAATCAATGATACTTCAGCATTCCCTGGAGCAAACTACGTATTGAAGGTTGCTGATAAGTCATCATCTACAAGAAAAGCAAAATTATTACCAATTACCGTTAAGGTAGATGAAGCGGCTATTAAAATTGATAACACTGCTTTAAATACATTCACAATCGATTCATTCCCTGCTGCAAAGATGGGTTATGAAGTACTTGATGCAGATGCTAATGTTGAAGGAAAAACAGCTGGAACATATGTTAAGGCTAAAGAGTTTACTCTTAGCGTAGCAGATATCCTTCCAAGCTATAGCATTTCTGACATTGATTTTGAACTTTCAGGTGACGATGCCGACATGTTTGACGTTGGCCTTGTTGGTGAAGGTGCAATGGCAGGAGATCTTTTCACAAATAATAATGTGAAATTTAAGGTTGTACCTATAAGCGACCTTACAAGTATTGATTCCTATGATGAAGACGGAACATATGAAGCAGTTCTTAGTATCAAGACTGATGCTCTTTATGAACCCGCTGAATATGCGATAAGCTTTACTGTTGAAAACAATATCAAGTTCTCAAAGGTTATTGCTCACGGTGGAAAAGAAGTAAAAGAAACTATAGCACAGGTTACTCCTGCGCAGGGCACAACGCTTGATGGCATTTATTATACTGATTCTGCGTGCGAAAACCCTGCAACTGGAACTGCAAATGGAAGTTCACAATACTATATTGGTGGTTATAACCTTGGAACAATAAAGAAGGGTGAAAACTTCGACGATATTTATGTCTATGTAACAGGTGGTAACTATGCAATACTGTTTACGCAGACTGGTGAAGGATTTGAGAATACTGGAATCAAAGGAACACCGAATGAAGCATCTTCATTAGCATTCTATAATGTACATGGAATGGCTAAGGGAACTGTAAAACTCGGAACTCACAGTTTTATTCTTGAAGGTGCAGATGGCGATACTACTTCTGGTGATACTACAGGCGAAGCTATATTCTTCTATACTGTAGAAGAGTACGATGCTGCTATTACTATTGATTCTGAGGATCCAAATGGTGCTTATGACTGGTTTGTACCTAGCGACTATACAGAAAATACTGCAAAGAAAGAAATCGTTATAAAGAACAATAGTAATACAATGTTATCTCTTACTGTTACAAAGGCCAATGCGGGAGACGGTGTTGCTAATGCGCACACTAATTTTGCCATTGACTCTGAGGAATACACAGAGGCCACAAAGACTATCACTGTAGCAGCAGGTGGTGGAGAGAGCAAAGTAACTATTACTCCAAAGGCATCACTTACCGCTGGAGTATATAAAGCTAATCTTACTATTGCTGACGGAAACTCTTATTCAGAGGTAATTGCTCTTACATTTGAAGTAAAGGGCGGTGATGCTAACATAACAAAGCCAGCTGCAGATGGAACAATCACTCCTGCAGGCTCTGAGTGGGAAGTTGGTAAATCAGTAGAGTATCAGCTTGAACTCACAAAAGTTACCGGTGTAGATTCTGTTGAGTGGTCTATCGATGCTACTACTGCAGATCCGGATCCTGAAAGTTACACTGATGATGCAGATGATTTAAAGGCATTTGGACTTACATTATCGAAAGATGGAAAGATTTCAGGTGTTCCTAAGAAAGTTGGTACTTTGAATTTCCGTGTTAAAGCAACATATAAGAAGAATGGAACAGCTGGAGCACCTCAGTACAGAAAGATTGCTATTTCAACTGTATTAGCAGAAGATGGATTTAAGTTCACATCTGGTGGAAAAGATATTGATGACGATAAAAAGGCACTCGACTATGGTGAGATTAAGGCTGACAGACTTGATACATTTGCGGTTGATGTAAATGTTACTAATACTCTTGAACTTGACATGATATCTGATCCTACAGATACAACTAACCATTATGGAAATGTAAAACTTGAGATTTTGAATGTTGATGGTGGAACGGATGAATCTGATATTGCGATGTTCGCAATTGTTTTGGATGCTGAGAATGAGGCTCTTAACAGTGATCTTCTTGGAAATGGATTTGATCTCCAGGCATCTGAAAGCCAGACATTTACTCTCAAAACTACAAAAGACGCTGCATTTACTGTAGCTGATGATCACTATGTTACTGTTCAGGCATGGCATAGGAATGCTGCTAATGCTTCTGCTTCTGAGTCAGCAGCAGCAACCTATACAAAAGCCGGAACATTCAAGGTAGTATTTGATGTTAAGGATGCGCCTGTAATTGATCCTGCAAAAGTAGATGGATTTGTTTCAGGTAAGCAGGTTAAGTCTGCTGATGATAAGAAATATACTATAGAAACAGGAACAACTTATGCGGGTTCTGCATTTACTTATGCTTGGACAGCAGGAGAAGTACCAGGACTTGAGCTTGCAGAAGATGGAACAATTACTGGTACCCCTGAAAAAGCAGGTAAGTATACTGTTACAGTTACTGCAACTAAGAGCAATGATGCTAAGGTAACCGGTGTACTTACACATGATATTATTGTAGACGGTGCTGCAGAACTTGTTGTTAATACTAACCTTAAGGTTGGAGCAAGTGATGCAGAAACACAGATTGAGGCTACAGATAAGATAAACATCCTTCTTCCTGGTATGGTAGTTGGTGATACAGTAGGCGAGAAACAGGTGTTTACAATTGCAGCAGCAACAGGTGCTGGAAAGAAAGATGCAGAGAACGTAACAATTACTGTTACTGATGCAGAAGACAACAGAACTGATGCAGCAGCAATCAGAAAGAGCCCTGCAAATCCTTATGCAGGCAGCTCAAATTATATTGGTGTTGATACAGAATCCTGGACAAAGCTTGAGAAGGGCACAATCCAGAAGTTCCGTATCGTATCAAAGGGACAGCCTACAGCAGGTATTTATAAGGTTAAAATCATTGTTTCAGCAGACAATGCTAATGAAATTGCATTCTATGCAATTATGGTGGTAACTGACAAGCTTGTTATTACTCAGCCTGACGATGTAAATACCAACATTGGAAAGAAGTATTACACTGTTGCTGATCCTCAAACAACATATAAAGATACTTCCAAGACAAGTAAGAATATCATTATTTCTGCAACCGGTGGCGCCGCTGATCAGAAGATTAAGTGGAGTGAAGTAGGAACCAAGGTTACAGAAGGAACTACAGAGAAGACCAAGTTCTATGTAACTAAGGGAACAAAGGGCGAAGCAAATGACGGTATGGCATACTTGAGTGATGATACCGGACTTGGACTTGCAGTTGAAGGCGATGTAATAGGTGCAACTCCTTCAGATTCCAATACCGGTGGACTGAAGAACGAGATCTTTGGTCAGATCAAGGCTGCAGGTACATATACTGTTAATCTTTCAGCTAAGGTTGAGGCAATAGCTTATGGCGATGCTTTAAGTTCAGATCCTATTAAGAAAGTAATTGATCTTAGTACAGCAAATAGCTGGACAATTGAAGCTGCAGCTGCTACAAAGATGGTTCCTGAACAGACTGCTGACACAGTAACATTCGACATCGTTTCAGCAAAGACAGAGAATGTTGTTATTACTAAGGTGGCAGATACTGCTGCAGATACTGAGGCTACACGCGGAAAAGTAGAAGGCCTTAGAAATGGTAATTTGATGGTAACAAGAACTGGATATACATATTATCCTGTAGCTTCTTACGACAATAATATTTATACAGCAAAGGTTACTATCGAGAATAAGTCAGGTATAGCACTTGGCAAGATGAAGGCTGAATTCTCAACAAAGAATTTTGAGATTGCATCCGGTGGTTCAGCAACTGCAATTGCTGTTAATGGAACACAGGATATTACATTCAGACCAGCAGCTAATCTTGACAAGGGTGAATACACTGATACTCTTACAATTTCAGGTGATGATTTCGAATCATTAACATTTGCAGTTAAGTTCACCGTTGAGGATGCAACTTATCTTGCTTCTGTTTACGAGCCTGATCCTGATGATTCAACAAAGAACATTGTTTATGTTGATGATAACGTAGTAGGAGATAAGGTAATTGAACTTGCAAGCTTTGTAGCTGGCAAGACAGCAACAGGTAAAGACCTTACAATTGAGAATACCGGTAATACAACACTTAGCAGAATTTCTGTATATGAAGTAGACGCAGAAGGTAATAAATATGATGACGGTGCGGATACAATGCTCACATTTACTTCGCCCGGAACCAGCCTTACACCTAACAGCGAGCCTACAGGATTTACAGTAACTCCTAAGAAGACAGTTGCAGGTAAGTATAATTCATACATCAATATCCACTTCACAGAGGGTACAGCAGTAACCGCTGAGAAGAAGGATATTATCATCCCTGTAACTTATACAGTATATTCAAATGATGTATCTGAATTCTCTGTAACACCGGCCGAAAAGACCACAATTGCAGTAGATGAAGGATATGACAAGACAGAAGTAGCAGTTACATTTACAATTGCTAATACAAGCAGTAATGACACAGATGTAATCAGCAAGATGAAACTTGCTTCCTTCGATGAAGATTTTGAAGTTGTAGATAATACAGCAGTAGATATTAAGCCTGGTGAGAGTGCAGAATTCACAATCAGACTTAAATCCGGAAAGTCTGCTGGCAAGTACACAACTGATGTAGTATTCGGTGATGGCAGCACAAATATTAAGACAAAGGCTAAGAGAACTATTGAAGTAACAGTATCAGAATCCACAGCATATACAGTTAAAGCTACATCAGCTGGTGTAACTGTAAATGATGCTAGATTTGCTACTGCACTTTATAATACAATCGTTGCTGGTGCTGTAAATAATATTGCTGAATCATTTGAGGCTGAAGATCCATGGGAAGACTCTGGATTTGCCGATAGTCATTATTTTGTATATGTTGATGCGGACAAAGATGGTAAGAGTGATGTCTGTCTTGATTTCACTCTTGACAATGCAGATTTAGCTTCAGCTAATAAGGCAACTAAGTTTAAGGCAACTATTTTTGATGACAATTCAGTTAAATATCCATCAGTTATCGTAGCGCCTACTGCAGATCAGGCTAAACTTGCTGCAAAGGGTCTTGGGTGGAAAGCAAAGACAACAACCACTGATGAAGTACTTGCTAAGTACTTTACAACTGTAAACTTCAATTTCTATGCAATAGTAGAATTTGTTGCAGGTGAGTTTGCAGAAAAGACTGCAGATCTTTCTAGAGATAACAAGGATGTAGTAGTTGATGATTCAAACTCTGACGGATATGCAGTTGACAAAATAACAGCTATCGTGCCTTACAGAAGCACACTTGGTTCAGTATTTAACAGCAAGGCTGTTCCTACAGCAGTACTTGATGGTAAGGTAATGCTTAACTGGATGGATGCTTATACAAGCTCAGTTGTTAATGCAAATACTGTAATTGCTAAGGATTACAAAGACAGTTCAAATCTAATTCCTCAGTGGCATGAGCATACTTATGCACCTATAACTGAGAAAGATGAGAAGTATGTAAAGTGCGTATGGACAAAGGATGAGGAAGGCAACAGATCAGCTGTTCTTCACCTCCACTGTGACGATCCTGATTGCCCTGATTATGAGGGAAGTGAAATCATTGTTGATGGCAGTGATTCAACAATCGGAACTCTTAGTTATCAGGATAGAGTAGAAATTCCGGCTACTTGCGAAAAGGCTGCAGGATACAAGTACTCTGTTGAGATAACTGTAGCATCAACTGGTAAGACATATAAGTTTGAAGATCCAGAGATTGATGAAGAGGGTGAGCCTCTTGGACACAAGTTTGATCTTACAAAGGATCCTACAATTGTTTGGACCGATGCAAATGAAGATAAGATCATTACAGCCGACGAGATCAAGATCACAAGAGTATGTACAGTAGATTCTACACATGTTGTAGAGCTTAAGGTAGTCAAAGTTGAGCGCAACGAAGAGAAGTCTGTTGCTCCTACATGTACTAAGTCCGGATATGATATCAAGTCCATCACATACATGGATATTGATGAGAAGGGTGCAGAAAAGGAAGAAGTAACTGTTGACTATGATGAAAAGTTCATCGTTCCTGCAACAGGACATGAAGTAGACCTTGAAAATGCAATCATTGAGAACTTCAACGCTGAAACACACACAGCTACACTTACACTTAAGTGTAAGAATGAGAATTGTGATGCAGAAGAGCATATCGTATTTGGTCCTCAGGAAGTAACATTTACTGAGAACGAAGACGGCTCATTCTCATATGTTGCAACTCTTATCGATGAGACTACTGTAACAGTAACTTATGAAGATTCTATCTTCGTAGTAGCTGGAGACGCTGAGTGGGCATGGACCAAGTCTGCAGATGAGAAGACATTTGCTAAGGCAGTGGCTAAGTTCACAGCAACAGATGGCAGAGAAAAGATTGTAGAAGTTCCTGTATCTGCTATGACAGTAACAACTGAGGAAGGCGTTACTACTTATGAAGCAACAGCATCTTTCGTAAGCAAGGGCGAAACAATCAGTGCTACAGCAGTTAAGTACCTCGATGCAGAGGGTAACGAAGTTGATAAGCCTGTTCCTTTCGAGCTGGCAAGCGCAGAGTGGACATGGAACAAGTCAGAAGACGGCAAGTCTTATGCATCAGCAACTGTAGTATTTACATCTAAGGATGGAAAGACTAAGGAATTAACAGTCAGCGCATCTGAGATCGATACAACAGCTGATAAGTACATGACAATCACAACTTACGGCGAAGGCGCAGAAGCTTATACCGGATATCAGGCATATGCATCCTTCACAAGCTTCGGCACAACAGTTGAAGACCTTAGTAAGGAAGTTTACCTCGATGCAAACGGAGATCCTTATATTCCTGATATCGCTTATGCTCCTGTAGTTAAGTGGACTACAAAATGGCCTGAGAACTGGAAGAAGAGCGATCCTATTCCTACAATGACCTACGATGTAACATTTAAGTGGGCTAAGGCCGGAACAGAAGAGACAATAAGCGGTGTTGCAACAGTAGAAAGCGATCCTGCAACAATCGATGCTTCTACTAAGAAGGTTCAGTTCATGGCAGTTGCTGACCTTAGAGACTTCAGTGCAGATGCTGAAGGAAAGACAGCGGCAGAGGCAGAAGTATTCTACTCACCTGTATACTTGTTCACAAGTGGCTCTGAAGAGAGTGAAGAAGTTATCATCATCAATGATGACAGCCAGATCGCTATCGCAGGTCTTGAGGATAAGTATTACTACACAGGCGCTAATATCGTTCCTGCAATCACTGTTTATGACACAGCTAACGAAGCAGTAGCACTTGCAAAGGGCACAGATTACACCGTTAAGATTAAAGATAACAAGAATGTTGGTACCGCTACAATTACTGTAACAGGTAAGGGCAATTACTCAGGTAAGGCAATTGCAACAACATTCCAGATTGTAAATCCTCTTGATGATCTTTCAACAGAGGAGATTGCAGAGCTTAAGGAAATCAAGTCTGTTAAGGTTCTTGATCCTAAGAAGTATGATTACACCGGAGAGCCTATTTATCCTAAGTCAATCGCAGTTAAGTTCGTAGGCGATTCAGGCTTCACAACTTATACTCTTGATGATGAGAGTGGCGAGATCAGATATGTAGCCGGCGATGCTGAGATTCCTGCAGTTGTTACATTCTCTAACAACATCAATCAGGGAACAGCTAAGGTAGCCGTAACCGGTAAGACAACTTCTAAGGCAGCTTCCTACAAGATCAATAAAGTTGCTCTTGTAGCAGGTAAGGACGGAGAAGGCCTTGAGGCAGCTTATGCAGATGAGACCATCGAATGGCAGGTTAAGGGCGCAGCTCCTAAGCTTACAGTAACATGGAACGGCAGAGAGCTTATTGAGAAGCAAGATTACACCGCTAAGGTTACATATGCTGACAATAAGAAGAAGTTCGGTGCAGCAACTGTTAAGATCACAGGTAAGGGCAACTTCAAGGGTAAAGTTGATTCAGCAGCATCCTTCGAAGTAGTAGCACTTGATCTTGCAGGTGAGAACGTAACCTTCGCAGGAACCAACGCAGTTGGTGGTATGAAGGCTAAGAAGGTAACAGCAAATATCCTTGACGCAGCCGGAAATACAATCAATAAGAAGAGCTACAAGCTCGAGGTTCTTGATTCTGATGGCAATGCTGTTGATACACTTACAGCTAAGGAGACCTACACAATTAAGATTTCTTCAGCAGTAGCTATGATCGGTGCCGAGAATGTACTTGAGAAGGAAGTAACCGTTGGTGCTAACTTCGCAAAGGCTAAAGGAAAAGCAGCTAATGGATATTGCAGATATTACACCGGCGAGCCTATCGTATTCGAATCTGAGGAAGAGCTTGAAGCATTCGCTAAGAATGTAGTAGTTAAGATCGGTAAGGATACTGTTCTTGAGCTTGGTAAGGACTTCGAGATCACCGGATATTCCAATAACGTTAAGAAGGGAACTATGAAGGTTACTCTTTCAGGTATTGGAGATTACAGTGGATCAACAACCGTTAAGATCAAGATTGCTCCTAAGCCTATCTTTGCTAAGGCTGAGTAATTTGAGCTAATATGGTTCCACCCTATTTGAATTTCCACAGAACACACCATCAACTCAAATAGGTTAAGGAAGGGCACCCCCTCGGGGGTGCCTTTTCCTATGCGCTGGCGGACAGGACGAATGGCCCGGGAGTGGGGATGGAAAAATATAAATTGCTCGCATCATTCCCAACGGTGATTCATGGCACTTCATCTGTCCGGAGGGCCTCATTTCACGTTGCTCAGAACAATCGGCCCTCCGTCCATCTGAAGCGCTCATGAATCATCCGTTGTGCCTGAATGTCTCGCAATTTATTTTTTCCCATCCTCCCTCCGGGACCATTCTGTCTGTGGCAACAGATGGGAAAAGGCATCCCCCGATTCCTCCTTCCGCTCTTAAGTGGTGGGCGGGGGTAATCGGTATTCTTGCAATTTCATTTTTGTTGTGATAAATTTAAACAGCTGTGACAATCTGTTGCAGTTTCAATTCCAATCCGGAAAGGCTATGCGTTCTGCATACGCTTATTTTCAAGAAATTATGGGTTTGAATGATTAGGAAAGGAGCATATGTGTATGCAGAAAGAGCAAGAAGAGCAACGAGCGGGGAGAAATAAAGCAACTACAATTAATTCAAGCTATATCGAAAGTGGAAGTTTTAGGAGAAAATTCGATAAGATATCCGATAACAAGGCACTTAACAGGCTATTATACAGGCTTGCTAAGAAAATGTTGTATCACAGATCGGGTACATGCTATGAGGATATGTACTGGATAGATATAACATCTTGTGAGATTATGGCAACTGAGATTGAACAGAATTTCAACCAGGAAATCCAATATTCTGAAAAGACTAAAATGGTTATCAAATCACATTCGGGTTTACTGACTATTCATTCGCATCCGATGGGATTTCCGCCAAGTGTCGAGGATTTGAATTCAAACTATACCAATGACTATGGGGTGGGTATTGTTATAGGCCATACAGGGAGAGTGTTTTTATACTATAGCAATGAGTTTGTTCCGGTGGTTTATTTTGGGTACAAAGTTGCTTCATATAGGCTTAGAGGATATAATGAATATGAAGCTAGAGAAAAAACTTTACAGGATTGTTGTGATCGGTTTGACGTTGTGGTAAAGGAGGTACTAGCTGATGAATAAGGAGTTTGAAGTAGGAACATATACAGAAGACGATAGAAATATTATTCCCGAATATATGTTGAAAATGAGCGTAGAAGAGCTTGAACAGGCTGCGGAGAAGGTTTTGCAGGAAGCAAAAGCCAATCCTAAGAAGAGGGAACGTCAGGATAGTTTGACGAAATTCAACATTTAAGAATTTCGGGAATTATAAAAGAAAATAGAATGAATATAGAAGCAGGATAAGATTGCATGTTTGTCGCAGTTTTATCCTGCTTTTTGTTAGTTTATTCCTATCTTGATCCATTTGCCCTTGAAGTAGTAGATGATGAAGATGATACTGCTTACTGACCAGGTAAGAGGGTAGGCCCAGAAGATCACGTTAACCACCGGGATAAAGTGCACGATGATGGTGATGTAGGTGATTCGAAGAAGGCACCAGCTGGACAGCATAACGATCATGGGAACGGTGGTCTTGCCGGCACCGCGGTAGGTTCCCGCAAGGCAGTGGCTAAGGGCCAGGAGGAAGTAGAATAAGCTCTCGGTGCGGGCCTGGGTTGCGCCGATGGCCAGAACCTCCGGGTCTCCCGAAAAGATTCTCAGAAGGTAAGGAGATAAAGTGAATACCAGCACGCCTATGATCTCTGCGCAGGTTATACTTATAAGGCTTCCGATCTTGGAGCCTTTTTTAACGCGATTAACTTCGCCTGCGCCAAGATTCTGGCTCACGAAGGTGGTAAGAGCCATGCTCATGCAGGTGATGGGTAAAAAGACAAAGCCTTCAAGCTTGAAGTAACTGCCGCAGCCCGCCATGGCCACAGAGCCAAAGGCGTTGATGTTGGACTGAACCACAACATTGCCGATGGCGATAACGCTGTTCTGAATACCGGTGGGAAAACCGATGGACAGCTCTTTTGCCAGAATGGGCTTATCAATGTGGAGCTTGCTTAAATAGATCCTGTGGGGACCATCTACCCGGGTGAGTCTGTAGAAGGCAAGGCCTGCGCTGACAAACTGTGCGATAACAGTGGCAAGAGCCGCGCCTCCGATACCAAAGCCCAGGAATTTCACGAAGGTGATATCCAGAATGGTGTTCAATATGGTGCTGACCATCAGGTAGTAAAGGGGCCTCTTGGAGTCGCCCATGGCCTGGAATATGCCGCAGCAGGCGTTGTACATGATGTTGCCGAGGCCTCCCAGGAAGTAGATCTTGAAGTAGGTGACGGAATTATTCATAACATCGGCGGGGGTGCCCATCCAGCCAAGAAGCACCGGGGTAAAAAAGTATCCCCAGACGGTCATGACGATTCCCATGATGATGGCAAAGGTGATACCGGTGTGAGCTGCCGCGGAAACTCTGTCATAGTTCTTGGCGCCGTAGCTCTTGCCGATGATGACGCTGTTACCCATGAACAGTCCGCCGATAAAGCCCACCATGAGAAAAATAAGGCTTCCGGTGGTGCTTACCGCAGCCAGGGCCTCTTTTCCCAGAACGTTTCCCACAACAACAGAGTCAACAACATTGTAGAGCTGCTGAAGAAGTTGTCCGAAAAACAGGGGGATTGCAAACGATATTAAGTTTTTAGTGATTGATCCTTTTGTCATATTAATAGCATAACCTTTTTCTTTTCATAATTTGCTTGATATATAATAATTTCACATTCTTAATTTTTCAAGCTATTTATCGGGTTTTCTTACCATTTATCCCATTTCAGATGCCATTTGTCAGAAAACGCCCTGTAAATCAGGAAAATGTAGTAGTATAATTTTCGTACTATGCCTAGGAGGAGTGACAATGATTAAAAGAAGTTTGATTGGATTATTAAGCGCGGCAATGATCGCAGGCAGCTTGGGGGGCATGCCTGTTACAGCATACGCTGCGGAGGATTTTGGAGAGGAGGAGATCTTTGCCGAGGAAGAGTTCACCGGGGAAGAACTCCCTGAGGAAGTATTCACTGAGGAAGATATCGAAGAGGAGGACTCTTTTGCAGACGAGGAATCTCTTATAGATGAGGATCTCGTTGAAGAGACGATTACTGAAGATTTTTCCGAAGAAACAGAAAATATCGAAGACATCGAGGCTCAGCCTAAAGAGGCGGCTGCTCTCGCTGAAAACTCTGCCACTTCCGGAACCTGCGGCAAAAACCTCACCTGGGAGTTGTATCACATGGTTCTTACCATCAAGGGTACCGGTCCCATGGACGACTACTCCGATTTCAAACCCGCACCCTGGGGTGGCAGACGAATTGACAAGATAATTATTGAGGAAGGCGTCACTTCCATCGGAGCCTACGCTTTTCGACTTGAGAGCCTTGCTACTGTCACAGCGATTCCTAAGTCAGTAACACGTTTCGGGGAATATTGCTTCTATAACGTGAAGGCAATCGACAATTGTACTTTGTCTGATAAGACAACCTATATCGGCGACTTCGCTTTTTGCCTTGTTGATAAACTGGGAACTGACATCACCATCCCGGCTGACGTGGAATATATCGGAGAAAGAGCTTTCTGGCTGCTTACAACCGAGAATGGTTTTTATCTCAAGGGCTTTAATAAAATTGAGCATATCGGCGAGGCCGCTTTTTACCTGAGAAAAGGCGCTGTTTCTGTGAAGAATACCGGAAAAAAGCTCCATTTTCCCGAGACCTTTAAATACCTGGGAGATATGGCTTTTTGTAATTCAGGTCTTACCTGCGATCTGGCCCTTCCAAACAGCCTTGAATATCTCGGAGCACAGGCCTTTTTAAATTGTTCGGGAGTTACCGGTGAGATTGTTATCCCCAAGGCTGTTACCAGCATAGGACGTCACATCTTTGACGGAACCTCCATCACCAAGGTTACATTTCATGAGAAGGTTAGAGATATAGCAACCGGGGCCTTCAGAAACTGCACCTCTATAAAAGAGCTGACTTTCTCCGGGGAAATGCCCGGTGTGATAACACAGAGGTCTACCGAGAGCTTTGGGGGAGTTAAGAGCGGCATTGTGGTTAACTACGACGGTTCCAGGAGATCCTGGAAGCGGGGGCTCACCGGCCATATGCTTGGCATGAGGGATGCGGTTCCTGTATTTAAGCCCTACTACCCGGATAAGGAGTGTAAGGTCAAATTTGCTGTGGCCGTTGACGGAGTTAAATACGATTTTCCCACCCAGACCGTCAAGTGCGGCGGCCATGCCACCAAGCCCGATGCTTCGGGGATTAAACTCAGAAAATCCGATATTCCCGTCTGGAGATATCAGTATACAAAAGATGGTAAGGACTCCTGGAGCTTCGATCTTGATTTTGAAAAGGAGATCATCACAGAGGACATCACGGTAGCCCTGTGGCTTACCTGGGATCAGGATGAATCCGATGATGCCGGGGATTGGGGAGATGTTCCCGCGAATATCAGATCCTACATGAAATTTTCCTCAGGAAAAGACATACCAAAGGGCATCTGGATGGTGGGCTCCGATCAGTATGACGGCGAGACCTTTTATGCTGACGGCAAGCCCAAGACCCTTGACGGACTCATGATATTTGACAGAAGATGGCTTCTTACCGAGGGTGAGGACTATTCCCTTAAGTACAGCGATAATGTAAAGGCCGGTGAGGCCCTGATAACAGTCACCTTCAAGGGGGCATATTTCAGGGAAAAAAGTAAGGAGTACAGCTTTAAAATCGATGGCCCCATCAAGCAGGTAAGCATTACCAAGTTCTCTTTTGCTGAAAAAGAGACCGGAAGCAAAAAGCTCAGTCCCGGGATTTACACCGGAAGTCCTGTGACCAAGTCTTTTACCCTTACGGATAAAACGGGAAAAGTTCTCAAGGGAATCGACGCTGAAAGCTATGAGAAGCTCTCGGATAAGCAGAAGAGAGGCTACGATTATACCTACAGCTATTCCAAAAATGTTAACAAGGGAAAAGCGAAGCTGGTTCTCTGCGGCGTTTCAGGCTACAAGGGCAAGATCACCAAGACTTTTTCCATAAAGGCGCTGGATATAAGCGGTGAAAACAGTGGTGTGACAGCCAAGTTACAGAATAAGAGCTATCCTCTGGTGAAAGGGGGAGTTAAGCCTCAGCCTGTTGTGACCTTCAAGGTGGGCGGCAAGACAGAGACTCTTACCAAGGGAAAAGACTACACTGTCAGCTACAAGAAAAATAAGAAAAAAGGGACCGCAACCCTTAAAGTAACCGGAAAAGGTAACTTCAAAGGCGCGGTCAGCCTGGATTTCATTATAGAGTAAATTATCTCTCTGCACGCATGGGATTGTTAAGGAAATCCTCATATGCAAGACGGATTCCGTCATCAAGCTCTGTGGTATAGGTCCAGCCAAGGTTCTTGGCCTTTGATACGTCAAGAAGCTTACGAGGTGTGCCATTGGGCTTGGTGGGATCCCAGCGGATCTCTCCTTCATAGCCAATGATCTTGGCAACTTTTTCAGTAAGTTCTTTAATAGTAAGCTCTTTTCCGGTTCCTGCGTTAACTGTCTCGTTGCCACTGTAGTTATTCATAAGGAATACACAGAGGTTGGCCAGATCATCCACATAAAGGAACTCACGAAGAGGGCTTCCATCTCCCCAACAGGTTACGTAAGGAAGGTTCTGCTCTTTTGCCTCGTGGAAACGACGGATAAGAGCGGGAAGTACGTGTGAGTGGGTGGGATGATAGTTGTCGTTAGGTCCGTAAAGGTTGGTGGGCATTACGGAGATGTAGTCTGTGCCGTACTGCTTGTTGAGGTACTCGCAGTACTTAAGGCCTGAGATCTTGGCAAGAGCATAGGCCTCGTTGGTCTTCTCGAGCTCAGAGGTAAGAAGGCAGCTCTCCTTCATGGGCTGAGGTGCCATTCTGGGGTAGATGCAGGATGAACCAAGGAATTCAAGCTTCTTACAGCCGTTTCTCCAGGCTGAGTTGATAACGTTCATCTCAAGGATCATATTTTCATACATAAAGTCTGCAAGGGCCTCTGAGTTACCCATGATACCGCCAACCTTGGCAGCAGCAAGGAAAACGTACTCGGGCTTCTCATCTGCAAAGAAGGCCTCGACCTGATCCTGTCTTGTGAGGTCCAGTTCCTTGTGGGTTCTGGTGATGATGTTCTTATAGCCCTGCTTCTGAAGTTCTCTTACGATAGCTGAACCAACCATTCCGCGGTGGCCTGCTACATATATTTTCGCGTTTTTTTCCATCATAATTTTTTACCTTATTTATCAATACCTTTCTCAAGGAATTCAGCCAGGTTGAATTTTACGTGTTCGTTGGCTCTTTCCACTGCAACTTTTTTCATGTCGTGCTCAACCATGATGCGGACAAGATCCTCGAAGGATGTGGACTGTGGATTCCAGTGAAGCTTCTCTTTTGCCTTGGAAGGATCGCCCCAGAGGTTGACAACGTCTGTAGGTCTGTAGAAATCAGGGGAAACCTCGATGAGGACCTTACCTGTCTCCTTGTCGTAGCCCTTCTCGTCGGCGCCTTCGCCTCTGAACTCCAGCTCGATGCCTGCATAGTGGAAGGCCAGCTGAGCGAACTCTCTTACGGAGTGCTGAACGCCGGTGGCGATAACGAAGTCCTCAGGCTTGTCGTTCTGAAGGATGAGCCACATGCACTCAACATAGTCCTTGGCGTAGCCCCAGTCACGAAGGGATGAGAGGTTACCGAGGTAGAGCTTGTCCTGCTTGCCCTGAGCGATACGTGAAGCAGCCAGGGTGATCTTACGGGTAACAAAGGTCTCGCCGCGGCGCTCTGACTCGTGGTTGAAAAGAATTCCTGAGCAGCAGAACATGTTGTAGGCTTCTCTGTACTCTTTTACAATCCAGAAACCGTAGAGCTTGGCTACAGCGTAGGGGCTGTAGGGGTGGAAAGGAGTCTTCTCGTTCTGAGGAACCTCCTCAACCTTGCCGTAAAGCTCAGATGTAGAAGCCTGGTAGATGCGGCAGGTATCGGCAAGACCGCACTGGCGAACGGCCTCAAGGACACGAAGAACGCCGGTGGCGTCAACGTCCGCTGTGAACTCCGGTGAATCAAAGGAAACCTGAACGTGAGACTGGGCAGCCAGGTTGTAGATCTCGTCAGGACGAACCTTTCCCACAACGCCCAGGATGCTCATGGAATCGCCCAGGTCACCGTAGTGAAGGTGGAAATGAGGATGTCCCTCAAGGTGAGCGATTCTTTCTCTGTAATCTACTGATGATCTACGAATGATGCCGTGAACGTCGTAACCCTTCTCCAGCAGGAACTCTGCGAGGTAGGAGCCGTCCTGGCCTGTAATTCCGGTAATAAGTGCTTTCTTTGCCATATTAGTATCCTTTCGAATAAATAAGTACTGTTTAACATAAATTTAAATCTTACTTAGATTATTATAATATATATTTTCCTTATTGGAATTCACTTTCTTGATTTTGATTTGCATTATCTTGACCGGGAGATTATACTTTTTTATCAAAGGAGAAATAAGATGAGCGAGCATTTGTTTCAGGGAAAAGACGTATCTTCGGACAGGCTGCTTTACACTCCCTCGGAGTTTGCCAAGTCCAACCTTATATATTTGCAGGAAATTGGTTCCCTTAAGGCCAGGAGCACCCACACCAGCAAGAGACAGAATCTGGAATCCTTTCTTTTTTTCTATGTAAAAGAGGGCAGCGGGGTCCTGGACTACAACGGGAAGGAACACCAGGTGGCGGCGGGGGACTGCGTTTTTATAAATTGCAAGAATCCGTATTCCCACAGGACTTCGGAGGATCTCTGGGCCCTGGACTGGGTGCATTTTTACGGGGAAAATATTTTGCCGATCTACCTTAAGTATGTGGAAAGGGGCGGGCAGCCGGTGTTTCACCCGGGGAGTCTTGGGGAGGCCCGGGAGCTCTTCGAGAGACTCCGGGAGGTGGCCTATTCCTCGGACTACATCAGGGATATCAGGATAAATGAGTCTTTGTCGGGGCTTTTGACGTTTCTTATGTCCTTCAGCTGGCAGCCGGAGAAGGTCAGGAGCGGGGATGCCGGGGGCAGCAGGGTTTTTGCGCTGAAGGATTATCTTGATACCCATTATCAGGAAAAGATCACGCTGGATCAGATGGCGGAGATGTTTCTTATAAATAAGTACACGCTTTCCAGGGAGTTTAAAGAGCAGTTCGGGACGTCGATAATCAACTATCTTCTTATTACACGGATTACGCATGCGAAGCAGTTTTTGAGGTTTACTGATGAGACGGTGGAGGAGATTGGGGTGAGGTGCGGGATTGTGCCGCTGTATTATTTTTCGAGGATCTTTAAACAGATTGAAGGGATAAGTCCCCTGGAATACCGGGCCCGCTGGAAGTAAATTTGCGGGTCCCCTCCCAGGGGCTTGATGCAGCCCGGGGGATGCAAGGTGTTGGCGGGAGTTCAGTCCGGGCTACCCGGCGGGCTTTATCGCGCCATGAGAGAATGAAAATTATTCGCTTCGTCCTAGTCCGGCTTTCCCCGGATGGTGGGTTGTCGCACCATGTGAAAATGCAAATATACTCGCATCGTTCCCACCGGTGATTCAGGGCACTTCATCTGTCCGGAGGGCCTCATTTCTCGTTGCTCAGAACAATCGGCCCTCCGTCCATCTGAAGTGCTCCTGAATCATCCGATGTGCCCGAATGTCTCGCAATTTACATTTCCACATGGCACGCCAACCCACCATCCGGGTAAAACCTCACTGAATAGAGGTGAAAAATTGGGCGTTTCGAAGTAAAATATACTTAAATACGTTTATTATTTTTCCTCATAAAAGGGAGCATCCTCAACAATATGAGAGCACAGATACTCTATGGCATAGGGAACCTGAAATATGTAGAAATGGAAGCGCCGTCGCCCCGTCCGGGGGAGGCGCTTGTTAAGGTTGCGGCCAGCGGCATCTGCGGTTCCGATGTTTCGAGGATATACAAGACCGGGGCCCATAACATGCCACTGATTCCGGGACATGAGTTCTCCGGGGTGGTGGAGAGATGCCCTGATAAGCCTTCTCTGGAGGGCAAAAGAGTGGGTGTTTTCCCGCTGATTCCCTGCAAGTCCTGTCCTCAGTGCAAAGAGAAGCACTATGAGATGTGTCAGAGCTACGACTACCTGGGATCTCGCCGTGACGGCGGCTTTGCGGAGTATGTCAGTGTTCCGGTGTGGAATCTTGTGGAGCTTCCGGAGGAGATATCCTTTGAAGAGGCGGCAATGCTGGAGCCCATGTCCGTGGCGGTTCATGCCATGAGACGTTTTTATCTGGACAAAAAAGACGATATCGTCATCTGCGGTCTTGGCACCATCGGGCTGTTCCTGGCCATGTTCATCAGCGATGCGGGCTATGACAGGCTCTGGTTTGTTGCCAATAAGGATGTTCAGATGAGTAAGCTCATAAATATGGGCTTTCCCGAGAATCATATCTGCGATGTGAGATACGGGGATCCATATAGATTTATCATGGATAAAACCGGTGGAAAGGGAGCGGACGTATACTTCGAAGCGGTTGGCAGACCTGAAAACTACGAGCAGGCCATCAGATGCGCAGCCCCCATGGGGAAAGTAGTATTGGTGGGCAATCCCGCTGCAGACATGAATCTTTCCAAGGACACCTACTGGAAGATCCTTCGGAATCAGATAGACATCACCGGCACCTGGAACTCCTCCTATCTGGGAGATGAGGGCACATCCTGCACCGACGACTGGAAATATGTTCTTGAGCGCCTCAGGGCCTGGAAAGATGGTTCTTCCGAGAACGGTTTTTCCCCGGAGGACCTCATAACCCACAGACTGTCCCTCTCGGAAATCCCCACGGGCCTTGACATCATGAAGCGCAAGTCCGAGGACTACATTAAGATAATGATAAATGCAGGGTGATTATCCTGCATTATTTGCGATGAGCCTGCGCTTTAAGTATAATTAATAGGAAATAATAATTTTTTATATAGAAGGAAAACAAAATGAAAGTTGTAATCTTAGCCGGCGGCTTTGGCACCAGGATCAGCGAGGAGAGCCATCTTCGCCCCAAGCCAATGATCGAGATCGGCGGAAAACCCATACTTTGGCATATCATGAAGGAGTACTCCTACTGCGGTTTCAATGAGTTCATCATCTGCGCAGGCTACAAGCAGGAGATCATCAAGGAGTATTTCGCCAACTATTATCTTCATAACTGCGATGTCACCTTTGATTTCACCGACAGCGGCAGGATCGAGTACCACTCCCAGAAGGCGGAGCCCTGGAAGGTCACTGTGGTGGACACCGGCTACAGCACCATGACCGGCGGACGTATCAAGAGGATAAAAGAGCACGTTGGAAACGAGACCTTCTTTATGACATACGGCGACGGGGTCTGCGACCTGGACATGAACGAGCTTCTTAAGTTCCACAAGTCCCATGGCAAGATCGCTACCGTGACCGCGATTCTTGCGGGCCAGAGATTCGGCGTTTTTGACATAGATAAGGAAGACGATTCCGTGGTTCGGGACTTCAGGGAAAAGGCCAGCATTGACGGAGCCAGAATTAACGGCGGCTACATGGTTCTTGAGCCGGGAGTCTTTGATTACATCGAGGGAGACGGAACCTTTTTTGAAAAAGAGCCTATGCACGACCTGGTTCGTGACGGTCAGATGGCGGCCTACAAATACGACGGTTTCTGGAAGTGCATGGATACCGCAAGAGAGCGGGATGAGCTCTCGGAGCTGATAGACACGGGGCGCGCACCCTGGATTAAATGGTAAGAGATTATGAGAGTTTCTGATTATATTGCAGATTTTTTGGTAAAAAAAGGCGTCACCGACTGCTTCATGGTAGTAGGCGGTGGCGCTATGTATTTGAATAATTCCTTCGGACACAAGGAGGGGCTTAAGTGCACCCACTTCCATCACGAGCAGGGGGCTGCCATTGCGGCGGAGAGCTACTCTCGTTTTGAGGGAAAAGTGGCTGTTCTTAACGTGACTTCCGGCCCGGGCGGCACCAATGCCATAACGGGAGTCCTTGGAGGCTGGCTTGATTCCCTGCCTATGTTTGTGGTGAGCGGCCAGGTGAGGTACGACACCACGGTGCGATATTGGGAAAAAATTACGGGAAGCACCGAGCATACCTTGAGATCTCTGGGAGATCAGGAATATGACATAACCAAGATGACCGGCAACATCTGCAAATATGCGGTGATGCTGGAGGACCCTGCGGATATCAGATACCATATGGAGAAGGCCTGGCATCTGATGAATACGGGAAGGCCGGGGCCTGTCTGGATCGATGTTCCTGTGAATTTCCAGGCTGCGGAGGTGGAGCCTGAGAGCCTTAGAGGGTTTGTGCCTGAGGAAGGTCATGAGGTGACCCTGAATCTCGGGGCTGCGGCTCTTGAGGTTTTTGAGGAGATAAAAAAGGCTGAGAGGCCTGTTATCTACGCGGGCGGCGGAGTCAGGATCTCAGGGGGATTTGAGACTTTCAGGAAAGTTGTGGATAAGCTGGGAGTTCCGGTGTGTACCTATTGGAATTCCATTGATCTGATTGAGGATGAGCATCCCCTGTACTGCGGCCGAGGCGGCAATATGGGTGACAGAGCCGGGAACTTTGCGGTTCAGAATTCGGATCTTTTGCTGGTTCTGGGAAGCAGGCTCTCCATCAGGCAGGTGGGCTACAACTGGAATACCTGGGCCAGAGCTGCCAAGGTAATTATGGTGGATATCGACCCTGCGGAGATGGACAAGCATACGCTGCATGTGGATAAGAAGATCTGTGCGGATGTGAAAGAGTTTTTGGAAAAGATGGAGATTCTCTGCGAGGATGAGATCTCGGAGACCGGGGAGAAGTATGTATTTGCCGGAGATGACTGGAGAAATCAGTGCATCAGGTGGAAGGAAAAATATCCGGTGGTTTCCGATGAACAGCGCTTTACAGGGAAGGAGCCGGTTAATGTATACGGCTTTATCAGAGAGCTGTCGGAGAAGCTCCCTGGGGAGAGCCTTTGCGCTGTAAGTAACGGAGCCTGCTGTGTGGCAGGGCACCAGAGCTGGTGCGTGAAAGAGGGCAGCAGATTTATCATAAACAATGCGGTGGCCAGCATGGGCTACGGACTTCCGGCGGCCATCGGTCTTTGCAAAGCTGCGGGAGATAAAGAGACCATTTGCCTTGAGGGAGATGGCAGTATAATGATGAATCTTCAGGAGCTTCAGACCATCATAACCAACAAGCTTCCTGTGAAGATCTTCCTTATAAACAATGACGGATATCATTCCATAAGGCTAACTCAGAACAATCTTTTCAGTGAGTTCTCCAAAGTGGGAATCGGCCCCGAGAGCGAGGATCTGGCCTTCCCGACCTTCAGGAAGATTGCGGAGGCCTTTGGATATCCTTACATCGCAATACATACGGGAGACGACCTGGAGGGCAAGCTTGCGGAAGCACTCAGGACCGCCGCCCCGGTATTCTGCGAAGTCTTCACAGACACCACCCAGGTCTGGGCACCCAAGAGTTCAGCCCGCCGGGAACCGGACGGCTCCCTCACCAGCCCTCCTCTGGAGGACCTGGCGCCCTTCCTCCCCCGTGAGGAGCTGGCCGAAAACATGTATATTTGAGTCCTCCCGGACGGGCAAAACTGCCGAAAGGGTGAGGGGCTTGCAGCAAGAAAAATTTCGTCATAACCCATCGGGGATTTATGGCACCGAAATTTTTCTTACTGCAAGCCCCTGCCCTTTCGGCAGTTTTGCCCTGTGCGTTTCAAAGAACCTTCTTGAAGAACCCCTCCACCTGTAGTACAATAGCGACAGCGTTTTTGTCTAATTTTAATCTTGTGAAAGCTGTCTGATTCTCAGACGGTTATTTCCTATATTGTTGTTTGTGTGAATAAAGGATAAAGAAGAACTCTAGAATGCTAACTTGCTAGGAGAAAAATTACTAAATATAATAAAGGAGAAATATATTGAGCGATAAAAACACCGTTTCACATGATTACATGTCAGACAAAAAGAACTTTGCTGACATTTGGAATTATTACATCCATGGCGGAAGACAGGTTATTAAGCCCGAGGACCTGGTTGATAAAGATCCTGTCGAAGAAGCTGTCATGAAAAAGTTCAAAACAATTGTTACTGCCCAAAAGTATAGGGATATACTTAAAGGTGTGACCATAAAAAGCGATGGACGCAGAGTCTATGCGATTCTGGGAATCGAGAACCAGTCAGATATCCATTATGCTATGCCCGTAAGAAATAGTCTGTATGATGCATTGGATTATGCAGCGCAGGTTACAGAAATAGCCAGGCAGAATAGGAAGGCGAAAAAAGCTAAGAATTCAGCGGAGTTCCTGTCAGGCTTTACCGAGAAAGATAAGTTAATACCGGTAATTACACTGGTAATTAACTGGGGCGATAAGAAATGGGATGGTCCGGTCAGTCTTTTAGAGATGATGGATGACCTAGATCCGGATTTGGCGCCATTTGTGAATGATTACCGGATTAACCTTGTAGACCCACATACAATTGAGGATTTCGATAAGTTTACTACAGAGCTGGGAGATGTATTTGAATTCATTCGAAGACAGAATTCGGATAAAGACCTTCAGGCGATGCTGGATAAGAAAGGTCCAAACTGGGGCCTTGCACCTGAGTCGGTAAATGTGATTAATACTTTTACCGGAGCCAAAATCTCGTTAGATGATAAGGAAGGAGACAAGATCATTATGTGCAAAGGTATTGAGATGATGATTGAAGAAGGAAGAAAAGAAGGTAGAAAAGAAGGAAGAAAAGAAGGTAGAAAAGAGGCATTAAAAGAAGGTATAGAAGGTGCTGTTAATATTCTGCGTGGGCTCGGTCAATCTGATGAGGAGATTGCTGCTGCAATTTGCAGGCAGTTTGATCTGAAGCCTGAAGAAGCCAAGAAGTATATGTAAATAATGTAATTGACGCTTCACGGCCGCCGGTGCAAGGAACTGCATCGGCGGCCTTTCTTTTTACGGTGGCAGGCACCATCCGGAATCCGCCCCATCTGCCTGCCTCAAATTCGTCCTATATCCAACAAATGGAAATCAACGAAAACGTTTGCTTTATATATTGGTTAGGAAGTTCATGTTTGTTTAATCATAATGGGACGTTATTTTTGTATTTTATGATGTTTTTCATGATTGTATTTTTTATATCATAAACACATGAAAGGAAATTGCCTATGGGAAGAGGATTGAAAAAAAGCAATACTCCATTTGGAACCAATAAGAAAGGCACCTTCATAATAAAGCTCAGGGAAGACCGGAAAGGCACCTGGCAGGGGAAAATCATATGGGCGGAGACCAACGAGATACAGCGATTTCGAAGTGGCCTTGAACTTATAGCACTTATGGATGATGCGATCAACAAAGAAAACTTAATAGCGGAGGAACAGGGGGACGACAACGAGGTAACAGCTTAACAAAAACAAACATAACCGGTTAAAGAATCTGTAACTGTCAACAATAGCAAACCTTGTGAGGAGGAAATGCTTATGTTAAGAAAAATCAACAGAACACTTGCATATCTTCTTTCATTCGCGCTTGTGATGTCAACCTTCGGACATGATTTCACTAGTTTCACGTCTATAGCAGCTGATGAAGAATTTGAACAGGAAACAGAAAACCGTGAAGAATCCCGGGAAGCGGAAGCTCCACAGGAAAGTGCTGAAGAATCAAAGGACAGCGCTCCCGAAGAGAGCTACGAAAGCGGCGACCAGGGCGGCGAAGAAAGCTATGATGAAGGCCAGAACGAAGAGCCTGAATATCAGCCGGAAGAGCCTCAGGAAGAACAGCCTGAAGCACCTCAGGAAGAGCAGCCCCAGGAGCCCGAAGCTCCCGCAGAGAATCCTGAAAATCCCGAAGCCCCCGCAGAGAATCCCGAAACTCCCGAAGCTCCTGCAGAGACTCCGGAAGCCCCTTCAGATGAAAGCGGCGAAGGCTCAGGAGAAGAGGCAGCACCTCCTTCCGAAGAAACAGAAGACGAGGCAGGAACAGCTTCTTCAACCGATGAAGAGAATACAGAAGGCGCAGCAGAGGCCAGCTCAGAAGCATCCGTAGAGGACGAGGATGCAGCAGCATCAGCCTCCAGCTCAGCTCCGGATAAGGATAAAGAAGAGGAAGAAAAAGAAGAAAAGATCAACATGCCGGAAGCAGACTTCTTCGGAAGCGCAGGCGGAATGAACGTCAGTGCCCACGCTGACGAGGGAGCATTCCCCGAAGGCACAGAGATGGTAGTATCAGCCATCTCCGCAGGCGAAGCTCTTGACGCAGCAGTGGAAGCCCTTGGCGAAAACGTAACAGAGGCCATCGGTGTTGACATCTCCTTCAGATATGAAGAGCAGGAGATTGAACCCGCCAATGCAGCAGCGGTTCACGTAAACATCTCCCTTTCATCATCCCTTGACGGCGACAGCTTCAGCGTAGTCCACAAGGATGACGACGGATCAGTTGAAAAGATCGCAGATGCCTGTGCAGACGGTGCATCCTTCGAAACCGGTTCATTTTCAATATATATCGTTGCAGGTGAGGGAACTTCCTCCGATGACAACGCAGAAGAACAGATATATGCAACAGCAACCTACAATTTCTACAACGGCGAAACACTGGTAGACAGCCAGGTAGTTAAAAAGGGCGACACCCTTATAGAGCCCGAGATGCCTACACTTTCAGATCACCAGGTATTCCACGGATGGTTTATCCGCGGCACCACCACAGATCAGAAGCCTCCTTACGGAGTTATCGAAAGCGTTGTAGCAAATGATGTCATAAATGTAGACGCCCGCATCGAGACAACTTTTTACCTTAAGTTCGTAGGTCCCGGCGGCGAAACGATCCAGACCAAGAGCAAGGTTGTTATAGGCGATGAACCTGCCATGATCTCAACAGCAGGCGTTACCGCCAACCCCGTTCTTGAAAGACAGGCCTTCATAGGATGGACAAAGTATGTAGATGAAAGAACAGATCTCACAGTAGCTGATAAAAGAGAAATAGCAACATCCTTTGATGCAAGAGAAGTCAGCGAAGTTTACGCAGTATTCAACACAGCACACTGGATCACCTTCGACGGAAATGACGGCGGAGCAGGCGGCGGTGCAACCTATACCGCTCCCGTATATGTCCTTCAGGATGAAAAAGCAAGTGATAAAAAACCCCAAGAAGATCCTACCCGTAAGGGATATATCTTCGGCGGATGGTACACAGATCCCGGCTGCGGAAACGCAAGCAGATTTAACTGGAATCAGTACCTGGAGACAGACATTACTCTTTACGCAAAGTGGACAGTTAACGCAAATAACCCCTATACAGTAGTTATCTGGGAACAGAGAGCATCCGATGAAGTTGATGCTTCTCCCAAGACCTACGATTTTGTAGAGAGTCACCAGTTATCAGGCCCCACCAATGCAACCATAACAAAACAGATGATAAATTCCTATCTTGGCTCAAGAGGCGACGGCTTCAAGGATGCAAGATACGAGATAGTAAAAGGAAACACCGGCGAAACCACCACAGTGATCCGCGATAAGGGCGACACAGTAGTAAATGTATACTACGACAGAAAAACCTTTACATTAAAGTTCAAGGAACATACATATTCACAGAGCAACGTAAAAACGATCACAGCTCTTTACGGACATGTTATTACAGACCAGTTCCCTATCGACAGCACAGGTTCACGTTGGAAACCCCATAACACAAACCTTTACTCAGAGGTTCTGGTGGTCATCAACCTGATGCCTGCACAGGATATCACTTTTACAAGAGATAATTCAGATGCCGGCCTTAAGTACATGATCTTCAACGTTGAAAAACTGTACGAGGACGGATATGAAGTAAGAAAAACCGTTTCTGCCAATTACAATTTCATCACTGAAAAAGAAGACTACATCGATCTTGAGGGCTTTAGCAAGCACCACACAGATCCGAAATTCGTAAACGGAAAAGCACTTAACGGAAACAATGACGGAAATACCATCAACTTCTATTACACAAGAAAGAGATACAACATCTCCTTCATGAACGACACCGAAGAAGTGAAGCTTATAACAGGTATTCCTTATGAGATGCCTCTTTCAGGCTATGAGGCTCAGGCTCCTACAGAAGCTGAAATGCCTAAGATAACAGGCTTTAAGTTCATAGGCTGGTACGTGGATACCAACGGACAGAAGGCCTTTAACTGGGATCAGACAATGCCCGCCAACAACCTGGTGGCACATGCCTACTACAAGCCAATCGAATTTACCGTTGACCTGGATCCCAACGGAGGCGAATATGACGCAGGTACACACTTTACACTGAAATACATAAAAGAGACAGGCAAATTTGAGGAAGTCAGCAGAGAAACCCTTTATACCAATGCCCACAGAGACGGCTACGATCTGGTTGGATGGTTCTGGAACGACGGAACTAACGAACCTTACTCCTTCGGACAGCCCACCAAGAATATCCGGCTCATAGCAAAGTGGAGAACCAAGGGCCAGGTAAGGATCATATATGAAGTAGGACCTAACGGACAGGGCCCTGCACCCACAGATTCCTATCTGTACTCACCCAGCTCCTGCGTAGTAGTTAAAGGTGCAGTAACTCCTAAGGAAGGCTACACATTCCTGGGATGGAGAATAAAACTCGATACCAGCGGAAGAATCTATTATCCCAATAACTGTTTCGAGATCGTTCCCGAATATGTAGAGGGAGCCACAGGACCTGAGGAGATCAAGAACGTAAGACTTGAAGCGATCTTCGAAAAGGCCGGAACAGACACCGTAACAAAGATCACCTATAAGCCAAACGGCGGCGACGGAGCCGACATCGAAGTTGTAGATCTTAAGATAAACCAGAGCATCACAGCCCTTACAGCAGAGGGATGCGGATACACAAAGGAAAATTGCGTACTCCTTGGATGGAGCAGAAAATCAGACGCCACAACTCCTGAGATAGCTCTTGGAGCAGTGATCGCAGCAAACAACCACGAGCCTCTTCCTAACGTACTCTACGCAGTATGGCAGGTAAACAAGATAAGCTACACCATAAATTATTACAGAGGCACACTGGCAGCAGAGAACCTTATAGATTCCGTAGTAAAGGATCCCGTAGAGCTTGGTTCAGAAGAAGCTAAGATAACACTTTCAGAAGCTGACCTCAACGCAAAGAAGCCCGCAGGCTACAGAGACGGTGAGCAGCAGGGAAGCAAGCCCTTCATAGTAACCGAAGCAGGACCTAACATCATCAACGTAGTTTATCCAAGAATCAGCCTTAAGGTAACCATTCAGGGCAACACAGGAACATTTACCTATAACGGAACAGAGCATACAGTCAGCGGATATGAAGTAGTAAGTATCCTTGATGAGAACGACGATCCCGTAAGCGACTTCACAGCAGCAAACGTAGCACTTAAGAGCGGCGTAAATGCCATAGCAAAGAGAACAGAAGCAGGAACAACCCAGATGGGTCTTTCATCCGCCAGCTTCACAGCAGTTGGAACAGGATACAGCGATGTACAGTTCTTCGTAACAGACGGTAAGATCACCATTAGCAGGGCCGGCGCAGTTACAGTAACCATCGTAGGTCACAGCAACAGCGCAGTTTACGACACCGCAGAGCACACAGTAAGCGGCTATGAAGTAACTATCAGCAATCCTCTTTACACAGAGAGCGATTTCACAGTTGACGGCGAAGCGATTGCAAAGAGAACTGAAGTGGGAACCACCAACATGGGCTTGGCACCTTCCAAGTTCCATAACTTAAGCTCCAACTTCACCAGCGTAAACTTCAACGTAACAGACGGTTATCAGACCATCACTCCTATAAACGTAACAGTAACCATCAAAGGTCATAACAGCACAGTAGTATACGACGGAGAAGAGCACAGCGTAAGCGGCTACGACGTAACTATCAGCAATCCTCTTTACAAAGAGAGCAATTTCACCTTCACAGGAACAGCACTGGCAAAGAGAACCAACGCAGGAACCACCGACATGGGTCTCAAGGCAGAGCAGTTCACCAACAACGCAGCCTTCGCAAAAGTAACCTTCAACGTAACCGACGGCCACATGAACATCACTCCTATCGAGAGCGTAACAGTAACCATCACAGGTCACAACAACAGTACAGATTACGACGGAGAAGAGCACAGTGTAAGCGGCTACGACGTATCCTTCAGTACCTCCAAGTATACAGAAGCAGATTTTACCTTCACAGGAACAGCCATAGCAAAGAGAACAGCTGCAGGAACAACCCAGATGGGTCTTGAAGCATCAAAGTTCGAAAACAATAGCCCTAACTTCAAGACAGTAACCTTCAACGTAACCGACGGTTATCAGACCATCAATCCTATAAATGTAACAGTAACCATCACAGGTCACAACAACTCAGCAGTTTATGACGGAAACGAGCACACAGTAAGCGGCTACGACGTAGAGACCAGCAACATTCTTTACAAAGAGAGCGATTTCACCTTCACAGGAACAGCCATAGCAAAGAGAACAGCTGAAGGAACCGAGTACATGGGACTGACAGCGGACAACTTCAGCAATGACAATAGCAATTTTGCCACAGTAACCTTCAACGTAACCGACGGCTACCAGACCATAACTCCTGTGGGCACCGTAATAGTAACCATCACCGGTCACCACAACACAGCTGCCTACGACGGACAGGAGCACAGTGTAAGCGGCTACGACGTAACTACCAGCAATCCTCTTTACACAGAGGCGGACTTCACCTTCACAGGAAACCAGCTGGCAAAGATGACCAACGTAGGAACCGATTTCATGGGTCTTACAGCGGACAACTTCACCAATACCAGCAGCAATTTCGCTACAGTAACCTTCAACGTAACCGACGGTTATCAGACCATCGAAGCCATAAACGTAACAGTAACCATCACAGGTCACAGTGATACAAAGGTTTACGACGGACAGGAACACAGCGTAAGCGGCTACGACGTAGAGACCAGCAATCCTCTTTACAAAGAGACTGATTTCACCTTCTCAGGAACCAAGGTGGCAGCAAGAACCGATGCGGGAACCACAGACATGGGACTTAAAGCATCACAGTTCGCCAATAACAATACCAATTTTGCCACAGTAACCTTCAACGTAACCGACGGACACATGGTTATCACTCCTATCGAGATCGTAACGGTAACCATCACGGGTCACAACGACAGCGCAGACTACGACGGAAACGAACACAGTGTAACCGGATATGACGCAGAGTACAGCACAACTCTTTACACAGCAGCTGACTACACCTTAACCGGAGAAGCAGTTGCAAAGGGAACCAATGTAGGAACCACAGACATGGGACTTACAGCATCCAGGTTCGAAAACAAGAGTGCTAACTTCACCACAGTAGTATTCGAAGTAACCGATGGCCACATGACCATCAATCCTATCGATGTAACAGTAACCATCACAGGTCACAGCGACAGCGTAGCCTACGACGGAGAGGAGCACAAAGTAACAGGTTACGACACAGCATTCAGCACCAACCTTTACACAGCAGCTGACTTCGACTTTAGCGGAATGGCAGAGGCAAAGGGAACTGAAGTAGGAACCACAGACATGGGACTTACAGCAGATAAGTTCACCAACAAAAATGACAACTTCGCAACCGTAACCTTTGAAGTAACCGACGGCCACATGACCATCAATCCTATCGATGTAACAGTAACCATCAAGGGTCACAACACCAAAGTAGCCTACGACGGAGAAAAACACGCAGTAAGCGGCTACGACGTAACAATCAGCAATACCCTTTACAAAGAAGCATACTTCACCTTCAGCGGAACAAAGGATATAGAAAGAACTGAAGTAGGAACCACCAACATGAACCTGGCAGCAGATCAGTTTGCTAACACCAATAACAACTTTGGAACCGTAACCTTTGAAGTAACCGACGGCTTCGTAACCATCGATCCTATCAATGTAACAGTAACCATCACAGGTCATAAAAACGTAACCAACTACGACGGTGAAGAGCACAGCGTAAGCGGATATGACGTACAGATCAGCAATCCTCTTTACAAAGAGAGCGATTTCACCTTCTCAGGAACAGCCGCAGCTGCAATAACCGACGCCGGAACCCGGAATATGGGCCTTGCATCAGACCAGTTTACCAATAACAACGACAACTTCGGCACGGTAACCTTCAACGTAACAGACGGCTTCCAGACCATCGAGCCCATAGACGTAACAGTTACAATAACCGGTAACTTCACAACAGCTACCTACGACGAAAAAGAGCACAAGGCAGAGGGCTACAAAGCAGAGTTCTCAAATACTCTTTACACAGAAGACGACTTCGGATTCGCAGGAACAGCAGTTGTAGCAAGAACTGAAGTGGGAACCGACTACATGGGACTGGATGCATCACAGTTCACCAACATCAGCGGCAACTTCGCTACAGTAACCTTCAACGTAACAGACGGCTACGTAACAATAGCAGGTGTTGATGATGTAATAGTAACCATCACAGGTAAGCACGACACAAGAAACTACGACGGACAGGAGCACAGCGTAAGCGGCTACGACGTAGAGATCAGCAATCCTCTTTACACAGAAGATGACTTCGGATTCTCCGGAACAGCAGTAGCAGCTCAGACCGACGTAGGAAAGACTCAGATGGGTCTTACAGCAGATCAGTTCAGCAATACCAACAGCAACTTCACCGGCGTAACCTTCAACGTAACAGACGGTTACCAGGAAATCCTTTCGACTCCCGTAACAGTAACAGTTACCGGACATAGGGATACAAGAGATTACGACGGAGCAGAGCACAGCGTAAGCGGATATGACATCGAGACAAGCAACCCGATGTATCTGGCAGGCGAGTACCTGACCTTCACAGGAAATGCAGAAGCATCAAGAAAAGAAGCAGGAACATCCTACATGGGACTTACAGCAGCTCAGTTCGAAAACAGCAGCGAGAACTTCAAGCCCGTAACAGTAAACGTAACCGACGGCTACCAGCAGATCAATCCTAAGGCAGTTGTCATCACAATAGTCGGTAACTCCGCAACAGTAGAATATAACGGAAAAGAGCAGAGCGTAAACGGATACGACATGACCATCCCCGCAGGCGTAGACATCACCAGAAACGAAGTTAAGTTCGCCGGCAGCGCATCAGCATCAGGAAGCGCAGTAGGAAGCTACAAGATGGGTCTTAACAAGGATCAGTTCAGCGTATCCAATCCTAACTACAGAGTAACCTTCGCAGTAACAGACGGTGTTCTCACCATCACAGGCCCCGGATCAGGATATTCGATCACCATCACATCCGACTCCGATGAGCAGGTTTACACCGGTGAAACCTTCGGCGGCTACGGCTACACAGTAAAGGCCGGCGAACCCGTCAACACAAGAGCAGGCTTCCTGGCAGCAGCACCTTCAGAAGGCGACAAGGTTACAGTTAACGGAGCAACCTTCACAGTAAGCGGAATTTCAGTAGATACACAGGCAAGAGACGTAGGCGAATATGATGTAGAGATCATAGGAGAGCCGGTAGTAAAGGATTCCTTAGGAAATATAGTAACCGACCTGTTCGACATCACAATGGTTACAGGAAAACTGGTAATCTCTCCTCTCGAGATCACATTGACCTCCGGATCAGCCACAAAGGCATATGACGGAGAAGCTCTTACAAACGAAGAAGTTACAGCAGAACCCGGCTGGGGCATCGGCGACGTGGTAACCTACAACGTAACAGGAACCCAGACAGAGGTTGGAAGCAGCAAGAACACCTTCGAAATAATAGCTTCCGAAGACATCCTTAAGAACTACACAATAACAATGGTAGAGGGAGACCTGGTAGTAACCGAGGCAGAGGAAACAGAGAATCCTGAGGAGCCCGAAAATCCTGAGGAGCCTGAAACTCCTTCACCTGCACCTACACCAAATCCTCCTTCACCTGCACCAAATCCTAATCCTACACCTACTCCTACTCCCGGCCCCGGACCTGCACCGGAACCCGCAGTTATAGATGACACACCTACACCTCTGGCAGACACACCGGCAGCTATAGTTCCTACAGCACCTGCAGCAGGAGTTCTCGGAGCAAGAAGAGAGACCACAGGCGCAGCAGTTCTCGGAGCAAGAAGAGGAAGAACTGACGATGAAACCAACAATACTGCAAGAGCATTTGCTATAATAGTAGCAGCAGCTGCAGCCCTCGCTCTTATCATCAAGGGAAAGATGAAAAAAGAGGAGGAAGAGGAATCATAAGAAATATCTCTAAGGTTATAGGATATTAAACATACAGGAGGGCGGCTGCTTACAGGGCAGCCGCTTTTCCTTTTTAAATTTAATGCATTAAGTAGGGAGAACGCGTTATAATATGTTATATGACTTTGAGGAGTTTTTGAAAAAACAATTAATTGCCGGGGGATTTAGCATGAGCGAAGCAAAACAGATGCTTTTTGCCAGAAATCTGATCTGCGTATGCATCGACGACAACCAGAATACTGACTATCAGGGCCAACTGTGGCACCAGTATTCCGATGATCCTATATCTTTTAACGGAATTTATGACATGCTGATAAGCGCCGACAAACTGTACGACGAGTGGGATTTTCCCCAGAGGAGTCTTGAGAGAAGAGAGTTCGGCAGAGGGGAGCAGGAGGATCACAGGGACAAGGGCTTTCCCAAACAGCAGGATGACAGCGACGAGCTGGCCATCGACAGAGTTCAGAAACAGCACGGCACCAGAAACATCCAGGGTAAAAAGGGCCGGATGGGAACCTTTATCATTCAGGTTGCCTTCAGACAGCACGCAACCTGGCAGGGACACGTGATATTTGTGGAGAAAAACGAGAGAAAAGACTTCGAGAGTGCCATGGAGCTGGTCAGAATTATTGACGGAGATTTGAACACAGAATTTAAATTTTAGAAAGTGGTGTTTATTTTGGGAAAATTTAAAAAAGCGAAAAAGATTTTACGGTGGGTGCTGTTGGGGGCGTGCATTATCCTGGTGGTAGCTGCCGTTTGTTTTAAGATCTATACCCGCAATTACTACAGGGCGGACTCTACCTTTATAGAGGGCTATGAGGCCGATTTCAACGGAGCTGTGCACACTTATTCAAATAAGGACGCCTCCGTGTTTATCCCCACCGGAGAGGAAGCCGGGGCGGTAATTGTTTTCTATCCCGGAGGCAAGGTTCAGCATACTGCCTACAGCGCCCTTATGTGCGAGCTGGCATCAAGAGGTTACATCTGTATCCTGCCCAGAATGCCTGAGAATCTGGCATTCCTCAATATAGGTGCTGCTGACAAGCTTCTGGACGGTATGGATGCGGAAAAAGAAATGGCCAAGGACATGGACTGGTACCTGGCAGGCCACTCCCTGGGCGGGGTTGCGGCTTCCGTTTATCTTGGAGACAATGTGGATAACTACGCAGGAATCATTCTCTGCGCATCCTATACAACCACAGATTTCTCGGGAACTGATTTGAGACTTCTTTCCATTTACGGTGATCAGGACAAGGTCCTCAATATGGATGGCTACAATGAAAGTAAGTCCCGTTGGCCCGCAGATTCTGAGGAATATGTTATCGAGGGCGGTATCCACTCCTACTTTGGAAGCTACGGAATCCAGGAAGGCGACGGCGAGCCTGCCATCACCAACGGCCAGCAGATCAGACAGACTGCGGATATTATCTCAAATTGGATTGGATGATAAAATCATCATTTTTTGATTCATTTTTTTTAGAGAAATTATAAGAATTATTTGGTATCATGTAGATGTAAGAGGTTACATCTACATGATTTTTTATTGGAGGTTTTTATGAATTTTAAGGTTGTAAGAGTTTTTAACAGAAGCGTGACCATAGAGCTTGAGTCTGACAGCATTTTTAAGCAGGACCAGACCTTTGAAGTATATATAGACGGAGCCAGGAAGCTTGAATCTGAGAGAAATGTCGTTACTGTTTCAGGACTTCTTCCGGATACAGAATATGAGATCAAGGTTGTGATGGCAGGGGAGGAATCCTCACAGAAGTTCACCACCAAGCACGAGTCAGTGCTCCTTGATGTTACCAAGTTCGGAGCAAAGGGCGACGGAGAAACATCCGATACAGCCGCTATTCAGGCTGCCATCTGCGCCTGCCCCAAGGAGGGTACTGTTTATCTTCCTGCGGGAACATATTATTCCACAGCACTTTTCCTTAAGAGCGATATGACCCTGTGGATCGACGAGGGGGCAACACTTCTGGGAGATACCGACAGGAATCACTATCCTCTTTTGCCTGGAATGACCCTTTCCACCGATGAAAAGAGCGAGTACAACCTCTCCAGCTGGGAGGGCAACCCTCTTACCAGCTATGCATCCCTTATCACAGCCATCGATGCCGAGAACCTGGATATCATCGGCCCCGGAACCATCGACGGCAACGCCGGCAATTCCGACTGGTGGGTCAATGCCAAGGTGAAGAGAGGTGCCTGGAGACCCAACACCATTTATCTTTGCAGATGTAAAAATGTGAATGTTCAGAACCTGATAGTTCAGAATTCACCCTGCTGGACAGTGCATCCCTACTACAGTGACGACCTGTCCTTCCTTAACCTTCTTATATACAATCCTTCGGATTCACCCAATACCGACGGCCTTGATCCCGAGAGCTGCAGCAATGTTCTGGTTCTTGGAACCGTTATCTCCGTTGGAGATGACTGCATGGCCATCAAGAGCGGCAAGTACTACATGAGCCTTATGCACCACAAGGAGACCGACGGCATCTTTATCAGAAACTGCAAGTTCGAGAGGGGCCACGGCAGCGTAACTGTGGGCTCAGAGGCAGCAGGCGGTGTGAGAAACGTAAGGGTTTCACAGTGCATTTTTGACGGAACAGACAGAGGCCTTCGCATCAAGACAAGAAGAGGCCGCGGAGAGAGATCTGTTCTGGATGATATCCTTTTTGAAAATATCGATATGTCCGGAGTTCATATGCCTTTCACCGTGAACATGTTCTATTTCTGCGATCCCGACGGACACAGCGACTATGTTCAGAATCAGGCTCCCGCTCCTGTGGACGAGATGACACCAAGCATCGGCTCCATCACAGGAAGAAACATGAACTGTAAGGGGGTAAGTGCCTGCGTACTGTGTGCTGTGGGCCTTCCTGAGATGCCTATCGGCAAGCTTACCTTCGAGAACGTGGATGTTTCCTTCCTTCCCGAGAGCGAGAGAATTCCGGAGCGTCCCGTTATGATGGATAACTTCGATGAGATGAGCGGACGCAGCATCTATGCTCAGAATGTGAAGAACCTGGTGCTCAAGAACATGACAATTGCCGGTGCCGCTGACAAGGAGCCGGAGCTTAAGAACGTGGAAAATACCAGCTTTACAGAGGTTAATTACAAATAAAAGTGACGGCTCCGGGAGGCAAACTGCATTCCGGAGCCTGACATCTATATGAGGTATAATTATGTTAGAAATATGTGTTTCTCAATCTGACGGTGATTTTTCTTCTATCACAGAGGCGGTTCAGGCTGTGCCTTATGATACCGAGGCGGTTATCCGCATAGGTGAGGGCGTCTTTACCGAGAAGATTTTTTCTGAGAAAAAGAATATTACCTTCATCGGTGAAGGCCCTGACAAGACAACCCTTGAATACGGCGACGGGGCCTTTGATGAAATGCCCGACGGCTCCAAGCGTGGGACCTTCAGATCCTACACAGCTTTTTTTGCCGGAGAAAAATGCGTTGTAAAAAACATGACCATCAGAAATACCGCGGGAGACGGACGAACCGCAGGCCAGGCTCTGGCTGTGTATGCGGATGCGGACCGCTGCTATTTTGAGAACGTGAGGCTGGAGGGAGCCCAGGATACGCTGTTCATGTCGCCCCTTCCGGATACGGAGAGGCAGAAGAAGGGCTTCATGGGGCCCAGGGTCATGACCGGAAGAAAGCTCACGAAGCAGTATTACAAAAACTGCGTGATCACCGGGGATGTGGACTTTATCTTTGGTGGCGCGGATGCGGTCTTTGATGACTGCACAGTTATCTGCAACAACAGAAACGAAGCCATAAACGGCTATATCACTGCTCCCTGCACCAGGAGCGATAATCTTGGAATGGTCTTCAGGAACTGCCTTATAAAAGGGGCAGAGGGGTGCGAGCCTGAATCGGTATTTCTGGGAAGACCCTGGAGAGAAGAGGCCAAGGCGGTGTTCCTTAACTGCACCATGGATGAGACTGTTTCAAAGAAGCGCTTTTCCGGCTGGGGAGGCGTTGACAAGGACGAGCCCCTGACTTTCTACGGAGAGTACGGAACTGTGGATGAAAAGGGAAATGCGATAGACCTTTCCGGGAAGAATCCCTGGGTTAAGGATATTGATGAGGCACTGGCCGGTGAAATAAATAAGAAGGCGGAGGAAATAGCAGATGAATTCCGCAGTTAAGAGATTTTTCAGGAAGGGCGGTCTATGGATCGCCCTTGTGCTGATGCTATGCCTGGTGGGATGCCAGAGGACCAAGGCGCCGGCGCCGGCCCAGGTACCGCCTGGGAATGCCGCTGCAAGCGCGACGGAAACGGCAGCGGAGCTGGTTTCCTTCGACAGCGCGGTAGCGCTTGTGTCGGAGGACAGCGGAGGCGAAGCGGCCGCGGAGAGCGCAGCCTCGGAGCAGACCACAGAAACTGCTCCATCGGTTGATTCCACCTCGCCACCGGAACCTGAGACGGCGTCCATCCCGGAGGATGGCACCTACAACAGCAAGGATGAGGTGGCGCTATATATTCACACCTATGGAAAGCTTCCTTCCAATTTCATCACCAAGAAGGAAGCCAAGAAGCTGGGCTGGACGGGAGGAAATGTTGAGGACTACGCTCCCGGGAAATCCATCGGCGGAGACTACTTCGGCAACTACGAGGGGCTTCTTCCGGAGGACAAATCCTACCACGAATGTGACATAGATACCCTGGGAAAGAGCAGCAGAGGAGCCAAGCGAATAATATACTCCGACGACGGCTATATCTACTACACCGGGGATCACTACGAATCCTTTGAACTTCTATATGAACCTTAATGTTCTGTGAATTAATCCGAATTGGAAAGGATTGACTATGGAAGAAAAAGTCTTTTATTTAGACCTAACAGAAGTTACCACAAAAGAAGAGCTGCAGGAGCTTTTGGCTAAAGAGCTTCCGGTGCCTGAGTATTATGGAAAGAACCTGGATGCATTGCATGATGTTTTGACAGATGGAGCTGAGGGTTGGAATTTGATTTTCTATAATACGAGAAGAGCTGCGAGGCTTTTGGGGAAATATTACGACACACTTATGCGCCTCTGTGATGAGGCCTGCGAAGAAGCAGACAATCTGCAGATAAGATTTTACCCGTGAAAAAAGGTGGGCTAATTAGCCCACCTAAATTTTTATCCTCTTCTAAGCATCTCCGTATACAACAGAATCAGCGGAGCAACACCCTTAGCTTCATTCTCAACCACAGGCTCTGAGAAATAGTACTCCAAAGAGCCATCTCTGTGCTGAGGACCGCCAAGACCAGCCACCAGGCAGATGCCGCCCAGCTTCGGTGATCCGTCTTCGTTTCTTGAAAGATACTTCTCTGTGATGCCGTCGAAGGCCTTCACAGCCATCTCTTCATATCTCTTGGGGAGATATCCCAGGCGCACGCCCTTAAGAATACCGTAAGCGATAAGGGCTGTTCCGGAGGTCTCAAGGTAGTTTCTCTCATCATCTTTTTTATCCACAACCTGATAGAACATGCCGCTCTCATCCTGGAAAGGAACGAGGGCATCAGCCAGGTTCTTAAGCATTGTCTGAAGATATCTGTACTCGTAGTACATGGACTCGTCCATGGCCTCTGCTGTATCAACCAGGGCTACGGTGAACCAGCCCAGGGCTCTGAGCCAGAAGTTGGGGCTAAGGCCTGTCTCCTTGTCAGCCCAGTACATCTCGCGGCTCTCATCATAGCCGTGGAAGTAAAGACCTGTCTTAGGATCCTTCATAAGCGCCTCAACGTTCTTGAACTGCTTGAAAGAATCAAGGCAGCCCTGCATCTTGTTGAAGCGGGTCTCATACTCCATATAGAAGGGCTGAGCCATGTACATGCCGTCAAGCCACACCTGATAGGGGTAGATGTTCTTGTGCCAGAAGTTGCCGGCCTTGGTGCGGGGCATGGTGTCAAGCTGTGCCCTTACTGTGTCCATGGCCTTTCTGTACTTCTCTTTTCCTGTGAGCTCGTAAAGCTTGAAAAGATTCTTGGATGGATTGATATTGTCGAGATTGTACTCCTCAGTGCTGTATGTTTTGATAGAGCCGTCTTCCTGAACGAACCAGCCTACAAACTTATCAGCAAAATCCAGATATTTCTTGTCCCCTGTCATGTCATAGAGGGACAGTACGCTGGTGATCATGCAACCGTCAATATAGTTCCACTTGTTGGGTTTGCCACCGAGCACGTGCTCAATATTCCACATGGGATGCTCCGCATCGGAGTTTGCCAGCAGATAATCCACATATTCGCTGAGCATTTTGTAGGTTTCTTCTCTTGTCATAAAAACAACCTTTCTGATAATTTAGGATTAACAAAAAATTTCTATAGAATACTGTAAGAATCGAAATGTAAGTGCTTTCATAATAACATATCAAAAAGGTTTTACCAACAGTTTTTTGTAATATCCTTAACAGTTTTTTATTTGGATGACAAAGCCCCGCAAATGTTGTAGAATTTCGGAAGAAAAACATTCGTTTTTTTAATGAATTCAGATGAGGAAAGATATGGCTAAGAAGACTACTAATACTTATGAAGGCGTAACCGGAAGAATGTTGGATTTCATCGATGAGAGTCCCAGCTGCTTCCACGTTATCGATAATCTTAAGAAGAGACTTTTAAAGGAAGGCTTTAAGGAGCTTAAGGAAACCCAGGCCTGGAAGCTTTCAGCAGGAAAATATTTTGTTACAAGAAACGATTCATCAATTATTTCTTTCAAGATTCCAAAGAAGGATTTCGCCGGCTTTAACATGATTGCCAGCCACAGCGATTCTCCTTCCTTCAAGATCAAGGAAAATCCCGAGATGGCCGCAGCAGGCGCTTATGTGAAGCTCAACGTTGAGAAATACGGCGGAATGCTCTGCGCAGAGTGGTTTGACAGACCTCTGTCCGTGGCCGGAAGAGTTATAGTTTCCGACAAGAAAAACGGCATCGCCACCAAGCTTGTTTACGTAGACAGAGACCTTCTGATGCTGCCCGCTCTTGCGATCCATATGAACAGAGAGGCCAACGACGGCTACAAATACAATGCACAGGTTGATATGCTTCCCGTTCTGGGAGATGCTTCTTCCAAGGACAAGTTTTTTGAAATAGTTGCAAAGGCAGCAGGGGTTAAAAAAGAGGACATCCTGGGCCACGACCTGTTTTTGTGCAACAGAGTAAAGCCCACAGTCTGGGGCGCAAACAGCGAGTTCATCGCCAGCGCAAGACTGGACGATCAGGAGTGCGTATACACCACCTTCGAGGGCTTCCTTGCGGCAGAGCCCAAGGATAACTGCAGTGTTCACTGCGTATTCGACAACGAAGAGGTGGGAAGCACCACCAAGCAGGGCGCTGCTTCCACATTCCTCAAGGACACTCTTGAGAGAATAAATTACAGCCTCGGAAGAGACCTTGAGCAGTATCACACCGCAGTGGCAAACAGCTTTATGGTTTCCGCAGACAACGCTCACGCAGTTCATCCCAACTACGCGGAGAAGGCAGATCCTGTGAACCGTCCTGTTATGAACGGCGGTATTGTTATCAAATTTAACGCCAACCAGAAGTACACCACCGACGCTGTTTCTGCAGCCAGATTCAAGAATTTCTGCAACAAGGCGGGAGTTCCTTTCCAGACCTTCACCAACAGGTCCGATATGGCCGGCGGCTCCACACTGGGCAATATTTCAACCCAGCAGGTGGCCGTAAGCACAGTGGATATCGGCCTTGCACAGCTTGCAATGCACTCACCCTACGAGACAGCGGGAAGCAAGGACCCTGAGTATCTGGCTAAGGTTTCACAGGTTGTTTTTGAGAGTTGAAAAAAGTCGTTTGAATCTATATAATAGGTTTTCAACTGCCACCATGGCATTAAGTTAATGTAGAAAGAGGAACAAGGTTACATGGGTATTTTTGATTTATTTGGGGGAAAGAACAAGGCTGCAGAGCAGGAAGCAGCCAACGAACAGGCAGAACTTGAGAAAAAGGAAAAGGCAAGGCAGGAGGTCATCGATGCCCATGCCGAGCTGACATGGCCCACAGCTCCAAGGCTCAATCCTGTAAATGTTAAGGAAGCGGGAGCCACAGAGTTTGAGGATACAGTATCCGCAGAGCGCAAGGACGAGATAGGTCCCATGATCTACGAGGAGGACCTTTCACCTGATACACTTAAGTTTTTATCCAATCAGGAGCTTTTATTCCTTCTCACAGCCCAGGAGGTTTATCACAAGGCATCACCTCTTCCTGAGTTTGAGAAGAACCACAGAAGGGTTTACAACGAGCTCCTTGGCAGAGTCCGTGATTCACAGATCCTGTACGTGCTCTATGATGCGGCAACAGGATATCCTTTCATCGACCACGGCTTTGGTAATGTTTATTTTGAAAAAGAACTGGCTGAGAGAGCTGCACAGCTTTTTGCCAAGCAGTTCAGAAGACTTATGGTCAGAGAGATCAAGGTTGAGAATGAGACCGAGTCCTCATCCCAGAAGAGAGGATTCTTTGATTATCTCTACTACATCGGCATAGAGAATCTGTTCGTTGATAACGGCGCTTACAGAGCAAGATTCAAGAGAAATGAGATCGTTGCAGCTCCCGGAGACTGGAACGCAGCAGCAAACAATGACAATGCTCCCGTTAATCCGGGACTTAGCTTTGCGATGCTGGATTTCCTGGGAGAACTCAGATGGCCGGTTAACTATGAGAAGAGATCTGAGGTTCTGAAGGCCAAGGAGATGAGAATGCTCTCTCTTATCAGAAACGCTCAGTTCATCGTGCCCATGCAGCATGAGGGCCCCGTTGAAGTAATGGATGACGGCAAGATGAAGTTCAACAAGGACACCAAGGTGAGATTCCTTGTTATGAAGACTCCCGACGGAAAGCAGTTCCTTCCTATCTTCACAGATATGATCGAGTTTGCCAAGAAGCCTCAGGACCAGGTTTGGAACGCAGCGGTATTCTCCTATCAGGATATCATCAAGTTCGCTCAGGACAAGGACGGAATCCGCATCAATCCTCACGGACAGCAGATCCTGATCCCCAAGGACAGAATGGTGCTTCTTGAGGTTGCAGGACAGCAGGCAGATATGGTCAACAGGAAAAAGGGCGGTGCAAAGCCTGTTTCAGCTGTTAACCAGTCAGAGGATGCAGCGGTTCAGAGAGCCCTTGATCAGGCCATTACAAGACTCAACGAAAAGAAGAACGACGAAGAGTAATACAATATTGAACTTGTTTGTTAACGGATATTAGTCTACAATATAAGATGTAGACTAATATCCGTTTTCCTTTTTCCGGGAGTAACAAAGTATGTTTGACAGACTGATCGGTAAATATCTGCTGGAGCAGAATCTTCTAAATAAAGTACAGCTTTCCCAGATTTATCATTTACAGGAAACCAACAGGGCCAAGCTTGGAGTTATCGCAGTTTCAGAGAAGCTGATGACCATAGCCCAGGCTGAGCAGGTCAATGCGCTTCAGGCCTCCATGGATAAGCGCTTCGGAGATATTGCCATCGAGAAGGGTTATCTATCGGAGACCCAGGTGAACCGTCTTTTGGAGCTGCAGGGCAATGAGTACCTGGCCTTTGTGCAGGCTCTGGTGGATACAAACGTGCTGACCCTGGAGCAGGTCCACAGTGCGGAGGCTGAGTATCAGAGGCTCCACGGCTTTACGGAGACGGATATGGCAGCCCTTAAATCCGGGGATGTGGAGAGGATAGTTCCTCTTTTTGTGGACAGCGATAATCCCATTTACAGAAATATGTTTGCCATGGGCATAAAAAATATGTACAGGCTGGTGGATTCCCATGTCTATATAGGCAAGGCCTATAAGGTAAGAAGCCTTAAGGACGAGGTTATGGGCTATCAGAAATTCCACGGGGACCAGAAGGCCACAGTGGCCATTTCCGGAAAATATGAGGACGTTCAGAAGATGGCGGTGGCCTATACCAAGGAGGAGTTCATCGAGACCAGAGAGGACGCCCTGGATGCCATCTGCGAGCTCATCAACTGTATCAACGGACTTTATGCCACGGCGCAGAGCCACAACGACAGGAAGATAGAGCTGGAGCCTCCGGAGTTCAAGGTCTCCTTTAGCGAAGCGAACTGCGATGAGATCTGGGTTATGCCGGTCTACATCTGTCAGGGAGAGGTCAGATACCTCATTGCGATCTCGGAAAATATGAGAATCAGTTGATTGTGGAGGTGACATAATGAAAAGCGTACTGATAGTTGACGATTCAAGAACTTCCAGAAGAATACTTAAGGATATATTGGAAAAAGCAGGTTACAAGATCGCCGGAGAGGCGGTAAACGGCAAGGAGGGCTTTGATGAGTATGTAAAGCTCAAACCCGACATTGTAACCCTGGACATCACAATGCCTGTAATGGACGGCATCGACTGTCTCAAGCTCATCAGAAGGAACGACCCCAACGCCAAGGTGGTTATGGTAACCGCAGCGGGGCAGAAGGAGAAGATGATGGAGGCGGTGAAGTTGGGAGCCGTGGAGTTCGTATCCAAGCCCTTTATGGAGGAGACGGTGCTGGAAGCACTGAAGCACTGCTGATCTCGGAAGAAAAAATTCGGCCGGTTTTCTGATTTATTTGTCAGAAGGCCGGCTGTTTCTATTATAATAGAGATGTTATCAATATTATTATCCCGGGGGAATTAGTTATGAACAGAAAGGTACTGATAACGGGAGCATCCAGAGGAATCGGAAGAGCCATCGCCGAGGCCTTCGCAGCTGCCGGGGACGAACTTTTTTTAACCTGTAAAAGCAACATAGAAATGCTCTGCGAATTAAAGGCTGAGCTTGAAGAAAAATACAATATCACCTGCCATGCCATCTCCTGTGATATGGGAGATTTCGATGATGTGGCGGGGATGTTCGAGGAGATCCACGACCTGGATATCGTGGTGAATAACGCCGGCATCGCCTGGCTGGGACTTCTTACGGACATGACTGCGGAGGAGTGGAAGCGCCTCATGGACACGAACCTTAACTCACTTTTTTACACCTCCAAGTTCGCAGTTCCTCTTATGATAAAAAAGAAATCCGGCAGGATCATCAATATTTCCTCCGTATGGGGAGCTGTGGGAGCCTCCTGTGAGGTTGCCTATTCCGCATCCAAGGGCGGCGTCAATGCCTTCACCAGAGCCTTTGCCAAGGAGCTGGCCCCCAGCGGTATCGCTGTCAACGCCATTTCCTGCGGCGTTATAGACACGGACATGAACAGGAAACACCTGACAGAGGGGGATCTTCAGGACCTGAAGGGAGAGATTCCCGCAGACAGACTGGGAGAGCCGGAGGAGGTTGCGGATCTGGTCCTTAAGGTGGCAGAGGCTCCGACCTACATGACAGGCCAGATCATCACCATAGATGGTGGTTGGATTTGATGATATAGGGATTCAAAGTCATGGAAAATTAAAAGGACTTTACAAAATATAAATAATGAATATAATTAAATTGTGTACAATCTAAAACACTTTTTCACAAGGAGGTAATTATGTACGATCTTATAATAATCGGCTCAGGCCCTGCCGGTCTTTCAGCTGCTGTATATGCCAAGAGAGCCGGACTTAATATGATAATCATAGAGAAGAATCCCGTCAGCGGAGGTCAGATCATCGACACCTACGAGGTGGACAACTATCTGGGAATCCCCGGTGTCAACGGCTTCGACCTTGCCATGAAGTTCAGAGAGCACGCTGACAAGCTGGGAACAGAGTTCGTGGATGCCACAGTATCAGGCATTGAGTGCGTAAGAGAGGCTACAGATACTCAGGCTCCTATTTACAAGGTTAAGACAGACAACGGCGATTATGAGACCCACACGGTTATTCTTGCCACCGGCGCTCACCATTCAAAGCTTGGTATCCCCGGAGAGGAAGAGTACATCGGCAAGGGCGTTTCCTACTGCGCTACCTGTGACGGAGCTTTCTACAGAGGCAAGGTTACAGCTGTCAACGGCGGCGGAGATGTGGCTGTTGAGGATGCTATTTTCCTTTCAAGATTCTGCAGCAAGGTTTATCTCATTCACAGAAGAGATGAGCTTCGCGCCACGAAGATCCTTCAGGATGAGCTCTTCGGCATAGAGAACATCGAGGTTATCTGGGACAGCGTTGTCAAGGAAATACAGGGTGAGGATAAGGTTACAACCCTTAAGATAGAGAATGTTAAGTCCAAGGAAGAATCCGATCTGAACGTAGACGGAATCTTTGTTGCCATCGGAATCCATCCTTCTACAGATCTTTTTGCAGACATCGTAAAATGTGATGAAAATGGATACGTAATTGCGAATGAAGATGGAGCAACTTCAACTCCCGGAATTTTTGTTTCAGGAGATTCCAGAAAAAAGAGATTAAGACAGATCGTCACAGCTGTGGCAGATGGCGCAAATGCAGTAACTTCGGTGCAGGACTTCCTGGTTGGAAAAGAGAAATAAAGTTTCAGTGTCTTAGAAAAAGTAACTGAATAGTGTTCAAAAATTATTAGAGAAGTGATGAAAACAACGTGATTTCGTCACTTCTCAATTTTTTACAGGGTTGACAAAATTTTATTAGTAGTTTATATTTTTTTAAGATGTAACAAAAAACGTAACAATTTTAGGAGGTATGTTTTGAGAAAAGCGAGAATGCAGCTGATCGCTATGGCAATTACAGCTGCGGTAACTTTTTCAGGCTACAGTGTAGACGCTATTGCTGCATCAAATAAGAAGGTCACAAGTGTTATGCCTCAGGCAGGTATCACTTATGCAATGGGTAACAATCAGGTATCTGTTTCCAACCTTCAGCAGTCAGTAGACGGTGACAATGAGAATAATACAGACACAGGCGCTAACAAGTCTTCATCCGATGCTATCAATTCTTCGGATGCTATTAAGGATGTAACACCCAACGCTTCATCTGTTACAGATAATGTTTTATCAGATATCCAGAACGCAACAGGAGCCATCATCAAGAACACTGCCAAGAACGCAGAGGCAGCTTCCGGGGAGGCTTCAGAGTCAGAGGAAGAGCGTTTCAGATCTTTGGTTATTGCCAAGGTTCATGATTATGTTAACGTAAGAGATCTTCCCAGCGAGCAGGACGGACAGATCATTGGTAAGCTTTACGATAAGTCTGTGGGAACCTTTATCGAGGAGACAGACGGCTGGTACAAGATCAAGTCAGGTTCCGTAGAGGGTTATGTCAAGGGCGAGTACTGTGTAACAGGTGACGACGCCGTTGAACTTGCCAAGGAAGTGGGAACCAGAATCGCAACAGTTACAACCACAACCCTTAAGGTTAGAAGCGGCCCCGGCCTTGATGAGACTGTTCTCGGTCTCGTACCCATCGAGGACGAACTGGTAGTTGTAGAAGAGCTTGACGGTTGGGTTAAGGTTAACATCGAGGAAGGTGACGGATATGTTTCAACTGATTACGTTACACTTTCCACAGAGTTTGTAGAGGCTGAGTCCAAGGAAGAAGAGGAAGCAAGACTTGCCAAGGAGAGAGCTGCAAGAGAGGCTGCTCAGAAGGCTGCCAAGGCCGGAACCTCCAAGTCATCCTCCAGCTCCAGTTACAATTCAGCTCAGACCTACACAACACAGTCCAGCTCCATCGGATCTGCAGTTGCTCAGTTTGCGCTTCAGTTTGTAGGTAATCCTTATGTTTACGGCGGAACCAGTCTTACCAACGGTGCTGACTGTTCAGGATTTGTTATGAGTGTATACAACAACTTCGGTGTAAGCCTTCCTCACTCATCAGGTGCTGACAGAAGCGTGGGAGCAGCGGTAGACGGACTTGCCAATGCACAGCCCGGTGATATCGTCTGCTACTCAGGTCACGTTGCTATCTACATCGGTAACGGCCAGATCGTACACGCATCCACAGCCAAGACAGGTATCAAGGTTTCAGATGCAAGCTACAGATCAATCCTTGCAGTAAGACGTATCTTCTAATATTGATATCAGACTTCAGGACCTATGTTCCTTCGGGGACATAGGTCTTTTTGATTGTCAGTCCAGGCCCTGTGGGGTATAATGTTAAATTGTCAGAGAATGGTCATCTGACAGTTAAGAATTTTCAGGAGAGATACAATGCCTAAGAAATTAAACGGAACAGTTATCGTAACATACAGGTGTAATGCCCGCTGCACAATGTGCAACAGATACAAGGCACCTTCAGATCCCAAGGATGAGATTTCACTGGAGACTATTAAGAAGCTTCCGCCCATGTACTTTACCAACATCACCGGCGGTGAGCCCTTTATCCGTGATGACATCAGGGACATAGTAAGAGAACTTAGGAAAAAGAGTGATCGTATAGTTATTTCCACCAACGGCTTTTTCACAGACAAGATCATTGAGCTGTGCAAGGAATTCCCGGATATCGGAATCAGAATCTCCATCGAGGGCCTTGAGCAGACCAACAACGAGATCAGAGGCCTTCCCGACGGCTTCAACAGAGGATATACAACTCTTAAGAAGCTCCGTGAGATGGGAATGAAGGATGTGGGCTTTGGAATGACGGTTCAGGACAGAAATGCTCCGGATCTCTGCGAGCTCTACAAGCTGTCTGATGAGCTGGGCATGGAATTTGCCACAGCCTCCCTTCATAACAGCTTTTACTTCGTAGAGGCCAAGAATATCATTCATGACAGGCCTATGGTGGCTGAGCACTTCGAAGAGCTGGTAAATAAGCTTATCAAGTCCAACAGCCCTAAAAAGTGGTTCAGAGCGTATTTTAACCATGGACTTATCAACTATATCTACGGACAGAAGAGACTTCTTCCCTGTGATATGAGTTTTGACACCTTCTTTATCGATCCTTACGGGGACGTAATGCCCTGCAACGGAACCAAGGATAAGGAGGTTATGGGTAACCTCAACGAGCAGTCCTGGGATGAGCTGTGGAATTCCGACCAGGCTGAGGTAGTGAGAAAGAAAGTAAGACACTGCGACAGAAACTGCTGGATGATCGGTTCTGTTTCTCCCGCAATGCACAAGTATATCTGGGTTCCTGCCTGGTGGGTTATCCGCCACAAATTCAAGTCCCTGTTTATGAAGAAGCCTTACTCCATGTATGAGATCAAGGCGGTCAGGGACCTTCGTGACGGCAAGGTGACCAAGGAAGAGCTTGATAAATGCAGCACCTGCGATATGTGCGCAGTTGCCAATGACGGATTAAAAAAGTGATCGGAACAGATGGGACATGAATAAAGGCAGTAAGATAGTTTTTCCCAAGAAAAGAGTTTTTATAATAGATGAGCTGGCTCTGGTACTGGCTTTCTTCTCTGCACTTATTATCAGGTACAGGGATGATGTCCACAACTGGAAGCAGTACTACGACGGACTTTATGTTTCGTTTCTGGTGGTGCTCTTCCTGTTGCAGATAATCATTTTCCTTTTGTATGACAACAGGAGAAAGCCCATGTATCTCATGGACCCGGTGGAGAACTTCTTCACGGTGGTAAAGGGCAGGATCCTTTTGATCGCCCTTGGGCTTTTGTACCTCTATTCCATTCAGAGAGGAACGGACTCTTCAAGATTTGTGGTGGCGGCCATTCCGGTCATTGATATTATCTATGACTGCTTCCTTCGCAGCATCCTGAAGAAGAATTATTTTTCCAAGATCAAAAGCTTTGACAGCTGCAGAACATATCATGTGTACAGACCGTACCCCTCTGCAGAGGAGCTTAAAAAGATTTTTTCAGGGGATACCTACGATGAGCTTCTGATCCATGATGCGCTCTCAGAGGCAGACGAAGAGATCAGTACTCTTTTGAACGCCGCTGAGGAGGCCAGCATCAGGACCTATGTGAATATGAAGACCCTGGGCTACAGCGTAAGGCCCGGCATAGCCACCGATATCGATGACTATACCGCTGTTCCGGTAGGTGTAAGAAGCGAGAGATTTCCCCTTTTCGGCATTAATTATTCCATCGCCAGATGTGAGGAGGCGGTGCTCCATGTCATCAGACATGTAAAAGACCTCTCCGGCAGATATATCTGTTTTTCCAATGTTCATACCTCTGTAATGGGAAGGGATGACAAGGAGTACAGAGAAGTTCTCAATGATGCGGCCTTCGTATTTCCGGACGGAGCTCCCGTGGCCAGACTCCAGCAAAAGAAGGGCTATGTGGGCGCCGAGCGTGTGGCAGGCCCCGACTTTATGGAGCACATGTTCAAGGATACCATGGACGGCAGCGTGAGCCATTACTTCTACGGTTCAACTCCGGAGACCATAGAGAAGCTTGAGAAGAACCTCAGGCAGAGATATCCCGGAATCGTGATAAAAGGGCTTTATTCACCGCCCTTTAAGCCCCTGACTCCCGAGGAGGATGAGGCGGATGTAAAGATGATCAATGACGCCGGTGCAGACATTGTATGGATCGGCCTTGGGGCTCCCAAGCAGGAGAAGTGGATGAGAGCCCATTCCGGCAGGATCAAGGGCGTTATGATGGGAGTGGGAGCAGGCTTTGACTTCCATGCAGGCACCATTAAGAGGGCGCCGGTGTTTGTACAGAAGGTGGGACTGGAATGGCTTTACAGATTGTTCCAGGATCCCAGAAGACTTATCGGCAGATATTTTGTTACTAATATAAAGTTTATCTGGTATGTATTTTTAGACAGGCTTTTTGGCAGGGGATGATCCGGGGAGCATTATGAAGTTTTTTTCACAGGAGTACCAAGAAAAAAGAGAAGCGATTGGAGAAGGCTTATACCTTCTCTATTTTGCTGTTATGATAGGTGCCAGAGCTGCGGGGCTCTATGAGGGCATGACTTTGTACAACATATCGCTGGTGCTGGGGCTTATGCTCTTTGCCTGCAAGTTCGTTGTCACAGCGGGAAGCCTTAAGGAGTACCTGATCGCAGCGGGACTTATGCTTGTTTCGGGACTTGTCTATATGTCCACCGGGGAGAAGGGACTTATCGTCTGCTTTTCCATGCTCCTTGGAATGAAGAAGGTTTCGGTGAAAAAGGTTATCTCCGTGGGAATCATAGTGTCAGGATTTTTTATTCTGGGCAAGATTCTCCTTGGAGTTACCGGCATCGCTCCTGAGATCTACTATCCCCAGGAGAGGGAAGGTGTGGGCCTGATGTTCAGGCACGCTCTGGGTTACGCCCATCCCAATACCCTTCACATGAACGTTTTGATGCTCAGCATGCTGGTGATGTTTTTTATCTCCAAATATGTTGCCAAAAAAAATATAAAAATTTTGCTGGTCTTTTCCGCTCTGGTACTGGGTTTCAATTTTTACGTCTTCAATTATTCGGGAAGTCGTACAGGAGTACTTGCATGTTTGGTATATCTTGTGGTAAATTTGTTGTTCGGCATGAAAAATTTTCCACGAATTTTGGAAAAGGCAATTTGCTATATTTCATACCCTGGGGTGTGCTTTATAGCTATTGCGGGACCTTTTATCCTGCCGGAGAGTGTTTTTGACACCATTGACCGCAAGGTCTTTACCACCAGATTTTCCATAGCCAGATACTTCTGGGAGAACAACCATATCTCCCTTCTGGGAATAAGGCTCAATAACCCGAATCCCAGATATCAGACTTACGGTATAGATATGGCACAGCTTTATCTGTTTTTACAGCTGGGGCTGCTGGCCTTTTTGGTAATGAGTGCTATCACTCTTTTCTTTATTCACGAGAGCCTGAAGAAGGGACGCATGCAGGAACTTGCAGTACTGATGGGAATGCTGTGTCTCGGAATCTGGGAACCTCTTTTATATAACCTCGGCTTCAAGAATTTTACCTATGTATTTATGGGAGCCCTTTTATACGAGCTTCTGGGGGATAAGGTAGAGGATGAGGCCAAAGAGGATGAGGCCAAAGAGGATGAGGCAGACGTAAGAACCGTGCTTTTTATCCGCACCGCGCTTAAGTCTGTGGCAGTGGGAATCACTGCGGGGATTGCGATTTTCTTTGGAGTAATGCTACTGACTTCTGCGCCCAAGGCCCTTTACGGGGACAGGCAGCAGGATGAGACCGGTAAGACCTTCGATATGGAGGAGGTGTACCTGACCTCGGACGAAGTCACAGAGCTCAGATCTCAGGGGGAGATCATAGTAGGGTATGTAAACGGCGAAACTCCAATGTATAAATACAGCTCAGATATCGCCAGGATGGAGTATAGTAAGCGAAACTTAAGTGCCGCAGTATGGATTGGGGTCTTAGTAGCGGCATTATATGGTATGTGCTATACTATTTGGGAAAAATTTTGTAGAAGGAGTAACAAATGAACCAAAAGAACAAAGTGTTGCAGACTTACGGGCTTTGGATTATAGATATGGCCTGCATAGTCATTACTTATTGTTTTGCAACATGGCTCAGATACAATAACAACAATGACTGGGGAAATAAGACACTTCATTATATGGTATGTCTCGTATTCCTCCTGTTTTGCGTAGTGTATACATTCCTTGCGGACTGGAACAGGGATTTCATCACCAGAGGCTATATACTGGAATTCATTTCCGTTGTCAGATTTATGGCCATTATGATCTTTGTTTGTATGGCAGCGGTATACTTCCTTAACTGGATCAGTATTCTTTCCAGATTTGTTATGATCCACTTTATCTGGATGAACATTGTTCTTAACTATGTGGCAAGGATTCTTTTCAAAATCTTCCTTCGTAACCACATTTCCAAGGATTCCAGAGTTACAAGGGTAGTGGTTGTTGCTGAGAAGAACCTTATGGAGAGCACCATCAAGGATCTTGTTGCCAAGTGCAAGGGCCTTGGATACAAGGTGGTAAGAGCTTATTACGTTGATGACAATGACTCCGAAGAGGCAGATAAGGACTGGTATGTAGAGGGCGTTCACATCCACAAGGGAATCGAGAACCTCACAGGAAGACTTATCACAGATCCTTTTGACGAGGTATTTATCAATACCCCAAGCATTCCTCAGAGCCAGATCCAGGACATCATCATCGGATTTGAGGAGATGGGTATCACAACTCATTACAACATTGAACTTCCCGATGTAAGCAAGGCTGTCACTCAGGTAGGAGACTTCCTTGATTACACCGTTATCAGCTACTCTATGTTCAGAAGCAGCTATAAGAGACTCTTTATCAAGAGAGCCATTGATATTCTGGGAGGACTTGTCGGCCTTATTCTTACAGGAATCATCACTCTGTTCCTGGGACCTGCCATCAAGCTTGATTCCCCCGGACCTATTTTCTTCTCACAGGTGAGAATCGGTAAGAACGGTAGAAGATTCAAGATCTACAAGTTCAGATCCATGTACACAGATGCTGAGGAGCGCAAGAAGGAGCTTGAGGCTCAGAACGAGATGAAGGGCCTTATGTTCAAGATGGAGAATGACCCCCGTGTAACCAAGGTGGGTAACTTCATCAGAAAGACATCACTGGATGAGTTCCCTCAGTTCCTCAATGTTCTTAAGGGCGACATGAGCCTTGTTGGAACAAGACCCCCGACAGAGGCAGAGTTCCAGCAGTACAATGAGCATTACAGAAGAAGACTTTCAATGACCCCCGGTCTTACAGGACTTTGGCAGATCAGCGGCCGAAGCGACATCGAGGACTTTGACGAAGTAGTAAAACTTGACCTTAAATATATAGACAACTGGAGCCTCACAGAGGATTTCAAGATCCTTCTTCAGACTGTGGGCGTTGTACTTTTCGGAAAGGGTGCAAAATAACCGGGTAAAACCATGCTGACTAAGAATATTGATTTGGAAAATAAGAGAGTTCTTGTTACCGGAGCTGCGGGCTTTATCGGTTCCAATCTGGTAACAGAGCTCCTTAGGAGCTACAAGAGCATAAACATCATCGGTATCGACAACATGAGCGACTATTATGATGTCGGTATCAAGGAAGACAGACTTAAGAGAATTGATGAGGTATCCCGGGGCAGGTTCGAGCTTATCAGGGGCAGCATCGCAGACCGCGATGTGATCGACAGGGTTTTTGACAGCTTCAGACCCGAGGTTGTGGTGAATCTGGCAGCTCAGGCGGGAGTTCGTTATTCCATCGATAATCCCGATGCCTACATCGAATCCAATATGCTGGGCTTTTACAATATTTTGGAGGCCTGCAGACATTCCTATGATGAAAAGCACAGAAAGGACGGCTATATGGGCGTCCTTCATCTGGTATATGCATCCAGCTCCAGTGTGTACGGCAGCAACAAAAAGATTCCTTACAGCGTAGAGGACAAGGTGGACAATCCTGTTTCTCTTTACGCTGCCACCAAGAAATCCAATGAGCTTTTTGCCCACGCCTACTCCAAGCTCTATGATATTCCTTCCACGGGCCTCAGGTTCTTTACCGTATACGGCCCCGCAGGAAGACCGGACATGGCATATTTCGGATTTACAGACAAGCTTGTCAGAGGAGACAAGATCAAGATCTTTAACTTTGGCAACTGCAAAAGAGACTTTACCTACGTTGACGACATCGTAGAGGGCATTATCAATGTGATGCAGAAGTCTCCTGACAAAAATGAAAACGGCGTCAGATATAACGTTTACAATATCGGTAACAACAGTCCTGTGAACCTTCTGGATTTCGTGGACATCCTTCAGCAGGAACTCATTGCTGCGGGAGTGCTTCCTTCAGATTACGATTTTGAGGCTCACAAGGAGCTGGTTCCCATGCAGCCCGGTGACGTTGAGGTGACCTATGCTGATGTGACAGCTCTTGAACAGGACTTCGGATTTAAACCCGCAACTGACCTTAGAACCGGACTTGGCCGATTCGCCCGCTGGTACAAGGAGTATTATGGTTAAGCTAAATGTAAAGCACTTAAGTACAGCGCTTATAGTATTTTATGTTCTGAGCATAATACCCATGATCATCCTGGGATTTTACAATTTCCCATCAGCGGATGATTTTTCCATGGCCCTGGAAACCCACAGACATTTCAGGGAGACCGGCAGTGTGCTTTCGAGCCTTGGCTATGGCCTTTACATGGGCTACTGGTACTACATGAACTGGACGGGCTATTTCTTCTCAGCGGCCCTGACAGCTCTGTGTCCCGGGGTTTTTTCGGAGGGGCTATACCCCCTTACCACAATTATTATGCTGGGAAGCCTGACACTGGGCGTCTTCTTTTTCTTTGACGCAGTAGTGGTCAAAAAGCTTGGTATTTCCAAGTATTATGCAAGGATCATTTCTGTTTTGGCACTTCTTCCCATGATCCAGAGCATGCCGCGGGAAGGGGCAAGAAATGAGGCTTTTTACTGGTACAGCGGCAGTATCAATTACTGTTTTATGTTCGGACTGGGACTTTTTTGGCTGGGACTTATGATACGGCTCTCTGAGAAAAAGAGCACAGCCCTTATTGCAGCCACCTCCGTTCTCGGCTTTTTGCTGGGAGGAGCCAACTATATGACGGCACTGTCCCTGGCTGTTATGTCCGCAGCCTTTGTGATCTTTGATATCTATGGGCGCAAAAAAACTCTTATATTTATACCGGCGCTGTGCAACATCATCGGGCTTATCATTTCCATGACAGCCCCCGGCAACAGTGTAAGAGGCGAGGCCCTTAACTATATGAACCCTGTGGTGGCCGTATTCAGATCCATTTATCATGTCTTTGACATGTGCATCAATGAATGGCTTACCTGGGAAGTGCCGGTGATGCTGGCACTGGTGGCAATCATCTGCTTTAAGGCAGGTCGCAGCCTTTCCATCAGGCTTCGCCACCCGGTTTTGTTTTCAACATTCTGCTTTCTTATGGTGGCTGTGAACATCGTTCCGCCCCTTTATGCCATGGGCAATTTTGAGGCAGGCAGAATGGTTGCTATAATATGGATGCAGTTTGTACTTATGCTGGTCCTTCTTGTTATGTACGACAGTATGTGGCTTTCACAGCTGCTTAATGATAAAAATGTGACTGAAAGCGGTGAGCTTTTGGGAAGCGCTGCAGGCAGCGGCTTTCTTTCAATGCTGGGGCTTCTTGCGGCGGGACTTCTGCTTTCTCTTTATGTTGATCCTGGCTATATCACCTCTGCATCTGCGATCTCAGATCTTGCAGCGGGAAATGCCGGAATTTATGCAAAAGAAAACAGAGACAGGCTGCAGATCCTTAAGGATGACAGCGTTTCGGATGCAGAGCTCAAGGAGTACAGCGTCAAGCCCTCCCTTCTTTACTTTTCCGACGTAACTGAGGATACCGAGGACTGGGTAAATAAGGCAGTGGCGGATTATTACGAGAAATCAAGCGTAAGGCTTGTTAAATAGAGGTGGGAGTTTTATGAAGAATTTTGATAACTGTAAATACAGCGTCATTGAGTTCAAGGAATTCGGCGATGAGAGAGGCAATCTTGTGGTTGCTGAGGGCTCAGGCTTTGACATTCCCTTTGACATCAGAAGAGTTTTCTATATGTACGGTTCAGACCCCGACATCATCAGGGGAAATCATGCCAACAGATATACCAAATTTGTTCTTATCAATGTCAGCGGCAGCAGCAAGGTGCTGGTTGACGATGGTGAGAAGAAGGAGATCATAGTACTGGATAAGCCCAGAATGGGTCTTTACCTTGGCCCCATGGTGTGGAAGGAGATGTATGATTTTTCTCCCGACTCCGTGCTTTTGGTTCTCGCCAGCGAGCACTACATCGACAGCGAGTACATCCGTGATTATGATGCCTTCATTAAGGAGATAAAAGAACAATGAGTAAGCTTTCAATAGTAATTCCCGTTTACTACAACTCCGATACACTGGAGATGCTGTATGCGGACATGAAGGAAAAGATCCTTGGAAAGATCGGAGATTATGAGATCGTCTTCGTGGATGACGGCTCCGGGGACAATTCCTGGGAGATAATCCAGAAGATCGCAGCCATGGACAAAAATGTTGTATGCACCAAGCTTTCCAGAAACTTCGGTGAGCATGCGGCTCTTCTTGCGGGACTTTCCGTATGTACCGGTGACTGCGCCGTGACCAAGCAGGCGGACCTCCAGGAGGATTCCACACTGATCCTTGATATGTACGAGAGCTGGAAGCGTGGAAACAAGGTGGTTCTTGCCATCAGAGAGTCCAGAGACGAGAGTGCGGTCAAGAAGTTTTTTGCAGGCTGCTATTACTGGCTGGTTCGCAAGACCATCAACAAGGACATGCCCCAGGGCGGCTGTGACTGCTACCTGGTGGACAGACAGGTTATCAAGGTCCTTCAGATGATGGATGAAAAGAACTCTTCACTGACCCTTCAGGTTATGTGGGTAGGCTTTAAGACAGAGAAGATCTATTTCCACAGAAAGGACAGAGAGGTGGGCAAATCCAGATGGACTCTGGGTAAGAAGGTCAAGCTGGTGGTGGATTCCATGATGAGCTTTACCTATTTCCCCATCAGATTCATGGCAACCATGGGATTTATCTTTTCTCTTTTATCCCTGGTTGGAATAGTTATGGTAATCAGAGAGAAGCTCATGGAAGGCACACCTATCCTTGGTTATGCTTCAATCATGAGCGTAGTGCTCTTTGGCTTTGGAATAATCTTTATCATGCTCTCTATTCTTGGTGAGTACATTTGGAGAGCTCTTGAGGAAGCCAGAAACAGGCCGCCTTTTATAATTGATGAGGTTAAGAGACAGGACGATAATCAGACAGATTCGGATAAGGAGTGATAACGATATGGATAAAATAATGCAGGGTCGTATGGACAGAGGCTTTGAGAGATATCAGAAGGAGTACGAGGAGAAGGCTCTTGAGGTCCTTAGAAGCGGATGGTACATCCTTGGAAAAGAGGATGAGGCCTTCGAGAAGGAGTACGCAGAGTACATCGGAACCAAGTATGCCGTAGGCGTAGCCAACGGACTGGATGCTCTTATTCTTGCTTTCAAGGTTCTGGGAATCGGAGAGGGCGATGAGGTCATTGTTCAGGGCAACACCTATATCGCCAGCGTAATGGGAATCACCATCAACGGCGCTACACCCGTTATTGTTGAGCCTGACAAATATTATCAGATAGATGCTGACAAGATCGAGGAAAAGATCACAGACAAGACCAAGGCTGTTCTTGTTGTTCACCTGTACGGACAGGCTGCCAACATGACCAAGATCTGCGACATCTGCAAGAGACATAACCTTCGTCTCGTGGAGGACTGTGCCCAGTCCCACGGAGCATATCACAAGGGACAGATGACAGGAAGCTTCGGAGATATCGGATGCTTCTCCTTCTATCCTTCAAAGAACATGGGTGCCTTCGGAGATGCAGGTGCCATGACCACCAATGATCCTGAGCTTGCCCGTCTTATGAAGATCTACAGAAACTACGGCAGTGAGAAGCGTTACTACAACATGGTTGTAGGTGCCAACTCAAGACTTGATGAGCTCCAGGCAGGGCTCCTTAGGGTTAAGCTCACCCACATGGATGAGATCACTAAGGAAAGAGAAGATCTGGCAGCTCGCTACACAGAGGGCATCAATAATCCTCTTGTTATCAAGCCTGAAGTGGCTGAGGGCTCAACCTGTGTATGGCATCAGTATGTTCTCAGAGTTCCCGGAAGACGTGACGAATTTAAGCAGTATCTTGAGGACAACGGTGTAGGAACCATCATTCACTATCCTATTCCTCCTCATCTTGCACAGGCTTATGAATATCTTGGATTTAAAGAGGGAAGCTTCCCTATCACCGAGCAGTTTGCTGGTGAAGTTATATCTCTTCCTATCTACACCGGAATGTACAAGGAAGAGCAGGAGAGAGTAATAGAAGTCGTTAACAGCTTTAAGTGATCAGAGGTGGGGGATGAAAGAAGAACCGGCAATAGACAGAATAATCAAAACGCTGATAAATAAATACCTGTATGTGATAGGTCTGTTTGTGGTGCTTCTTGCGGCGGTTCTTATAAGAGCGAGCCTTGCTCCCAACACCGAGCTGTCACCGGATTACAATACCTACTATAAGGCCTGGGTAGATTTTTACAGGTCCGCAGGGGGCCTTAAGGGCCTTGAATCAGCTCCGGGGGACTATTACGTACCCTTTAATGTGCTGTATGCCCTCTGCTCCTATGTTCCCTTTGAACCCTGGGTGATGCTTAGCATCATTCCAACCATATGTGAGATGATCACTGCGTTTTTCATCTACAGAATCTTTTATCATCTCACCAAGGTCAGGTTTTTCTCGGCGGTGGCAGGGCTTCTGACCCTGTTCCTTCCCTTTGTGGTCTTCAATGGAAGTCTTTGGAAGCAGGTAGATTCGGTTTATACCTGTTTTCTGGTGATATCCCTGCATGAGCTTATAAGGGGGAAATACAGAGTCTCTCTTATCTGGTACAGTGTTTCCTTTGCCTTCAAGCTACAGGCTGTGATATTCCTGCCGCTTTTTGTTATCCTCTATTTCATCGGAGGCTTTAAGGGCTCTGAGAAAAAGGAATTCAGCATCCTTGAATTTTTATGGATACCGGCGGTTTATCTGCTGGCCGGTTTGCCGGAGGTCCTGGCGGGACACGGCCTCAGGGCCACATATCTGGCCTACTTTAATCAGACAGGGGAGATATCCTCAGAGGGCTATGGGATGGTATCATTTTTCCCAAACCTCTACAATCTTGGTTTCGACAATTATGACAAGGTGCTGACAGGTGCTGCGTTGCTTCTTGTTTTCGCGGTGCTGGTTGCCATACTTTGTCTTTGCGTGAAATATAAAGATAACATTGATGACAGCACTTTTATCTATCTTTATATCTGGACCGGCTGGACCTGCCTTATGCTTCTTCCCGGAATGCATGAGCGCTATGATTACGCGATGCTGATCATGCTGACTCCCTTTGCACTTCTGGTTCGCAAAAGGATAGTGTGGCCCATGCTGATAGCCAATCTTTGTTCCCTGGCGGTTTACGCCATTGTGCTTTTCAAGGCCGGGGAGATTGGGATGCCTGTGATTTCGGTGGCCTATACCATCGCTTATCTTATGACTACGGTTGATATAGTCAGACTTCTTGTGGGAGGAGACACAGGATTTGAAGCTAAAAAGAGCCTTTAACAGCATAGTGATCTTTTTCCTTTTGATAGGGGCTGTGACTGTACTTGTAGCCAGTGTGGCAACCACCGTCTACTACGACATGGGAAGTGATGTGGACAGGCCTGTATTCGGCAAGGAGAACATACCGCTTCTTTTACTTCTGACGGTGGCGGTATTTATCGTATTTTTCGTGCTGCGGAGGATGGGATACCTTCTTGATACCAAGAGGCGGCTCCTTATGGCGGCACTGTTGTTTTCGCTGTTTTACTGCCTGATGCTTATATTTCTGATCAAGCCCAGGGCAGTCAATGACTCCCTCCTTCTGGACAATGCCATTAACGAATTTATGACCGGGGATTATTCCTCCCTTACGGAAAAGGACGGATACCTTTATATATGGCCTTTTCAGCTGGGATACGTACTCTTTGGACAGATCATGTACAGGCTCTTCGGGCCCTCCAATTACCTGGCCTGGGATCTGGTGCAGCTGGCATCGATACTTATCACGGTATTTCTTTTGTACTGCATCACCTATGAGCTTTTCGAGGACAGAGAGGTCTGCGGAATTATGGCGATCCTGTCCTTTGGAATACTTTTCTTTTACAACTATGTGACTTATATTTACGGGGACATCCTTAGCATGGCGCCCCAGACGATTGCTCTTTACCTGATGATTCTTTACCTTAAGAGAAAAAGGAGCATCTATGCACTGGGAAGCGGAGCGGCTATAGCCTGTGCGGTGGTCATCAAGACCAACTGTGAGATAGCGCTTATAGCCCTCATTATGGTAATGTGCCTCGATATTAACGACAAAAAGGGCGTCCTGAGAGTGCTTTTATTGTCCGCCGCCATGATCGCCATGGTCTTTGGGGCGAAATACGGGGTAAACAATTACTACCTCAAACTTACGGGACTTCAGGAAATACCTGCGGGAAGCCCTGCAGCTTCGCATATTGCCATGGGTCTTCAGGAAAGTGAACTTGAAGATGGGTGGTATAACGGATATAATTATAAGGTTTTTGGAAGTAACGGATATGACTCCGAAGCTGCCAAAGCAGAATCAGTAGAAAATATTAAAGAGTCACTGCAGAGATTTGTGTCAAATCCCAAGTATGCAGTGAAGTTTTTCGGAAGGAAATTTATTTCCCAGTGGGCGGACCCTGTATGTATCTCCACTCACAACCTGGACCTGGTCAGCAGACATGTGGAGGACCAGCCCGCCATGGCACAGTTCATTGTCTTCGGGGACGGAATGGTATTTCTTTCCCAGGTCATGAACGTATTTATGACGGTGTGCTATCTGTGCGTGGCAGTCTTTCTTGTTATGAGACTGGTGCAGAGGAACGGACGGCTTCCGGAGATGCTTTTACTGATACTGATACTTGGAGGCATGGTTTTCCATGAATTCTGGGAAGGCTCCTCCAGATATGTCATGAGATACTACATATACTGGCTGCCCTATGCCGCCTATGGAATGAACAGTATACTAAAAAAGATTAATCGTTAGGAGAATAGAAATGCCAATAAGAGTTAACAGTTTTATGGGAAAATTCGGATGGTTTGCGAGAAAGCATTTTCCTATGCTTGCCAGCAACGCATATCTTAAGCTTCAGTTTTTTACCAGAAGCAAGTCACAGAAGGCTTATTGCGACTACTTCCTGAATTCCAAGGAAGTTCCCATGCCAAACGTTGTAAATATCGAGACCATCAACAGATGTAACTCCACCTGCGCCTTCTGCACAGCCAATGTTCACGCTGAGTGCAGACCTCTTGCCAAGATCGACGACGATCTTTACAAAAATATCATCGATCAGCTGGCAGACTGGGGCTACAAGGGACATCTTACTCTTTACGGCAACAACGAGCCTCTTCTTGATACCAAGATCGTGGAGAGGCACAAATACGCCAGAGAAAAGCTGCCCGACAGCTTTATCTTTATGTCCACCAACGGCCTTATCCTTACAATTGACAAGGTAAAAGAGGTGGCACCTTATATCGATCAGCTCATTATCAACAACTACTCCATGGAGATGAAACTTCACAAGAATATTCAGGAAGTCTATGATTATGTCAAGGCTCATCCCGATGAGTTCAAGGATCTTGATATCCAGATCCAGATGAGATACCTTCAGGAGGTTCTTACCAACAGAGCGGGAAGTGCTCCCAACAAGAAGGCCACAGAGAAGGTTATCAAGGAGACCTGTCTTCTTCCTTTCACAGATATGTGGATCATGCCCAACGGCAAAATGGGACTTTGCTGCTGCGATAACTTCGAGACCACAGACTTCGGCGACCTGACCAAGGTAAGTCTTAAGGAGGCCTGGGGCAGCGAGAAGTTCCAGAATGTAAGACGCGCCATCGCAGAGGGAAGACAGAATTATCCGTTCTGCAAGCACTGTGATTTCATTGATGCAGGCTTCCGTATGCAGATTGTAAATGCCATTCTTCGCGGAGATCAGGAGGCTGCCAACAGACTGGGCGGTCACGAGCGTATGAAGATCGGCAATCAGAACAACGAGGATGATAAGATTAAGTGATGAAGCGTTGCGGTAGGCATCTTGGAATTGCATTTGCGGTTTTGTTTGTACTGGCTGTTATCATCTTTTACGCAGTAATAGGTGAGAACAGCTATATTGCCGTGCAGGATAATATGGACCTGTTTGTGGCCCAGTTCGCCATGCTGAAGAACACAGGTACATTCTTCAGTCACAACGTGGCAGCCCCTTTCCTTAAGGGGGTATCCAGGGATGTGCTTCCCAGCGAGCTGTCACTTTACAGCCTGCTCTATGCGGTTCTTCCGAGCTTTGCCGCTTATATCACGGGATATGTGCTGAAGGTGGTTATCGCCATCATTTCCTGCAGACTTCTTTTTCTTGATATGGTCAAAGAAAAGAACGAGCATACTGAGAATCTGGCTACACTGACAGGCCTCTTATACGGCGTCCTCAATCTCTTCCCGGCCTTTGGAATTCCTTTTGCCGCCATTCCGTTGATCATATATCTTTTGAGAAAAGTGTATTATACACCAAGCCTTATATGGTATGTTTTGGTGTTTTTATATCCCTTCGTTTCGTATTTTTCCTATATAGGCTTTTTTATCATCGGCTATCTCTTTGTGGCAGTGATCATTTTCTGGATTAGGGACAGGAAGTTCCCGGCAGGGCTTTTTATTTCTCTGATACTGTTATCCCTGGGCAGTTTTGTGTTTGAGTACAGGCTTTTTATGATGATGCTCTTTTCCGATACAGTCACCATAAGGGATACCATGGTTCAGACCTATCTCGGTGCAGGGGATATCATGGGACAGATAGCTGATGTCTTTGTAAACGGCATGATGCACGTGGAGGATGTGCACAAGTTCCTGCTTCTTCCCATCTGCGCAGTTTATTTTGTAGTTCTGAATGCAGGCTATATCATCAAAAAGAATGTAAAGGGCATATTTACGGATATATACAACCTCTGTGTTTTGCTTCTTTTCCTGGACTGCCTCGTTTACGGACTTTATTATTCGGAATTTGTGAACAACCTTATTAAGACACTGGTTCCGCCTCTTACGGGCTTTCAGTACAACCGCACCATTTTCTTTAATCCTTTTATCTGGTGCGGGATGCTCTTTATCATTGTCTACAGGCTGTCCCTTAAGGAGAAAAAGGTATTTCCTGCTCTCGCCTATGCTCTTGTCTTTGCCTGCGGCGCAGTGGTACTGCTGTCACCCACCAGGTACAACGACCTTTATAACACCGCTTTTTACACAGCAAGGCAGAACATCTTCGGCAATGTAAATGATGATCTTAATTACAGGGAGTTCTATTCAGCGGAGCTTTTTGATGAGATAAAAAAGGATATAGGCTACAGTGAGGATCAGTGGGGTATAGCCTACGGCATGCATCCGGCGATCCTTGAATATAACGGTATTGCTACTTTGGACGGATATCTTGGTTTTTATCCTCAGAGCTACAAGGAGCAGTTCAGGCAGGTCATTGCCCCCGCCCTTGAGAGGAAAGAAAACTCCAGGATCTACTTTGATGAGTGGGGCGCCAGATGTTATCTGTACTCCGGCACCGATGACACCATAGTCATGGCCACCAAGAGTATGATGGGGGTTACGGATACCAACATTTTCATTGACGGCAAGGCGCTTAAGGACCTGGGATGCAGCTTCCTTTTTTCCAGGATCAATATAAGCAACTGCAGTGAGGCGGGACTTTCACTGATAGGCGGATACAGCGGGTATAACAGTCCCTATACTGTCTATGTGTATGCTGTGGATTGATATGATAAAATTATTAAAATAGAAATATGAGGGAATGTAATGGATAAGATAGCGGTTTTGATTCCGTGCTACAACGAAGAAAAGACAATAGCCAAGGTTATCAGGGATGCGAAAAAGGCCCTGCCTGAGGCTACAATATATGTGTATAACAACAACTCCAAGGACAGAACAGCCGAGATCGCAGAGGCTGAGGGCGCTGTTGTCCGTAACGAGTATATGCAGGGCAAGGGCAATGTTATAAGACGCATGTTCAGAGAAATCGATGCCCTGGTGTATGTGATGGTGGACGGAGATGACACCTATCCCATGGAGTCAGCTCCCGAGATGGTGGACAAGGTTATCAACCACAATGCCGATATGGTTGTGGGTGACAGACTTTCTTCTACCTACTATCAGGAGAACAAAAGACCCTTCCACAACTTCGGCAATGACCTGGTAAGAGCCAGCATCAACAAGCTCTTTAAATGCGACATCAGGGACGTAATGACGGGCTTCAGAGCCTTCTCCTATGAGTTCGTCAAGACCTTCCCGGTTCTTTCCAAGGGCTTTGAGATCGAGACAGAGATGACTATCCATGCGGTATACAACAATATGCAGATCGACAATGTCATCATCGAATACAGAGACCGTCCCGCAGGTTCAGTCAGCAAGCTTAACACCTATGCAGACGGCTTCAAGGTTTTAAGGACTATCCTCAGACTTTACAGAAGCTACAAGCCCTTTGGGTTCTTTCTTGGAATCGCAGTGGTTCTGGCAGCTCTCTCCATCGGATTCTTTATTCCAATCCTGTTTGCTTATTGGGAGACACACCTTGTGCTTAAGATTCCGACCCTTATTGTATGCTGCTTCGTAATGCTGGCGGCGGTACAGAGCTTTTTCGCGGGAGTCATTCTCTCAACTATGGCTCTTAACAACAGGCGTGAGTTTGAGATGCAGCTCAACATGCTCCAGAGACACAAAGAAAGTGACTGGGAAAAAGACGGAAAATAAGAAAATGAGTGATAAAACAGGTAAAAAACTTGCTTTAAATGCTTCAAGAGATTTCATATTCAGCGTCTTTGCGCTGCTTATTTATAACGGTGTACTTCAGCTTTTCATCTATCCGGGTCTCAATGACCGGATGGGTGCCGAGGCTTTTGGCACCGTTCTTTATTTGATTTCAATCATATCGGTGATGGGGGCGGGATTCGGCACAGCCGCCAGCTATTCAAGAATGGTGGCCAAAAAGGACAGGACCCAGGCCAACGGAGATTATAATCTTTTCCTTGGAGTTGTGTCCCTTATAAGTGTGATAGTTACCTTGGTGTCTCTTCTGTTGCTTAAGGAATTTAAGGTTGCGGTTTTTGTGCAGGTTCTTATCCTGATGATAGTTACGGTATTCAGATATTATGCGGATGTGGAATATAGAATGAATATCCGGTTTGCGGATTACTTCTTCTTTTTCCTGGCCACGTCCCTGGGTTATTGTCTGGGACTTTTGATCTATCCCTACAGTGGCAGCTGGTTTTCGGTACTTCTGATGGGTGAAGCCTTCGGAATCATCTACACCGTTATCAGGGGAAAAATATTCAGACCGCCCTTCCTGAAACTGTCTGAGAGCTACAGGGAGAACTTCACTTCGGCCTTTATAATATCCGCCAGCAACCTGATCTCGGCTCTTATCCTTAATTCCGACAGGATCTTCTTAAGGCTCCTGGTGGGAGCGAGGGAGGTTACGGTATTCTATACCGCCAGCCTTATTGGCAAGATCATTGCCATGCTGACAACGCCCTTAAACGGCATTATCATCAGCTACTTTACCAACTACAGATTCAGGATAACAAAAAAGATCTTTGCAGCCATCGGAGGAGGACTTATTGTTGTATCAGCAGCCCTGGCCTTTATCTGCAGCGGCGTGTCTTTTATCTTTGTAAAGATCATGTATCCGGAGGTCTTTGAGGAGGCCAGACAGTATTTCTTTTTGGCCAACCTGGGACAGATACTGTTTTTCCTGTCGGGGTCACTGATGGTGGTGGTCCTCAGTTTTACAAAAGAAAAACTGCAGCTTTTTATCAACATAATCTATGTGATAAGCTTCGCTGCAGTTGTTATTCCTCTTTGCTATATGTTCGGTCTTGTGGGCATGGCCTACGGCCTTGTAATTGTTAATCTCATAAGACTTATTGTAACTGTAATATTCGGCCTCAGGGCCTTATGATCACTGCGGGGGTGCCAGAAGGTACTCCCCGTTTTGCATTCTCTCGAAATTGTCAGGGTAGTATTCCTGCATCATATCCTTGGGATATCTGTAATACTCGTCGGGATCAAAATCAGCAATCTTGATTATATCTGTTTCCATGTAAGCGAAGGGCTCGAAACCTTCCGCCCAGTTGGGGATGTGAGCAAGAAGTCTTGCAAATATCTGCCTTCCCTTCAGGGTGAGGTGTGTTCCGTCCATCAGGTACTCCTCATAGGTATCGAGGTACAGATCACACTTGGACATGAACATGCAGTCAAAATCAAGAATTTCTTCCACTTCTACAACATTTCCGGCCTTTCTTGCATAGTTGGCAAGAGTGTCGATACCGTTGCTGACTACGTAGCTGTCACCGATGAAGTTGCCGTTGGAATCTTTGTAGATTCCGTAGAAAGGTGTCATCAGGATGACCTGGGCGTTGGGGCTGATGGCTCTGAGCTCGTCGATACCTGTGTTCAATGCGCCGTAGTAGGTTTTTACATAGGGAACATCGCTGGTAGAGGGATCCAGAGGCACTTTTTTGAAAAAGTCATTGGCGCCGTATTCGATGAAATAGTAGTCAACCTTGGCAGGATCGATCTGTTCCATGACGGAAAGAACCTCGGGGTGACCGTCAAGGACCTTGGTCCTGTCAGCCTTACCGGAAAGTGCATAGGCAATTCCCACAAAGCAGTTGGAGACCCATTTGTCAGGGCTGAGATCTGAGGTGGATTCCTCCAAAGCAGCGGTGGATCCGCCTATTCCCAGGTTGTAGGATACGGAATTGGGAACTCTGGCTGATACGAGGGATGCCAGGTCTGTGCCGTCGCTTCTGCCGTTGGCCATCTGGCTGTCGCCTATAAATACCATCTCGATCTTGTCTGCTTCTTTTTCGGGTTCGGAAGATGCAGCGGATGAAGCCTCTGATGAGCCTTCTTCTGCAGAGGAACCTCCGAGAGCTGCCTCAAGCTCTTCCAGTATGGGTTCGAAGAAATCTTCCACGACGATAATGTCGCCGCTGGCTCCTGAGCTGGCAGCTGCGCTGTCATCCGAGGAATCTGCTGAGGATGAGTCACCTACATATTCAGTTGCCTGTTTTGGGGCGCCATCAGAAAGGGTACATCCCGTAAGAGAGACAGCAGCTGCTAAAAGTGCTGCCGTAAAAATTCTTATTTTTCTTTTCATACATTTATTCTCCTCTTAAAAACTACAAGTCATATTTTAACATTTGTGGTGGTAAATAAAAGCTTTTTGGTCAAAAATTAAGAATTTCTGCCGTTAATCTTAAGAAAGTCTTAAGAAAATGATGGTATATCGCGCATGTGTATACGGTAATATGTATACATTTTATCAAAATCCGGAAATGACATATTTTATTGAAGAAAAAGGCTTCCTGCGTTATACTACTTATGTTGTTTATCAGAAAATATCTTTAGTTAGGGGATAGTATAATGAAAAAAGCACTTATAATCGGGGCGGGACCAGCCGGACTTACAGCTGCCTATGAGCTTTTGGCCAAGTCCAAGGACTATGAGGTGGTTATTTTTGAGGAGACCGAGCAGTTCGGCGGTATATCCAGAACCGTGAATTATAAAGGTAACCGTATGGACATGGGAGGACACAGATTCTTCTCCAAGGTTCCTGAGGTTAACGAGTGGTGGGAGAAGATGCTTCCTCAGCAGGGCTCACCCACCTATGATGACATAGTCCTCAACAGACCCATGAAGATGTCTGAGGGCGGACCGGATCCTGAGAAGGAAGACAGGGTCATGCTCAAGAGACACCGTGTTTCACGTATCCTTTTTGATTCCAAGTTCTATGATTATCCGATCTCACTTAAGGCAGAGACCTTCAAGAACTTCGGATTTTTGACAACCCTTCAGGTAGGTTTCTCATATATGGGTTCCGTTTTCCACAAGAGACCCGAGGACAATCTTGAGAACCTCTACATCAACAACTTCGGTAAAAAGCTGTACTCCATGTTCTTTGAGTACTACACCGAGAATCTCTGGGGCAGACATCCCAGCGAGATCGATGCTTCCTGGGGTAAGCAGAGAACCAAGGGCTTGTCCATTTTCGGAATCATCAGAGATTATCTCGGAAGACTATTTAAGGTTAAGAACCGTAAGGTCAACACATCTCTTATCGAAGAGTTCAAGTATCCCAAGCTCGGCCCCGGTCAGCTCTGGGACGTTACAGCCGATGAGATCAGGAAGCTTGGCGGAACCATCATCATGAACGCCAAGGTTGTGAAGATCCGCAAGGATGGCGATCACATCAAGGGAATCACCTATCTTCAGAACGGACAGGAAGTGGAGATGGACGGCGATGTAGTTATCAGCTCCATGCCGGTGAAGGATCTTGTGGCAGGAATGAATGATGTTCCCGCAGATCCCGCCAGAATCGCCGCCGGACTTCCTTACCGTGATTACATGACACTGGGTGTCCTTGTTCCCAAGCTCAACCTTGTGAACAAGACCAATATCAGAACCATGGGCAATATCGTTCCCGATAACTGGGTTTATGTTCAGGACAGAACAGTTAAGATGGGACGTTTCCAGATCTACAACAACTGGTCTCCATACCTGGTTAAGGATCTTGAGAACACAGTATGGGTAGGTCTTGAGTATTTCTGCTTTGAAGGCGATTCCATGTGGAATATGACTGAGGATGAGTTTGCCAAGATGGCTATCGACGAGATGGTAAAGCTTGGACTTATCGACAGTGCCTCCGAGGTTATGGATTATCATATGGAGAAGGTTAAGAAGGCATATCCTGCTTACTTCGATACCTATGATGAGATGGACAAGCTGGTGGCATACCTTAACACCATCGACAATCTGTACTGCGTAGGACGTAACGGACAGCACAGATACAACAACATTGACCATTCTATGTGCACCTCCTTTGAGGTGGTTAAGAATATTCTCGGCGGCGTGACAGACCGCAGCAATATCTGGAATGTCAACACCGAGGAAGAGTACCATGAAACCACAGACAGCACCGATGCAGAATCCGCTGATGAGGTTGAGCTGGATTAAATTATTTATGATTATATGCGGTGCTTCTATATGTGGCACCGCATTGTTGTGTAATAGGGAACCACGTTTTAGAAAGGTTTTTTATGAAAAAGATTAGTATTCTGATTCCATGTTTTAATGAGGTGGAGAATGTGGCCGGCATATCAGCGGCTGTTGAAGAGGTCCTTAAGACCAAGCTTTCTCAGTATGACTATGAGATCGTATTCATAGACAACGCCTCCACCGACGGAACAAGAAACAAGATCGAAGAGATCTGCGCAGGCAACAAAAAGATCAAGGCCATTTTCAATGTGACCAACTTCGGGCAGTTCAATTCCCCCTTCCATGGCATGATCTCGCTGGATGGGGACTGCGTGATCCCCATATGCGCGGACTTCCAGGATCCCGTGGAGCTTATTCCTGTTTTTGTACAGAAATGGGAAGAGGGACATAAGATTGTCAGTGGAGTTAAGTCCTCCAGCAAGGAGAACGGCTTTGTCTACCTTATGCGAACTCTTTATTACAAGCTCATCAAGAATATGTCCAATGTCAGAATGATAGAGCATTTCACAGGCTTTGGACTTTACGACAGGACCTTTATAGAGCTCCTCAGGAGTCTCAACGATCCCATTCCTTTTATCAGAGGAATCGTTGCGGAGTACGGAGAGGGCTTCAATATGACCACAGTGGAGTATGAGCAGCCCAAGCGCAAGGCCGGCAAGACCCACAATAATTTCTACACTCTCTATGATGCGGCTATGCTGAGCATCACCTCCTACACCAAGGTGGGACTGAGACTTTGCACCATGGCGGGCTTTATAATAGCCCTTATTGATGTTATCGTGGCTTTAGTGTACCTGATTCTCAAGCTGACTCACTGGTACAGTTTCCATGCGGGCTATGCACCTATGATCTGCGGAATGTTCATGATGGGAGCCATTCAGCTTCTGTTCATCGGACTTATGGGGGAATATATTCTCAACATCAACACCCGTGTTATCGGAAGGCCCCTGGTAGTAGAGGAGAAAAGGATTAATTTCTAAAACATTGGAGGAGCAATGCAGTTCATATCTTTTGGCTTTTTGATATTCCTGCCTTTAGTGGTGGCAGTAAATCTGATAATTCCCAGGAAATGGCGTTACATCTGGCTTTTTGTGACCAGTATGGCCTTTTACCTGAGCATTGATGTAAAGGGAGCGGTGGTACTTCTTTTATCGATCCTTACCACCTATTTTGCAGGTATCTTCCTGGATAGGGAGGACAAGCAGAGCGAAAAGAGCGCTACACCGGTATTTGTCCTTTGCCTTGCAGTCAATATCGGAATGATCCTGGTGCTGAAATATCTGGGCTTTTTTGAAAGAACATTTTTTAATATCCTTGGAAAAGAAGTGGGAGACAGCCTTGCATCAAGGCTCATAGCCCCCATAGGAATTTCCTTCTATGTTCTCAAGGCCATAGGTTATCTCGTGGATGTAAAAAGAGGAGACCTTAAGGCCGAGAGAAACATCATCAAATATGCACTTTTCGTTTCCTTCTTCCCTCAGGTCATTTCGGGACCTATCGAGAGAGCTGGAAACATGCTTCCTCAGTTTTCATATCCCTTATCCGTTGACTACGACAGGCTGAGGGACGGTCTGATGCAGATGCTCTGGGGATATTTCCTGAAGCTGGTGGTGGCAGACAGACTGGGGATCTTTGTTAATTCCATCTACTCGGGAACAGAGGCTTCCGGCCTTGTTACCCTTATCGGAACCATTTTTTATACCTTCGAGATCTACTGCGACTTCGGCGGATATTCACATATCGCCATCGGCGGCGCCAGAATTCTTGGCATCGATGTCATGAAGAACTTCGACAGCCCCTACCTTTCAATGTCTGTGGCGGAGTTCTGGAGAAGATGGCATATATCTCTTTCAAGCTTTTTCAGGGATTATGTTTATATCCCTCTTGGAGGAAACAGAAAGGGCATCGTCAGAAAATACGTAAATATCCTTATTGTATTTGCCATAAGCGGATTGTGGCACGGGGCAGGCTTCACCTTCATCATCTGGGGACTTCTGCATGCTGTTTATCAGATAATAGGATTTGTATTAAAGCCTGTGAGGGATAAGTTTATAAGCCTCTTCAAGGTCAACAGAAACGCATCCTCACATATGCTTCTTAAGGTTTTTGTGACCTTTATGCTGGTTAATTTCGCCTGGGTATTTTTCAGGGCGGAGAGCCTTTCCCAGGCTGTGGCAGTTATAAAGAACTGCTTTGACTTATCACCCTGGGCTCTTACCAACGGGGAGATCTTCAGAATGGGCCTTAACGAGGCCAATATGCTGCTGGCACTTCTTGGCATCGCAGTTCTGGTTATCGTTGATATAGCCAACTACAAGGGAATAGTTGTGAGGGAGAAGATCCTTTCCCAGGGAATCTGGTTCAGATATCTTATTGCGATCGCTGCGGTTCTTGTTATTCTGGTTTGCGGAATATGGGGCCCGGGCTATGATGCGGCAAGTTTTATTTATCAGCAGTTCTGATCAAACATAATGGAAACAGGTGACTATGAAAACTAGACTTTTGAATCTATGCAAGGCTGCGGTTTTTGCGGTGCTGCTGGTGCTGTGCCTTCTGGCAGCGGTGACAGTGGTTGGAAAAAAAGAGAGCAGCTACAAGTACGCGGACTTTTTTGACAAGGCAAAAGAAAATCAGATAGATGTGCTGTTTATGGGCTCTTCCCATGTGATCAACGGCTTTAATCCTGCGACTTTATACAGGGACTATGGCTTTACCTCCTACAATATGGGAGGCCACGGTTCCGTAATGCAGGCCACCTATTGGGAGCTCATCGAGGCCCTTGATTACTGCACTCCCCAGTGGGTTGTGGTGGATGCCTACATGCTTGAGAAGGACTATCAGTATCTTGATGTTATGGAAGAAAATGCTGATGCAGATGAGATAAACACCTCTGTGGAGCAGCTTCATCTGAACATGGATGCATGGCCCCTTAACAGACTCAAGATTGCCGCTGTCAAGGATCTTATCCGGGATCAGGATAAGAGAAATCAGTTCCTTTTTGACTTCATTGTCTACCATGACAGATGGAGCGAGCTGGATGAGAACGACTACAGAGCCCTTACCGGTAAGGCAGACAGAAATATGCTCTTTGGAGCGGAGATGCGCTATGAGGTTGAAAAAACTCCTGTTAGCTATCCCGTGCCTGATGAGGGAGCTCTTTTATCCGGACACACCGTAGGTCAGGAGTACCTGCGCAAGATCATAGACGAGTGCCAGAGAAAGGGCATCGGCGTTGTTGTGACCTACCTTCCCTTCTGTGCCGATACCGAGGACATGATCGCAGCAAGAAGTGCGGGAGCTGTGGCAGGAGAATATGCTGTACCGTATATTAATATGCTCGATAAGGATATAATAGATATCAGAGCTGACCTTAATGACACAGGACATCTCAATGTCACAGGTGCCGAGAAGGTCACAAGGTTTATGGGTAACTGGCTCGAGGAGAACGGAGAGCTCACAGATCACAGAGGCGACAGCGCCTATGCTGACTGGGATAACAAGTCCCGGGAGTTCTATCAGGGAATCAGGGAAATGACTACCTCAGAGGCAGACCTTTACACAGAGCTTGATGTGCTGTCCATGAATGAAGTGGGAAGCGTCATCTATTTTAACCAGGGCTCCTATGCTTTCAGAGATGACAGCCTTCGCAAGATAGTAAGTAACATCGCAGGGACAGACAATATTTATCAGGCCAACGGCCCCTACATACTTATAAATGATGCAGGAAGCGGACAGACCTATGAGGCCTTTGATGATGGCTTTTTGGGCGGCGTACCCACGGCCATGGGCAATCTTATCTACCAGCCTGTGGAAGCCAGATTCAGATTTTTATACGCCGAGGACAATGAAGAGCTGAACTATCTTTATGATGATGCCCATGTGGATTATGACATCCAGGTCATCACCTACGACAAGGAAACCGGCGAGGTTTTGGGTCATATGTATTACAGGTCCTACGGAAACAATTACAGAGTGGATTAAGAGAGGAATAATTATGAGTGAGAAGATTTGCATAGTAGGAATTGCAGGAGGAACAGCTTCAGGTAAGACTACAATAGTACGTAAGATCAAGGAGAATTTCGGTGATGACATCGTTGTTATCAATCATGACTCCTATTATAAGGCTCATGATGACCTTTCCTATGAGGACAGATCAAGACTTAACTACGACCATCCCGGTTCTTTTGACACAGATCTTATGATCGAGGATATCAAAAAGCTCAAGAATAACCAGGAGATCGACATGCCTGTTTACGATTACACCATCCACAACAGGTCAGATGCCACAGTTCATGTGGTTCCCAAGAAGGTCATCATCGTAGAGGGTATCCTTATCCTTGAGAACAAAGAGCTCAGAGACCTTATGGACATCAAAGTCTTCGTTGAGACTGACGCCGATGAGAGACTTATGAGAAGAATCAGACGTGACATGGTGGAGAGAGCCAGATCCATCGACTCCATCCTTATACAGTACAGAGAGACTGTTAAGCCCATGCACGAGCAGTTTGTAGAACCCAGTAAAAAGTATGCCGACATCATAATCCCAAGGGGTGGAGAGAACACCACCGGTATCGGCATTTTACAGGAACACCTTAAGCTTGTTATGTCAAAATAATTGAGAGGATACTGATAAATGCTACTGATCTTATGGCTTGTTATTGTTCCGATGCTTATCGGAATCTTACTAAACGGCATATTACCGGTATTTCGAAGGACAATCGGAATAACCTTTATCATCGGATATCTGGCCTACTTCGGACTTTTTGAAGTCATCGCCATGCCCTGTATGATCAGGATCACCTACGGAGCCTTTGGATACTGCTTCAAATACTTTGCGGTGAGCTCCGGCGTCCTGGCGGCCATGGGGCTGATAAGACTTGTTTTTTTGCTGAAAAAAGAGGGCTTCAGCTTTCTTTCGATTTTTCCCGGAGAGACCCATGCAGGGGCCCACGAACTTTTAAGCCCCAGGTCTGATCCCAAGGGACTGAAGCTGGACTATTCACTGGAAGCCAAGATCTATTGGGGAATATTTTTCCTTCTGCTGGCTGTTCAGATGGTCATGGCTGTGGTTATGTCAAGCTTTGACGGCGATGATGCCTACTATGTGGTTGAATCACTGCTGGCACAGCAGGCGAATGTGATGAACACAATTCTTCCCTACACCGGAGGCTCCACCAGCCTGGATGTAAGGCATTGTTTTGCGGTCATCACCATGTGGATAGCCTTTGTGGCCAAGGGCAGCGGGATCCATTCAACTATCGTATCCCACAGTGTGATCCCTCTTTTGGTAATTCCCTTTGTTTATCTTGTTTATGTAGAGATCGGAAGGATCCTGTTCAGAAGAAGACAGGAGGTGATCCCGGTATTTATGCTGGTGATATCCTTCCTTATGATGTTTGGAAATGTGTCCCATTATACTCCGGCCACCTTCTTTTTGATGAGGACCTGGCAGGGTAAGGCCATTGTTTCCAACCTGGTTTTCCCGCTTATTCTCTGGATATTTTTGTGGCTTTTGGAGGATGTCAGGGAAACAGTGGCCAATGTCAATCTCACCAAGACCCAGAAGGCCGCACCCTGGTTTATCCTGACACTTGTTAATATGCTGTCGGGAATCTGCAGCTCCATGGGAATCATCTTCGGCGGCGGTCTTGTGGCATTATATACACTGGTGCTTTTGTTCTTTAAGAGAAAATGGACGGTTCTGGTGGGAGCTTTTGTCAGCATAATACCAAGTGCGTTATACCTGCTGCTTTATTTATACGTAAAGGGACTATGATATGTACGGAATATTTATGGAATGCTGGGTGGCCCTTAAACTTTACGGCGGAAATTGGGCTCTGCTTTTGATCTTTCTGGCAGCAGCTCTTTACCTGGTAATAAAAGAAGAAAATATCAAAAAGAAAATCATGTTGGGCGTGATTCCGATCCTTATTCTGGCGGGATTTCTCGTGCCTGTGACCAAGATCGTATATGTGGCGGTGGTTAATAAGGATGGCGATACCTACTACAGGGTTCTGTGGCTGATTCCCATGTATGTGGTCATCGGTTATGCGGCCTGCAAGCTCATTGTGTCCTTCGGGAAAAAAGCTGTTGCAAGAATCGCTCTTGTGGTGATCCTTGCCCTTATCGCCTGCACCGGCTCACTGGTTTATCTCAATCAGTACGTCTCTGTGGCGGAGAACCTGTATCACATCCCAAATGATGTAATAGAGATCTGCGACAGGATCAAGCCTGACGAGGGACAGCCCAGAGTAAGAGCTGCTTTTCCTTCAGATCTGGTGCATTTTGTGAGACAGTATGACACAAACATACTTATGCCCTACGGTCGCGAGATGGTGGTTCCCCAGTGGGACTACTACAATCCTGTATACGAGGTTATGGAAAAGCCTGAGACCATAGACGCAGAGGAGCTTTTGAAGGCCACCAGGGAGACCAAGTGCAGCTATATCATCCTGGCAAATGACAGAAAAATAGACAAGGACCTTACTGAGTTTGGCCTTAAGGTTCTGGATACCGTGGGCAAATACATAATCTATGCGGATTCCGAAATATTAGAGAATTGATGGAAGATTAATATGAAAAAAGCAGAATCGATAACCGAGCTTCACAATATTCTTTATGACATGTTGCTGGAGGTTGACAGGATCTGTAAAGAGAACGACATACGTTATTTTCTTGCTTTTGGGACAGAAATCGGCGCTGTTAGAGACAATGCCTTTATCCCCTGGGATGATGACATAGACATAAAGGTCACGAGAGAAGATTATGAGCGCTTTAAAAATGCCATGAAAGCAAATCTTAAGGCGCCCTATAAGTTCACAGAGCCAATAGATAACAAGCCCTATTTCTTTGATTTCGTTCCAAGAATAATAAACACGCAGTACATTCTGAAAGAGGCAGGAAGCCTTCAGAATCACCCTGCGGTGGACGTTTTTCTTGTGGACCGCATACCGGATGGCAAAGCCCTTAAGAAAATGTATTTTAAGCTGAAGGTGATACATGCCCTTAGCATTTCGAAGAGGGAAAGAATAGATTATAAGGACTATAAAGGTGCTCAGAAGCTTGGAATATTTTTTATCTGTCTGATGGGCAGACTTTTTTCTCTGGAAAAGCTTATCGGAATGTATGACAGGCAGCAGAGAAAATACGAAAACGTTAAGACCCCTTGCAGGTTCACAAGTAATTTTGCCTTTGGAATTCAGGCACTGTACGACTTTGATACCTACGAGGAAGCCACCATGGTCCTTCTGGAAAAAGACAAGTTCCCATGTCCCAAAGATTATGACAGGGAGTTAAGGCTCGTCTACGGAGACTATATGACACCCAAAAAGATGGGAATAGTACACTTTGAGGAAAACGAATAATGCAGGCAATAATTCTGGCAGCCGGAATGGGTAAGAGATTAAAAGAACTCACCCAAAATAATACAAAATGTATGGTAAAGGTCAACGGAGTATCTCTGATAGAGAGAATGCTTGGCCAGCTTGAAAAAAAGAATTTGTCAAGAATAGTTATCGTTGTTGGCTATGAGGGCAGGAAACTGATCGACTATATCGGAACTCTGGGAATAAAGACACCGATTGAGTTTATCGATAACCCCATCTATGACAGGACCAACAATATATATTCATTGTCCCTTGCAAGCGACTGGCTTTTGAAAGAGGATACACTTCTTTTTGAATCAGATCTTATATTTGAGGACAGTGTTCTTGATGCTCTTATAGAGGATCAAAGGCCCACACTGGCCCTTGTTGACAAGTATGAAGCCTGGATGGACGGAACCTGTGTCAAACTCTCTGAGGATGACAGCATCGAGGCGTTTATTCCCGGTAAAAAATTCAAATTTAACGAGATAAAGGATTACTACAAAACTGTAAATATATATAAATTCAGCAGGCACTTTTCACAGACCCACTATGTACCGTTCCTTTTGGCATATCAGGCTGCTCTCGGACAGAACGAATACTACGAACAGGTGCTTAGAGTTATAACCATGCTGGATGATCCCGAGATCAGGGCCAAGAGACTTGATGGCCAGAGGTGGTATGAGATTGACGATATTCAGGACCTGGATATCGCAGAGTCGATCTTCACTCCGGATGAAGATGAGAAGGTAAGACTTCTTCAGGGACGCTATGGCGGATACTGGAGATACCCTAAGCTTTTGGATTTCTGCTATCTGGTAAACCCATATTATCCTCCGGAGAAGATGAAGGATGAGATCAGGGCAAATTTCGATACTCTTTTGACACAGTATCCTTCGGGAATGCGTGTGAACAGCCTTCTGGCGGCCAAGAATTTCGGCGTCCATACTGAGAATATACTTGTGGGCAACGGTGCTGCAGAGCTGATCAAGAGCCTTATGGAGAACTTTGAAGGCAAAACAGGATTTATCCGTCCTACCTTTGATGAGTATCCGAACCGCTATGACACGGAAGCTTCTGTTAATTATGTGCCGGAAAACAAGGATTATTCCTATACCTGTGATGATATCATTAGCTTTTTTGCAGACAGGGATATTAAGAACCTTGTGGTAGTTAACCCGGATAACCCCAGTGGCAACTATATACCTAAAAAGGATCTTCTTCGCCTTATTTCCTGGGCGGGAGAAAGGGACATAAAGCTTGTCATAGATGAATCCTTTGCGGATTTTTCCGATGAGCCGGATAACACGCTTATTGAGCAGAGTATTCTTTCAGAAAACCCGCATCTTTTTGTGATGAAGAGCATCTCCAAATCCTATGGAGTTCCGGGACTGAGGCTCGGGGTTCTGGCATCCGGCGATATCAAGGTCATTGCATCCATGAAAAAAGATGTGGCGATCTGGAATATCAACTCCTTTGGGGAGTTTTACATGCAGATTGAAGAAAAGTACAAGAAGGACTATTCAGAGGCTTTAAAGAAGTTCAGGGATGAGAGAAAGCGATTTGAAGAGCAGCTTTCAAAAATAAACAAGGTCAGGGTGATCCCTTCACAGGCTAATTTTGTGATGGTACAACTGGATGATGATATTTCACCTAAAGAGCTTCTTAAAAAGCTGCTTATAAAGCATAACCTTCTTATCAAGGAACTGACCACCAAGACCAATGGCCACAATTACCTTCGCCTGGCGGTAAGAAACACTGAGGATAATGATATTCTGCTTGCTGCACTGAAGGAAGAAATAGGAAACTGATCTATGAAAATAGTTGGATTTGAAGATATTGCAAATTTGAAGATTTCCCCAAGGGTCTGTTATGAATGGACAGAGAGGATGATCGCTGATAAAGCCGCAGCTTTTCTCCCTGCCAAGACTCATATGAATCTTCCCGGCAATGTTTTTTGCAATGTCATGCCCGGTATAATAGATACTCCCTACGGTAAGATGGGAGGCGTCAAGGTGGTGACCAGATATCCTGAAAGAAGGCCTTCCCTTGACAGTAAGATTCTTTTGTTTGACGCACAGACCGGCGAGTTTCTTTCCCTTATGGACGGCAACTGGATAACTGCCTACAGAACAGGAGCAGTGGCGGTTCATTCAATTCTTACTTTTGCAAAAAAGAATTTTACCACCCTTGGATTTATCGGCCTTGGCAACGTATCAAGGACTACCATGCTGATACTTGCATCCATGATCACAGACAGAAAACTTGTGGTAAAGCTTCTTCGCTACAAGGACCAGGCAGAGGATTTTGCCGATAGGTTTAAAGACTTTGATAATATAGAGTTCAGGATCGTTGATTCTGTAGAGGAGTGTATCAAGGGCTCAGAGGTGGTGGTTTCCGGTGCTACCTATTTTGAAGATGATATAGCCCGGGATGACTGGTTTGACGAGGGCGTATTAGTGGTTCCTATCCATACACGAGGCTTTACGAACTGCGACCTTTTCTTTGATAAGGTGTTTGCTGACGACACAGGTCATGTACAGGACTTTAAGAACTTTTCAAGGTTTAAAAGTTTTGCAGAGGTCTGCGATGTTGTCTGCAATAGGGCCCCGGGCAGAGAGTCTGACAGGGAGAGAATACTGGCCTACAATATCGGCGTTTCTATTCATGATATAAATTATGCCGTACACATTTATCACCTTCTTTTACAGGATCAGCAGGCTTTTTCAAAGCTGACTGATTCGAATATGAAAGAGCCCGTGGAGAAATTCTGGGTTTGATCACAGGGGAAGATTTTTATGCTTTTTAACTCTTACGAATTTGTGCTTTTGTTCCTGCCATTGTTTATGGTGGGATTTTACATAATAAGATCCGTACTCAGAACGAAAAGGGAGTCTGCAAAAGTTCTTACCTACTACTGCCTTGCAGCCTCTTTTCTTTTTTATGGCCTTTTTGGGATAAAGAACCTGCTGGTGATGCTCTTTAGCATTGTATTTAACTTTGCGGTTTTGTTTCTTTCAGACAGAGCTTCCGGCAGCAAGGGTAAAAAAGCTCTTTTGACAGCGGGGATTGCCGGCAACTGTGTTATGCTCTTATGCTTCAAGTTTTCCGGTGTATTTTTCCCTGTAGCCATAAGTTTTTATACCTTTAATCAGATTTCATTTCTGGTGGATCACCATAGGCAGGAGGAGAAAAGGCCCTTTGTGTTATCCGATTACCTTCTCTACATCCTGTTTTTCCCAAAACTCCTTCAGGGCCCTTTGATGCGATATGAGGACTTTGACAGGGAAAAGGAGAAGTTCTTTGAGGGAAGCCTTGACTGGGACGTTCTTATGCGGGGACTTTTGCTTTTTTCCGTTGGACTTTTCAAGAAGGTGATCCTGGCGGATACCTTCGGGGCTGCGGTGGACTATGGATACTCATCCCTTCAGAGTCTTGGAAGTCTTGAGGCTGTCCTCACCGCGGTGTTTTATTCCTTCCAGCTATACTTTGATTTCAGCGGCTACTGCGACGTGGCGGCTGCAATCTGCATGATGATGGGCATGGAGCTTCCTCTTAACTTTGACTCGCCCTACAGAGCAGTCAACATCATTGATTTCTGGAAAAGATGGCATATCACCCTCACGGGCTTTTTTACAAGGTACATCTACATACCCCTTGGAGGTAACCGCAAGGGCGTTGCCAGAACCTATATAAACCTTATGATCATTTTCCTTATAAGCGGTCTGTGGCACGGAAACGGCTTCACCTTTATTGTCTGGGGAGCCATGCATGGCGTGCTCTATGTGATCACGAGAATGCTCATGGGAAATAAAAAAGAGATAAAGGAAGGGAGCCTTCCTGTAAGAATAATCAAGACTATTTTAACCTTTGCCTATGTGACGGCGGCCTGGGTGTTCTTCAGAGCAGACACAGTAAGAGATGCCGCAGGGCTCTTTGTAAGGATGCTCACCGGGGGCAAAAAGGCCCTGGCAGCAGGTTTTTCCTCCTGCTTCCAGCTGGATGAGATCTGGTACATTCTCAAGGTCACTCCTGTGATGAAGCTGAGCTTTGCCTGGGATGTGTGCCTTTGGGGATTTTTGCTGGTTTCAGTGTTCATAATATTCTTTAACGAAAATGCCATTAAGAGGGTAAAGACCTGCAAGATCGGCCTTGGCAGCACCTTTGCTACCTTTGTGCTCCTTGCCTGGAGCATTGTGAGCTTTGCGGGAGTCAGCACCTTTTTATATATGAATTTCTGATCTGAAAGGAAACTATGAAGGATTATAAAGATAAAAACTGCATAGGAAAGCGCTGTTTTATCGGCCTTCTGGTGGCGCTTCTTCTGTTTTTTGCTTTCTGCAGCGCCCTGGTCATATATGTGGATCCTTTTTTTCACTATCATGAGCCCCTTAGCGGATTTCCCTATATCGTGGACAATCAGCTGAGCCAGAACCCCGGCATGGCCACCAATATGAAGTATGATTCCTGCATTATAGGCTCCTCCATGACTGTGAATTTTGACACAGATGATTTTAACGAGTTCATGGGGCTTGATACAAAGAAGCTCAGCTACAGCGGGGCCTACCCCAGGGATGATTACAATATTTTATCCATCGTCTTTGACAGAGGAACCCTGGCCAGAAAAAACAGTGATGTGAAGGCGGTATTTCTTGCAATGGACGTGCCCACCATGACGGCGGACATCGATACCACCAAGTATCCGCTGCCTGAGTACCTCTATGATGACAATTATCTGAACGACGTCAGATATCTGCTTAACAAGGACGTGCTTCTTCAGTACATAATGAGGCCCCTTATTCAGAAAAAGGGCTCTGATCTGTCGGAGATCTACTTTAGCTGGTGGACCCCGGAGTACTACAACATCCAATGGGTCATGCACACCTATGAAGAGCCGGAGCAGAACCCTGAGGTTGTGACCTGGGACATGGTTTATCCCAAGACCAAGGAGAATCTGGAGGTAAATATTCTTCCTTTTATTGAGGAGAATCCCGACACGGAGTTTTACATTTTTTTCCCGCCCTACAGTATTCTCTACTGGCACAACGTTATGCGGGAGAATTCCTATGACGCCACCTTCTCCCAGTACGAGTACATTGCGGAGAGGCTCCTTGAGTATGACAATGTTCATCTGTTTTATTTCCAGACCATGGAGGAAGTCACAGACCTCAACAACTACGCGGACTACTCCCATTACAAACCCGAGATAAACAGATTTATGGTAGAATGCTTTAGTAATGGTATGTATGAGATCCATTCCATGGATGAGATGAAAAATGAACTGGAAAAGATGAAGCATACCGTTGAGAATTTCGATTTTGACTCACTTTTTTCAAAAGACTGGTAAAAAAATATTTGATTCAGGAAGGATTAAGGTATGAGTAAGAATAACAGAAATAAGAAGGAAATATCTATTTCTGAGATCCCCATGTGGGTCCATGTTTCGGTCCTGGCAGTAATTGTCCTGGTCATCGGCTTTTCTGCTTACAAGCTGATCAAGTGGAACAGCGGAACCGTGGAGACTGAGGGCGTAACAGGAGTTGACGCTGAGGTTGAGATCCTTGATCAAATCTTTGTTCTGCCGGAGGATAAGAAGGCGGGACACGAGGACGACGGAGTAGAGACCATCCTTTTCCTCGGAAATGATGCCATCACCTATGACCAGAAGGAGACCGGCGTTGTGGGACAGATAGAGCAAAAGCTGGGAGCCACCTGCTACAACTGCGGATTCCCGGATACAACGGTGGCCCTTAAGAATGCCGATTTTTCAGAGGATTATCCCGCAGACCGCTACAGCTTTAAGAATGTTGCGGACTGCATCGCCAATGACAGCTTTGATGAGCTTATCTCCGGGGCCTCTGCTTTTGATGATTATACCTATGAGGATCACGCCAGAAAGCTCAACGATATCGATTTTAACACCGTGGACACTCTGGTTATCTTCTATGATGCCCAGGACTATCTCAAGCTCAGGATCGGTATGAATCCGGACAACGACCAGGATACCGTCACCTACAGCGGAGCCCTTAACTACGGCATCAAGAGGATACAGGAGAAATATCCCTTCATCAGGATCATATGCATGTCCTTTACCATGTGCTATGCCTATGACTCCACGGGAGCCCTTGTGAGCGGCGACAGATATGACTTCGGAAACGGCAAGCTCACCACTTATCTGCAGTTTATGATCGACAATTCCGGAGCCAACGGAGTTTCCTTTATAGATAACTACTACGGAACAGTCCATGAGGACAACAGCTCGGGCTGGCTTTTGGACAACATCCACACCAATGCCGCATGTAATGAGCACATCGCAGACCACTTCGTGTCTGCTATATATAAGAGAGATTAACAGGTTGTTATTATGAAAAAGAAAAAATTAGGAATTATAGATATTTTGCAGCTTCAGAGCGCGGTGGTGGTTTATTCCCTGTCCACTGTGGCTGCCAAGCTCGCTTCCGAGCATGAGTTTTTATCCTTTAAATACATACTCTTTTTTGGACTGGAGTTTGTAATCCTGGCGGCCTATGCCCTTATCTGGCAGCAGATGATCAAGAAGTTCCAGCTGTCCATAGCCTATGCCAACAAGGCTCTGACACTGATGTGGTCTCTGGTATGGAACTTTGTTCTTTTCCACAACGGCATTACCCCCTTTAAGGTGGTGGGCGTGGTCCTGGTTGTAATCGGAGTTATGGTGATGAACAGTGAGGTGGCGGAATGAATATATTTTTCCTTCTTATGATCCTTGCTGAGCTCATTGCTTCCACTTCCCAGATCCTTCTTAAAAAGAGTGCCGAGAAGGAGTATCCCTCCTTTATCAGGGAATATCTGAATGTACTGGTCATCGGCGGCTACGGAATGCTGATGGTATCCATGGTCATTTCAATCTTCTGCTATGACGGCCTGGGATACATGGGGGTTGTGGTCATGGAGCCCCTTGGCTATATCATTGTTATGTTTCTTTCAAGACTTGTTTTCAAGGAGAAATTCACAGCAAAAAAGCTTATCGGCATGGTGATGATCCTTGGAGGCATAGCTGTTTTCTACGCTCTCGGGTGAGGGAGGGGCGCAAATTTGCTGATATAGCGCAGAAATGTTAAAATTTTTTATAGGTATGTTTATTTTTCGAGCTTTTTGGGGAGATGTTTTTTATGAAAAAGGTTTTGAATTTATTCGGTACAAATAAGGACAGGAATCGTCGGGAGGACTTTCCCGAGGATGAGTACTATGATGACGACATGGATTATCGCGAGTCTGATGAGGATTATGACTCTGAGGACTATGAAGATGATGATTACGAAGAGGATGAGGACTACGTAGAAGATGAAGAGGACTACGTAGAGGAAGATTACGAAGACGAATATGAAGACGAGGAGTACTCCCAGGAGGAAATGGAGGAGTACTACGAAAAGTCCGCTGCCAGAGAGAGCGCTGCCAGACAGAACGCTGTGGAGGAAGCGCCTGAGGAGGAGAAGGACTACGAGTTTTCGGATGATGACGAAGATGACTATCCTGACGAGGAATACGACAGGGAAGAAGACTACGAGGAAGAATACGAAGACGACTACGTAGATGACGACTATGAGGACGAGGACTACGATGAGGACGAGGATGATGAGGATTCTCCCCGAGGATACGGTCGCGGCAATTACAGGTCTTCAGGCAACGGCAGAAGGCCTTCCGGCAAGGAGAACAAGGCCGCTCTTGTGCTTTCCCGGTTCCTGGATGCGGTAAAGAATTCCTCTGCTGTTGAGCGTATCGCAGCAGTTTTCGCGATTCTTCTTATAACAGGGGCTGCTGTGACAGCTATTCTTTATTCCACTGCCATGAACAAGAATGATGAGCTCTCTGCTTTTGCAGAGGTGGGAACCTCCATGGCTGAGGTACAGGTTGTAGGTCAGAGCGGACTTATAGCCATTGCGGATGCCCAGAAAGCCAAGATGATGGCAGCGGAGCTTATCAGCGAAGAAGAGCAGGAAGAGGAGGAAGTTGTTGAGGAGAAGACCGCCACCGTGGTGAAGGTGACCCTCACTTCCATCAAGAGCGATATCAAGGTTAAATTTATTGATACGGATACAGACAAGCTCATAGGCAACGTGCCCTTTGAGATCAAGGTTGTAAACCCTGACGGCACTACAGTCACCTATGATGACCACGACAGAGACGGTATCATCTACAAGACCAAACTCACCGCAGGAACCTACAAGATCACACCCAAGGAGCTTCCTGCCGGATACGAGGATTATCAGCTGAGTCTTGACACCCAGACCATCAAGGTAAAAGACACCGTGGAGATGAAGGCTGTTGATGTCAAGAACGAGATCAAGGATGAGTCCCAGATCAATGTAGCCAAGGAAGAAGCCAAGGGAGGCCAGGAGACCGAGTCAGAGCTCCAGGACACCGTGGACTGGGACGGCGAGAGCTGGGTTAAGGACGGGGAGAGCGACGGCACCGTCACCTATAAGGAAGTTAAAAAGGAAGATGTACCGGAGCCCAGCGGATCCTCCAGGGTCACTGTTTCCAAGCTTCCAAGATTTTCCGAGAGCCTTACAACGGATTCAGCCTCAGCGGAGCTCACCTATGATATCGGGGAGGAAGAACCCGGGGAAGAGGAGCCGGTAGAGGAAGAACCCAAGGAAATAAGTCTTGATAAGACCAGCTACAGCCTGGTAGTGGGCGAGACAGACACCATCAGAGCCAGCGCTGATGCTACGTTATATTTCTCCACCAGCAATTCAGATGTGGTATATGTTGATGAAGACGGAAGACTCACCGGTGCGGGAGAAGGCAGCGCCACCATCACAATTTCCGCAGAGGGCTACAAGGATGCGTATGTATCCGTAACAGTCACCAAGAAGGAAGAGCAGCAGGAAGAAGAGGTGGAGATTAAAAAGGTTCCTCTGGAGACCTACAGTCTTTCGCTTTATGTGAAGGAAACTGCCAAGATCAAATGCACAGAGGATTCTGTTAAGTGCAAATATTCCTCTGACAACGAGGATGTTGTCAAGGTTGATAAAAAGGGTAATGTCACAGCCGTGGGCGAAGGAACCGCCACAATCACGGTTACAGCCAAGGGCTATGAGGAGGCCAGGGTAGAAGTAACAGTTGTAAAAAGAACCGATGGCGGCGTGGTTCCCATCGAGATCCAGACCCTTACTCTCTATGAGAGACAGACCAAGAAGATCAAGGCGAAGGAATCCGGACTTAAGCTGCTCTTTAGCTCCAGCGACAAGAACGTTGCCAAGGTTGCCGATGACGGCACCATAACAGCAGTAAGCAAGGGAACCTGCAAGATCACGGTATCCGCTGAAGGCTATGAAGATGCAGTTATCGACGTTACCGTAGTTCACCAGGAACTCAAGGACAAGGACGGCAACACTCTTTATGTAATGGAGAAGGACGGAAGCTACAGAGTTGCCACCTATGCGGACTATTCCGAATATAAGTCTTTCTACAAAAAGGTTGAGAACACCAACAAGGTTTATCACGGCTGGGCAACCATCGACGGAAGAACCTACTTTTTTGACAACAGCGGCAATTATGTTACCGGCGAGCAGGTCATCAACCATGTAAAATATGTATTCGGCTCCGACGGAGTCCTTGCAAAATCTGCTCCCACAGTCGGTATTGATGTCAGCAAGCACAACGGAAGCATCGACTGGAAGGCAGTCAAGAACTCCGGAGTTAACTTTGCCATCATCAGATGCGGATACAGAGGTTATTCAACCGGAGTTATGGTTGAGGATCCTACCTTTAAGACCAACATCAGAGGCGCTCTCGGAGCAGGTCTCAGAGTCGGAGTGTATTATTACTCCCAGGCTGTGGATGAGGTTGAGGCCGTTGAGGAGGCTTCCATGGTCATCAATCTTCTTAGCGGATACGGCATTCAGCTTCCTGTTTATATGGATGTGGAGGCCAGCGGCGGAAGAGGCGACCAGATCAGCGTCTCCCAGAGAACAGCCAACATCAGGGCATTCTGCGGAACCATTCAGTCCGCAGGCTATAAGGCCGGTGTCTATGCCAACAAGGCCTGGCTTACCAGCTACATCAATACATCACAGATATCCAACTATAACATCTGGCTTGCCCAGTACGCCAAGGAGGTCAGCTACAGCGGCTCACGCTACGATATGTGGCAGTATACCTCCAAGGGAAGGGTGTCAGGAATAAGCGGAAACGTGGATATGAATATTTGCTATTAAATTTGACAAATTATTGTGGTATACTATTTCGGTAAAAATTTGATTTTTTGGAAAGAAGGTACTAAATGAGAACTTATCTGGTCACCGGCGGCGCCGGATTTATCGGATCTAACTACATTCATTATATGTTTAAGAAGTACGACAACGAGATCCGCATCATCAATGTGGATGTGCTTACCTATGCAGGTAATCTTGAGAACCTCAAGGATGTTGAGGGAAGAGATAACTACACCTTCATCAGGGCTGACATCTGCGACAGAGATGCCATTAACAAGATATTTGAGGAGAATGACATCGACAGAGTTGTTCATTTTGCTGCAGAGAGCCATGTTGACAGATCTATTGTCAATCCTGAGGTATTTGTTCAGACCAATGTTCTTGGTACAGCTACAATGCTGAACGCTGCCAAAAAGGCATGGGAGCTCCCTGACGGAACATTCAAGGAGGGCAAGAAGTTCCTCCATGTAAGTACAGACGAAGTATACGGTTCCCTTCCTGAGGATCCCAATGCATACTTCTATGAGGATACACCATATGATCCTCACAGCCCTTACTCAGCAAGTAAGGCTAGCTCAGATATGCTTGTTAAGGCTTATATGGATACATATAAGTTCCCTGCAAATATTACCAACTGCTCCAACAACTACGGACCTTATCAGTTCCCTGAGAAGCTGATTCCTCTTCACATCAACAATGCCCTTGCAGGCAGAGATCTTCCTGTATACGGCGACGGCAAGAACGTTCGTGACTGGCTCTTTGTTGAGGATCATGCCAAGGCCATCGATATGGTTCAGGAGAAGGGCAAGCTTTTCGAGACCTACAACATCGGCGGACACAATGAGAAGCAGAACATTGAGATCGTTAAGACCATCATCGATGTTCTCAGAGAAGAGCTTGATGATTCAGATCCCAGAAAGGCACGCATTTCCTACGATCTTATCAAGTATGTATCAGACAGAAAGGGTCATGACAGAAGATATGCCATCGCCCCTGACAAGATCAAGAGAGATCTGGGCTGGGAGCCTGAGACCATGTTCAAGGAAGGTATCAGAAAGACCATCAAGTGGTACTTCGAGAACCAGGAGTGGCTCCAGCACGTTACCAGCGGTGACTACGAGAAGTACTATGAATCAATGTACAGCAATCGCTGATAGCCTATTTTATAAGGAGATTTTTATATGAAGGGTATTATTTTAGCCGGCGGTTCAGGAACCAGGCTTTATCCTCTTACCAGGGCAATGTCCAAGCAGATGATGCCTGTATATGACAAGCCCATGATTTATTATCCTCTTTCAACCCTGATGCTTGCAGGAATCAGAGAGGTGCTTATCATTTCAACTCCAAGAGATCTTCCTATGTTTGAGGAGCTCTTCGGAACCGGTGAACAGCTGGGAATGCAGTTTTCTTATGCTGTTCAGGAGCAGCCAAGAGGTCTGGCCGATGCATTTATCATCGGTGCTGACTTTATCGGCAAGGACTCTGTGGCCCTTGTACTTGGCGACAATATTTTCTATGGTCAGAGCTTTAGCAAGCTCCTCAGAGAGGTTTCCTCAAGAGAGAGCGGAGCTACTATTTTCGGATATTATGTAAGAGATCCCAGAGCTTATGGCGTTGTTGAGTTCGATGAGAACGGCAAGGCTATCAGCATCGAGGAGAAGCCCGAGCATCCCAAGAGCAACTATGCTGTTCCGGGCCTTTACTTCTATGACAACAAGGTTGTTGATATCGCCGCCAATGTTAAGCCTTCAGCAAGAGGCGAGATTGAGATCACCAGCATCAACAACGAGTATCTTAATCGCGGCGAACTCAGGGTTGAGACCATGGGCCGCGGCTTTGCATGGCTTGATACAGGCAATCACGATTCCCTGCTTGATGCCGCAGATTTTGTATGTGCATTCCAGAAGAGACAGGGCTTATACATTTCCTGCATCGAAGAGATTGCTTACAAGAGAGGCTTCATTACCAAGGAGCAGCTTCTTAAGCTTGCCGAGCCTCTTATGAAGACAGATTACGGTAAGTATTTAGTAGAAGTTGCTAACGGGCTGTGAGCACTTAGCGAACTAAAGGGGGACAGGTATGGATTCAAAAGTGTTCAGAATGGCACTTCTGGTGATAATCAGTGTTTTCGCTCTTATCGCTGTAATAGTCTATGCCACCAACGCGGACAGAATTAACGGACTTCTCGGGAAAAAAAGTGAAAGTGCTGCGGTAGCCGTGAGCGCTGAGGAGACTTCACTGTCACTTCCCGAAGAAGCTTACGGAGAGCAGATCGGCGAGAATCTCAACGGATTTTTATATGATGAGGACTTTTTTGACGAGACAGAGAAGATTCCTTCCGTTGTAGTCATCAAGAAATCAGCCGCTTCTGCTTCAATTTCAGATGAGGATGAGGCAGCCTATGTTATATCGGAGGACGACATTCAGGGTACAGGAATGGCCGTAGTCGGCCAGCTGGAGAACCCCGGGGATGAAGCCAGCTTCGATATCAGCGGCGCCATGTCCAGTCTTCCGGCGGTTGTGCCTATAGAGGGAGCTTCTGCAGCCGGCGCCGGTAATTAAGAATAATTTTTTGGAGATATTTGTAATGGGACAGATAACAGTAGAAACATGTGAGATAGAAGGCCTTAAGGTCATCACTCCCAAGGTATTCGGCGACGAGAGAGGATATTTTGTGGAGACCTACAACAAGAACGATTTTGTCAATGCAGGCATTGATGTGGAGTTTGTTCAGGACAACCAGTCAGCCAGCAAGAGAGGCGTTCTTCGCGGACTTCATTTCCAGAAGGAATTTCCTCAGGACAAGCTTGTAAGATGTATCAACGGCGAGGTTTTTGATGTGGCCGTTGACCTCAGAAGGGATTCCAAGACCTTCGGTAAATGGTTTGGAGTAGTGCTTTCAGCAGAGAATAAGAAGCAGTTCTTTATTCCCAAGGGATTTGCCCATGGCTTTTTGGTTCTTTCTGATTATGCAGAGTTTGCTTACAAATGTTCCGATTTTTATCATCCTAATGATGAAGGCGGTCTTAAGTGGAACGACCCTGATATTGGTATTGAGTGGCCCCTTCAGGATGGAGTAGAACTTATCTTTTCCGATAAGGATACAAAATGGGGAGGAATCAAGGAATATTGAATACCGGACTTAAGAAACTTCCCAAGCATGTAGGCTTGGGCGTTTTCTATGTATTGGCGATTGCTCTGGCACTTCTTTTGATTCTCCACAACAACCCCCTGGCAGATCCGCATACAGAGATGCTCAAGAAGATCTGCGGATGCACTCTTATCGCTGTGAGCTGCATACTGGTTTTCTTCTGGTATGACAAGCTGACCGTTTTGCCGGTGGAGCTGTGGAATTCCAGGAAGCTTATTAAAAGGCTGGCCGTCAATGATTTCAAAAAAAGATATGCAGGCTCTTATATGGGCATAGTGTGGGCACTGGCACAGCCGGTGGTCACTGTTTGCATGTATTATATTGTATTTGATATTATTTTCAATCAGAGAGCCCAGGCGGTTTCAGGAGGAATTGAAGTTCCCTATGTTCTTTTCCTTACCACCGGTCTTGTTCCCTGGTTTTTCTTTACAGAAGCGCTTACCAACGGAACCACATCGCTGCTGGAGTACAACTATCTGGTAAAAAAGGTGCTGTTTAAGATAAGCATACTGCCAATTATTAAGATAATAGCAGCTATGTTCATTCACATTTTCTTTATCTGTGTTCTTATGATAATCGCCTGCATCTATGGTTATTATCCTAATATCTACTGGTTGCAGATTATTTATTATATGGGGTGTGAGTTTATTCTGGTATTGTCCATCAGCTATGCCACCTGTGCTATAGTTGTGTTCTTCAGGGACCTTCTGCAGATCATCAATATCGGACTTCAGTTGTTCCAGTGGTACACACCTATCCTGTGGAATATTGAGATCGTTCCGGACAAATTCAAGTGGCTGATCAAGCTCAATCCCATGACCTATATCGTTGAGGGCTATCGCAACGCCATCTACGGTGACACATGGTTCTTTGAGCATTTTTATTCTTCAACATATTTCTGGCTTTTTGTGGTGGCAACCTTCTGTATAGGAGCCCTGATCTTCAAGAAGTCCAAGCCGCATTTTGCAGACATTCTTTGATATTAGCATTACTTTTTGGAGCATGAATGGAAAAAGATATAGCTATTGAGGTAAAAAACCTCACGAAATCATATAAGCTCTATGATAAACCCATGGACAGGCTGAAGGATTCACTGGGTCTTGCGAGAAAAAAGAAGTACAAGGAGCACCTGGCTCTCAACAATGTAAGTCTTTCTATCCGCAAGGGCGAGACTGTGGGTATCATCGGAACCAACGGCTCCGGTAAGTCCACTATCCTCAAGATCATCACAGGAGTTCTTTCTCCAACTGCGGGTGAGGTCAATGTGGACGGCCATATTTCAGCTCTTCTGGAGCTGGGTGCCGGCTTTAACATGGAGTACAACGGCATCGACAACATCTACCTCAACGGTATGATGATCGGTTTTTCCGAGGAGGAGATAGAAAAAAGACTGGATTCCATCCTGGAGTTTGCTGATATAGGCGATTATGTATATCAGCCGGTGAAGACTTACTCCAGCGGTATGTTTGTGCGACTGGCCTTCGCCGTTGCCATCAATATCGATCCGGAGATCCTTATCGTAGACGAGGCACTTTCCGTAGGAGACGTATTCTTCCAGGCCAAGTGCTATCACAAGTTTGAAGAGTTTAAGAAACAGGGAAAGACCATTCTTTTTGTTTCCCATGATCTTTCAAGTATCAGCAAATACTGTGACAGAGCGGTTCTTCTGAATCAGGGCGTACTTCTGGGAGAAGGAACCCCCAAGAAGATGATCGACATCTACAAGCAGGTCCTTGTGGGACAGTATCCATTGCCTAAGAGCGAAGTGGATAATCTTCTTGATGATGAAGAGATCAGGGAGGCCGCAGCCGCTGCTGACAAGAAGGCCAGCGACAAGGTTAAAAAGGATGCTGACAATAAGGCTTCCAAGGCTGATTCGGTGAACCCGGATACCCTTGAATACGGCGACGGAGCAGCTGCCATCGAGGAGTACTTTGTTACGGATTCCAAGGGAGTTCGCACCAGCTCCATTATCAAGGGAACAGACTTTGCTGTTCATATGAAGGTGAGATTTACCCAGGATGTTCAGGCACCTATTTTTGCCTTTACTTTCAAGAACATCATGGGAATTGAGATAACCGGCACCAACTCCATGGTGGAGAAGGCATTCCTTGAGCCTGTTAAGGCGGGGGATGTTAAGGAGATAACCTTTACCCAGAACATGTCGCTTCAGGGGGGAGAGTATCTTATCAGCTTCGGAGTTACCGGATTTAAACAGAACGATTTTACAGTGTATCACAGACTTTATGATGCACTTAACATCACAGTTGTTTCCGACAAAAATACCGTGGGCTATTACGACATGAATTCAACCTGCAAGGTGGAAGACGCAAAGTAAAAGGCTCCGAGAAGGAACGGGATAAAATGCAGGAAGAAGTTAAAATTGGAAAGGTTACGCTGAATTTCAAACATTATTCCGGAGTCGATCTCTATAGTGACGGAGCTATTGAGAACGAGCTTCTTGAGATTGTCAAAAAATACAAGAAGGAAGAATATAACAAGGTAATAGAGGAGAGGGGCAACTGGCCAATTCTCTATCATCTTTCCGAGCAGCGCGCCAACATCGTTGAGTGGATCCCCATGGATAAAAAGGCCAAGGTTCTGGAGGTTGGTTCAGGCTGCGGCGCCATAACAGGCATGCTCTCCAAGAAGGCAGGAACCGTTGTTGCCTGTGATCTTTCCAGGAGACGTTCCGAGATCAATGCCACAAGAAACAGTGACTGCGACAACGTTACTATCCATGTGGGCAATTTCAGAGACGTGGAACCGGACCTTCCCAGGGACTTCGATTATATTTTCCTTATCGGCGTTTTTGAATATGGTCAGGGATACATCGGAACAGATAACCCCTACGAGAAGTTCCTTCGTATGATGGGAAGACATCTTAAGAAGGGCGGAAGAATCGTTATCGCCATTGAGAACCGTCTCGGACTTAAGTATTTTGCAGGCTGCGCAGAGGATCATCTTGGAACCTACTTTAGCGGAATAGAAGGCTATTCCTCAGACAGTGTTGCCAAGACCTTTACCCGCAACGGACTTATCAATATTTTCAAAAAATGCGGAATGAACGAGTATCACTTCTACTATCCATACCCGGATTACAAGCTGATGACTCTTCTTCACTCCGATTCATATCTTCCCAAGTTCGGGGAGCTTCAGGACAATGTCAGAAACTATGACAGGGACAGACTGGTGCTTTTTAACGAGAAGCACGCCTATGAGGACCTGGTTAAGGACGGAATGTATCCTGAATTTGCCAATTCCTTTGAGGTTATCTTAGGTCCCGGTTTTGACACCATCTACAGCAAATACAGCAATGACAGAGTTGATGAGTTCAAGATAAGAACGGACATCGCCATTGACAGGGCAGGCCGCAGGATCATCAAGAAGTATCCTCTTACAGAGGCTGCCAAAGAGCATGTCTACAGCATAAGGGATGCTTATGTGGGCCTTGTGGAGAAATTCAGAGGCGGTGACCTGGAGATCAACGACTGCCAGATAAATGAGCAGGAAGGCTGTGCCATTTTCTCCTTCGTGAACGGAGTTCCGCTGGCTTCTCTTCTTGATCAGTGCATAGACAAGGATGACATGGAGGGCTTTAACGCCCTTTTGAACGAATATATCCGAAGAATCAGCTACAAGGAGAAATATCCTGTATCCGATTATGACCTTATTTTCTCAAATGTTATGGTCAATGGCCCTATTTGGACTATAATAGATTATGAGTGGACCTATGGTAAGTGCATTCCTCCCAGGGAGCAGGTCTGGAGGGCGCTGTACTGCTACAGACTTGAGGACAGAAAGAGAGAAAAATTCGATCCCAAGCCTGTTTTCAAGCGTCTCGGACTTTCCGAAGAGGACATCAAGGCCCTTATCGAAGAGGAGTATGCCTTCCAGAAATATGTCACCGGCAACAGAATGTCCATGGTGGAGATCTGGAAAAAGATAGGCAGAAAGGTCATTGTTCCCAAGGACATCACCACCAAGGTGGAGGCCGCAAGACCCGCTGACTGCCTTCAGGTTTATCTTGATAAAGGAGAGGGCTACTCAGAGGATGAGAGCATTTTCCCTGAGGAACAGTATGACGACAACAGCACTGTTGAACTGGATATCAGAGTGGACAGCAAGTGCAGGACAGTGAGAATAGATCCCGCTTTTGCACCTTGTCTTGTGACCATCGCAGATGCCAGCTGGAACGGAGAGAGCCTTTCAGACAGTGATGTGGACGTTTCAATTCATCCGGTCAACGGGGAATGGATATCGGATGATTCCATGATTTTTGATACAAACGATCCGAACATTGAATTCGGTCTTACAAGCGAGAGCCTGAGCGTTATGGAGAGAAACCATCTCAAGGTCAAGCTTATAACAACTCTTATTCCGGCAGTTTCCGCCACAGCCATTGTGGAATCTCTGGAACAGCAGAATCAGAAGGTGGAGAAGCCACCGGTGGAGAATCTGATCAAGAGGATTGGAAAAAAGATCATACAAAAGCGTGAGGAACGCTATTTTAGAGATGACGAGGAGTGATCAAGGGGGTTATGCTTAAAGATTTAGCCAAGGCTGCTCTTGTAAAGAGCAGAACAACTAAATACAAAAAAGCGGTAAATGCCAAGTCTTCAGCCTATGATAAGTGGCAGCATGCCATTGAGAAGCAGAATGTGATCACGGCTGAGGCACCTGTGAGCTATGAGACTCTGGAGTCCGGAGAGATCGTGCCACACAAGCTTCCGGAGCCCAAGATCAAGGTGATACCCTATGCCAAGGTCTGGGAGGTATCGGAAAACAAGGGCGACGAAAATATGATTTACCTTTTTGTCAGCCCCAAGGGCAAGCTCACCAGGAGAGCCACAGAGGTGGTCAGACAGTATTTTATCGCACATCCCGAGCATAACCTTGTTTACGGAGACGAGGATGAGATAGGAAAGGGAGGAAAATACATCCATCCTTTCTTTAAGCCTGACTGGTCTCCGGATTCATATCTTAACGCATTTTACATCGGCAGCTACTTTGCCTGCCGTGCTTCTGTCATGCATGCCTCCGGAGGAGAATACGACGGCGCTGTCAGAATGCTTGGAGGAACCTCCAACAAGCGCAATTCACCGGAGCAGGTGGGACTGGAAGCATCTTTATTGTCAGCGGACGTTCTTTTTTGCATGATTGCTCTTCATGAGCATGCCTTTGCCAAGAGAACCGGTCTTGAATTTCCTGTGGGCCATATAAGAGAGGTGCTTTTCCACAGAAATCCCGAGCAGGATGTTTTCTACGGAAGAGCCTACCACAATTCAAGACATATGCTGCTTAAGCCTACAACGGTTTCTATCATCATTCCTTCCAAGGATCATCCGGAGGTCTTAAAGAGATGTCTCGAGTCCATTGTCGAGACCACCGGAGGGGAGCCCAATATCACCTATGATATTGTGGTTCTGGACAACGGAAGCGATGCCAAGAACCGTGTCAGATACGGCGTATTCATCGGTAAAATTCCTAAGAAAAACGGTCTTACAAAGATCAATTATTTATACAAACTGGACGAGTTCAATTTCTCAGCCATGTGCAACAAGGGCGTGAAGAATACCATGGGGGAGTACCTTCTTTTCCTCAATGATGATATTGAGGCGGTGAAGGAAGGATGGCTTCGTGAGATGGTATCCCAGGCCCAGCTTAAGCATGTGGGTGCGGTGGGAGCCAAGCTCATTTATCCCGACACGGATCTTATCCAGCATGCCGGCATCGCCAACGTAAGGCGGGGCCCCGTGCACAAGCTGCAGAAAATGCATGATAACAAGAGCCACTATTTCGGCTACAACAGAGGTATCCACAACACCATCGGAGCCACTGCCGCCTGTCTTATGATCAGCAGGCAGAAGTTCAGGGATGTGGGCGGATTCCCCGAGGAGCTCAAGGTGGCCTTTAATGATGTGGATTTTTGCTACAGCATTTTTGAAAAAGGTTATTATAACCTTTGCTGTAACCATATCTACTTAAGACATTACGAGTCTCTTTCCAGAGGACTGGATAACCTGGATCCCAAGAAGATGGAGAGACTGGCGGTGGAGGGCGATACCCTTATGAGACGCCACGCCCATCTTTACAACGTGGATCCCTTCTACAGCCCTCATCTTACAGAGGATGAGACTATTTCCGCCATTATCCCCAGGGAGGACTATACTCCTGTGGAGGATATTCCCTATGCCACAGTCAGTATCCATGACAAGGGCATCAAGGGAGCCAGGGAGGATCAGTGCCTGAGAGTAGGCTGTGAGTACAACGGCACCCTGGACAACTGGCTTTACGGCGTCACCGCCGAGGGCAATTCAGAGGGGTATTATCTCAAGGGCTACAGCTTTGTGATCGGCTCTGACAATGCTCTTTTTGAAAGGAAACTTCTCCTTCGTCTGGTGGAGCGCTATGAGGACGGAGCAGGACCTGTGGGTCCCAAGGTATACAGCTTCCCTGTCTACACCTGGTACAGGCCTGACATCAGAGTAAGGCTTCAGGATCAGGTGAATGTGGATCTTACAGGCTACAAGCTCAAGATCGAAAAGGGGCTGCTCCCTCCGGGATACTACCAGATAGGCATGCTCGCCATCGACAAGACAAGCAGACTCAAGTTAATCAATTGGGTTCCAAATATATTAAGAATAAAGGATAACCATGGCAGACGATAAAGATTTTAAGGCCGCCTACGAGCGGGAAAAACTAAAGAGTGCAGACCTGGCACAGCGCATAGCTGAGCTGGAGGACAAGAACCAGGAGCTCCAGTTCAAGCTGGACAGGATCAAGAATAACCCCATCTGGAAGGCCAGCACCCCTGCAAGAAATACCATGCACTGGGTCATCAGACAGAGGGACAGAGTTCGCAATCAGGGCTCCCTTAAGGGGGTTATAGCCAAGATCAAATACAAGCAGATCGAGAAGAAGGCCATGACTCACTACGGCACAGAGAGCTTTCCTGATGAGGCCACAAGGAAGATGCAGCAGGAGACCAAGTTTGAGTACAGGCCCCTGATTTCCATCCTTGTTCCTCTCTATAACACTCCCGAGAGATTTTTGAGGGATATGATCGGCTCCTGCCTTGATCAGACCTATAACAACTGGCAGCTTTGCCTGGCCGACGGCTCAGATTCCGAGCACATCGGCACTGTTTATTCCATAGTAAAAGAGTTTCAGGCTGACAAGAGGGCCCTTCGCCCCGACGGCAGCTGCAGGATCTCTTACATGAAGCTTGAAAAGAACGAGGGTATCTCCGGAAATACCAACCACTGCCTTGAACTGGCAGAGGGGGAGTATATCGGACTTTTTGACCATGATGATATCCTTCATCCCGAGGCTCTCTACTGGTATGTGAAGGCTATCAATGAGGAGAAGGCTGATTATATCTACTGTGATGAGACCACCTTCAAGGGTGATGACATCAACAAGATGATCACCATGCATTTTAAGCCTGACTATGCTATAGACAATCTCAGGGCCAACAACTATATCTGCCATTTCAGTGTGTTCAAGAGAACTCTCCTTGACGGCACTGAGCTTTTCAGAACCAAGTTTGACGGAAGCCAGGACCACGATATGATCCTTCGTCTTACGGACAGAGCAGAGCATATCGTTCATGTGCCCAAGCTTCTTTATTACTGGAGATCCCATGCGGGCAGCGTAGCATCCGATATTAATGCCAAGCCCTACGCCATCGATGCAGCCAAGGGAGCAGTTGCGGATCATCTTCGCCGCCACGGCTATGACCATTTCAAGATCACCAGCACCAGGGCCTTTGAGACAATTTTCAAGATCACCTATGAGGTTCAGGGAACACCCAAGATTTCAATAGTTATTCCCACCTGTGAACACAAGGAAGACCTCAAGAGATGTATAGATTCCATTTATGAGAAGTCAGTTTATGACAATTACGAGATCATTGTAGTTGAGAACGGCAGCAAGGGTTCTGATATCAAGGGCTATTATGATGAACTTCGTAACGGCTCTCTCAAGGATATTGTGAAGGTAGTGGACTACTACGAGAACGGTCAGCACCTGAATCCCGACGGCAGCAGACCAGCATTTAATTATTCAGCTGTAGTTAACTACGGTGTACAGCACTCCGACGGAGAGTACATCATTCTTTTAAATAACGACACACAGGTCATCACCGTGAACTGGATGGAAGAGCTTCTTATGTATGCTCAGAGATCCGATGTGGGTGCGGTTGGAGCCAAGCTTTATTTCCCCGACAGAAAGATCCAGCATGCCGGCGTTGTACTGAAGCTGGGAGCCCACAGAACAGCAGGCCATTCACACTACGGACAGGCCGGAATGAACCTGGGATATATGGGCAGACTTTGCTACGCTCAGGATGTCAGCGCTGTTACCGGTGCATGCCTTATGGTCAGCAGAGCCAAGTATGATGAGGTTGGTGGCTTTGGCGAGGACTTCGCAGTGAGCCTCAACGACGTGGATTTCTGTCTGAAGCTTAGAGAAAAAGGATATCTCAACGTATTTACACCTTTTGCGGAGCTGTATCACTATGAATCCCTTTCAAGAGGTCTTGATCTGGAGGGTGAGAACGCAAAGCGCTACGAATCAGAATCAGAGCACTTCCGCACCAAGTGGAAGGCTGTTCTGGACAAGGGAGATCCCTATTACAATCCAAATTTCTCCCTGGACAGAAGTGATTTCAGCCTGAACGTGGAAGGATACTCAAGTTTACGCACACAGTGAGATATTCCCTGTGTTATAATGCATTATATACAGCGTTTAATGAGGAGGAAAAGGAATGAGTGACGCACAGAAACAGTTGGAATACTGGCTTAACGATCCGTATTTTGACGAAGAGACCAAGAAAGAGCTGCTTTCCATCAGGAATGATGAGGCAGAGGTTGAGGACAGATTTTACAGAGAGCTTGAGTTTGGTACAGGCGGACTCCGCGGGGTAATCGGAGCCGGTACCAACAGAATGAACAAGTACACCGTAAGAAAGGCAACCCAGGGACTTGCCAATTATATCAAGAAGAACGGCGGACCGGATGCGGCCAAGAAGGGTGTGGCAATTTCCTATGACTGCAGAAGATTTTCTCCGGAATTTGCCGATGAGACAGCACTTTGCCTTGCTGCCAACGGAATCAAGGCTTATGTGAGCGATATTCTTCGTCCTACTCCTGAGCTTTCATTTGCTCTCAGAGAGTTTGGATGTATCGCAGGAGTTATGGTTACAGCATCTCACAATCCACCTGAGTACAACGGATACAAGGTATACTGGGAGGATGGCGCTCAGGTAACACCACCTCATGACACAGGTATCATTTCTGAGGTTGTTGCCATCACAGATTATGCTGAAGTTAAGACTATGTCCAAGGAAGATGCCATTGCACAGGGACTTTACATCTCCTTTGGCGAAGAGATAGATGACAAGTACATGGTTGAGCTCAAGAAGCAGATCATCCACAAGGACGTTATCGATGAGATGGCTGATAAGTTCACCATTGTTTATTCACCATTCAACGGAACAGGTAACCTTCCTGTAAGGAGAGTACTGAAGGAGCTTGGCTTCAAGAACGTATTCGTTGTTCCCGAGCAGGAGAAGCCCGATCCCAACTTTACAACACTGGCATATCCCAACCCTGAGGATCCCAAGGCCTTTGAGCTTGCTCTCAAGCTGGCAAAAGAGAAGGATGCAGACATTGTTCTTGCAACCGACCCTGATGCAGACAGACTGGGAATCTATGCCAAGGATACCAAGACCGGTGAATATGTTGCATTTACAGGAAATATGTCCGGAATGCTCATCGGCGATTATATCTTAAGAGAGCGCAAGGCAACAGGCACAATGCCTGCCAACCCTGCTTTTGTTACAACAATCGTTACCACCAATATGGCTAAGGCTGTAGCATCCAAGTACGGTCTTCACTACATCGAGGTTCTTACAGGCTTTAAGTACATCGGCGAGCAGATCAAGCTCTTCGAGCAGAACGGCCAGTCCTACAACTATGTATTCGGCCTTGAGGAGTCCTACGGATGCCTTGCAGGAACCCACGCAAGAGATAAGGATGCCGTTGTTGCGGTTATGATGCTCTGCGAGCTGGCTGCTTTCTACAAGAAGCAGGGCAAGAGCGTTTGGGATGCTATGATCGACATGTATGAGGACTATGGCTACTACAAGGAGGGCCAGTACTCCATCACCATGAAGGGCAAAGAGGGCGCTGAGCAGATCGCAGCTCTTATGGACAGACTTCGCAGCAATCCTCCCAAGGAGTTCGGCAGCTGGAAGGTAGAAGAGTTCAGAGATTACAAGACCGGCAAGACCGTTGATATGGCCACCGGCAAAGAGGGCGAGACAGGACTTCCTGTATCCAACGTTCTCTATTTTGCACTGGATAACGATTCCTGGTGCTGCGCAAGACCTTCAGGAACAGAGCCCAAGATCAAGTTCTACATGGGTGTTAAGGGTAAGAACCTTGAGGATGCAGCCAAGCTTCAGGATGAATTAACCGATGCAGTTAAAAAAGTAATAGGACAGTAAAAGGAAAAACCAAAATGGGTATAAAAAATGCGGCCTCCAAAACAATAGCATATGCTAAACGCAATGGTGCTAAGGCCGCATTTTTTGCTGCCTTTGAGAGAATATCAGACAAGCTCCGGGACAGATACAGATTCCTGCCCCTTTCCGAGGAAGTTCTTTCCGAGCAGAGACAGGAATATAAGGCTCTGGTAAAAGATGGCAACTGTGTCAGATTCAGCATTGTGGTGCCTCTTTACAACACACCGGAGAAATATTTACAGGAAATGATAGAGTCGGTGATTTCCCAGACCTACGGCGACTGGGAACTGGTACTGGCCGACGCCTCCATGAACAGCTCCGACATGGCGCTGGAATATGCGGGGAAGGATCCGAGAATTAAGTACTATCATCTTGGAACCAACGAAGGAATTTCGATCAATACAAACAGGGGCCTGGAGAAGGCTTCCGGTGATTATGTGGGACTTTTGGATCATGATGATCTGTTGACCCCGGATGCTCTGTATGAGGTGTCCAAGGTCATCAGAAAGAGCATGAAGACCAACAAGCTGGCCCGGTATTCGGACTGCCCCATAAGACTTATATATTCCGATGAGGATAAATACGACGATACAAGAGGCGTTTATTATGAACCCCATATCAAACCCTCTTTTAATATGGACTATCTTATGTCCAATAATTATATCTGCCATTTTACCGTCATGAGAGCGGATGTGATAAAAAGACTGAAGCTTCGTGACAAGTATGACGGAGCCCAGGATTATGACCTGTTCCTCAGGGCCTGCGGTGAAGCGGCGCTTTCCATGCCTGCGGCTTCCGGCCAGATTGCCCATATCAGCAAGGTTTTATATCACTGGAGATGCCACCGCGGTTCAACTGCGGCCAATCCAGCCAGCAAGACCTATGCCTATGAGGCGGGCAAGAGGGCCCTTTCTGATTTTTGCGCAAGGAACAAGATAGCAGCCGAGGCTGAGTCTCTGCGTCACCTTGGCTTTTACAGACTCAATTATACCGGAGACTTCTTTGAGTCCAGGAAGGATGTGGGCTGCATAGGCGGCAAGCTCCTGGATAAAAAGGGCAGGATCTGCGGAGGTATTTATAAAAAAGACGGAACCGTGGTTTACGACAGGCTTCCGGAGGGCTTTAGCGGCGGACCTCAGCACAGAGCCGTACTTCAGCAGAATTGTGCTGCGGTAGATGTCAGATGCATTAGTGTCAGCTCTCAGTTTATTCCTGTGTATGAAGAGATCACAGGAACAAAGTATAGTGACAGCTTCTTCGGAAAAGGGGAAAACGACAGCTATTTCAAAACTATGACTGATGAGGCCATAATGGAGATGAACCTTAAGTTCTGTGAGGAGATCAGAAAGAAGGGCCTACGGGTTCTCTGGGATCCCAAGGTTATCAAAAGGGTTTGAAAATGGAAAAGGTTACGGTTATAATTCCTAACTACAACGGGGCGAAATTTCTGCAGGATTGTCTTAGGAGCCTTAAAAAACAAACATATAAGGATTTTTGTGTTATCATAGTTGATAACGGTTCTGAAGACAGCAGTGTTTCCTTTGTTAAGGACAAGTATCCGGAAATGAAGGTTCTGGAGCTTGGCAGTAACACCGGCTTTGCCAATGCTGTCAACGAAGGCATAAGAGCCGCAGATACAGAGTATGTTTTTCTTCTGAACAACGACACTGTCTGCGATGAGAAGGCCATCGAGTCCCTGGTCAGAGTCATGGACAAAAAGAAGGATCTTTTCAGCGCCCAGGCCAAGATGCTTCAGCTTCACCATCCTGATCTGGTGGATGATGCCGGAGACTATTACTGCGCTTTGGGATGGGCCTTTGCTCCTTCCAAGGACAAGAATGCAGACAATTATAAAAAGAGACTCTATATCACTTCCGCCTGCGCAGGGGCAGCCATCTACAGGAAGTCCATGCTGGATGAGGTGGGCCTTTTTGACGAGGCGCATTTTTGCTATCTGGAGGACGTGGATCTGGGCTACCGGGCAAGACTTTACGGCTACAGGAACCTTATGGAGCCCTCGGCGGTGGTATATCACGCCGGCAGCGGCAGCAGCGGTTCAAGGCATAATGCATTTAAGGTTGAACTGACAGCAGCCAATAATTTATACTTAATATATAAAAATATGCCTTTTTTACAGGTTTTGATTAATCTCCCGCTTATTATTGCGGGCATACTTATAAAACATGTTTTTTACATGAAAAAAGGGTTGGGAAAAGCCCATATAAAGGGCCTTCTTAGTGGCTTTTCAAGGATATTCAAGGGCTCAGACAAAAGAGTCCGATTCGGGGGAAGACAGGCTGTTAACAGCCTTAAACTGCAGCTGGAGCTGTGGCTTAACTGCCTAAGAAGAATTGGTATTGTTTAAATGATAAAAGATAACCAGACACATCTTAATAGGTTGCATGTTATAGTGGACGGGCTCATCGTAGCCGGTTCCTACATGTTGTCCTATTATTTGAAATTTGAATCTGTTTTCAGGGACAAGAATCCCGGTGGCGTTCTTTCAATGTCCACCTATTTTTCTGCGCTTTATTATCTTGTGCCCTCATATCTTTTTTTGTACTACATGGTTCAGCTCTACACGTCCAGGAGAGCCCTGAGGCTTTGGAATGAGTTTGTGGACATAGTTCAGGCCAACCTCATGGGAATTGTTGGATTTCTGGTGCTTTTGTACATGTTAAAGCAGAGTAACTTTTCCCGAACCATGCTGGGTATATTCTTCGTTCTGAATATTGCACTGACGACCCTGGCACATGGACTTCTTCGTAAGTTCCTACGGTATATCAGGAAAAAGGGATATAACATCAAGCATATTCTTCTGGTGGGATATTCCAGGGCTGCAGAGGCCTACATCAGCAGGGTATTGGAAAATCCCCAGTGGGGCTATGACATAGCAGGTGTCTTGGACGATTTCGTTCCCATAGGAACCAGCTACCATGGCATAAAGGTTGTGGGAAAGACCGATCAGCTTCAGGATTACCTTGTTAACAGCAATTACGATGAAATTACCATCACGCTTCCTCTGGATGATTACGACAGACTTGAGGAGCTTGTGGCTCAGTGTGAGAAATCGGGAGTGCACACCAAGTTCATTCCGGATTATACTTCACTTTTCCCCAGCAATCCTTACACAGAGGACGTTCAGGGACTTCCGGTTGTCAACATCAGATATGTGCCGCTTACTAATTCCTTTAACAAGCTGGCCAAAAGGGTTGTTGACATCATCGGTTCTTTTATCGGCATCATTCTTACATCGCCTGTAATGCTGGTGGCAGCTATTGCGGTTAAGCTCAGCAGCAAGGGTCCGATCATCTACAAGCAGGAGAGGATCGGCCTTAATGGACAGCCCTTTATGATGTACAAATTCAGATCCATGAGGGTTCAGACCGAGGCTGAGGAGAAGAAGGGATGGACCACCAAGGGAGATCCAAGAGTTACCGGCGTTGGCGCCTTCCTTAGGAAATACAGTATTGACGAGCTTCCTCAGCTCTTTAATATCTTCGTTGGACAGATGAGCCTTGTGGGACCAAGGCCCGAGAGACCTCAGTTCGTTGAGAAGTTCAAGGAGCAGATCCCCAGATATATGGTAAAACACCAGGTAAGACCGGGACTTACAGGCTGGGCTCAGATCAACGGTTACAGAGGCGACACATCTATCAGAAAAAGAATCGATTACGATATTTACTATATCGAAAACTGGACCATGGGATTTGATTTTAAGATAATCCTCGGAACCATAAGATACGGACTTTTTAACAAAAATGCCTATTGATGCACCGGCGGAAAGCCGCATGGATGCTGAGAAAGCGCATATACTTGTATATTTTCGGTGTTTGTGGCAAAATATACAAGTGTATGCGCTTTTGACTTATGCAATATATACACAAAAAGTTTTATTGGGAAAAAAGGAGAATAAACATGTCAAATCGTGATGACGAGTATTATGACAGAAATGACAGAGATGACAGAAGACCATCCAGAGATGACAGATATAATGATGATTATGATGACTATGATGACAGACCCGTGAGAAGATCCTCACAGGGATCATCCTCAGGAAGATCTTCAAGAAACGGCTCAGGCAGACCTTCATCATCAAGGCCCTCTTCCTCAAGAAGCGGATCCTCCAAGGGAGGCAGAAACGGCTCATCACATGCCGGAAAGAGTTCAGGAAGACCTGCTCAGTCAGGCAAGAGACGCCCCAAGAAGAAAAAGAATCAGACCAAGGCAATAGCACTTCTCGTAGGAGAGATACTTATCGCCTGCGTACTTATCTATGTGGCATATACCCTGTTCTTTAAGGTTGATGTTACCAAGGTTGGTAAGGTTAACATGGACGAAGAGGTTATCAGCCAGAGTATCAATGAGACAGTAGCTGAGAACGTGCAGATGTCCGGATATACCAACTTAGCACTTTTCGGTGTTGATGCCCGTGACGGTGAGCTTACCAAGAATACCAGATCAGATACGATCATCATCGCATCCATCAACAATGCAAACGGTGAGATCAAGCTTTGCTCAGTATATCGTGATACATACCTTAACCTCAGCAACGACTCTTATACCAAGTGTAACGCAGCCTATGCAGAGGGCGGCCCCGAGCAGGCTATATCAATGCTTAACATGAATCTTGATATGGATATCAAGAACTTTATTACCATCGGCTTCAGAGGACTTACAGACGTAGTTGATGCTCTCGGCGGTGTGCCTATCGAGGTAACAGATGCTGAGATTCCTCATCTTAACAACTATCAGTCCACCATGGCTTCAGAGATGGGACTTAAGTACACACCGGTTAACAGCGCCGGACTTCAGACCCTGAACGGACTTCAGGCGACAGCATATTGCCGTATCCGTTACACAGCCGGAGATGACTTCAAGCGTGCCGAGAGACAGAGAACAGTCCTTATGGCCTGCCTTGAAAAGGCCAAGGGAATGGACTTCTCCAAGCTTGAGGAAGTAGCCAACAAGACCTTTAATGAGACCTATACTTCACTTGATCTTACAGAGATCCTTGCACTTCTTAAGAACATTGCCAACTATGAGGTTGTAGATAACAACGGATTCCCTGAGGAGAGCATGCGTGCCACCGGAACCATCGGTAAGAAGGGCAGCTGCGTAATTCCTTCAGACCTTTCATCCAATGTTAAGTGGCTTCACCAGTTCCTGTTTGATGACTCAGAATATTCAGTATCTCCTGATGTTCAGAAGTACAGTGATAAGATCAAGTCTGATACAGACCCATATTTGAATTGATATTCCTAAAGGGGCCGGGCCTTTATGGACCCCGGCCCTTTGTTTATGAAAGAATGAAGACAATATGAATACAGTTGATGTTATTATTCCAACCTACAAACCGGATATTTCTCTTTTCAGACTAATTGATGATCTTCAGACTCAGTCTATCCGTCCGGGACATATCATTATCATGAATACGGAGCAGAAGTACTGGGACAAGCTGATATCCGAGAATTCTGAGAATCCCCTGAAAAAGTACAACAACATAATAGTGAAGCATGTATCCAAGTCGGAGTTTGACCATGGGGAGACCAGAAATCAGGGAGTGCAGTTATCTGATGCGGACTTCTTTCTGATGATGACCCAGGATGCTTTTCCCAGAGACAAGATGCTTATTTCGAGTCTTGCCAAGGCTCTGGACAAGGATGTGGCCGCAGCCTACGCAAGGCAGTATCCCAAAACAGACTGTAACCTTGCGGAGAGATTTTCCAGGAAATTCAATTATCCGAATGAAGCCATGAAGAAGACTCAGGCTGATATCGGAAGGCTTGGAATCAAGACCTATTTTTGCTCAAATGTATGTGCAATGTATAGGCGCGACGTTTATAATGTAATTGGTGGATTTACTCACAAGACCATTTTTAACGAGGATATGGTCTATGCGGGAACTGCCTGCCAGAAGGGCTATGCAATATGCTATGTTCCCGAGGCGGGAGTTATCCATTCACATAATTACAGCGTATCACAGCAGTTTCACAGAAACTTTGACCTCGGGGTTTCCCAGACGGATCATCCGGAGATTTTCGGAAATATCAGCTCTGAGTCCGAGGGAAAAAAGATGGTCAGTCAGACCATTCAGCATTTCAGACATATTGGCAAGGCATATCTCATTCCCCATTACATCATTATGTGCGGCAGCAGGTTTATGGGGTACAAGCTGGGCAGAAATTATAAGAAGCTGCCTAAGGCACTGGTTAGAGCCTGCGCCATGAATAAGGAATATTTCCGCAGTTAAAGGGGATTTTATGGAACTTGATCTTGCATCAAACAGTATAAGAATTTCAGAGGACATTCATTCCTGGGAAGAAGTAAGTCTGATGTATAACTCTGCTCTTAAGCAGATAACAACCAAGATCGAAATTCTCAATGAGGAATTCCAGGAGGTTCACAGGTACAACCCTATCGAGCACGTTAAGGCCAGGGTTAAGACTCCTGAGAGCATTGTCAAAAAGCTTAAGCGCAACGGCTATGAGTCCACCATTGAGAATATGGTACGCTATGTCAACGATATAGCCGGAATCCGTATTATATGTTCATTTACATCGGATATTTACAGAATCGCCGAGATGATAAGCAATCAGAAGGATATTCAGGTTCTTACCGTCAAGGATTATATTATGAACCCAAAAAAGAGCGGCTACAGAAGCTACCACATGATAGTTTCCCTGCCGGTCTATCTTTCCGATCGCATTGTCAATGTTAAGGTGGAGATTCAGATCAGAACCGTAGCCATGGATTTCTGGGCTTCATTGGAGCACAAGATCCAGTACAAGTTTGAGGGAAAGGCTCCTAACCATATTAACAGTGAGCTTCATGAATGTGCCAAGATGGTGGCTGATCTTGATGCCAGAATGCTGTCCCTTAATGAGGAGATTCTGGCGATAGAATCTGGAAAATGATGCGCTTGTGACCCTTTTGAGTCAAATGAAAAAAATAAAAAAGGTCACAAAATGAGGAGTGGGTAGACACGTCTCCGCGCCTACCCTATTATGAAAAAATCTATCTTTCGTTGTTTGGAAGCCGTTTGCCATCGGCTATGTTTATAATATACAAGGCAATTATGAATAAATTATGAACAGAAAATGAACAAAGGGTAAAACTGCATAATAAAATCCTTTTTGCAGATATTATCTTGTTAATTATTCATAATAAATGTATGATACTATAGTTGAAGTTGCGAAAAATAGACAGTTGGGGAGGAAATATCGTGGATAACTTTATGAATAAGATTGCTGAAAAGATTGGGGCTCAGGACATCATAAGGGCTAATTCACAGGCAGAGGCCAAGGAGGCTGAGAGGATCAAGCTTGAGGCGGAGCACTACAAGGCTCTTATGGAGGAACTCAAGCAGAACGCCGAGGACTTCAAGCTCAATGCCGAGGACTTCAAACTTACCGCAGAGGAATACAAGCAGCATCTCGATGAAATGATTGCAGATGCCAGAGCATATAAGGAGAGCCTTGAACAACTGAAGGCTGATTACAAGGAACATCAGGAGACACTGGAAGCCAACGAGACCAGGATCCATGATGTGGGCGTTCAGGTATACAGAAATGTTCAGGCCGTTGTAGAGAAGAATCAGGATAAAAACAAGGAGGCCTTCAAGGAAGTCGAGAGACGACTTGAGGCTGTTCAGGTTGCGGTTGAGACCAAGAACAGCGCTGTTCTTCCTGTACTCATCATCACTCTTTTGGTTGTGGGGGCAGACCTCGTGATCAATGTGCTGAGACTTCTCGGTCTTATTTAAAAAAGAGAAAGCATTAGAAAGATAATCCGATATGAATTCAGGCAATACAATGTTTTACAAAAAAATAAAGATATGGTTTTTGCATTCCGCCTTGGTTGTAATAACCCTATGGATCTTGTTTATGCCCAGCCTGGTAAAATATGAAAAAGGCGGAAACAACATTTTTACCGTAAAGCTGAACAATCAGGTGGTGGGTGTTGTGGCATCCAAAAATGATGCCTATGATGCCTACAGAAGCGCCAGAAGGCAGATAGCACAGGGCAGCGACGAGCTCACCCTGGCTACCTCGGATCTCAGCATCGAAGGAAGCAATGTTTTTTGGTCCACAGTGGATTCAACTTCTGATGTGGCTAAACAGATGGTGGCGGTTATCAATGCCAACAAAAAGAGCACCTTAAACAGAGCATATTCTATCAAGATAAATGAATTTTCCGTCAACCTCGCCAGCATCAACGAGGTCATGCAGTTGTTAAATACCTCTCTTTCCAACTATGACACTGAGAATAAGTATGAGGTTTCCCTTGAGCTTGACGAATCAAGAGAAGTTAATGTGCTTACTCCCAAGGTTCTCAGCAAGGAAGAGGTTCGTAAGGAAGAGAAGATAGCCAAGACAAGTCTGCCCGAGGCAGGCTTTTTCCAGACCGTTTCGGAAATAGTCAACGAGGCAACACCAATCGCCTATGACAAGGACTTTTCGGATTACGAGCTGGGACTTATTGACATCAACTTTGGTGACAAGGTTGAAATCGTGGAGAGTTACCTTCCAAATGAGGAGCTCACAGATCTTTCAACAGCCATAGATGATGTTACAAAAGATAAAGAGACCAATCAGATCTACGAGGTAAAATCAGGAGATACCCTCAGCAGCATTGCTGTTCAGTATGACCTTACCGTTGCGGATCTTATTGCAATGAATGAGTCTTTGGAGGATGAATTTACCAGGATCAGACCTGAGGACGAAATCATTGTAACCGTACCGGAACCGGAACTTTCAGTGGTTTATACTCTTCAGGAATACTATGAAGAGGATTATGAAGCCGAGGTTCAGTACATTCCCAATGATTCCTGGTACACCACTCAGAGCAAGGTTATTCAGGAGCCCTCAGCCGGCCACAGAAAGGTTGTTGCGCTCATTAGCTATACCGATAACTCGGAAAACGGCAGACAGATCGAAAAGGAAGAGGTGACTTATCAGGCTGTTCCCAAGATCGTAGAGAGAGGAACCAAAGTGCCTCCGACCTATGTTAAGCCTATTTCCGGCGGTCGTCTCACATCAGGCTTCGGCAGAAGAAATGCACCTACCAGAGGAGCCAGCTCCTATCACAAGGGCGTTGACTGGGCTACCCCTGTGGGAACCGCTGTTATGGCGTCTTCCTCAGGTCGAGTTACCAGAGCCGGATGGGGAAGCGGATACGGTTATTGTGTATATATCAAGCACGCAGACGGCAGGGAGACCAGATACGGACACCTGTCCAAGATACTGGTTTCAGTGGGACAGTCGGTATCCCAGGGACAGAAGATCGCCCTTTCCGGAAATACCGGTGTATCCACAGGACCTCACCTGCACTTTGAGATCCTCATTAACGGATCTCAGGTTAACCCGCTTAATTACTTGAATTAACAGAACTTTTTCAGTGTCTGTTTTGACACTGGTACATAAATGTGATATAAATATAATTTGTTCGATTATGTAATTTTGACAATTATTGAATGGAATTTATATGCAATCGGCACAAAGATTTTTGTGCAGTATGCTATGAGGATTCTTATGGAAAAATATGTAATTAAAGGCGGGATTCCTCTGGTAGGAGAGGTTGAGATCGGCGGCGCCAAGAACGCAGCGCTGGCTATTCTCGCAGCTTCCATCATGACAGATGAAACCGTATATATAGATAATATGCATGACGGATCCGATACCAATGCCATGCTTCAGGCAATGAAGAGCTCAGGAGCCTTCGTTGAGAGAATCGGCAGACATGGGGTTAAGATCAATGCATCACAGATTCGTGATTATACTTTTGACAATGATGATATGAAAAAAATCAGGGGCTCCTATTATTTTCTCGGAGCTCTCCTTGGCAAATACAAGGAAGGCGGCGTGGTTCTTCCCGGAGGCTGCAGTATAGGCCTGAGACCTATTGACCAGCACATCAAGGGATTCACCGCTCTGGGAGCCAAGGTTAACATTGGACACGGAATTATTGAGGCTCATGCGGATGCACTGGTTGGAAGCCATATCTATCTGGATGTTGTCAGTGTAGGAGCTACCATCAATATCATGATGGCTGCATGTATGGCAGTGGGTAAGACTATTATCGAGAACGCAGCCAAGGAGCCCCACGTAGTTGATTTTGCCAACTTCCTCAACAGTATGGGAGCTGACATCAAGGGCGCAGGTACAGACGTTATCAGGATACGCGGAGTTGAGAAGCTTCACGGCACAGAATATACAATCATTCCCGATCAGATCGAGGCTGGAACCTTTATGATGGCAGCAGCTGCAACCAAGGGAGATATCACAGTCAAGAATGTTATCCCCAAGCATCTGGAATCCATCAGTGCCAAGCTTATCGAGATGGGATGTCAGATCCATGAATCCGATGATGCAGTCAGAGTAGTGGCAACCAAGAGACTTCAGAACACACATGTTAAGACTCTTCCTTATCCCGGATATCCTACGGATATGCAGCCACAGATCACTGTAGCTCTGGGTCTTGCCAGCGGCATCAGTATTGTGACAGAGAGTATTTTCGAGAACAGATTCAAATATGTTGATGAGCTCACCAGAATGGGAGCCAATATCAAGGTAGAGGGAAGTACCGCCATCATTGAGGGCGTGGACAAATACACAGGAGCAGTTATTTCCGCTCCGGACCTGAGGGCAGGTGCTGCCCTTGTAATAGCAGCTCTTACAGCGGAAGGCTATTCAACCGTTGAGGATATCAAGTATATCGAGAGAGGTTATGAGGACTTTGATGTGAAGCTTAGAGAGCTGGGCGCTCAGATAGAAAAGGTCGATTCCGACAGAGATATAACCAAGTTTAAAATGAAACATGCATAAGTGGTCATCCACCTATGCATGTTTTTTTATTTAACAGGAAATTGCTTCCTGTTAAATAAAAAACGCTCGCGACATTCTTTCTTGTGCCTTATACGATTTCCTGAATGTAGACTCCCGGGCATTTGCTCAGGTCTATGTAATCTTCGCCCACCTTTATGGTTGGCTTTGAGAGATGGGTCTTATTTACAAAAATGATCTCGCCGATCTCGCCGGTGTTGAGCCTTACGGTGTTAAGCAGATAGGTATTAACAATGTTCTGCAGGAATACCATGATGATCTCGGGATCATACTTGTGAAGTCCCTCCTCTTCAAACATCGATATCGCAATGAAAGGACAAAGAGGACCACGATAATGTCTTGCACTGGTCATGGCATCATATACATCCGCAATGGCCACGGCCTTGGCAAATCTGTCTATCTTGGGCCCTGTTAATTTCAGCGGATAGCCGGTGCCGTCGCATCTTTCGTGGTGCATCAGTGCGGCATTTCTAACATGGGCGCTGATGTTGATGGGCTTTAGTATTTCATATCCCCGCTGTGGGTGTGTCTGAACTATGCTGTATTCGTCACTGGTGAGCTTGCCGGGCTTGGTGATTATGGAGCCGGGGATCATGAGTTTTCCTATATCATGGAAAAGACCTGCCTGTGTGGCTATCTCCAGCTCTTCCTTGTTCCATTTCAGCCACTGGCCAATGATATTGGTGATCAGTGCCACATTTATACAGTGGGTATAGGTGGCATCATCATACATTCTCAGATTGTGGAGCATGTCAAAGATGTTGGTGGCTGTCCTGCCCTTTTCGAGAAGCCCGTATATTGGGGTCATCATGTTGTCCACATTGAAGTTGGGTTCGTTATTGATGATGTCCTGTATCTCGTGTTCAAATCTTGTGGCGCATTCTTCGAAATCTGCACGGAATTCTTTGAATTCCTCGGACTGCTTGAGTCTTTCGGAATAGGATAGCCCCTGAAGGGCAGGCTCGGGAACAATAGGTTCCACGGGATCATCTTCCACGAGAACATCCAGAATAGAATAAAAGGCAAGCCTTGCAATATCTTTGTCTTCAAGGATCGTGCCCTTATCCAGAAGTTTTATATATGAATCATAGGTATAGACATCATTGGCCAGCACCATTCCCGGTGTCAGCTTTCTTGTCACAACTCTCTTCATAGCAACCTCATTTATAAGCGGACAAAAAGGTCAGTTTATCACAATTACAGTTAATTTGATTATAAATTTGCGTAAGGGACTTGTCAAATCAGAGAAATGTGCTAGTATTAGCATATAAAATAATAATTCTTCGGGGCAGGGTGTGATTCCCAACCGGCGGTATAGTCCGCGACCCGCTTAGGCGGCTGACTTGGTGAGATTCCAAGACCGACAGTATAGTCTGGATGAGAGAAGAATGCACAATATGATTTCTTGTGGTAGCCCCAGGTCTATGTATTTTGACTTGGAGCTTTTTTCATTTTTCCCTATCTTCAATTTCAAATATTACCCGATGAGAAAGAGGAGAATAAGATGAACGAAAAACAAACACTTTTAACCACCGTTGCACAGAACTGGGAGCACTTTTTGGCTCTGATACTGCTGATCCTTGCAGCTTTTCTGCTTACCTTTTTCGCTGAAAAGGCCGCCAGAAGGAAAGAACTGAGGGAATCCGGCAGGACAGAGGCTATGTTCAGTGTCAGGAAGATAGCTATTATCGGCGTCTTCTCTGCTATTTCCTTTGTGCTTATGTTTTTTGAGTTTCCGCTGTTTTTTGCACCTTCCTTCTACAAATTTGATTTCAGCGATATCCCTGCGCTTATCGGAGGCTTTGCCTGCGGACCCATGGTTGCTGTAATGATCGAATTCGTGAAGGTTACACTCAATATCCTGATCCAGGGAACCACCTCAGGATTCGTTGGAGAGATTGCCAACTTCGTTGTGGGCGCAGCCTTTGTTGTACCTGCAACCATCATCTACAGATTTAAGAAGAGCAGAAAGGCCGCTCTTTTCAGCTGCCTTGTCGGAACCGTTTGCATTGCTATTGTAGGTGCTCTTCTCAATGCCTTCTTCCTTTTACCTGCCTATGCGGTTATGTTCGGAAGCGGAGTTGATGCATTTATTCAGATGGGAACTGCCATCAATCCTGCAGTAACCAATCTCTTCACCTTCTGTGCTCTCTGCGTTGCTCCCTTCAATCTTCTTAAGGGCATCGTGGACAGCGTTATCACTTTCCTTGTTTACAAGCAGCTCAGTCCTATTCTTAAGGCTGACAGACTGTCTGCTTCCAGAAAGGTTAACAAGGCTGAAGCTGAGGCAGAAGCATAATTTGATATAGTCTCACAGCAGGCTGCGGGTATGGGAGGATGCTCCCATACCCTTTTTTGTGGTATACTAAAATTAATTATGGTTTGTTAACAGTGAGGTTTTTATGGATATAGTAACTAAGCATGAATCCTTTAGTGCAGAGGAAACCTTTGAGATAGGCAGGCGGATAGGGGAAAGCGCCCAGCCCGGAGCTGTTTATACCCTTATCGGAGATCTGGGAGTGGGCAAGACTGTCCTGACCCAGGGTATAGCCAAGGGCCTGGGAATAGAAGGACCTGTCAGCAGCCCGACCTTTACGATCATTCAGGTATATGATCAGGGCAGAATTCCCTTTTATCACTTTGATGTATATCGCATCGGAGACATCAGCGAGATGGACGAGATCGGATATGAGGACTATTTCTACGGGGATGGTCTGTGCATAATCGAATGGGCCAATCTTATCGAGGAGTGCCTGCCGGAGCATTACACTGAGATCGTGATCGAGAAGAACCTGGAAAAGGGCTTTGATTACAGACTTATAACGATGATTAAGAAGTAAAAGGACATTTTTTATAAAATATGAGAATACTTGCAATAGACACATCAGGCCTGGTGGGAGCCGTTGCCATAGCTGACGGCGACATCATCCTGGCCCAGTTTTCAATTCAATATAAGACCACACATTCCGAGATCCTGATGCCCATGCTGGATGATATGTGCAGGAAGGTTCACCTGGACCTTTCTACCATCGATGCCATTGCTGTGGCCAAGGGACCGGGATCCTTCACGGGCTTGAGGATAGGAGCAGCCACCGCCAAGGGACTGGCTCTTGCCCTGGATAAGCCCATTATCCCTGTGCCCACCGTGGACGGCATCGCCTACAATCTCTACGGCAATGAGAAGGTGATCTGCCCCATGATGGATGCCAGAAGGAATCAGGTCTACACGGGACTTTATACCTTCGTGCCCAAGATGCCCGAGGGTAAGAGCATGGAGCGCAGCTTTGACATGCAGATAATCCATGGCCAGTATGCGGCTTCCCTGGATGACATAATCGGTGAGATCAACAGCCTGGGTAAGGCGGTCATCCTGCTTGGTGACGGCGTCCCGGTTTATCATGATGTTTTGGAAAAAAATCTCAAGGTGCCCTATTCCATTGCGCCTATCCATCAGAACAGGCAGAGCGCCGCTTCTGTTGCAGCTCTGGCTGCCAAAATGGCCGGTGAGGGACAGCTTGTTTCAGCGGATGAGTTCGCGCCGGATTACCTCAGAATGTCCCAGGCAGAGCGGGAAGCAAAGGAGGGCTCCGGGGAAAAGAAAAATGCTCCCGGCAAGTCTGAACTTAAGTCTCCCGGCATTATCAGAGTAAGGCCCATGACAGCGGAGGATATCGATGACGCTGCAGCCCTTGAGAAGCTCAATCTGGGCAAAGAGGCCTGGTCCCGCAAGCAGCTTCTGGATGCCATGACAAGGGACGACACCATTTACCTTGTGGCGGAGAAAGCCGGAAGAATCGTGGGCCTGTGCGGTGTTCAGAATATTTCCGGAGACGGAGAGATCACCAATGTATCCGTGGCCGGTGACTGCCGCAAGGAAGGCGTCGGCTACAAGATGGTCAAGCAGCTCCTTGAAAGGGGCCACGGCCTTGGAATCGAGAACTACACCCTTGAGGTCAGAGGCGCCAATGCCCCTGCCATAAGGCTCTATGAGAAGCTGGGCTTTAAGAGCGAAGGCGTTCGCCCCGGCTTTTATGAAGAACCCAAGGATGATGCAGTAATTTATTGGAAAAGGAATTAAGAATTATATGATAGATGTTTGTCTTCTTGGAACAGGCGGAATGATGCCTCTTCCAAACCGTTTTCTCACAGCTCTTTTTGTGAGATACAACGGAAAATGTGTGCTCATCGATTGCGGTGAAGCCACCCAGATCGCCATGAAGAAAAAGGGCCTCAGTGCCAAGCCTATTGATATCATCTGCTTTACTCATTACCATGCGGATCATATCAGCGGCCTTCCCGGAATGCTCCTTACCATGGGAAATGCCGAGAGAACAGAGCCTCTTCTCGTGGTGGGACCCAAGGGTCTTGAAAGGGTAGTGAATGCCCTGAGAGTAATTGCTCCCGAGCTTCCCTTTGAGATCCGTTTTAAAGAGATAACTGAGGACGAGATGTCCTTTGAACCCGAGGGAATGCCCGGATTTACCATAACCGCCTTCAAGGTCAATCACAACATTACCTGCTATGGCTATACCATGAGCCTTAGAAGGCAGGGCAAATTTGATGTGGAGGCCGCCCAGAGTGCCGGCATAGACAGAAGATACTGGAATCCTCTTCAGAAGGGTGAGACCATCACAACCCCCGAGGGAATTGTCTATACTCCCGATATGGTGCTGGGAGCTGAGAGAAAGGGAATCAAGCTTACCTATACAACAGATTCAAGACCTACGGATTCCATAGTCAGAAATGCGAAGAATTCAGATCTTTTCATCTGTGAGGGAATGTACGGAGAACCTGACAAACAGGCCAAGGCCAGAGAAAATAAGCATATGACCTTCTATGAAGCGGCCAGAATGGCAAGAGATGCGGAGGTTCAGGAGATGTGGCTTACTCACTACAGCCCTTCTCTTGTGAATCCTGTAGAGTTTATGCCTGATGTCAAAAAGATTTTTGCCAATAGTAAAGCTGCCAAGGACGGCCGTAGTGTAGAACTTCGATTCGAAGAAGAGTAGTCGCAGATTGTGTGGCGCGAAGCGCAGAAATGAGGGGACATGGAGAAGAATGGTGTTGGTTCAGCGGTAGCGAAATCAATTGTTCTTGTTTTACTTGGGGCCATGGTGGTGTTGGGCTTGTTTTTCCTTTTTAACAGAAAAAAGGATAGCAGCGGAGGGGAAGAAAATTATAAGCTCTCAGCTGTGGATACAATAACTACCACCAACCTGGATAAAACCTATCCGGCGGATCCCAGGAAAGTTGTGGAGCTCTATTGCCAGATCATCAAGGTGCTGTACAACGAAAAATACACAGTGGAACAGGAAAAAGCCATGCTGGATGTCCTGGCAGGAATTCTGGATGATGAGCTTCTTGCCAATCAGACCAATTTCTATGCCGCCATGTCCAATGAGGCCCAAAGCCGCAGAAACGAGGGATACTCTTTCTCCACATATCAGGTGAACAGCTCGACCCCTGAAGAGATAATAATCAATGACAGAAAGTGCTGTGAGGTGGAATGCTACTACAGCCTTATGAAGGGGTCTACCAGAGAGAGCATGTATTACACCTTTTTACTCAGAAAAGATGACCAAAAGAGGTGGAAGATAGCTTATTACGGCCCAACTCAGAACTAGTAATACTTAAAGGGAATACATAAATGGAAATAAACAAGAATGTAGAAGATGACGGCGTTATCTTTATGTCCATCAAGGACAAGGATCAGGCCGAATGTGTAAAGAATACAAAAGAAAATAATGGCGGGGATGTCACTATCCTCGCCATCGAAAGCTCCTGCGACGAAACGGCGGCAGCAGTTGTGAGAAACGGAAGAGAAGTGCTGTCCAATATCATTTCGTCTCAGATTGCTCTTCATACAATTTACGGAGGCGTAGTCCCTGAGATCGCCTCAAGAAAGCATGTGGAAAAGATGAACGGCTGTATCAGGGCCGCTCTTTCCGAGGCGGGACTTACCCTGGATGATATCGATGCTGTGGCTGTGACCTACGGCCCCGGCCTTGTGGGTGCCCTTTTGGTGGGAGTATCCGCTGCCAAAGCCATCGCTTTTGCCAAGAACAAACCCCTTATCGGAGTGCATCATATCGAGGGACATATCAGCGCCAACTTTATTGAGAGTAAAGAATTGGAGCCTCCTTTTGTGTGCCTGGTGGTATCCGGTGGCCATTCCCATCTGGTGGTGGTCAAGGATTACGGTGAGTACGAGATCATAGGACAGACCAGAGATGACGCTGCGGGCGAAGCTTTCGACAAGGTTGCCAGGGCCATTGGCCTTGGATATCCCGGAGGACCCAAGATCGACAAGGCTGCCAGGGAAGGTAATCCCGATGCCTTCACATTTCCTCAGGCCAAGATTGGCGATGCGGAATACGATTTCTCCTTCAGCGGTCTTAAGTCATCAGTTCTTAACTATATCAATCAGGCCAAAATGCAGGGCCAGGAGCTTGATCAGTGCGACGTTGCCGCATCCTTCCAGAAGGCTGTGGTGGAGGTCCTTGCAAGCCATGCCATAAAGGCCTGCAAAGAATACGGCTATGACAAGCTGGCCATAGCGGGAGGAGTTGCCTCCAACACCGCCCTCAGAGAACTTCTGGAAAAAGAGTGCAAGAAGAACAAAATCAGCTTTTTCAGACCCTCACCGGTTTTGTGCACAGATAATGCAGCTATGATAGGTGCTGCAGCTTATTTTGAGTATCAAAAGGGAGTGAGGTTCGGACTGGATATGAACGCTGTGCCCAACCTTCCTCTGGGAGACAGGGAGCGCAGATATCACGCAAACAAAAATTGATGGGAGGCGCGGATGAAAACCGTAGCTATAGTTCTTGCGGCCGGCAGCGGCAGCAGGATGAACTCTGATGTAAAGAAACAGTATATGGAAATCGGGGGAAAGCCCCTTATCTACTATTCTCTCAGAGCCTTTGAGGAGAGCATTATCGATGACATAGTCCTGGTGGTTTCCAGGGGAGATATTGACTATGTCCGCAAGGAAATTGTGGAGAAGTATAAGTTCGATAAGGTGACAGCCATTGTTGAGGGCGGTCTCTACAGATATCACAGCGTAAGACTCGGCCTTGAGGCTGCGGATCCGGCCTGCGATTATGCTTTTATCCACGACGGTGCAAGACCCTTTGTAAACAGGGATATCATCATGAGATCTCTGCATGCCGTTAAGGAATTCGGAGCCTGCGTTGTGGGAATGCCTGTAAAGGATACCATCAAGATCGCAGATGACAAGGGCTTTGCAGCCAGCACTCCCGACAGGGCACATACCTGGCTTATTCAGACTCCCCAGGTTTTTTCCTTCAAAATGATATTGGAACTATATCAGAGGCTTGACCGGGAGGAGGGCGAGCTCATGGCAAGGGGCATCAATATCACTGATGACGCCATGGTTGTTGAGTATTACACTGACAAAAAAATCAAACTGGTTGAGGGAAGTTATACCAATATCAAGATAACTACCCCTGACGATATTCCTGCAGCAGAGGCTATTTTAAATGGGTAAATATGTGAAAGTTTTGATGGTGGGGCCGGACAGATCCGTCCACGGAGGGATCTCGGCGGTTGTTAACGAGTTTTATAAGGCGGGCCTGGACCAAAGGGTGACGCTTAAATACATAGGAACCATGAAGGAAGGCAGCAAACTGAAGAAGCTCTTCGTGGCTGCCTTTGCTTATGCCCGCTTTTTGGCGGCTCTTCCCGGCTTTGATGTGGTACATGTGAACTTTTCTTCAGATATGAGCTTTCTTAGAAAGAGCTATTTTATCAGGGCTGCTCATAAGAAGGGAAAACCTGTTGTGCTTCATCAGCATGGGGGAGACTTTACAACTTTTTACGGAAAAGAGCTGGATGATAAGGGCAGAAAGAAAGCGGCGGATACCCTTAAGATGGGGGATATCATGCTGGTTCTGACTCAGACCTGGAAGGATTATTTCTCAGGCATCATTTCCTCAGATAAGATCAGAGTATTTCCCAACGGAATAAAGACAGAGGGAATAGCTGATGTTGGTACAGCTGACAAGGATTACAACAAGATCCTTTTCCTGGGCAGAGTCTGCAGGGATAAGGGCATGGATGAGTTGCTTCTGGCAATGAAGAATATCCATGAGAAAAATAAGGATGTAAAGCTCTATATCGGCGGCATCTTCGAAGATCCTGCCTATGAAGCCAGGATCCGGGAAATGCAGGACTATGTCACATATCTGGGCTGGGTAACAGGAGATGAGAAGGGCAGGATACTCAAGGAATGTGGAATACTTACGCTTCCTTCATACTTTGAAGGCTTTGGAATGGTTCTTATAGAAGCAATGCTCAGGAAATCTGCTGTGGTAGCTTCCAACGTAGGAGGAATTCCGGACATCATTGAGGATGGAAAGGACGGACTTCTTGTTCCCGCAAAGGATGCTGCAGCCCTGGAACAGGCGCTTTTGAAGGCTGTTACTGAGAAGGATCTGTCGGCAGAACTTGGTGAGAACGGAAGAGCTAAGGTTTTACAAAAATATTCCGTGGAAAAAAATGTCGAAGAACTGGTTTCGATATACGAGAAAATGAAATGACGTTCATCTGTGATTGTCATCATGTGAAATTGTGGTGAAAAAACAGATTTTTTTGAAAATTATTCCGGCTCGGTTTGAGGATGAGCTTGAATCGAGAAAAGGCCAGTGTTTGAGCGGGTGTATCGAGGAATTGGATGACGGTATTTTTCCGCAACAACGTAAATAACTCGATTGAAATTGCGATTTATTATAAAAAAATCAAAAAAATTTGCGAAACATGCTTGACATGTATCCGGCACTTTGTTAATATAATTCTTGCGCTGCGGCGAGATACGAAAACATCTTCCACAGAGCGTTATCTTATCTGAGGTATTCAAATAAGTTAACTCGGAGCGATATCGAAGCGGTCATAACGAGGCGGTCTTGAAAACCGTTTGGCGGCAACGCCACAAGGGTTCGAATCCCTTTCGCTCCGCTTAATTATGAACACGCTGCTACATACAATATCATAATTATTGTGATCAACTATTTTGCAGAAGTACTCAAGTGGTTGAAGAGACACCCCTGGAAAGGGTGCAGGTCGTTAATAGCGGCGCGAGGGTTCAAATCCCTCCTTCTGCGTTTGCCTTGCGTAAATCAGTAAGGTCATAATTAAAGCACCTTGACAAATAAACAGTAATGCAACCCTGAAAAATTCCAAGAGAATTATTCAGAATAACAAACCAAAAGTAATAACGGACAGAACATTAAAGCCAAGCTTTTAGTTCTGGTCGGATTGAACAAAACATTTAAACGTGAGAGTTCGATCCTGGCTCAGGATGAACGCTGGCGGCGTGCCTAACACATGCAAGTCGAACGGACTTAAGACGCTGATGAGGCTTCGGCGGATTCTTGTTTTAAGTTAGTGGCGGACGGGTGAGTAACGCGTGGGCAACCTGCCTCATACTGGGGGATAGCAGTTGGAAACGACTGATAATACCGCATAAGCGCACGGAGTCGCATGACTCAGTG
>NZ_JHXX01000002.1 GCF_000621605.1 Butyrivibrio sp. MC2021 | reverse complement strand
AGTACTTAGCGAGGTTTTTTCGAGCTTAGTACGAGCCATGGGTGGGCACTTAACGAGGTCCTTTCGAGTTTAGTGCATCATCCCAGTCGCCAAGCTTTAATGAACAAACGCTCATACAGCGAAATTGCTTCGCAATTTCCCTGTCGTCCGTTGTCGCCAAGCCCTCAGAAATAAATATGCCCAAGCGTCTCTCAAAAGAGCCGCTTTAAAAAGCATAAAAGAAGGCCCTTTCAAGCGAGCTTGAGGGACCTTCTTTCATACTTTTTAAACTCCTTACGGAGTACTGTTCATATTCATTTCTTCGGGTTTGGCTCGTTATCGCTCACATGCCCATTCCCATTCCGCCGCCTGCTGGCATAGGAGGTACGGGCTCCTTGATTGTAGCTACAGCTGCCTCAGTTGTAAGGAAGCTTGATGCTACAGATGTAGCGTTCTGAAGAGCTGATCTTGTAACCTTGGCAGGATCGATGATTCCGTCCTTAACCATGTCTACATACTCTTCTGTATATGCATTGAAGCCGATGCCCTTCTTGGACTCTTTTACCTTGTTAACGATAACTGATCCGTCAAGACCTGCGTTGTTGGCGATGTGGAATAAAGGAGCCTCAAGAGCCTTAAGAACTACCTTAGCTCCGGTCTTCTCGTCACCCTCAAGTGAATCAGCAAGCTTTGCAACATCCTTGGTTGCATGGATATATGCGCTGCCGCCGCCGAAGATGATACCCTCTTCTACAGCTGCTCTTGTAGCATTAAGAGCATCTTCCATTCTGTACTTAGCTTCCTTCATCTCGGTCTCTGTAGCAGCACCAACTCTGATAACTGCAACACCGCCGGCAAGCTTGGCAAGTCTCTCCTGAAGCTTCTCCTTGTCGAACTCAGAAGTTGTCTCCTCGATCTGCTTCTTGAGCTGAGCAACTCTGGCCTTGATCTCGTTCTTGTCGCCAAGGCCGTCAACGATAGTTGTCTTCTCCTTCTCAACCTTGATGCTCTTAGCTCTTCCAAGGTCATCCATTGTTGTATCCTTAAGCTCAAGGCCAAGATCAGCAGAAATAACCTTACCGCCTGTAAGGATAGCGATATCCTCAAGCATAGCCTTTCTTCTGTCACCGTAGCCGGGAGCCTTAACAGCTACTACATTGAAGGTTCCACGAAGCTTGTTAACAATAAGTGTTGTAAGAGCCTCACCCTCAACGTCCTCAGCGATGATAAGGAGCTTGGAGCCTGTCTTAACGATCTGCTCAAGAAGAGGAAGAATATCCTGGATGTTAGAGATCTTCTTATCTGTGATGAGGATGAATGGATCATCAAGGGTTGCTTCCATCTTGTCCATATCTGTAGCCATGTAAGCTGAGATATATCCTCTGTCGAACTGCATACCTTCTACAAGGTCAAGCTCTGTCTGCATTGTCTTGGACTCTTCGATTGTGATAACGCCGTCGTTGGAAACCTTCTCCATAGCGTCAGCGATCATCTGTCCAACCTCATCATCTCCTGATGAAACAGCAGCTACTCTCATGATCTGCTCTTTGCCCTTAACCTTGGTAGCCATCTTGCCGATAGCCTCAACAGCTGTATCTGTAGCCTTCTTCATACCCTTTCTGAGAACGATTGGGTTAGCGCCTGCAGCCAGGTTCTTAACACCCTCGTTGATCATTGCCTGAGCAAGAACTGTAGCTGTTGTTGTTCCGTCACCTGCTACGTCGTTGGTCTTGGTAGCAACTTCCTTAACAAGCTGAGCGCCCATGTTCTCATAAGCGTCCTCAAGCTCGATCTCTTTTGCGATTGTAACACCGTCGTTGGTGATTGTAGGAGCGCCGTAGGACTTATCAAGAACTACGTTTCTTCCCTTAGGTCCCAGGGTTACTCTTACTGTATCTGCAAGCTTATTAACGCCTTCTACCATAGCTGTGCGGGCGTCAGCGCCGTACTTAATTGTCTTTGCCATTTTATTGTCCTCCGTTGATTTATTGTACTCCGTGATATACGGATTGCTCCGCTTCGCTCTCGCAATCCTGCATACATTCGGAAATCGATCTGCTCATTTCATTCGCATATCTGTTTTCCTCATGTATGTTCGGTCCTCAAGTTTTCATTTATATGTCTGCAAGCAACCATAAATGAAACTTTTCGTCCCTATATCACTCATTTGATAATAGCTAAAATATCGTTCTGCTTAACAATGATGTAGGTTACATCATCAAGCTTAACCTCTGTTCCGGCGTACTTGGAATAGATAACGTTGTCGCCCTTCTTAACCTGCATCTTAACTTCCTTGCCGTCTACAACACCGCCGGGGCCTACTGCGATAACTTCAGCCTGCTGGGGCTTCTCCTTCTCAGCGCCGGGAAGTACGATTCCTGATTTGGTAGTCTCTTCTGCCTCAAGGGCCTTAAGTACAACTCTGTCTGCAAGTGGTTCTAACTTCATTGTTAATGCCTCCTTTATATAATAATTAGTATATTTTTTTATTCTTGTTAGCACTCATTCTTATCGAGTGCTAACCACCAAGACATATATTACTACCTAAATGGAATAATTGCAACATCCAAAGGCTTTTTATAAATAATTTAATATATTTTAATTCCCAGTAAATTGCATCTTGAAAGGTCATGTCTGATAATAATCGTAAGAAACTATGTTCATAACAGGGAAGTTATGAAGTTTGCGACAGCAAACATCTCATCAAGGAGGTGATTCTATATGAGTACTAACTTCTTTAGCAGTTTATCGGGCTCCTTCGATTATGTATCCAGCATGAGCGGCCTTCTGTCCGATTATTCCAGTATAAAAAGCGGCGCATACGGAAGTCTTATGAAATCCTACGTAAATAAAGTAGGAAATAAAGCTGCGCTTAATGCATACCGCGAAACAGGTTCCACCACCACTGCAGCTGACTCTGTTTCCGGATATTCAACCTCCAAATCAGGGTCTTCCAGTAAAACAAGCTTCCTTGACAGTCACTTGAGCAGCATCAGTAGCAGCTCCAAGACCACAGAGTCCAAGGAAACCACCACTACAGACACTGCTTCGGCCACAACCACGGATAAGTACGCCAAGTATAAATCTTCCTGGCTGGACGATCAGCTCAAGCAGTATGACAAGGACGCCAACAAGACCACTGCCGCTGATACTTCCGTAGCAATGGATACAACAATTTAAACCAAAATAATAACAGGCTCCCTCCGGAATCATTCCCGGATGGAGCCCGTTTTTTATGTCTCTTCTTTTTCTTTTTCTTTTCTCGGTATGTCCTTACCGTAAAGATCAATGTAGTTCTCTTTAAGGGCTATCGCCCAGTATTTCTCCGGAATATCCGGCCATTTGACAACGCCTCTTTCCTGCTCGCAAAGCCTCATGGCCCTCAGAAGAATAGTCTGATTAAGGTCCACACCTGTTCTAATGGTATGCATTGTAACCGCAGCCCAGGCCGGTGCCATGGTGCAAAGCTCAGAGTTCTTAAACTCCCGAAGGATCTCTTTTCTGTCATATTCCAGCTGAATGTACTCCTCCTCCCAGCTCTTGCCGTCTCCGTGGAGGACGCAGAACTGAGTCTTGCCGCCGTGATACCAGGGAATGCCTATAGATCCGGGATTAACTCCCTTTTTGCCCCTGTAGATATAGGTATCCTGGACATGATTATGTCCGTGTAAAAGAACTCCTGTCTTTAGGTGGGTCAGTACTTTCTTGGTATTTCTCTTTTCCCTGAACAAAAGCTCACTGGTATTAGTGGGCGATCCGTGGCAGTACTCAAAGCCCGGAAATCCCTTGGGCTGGTATATTCCGTAATTGGGCAGGGATTCAAAAAAGTTAAAGTCCTTATCCGTAAGGTTCTGATAAGTATAAAGCAGGGATCCGCTGGCAGAGCCCTTTTTCCAGTTGCCCTCTCCAGTCCTTCTGTAATTAAGCAGGTACTCCTCGCGGTTTCCCCTGATAATATATGTTGTAAAATACTGTTTCAGGACGTAGACAAGCTCCATGGTCTTCTGGGGATTGGGACAATCCGTCACATAGTCCCCAAGAAGAACAAAGTTCGTTATTCCTTTTCCCACGGAATAATCAATGGCCGCCTGCAGGGCCGAATGATTGCCGTGGATGTCACTAAAAACCGCTATATCCATTAACCTTTTTTCTCCAAAATCAGACTTTTTTCATATAAAAAGAACAGGTATCAGCCGGCGAAAGCGCCCTCTATGCTGACTTCCTCGAACTGTCTTGTAAAGAGCTCGTAGTAGTAACCCTTCTTATCCATAAGCTCAACATGGGTTCCTCTCTCGATGATCTTGCCATCCTGAACCACCAGGATGATATCAGCATCTACTATTGTAGAGAGTCTGTGGGCTATAACAAAAGAGGTCCTTCCCTTGATCACAGTGAGAATGGCATCCTGAATAGCCTTCTCCGTAACCGTATCGATGGAAGCAGTGGCCTCATCGAGAACCAGAATTCTGGGATCCGCCAGTATAGCTCTTGCAAAGGAAAGAAGCTGCTTCTCACCAACTGAGAGCATATCGCCGTCCTCTCCCACATCACTGTCAAGGCCCTTGTCCATGCGCTTCACAATGCCGTCTGCGGACACAAGCTCCAGAGCTTTCCAGATCTCTTCCTCAGTGGCATCGGGCTTACCATATTTTAGATTATCCCTAACCGTTCCCGAAAACAAGTGGGGAGTCTGAAGCACGTAGCCGATGTTGGAATGAAGCCAGAGCTGTGACCTCTCGGCGGCGTCTTTTCCGTCGATGAGGACCTTCCCCGCTGTGGGCTTAAAGAATCTGCAGACAAGATTGACCAGGGTAGACTTGCCGGCACCGGTCTCTCCCACAATGGCCACATTGGTTCCCTGAGGAACCTTGAGGTTAAAGTGTTCAAGAACATACTCCTCGCCGTCGGGATAATGGAAGGAAACATCCTCAAACTCAATATCGCCGATAAGAGGCTCCCAGTTCTCCTTTTTGGGATTAAAGGTATCTCCGTACTTCTCAATAACCTCCGGTGTATCAGAAACATCAGACTCTGTCTGGATGAGCCTTGTAAGTCTCTCCACATTTACCTGAACCGCAATGAGCTCAGACAGGGTTACGATGATGTTCTGAACCGGCTCCATCATACCAAGTGCGTAGGACAAAAATACAGAGAGAGTTCCTATCTGCATCACTCCGTCCATGGTGATGATACCGCCCTTATATAGCACGATTGCCAGGGCAAAGGATGACATCATGGTTATGACAGAAGTAAAAAGTGCGGAATAATGGGTCGCATGGACCGAAGTCCTGCGCATCTTAAGAGTATCCTCTTCAAAGTCGCTCTGGATCTTATCTTCCACCACCAGGGTCTTGATGGCCTTGGCCCCGGTAATTCCCTCGTTGAAATTGCTGGTGATAGTGGAATTGATCTCTCTTATCTTTCTGTTAAGAACAATGAGCTTGCCCTGAAAATACATCACAAGTACCGCCGCAATGGGCACCAGCACTATGATATAAAGGGAAAGCCTGAAGTTAAGCACCATCATCATTCCCAGAATGCACACCAGATATGCACCGTTCCAGATGATGTCCATCATTCTCCAGGACACCATCATACCTATTTTACCGGTATCACTCATAACTCTGGCATGGATATAGCCTACATTGTTCTGGTTAAAATATGCCAGTGACAACTCCTGAAGATGGTTAAAAGCCGCATTTCTCAGGTCCCTGTCCACAGAAAGCTCCACCTGACCGCACATATAGCAGCAGACAAAGTTATCAATGACCTGAAGGACCAGGATTATTACATACAGTATGATAAATACGCCTAATCCCTTAAGAGTCTGTTTTCCCACGAAATTATCCAGGGCATACCTGTTAAAAATCGGGTAAAAAGAATCCGCCAGGGAGCTCAGTATTCCCAGGATTATCATGAAAATGATCTTGGGATAGTACTGTTTGATATAAGGATGAAGCCTTGGAATTCCGAAAAATGGGAGTTTTACAGGCTTGTTACTTTTATTCTCGCTCATGCCATCACCCCCTGCATCTGAATATCGTAGATCTTCTTATAAATTCCGCCCTTTTCAAGGAGCTGCTCATGGGTTCCCGATTCCGCAACTCTGCCCTTATCAAGAACAATAATGTTGTCCGCATGCATAAGGGTGGTTATTCTGTGGGAAATAAGCACCACTGTGGAATCTCCGATATGCTCGGAAAGTGCTGCTCTTATCTTGGCGTCGGTCTGGGTATCCACCGCTGACAGCGAGTCGTCAAACACCATAACCGGGGGCTTCTGAACCAGCATCTGGGCAATGGCGGTTCTCTGCTTCTGACCGCCGGAAAGAGTCACGCCCCTTTCTCCCACATAGGTATCATAGCCCTTGGTAAAGGTCTTGATGGTATCGTCAATTGCTGCGATTTTGGCAGCGTCTCTGATTTCCTTCATATCAGGATTCTTCAGGGTGATACCGATATTCTCAGATAATGACCTTGAAAAAAGGAAGGGCTCCTGAAGCACGAAGCCTATATTTTTCCTGAGGTGCGATGTCTTAATGTCGGAGAGGTTCGTATCTCCCACATAAATCTTTCCCTGGTCCTCCGGCAGCGTATAAAGCTTGTCCATAAGGTACATAAGGGTGGATTTGCCGGAGCCTGTGCTTCCGAGAATACCGAAGGTCCTTCCGGCCTTGATGGTGAAGGATACATCCTTCAGCACCCCTTCAGTGGAATTGTCATAGGAAAAAGAAACATTCTCAAAACGTATATCCTGATTAAGAGAAGGCTCCTTTGCGTCTGCCTTGTCCTCTTCCAGCTCACTGTTCATGATATAGCGAAGACGGTCGATGGAAACTCCCGCCTTACTCATCTCGGAGATGATCCTTCCCAGGGCTCTTACGGGCCAGGTCAGCATCGCATTGTAGGATACAAAAGCGATGTACTCTCCCACGGTTATCTCACCTCTGACGCACACCACTGCACCAAGAACAGTAACCAGCATGACCTGCAGGCCAGAGATGAAATCGTTGGAGGACCAGAAGGCCGCCAGAGTCTTCATAAGGCTGATCCACATATCGGTATATTCCTGGTTCTGCTTCTCAAAGCGGTCCTTTTCATACTGCTCTCTGCCGAAGGCCCTTACTACACGGACTCCGGTCAGATTCTCCTGGGCCGTGGCGGAGAGTCTTCCCTCCTCACTGTCCGCATGCTCGAACTGATCTCTTATCTTAATATGGAAAAAGCTGGAATACAGAACGATGATAGGAATAAAAACGGCGGAAAAAATGGTAAGGAAGCCGCTGATATGAACCATAAAGTACATGGCCACAATGATTCTGATGATAATTCTGAACAGTGAAAGAAGCTGCTCGGAAATAAATGCCCTGATGGTCTCTACATCAGAAGTACACCGCTGAATGATATCACCGGTGTGGTTCTTGCCGTGCCAGGTAAAGGGCAGGTGCATGATGTGTTCAAAAAGCGTATTTCTCATACGCTGAATGAGTTTTTCGGAAGCCATGGAATTAAGGAGCCTGAACAAATATCTGCACAAAGCCTGAAGAGCAGCTATTACTGCTATCACCAGGGCTATAAGATACAGATGGGCTCTGAGGTATTCGCTTCCTCCGAGAAAATCCATAAAGGATTTTAAATATCCCGGGATACTGCCGGCATCACCGGCAGCTCCCGAAATACAGAAGTCTATCGCATACTGTACTATCTTGGGGCCAATCAGCTCCAAAAAAGTAACACAGAATGAAATAACTACGCTCAATAAGAATAAGTACGTACTTCCCTTCAGGAAGTAAAGCACTATCTGGGATTTAATAGCAAATCTTATATTATCTTTATTTTTCTTATTTTCCATATTTACCTTTTAGTCAGTGCCGTTTCCAAGGTAAAATGCTTATTTTACGATCTCCTTGATGGAACCTGCAAGACCTGCGATACCCTGCAGGTTGGAAGGAACGATGATCTTGGTTGCCTGTCCGTCAGCAGCCTTCTCAAAGGCCTCAAGGCTCTTAAGAGTGAGAACTGACTCGTCAGCTCCTGCCTCCTTAAGCATTCTTATACCCTCGGCATTAGCATGCTGAATGCTCTTGATAGCTTCAGCCTGACCTTCTGCCTCTCTGATTTTCTTCTCTCTCTCAGCCTCAGCTCTAAGAATTGTAGCCTGCTTATCAGCTTCAGCCTGAAGGATCTTACTCTGCTTCTCACCTTCTGCAACAGTGATCTGGCTCTGCTTCTCACCTTCCGCAAAAAGGATCTTCTCTCTCTTCTCACGCTCAGCCTTCATCTGCTTCTCCATGGCGTCACGGATCTGCTCCGGAGGATTGATGTTCTTGAGCTCTACTCTGGTAATCTTGATTCCCCAAGGGTCTGTGGCAATATCAAGAGCATCCTGCATCTGTGCATTGATCTGATCTCTGGAAGTAAGAGTCTCGTCAAGAGTAAGTGAACCGATTACGTTACGAAGTGTTGTAGCTGTAAGGTTCTCAATAGCTCCGATGGGATTCCTTACACCGTAGGCATAAGCCATGGGATCGGAAATCCTGAAGAATACGATGGAGTCGATCTGCATTGTAACGTTATCTTGTGTGATAACAGGCTGAGGCGGGAAGTCGCAATACTGCTCCTTAAGATCCACCTGTCTTGCTACTCTGTCAATAAAAGGAACCTTCACATGAAGACCTACATCCCAGGTCTCCTTATAGGCGCCAAGGCGCTCAACTACATAGGAATGTGCCTGTGGCACTATTCTGATATTTGCTGCCAGTAATACAACCAGCAAAATAATAAGTACTACAAAAACCCAAAGCATCATAAATTCATATCCTCCCTTTCAACAATAAGTTTTGCTCCGCTAACTTTAACAACTCTGACAATCGCTCCTTCCGGAATAACTATGTTATCCACGGTTGAAACCGCCAGCCAGGTTGAGCCATCCATATCGATCTTGCCAGTGCCCTTAAGGTTGTCAATTTCCTTCTTAACTACAAGCTTACGTCCAACCACCGCATCAATATTGGTCTTGGTGGCTGTCTTGTTGACATATTTGGTTGCAAGGGGTCTTACAAGTAAAAGAACCGCCACGGAAACAACTAAAAATGCCGCAAGCTGTGCCAGAAACGGTGCGCCTACCAGTGACAGTAAAAGTGCCACCAGGGCTCCTGCCGCGAACCATATGGTCACAAGTCCCATGGTTGTAAGCTCAATTACAGAAAGAATAATTGCGATAGCAAGCCAGACTATGGCCATTGACATTTCCATACGTATACCTCCTCTCCCGTCGTATTAGCGCAGAATAATGCTTAGAAAAAAAGCGCAGCGTGGTGCTGCGCCGTCATATTTGTATTATACTTCATAACCCTCGCATTTGATAGTATTTTTTGGCAATTGAAAAACCGTCATTTTCCCAGTAATTTTATAGTACTTTTAGATTCATGCATTTGTAATTATGTTAATAAAATTATAAAATATAGTATATGTGTAATAGGTGAATTGCGCCCTTTTGCAAAATTTCAGGAGATTGTTATGAACGATAAAAATTATGAATTTTTCAAATCCATGATAGAAGTTTACACCATCCCCACCGCTATTCTTGAGGTCCACAAAAACCCTGACGGATCCGTGGGAGATGTAATAATGTTTGCCGTCAACTCTCTCCTGGCCAAAAATGCACAGTCCATGTTTCTTGAGGAGGATTCCGACAAGAAATTTGAGGGTGTTCCTTACTATGAAAACATGAGCAAGGAGCCCAAGTTTGAAGAAATGGCCTACAGATGCGCCTGGCTTAAGCAGAGGATCCATACCTACGTAGATACCACCATGATGTACGGCTATTGGACCGAAGACATTCTCCTTCCTGTAACAGCTCCCGAAGAAAAGCCGGATGATGTCTCCTACTGTATGTTCATGTATACACTGAACAAGGAAATGGATACCGGCAAAGTCTCCAATGTTAATCCCGAGATATCCTCTTTTGTCATCAAGACCTGTCTTAATCTGCGTAATGAAGAGGACTTCCATGCAAAAATGGATGTGATCACCAGAGACATTCGGAAATATACCGATGCTTATTCCTGCTGCATCATGACCGTAACTCCTGACCTTTATAAATTTGATGTAATAAGTGAATCTGTTAGAAACAACGAAATATGCATAAAAGAAATCTTCGAGCACATACCCTATGAGATCGTTGAAACCTGGGAATGGCTGGTTGCCGAAACCAACTGCATCATCATCAAAGATGAAAACGACATGCAGTTCTATGAGCAGAAATCCCCGGACTGGGTTGAATCTCTTCTGAACAATCACGTTGAGACCCTGGTGCTGGTGCCCTTTATACATCAGAATGCCATCATCGGTTATCTGTATATAACCAACTTCGATCCGGAGCTTCTGGTGAAGATAAAAGAGACCGTGGAGCTGGTTTCCTTCTTCCTGTCCTCAGAGGTGGCAAACCACATGATCATGGACAGACTGGAATACCTCAGCAACGTGGATATGCTCACCGGCGTCTACAACAGAAACTGCATGAATGTAACGGTTGACGAACTCTCAACCAAACTGAAACTGAATCCCAAGCCCTTCAGCGTTGCTTTCTGCGATCTGAACGGACTTAAATCCATAAATGATAATGACGGCCACGAGAACGGTGACCAGCTTCTTAAGGATGCAGCAAGGCTCCTTAAGGAAATATTCGTCGGGGATAAGATCTTCAGAGCCGGCGGTGATGAATTTACCATCATTTCCACCAAAAGCACAGAACAGGAATTCATTCAGAAGATCGCGACCCTCAAGCAAAAAGCCTGTGATCCTGACTGGCTGTACTTTGCCGTGGGCTACTACCATGACGCCAAGGACGGCAATCTCCGTCTTGCCATGAGATATGCCGACGAGCGCATGTATAAAGACAAAGATGCCTACTATGAGGCACATCCCGATAAAAGAAGATAGCAAAACCTATAGAAGTCAAAAGAACAGATGTATCCCCACACTGACAGACAGCATAAAAAATGCACCCAAAAAAGAAGACCTCTCTATACAAGTGACAGTCCTTCTACAGGTTTTACAGGGAGAAAATCACAGATATGGAAAAGGGCCTCTGGCATTAGACGCTCAGATGTCATCTGTGACCTTTCTGGAATCGATCTATAAAATTTGTTTTTGGTGTTCCCACTTCAACCATAAAACAAACTATATTTCGTATCGTGAGGGAACTTTAACATATATGAACAAATAAGTAAACAATTTTCTTTCGATTTCATACATTGTTCACAAAACTATATTTCACTTTCCAGTTTCCGCTTCGGTTTTCCCAGTAAAAATGGCGCTTCGCAAAAAATATTGCGAAGCGCCTTAATAATGTCAAATATGAAAATTAGAACTTACCAGCCTTAGCAGCCTCTTCAATAGAAACGGCTGTGGAAACTGTCATACCAACCATAGGGTTGTTACCTGCACCGATAAGACCCATCATCTCAACGTGAGCAGGAACTGATGAAGAACCTGCGAACTGAGCATCTGAGTGCATACGTCCCATAGTATCTGTCATACCGTAGGAAGCAGGACCAGCTGCCATGTTATCGGGATGAAGTGTACGACCTGTGCCGCCGCCTGAAGCAACTGAGAAGTACTTCTTGCCGGCCTCTGTACGTTCCTTCTTGTAGGTTCCTGCAACAGGGTGCTGGAATCTTGTAGGATTGGTTGAGTTACCTGTGATAGATACGTCAACGTTCTCCTTCCACATGATAGCAACACCTTCCTGTACGTCGTTAGCGCCGTAGCAGTTAACCTTAGCACGAGGTGAATTAGCGTCCTTGGAGTAGCACTTTCTTGATACTTCCTTAACCTCACCTGTGAAGTAATCATACTGAGTCTCAACAAATGTGAATCCGTTGATACGGGAAATGATCTGAGCAGCGTCCTTTCCAAGACCGTTAAGGATAACGCGGAGAGGTTTCTGACGAACCTTGTTAGCCTTCTCTGCGATACCGATAGCACCCTCAGCAGCTGCGAATGACTCGTGACCTGCAAGGAATGCGAAGCACTCTGTATCCTCTTCAAGAAGCATCTTACCAAGGTTACCATGGCCAAGACCTACCTTACGACGATCAGCAACTGATCCGGGGATACAGAAAGCCTGAAGGCCGATACCGATAGCTGCAGCAGCCTCGGAAGCCTTACGGCAGTTCTTCTTGATAGCGATGGCAGCACCTACTGTGTAAGCCCACTTAGCGTTCTCAAAGCAGATAGGCTGAATGCCCTCGATAAGGCTGTAAACATCAATGCCTGCAGCCATTGTAATTTCTTTACACTCTTCGATGGAAGAGATTCCATACTCCTTAAGGCAAGCCAGGATCTGGGGCTCTCTTCTTTCATATGATTCAAATAAAGCCATTATTTTTTCCTCCTTACCTTACTGTTTTCTGGGATCGATGCACTTAACCGCATCTGCTACACGACCATACTGGCCCTTAGCCTTATCAAATGCTGTGTTAGCATCGTCACCGGCCTTGATGAAGTCCATCATCTTGCCGAAGTTAACATACTTATATCCAATGATTTCATCGTTCTCATCAAGAGCAACATCTGTGATGTAACCATCAGTAAGCTCAAGATAACGAGGTCCCTTATCAAGTGTTCCGTAGGTTGTACCAACCATTGAACGTGATCCCTTACCAAGATCCTCAAGACCTGCACCGATCTGAAGTCCACCCTCAGAGAATGCAGACTGTGTTCTACCATAAACGATCTGAAGGAAGAGCTCTCTCATAGCTGTGTTGATAGCGTCACACACAAGGTCAGTATTAAGGGCTTCAAGAACTGTAAGTCCGGGAAGGATCTCAGCAGCCATAGCAGCTGAATGAGTCATTCCTGAACATCCGATTGTCTCTACAAGAGCCTCCTGGATGATACCGTCCTTAACGTTGAGGGAAAGCTTGCAGCATCCCTGCTGAGGAGCACACCAACCGATACCGTGTGTATAGCCGGAAATGTCCTTTACTTCTTTGGACTGAACCCACTTTGCCTCTTCAGGAATGGGAGCAGCGCCATGATGTACCCCTTGTGTTACGGGACACATATTTTTTACCTCTGTTGAGTAAATCATGTGAAAATCTCCTTTCGTATTGTAAAGTAACTTTCATTACTTACTACCGAATTAGTTTTTGAATGGCCAGAAAAGCGCCACATCTATTTTTACATAACTGGCGCCACTTTTCAATGGTGTTGTTATGTTTTTAACAAATTTTTTATCTTAAGAGATTTTTTTGTTATAATAAGTACGATATTCAAACATAAAGGTGGTAAAAAAATGGAAGAATTCAAGATTTCAAATATGTACGACTTAAACGAGACTATTGCTGCAGACTTCATGAAGACCAAAGAATACCCCTGGGAGCTTCTTGCAGGAATCAAGGACTATATCATTGAACTGGGCAACACTCTCCCCGCCGACAAATTCGAGAAAAGAGGCGAGAATGTCTGGGTTGCCAAGAGCGCCAAGGTTTTTGATTCAGCTTATATCGGAGGCCCCTGCATCATCGATGAGGAGGCCGAGGTTCGCCAGTGTGCCTTCATCAGAGGAAGCGCCATCGTAGGTAAAGGCGCCGTTGTTGGTAACTCCACTGAGCTTAAGAACGTTATCCTATTTAATAAGGTTCAGGTTCCTCATTACAATTATGTGGGTGACTCCATCCTTGGCTACAAGGCTCACATGGGAGCAGGCTCCATCACTTCCAATGTCAAGAGCGACAAAAAGCTTGTTGTAGTTAAGAACGGCAAGGACGACCAGGTTGAGACCGGCCTTAAGAAAATGGGCGCAATGCTGGGTGACAACGTAGAGGTTGGCTGCAACTCAGTTCTCAATCCCGGAACAGTCATCGGCAGATGGTGCAATGTATATCCTCTTTCATCTGTAAGAGGCTGCATCCCCGCTCATCACATCTTCAAAGACAAAGACCACATCGTTAAAAAAGTTGAAGACTGATATAGTTCATTTATTAGAAAAAGCAATCTGAGTACGCCTCAGATTGCTTTTTTATTTTTGGTATTCCATAAACAAAGTCTCACAAGGAACAGAATTCCTCTTACGCAGAGCTCAGTACACATGGCGATCCAGGCTCCTTTAAGTCCGTAGCGGGCACCCAGGAAATACGCCATGGGGATTCGCACAACCCAGACACTAAGAAGATTCAAAACGCTGGAAAGCATGGTCTCTCCCGCTCCTCTGAACACACCTGCTGCCACTATGGAAGCTCCGTAGAAGGGCTCTGCGAAGGCCTCTATCCTGAGGATCTGCGTTCCAAGCATTCTAATCTCATCATCCGGAGATAAAATTCCTATCATGTACGGTGCAAACAGCCACATAAGCGCGCCGCTGACACCCATAATGAGCATTCCCAGAATAACCGCCATCCATCCAAGGCGCTTTCCCAGATCTTTTCTTTTGGCGCCGATGCACTGCCCCACTATGGTTGTGGCAGCAACGCCGATTCCGAAGCCCGGCATATAGCACAGGCTCTCCGCTGTTATGGAAAAAGAGTTGGCTGCCACCGACACAGTTCCAAAGGGAGATACTATCCTGGTAAAAGCCACATAGGCAAAGCCCATGATTATGTTATCAATCGCAACAGGGATAGCAATCTTCAGGGCTGTAGGAAGTTCATTTGAGGCAAAATCAGAGAACTTCGTCCTTGTCTTCTTTTTCCTTCCAGCAAGGTGCAGTGCCGGGGACTTTACCACAAGGATGTAGAGCATCACCAGGGCTATTATCACAAAGGAAAAGGCTGTTCCCAGGGCAGCTCCCATTACTCCGAATCTCGGGATAAGAAGTGCATTGAACACCACATCCAAAGCGCACATGGCAACATTGAGAATACTGGGAACCCTGATGTTACCGCTGGACTGAATCATTCCCTGGGAGGTCAAAAGTAGCTCTCTGAATGGAATTGAAAGTGCATAAACAAGGAAATAAGCCGATGCATCCTTTCTGATCGCCACATCTCCCCCCATCCAGACAGGAAGTTTTGGACTTACAAGCACTCCTATGACCATGATAACAAGGCTAACTGCCACAGTGCAGTTAAGGCCCCATTTTACAATGGTTCTGGCCCCCTCCTCGTCCTTGGCTCCTATTCTGTGGGCCACACAAACAGAAAAGCCCATGGCTGCCGCAGTTAGTATTCCTCCCACAAGCCAGGTGGTACTGGACACAAGACCTATGGAAGCAGAAGCATTTGCTCCCAGATGCCCCACCATGGATGCGTCTATATACTGCATGATAACCGAAGAAAGCTGAGCCAGAATTGCAGGAAGGCTCAGCCTTATGATCAGTAATATTTCTTCTTTTAATGTAAGCTTCCAGCCATCTCTTATGGCCGATAACGGATCCTTCATATACTCCTCCGAAAAGGTTTGTTCAAGCATGAGAAGTATAGCAAAAGAGACAGGCCACTTCAAGCCTGTCTCCTTTTATTTTATTGCTCTTATTTCTTTTTGATCTTAAAGTTCACTTTCTTTATGCCGCCGAATTCATCAAGTCCTTTTATGGTCACTGTTGCTGTCTTTCCGGTGGAATTAACGGTAACGGAAATATCCATCATATCGGAAGGAACGGTTATAAGTTCTTTCGATACTTTTCTTGTAACCACGAGATCTTCTGCTGTAAGCTCAAGAGCATCCTCTACGGATGTAAGGGTTACTCCCTCTGCCAGCTTGGCCTTATACTTGGAAAGATCTTTATTGGTGTCGATGACTCTGTAGCTGCCTGTAACCTCTGCACTTCCTTCGTAAGAGCTCTTGGCACTTCCCGGCATGATCACAGCCCTTACAGTGATCTCTGTTCCAATGGCAATCTTGTCTGTGGGCTGTACAGTATCGCCTTCGCTCACCTCAGTTCCATCATCAAGAACTGCATCACTTGCATAACTGTATTCATAGGATATTACCTTGATATCCTTGTTCTTTCCCACAGTAACCTTTTTGCCGTTATCTGTGAAAGAAGGCTTTTTAAGAGCATAGCCCTTCTTACCCTTGGCTTTGTAGAGCACATCCTTGGCGTCAACAGTAAGGTCTGCCACATCTGCCTTCTCAATTGAGAATTTCACCTTGGTGCTTCTTCCGGCAAAGGAGCCTATTCCCTTCACAAGAACATAAGGTGCAGCCTTCGCTGATGCGTCGGCAACCTTCTTATTATTGAATACCTTAACTGTATAATGCTCACCCTCAGTGAGAGTTACTCCGTCGCAGCTTACAACAACCTCAGGCATAGCACCGATCTTGGAATAGATAGCATCAAAAACATCTATCTCCCACTCCTTGGTGAAATCAGGCTCACTATCCTGATCATCGTCCTTATCCTGGTCATCATCCTTATCCTGATCCTGGTCCTGTTCCTGTTCAGGATCTTTTTCAGGTTCATCCTCAGGAGCCGGCTTAGGCTCATCCGCAGGGTCGTCCTCAGGAGCCGGCTTAGGCTCATCCGCAGGGTCGTCTGTTGGCTCATCTGCAGGGTCTTCTTCGGAAGGCTCCTCGCCGATTACCTCAATCTCTACATGCTGAGGAACTTCACCGGCATATTCGTCGATACCCTCTGCGATGATGTAGTAGTTCTTTCCGGCTTTATCCATTACAGTTGAAGCAGGAACCTCTGCACCGTTTTCATAATACTTAAGTTCATAGTCCTTGCCTGCAACAAGCTCTTTGTTTCTCAATCTCACAACAGGAACTACTGTAGACAGTTCAGTCTTTGCCGCAGCATCCACTGTGATCTTGTGCTCTGAAGCAATCCATGCATCTGTAATATCTTCAGGCGCAATAGTAAATGTGAAAGTTCCGATTGTTTCACCGGTCTTAATGTCTTCTATGATCAGAGTAGCCTTACCGGGCTTTACATTGTTAAGATATCTGGTGGTGTAATCCAGGTTTCCAATGAGATACTTATTGCCTATAAATACTGATGTTGCATCAAGCTCATTCTTTTCATGTCTGCAGACTGATACTAATCCGGTCTCTCCGTTCTCTGTAAAAATGTCGGATTTGCCGCCTATACCACTGCTGCCCAGATAGAACCAGTAGCCCTCAGGAATATTCAGTGATGAATTGTCAAAGTACTCTCTGAAGCTCTCAGGAACATCGCCCCAGTCATCCTCAGCGATAATAAACTGATACTTAGGAGTGTTACTGTGTGCATATCCGTCGCATACAGTAACAGCCATGATAGTCATAGCCTCTGTTATACTGATAGGTTCTGTGTAAAGCTTTGCTGTAGCAACTACTTTGTCGTCATCGCCGATAGGCAGTGTTTCGTCTGTTGTGTAGTAAATCTTTGCATTAGGAGTCTTGGTTGTAAATGACACCTTTGCCCCCAGTGATACTTTATTCTGTAAGGATGCTATTTCACCCTCTACCAGAGCCTCCGGATCAGAAGCCTTCTGAAGAGGAGAAACAGTTACTTCACAGGTATCGCTGTACTGAGTACCTTCGATAGTTACAGTTATGGTAGCTTTTGCTGTCTTATCAAGCTTTGTATTCGGTGTTACTACTCCGTTATCAGATACCGTAACAACATTTGTATCTGATGATGTCCACTTAAGGGCCTTTGTCTTAAGACCGGGATGTGTAACCGTAGCCTTAAGCTCAGCCTTTGAATCGCTTCTGCTGCTGAGAGTCACGGCTTTGCTGTCAAGGACGACAGGCTCATGAACAGTTACAGTTATACTGTCAGATACGTTTCCTGTCTTTACTGTAATAGTTGCAGTTCCTGCCTTCTTTGCACTTATCGTAGTTGTTGCTGATGTACTGTAGTTTGCAGATACTACCGTGCTATCACTTGATGTCCAGCTATATTTAATTGGAGCAGCAAGGTCCACAGGAAGCACAGTGGTTCCAAGAGAAGCACTTGTTCCCTTGATAAGATCAAGCTTATGATTTGCAAGGTTATCTGCTGTGATAGTCACCTGTGAAGCCTCTGTGGGCTTTCCGGGAACGACATTTACAGTACAGGTGTCACTGTAGTTTGTACCTGTAATAGTTGCGGTAATTGTTGCAGTCTTTGCCTCCTTAATTGAAGCATTCGGTGTTACAACGCCTGAAGTCGATACAGTCACAACATTTGTGTCTGAGCTGGTCCAAGTTATGGTCTTATATTTATAGGTAGGATGAGTAACAGTAGCTGTAAGCTTCTCACTTACTCCTTTATCTCCTGCAATGTTAATTTCCTTCTTGGATAAAACAATTGGTTCGTGAACAGTTACGGTAATGCTGTCAGACACACTTCCTGTCTTAACAGTGATTGTGGTTGTTCCTACTGTCTTTGCAGTAAGTGTATTGGTGCCTGCTGTAGTATTCAAAACAGATGCAACGTCACCGGCTGATGATGTCCATGCATAAGTTATAGGTGCAGCAATATCAGCAGGAAGCACAGTGGTTCCAAGGCTCACAGTCTCTCCCTTGAAAAGATCAAGCTTCTTGCTGGAAAGGCCTGTAGCACTGATTGTTACCTTACTTGCCTCTGTGGGCTTTCCGGGAGTTACAGTCACATTACACTGCGCATAATAATTTGTTCCCGAAATAGTCGCTTTAATAGTTGTTGTTTGTTTGTACTTCAAAGATGTATTAGGTGTTACGACACCTGTTGCTGATACTTTCGCAATATCGGTATTTGCTGAAGACCAGATAATCTCCTTATTCTTCAATTCAGGATGAGTCACTGTAGCAACAAGTGTTTCCTGTACTCCCGCATCTCCGGTAAGACTAAGAGTAGTCTGTGACAATGAAATAGGCTCATGTACAATCAGAGTAACTGAATCTGTCAATTCCCCGCAAGTCACTGAAACAGTGCATGTACCGCTCTTTCTACTGTTAAAAGTTGCAGTCTCATCAAAAGCATTGCTTATCCATCCTATATTTGAATCACTTCCTGACCAAAAAATGCTATCAAAATCACCAATTGCCTCAGGAAGAACAAGAGCTGTCAGGTTTAATTTTTCGCCCTTAACTATGTCAGCTTTCTTATTGTTAAGTTTATCTGACTGAATTTCTAAGCTGAAGGCGTCATCTCTGTAAACCTTGGCATAAAGATCAATATCATTTTCTGGGAAACTGCTAAATCCGGTTACTTTTTCTTTATAATCCTTATCCAAATACCAACCGTAGAATTTAGAACCGCTGGGAGGAGTGGGATTGAATAAGTACACATAGTCTCCGGCATAATAAGCCTCTTCGTTATATTTATTCTGGACACAGCCCTTTAAATGATATGTAACCTTATATTTGGGGGCAAGCTTAATATCCTGAGTTAAAACATAGTTTGTATCTCCTACTATGGCGCCCCATCCGTACTGTACTCTGTTGCCTTTTTGTCCTTTATAGTAATTGTCAGTATATTCAAATGTCTTATTATCAACTTGGTCAATCTGATCATATCCTCTGAATATAGTATAACCACGAGCATTATCGATCTTATTCCACTTGATATGAACAATTCCGTTTTCGTCAACATCATATGAGACATCTGACTGGCGAGGTCCAAAGCCTTCTTCAACAGAGCCGCTGACAGTGCCCACAGTAGCTGTAATTGTGGCCTTTCCAATGCTGTTTTGTGTGATATTTCCTGCATCGTCGATTTCAGCAACACTTGAATCCGAGGAGGACCATCTTACTGATATTCTGTCCTCAGAGGGATCATAATCTTCAGGAACAAATGTGGCTTTCGCTTTATATTGTCCGTCTCCGACATAACTGATTTCAACATTTATACCGGAGAGCTTGTTTTCAACACTTAGAGTAAAGCTCTTTTGAACATTTCCGGCCACTGTTTTTGCTGTAATGGTTGTAGTTCCGATAGCTTTGGTTGTTATAGTTCCATTATTTACTGTGGCAACAGATGTATTTGAGCTGGTCCAGGTAAGGTTCTTATTTGTAGCATTTGAAGGAAGAACCTTTGTGCCCACTTTGTAAATGCCGGAAACACCAAGGCTTAATGTGCCGCCATCAATATTTGTAAATGTGATGTCCGTAGGATTTACAGTCTGGCCGGACTTCAGATTTTTGGTATAGGCCTTGATGGCAAAGTTTCCGTTATAGTCTTCCCATCCCCATCCGTCAAGATAGTAATAGCTTTCACCGGCATTATATGTGCGGGTTGTATAGGTTCCGCTTTGTGAAAGTTCTACGCCTACTGCGCCCTTTACAACTACTGCAAATTTCTCGTTTGGAGCTAATGTAACCGATGATGCCAGCTTTATTGTCTGATATCCGGCATAGGTTGTTCTGCCCTTTGTGGTGGCAGAAGAAACAAGCTGTCCTGACTTTGGTGTATCTTTTACATTTCTATAGATCTCGATGGTATACTGGCCACCGGCTTCTGATGAGTAGAATGCAACAGAATCAAGAACCTCTCCTGCAGAGCCATCCTCAGCATGGGCTGTAAACACATTTGCATTATATTTAGATGAAGTTATTCCGTTAGGATATGCTTCATGCTGATAGCAATTGTCAAAATTATCGGCAAGTGTAACATCTGCAGCATAGAACTCATCTACTAAAGTAGCCTCATAATATGACATCCAGAAGTAGCCCTTGTAGCTGTTTTCTCCTTTTCCAGGATCTGTTCCCCAGCTGTTTCTTACAAGGAAAGCTCCGTCTCCAGGTGCGGTTGTTGCAAAATTCTCCTTAGGGAAATTATCATTCCATCCCACCAGAACAACACCATGATTCTGGACTTCATACTCAGAGTTGTAATAGCTGTTATAGGTGCTGTTGTATATTCCGTCTTCATAATAAGCTGAAATTCCGTCAGCTGCGGCAAAGGCAATTCCCACAGCGCCATAGTCCTGAATCATTTTCTTTACAGGGCTCAGCATATCAATATTCTTTGTCTTTCTGAAGGTTTTAAGGTCTACCTTTTCAACATAATAATTTTCTATATGCGCAATATCATCATAGGCGATTTCATCCTGAAGGCCTACGCTCTGTGCCAGAAGGGCATCTCTCTTATAATCAGCCACTGATTCATCAGCTGCGCCGGTCCACTTCATAAGAGTTCCCAGGCCCTTGGCATAGCTTCCGCCCTTATTAAGAAGATTTGCGTTAGGGTATCTTGTCACATCACCAACGCTTCCTCCCAGAGGATCAGTAACAGTGTGATATGTAAAATAAGCAAGGTGAAGCTCAGAAAGATCGGGATTTGAAATGAGCCCTTTCTTCATAAGATTTATCTCAAGAAGAGCTGTGGTCGCAAAGGCCCAGCAGGTTCCGTAGGGATCCTGATTCTTAATGGCAGGGAGCTTTGCTGTTCTGTATTCGGAGGGCAGACTTGCCGTAAGCTCCGCAAGGTCTTCATCATAAGATACTCTGGTTATCTCAATTTCATCGCCGGGAACAAAACCTGTGGCATAGTGTATTTCCTCGGCTGCCTTTTCAGAAGAAGGCATAGAATCGCTGTTTTCCTCAGCCTCTTCTTCCAGTGCTATTTCCTGGAATTCCTGATCTTCCTCAGTCTCTTCCACATCTGCCAGCTCTTCTTCAGCTGTCTCAAGAAGCTCCTGATCCTCAGTTTCAGGCTCCTCTTCATATTCGTAGTTTTCTTCAGTCTCAGCCACAAATGAATCTTCCTCTAAAAGAAGCTGCTCCTCTGAAAACTCCTCACTTGCCGCATAAACAGGCATACTTGAGCCGATCATTGCACCTGCAAGAAGTAAAGCTAAAAATCTGTTTTTCATGTACCACACCTCTCCTTTATGAAAAATGCGCAAAAAAAAACGATGCCCCACGCATCGCTAATAAGTTGCAACTGGCTGCCTGTACGCTACAGGCCCTATAGCTTTGCGTCACCGGATCACTCCGGTTTTGCCAAATGTTATTTCGTTTTTTACCAAACTTCATTCTACTATTCTTTTATAGTTTTTCAACTATCCCATTCATTAAATTTTTATAAAACTGAACATCCTTCACAACCGCAATATCTGACCTGTGGTCCCTCATAATAAGCAATATCTAAGTATAAAGCCGGGTCCGGATACTTTATGATATATGGAGGTATTGATTTTTTATGCACAACACGGAGGGTTACAATGAATCTCAAGACAGCTTACGCGCCATATTTCAAGGTTGGCGCCGCAATTTCCAGATGGAATCTCAACACTAAGGCTCACATGCAGCTTCTTACAGAGCAGTTTAACAGCTTCACCTGCGAAAATGATATGAAGCCCATGTACTATTTGGATGCGGACAAGAACAAGTCCGATCCGGAAAAATATAATCTGGCTCCGGCTCTTACTTTTGAAAATGCTGTTCCTTACCTTGAATTTGCTAAGGAAAAAGGCATCGCCATGCGCGGACACACACTGGTATGGCACAACCAGACTCCAAAGTGGTTCTTCTGCGAAAAATATAATGAACTCTACCCTCTTGCAGACAGAGAGACTATCCTTGCAAGACTTGAGAACTATATAAAGGGCGTTCTCGAATTTGTTCAGACCAATTACCCGGGAGTTATCTACGCCTGGGACGTGGTCAATGAGATCGTTGACGACGGAGACTTCAGAAAGTCCATCTGGACCAAGACCGTGGGCAATGACTTCTTTATAAAAGCCTTCGAATACGCCAGAAAATATGTGACTCCAGAAGTAGACCTTTTTTACAACGACTATGAGACCTCCCAGGAATGGAAAAGAGACTTCATCATAAAGAATGTCCTGACTCCTCTTATGGAGAAAAAGCTGGTGGACGGCATGGGCCTTCAGTCCCATCTCATGATGGATTATCCGGATCTTGAGCTCTATAAAACAGCTCTTGAGATGTACGGCGCTCTGGGCCTTAAGATAAATGTAACTGAGCTCGACATGCACAACGCTGACCCCTGCGAGGAGTCACAGCATGCGCTGGCCCTCAGATACAGACAGTTCTTCGACATCTACCTTGATGCCAAGAAATCAGGCAAGGCCAATATCACCAGCGTAACCTTCTGGAATCTTCTGGATGAAAACAGCTGGCTGTCAGGTTTTAGAAGAGAGACCAGCTACCCTCTTCTGTTCCATGGAAAATGTGAGGCAAAGGAAGCCTACTATGAGGTCCTCAAGGCTGCTGTTCCCGAAGCAGACATCGATAAATGGGAGCCCCATTACGCGGAGGAGGATTTCCTTCTGAAGGGCATGCCCGAGATGAAAATGAAGAGATTTCGCGAGAACATCTGGCAGGAAGGTGAATACACCTATGAAGCCTCCTACGGCTTTACTCCCAACGTTTTTGCTTATCTTCATAATGATGATCAGCAGCGCGACTGTATGCTGGTGGTTCCCGGCGGCGGATACTGCATGCTGGCATCCCACGAGGGTGAGCTCCCTGCCATGGAGTTTTTTGACAGAGGAATGAACGTATTTGTTCTTAGCTACACCACAGACATCACCATGTCCGTGCCCCTTAAAAAGCAGCCCCTTAACGACATTTCCAGGGCTGTCCGCTTCATAAGAAAAAATGCTGAGAAATATAATGTAGAGGGCAAAAAGCTCTTTATCATGGGCTTCTCTGCAGGTGCCCACGTGTGCGGAAGCCTTGCGGTCCACTACAAAGATGTGACAGATATAAGCCCTGAATATGATAAGTTCTCCAACAGGCCCGATGGAGTTGTCCTCTCCTATCCTGTTATCACTACCGGAGAGTATACCCATCAGGATTCCATCAGAGCACTTCTTGGAAATGAGCCTACCTCTGAGGAGCTTGACTACTTCTCACTGGAGAAACATGTTACCGAGGATACTCCAACCTGCTTTGTATGGCAGACCCAGGAGGATGGCCTTGTTCCTGTAGAGAACAGCTATCTCTTTGCCCAGGCTCTTCGCAGCAAAAAAGTTCCTTTCGCCCACTACGTATTTCCTGCGGGCTTCCACGGACTTTCCTTAGCCAATGATGTTTACTTCAAGGGCTGGTCCGGCGGGGAGTACACCATGGAACAGACCATGAGAGCTGCTTTCTCAGTTAAGGAAGGCCGCGGAGTCAATGTCTCAGAGAAACGCAAGCAGGAACTTATTGATCAGTTCTTCAGCGGAAACGACTTCCAGGGAATGGGCATTGATGAGAGCCTCAAGGAAGATGTAGGCCTTGTAAGTGAGCTTATCTGGGCATGGATAAAAAGAATTTAAATAATCACGCCAGTAAAAAAGTGAGGTCAGATTAATTAACCTGACCCCACTTTTTTATTTAGCTTATTTGATCTTTTCTTTAGCTACACCGGCTGCCTCAAGAATCTTCTTGATATCAGCCTTGAATTTCTTATTCATTGACAGCTTAAATACTGCATTAGCACTTATGTCCTTAAAGGCCCCGTTTACAACCTCAGTAAGAACAGGTGCTTTAATGGTGATCTGTTTAAGCTTGCCTGCTCCTTCAAATGCAGCAGCATCGATGGCCACTACAGATTTTGGAATCGTTATCTTTTCAAGTGATGCACATCCTTTAAATGAGGCAACTCCAATGGAGAATGTGCTATTTCCGATAGTTACCTTCTGCAAGGCTGCGCAGTTCTTAAATGCAGTATCTCCGATGCCAAGAACATTTCCGCCAATCTTTGCACTTGTTATAGCACTCTCGCTAAAAGCACCATCTCCTATCTTCAACACTTTATAATCCATACCTTTATAGGAAATCTTGGATGGAATATTCAATGTCTTCAGTCCTTTTTTAGCATCTTCATCAAGTCCTGTGGCAATTACAAATCCAAACTCCAGACTATCAACCTCATAGATGACTCCCTTAGCATCTGAAAAGCTTTCTCCCTCCTTTGTAAGAAGCTTAACGATTCTTTTCTTTTCTGCTATATCCTTGACATTAATCTTAAATACTGCTCCCTTGGCAATTTCATCAAATGCACCATCTTCAACAACAATAAGCTCATTAGATGTGATGGTCACTCTCTTAAGCTTGGAGCATCCTGCAAAGGCCTTTTCTTCTATAACAAAAAGCCTTCCCGGAAGCTTTACGCCGGTGAGACCGGTTCCTGCAAAGGCCTCCTCGCCTATGTTTGCAAGGCTCTTAGGAAGAGTCACTTTCTTAAGAGCTTTGCTTCCATAAAATGCCCTGTCCATAATATAGTTCACATTCTTTCCAATGGTAGCACCTGTGAGGGAGCTTCCAATAAAGGCCTCTTCACCAATCTCAGTAACCTTGAAGCTGCTTCCTTTATATTTCACGGTAGCAGGTATAGAAACCTTCTTAAGTTTACTCTTGGCATCATCTGTAAGTCCTATAACTTTGACAGTTCCGTCAAGAATATCGTTAATTTCATAAACAATACCTTTTTTGTCAGCGAAGGTCTCAAAAATCCCGCTAAGTCTACCTCTAAGCTCTTCCTTGGCTTTTGCATCCTTCATGGTAAGGTTAAATACGGCACCGTCAGCAATCTTTTCAAAGGCATCCTCGCCAAGATCCTTTATCACAGAGGAAGCTATGGTAACTTTCTTAAGACTGACTGAACCATAGAAGGCTCTTTCCCCGATACTTGTAACATTCTCAGGAATAGTTATGGACGTAAGTCCCGTATTGGAGAAGGCACCATTGCCAATCGTGTTAAGCTTCTTAGGAAGTTTAACAGTCTTTAATGCTGCGTCACCAGCAAAGGCCCTGTCACCGATCACCAGGACATTTGCGCCAAGGCTTACCGACTTAAGGGAAGTACATCCTGCAAAAGCAGCTACTCCGATCTCAGTAACATTTTTGCCAATCTTAACGCTCTGCAGTTGTCCGTTGGATGCGAAGGCTCCATCATCAATCTTTACAACCTTATAGGTCTTGCCGTCATGGCTTACAGTAGCAGGAATTGTGATACTCTTCAATTTCCCTGCTGCTTCCTCAGACAGGCCCACAACATAAGCATTGCCATCTACGATATCATAGATAATGCCGTTCTTATCAGTGAAGCTGCTTTCTGAAGCACTTCCTCCACCCTTAGTTACAAGAACATCAAATTCCTTGGTCCAGATAGCATCAGAACCGATTGTAGAATAACCGTCACTGGTGTACTCATGAACAAAGTAATCTGTTCCGGCAGACTGATTGGTTACAGTTCTCTCTCTGTCACCGTAATAAGCAATTACCTTAAGCTTGCCTGCTCCGGCCTGGGCCACACGTCCGGCGCCATCATTATTCTCGCCGTATATTCCCTCTCCTGAGAAATCCAGGATTCCATCTTCACATACAAACCGGTATTTCAAAGCTTCTGCACCGGTTATCTGTGTCTGATGAACATTTCCTTCCTCATCAATATAGTCGTTATCAAGGTGAGCAAGTGTTGATTCAATCTCAGGAGTAAGTCTGAAGCTGTCGCCAAGTGAAAGCTTTAATACCTGCTGCTTTTCACTGATGGTAGCAGTTTCCTCTCCGATATGTGCAGCAGCAACATCAAGGGTCATGTCTGTTATTGCACTTATGGTAGCTACTTCTTCTTTATATGCTTTTCGCTCAACCTTGGTTTCAACTCTGGAGTCCGTTACATTGGCAAAGAGCTGTACAGTCTCCGTGACATTTCCGTCTTCATCAGTTGTCTTTTCAAACATGTCATCAGACAGTTCAACATATCCAGTGAATTCTGTACTCTGCTTCGGAAGAAGCGGTTCAACATCAGCACTTCCAAGGGTCTTATCTAATTCCCCTGCTATACCAAGACGTACACTGCTCTCAAATGACTTGGCATTTCCATCGTTAGTTACTGTACCTGAGATCTTATAAACGCCTCTTTCATCAGTAGCCTCAGCCTTAATCTCTCCAAGGTTAAGATCAGCTTCCATCTCAACGCTTATCTGCTCAGAGCGTATAACCTCATTTTTGTCATTTATAAGCTCGATAAGAAGCTTAGCATCTCTGTCATATTCATCAAGCTCCATATCTCCGCTGAATGCTGCTATATCTCCACCTAAAACATTTGATAAAGTATTCTCCTGTATGACAGTGCCACCATATACATTTGTTACTCTAACAGTCAGGTTTTCGATGGTATCAAATCCATCGTTAAGAACCTCAAAGGCAAAATGCGCACCATCTTCTGCGTCAGCACTGACAAATCCGGCATTCTTGATCTTAGGAACACTTGTAGTGTCAACTGTGAAATTAACAGCATTGGCTCTTGTAATATCTTCTACAGGGTAAGGCACGAAATCAGCCTCGTTTATCTCTGTAGTCATATCACTGTTCATGGCCTTGGCTTCATCAATTGTGATGATTCTGGTCTCAGCCAGATATGAAACGCCGATGAGCTTGCCGTCATCCATAACATCAAAGGCTGCATCCTTGTAGTGAGCTCCGTTCATACTTGTTATTTGAACTGGAAGTGTCTTTTCTGCAATGTTAGACTTATCGGTGCCTTCATCTGACAGGCTGCCAAGAATTACTCGCTCACAGTACATCTGCTCCTCAGTTACCGCATTAGCAGGATCCTCAGCCTCCTTTGTGCCCTTTTCAATGCCGTCAACAAGTTCTCCCGAAACCTCAGTCCAAAGATAATACAAAATACCATTCTTTGCCTTAACATCGAAGTTATCGATAGAACTCATGGCAGCAACACCACTCTCATCCTGCTGTGACTTTCTGCCGGTAACAATAGGAACCGGAGCAAAATAGGTACGCTCAGCACCTGCTGCAGGAAGAGCCTTATTTATATAGCAGTATTTATAGTTGCCCTTTATGAGAGCTTTGGATTCGTTATTCATGATATGTGTAAGGTTCATGGCCACAATATCACCGTCGCGAAGCCAGGACAGCCACAACTGCCCCTCTGTTTCAGTCAGTTCAACGTCACAATCCTCAACACTGTCACCTGTCAGAATGATGCATTCATCCATCCTGTCATTAGTAAAATCATATTCCTGCAAATAAATCTCACGGTCAGCTATTGTATTGAGATTTCCATCAAGGTCAAGGCTATAGGCAAACAATCCCTTATCGCCATAGCTTATTGCATCAGCATCAAGCATCAGTGCACTGCTGTTATCCGCTTCTACAAGCTTTGTAACTGTTCCTTCCTTGAGGTAACCTGTGTCAGGATCTATTTCTTCAAGGATAGTGGCATCCGGATAGAAGGAATAGAAGTTCTGACCGTACATCATTTCCTTATAAGCATTAGTTCGCTCTTCCTTTTCCTCCTGAGTAAGTCCTTCAAGAAGAGCACTGATAGGAGCATTTGTGTCAGGTTCTTCAACCCATTCACCTGTCTTTTTATCATAGCGGCGATAAGCTACTATTGAGTACTTGGGATAAAGTGCATCACCTACTGAAGCCTCTTTTTCTGCCTCAAACAGTTTCTTTGAGTAGTAAACGATTATGCTGTCATCATCACTTACTACTTCAGCAGTTACATCTGATATCTGATCTGAAAAATCAAGACCGGTTCCCTGATATTTTTCTATATCCTTGGTGGTCTTTGTGATTTCCATGATATCCCCGGCAAGCTTTCCTGTATTCTTATCAAGGAATACGCCATGAATATCAAGGCCGTTCTGTTTAGCCACAACATCATTGTCTGTATTTTTGTATTCATCACTTACTGAAGACCAGGTAATAAGAGCATTCTCGCCAACATCAAAGACACGGGGATAATAATCAAGCTCAGAGTCATCCTCAATCATAACAGGCTCTGACCAGTCTCCGTTTTCATAAATTGTATAATATACTGCGCGGGAGTTCTCAGGATCATTTATTCTGTCGATAGGAACATTAAGGAATACCGCTATAAATCTGTCCTTTCCAAGCTCCATCATCTGGAAATTAGGTCTTGGTCCTATTCTGTTGGTGAGGATATACTCGGCATATGCTCCGGGCTCATCATCTATACTAAGAAGTCTTTCCTCTTCGTCCTGCTCACCAAACCACTCTCCCTCCTCATTAAGGAAAGAAACATCCTCAACCTGGAAGTTTTCGATACCATCATAGAGATAGCTGTTAGCTTCAAGGGCATCCATTACGGAGGTCTGCATCAGCGCAGATACATTGTTATTATCCTTATCTCCGCCCCACATCTGGAATCTCTTTCTTGCAAGCTCTTTCTTGAAGTGGAAAATAGTAACTCCCACATCGATGGATGCATTAAGGGTTACACTTCCCTCTCCTGCCTTAGCTGTGTAGAATACCATATTGAAGGCTGCGGTTCCGCTTACGCTTACTGATACAAGGTCTCCTAAAAGACCTGCACTCAGGGTCAGGGTAATGCTTGGGGTGAAGTTAAAGGCTCCATACCCGTCAAACTGCCTGTCAAGATCTGATATATCGCAGTCCCAGATATTGAAATCATCCTTGTTCTCATCAAGATAATAGCGTTTGCCAAGTCCGTCACTTCTTTCCTCAATTACAAAGCTAAGCTCAGCCTCGCAGTTGATGGTCAGTGCGATACCGATAGTTACACCGATAGGAGTAGCATAGCTGACACTAACTGTTGCATCGCCAATGACCTTAGCTGCAATTATCATGTTGGAGAAATAGTATCTGTCATCATCGCTGTAACCAAAGGTCATGAGGAAGGAGAAGTTAAGCTTCATATTCAGCTTAGCTCCCATCTTCACATCCTTACTCTCAGGCTTATGAGCAGCCTCGGCCAAGTCATCGTATTTCTTTCTTGCGTCTTCTTTTGCCTTCTTGGCTGTATCTACAGCCTTTCTCTTTTCTTCAATCTCCTTTTCTTCTTTTTCACTCAGAACTCCCTTACCTGCATATTTCTCCATGGTCTTTTCGAGTTCTTTGTTCTTTTCACCGATGGCCTTGTCAGATTTAGCCATCTTCTTGGCTGCTTCTTCAAGCTTATCCTTATCGGTATCCTTGCTTACGATAGCCTTGGTATAGCCAATTTTTACAACCCTGTTACCGTTCTGATCAATGGTTACTCCACTGTCCTCATCAAGTTTGTCAAAGCTTCCCTTCCAGCCTATGTCCAGAGTTGAAGCAACGCTTCCGATAATGTCAATGGCATCACTGCCTTTGCCGGCTGTAATAACATTGGCTACGTTCAATGGTCCGATTGACTGTGTAAGCTTAAGTCCGGTGTCTCTCTGAAGGTATGAATTACCTGCAGAATCCCAGAAACGAACCTTAGCAATGTCGCCGGCACTTGCGCCAATCTTGGTAGGGTTAAAATCAAAATTAAAGTTTCCGCCGGCTGATGGCTGTATATTTACGACTACTGCAGAACCATGCTTAGAGCCTGTCTTGTCATAGAATTGCAGCTCACCCTTGGTGATTAACATTCCGGTCTTAGACGCATTCATAGACAGGCGATAGTTGTAATCGCCATCTGTCAATCCGGTAAAATAGCCACTTGAAGCGCACTTACCCTTTACCGCAACCTCCTTATAGGGATGGTCGCCAAACAAAGTTGTGGTGTCCTCCTGATAAAGCACCACGTTACTGATGTTTAGATCCTCCCAGGCATTTACATTTACATGTTCGTATTTACCGGGATGCAGAGTGAAGTTGGTATTAATAGCGCCTGCATAGCTGTCGTAGTTAAGTGAGATCAGATAAGTCTCATTTGTAAGGAATTTTTCCGGATTGATGTAAAAGAAGCCATCTCCATATTCACCATTAATGCCGCCATACTTGGTAGTTGAGTCATATCCGTCTGTGTATACAGTCGCGCCATTAAGACCGGTTGAGATTTCATAATCAGGATTAAGCAAAAGCTTATCCTTAAGTGTCAGCCAGCTGGCTATGGGCTTAGGGTCAGATGCATGTTCTGCTCTTAAATAAAAGCTGTAATACAGTCTGCTTATAGGAAGCTTGGTGGTATAGGAAATGGCACTTCCTATGGATGGATCAAAGGTGTGATAGGTGGGATGATTCTCAATCCACTCACCATCCTCATCGTTATCAAGGGTTCCATCTCTCCAGAACGCGTGGTACGGTGAATCCTTTTTTACCAGAGAGCCAACATTATAGGTGGTTCCCATGGTAACATTTTTAATTTCATATGGTTTCTGCCAGGTACTCTCATGTGGAGTGCGGGTCTTATCTACATATACTGCTATGCCCTGCTGGATCTCTGCATGATTAACCTGAGCAGGGTCTGCCATGATCTTGAGAGTAGCATTATCAAAGCGCAGATATGTCCTGTAATACTTAATACCTGCATCTCCCAAATGAGTTGTAAAGCTGTTTAAGTCAGATTCATTTTGATTTGTTCGTGAAACAGAATATGCTGAATCCGATTTATCACTCTTTCCGTTTATATCGATCTGTGTGATGGCATATCCGGCATTTGCTCCGGCTTTGAAGGTAATGGTGTCAAGCTTTGTTACACCATCCATACAACATCCGGATTTGTAGCCTATATAGTCACCCTTCTCACTGCCTCCGGAAACCTGTGCATCCCATCTGTTAGGCTCTACTGTTACTGCTTTGGGTTCATAAATTGGTACAAGGACGAAGGTTTTATCATTCCATAAGTAGTTTTTATATTTATCTACAAAGGCATTGTCAAGTCTGAAACCGGACTGGATAATGTCACTTGAAAGCTCCCCTGTTGTACCGGGTTTATGGAGCTTGAATCCCTTAAACTCAACAGTATCCTCTGTTGGGTAGATTCCGGCTGAGTTTTTACCCATTCTGCTGGTATCTGTATCTCTCAGCATAGTTACAGTAGAACCGCAGCGGAAGGTCTTTGAAGTAACCAGATTAGTTCCATCCATATTGAAGTACTGCTGTGGATAGCGTATGGCATTTCCATTGTTACTATGTGTTTTCTGCCCTGTCCAATGCTGTTCCACATAGCTGTTATAGTCAGACATATTGTTGTTGATCTTGACTTCATAATTCATATAGCCAACTACAATGTCCTTGACCGTAAGTGATACACCTTCATAGGTATTTTTACTATTTCCCTTTACCTTGGCATAGATATGTCCGCCGTTCTTATACTGACTCCAGTCCGATCCCTTGTAAAAGATAACAGAGGAAGCTTCTTCCATCTTCTCGGTGCTAAAGTCTTTTTCCTCATAAAAGGTCCTGCCGGTAGTTTTATTATCAACATACATCTTAACTCGGACGTTCTTTACTTTATGATTAATAAAGAGTCCCCAGGTCTCGCCCCAGGTTGAGAAGTTAACCTTTACATAAGAAGCACTTGAAAGATCATAATATCCATCAACCCATGGAAAGTCATCACGCTGTACCCAGGTTTTGTTGATGTTGTACTTCACTTCATCATACTGACCTGCAGCTGCGGTTACATTATCTACTGTCTCGAATTCAGCTTCCGAAGGCTCGGAAGGAGTAACATTTTCATTTACTTCTACAGCCTTTGCGCCGTCATCCTTAGCTATAGTAACAAGGCAGGAAGCACCCACTTGTCCCTTGTCTTTTCCCCGGTGTGCAAGGCCAATATAGAAATGCTTTTCTTCATCCCTTACTCCTTTAAGGATTGGGATAGTCACTGTCTGTTCCGATACCCCTGCTGCAAAGAAAAGCTCTTTATAAACCGCCTCATAGTCAACACCTGCTTCTGCATCCTCAGCATCAGTGCCAACAGTCACAAAGTCCATCTGATTGATGCCCTGGTTTCGGACAACAGTAACGATGGCCTCTGTTTCATCAGGGGATACAATAACTGATTCCTCCTTGAAGGAATAGGTAATATCTTCCTTCTCATCATTATCAGTAATATTTACATAGCCGTTATTATTCTCGCCAAGGGCAGCGCCTTCCTCATCCTGTAATACGATGATGAACTGCTCTTCGCTCTCGGAAAGCTTGTCATCTATTCCGCAGATCTTAATTTCCTTCTTATATTCTCCGGGTTCAAAGGTAAGGCGCACAGTAACACCATCAAGCTGATCCAGCTGCTCCTTGGTGTTGTCATAACCCGCATCCATAAGCTCCATGGTCTCTTCAGGAGCTTCCTCTTCACTGTATTCTCTCCAGTTATAGCTTGGAAGGTTTTCCCCGGTCTGTGCCTTGTATAAATTTGCAAGGCCGCTTCCTTTAGAAAGCACATTTGAAGCCTTCTCCCGGGGCTTTGCATTTGCTTCTGAAGACGCCTCTTCTAATTCAATTTCATCTTCTGTTTTTTCATCTTCTATTTCTACATCTTCATCTTCCAAAAGAATCGCATCATCTTCTGATTCTTCTGCTTCTAATGCAGCATCCTCATTCTCCGTAAGTGCTGCAGCTTCCTCTAAATCCAGGATGTCATCCGGATTCTCCACAACCTCTATGTCGTATTCCTGCATAAGAGGCTTTGCGTCAGGATTGGCATCCAGAGTCTTATCCCCAAAGAAGCCTCCTGTAACGCTTAATGTGTAATCTTTTCCATATTCACTGGATACATCCACAGCCTTAAAGGTCACAGAAGCCTCTGTATCTTTATTGCCGGCGCGGAGCACCTCAATTACGCCATCCTCACCTTCCAAAAGGGTGATGGCCGTCCTGCCAAAGCCAAAGTATCCTTCAGGAAATTTTTCCTCATCTCCCAGGGTTTCAAGCTGGGCTTCAAGTTCTTTCTCCTGCTGCTCCAAAAGGAGAACCTCCTCCGGCTCCTGCCCCTCTTCCATGGCAAAAGCCTTCAGATTCAGCGATGATATTACCAGTACAGTAGATAACATCATGCATAGTAACTGTTTTAGCGCCTTTTTCATCTTCATAAAAACCCTCCATCACAGCATTTCAATCATTTGAATACATATTTTTGCGCTTTATAATCCATAAAAAGCGTAATTTTATTTTACAATATCAAACGATTCAGGATGCTTTATTACGTACATATTTAATCTGTTTTTAATATTTTTTATGATTATTTTATAAGGATAAAAGGTCATGCCCTCACTTTATTCGTTAAAATACTATATATAGAGAGATGCTTTATGCAGGAGGAAATGTGATGGATTATCAATCGTGGATAGAAGGAATAAACGGCTGGGCCAGCCTGTATGCCTTTGATATTCTACCCGACGGAAGCTATAGTGAGATAAGACTTATGGCAGTAAATAAGATGAACGAGCTTATGCTTCATATGACTCCGGATGCACCTGAATTTTATCCAGGTATTCCTTACCGTAATTACTAGATGGACCTTAATTTTGAAGCTTTTGTCTATAAATGTGCCGGCACTCCTGCGCCTCTTTATTCCTATGTAAATGCCCGAGGCGGCTGGCTTAAGGGTTTCTATCTTCCCATCGCTGATATATGGGACAATGTACCTGAATCAGATTCCCCTGAAGGGAGCAGGACTGTCTACTGCCTCTATATACTGACTTATTCAGATGTGGTAGAGACTGAATCAATGATCAACAAGTCCACTGAAGTTATCAATGCCGTTCTTGAAATTGGTATTAAACTCCATGTCACCCAGAATCTTTTTACAGGCCTTTCTTCCATAACCACCATAATAAAAGATTTATGCAGCGCAGAAATGTGCTCTCTTTATACTGTAGATCCTGCTACAAGGGATTGTTCCCTTGTGGATCAGAATGGCTTACAGATTGATTTTATGCATAAAATCGCATCTGAGATGGGGCGAAGTCCATATGGTGTGGTAAAAGCCATGGAAGATTGTCTCGCCATGTCAGATTGCCTTTTGCTTAATAATCTGTCTGTAATTGAGGAACGTGACCCTGTATGGTACAAGTCACTGACTTCCTATGGCGTCAAAAACATGATTCTCTATGCTATCCAATATAATCAGATAATCGTGGGTTATATCTGGGCAGCCAACTATGACACCGATAAAACAGATAGGATAAAGGAAACCTTGGAGCTTTCAACCTTTATCATTGCATCTGTAATTGTGAACTATCAGTTGCTGCATCAGCTGGAATATAAAAGCACCACAGACATTCTCACGAAGGTCAATAACAGAAATGCCCTCTCTGACTATATAAACAGCATAAAGGAAGGCCAGGAAGAGCTTCCTCCTTCTATGGGTGTTATCTTTGCAGACCTTAACGGTCTTAAGAAAACCAATGATGAAAAGGGTCATGATGCAGGGGATAAACTCCTGATAAGAGCTGCCTCCCTTATAAAGATTGTTTTCGGTGACTATCAGATTTTCAGAGCCGGGGGAGACGAATTCGTCATCCTCTGCGCCGGCATAAACGAAAGCAAAATGAATGAACAGGTCGCGCAGCTAAAGGGAATGGCAAAAAACACCTACGACGTAAGCTTTGCCATCGGAAGTGTATACTTAGAAGGCAATTATGACATAGACGCTGCCATAAAAGCTGCTGATGAGCGAATGTATCAGGATAAAAAAGCTTTTTATGAAAATCTCTTCAAAAACTAACACGCAAAAAGTGAGGTCAGGCTGTCCCGACCTCACTTTTTTAAGTTCATCTTTTTAAATCTTCATTGCAATATCCCAGGCACCCCAGATGGCGCTGCGGACATTGGCTACCTTCTTGCAGTCTCCAAGAAGGTGAACATTCTTAGCTTCATTCATGATAGGCACCGGATGATAGCCCACAGACATGATAACTGAATCAGCATGGAGCTTCTTAGTTCTTCCATCACCAAGTGAAACCTCCACGAAGTCCTCTCCGATACTGTTAACCGCTGCATTTAAATACACCGGAACCTTGTTGGTCTTAAAGCAGTCACGAAGATAGCTTGTATTGGCAAGGCACATATTCTTAACCGCGATAAGGTCATCCTTCATCTCCACGATCTGAGGATTCTTACCCTTTCGGAAAAGATCCAGTGCTATCTCGCAGCCTGTAAGGCCTCCGCCGATGATAACTATGTCTTTACCAACCTGTTTTTTACCAAGAAGATAATCCGTGGCATCCATGGCATACTCTGCCGCTCCGGGAATAGGAATGCGGTTGGCCTCTGCTCCTGTGGCGATGATGTACTCATCGGCCTGAGGAAGGCTTCCGGGCTGAACATTGGTATTATAGTGGATCTCTATGCCGAGCTTCTGGAGCTGTCTCTTCTGCCAGGCAATGAGAGCTTTGTCCTTTTCCTTGAACTCAGGAGCTGCCGCTGCGATAAATACACCGCCCAGCTCATCTGTCTTTTCATAGATAACAGGCTTGTGTCCACGAAGGGCAAGGATCCTTGCAGCCTCCATTCCTCCGATACCACCGCCGATGATGGCAACCTTCTTTGGATGCTCCGTGGGAATAACCCTGTATTTTTTGCTCTGCATGCTGCGGGGATTAACCGCGCACTTGCACATTCCTGCGGATTCCGTAAGGTCCTGGTCATTGGCAGTGCCGTTGTGCTTGGTCAGGTTAAAGCAGGCACTGTGACAGCATATGCAGGGACGGATATCCGCTTCCTTATCTCTCTTAAGCTTGGATACCCATCTGGGATCAGCCAGGAACTGCCTTCCCACAGCCATGGCATCAATACTGCCTTCGCTGATTGCCTTAGCTCCCACATCCGGCTCCATCTTACCGGCGCAGACCACGGGAATGTCCACAAACTTCTTGATGTGCTCCACATCCTCAAGGTTACAGTTCTGAGGCATGTACTGCGGCGGATGAGCCCAGTACCAGGCATCATAGGTTCCGTTGTCACAGTTGAGCATGTCGTAGCCTGCATCCTGAAGGAACTTAACGGCCCTTTCGGACTCCTCCATGTCACGGCCTATCTCCTCAAAGTCCTCTCCCGGCATAGCGCCGTACTGGAAGGCCTTGGTCATGGACCTGACGGAATAGCGAAGAGAAACCGGGAAGTCCGCTCCGCAGGTCCTCTTTATCTCCTTTACGATCTCAGCCGCAAATCTGTATCTGTTCTCAAAAGAGCCGCCGTATTCGTCAGTTCTTTTATTGGTATATTTAAGAGTAAACTGATCAAGAAGATATCCCTCATGAACAGCATGTACCTCCACGCCGTCAACTCCCGCTTCCTTGCAAAGTCTTGCGGTCTCACCGAAAGCGTAGATGATATCCTCGATTTCTTCCTTGGTTATGGCTCTTGTCCTGACATCGTCAGCCCATCTGTTGGGAAGGGGCGACGGTGCCGCTGTCAGATACTCCGCATCGATAATGGGCTTTGCCAGAGTATTGAGAGCCTTGTTCTTGGCAAGAAGAGCCAGCGGCGCAGTAAGGGCCATGCTTCTTCCAAAGCCCGCCGTCATCTGCACAAACATCTTTGCTCCCGTCTTATGGAGCTCATCCATAAAAACAGCCAGTTCTTCGAACTTCTTTGGATTCTGATACAGCCATTTTCCTCCCAGCATGTCCTTAACGGGAGCGATGCCCGGAATGATAAGGCCGCAGTCGTGCTTTGCTATCTTTAAAAGAAGTCTTGCCGCCTCCTTGTCGAAATGGCTTCCCATTGGCTCCATCCATCCGAAGATACAGGTTCCGCCCATAGGCGCCAGCACTATTCTGTTCTTTATCTCACAGTTTCCTATTTTCCAAGGCGTAAAAAGTGCCTCGTATTGCTGCTTCATAATAATCTCCCTTTCCCCATATTATTTTGCTGCCTTTTTCCCAAGATGAAGCTCCTTGAGGCCGTCCACCTCGTCGCATACGGGCTTCATGCTACAGTGACCACAGTCCGTGGGCATTCCGTCCAGGATGTGGGTCAGAGTCTTGGTTATGGCATCCACCTTCTCCGCGTTGCCCTTGATGGCGTTAACCAGCTCTTTTTCCGTGACAAAGATAACCCTTACCTTCTTAATCTCAGGGATCTCCTTGTACTTTTTGATGTAGGCCGCCCCCACCTTTGAAAAGCAAATGCCCTTTTTAATGGCGCTCTTTGCTATTCTAACCTGCTCCTGATTGCTGCTGGCGGAGACCCTCACCATATATCCTTCGGGAAAAACATGGTATCTCACGAATTCCATATTTCTTATGGTCTGGAAGGTCTTCTCCTGATCCTCGCTCTCCTTAAGGTCACAGGTCTCAAGGATCACGATTCTGGCAAAAGCAGTGTCCTTTTTTATCTCAGGAATATCCTGTCCGTAAACTATTATCTCGTCCTCGTTCGCAAGTCCCGAGGTGGTGACGCAGGTGTAGTTTACCGAAGGCTCCCCGGAGCCCCCAAGCTCAGGCCCCGCGTCCCTCTGCATGATAAACTCCGTGTTTTCAAGACAGGACCAGGGCTTTTCCTTTTCATAGGAAAAACATTTGGGCGTTCCTTTTGCCAGAGCCCCCAAAGTCTCCTCAATTATGCTGTCATATAACTTCATATTCTTCCCCTTTTGTCAAAATCAGAACTTGATATCCGCTTCTTTCCTGTCAAAGATCCTGTTGACCTGCACATAAAGCCAGGCCATCAGCTTCTGATCCAGGTTCCAGAAGTAGATGACAAAAAGGATTCCCGTAACTACGGAAAGTATTTTAAAAATAGTCCAGATTAACTTAAGTAGCTTACCCATTTATGTAGTTTCCTTTCACCATAAAGGATTATCTGGCAAGGCCCTTTTGTCTTGCGTATTCAGCTGCGCCCAGGGCTCCCATAAGCTGAGGATCTGTGGAGAGCTCCACAACCTTGAGCTTAAGTACCTGCTCGATGGCAGCCTTAAGGCCGTCGTTCTTGGCACATCCGCCGGTAAGCGTGATGGAATCTGTTGCTCCCGCCTTCTTGGACATTACGAAACATCTCTTGGCAACCGCCATCTCGATACCTGCTGCGATTTCGTCCATGGGCTTTCCTTCACCAACCAGAGTGATAACCTCAGACTCTGCAAAAACAGTACACTGAGCAGTGATGGGAATAACGTTCTTGGCTGACAGTGACAGCTTGGAGAAGTCGCTGAGGCTCATCTCAAAGCTTCTAGCCATGGCCTCGAAGAAACGGCCTGTTCCTGCGGCACACTTGTCGTTCATGGCGAAATTCTTAACGGTTCCGTCGGTGTCGATGGCGATACCCTTAACGTCCTGTCCGCCAATATCGATGATGGCCTTAACCGTGGGATTTGTCACATGTACGCCCATGGCGTGGCAGGAAATCTCTGAGATATTCTCATCCGCAAAAGGAACCTTGTTACGGCCGTAGCCTGTTCCGATGAGATACTCCAGATCCCTTGCGCTGTTAAGTCCCGGAACCTGATCCACCACTTCCTTCATGGCCATCTCTGCTGATTCCTGAGCAACGATCTTGCTCTTAAGGGTGGCATTGGCCACCATCTTTCCGTTTTCATCGATAATAACTGCTTTGGTGTAGGTTGAGCCTACGTCACAGCCTCCAAAATATTTCATAGTAGTTACCTCCTAAATTATTCATTGTATTTTGGTGGTGATATACGCATGACTCCGCTGCGCTCTCATCATGCTACATCCATTCGGAATCCGCACTGACGCGCTACTTCCTCATGTCTGTTCGGTCTTCAAGGTCAAACATGCTTTCATGCAAGCATAAGCATGTTTGACTTTGAATCCCTATATTACCACGTTGTGTCATCCTCGAAATCCAAAAGCGACGGATCCACAGGTTCTGCCTTCATTACTGTTCTCATGAATTCATTTACTTCTGCTCTCATATCCTTACGGGATACGGTTCTGGGATCCATCAGATCATGGCTGCACCAAAGGAGCTTGATGCCACGCTCTCTTGCCTGTTCCTCAAAAAGTCCCTGGACCGTCGCCATATTTTTACAGGATACATGCTGGTACATCAGGACAAAGTCCACATTCCAGAGTTCGCACTGCCTCCAGAGCTCGGATACAACGTGCTCGTAGCCTCCGTTGGTGTGGCGCCTCATGACCATTCTCTCGTAGAGCCTTGCCAGATCCTGAAGAGCCTTGTCCTTATCCTCTGTTTCAAGCGGCCTTGTGTAGTTCAGGGACTCCATCTCAACCAGGATATCTACGCCCCAGCAGTTAGCAAACCAGTTGGAGAAATTGGCGTAGTAGTGTGCCGGTATGGACCAAACGATGGCTCTGTACTTCATCTTGCCCCGCCATGGCTCATCCTTGGCTTCATAGGCCTTCAGCATCAGCTGATCAACCTTCTTGAAGGTGGAAATGATTCGTGGATCGAGACCTCCGTCCATCTCGTAGTTCCATTTTCTGAAAAGCTCGTAACATGGACCTATGAGCTGAGGATTCGGAGTCTGGTTGATCTCCCATTTCTGGAGCTCGTACTTGGTCTCCTCGTTGAACCTCTTCATGGCTGAGAAGTAAGCATCCCAGTTCCACTTGGCTCCCGTGTTGTCCTCGATAAACTTGATGCAGCCTCTTATATCTTTTACCGCCGCATCCATAACGGATTCGTCCTCATACCGCACCGGGAAAGCCAGGTGATATGTAGGAAGATCCTTGAATCTTCTACTGGTGTAGGAGGATGCCATAACCGAGCCGTCGCAGGGCATGGAGCTTGAAATAAAGCAGGCTCCCATGTGAGGAAGAGCATCCACTACAACGCTGCCGCACTCCGATGCCGGAACCGGGCAGGTGTCGGAGGGAAGTCCATAGGACTCGATGGCGTCAATATATGGCATACATGCCAGCTGATCGATCTCTGATAAAAGAAATACCGGCATCAACTGATAAGGAATTCCGATAAGGTCAGGGAATCCCGCCATTATCTGAGACATGGTCATCTCATCAAAAAGAACTATCTTCTTGGAAAGCTCTGTGCTGTTGCCCACCTTCCTGTCCGCTTTCATGAGAAGCACCAGGTTCTCGGCAACATATCTGAATATGGCGTAGATCAGCTCGTGGTGCATCTTCAGGGCTCTTCCCCGAAGTCCCATGATGTTCTTATCCATAAAGGAGTGGCAGCAAAAATAGGAGATCATCCATCTGTAATGCACCGCACCCATCATGGCAGGCACCAGATCCTTGGAAAAGGTTGCAAGAAGCATTCCCCACATCCTTGCCCATTCGTAAAAGTCGACCCCTGTGTCCTTGACGCCTCTCCACTCACGCCTTACCGTGGCCATCTTGCCATTGGCGTAGAGCTTGCCCAGCTGTTTTTCACCGTTAAGGATAAGGTCCTTGATCTCCTCGGGAGACATCTGCTGCAAAAGCTCTGTCTCGTGAAGGAGCCTTTTCTTGAGGCCATTGGCATCTTTTCCTACGGATTTTGCCACATCCTTCCAGTTTGTCTCTTTTATAAGGTCGCAGGCAATCCCCGCAATTTCCTTGAAGTTCTTGGCCTGGGCCTTCCAGTCTATCTCATCCTTAAGCCTGAAGTTTTTAGGATCTATATATTTCATGCAGTTCCCTCCTCTCCGGCTTGTTTTCTTATCTTCTTTATCTCCAAAGCCTCAACAAAGGCCTGGAATCTGGTCCGCAGCTGTCCCGAATTGTGAACGTTGTAGGATCTGTCGATTGAAAGTGTGGGCCATCCGAACTCCTCAGCCATGATATGGCTTGCCAGCGGCCTTTCAAAAGCCCAGAAGTCGCAGTATTTCATCTGCTCGTAGATGATTCCGTCGGCCTTAAACTCCTTTGCCAGACGATCCACCGTTTCCCGCCTCTGCTGAATTTTCTCCTCAGCCATGTATCTCGGGCACTCACTGGTGTACATGTAGTGCCTTGCGATCTGGCGGATCACATCCTCCTCATCGTTCAGCTTTATCACTTCTCTTCCCGGGAAGGATCCGTAGCAGTATCTGTCTGCCACCACCATAGCTCCCGACTCTTCAAGAAGTCTTGTAAAATCCAGGTCGTCCACCTCTGAACCCACCACCGCTACTCTCGCTCTGTAAAAAGGCTTCAGATCTGTCTTCCTGCCCTTGATCTCCTCCAGGGTCTCCTCAAGAAGAGGCAGGATCTGCTTTGTCGGGCAGCAATAGCTCACAAGGCAGATGACATGGAACTCATATCCTGTAACCGGCGGATTGTCCAGCTTGCGGAAATTGCCGATCTCAGTGATTATCCTGCATAGCTCGTTGTGCTCCTCAACGGCCTTTCGGATGGCTCTCTCGGAGATGTCCGTTCCCAGCTTCTCATGCATCACATCCAGGACTCTCAGCTTCATCTGGGTTGCCACCTGATCGATGTTGTACTCCTCAACCTTGTAGGGCACATCCGTGTGAGTCACAAAAAAGTGGGGCTTGGAATTGCAGTCCAGTATCTCCAGATGCTCATAGCAGCGGTTCATGGCAGAGCATGCGTCAACTCCCGCGATGCCGTCCAAAAATCCGTAGCCTCCCTCAATGCCCCTCTCCAGCAGTGACCTGGCGAACTCACAGGTGTAATTGGACATGTAATAGGTGGAAATATCGATGGAACCGGTCCTTGGGGCTCTCAACCTTACGGAAAAACAGTTGTCCACGTTAAGCAGAACCTCAGGCATGTGATAGCAGGTATAGCCGATGGCGTACTTGCCCTCATCCTGAGCCTTCTTCACCAGATCATTGTTCGCATCATCCAGCAGTTTTTCAAAAGTGATCAGATGCCTTAAATCTTGCAAGATATCCTCCTTCCAACATCACAGGATGTTAAGTTTTTTCAGTGCTTCTTCCGTGCCCTTTAGTATGCCGGCGTTCTCCGGAAGTTCAAATATATTTTTTCCCTCTATATCATTCTCTGTCATGGAATCATCGGGAGGAATAACGGAAACGATTTTGACGCCTCCTATCTCACTTTCCGTGATCTTGTCAGGCAGTGGCGCCCTGTTGATGATAAGGCCGATGTCGTCGTACATCACCAGCTCATCCGCCACCTCCTTGATGGTTCCTATGATTCCAAGGCCCTTCTTACTCTGGTCCGAAACACAGATAAGATGGGTCACCTTCTCCAGGACCCTCCTGTTTATCTGCTCGATCCCGGCCTCGCCGTCAATGACCACGTAGTCGAAATCATCCACCACCATTTCGATGACCTTTTTCAGGTAAGCATTGATGGCGCAATAGCAGCCGGCGGCCTCAGGCCTTCCGATGGCCAGGAAGCAAAAGCCGTTCTGTTCCTCCATGGCGTCCATGAGCTTGAACTTGGCCTCCGCCAGTATATCCTGAGTGTCCCGGAGCTTGCCGGTGACATCCTCAGCCACGCTTTTTCTAATTTGATCCAGGGTATGCGGAGCCTTCGCTCCTAAAGACACCAAAAGACCTACCGCGGGATCCGCATCAATAGCAAGGATCTTGGAATCAGGTTTTTTAGCAGTTAATAATCTTACGATAGCAGCACAAAGAGAGGTCTTGCCAACGCCCCCCTTGCCTGTCAGTGCAATGACTACAGTATTGTTTGCCATAATCTCCCTCAGGTGATCAGAATCGCCAAAATGGCACAATCACTCCTATTAATAATAATATATTTTGGTCATCTTTTACAGTAGTTTGTGAAAAATCTGTGAACAAATACAGTGTGTTTTATGCTATCATAAGACTAGTTAGTCATTATTTCAAAAAATCTTATGTCAAGGGGGCATACCTTTTTATGAAAGATCTCGTGCATATCTTTGAGCTCGAGGACCTTCTACAGGAAGCAGCCAATCCGCTGGTAAAACAGGCCAGGGCTGAGGGGAAAAAAGCTTTGGGCTACACCTGCTACTTCATGCCTGAAGTACTGCTGGATCTTCCGGGCTGTTTTTCTGTGCGTCTTCGTGCACCCCGCTCCACCTCTCCCGATATGGCAACCTACTACATGTCAGGCAGAACCTGTATGTACGGCAGATGCCTTTTGGAGAGAGCTCTTGAGGGCGGTTACAATTTTCTTGATGCCCAGATGGCTACCGAGACCTGCACTGTTACCTGTCGTTTCCAGGAGCATCTGCAGCTGATGGACATCATTCAGAACCCTGATTTCTTCTGTGAATTCACAGATGTTCCATTTAAGAAAAACAAAAACTCCATAGAACACTACGCTTCCCAGCTTCAGGCCCATGTTCTGGATAAGCTGAAGGAAAAGTATGACATCGATACCAGTGACGAAGCCCTGCTCAAGGCGATCGAGCAGCACAATGAGATCTGCAGGCTTGTTACGGAGATTGGAAATTACCGCAAGCTGGACGAGCCCACCATCACAGGCTGGGAGTTCTCCGTTATCATGCTGGCAACCCTCACCTGTCCCAAGTATCTCATCATAGATAAACTCCGGGATATCGCAGAGCAGCTTAAGACCAGAAAGCCCGATGTCAAAAAGACCTACAGATGTAAAGTGGTCCTCTCCGGTTCCGAGGAGGACGATCCTGATTTTATCAAGCTCATCGAGGAATGCGGCGCCCTGGTTGTGGCTGACCGCCACTGCTACGGCTCTCTGCCCGGACGTGAAGAGATTGTGGTAAAAGAGGGAGAGACTCCCCTTTATGCAATCGCCCGCCACTACCTTGAGACCAGCGAATGTCCCCGATTCATGGAGCAGCACATCATGCGGGAGCGAAAGGACTATCTTGCCAAGGTTGCCAAGGAATACAAGGCCGACGGCATCATTATTTCCCAGATGAAATTCTGCGAATACTGGAGCTATGAGCGCACCATCGACACTCTCATCCTACCCAGGGACTACGGCTATCCTGTCTGTTCCATCGAAAAGGAATACGTCAACAACGCCGTGGGACAGCTCCGTACCCGCTTCCAGGCCTTTGTCGAGAGTATCGAGCTCAAGGCTATTCACAATAAAAAGGAGGGCTCTGCAGGATGAATTTAACTGATATAAAGAACACCTACAGGAAGCTCTTCGTGGTTGAGAAGGCTCCCGAGGATAAGAATAAACCCAAGGACCTGAAGAAGGCTGTCAAGGATTTCTGGTATGGCAAGCCCCATGAAGAGAGGCGCCTTGGAGCTCTCTATGTAGAAAATACAGGTCTTTACAAGCACCGCGAGTGGCGAGGCGTCAAGGACACCATGTACTATTTCAACATGATCTGGCTCTACAACTACGGTCACATGGTCACGGATATCATGAAGTACGGTGGCGGAACCCCCAAGGCTCTGGTGGACTTCACCAAAGGTCTTCTTCGCTACCGCTGGATGGGGCAGACCTATCTCACCGCCATCCATTGGTTCGACAGAGGTATGGAGGGCATGAGAGGCGAGGAAATGCGTGCCTCCGCCTGGCACTACAGAGCCATGGTTAGCGAGACCATCCGCCAGTTCATGGAGATGTTTGCCTCGGATAAAAAGCTCCACGGCGGAGAGGCTTCGGAGCAGTGGCACAAGAATATCGCCCACAACGAAACCGTCAGCGGCTCAGTTTTTTATCCCTTCAGAGATGTCCTTGAGGACATTCCCCTTGAGATGATCACCTACTTTGTTTCGGTTCATGTCAACAGCCACACGGTTCTAAACTATATCGACGCAGCCCAGTCCATCGGCCTTCCTGCGGATCCCTGCCCCATGTGTCAGGCAGAGTACGGACTTTTTATCGAGGATGATTATCCCGACTACTCTCCTGTCATGGTAACCACCAATGAAGCCTGCGACGGCTCCGTGGCAACTTCCGTTCTTCAGGACTGGTTCCTTAACAGACCGCTTTATGCAATGCCGCAGCCCATGCGCTACGACGATCCTCTGGTTCAGAAGCACTGTCAGAAAGAGATCGAGGGCTGCTGGAAGTTCATCGAGGATCAGTTCGGTGTCAAGTTCGACTGGGATCAGTATGTGAAGTACGCCCAGAGCTTTAACAAGCTCACTGAGTTCGAGTGGGAAAAGTGGGATGTGGACGCCAATACCAACTATTATCCCATCAGCAGCGTCGCCCAGGCTCTTTATAGGATCTACTACTCCCAGGACGGCGACAGACCTATCTGGCATGAGATCGACGACCACGTTAAGCGCATCATGAACAAGACCGTTAAGAACAAGATTGTCTGCTTCCCCAAGACCAGACACCGTGCCATCGCCTGGAGCTGTGCTCCATTGTACTACTCCCACTGGACCACCTGGGCCTACAACTGCTGGGGCATCAACTGTGTCATCAATATGGATTCACTTATGTTTGACCAGTACCTCAGAACAGATACCTATGAGCACGCCCTGGAGGATCTTGGCTGGTTCAACGAGAAGGCACCCATGAGAGCCATGGCTGTGGGCGGACACGAGCATATTCTTTCACTTTTTGATTACATGGAACGCTTCCACTGCGATATGGTCATCATGTACGACCAGCTCCAGTGCAAGGGAATGCAGGGTATCCACGGTGTATTCGAGGACGAGTTCAGAAAAAGAGACATCCACGCCATCTGGGTTCCCCATGCTCTTCCCGATAAAAGAACCGTCTCCCGCCAGGAGATCCGCGGCTTAATAAACGACTACATGACCACCGTCATGCACGAGGAGCCCCTTGATCCCACCCTGGTGGACTTCGACGACAGCGGAAGCTGGTAATTTCATGTTGTTATGAGCATACAATTTACTGTAAACTTAATTCGGAGGAAAACATCATGAAAATACTGGGAAAATTCATATTTAAACTAATAAAAATTGCCGTTTTCATCTACGGATTACTCTTCGTAGTCTTCTACTATGACCTGGACGGCAAATTCATGTACTACATCTGGGAACCTCTCATGATCAAGAGGTTCGACAATATGAAACGACCGGATACAACTCTCACCCCTTACGGCATGAGGGATAATGTATCGGAAGATTTCTGATAGGTGAATAATAAAAGGCTTGGCACTTTGTGTCAGGCCTTTTTTGTTATTGTTCTTCCCTTTTAGTCATTGATAGCGGAGGACGTTCTTGGCTTTCCCTTATAGTTATCTGCACCGGAGGACGTTCTTGGGGAGTCCCTTCGAGAAGGGCTCCCCGCCACTTGGGCATCCCCTCTCCCAAGCTTTATCTCGGGCGCTGCCCGAACCCGTCCTCGTCGGAAGGCAGGAAGGCCGGCTAGAAAAAGAAGCCGGCCCCCGCCGGGAATAGGATTATCATTGTCACTAATTCAAGGGCTTTCGCGGCAGTAGAAATTGATGTAATAAAAACAGGAAAATAGGATAAGAATAAGCATTTTCTATTGTTTTATCCTATGTTTTTTCGAGAAAAATAGGATAAGACGAGCGTTTTTGCACCATCTTATCCTATCTTTTTTCAAAAATTACTGTATAACGTTAAGGCATCATCTTGATAACGATATTTTATAGGATAAGATTGCTAAAAACTGCTCTTCTTATCCTATTTTACCCATAAGTTGACTTCAAACACGCCACAAAAGTCACTTCATAATTACCCGGCGCGAGAATGAAGTCAAGGAACCGTGGAATAAACCGCAGCGCCATAGCGTTCCGCGGAGCCCAAGTATTACCCCGAGCGAGGATTTATGCCGCGAAAGTCCTTGAATTCATGACACGGACAATCCTTAACCGGCCAGGGGCCAGCTTCTTTTCATGCTGGTCCTCCTGCCCTCCGGCGAGGACGGGTCTGGGCAGCGCCCAGAGATAAAGCTTAGTGGGAGGGTGCCCAAGTGGCGGAGGGAACCTTCTCGAAGGGTCCCTCCAAGAACGTCCCCCGGATGCCTCAACCTGCCCGGAATCCAGCTACAAATAATAAGGCTCAGTTTATTTTGAAAATAACTCCATCATATTTTTCTTTATTGTTCTGATACTCAGGGGACATCCTGCAGATTCAAAGGTAATGATCAAATTCTTGCCTACAAAAATGTCATTATTCCTGTTTTCTTCTATCTTCTGTAGATTATGAATTCGATACTCTTCATTATCCATTAGCCCCATGTGCTCATGATAGATTTCTTGCCTGGATGAAACATCAAGCAATGTAAAATCGGGATATACACGTTTTCCATTCTTAAGTCGAAGTTCTGCCTCATATCTATAAGGTATTCCCAGGTCGTAATACATATCAGCCAGCATAGCCTCTGACTTTGATCTGACCATGTCTCCTTTTTTAGTTGAATATACCTTTTCTTCTGGTCTGAAATCATTAGTGTTATATGATTCTTCTTCCCATCTTTTTGCATATTCCTGATTATTGATTATTACTGGTTTAATAATCTCCTGCCTCGCCTCTCCCAGTGATGAAAAAATATCTTCCGCAGCCATATTAGTATTACACTTTTTGAGAATGCTTAGTGCTTTTTCAATGGCTTTTGTCTCTTTATCAATAGCTCTCAGAAGTTTCTGTAAATAGTCTTTTTCAGCAAGTTCTTTAGCTTCATCAATATTTTCTTTTGTGATATATTTTCCCCTTGTATCTTTTGCATCTGTAATCTTGTAATAGCGATACTTTCCTGAGTTAAGTGCTATTCTAAGTTTTCCTTCCGGCACATTTTTGACTTTTTCGGAAGCTTCACTTCCAAATGCAATTAGCGCCTCATTTCTTTCATGCAGATCATTAATGATCAACGACATCATTTTCATTACTATTGATGCTCCTCCAATATTATTTTATGTTCTAGTTTTGAAAATCACCTTGAAACAAGGCAATCGACTGCACTTTATCAGTGCAAAAAGCATGCCGGAAGCATGGCTTAGATTATTTAAATATGGTCATAATCCAGATTTGGTTATCCAAGTGGTATTATATACAATCAATCTTGCATTGTATATATCTTTTTCTCATAAACCCAAGGCAAAATCAGCAAAATAGGATAAGATTACGCATTTTCTATTGTTTTATCCTATGTTTTTTCGAGAAAAATAGGATAAGACGAGCGTTTGTGCACCATCTTATCCTATCTTTTTTTAAAAATCACTGTATAACGTTAAGACATCATCTTGATAACGATATTTTATAGGATAAGATTGCTAAAAACTGCTCTTCTTATCCTATTTTACCCATAAGTTGACTTCAGACACGCCACAAAAGTCACTTCATAATTACCCGGCGCGGGAATGAAGTCAAGGAACCGTGGAATAAACCGCAGCGCCATAGCGTTCCGCGGAGTCCAAGTATTACCCCGAGCGAGGATTTATGCCGCGAAAGTCCTTGACTGAATGGAGCGACAAACCCTTATCTTCCGGGATGGCACCTCGAGTGCCCTCCCTTGACTACCAAGGGGGACTTCCGGCTGCCACAGATTATGCGGGTTGATATATTAAACATGAAATTGGGGGGCACCTCATACGCTGTCCCTTGTTATATTCTTGATCCAGTTGCCGGCGAGATAGTGATGTATTGCGAAGGGCATCTTGGCGAACTCGTCGGTACACATCAGGATGTAGACCATAAGGGGCGGGAGCTTTAAGACAAAGGCGCTGATAAGTCCCAGGGGCACCGCAAAGCCCCACATGCAGGCTATATCCAGAATCATGCCGTATCTGGAGTCGCCTCCGCATCTGAAAAGTGAGGCGATAAGCACCGTATTGATGATCTGCCCCAGCTGGTAAACCACATTTATATACAGCATGTTCTTAAGATAAAAAGCCGCCGTCTCTGATATCTTAACAAGTCCCGGAATAAAGGGACTTATGGTAAGCAGCACCAGTCCTGAAAGGATCCCCGAGATAAGAGCCACCCTCATTATGGAGGACGCATCCTTTCTTGCTTGCTCCAGGCGGTTCTCCCCTATCTCCTTTCCAAGCATGATGGACGCAGCTGCGGAGATTCCAAAGCCCACAACCGTTACAAGATCTCTTGCCACAGCCACCACCGAATTGGCGGCCACTATATCCGAGCCCAGATGCCCCATGATGATGGAGTTCATGTTAAAGGCAAGGCCCCACATGGCATCATTGATAAAAGCAGGCAGTGAATACCTGCCAAAATCCGCCACCAGAACCTTGGGTATCCTGAACATCTCTATAACATTCCGCGAGAGGATCTCCTGTCTGAAAAAGTCCGCAATGCACACCACAAGCCCCCCGCCGCAGGATATGGTGGTGGCAAGAGCCGCTCCCGCTATGCCCATCTCCGGAAAAGGCCCAAGACCAAAGATAAGAAGCGCATTGAGGATCACATTTAAAATAAGTGTAGCTGCAGAAAGAGATGTGGCAAACCTTACTCTCTCGCAGCTCTTAAGTATGGTCAGATAGGGCTGGGATATTCCCAGGAAAATATAGGACGGCGCCACATACCGCAGGTACACCGCTCCCGCATCTATAAGCTCCGGAACATTGGTCCAGATTCTTATAACGAAGTATGGAAAGAAAAATGCCATAACCGCGAAAGTAACAGTGATTGCAAGAGAGATAATCAGCCCTATTCCAAGAATCTTGGAGATTGCCTTTTTATCACCCTTTCCCCAGTACTGAGCTGCCAGAATGGTCAACGCGGAGTTAAGTCCGAAGAACACCACATTTAAAAGAAACATCACCTGTCCCGCCAGACTTGAAGCGGAAATAGATGTCTGGTCAACTCTTCCCAGCATAACTACATCCGCCATGCTGACGGCGGATGTTATAAGATTCTGTATGACGATTGGTATAACCAGGACAAAAAGTTCCCGGTAAAAGCCTTTTCTGGCAGATATGATCTTCATAAAAAATTCTCCTCCAATTTATGATAACAAAAAAAGAATGTAGCAGCTATATGAACTGCTACATTCTTTTATAAACTTTATGATCTGCTGTTATCCCAAGCCTGCTCCTGCTTTTCCTTCTTTCTGCGAATAAGGAAGAGATACAGGTGGATCATCAATGAGATAAGTGAAATAACAAGTACAAACAGAACCGGATTGATTGTATTGCCGGAAATCTCTGTATTAAGTGTCTTTCCTGAACCACCGTGGGTAGGTGTATCCGAATCATCAATAGCATATGTGGGATCTACCTCGGCCTGGTCAGTGAGCTTCTTGATAAACAGGTTATCAGTAATAGCTACTGTCTTGTCCTTTGTTTCGATCTCTGTTATTGTCTCGGTTTCAACAGGTTTTGTTTCCTTCTTAACAACATCCTTGCTGGGCTTGGATGAACCGGACTTATCGCTGTCATTTGACTTGCCGGGCTTAATTGCCTTGCTGTCGTCGCTGCTCTTATTGTCCTTGTTATCCTTACCTGAATCAGGCTTACTGTTATCAACTACCAGATTCTCGGATCTGTTGTTATCTGATCCGTTGCTTGTCTGCTCATTGTTGCTGTCATTGCTTTGATTGTCGTTCTGGTTGTTGCTATCCTGATTGTTATTATCCTGGTTGTTATTATCCTGGCTGTTATTATCCTGTTTGTTATTATCCTGGCTGTTATCCTTGTCTTTGTTCTTATCCTTGTCTTTGTTCTTATCCTTGTTGTCCTTGCCGGGCTTTCCGCTCTTGTCCTTATTGTCTTTAGAATCTGCTTTGTCAGATTCCTCATCAATCTCAATGGCAATTTCTTCAGCCTGCTTAGCGGCTTCTGCTGCGGCTTCTGCTGCCTTCTGAGCTTCCTCAGCCACCTTCTGGGCTTCCTCAGCTGCCTTTCTTGCTTCTTCTTCAGCAGCTGCCTTATCAGCGGCTTCCTGAGCCTTCTTCTCGGCTTCTTCTATTGCCTTTTCAGCATCTTCCTGGGCTTTCTTAGCTGCCTCTTCGGCTGCCCTCTGAGCTTCCTCAGCTTCTTCCTTGGCTGCATTAGCTTCTTCCAGAGCTTTCTGAGCTTCTTCAGCGGCCTTAGCTGCTGCTTCTTCTGCCTTTGCTGCTGCTTCTTCTGCTGCCTTGGCTGCCTTATCGGCGGCCTCAGCTGCCTGTTCAGCGATTTCCTTTGCTCTTTCATCAGCTGCATTAGCGGCTTCCTGAGCCTTTTCAGCGGCATTATTAGCTTCATCCAGGGCTTTCTGGAACTCTTCTCTTGCCTTCTCAAGCTCTTCAGCGGCCTTTTCTTCAGCGCTCTTCTTAGCTGCTTCTGCTGCGGCTTCTGCTGCTTCTTTTGCTGCCTGCTCAGCTTCTTCCTGAGCCTTCTTGGCTGCTTCTGCTACTTCCTTAGCTACCCTTGCGGCTTCCTCAGCGGCTGCCTTTTCAGTTTCGTCTATAGCTTTCTTAACAGCTTCTTCCTGTGCCTTTTCAGCTTCTTCCTGAGCCTTCTTGGCTGCTTCTGCTGCATCCTCGGCTGCTTTCTTAGCTGCCTGGGCTGCTGCTTCAGCTGTAGCTGTTGCTTCTGCTCTTGCTGCATCAGCTTCAGACTTTGCTGCTTCGGCTTTTTCAGCTGCTTCCTCTGCTGCCTTCTGAGCCGCTGCAGCTTTTGCCTCAGCTTCTTCTCTTAATGCTGCCTCAGCTTCCTGAGCCGCCTCAGCATCTTCCTGAGCTTCCTTGGCTGCCTGTGCTTTTGCCTCTGCATCAGCTGCTGCCTGCTGAGCTGTCTCTTCTGCTGCCTTAGCATCTGCAGCAGCTTGAGCTGCTTTCTCAGCTTCGTCCTTAGCAGTCTCAGCCTCTTTCTGGGCCTTCTCAGCTTCTTCCTCTGCTGCCTGCTGAGCTTGTTTTGCCTTCTCTAATGCAAGTTCCAGCTTCTGCTTCTCAAGTTCAGCCTGGTTCTTATCGGCTACTGCCTGATTCTTGTCTTCTACTGCCTGATTCTTGTCTTCTACTGCTTTATTCTTGTCTTCTATTGCCTGATTCTTTTCGTCTATTGCCTGATTCTTTTCACTCTGAGCTTTATTGATAATTCTCTGAGTTGCATCTGCTGCTGCAGTTCTTGCTGAATTTGCTGCTGCCTGAACAGTCTGAGCAGCATTTCTTGCTGCATCTGCTGCATCCTTGGCATCCTGAATCTTATCAGCTGACCATGCATTTTTTGCTGCCGCATCTGCTGCATTTGCTGCCTCGATAAGCTTTCCGGCTAATTCCTCAGCAGCCTCTGCTTTGGCAATTGCTGCTTCTACATCACCTAAAGTAATATTTTCACCGGTTAATGTAATGCCGTTTGCATCAGCCACAATTGCTGCATTTTCATGTTCTTCCTTAGTAATTGTCTCAGCCAGATCATTCGCTGTATCTGCTGCTAAACCTGCTGCTTCATCAAGTGCATTCTTAGCATTTTCAGCATATGATCTTGCTGCTGAAACTGCGCCATTTGCTGAGCTAATTGCAGCTTCAACACCTGTAACAGCATCCTTTGCAGCATTCAGTATACCTGCAAGCTCTTCATCTGTAATACCTTCTGCTGCCTTTTCTGCCTTAGCTATTGCTGCCTTATATTCATCATATGCAGCATTTAAATCCTTAGCGGCATTTTCTGCTGCATTTGCTGCGGCTTCAGCTGCTGTAATATTTTTCAATGAATTCTCTGCGTTTGCAGCCTGTGCTGCTTCCGCTGCTGCTGTATTTGCTGCTTGAACAAGTCCTGCTGCTGCATCAGCTTTATCCTTTGCAGTCTGTACTGCCTCAAGAGCTGCATTTTTTGCTTTATTCGCTTCAGCCTGGTCAAGATAGCCCTGAGCAATGTTTTCTGCATTTGCTACTGTTGCAGCTGCTTTCTTTGCATCCTCAGCTGCCTTATTGGCGGTCTTAACTGCTTCCGTGGCTTTTGTAACTGCCTGTATTGCTGCAGGATCTGTAGAATCATTTGCAGCGGTTTTTGCTGCTTCTGCTGCCTTAGCTGCTTCTTTTGCTGCAGTATCAGCCTTTTCAGCTTCTGCAGCTGCCTTGGCTGCTGCTTCCTTTGCTGCCTTAACATTTGCTTCAGAAGGAACTGCAGTTTCAGCTATAGCTGCCTTAGCTGCTTCCACTGCTGCATCTACTGCTACTTTTGCATCAAGCGCTTTCTGAGCTTCTACTGCTGCCTTGAAGGCCTCAGACTGAGCATTTACGCTGGCTGCCTGATCAGCATTAAGAAGACTGTTCTGCACTTTGGTTGCTTCTGTTCTTGCTGCTGAAGCTGCACTACTTGCAGTATCATATGCCTCTCTGGCTGACTGAGCTGCCTGTTCTGCTTCAGCCTTCTTATTTACAGCATGCTCAGCTGCATTTTCAGCTGCTGTCTTAGCTTCATCTGCTTTCTTTGCTGCTTCCTCCAGTTTGGTTGCTGCGTTATTTACTGCAACAACATTCTCAGAAGACTTATCAGCCTCAAGAGCTTTCAATGCCTGGTTAAGATCAGTTGTTGCATCAGACACAGCTCTTAAAGCATCATTTACCATGTCTATTGCTGCCTGTGCTGCAGTATCAAGAGCTGTTTCAGCATTTTCAACCAAAGTCTTGATATCTTTTAAAGTATTAGCTAAGTTTTCGGCATTTGCTGCTGCAACGGATACATTTGCTTTTACTTCAGCTGCATCATCCTTAACTGTCTGATTATTGGTTGCGTTGGCCAGGGTGACTGCTGTATCTGCTGCATCCTTGGCATCCTGACTATTTAAATCATCAGCTGCAGTCTTTGCCGCATCAAGAGCATCCTTAGCTGCCTGAACGCTATCCTTTGAAGGATTGAACATTGCTTCAACGGCTTTTTCTTTAGCTGTCTTTGCAAGACCATTAGTTGTTTCAACTGCGTCCTTTAAAGCATCTAATTTTTCGTTTGCTGTAGCAACTGCACCTACTGCTGCATTCTCATTTGCTGAATTTATTCTTCCCTGAGCTGCCTGTGCTGCGGATCTTGCTGCATCTGCTGCTGTCTGAAGAGTCTGAGCTGCAGTTCTTGCTGCATCTGCTGCATCCTTGGCATCCTGAATCTTTTCAGCTGACCATGCATTTTTTGCTGCAGCATCTGCTGCATTTGCTGCCTCGATAAGCTTTCCGGCTAATTCCTCAGCAGCCTTTGCTGCGGTAATTGCTGCTTCAACATCATCTACAGAATTATTTTCACCGTTTAATGTATCTGCTGCGCTGTTTACATTAGCCTTAATTGCTGCATTTTCATAACCTTCATCAATTGACTTAGCCAGATTATTAGCTGTATCAGCTGCTAAACCTGCTGCTTCATCAAGTTCTTTTTTAGCATTAGCAGCATATGCTCTTGCTGCTGAAACTGCGCCATTTACTGTGCTAATTGCAGCTTCAACACCTGTAACAGCATCCTTTGCAGCCTCCAGTATACCTGTAAGCTCTTCATCTGTGATACCTACTGCTGCATTTTCTGCCTTGGCTATTGCTGCCTTATATTCACTATATGCAAACTGTGCTGCCTGAGCTGCCAATTCAGCTGTGCTTGCTGCTGACTCAGCTGTTGCAATATTTCTTAATGAATTCTCTGAGCTTGCAGCCGCTGTTGCAGGCTGTGCTGCTGTTTCTGCTTTTGCTGCAAGACGTGCTGCTTCATCAGCTTTATCCTTTGCAGTCTGTGCTGCCATGAGAGCTGTCTGCTTTGCTACGCCTGCTTCCTCATTCTTATAAGCATCAAGCCTTGCCTGAGCAATTCTTTCTGCATCCTTTATGGATTCTGCTGAAGAGCTTGCAGCATTTGCTGCTGTCCTTGCTGTATTTGCAGAAGTTTCAGCTGCTTCTTTGGCATTCTTTCCGGCTTCTTCAGTTGTTTTACCAGCATACTCAACTGCTTTAGCTTTCGCTTCTTCTGCTTCTGTAGCTGCAGCAGCTGCTGTCTCTGCTGCTTTTACTGCTGCGCTGCATGCATCTGTGGCTGCCTTAACATTTGCTTCAGAAGGCTCTGCAGTTTCAGCTATAGCTGCATTTGCTGCTTCTACTGCTGCATCTACTGCTGCTTTTGCATCAAGTGCTTTCTGAGCTGCTACTGCTGCCTTGAAGGCCTCAGACTGAGCATTTACGCTGGCTTGCTGATCAGCATTAAGAAGACTGTTCTGAACTTTGGTTGCTTCTGTTCTTGCATCCTCAGCTGCCTTCTTGGCGTTCTTAACTGCATTCGTGGCTTTTGTAACTGCCTGTTCTGCTGCAGTCTTCTTATTTACAGCATCCTTAGCTGCATTTTCAGCTGCTGTCTTAGCCTCATCTGCTTTCTTTGCTGCGTCCTCCAGTTTGGTTGCTGCGTTATTTACTGCAACAACATTCTCAGAAGACTTATCAGCCTCAAGAGCTTCCAATGCCTGGTTAAGAACAGTTGTTGCATCAGACACAGCGCTTAATGCATTAGTTACTATGTCTATAGCTGCCTGTGCTGCAGCATCAAGAGCTTTTTCAGCGTTTTCCACCAGAGTCTGGATATCTTTTACAGTCTCATCTACGTTTCCGGCATTTGCTGCTGCAACGGATACCTCTACATTTACATCTGCTGCATTTTTCTTAACCGTCTCATCACCGGATTTGTTAGCCAGATCAACTGCTGTCTTTGCTGCATCCTTTGCAGGCTTGATCTTACCCTTAGCTGTCTCAACTGCACCCTTCGCTTCAGAAAGAGCACTCTTAGCTGCCTGAACGCTATCCTTTGTAGGATTGAACATAGCTGCAACTGCTTTCTCATTAGCTGTATCTGCAAGTCCCTTAGCTGTCTCAACTGCGCTCTTTAACTCATTTACTTTTTCGGATGCTGTATTAACTGCTTTTTCTGCATTAGTCTTAGCATCTGCAGCGTCCTGATCAGCCTGATTCTGCTTGGCTGCATCAATATTTCCCTTAGCTGTCTGTGCTGCGGATCTTGCTGCATCTGCTGCTGCCTGAACAGTCTTAGCAGCATTTCTTGCTGCAGTTGCTGCCTGATTGGCATCCTGAATCTTATCATCTGACCATGCATTTAATGCTGCCTTCTCTGCTGCCTCTGCTGCCTTGATAAGATTACCTACAACTGTTTCTGCTGCCTCTGCTGCGGCAATAGCTGCGTTAACCTCAGCTTCTGTAGCATCCTCTTTAAGAGCATTTGTTTTTGCAGTCACTGCTGACTTTATAGGATCTGTGTCTTCAGAAATATTATCAGCCAGTCCTTTTGCTATTTCAGCTGCTTCGCTTGCAATTTGGTCAAGCTTTCCCTTTGCAGCACTAGCTTTATTCTCTGCTAAGCCAGCTGCTGAGTTAGCGTCCTTAATTACTTGCTGAACTCCTTCAACTTTACTCTCTGCATTTGAAAGAATTGTGCTTATTTCTGTATCTGTAATATTCTTAGCTGCATTATCTGCCTTATTCTTGGCAACTTCGTACTCGGTCATAGCGGTACGTAATGCCTCTTCTGCCTGTTTGGCAGATTTTGCTGCAACCTCAGCTGCTGCTATTGTTCTTAATGAAGGAGCTGATTCTGCCTCACCTGCTGCCTTATTTGCTGCTTCTTTTTCTGTATTTGCTCCGTCAACAAGTCCTGCTGCCTTTTCAGCATATGTGTAAGCTGCATTTGCTGCTTCAAGTGCTGCTGCTTTTGCCTTTTCATTTGCTGTAGCTGCATTTGCTGCATCAAGCCTTGCCTGAGCAATACTTTCTGCATTCTTTATGGATTCTGCTGAAGAGCTTGCAGCATTTGCTGCTTCTTTTGCTGTATTTGCAGAAATTTCAGCTGCTTCTTTGGCATTCTTTCCGGCTTCTTCAGTTGTTTTACCAGCATACTCAACTGCTTTAGCTTTCGCATCTTCTGCCTCTGTAACTGCAGCAGCTGCTGTCTCTGCTGCTTTTACTGCTGCTCTGTATGCATCTCTGGCTGCCTTCACATTTGCTTCAGAAGGAACTGCAGTTTCAGCTATAGCTGCATTTGCTGCAGTAACAGCTGCATCTGCTGCATCTTTTGCATCCTGTGCCTTCTGAGCTGCTACTGCTGCCTTTGCTGCCCATGACTGAGCATCGGCGCTGGCTGCCTGATCAGCAGTAAGAATATTGTTCTTTACTTCTTCAGCTCTTTCTCTTGCTTTCTGAGCTGTACTTCTTGCACTTTCTGCTTCTCCGTCGGCTGTAACTGCTGCTTCACTTGCTACAGATCCATTGTTAACTGCATTACCTGCTGCAATTTCTGCGATATCTGCTGCATCTTCTGCTGCCTTGGCTGCTGCCTCTACTAAAGTAGCTGCATTATTTACTGCAACAACAGTATCTAATGAAGGAGTTTCATTAAGATCCTTGAGCGCAGTTGTAAGTTTACCAAGTTCATCTGTAATAGCATTTACTTTATTATTTGCTTCAGTTGCGGCATCTGTTGCGGCCTGGTCAAGAGCATTTGTTGCTGCAATAACAGCTGCATCTACCTTTTTAGCTGCATCATCTACTTCAGTTGTTGCATTTCCTGCACTCTTAATAGCGCCGGCTGCATTGAGTGCTGCTTCTGTTGCTTTTTCATCAACAGCTGCATTATCTGTTGATGCTGCAATAAGCATTACCTTCTTAGCAGCCTTCTGTACAGCGGTGATATCTTCATCTGTAATCTTAGCGGCTGCTTCATTTGCTAATCTCTTTGCTTCGTTAGCTGCATCAATATTTGCCTTGGAAGGACTAACCTGCGCTTTAGCAGCTGCTTCGATTGCAAGCTTAGCAAGTCTTGATGCTTCATTAGCCAGATCATCAAGATTGTTAGCTAAATTATATACGCTGTCAGCTACATCAAGATTTGATTTATCTTCAGCATTCTTAAGACCTGTCTTTGCTGCTTCGAGTGAGTCTTTAGCTTCTTCTGCATCTTTTCCTGCATTATCAGCTGCTGTTTTTGCTTTATTAACTTCTGCCTCTGCTGCAGCCTTCCTTTCAGGATCAACGATCTTTGCGGCTGCTGCCACAGCATCTTCATAAGCCTTCTTTGCTTTATCTGCTGCGTCCTTGGCATCCTTAGCTGCCTGCTCTGCATCTTCTACAGCCTTCTGTGCAGCTGATACTTCCACATTCTCAGCATTAGCTGTTTCTTTAGCTGTATTAGCAGTATCTTTAGCTGTCGCAGCCCTTCCAGCCTCTGTCTTAGCCTCTGATACCTTACTATCTACAATATCTCTTGCAGCCTGATCGATGACGCTCTGAGCTGCATTGATTTTCTCAGTTGTCTTATTTACAACACCCTGTGCTTCATTGATTGCTGTTTCTGCTGCTTCTACTGCAGCAGCGGCAGCTTCCTTGGTTGCCTGATCTGTTGCACCATCTGCAACCTTCTTAGCCTCATCTTTTGCATTTGTAGCTGCTTCAATTACCTTTGTAGCTTCTTTTACGGCTTCTTTAGCCCTATTGACTAATGACTGAGTAGGATTCTCACTGTCAATATCATTAGCTGCCTTGTTAACAAGGATCTTCTGAGTTGCTGCATCACTTGCTTTTTCATTTGCTTCCGCAATAATAGCGCTAAAAGCATTTCCTGCTGCTGTTGATGCATCGCTGGCAGCAGTCTGTGCTGCTCCGGCCTGCTGGCCTGTAGTTTCAGACAGATCGGTTACCTCGCTATTTGTAGTTTCAAGTTGTTCCTTAAGATCTGAAAGAATAGTATCTTCCTTAATATCATCTTCTGTTATTGCATTTAAAGCATCTGTAAGCTTTTCTTCTGCACTATCTAATGCATCTTTTGCTGTAGTAGCATTCTGAGCAGCAGTCGTAGCTTTAGCAGCTTTGTTCTGAGCATCTAAAGCATCATCTGCTGAAACTATAGCTCCTTCTTCAGAAGGAGTTGCCTTTGTTGCAGCTTCAGAAGCTTCTGATGCAGCTTCTTCAGCTAATTTAGCCTTTGACTTTGGTTCTTCATCACCATTTACTGCCTCATAGGCTTCATTCAATGCCTCATTGGCTTCATTCAATGCCTCAATTGCAGCGACAATCTTTGCTGCTCTTTCAGCCTCTGCCTTTGCAGCAGCGGCTTCACCTATTGCAGCGTCTGCTGCTTCGTTGACTGAACTTACTGTTGAAGGAATGTTATTTACAGCAGTGTTTGCACTATTAATAGCATTATTAAGAGCATCAGGATTCTTGGTTTTTCCTGCTGTAACCACTTCGGTAATAGCATTTACTGCTGCAGTAACGTCTCCTGCAGCATCTGAAACAGCTGTTGCAGCTGTTTTTGCTGTAGCTGCCTTATTCTCAACATCAGCTGCTTTCTCATAAACATCATCTATAGCTGCATTAACGTCAGCGATTGATGCTTCTCCATTTAGAAGCTTTGTTATAGCAGTTGCCAGATCATCCTTTGCTGTGTCAAGCTTTCCTTCAGCAGCTGTTACTCCGGTTTCCGCATTAATAATTGCATCATTAGCAGCTGTTTCTGCATTTGTAGCATTAGTAGCTGCAGCATTGGCAGCAGCAATAAGAGCGTTGTCTGCAGCAGTTCTTGCTTCTGTAGCTACGGAAATAACTGCTGATGCTGCATTTTTAGCTTCTGTTGCCTTGGATATTACATCGGCTCCATACTTATCCGCTGTATATTTTTCAAGAGTTTCAATAACTCCGACTGCTGTGCTGTATGTGTTGTCTGCAGTAGAATAAGCTGTATTTGCCGTGTTTTTAACAACTTCAATATTATGGCTGTTGCAATTCTTTTCAACCGCACTTGAAGCTTCTTCGGCGTTCTTTTTAGCAGTTTCTGCCTGGCCCTTAACACCATTTACTGCCGCCAGAGCATTTGTAATCTCCTCAATTGCTTTAGCATCAAGATTATCCTGAGCTTTAGAAATTTCCTGATCTAATAAACCTTTTTGTTCGGTAGCGTTACCTGCTTCAGTTTCTGCGTTTCCAGCTGCCTCTTCGGCACTATCCTTTACGCTCTGTACCTGACATTTCTCTGCCGCATCCCTTGCTGCTTCAGCAGCCTTTGTGGCAGCATCTGCTGCATCATATGCATCCTTAGATATTCTCTTTGCATCAGCAATCATTTCAGCTGTAGCATTTTCAGGATCAAGCTTAGCTATAGCATTTTCTGCTGCCTTGGCTGCTTTCCTTGCCTCTTCGGCAGCAGCATTGGCAGCCTCAGCTGCATCAGCTGCGGCTAATGTTTCTTCAGCAATTGACAGTTCAGCTGCTTTTTTTGCAGCCTTTGCAGCCTCTGATACCCTAGCTGCTGCTTCAGTTGCAGCATCATATGCTTTTTGGGCAGCATTTTTTGCATCAGAAAGTGCCTTGTTGGAATCAGAATCAGCTGTAGCTACAGCTGCCATTTCATATTCTGCCTTTGCTGCTTCAGCAGCCTTTGTGGCAGCATCTGATTTTGCATTAGCCTTAGCTATTACTTCAGCTGTAATTGATGAAACTGAATTCTTAACTAAATCGTCAACTTCATCCGCTACATCATTAGCTTCCTTGGCAGCAACGGCTGCATTTGCTGCAGCAGCTGCTGCTCGTGCAGCCTGAGCAGATACTTTAGCAGATTTTGCTGCCTCTGTTGCATTGCTAGCAGCATTATTTGTCTGTGTGTAAAGATCACTTTTTTCATCGATTTCGTTAGCAGCATAAGTTGCTGTAGTAGCTGCATTATTAGCTGCTGTTGCAGAACTGTCTGCTTTATCTGCTGCAATTTTTGCAGCCTCCATTGCAGTTACATCATTGCCTTCACTGTCTGTGTCATATTGACTAAAATCGCTAATAACAATCGGATTTTTTTCAAGTGCATTCAGAATATCAGTTACGACTTTTCTTGCAGCGCTGGCTGCATTTGTTGCTTCTCCGGCTTTTGTATTAGCTGCAGCCTTAGCATTTTCAGCTTCATCTTTAAGTTGTAACGTATAATCATCTGCGAGAGCATATGCATTTTTAGCTTCATCTTCAAGTTTTTTAACTGCATCTGTTACATGAGCCACTGCATCTTTTACAAGAGCTTTTGCCCCATCAGTGTCATAGCAAAGTTCAGCTGCAGCTTCTGCAGCTTTTGCAGCAGTTTTGGCTTGTGTAACTACGGACATAGCTGCTGATGCTGCACTATATGCATCCTGTATTGTTTTCTTAGACTGATGGCCCTTTAAATTTACTATGGCATCAGTTACCTTAGGTAATTCCAATTCTGCAAGTTTTGCCTTATTCTCAGCCTCTGCAGCTGCATCAATTGCGTTCTGCTTGAGCTTTTCAGCTGCTGCTTCTGCGGCTTTTTTTGCGGCTTTTCCTGCTTCGTTAGCCTCTTTCCACCTGCCAGATATAGCTTGCTTGAGATCACTAATAGTAAAATCATAACCAAGTTCTTTTTTGCTATAATCTGAGCCTGGTGTCGTTTTCATTGCCTGACAATCTTCTTTTGCATTGTCTACAATTTTATTAGGTTCACTATTATAAGCCTTTATATCTGTATAGACCTTCATGGCTTTTGAGATATTATCTCTTGTACCACTAGTATTAACATCCTTTGTGGCATCATTTGCAAGTTGAGTTGCTTCTATCAAATTGTAAACTAGAATGATGTAATTATTTATTCTTGTTGCATAATCGGTGCCGCTATTTACTGCAGTATTTCCGGATGTGCTTCCGGAAGTGTTTCCGGATGTACCGCTGTTAGAAGAATTATCCAATGAAGGATTATTCTCCCCAGCCATTGTGAAAGTGATTTTTTTAATTGTAACTTGTTTGGGTCCACGATAAAAATTTTCCACATAATCATCACAATTGCACATTACAGAGAAATACTTAGCTGTACCTGAAGTGGCAGCAACATAGTTTACACCTGTATGCGAGGTATCTTCATATACAAATATCTCATTTTTATTTTCATCCAAAAGCTTGTATGAAAGAATAAGATAGGAACCTTTATCATATGTATAATTTTCAAGTCCCTCGACTTCTACATTAATACTAACAAGTCTGCTTAGATCAATCTTATCCTTATCATCTTTTTTCTTTAACTCAGTATATTTCTCTTCAAAATCATGTTGGAATGAGATTACAGAACCGTTACTAGTTTGAGATACATCTATAAGGCTCTTGCCATGATTTGCCCATACCTCCGGTTCAAGCTTTTTCATATCATAAAAGTCAACATAATCCTTGCTTCCATTTCTGCAATCATAGACTACTTCATAAGTACTTCCTTTATACGTAGATCTTTTAACATTGTCTCCTTTTTTGGTTACAGTGATTGACTTAATGCCTATATTAAAAGTTGTATCATTGTAATAAGCTGGACCATAATGATATGCTTTTTCCTCATCTCGGTAAAAACCAATATCAGTAAACTTTCCGCTGAATGTACCTGTTATTCCATCGTTAAACTCATATGTATCCGGTCTGATAACTATTTCATAGTTACCCCTCTTATTTTTCTTAAGAAGCTGAGCAATCTGATCAGAATTACGACGTGTCTTACCATTGTAGTATATTTTATTAAATAAATACCGGCCTTCCGGAGTCTTCTTATCCCAACTGGGCTGATAATGATTATCCTTATATCCTAAAGAATTTTTGTTATGAATTCTTATACCAAAACCGGGATTTTTAATATTTATATAATTCGGGTCAAACTCAATAGTTATATGGTCAACTTCAAATCCCATATATATATCATCAAGCGCATAGATGTACTCCTCACAATATTGAGATAATTGGCCCCCAAATTCGAAGAAACTCATATCGTACGTATAATTTGGATTCCATCTAGAATACACTTGATTTTTTGAGCTAATGGGTGTGGTTTCTCCTTCATATGTGGTGGTATCACCCCAACTGATCCAGAAAGTCAATCCTGATGCTGCCTCAGCAGAAATAGCACTGGAATTGAATAATCCAATTGACAGTGCGACAGCAAGAATAAATGAAATTGCTCTTGTTAATTTCCCTTTCATAACTACTCCTTTATAGCAGTAAAAACTATATATATCCTTTGTATCTCCGGCTTCCCGGTCCCACATAAAGTTATTGTTTCTAATGTAAGTGCTTTTATCGGCCTCATAATACTACCTAAAATAATTTTTTTTTGTAATATTTAAATTGAAAAATTTGTGAAAAAAGTGTGTAATTTGAAACTCCTTTCCTTCATAATTTCATTTTTTTGAAATTTTGTACAAAAAAATATCCCTGGGCGTTAACTGCCTGGAGGGATATCTTCCTATATTATTCGCATCGTCTGGTTCAGTGATTTGGGGAAGAACGGGATTACCTGACGAGGATGCTGCACCATGGAGAAATATAAATTACTCGCATCATTCCCACCGGTGATTCATGGCACTCCATCTGTCCGGAGGGCCTCATTTCACGTTGTTCAGAGCAATCGGCCCTCCGGCCATCTGAAGTGCTCATGAATCATCCGCTGTGCCTGAATGTCTCGCAATTTACATTTCTCCATGGCACATCATCCATCGCCAGGTAATTCCTCCTCGGCAAGAGTCACTTACTCAGACATCCGCATAATTTCCATCCTACTATGGCACATTCAATCCCCGGCAGATAAGCCCTCACTTTAGAGCAGAAATTATTTACATTTCTCCATAGTACATCCCTTCCAGGCAGTTATGCCCTAAACAGAGTCCCTGGGGGATGTGCTTCTTTATAGGATTCGCAGAGCCAAGTGGAGCAATAGATTTTCCGCTTGGAACTGCGGAGAAACGCCAAAGTCCCACTTGGCCTGCATAAAAAATCCCGCATAGCCCACCAACTTCCGGAGGAAATCTCTCTCCTCTTTAAGAAGTGGCTGACCTTGCGGGTGGCTTATTCGCTACATGGCGAAATATCAATTGTCTCTGCTATTCAGTGAGGGCTTATCTGCCGGGTGGTTTTGTGGAGCATAGGGAAATGTAAATTGTCTCCGCTTTCCGGTGAGGGATACCCGGCGGGGCTTTAGCGTGCCATGGGAGGATGGAAATTATGAGGCATTCGGGAGGCGATGATGATTTTGGAGCGCTTCAGATTCCCAGACGGTCGATTGTTCTGAGCAACGTGAAATGAGACCGGCTGGGGAGATGAAGTGCCCTAAATCACTGAGCCGGACGATGCGAATAATTTGCATCCTTCCATGGTGCGATGAAGCCTCGCCGGGTATACCGGACTCCCATGATGCGAGTAATTTATATTTCTCCATGGTGCAGCGCCGTCCGGCAGATAAGCCCGGACTAAACTACTCACATTGGATCTTCAGCACGCCACCCGTAAGGTCAGCGTACTTCAGCACCCCTCTGATGGTTTTCTGCTCCCCCATCATGTCGGTGAGAATGATGTTCTCCCCTTCGGTCTTGACGGCGGTAACATACTCCATCAGAATTTCATCGGGATTTGATTCTTTATAGGCAGTTGACAGACACATAACTATTCCTCCTACACAAGAAAAAGAAATGTTTACTTAACCATCTCATAGGCCTTAAGAAGCAGCTCATTGCCTTCAGCAAAGCTCTTCTGAGCCTTTGCCACAAACTCTGCGGCGTCCTTCTTGTCAAGCTCAGAGAGCTTCTCGATGACTTTACCCAGCTCCGCCTCATGAGACCTGTTGTGCTTAACCATATAGTCAAGCAGCGCCACTATCTGGTCCTTGTTCTCCACAGGACCGTGGCTGTGCTCATGACCATGCTCATGTTCATGACTGTGATTCTCTGACATTTTTGTATCCCCCTCATTTATTTATTTTCTCATAAGAAAAAGCTGTTTTATGCCGCTACGCCTTACGTCACAGATTCTGAAAGAGAGTAAAGACGCCTCTTAACCTTGGGCACTGCTCCAAGAGCCGTGAAAATATAAAGCACGATCAGGTCCTTGAAAAACTGCCCCCTGGCTCCCACCATCTCAAGAATCGGGTGAAGCTTGATGGTTACGGCAATAGGATCAACATCTCCATAGGATGACAAGGCCTTCTCAACCTCTGCCACCCAAACCATATGATCCGCCACATAGGTGGCAATGATCATAATTATCACACATATAATTATACCTTTTTTACTGAGCTTTTTGGCAAGTGTTTCGTAGCCCATAAGGGTTCCCACAGCAAGGACCGCGCCGCCTATTCCGGCGATAAGCCCCACCTGTGCGATTCCGAAGATAAGTCCTATTCCGACCACTGAACCAAGGATCGCTCCTATGGTTCCAAGGAAAGCATTCTCCTTTACCTCGGCAGGAGCTTTTTGGGTATATGTTGTGACAACAGGTACTATCTCCATATCTGTAGTGTCTGCATAGCCAATCCCTGCAAAAAATTCTGTCAATTCATTTATAGCCCTGACAGCCCTCTTAACCTGGGTGCGCTTGGTGCCAATCTTAAGTAAAAAAGCTATCCTTTCACCCTGAGGCTCAATGATTGCAACGTCCTTGGCTACCCCATGGGCTGCCCTGAGTACTTCCTCTGTAGGGCCAAAGCCGTTCATGCCAGCACTCATCATTATGGCGATTCGACCACTGGGGTGCTTGACCACGCTGACCTTAAAGCCGTTTTTCTCCCCGGTGACCTTCAGTGACAGTTTGCTAAAAGAAAAGCCTGTCTTGTCTGCAATCCCCTGCATCATCTCTTTGTAGGTGTTATAGGGCATATTCGCAGTCTGGGTCTCGATTTTAATACTCATTTCTTATATATATCCCTTCTAAACAATTCTTTTTTTCTTATACATATCACTCGAAGTCAAAGACTATGTTAAAGTTCTCATCAAACTTAAGCCTTGCCTCAAAAGTCGTTCCCTTTTTGCTGTTAAAGCCTGTAATCTTGTCGGTTATCTTCTCCGTCACAAGCTTGGTAAACTGTTCCTTGGTAAGCTCTACCCCGGCAATCTTGCCAACGAAGAACTTGCAGCCTTCCTCTTCTCTGCTGTAGTCCTCGCAGCGATAGCCCATATGCCCCTTGATGATATTCTTACCGCACTTGGGACACTTAAGGCCCTCCAGGGTCTCATCCTCGTTTTCAAAAACGAATCTCACGCCCGTAACCTTGCCGGCTTCATCCTTGGAAAGGGCCAGCTTTGCCTCAAAGGCATTGCCGTTCTTGGACTTAAATCCGGAGATGGTATCTGTGATTCCGTTTGTCAGAAGCTCCTTCACCTGGGCGTCCTTGAGCTTGTACCCTGCAATCTTGCCAAGGTTAAACTTGCAGCTCTTCTCCGGGTCATCTTTATTATAATTGCTGCAGCCGTAGCCAAAGGGGGTCTTAACGATATCGCCGCCGCAGATGGGGCATACCACTCCCTTAACGGTCTGGGCCTCAACATTTTCAAAGTCAAAAGAAATCTCGGCCTTATCCGCCTCGTTCTTTTTAAGTATCAGGCAGGCATCGAACTTCTTGCCGCTCTTACCCTTAAAGCCTCTGATGGTCTGGGTGTGTCCCTCCTTGAGAAGCTCTAAGACATTGGCCTCCGACAGCTGCTTATTGGCAACCTTACCTATAAAGAACTTGCAGGAAAAAGGATCGTCCGCTTTGAAGTTCTCGCAGCCAAAGCCGATACTCTTTTTCATGATCCTGCCGCCGCAGTCGGGGCAGACAACATCCTTAAGGTACTCAGGCTCAATGCCCTCAAAATCAAAGGTTATCGTCAGCTTGCCGTCCTCGCCCTCCTTGAGCTCAAGCTTTGCATCAAAGCTCTTTTTGGACTTGGACTTAAAGCCCTTGATAACATCGGTCTTTCTGTCATTTATCAGGGTGGTTATGGTATCCATATCCAGCTTCTTGCCTGCGATCTCGCCAATGCTGAAGTAGCATGGATTCTCTTCCCTTGTCCTGTTTTCACAGGAAATGCCGTAGCCTGTCTTAATAAGCCTTCCGCCGCAGGCAGGGCACTTGAGTTCCTCCACATACTCAGTGGGAACCTCTGAGAAATCAAAGTTCACGTTGGGCCTTCCGTTTTCATCCTTGCCCATAACCAGCACAGCCTTAAAGGGTTTCTTGTTCTTGCCCACAAAACCGTCAAGAACACCGGTCTTCCCCTCTGTAAGGAGTTTTTTTACCTCCTCCTCGGGGATATCCTTGCCGGCAATCTTACCAATACTAAAGTTACACTTAACCGCATCATTGAAATAGTTGCTGCAGCCAAAGCCAAAGGATGTGGTGGTCATATCACCGCCGCAAACGGGGCACTTAACTCCGATGGGCTTCCTGGAGGCAATGCCCTTAGACTCCTTGCCTGTGAACTCGCTGATGTTGGTGACGATGTTGGATGTAAGGTCGCCCCCGATCATCTTGTTGGTCTCACGCCTGATGTAGTCCTCGAGTTTGCGTCTATACTCGCCGCCGTTGACGGTGCCGTTGACGATGCCCTCAAGGCCCTTCTCCCAGCTGGCTGTCATCTCGGGATTGAGCAGGGTGGGCACTGTGAGCCTTACCACCTCATAGATCATCTCTCCCAGTTTCTCCGGGGTGATGATCTGGGTCTTATTATTCTGATTGAGATATTGTATCCTTACGAGCTTGGCAATGATCTCCGCTCTGGTGGCAGAGGTTCCGATGCCGGAGCCCTTGATCTGCTCTCGAAGCTCCTCGTCCTCTATAAGGTTACCGGCATTCTCCATGGCAAGGATAAGGTTACCGGAGGTATATCTCTTAGGGGGCGAAGTCTTGCCCTCCTTGATATCAAAGCCGGAAACACTGATAACATCGCCCTTATTTGCACTGTTTACAAAGGCGATGAAATCCTCCTTGGACATGTTGTCGTCCTCTTCCCCGTTCTCATCCTGATTTTTCTCAGTGGGCTTTCCGGAAACCTCCATATAGCCCAGCTTGGTAAGAACCTTGGCTGAGGCAAAAAACTGCTCGTCTCCTATTTTTATCTGGATCTTGGCAGTGTCGTACTCAGCTGCAGGATAGAAAATCGCAAGAAATCTCTTGCAGATAAGTGTATAAACATTCTTGGCCAGAGGCGATAAGGAGCCTATGGCACCGGTCTGTCCTGTGGGAATAATTGCATAGTGGTCTGTAACCTTGGAATCATCCACATATGAGGTCTTCTCAAGGCCCTTGTACATGCCGTTTGTCAGGACATTGTCCGCGAACTTCTTGACCTCGTCATAGCCTGCTATGCCGCGTATGTTCTTGGTGATCTCCTTGGCCACCGCGGTGGTCAGGACTCTGGCATCAGTTCTTGGGTAGGTGGTGAGCTTCTTCTCATAGAGCTCCTGGGCCACCTCCAGAGTCTGCTGGGGGCTTATCTTGAATATCTTGGAACACTCGGACTGAAGCTCCGCCAGGTTAAAGAGGAGGGGCGCTCTCTTCTTGCTCTTGCCCTTCTCTATATTCTCTACGAGAGCCTCTTTTCCTGTGAGTTCATCAATAAGAGCCTCGGCGCTCTCCCTTTTCTTAAAGCCGTTCTCCTTGTACAGAAGCGGTGATTCGAAATACTTGGAGCCTGAAACGGCCTTCCACTCTGCCTTAAGATGGGCATCAGAAAAATCCCCTACTACTCTGTAGAAAGGGGTCTCAACAAAGTTCCTGATCTCGCGCTCTCTTTGAACTACCATTCCCAGAACGCAGGTCATAACTCGTCCGATTGCAATTGCTGTGTAGGATTTGGTTGCTGCGGCGTCGTTGATAAGCTTGCCGTACTTGACAGACAGGACTCTCGAAAAATTGATACCAAGGCTGTAATCCTCGATGGCTCTCATGATTCCGGACTCTCCAAGGAGTGCGTAATCACTCATGGGCCTTGCTTCGTTGATGCCTCGCTTTATCTCCTCATCAGTCTGGGAGTCGATCCACACACGAAGCTCTCTCATTCCCTGACGGACACCGCCGTAGTTCCTGATGTTCTCTTCGATTGTCTGTCCTTCTTTTCCTGAGTCTCCCGCCCAGTAGACGGTGTCGATATCGTCCCTGTGCAGAAGTGCATTGACTGTCTGATATTGCTCTCTGGCGCTGTCTATAACGCCATATTTGTAATCCTGTGGTAAAAAGGGAAGGTCTTCCAGCTTCCACTTTTTGTACTTCTCGTCGTATACTTCCGGGTACACCATCTCGACCAGATGGCCGAAACACCAGGAAATTACATACTCGTCATTTTCTATATAACCGGATCCCCTGCCGGAGACATTCAGCACTCTCGCGAAGTCTCTGGCTACAGAAGGTTTCTCGGTGATTATTAATTTTTTAGCCATTCGTCAGTTCATCTATTCCGATCAACTTAAGGCTCCCTGAAGATTTCATGGCTGCGTCCTGCAGATAGTCATCAAAGCCGTAAGTTGAAAAGAGATAGATTATATCTCCCTCAAGTCTTGCTTTTTGTGCGCAGGAGTAGATATTATCAAGGTCTGAATGGGTGGCCTGCTTCTGCCAGAAGCACATTCCGAAAGCGGTATCCCCGGTATCACTCTGGGTAATGATATCTATAGTGCCATCCTTGCCGAGCCACTCGCCCTCATCGCCGATCTCAAAAGGAAAGAGCCCCCGCTCTTCCTGTCTGAAGAGGTATTCGCGGCAAACGGACTTGAAATATTCATTAGCATAATTCTGCATTCCTGCAGATATAAATATATCATAAAATTTATCCGCAGGCATCTGCATAAGACTACTTTCATTTGGAAAAATAAATCTAAAATAGAAATTGAGCAGGGGGTCTGCTATCTTGTAGACTCCCTTCATGACGTTTTCCCTGCCGGCATTTCCGAAGGAATAAGCCTTGTAGGCAAAATCGTGGTGAATCAGTGTTTTAATATAAACAGAAATCTTTGCCCTGGAAAATCCGGTGGCATGATAAAGATCGTTGAGTTTGTTGACGCCCCTGGCCATCTGGACAAGTATCGTGTGATAGACCGCTGTCTCTCTGAGGTTCTCAGAGGTCAGTCTCATGGCCTCCCCGTGGAGGTAGGATCCGGGGTCAAGCATATTTTTACAGATGTTCTCCTTAAAGGAGAGGTTCTCATCAAAGTACCTCCAAAGTCCTGTCTGGCCTCCCAATACGGAATAGGTCAGAACCGCGTCCCTGTAGGACATCTTGGGATAGTAAGCCCTCATCTCAGAGAATGGAAGGGGCTTGATCTTGCGAAAGCCTGCGATGCTGGCAGCGGTGTTACCCATGCTGGCCACCATGCTGTTCTCAACCCAGTTGATGTCGTTGCTCACTAGAAGAACCAGGATCTGCCGCAGCTTGCCGTGCTCCGCCACATAATCGGACAGTTCCTTAATAAAAGCATCCGATGCCTTAACTATGTGCTCGAAGTTGCGGATCACCAGGATAATGGGATTGCGGCCTGCGGTCTTTAGGCAGACATCCAGGATTTCCTGGAAATCAGGCTTTTTGCTGAGGTTAATGCCGGTCAGGCTAAGTTCCTTCCCCCACAGAAAAAGCTGCTCCCTCAATGAAACCGAGCGGGCAGAATAATACACGCTTCTTCTGTTCTCCAGGAATTTGGTAAGAAGGGGGTCCAAAGCAATATTCCTGTGGCCGTAAACCACAAGAATATTGCTGAGTCCGCTTTCATAATATCTGTTTAAAAAATTAAGATCAATCTGTCTTAAGGCTTCCATTTTCAATCTCACATTTTTAACTAGAACGACAACAGTTTCAATTATTTCTTGTTAATATATCCGCTGGCCTTAAGAAGCTCTGCGCACTCTACTGCACCGCCTGCTGCGCCGCGAAGTGTATTGTGTGAAAGTCCTACGAACTTCCAGTCGTAGATTGTATCCTGACGAAGTCTTCCGATGCTTACGCCCATGCCGTTCTCATAGTTAACATCAAGAGTAACCTGAGGTCTGTTGTCCTCCTGCATGTACCGGATGAACTGCTTGGGAGCGCTGGGAAGCTGAAGCTTCTGAGGAAGTCCTGAGAACTGCTCAAGCTTTGCGATAAGCTCTTCCTTGGTAGGGTTCTTTTTGAACTTAACAAAAGCAGCTGCTGTGTGACCGTACAGTACAGGGATTCTGATGCACTGGCAGGTGATCTTCATATTGTCGGCGGGAACGATAACGCCGTTCTCAACCTTACCCCAGATACGAAGAGGCTCCTTCTCGGACTTCTCCTCTTCTCCTGAGATGAAAGGAATCACGTTGCCAACCATCTCCGGCCACTCCTCGAAGTTCTTACCTGCACCGGAAATAGCCTGGTAGGTTGTAGCAACCATCTCATAGGGCTCAAATTCCTTCCATGCTGTAAGAGCCGGTGTGTAGCTCTGGATTGAGCAGTTGGGCTTAACAGCGATGAAGCCGTTGGTGGTTCCAAGTCTCTTCTTCTGGAACTCGATAACATCCATATGCTCAGGGTTGATCTCCGGAATGATCATGGGAACATCAGGAGTCCATCTGTGAGCTGAGTTGTTGGAAACAACAGGAGTCTCTGTCTTGGCATACTCTTCCTCGATGGCCTTGATCTCATCCTTGGACATGTTAACAGCTGAAAGAACGAAATCAACGTCCTCAGAAACTGCCTTAACATCAGTAACGTCCTTAACTACGATGTTCTTAACTGACTCAGGGATGGGGCCGTCCATCTTCCATCTGCTTCCAACAGCCTCTTCGTAGGTCTGGCCTGCGCTTCTGGGGCTGGCTGCAATAGTCTTAACCTCAAACCATGGATGATTGTTGAGTATAGAGATAAATCTCTGTCCTACCATTCCTGTTCCGCCAAGTACGGCTACCTGTAATTTCTCGCTCATAATTTCTCTCCTCTTTTCTAATTGAAGTGGTATTATAACCACAAATTTACACCGTTAACAGTTACTTATTCCATAGTAAAAGCTGCCATAAAGTCATCGTTTACAGCTATGACTTCCTTCATCTTGTCAGGGCTGGGACCTCCGATGGTAAGCCTCTTATTAACGCAGGTCTCAAGACTGATGGCATCATATATATCCTTATCAAAGAGCTCTGAGAATTCCTTCAGCTCCTCAATAGAAAGATCATCAATAGCACATTTCTTATCTATGCAAAAAAGCACCAGTCTACCGATAACACTGTGGGCATCCCTGAAAGGCATCCCCTTGTTAACCAGATAATCTGCTGCATCTGTCGCATTGGTAAAGCCCATCATTGCACTTTTTTCCATGTTGTCTTTATTAAATTTAAGGGTCCTGAGCATGTCTGTGAAAAGGGTGAGGCAGTTGTCCACTGTATCTATGGCATCAAAGGCCGCCTCCTTGTCCTCCTGCATGTCCTTGTTGTAGGCAAGAGGTATTCCCTTCATGGTGGTCAAAAGAGATGTGAGATCTCCGTAAACTCTTCCTGTCTTGCCTCTGACCAGCTCCGCGATATCCGGGTTCTTTTTCTGAGGCATGATGCTGCTTCCTGTGGAATAGGCATCGTCTATCTCGACAAATCTGTACTCGTTGGAGTTCCAGATGATGATCTCCTCGGAAAATCTGGAAAGATGCATCATTATAGTAGAAAGGGCTGAGAGATATTCGATAAGGTAATCTCTGTCTGCCACTGAATCCATGCTGTTAAGGGTGGGTCCGTAGAATCCAAGCTCCCCGGCTGTGAACTCTCTGTCCAGAGGATATGTGGTTCCTGCAAGGGCTCCTGCCCCCAGTGGACAATAGTTCATTCTGTTTCTGATGTCCTTCATCCTGAGAAGGTCTCTCTTGAACATCTCGAAGTAGGCGCCTACGTGATGGGCCAGGGTCACGGGCTGTGCCTTCTGAAGGTGAGTAAAGCCCGGCATGTAGGTGGTGAGATTGTCCTTCATGATGTCGTTGAGGGTCCCCAGCATATTCTTAAGAAGCTCTGCGGTATGATCAACCTCTCCTCTGGCGTAAAGCCTCATGTCCAGGGCCACCTGATCGTTACGGCTTCGGCCTGTGTGGACCTTCTTGCCGGCATCTCCGATCCTGTCTATAAGATTGGCCTCCAGGAAGCTGTGAACATCCTCGTATTTGGTGGTTATCTCCAGCCTTCCCGCCTTGACATCTTCTAATATAGAATCAAGCCCCTTGGTTATCTGCTCCTTCTCTTCCTCTGAGATGATGCCCTGCTTCGCCAGCATAGCTGCGTGAGCCTTACTGCCCATGACATCCACCTCGAGAAATCTCTTATCAAAGGTAATGGAGGCATTAAAGTTCCATGCCAGATCATTTATGCTCCCGGTAAATCTACCGCCCCATAACTGCGCCATATTCTCTCTCCATTGATAGTTGAAAAAAACTGATTACGAAATTTTCGAAACTTGTATAAAACTTGAATAAAACTAGATTTCAGCTGTATAAACTGGATAAATATTCAGTGTTTATCGCTTCGCATTATTAAAGCAAAAAAAATTATAATCAGAATTTAACATAAGTAAATCAGAAAAACAATGTATATTATTGCACAAATGTTATGAAGAATAATACCATTCTTTAGGCAAAAAGACAAATGTCTTTTTCACACGGACATTTTGTTACTTTTTGTTATGTATAATCCCTCCGAAAGTTCACGAAAACGTCACATTTTTTTATTAAGTAAAAGGAAACATGCGGGATTGAGCGTGTTTGTCTATTTCGCTATTTTTTTACAAAAGCCGTAATATCGGGCAAGTATTAGTAGTTCCTGTGCAAGTTTTCGAAAGTCTACTTAAACGTATAATGTTAAAATTTAAGTGCTCGAGCAAATAATTTTACTTAACTAAATAAGCCTTACAAAATATCGATTGGGGGTATTTTATGAGAAAAAAATTCGCATTTTTTACGAGTCTTGCTATGGCAGGATTCCTGACAGCAACCAGCTGTCTGACTTCTTTTACATCCTATGCGGCACCTAAGTTCAATCCTTATCAGCGCAACCAGGCTGAGACCAACTTTGGCAGCTCAGGCGTTGAGAACAAGAGAGGCGACGCACCTCAGGTTTATGTAACCAGCCTTGAGAAGGGCGATTACATTATGTACAAGAATGTTAATTTCAACGAGAGTCTTAACTCCATGGAGGTAAACGTAAGATCTGCATCTGCTGCTCTTCTTGAAGTAAGAAAAGACGCAGTAGACGGCGAGAAGCTCGGAAGCTTCAAGATCAGCAACACCAACGGTGAGTTCAAGACCTTTGAAGCCAACATGAAGCACATCGATATAGACAATGATGCAGTCTTCTACTTTGTTGGTGCTATGGGAGATATCGATTTTGATTACTGGGAAGCATCACCTTATTTCCCGGATCCTATTGCTGATCCCGATCCTGATCCTGCTCCTCCGTCACCTGCTCCTTCAGAGATCAATCCATATGAGACAGTTGAGGCAGAATCTACTTCTGATTACAAGGCTACCTTCTTCGCAACAACAGATGGCGTTACCTACGGCGCTATCAGAGCTAACGGCTATGTTGCTTTCAAGAACGTAGATTTCTCCAAGGGACTTGCTTCTGTATTCGTAACAGCCAGAGCCAACAAGGCTGCTGTTCTTGAAGTAAGACTTGATAGTGCAGACGGTGAACTTCTTGCTAATGTTAAGCTTACAGATACCGCTTTCGTTACAAAGGGAGTTCAGGCTTCACAGAATCTCACAGGTACACACGACCTTTACTTTGTTCCTACTATTTCAGGCACAACAGTTTACTTTGATTCCTGGTCAGTAAAAGAGCCTCCTGTTAAGCCCGACCCTCAGCCTGAGCCTGAGCCTGAGCCGGAGCCCACTCCTTCTACTATTGATCCTTATGCTACAGTAGAAGCAGAGACAGCTACTGAGAAGGCTGCAGCTGCTATTCTTACAACAGACGGTGTTACATATGCCCTTGTAAGAGCTAACGGCTACATCGGATTCAAGGATGTTGTATTTACAGAGGATACTGCTTTTGTTGCAATCAACGCTAAGGCTGCTAAGCCTACAGTTGTTGAAGTAAGACTTGACAGCCCTGATGGCACTTATATTGGAAACATCAAGATCGGCGAAAGCAACGAGTTCTATTCCAAGTCAGTTCAGCCTAAGGTAAGCGTTGCCGGAACACATGATGTATACTTCGTTCCTGTACTTGCAGGCACATCCGTAAGCATCGATTCCTGGTATGCTAAGAAAGCTCCTGTTAAGCCCGACCCTCAGCCTGAACCTGAGCCGGAGCCCGAGCCACAGCCCGAGCCGGAGCCGGAACCCGAACCCGAGCCTGAACCACAGCCTGTTGTTACCGGTCTTTCAACTTCTTACACAGTTAACAACTGGGGATCAGGATATCAGGTACTTGTTAAGGTAACCAACAACTCAACTGTAAAGGCAGAAGGCTGGACAGTTAAGGTTAACAAAAATGATGTTGGTATCGATGCAAGCTGGAATATTAAGGTTTCTGAAGAGGGCAATTACTATGTGATCACTCCTGTTGAGTGGAACTCAGTTATCGATCCCGGCAAGTCTGTTGAGTTTGGTTTCCAGGGTTCATCTCACGTAAAAGATAAGATTGAGATCTTCGCTGATGGCGAGGCTACTGAAGAGCCTGAACCTCAGCCTGAACCCGAGCCTGAGCCGGAGCCCGAGCCACAGCCTGAGCCCGAACCTGAGCCGGAGCCTGAACCCGAGCCCGAGCCTGAGCCAATCGTTGTTGATAACGACGATCTCTCACTTGAGTATACAATCAGCGGACAGGGTAACTACACAATCAACTTCAAGGTAGTTAACAACTCCAAGACTGCTGTTAACGGTTGGACACTGAAGCTCAAAAAGAGCGATGTTAAGATCGACAACAGCTGGTGCGTAAAGGTTGCTTCTGTGGGTGAGTACTATGTGATCACTCCTGAGTCATGGAATTCCACAATCTATGCAGGCGATGCTGCATACTTCGGAATCCAGGGCAGCGGCTCTGTAGCAAGCACCATCGGATACACACTTAACTAAGCGGTTTCATATGATTTCATCCTGGTAAGGCTTAAATAGAAAAGGCCCGCAAGACTGATCACATCTTGCGGGTCTTTCCATTTGTTTATTTTCTTAAATCTTATGCTTTAGCCACGTTTCTTGTAGCAATAACGTTAACTCCTGTTCCTGCCACGTTCTCGATGAGAACATCTCCTATCTGAGCAGGTGCCGCTACTACAGCAGCATCAATATCCTTCATAACCTCAAAGATCTTGGCCTTGGGAATGTCGCTCTCTGTCTTGCAGGATACGCGCTCCTTGTCTCCTCCTGTGATCTTTACGGTGCTGGTTACGATTCTTGTGGGATTAACCACTTCTTTTCTTGCATATATATCGCCCTTGGGGCAGGTGTTACCCTTAACCTCGATAACTTCACCCTTATCCATTGTTACTGTAAGCATGCAGCCCATGGGACAACCAATACATGTGAGTTCTCTTGTTTCCATATCTGTCACTCCTTTTCGATCTTTACAGTGATCTTCTTAAGTCCGGCTTTTTCTGTGAGCTGAGTCTTCTTAAGGATTATCTGCTCCATTTCGCCGGGGGCAATGATCCTCTTTTTGTTGTGCATTACTCTCTCATCATCGAAATACACGCTGACAAAGGAGTCTTTATAAACATCACCCACTCTGAATCTTACTGTAAGAAGGTCGTCCATTCTGTCTACATTGATGGTGCTGGGAACGGTGTATCTGGCACCCTCTGTGGCCACAAGCTCGATAACATTGTCGTTTTCAGCTTTTTTGCAGCCATCATTGATGTATTTAACCGCATTCTGTCCTGCTCTCTTGGCCTCCTCAGAAACATAGTCAACCAGGTCATGAACGTGAAGTACGTTACCGCAGGCAAATACGCCGGGGATATTGGTCTCAAGGGACTCATTGACCACAGGGCCTGAAGTGATGGGACTCATGCTGACACCGGCTGCTCTTGAGAGCTCGTTCTCAGGAATAAGCCCGCAGGATAAAAGCAGTGTGTCACAGGTATATCTCTCCTCTGTGCCGGGGATTGGCTTTCTGTCAGGGCCTACCTCAGCTATGGTAACCGCAGTCACGTGCTCTTTTCCCTCGATATCAACTACCGTGTGAGAAAGCTTAAGAGGAATGCCGTAGTCATCAAGACACTGAACGATGTTTCTCTTAAGGCCACCGGAATATGGCATCAGCTCTGCCACAACCTTGACCTTGGCGCCCTCAAGGGTCATTCTTCTTGCCATGATAAGTCCGATGTCGCCGGAACCCAGGATAACTACTTCTCTTCCGGGCATGTAGCCTTCGATATTAACAAGGCGCTGAGCTGTTCCTGCGGAGAAAATGCCTGCAGGTCTGTAGCCGGGGATGTTAAGGGCTCCTCTGGGCCTTTCTCTGCAGCCCATGGCCAGGATAACTGCCTTGGCAGGGATCTGGAACATTCCGTCCTCTCTGTTCATGGCTGTAACTGTTTTATCCTCAGCGATGTCCATAACCATGGTGTTGAGCTTGTACTCGATTCCAAGGTCAAGAACCTGCTTGATAAATCTGTAAGCATATTCGGGGCCTGTGAGCTCCTCCTTGAAGGTGTGAAGTCCGAAACCGTTGTGGATACACTGGTTCAGGATTCCTCCCAGCTCGTGGTCTCTCTCTAAAATAAGAATGCTGTCATTTCCTGCTTCTTTGGCGGCTACTGCAGCTGCAAGGCCTGCAGGACCACCGCCTACTATTACGATATCGTATGTCTTCATGATCCTGATACCTCCCCTTTTGTTCTCTCAATGACGATATTGGACTTTCCGCCGCTCTTAGTTATCTCCTCATAGGTAAGGCCAAGTTCACGATTTAGTATCTCCATGGTTCTCGGTGAACAGAAGCCCGCCTGGCATCTTCCCATGCCGGCTCTGGTTCTGCGCTTTACGCCGTCAAGGCTTCTTGCCCCAAGGGGTCTGTGGATGGCATCAAGGATCTCGCCCTCAGTGATGGACTCACATCTGCAAACGATGGTTCCGTAGGCAGGATTCTTTTTGATAAGCTCGTTCATCTCTTCGATAGAAAGGCCCTCGGTTCTGGTGATGCCCTTTCTTGTGGAGATGAAATTCTCTTTTTCCTTAAGTCCCATCTTATCCTTAAGCATATCGGCTACCATCTCTCCGATGGCAGGGGATGCTGAAAGTCCCGGGGACTCTATACCTGCAACATCGATGAAGCAAGGTGCGTCCTTAACTTCCTCGATGACAAATTCGTGTCTTTCAAGGTGAGCACGAAGGCCTGCAAAGGAGGTGATGACATTTCTCATGGGCAGGTTCTTGACGTTCTCACTGGCCTTGGCCTGAACCTCATTAAGGCCCTGGGCTGTGGTGGCTGTGCCCTCCTTGTTCTCGATATCGATGGCTGTGGGGCCAATCAGAAGGTTGCCGTGAACAGTGGGAGTTACAAGAACACCCTTACCGTACTTGGTAGGCTGAGGGAAAATAGTGTGTGAAACATATCCGCCAACCTCTTTATCAAGAAGGCAGTAGTCGCCTCTTCTTTCGATGATATGCATCTTGTCTTCGCTGACCATGTTGTGGATCTTGTCAGCGTATACACCGGCTGCGTTTACAACGTATTTTGCTGTATATTCGCCGTTGTTGGTTCGAAGGTGCCAGAGGCCATCCTCACCCTTTTTGATGTCCTCTACCCTTGTGTTAAATCTGAATTCTACGCCGTTAACGTTGGCATTTTCTGCCATGGCGATGGTGAGCTCGAAGGGGCAGATGATTCCGCCTGTGGGAGCAAAAAGTGCGCCCTCCACGTTATCAGAAAGGTTGGGCTCCATCTCAAGAGCTTCCTCCCTTGTAAGGATCTTAAGGCCAGGAACACCGTTTTTTACACCTCTCTCATAGAGAGTCTTAAGGCCGTCAAGTTCCTCCTTGTGGATGCAGACAACCATGGATCCGTTTCTCTTAAAGGGAATATCCAGGTCCTTTGCAAGGTCGTCCATCATGGCGTTACCCTTTACGTTGAGCTTGGCCATAAGGGAGCCTTCATCGGCATCAAAGCCCGCGTGAACAATGGCTGAATTGGCCTTGGAGGTTCCTTCGCAGACATCCTCGCATTTTTCAAGAACACATACATTTACGTCATATCGTGAGAGCTGCCTCGCTACCGCGCAGCCGCTGACACCGGCTCCAATAACTATCACATCGTACATAATAATCTCCTTTATATTAACCGATACTTAAATTTCTTTAGCCCAGCCTCTGGTGGAAGCAACTGCCTGCTGCCAGCCCTTCAGCTCTTTTTCCCTCTGCTCTTTAGGCATCTGGGATGCAAAGGTCTTCTCTATGGACCAGTTGCTGCATACATCGTCTCTGTCCTTCCAGAAGCCAACAGCGTAGCCTGCAAGATATGCAGCGCCCAGGGCTGTGGTCTCAACGCAGCTGGGGCGGATAACGTTGGTGTTGATTATGTCTGCCTGGAACTGCATCAGGAAGTTGTTCTTGGATGCTCCTCCGTCAACTCTGAGGGATGTGAGCTTCTTGCCTGTATCAAGCTCCATGGCGTGAAGTACGTCATAGGTCTGGAATGCCAGTGACTCCAGTGTGGCTCTGATGATGTGGTACTTGTTGACGCCTCGTGTAAGGCCCACGATAGCTCCTCTTGCGTAAGGATCCCAGTAGGGAGCTCCAAGGCCTGTAAAGGCGGGAACCACATAGCAGCCGTTGGTATCGTTAACTCTTGTGGCAAAATATTCAGAATCGGGAGCTGAATCGATGACTCTGAGTTCGTCCCTGAGCCACTGTATCGCAGCCCCTGCCACGTATACAGACCCCTCCAAAGCGTAGGTAACCTTGCCGTTGATGCCCCAGGCTATGGTGGTCAGAAGGTCGTTCTTGGAATAAATAGGCTTATCTCCTGTATTCATCAGCATGAAGCAGCCTGTTCCGTAGGTGTTCTTGGCATCTCCCTCGTTAAAGCAGGTCTGTCCGAAGAGGGCCGCCTGCTGATCTCCCGCTGCTCCCGCGATCTTGATGGGGCCTCCGAAGAATTCCTCATCTGTCTCGCCGTATACACAGCTGGAGGGCTTAACCTCAGGGAGCATGCTCATGGGTATATCAAGAATTTCGCATAACTCTTTATCCCACTCCAGGGTATTTATATTGAACAAAAGAGTTCTTGATGCGTTGGAGTAGTCGGTTACGTGAACCGCACCCTTGGTGAGCTTGTAGATAAGCCAGGAATCCACGGTTCCAAAGCAAAGCTCACCCTTTTCCGCTCTTTCTCTTGCCCCATCCACATTATCAAGGATCCATCTGATCTTGGTTCCTGAAAAATAGGGATCGAATTTAAGTCCGGTCTTTTGCTGGAACTTCTCAACGATTCCCGGAACCTTAGCCTTCATCTCCTCCGCAAAGTCCGCAGTTCTTCTGCACTGCCATACGATTGCGTGGGAAATTGGCTGTCCTGTCTTTTTATCCCATACGATCACGGTCTCACGCTGGTTGGTGATTCCGATGGCCGCAATATCTTCATGTGTTGCCCCAATTTTATTCATAGCTTCTCTGGCTACAGAAAGCTGCACCTGCCAGATCTCGCTGGCGTCATGCTCAACCCAGCCGGGCTGAGGAAAAAACTGTGTGAACTCCTTCTGAGCCACAGAGCACATTTCACCCTTTTCATTGAACAGGATACACCTGTTGCTTGTTGTGCCTGAATCCAAGGCCATTACGTATTTTGCCATACTATCCTTCTCCTTTTTGTTAAGGTACTTTAATGATAGTCTCTAGTTTCCAAAAACGCAACGAATATACAATAGTTTCCACTTTTTTAGCATATTTTTGTTAAAAATAGACAAAAAGAGGATTTAGAATTTATCTAAATCCCCTAGGATAATTATTTGCTGTCCATATATCTGTCGATGACCTTGTAGATCTCCTCGTTGGGATCCTCCACCATATCCAGATCAACATCAAAGTTCATAAGCTTGGTATTATTCTCATCTCTCATTACCCACTTGGGCAATCCCTCTCCGTTGGGATCTCCCGTCTTGGCAAAATTGGTCCAGTAGGTCTGCATTATCTCAGAGAGTTTGTAGTCCTCTTCGTCATAAAGGCCCGGATGTCTCCAGAGATTGCCGTAGGCATAGGGAAGCTCCCCTGCGTGATAATTGGAGAGCATGTTGTTAGTCTTGGTGAAATAGTACTCATAGCTGGGAAGTCCCAGTTCCACCATATATCTGTTCCATACGTGATGGGAATAGCTGAACCACATGGCGCTGTAGGCTGTATTAAGGGCACCCTTGGCATCTCCCAGGGCATCAACGATAAAGTGCTGATCTCTCTGAGGCATATCCGCATGAACCACCGCAGCCATTTCCTCTGCGTAGTCCTCCATATCCTCCGCCAGGAGCTCTACATAGTTCTCCTTGGTGGCCTTGGTTCCAAGAAGGAATGCATCCGCCTCCTTGGCGTTGAAGCCGTGCAGCAGGGCCTTCTCGTGATTTTTTCCCTTCTCATAGGTAAGATAGGGCTGCTCGATGATGGAATATCCGTCTATGGTCATGGATGAATTCTGAGTCTTGGTCTTAACCAGCTCCTCGGCGGGAATGTTTCTAAGCTCTGCGGAGGAAGCCACATTAAACTCATCTCTTACCTCAGCTCCTGTCTCCACAGCATCCTCATAGCTTCTGAAGGTGTGGAAAGGCACCTTGGCCAGAATACTGCTGGATTCTGCGATTGCGTAGTTAAACAGTCCCTCGGTCAAGGGAGAAACACACAGCGCATTGACGCTGGAGGAACCGGCGGACTCACCGGCAATGGTTATCCTGCTCTTGTCTCCTCCGAAGGCTTCTATATTGTCATAAACCCATTTAAGGGCTGCTATCTGGTCAAGAAGTCCGTAGTTACCAGTGGTTCCGTTGGGGGACTCAGCCTTGAGGTCGTCCGCGGTATAGTATCCGAACACACCCAGGCGATAAGCAAAGTTAACAAACACCACGCCCTTTTTTGCCAGGTCCTCACCCCTGTACTCGGAATAGGAGGAATTTCCTGTGGTAAGGGAACCTCCGTGAATATAGAAGATTACAGGAAGAAGCTCATCCTCAGCCCTGTCCTCTGGGGAAAAAACATTGAGATACAGGCAGTCTTCACTTACTTTCTGAAGATATTCATCCCCGAATTGGATCTGATAATCATGCCAGCCAAGGATATGGGATAAAGAATCATATAAGGCTGAGGAGCCTGTCTGCATGGCCATTGGCCCGAAATGATCAAAGGCCCTCACTCCATCCCAGCTCTCAGGGGCCTGGGGCTCCTTAAATCTCAGCTCTCCCACGGGCGCTGCCGCATAGGGAATGCCGGCATACACTTTTACGGAGTGGTCCTTATTATAGACCCCGGTCAGGTCACCCTGAGCTATGGAGATAACCTCGGTGACATCGGGATTTCTGTTGTCCACGGCGGGAACCAGCTTGTAAGGCGGTGCCGTTAATTTAAGGTTACAAAGAAGCACAAGAATAAATACTACCCACATGAGAGTCGCAGTCTTTTTGTTGTACTTTCTTTTTTGGATCAAAATCAGCCTTGCAGCTATCATCGCCACCACAGCCAGAAGTCCTATAATCCAGCCGGCTATGATGTTCTTGGAAAGCTCCAGAACTCCGATGTACAAGATTCCTATCAAAACAACTATGATTGAAAAGGTCATGACGAATTACCTCCGAATATGTTTTTTCAGAGTATAAAATAAAAATTTATACATTGCAATAAATTTAATTGCATTAAACATGTATCATCTTCATTTAAATATGACACAATTGCTCCAGTGTACGATATAATATTATTAACATAACAATATCTCGGAGGTTACTATGCCACAGGGAAGAGAAGATCTCATTCAATCACTTGCTAAATCCATGGGAATGGGCGATGCCCAGAAAAAGAACTTCAGCAGCGGCAAATACAATGCCGATACGGGAGCCATGTACTGCAATGGTCACATGATCACAAGAAGTACCATTGAGCAGGCCAGGAGCTACTTCACTACTCAGTACAAGAGGCTGGCCGAAAAGGATGATGAGGGCGCCAAGCAGCTGGCAGGCCTTTATGAGGTTGCCATGGAGTGCATCGGTATGGTTGTGGACAGCGGTAAGCAAGAGGGCGAATGATCACTTTTTATCAATTTTACCATATTGCGTTTATTTATATCGTAAAAAATGTATAAATACAAATTTAAAATTTATTCCAATTAGATTGTTGACAATTTAATTGTTTTGTGTAATACTATGATCATCACAAAACAAACAGTTACATCTTTCAAATAGGAGGATACAATCATGGAATATAAATTTAACGAAGAAAATTTTGAAACAGAAGTACTTAAGAGCGACATCCCTGTTCTTGTAGATTTTTACGCAGACTGGTGCGGTCCCTGCAAGATGATGATGCCTGTAGTTGAGAAGATGGCTGAGAAGTATGACGGCAAGGCCAAGGTTGGCAAGGTCAACTCAGATGATTGCAATGCTCTTGCTGCCAAATACAACATCATGTCAATCCCCAGCTTCCTTGTATTCAAGGGCGGCGAGGTTGTTGGCAGCGCCACAGGTGCTATGCCTGCAGAGGCTCTTGCTGAGCTCATTGACAAGGCTCTTTGATTTTTATATCATTCTCCCACAGCCTCATAGGCTGTATAATAAGTTTCTATCCTATCGAATCTATAGTAAGCGTCGCCTTTTATTGAGGCGGCGCTTCCTTGTTCTATGCAGACTTCTCCCGTATTCTGGGGGATCATCCAGATACAGTCCACCAGCTCACCGCCGTCAAAGAAAAGCACATAGGCATCAACCTTGACCTTCTTGTCACTGACATTGTTGGCCGTGAGAATGGCAGTACCGGCATCTATCTTGGAGGACACCGCCACATACTCCGACATATCCTTTTCATAAGGAGTTCTTCTTGTTACAGAGAACTCGTACATATCCGGGAGCTTTCCCTCCAGCTCTGCCTTATCAAATCTTCCCTCAAAGACAAACTGAGCACCGCTCTTTACAACCTCGACGGTCTTCTCGGAAATCGCAAGCTCCTCTCCCTCTTCATCCCTGGCTATAAATCTGCACTCGTAGCGGTAATCCTCCTCGGTCTTATTCTGAAGGACCAGAATTGGATTACAGTTGTGGTCATCCTCCCTGAAATACTGCCCAAGAAGCAGTGTTCCCATGGGAAGACCACCGTAGGAAGGAATGTCGTCATCGGAGGGACCTATTCTGTCGGCGCCGTAGCCGGTACTCTTATCTCCGAGACTGTCTATACTCTCAAAAATGCTGCCGGGCTCTGCGTCATTAAAAAATACCTCATTAAGTATTCCCTTTTTATCAGAACCGCACTCGGAGCTGTCATCCACAGATGCGCCTTCTCCATATCCCTCAGGGGTTGTAACGACAGCCACAGTCTTCCTGGCATTCTCCTTTGCCTCAGCAAAAGAATCCACGGTAGCTCCCTCAGATACATAATAGATCTCATCTCCGTCGGAGCCCCGGTTACTCTTTTCAAAGAACACCGTGGAAAGAATGTTGTCCTCCTTAAAGAGAAAGTCCATATTAAAGCCCATATTTGAGTAATTATCGTAGATCATCTGGGTGATAAAGCCCAGTCTCTCATCCTTCACCCTGGGCAGCGCAAAGCCGTAGCTGTTGATGTACATGATAAAGGGCAGAATAATTCCCACGGCGGATATGGCCATGGCCCGGGCAAGATTTATCGACTTTTCCCGCACAAAAAGAAAAGTACTCAGACCAAATGCAATTATGGATGGAATTATTCCGACAACTCCGAAAGATGTCAGAAGTCCACATATAGAAAGCACAATTACAAGCACAACCATATGTTGAAATTTCCTCTCATTTTCTGTGCAGTTTCTACAAAAATTGTTACAGTTTGAATGTCAATACTTGTACTAAAAAAAAATAATACTACAATATATTGTAGTTAAAGATATATTTTTAATCCATCATTTTTTATCGATAGAGCATTAATTTTTTTAATAATCTTTAACAATCCGTGTATGATTTAAGTATTGTCTGGAGGGTAATTGATATGACTAACGTTGCAGCTTTGGAAGCTCTTGATCGTGGAGTTATCCGCAACATTCTTCGTTCTATGGCCAATGAACACTGGTCAGTAGCTGAGGCTCTTGATGAATATGATATCCCCGAAGAGCTCCGTGATGAGTACGAAGCCCTTATCGAGGATTGCTTTGTTGATTAAACAAGTGTCTTTTACAGCACTTCTATTTTGAATACCACAGGAAGATCACTTCTGTACTGAGTCCTGATGTGGAGACCTTCTTCGTCTCTCTTGTACTCAGCTTCGGATTCATCTCCCAATACTGTTACTTTGCTGATTATTCCTGAGAAGCCGCCGGAACCTGCCGCATCCTTCTCAGTTGCAAAGCTCTTAATGAGGTACTCCCCGTTTTCAGCGCACTTAAGTGCCATGGCAAATACACAGCCGTCGTTCTGTGTGAACCTGAAATCCTCGGGAGTATACTCTATTTTTTTCTTATCCGTAAACTGTCCGCCGGCAGTCAGGGTAGGTCCTTCGCAAGTGAACTTGTATACCCTGCTTCCGTAGATGGCTTCGCCATTCTTTGACAGCCATTCTCCCACTCCCAGAAGAACCTTTTTATCCTCCTCGGAAATAGTTCCGTCAGGTTTAGGTCCCACGTTCAAAAGAAGATTGCCGTTCTTGGAAACAGCGTCAATGAGGTTGCATACGATCTCCTCTGCATCCTTGTACTCATTGTCCACGGTATAGCACCAGGAATGTCTTCCGATGGCTGTATCAGTCTGCCATACATAGGGCCGGGCTGTTGGAAGCTGTCCTCTCTCAACGTCGGGAACGGCACATCCAAAGGCAAAGGCATCATGCTTGTAATTGATCACGCCGACCTTGCCGATCTTTTCCATCTCATTATAGTAATAGGCTGCCATCTTCTGAAGGTAAGGCTTCATGCAGGCTTCCTGTATCCACCAGTCAAAATACAGAACCTCAGGATGGTAATTATCGATGATCTCCTTGGTCCTGTTAAACCAGTCATCCATAAACTCCTTGGTGGGAGCGGGATCCGCATAGAGATCATAGTGATTTTCCGGCTCCTTCATAGCCGGCCAGTACAGGCTGTCCGGGCCGATATCATCGGTGATATCACTCTCAAATTCTCTGCCGTGGCTCATAAAGAACCAGTGCTCTATTCTGTGGGAGGAAGCGCCGATCTTCATGCCCTTTTTCTCAACGCTCTTTTTAAGCTCTCCCAGATAATCAACCTTGGGGCCCATCTCGTAGGCGTTCCACTTGGAAAGGCTGCTCTTATACATCATAAAGCCGTCGTGGTGCTCCGCAACGGGCACAACATATTTTGCTCCCGCCTTGGCAAAAAGCTCAGCCCACTCATCGGCATTGAACTTCTCAGCCTTGAACATGGGGATAAAATCCTTATATCCAAAGTCCTTGTGAGGGCCGTAGGTCTCCACATGATGGTCAAACTCCCTGGTTCCCTGAATATACATATTTCTGGAATACCACTCATTGGCATAAGCAGGCACGCTGTAGATTCCGAAATGAATGAAGATTCCGAACCTTGCATCCTGATACCACTGTGGAACCCTGTAATTTGATAACGATTTCCAATCCGCTGTGTAAGTCATAAAACCTCCGTTTTTCACTTTTCCTTTTTCAAAAGTTCCATCCCAACATCATACACTTTTCCTTCCACTGCATCCTTAAGCCAGGTTGCCATGGATATGCCGTCCTGGGTAAAAAGAAGGAAATGAGGCTCCCTTACGCTGGTGTGAACGGTTCCTCCCATGGTGATAAGAGGAATCTTCCAGTCATCTATAAACATTCCAAAGGAAGGGGTTATGGCCTTGAGCTGGGAAACCATTTCCTTGAGCTGGCCGTAATACTCTTCCTGAACGTCCCAGTCGGTCTTGTACTTCTTGTTGACGATATCGTTGTAATAAGCGCTTAAAAGATAGTCATGGCTGGAGCTGGAGTACAGATACCTGAACCTGTCGCCGTAGCGCTGATACAGGTCCTTATACCACTCCAGAGTGATATTATCCCCGTGGATGGGCTTCCATAAGCTGTCCTTGCACATCCAGATGTTCCTGGCGGTCTTTCTCCAGTGCTTATAAAGGAGCTGTCCGCTGTCGGAAAAAAGGGTGATATTCCGGGCCTTGGGATAATAGTCATCCACCACTTCCCCTGCCAGAGCCGGCACTGCAAAGGCTCCCGCGGAATTCCCCGCAATAAGAAGGGTCGATGGCTTGGGAAAAAGCTTTTTTGCCACCTTCATACTCTCAAGGAAATTCACATATCCATGGAAGTGAAGGACCTCGTCCTCTCCCGTCTCGGACTTATAGGGATAGTCGTTATTGCCTATATGGAAGTCCCCCGTGGCATAGGTTATGACCACGAAGCTCCACTCCTTAAAGGGGTTCTTGTCCGTAAAAATGTCGGTGATCCCCACGTTGATATTCATGATCTGGGTAAAGGGCCTAAGGTTATTCCAGTAGTAATTGGGAAGCCCCGCTGCTACCTTGCCCCCTGTTACCGGCCTTGCGGCGGTATACTCGTTCCAGGCAACTCCTCCTCCGGAGAAAAAAACACAAAGCTTGTCCGGATCTCCTATTTTCACATATATGTAGTATTCAGAGCCGTCCCCGGAAAGTCCCTTTTCAAGGGGAACTCTGTACCAGGTGAGTTTTTCCGGATCCTCCGGCAGGTCCTGGGCCTTAAAGCGGCTGTCTTCCACTGCCTTGCCAAGCCTGTTTTCAACGAAGTCCCCTACCTTTGAGGCAAAGACGATGCCGCGTTTTATGTTGTTTTTATTGAGTTTGTTTTTAAGTCCCATAGTCATCACATGTTAAACATCTTCGCAGAAGCATTCTTAAGGTCACGGAAACGGAATATTATCATGAATACGCCCAGGATCAGATAGATCATGATACTGATGACTGCGGGCCAGGGGAATTTGTTCATTCCGTTTCTGATGAATATTATCTGTAAAAGGGACATCAATATATCAAAAACAATGTAAAGAGCATATTCATCCAGGCGCAGCTTCAGCACCTTGGCGATAATGATGGTGGCAACCGCAAGACCAAACAATGTGGAGGGCACCATCCAGATAAGGCTCCAGCCGTGGAAGCCTGTGTGCATATCGATATATACATCCACCACTATGGCCACAAAGACCTCCCAGGTGATGACCTTCAGGAGATTGTTTCGAAGATAGACGGTGGTGATAATGGTGATCCAGGCTACCAGAAGTCCCAGCATAACGACACCTATGAAGGAATACTCGCTGTGGGTCATGATATTCACTGTTCCGAATACTATTTCCAGGGCCACAAATAAGAAAGTACACATCTTCATGAAGGTGATATTACTTACCTTGCTCTTTTTTATCACAGGAAAAGCGGGCTCCATCTCAAGCTCAGAGTCCTTGAGGGCACCCTGGCACAGGGGACAGCACTCCTTTTTCCCTCTTATATTAACCTTACATTTAGGGCAATACTGCATAAAAACTTACTCCTCATCATAATCATTGGTACTGAGCACAACCTCTATTCCCAGCTCCGTCAGGCATCTGAAGAAATTCAGCATGATCTTGTGGGTCTTGAAGGGCGAAACCTCTCCGAATACCATCTTGTCCTTGAAGGAACATACGCATACCTGCTGGGATGAAGCCGTCATAAAGGCTGAAAAGCTCTCGATATAGTCCGAAACTTCCGGTGGCATCTTGATCTGTCCCAGGTTGGACATGGAACTGGTGACACCTTTTTTGGCGGATCTGTCAAAGAAACCGATACCGATATCCTTAAGGGGCAGGGGAATCATCTTGATTCCAAAGTTGTGCTCAAGAGCAGCATAGGAATTCATGGTCTTTTCTATGCTCTCGGAGGAAAGCTTTTCCTTAAAGGCCTTGGCCACAGGAGTGATGATGCTCTCCAGCTCCCCGTTGTAATCCGCAGGGTTATAATCGATGTTTATTACTCCGAAAAAGTTGCGGCTGGTTCCGCTGTTAAAGTACTGTCTCAGGTTCACGGGAACGCTGACCACCACATGTCTTCTCTTCTGAAGCCTGTTCATTCCCTGGATAACAGCCTTGATATAGATGGCTACGCAGAGAACTCCAACTGTGGTGTTGTACTGATGAGCCAGCTCCAGGAACTTGCCCGCTGATACGCAGCCCTCCACCAGGTGGGGAAGCAGGTAGTCATCCAGCTCTCCGCTGACCTGATAGGCCTTGATGGAGCGCATCTCCTTGAGCTGCTTGAGGCCCTTTTGCTTGCTGTAGTAGTCCCCGAAGGCATCTCCCGTCTTTTCCTCAACGGAAAAATCATCCGTGGGCTTTATATTCTCATCCAGTCCGTGCCTTAGCTGAAGATAACGGGTCACCATGCTCTTAAAGAACATGAAGGCCCCGGTACCGTCTGCCAGTACATGGAACATCTCCAGATTTATCCTTTTTTTGTAGAAATTGACTCTGTATAAAAGATTCTTATGTCCCGGAACATATAGGGGCATACAGGCCGGTGTGTGCTCCTCCTCCACCACTGCCCGGAGATTGCTGTCCTCCAGGTAGTACCAGAAAATTCCCCTATGAAGAACGCAGTTAAAAAACGGAAACTCCTCGATGGTCTCATCAAGGGCAGTCTGCAGTACCTCCTGGTCCACATCCTCCTTAAGTTCACAGGTCAATCTGAAAACTCTGGTGTTGGCCCCCTTCGCCGACGCAGGGATTATCTTGGCGGCATTATCAAGTTCATACCAGTTTGCACTTTTTGCCATTAAAAAAACTTCCTCACTAACTTTTTTATAGATGTTCAAGGCGCTCTGTCACTATATCCATGGCACCTTTACTCATACGATAGATTACATCCTCAAGGGATATAAACTTTTTATTTCTTATAAACTTAAGATACCTTGGTGTAAAACGCATCTTAATGCCCTTAGACTCTATGCCGGAATTCACCTTGTCCTGAATAGTGGCGCAGGTATCCGCAGGGTCGTGGGCAAGGCTCTTACTAAGGATGCAAAGCAGTGTTCCCGCCGTCCTTACAAAGCCCTCGCAGTTGGGATCATCAGTCACATCTATGGACTGGAGGGCCCCTACAGACCACTTCTTAAGGCTCCTGTAGATGCCGTATTCGCAGTCCAGCTCCACCAGCTTTTCATTGATGCTGTCATAGAGCCATACTTCATTTCCCTTGACAAACATGTCGCTGACGATAAAGAGTTCGCCCTCAAAGGGGAACTTGATCCCCACATTGTCACAGCCTGTCAGAAGCACATTGGCGTTGACCTCGCTGACAATATCCTGTTTCTCAAAGTCCTCCTCATCTATGGTGAAGTTGGGAGCGCTGTCCTGTCTTATCTGCTCTGAAAAAATGCTCTCCGGAGGATCCTCATCCTTTATCTCTTCAAAGAATTCATCGGCTTCCTCTTTTGCCTCTTTCTTGTCCTTCTCCTCGATTCTGCCCTTAGGTCCTTTGCTCACCAGGAAGGAACCAAAGCCCGGAGTCTGCACTGTGAATCTGTCGGTTCCGCACTCCTCGAAGGGTCCTGCCACAGGGTATCTTCCTCTCTTGCGGCCAAAATAGTCCGTATCAAAGGATATCTCCGAGCCGTCAGGGTTCTCAAATCTCTGCTCCGGCTCGAAGGCAAGCCCCAGGAACTGAGTATTTACCGGAATCGTGAAGTTCCTTGGCAAGAACTCATAGAGATTGGTGTGAAGGGTATACCTTCCGTTATCCTCATCAACATAGAAGCTAATCTTGTGGTCATTGTCCACATGGGCTGTCTCTGCGGTGCAGCACCTTGCTCCGTTGAAATAAGCATTTCCTCCGAAATAGACAGGGAGTCTGTCGTAGTAGACATCTCTGGGGCAATGCTCCTCTACATTGAGCCCGTCAAAGCCCTTGAAATACTCCGAGGGCGTAGGAAAGCTGTTGTAGGGAACAGTTCCGCAGATAAAATTGTTCCTGTCCATGGTATCTGTTCTGTTGTCCACACAGTAATCCATGAGATCCTGTCTCACTGTCTTCTGGACAAACACGTTGTTGTAAAATCTGGCATCACCGTGAAGTATGGTCATAAATCCGGCAATCTTGGTGGAATGAGGCAGGTGATACGGCGTATACCTGTCACTTGCAAACTTCCTGGTGCTGTTGTCGCAGCCCTGTCCCACATAGCTGAAGGAACCGGCGATAAGGTTATGAACAAAGGCTATGCCTTGGGTGCTGACCCTGCAGGCAATATCCGACAAAAGCAGGTTGTGATCTATAAGTGTAGGGCCGTGGGATACCTCAACGAAGATATCCTCTCCAAGGGACAGGCCGTCCTCTATCCTGGTTCCCTTAGGGGGCACATTGTCATGGAAAAAGTTCTGGCTGACTCTGGTGCCCTGGGCCTCCCAGTCAAGCCACAGACCTCTTGTGCAGTGGTCAATATGGTTTCGCCTGATTATGGTATCAATGGCAGCGTGGAGCTTGATTCCGCCAATCTCCGCCCCTGCCAGATCATGCTTGTTGTTTATATGATGAATATGGTTGTCTTCTATTATTGAAAAAGCGCCGCCCATATGGCCCACGATACCGGTCTGACCGCAGTCATGGATATCGCAGCGTCTGATAATATGGGAGCCCACAGTTTCTTTGCTCCAGCCCTCATTGACAGCCTGGCACACCGCATCCCTCTGGGTCTGGGTGCCGTCCTTAATGAAGGTCGTGGTCCACTTGTTATTGTTTCCTCTCTGGTAATACTTACCCAGGGAGATACCTGCGCACTTGGACTCGTAGATATCGCAGTCCTCAATGATCCAGCCCTTGGACCAGTTGGGGCCTATCATTCCCTCCTGATAAGCTGTGGGAGGTGCCCACTGGGTGGCGGCCTGTCTGATGCAAAAGCCTGAAACAGTTATATAATCTATTCCGCTCTTTTCAGGGAAAAAGCATGCCCTGCGCACAGAAATCTCAATATTTTCCTGATTTGGGTCCTTTCCCTGGAAATTGGCATAAATTATCGTCTCGCTGTTTTCCCTTGCTGTAAACCAGGTATAAACAGAAAAATCAGGGTCCCAGGACTTCCTGCTCTTCTCGGGATGAAGGCACTGAGAAATATCCAGAACCTCATACATGGACTTGCCGTCAAGGTACAGATCTCCCAGGTGCCTTGGATCCTTCTTCATCCAGCACCAGTCTCCGTCAACAGCCTCCGCATAGGGATTAAAGCTGCCGAAGAAGCTGTCGGGAATCCTCACCCTGTATACGTTCTCAAAGGGCTCCCAGCCTGTGATCTCCTCAGCTCCGGTGATGACAGCCTCGCCCCTTGTGGTACTGACATAGGTTATTCTCTTATCTTCCGTTCCGGAATTAGCGGGTCTTACATGTTCTCTGTATATCCCCGGTGCAACAAAAACCGTATCTCCGGGAGCCGCTATATTGGCAGCCTCCTGGATAGTCTTAAAGGGATGTTTGATTGATCCGTCTCCGCTACGAAGTATATTTCCGGCTACATATATCTGCATACGCCCCTCCAATCTGTGCTTTTTGCCACAAATACGTAATACATTTCCCATTTACGCATCAAATTAATTATACAATACATTCAAATTCTATTGTATGCTTAAATAAAGACACGAAAAAGGAGACCTGTCATGGCCAGAATGAAATTCATCTACGCTATCGCAATAATCGCCGCATTTATGCTTGGCGGAATAATAATAAACGTGGTCAGCTCTTTGTTCTAGACCACGTTTACAGAATTCATATTCTATTTCAGTGCCCGCCTGACTGATTATACAGGTCAAGGGCCGCTCTGGAAATAAATGACTTAAGAGAGATCGGTGCAGCATAGTCATACTGCGCTATTCCGATGCTGACGGTTATGTTGTAGCCAAGACCCAGCTCCTGAGTCATTCTCTTAACATTGTTCTTGATCTGATCTGAAAGCCACACCGCCTCGGCCTTGTAGGCCATCTGTGCAACTACCACGAACTCATCACCGCCGTACCTGGAAACGAAGAATCTGTTCCTTGGGCCCTGGCATGCGCTCTTGACCGCATTGGCAACTCTCACCAGAGCTCTGTCTCCCTCAAGACGTCCGTAGGCTTCGTTGATATTCCTGAAATCATCGATATCTATCATCAATACAAACAGTGACATTCCAAGCTCTTCTGTTCTCATCTTCTGGGCCAGATACTTGAACATCTGATGTCTGTTGTTGATCTGTGTAAGAGGATCCAGGGAAATAAGGTTGTCCAGCATGGAGATGTATACATAGTAAACTGCGATAACAGTACCGTAGCAAACCAGCGGGATTCTCCAGTATATAGCCTGCAGCGCACCCAGAATAATAGGTGAAAGCGGGAACATTCCGATCATGAAGTAGATGTTCCTGTCTGCGTATTTGTCCTTGTTAAAAGCCCTGTAGAGAGCCTTGACGGAAGCTGCTATCAGATAGGAAAAAGGCACAATGACAAGAAGAATATAAAGTCGTCCTCCCACCAGATTGCCGGATTCATCCACGTAGTAAACAAGCCCTGTTCTGTAGGCCGAAACGCAGAGGATACCTGAGATCCACACAGGAATACTAAGGATAAGCCTGGTGATGTCATTCTCAACAGACTTGTCATTCTGTATGGCCTCCGACAATATGTACCATAGGTAGGCCGCCACACTCAGCAGCAAATACGTGAAAAGATTGGATAGATAAAGAAGCGTACTGGATTCTCCCAAAACACCGCCGTCCACCAGTACCCAGAAGATCTCTGCGCAAAAATATAATATCAGAACCACGATGATATTCCCCAATACCATCTGTGAGAACTGCTTGTTGACGCCTTTGGCAATCTTGATTCCGATTAGTCCCAGAAGCAACATACAGGCTATATGCGCTTCAACATAGTAAGTAACGTACCCCAATTCTGCTCCTCCAATAATCATGCGTAATATTTATTTTAGCATGAAATTAGCTAAATTAAAGGTTCCCATTGAAGAGTTTATAGATTGTTTATAATTCCACTTAAACAATAAGACGAAAGCCGTGACAGCCTTCGTCTTAATCTTTTCTTACATTTATTTTTTTGATTTAAACTTATGCACCTCCGGCTATGGCCTTCAGCGCCTCAAATTCCGAATCATATACACCGCCCATGGCTTGCAGATCCTCCCAGGTATACCAGGCTCCGCTAAGCTGAACTCCCCTAATGGAAACATCCGTTGCTATTACCATAAAGGGCTTGTGGTTTACCACAATATAGCACTGCCTGTTAAGACCAAAGGGTGTGACAAAAACATGGCCGGTATCGATCAGATGATTTAAGTCTTCCAAAGAGACTGTTTTTGATAGTAATTCTGTTCTTTGCATACAAATTTTCCTATCATAAATACTATAGAAATATTATACTCTTTGGCCCTATGTGTGTAAATTCGTTTATATTTATTTAAGATTATGTCATATTTTTTATGATTTCAAAGAATAGTCTCTCTCGCCGAATATACCGGTTCCTACCCTGACAAAGGTGGCCCCCTCTTCTATTGCTATCTGATAATCCCCTGTCATGCCCATGGAAAGAGTATCCATAGGTACCGGCAAAATATTCATGCCGTTGATCTCGTCCTTGAGCTCCCTTAGGCCTCTGAAATACTGTCTGTTGCTCTCGGGGTCCTCGGTGTAGGGAGCAATTGTCATAAGTCCTCTGATATTGAGATGAGGAAGGGCGCTGATCTCCTTCACAAAAGTGACAACCTCCTGAGGAGCCAGGCCGAACTTGGTATCCTCACCGGCCATATTCACCTCGATAAGAACATCTATCTTCATATCGTTCTTGGCGAACTGCTTCTCGATCTCCTGAGCCAGTTTGATATTGTCAACGGAGTGGATCATGCAGGCCATTCCGGGAAGATACTTAACCTTGTTGGCCTGAAGATGACCGATCATATGCCAGTCAAGGTCCTCTGTGATGACCGCATTCTTATCCTTCATCTCCTGGACCTTGTTCTCTCCAAATACCCTGATGCCGCAGTCCATAGCCTCTCTAAGGGCCTCCACAGGCTTGGTCTTACTCACAGCTATAAGAGTAACCTCGCTGCGCTCTCTTCCTGCCTTCTCGCAGGCCTTTCTGATATTGCTTTCCACTATCTCAAGGTTTTCTTTTATCATAAAAATGCTCCTGTCACTATTTAATGTGTTTTTTGATTCAAAATCTCAGATAAAACACTAGATTTTGTGTTTTATTTTTCATCAGGATATTATATCATATAATTGAGTAAAAATAACAATCCGAAGGAATCCCATATGAACGTCAAGGATATTTCAAACGGATCTGAGATCAAAATACATGCATACATCGGTGGCCATAGCATAGTTCTTATGACAATGGCTGTATTTGGCGTGTCTGCAGGTCTTTTGGTGAAGCCCATGGAATATTTTGGCAAATATATGCAGTTTCTGGAGCCCTCCAAGATCGAAGTCAAAAATAAGCGTGACGGAAGAGTCTATAAGTTCATGTCCACCACCATCACACCGGTTAAGACCAGGTACGGCAACTTCCATCTTATCCGCAGCGAGGACAAACTTGAGCCCGAGAACACAAGGAAGGCTGAACGCTTTGGCTTTGCCAAGATGGGTGTTGTATCAGTAGGTGACAATACTCTTGATCTTCACAACTGCATTATACACGACATTTCCATGCGTGGATTATCCTTAATTCTTGATAACGATATCAAAGTCAAAATTGGCGACAGATTAAACGTCTCCTTCCGCTATGGTCCCATGTTTCACAATTATCAGATAAGCACTGTTGCCGTGAGATATTTCAATGTTCAGGGCAAGCGTGCCGTGGGCTGCAGTATAGCCAACATGAATGTGGATTATATAACCCTTGTGGCCACCAAGCGAAACGAGAAATACACTCCTCTTGATCAGGAGCCGGATATTACTCTCAATCCGGAGATTTCCCAGCGTCAGCAGATCCAGGAGGTGGAGGAAGATCTTGCATCCCAGCTTATATCTGAAAGACCCAGTACCGGAGCAAAGACCATCACCGACGAGAATCCCTTCGCCCTTGATAAACTGGAACATATTTCCGACAAGACTCTCAGGCAGAAACACAAGGAAGAACGTCAGGCCAAACAGGCCAAGGAAATTGAAAATCTTCTCGATCTTCGAGACATCTGAACAAGCATAAAAAAGACCAGGGCAGCTGCCCTGGTCTAAATTATTTCCTGTCTATATATCAGAAGCGAACCTGCTTCTCTACCATTCTGACAAATTCCACATTGTTTCTTGTCTTGGAGAACAGGTTGATACACTGATCAACAGCGTCATCAGCCTTCATGCCGTTAAAGCCCTTACGCAGGTTGTTGATAGCTGCAAGCTCGTCTGCAGAAAGAAGAAGGTCCTCTCTTCTGGTGCTGGACTTGGGGATATTGATAGCCGGGAAGATTCTCTTTTCCTGGAGCTTTCTGTCCAGAACCATTTCCATGTTACCTGTTCCCTTGAACTCCTCATAGATAACGTCGTCCATCTTGGAACCGGTCTCAATAAGAGCTGTTGCAAGGATTGTAAGGCTTCCGCCCTCTCTCATATTTCTTGCTGCACCGAAGAATCTCTTGGGCATATGAAGAGCTGCCGGGTCAAGACCACCGGAAAGTGTTCTTCCTGAAGGAGGAACTACGATGTTGTAAGCTCTTGTAAGTCTTGTGATGGAATCAAGAAGGATAACTACATCCTGTCCATGCTCAACAAGTCTCTTGGCACGCTCTATAACCATCTCAGCCACTCTCTTGTGATGCTCAGGGAGCTCGTCGAAGGTTGAATAGATAACCTCTGCATTAGGTCCCTCTACCTCTTCCTTGATGTCTGTAACTTCCTCGGGACGCTCGTCGATAAGAAGAATGATGAGGTGGATGTTGCTGTTATTCTTAAGGATTGACTTGGCAACTTCCTTAAGAAGTGTTGTCTTACCTGCCTTGGGAGGAGAAACGATCATACCTCTCTGTCCCTTACCGATGGGGCTGATAAGGTCCATGATTCTCATGGCTACGCTGCAGCCGGGCTGCTCAAGTCTGATCCTTGAGTTAGGGAAAATAGGTGTCATGTTCTCAAAGTTCCATCTTCCCATGGCAACCTCGGGTCTGTAGCCGTTGACTGTATCAAGTCTGGAAAGAGCAGCAAACTTATCTGTCTCCTTCTTGGCTCTGCATCTGCCCTTAAGGATATCACCGGTCTTAAGATTGAATTTTCTGATAAGGCTGGGTGCCACGTATACGTCATTCTCACCGGGGAGATAATTCTCGCATCTGATGAATCCGTATCCATCCTGCATAACCTCAAGGATGCCGTCGGCATTATCTCCGTCAGCCTCATCCTCAGGCTCTGCTGCAACAGCTGCAGCAGTCTCAGGCTTTCTGACCTCTTCCTGACGAACAGGCGCAGCCTCCTGAGGCTTCTCAGGTCTTGACTCCCTGACTGTTTCCTTCTTCTCAGGCTGAGTCTTATTGGTAGTGGTAACAATTATTTTTCTCTTCTTAAGAGGTTTCTTCTCTTCGGATTCCTTGGGCTGCTCTTCCTTGGTTTCAGCTGCCTTCTCGGTAGCTTCCTTCTGGTCAAGCTCGCACATAAGGTCTATGATCTCTGACTTCTTCAGAGCAGTTGCACCCTTAATGCCTCTCTTCTTGGCAATTTCCCTAAGGTCAGCAAGTTTCAGTGTCTCGTATCTCTCTCTCAAAAGTAACTCCATTCCGTGCCACAGGGGCACTATTGCAAAAATATAATAAATAGTGTTTCTAAATCAGTTTCAGTTAGCACATGTGGGGATAATAAACGACTGCATCAAATGCATTTGTTTAAGAACCTAAATAATTAGCTATAACAAAAATACACCATTTATGTGCAAAAATCAACACTGTTATCAGAAATTACCATACAATATCTTCGCAAGTTCAGAATTCTTATCAAGAATAATGGTCTTCTCTCCCTTAAGAGACTGCTTAAGAGTATCAAGACCTCTGATAAAGCTGTAGAATTCAGCCTTTTCCTCAGTATCATAGGCCTTGGAAAGAGTTGCCATGTATGCTGACTCACCCTCTGCCTCCAGAACCGCAGCATCTTTCTCGGCCTGGGCTGTGATGATCTTGACCTGCTTGTCTGTCTCGTTGTGGATCTTCTGAGCCTCTGCATCGCCTTCTGCCTTGTAAGCCGCAGCAATGTTGTTTCTCTCAGAGATCATACGCTCGTAAACAGCCTGCTTGTTGTCATCCGGAAGATCCAGGGACTTGATCTGGGCCTGAACTATGGTGATTCCATAGCCTGACATATCAGAGTTGGCTTCATTAGTGATAAGGGATGTGAGCTGCTCTCCTCTTGCCTCAATGACCTCGTCCTGGGTCATGGATGAAATGGCATTCTTGGTGGCATTGTAAACAGATGCCTCAATTCTCTCCTCTGCTCTGTCGCTGATGGCGTTAAGGGTCTGAACATACTTAAGTGGTTCTGATACCTTCCAGAGAACGTAGGTATCTGTGATCATTGACTTCTTGTCCTTGGTGATAACGTCTGATGCAGGAATATCATAAAGCACGATCTTGGCGCTGATAGACTGGGTGTCATCAACAAAAGGAGTCTTGAAGTGAAGTCCTGGCTCCTGGGCTATAGCTATGATCTTGCCGAATCTTCTTACTGTAACATATTCGTTCTGATGAACTACGTAGCCTGCGGATGTGATAACAGCCGCGATGGCAACTATAGCGATTATGATAAATGCTTTTAAAAAGCCGTTCTTTTTCATTATGGTATCCTCCTTCCCTTAATTGTTGAAACTATCCAGAGGCAGCATCTGCTCTGTGTTTCCGTCGGTGATGATAACCTTGAGATCAGGAAGAACATCCTCCATGGCCTCATAGAAAAGTCTCTTCTTGGTGATATAGGGCTGAAGCTTGTACTGCTCATACATCTCGTTGAAACGAGCAACCTGACCTTCCGCCTCGGCGATTCTTGCCTGCTTGGCAGCCTCCGCATCCTGAATGATCTTATCAGCCTCGGCCTCTGCCTTGGGAAGCTCTTCGCTCTTGTACTTCTTGGCATTGTTGACCGCTGTCTCTTTGCCCTGCTTGGCTGTTTCTACAGACTTAAAGGCCTGAACGATCTCCTGTGTAGGGGGCTCAGCATCCTGTACAGAGAGGTTCACAACGGTAATACCGATGTTGTTGTCAGAGAGTTCCTTCTGAAGCTTCTCTTTTACCTCGGACTGAATCTGTCCCTTGGCTGTGGTGATTACATCATCAACAGTATAATTGACCACGGTGTTTCTGATATTGGCAAGGGCCATGTTCTTCATGACAGCTGCCGGATCCTCTGTGTTGTAAAAAGCTGCCACAGGATCGCTTACCTTGTACTCCAGGTAAAAATCAATATCTACGAAATTAAAATCTGAGGTGATCATGACACCCTCATCATCCACGGTGATATTCTGGCCGTCCTTTATAACATAGCCGATACCTATGCCATGGGTTGTCATGTCGATGAGATGTGCCTGCTGGATAAAGGGAACCTTGAAGTAAAGCCCCGCAGTGTCAACTCTTATTACCTTACCAAACATGGTAAGAATTGCCTGCTCCTGCTCTTTTACCTGATAAAAACTCTGTCCCACACAAAGCATAAGGAAAATAACCAGAGCACCGATTATGATTCCTTTTTTGGCATTCTTCATGGAAGCGCCCTGATTAACCACGCCCCCGGAATAATGCCCGTTGGATTGTTGTCCGTTACCAAACATTTTTTTCCTCCTTTTACCAAAAGAGCCGACCTGTCATGTTGACAACAGGCCGGCTTACTTACTGCATTTATCTGCAAAACTGATTACTGGAAGTTAGCAACCAGTGCTGCGATCCTGAGAACAAATAATACAAATACGATCCACATTACAGGGCTTACATCCTTTGCCTTCTTAGAAACGACCTTAAGAACAACCCATGCGATTACAGCGAACATGATACCTGTAGCGATTGAGTATGCAAGAGGCATCATAACTACTGCAAGGTAAGCGCCTACTGAATCAGCGATATCACCGTCAAACTTAACCTTGGTGATACTCATAAGCATAAGCATACCTACATAGATAAGTGCAGGAGCTGTTGCGAATGAAGGAATAGCAAGGAAAATAGGGCTAAGTACGATAGAAACGAGGAACATTACACCTGTTGTAAGAGCTGTAAGACCTGTTCTTCCGCCTGCTGCTACACCTGCGCTGGACTCAACAAAGCTGGTGATTGTTGATGTTCCGAGAAGGGCACCTGCTGTTGTACCAACGGCATCAGCAAGGAATACCTGACCAACTCTGGGAAGGTTGCCATCCTTGTCAAGGAGGTTAGCTTTATCAGCTACACCTACTACTGTTCCTACTGTATCAAAGAGATCTACATAAAGGAAGCTGAATGTAATAGCAAGGAACTGGATGATGTGTGATGCTGCCCATGAGAAGTTAAGCTTGAAAGCTGTCTGTGAAATAGCACCGAAATCATAACCGCCGGCGAAGCTAGGGAAAAGGCTTGTTCCCTCTGCAGGAACATAGATGCCTGCAGCCTGAAGGATCATACCGATAACCCATGTAACAATGATTCCGATAAGAACGCCGCCCTTAATGTTGTAGTGAACAAGAGCTGCGATGATAACAAGACCAACAAGGGCAAGTACCATATCAAGGTCTGTGAAGCTTCCAAGACCTACTACTGTAGCGTCATTGGCAACGATGATGCGTGCATTCTGCATACCGATGAAAGCAATGAAAAGACCGATACCTGCTGAGATACCAAACTTAAGGTTCTGTGGGATGCTGTTGATGATCTGCTCACGGAACTTAAAGAATGAAAGAAGGATGAAGATAATACCTTCTACAAATACTGCTGTAAGTGCAATACGCCAAGGATCAGGCTCATTAGCCAGCTCTCCGAGACATACTGTATATGCGAAATATGCGTTAAGACCAAGTCCTGCTGAAAGACCGATAGGATAATTAGCAAGAAATGCCATGATGAAAGTAGCGATTGCTGATGCAATAGCTGTTGCCATGAAGATGGCGTTAGGGTTCATTCCTGAAGCAGCCAGGATATTCGGGTTTACAGCCAGAATATAGGCCATGGTAAGGAATGTGGTGAGACCTGCCATGATCTCCCTTTTGACGTTCGTGTCGTGCTCTTTGAGTTTGAATAACTTCTCCAACATACTTTTTCACCTCGTGATTAAATGATTTGTTCTCTATATACAATCGGAAACTTACCTGTTAAGTATCCTTCCGATGGCATATACCACTGAATAAATATTATCGTAGAACTCAAATGCTACATGAGCCATAACAGAGATATAAATGTTCCTGGTCACCACATATGCAATTGTTACAGGAAGAGCCATCAGCACCCACTCAGCTATCCCCAATAGCCCGTGTGCTCTTGTAATGGCGCAAAGAAGAAGGCTCACCACTGTAAGTGCGAATACTCTCTTCTTGCTTCCGAATTTGATGATCGCTTTCCTGAAAAATAATTCCTCTGCAACAGGCTTCATGATTATCATCATGATGGCATAAAACACTGTGGGAATGATGTCATTATGAGTGATAATGCTGATGGTCCCGTCCTTAACCAGCGGGTAATTGGCCTGAATAATGTTATTCTTGATATGATTGGTAAGAAGTAATCCTGCAAAGGTGACAGCCACCGGTATCCAGAATCTGACGACTCTGGTCATGTTTTTACCAAGCTTACGAAATGAAAACTGTTTATAAAAGTAATAACAGTAAATAAGTAGTCCTGTGTAAAAAACGAAGTATAAATAAAAAGCCTGCTTCGGCAATAGAATGGTAGCAATAATAAATAGCAGTTCCCACGCAAACGGAATATACAAACGTTTCAAAACTGACTCCTTCATTATCTATAGTAATATACGACAAACGCCGTATTTATTATATATATGCAAATCTTTACGGTCAATAAGCTTTTACATATTTTACCTCTCATGCTAAAATGTGAAATTGATATAAGGAACAAAACGGAGAAATACAATGATTTTATCAGCAGTTAATATTACCAAATCCTTTGACGGAAAAGACATACTGAAAAATGCATCATTTCATATAGAAGCAGGGGAAAAGGCCGCCATTGTGGGCATTAACGGCGCCGGCAAAACCACCCTTATCAAGATTCTTATCGGTGAGCTTACTCCCGACGAAGGCGAGGTTACTTTTTCCAAGGGCCTTACCTACGGATATCTGGCCCAGAACCAGAATATCGACTCGGATAACACCATCTATGATGAACTCAAAGAGGTCAAAAGACATGTAATCGACCTTGAGCAGAATATCAGAGACGCCGAGGCCATGATGGATATCCTCTCCGGAGAAGAGCTTGAAAAACATATGGAAAATTATGCAAGAATGCATGATGAATTCCAGAGGCTTTCCGGCTATGCCTGGAAGAGCGAGATTACCGGCGTTGCCAGGGGCCTTGGCTTTACCGATGAAGAATTCGACAAGAGCATCTCTACCCTCTCCGGAGGCCAGAAAACAAGAGTTGCTCTGGGCAAGCTCCTTTTGCAGAGTCCCGATCTCATTATCCTGGACGAGCCCACCAACCATCTGGACATGAACTCCATCAGATGGCTTGAGAACTATCTTCTTAACTACAAGGGAGCGGTTCTTATCGTCTCCCATGACAGATATTTCCTGGATAAGATTGCCGGCAAGGTCATCGAGGTTGAGAACAAAAAGGTAACCTCCTTTACCGGCAATTATTCCGACTACGCCGCCAAGAAGGAGCAGCTCCGTGCCACAGAGTGGAGCGCCTACCTCAAACAGCAGCAGGAAATCAAGCATCAGGAAGAAGTCATCACCAAACTCAAGTCCTTTAACAGGGAGAAATCCATCAAACGTGCCGAGAGCCGTGAGAAGATGCTGGCCAAGATCGAGGTCCTTGATAAGCCCATAGATATCGACGATCGCATGAAGATCTCCCTGAAGCCCAACTGTGAAAGCGGCAATGATGTTCTGGAGGTCACCGGGCTTTCCAAGTCCTTTGGCAACGAGCACCTCTTTTCAGGCCTTGATTTTAATATCAAAAAGGGCGAGCATGTGGCTATCATCGGTGACAACGGCACCGGCAAGACCACTATCCTCAAGATCCTGAACGGCGTAGAAAAGATGGATGCGGGCCAGATCGAGCTGGGAACCAGAGTTCATATAGGTTACTACGACCAGGAGCATCACGTGCTCCACGATGAGAAGACTCTTTTTGAAGAGATCTCAGACGACTACCCTACTCTTAACAACACAGAGATCCGCAATACTCTTGCCGCCTTCCTTTTTACAGGAGACGACGTATTTAAGAGGATCGGGGACCTCTCCGGCGGAGAAAAGGGCCGCGTCAGTCTGGCCAAGCTCATGCTCTCCGATGCCAACTTCCTTATCCTGGACGAGCCCACCAACCATCTGGACATCACCAGCAAGGAGATACTGGAGACAGCCATAGCAGGCTATGAGGGCACAGTCCTCTACGTAAGCCATGACCGTTACTTCATCAACAAGACCGCAAGCCGCATCCTGGATCTTACCCACGGAAGACTTGTGAATTATATCGGTAACTACGACTACTACATAGAGCATGTGGATGAGCAGAATGCAAGATTGTTCGGCTCCTCCGTATCCTCTGTGGCAAGCCCCGCAGCATCAGGTAAAGATCTGGTAACTGATACAGGCTACAAATATCAGAATGCAGCTCCTGCAGACACCAGCGCCGCTACTGCTTCTTCAGACGCTTCCACCTCAGGAGCTCAGGACTGGAAGGCTCAGAAGGAGGCCCAGGCCAAGAAGCGCAAGCTTGAAGCAGCCCTGAAAAAATGCGAGGATGAAATCGCCAAACTTGAAGCCAGAGATGCAGAGATAAATGAAGCTCTGGCCGATCCTTCAATCGGAACAGACCTGGCCAAGCTCAGAAAACTGTCGGATGAACAGACAGAAATACAAGAAAAGCTCTCCGCACTCTATGATGAGTGGGAAAGCTTGTCGACTGAATAAATAGCAAATGGTGTAGATACTGAGGGACGGGGTTAGTGGTTCATTTTCGATGAAAATGACCCACTACCCCCGTCCCTTTTTGGTCCCTTTTGGGCTCACAGTTTCTCGTATGCTTCTGCGATAGCATCCAGGAACTCTTCACTTCCAAGCTTCACAGGATTGGGAAGTGTTGTGATAAGAGCAAGATCTCCTGTCATGCGGCCGGATTCGATAACTGAAAGTGTAGCCTTCTCAAGCTTGTCCGCAAAGGCTGAAAGCTCAGGAAGCTTATCCAGCTCTCCTCTCTTACGAAGAGCACCTGTCCAGGCAAAGATAGTTGCAACAGGATTGGTGGATGTGGGCTCGCCCTTAAGATATTTATAATAATGTCTCTGAACAGTTCCGTGGGCAGCCTCATACTCATATACTCCTGTGGGAGATACAAGAACTGAGGTCATCATAGCCAGTGAACCGAAGGCTGATGAAACCATGTCGCTCATAACATCGCCGTCGTAGTTCTTGCAGGCCCAGATAAATCCGCCCTTTGACTTCATAACACGGGCAACGGCGTCATCGATAAGGGTATAGAAGTAAGTGATACCTGCCTTCTCGAAGTCGGCCTTAAACTCTGTCTCAAATATCTCATCAAAGATCTCACGGAATCTTCTGTCGTAGGTCTTACTGATGGTATCCTTGGTTCCAAGCCAGAGCTCTTTTTTCTCAGCAAGGGCGTACTGGAAGCAGGCTCTTGCAAAGCTCTTGATGGATGAATCCTTATTGTGAACACCCTGGATAATACCGGGCTCGTCAAATTCGTGGATGGTCTCTCTGATCTCTTTGCCGTCAGCACCGGTGAATACCAGCTCTGCCTTGCCGGGACCGGGAACTCTGATCTCAACATTCTTGTAAACATCGCCGTAAGCGTGTCTTGCAAGAGTGATAGGTGCCTCCCAGGTCTTAACATTGGGCTCGATACCCTTGACCATGATAGGTGTACGGAATACAGTTCCGTCAAGAATAGCACGGATTGTGCCGTTGGGGCTCTTCCACATCTTCTTGAGCTTGTATTCCTCTACTCTCTCATTGTTGGGAGTAATGGTAGCGCACTTAACCGCAACACCATACTTGAGGGTAGCATTGGCACTGTCAACAGTAACCTGATCGTCGGTTTCATCTCTGTGCTTAAGACCTAAATCGTAGTACTCACTCTTAAGGTCAACATAGGGAAGAATAAGCTTGTCCTTGATCATCTGCCAAAGGACTCTTGTCATCTCATCCCCGTCCATCTCAACGATGGGTGTGGTCATCAAAATCTTACTCATACCTTTTACTCCTTTTTACTCAATATATAGCGATTATCAGTCGAACATTTCGAGAAGCCCCTTGTCGATCATGTTCTCGTAGGCATTGATCATGTGCTGATTAGCCAGTTCCTCTGCCTTGTCAGGGTTCTTTTCTCTTATGGCCTCCATAATAAACTTGTGCTCAACGTTGGAAACCGCACCACGGCTGCTGGAAAGAGTCTTCTGTCTCACTCTCCATACATACTGGTGATAGTCCTTCAAAAGATGCTCCAGCATCTTGGAATTGCATGACTCATAAAGGATGTTGTGGAATCTGTTGTCCAGCTCCGCCATCTGCTCCATGTGTCCTCTGGCAGCGTGAAATTCAGCGAGATAGATATTCTCCTCCATCTCCTCAAGCTGCTCCTTGGTAATATTATCGCAGGCCCATCTTGCGCACAGTCCCTCAAGCTTGGAACGGATCATGTAGATGTCCTCGATGTCCTTAACCTTGATTCCTGTAACATAGGCTCCGCGATTAGGAATAATCTGAATAAGACCCTCAAGCTCAAGCTGTCTGAATGCCTCTCTTACAGGGGTTCTGGATACTCCCAGCTCCTGTCCGATGGCTACCTCTTTGAGCTCCTCGTGGTCCTTGTACTTACCGTTAAGGATGTCCTCTCTGATTCTGTTAAAAACTCTTCCTCTAAGTGAATACTTGTCAGTTACTTCCTGCTTTACATCATTATTGTCCATATAAACCTCATTTTTTGGAGACCTCGAGAATCTCTCCTTCCTTAACAACTAGTCCTAAGCTCTCTGATACTCTGTCTATCTCTCTAACAAGCTCATTATCAGTCATAACGGTAACACGGCCGTTGGCATATTCCTGATCTACCCAGCTCTTGATCTGAGTAACTAAAGGAGATGTCTTGGAAAGTGCGTGCTCCTCTCTAAGCTTGTAGTGAACGTTGATCCAGTGTGCTATGCCGGCAAGACCTGAAGTATTGGAAACAGCACTTACCGGTGGCCTTCTAAGGAATTTCTCTGTATCAAATATATTGTAGATCTCCTCATTCTTAAGGAGTCCGTCTGCATGGATTCCGGCCCTTGTAACATTGAAATTCTTGCCCACAAAAGGAGTGTTGGCGGGAACCGTAAATCCAATCTCTTTCTCATAATACTCAGCAAGATCTGTGATAACCTGAGTATTCATACCGTTCAGTGTGCCCTTGAGCTGTGCATACTCAAATACCATAGCTTCAAGAGGCGTATTGCCTGTTCTCTCACCGATACCGAAAAGTGAAGTATTAACGGAAGAACAGCCATATATCCAGGCAGTGGTCGAATTGGTAACTGCCTTGTAAAAATCGTTGTGACCGTGCCATTCAATAAGCTCACTGGGAACACCGGCGTTGGTATTGATGGCATAAATGATCCCCTGAACACTGCGGGGAATAACGGCACCTGAGAAATTAACGCCGTATCCCATGGTGTCACAGGCACGAACCTTGATAGGGATCTTGTATTCATCCTTGAGCTTCATAAGCTCTACGCAGAAAGGAACGACAAAGCCGTAGATATCGGCTCTTGTGATATCCTCCAGATGACATCTGGGGCTGATTCCCTCCTCCAGACAGGAACGAACGATGCTCAGATAATGCTCCAGAGCCTGTCTTCTTGTCATCTTCAGCTTAAGGAAAATATGATAGTCGGAACAGCTGACAAGAATACCTGTCTCCTTCATTCCGATCTCCTTGACCAGCTTGAAGTCTTCTTCACTGGCTCTGATCCAGCTGGTTACCTCCGGGAACTCATATCCTCTCTCCATACACTTAAGGGCCGCATCGCGATCGCTCTTACTGTATAAAAAGAACTCACTCTGACGGATCATTCCGTTGGGACCGCCCAGTTCATGGAACATATCATAGATATGCACTATCTGATCCGTAGTATAAGGCGCTCTTGACTGCTGGCCATCACGGAAGGTAGTATCTGTGATCCATATATCCTTGGGCATGTTGTGGGGAACGATTCTGTCATTAAAGGGAATCTTGGGAACTTCCTCATAAGGGAACATATTTCTGAAGACATTGGGTTTGACTACATCATCAAGAATATACATGTGCTCTTCTATCTGAAGAAGATTATTCTTGTCATTCATAGTCACGGGTCTATTCTGAAACGTATTTGTATCCTGCATGTTACAAACCTCTCTGAAAATCCTATCAACACCACGAGTATAATTGTATACAATCATACCATTTGTGTCAAGGCGCTCTGTTATCACAAAATATGCCTCAAAAATAAAGCTGCTTACCTTTCAGTAAGCAGCTTTCAAGGATTGTATTCATTTTCTTTTAAAATTTACTCTTCCGGTTAAAGTATTTTCTCATCTCTTCTATCGGTTCAGGCTTGGCGTAGTGATAACCCTGAATGTAGTCGAAGCCTCTCTCCATACTGTACTGATTCTGGGATTCATCCTCAACACCTTCTACAAGAGTGACAAATCCGTTCTTTTTGAAAACTTCTATCATATAGGTCATGATGTCGTCCATTCGGTTATCGTCAAGGGACTTATATAAAAGAGATTTATCAAACTTAATGGTCTTAAAGGGGCAGTTGATAACCCTTTCAAGGGAGGAATAACCTGTTCCGAAATCATCCAGATAGAACTGAATTCCCGCCTTGGTGAGAACATTCATGTTTTCCTTTGCCATCTCGTAATTTTCAAACATGGCACTCTCAGTGATCTCCAGCCTTATCTTGGTGGTATCGATATCGTATTTTTCTATGATCTCAATGAGATCCGCATTCATATTTTCCTGGGAAAGCTCCTTGGATGAACAGTTGATGGAAATAGCATCAAAGTCATAATTCTCCGAAAGAAGCAACACAGCCTCACATACCTTGTTCAGGATAATGCAGGTAAGAGCATGTATACAGCCCGTACTCTCTGCGACGCTGATAAATCTGTCGGGAGAAACAAGCCTGTCGCCGATCTTTAGTCTCATAAGGGCTTCAGCTACCCTGAAACTGCCTGTATCAACACTGTAGATAGGCTGGGCATACACATGAACTCTGTCATCGTTTAGATCCAGTCTGTTCCTTATATCCTTAAGAGTCTCGGTTATCTCATAATTTTCAGCGAACTCATCATAATCCTCAGGCTTTGCCAAGTAGAAATGGCTGCTGTTCTGATCCTTGAACCTGTTTGACAGGAATTCAAAGAACTGTCTTACTTTGATGGGCTTTTCCAGTTCTTCCTTAACCTCGCCGTTGACCATGACGTAATTAAAGGGAATCTCCGCTGTAGCCCTTACATTATCAAAGATGCCCCTCAGCTGCTGGCAGTAATTATGATATTCTTCCTCCGACTCGATATCCAGGATGTTTACATATTTGTAATCAGACATCTTATACATTCGAATTTTGGGAGAAATAGCCTCAACAGCTCTGCAAACAGCGATTCCCTTAAGGATCAGATCACTGCCGTCATTGGAAACCGCTTCAACTCCGGGCAGAAAAATTAACAGGTAGGATATATAATACCTCTTTCTCCCGGTATTCTTGGAGACAAAGGCATCCAGCGCATAAACGCTCTGACATCCGGTTACCTCATCATAGGGAACACTGTGGAACATCAGATATCCCAGAGCGAATATGGGCACATAGGTCGTAGCTGAAAAAACAGTATGAGCCCTTCCCACTGTAACAATCTGTCCCACCAGCATAATGAGATCCATGGGTACAAAAAGGCATACCGCATGCCAGATAACTCTGGAGATATTCTTTCTGTTGGTAATACTGGCATTAAAGCATACAAGTGCGCATATGATACCTGCGCTGCAATAGAACCTGGTGAAATGGCTGATGTCGATGCCGTCAAGTTCCATGTGATACAGGCCTCTTGAAGCAATTTCTATGGCCACAGACATTAGATACAGGAAAGAAAGTACAATGTACATCAGCAAAAACTCTTTCCTCTGCTGTCGTCTTACTATGGACATCATGTTTACATAGGAAAAAATGTAATAGAGAATCCCGTTATACAAAAGCAGAAATACCAGAAGCTGCGCCATAAACAGATAACGGTTATAGAATTTATCAGGGTTATTGGCCACCATGATAATGGAAATCTGTACCAGTATTGAGAAAATAGACCAGATAATACCGTTGAATACGTATCTGTACACAAAAGTTCTCTTAGGCTTGGTGTAAAGCATTACAAAAAGCAGGAGCCCTGCCATCAGAAGTCCTGCAAATTCGCCTATGTAGTTATAATGTACAAATTCACCTATTTCCATAATTTTATATTATCACAAAACTAAATATCGTTAATTATTTTTTTATAAATTTTGTATAAGAAAAACCTCCCGGCTGTAATAACCGGGAGGTTGAAAACTATTATATTATTCCTCAGCATTGGCTGCAGCAACCTTATCGGCTCTGTCGGCAACTTCCTTGGCCTGAACATCTGAAGGAGCCTGTTCGTATCTTGCAAAAGTATATTCGAAATCGCCGCTTCCACCGGTCATGGAACGAAGTGTTGTGCAGTATCCGAAGAGTTCCATCATAGGAACCTCAGCCTCGATAACCTGCTTGCCTGTAAGAGAAGGATTCATTCCAAGAACACGTCCTCTTCTCTTATTAAGATCGCCCATTACGTCTCCGGTGAAGCTGTCCGGAACTGTAACCTTAAGAGAAACGATAGGCTCAAGGAGAACAGGGCCGGCTTCCATGAAGCCCTTCTTGAAGGCACCTGCTGCAGCAACCTTGAAGGCCATTTCGGATGAATCTACCGGGTGATAGGATCCGTCATAAAGAGTAGCCTTAACACCTACAACGGGATATGCTGCAAGAGGTCCTCTCTGAACCGATTCATTGATACCCTTCTCAACTGCAGGGAAGAAGTTCTTGGGAACCGCTCCGCCCACAACTACCTGATCAAATACATAAGGTGTTAAAGGATCTCCTGAAGGCTCAAAGCGCATCTTAACATGTCCGTACTGTCCGTGACCACCGGTCTGCTTCTTGTACTTGTACTCAACGTCAGAGTTCTTACGGATGGTCTCTCTGAAAGCTACCTTAGGCTTGGTAAGATCAATGTTTACCTTGTAAATGTTCTGAAGCTTACTCTGAATAACCTCAAGGTGCATATCGCCCATACCATAAAGAAGAGTCTGACGGTTCTCAGCATCGTTAACTGCCTTAAGGGTCTGATCCTCAGCTGAAAGCTTGGCCAGTGCCTGAGCAATCTTGTCAATATCAGCCTTGTTCTGAGCGTGATATCTCATGTAGGTATATGGCTGTGAAATATCCATCTTGGCATACTGTACAGGTGTGGCCTTGGTTGAAAGAGTGTCGCCTGTAGCAACATCAAGCTTCTGAAGAGCACCGAGGTCGCCGGCATGAAGCTCTGATACTTCTGTTGCCTTGTTGCCCTGGAGCACATAGAGCTTGCCGATCTTAACATCCTGATCCTTGCCTGCGATGTACATCTGATCATCGGGCTTAAGAACACCGGAACGAACCTTGATAAGTGAGTACTTTCCGATGAAAGGATCTATCATTGTCTTGAATACGAAAGCTGTCTTAGGCTTAGCGAAATCAAAGTCAGCTTCGAAGATCTCATTGGTGTTGGTGTTGATACCAGCCATCTTGCGGTTCTCAGGGCTGGGCATATATTTAACAATATCATCAAGGAGTGTGTAGATACCCTGACAGAGTGTGCTGGATCCCATCTCGATAGGAACGATGGTGCCGTCGCATACGTTGGAGCGAACAGCTGCTCTGATCTCAGCCTCTGAGAATGTATCTCCTCCAAAGTATCTGTCCATAAACTCTTCTGAAGTCTCTGCTACAGACTCAATAAGAGTATCGCGGAAAAGCTTAAGGTTGGCCTGATTGTACTCAGGAATAGGCATCTCAACAACTTCCTTGCCCTGCCACTTAAAGCCCTTCTCCTGGATTACGTTTACATATCCGATAAACTTCTCATTCTCACGGATAGGAAGATTGAAAGGAGCCATCTTCTTACCATACTTATCGGTAAGATCCTGGACTACCTGTCTGTAGGAAACATCATCAATATCCATGTCCGATACAAAGAACATACGAGGAATCTTATATTTCTCACAAAGGTCCCATGCCTTCTCTGTTCCTACTTCGATTCCTGCTTTTCCCGATACTACTATGATAGCAGCATCGGCTACGCTGATAGCCTCTTCAACCTCACCGACAAAATCGAAAAAGCCCGGTGTGTCGAGAAGATTGATCTTGTGTCCCTCCCACTCAAGCGGTATGGTTGCTGTGCTGATGGAAATATGTCTCTTCTGCTCTTCCTTATCGAAATCGCTGATAGTATTTCCGTCTTCTACTTTCCCCATTCTGGATGTAATACCTGCCAGGTAAGCCATTGCCTCAGAGAGACTTGTCTTACCGGCACCGCCATGTCCGAGCAGTACGACGTTTCTAATCTTGTCAGTTGTATAAACGTTCATATCTTTGGTCCTCCAGTTGCAATATTTTGGGTATTATTCATGAGATATGAAGTTTTCCCCCAAAAATCTCATAAGAACATTTTACTAAAAAGCCTGTACTAAAACAAGTATTTTAGACGTTTTGCACAAGCATTTTTACACTACATCTAGTGGTTCCTAAGATTACGGTATATCGATAATTACAGTAATGACTGAAGATCTTTGAAAAAGCTTGGATATGAAATGCCAACGCATCTGTCGTCCACAATTCTGGTGGTTCCCTCCGCAGCCAGCGCAGCTATGGCAAAGCTCATGGCAAGGCGGTGATCATTGTAGGACTTGATATCAGCGCCATGAAGGGACTTTCCTCCGTGGATGATCATTCCGTCCTCGGTGGCCTCAATATCGCAGCCCATGGCCTGAAGGTTCTCAACTACGCTGTCAATTCTGTTGGACTCTTTTACCCTGAGCTCCGCAGCATCCTTGATGACAGTATCAAAATTAGCACATGCTGCCACAACAGCCACCACAGGAAGTTCATCTATCATTGTGGGAATATCCTTGCCTCCGATCTCAAATTTTCCGTTGGCCCCTGCTGTAAGCTCGCTGTATTTTACAAGAATGTCAGCCTTGGGTTCCTGAGAGTCATCATAGTTAAGCAGTGTTATGTCGGCTCCCATCTGCTTCAACACTCTGATTATGCCGTCTCTTGTGCTGTTTACCCCGATATTCCTTATAAGGAGCTCGGATCCGGGCACCACAAGGGCTGCGGCAATAAAGTATGCGGCTGAGGAAATATCTCCGGGAACATTGATCCTGATTCCCTTGAGGGGCATTCCGGGATGAAGTATTGCAGCGGCGCTGCCGTCCCTGGCCACCTCGTTATGAATATCCACACCGAAGGCGGAAAGCATTATCTCAGTGTGATTTCTGGAAAGAGCAGGCTCATAGACCACAGTATCCCCTTCTGCATAGAGTCCTGCCAGGAGTGTTGCGGACTTGACCTGTGCAGAGGCTATGGGACTCCTGTAATTGATTCCACGAAGCTTCTTGCCTCCTGCAATATGAAGAGGACAGCAGTCATTTCCCATAACGGATGAGATGTCGGCTCCCATCTGGGAAAGGGGCTTGATTATCCTGTTCATGGGTCTTTTTTCGATTGAGGCATCTCCGGTGATATTGCAGTCGAAGTCCTGGGCCACCAGTATTCCGGACATAAGTCTTGTGGTGGTTCCGCTGTTACCGGTATAAAGAGTTCCCTTGGGGGCACTGAGTCCCTTGAGCCCCTTGCCGTGCACGGTTATAACAGGCACACCGTTGGAAGGTCTCATGGAGTGATCGATGATTATCCCCATCTTCCTGAAACAGTCGATGGTGGAAAGGCAGTCAGCGCTCTCCAAAAAGCCTGTGATTTCCGTTGTTCCGTTGGCAATTGCCCCGAACATGATACTTCTGTGAGATATTGATTTATCTCCGGGTACAAAAACATCACCCTTCAAAGGCCGTGAAGCCTTCTCCAATGCAATCATGTAAAGCCTCCTGTAAAATCAGTGATTGGTGTATATGTTGTACTCATTGTCCCTTAAGAGCTCTATGGCTCTGTCGAGGCCCGCTCTGTCATGAAGCTCGATCCTGAGTGTTCCTCTCTCGTACTCTCTGTTATGGACAATGCCTATGTTCTTGATATTGATATCATTGTCGGATAAAAGCGTGGCCACCTTGGCAAGTCGGCCCGGCTGGTCATCGATCTCAACCCTGACAACAAAGGATGTTCTGATGGGTCCGCTGGAGGTCTCAATAAAGGACTCCCTGTAGCTGCGGGCCGAGGAAAAGAATTCCATGAGCTTGTCCTTGTCGTGCTCATCTATAGCCAGCTTGATATCATAGAGTGAATCTATGTATTTGCCCAAAAGTTCGGACACGTTGTCAGAGTTGGTCATGCATATCTGCTGCCACATAACCGGTGAGGATGAGGATATCCTGGTAATATCCTTGAAACCTCCCGCCGCAATGGTCTTCATGAGCTCATCCTCTGAATCATTGTCGTGAACAAGATTCACCAATGAAGCGGATATAACATGGGGCACATGGGATATGGCCGCGGTGATATAGTCATGCTGTGCATAGGGCACCACCAGGGGAATCGCCCCTATCATCCGGACCAGATCATAGTACCTGGCCAGTCTGTCCTCCCGGGTGGAATCCGTCTTGGTCAGGATATAATATGCATTCTTGAGGATCTCTGATTTGGAATTGTTAAAACCGATCCTCTCGGTTCCCGCCATGGGATGGCCTCCGATAAATCTGTCCTCCAGCCCGAGTCTTTTTACCACCTCATGAATGCTGTTCTTGACACTGCCGATATCTGTAATGGTTGTCTTCTCCGAGAGATAAGGAACCAGCTTCTCAAGGTTCTCATTGTTTATCTCCACGGGAGCACAAAGAAAAATATAATCACATTTATTAAATGCCTCTCCTATCTCATAAAGAGGCTCGTCCACTATTCCTTCCGCATGGGCTGTGTCCACTGTCTCCCTGTGAGGAGTGTAGGCTATTATCACTGAATCAGGCTCATTCTTCCTGATCGCTCTTGCTATAGAGCCTCCGATAAGCCCCAGTCCAACAAAGCCGTATATATCGCCGTTCATCTATGTATAACCCCCAAAAGCCAGTATTAGTCTAATTCATCAAAATATACTATAGCACTTTAAAGTGCAAAAATCAAACCGGAGAAAAAACATAAAAATAAAAGTCCGGCTCTGCATCTAAGCTTGAGCCGGACTGTATCATTTTTTAGTTATTTAATTACTGATTTATGCCATATTCTTCCAGGTTTCCTTAACCTTCTCATAACTGGCAACATCCCCGATATCATAGCGCTTTCCGGGCATCACATAGGCATACATGTCCTTTTTGCCTGAAAGCCATGCCGCGAAGCTGCCGGGGGCATCATAGCCGCAGCCCTCTAAAAGTGCTTCCCCGATCCTCTTTATATCTTGGGATTTGTAAAAATAAAAGGGCGGAACAGCCAGATTGCCCTTGGGCTCCTTTGGCTTTTCCTCATAGGATGTGATCCTGCAGTCCTCATCCACTGTGATAACCGCAGTCTTCTGAAGAGCCTGCAGTCTGTCCTCGTCATGACACATCACGCAGGAGGAATCCTTTTCCCTTGCAAAAGAAACAAAGCCCTTCAGTGAAAAATCAAGAAGGTTGTCCCCTGCCATAACAAGGCAGTCATCATTTATCTCCAGAGTATTAAGGGCAAACTCTATGTCCTTAACTGCTCCAAGTCTTGTCTCGTTTGATGAGGTTCCGTCGTCAAGAACCGTTATCTTGGGGCTCTTTTTCTCTGCCCATTCCCTGAAGATGTCATAGAACTTGTGATTACTGATGACCACAAAGCTCTCGATCTCGCTGTCTATATCATCGATGAGCCAGTCCAGGATAGGCTTTCCGTTTACATCCAGTAAGGGCTTTGGAAAGTTCTCCGTAAGGGGATATAATCTTGTGGCATATCCAGCTGCCAGTATTATGCATTTCATAGTCTTACTCCGTCGGCAGTGTCACATAAGTGGAAGGAATACTTTCCTTCAAGTGCCGGAAACTCCTTTAAATATTTGGTTGATACATTGTGCTCTATCTCTTCTGCCTTGTCCGGATCTATAAGAGCCATACAGCAGCCCTTGAAGCCTGCGCCGCTGAATCTTCCGCCGTAGATACCGGAAGTATCCGTCAGAATATTGTAAAGGCTGATAAGCTCGGGGCATCCGCATTCATAGTTCTCAACGGAGCTCTTTCCGCTTTCAAAAACATAGGAACCGTACCTGGACAGATTTCCCTCTCTCCAGGCTGCAACGCCCTTGTTTACTCTGTCCATCTCAGTATAAAAATGCTCTGCTCTCTTCCGGAAATTCTCGGGGAGCCTGTCTGCATATTCCAGATAAACCTCCCTTGGAACATCCCTGAGCCTAGCATCCTCAAATTTACCGTAGTCCAGGCCCGCATAAGCCATAAGACTGTAGGCCGCAGCCTTACATTCATCAGCCCTGAGGTTGTACTTGCTGTTACTCAAAGATCTGTCCAGTCCGCTGAAGAACACTCCGATCTTGAAGGGCTGCATCATGGCTTTTTTACCGATGATCTCATAGCTGTCATCCTTGCAATCCAGATATAAAAGGGCGTCCTTCTTGCAAAGTATCTCGCAGCTCTGATCCAGCTTGCCGCAGTTGACTCCAACGTAGCGGTTCTCAGCTTCCTTGGCCATCATAATGGTTTCCCACTCACCGAGGTTGATGCCGTTGGCTGTTGCCAGCGCCGATAAAAAGGCGATAATGACTGATGCTGAGGAACTAAGTCCCCCTATGGGAAGTGTCCCTTCTATAACCGCAGATATGCCGTTTTTGAGCATATACTTCTCTCCCAGAGCCTTGGCCGCACCTCTAAGGTGGTCAGCCCAGTCTCCCTCCTTGAATTCCGGTACAGAGGCCACATGGAACTGAGCCCTCTTTTCAAAATTCACCGACTGAAGCTCAACAACACCGTTGTGCTTGACGGAATAGGCAATATAGATTCCCTTATCAATGGCAAAGCCGTTGATCTTGCCGTTCTGATGGTCTACATGGGCACCCAGGGGAGAAATTCTATATGGGCAAAAAGATAGAGCCTCCGGGTCTTTGTGATAGAACTGTCTGTATATTTCTTCGCACTTCATAGAGGCTCCTTTAGGTTTTATTTATTTACTTCTTCCAGAGTATCCTTGACGGTCTCATAAACCTCGATACGCATCTTGTCCGCATCGGGCATTCCGATAAAGATAGCACCGTAATTGTAGGTATTCTCCAGTTTGGCCGCTCTTACGATCTGAACGAACACATGGAGAACCTCCTTGGTCCAGATAGTCAGGTTCGCTTCATAGTTGTCACCGATCACCAGCTGATTGTCTGTGTTAAAGCCGATGCCGTCCCTAGAACAGTCGTGGATATCGATTTTGGCGGTCTTGACCTGTCCGTCGCCGCCGAGCTGATTAAGTATGAGTTCACCGGTCAGCTCCAGTCTCTTGCTCTTTCTTCTCTCTTCCATCTGCTTGTCCCCCGAAAGAAACGATTTATCAGTTACTATTAAATTGTAACAAAGCAATCACTTTTTGTAAAACAAGCAGGCATCTCCAAAGGAGAAAAATCTGTATTTTTCTTTGATAGCCTCTTCGTAGGCCGCCAGAACATGCTCTCTTCCTGCAAGAGCAGCCACCAGCATAACCAGTGTCGACTCCGGAAGATGGAAGTTGGTAATAAGATTATCCATTACCTTGAACTTGTATCCGGGATAGATAAAGATCGATGTATCTCCGCTGCAGGCTGTGAGCTTTCCGTTTTCATCGGCAGCGCTCTCAATGGTTCTGCAGCTGGTGGTTCCCACACAGATAACCTTGTGTCCTGTCTCTTTTGCCCTGTTGATCTTATCCGCAGCCTCCTGAGTAACCTGATACCACTCGGTGTGCATATGGTGTTCCTTCACATTGTCAACCTTAACCGGTCTGAAGGTTCCAAGTCCCACATGGAGGGTTACATAGGCAAGATCCACGCCCTTTTGCTGAATCCTGTCAAGGAGTTCCTCAGTAAAATGAAGTCCGGCGGTAGGTGCTGCTGCCGAGCCCTCATACTTGGCGTAAACCGTCTGATACATGTTCTTATCCTGAAGCTTGTGGGTAATATAAGGCGGAAGGGGCATCTCTCCAAGCTTATCAAGGACCTCTTCCCAGATTCCGTCGTAATAGAACTTAACAAGACGGTTTCCCTCATCCACAACGTCCAGGATCTCTGCCTTAAGAATACCGTCACCAAAAGTCACTCTGGCTCCGGGTCTGAGCTTCTTACCGGGCTTAACAAGGGTTTCCCAGACATCGGCTTCTTTTCTCTTAAGAAGCAGGATCTCCACGGCCGCGCCGGTCTCCTCCTTCTGTCCAAGAAGTCTTGCGGGAATAACCTTGGTGTTGTTAAGCACAAGGCAGTCTCCGGGTTCAATATAATCAATAATCTCATTAAAGGTATGGTGACTGGTCTCACCTGTTTCCTTATCCACCACAAGAAGTCTGCATTCATCCCTCTTTTCCATAGGATCCTGCGCAATCAGTTCCTGGGGAAGGTCAAAGTAATAATCCGAGGTGGATAAACCAATTTCTATATTTTCACTCATTCTAATCTCTCACTTATAACTGCTAAAGCTCTTTCTGACAAAAGCATAAAGATCCAGGTTGATCCTGAAAAGAAGCATCCTGAGTTTGCCTCCAAAGCCCAAATGACGGGACAGTCTCTTTGCAATGTCACAATAGGTCTTGTAGTCCTGTTTGATGGCCTGAACACACTCCTCATCCTTAAGAACTCCCTTAAGGTCGATAATGGTCCTGGAGCCCACTCCGAATTTGTGAAGGGCGATGTCGTAAAATCCCTGATCCATAAGATAATCGATGACCACCGCTATTCCCTCGGGGTGATAAAGATGCCTTCTTGTAAACATTCCGGTTCTTGTAATGCTGTTGGCAGAAAAGACCTGATTATAAACAACCTTATCGGTGTAATACATTTTCTTCGTTTTTTCCATAAGAGCGGGAAAAACGAACTGATCCTCGCTTTTATCAATATCCGCAGGGAATCTTATTCCATCCCAGATACTCTTTTTGTAAAGCTTGGCCCAGGAAACCATGAGAACATGGGTGGTTCCTGAATAAAAAAGCATTTCACAGGTCTCTCTTTTTGAAAGGATCTTATTTGAATACTTGGCAGGAAGCTCGATCACTTCCTGAAACTCTCCGTCGTCGTTGTAGCAGGCATAATTGCCCATTACGCAATCGGCATCGTGCTCCTTGTGGAGCTCATACAGAGTCTTAAGACTGTCCTTGGGGAGGAAGTCATCGCTGTCCAGGAAAAAGATGAACTCTCCCTTTGCCATATCTATAGCCACATTTCTGGCTACGCTGATGCCCTGGTTCTTCTGATGGACCACTGTTATGCAGTCATTGTCCCGGGCATACTCATCGCAGATCTCTCCGGAACCGTCAGTACTGCCGTCGTCCACGATGATAAATTCCAGATTCACATCCTGAGAAAGCACGCTGTCTATGCATTTTCTTAAGTATTGCTCCCTGTTGTACACAGAGAGCAATACAGAAATAAGTTCATTATTCATTTCTGAAATCTATGTTCTGAAGGAAGGATACATATCCTCTCTTAGCTTCGAACAGATCTGCCTTACTGATAGCTTCCCAAGGAGCATGCATGTTAAGAACCGCTACACCTGCATCGATAACGTTCATTCCGTAGAGTGCAAGGATATAAGCGATGGTTCCGCCGCCGCCCACATCAACCTTACCAAGCTCTGCAGTCTGGTAAACGATACCGTCCTGATCGAAGGCTCTTCTGATCTCAGCGATGAACTCTGCGTTGGCATCGTTGGATCCGGACTTTCCTCTTGAACCTGTGAACTTGGAGAATACAAGGCCCTGGCCAAGGAAGGAAGCGTTCTTTTTCTCGAAGCATGAAGCATATGTAGGATCAAAGCCTGCGTTAACGTCAGAAGAAAGCATACAGGAATTAGCCAGACATCTTCTGAGAGCCAGGTCGTTGTAGCCCTCCTTTGTGAGGTTCATAAGCTCTGCAAGAGCGTTCTCAAAGAATCTGGATCTCATACCTGTAGCGCCTACGCTGCCGATCTCCTCCTTGTCAACAAGGATGCAGCAGCCGGTTCTCTTAAGGTTCTTAGCCTCCAAAAGAGCGCGCATCGAAGGGAATGCACATACTCTGTCGTCATGGCCATAGCCAAGGATCATGGATCTGTCAAAGCCTGCATCTCTTGATTTTCCTGCAGGAACGATCTCAAGCTCAGCAGAGATGAAATCCTCTTCCTCAACGCCGTAAAGATCATGAAGAATAGCGAGGATACCGCGTCTAACAGCTCCTGATACCTTGCCGGACTCAGCCTTCTCTTCCTTCTCAGCCTTAAGGGCATACTTCTCACCCTCTGAAAGCTTGGCATTTTCCTTTTCAGCCTTCTCTTTTTCCTTGCTCTCGATAACGAAAGGTCTGTTGCCTACGATAAGGTCAAGGGCCTCGCCGCTAACAACCTCAGAAGCCTTCTTGGACATCTGATCCTGAGCCAGGTGAATAAGAAGATCTGATACGAAGAATACAGGATCATCCTCATCCTCACCTACGTTGAGCTGAACTGTGGTGCCGTCCTTTTTAACGAATACTCCGTGGATGGCAAGAGGCATAGCAACATACTGATACTTCTTGATTCCGCCGTAGTAATGTGTGTCAAGATAAGCGAAGCCGCCGTCCTCGTAAAGAGGGTTCTGCTTAACATCAAGTCTTGGAGAATCGATATGTGCTCCGAGGATGTTAAGGCCTGCCTCAAGAGGCTCAGAGCCCAGCTGGAACATAGCGATTGACTTGTTCATCCATACTGAATAAACCTTGTCGCCCTTCTTAAGCTTGGTCCCCCCACCGATGAGAGTATTGAGCTCTCTGTAGCCTGCAGCCTCGATCTCGTTAACAATCTCGTCGATGGCTTCACGCTCTGTCTTGGAGTTGTCCAAGAACTTCTTATAGTCTTCTGCGAACTTGTCACAAGCCTTGAGCTGTGCCTGTGAATATGTAGTCCATACATTTTTTCTGTTCATATGTAAAAGCTCCTTTCTGGAAATAAAATAGCCATTGCTCTATTTGTAAGCAATGGCTATTATAACACCTGTTTTGTTTCTAATCAAATCAGCTGCGAATCTCGATACCCATTGTAAACTGAAGCTTTCTGAGCATCTTGTCTATATATCTGCTGATAGCGTCATCTGTAAGCTCTTCATCCTTGGGAGTGAAGGTAATTGTATATGCCATACTCTTCTTGGTAGGAGGAATAGGAACTCCCTCGTATACGTCAAAGAGTTTAACATCTGTCACAAACTTGCAGGAGCCGTAGATGGCATCCTCAACCTCGCCGCAGGTAACTGTCTTGTCCATGATAAGAGCAAGGTCACGCTTAACGGTGGCAAACTTGGAAAGTGGCTGGAAGGTAGGTGTCTTTCCATACCATTTTTCAAGAACAGAAAGGTCGATCTCGCAGATATATGCAGGAATTCTCATATCTGTGTCATCCTGGATCTCATAGGTGATCTGTCCGAGATATCCAACCTCTTCGCCCTCGCAGAGGATCTTGGCTGCTCTGTAAGGATGTAAGAAGGTCTTGGTTGTTGTCTCATACTTGAAGCTCAAATGAAGTGCTGCTGCCACATTCTCTGCAAGGCCCTTCAATGTGAAGATGTCCTCTCCATCACCGAAGATACCGATGCAAAGAGTTGCCTTCTCCTCAGGATACTCAGTAAGAGGAAGTGACTTGGGAACAAATCTGTTACCTACTTCAAAAAGTCTTCCCTCAAGGGTTCCCTTCTTCTGGTTTCTTGCAATGGCATGGATCATCTGGGCTGCAAGAGTTGTTCTCATAAGAGAAAGGTCCTCATTGATAGGATTAAGGATCCTGATGGCATTTCTCTCAGGAGCATCCTCAGGGAATCTCAGGAGGTCAAGGTCACTGGGCGAGAAGAATGAATAGTGCATTCCCTCATATGCTCCCTGTGAGCAAAGAGCTCTCTTGATTCTAAGCTCTGTCTTCTGCTTAAGATTTCTTCCGCCCATGGTTACGTTGGCATTCTTAAGGAATGTGGGCTGAACGTGATCATATCCATACATACGGATAAGTTCTTCCGCAATATCAGGATAGTTCTCCATATCCTCACGGTATGCAGGGATCTTGATTGTAAGCTCATCTCCGTTAATTACAGGCTCGAAGTTAAGGTTGGTAAGGATTCTCTTGATCTCATCCTCGGGAACCTCAATACCGAGAACGCCGTTTACCTTCTTGATGGAAGCCTTCATTTCCTTCTTCTCAAGGCTGTTTCCTGTATTAACATCCACATGGGTCTTGGAAACCTTACCTGCTCCAAGCTCCTCGATAAGGTGAAGGGCTCTCTTCATGGCGATAACTGTTGTGTACTCGTAAACACCCTTGGAGAAAGCAGCTGATGAGTCAGAGGACTGGCCCAGAGCTCTTGAGCTCTTACGGATGTTGTCACGCATGAACTTGGCAGCTTCGAAGGTAACTGTAGTTGTTGTATCACGGATCTCAGAGTTTAGACCTCCCATGATACCTGCAAGAGCTACAGGCTTCTTGCCGTCGCAGATAACAAGGTTATCTGTGGTAAGCTCGAACTCGTTCTCATCGAGAGTTGTGATCTTCTCTCCTGCCTTGGCACGTCTTACAACGATCTTGTTGTCCTCAAGGAACTGTCCGTCAAAAGCGTGCATGGGCTGTCCGAGCTCTCTCATAATATAGTTGGTGATATCAACAATGTTGTTGATGGCATTGTTGCCCACCATGGCAAGTCTTCTCTTCATCCAAAGAGGGCTCTCACCGAGTTTTACATCATATACATAATGTCCGATATATCTTGGGCAGAGATCGGGATCTTCTACTGTTACGCCAAAGCCTTCGTTCTCTACATCAGTTTCTGTGTAGCTTAAGTCAATCTCTTTTAATGGCTTGTCAAGAGCTGCCGCAACCTCTCTTGCAAGGCCGTAAATGCTCTGACAGTCAGGTCTGTTAGCTGTGATGGAAACATCAAAGATCCACTCATCAAGACCAAGAAGAGGCTTAACATCAGCGCCAACCTCTGTGTCCTCAGGGAAAACAAGAAGTCCGTTGTAGCCTGCACCGGGATACATATCCTCTGAGACGCCAAGCTCAACGCCTGAGCAGAGCATACCCTCTGAATCATAGCCGCGAAGCTTGCCCTTCTTGATAGTTGCAACACCAACAACTGTCACATGATCCTTGGCAGTCTCGATAACTGTAGCGCCTACAAGAGCAAGCGGATACTTGCCACCGGCCTTAACATTATCAGCGCCGCAGCAAACCTGGAATGTGCCATGTTCACCGGCATTTACTGTACATACATGAAGATGTGTATCGGGAATAGCTTCACAGGTAAGGACCTCACCAACTACTACATTGGAAATATCCTTGCCCACTTCCCAGCACTCTTCTACTTCAAAACCGCAGTCAAAGAGCTTTTTCTCAAGTTCCTTGGGTTCAATATCTATATCAACAAAATCTTTAAGCCAACTTAAAGGTACCAGCATCGTAATTTCCTCCTAATTATCTATAATGAATTATTCGTAGTGATCGATCTGTTTAAGTACATCAAGATCTGACTCAAACAAAAGCTTAATATTGTTGATACCGTACTTGAGCATCGCTGTACGCTCAATACCGATACCAAAAGCAAATCCACTATATTCATCAGAGTCAATTCCGCAGTTCTCCAGTACTTTCTTGTTAACCATACCTGCGCCGAGAACCTCGATCCAGCCTGTGCCCTTGCAGAGATTACATCCCTTACCCTTACATGCAAAGCAGCTGCAGTCTACTTCTACAGATGGCTCTGTGAATGGGAAGTATGAAGGACGAAGTCTTGTGGTTGTTCCCTCGCCGTAGATCTTCTGAACAAAGAGTTCAAGAGCTCCCTTAAGGTCGCAGAGGGTGATGTCCTTGTCTACTACAAGGCCTTCCATCTGTGAGAACATAGGTGAATGTGTTGCATCATCATCTGAACGGAAAACCTTACCAGGTGAAAGGATCTTGATAGGAGGCTTGGAGTTCTCCATAACATGGATCTGTCCTGATGATGTCTGGGTTCTGAGAAGGAACTCAGGGCTCAGATAGAAGGTATCCTGCATATCTCTTGCAGGATGATCCTTAGGAGTGTTTAAGGCTGTGAAATTGTAATAATCATTTTCAATCTCAGTGCCTTCATATATTTCGAATCCCATTCCGGCGAAAATGTCGATAAGAGTCTCTCTCATCTGTGTTACCGGATGAAGATTTCCTTCATAGCGCATCTTGGCAGGCATGGTAACATCCTGCTTCTCAGCCTGATATCTGAGCTGAAGTTCTTTTTCCTTCATCTTCTTATCAAGCTCTTCAAAGTGCTCAAGGGCCCACTGTTTTAACTCATTAACACTCTTTCCGTAATCAGCACGGTCCTCTGCAGGAATGTTTTTCATTTCCTTCATAAGGGCGCTGATCTTGCCTGTCTTGTTATCCAAGAAGCTCTTTCTCATCTCGTAAACAAGCTTGGAATTATCAAGCTTTTCGGCATTAGCCATGATCTCTTCACGGATTGCTTCGATTTTTTGACGTAAAGCGTTGTTTTCCAAATTTCCTTCCTCCTGTTTGCTGCTATGGAATTGAATTAATCAGAAAGTCCCATAGCATTTGTAATAATGCTATGGGACGAATAGTTCCGCGGTACCACCCATGTTCCTGTCATAAAAAAGCTATAACAGGCTCTTTCTTATCTGTAACGTAGATAGACGTTCCAAACTACTTGCGATCGTTTCATTCGGACTGCTCCGGTGGGAAATTTCCGTATATGCTCTAACCTGCGGAGCTTACAGCCGATGGCTCCGGTTCTCTGAAAGGATCAGCATAACATCTTAGGGCAGGGCCCAACACCTTCATTGCATTTTATTTATAATACTTTACCTATTCTATTTTTCTTTGTAAAAAAAGTCAACTTAAATATATAAATCTTTAGAAGAAGCAGATCTCTATTCCGATGGCTATAAGAATGATTCCGCCAAGGATCTTGGCATTTCCCGCAAGCTTTGTTCCAAACTTCGTTCCAAGGCCCAGTCCCGCAAAGCAGATCACAAACGTAACAGCTCCGATGATCAGAGAAGCCCCAAGTGCCATCACCGCCGTGTAATCAGAAATTGTAAAACCAACAGACAGAGCATCTATAGCCGTTGCCACACCCTGCATAAGAAGCATTCTGGTGGATATCTTCTCCGCCTTTTTAATACCATAGTTTTCGCACAGGGTATTGGTACAGTTTAAGCAGTCACCGTCGCCGCTGCACTTCTTTTCCTTTATGCCTTCTATCAGCATCTTTCCTCCGATAAAGACAAGAAGAGCCAGGGCTATCCAGGGAATAAAGGGCTGGAAGGCTGTAAAAAAGCTCAGGGCCCCGTGAACCAGTATCCATCCGATCATAGGCATCAAAAACTGGAATCCTGCATAAATGCCGGCGATAAATGCCATCCTCTTTTTCTTCATATTGCATTCCGCAAATCCGTTAGCCAGGGATACGGAAAAAGCATCCATCGCCAGGCCTACGCCCAGCATAATGCTGTTGAATAAAAATTTTGCCAAAACTGCCATGAAACCTCCAAAAAAACTGATGCTATCCCTCAAAACAGCATCAGCTCTTTTAATTATTTAATTCAGAAATTGTTGAGGGCAAACAGAGAAAGCAGATCTCCCAAGGCTCTGTAGTATTTATAGTGCATCTGATTCCACTGGGTCTGCTTACCAATGCTTGAAATCATAAGTATACACTCTCTTCCTTCTTTGTCAAAAAATCTCACCATAACATAGGACAGAACTCCCGCTTCCTTTAGAAACATCTTGATGGCTCCGGCCTGAACCGGAAGGGAATCAAGCCTGTTTACCACAATAAATTTTTGGTCTGCCACATACTTACTCTTGAACTCACTGTTAAGGAAGCCAAGCAAAAACTGTGCATCCGAAGGATTTTTGATAGCCTCGGTTCCGGAGGAATATCTGAATCTGAAGGGTTCTCCCACAAAAAGAGTCACCCTCTGGAGTTCAAAGGCCAGGGTAAACTCATCCATGATCCTCTCAGGAACGATCCCCTCGCCGTGGAAGACATGGTCATACATCCTGACTATGACATCCCCCAGGGAAACATCTCTCTCATTGTGCTTCCTGGTGGAATTCAGCGTCATCCTGATAGCTTCAATGTCGCCGTGTTTGCACTTATCATAGATAATATAGCGGTTTCGCCCCTTGTCCTTGGCAATGTACAGACAATAGTCCGCTATCATGAACACATCCTCATAGGAATCGGCATCCTTGGGATAGGATGCGGCCCCCAAGGAAATGGAAAGGGGCATGTTATCATCAATACCCTTGTCCGGGAATGCCTCTTTGATTCTGTCCTTCATACCGCGAAGATACTTTCTGAGAGTTTCCTCATCGGTTATTTTATATAAAACAATAAGGAACTCATCTCCTCCGAATCTTCCTACGATTCCGTCGCTTCCAACCACAGAGGCAATGATATCCGCGATTTTTTTGATAACGGTGTCACCATACTGGTGTCCGAAAGTGTCATTAATATTCTTGAAATAATCGATGTCCACCACAACCAGGGTTGTGCCCGCAAGCTGTCTCTCATCGATTCTTTCCATGGCTATCCTGCTGATATCAGCCTTATCAACAAGTCCCGTAAGGGAGTCGTGCTTGATACTGGCGGCCACAAACTTGCCTCTTGTACTGCCAAGATGGATATGGCCTACGACGCCCTCTTTTTCTTTTTCAAAATATACAAAAGCACCCTCAAGTTTGGTAATATTGCTGTTACTGTCATCATTAAGAAGATTGCCGTCCACTCTGACGCTGAATCTTCCGGTCTTGGATCTTATCTGATTAATAAAGCCTTTTACTTCGCTCTTTTGCTTCTCTGAAGCCTTCCCGGTAAGAAGCTGCTCAAATTCGTCCAGAGTATATCTGCCGCCATCAAAATTGGCTTCCTGTGTATGGAATACATCCACCATTTCCTCCACAGGATCATAGCCGAAATAGACATCCTCATAAAGATTAAGCTGGGCTTTGCAGGCTGTAAGCATATTATCCAGCATATTGTAGTTTTCATAAAGAGAATCTATGCCTACCACCTTAAGAACGATGGTATCATCAGTCTCACCTTCCGTGGCCCTTATGTAAAAATACGCATTATTTTCACCATAACGAAGCCTGGAAGGGAACCAGGTGCCGTCGCACTTTTCCACATTCTGATTAAAAAGCTCCCTGTATTCCTCCGAGACATTGTCCTCAAAGGGTCCCAGGTCCCTGCCCTTAACGATTCTCTCCGCCTCAGGGTCTCCGGAAATCAGTGTATGCGTTTTTTTATCGATCACAATCTCGTGAGAATCTATTCCCTGCATGAGCTACCTCGATTCACCTAACGATACGCACATATGCTTACAAATTAATATTATAGAAAAATAGTGACTCTTACAAGAACACAATAGAAATTTTATTTATATATGTTATATATATTATATTAAGATACAGTAAAAGGCGGGCATCCATTATTCTAATGAACACCCGCCCTTAAATTGAAATTTCCAAGGGTCTTATCCTCGTCTTTCCTAGTTGCTTGTTTATAACAACTATATGATTAAATCACACCTTTCGCGACTTGTTGGGATCCCTTGGCTCCGGTGAAGCGTCGCCGCCTTTGCTGTGGATACCAGTCGCTCCGAAAACCTTTTGCTCGTCTACGATGAAGCTTATGCCATCTCAACTGCTTGGGTTTTATTTGCTATGTGATTGTATATATAATATACCATTTGCACAAAAAGTTGTCAACCATGTTTTTGAAATTGTGCAAAATTTCAGACTATTCAATCAACTCCAGGTTTTATGCTTGTGCAATTTGCATTATCATTTAATTTGATACAAATTCGATTTTAATGTATCATGGTAAATGACTAAAAACATTGTAAAGGGGAAAACAATGAATAACTATATACTGAGTTGCTGCTCAACCGCAGATCTTGATAACGAGCATTTCGCAAGTCGCGATATCAAGTACATCTGCTTCCATTTCCAGATTGACGGAGAAGATTATCCCGATGACCTTGGCAAGTCCATTCCCTTCAAGGATTTCTATAGAAGAATGGCCGAAGGAAGCATGACCAAAACTTCCCAGGTCACCATCGGTGAATATGTCGAATATTTTGAGCATATGCTTCAGGAAGGCAAGGACATCCTTCACCTCACCCTTTCTTCCGGCATATCCGGCACACTTAATTCAGCTATTATTGCAAGAGATCAGCTTCAGGAAAAATATCCTGACAGAAAGATCTTTGTTGTGGATTCCCTGGCTGCTTCAGCAGGCTTCGGATTACTTATGAACAAACTGGCTGATCTTCGTGATCAGGGACTTAGCATAGAAGATCTTTATGAATGGACCATCGAGCACAGACTTGATTGCCAGCACTGGTTCTTCGTATCAGACCTCAAGTACCTGGTAAGAGGCGGTCGTGTTTCCAAGGTTGCAGGCGCCATCGGCAATGTCCTTAACATCTGCCCTCTCATGAATGTAGACTATCAGGGCAAGCTCATTGTAAGAGCCAAGATAAGAGGCAAGAGTGCAGTAATGAAGGCTCAGGTCCAGAAAATGGTAGAACTTGCCGAGAACGGCACAGAATATGACGGAGACTGCTTTATTTCCAATTCAGATTGCTACGAGGATGCCCGCAAGGTTGCAGATATGATTGAAGAACAGTTCCCTCATCTTATGGGAAAGGTCAAGATCTACAGCATCGGAACCACCATCGGAAGCCATACAGGCCCGGGCACAGTTGCTCTCTTCTTCTGGGGCAGCAAGCGTATTGACTGATCAACAACTCCATATATGAACAATAAAAAAAGACTCTTTACGAGTCTTTTTTTGATGTTATGCCTCTTTTGAATTACTTAGCCAGAAGAAGCTGATGTGAATTGTAATCGTCGATCAGTTTTGTGATCTTCTTATCATCACCGATGACAGTTACCTGAAGCGGTCTGAACAGATTAAGTGATAACAGACCAACAATTGACTTACCGTCAATAAAACTGTGACCATCCTGAACATCGATCTCACAGGATGACTTGGAGTTCATGTTGATGAACTGCCTGATCTGGGCCTTTCCGCCCAATGAAACCTTTACCTCTTTTTTCATATACTTTCCCCTTCTCATAAGTTAGCAGGCTTGCATCTGCGAACAGTGTTTATACTAACACGTCAGAAGGCAAAAGTGAACAGTTTAAAAATTAAAAAAGTATAAAATAAAATGTAAGCGGTTTCTTAAAAAACATAGATGAATACTCTATTCTGTATATTTCCTCTTGATTAATCGTTTCTGAAAATCCGGTTCCGGCATGGGGTTATCATAGAGGAATCCCTGGACGAGATAACAGCCCACCTGATCCAGAAGTTTCGTCTGATCAGGTCTCTCTACACCCTCGGCAATTACGTTAATTCCAAGCTCTTTAGCCATTGCGATGATGTTCTTCAGGACTATCTCATCATTGCGGTTAAGCTCATCATTATTGATGAAAGACCGATCAATTTTGATCTCAGTAACAGGAAAGTCCCTCAGATTCGACAGGGATGAGTAACCGGTTCCAAAATCATCGATAGCGGTTTCAATAGACATGTCCTTAAGCTTCTTAAGAAAGTTTGTCATAAGGATTCTTTCATCCTCACTGGCAGTTTCTGTAACCTCTATCTGTATATTTTTTCTGTCCACACCGGCATCATCGATTATCCTGACGATCTCTCCGGCGAGATTTTTGTAATTAAGGTCCCTTCTGGAAAAGTTGATGGATACCGGGACAGGTGCTATTCCGTTTTTCTCCCAGTTCTTTATAAATTCACAGGTCTTCTTGAGAACATACAGGTCAAGGGAAGCAACCATACCTTCCTGCTCAAGGATGGGCACAAACTCTGTGGGATAAAGCACCACTCCGTTGCAGAACCATCTTGCAAGGGACTCCGCACCAACAAGTTCTCCCGTTCTGCTGTTGACCTTGGGCTGAAGGTAGATCCTGAACTCATCATTCTGAAGAGCTTCCTCGTATCTGTCCTCGATCTGTTTCTGTCTGTATATTCTGGTACTCATGGCCTTATTCACAAATACATAAGGCTTATTGGCCACATTCTTGGCGTAGTTGCAGGCCATCATGGCTCTGGAGATCAGCTGCCCCGCCTCCTTCAGTGAATCGTCCACAGCATAGATTCCGGCAACGGCCTCGATCTTGATCTCTTCTTCCTTACCGTTCTTAACACCGTAAACCATAACTCCTGACAGGAACTTAATGAACTGCTTGGTCTTCTCTTTTTTGATAAGAGCAGTAAAATTGTCGCCTCCGAAATGAGCGATGATCTCGTCACGGTCGCAGAACTCGCGTAGTTTGACCGCATATCGTTTCATAATCTCGTCGCCCTCGGCAAGACCGTATCTTCTGCTTATGAGGCCGTAACTTTTCAGATTGAAATAAAAGGAATCATAGCCCATGATAGCCCTGGACTCCAGGAGCTTGGTGGCAAATACAATGAAGCCTCCCGAATTGGGAAGGCCGGTAAGATATTGCGTAAGCGCACTGCTTCTGACAATATTCGTGAGAAGAAATTTTTCCATATGAAATGAAAGAATATCAAGAACAATGGCAAAGCTCTTGTATTCCTCCTCATTCCAGTTCTTATCGGGCAAAAGGTAGATGTTGTAAACGATCACCTTTTTGTCTGCGATCCTGTGCTTGAACAGATATGCAGGAGCCTCATTCTCAGGAGTAGGACCGAAAAGTGAAATAATTGTATCGGGCTCTCCCGCTCTGTCAGAGTCCTTGGCATCGGAAACCACCGCTACAATAGAGCGAAGGAAAAACTCCTTGGAAAGATCCGCCAGCGCACTGGGGGAAATCTCAGGAGTAACCTCTTCTTCCGATAAGATCTGCACAAAGTTCTGAAAACTTCTCTCGAATGTCATAGTATATTATCCTTTGTGTTGGTTATCGTACATGTACACCTTTATATTATAAAAAATTGATTAATATTTCAATGATTGTTATTAAATATTTCGTACATTGAAAAAAGCTGCGCTAAAAAGCGCAGCTTCCGGAAATTCGTAAATAAATTATTTCTTGTTTACAAGATCCTTGAGAGCCTTACCAGCCTTGAACTTAGGTGCTACAGATGCAGGAATCTTGATGGCAGCGCCAGTCTGAGGATTCTTACCTGTTCTAGCAGCTCTCTTTGTTGTCTCGAATGTACCAAAGCCAACAAGCTGAACCTTACCTTTCTTCTTAAGCTCCTTAGTTACTGTCTCAGTGAAAGCGTTGAGTGCTGCAGCAGCATCCTTCTTTGTGAGACCAGCTTCCTTAGCAATTGCATCGATAAGTTCTGTCTTGTTCATTTTTTTCCCTCCAAAAAGAAATATTTTACTACATTGCCCATTCTACCACCATTTTCAACACTAAACAACCCAAAAATGGCTAAAATACGCAAAAAATCAAATATTTCTTTAAAAAAGTCTTGGATTTATCGGGTTTTCAATGCAATTTCTATCATTTTAGCCAGATATGTGAAGTCTGTGATGTCCGGCTGCGGGTATTTCCTGGATAATTCGCGGGTATTGTAAAGGGCTATATAGCCATCACAGGCTGCATCCTGCATCTTGTAAAGGAAGGCATGCTTGATGCCGTGTTTTTCAAAGAATGCCCTGGGGATCTGTGTATCTCTAAGCTGAACCTGAGGGGTATCCACCACATATACGCCGTTGGAGTTAAAACGATTTTCAAAGCCGCTCTCCAGAACGTATTTAAGATCGGAGTAGGACTCTATGATCTTACTGATCTTCTTGCCGTGGTGCTCAGTCTCTTCCAGGCGCCTGTAGCCGTAAACACTTCTGTCAAGGTTCTTGTAGAAAACATATACCTCATCCAGCTCATAGGCTGCGGCGATCTTGACCAATTCCTCGGAAATGGCCTCTCCCATGGTTCCAAAGAAACCATCAATGGTCTCAAGAACCAGCTTGGTCTTATCAAGAAGGGAGGTGCTGTTAACAGCCTTGTTGTCCTCTTCCTCCAGAACACCGTTCACGATCATGCCGTGTATCTCAGGGGTGTACATAACGTATCTGTTTTTGCCCCTGTTCTTTGCTCTGTATAACATTCTGTCCGCCAAATTGAACAGATCCATGTAATTATCAACGTAGGTAGGAAAATCAGCTGCGCCGATGGAAACAGTGATAAGAGGATAGCCCTTCTCATCCTTGTACAGCTTCTCAACCTTTTCCCTTATGGTGCGAAGGATGGGCCTTAGCTCGTCCTTGCCGTTATCAAGCTCTATTATAAGAAGTATCTCGTCGCCGCCGATCCTTCCGGCCTTGCCGCAGTCTCCTATGGCATCCCGGATAACTCTGCTGACCGCCGCCAGAACCTTGTCACCATAGGCATGTCCCATGGTGTCATTAATATGCTTGAAATTATCCACATCAATGATTCCGAGACAGATAACCTTGCCCTCAGGATTGGCACATTTCTGCTTGGCATAATCGGTTATGGCCTTCTTGGTAAGAAGTCCTGTAGCCTCATCCAAAGGCGCCTTGAAGGCCTGTCCGGAAGCTGCGCTTATATCCTGGAAATCCAGGATGATCTTCATATCCTCTGTACTGTCATCCTTTGTCGCTCTGCCTGTGACCCAGCTGTACTGCCCGTTCTTTTTGCACATGCGGAAGCACACAATATCAATGGCCTTATCCTGAAGATGTTCCACCATCTCATACAGAAGATGCTGATCCTCAGAAAAGACATTCGACAAAAATTCATTTTCCTGTCCTTCGCAGACATAATCGCAGTAACCGGCACTTGTGCTTATAAGATTAAGCTCAGCGTCAATTACCACCTGTCCGGTATTGTATGTAATCATTATTTTTCTCCAGCCCCAGTAAACCTAGTTACCGACAATATCTGATAATATAATAAAATTGTTAAAAATGTCTGTCAAATTAAAAAAGTATAACGTAATTTAGTTAATCAACAGTCATAAAAAGGCTGCTGCCCCAGTAATGAAGCAACAGCCCTTGTCGTTATTTCATATATTGTTAAAAATCAAAGGATATCCTGGAATCCGGGTCTGTAAAGATGTCTCGGAATACCATCAACCATGATAGGTCCTACATCGCCCTGAATAAGAGGTCTTACATAGGTGATGAACTCATTGGTTACATAGGTTCCTTCCTTGTTGATCCACTCTCTCGGAACGGTACGCTCGTCGTTAGCGATCTTGTGTACATCCTTAACCTCTGTTCCTGCCTGATAAGGATCATCTGAAAGTCTCTCGATAACAACCATCTTGCCGCTGTCGCCTTCGTCAGCAGCCTTCATGGCAGCACCACCAACCTCATAGGCCTCGAGAATGTCCACACGGGATGCGCAGTGGCTGGCAGCTCTCTGAAGTGTTGAAAGCTCGATAGGACGAGTCTTGCAGCCGCACTCCTTGGAAACAACTTCACAAAGATATCTGGCTGTACCTGTAAGCTGCTTGTGTCCGAAAGCATCTACATAATCAATGCTGTTGCCAAGCTCACTTACATACTTGCCGTCCTTGGTTCTGATACCTTCGGAAACGGCAACAACGATTGATGCCTTGTTCTTAAGAAGACCTTTGATCTTCTTGATGAAGGAATCCATGTCAAAAGGAAGCTCCGGAAGATAGATAGCATCAGGTCCGTCACAATCCTCGCCCTTGGCAAGAGCTGTAGCGCCTGTAAGCCATCCGGCATTACGTCCCATAACTTCTACGATGATAACCTGTCCATTGCTTGTCTCAAGTGACCAGCTGTCTCTGATGATCTCCTTAACTGATGTTCCGATGTACTTGGCTGCTGAGCCATAGCCCGGTGTGTGATCAGTAAGTGCCAGATCGTTGTCGATGGTCTTAGGGCAACCAACGAATCTTATCTGAGAGCCTGAAATTATAGCGTAATCAGAAAGCTTCTTGATGGTATCCATGGAATCATTACCACCGATATAGATAAAGCAATCGATCTCCAGCTTATCAAGAATCTGAAATATCTTCTCGTAGATATCCTTGCTCTCAAAAATCTCCGGAAGCTTGAATCTGCATGAACCCAAATATGCAGATGGAGTTCTCTTAAGAAGCTCGATATCGAGTCCTGACTGAATGTGATCAGAAAGGTCAACATATCTGCCTTCCATAAGTCCCTGTACACCATGGATCATTCCGTATACTTTCTGGTATCCACGGTCTATAGCAGTTCTGTAAACTCCGGCAAGTGAAGAGTTGATCGCTGCTGTAGGGCCTCCTGACTGTCCAACAATTACATTACGTTTCTTTTTCTGTACCATTGACTCCTGTTCCCCTTTCGAAATTTTCATACCTTTTGATTATATTCGAAAAAACGTGCCTTGTCACTAATCAATTGTTTCCTTCTGTCAGTGTAAACTTCATGACAATCGGGTTGTGGTCTGAATATTCAAACCCTATATCCCTTGTCGCAATTTCATTCACGCTGATATTTGAAGACACCAGAAATCCATCGATCAGATAATACTGAAAATCTTTTGGATCTCTGCTTGCTGCTGTTTCCAGAACTCTGTCAAGTGATCTGCAGCTCGGCGCGTTATCTCCGGTGTAAAAATCTATCTTATCCCCAAAGTCATCAATGTTAATAACTCCCGGTTTCCACATTCCTTCCAGCTGTGGATATTCGGAGTAGTCCAAATGGTTAAAAATCTGATTAAAATCTCCTCCTGCTATTACATAATCGCCGGTGTTAATCTCGTTTAACATCAGCTCTTTAAGCATCCTGGTCTGCGCAATCTTGCCCGAGCCGTCATCATAGGCCTCAAGGTGAAGATTGATAAGTACCAGTTCGTCATCGGTGCCCTCTATGGGACATCTGGCGATCATAAGGCATCTCTTGAGGTTCATGGTGCTGACAGGCCAGCTGTAGGGACATGGAAGACTCACTCTCTCCGCATCGCCCACAAGACAGGATGAAAAGGTTCCGAGGCCGCACTCAACCTTACCGATGGGTGGAATCGGATATGGCAAAAATGCCACTCTGAAGTTGCTCGCATACAGGTTCTGTCCCGAGAACATTCCTGCGCTGCCATTATCATCAAAATACTGAAGCTCATCCACAAAATGCGCTCTGGTGGAGCTTCTGTCCAGTTCCTGCAAGAACAAAAAATCAGGATCATCTGCATTGATCTGAGCGATCATGCCGTCAAGGTTGTAATATACTCTCTCCTTTGTGGCGGTATTTACCATCTTGCCGCCGTCCATGAAAAAGTCGGCATTATCTCCCAGGGCTCCGTAGCCCACGTTCCAGGTTTCTATGGTGTATTCCTTTCCAAGGACCACCTTATCTCCCTTTTCTCCGGAAGGAGTTAATTTCTCAACCTCTTCAGGCTTGTACTCATCCACCGTAAGATATGCGCCAAGTGTTCCGGCCAGCAATACCAAAAGAAGCAGAGTGAGAAGAACCGCCTGCAGTACCTTTTTTATTACCTTGTTCATAGAGCCCCTCAATAAATTTGAAAAGGGCATCCGCCATATTGCAGATGCCCATAGTTATCCTATATCAAAAATCCTCTTCCTCGAAGGCGATGCGTCTCCCTGATTTTTTGCCGATGCTGTATGCAACGGCAGCCACCACAATAACGCAGGCCGCAGCAACAACGCATCCGATGAGAAGCTTCTTCTTGTCTTCGTCGAAGCCCTCCCAGATATCCATTACTGTATCGATTTTTTCTTTAGCGAAATCAATCGCTGTTCCAATGAAATCTGTCATAGTAAATTACCCCCGTAAATATGCTACAACTTATACTATATATTGTACTTCTTTGCACGTCGTAACTCAAGTTTTTTTATCACATAATCGTGCCAGACGAAATCAATTATAGCTGCAAACGGGATAGCCAGTAGGATTCCCACTACTCCGAAAAGTCTTCCGCCCAAAATGATGGAAATCAATATCATGAGGGGGGATACTCCCAGACTCTCTCCGAAGAGTCTGGGCTTGAGGATATATCCGTCCACAGTCTGCAGAATGATGGTAAAGATCAAAAATGCCAGTGCATACCAGGGCTTCACAAGAACAAGGATGAAGGCTCCGATGGCAGCTCCCACAATAGGTCCGAAGGTAGGTGCCAGATTGGTGATTCCCACGATGAAGGAAATAACAACGGAATAAGGCATTCCGGCAATAAGCATAAATATCAGATTGACCACACCTACAACTATTCCATCCACTATATCAAAGCTGATATATCTGATAAGAATGGCATTGCATTTCTCAATAAAGGAGCCTGCGCTATGATAGGTCTCATCCTTCATAAGAAGGGCAAAAAGCCTTGAGAAACCGTTGATGAGCCTTTCCTTATCAAGCAGCAGATAAACAGCCAGGATGAATGAAATCACCAGATCAAAAACGCTCTTTCCGATATTGGCGGAGGTAGAAACAAGGCTGGGCACACTGCTGGAAATATAACCTGTTATAGTGGTCAAAGCCTTCTCTGTAAAGGTAGCCAGCGCAGCCAGATCAAGCCCAAAGAATCCCTGCTGTCCCGTCTGGAACTCACCAAGAAGTTCTTCCGCAGAATCAATATAGCCGCCCATGTTGCTGGCCAGTGTCATTATAGAATCCGCCAGCTGAGGAATCAGTGCCACGAACAAAAGGGTCACCGCAAGGATGATAACTATCAGTGCCAGAGCCACGGAAAGCTTCCAAGCCGTCTTTCTGTTTTTCATCTTCTTAAGCACTTTAGTCTCGAACAGCTTCGCCACAGGATTAAAGATATAGGCAATTACCGCAGCCACAATGATGGGCTTTAAGAAGCTGAAAAAGGATCCCACCCCGGTAAAAATATTGAAGAGATTCTTAAGGATCATGTAAAATGCCACCGCCGAACACAGGGCAATGGTATTGGCCACCCATCTCTTCTTGAACCACTTGTTGTTAAATTTCATGTCAGCTTGACTCCTCCTTTATGTTTTCTGCCCTTTTTGGTGCTCTTTCTTTTAGCATTTCTCCTGACTGTCTTTCTATGATGGTCGTCATAGATAGCCTTAACCCCCGGATGAAAAAACCTGTTGATAAAAGCCCCTATAAGAAAAATATAAATGCAGGTATACAGCCAGAACATCATGATCACCGGTGTCGCCAGGCTTCCGTATATGGAATAGCTGTCTGTTCTGTTGACGTATACCGAAAAGATCCAGGAAAAAACATACCAGACCACCGAAGAAAAGACCGCTCCCGGCAGCTGATAGATAAAGACCATTTTGGCACTGGGCACATAGGTATAGATAAAGCAAAAGGCCAGCGTCTTCATAAGCCCCCCACACATAAAGGAAAAAGCAGCCACCAAAGATGACTGCTTTTAATTCCGTTTTAATCCCAAAATGCCGGTTCCTGTTATTTGACTCCTAGCTAACGCCAGGTGGGTTACCGCAACCAGTATGCCTGTCTTCCTCTCCCGTAGCTGGTCTGCGCATGCGCAGGGCCGAAGGCGTGACATTTATATTGGTAATGTAGGAGTCCCGTTTAAAGTAACTGTAGGTTCAAATTACACAGGAGTTGTCGGACATCCCAGGAGATCAACTACTACGTAGTTCTTAATTATTATTATAGTCATAAACGCTGATTTTTCAAGGGTCTATAAGCAATTTAAGAGTTATTTAATCAGTAGTTAATAATGGCTTAAATAGCTCTTGTAGCCTCTTTTAACCACGCTTTTACATCCTGGTCCTCAATAAGAGGAAGGAGTCTTTCGTAAACACGGGCATGGTAATCGTTGAGAGCCTGCACATTCTCGGGCTTCATAAAGCGCTTGTCGATAGCCTCAAGGTCGATGGGCACGTAGGTCAGATGGTCAAAACCGTAAAACTTGCCGTACTCATTCTCGTTTCTCTTAACTACCTCAACAATGTTCTCGATACGGATTCCGTGGCTTCCCTCGATGTAAACACCGGGCTCGTCGGAAACGATCATGCCGGGCTGCAATGTGGCCTCTTCCATTCCGGGAGCAAATCTCCATCTGATGTTCTGAGGTCCCTCGTGTACATTGAGCATATAGCCTATGCCGTGGCCTGTGCCGTGGTTGTAATCGATATCGATATCCCAAAGGGGCTGACGGGCAAAGATGTCAACGTTTCTTCCGGTGCAGCCATCCATGAACTTGGCATTTGCCAGCTGAAGCATTCCGGCTACTGTTGCTGTATAGTGCTTCTTGATCTCATCGGAGATCTCGCCCACAACGATGGTTCTGGTAACATCGGTGGTTCCGCCTGTGTAGGTTGCTCCTGAATCCACTAAGAGCATGCCCTCAGGCTTAACCTCTGCGCAGTTGTCCTCTGTGGCCTCATAGTGAGCCATGGCTGCGTTGGCTTTGTATGCGCTGATAGTAGGGAAAGAAAGCTCTATAAATCCGGGAAGCTCTGCTCTCATGCCGTCAAGCTTCATGGCGGCCGAGTACTCGGTCATAGGGATCTTGCCCACATTTTTCTTAACCCAGTAGATGAACTCTGTGAGCTTGGCGCTGTCCTTAAGGTACACCTCTCTGATGTTCTTAAGCTCGGTCTCGTTCTTGATGGCCTTCATAAGCTCAGTGGGGTTCTTCACATTCTTAAGCTCTGCTCCGGACTCTTTTGCCCTTGCCTGCAGAGTCTTGTAGGTGAGGAAATTGGTATTTCTCTTATCGTAGAGAACATCTCCTGTGAACTTGACCTCTGAAAGGAAGGCTGTAAGCTCATGGTAGTCCTTCAGGGTGATGTTTACTTTTTTGCAGTATTCCCTGACCTCATCCGTAACCTCTTTTTCCTGAACAAAAAGGACGAAGTCGGTGTCTGTCACATAGGCATAGGACAGAGCCACAGGATTGCACTCCACATCATTGCCGCGGAGGTTGGTGAGCCACATGATGTCATCGAGCTTGGACAAAAGATGGGCGACGGTGCCGTTCTCCTTCATCTTGGCTCTTACATCAGCGAGCTTCTCAGCAAAAGACTTGCCGCAGAGCTCATCGGAAAGGACATACATGTCATGGCAGGGAAGTGCGGGTCTGTCGGTCCAGACCTCTTCTGCCAGATCCTTCTCGATCTTCAGAGTCACATTCTTTTTGGAGAGCTTCTTTTCAAGCTTCTCACCGATGCTGGTGGAGATGACTCTTCCGTCAAAACCAAGGGTCTCTCCTTCCTTCATGTTCTTATCCAGGAACTCCTCGATGGTGGGAACCCCGGGATTCATCATCTTAAAGAGCTCCACGGAGGTGCCCTTCATCTGATTCTCAGCCTGGATAAAATATCTTCCGTCGGTCCACATTCCTGCGAAATCCTTGGAAACAACCAGTGTTCCGTTGGATCCGTCAAAGCCGCAGAAGTACTCTCTTACCTTGAAAAAGTCTGCGGAGTACTCTGAGTTGTGGAAATCGGAGGTGGGCATCATGTAATAGTCGATGCCCTCCTTCGCCATTTTTTCTCTAAGACTTTTAAGTCTGTTTAAAATAACTGTATTTTCGTAAGCCATTTATATCAGTTCCTATCAAAGATTGTATTTTGCTGCGATAAGGGGAGCTACCTTGGAGGAGCCGATTCTGCTGCAGCCTGCATGTGCATATTCGTGAGCATCCTCGATGGTTCTGATGCCGCCGGCAGCCTTGATCTTAACGTCAGGGCCGATGTGCTTCTTGAAGAGCTCGATGTCAGCAAGGGTTGCACCTGCGCTGCCAAAGCCTGTTGAAGTCTTGATATAATCAGCCTTAACCTCTGTTACGATCTTGCAAAGCTCGATCTTCTCTTCCTCTGTGAGGTAGCAGGTCTCGATGATAACCTTGAGAAGCTTGTCGCCGCAGGCCTCTCTGATAGCCTGGAGCTCCTTCTTAACCTCGTCGAATCTGCCGTTCTTTACGTCACTAATGTTAACAACAGTGTCGATCTCGGAAGCGCCGTCCTTGATGGCCTCTTTGGCCTCAACTACCTTGGATGCTGTGCAGCTGTAGCCCAGAGGGAATCCGATTACTGTGCAAAGGACAAGGTTGTCGCCGTATTTATCATGTACTCTCTTAAGATATGTAGGAGGGATGCAGACTGTTGCTGTACCATACTTAACAGCCTCATCGCAAAGACTAACGATGTCCTCCCATTTAGCATCAGCCTGAAGCTGGGTGTGATCGATAAGCTTTAAGATTTCTTTTTCTTCCATAATGTTTTTCCTTTCTAAACAAATGAAAAGTTATTTTTTCGCATACACATTATATGCCATTAGGAGAACCCATGCAACCTGGGCAGTTTCCTCCGTATAACGAAAAAAGACCGTAGCACAGGGCTACGGCCTTGAAAGTCGGTATGAATTACTTTTTATTAACAGCATCCTTAAGAGCCTTACCAGCCTTGAACTTAGGAACTGTAGCTGCAGGAATCTTGATAGCTGCGCCAGTCTGAGGGTTCTTACCTGTTCTAGCTGCTCTCTTAGCGGTCTCGAATGTACCGAAGCCTACGAGCTGAACTTTGCCCTTCTTCTTAAGCTCCTTGGTAACAACGTCAACGAAAGCCTTAACAGCCTTCTCTGATGCAGCCTTTGTAAGGCCAGTGTCCTTTGCGATAGCTTCTACTAATTCTGTCTTGTTCATTTTAATATCTCCCTTCTCATACTTGTGATTGCATGTGGGCTTACAGACACCTGTAAGCTACAAACTACTCTACTAGCGTAGTACAGAAAGTGTACCTTGTCAAACGCATTTTTATTCACACTATTCCGAAGCTTTAACAAATGCCGTCAGTGTCCGTGCTGTGTACTCTCGGACCCTCACTCCCTCGAAGCAGTGTTCAAGGTAAATTACAGCTTCCAACCCCGTTTTTGTATTATCATTCATGCCCTGGCAGGCTCTGAAGTTCCCAAGACTATAAAAAATCAACATTTTTTTACCATCGGGTCTGTCAATCTCTTCAATTTTCTGATGTACATGAGGGTGGGTTCCGATAACAAGGTCGGCACCTGCTCTGGCAAAGAGCTGGGCCATACGCTCCTGTTCCTCTGTGACCTCCGTCTCATACTCCTGTCCCCAATGGACAAAAATAATCAAGAAATCAGCCTCTTTTTGGGCTTTTTCAAGGTCAGTAATAAGCTTTTTTTCCTCATCGGGACTGTCCGGAAGATAATGTACCCCATAGGGATATCTGTCCCTGATATCTTTCCCGTTGGTTCCGTAGGTATAGGAAAAAAGCGCTAATTTCATACCGTTTGCAGATCTTATCTCATAGGGCTTTTCTGCTGTATCACTGCTCTTTTGAACACCAAGGCAGGTCATTCCCTTATTTTCGAAAAAGGAAGCAGTGACATCAATTCCGCTTATCCCCCTGTCCAGGGCATGATTCCCGCCGCAGACTGCAATATCAAAACCCGCACCGGCTATGGCTTCTCCCACTGCAAGGGGAGATCCGAAGTTAGGGTATCCGGACACCGCCTCCGGCTTATCTGTCAGCATAGTTTCCACCTGCAGGGAGGAAAGGTCAGCGCTTTCTATTTCCTCAATAAATTCCTCGTAGAGAAAATCGAAGCAGCCATTATGGCGTCCGTAGGCGCTTTCAAGGATCTCATCATGGATGATATTATCCCCGAAGGCCACCAGCTTGACCTCGTTTCGCATGTTCTTAAGGCCGAAGGATTCCCATCTCCATAGGGAGCAGGCCCCGGAAATCCGCTCTGTAAGAAGGAAACTCCTATTCTGCTCCATGAGTTTCATTCGGGTGATCTCCTCTCCCAGGTAAGAGGTGCACCATTTTTGCCTTATTTCACCGGAATCTGTCATTTCATAGATGAAAAGATGCTGGGAATACCTGTCTTCCTCATTATCCGTAACCCAGAAGGGCCTTCTCTTCCCGTATATACCGCGTTTCCACAAAAGAACGGCTAAATCAGTGCGGCCGTTTTCATCAAAGTCAGCAAAAAGAAAATCCTGGACCCTGTGGCCTTTTTCCGATTCCCAGATTTTTTCGTTTTTATCCGAATATACAGTGAGTCTTTTTCCCGTAAGATCCGCTGTCAGTCCCGCTTCACAGGTTTCTGTCCTGCTTTCCCAGCGGACCCATTTCGGAATTTTATTCCGCGAATGTATAAATAAAAGGCAATATAAAACTACTGCCGTTCCGAAAAACAGCAGTAGCCAAAAATATTTATTTTTTAGAAATTTATTTTTATGCATTTTTAGTTGTTTAACCGATAACTGTCTGTCCAATCAGCCCTCTGAGGTATATCCTCATCCACTACCCAGTTCCAGTTTTCATCGAAATGTCCGCCGTCCAGCTTCTCCTGGAACTCCTCATCTGTCATTCTCTCGGAAATAGGAACCTCAAACTGGTAGAAGCTGTAGGCACTTCCTCTTGCCACATGGAGCTCACCGTCAATAGGAAATACCACATAAACAGTGTCAGCTTCACCGGAACCGATCTCCAGCACTGTTCCGTTGGGGTCTGTGGCGATATCCGCAACTACAGGGCAGGGGAACTGATAACTGCTTACAAGATTAGCATCATCACCATTCTGAAACTTATCCAAATTGGCTTCCTGCCAGAAGTGCTCGATATAACCGCCGTAACATCTGATAAACTCATATTCTTCCTCGGAGCAGGTCTCATTTTTAAGCTCCTTCTCGGAAATCTTAAGAAGCATCATGCCGATCTCTGAAAGCTTGTCCAGATCTTCCTTCTGCTTATCTCCCAGAAGTCCCATGCTGCTCAGGCCGTCTCTTGTCTTGTTGGCAAGAGATACGAATCTGCTGTAGATAACGGGCTGGGGATCCACATAGCCTCTGTCATCCAGGATCTCCATATCGCCTCCGCCCATCTCAGCCATGTTCTGCTTGGCGTAAAGAATGGTGTCATGCTTAAGCTCGGCATAGGATCCGCAGTAGGTCTCAAGATTCTTCTTGGTCCACTCCTCAGACTGCATGTAGGAAGGATAGCCTTCACCCTTTTCCTCAAAAAGAGGTCTCAGAATGTTCATCCAGCCTGAATAGAGGCTTGCATTCCAAAGCTCAGGATCATCGTTGTCAAAATGCTCTTTTGCCAGAATAAGGTTACCTGTATAGTTCTCAAATTCGCAGGCGCCCTTCTCCTCCAGGATCTTGTAAGCTGCTTCGGAGCCAAGAGCTGCCGCTACATCCAGGGGATCAGGAAGCATCCTTCTTTCGCCCTGGGGATTTTCTTTTACAGCCTCATAAATAAGGCGCTGCATAATAGCCGCATCAATGGTAAATCTCTGGCCCATGAATCTGAAGGAAGGAATCACCGGATCATCCCCCTCCATGACTGGAATGGAATTGATCTGAGGCAGTGGAAGGTTCTTTACCTCCTCCAGCACAACATCAAAAGCATCCTCATTGTCAGCCAGCTCCTGATCTGAAGGGATCTTGCCGTAGGCCTTGTCAATTATGGGAATAAGCTCGTTATATCCCGGATCATCTGAATTTCCTGCAAAAAATGCGGTAACGGAGTAGATGTTGCCGTACTTGGAAGGATCCTCGGACAAAGCTGCGCACATAAGCACAGCGCTTCTTACACCCTCAGCGTTATCAAGGGCAAAGGGAATCCTGCCATACCACATCATGGTCCTGAAATATCTCTTCAGGTCATCACTCTCATCATAATAGCCCCTGGGCTTGTACTGGGAATAATCCTCCATAAGCCCCGTAAGAATACAGTCATCGATTCCCTGGGCGGCCATGATCTTGTCATACTCCTGCTTCGCAGCATCGAGAACCTCGCTGTCCTCAAGGGTGATATCGGAGCTGTCCTTATCAAGCATCTGTGCCACTGCAAAAAAAGCCAGATTCCTGCGGGCTGAGGTCTCCCACTCTGTTCCCTCAAAAACCTTGGACTGAGCTTCTGCGGCAGAGAGCATGGTCTCTGTAAGGCTCTGCAGATCTGCTGCCAGATACTCTTTTTCCGTGGTCTTCATAAGATGCGCAAAGTATAGATGATAGGTGTGCATCAGAGAATCCACTGTTACAAAATTCGGGAACATGACATAGCTGTTGTCTTCATAAACATCAAAAAACTCTGACATCTTGGTGCCCTCCAGGAAAAAGCTGTTCTTTATAAGGGCATCTCTTCTGGCTTTGACATTGTTATATTCTGACTGCTGAGTAAGGTCAAACAGATATGCAAATTCCTTGTCATAAACCACATTTGAAAAGTCAGCCGCTACGCTGTAGGGTGCCACTGAAGGAACCAGGTTCTTGTCATAATAGACATCCTCGGCATCTCCCAAGAAGGAAGCATTGATAAGTGTTGCGTTCCTGCCGGGATTCATAGCTGCTGTTTCTGAAGCAGTGGTGGCCTCCTTCGAAGCATTATCATTTCCCACAGAAGCCTCCTGGGTGGGCTCATCCGTAGGTGTAAGGGGCTTCACATCATTCTTGGCGCAGCCCGCTGTTACAATTGCTGTAAGAAGCAAAACAGATACAATTCTTTTTTTCATAATTTCTTCTCCTTTTTCTGTGTCTGATCAAATGTCGATGAAGCTTTACAAATTATCCGCAGGAGACTCTATGGTAACCGGCAGATTTATCCGGCGTTTACTATAGAATCACTTGTCTTCAAGGTCAGCAACCCTCACAGGCTCGCCGTTAAGAAGGATATATCCGGGAGGGAGCGTGGAAACATCAGGCATGGAAGTGTAGTGGTCCTTCTCGTGCTTATGAGGCATAGCTCCGGACTGCCTGTTGTGAGTCTTCTTACTGTAGCTCTCATACTTTCCCGCAGGCTTGTGCTGGTGTGGCATGGCAGAACTCTGGGAAGGTCTCGTCATTTGGAATGTGCCCTGGTTCTGAACATTCCTTGCCGGAACACTTCCATTCCCGGGAGTACTTCCGCCTGGCTTGGTACCGGAGGTCTTCCATACATTCTTCCTCAAGAACTTGATAACTCCAAATAGAAAAACAAGATAAATCGCTAAGCTTAAATATTCTTCCATTTTGCCTCCCTATATATTCCCCATGAATACTCGTATCTTCATTGTAGCATATAGCCATAGTTTTCTCATTACCATTATAGCCTGTGCTACCTAAAGGCTCTCCGAGGGCTTAGGGCAATACAAAAAAACGCACAGACCGTTCCGAGTAATGTCGGACAGTCTGTGCGCTATAAATATCATCTCAAACGATCACTTTCCCCTGTCTTTCATGGGTTTGTACTCCTTGCGGGGCTCAATTGCCATGTAAGCAGGACGAATGATCTTGCCGTTATTGGCAAGCTCTTCCATACGGTGAGCACTCCAGCCTACGATTCTTGCCATGGCAAAGATTGTAGGATAAAGCTCCTCCGGAAGATCCAGCATCCTGTAAACAAAGCCTGAGTAGAAGTCCACGTTGGCGCTGACGCCCTTATACATGGTGCGCTCGCCGCTGATGATCTTGGGTGCAAGGCGCTCCACCATCTCATAAAGTGCCAGCTCATCCTCTCTGCCCTTCTCCACAGCAAGCTTCTCCACAAAGCTCTTGAGAATAACAGCTCTGGGGTCAGACTTGGAGTAAATAGCATGGCCGATACCGTAGATAAGGCCTGCCTTGTCAAAGGCCTCTTTGTTAAGGATCTTGTCCAGGTAAGCCGCTACCTCGTCCTCATCCTTCCAGTTCTTGACATTGGCCTCAATGTCATCAAACATGTGAACCACCTTGATGTTGGCTCCGCCGTGGCGAGGTCCCTTCAGGGATCCGATGGCCGCAGCGATAACGGAATATGTATCCGTCATACTGGAGCTCACAACGTGGGTTGTGAAGGATGAATTGTTACCGCCGCCATGCTCCATATGAAGCACCAGGCAGATATCAAGAAGCTTGGCCTCAAGCTCAGTATACTTACTATCAGGTCTAAGGAGGTACAGAATAGTCTCCGCTGTTCCAAGCTCCTCCATAGGTGGATGGATGATCAGCGAATTGCCCTCGTGGTAATGGTTATAGGCATGATAGCCGTAAATCGCAAGAAGCGGGAACATGCTAATAAGCTGCAGTGACTGCCTGAGAACATTGGGCAGGGATACATCATCTGCATAATCGTCATAGGAATACAGAGTAAGTACGCTCCTAGCCAGCGAATTCATCATGTCACGGCTGGGAGCCTTCATGATAACATCACGAACAAAGCTGGGGGGAAGGCCCTTGTAGATACCAAGGAGCTTCTCGAACTCAAAGAGCTCTTTTCCCGTGGGGAGCTTGTCGAACAAAAGGAGATACGCACACTCCTCAAAGGCAAATCTGTTCTCCGCAACAGCAGTATCAATAAGCTGGTGAACATCATAGCCTCTGAAATATATCTCACCGTCGGCAGGAACCTCCACGCCGTCAACAACCTTTTTGGCAACAATCTCAGAAATACGGGTAAGGCCTGTAAGTACGCCCTTACCGTTGAGGTCACGAAGGCCTCTTTTTACATCATATTTGTAAAAAAGCTCGTTCTCTATTAAATTCGCTTCCTTAGAAAGATTCGATAATTCAACAATTTCCGGTGTGTTTTCCGAGTAATAACCTTTACCTAAATCCATACGCACCTCCTGTCAGAAATGATCATTTCTTCTTTTTATTGTCAAACTGCTTGTAAAACTTCTTTTTGCCCCTTTCCACCGAAAGATAAAATATCAGCCATACCGCCAGAACCACCAGATAAACAAAAGCGTGATAAAGGCCAAGACCGTTAAGATCAAGGAGAATCCCTGCCATTCCCAGAAATACCATTATGACTCCCTCAGCCAGGTGTCTCGGAAATGCGTATTTTTTGAAGCCCTCCCTGTCTAACAGCATCTTTTCGTTAACCGAAGGCGGCAGGATGACACCTACTCTTATTATATCATTAAACTTCATCTGAAAGACGGCATAAATCATATAAAAGCCGAACACGACAATAATTATGTCAAAAATATTGCTATAAGTATCCATTTAAAAATATATCCCCTATCAAAGTCCAAGGAAGCTCTTAACAGCGCTCTCCATCTCAGTCTTGTCGACAACAGTCTTGTGTCTTACTTCTGCGGTTCTGATGGACTGTACAGCCTCAGGGATCTCGATTCCTGAAAGAGCTGAAAGCTCATCCGCCAGAGCGAAATCGTCCTTGCTCTCATCCCCTTTTCCAAGGGCGTTCATAACGCTTCTTGTGAACTTGTAAGGGCTTGCGGTGGAAGCAATGACTGTCACAGCCTTGTCCCCTGTATCCTTTACATACTTATCATACACTGCTGCCGCAACGGCTGTGTGAGTATCGATGAGGTAGCTGGACTCATTAAAGAGCTTGCCGATGGTGCTCCAGGTCTCCTCCTCTGTTGCGAAGTTGCCGTAGAAGTCTGTGAGCTTGGCTCTCATCTCGTCGGTGATAACGTACTTGCCGTTCTCGGAAAGATCCTTCATGTATGCTGCATCTGCCACTGAATCATCCCCTGCGATGTGATAGATAAGTCTCTCAAGATTGGATGAGATGAGGATATCCATTGAAGGTGATGATGTGAGCACAAAGTCACGGTTTCTGTCATATTCTCCTGACATGAAGAAGTCAAAGAGAACCTTATTGGAATTGGATGCGCAGATAAGCTTTGCAATGGGCACACCCATATTTTTTGCATAATATGCTGCCAGAATATTTCCGAAGTTACCGGTGGGAACTACCACGTTGATGGCCTCTCCGTCTGCTATTCTGCCCTCCTTAAGGAGTTTGGCATATGAGTAAACATAGTAAACGATCTGAGGAACAAGTCTTCCGATATTGATGGAGTTGGCTGATGAGAACTGGAATCCCTTGGCATCCATCTCCTTGGCCAGTGCAGGATCTGTAAAGAGCTTCTTAACTCCTGTCTGGGCATCATCAAAGTTGCCTTCGATACCGATAACGCAGGTGTTGTCACCCTTCTGGGTAACCATCTGCTGCTCCTGGATAGGGCTTACGCCATGCTTGGGATAAAAAACGATAATCCTTGTGCCGGGAACATCTGCAAAGCCTGCAAGAGCTGCCTTACCTGTGTCTCCTGAAGTTGCGGTAAGGATAACGATCTCGTTCTTGGCATTGTTCTTCTTGGCTGCTGTGGTCATAAGATATGGAAGAATAGAAAGTGCCATATCCTTGAAGGCGATGGTTGCGCCGTGATATAGCTCTAAGTAGTATGCGCCGCCGGCCTCTGCCAAAGGTGCAATCTCCTCTGTATCAAACTTGGAATCATAGGCATGAGAGATGCAGTATTTCAGCTCTTCCTCTGTATAGTCCGTCAAAAGAAGTCTCATTACCTCATAAGCTGTTCCCTGATAATCAAGCTCCGCGATCTCTCGCAGTGTCTTCTCAAGATGAGGGATATGATCCGGTACATACAATCCTCCGTCCGGTGCCAATCCGCGTAAAATCGCCTCTGACGCCTTGATCTGTCCCTGTGCTCCTCTGGTACTACTGTACAAAACTTCCTTTGCCATTGCTTTCACTCCTCATTTATTGGTAAAATAATAATTGAAATAACGATAATTGCTGATTTTTACAGGTAAGAATTTACCCTTTGAGTATTCAGTATACCATAATACCCTTGAAAATATCTACCATTCATTTTAATACTTTGAACTATTAAAGCACTAAATACTCAGATTGTAAAGATGGGAGAATCAATGGGCAAAATAAGGAGCATCGGAGTCTATGAGACCAGGCTGAAAAATGGCACTCCGTCCTATAGAGCATCCATAACCCACCGGGGCAGACACATATCCCTTGGGTCTTTTTCTGATGCAAACACCGCCGCGGTGGTCTACAAGGAAGCCCGCCACATCCTGTCAGACAATGATTTTTCCATTTCTTCCTATAACAGTTCCATGTACCTGCCCTTTGAAAAATGCGTCTGCCTCATCAACTACCGGGACAAGGGCATGTACATCGCCAATCCCATTTATCTGGAAAAGAAATACTTCCTGTACTACCTGTCTCCTACTCTTATCTATAAGTTTGACATCGATGACCTTTTTTATTATTCCTCCCATAAGATAATGAAAAGAGGAAATCATCTCTTCGTGGCAGACTACGGAAGCCAGCTCTCCGTCCTTGCCCGCTATGGCATCAAGAGCTACGCCGTGGAGGGACGTGACTACCATTTTGCCAACGACGATCCCACGGACCTTCGCTACGAAAACATCATCATCCTCAACAGATACAGAGGGGTTCGCCAGTTCGTTCACAAGGGCTTTGTGAGATATAAGACCATCATCCATATTAAAAGCAATTATGTTGTGGGGAAATACAATACAGAAGCAGAAGCCGCCATCGCCTACAACAAGGCGGCGGACATCCTCAAGAAAAATGGGATAGAGAAAAACTTCTCACAAAACTATGTGGAAGATCTTACTCCATCCCAATATGCCGATATTTATACCGGATTGAAAATATCCAAAAAATTATATGAAGTTCATTAAAACAATCCTTTTCTCCAATCTTTCATATTAAATCTGACGATAGCGGTAACTCCCACTATTGTCCATGTAACTCCCGTAGCAACCCACAGTCCCCAGGCTCCCAGAAATGGCAATGAGCAAAGAAATGCAGGGAATACTACTCTTCCGGTCATCTCTGCAATGCCGGAAATAAGCGGGAACTTGGCATCTCCCGCGCCGTTAAGAATGCCGCGGCCCACATAGATAGCCCCAAGAGGCAGATAAAAAGCCGACAGGATCTTCATGGCTGTGGAGCCGAATCTCACTATCTCAGTCTCAGAGCTGTCGATGAATATCTTAACAAATACATCGCTAAAGAGCATCATGACTACGATCATAACCGCAGCATAGATGACCATCATGATCATGCCGCTTCTAAAGCCCTGCTTAACCCTTTCACCCTTTTTGGCGCCGATGTTCTGGCCGGTGTAGGTGGAAAGAGAATCCTGAAGAGCCTTGAACTGCATATTAACCAGATTCTCGATCTTGCTGGTGGTGGTGAAGGCCGCAACCACGATGTAATCAAAGGAGTTAATGACTCTCTGAAGTATTACGAAGGACAAAGCGATAAGTCCACTCTGAAGAGCCATGGAGCCTCCCAGAGTGTAACACTTTTTTATCACATCAAAATCCAGTCCCCAGTCGCACTTTCCTATCTTGAACACAGGATTTTTGAGGAAAGCATATGTAATGGAGCCTGCCGCAGACAGGGCCTGAGCTGTGATGGTAGCCACCGCAAGGCCCACAACTCCCATGCCGAAGACAATTACAAACAAAAGATCCATGGCCACATTGATGAAGCTTGAGATCATCAGGAAATACAGTGGCGTTCTGGAATCTCCCACACCTCTCATGATATAAGAAATGGTGTTGTAAAGAGCCGTTCCTATAAAGCCTATGCAGGTGATAGCCATATAAGCCGTGGCATCATCTACAATATCTGCAGGAGTGTGCAGGAAGTTCCTGAGGACAAAGCCCGAACAGACAAAGCCCAGGCCTCCCACGAACAGCGCCGTAACGCTGACCATCACAAAAGCATTGGTTATGATCTTCCTGACGTTCTTCATATCCCCCCTTCCAAAGCTGTGGGATACGAGGATTCCTATTCCCGTGGCAAGGCCGTTGCCAAGGGCGAAAAACAGATTGGTGATCGACCCGGTGGAACCTACAGCCGCCAGGGCCTTGGCGTCGATAAAACGGCCGGCGATGATGGTGTCCACGATATTGTAAAACTGCTGAAAAATGTTTCCCATCATCATGGGAAGCATGAAGGACAGGATCAATTTGTAGGGAACTCCCACTGTCATGTCCTTGGAGTATTTCTTAGTACTTGTCTGTGCCATTTAACAAAAACCTCTGTAAATCTTAAAACCAGTTCATCTTCTCCCTGAGATAATGAACCAGCGCCGCCGTGCAATTTTCATGGGATTTCTTTCCGGGATGCATATGGGCTCCGAAGGTCTCCATGGTGGTATTTGGCAGCTGGAAAAAGGATACGTTGTTATCCCCTGTTTCTTTTCTGTACTCTGCAATAGCCTCTGTTATGGTAAGGTTGAGGTAGCTTCCCAGCATGCCGTAGCACCAGGCAATATGTGCCTTGGGGCTGTTCTTTCTGAGCATCTTAAGGAATGCAACAATGGCATTTTCCACCTTGAGCTCATCCTCTCTGTTAAGGGAGCCGTCGGCATTTACTCTCTGCTTGTAGGTAAGGCCGTCCTCGGGATTCACGATGGGTGGCTGTGAAAAAGCAGTGATGTCATTGGTGCCGAGATTAACTACTATAGCATCCGGCTGCCAGGATGAAAAGTCATAGGGCTCATCCATGCCAAGCTCCGTTGCCAAAGGCCCTGTAACAAGGCCGCAGACCTTCTCATATACCTTGGGAATATTGTGTCTTGGGTCATTGTCCCAGCCGCAGTACACGCCCCAGCCTCCCTGGGATAAAATGTGATAATCCGCCTGAAGCTCTTTTGCTGTCATGGTAGCGTAGTTAACGGAGGCGCTCATGTACATTGCAAGCCAGTCCGTATCGGTAACGGCGCCGTAGCTGCCCTCTCCGGAGGTGATGCTGTCGCCGATGAATTCTATTCTTCTTGAAAGCTTGGTTACTTCCTGGAAATCCCCGTTAAGCTCAAAGCCGTGGACCAGAACCTTACATCTGTCATCCTCGCTCATGGCCTGAAGCTCCCTAAAGAACCTTACAGTCTTGCAGGTGCCGGGATCCATATTTCTGAAAAGACAGATCCTGTGCCTTCCGGGAAGCAGCATCTGACGTCCCATCATGGCTCCGTTGAGCTCATAGGCCACCCAGGGCTCATGGAAATCGGAATCGGTCTCCACATCTATCCAAAGCTCCGAACCGTTTATCCTTACCTCCACAGCGCTGCCGTTGAACAAAAGAGGCAGTGGCTGTCTCACCTTTCCCAGGCGTCCGAATATATTGATCTTCTTGTCTTCTATCTCGTTTACTGCGATATATCTAAGCTCTCCCATGGTACTCCCCTTTCCTTCTTACATATTCTTTTATATTATAAGGATTTTTTTCTTAAATAAAATAGCATATTCAACCTTTTTCTTATGTTATAATTCCTTTTGGCAAATAATTCACAAGGTAAAAAGGTAACTATGAATTACGTATACGAAACTCATTTACATACAATAGAAGGAAGTGCCTGCTCAAAGACCAACGCAGAGGATTACATTGACTACATGTCAGGCCTTGGCTACAGCGGGATCATTGTAACGGATCACTTTTTTAACGGAAACAGCTGTGTTCCCAGGGACCTTCCCTGGACTGAACGGATCGAGAGATACTGCAGAGGTTATGAAAATGCTCTCGCAGCCGCCAAGGGCGGGGATTTCAACGTTATGTTCGGCATAGAATACAATTTCCAGGGGGATGAATATCTCCTTTACGGAGTGGACAAGAAATGGCTTCTGGACAATCCTGATATCATGTCCAAGGACAGACCTGCGGTCAGGGACCTGGTTCACGAAGCCGGAGGCGTTATGATACAGGCCCACCCCTTCAGGGAGAGGGACTACCTGTCCACCATCCACCTTATGCCCTCTGTCTGCGACGGCATCGAGTGCTACAATGCCGCCAATCCGGATTATCAGAATGCTTTGGGCTATGAATACGGCTTGGAACACGGCTTTTTGATGACCGGAGGCTCCGATATCCACGCCTTTACCCAGAAGGATATGGGAGGCATGAGTTTTCCTTATAAGATCAATTCCATAGAGGAGTTCGTGGCAGCCTTCAAGGCCGGAGACGGCGTGCCCGTGCAGAAAAAGGATGCGGCCAATGCCGCGCAGTTCGTGCCTGTTGTGGATACACCTTCTCTTACCACTGTGACCAAACAGCCCTTTTTGCAGGTAATAAACCACGACCTGCTTTGTGATTAAGCAGTTTTTATTGTATACTTAGTTATATCAATACTTAATTATCGAGGGAACTTATGGGTTTTTCAGAAAAAGATTTAAGAGCAACAGTAAGAAAGGACTTTGAGCGACTTGTTGTGGTCCTTCTGTCTGCTCTTTTGATGGCATTTAATATCAATACCTTCATCAACGCCGGAGGTCTCTATCCCGGCGGTGCTCAGGGTATTACCATTATCACCCAGCGTATTTTCAGCAAGTATTTTGGGATCAATCTTCTGTACACGCCTATCAACGTGGTACTGAACGCGATCCCTGTCTACATCGGATACAGATATATCGGCAAGAAATTCACCCTTTTTTCCATGATCATGGTTTTCTTCAACGGTGTGTTCGTCGATATCCTTCCTTCATTCCAGGTTACCAGCGATCCACTTCTGGTGGCGGTATTCGGCGGAATCGTCAATGCCGTGGGAATTACCATGTGTCTCAAGGTGGATGCCACCACCGGAGGAACTGATTTCATCTCAATCTTTTTATCCCAGAAAAAGGGAGTTGACGCCTTCCCCTATATCCTGGGAGCCAACATCGTGATCCTGGCGGTTGCAGGTATCTTCTTTGGTTGGGACAAGGCTCTCTACTCCATGATATTCCAGTATGTATCCACTCAGGCCCTGCACGTGCTGTACAAGACCTACCAGCAGAGGACCCTGTTTATCATCACAGACATGCCCGACAGAGTCTGCTCCCTGATCTACTCGACCTGCGGACACGGTGCCACCCTTATCGACGGCGAGGGCTCTTTTGCCCACAAGAACAAGAAGATCGTTTACTCCATCGTAAGCGCGTCCGATACAAGAAAGCTTATTCCCAAGATCAAGGAAATCGATAAGAATGCCTTCATCAATTCCGTTAAAACCGAAGAGATCATGGGTAACTTCTATATGAAGCCAAGAGATTAAAATCAAAAAATCACATTTTTGTCGGCAAATCAATGCAATTTAACCGACAAAAAATGTGATTTTTAATTTTCTCTATCAATCTCTTCTGAACAAATCTCTTGTATAAACCTTGTCCTCAACATCATCGAGAACAGGATCAAATCTGTTGGCGATGATGCTGTCTGAACCGTTCTTGAACTTCTCAAGGTCATTCACAACCAGTGAACCGAAGAATGTGGTTCCGTCGGGAAGTGTGGGCTCGTAAATAATTACTGTGGCGCCCTTGGCCTTAAGTCTCTTCATAACGCCCTGAATACTGCTCTGTCTGAAGTTATCGGAGTTGGACTTCATGGTCAGTCTGTAAACACCAACAGTTATAGGCCTCTCCTTCTCAGCATTCCACATGGAAGACTCTGTGTAGTAGCCAGCCTTCTCAAGAACTCTGTTGGCGATATGGTCCTTGCGGGTACGGTTAGAATCAACGATAGCTCTGATAAGATCCTCCGGAACATCCTGGAAGTTAGCAAGGAGCTGCTTGGTATCCTTAGGCAAGCAATATCCGCCGTATCCGAAGGAAGGATTATTGTAGTGGGTTCCGATTCTGGGATCAAGGCAGACACCCTCGATAATCTTCTTGGTGTCAAGGCCCTTGAGCTCTGCATAGGTGTCAAGCTCGTTGAAATAGCTTACACGAAGGGCAAGGTATGTATTGGCAAAAAGCTTAACCGCCTCAGCCTCTGTAAATCCCATGAACAGGGTATCGATATTCTCTTTTTCTGCGCCTTCTACCAGAAGGTTAGCAAATACTTCCGCCTTCTCTCTGCTGGCATCGTCACATCCAACAATGATTCTGCTGGGATAAAGATTGTCGTAAAGAGCCTTGGACTCACGAAGGAACTCAGGAGAAAACAGAATTCTGTCGGTTCCGAACTTCTCTCTCACCTTCTTGGTATAGCCTACGGGAATAGTGGACTTAATGATCATGGTAGCAGTCTTGCTGGACTTAAGCACCAGGTCGATAACTGCCTCTACAGCTGAACAGTCAAAAAAGTTCTGCTTGGGATCATAGTTGGTAGGCGCTGCGATGATTACAAAATCCGCATCCGCATAAGCTGATGCTCCGTCAGTTGTTGCCCTGAGGTTTAATTTTCTCTCCTCATGCTCTGCGAGAAACTTCTCAATATAGTCATCCTGAATAGGTGAGATCCAATTGTTCAGCTTCTCAACTTTTTCTTCTACAATATCCACAGCTGTTACTTCATTGTGCTGTGAGAGAAGGACTGCTAAAGACAATCCTACGTATCCTGTTCCTGCTACTGCGATTTTCATTTTTCATAACTCCTTCAACTAATTTAACCTCTATTATGATATTATCGCACTTTAATTTTAAAATGCACCACTTTTTCTCCGGAGTAAAGTTTTCCAGTATCTTCTTTTGCCTTATAACCCTCTAAAGAATCAGCTATTATGTAAATTGTAGCCTGTCCGGGTTTATCACAGTCCAGATAATAGCACTCATAATTTCCGGTGCTGTCCTCAACTGTATAGTAATTTTGTTCAAGTCTTGCCTTACTTCCGTCAAATTCTGCCACTGTCTTTTTTCCGTCCATCAGCTTAAAGGAAGGACAAACAGGCTGATCATTAAAGGCATAACTCTTTTTCAGTCCGGAGACCTTCAGCTTCTTAATAGGCTTAGCTTCGGTGTACATTACATTGAAGCGTATAGAACCTGTATAATTTCCTATGCCGCTCATAACATAGTAATACACACCGGCTTCTTTATATGCTCCGGGAGTTGTGTCATTATACAGCAGTTTATAATCTTTGTTCTTTACAAGCTTCTTTTTCTTGCCGTCAATGACGTGGCGGAAAACAACCTTAGGCTTTTGAACCTTGCCGTTAACTTTTATGGTCCAGGTAGTACCGGTATTATCGAAACAGTTAAGGTCCAAATTTTCAATGCTCAAAGGCAAAATAGTGTAGCTGATAGTTTTTGTTCCTTTGTAGCTGCCCTTAAATTTAATTTTTGCCTTAGCCTTCTTTTTATCAGTTGAGGCATTTTTGTTATTGGAATAAGTTACCTTATAGTCTTTGCCTAAAACAAGTTCAGTACCATCACATACAATCTTAAGACTGTCCAGCTTAATAGCTTTTCCGGTGTAAGTTCTTGTGATCTCACTGTTGGAAATGTTCTTGCCATCCACTGTAATAACAGGGCCATCAGTCTGTGGATCATCCGAAGGATCCGGGGTTGGCTCAGGGTCCGGGGTTGGCTCAGGCTCAGGAGTTGGATCCGGTTCAGGCTCAGGAGTTGGCGTTGGCGCAGGTTTAGTTTCTGTCCAAAGCGCCTTCATACTTACGTCTCCATAGATATACCTTTGGCCGGGAAAATAATCTTCATATTCCATTCCATCATAGTTTACCTGCCAGGTTTTAAAGCGGTAACCGTCTCTGGTGGGCTTTTCAGTAATCTCCGGTACATAAGCATCATAGTCTGCTGTAATAGTTCTCTTGGATTTACCGTTATATTTTCCGCCGTCATAATCAATACTGATCGTGCATTTGGTAAGGCGGTTCCATTTAGCATAAATATAGGTCTGATCAATTATGGTGTAATCATCGGGAACCTTTTTGGTGCATTGCTCGTCCAGATACCATCCCAGGAATTTGTAATGTCCGGTTGCTTCATACTCAGCTATTCTTTCGGTTATTTCTTTATCATCCGGAGTGAAGACTTTTCTGTACTGGCCCACCCTGTAATAAGTGTAAGGCAGGTCATCATGTCCATTGTAATGGTCATTAAAAACATATGTCAGATAAGCTTCATACCATTTGGCAAAGAGCTCAGTGTCCGCCTCAATGGTATCATTGCGATAGACCTTATTTGTACATTTGCTGTCATAATACCAATCATACAATATATATCCGGTTTTCTTTACATCGGTAGGTAAATGTTCACCGATTTTGCTGCCCTTTTCCACAACTACGGGTTTAACCGGCTCGCCGCCATTTGTGTTAAAAATGATCTTGCAGCCATCATACTTAAGTCCGGCATAAAGATTCATTCTGCCCGGCACTTCGTTGGAAAAATCCCAAACATTTTTATCGAATTGTCTGTCAGGATCCTTTTCAGTGTACCAGAATCCCAATTTATCTCCGTTTTTCAGAGTTACCTTTGGAGCAACTGCCTTTTCTCCCATCTTCACTTTGGTAGAAGTGATCTTATTGCCATAGGGATCATAAAAGGTAACTGTTGCTGATTCACCAACAGGCTTAAATGTGACTTTGTCCTTATTGTAGCTGAAATTGGGAATTCTGCTGTGCCAGGATTCCGTATCATAAGGATATGAAATTGTTACATGTTCCGAACCGAAATAAAAGAAGTCATTTTTTACTTCAGGGCAATCTCCTTCAAATACAACATCTGTAAGAGAATTCAGCGACCTGTAGGTATTGCCGCTTAGCTTTGTAACACTTTTATCATAAATAATCTTGCTGATGGATGTAGCATAAATTGTGTCGTAATAATTCGCATTCTCAGCGGTAAATTTAAAAGTACCGGAAAGGCCTTTACAATAGTAAAACGCCTTATTGCCAATCTTGCAGCCCTCCGGAACGGATAATTCTCCGGTGAGTTTGGAGCAAGAATCGAATGCATTATCGCCAATTCTTTTAATGGTACTGGGGAAGGAAAAAGCATTATCCCACGCAATAGAACTGGCATAAAAAGCATAATCACCTATCTCTTCTACCTCAGACAGATTAACCTTCATGTCTTTGGTATAGGCAAGGCTGGCATAAGCATAATCGCCAATATATTTTACCCCTGAAGGCATCTGATTATTCTTACCTTTAATATCACTCCTGTAAAATGCATATTCTTCAACTCTTTCACAGGTCTTAGGCATGGTAATATTGCAAACAAAGGTTTCTTCAAATGCATGAGCTCCGATCTTCTTGACATTTGTCGGAAGCACAAGGGGATTGGTATCCGGATTCGTGCTTTGTAAAGTTCCCATATTATAAAAAGCGTAATCACCGATAGATGTAATCTTGCTATCCATCTTGACATAGGTTATATTGCCTGCATGAATGTACCAATCCGGAAGGTTCGTCCTGTCATAGTCATACATATCACCGCTGCCCTTAAAGGTAAGGGTTTCATTTGAAGAATTAAAGCTCCAGGTAATGTTATCACCGGCTTTATTGGAGGGTTTGGTTCCTACAGGAAGCCATTCAACTGCTGTAAACTCTTCTGAAACCTTATCCATTGCTTCTTTGGTAAAGGATTTATACTTAGGGTCATAGTACGCTATTACTCTGGTCTTTATAAATGCATCATCGTCAATCTCGGGAAGCTCACCCAAAAAGGTAATTGTCTTAGTGCCCTGTAACTGATAAAATGCGCACTTTCCTATATATTTAACAGCAGGAATTGTAAAATCATGGATGTATGAGCTGAAGTCAAAGGCATGATCATCAATTCTCTCCAGTGTGCTTGGCCAGGTTATCTTATCGCAGGTAAAGCCTTCAAAGGCATATTCTCCGATCTCAGTGATGCCCTCTGACAATTTCAATGTGGATCCTGAGCTTCTGGGAAGGCTCATTCTGCTAAAGGCATTTGCTTCGATGAATTTTACGGTTCCGGGAATTACAAGGTTTGCTTTTGAGCATTTCAACCTAACGCGAAAAAAAGCATACTCTCCCAAAGATTCCAGTTTAGAGGGGAGCTTTACCTCGGATGTTAATATCATTCCGCAAAAGCTTGCAGCACCGATATGGGTAATCTTGTCAGAAATAACAATCTTTTTAACCTTATCCCTGTATTCAAACCACGGAGCATCATACTCAGGATAAATAGTATAACGGCCGGTGCTCAGGGTATAATCAGTCATTGCGCCGCTTCCGGAAATAGTCAGAGTGCTGCCGTTAAAACTCCAGGTGGCATTTTCTCCGCAGCTTCCACCGGCAGTTGCAGTGAATTCCTCTTCATCTTCTGCAGCTGTAGAAGGATCCTCAATTTCTTCATCAATATCTTCAATTGATAATTCTTCAGAGCTTTCAATTATAATTTCTTCTGAAATATCTTCTTCACTGTCTTCCAGAATTTCTTCTGAGATTTCTTCAGAACTTTCTTCAGAACTCATGTCTTCTTCAGACAAAAGCACAGATGCTTCATCAGACACTTCATTTACATATTCCTCCGAATATGCCAATGAAGAAACAGAAGCGTTAAATACCAGCATGGCGCCAAGTAAGCACATAGCCATGCTTTTTACTACTTTTTTCATACTCATTTTCTCCCAATAAAAATATCCTAGACTGACCTTAAGTCAGCCCGGGATATTCTATCATAATCTTCTATATTTTTGTAGGGAAATCTTGATTATTATAAAAGCATGTAAAACATTACATCTTCAAACATTTTCCTGACAATATTTTCCGATATTCTTCGCTTCCCATGTTGGTATAATAATCTCGCAAACACACCAAAATACTATATTCACAGAGGAACAAAGACATGAAAAAGAAAATCTTTAAAAGCCTTATCTCTCTTCTTCTGCTAACGGCATTAATGCTATCCAATATTAATATCGCTTATGCAGCATCTGACGAATCTTATCCGGATACGTCATTACTCGAAGTTTCAGAAAAGGATTCCATTCTTTTAGAGGAAGAATCCGATACCGATGGTATCTCCCAATCAGAGGAAGATATTGTCAGTCTTGATGATGAAATCTCTACCACTGAAACAACACTTGAAGACGAACACTCAGTCATACCGGAGAATCCCATTCCAGAGGTTCTGGCAGGTTCTGAAGTAACAAGACTTGCCTGGTGGCGTATGCTCATCAGTGCTTTCAACTTAACTGTAGAAGAAAACAATTACCCCGATAATTATTTCGCAGATATAAACTCTTCTTTTGATTATTATAGGGAAATCATGGTAGCCGCAGAATACGGCCTCATAGATGTAGCTCCCGGTGAAAACGTTCTGGCAAATGATCCTATCACCAGAGAACTTGCCGCACATACACTGAATCTTTGCATCGGCTATGTCAACCAGGCTGAAGGTTACACCTTCTCTGAATCCGGGGAAGTCACCTATCCTGATGACATTCAGGTTGCTATCGACAATGGCTGGTTTAGCCTAAACGGCAAAAAGTTCGCCCCTGCTCAAGCTGTCAGCAATACTGAATTTACCAACTTAAGTTCAATAGCAACAACTGCTTACAACAGCATCCAGCTGTCTGATAACCATAAAAATTCATATAAGCTGAAAGCCGGCGTAGTTAACCTCGGTGAAGTTACAGCAGATATTACCGGAGAAGATGAACTTACCATATTTGATAAAAAGGTAACCAATCTTTCCTCCGGAGATATTTTCGTTATTTTCAACGATAATAATCCTTTTGCATTCAAGGCATCATCCATAGCATATGCAGGCAATAACACAATTGTTGCATATGAAAGTGTTTCTCCGTCGGAAGCTTTTGAAGAGCTTGACATAGAAACAGTTAATGAAATAGATCTTTCAAAAGTAAGCATTCAAAATGATAATGTAGACTATGCTCTTTCCTATATTGTAGACGGAATTGAGTACTCCTCTCTTGAGGAAACCTATGGCCGGGAAATCTCAGCAGTTAAGGCCACAGGCAAATTAAAGGATAAAAAGATTGGCCCTGAGGTAGTACATCTCGGCGGAGGACACACTGCTGATTTTACGATTACATTCAGCAAACTTGAATATGAATATTCCGGAAGCTTAACCCATACTCTTGCTACTATCAGCGGAGATATGGATTTCATCTTTAATGCCAATTTTCAGGATAATTCCAGCGCTTCACCTTCATGGGATGCTGTCAAAAAGCTGTTGTCCTTTAATATCGGTGTACCACTTGTAGGTGGCCTTAACATTTCACCCGTAGTATCCATTACAGGAAATGCTCACGTTCACTATCAGGAGCATTTTAAACTTGGTTTCTCCAGTGAAATATTTAAAGCTCCAAGATTAATCATATCTCACTCTAAAAAGGACTTTTTTGCATGCAGTACAATAAATGTCACTTTAGGTATAAAAGCAGAATACTCTATTGGCATTTTTGCACTTAAGGGTTCTGTATTTTTTGAAATGGGAATCAAAGGCCGTGCTGACTCAATAACACGCGACGGCCATAGATGTACAGATGTAAATCTTTACAAATATCTTGAGGTTGGCGGCTATGTCAAAATTGACTTTGGAGCATGGCATAAAAACTGGGGCGATCGTTTTTACATTTTAACAGATAAAAACAGCCCACCTATCTCCTGGCATTTCGAAAACGGAGTAGCAGTAGAAACTTGCTCATATGCTACAGACGCAGATAAAAAGAAATACAGTGTCAACCCCAACGTCCGTAATGGCAAATTCTATACCCCTATCAATTCAAGGTATGGCTCTAACGGTCGCTCCACCGGCATCGGCTCTGACGGAGAACCGTATACACTATATGAGTTGACCAAAAATGAAGGCGCAAAAGAAGCCACAATATCAAACTATCGCGGAAATGCTTCAATGGTTATTATTCCTCAGGAGCTTGACGGATATAAAATAGTTGGTATCGCAAAAAATGCCTTTGCTGAAAGAAGTGAAATTGTTTATATCAGCATACCGGACTCTGTAACAGAAATAGGAATTACCGCTTTCTGCAAATGCATTAATCTTAAATCAGTTAAGCTGCCTTCAAATCTTAAAACAATTGGTTATAGAGCATTTGATAAATGTTATGAACTTGCGGCTATAGATATTCCTAAGACTCTGGAAAAAGTCACCGGAAATCAGTATGCCTTTGATTATGATGGTCCATTCTCGAATTGCAGCAGCCTGGAAAAAGCAGTGATTTCCGAAGGTGCTAAAGCAGTTTGCGCAGAGCTGTTCAGATCCTGCTCCGGACTAAAAACTGTTACTATTCCTGATTCGGTAACCACTATTGAAAAAAGGGCATTTATGTCTTGCGGAAACCTTGAGTCAGCTGCTATTCCACAGTATGTTTCAACAATTGGTGATGATGCATTCAGAGGCTGCGGCAAACTCTCAAATGTTGTCCTTCCTTCAAGATTATCATCCTTGGGAGCATCAGCATTTACAGATTGCACTAGCATTACCTCCATCAATATTCCAAAGACACTTACAAAGGTTGGTAAATCTTATGTAGGTGGATACAGCGTTCAGGTAGGTCCTTATGTCACTGCAGAAGGTCCACTTAATGACGCAGGCCCATTTGCAGGCTGTAATGCGCTTAAAACTGTTAATTTTGAAAATGGCATCACTGCTATTCCCAATTACTTATTCTCCCATTGCGGAGGATTGGAAACAATAACAGTACCGGATACCGTTAAGTCAATCGGTATTCAGAGTTTCGACCAATGCGTCAACCTTAGTTCTCTTACTTTAGGAAAGAATCTGAATACTATTGATGATGCCGCTTTTGCAAATCTTACTGCCCTTAAGTCACTTACTATCCCTGAAGGGGTTACAGACCTTGGCGATTTTCTGTTTGGAAACTGCTCTGCAATAACCAGCCTGACCATTCCTAACACAGTTACCAGCATGGGAGAATACTCATTTGTTTTCTGTACTGCATTAACAGATATCACATTGCCAAATGTAAGAAAAAATATCACCCGTGGCATGTTCAGAGGCTGTACAAGTCTTAAGTCCATCCGCCTGCCTGAAACCACGACATATATTCGCAGTGGCGCATTTTATGATTGTAAAGCTTTGACCGAGATTATTGTGAATGATAACTGTACAACAATAGAAGACGATGCTTTTTATGGCTGTTCCTCACTAAAAAAGGCTGTAATTCCTTCTTCTGTTGTAACTCTTGGGCAATACGCATTTTCCGGTTGTTCTTCCCTTACAGATCTGCAGCTTGGAACAGGCTTAACTGAAATTCCGAAATGTGCTTTTGCAAATTGCGATGAGCTAAAAAAAGTTACTATTCCCAAAAATGTTAAGAAGATCGGCGCTACTGCCTTTGAAAATGATTATTCATTGACTGAAATACATATCCCTGAGGCTACTACTTCAATCAGCTCTGATGCATTCTCATACCCGGGCAAAGTGACTGTATATGGAATAAAGGGAAGCTACGCAGAAACCTATGCAAATGAACAGGGTATGACATTTGTTGAACAGGCACCGGACGCCCCTGATGAGCCTGATACCCCAGATAATCCTGACACTCCGGAGGATCCCGATAAACCTGATACTCCGGATAATCCCGAAATTCCTGATGGGCCCGATGATCCGGTAGTTGAACCGGATTATTCTGATCTTGATAATAACAGTGAAGATCTAGAAGAAGCCAAGGAAACCCTTGGAACCACTACTCCTGAAGGTCTATGGATTGCAGGCCTTAAAGCATCATACGATTACAGTGGAAATGCTATAAAGCCTGAAGTTCGCGTATATAATGGAACGACTCTTTTAAGATATAAAAAAGACTATACAGTAACCTATAAGAACAACACCAAAGCCGGTAAGGCAACCATCATCGTCAACGGTAAAGGTACATATGCAGGAAAGCGTTCCAAGACTTTTACCATAAATAAAATAAACCTCGCAGAAACAAACATTGATTTAGCTGCCATCCTCACAACTGCCAAGAATAAAAAGGCTGTAAATGTTTATTGGAACGGAATAAAGGTATCACCAAAAGAATACACTGTTGGCTATAACGCAGACGGTAGCGCAACTTTGGTAGGAAAAGACAAGAACTTCTATGGCGAACGAACCATATATTCAGAGTCAATAACCCTAAAGCCCATAAAGAAAGTAAACTTATCTGTTCAAAAAGAGCTCGTATTTACCGGATCAGCGCAGTATCCGGAAGTTATCGTCACAGATGGAGGAAACACTCTTTTAGAAGGCATTCATTACAAATGCACTTATGAAAACAATGTTCAAGCCGGTACAGCTTCTGTAACAATAATCGGAATCGAAAGAAACGGTTATTCCGGAGCAGCCAAAAAGAACTTTAAGATTGTTCCTGCCGGTTTAGTTGCAGCAAATATCTGTGCAGATTCAACAGCCTCATATGCAAAAGGTGGTGCAAAACTTAATGCACTTGTATCCTTCAGCCACGCAGATATTACATGGAAGCTTCGCGAAGGTGTTGATTACACTGTTAAATACAAGAATAATGCCAATGTTAAGCTCATTGGACAAAACAACAAGGCTACCATGACCATTAACGGAATCGGTAACTATAGCGGCAGCGTTGTAATACCATTTACAGTAACAGCTCAAAGTGTGTCCAATCTAAATGGGTTTGTTACAAACAAGCAATTTGTTCAAAACAAAAGAACAAGCTATTACATGTTACTTCCTGAAATCTATGATCTTGATGGGAAAAAGCTTGCAAAAGGTAAGGACTATTTAGTTTTAGGCTATTACAATGAGGCTGGATATAGGATGGATGCTAATGCAGTACTTGATTCACCTGCCAATATTACTTTAAAGGTTATCGGAATCGGTGGCTATTCAGCAGACAAAAATCCACTGGATATATCCTATCAGGTAGTAAACAGTCCGCTTAAGAATCTCAAAGATACCAAAGTAAAGGTATCCAATTGCGAGTATACAGGAGCTGTAATTAAGCCTGAACTTACTATTACTTATAAGAAACAAGCAAGTCCGCTTATTGTTAATAAAGACTACCGTATCGTAAAATACTACAACAATCAGAATACAGGAACAGCCTACATTCTGATTGAAGGAATACGCGAATATAGCGGTACAAAAATGATATCCTTTAAAATTATTTCAAAGAATATGACCCTTAAATAAATTAGAAAGGCCTCTCCCGCTTCAAACAGGAGAGGCCCTTTTAATATACTTATGCTTTTGATTCACTTTCCTTCATTGCCTGTTCAAAGGCCTTAACAGTCTTGCCGGCACGCTTGGCAGCTTCCCTCACATCAAGAAGCCCATCCCTGACTAGAGCTATATATTCCATCCGAAAAGATCACCCTTCACGGACGATTAGACCACCCTTCACGCTCAAATTGATCACCCTTCACGGATGAATAGATCAGTGATCACGGAGGGATAAACAACCAATCGTTCTCTATATAATAGTGGAGGCACACATAAGTGTGACTACTATTAAGGAGGACGATAATCATGGTTAATTATCGCGAAATCCTGAGGCTTAGCAGCCTCAACCACAACCAAACCCAGATTGCAAAAGCTATACACAGCTCAAGGAACACAATCCGGGAAGTCGAAAAGCTGGCCAAGGAAAAAGGTATCAGTTGGCCGCTTGACGAGGAATTTACAAACCAAAGGCTCTATGCTCTGCTATATCCTGAAAGGCTGGAAAAAGCAAATGTATTCATGGAACCTGACTGCGCCTACATCCATAAGGAGTTAGCTCAAAAAGGCGTAAACCTTACGCTTCTCCACACGGAATACAAGGCCAAGTGTGCTTGTGCGGGACGCGTGCCCTATCAGTACTCACAATTCTGTGATATTTATCGCAGTTGGGCTCAAAAGTCCAAAGCAACTATGCGTATTCACCACAAACCCGGAGACGCCATGGAGGTCGACTGGGCTGGTGGAACGCTTCCAATCACAGATCCTGTTACCGGTGAAACCACGCCTGCATATCTGTTTGTCGCAGTACTTCCCTGCAGTTGCTATGCTTATGCAGAGCTTTGCGGAGATATGCAATCTGAGAACTGGCTTTTATGCCACGTACGTGCCTACGAATACTTTGATGGTGTTCCAAGGCTCCTGATCCCGGATAACCTTAAGACTGGTGTTACAAAGAATACCAGATTTGATACCATCATAAACAGAAGCTATACCGAGTTGGCTGACCACTATGGCACTGCGATTGTTCCTACCAGAGTGAAAGCCCCGAAAGACAAGAGCCATGCTGAAGGCACCGTATCATAGCATCCACCTGGATTCTGGCGGCACTGCGAAATGATACTTTCTTTTCCCTCGCTGATGCAAAAACTGCTGTAGCGGAGAAACTGGAACTGCTGAACGGCTATCCTTTCAAAAAGCGGGAAGGAAACCGTCGTGAGGCCTATCTCCTGGAAGAGAAAGAATTCATGCAACCCCTTCCCGCCAATGCATATGAACCGTCTATCTGGTCAGAACAGACAGTCCTTCTTGATTATACAGTTACTGACGGATTAAACAAATACTCCGTCCCGTATGATCTGATTGGCGAAATGGTCAGCGTCCGCATAACCAGGGACAGCGTGGAGGTCTTCTTCCATGGAAATCGTGTTGCGGCACACATCAGAGATCACAAGCGCTTACGTGATCCGATTACGATTCTATCTCACATGCCGGAAAACCATCGGCAGTACCTTACATATACACCAGATGACTTCAAGTCCTGGGCTAATACTATTGGCCCCAATACAGAAAAGGTAGTACAGTTCTTTCTGGAGTCCGGAAGAGCTCCTGAACAGGGTTTTAAATCATGTGTCAGCCTCAGAAAATATTCAGAGCGTTACAATAACGAATGCATTGAAGAGGCCTGCCGTCAGATACTCCTGTTCAGCGGAGAACCATCAATACGGGGAATAGGTATCCTGCTTAAAAATCCAGTTTCAAAGCAGAGGCTTGACAGTTCTACATCAGCTTCCCAGCCTGTCCGCCGCAGCCGTGGTATTACGCGTGGTGCGGATCAGTTCCGGAGGGGAGGTGATGAGCAGTGATAAATCTTGAAACAGTAAAAACACTGCGTGCTCTCCGCTTACCTGGAATGGCCAGAGAATTAGAGTCCCAGCTTGAAGAACCTCAGCGCTACAAGGCATTGTCCTTTGAAGACCGTCTTGCCCTCCTTGTAGATGCAGAAAGTTCATCACGGCATCAGAATACTATCAACAGGCGTATACGAGCCGCAAAGCTTAGCGAATCTACCGCAAGCATAGAAGCAATTGAGTACCACGAAGATCGTGAGCTTAACAAGGGTCTGATCACAAAGCTTGCAACCTGTTCCTATATTCAGGAAAACCATCACGTCGTACTCAAAGGTGCTACCGGAGCTGGAAAGTCATATATTGCAAACGCGCTTGGAATTGCAGCATGCCGCAAGCTCTATAAAGTCCGTTATGTAAGACTCCCAGATCTTCTAAATGAGTTTGCTGTTGCAAAAGCATTGAATACGCAAGGCAAAGTCAAGATGGCGTATGCGAAGTTCGACCTTCTTATCATTGATGAATGGCTCCTGCGGCCTCTTTCTGAAGAAGAGTCCTACAACCTTTTGGAGATCATTGAGGTCTGTGCAAGTAAGGGCGCTTTGATTCTCTGCACACAGTACGATACAGATGAATGGTACTACCGCATCGATAGTGACCGCGCAGATGGTGATGACAGTGCAGTTGCTGAAGCCATCCTTGATAGGATCATAAACAACAAGTATTCCATAGATGTCAAGGGGCGCATCTCCATGCGAAAACGTCATGCCTTTGCAGGATCAGAGAAAAGTGAGGTGAGTGCAAATGGCTGATAACACTTTCGTTGATCTTTTGGATGAAGTAGACTGTGCCGACAGATGTGAGGCTGTTATTGCACTGTGTGAGTTGGTAGACAAGCTCGTAACAGATGTTCAGTTCCTTGAACTTGAGTGCATAAGCACAAGGCATCTTCTTAGTCAGTACATGAATGAAGAAGGTGAACTGCTACGCATGGATATCTTGTCCCATCTTGCCCCCAGATACTCTGGAGATTCAGCCTATGAGCTGTATAAAACTCTCATGTACAGTGGCGGAGATCCAATGGAGTTCCGCGATTATCTTGTCAAAGTACAGGAAGCCCGCAAGGGTAATTGGCCCTGCTGGCATTGATTTATGATAACAAGTGAATAAGCTGCATTGTCTGGGTAAGGTTTATGACCTGCCCAGGCGGCGCAGCCGCAACTGATATCCCAAGATTCTCCCAAGCTATTATCACTAAGAGTGGGAGAAAACCAGCCCCCACTTTAGTGGCTTGGCCTTGACAGCTAACATATGTGCGAAACAATCGGCAGTTCGACGGGAAGATGATGAATGATCTGATATCCCTGAGTTCCCGTCGCCGTGTACGCGACATCGCTCATATGTTAGCTGTCAAGGTTGGCGTCCGGGGGACACTGATCAGCACTCCGTGACAATTGATCTAAACCTCCGTGATGGGTGATCTAATCGGCCGTGCAAAGTGGTCTATTCAGACAGAATATACAAGAGCAATTAAAGTGTCATCCCGGCCTTCTTCATACCGCTCATCCCCAATTACCTGAATATGTCGTTCTGCACTATATTCCAATACACTCACTTCAACGACCTCCTTACGGTATTGCAAAAAGAAATTCTTAAGTACATTTTCATTGATACATTCATCGATAGCCTGTGCAACTGACAATCTAATGATTTCCTTGCGCTTATCATTGTCCGAGTTAAATATCTCTTCACTTATATATTTTCGCACTTTACCCACGAAAATGGAATAGTCTCTCAAAGATTTGCACGCATCCAGAAGCGCTTTATTATGTCCCTCATTAATGTTCAAAACCTTAACCACAAGTTCCAGTTCCGGATTTTCGGTCTTATTTTCATACATATCTGAAAGCCTGTGAACCTTCTCGTCTTCCATCGGAATAGTTCCATTATAAAATACTACAAATCTTGGTGTAGGAATTTTCAATAATTGAGCCTTATATGTCAACGAAATATCAACTATCTCTCTAAATATCTCAGCCACATAGAAAAGATCCCTGAGTGGTATATTCGGACAGGGACTTGACTGATGCTCAAAAAGGCTCAGATCATAATAAAATACAAATGACACATCATTTTTCATCTTAAGGTATGTCTCCCCCTCAATGGTTGTGATAGTCAGGTCCTCTGCATTTGTGTAGTTTGTACCGTTCATGGCATTATACAATTCCAGGAGTCTCTGCCTGTCCTTGAAAATCAGCCTAAATACAGTATCCTTGTAGTTCTTGTTGTCAATCTTGTTCTTTTTCTTATTCAATTTACTCCTCCATGCTGTTATTTTTCTTGTGGAATCGGTTGGCAGAATAGCCTGTGAATCCTGAAAAAATGATCAGTTAGAATTACTGATCGCATAAAAGAGTATATCACCGCATATTTGCTATAGCAAATGAACATTGTGTGTCGAAATTCTTAAGGTCGTCTTAAGGATTTAACGAAATAGCGAGCGGTTTACAAATTTTGTGATAGAATAAAAACACACAGAAATCGCAACAAACGAGGATAAACTTTACGGTATAGATAAATGGGCCAAGCTTTTCAAGGCCACCACATGGGAGGAAATCAAGATGATTACAAAAGAAAATCCATCACTGAATTCCGCAGCCGAATCAATATACAAATCCAATGCAGACGAATATGTCATCGAAGCTTGTCTCAGACGTGAAGAACAGCTCGCTCATGAAAAATATCAGAGAGAGCAGATTGCAAATCTCACCGCTGAGAATGCTAATCTTACTACCGAGAATGCCAATCTTTCTGATGAAATCACACGTCTCCGAAAATTATTGGAAGAAAATGGAATTAAGGTATAATGCATAGAAAAAGCCCCCACTAAAAAGTGGATGCTTTCGGATTTGGAATTTAGCCTCTATACAGAGTCGCCTCTCCTGCTACAGACAGGAGAGGCATTTTTATTTTCGCCCATTTCTCTTATTGAGAGAGTTCTGCCAAGTAATCAACATAAATTATGCTGTTACATCTCCATCATGCTCAAGAAGGCTAGTAGAGGAAACTGCTTCCAAGGCAGAAATATCCTTAACCAGTGAATGAGGATGATTTGTTTTCACTTCAATTGCTAAATTGACGTTGCTATTTCCAATATTTCTAGCTCTGACTTTCTAGCTTCTACAATAATTTTTTACTATTTTAATTATTGCCTCTTCATTAAATTCGCTACTATTAACTACTAAAATCATGCTTTCTTTCTCGCCTGGCATGATAGAAAAAACAACAATTCCTATAGTCATAATAATTGATCCAATGACTGCAATCATAGCATAGCCTGCTCCGCAAACAATACCAACAGAAATACTCCAGAACAGGAACACCAGATCCATAGGATTCTTTATAGCTGTTCTAAAACGTACGATAGACAAAGCACCTACCATACCAAGGGAAACAACGATGTTTGATTGAATTGTTAAGATTACCATTGCTGTGATGATTGATAATCCGAATAATGCCAAATGAAAGCTTCTGTCAAAAAAAGAATTCTTATTATACCTCTTATAGATTAGACAAATATATAAAGAAATCAGCGCTGTAAATCCAGCACATAAGAACATTGTTGTAATGTTAAGATCACTTGTTGCATACCCTTCCATAAATGCTTTTTCAATTGTTTCCATGAAATTCATAATCTAAAATCCTTTCTATTTTATTGATGAAATTTCCTGCACATAAAATACTTGCTGAAAGCTATCCACTCTAGCCTATCAATTCTTAAGGTATTCTTAATATGTAGTGGCATAACCTCGTCCCATTTCACTTCCAAAATACAATGGCCACATGGAAGAACCGGACGTTGTTTGTAGGTACCAGTTAAAAATTGCTCGATATCCTCTGAGGAAGTGATCTTTCTGTCAAATGTCACTCTGACATTACCACCACTATAAACAAATGGTACTCTTTCATATGTAACAATTGTCTTCGGAAATAGCCCTCTGATTTCCAACTCAGATAATAGCTTTTTCTTTATATCGGGCATTTCTTCTGTAATTATCGGAAAGTATCCACGCATTAAAATCTTGCACTCATCTTCTGTTATATTACAAGAATCCTTCAAGCACATTCCGTGGCTTTTACTTTTCTTTTCCAATACAATACGGTTAGTGTCAAAATTATAGTATCTAATCCGAAATTTCGATCTCGGATCAGAACCAGATAAGTTCTCTGCAAGGCATGTATCATTCATGTCGTCGAAATATAAAGAACGAATTAAATATGTACCATCCTGCCTGACATGTGGATCTCTTTTTAAAACGCATTGTGCCTTAATAAGTAAAATGCTTTCCTGCTTTGCATCTATCATGTACTTATATTCATGGCGCCATCTCTTAACATTTCCGTAGCGGCTAGAAGAAACTTTGGGTTGTGTTTTTTTCTCGGTGATTGTTTCAACGCTCATCTACACACCCCACTTGGACTTTTTTTGCCCCACCTATACTATAGGTATCAACAATGCTTCGACTACGAATTGTACAATCATAGAGATAAAGATTGGCTTTTGTAGTAACAAACGCGTACTGCCCGGCAACAATATCCATTTCTCCACCACTAATAATCAGACTTCCTCGGCCATCTGCTCCGCTCTTTGTTGTTTTAAAACCATTCTTTTCAGATGAAATCATGAACACTCCATCCTTCACAAAAACACCGTCATTTCCATGAACAGCTGTACGCTTGCACTTAATTGTATAAGTGCCGTTCAATATCTTAACCATGTCCTTTGATCGAATCGCATCCTTATAGTACCCGTTTACTTTCACCGTCCCTGTTCCATTGAATGTCATGTCGCAATCGGAATAGATACATGCTTCCAAGTCATCATATTTCCTGTAATCTCCGGAATCTGAAACAGTATTTTGTGTACCATCAACCAGAGTTATAACAAGCTTATCGGCATTTTCACAATAGATTGCCGGTCCGGACTTGGATATCACCTCAAGATTATTTAAAAACAGATGGACATTTTGCTCCTTTGCATCTATGTGAATCATTCCGGAGAGCTTCCCACTAAGCAAATAATCTCCACCTTCAGTAATTTCCACAATTTCGGAGCTATTGTCAAAACACAATGACTTCATATCTGTGCCTTCGATTACCTGATCCAAATCGGTAATTTGAAGATATGATAACTGGTTCTGTAAATCTGTTTCACTCAAAGGAACAGAAACATATTGGTATTCGTTTTTATGAGATTCATGCGAAGCACCGATTCTCCAGCAGATAACCAAAGCGAGAAACATCAACAATAATATAGCGATACGTCTCATAATACGATGCTTCCTAAAATAATAATATATTGGTTCAAGTGGACTACTTGAATATCGCATTAATCTTTATACCTCCCTTCACAACAGGTACTTCTACCGTTGTCTCATAGTACTTTTTAGTTATTCCATTAGCGGTAATCTCCCAATGATCAAATCCTTCATCGTAGACAGATACTGTAACCGGATAATCAGTGAAATATGTCCCTGACCATTCCCCCTGAATAGTTGGCTGAATAGTGTTTAACGTAATAGGACTGCCAGAACGGTTTGAAGCAAGAGTAACGATTTCCTGAGTTCCTTTTAACTCAAACTCCTCTGCCATATATGGAATAATATAATCCGCACGATAAGTAAAAAAATCTGTAACCTTAGGATTTGTATTCCCCCATTCTTCAAGTTTTTTTAGCACAGTCTCTTTCCTAAAATCAGTATTAGCTATATCCATAAAGCTGAGAACAAAATTGCGACAAAAGATTGAATTTTTTCGCAAGCCTTTATATAGCGGTTGGTTACTCAATGTAAAATCATACCTACTTAAATATTTAGGTGCCATACCAAGCGAAAACGAATTGACTTGATACGGTATTTCTTTTGGATCATGATTTCTTAATTCAAAATTCCACGCCAAATCCATATCGTATAAGAGCCAGCGCCACCGCGTATCTCCAAATTCACTATCTTCCTTCAAGTAACTTTTCCAACTTAAGCAATTTTTTTCCTCATACATATCTTCATTGTCTACATATGTGTTAACGCATATAAAGTCAATATAACTCTGAATGTCCATAACAGAGTTAATCTGAGAATAAGCTTCTTCATCACTTGAGTACTCTTTTTCAATGATATGAAGCAAATTTTGATCGGTCTTATTTTTAACAAGCTGAATATTATCAGTATTTACCTGAAAATGTTCATTAAAATATGAATTACTGTATTTTTCCTGCAAATAAACGGAATACCAATACTCGCCATCCAAGAAAACATCTACTGGTGTTACATGTTGTATTCCAATATCCCTATCCTCTACAAGAGCGGGAATAAACGCATTCAATAAACCACTTCTTAGTACGAATGAATGAAGCCGATTATCGTTAATGATAGGTGCCTCAAACCATTTACTACCACTATACTGCTTCCTGGAATAAACAGAAAATCGCTTTAAAGCATAAGCTCTGCTAGTAGCGCCTTGTATTCTTATTCCAACTGGTTGATCAATAATAGTTCTAGTCCCACTAATTATTTCACAGTTAGCTTCTCTTTCCCATTCCTCGCCTCTTTGTTTAAAGTTCGGAGTAGGAGCACTTGAACTAGTATTTCCTTCTTCAAGCGTACTATTATCCTCAAGAAATTCCTGGTACCATTCTTCATAATCCTGGCCATTTACATATATTCCTGTTTGTTCATCGAATAGATTCTTGGGATCTGTCACCAATGATATAACATTTTTATTTCTATACTTTTCTAAATTTATCCAGTATGTCTTAGTGATGGTTTTGCTCTGATGCCCCTCCCGGTCTACAGCCATTGCGCGAACAACAAAAGCCTTATCTACAGGCTCAGTACCAATTACTTCCTTGCTTTTGTAATCTTGCTGAACATTCTGTACCGAACGGTACTTATTTGGTTCAGCGCTTTTATCATATACATGAATTGGTTTGTTATAGCACTCAGATTCTATCGTAGGATCAGAACAGTCCAATGTATAGTAAATAGTTGAATCATCCTCTGTGCTGAGTGAAAGAAAAAAATCATCTTCATAAAACCCGCTGTCAGACGAAAAGACAGGCGCTGCAATTTCATCAATCTCAATATTTCCATCAACGTAGCTCACAATCTCCCAGTCTTCGCCATTCTTCTGATAGCTTTCATTACGAGCCAACGCCGGAACAACAACATTGTCTAGGATTTTCCCTTCTACATTTGAGAGATATACAATAGAGCCACCCTTTTTTTTGATGTTCATCTCTTCGTCACCGGAAATCAAACATGTATATGTTTCTCCGGGATTTATTCTGCCTCCATTAACATTGAAATACTGTAAATCCTCCTCATTATCTGATAGAAACAATTTATCAGCATCAAATGCAATCTCCCCATCATTTTTAATAACTACGAAGCTTAAATCATCGTCATCAGCATATGGATCATCACAAAAAGCATTGGTAGTAGTCTTTCTGCACACCTCATTTATTGAAATATGGTCATCGCCTGTCCTCGCAATTTGATACCCGACCATTATAGGAACAGCAGCTATAAAAACCAAAATAAGTAATGGTGAAGCAAAACGAAATTTTTTGACTGTGTAGCATTGCTTTCTGACATATTTATATACTAGTCCTGAAACAGCCAATGAAATGACTATAGAAACAAGACATGATGATGCTAGTTTTTCAATATCCTGAAAGGAACAGTTCATAATAAGCAGATTTTTGACAGTATAAATAATACTATTTGAAAAAAACACTTTCGCTGTTCCAAAGTACACCAAAACATTGAAAAAAATATTGATAGGAGTGCCAATGAGGATAGTACGTTTCCAATCTCTTTGGTATTCAAATGGAAAACTATAAATAACTAGTTCCATAATTATTATGGATAAGAGGTGAGCTAGTAGCAGCAATAAAATAATTGTGTTCATTTATCTTTTCATACTTTCTTTTTATTTCTAATATCTTCTATAAATCATCATTTTATACTCTTCACTTGAAACATGATTTACTTTGATATTTTATTCCCTTGATGTTGAGCCTAAATACAAAAAGCTTGTTATTATTTCTTCAATACAAGCTTGAGCATTGTCTTTACCAAAAGATTTTGCTAAATTTCTATGCATTACAAACAATAAACCATTATATAGGCCACCACTGCGCATAAACAGTAGTGGCCTTCAAATATATGTCTGAATTATTTTCTCTTAAAGATATCTCTTGTATATACTGTCCTAAACATCATCAAAAACCGTTCTTCGTTGGATCAATTTGTTGGAGCTACAATATAAACATAATCAGTTTCTTCATTTGCTGAAGCCCTATCAGTTGGAATGGTAACACCATCTGCTAATAATTTTATGTTTTATCTAATCATCTCATTTAAATATTTAGTTACATCGAGGTATCTATTATGAGCAAATGGTTCATACGAAGCCATAATATGATCATCATTAAAAGGTTGCTTAACCTTAATAATTGATTTGTCTTTAACCCCCCATTCCTTACAAGTAAAAAATAATTTATTATGTGAATCTAACTCCAAAAACTTTTTTAAATCATCTTCAGTGCAACCATTTTGATCATTGAATTTAAATAAAAGATTATCCCAATTAATCCTATCAATCCTTCTATTCCATTTATCAATTGCATCATCATTGTCTTTATAGTGCAAAAACATAATTTCAATATCATTCAGTAATCCTATTGGACACCGTTTACTTCCAGGAGCCATGAAATTATCTTTGTATTTTGACTCTTCCGGACTAATCATGACTAAAGGCTCATTTATATAATTTTTAATATTATAGACAAATTTCACATAATCACTTGCCATAAAGTATAAGCCAACTGTAGGAGATAGTTTTTTCATTCCATAACTTTCATAAACCATCCCTCCCCAACAATTATTTGATATAATCGTAAAATCATTGTTGAATAATTCGCTCTTCCATTTATCATGATTTATTTGCCGCATCAATTTATTGATTTTTAATCTAAAACCTTCATAAGTTGCCACGATATAGTCTCCTTAATTGTTCTTCATAATTACAATTCTTATACTTTTTTCTTAATCTTCATGGATTGGAATTCAAAAATTCTTCAAAAGTGTTAAAGATATTTTTATTATTTTCTTTCAAATAATGTATAGAAACGTCCTTATTGTTTTCTAATGATAATCTATCATCAAATATTGAAATCATTTCCTCGAAATTCTTTGAAGATGTAAACAACGGAAAATATGATTCAAAAAGCCTAATATCCGGTTGCTTTCCATATTTCTCCAGATAAAATCTCTGCATTTGCTTAGCTTCTGTTAACTGTCTCTTTTCCCTTCTTTCAATCAACTCTTCTATAGACATAATTCTCTTTGCCGGAACCCCAGCATAAACAGAATTTGCTTCACAATGCCCTGAGACCACACTCCCGGCTCCAATAATCACATTGTCTTCAATAACAGTACCAGCAAGTATTGTAGCTCCCCAACCAATAAAAACATTATTTCCGATAATTACTGGCTGCTGATTACCAAGGATCCTACCATCCATGTCCTTATAAACTTTCCAACTATAATCATGCGTCAGAATAGTAACTGGACCTGTAAGAGAAACATTATTACCAATTTTAAGCATATACGCATTTTGCGTGTCTATAATTGTAAGGTTCGGACAAAAAATAATAAAATTATCACCTATCTCCGCACCTCTCTTAATTAAAAAATCCTTATAGCGCTCGGAAGTTGCTCTATGCCCATATACGAACCATTGCACAACCTTTTTTATTCTTTTTAAAAAATTCACTGTAACTCCTTTCAAAAAAATAATTGTGTTTTTGTTCTCATAAACCAATTAATCTCAATATAATGATTAGAACTAATTTTTTATTTGAAATAGTTTAGGAAAAAAGAGCATTTTTAATCGGACATATTCTTATACAAGTATTGCAGCTAATACATTTAGTTTCATCAATTTTCGGATAAGAAAATCCTTCTGTATCCTCTACCATAGAAATGGCATTTTGGGGACAACCAGTATAGCATGCAGAGCAACCACTGCATTCTTCCTTTTTATCATACAAAACCGGTATTATTCTTTCTGACATAAATAAACTCCAATAAATTATCTTTAATTTCTCATGATCTTGTTTTTGACAATCTGTAAGGCACCAAATATAACTTTTTTATTCATTATTAGTGACATTGCACAAACCAATAAAAAGCAAATTCCACAAAGAACCATATTTCTATAGTAATAAACCACAAATACCAAAACAGTAGCTCCCCCTAAAATCGAAAGTAACTTGGGCGAGTTTTTAACTCCATATCTTTTGTTAATATCTATGTATCTAACTATATACATAACAAAATAAGCTATTGCACTAGCAATAGATGCGGCAAATAATCCTATGAATGGCATAAGTGTAATATCCAATACAAGATTTATTATTGCGCACGCCATCGAGGTCTTTGCTATCACTTTTGTATTCTTATCTGCTATATAATACGCACTCATAACACCTATCATAGCGCTAAAAAATATCCCTAACATTAAAATAGGAATCTGGTAATATGCGTCTTCGTATTTCGCATTAATCATTACCGGAAATACAAATGGCATGATCGATACAATACCCAAATATATGCACATAAGTAACCTTACAACCATATCTTGTAATTCAGAAAATGCTTTTTCTCTATCATCATCATGAAAATGAACAGATATTAGTTCTGTCCATGATAAGTTAAAAATGTTATACATAATGCCGTACATATTAGAAAACTTTCCAGCTATTGAATATACACCATTATAAGCCACACCCATTTTCCATAATATTACACTTCTGTCTGATGCAGAAAGTATCCACCACGAAATCTGATTAGGTATTAGTGGCAAAGAATAACCCAAAAACCTTTTAATGTTTTCAATTTCTGGCAACCTAAGTATTATATATTCATAAATGTGTAAAGCGAAAAATACATATACTCCACAAATGGTAGCCCCAATTATATGAGCATACATCATTCCGTCTGCACCCATATGAAAAACTACGACAAATAAAATATTCAATGCTACCATCAATGTAGTGCCTAAAAAACTACCAAATGCATAAATACCATTTTTACCTAGTCCTCTAGCAGTTTGTAACATAAGTGAAGAAAATGAGTTGGCTACCAAGTTAGCAAATAAGTAGAATTTATATTGACTATGAATTAATGGTGATACCCCCAAAAATATAATAGAAAATATAAACATAGTAGCAAAAGAAATGATATATATTGAAGAAATAACATCACTTATAGCTTTTTTGTTCTCTCTCTTTTCAATAACAAATCTGAATATTGCTTGTTCTAACTGCAGTGTTACTATCGGCAATAACAAAGATGTATATGTAATGATAAGATCAACAGCACCATATTCTTCTGTACTTAGTATTCCTGTATATACAGGCAATAACAGAAAACTCACAAGTTGCGTACAAATCTTACCTATTGAAATAATCGCTGTATTTTTTGCTAATTCTTTAGCATTACTCTTACTACTCATTTTACTGACATCTGTTCAGATGACTTTCTCCTTCTCTCCATTTTTATCCATCTTTTTAAAAACTTTGCTTTTTTTATGAAACTACTGTTATTAAAATATGTACTGTATTTCTTTATCGCAGCCTCATAACCATTAGCAGCAAACTCATCATAAAAAGCATTTCGTCTATCTTTTGCTCCTCGAAGATCCAATAGTTGAACCATATTCTTTATGTTATCAGTAGACAATTCTTCTATAACAAGCTGATTTTTAACCTGATCTAATAAAGCTTCACCATTATCGGAATTAACAAAAATTGCAGAAACACCCCTGTTATCCTTAATTGAATCATTTACTTTACCGACTTTCCAAAAATCACCAATGGTAATATCCGATTTTTTTTCTGTCCTAAAAGGACAATCGTAACATGATGGCCGATTAAATACCAAATCAATAATAAATGTATGCATATACGAGTCAGCAAATGCCGGTCTAACCCTTGAAGATTTATCAAGATAATTAATCTTCATACAATGGTTATTCCATCCATAAAACTTTGATCTAAAGTCTACATTATCAATCTTTTTTCCACTTTTCTTTTCTTCACATGCAACATATTCATTAAAAACCTTATATGAAGGTACTCCTTCACATAAAAAATCTATTATAAACAAATGATCCTTGTGCTTATAATATTTTTTTTCTCTGAGCATACTCAGACCTGCAGCCTGGCATGGAGTTCCACAAAACAGAACAAATCTTCCTTCTTCCAAGTTCTTTCCTATTTTCTGAAACGTATCTCCTATCTTAGATTCCAGATACTTACTTTTCATAAGTTCATGAATAGGCACTTCATCAGTTGAAGCATGCTCTACTGTATTATTTTCTTTATTGTATCTGGCACCAAATACCACCCCACCTTTATCGAGAATGGCCTTACTAAGCTCATAAAAAAGGCCTCCTGAAGAACTTTTTGATCTAACTGTTTCTTCGTCTTTTGAAAATCCGTAGTAATATTTCACGTTATCCTTATAACTGGCACCTATCGGATTGTGCCTGTTTTTTTTTACACATTCCAAAGCATTATCAAGCCCCATAGCACCATTTTCCTGCATTTTTTTTAGTGCTCTGAATATTATATTTTTATCAGCTTTAGAATCAAGAACAGCCTTAAACTGTTCATAGGAAGCATTATTAGGCAATAAATAGTTTTCACCATTAACCTGTTCCAAAAGATTCAATATCTTAGGGAACCTAGGAGAAGAACACATCCTTTTGGCAAACATAAGTGAAAAAATAGTGCCATGGAATGTAGTAGTATAAACGCATTCCGCATTCGCTATAAGTGATGGAAAATCTAAAGCGGATGTATATATATTTTCATCTGCTATTATTGAATATACGCACGGTGATATAATTTTTAGATTATTTTCCTTGGCATATTTTTTTATGTATTTTTTTTCAATTTTGCTAAGCTGATAAGAATATACAAGCATGTACTTGCCAAATTCTTTTCCACAATCTGTGATTGTATAATTCTCATATCCCCGTAAAATAGTAGGATCACATACTATAGGAGATTCTATCCCAGTATAATCTAATGACATTTTTTGAGTCATTGTATCTCTAGGAAGAATAACATCAAAATCTCCTATCTGCTCTTTCCAACTTTTTACAGAAAGAAATTCATCTGTTTTAGTATCACCTGAACTAATAGCATACGCTATCTTGGAAATATTCTTAATCCATCCACATCCATAGAAATCTATATCTATATCTTTATTATGGATATTCCATATTTCATCACTTCCACAAATAATAAGATCTAATCCGACTTTTTCTATATCCTCTTTGCTAATAATATTAAGATGATTCCAGTCGTTTTTAAGCGTTTCAAACCTTTTGATATTATTGGCTATCTCACGCCTCATTATCATCTTGTACTTTGCCTTTAGTAGTATACTTTTAACCGGTATATTGCTTTTAACAGTGCACCGTTCAACAACTAATTGATTAAATCTTTCCAGTATATCATCATCACTCATTCTTCTTATAAAATAAATAGAATGTCCTTTTTGTTCCAAGACCCTGCTTAATGCATATGCCTGTAAAAACGATCCATAATTTGTAATACTATCATATACGGTAATAATACCTATTTTCATCAATTATCCTCACTAGCAAATCTATTATTCAACAACTTATTTTTTCTTCCATTACAAACACTTGTAATTATCAATATATTAGATGTAAGCATGTAATTAGGGTATGCAAGCAAATTATCTGTTGCTATACATATCAAAGTGACTAACCATAATGAAAAATATAATACAGCAGTTTGCATATCAACCTTCTTGTAAATCACGTAAATTACTAATGGTATCAACAACACAAAGTAACCAATATATGGTAAAAAGCCGAGCTCAATATACAGCCTGAGATATTCATTATGTAAACCTATTTGATGACCTCCTGATACCATAGTAGACATCTGCCCAATCAACTGCTGAACATAACCTATTCCTGCACCAATATAAGACAAAGAATACTCATAATACGGATAAAAATTACTATAGATCCAGTTTCTTCCGGACAAATCCACATTATACTTTATGCTTAAACCTGTTAAGATATCCCATGAAGAACATACATATACCCAAATCAAACTTATCGCTATAAGAAATAATGAAAGACAAATGAGAATAGTTGGTCTCTTACACCTTTTGAAGATCCAATATATAACAGCTGAAATAATCATTGCAAAAAGTAATATTCTCTTAAAGCCTAACAAGCAAAATATGGTCAGTAATATTAACCAAATACGATTTACACTCTTCTCTTTAAAATATTCTAAGACCATCAAGTAAACAATGGAAAGTCCAAAAATAAAAGTAAGTTCATGAACTTCCAATAACCTAGAAGCACTAGTATTAGTTCCTGCTTCAAGTAATGATAAAGGACCAAATTTCACTATACAAACAAAAATATAAACTAAATAGTTAAGAACCGCTGCTATAAGAATCCCTTTTAATGCTTTCTTGGAAAATGTAATATACGCGACAATTGCCATAATACAAACTAAAAGAGGTTGCAGATTATAATGTAGTAAATTTCGAAATGTTATTTTTTTATATAATCCAAAAAAAAGCAACGAGCATATTACTTGATATATATAGGGTGCCAGAGCAATACCATATGCAAATAGTTCAGAATGATGATATTTAAATTTAAAATTATTAGCCAGTAATGAAAAAAACAGGAAGAAAATAATACATACCGCATTCAGTCTGTATACTCTTGAATAACTATCTGTACCAAAATAATATTGTGTAGAAAATAGCATCACAACCAATGTCAAAATATATATATACCATTCTAACTTTTTAAATCCAAATGAATACTTCACTCTTGCTTCTCCTTATGACTTAGCAGATATAATTTCCTATATATCGGGGGAAAAAAGCAAAGACTAAAATATGCAATTTTCCGTCCTTTGGATATTAAGTCAGAACTAATCCATTTATTCTTATGCTTCTTTAGTACAGATCTTGATTCTAATAAAAATGCATCGTTATCATTTGAAATGCTTCTAATAGTTATATGATAATGATGTACAAGAAGTTTTATCAATAATGCATATAATTCCGCTTTGCTATATACAGTAAAATTTTGATTTTCATATAATTCTAAAGTTGAGTCAATTATTCTTGCCAAATCTACCTTTGTAACGTTTATGCTACTTTGCATAATACTATTACTTCGTATAGTATATTGATATCTGCCATCCATGAGAATTACAATTTTGTTAACTTTAGTAAATAACCTAGGAGTATTTTCATAATCCTCATATATAAGTTTATCTACAAATGGGCATTTCAAAGCATATTCTCTTTTAATCAGCTTCCCCCATGCATGAAATATTGAATTATTATATACGATAGGCAGAATCTCTTCAGGAGTACCAACTACAGTTTCTCCACTCAAACGCTTCAAAGAATAATCATCATTCAAAGAGTAATAAGTTGAAACCGCAACATCTGCACTATATGAATTAATTGCATCCAATAATGCCTCTACCATATCTTCCCTAATATAGTCATCACTGTCTACATATAAAATAAACTCACCATTACTTGCATATAAACCAGTATTCCTAGCATTTGATAAACCACCATTTTCCTGGTGAATCACTTTTATACGCTTGTCCTTTCGAGACCACTCATCGCACATCTCAGGGCAAGAATCTTTTGAGCCATCATCAACTAATATTATTTCCAAATCAGAATATGTTTGGTTGCAAATACTTTGTACACACCGATCCAAATATTCTTCAACTCCATAAACTGGAACAATTACACTAACCACAATAATTTATCTCCAATCAAAGTTACAATAACTTGTACTTGATAAACAAATACAATATATTTACGCTTCTATTTTTTACCAAAAAAACAAACATCTTTTGTTTGAACTGTTTTATGCATTTTATATAAGAATTTGATACTCTGCTTACAACAGGATGGTTTACTATAGTTCTTATAGCATCTTTTATTTCTTTAGGACTCTTTCCTGAAATATCGGTATGCTCCTGTCTCATACAGCAACGGATGTTTACACAAAACTGCCTTTGCATACGCATTATCATTCCGTTATCACTAATTTTGTTTTCCATCTTGATATAAAAATCACTAATGCTATCTAACATATGAGGTTTATATTTTTGTGTCAGAGATTCTGGCGTAACTCTATATCCATATGCCGTAGAGTCAATAAGGCTTGCCTTACATGAATAGTTAAAATATTCATAATTGAAATATAAATCTTCGGAAAAGTATTCCTCTTGAGAAGGAAATTTTATATTATGTTTCTTTATAATGTCCAATGAAAATATTGAATTCCATACTGCCATTTTTATGGCATCATGTGAGTCTGGCGAACTACCAAGCATTCTTGCAAATAACCCCATATAAACATTTTTATCTGTGTATGTCTGACATTTATACTTTTCGACTCCTATAATCTCCCCTTTTTCATTGATACGTTTGTAACCACCAACGCATGCATCTGAACCATCTTTTAATCCATCCACCAATAATTCGATTAAATTACTATCTACTGAGTCATCAGAATCAACAAACGATACATAATTTCCACTGGCAGCCTCAAGTCCAGTATTTCGCGCATAACCGGCACCTGAATTTGATTGATGAATGACTTTAATCCTTTTATCTTTTTCAGCCAAAGCATCCGCTATATTGCCTGAATTATCTGTAGATCCATCATCAACAAGTATTATTTCGATATCGGAATAGGTTTGGTTACATAGCGCAATAACACAATTTTCTATATATTCTTCAACATTATATATTGGTATAATGATCGAAACTAAATCCATTTTTTGCTCCTACAAAACATATAAAATGCTGAATTAGTATTACTAATTCAGTGTTCCATCAGCACTTTTTTCATTAGATGATCCTGCAAACACTTTACATCCTCATCAATATCAAAACCACTTTTTTGAGCTAATCTAATAACTTCATTAGCCGCTCTATTTCTTTCAAATTTTGAAATCTCAATGATTTTTTCTGCCCAATTTGAATATTCCTTCTCTAGTGACATAAAATGCACCAAATTGCTGAATGAAACCTCTTTTGTAACATTATCTGAAACTAAAGAAGGAAGCGCTGCAATCTGCCACTCAACTACCACAAGAGGAAGTCCTTCATGAAGAGAAGGTAAAATCATCACATCCATTGCTTGAAGCATCTCTTCAACATTATCTATAGATCCCATAAAAACGACATCTTTGGAAATTCCAATTTCATTAGCTAGTCTTTTCATATCATCTAATAAAGCCCCCGTCCCCATAAAATAAAGCTTTGCATTCTTTTTTTTCTCTAGCACTTCCTTAAACACATTAAGAGCAAACTGATGATTTTTTTGATTATTAAAGTTCCCAACATGGCCTATTAATAAACAATTTTCATCTACCCCCAGTTCAGATCTGATTTTCCTTCTCATATTTTCATCAAAAGCATACTTATTTACATCTCTACCATTTCTTATCAAAATAAAATCCTTGTTAGAAAATAGCCATCTACCTGCTTCTGTGCCGCAAGCAAAAGCATCAGTATAAAGCCTATTAAAAATGGGTCTCAACATTTTATCAAATCGCTTATGATCACATGTAGTATTGTGCGAATGAGCAACTCTTACTTTACATCCAGACAGCTTAGCTACAAATAACTCTATGCTCATGATGGCACTACTGCCATGCACATATACTACATCATATCTTTCTTTTCTGAATTCAAAAAACAATTCTTTTACATACAAGAATAAATATTTCTTTCTAGAATGAAGAAAATGAATCCTAATTCCATTTTGCTCAAAACAATTTACAAGTTTTTTATCATAATCGCCTGAAACAACAATATGAGGTTCGAATGTTTCTTTATCAAATCTCGCGAAGTAATCCAATATTACAGTTGAAATTCCTTCTTTTTTAGTAAATCCGGATGTAGATAAAATAAGTATTTTTATTTTTTTCATTATTTCTTGCTCGCTTCCCTTTTATTCCATTCCTCAGAAAGCTATGTATAATTTCCATCATTTATAGCTGATCATATATCCAACCGGCTCAATAAGGTGCATACGAATAAATACTTTCTTAACATATTGCTTTAAACATGCAATCTTTAAATATCTAAAGATGCTCCTATTTACCCCTTTTCCTAAATTCACATCGTCAACAAACCGCATTCGTGCACTGGGTACAGAAGTAGTACGCTGCAATTGAGGATTGCAATCAATTGCCCTTTTTAAATCGACATCTTTTAAAATCAATTCACTTTTCTTAATTAGCGATTCTCCTTTTGATGTCTGACAAAGCATCAACGATATTCCTCTCGTCATCTCCCCACTTAGTTCACTTCCCCATGAATCTCCTAGCGTAATATCTGAAGCACGCTCTCCCCTAGCAAATTTGCATTTATAGCAATTTTCAGTATAAGTAAGTGAATATAAAAACGCTATCGAGTACCGATCCATGATGCCCTTGTAATCAATAAATTTATAACTGTCATCCCTTTTCTCATGACTATACCGAAATTTAATATCATTTAGTTTATTCAGTTCAACCTCATGCTCATTTAAGAACTTCTCCAAGAATAACCTTGAAGGAGTACCATGACATATAAGATCCACCGTATATAGTTTTTCATGATATTTTTCAGGCACATATCTTCTAATTCCTTCTGCCTGACAAGGAAGACCAATAAAAAGAACAGGTATATCATGCTTTAATTTATCAAGAATCGGTTCATAACAATCCTGTGGATTACTCTTAACATATTTTGAGCCGGACATTTTTTCAATATCCAGCGCATTATCAGTTAATACATATATAAATTTGCCTTTTTCAAACACACAAGAACAAACGCAGCCCCCATCATGAATAAAAGATTCTGCCAAAGCTCGTGCTGCACCACCTGATGCACTCTTCTTTCTAATAGAGTCATCTTTACTCCATCCCTGGTACCAATTGATGCTCTTGTAAAACTGAACATCAGTCAATTGTGGACATTTATTCTTGCATAGACCACATCTAATACATTTATTTGTATCAATTACTGCATTACAAGAAAAAGTATCTTCTTTTATACTAATTGCATTTGTAGGGCATGCTGCTACACAAGCCCCACAAGCGTTGCACATATTCTTATCACATACAAGATTCATTTTTTTCACCATTTAAATAATCAATGATTCGTTCGATAATATCCTTATCTACTCCTTCTGAGAACTTCCTTGCAAACAAGGCATTTGACTTAATCAAATATTCATAGTCGTCATTTCTATAAGTATAGGGACTACCATTACTGCCTCGTTCCCAGTCTACTAAGCGCATATTATTCATGACGTCAGTCAATCCATTATCGTAGATATTATCTTTATAAATTGAATTAAATGCTACTGTTTGAATAAATAGCTCGTCAGCACAGTTAGTCCACTTGAAAACTTTTCCTATTTTTTCTTTTTGCTTCAATACTTCTTTTGCCATGCCATCTGTTATGCTTACCCAATTAGATCCATATTTTATTGTCCAATCAAGTCTTCTTGTCCTATTAACACCAAAAATCATTTGTAATAAAAGCAAACATCTTTCACAAAATATAAATATACTATTTACAAAACTAAATGAAGATATCCTCCTATAATTCTGTAAAAAATGATATATTCTTGTCCTTCTAGATATCTCTGGATCATTATTGAGTTTGCTTTCATCATAATCTATAAATTCATATCCCCTATTATTCTCAAAGAAAGCATCTATTTCATAATTACTTTTTAGAGGCAAGTCCCCTCCAGAAATGATATGGTAATAATCATAGTTAAACTCAGATGCTTTTCCCAACAGAAAAAGCTCAACTTCAACCTGCGAAAAGCCTCCCCAGTATACCTTATATTCCTGAAATATCTTCACTCTGGACTTTAAAGCGATATTACAGAATTGCTGCTCATCATAATTCTTACTTCTTTTGTCTATATGAATATATAAATCATGTGATTCACTATCTAATAACTTGATTAATTGCTTTAACTGCCACCAGTTATTATGCGCAATTATCAAAAAAGCATGTCTCATTAGTAATTACCTTTTCCTAAAGCACTCTCAATATAATGCAATGACTCCGCACGTAATGCTTCGATTTTCTTATCTATATCGGTATAGTCAGGAATATTCCGAGTAAAATTATCTCCTATTCCTAAACTATTTTCACGAATATCTAACTCATTTAATAAACCATCTATTCTATCATCATATATGTTTTTTCCATTTGTATCCTTGTCACACAATCTATAAAACTCTTTATGATATAAAATTGAAAAAACAGTCCCATGAAAAGAATTTGTACATGTAATATATGCATTTTTTATTAGTCCCAAGAACATATCCGGTGCTGCATCATATATTACCTTTATTCCAAATTTTTTACATTTGTAGACGCTATACCCTGTAAAAACAGTCAGTACGGGAAGATTAAGGCTATCTCCTATAGCCTTGGCAGTCTGAAGCACCTGATCACTATAATTGATAGTGTATAAGAAAATATACTTATCATCCCTTATCGTTTTTGTAATAAGTCGATTATAGCTGTCAGAGTCCAATAACAGTGTCGGGTCCAATACTAATTTTGAAGATTTTAAACCTCTCTGCTGTAGTTCCAACAATGTGCTTCGTTCTCTAAAAGAATTATAATCAAAATCATTTGCGTGACGTATTATTGTGTCACAATCAACTGCTCCCAATTTTGAACCACAGCTGACAGCATAAGTGATTTTTTTCTTATCAATATCAGGAAGTAGATAAGCTTCAGAAAAATCCCTTGCTTCAGTATTCCATATTTGATCACTGCCGCAAATAATCACATCATAGTCTTCTATAGTCTGATATACTTCCCTTTCAGTTTTGAGCCTTGGAGTCATAAGTAGAAACTGTTCCCGCAACTCATTAAACTGTCTGAAACGACTATTGAGTTTACCAAAATGAAAAAGTGATATTAGGTTTCTAAAGAGATTCGAAATACTATTATTTTTTCGAAATACCTTGTACTGTTCCTCTTGCTTTTCTGAATAATAGTTTATTATTTCATTCTCTAGTCCCATTTTTATCAATACATTCTGTAATGCATATGCCTGCAAAAAAGAACCATTATTATTGGGAGCATGAAAAGTTAAAGTTCCTGTTTTCATTATTATTTTCCGTTTTTCTCTATAATCCTAGCAAAAAATGAAGAAATCTTATCTGTTCAAAAGTTCTTCAATATTCTTCTCAAAACCTTCCATGAATTTTGCGTTATTACTGTTTTGGCCAACATTCATATGATCAACAATAGAATCATATCTCTCTATCACATCACCAAGGTCATGTTCATCCTCGACAAGAATTATGTTTTTCATTCTTTCATCTATCATTCTGCAGAAAGTAAGCTGATGGTCATTTACATGCTCATCGAAATCCTTTCTCCTAGGAACAACGATAGGAATCTTGCCCTTCTGAAGAGGGGCAATAAAAGAGCTAGGGCCTCCATGAGTAATTATTATACGGGCATCGGACATGTTTTTATTCATTTGCTGAAAAGGATATAACTTCTGCCAGGTTGCATACTTTGGCTCATATGTAGAAAAACCTGTCTGAATGATAACCTCCTCATCATGGTTTTCTGCCCACTTATCCATATATTCAACTAGTCTGTTAAAGGACTGCTCATGAGTCCCTACTGTTACAAATATCATTTTTGTAAGCTCCCTATTAAATTAAAAAATGCATCCTAAATTAATGGCTTTGGGATATACTTTTTTCATTTCTTCCCATTCAACAAAGAACTTGTCAGTCACAGGATAGCAAAGCCTTCCTGCAATAGTAGGAGCATCAATACGATCAAAAACTTCAATGTAAATTGTTTTTGCTCCAATAAGCTTTCCAATCCAAAAGAAAGGAATCGCCGGTGCTGCTCCGGATGTGATTATAAGGGTTGGGCGCTCCTTGAAAAGAATCTTAACGGCTCTGTAAGTGTTAATAGCAAGAGCCTTTATGCTTCTGTTAGACGGATAATATGCAGGATAAATCTTCTCTCCTTCAAGAAGACTTCTTGCATCTTCCTTATCAAAGGTTACCCAAAATCTCTCTTTGTCACTCCAATACTTCTTCAGCATGTATAAGTGTGCCAAATGACCGCCTGAAGAACCTACTAAACATATTTTTTCTTTGTTTTCCATTTCCCAACAATTCCTTTCATACACTAAAAATTTTTTATTATATTAACAAGGATTATTCCCCTTAACCCTTGCCATATCCGTATCCATAACCATAATCCTTGCCGTACTTATAATAACCGTAACTCTTTCTGGATTTATCGACCTTATTAAGTACAACCCCCAGGATTTTGGCTCCTGAAGCATCCAATTTATCACGGACCTTCTGGATTGCTTTGTAATTTATATTTCCTGCTTCAACAACTATGACTGTTCCATCAACTTTGGAACTTACAATAGATGCATCAACAACGCTCCCCAGCGGCGGTGCATCAACTATTACCATGTCATAGTCTTCTCTAAGTTTCTCCAACAGCTTGTCAAAAAGATCCGAGGATAAAAGCTCAGTAGGACTATTACTGCTTGGGCCTGATGGAATGACATAGAACTTAACATCATCATCCCCCGGATCATTTTCGTAAATAATGTCCTCAATTTTACTTTGACCTGTAAGGTAATGGGAAAGTCCACTGACAATCTTACCTTCACGAATCTTACAATTAAAAATAGATTTACGAAGGTCACAGTCTAGATAAACAACCTTCTTCCCCAGCTCAGCAAAGGACCTGGCAAGTTCAAGGGATATAGTACTTTTTCCTTCATTTGGTGTACTGCTGGTAAAAAGAATAGCCTTGATATCAGCACCACTAAATGTTATTCCGGTTCTTAAATTTTTAATTTCCTCTGCCATAGCAAAAGGAAGCTCTTTTTTCTCAAGCTTTAACTCAAACATAATGACTCCTAAAACTTCTAAACAATCACTCCTGGTCATATACAAGATAATAAGCATTATCATGTAACAGCAGGTTAGCCACTTCGTTACCAAATTTCGATTTCAGAAAACCATTGCTCTTTTTCAGGTTAGGTGAACGAACCTCAAGATCGTGGGAATCCGAAGATACTATATCTGCAATATCAGACTTAATAAGATTTCTAGCCGTGTCACAGACTCTCTTCAAATCTTTTCCAAGGATCGCATCTCCGTTTACCTGAATATAAGCACCGTATTTTCTTGCCACACGCAATATCTCAGGATTCTCCTGAACCATGGGATATCTCTCTGCATGGGCTATTATCGGTGTGAGACCGGCATGTACAGCCAATCTGGTAAATGCCTCGAAGGCCTTCATCTGCTTTCTTCCGGAGGAGAACTCCAAAAGGATACATCTGTGCCCTCCGAAGGGAAGAATCTCTTCTTCAGGCACATAGGTAATATCCTCATAGACAACTTTGTCCTTACCTCTGGCATATCCGTCCAGTAAAAGTGCAAGACGCTTGTCGCAGTAGTATTCCCTGGTGACATAAACATCAAGATCCGTCATATCTGTGGTATCCAACCACTTCAGCAAAGAATCAAAATGCTTCTTTACCTTGGCCGCCGGAGTATCAAAGGATCCGTGTTTAAAGTGCACGGTCATAACAATGAGCCGCACTCCCTGTTCGTACTCTTCGATTATTATTCTTTTTGCTTCTTCCAGATCCGATGCACCGTCATCAACATATGGAACAATGTGACAATGCATATCTGCCAGTTTGATATCAGGACTTCTTCTCATCATGCAAGCTTTCTTTTTCTGTCTACTAATACTGCAGCTGCCAATAAGCAAGCGCAGGCACCGATAACGATGACTCTGTTGTCACCTGTTCTGGGAGATCTTGTGGCTCCAAGCACAGATGCATTAAGTGTGTTCTTCTCAACTGCGATAGCAACAGGTGAAAGGCTTGTAAACTTACCGATAACCTTGCCGTCAGAAACAGTTGTGGGAACTACTTCCCAACCACTCTTACCGTAGTGAAGAACATAGGCTTTGGTAGAAGCAGTAACTCCTGGGAAGCTAAATGTAATGAAAAGCGGATTAGCTTCAGATACTTCTACGCCGGGCTTTGGTGTAACTTCCATGCTGTCAACGATAGTAATATCAGCTGTATTAACAGAAGTAGTAACACTGTTTGCAATAAGATTAGCAATTGCGGTAGTGTTCTTAAGAGCATCAAGAGCAGCCTTATTTGAGATCGTACCAACTGTTACGCTGGTGTTCTCAACAGATGCTCTGGAAGCACCAAGGACCTCAGCCTCTTCGGCTGTACGACCTGCCCCAAGAACTTCTGTAGTAGTTGTTGGGCTGGTGGCGCTGACAGGTGTGCTGAAAGCAAGGCTTGAAATAAGCATTGCAGCTGCAGCAACGATGGTTAAAAACTTTCTTTTTTGCATCATCTTCTCCTCCTTTAATTTATTAAATAATCCACTGAAAATCCCCTAAATCTCTTTATAAAACAGCTTAAGTACCATCTCAGTGAGCTTATTTTCATCAACATAGAACTCATCATGGAGCCCTTCGGTCTTATTCACTCCGGGCAGCACAAAAATATCTCCGGAATAATCATACCTTACAAAATGTGCCATACTGTCGGCATCTATATCCTCGTAAAGGTAATCCCCGGCTGCCTTCTCCATAGTATCAACTATGCTTTCTCCCTGTCCCTTCATACTGTGAAACAGAGCCATCATGAACTGGGTCTGTCTGGACATACGCATAATATTACTGCCTCTAACATCTGTATCTCTGGTATGTACAAAGTCCTTGGCTGCGGCTCCGTCCAAATGGATCACCGCCCCCTTGACATAGGAAGGGTCCAGATCGGTTTCATCTGTAGTAAGTGTAAGAGTAACTCCGCCAATTGAGTCAACTATTGGCTCGATACCATCCATGGTAAGTGATATTACGCCGTCAATTTTAGTTCGGCATAACAGGTCAGATATCTTTTCTTTGGTTAGGTTACTGGCTTTTTTGGGTGTATTTCCATAGGAATACTGCATTGTGAGCTGCCTTGTTCCCTGAGTCAGGTAATTGCCGTCATTGTCATAGATGTCCACATCCACCATAGTATCTCTGTTGATTTCCAACGGGGTTATGGTCTCATTCTCATTATCTATGGCAAAAAGGATAATTGTATCACTCCTTCCGCCCTCATCTATTCCAATACCGTCCCTTGACTGGTCGCTGTTATCTATTCCCAGGAATAAAATCTTGTCTATTGATGTATTTACTTCATACCTTTTTCCATTGTAGGACACACTGCCATCAAAGGAATCTCTGGTATAAATTGCTGAACTGTCTTCTGCCGAGGAATCATCCAAAGTTGTTACTTCGGACCGCCTCACTATGTTTTTTCTCTGCTGGGAGGAAAAGAGAAAGCCTCCTACTCCGGCAGCAAAAATGAGAGCCGCTGCAAAAACCGGCAGAATAATCTTGCTTTTGCTTTTCATTTATTTGACATCCTGTCCGTCTATCTGTTTAAGCTTCGCCACCACAAGAAATCTGTTGTCTCGAAGTTTCTTATCACAGGTACTGAGGGTAATAATGCAGTTATCCTCGGTAACGTTGTAATCCTTGGATATAATACTCCGGGATACCACAATGTCCTTACCAAGTGAGTTAAGATATGCTGTCCTGTCGGACTCTATCAAGTCATTGTAGTAATAAGGTATCCTGATATCACTGTACATAACAGCAGCGAATATCTCATAACAAAAAGCATGATCAGGTGTATAAACATAGAAGCTTCTATGTTTGTCATAAAATTCCTTGTCCTCAAACAAATGAAGTCCCGCAAACATGGAACCGTCATTCATGTTGTGCCCGTAAACCACTGTATTAAACTCTAAAAACGGTGACTTCTCACAGGTTTCCACATATAAGCATCCATAAGAAGAGCTAATACCGTCAGCACCATGTTTAAGATAGTAGCTGTCATTCTTGGGGTGCTGGGCTATGGGATAATTGATATTGGTGCCGGGGATATTGATCCAGGCAATTATATCTGAATTGGTCTTCTTAAGGGCAGTAAAATCAATAGGTATCTCTACCTTTTTTTTCGCTGCAGCTGAGTTACCGGTTGCGGCTGAATCAGGCACCTTGGTCTGAGGAATAATTACTTCCGCAGTGGTGGCCTTCTCCGCCTTATCATAGGCAGTTTCCTGAATTGCAGCCATAGCCTCTGTACTGTAAAAGTAATCAGATACAAAATATCCGACTGTAGCAGCACAGATAGCTGATATAGAAATCACAAAGAAAAAGACAATCAATTTTTTCTTCTTCATTTTTTCTTAGCCTTCTTATTCTTCTGCCCCGTAAAATCTCTGGTAATACTTTTCTCAAAAGGAACGGATGCCAATGTTCCAAGTCCAAGATACTTCCTGACATCATCCTCGCTTCGTATAGACATATCACTATAATATCGAATAAGAATAAAAGCCATAGCAAGAACCATTCCTAAAATACCACCAAGAGCTGTATTTTTCTTCTTGCTGGGGCTTGTAGGATTAACAGCGGGAACTGCATCCTCAACAGATGAGGGCTTGTCAGTATCAATTACCTCCGCAACTCTGGCTGCCAGGTTGGATGCCATACAATTGGCAATATCACAGGCCAGCTGTGGATCAGTGTTATTAACTGTGATCTTGATTATACGTGAATCGGTAGGATTCTCAACCTTAATGATCCTAAGAAGTGATTCGTAATCAGTGTCAAGTGACAGATCAGCAATAACTTTCTCAATTACAGGACGGCTCTTACCCAGAATTTCAAAGTCTACAGTGAGCTGTTTACCGATCTGAAGATCAATGGCAGATGTCACAGTCGTAGTTTTTGAAAATATATAAATCATAGAAGATGATGTATATATTGGCTGTACTAAAAATGTGGTATACGCAAAAGCGATAGCAGCGCCTATAATTGCAAAGGTGATAATCGCCCAAAGCTTATTCTTTAAAACAAAGAAGAGCTCGGCTATATCTATCTCTTCCTCCTCGGTGTTCAAAATTACATCTTTATTCATTTTCTTCTCCCTACTTCAAAAGTCTTCTATACTATAATACTTAAAATCGACAATTATTCAAATACAATTTTGAGTGCATTTTTATAATTTTTTTATATAATTTTTACAATTTTTATTGTAAATTAATTTTTAAAAATCCACACAATTTTGTAACGTTATTTCAGTAGAATCCCTTTAGCTCCAGTAAAAAAGGGTGCGCATTTTTGCGCCCCCTGTAATAAATACTGTATTTCGATAATTATTGGTTTGTTATTTCATTAACTCTGTCTGCATATTTAATACTATATATCCTCCGAAGAGACTCGTCAATACGTCCTTCTGAAATCTCGCCGCTCTTCACCGCCTCCAATAATCCGTTATAGGCTGCCTCAAAATCTCCGCAAAGGTAAAGCATATCTGCTCCGGCATTGATAGCTTCCACTGCTATCCTCTCAGGATTGTAGTTATCGGTGACCACTGATTCATTAAGAGGTCCTGCTATAACAATGCCCTTGTACCCGAGATTGCCTCTGAGTTCTCCTGTGATCATATCCTGGGAAAGACTGGCGGGAGCTGAGTCTGTTGCGATGGCAGGTATCACTGCATTGCCAACAAGAACGGCTGTAAGGTCATCGCCCTCTATGGCATTCCTGAAGGGGATATAGGCTCCGGCTTCCAGATCCTCTCTGGTGAGATCCGCTGCTCCTTCATAGGAGGCTGCCACCGGGAAGTAATATGCACAGCAGTTGACGCCCTGACTCTTAAGTCCTATAGCAAAGGATGTCATACGGTTTGCTGCTTCCTGGGGATCTGCTCCGAAGTGATTGTCCTCGGTAAGATCAACATAGGGTGCCAGATTGAGGTTGAAGCCATATTTGTACATGGCTGCTCCGATCTTGGAACCTGCCTGCTCGGCGCTGGCCACATCGGTTATCTCCTCGGCACCTATTGTATCTATAGAAGAAGTGATCGATGACTGGATGTTGCCCTCCTCGGCCACCATGGTAAATATAGGATACTTACTCATGGATGCGGTGGTACTGAGCATCTCAGTAATCTGATCTTCTGATTTGATATTTTTCCCTACATAATTAATGCCGCCCACAGCATATTTTGCTAAAGCGTCCTGAGTTCCGCTACCTGCCTTGACTGCAGTCTCAACTCCTGTAATCTGCTCGGGAGTTACGATAAAGAGTCCCGCAACCTTATCCTCAATAGGCATCTCCGCTATGCAGGAGTCCACAATCTCCCGGAGGACCTCCTCATCAGACATCTCCTGGACTTCCGGAGTCTCTTCGGGAGTCTCGATGACGATCTCCTGGCTGCTCTCTTCCGCAGCGGCAGCTGCTTCGGCAACCTCCCGGGCCTTTCTCTGAGCAAAAGCTCCCTTAATATAATGTACACAAAAAGCTACTCCTGCTATAAGAAGGAGCAGCACTACGGCAACTGTTATAAATGCAATGAGCTGGCTTCTCTTCCTGCGCTGATGGCGAAGAAGGCGCTTCTCATCCATGTCTTGATCTTCGAATTTTCCCATTTTATCCCCGTCTAAAACTTTTTTTCTACTCCTTTATTCTACCATAAATGGCCTATGCCGTGACGGGTACAAAATAAGAAAATTTTGTGTTTAACTTTATCGCTGAAACTGTCATCAGGAAACTTTCTAGAAAATAAAGATCAATGAATATCAGTAAAACATCAATTTCTTAAGACTTTCTTAAGATTTACGGCAGAAATTCTTAAGATTTTGGCAATTCTATTTACAAGGGTATTTTGTCATGATAACCTTGCTTCATTGAAAGCAGGAAATACAATTTCTGCTCCTACCGGAGCAATCACGGATGTCAGCAGCGTGTCTAATTCGCTGTGAACAGGTCAGACATTCGGGATATCTTTCAACCATATGAATACGCAGGAGTATCAATTTACCACTTCCCCTGCACAATCATATTCGTTTTTTTTCAGTTATTTCGTGCATCTATGCTTAACGGGAACTAGCTATTCCCGCAAGTGTCTGCTGCCCTGCGTATTTTATATGGATTGTCTCACAGAAAGGAAACCAAATGAAACCAACTGGATCTTATACTTTTTTGACTCTTGATAGCATTTATGCTATCATAAATATGTCATATTATCCTTGGAGGTCATATGTATAATATCGAATTTTACCAAACCTCTAGCGGACATTGTGACGTGTTTGAATTTCTAGAAAATCTAAGAATCATCATTTTCGCAAAAGCACTCAAAGAACGCCATCACGAGAGCTACAAAAAGCCATATTCGAAATGACTGATTACGTTTCAAGAAAGGAGCATAACTCATGAATTGGGAAGACTACAAATCTCAGGTTAAAAACTCCGATCCTGTCGGAGGTCAGCTTCTTACCGAAGCCGAAGCTGAAGCCGCTATAATCTCAGCCATAATTAAACGCAGAAATGCTCTTGGTCTCTCTCAACGTGATCTGGCATCTCTCTGCAATATTCCACAGTCATCTGTAGCCAGAATCGAATCCAGTAAAACAACACCGAGACTTAGTACCATTGTAAAAATATGTAACCAATTGGGACTGACACTAAGTATTAGTTAACACCTCCATATCTCTTGCCACTAAAAATACGCAAAATATTAGGGCAGAAGCTTCATCTATGTTACCTGCTTCTGCCCTTATACCGAGTACTTATCATCTATTTCTGTAATTATTCCGTCCAATGGACCGTCCTCCGATCTTCTCAGCCAATTCGTTCCATTTACTTTCGCATTCATATGCTGTGGTTGCAAACCATTACGTTTGTCCGAAGCCACTACTCATGTACTTGAAATGCTGTATTTTGAAATCATATTTCCTTAATACTCGTTTGAATACTTTTAAAACTAAAACTTTTTTATAAAACTAAACTTAGTATGCTGGTGGTCCGTACCATCCTTTCTCTGAATATTTTAAATTAAGTTCCCTTTGGACTGTACCTGCCTTTCTTTCTCCCCAAATCGACATATTGGCTAGAGAAGTATTTGTATTTCGTTCTCTTGATGTACTCATTATAGCACTGCCAAATAAGTTGTCAATACATTTTTCGATTTTAATTAATATTTTTAGTTTATAACGCCATAATTGTAAAATAATCTGTGTATTATTCTAATTGTATATTCTTTTTGCACAATTCGACAGATTTATTTTCATCAATTCTAATGGCTGTAAATCCGCATATTCTAATTTCACACACTTAATATCCATCAATGATAACACTTGATATATTCACTGACATTTCACTTTAGTCAAATAAAAACACCCACCCGGAAAACAAATTCCGGATGGGTGATATACTCCAAAATCAATCTAAAGGATATTTATCTGTAAGCTCCTTTATAATTGCACGAGCCTCATCGTTCTTCTCGCCTTTGTTCTTGATAACAATGGCAATGGCCTCTGCAATCTTGTCCATATCCTCTTCGTTCATGCCACGGGTTGTAACCGCAGGAGTTCCGAGACGGATTCCGCTGGTAACAAAGGGTGACTGCTGCTCGTTGGGGATGGTGTTCTTGTTGGCTGTGATATGAGCATCATCAAGCCATGCCTCAACTTCCTTACCTGTAAGACCGTAGTTGGTAAGATCCACCAGCATAAGGTGGTTGTCTGTGCCGCCTGAAACGATCTTGATATCTCTCTTCATGAGGCCTTCGCAAAGAGCCTTGGCATTCTTAACAACGTTCTCAGCGTAGGTCTTGAACTCAGGTGAAAGAGCTTCCTTGAAGCATACAGCCTTGGCTGCAACAACGTGCTCAAGAGGGCCGCCCTGGATTCCGGGGAATACAGCCTTGTTGAACTTGTACTTGTCCTGAGCCTCCTGGTTCCAAAGGATAAGTCCTCCTCTGGGTCCTCTGAGAGTCTTGTGAGTTGTTGTGGTAACAACATCAGCATATGGGAATGGGCTGGGATGAACGCCTGCAGCCACAAGTCCTGCGATGTGAGCCATATCTACCATGAGAACTGCTCCGCAGGCATCAGCTGCCTCTCTGAATTTCTTGAAATCGATTGTTCTGCAGTAAGCAGAAGCACCGGCAATGATGAGCTTGGGCTTGTGCTCTACAGCAAGTCTGTACATCTCCTCGTAGTCAAGAACACCGTTCTCGTCTACTCCGTAAGGGATTACCTTATAATATGTACCTGAAATATTGGCGCTGCTGCCGTGGGTAAGATGTCCGCCCTGGTTGAGGTTCATACCCATGATGGTATCACCGGGCTGAAGAAGTGCAAACTGTACTGCCAGGTTGGCCTGAGCACCTGAGTGAGGCTGAACGTTAGCATAATCACAGTGGAAGAGCTCCTTGGCTCTGTCTCTTGCGATGTTCTCCACCTCATCTACTACATAGCATCCGCCATAATATCTTTTTCCGGGAAGACCCTCAGCATATTTATTGGTAAGGGGGCTACCCATGGCAGCCATAACTGCCTTGCTGGTCCAGTTCTCTGAAGCGATAAGCTCGATGTGATCATTCTGACGTGCAACTTCCTTCTCAATCAAAGCTGCAATCTCAGGATCAACTTTTTTAAGTTCATCAATTGAATACATTTTCCATCCTCCCAAAAAAGATAATCACTAATAATTTTTTCAATTTAATGTGCTAAAGCAACATCCCGCTTATCGTAACATATTCCCTCAAAAAATGCTATAATGAAAAACAAAAAAAGTTGGGGAAAAATATGTATTACTGTATTGTTAATCCTTCCGCCCGTTCGGGAAAGGGAAAAGAAATCTGGGAGAGTCTTGAAAAACGCTTCATAGAAAAGAAAATTGAATATAAAGTTGTCTACACCAAAGGACCGGGCCATGCCACCAAGCTGGCCACACAGATCACCGAGAAGATTTCAGATAAGAATCATAACGAAGATCTTCCTGTTAAAATGGTTGTCATGGGCGGCGACGGCACTCTTAACGAAGCCATCAACGGAATCAAGGACTTCGACAACACCTTGGTCGGCTATATTCCCATAGGTTCCAGCAACGATTTTGCCAGGGATCTTGATTATCCCAAGAGCACCGATGAGCTCCTGGACCGCATTGTTGACGGTAAGGTTCTTCGCCATCTGGACCTTGGAAAACTCACCTACAACGCCATGTCCAGAACCATGTCCCGTCTTCATGACGAGCACGTTATGACCACAAGGCTCTTTGACGTCAGCGCAGGCATAGGCTTTGACGCAGCAGTCTGCGAGGAGGCCCTGTCCTCCGGCACCAAGAACTTTTTTAACCGCATAGGTCTTGGCAAACTCACCTACGGAACCATCGCGGTAAAACAGGTCCTGAACGCCGAAAAGGTTCCCTGCGAGGTTATTCTGGTTGATGGAACCCATATAAAACTCGAACATTTCAGACTGGTGACAGCCATGATCCACCACTGCGAAGGCGGCGGCTTTAAATTCGCCCCCAAGGCGGATCTGTCAGATGGTCTCTTCGATCTGGTTGTGGTTGGTAACCTCAAGAGGTTCAAGATGTTCGCCTGTCTTCCCTTTGCCTTCGTGGGGCATCATTTCTGGATAAAGGGAATCGACCACTATCTCACAGATAAGGTCACCATCAAAACAGACAAGCCCATGTGGGTACATACCGACGGAGAAGTATCGGTAAAATCTGATAATATCACCCTGGAATGTCTTCACAAGAAGCTCCAGCTGATGAGCTAAAAAATAAGCATGAGACCGAAGTCTCATGCTTTTATTTTAGTTATAACGAAATGCCACGCGCTCTTCTCTCTTCTTGCAATAATTCTCCATAAGCGGTGTGTGATAGAACAGGTAGTAGAAAATTATCGCCATAATGAAGGCTGTGATAACGTCGTAAACAGAATGCTGTTTAACAAATACAGTTGAGAGGATAATTGACACACCTATGATATGTCCGATTATCTTGGCTCTTCTGTTAAATCTCCTGCTGCGCTGAATGGCTATCATTGATCCGATGGAATTATACACATGGATGCTGGGCCACAGATTGGCAGGTGTATCCGATGCATATATTACCTGCACCAGATGGGTGAAAATGTTGTCCCTGGGCATCACAACAGGTCTTAAGTGATGCATATTGGGGAACAAGGTGGAAATGATCAGGAAAATTGTCATTCCCGTAGCCAGGAAGAAGAAATTCTTGTAATATTCCTCAACCTCAAAGCTGAACATCAAAATCATAAGTGTTGCCGATACATACAAAAACCACATGTAATAGGGAATGATGAAGGCCTCCACAAAGGGAATAACATCATCAACCTTCGTATGTATCACAGCGTAGTGGGAGAACCTGTGGCGCTCTAACAAAATAAACCAGGTCAGGTAAATGGGCGCATACACAAGTACCGGAGTAAAGAGCTTCATAAGATCGGCTCCGGTCTCCCTGTTAAGCGGCCTTCCGGCCCACTTCTCGTATAGATTTTTCATAAAACAATCCTCATAAAAAAACTTTAAAACAATTACTCCTCATGTAGATTCACATCTACAAATATAAATTCTATCACATTTCCGTAATTAGTTAAAGTGGAAGATCTTCTGCAGAAGCTTATAGCCAGCAAGAGTAATCTTTCTGCCGCCCTTGCCGGGAAGGTAGATATATGTTCCCTCAATGCTGTATCTGATCTTCATGTAGAGAAGGAAATTCTTGTCCTTGATGTACTGGAGCAGTTCCTTTCTCTTGGCCAGATTCTCCGGTGTGTCCTCTGTGATAAGAAGTACTGAAGAAATGGCGGTAATGATCTCCAGATAGTTAAACATATATTTATGTCTCTCACGCTGTGAGCGGATCATTCCATAGTTCTCAACATAGTAATCGATCATAAGCTTGTTTACACGGATCTGCTGATCGATTCTGGAGAGCATGATCTTCTGGTTAACGGACTGATCCTCTCTACCAATGTAGTAATAGTAGAAGTTCACATCCAGATAATACATGGTCTTAACGAATGGAAGCGGATTAAATACATAAATATTATCAACATAGAAGGTGTGCTCAGGAAGTCTAAGGCCGCACTGCTTAAGAAGCTTGGTCCTGTAGATAACTGAGTGCATGAGAAGATAATGTCCCTTGGGAGTTCTCTTCACATCCTTCCAGGTAAAGAGCTTCTCGATGGGGAACATGGTATTGTAGCGCATTACCTTGTGTCTCTTCTCTCCCACCTTGTTGTAAACAAAGTTGCTGATAAGAAGATCCAGAGGAGTGTCGCCTCCGGCAAGCTCAGCAAGAGTTGAAAGGATCTTTCTGTAGGCGATCTCTTTTACCCAGTCATCGGAATCAACCACCTTGAAATAAAGGCCTGTGGCATTCTCGATACCTGCGTTTACTGCTGAACCGTGTCCACCGTTGGGCTTGTGAATAGCCTTGCAGATGGTGGGGTACTTTCTTGCGTACTCGTCAGCAATCTCTGCTGTTCTGTCCTTGGAGCCGTCGTCCACGATAAGGATCTCAACATCCTCTCCGCCGGGCAAAAGGGACTCTATGCACTTCTCCATATATGCTTCTGAATTGTAGCATGGTATTGCTATTGATAATAATTTCATTACTTTCTTAACTCCTTAATCTACTGCTTTCAAACTTCTCTATTGCGTTAAGGCATGTCCGAAGGTCATTGAATCGATCGTAAACATCACCCTTCTCAACCACAACTCCCATTGACATAGCCATAATATCTATCATCTCATTGGTTATTATAGGACGAAGCTTGGATAAAATATCGTTCTTCTCCGCTGCAAGATCCGCATCCAGGAACTTGATAACAAGGGGATCCATATTGAGCTCACTGGCCTCCTGATCGGCAGTCTTGGACATAACCTCCGAAGGGCTGTAGGGCTGCTTCCTGAAGTTCTCTCTCGCTTCCTCAAGAGAAGTCTTCTTGTGCTCAGGCTCTGCTACAGGCTTGGTATTAAGCTCCCTGACGGAAGCCTCCTTCATGGGGGTAACCTTTTCAAAGCGATATTCCTGGGCAACATCCGGGTATTTGGCCCTGTCAACCTTGGACATAAACATATCCAGAGGCCTTACATATACCTTGTAATCCCCGTACAGCGCCTGGTAAACCACCATCTCTTCTCTGGTCTCGGAGTGAGTGGCCACGGTCACTATCTGATACATATTCCCCTTAAAATGTCTGTATAATTCCTGCGGACTTGGTTTTTCAGGTCTTTCCACCTTGCACCTCCTAAAACGATACACATTTACTTAGTATAACCTTAACTTCTATCTTTTTCAAACTGCGTTTTTTCGACTGGTACATTTTATTATTACCATCTCAACGCTGATGACGTAGTCGAGCTTTCCTGACTTTACAGCCTCATCATTGGAAGCGCAGAGTTCAAGGGCATCCTTAAGCTCCTGAAAGCTGTAGCCTCTGGCCCAGTTCTGATATTTTCCCACCAGGAAAGGAGCAATCTTCACAGCGCTTGCAATGCTTCCCTTATCCCGCCTGTTCTCCGTCATCTCCTTGACCTGCAGCATAATATTGAACTGTCTGGTGATAAGAGCCAGGATCTTGGCCGGGGGCTCCTTCAGCGCCAGCAGGTCGTAGTACAGGTCAATGGCGCGCTTCTGGTTCTTCTCCACTATCGCATCCGTCATGGCAAAAATGCGGCTGGTGAGCCAGTTGGCGCAAACCGCCTCGATATCCGCCTCCGTGATCTGATCCCTGTCCATGGCATAACACACAAGCTTCTCAATCTCGGTGCTGATGTTGGACATGTCGGTTCCGACTCTCTCAAGGAAAAGAGCTGCTGCCCTGGGGGAAATACTCTTGCCCTCCCGGGACACCTTGCTGAATATCCATCTGGTGAGCATTTCCTCATCCTGCACATCACAGCTAAGCTCAAAGCCGGTCTTACTTAAGGACTTGTAGATATCCTTTCTCTTATCCAGCTCCTTTTCCACGAAAATGATGATGGCCGTCTCCGCGGGACTCTTGAGATAGTCCGCCAGCTCGGGACATCCGTTCTTAAAAAAGCCGCTGTCCTCGATAAGTATAACTCTTTTGTCCGATAAAAAAGGCATGGTCTCCGCCATATCGATGATCTCAAGGGGATTACAGGAATCTCCCTCATATCTGGTGAAATTCATGGAGGAAGAATCCGCTGAAAGTGCCTTCAAGAGCTTATCCCTGTTCTGATAGCGAAGATAAGCCTCCTCGCCGCATATAAGATAACATGGCTTAAAGGTGCCATTCTTGATATCCTCATTAAATTGTCTTTGTTTTACCTGAAAATCTGATGTCTTAGCCGGCATTTTGTCCTGTTTCCCGAATTAAAATAATTAGTCCATACCAATAGATTTTACATCATATACCATGGCCAGCACCAGTCAAAATTTTTCATCTGCAGCATCTGCAAAAGTGCTGACTGAGCATTTCTTTCCATCTGTGATGATGCTTATGGCGCCGCCCCGATCAGTTCTGTAAATCAAGGCATCTGTGGCTTCAAGCCTATCCAACAGTGCCCTGTGGGGATGCCCATAGGAATTATCCCTGCCGCAGCTGATCAGCGCTATCCTGGGGTTCACATAGTCAAGAAACTCCCGGTCCGTGGTGTATTCCGAACCGTGGTGGGCCACCTTAAGAAGAGTCACATTTTTGTAGCGGTCACCGGAGCTTTCAATTATACCCCTTAGCTGCTCCTGGCCGCTGCCTTCCACATCCCCTGTAAAAAGAGCTGTGAAATCCCCATAGCGCATGTGAAGCACCGTGGAATACTCGTTGGCTCCCTCATAGACAGTGCCGCTTCCAGGATTAAGGCAGGTAAAAACAGCCCCTGTCCCGGGAACAGTCAGCTCCTTCCCCGCAGTAATATAGGTTATGGGAATACCCAGCTCCAATGCCCTGTTCTCAAGCTTTTGGTAATTCTCTCCCTTGTTCTCAGCCGTAATTCCCGGAAGTATCAGATTCTCTATCCTGATTCCGCCCTTTTCCATGTCGTCCATGACTTCAAAAAGGCCGCTGATATGGTCCATATCCTCATGGGTCACAACCGCAATGTCTATGGTACCTATGCCCTCGTACTTTAGAAAGGGGATCATGGTGTACTTCCCCACCTGCTTCTTGGAGGTGCTGCCTCCGTCTATGAGAACAGTCTTATCCTTAAGTTCAATGACGATGGCATCCCCCTGGCCTATATCCAGGGCGGATATCTTAAGGTCAGGCCTTACCTGAAAGCACAGCATAATCATGGCTGCAATAAGGCTCCCCAGGCGAAGAGCCTCATAAATATAGGCCTTCTCCCCAAGAAGCTTTCTTTTCTTTTTGGTAAAAAAGTTCCGAAGCTTCTCGGAAGCAATTGGAAATGCTGCTATCACTCCAAGATACAAAACAATTCTCAAATGGTCAGTATGGCCGATGTACCAGGTTCTCCCCGGCAGATTCTCCGTAAGCCTGCAGACAAATCCAATAAAGGTAAGAATATAATGAACCAAAATCCCGGGAATCATGGCCAGGACCGTACTTAACGGCGCCAGAAAAAGGCACACCAGCCCCGCAATCATAAGAGGCGCCATAAGGGGCACCACCACGAGATTCAGAATAAATCCCGGAATGGGATATGTATAATATGACGAAGCATAGACAGGAAGCGTCACCACAAAGATCGAAAAGCTTGCAGCAAAACTCTCCTTTAACTTATCCGCATATTTCCAAAGCCCCTCGTCCTCCTCATCTGTAACAAGATGCATCTTCCACTTCTTTGATACAAACACTGGCTGCAGCTGGGGCATCACATAGGCTATGCCGATTATCGCACCGAAGGAGAACAGAAATCCGCTGTTATATAGGTAAAGAGGCTGCTCAATCAAGAGCAAAAGTCCCGCAAGAGCCAGGGCTGTCAGGATGTCGTAGGTCCTTTTTACCACCGGAGCAAGTAGCCGCAGGGAAAACATAAGTATCGCCCTGAAGGCTGAGGTACTCATGCCGCACATGGTTCCGTAGACATACATGAATAGAATGGCAAAGGGCGCCGCCACTACCCCTTTTACCTTAAGCCTTCGCAAAAACTCATAGAGTCCCATGCCAAGAATAGAGATATGGAGGGCGCTGACAGAAAGGATATGGATGATTCCGCATTTCTGATAAAGGTCCTTGGTATCCTCATCCATATATGCCCTATCCCCCAGAAGGATTGCCTTAAGCATGGCACTGTCAGAAGGTTCCAGCACTTTGTCCAGGTTCTTTTCAAAAAAGAGTCTGGTCCTGCAAAGGTATTCCGGCACCAGGCTCATATCCCCGGAAGCCGCAGTAACCCTTGCCCCTGTCAATCTGTATGAAATTTTCTGAGTTGAATAATACAGCAGACTGTTGAATTCTCCGGGATTGGTGGGAGCGGTAAAAGCCTTCACTTTCCCCTCTATCATGACTTTTTCCCCGATGGAAGAGACATAATCCTCGGAAGATCCCATATAGCACTGAACATATTTCAGATTCCCGGAGGACTCCTCCGGAACAAGATATAAGACCGGCAAAATGCTTCCCGTATAGTCCTTGCGGTATTCCCGGAAGGAAACGGTCCCGCACAGTGTGATGCAGGAGCCGTCCATATCAGGAGGCATATTTGCCAAAAGATGTTCTGAAAACAATTCAAGATACAAGAACACAGCCGCCGCAATGATAATGGAAAACAGACATAACGGCCGTCTCATATAAATAAAAACTCCAAAAATAATTTTAATCTACAATATCAAGATTTCTCTCGTACTGTCCTGAAATGAGGAACTCCATAAATGTAAAGGAATCCTCTCCGTTAACGGAAAATGCCACCTTGTTCACGGAAGGCAGCTCCGTAATGGTATTGACGATGGAATAAATGGCAGCATCGGGAGTGACATTCTCCACCGGATTCAAAAAGCCGTTGTCAAAGTCAATGTAGCATACGCCGTCCTTGACGTTGACACTCTTTATCTTGGTATCCTTGGAAACAGAGGGGAACACGATATCGGTGTTGGGACCGTTGATTATCTGCTCCACCGCCAATCTCTCCATGGAAATATTACTGTTGTAAACAACGGACCTGTACACAGGGCTCAGTTTGTTGCCCTCTGCAGTTACAAAATAGAGCTTGAGCTGCACCTTCTCATAGGTGTTGATCTCGTTACCTACGTTGTAGATGAAGGTGTCCGCAGACATATTACCGACGATATTGCCGTAGTGGTCCGTAAGAGGTGTTCCCTCGATCTGGAAGGATACGTAATCAACGCTGTCCAGCTGGGTAAAAGTGCGGACGATGGCAGCTCTGTCCAGGATCTCAATGGTTCTTCCCAGCTCCATATAGCTGGATTCGAAATTCAGGGTAAGGACCTTATCCGTCATGGAATAGCCGATAAGCTCGTTGTTACCTGAAATAGGCGCCTCGTACTGGAGCCTGTCGGGCATGGTCTTAAGAACCCCCATAAGCTCTGCTATGGCAGCATTAGTATCCCCTTCTGAAGCCTGCAGCACATAGTCATTGGAAACAATGCCGGTCTCATTGCTGTTGACATAGTAGACCTTGATGCTTCCCTCCGGGAGCTCCTTCTCCTTGCCGCAGCCGCTGAGGCTTACGCAAAACAGCATAAATGCAAGGACCATATGAAGTTTTTTATATTGCCATTTCTTTGCCTTTGTCATTCTAAAGCCTTTCACTGCTGTTTCTTGTTTCCCGCACATATGATAGGGATCTTGATGGTAAAGGTTGTACCCACTCCGGGAGTACTCTTAAGATCAATGGTTCCCCTGTGCATGATGACTGCGCTTCTTGCAATGGAAAGTCCAAGGCCTGTGCCTCCGACCTCTCTGGATCTGGACTTATCAACTCTGTAGAATCTCTCGTAAATATGATCAAAGCAGTCCTCGGGAATACCTACTCCCGAATCTGTAACATCAATGTAAAAATACTGATGATCAGCGTCAATGGTAACTCTTACCCATCCGTTGTCATTGTTGTACTTGATGGCATTCTCCACCAGGTTCATGATTACCAGGGAGATCTTGACCTCATCAATCTCAGCGGTTACCGCTCTCTTACTCTCAAGGGTAAGGTCAATATTTCTCTGCATGGCAATGGGACGAAGCCTCTTAAGCACAGACTCTGTAAGGCTTACCACATCCACGTTGCTGACAATAAGGCCTGACGCCTTCTTGTCCATTTTTACGAGAACCAGAAGATCGTTGATGATCTTATCCTCTCTGTCGATCTCGTGGGAAATATCATCCATGAAATCCCTGTAAAGCTCATTGGGAACCTCTTCCTGAGCAAGGAGAGAGTCCGCGATAACTTTCATGGAAGTGATAGGTGTCTTAAGCTCGTGGGACACGTTGGAAACAAATTCCTGTCTGGAATCATCCAGAGCCTTCATCCTCTTAAGAAGCGCATTGAAGGCATTGATGATCTGCTCTGTCTCGTAGTAATTGGGACCGCTGATGGGCTGATCCGTATAGCCCGCCTTAACATCATTGATGGCTGCAGTGATCCTGTTGAAGGGCCTCAGCAGCACATTGGCAACCCAGGCTGCAAATATCAGAATAAAGATAACGATGATGATCTCGATAGTTGTAGCTCTTCTTCCAAGGATATCAAGGGTGGTCTCGATGGTATCGGTGGAAACACTGGTAAGAAGTACGCCTCTTACCACCACGCCGGTATCTCCCATATCGGATACGTCCTCTTCCCAGATGAGCTGGGACTCCATGATGGGAGTGATCATCTCGATATAACCGTTGGACTGGTCAAATTTGGACACAGCGCCTCGCTGACCGGTCTTCAGACAGTTAACCACTTCTTCGGAAATAATGGTCTTGCCCTGGCTGATATTGTAGGTATCCTTCACAACCTTCAGGTCATCATTGATGACCATAACTCTTCCGTCGTAAAGATTGGCCAGCATATCAAGCTCGGCATTGATAACCTCCGAGGAGGTATCCTGTAAATAATTGTAAGCAATAAGGTGATTAGCCAGAATCTTAAGCTGGGTCTGAACCTCAGTAGATTTGACATTGACGGCACGATCCTCATAACTGTCAAGAATTACCGCATGCATAACGAGACAGGAAAATAATCCCGTCACAAAGACAATTATAAAGAATCGCACCCTAAGACTTTTTAATATATATCGTATTTTTAGATTTTTAAAAAGCTGCGCCATAGTTTCTCATTAAGCCTGGAAAAAGTATCCGGTTCCCCACTTGGTTCTAACATATCTGGGCTCACTGGGTGTACTCTCAAGCTTCTCACGAAGTCTTCTGATATGTACATCAACAGTTCTCTCGTCACCGGGATAGTCATTGCCCCAGATGGTGGCAAGAAGCTCTTCTCTTGAATAAACCTTGCCGGGGTTGGATGCCAGAAGCTCGAGAAGCTCATACTCACGGCTGGTAACATTGATCTCTCTGTCGCCGATGAATACTCTTCTGTACTCCTCATTGAGACGAAGGTCGCCGTATTCGATGTCGCCCTTGCCCTGTGCAGTCTTGGTGGCTCTTCTCATGATGGCCTTGATCCTGGCCTTAACCTCAAGAATATTGAAAGGCTTGGTAATATAATCATCAGCGCCATACTCAAGGCCCAGAATCTTGTCCATATCATCGCCCTTGGCTGTCAGCATGATGATGGGAACATTGGAAAATTCCCTGATCTGCTGGCATGCTTCAAAGCCTGTGAGCCCGGGAAGCATAACATCAAGAAGAATGATGTCATATTCCTTCTCCCTTGCCATATTGACAGCCTCCAGACCGTCATAAGCACAGTCAACAACAATGTCGTCCTGCTCAAGACTGAACTTGATGCCCTTTACGATTACCTTTTCATCATCAACTACAAGTGCCTTTTTACTCATCTTTCCACCAATCCTGATTCTCAAACTGTTATCTTGTCACTTATTTTGGAAAAAAGCTTCTCCTTAATTCCGGAGATTTTCATGATATCTTCTTTTTGGCTGAACCTGCCGTTCTTATCACGGTATTCAATGATCCTGTCCGCCACCTTCTCTCCGATTCCGGGAAGGGTCATAAGCTGCTCTCTGGAAGCGGTATTGATATTGATAAGACTGCTCCCCGCTTCGGTCTGTCCGTCACCGGAATGAGAAACCGTATCATAAGAGAGTATCTCCGAAGCTCCTCCGGTACTGCTATCTGCCGTCTCCTCCAGTGTGGGAATATAAAGCTTCATCCCATCGCTAAGGGCCGCCGCCAAATTGACATAATCAGTATCCGCAGGGCTGTCAAAGCCTCCCGCAGCAATCACCGCATCATTGATCCTGGAATCCGGTGGAAGTTCATATACCCCCGGAGCCTTAACCGCCCCGCAGACATATACCACGATCCCCTGCAAAGATGCATCCTCACAAGCCTCTGCCGATGCGCAGTAAGAAGCCCCCGCTTCCCGGCTGTCAGATGCCTCCACAGCGCTTTCAAGATCCTCAACCTCCTTCAGAACAACCTCTGAAGAAGCCTTGGAACATCCCGTAAGACATAACAAGGTGATAAATAAAATCAATAATTTCTTTCGCATGTATCCTCCATGAGAGGACCCCGCCATGCATTTTTTATTCTAATTTATTAAAAAAAATTGTGCAAGCTACTTAATCACTATCCTCTGAAAGTCCATCCGTAATATCCACATTTACAGGATCCGGAAGTGTCTCTACTTCGTAGTTCTCTCCTGTAACCTGGGTCATGATTCTCTCGGAAACCTGCTTCAGAGTTGAGTTAGCATCCTCTCCGTTCCAGATCTTGGTAAAGGCGATCTCCAGCTCCATCCAGAGGTTACTGGTCTCAATGGTCTTGGGCATGGGAACAGAGTCATTATAAACATCCACAAAGGTATTAAGGTTCTTGTCACCATATTTCACGCCGTAGTGGGCTGCCACCTTGCCGGCCATGTTGTAGATATCGCCGGAATTGTCATTGCAAAGGTATCTGGCGAAAAGATTGGCTGCGCTGTAGTTCCTGGAAAAGCCGTTAACTACGATGCACTGGGTCACTGACATGGTCCTGGTTCCGAAATCTCCGGTAAGGCCCGGCATATCAGCAACAGCAAATTCGAAATCGCACTCTCCCGCAGCCTTGGCCTGATTTATCTTGGCCAGGATATCGGTTGTAGCCACGGTAAATACTATCTTGCCGTCGATAAAGTCCTTGGTGATGGTGTCGTAATCTATTTCCTTGGCATCAATAGCAAAGAACTGGTTGAGCTGCTGATATATCTTCATGCAGCTGATGGTGTCGGTATTGTAGATATCGATCTTGGATACGTCATCTCCTGCGCTGCCGCCTACGTTCATGTAGTTGCCTACAAAGAAGTAGTTGTAGAAAATGTCGGTAACGTCCCATTTAAATACGGCTTCAACCTGCTCAGGAGCGTTGTAGCTCTGGGCAAAGCCGAGAATGTCGGAAATTGTAAGAGGAAGTGACTCGGAAACCACCTCATCGATGACTTCCTGGGCGATGGTGCTCTCTGTGGCCGCCTCGTCTGTGGTCTCGGCAGATGAGCCTTCTGAAGAAGCATTGTCTGCCTCAGCCTGGGCTGCCTCGCCCTCAGCGGCGTCCATCTCGGACTGCACACGCTCTTTTGCCATATCCTCAAGATATGTCTTGTTGTAAATAAGTGAACTTGTTTCGAAATAGAAAGGATAAGCTATGTACTTATTCCTGTATTTAACGGAATTAACTGCCGCCAGAGGGAACATCTCCTCATCAAGATAGTCCTCACCGCTGTCGATCTCCATGGCAAGTCCCGCAAGATATGCCTTTTCAAGGGAATCGTTGGTAGTTATGTAAAGATCCGGATAGTTGTCATCATCGACTGATGCCTTGTTGATAGCCTCAAGGTACTCCAGGCCCGATACCAGAACGGGCTCTACCCTGACGCTTTTGCTGGACTCAGAAAAAGCAACAGCTTTACTCTGGAGATACGGGGTCAGTGAATCGTCCGTATACCAGAGTCTGACTGTTGTCTTCTCCTTGGTAAAAAGTGAATGATCTTCAAACACATTCTGCTCTGACCTGGCATAGACAAAGGCCCCTGCCAGTGTACAGGCTATTAGAATTATTGAATATATTCTTACTCTAAGCTTCATATACTCCCCAGACATGAATCCAGGATATCTATCATGTCATCAATGTTCTTCTTCGTAATAACAAGAGAGGGAACAAACCTGATGATCTCGCTTCCTGCGTTGATCAAAATAAGACCGTTTTCAAGAGCCTTACCGATAACCTCTGCTACCGGCCTGTTGAATACCAGCCCCTGCATAAGACCGGCGCCGCGTCTCTCAACGATGAAATCATACTTATCCTTAAGTTCATCAAGACGCTGCTCCAAATAGGGTGCTACCTCTTTCACATTCTCTATTATATTGTCCTCATTAAATAAATCAAGAACTTTATTGATTGCCGCACAGGCAAGGGGGTTTCCGCCGTAGGTGGTTCCATGGTCTCCGGCCACAAGAGAATTAGCTGCCGTTTTTTCGTTAAGAAGGAAGGCTCCCACAGGCACACCGCAGCCAAGAGCCTTGGCTGTAGTCATGATATCAGGCTTAATGCCGAACTTCTGCCATGCAAACATATAGCCGGTGCGTCCCATACCGCACTGGATCTCATCCAGGATAAGAAGGATGTCCTTTTCATCGCAGAGCTTCCTTACCTTGGTCAAAAACTCCTCTGTAGCAGGGAAAATACCGCCTTCGCCCTGAACGGTCTCCATTATGATGGCGCAGGTCTTGTCATTTACGCAGGCAAGAACGCTGTCGAAATCATTGATGTCAGCGAATTTGATGTTACCGATCATGGGCTCGAAGGCCTCTCTGTAGTGAGGATTGCCGGTAACAGACAGTGCACCGAAGGTTCTTCCGTGGAAGGAATGGTTCATGGCGATGATCTCATGGTCGTTTTTGCCATCCTTGAGATATGCATATTTCCTTGCCGCCTTAAGGGCGCCCTCCACAGCCTCAGCTCCGCTGTTGGTAAAAAAGACTCTGTCCATGCCGGATACAGCCTTGAGCTTCTTGGCAGCCTCGATGGCGGGCACATTGTAATAATAGTTGGAAGTGTGCATCAGCTTGTCGATCTGAGCCTTGAGGGCATCATCATAGTCCTTGTAGTGATAGCCCAGGGCAAAAACAGCTATGCCTGATACAAAATCCAGATATTTCTTGCCGTCCAGGTCATAGAGGTACACGCCCTCGCCCTTGTCCAGAACTATCTGATAACGGTTATAGGTATGAAGAAGTGCGCTCTCGGCATCTTCTATATATTTTTTCATTACTTCGCTCATATTTATGCCTCTTTTCTGTCTGCCTCAGCCATATCGTCTGTGTCTCCCATGAACATGGTTCCGATACCCTTGTTGGTAAAGATCTCCAGAAGAAGACAATGAGGAATTCTTCCGTCCAGGATATGGACCTTGTTAACGCCCTCTCTGATGGCGCTGGTGCAGTTATTGAGCTTCGGAAGCATGCCTCCGCCGATATTGCCGCCGGCGATAAGGGCATCTGCCTCGGAGCAGGTCATTCTGGAAATAAAAGTGGACTTGTCGTTAATGTCCTTGTAAACGCCCTCAATATCAGTAAGAAAGGCCAGTTTGTCAGCTCCTACAGCCTTGGCGATGGCGCAGGCTGCATCATCCGCATTGATATTGTAGGTGTCAAAATTGTCATCGAATCCGATGGGGGCAACGATGGGAAGATAGTCATTGTCCATAAGGTCAAATAAAACCTTGGGATCTACCTTGTCGATCTCTCCCACGAAGCCTATATCCTTGCCGTCGGAGTATTTCTTGGTTACATGCAAAAGTCCGGAATCCTTGCCGCTGATACCGATGGCCTTAACTCCCAGCTCCTGAACCATGGTGACAAGCTGCTTATTCACACGGCCCAGAACCATCTCTGCGATTTCCATGGTCTCTGAATCTGTGACACGAAGGCCGTTTACAAACTCAGCCTCCTTGCCCACCTTGGAAACCCAGGAGCTGATGGCCTTGCCGCCGCCGTGAACGATGATAGGCTTGAAACCAACAAGCTTAAGAAGTGTAACATCGGTGATAACGCTCTTTTGAAGCTCCTCGTTGCTCATGGCACTGCCGCCGTATTTTACAACGATGACTTTTCTGTTGAATTTCTGAATATAGGGCAGAGCCTCCACCAGAACCTCAGCCTTTTTTAAAACTTCCTGCATGTCCTTGTCCATTTTTCTCCTCCGGTTCAAATCTGTTTATTCATAAATCAGCTGCGATAGTCAGCATTTATCTTTACATAATCATAGGTGAGATCACATCCCCAGGCCGTGGCGCTCTCTGTTCCCTCGTGCATGTCAACGAATACGGTAACAGCGTCGGCCTTCATGATCTTGAGGGCCTCATCCTCATCAAATACAATGGGGGTTCCCTTGTCAAATACCTTCAGCTTGCCATTCTCACTCTCGAAAAAGAGCTCTACGTCGTTCTGGTCGAAATCGGCGCCGGAATAGCCCATGGCACAGAGGAAACGTCCGAAGTTGGCATCACATCCAAAGATTGCAGCCTTGGAAAGATTGGAACCAACGATGGCCCTTGAAAGTGTTCTTGCATCCTCCAGAGACTTGGCATTAACTACCTTAGCCTCAAAGAGCTTGCTGGCGCCCTCTCCGTCTGCAGCCATTTTCTTGGCCAGGAAGGTGCATACATATAAAAGAGCTTCCTTGAAGGTCTCATAGTCTGCATTCTCTGAGGTGATCTTCTCATTGCCCGCTTCGCCGTTGGCAAGGCAAAGCAGTGTGTCATTGGTGGAGGTATCTCCGTCAACGGTTATCATATTGAAGGTCTCTGCCACCACTTCGCTTACGGCCTTCTGTAAAAGACTCTTTTCTATGGCAAGGTCAGTGGTAAGAAAGGCCAGCATTGTGCACATATTGGGGTGGATCATTCCGGAGCCCTTGCTCATACCACCGAGAGTTACGGTCTTTCCGGAAACCTCGAAAGAAACAGCCACTTCTTTATTAACAGTGTCTGTGGTCATGATGGCCTTGGAAGCTGCTGTTCCTGCCTCAATGCTGCCATCCAGGGTCTTTGACATCTTCTCAACTCCTGCTGTGAGCTTGTCCACAGGAAGCTGCATTCCGATGACACCGGTGGATGCCACAGCAACTGTCTCATAGGGAACTCCCAGGCATTTCTCCACGGCCTTTGCAGTGGCCTCGCAGGCATCAAAGCCCTCTTTTCCCGTGCAGGCATTGGCAATTCCGGAGTTGATGACTACGGCCTGGCATCCCGCATCTGCCGCTACGATTCTCTGATCCCACTGAACGCAGGCTGCCTTAACCACATTGGTGGTAAAGGTTCCGCCGCATACACAGGGCTTTTTGGAATAAACAAATGCCATATCTGTTCTGTCTTTGTACTTGATATTAGCCTCGCAGCTGGCCGCTTCAAAACCGGTTGCTGCTGTAACGCCGCCTTCTATAACCTTCATCGCTTATCTCCTTATTTATTAAATACTGTAAGATTCTCATCATTCAAAGTAAAATCGTAGTAATTCATATCTGAGCGAAGGGTCCAGCCCATCTTCTGCCAGAAGCGGTTCCCAACCTCATTGGTGACAAAGGCGTTGAGGCAGACCTTGTTGATGCCCTCTTCCTTAAGCCTTTCGCAGCAGAACTGAACCATTTTCTTGCCGATACCGTGCATTCTGTATGCCTCGCTTACGCATACGTGGTAAAGACAGGCTCTTCTGCCGTCATTTCCGCAGAGGATCGCTCCCACTACCTTTCCGTCCTCTATATCCACCGCGCTGGTGGTGGGATTTCTTTTTATGAATCTCTCGATTCCCTCCCTGGAGTCGTCCATGGTCCTGATACCAAAGCCGTGAATTGACATCCAAAGCGCATATACTTCATCATAATCATCTATTGTCATGGCACGAACCATATCTGTCACCTGTTATCCTTTTCCTGAAAAATTATGGGAAGCAGGGCACTATCTCAAGGCCCATGGCTTCATCAAAGCCAAACAGAATATTCATATTCTGAACCGCCTGTCCTGCAGCTCCCTTAACAAGATTGTCGATGGCACCCATCATAATGACTCTGCCGGTACGCTCGTCGATCTTAAATCCGATATCTACATAGTTACTGCCCTCAACCCATCTGGTCTCGGGATAAACGCCATCCTCAAGAAGTCTTATGAACTTCTCATCCTTATAATACTTCTCATAGGCTGCTCTGATGTCAGCAGCTGTGGGGAGCTTGCCGTCCTTTTTCACAAGAGTGGCATACTCTGTGGCCAGGATTCCTCTGTTCATGGGAACAAGGTGAGGTGTGAAGTTGATAAGCATCTGCTTACCTGCCGCATAGCCAAGCTGCTCCTCGATCTCGGGGGTGTGTCTGTGATTGGCAACGCCGTAGGGCTTGCAGCTCTCGTTGACCTCGCAGTAGAGATTGGCAACCTTGGCTCCTCTTCCCGCACCGGAGACACCGCTCAGAGCGTCAACGATAAGAGTGTCGGGATCGATCAGTCCTTCTTTTAAAAGTGGATATGCTGTAAGTATGGAGCAGGTGGTGTAACATCCGGGATTGGCGATGAGCCTTGCTCCCTTGATCTTGTCCCTGTTGATCTCGCAGAGGCCGTACACCGCTTCCTCTATATAAGAAGGAGCCTTGTGCTCTATCTTGTACCATTTCTCATATACGGAAACATCCTTAAGTCTGAAATCTGCGGAAAGATCGATAATCTTTACCTTATTAAGTACTTCTTCATTAACAAGGGATGCGCAGAGGCCCTGGGGAGTTGCTGTGAAGATGACATCCACCTCTTTTGCCAGCTCATCCATATTGTCATCCAGACACTTGGCATCAACCAGTTTAAAAAGATTTCCATATAAAGAAGCAAACTTCTCATCTATATAACTCTTGGATCCGTACCAGACAACCTGTGCCTCCGGATGTCCGTAAATAAGTCTTGCGATCTCAGCCCCGGCATATCCGGTAGCTCCGATAATTCCAACCTTGATCATAGCCTCACCTTTCGTTTATACAATGTTTATGCATATTTTCAGGATTTATGCAGTGGTTTATGCATTTGATTATGCATTCTTTTATTCATAAGTGATTTTTCCACTAAACATGATTCAGTATACGACCATTAAAAAAAATATGCAATAGCTTATTTAAATAATTATGCATATTTTGATTATTTTTTAAATATTTATGCATTTTGTACTTGCATTTTATACATTCATGGTTTATATTGAATTGCAGAGGTCAGAAATCTATGGCCCAACATAATAATGATAAACGAAAAAATAATATAAAGAAAGATGAGGAAAACTGTTATGGCAAAAGAAAAGGTTATACTTGCATACTCCGGCGGACTTGATACAACTGCTATCATCCCATGGCTCAAGGAGAATTTTGATTATGAAGTAGTCTGCGTCTGCATCGACTGCGGCCAGGAGGAAGAGCTGGACGGACTTGACGAGAGAGCAAAAAGCTGCGGCGCAAGCAAGCTCTATATCCTCGATGTAGTAGATGAGTTCTGCGATGAGTACATCGTTCCCTGTGTAATGGCTCACGCCGTATATGAGAACAAGTATCTCCTTGGAACTTCCATGGCTCGTCCTCTTATCGCCAAGAAGCTGGTTGAGATTGCAAGAAAAGAAGGCGCTGTTGCTATCTGCCACGGTGCTACAGGTAAGGGTAACGATCAGATCCGTTTCGAGCTGGGCATCAAGGCTCTCGCTCCCGACATCAAGATCATCGCTGCCTGGAGAAATGACAAGTGGACCATGGATTCCCGTGAATCCGAGATCGAATACTGCAAGGCCCACGGCATCAATCTTCCATTCTCAGCAGATTCCAGCTACAGCCGTGACCGTAACCTCTGGCACATCTCCCATGAGGGTCTTGAGCTCGAGGATCCTTCACAGGAGCCTAATTACAAACATCTCTTAGTCCTGGGCAAAACACCTGAGGATGCACCTGATACACCTACCACCGTTACCATGACCTTTGAGGGCGGCGTTCCCAAGTCAGTTAACGGCAAGGAGATGAAGGTTTCTGATATCATCCGCACCCTGAACAAGCTGGGCGGCGAGAACGGCATCGGTATCGTTGATATCGTTGAGAACCGTGTTGTAGGAATGAAGAGCCGCGGCGTATACGAGACCCCCGGCGGAACCATCCTCTACGAGGCTCATCAGCAGCTTGAGGAGTTGATTTTGGACCGTGATACCTATACAATGAAAAAAGATATGGGCAACAAGTTTGCCGATATAGTATACGAAGGGAAATGGTTCACACCACTGCGCGAGGCAGAGCAGGCATTTATCGAGTCTACACAGAAGTATGTTACAGGTGAGGTTACCTTCAAGCTTTACAAGGGCAACATCATCAAGGCAGGCACCAAGTCTCCTTACTCTCTCTACAACGAGAGCATCGCATCCTTCAAGACCGGTGACCTTTACGACCACCATGATGCTGAGGGCTTCATCAACCTCTTTGGACTTTCATGCAAGGTTCGTGCCATGAAGATGCAGGAAGTGGAAAACAACAAGTAATACATGAATTCACTTATCATTACAATCGGGTATTTCTTAATTATTAACATTCTAGGGTTCGCCTTAATGGGAATTGATAAGCGGAGGGCGCGCACCAGCGCCTTCCGAATCCCTGAGGCGACTCTTTTTGCTATAGCGATTCTCGGTGGCAGCATAGGTTCCACCATAGGAATGCACTTCTTCAGACATAAAACAAAACACTGGTATTTTAAATTCGGTATGCCTATAATAATCTTGTTACAGGCTGTTCTGGTGGGGCTTTTGATATGGCTCCCCATAGAATTCAGTTTTATTTGAGGGAATGGGGTACGATATGCATATTGCGGTTTGCGATGACAATATAGCTGACAGAAAACAGACTGAGAGGCTCCTGGGAAGACAGTCTGACAGAATCTTCAAGGAGACCGGGGAACGTATTTATATCGATTCCTACGGCAATGTTCCTGCTTTTTTATCCTATCCGCAGATGTATGACGGCCTGTTTGTGGATATGGTTTTGGAGGATCCCAAGGGTCTTGAGGTGGCGCAGCTACTTGTTAAGGCCGGGGTTACAAGTCCCATCATCATGCTGTCCTCTTCCATCGATTACAAGAAAGCTTACGAAGAATCAGATTTCAGAACAGACAATATCTATTTCATGAACAAGCCCATCAGGGTTGCTGAGATCACAGCCATGGTGGATGAGATAAAAAAGGCTCAGGGTGATCCCATTAAGACTCTGGAGCTAAGAGGTAAGGACGGCACCTGCTACGCCAGGGGCGACGATATAGTCTGCGTTGTCAAGCAGGGTCCCGAGCTGGTCCTCTATATGAAGGATCAGAGCCAGGTGCGCATCATCAGCGATATTTACAATTTCTATGATCAGTGCGAGATCTTCCCGCAGATCTGCCCTATCACAGAAAAATGCCTGATAAATGTCAATCACATCGTTAAGAATTCGATGTTTAGTGTTACAATGGACAACGATATGGCCTTTAAGATTTCTTTGGTTTACAGAAATTCCATCAAAGAGGCCCGTGAGATATTGTCCCGTCAGTAAATGGAGGTTTTATGAGTTATAAGATTGTTGTAGACAGCTGCTGTGATCTTCCGGTTAAGTACAGAAAGGATCCTCATTTCCAGGTAGTACCCCTGATCCTGCAGATAGGTAACGATGTGATCGTGGATGATGACACCTTCGATCAGCTGGACTACCTTGCCAAGGTAGCAGCCTCAGATGAGTGCGCCAGAACCGCATGTCCTTCTCCGGAACTTTACATGGAAGCCTATAACACTGAGGCCGAGGACGTCTATGTTGTGACCCTCTCATCCAAGCTCAGCGGCAGCTACAACAGCGCCCTGCTTGGCAAGAACCTCTATCACGAAGAATACGGTCCCAAGAACATTCACATAGTTGATTCCCTCTCCGCCTGCTGCGGTGAGGCTCAGATAGCGCTTAAGGCTATGGAACTGGCAGAATCCGGAATGGCCTTTGAGGAGGTTGTAGAACAGCTTGAGGCCTACAGAGATGAGATGAAGACCTATTTTGTTCTTGATTCTCTCGAAACCCTCCGCAAAAACGGCAGACTTACCGGCATGAAGGCCCTTGTGGCCACCACTCTTAATATCAAACCCGTATGCTTGGGCGTTGCCGGTGAAATCGTTCAGAAGAGCCAGGGCATCGGTATCAGAAAGGCCCTTCTCAAGATGGTGGACATTGTAGCCCAGGAGATCAATAACCCTGAGACAAAAAGGCTTATGATCACCCACGTCAACTGCTACGAGCGTGCAGCCGTAGTCAAGGATATGATCCTTAAGAGAGTTCCTTTTCTCGATGCAATAATAGTGGATGCAGCCGGTGTTGCAACCACCTACGCGGGAGACGGCGGAATCGTAGTTACCTGCTAGAAACAAAGGGGCAAAGTAATAAAGTGATAATGCTTGCATAAATCACTTTATTACTTTGCCCCTTTGTTTATATCAACTAATTTTCTTTACACTCTCCCCTTCGACCATATGGCCTTCGAGGATCATAATGCCCTGTCTGTACCTCTCTCCGCTTATCTTTCTGATAAGGTTGAGCACCGCATTTCTTCCCATCTCGTAGCTGTCTACTCCGAAGGTTGTGATCCTGATATCACAAAGGCCCGGATAAAGATAATTGTCAAAGCCCACCACTGAGATATCCTCGGGAACCTTGTACCCCTTCTCATTGAGCCGCCTTATGAGCATGCTGGCTGCCAGATCGCAGTTGCAGACAAAGGCTGTGGGCATATCCTCCGGAAGCTTGAAGAAACGGTTGTAGTCCATGATTCCGGAATCAACCTCTCTGTCAGGAATGATCCAGTCCTTTCTGACGGGATGACCGTGCTCCATGATGGACTTGGTATAGCCCAGATATCTGTCTGTTATGGCGCCTGATGCAAGGACTGTTCCCACAAAGGCAATTCTGGTATGTCCCATACTGAACAGATAATTGGTAAGGCAGTATGCTCCGTTGTAACTGTCGGAAACCACTGCGTCCTCGTCCCCTGTATGATTGCAAAAATCAAGAAATACCATAGGAATACCCGTGCGAACCCTGATCATCTCAAGGAAAGCCTCATCCAGTCTTCCCACCACCACGATTCCGTCAACCTTGCGGTCCTCAATAAGTCTGGGAGTGATGAGATTCTTCTCATTATCCACGGAGACCACTTCCAGCATGGTAAAGCATCCTCTGTCCATGGCGATCTGAGAAACCTGCTGATGCATTCTGGTATAAAAGGAGCTGTACTCACTCATGAAATTCTCAGAGATGAGCACTCCGATTGTATAACTTTTATTGGAAAAATCGGCCTTTCTGGAAACAGATGGTATATACCCCATGTCATTGGCAAGAGCATGTATCTTCTCCCTAAGCTCCTCACTCATGCCTTTCTGCCCTGAAAGCGCCTTGGACACCGTAACGGTACTGACGCCGATTCTGTCGGCAATATCCTTTAATCGAACTGTTTTAGCCATAATATCCCCCTATATAAACTAAACCCACAAATAGTATAAACTAATTTTAGCTAAAATTATATTAACTAATCAGTCAAAAATTGTCGGAAAATTCAGAGATTTTTGTGTATTTTTTACCGAATAGTAATAAACGTTATTTTTATAACAATCTTTTTCAGGGAAATGTCCGACGATATGTGCTATACTTCTTAGAGATTTTAAGACAAGGAATCCGAAAAATGACTTCTGTAAAGATTACAAACAAAAAGAATTTTATGGCCAAGCTCCTGGCGGGAGAACTCTTTGATGAGTTCCTGGTGGAGGAAGCAGAGATAACAACCTTTAACACCTTCCATATCGACGGTCAGATCCGTAAGGAATTCTACAGGGACACCCAGGCGGATAACGCCGAAGAAAAGGCCTGCGCCGACTACTCTTCCTGGAAGGATCTCAAACAGATCTGCTATGACCTCATCAAAGGAAAGCGCACTCCCCTGTCCTTCAAATTTGTTTTTTACTTAAATGATGAAGCTAAGAGTAAGCTTATAAAAGAAGCGGATGCAGGCATAAATGAAGAACAAATTAAGCTTGCACTTAACATTCGTTTCATCAATGGTGATATTATCCTCACCACCGGCTGTGCCATCAGCATCTTTACTCTGGACAAGAGCATAGAAAAAGCCTGGGACAGTTACATCCCAAGCTTTCTTGATCAAAATTCCATCGAAAACGAAATTCTGTGATATTTATGTTGCCTGATATTTCTGAAGTATTGCGATCAGTGAATCGTACTTCGGTTTTATCAGGTCGTATTTTTCTTTGTAGCCGTTCATGGAGCCTGCCCTGAGGATCTCGGTGAGTTCACATACCGGAGTTAAGAATCCCTTAAGTCCAAGATTGGCGCCTACGCCCTTCAGGGTGTGTACCGCCTTGAAGGCCTCAGAAACATTGCCCTCCGCAAGATACTTGGTCAGGTCATTCATACTCTGGTCATTCAGGAACTTAAACATAAACCTTGCGATCAGATCCTCATTTCCCATGAATCTGTCCAAGATCTCGTTCCAATCAACGCCCCATTCGATTAGCTCTTCTTTAAATCCCGCGTCCATATGCCTCCTATCTGCATATTAACGAAATAAAATAAAAAGTTGTGCCATATAATGATTCTACACCATTTGATAAAGTGGTTCAATGGAGCTATGGGCTGTTTTATTTTTATTTAAGACTTTGCAAACCGTCAGTTTACAGCCTGCTCAGCCAGCTTGCTGGCCTGATCAGCAGCTATCAGAGCATCGATGAGCTCGTCTATATCTCCGTCCATAATCTGGTCTATCTTGTACAGTGTAAGGTTAATTCTGTGATCGGTAACCCTTCCCTGATGGAAGTTGTAGGTTCTGATCTTCTCGGATCTGTCACCGGAACCCACCTGACTTCTTCTAAGCTCTGCCTCGTTATTGTGCTGTCTCTCCTGCTCCAGCTCGTAGAGCTTGGCCCTGAGGACCTTCAGAGCCTTGGCCTTATTCTGCTGCTGGCTCTTCTCATCCTGACAGGAAATAACGATTCCTGTGGGGAAATGAGTAAGTCTTACGGCTGAATCCGTGGTGTTTACGCACTGTCCGCCGTTTCCTGAAGCTCTGAACACATCAAACTTGCAGTCGTTCATATCGATCTCAACTTCCACGTCCTCAACCTCAGGCATGATAGCCACGGTAATGGCTGAGGTATGGATCCTGCCGCCGGACTCTGTGGCTGGGATTCTCTGAACTCTGTGAACACCGCTCTCGAATTTAAGTCTTGAATAAGCTCCCTGGCCCTTGATCATAAAGCTGACGGTCTTGATGCCGCCGATACCGATATCCTCTACGCTCATGGTCTCAACGCGCCAGTTCTGTCTCTCGGCGTATCTGGTATAGACTCTGTACATGTCAGCAGCAAAAAGGGCTGCCTCATCTCCGCCTACACCGGCTCTGATCTCAACGATTACGTTCTTCTCGTCATTTGGGTCCTTGGGAAGAAGAAGGATTTTAAGCTCTTCCTCGAGCTGCGGGATCCTATCCTTTGCTTCAGAAAGCTCATCTCTCAGCATCTCCTTCATCTCGGGATCAGACTCCTCGTCCAGCATAGCCAGGGCATCCTCCACCGCCTGCTTACTCTTTTTGTACTCAAGATAGCAGTTAACAAGGGCCTCAAGGCTCTTTTGCTCCTTCATAAGGGCTCTGAACCTGTTCTGATCAGAAATAACGGAAGGATCATTGAGCTCCATGGTTATGTCTTCATATTTTCTTAAAATATCTTCTAATCTGTCAAACATCTCAATCCTCAATACAGGCTCATTTTAGAAATAACAAGCCCGGATAACTCTGTCGTTGCCGCCGTAGTCCTTGATGACTTCTATATCGTGATACTTGCCGTTTGCCTCCATAAGAGCCTTAACCGCATCTGCCTGGTCATAGCCTATCTCCATGATAAGGTATCCACTGGAATAGAGATAATTTCCGGCATTGTCCACAATTCTCCTGTAGAAGGTAAGTCCGTCCTCATCTCCGTCAAGGGCAAGTCTTGGCTCATAATCCTTAACCTCAGGGGCCAGCTCCTCTATGACGCTGCTGGCGATATAGGGCGGATTGGACACAATAAGGTCAAATCTCTTATCCTTTTCCGGAATCTCAGGGAAAAGATCTGTCTCAATAAACTCCGCTCTGTCGGCAAAGCCCAGCTGCTGGGCATTCTCCCCGGCAACTGCTAAGGCTGCAGGAGAAATATCCGTAGCCACAAGGCTTGTGTAATTGGTATAGTTAAGAACACTGAGTCCGATACAGCCTGAGCCGGTGCAGAGGTCCAGAACTCTCATGCCGTCCTCACAAAAGCGCATGGCTTCTTCCACCAAAAGCTCGCTGTCCTGCTCCGGGATAAGAACATCACTGCAGACCTTGAAGGTAAGTCCCATGAAATCCCAGGTGCCAAGGATATAGGCCACCGGCTCTCTCTTTTCCCTGCGGCCAAGAAGCTCATTATAAGTCTCCTGCTCCTTGTCCGTAACCTCCCTGTCGGGATGGGCAAAAAGAGTGCTGTGGTCGGTTCCGCAGGCATATTCCAAAAGGAGCCGGGCATCTAGCTTGGCTTCCGCTATCCCGGCTCTCTCTAATTGTTCGATTCCAGTTTGATATACTGTCCTGTAATCCATAATTATTTTTTCTCTTCCTCAGGCTTTTCGTCATCCTCAAGCCAGCTGTCGTCTATCTCGTAGCCGAAGGAATCCTTCAGGAACTCCTTCCAGTCAAATACTGCTTCCACAGACTTGATGGCAACCTTGACCATCTCCTCATCAGGCTCCTTGGTGGTAAGTCTCTGAAGGAGAAGTCCCGGTGCTGAAATAAGTCTCACCAGGAAGAAATCGGTTCTTCCCGCCAGTCTGATGATCTCGTAGGAAATACCGGAGATAACAGGAATAAGCAGGATCCTGACCACAACTCTCATAACATAGGAGTCCACCCTGATAAAGAAAAACAGGATGATACTGATCAGCATTACAAAGAGTATAAAGCTGCTTCCGCATCTCTTGTGAAGCCTGGAGCTCTTCATAACATTTTTTACGGTGAGAGGTCTTCCCTTCTCGATACAGTTGATGCACTTATGCTCAGCTCCATGATATCTGAAAAGTCTTCTGATATCCTTCATACAGGAAATAAGGAGAATATACAGAATGAAAATCACTATTCTCAGAACACCCTCGATAATGGCTATCATGGAATCATTTCTCACATATTTGGTAAGGTACTCAGACAGCGCATATGGAAGCACCATAAAAAGTGCGATGGCAAAAGCAAAGGAAACCAGAGTTGTGAGCGCCATGAGTAATGTATTCTCGTGGCCCCCGGATACCTGCTCCAGACCCTCGTCCAGCTTGGTGGCCTTCCTGTCATCCTCCTCATAGAAGGAAGATGAATAATTAAGTGACTTAAGTCCCAGGATCAGTGAATCTATGAATACAAAGATACCTCTGATAAAAGGTATGCTCAAAAGCTTGCTGCCGTAAGCTATGCCGTGATACTCATCCACCTCAATGGCGATGTCCCCGTCAGGCTTTCTGACTGCAACGGCATACATATCCTTATTTTTCATCATAACTCCCTCAAGAACGGCCTGTCCGCCTATTCCGGAGTAATGCTTAACCTTGCGTTTTCTCATATACGCCTCCCAAGCGAAAGAAATAGAAAGAAAAAGAGGTCGAGGCCATAGCCTCAACCTCTAATTATTCTCTGCATCTCAAATTACTGATTGTTCATGCCGTATTTCTTGTTGAACTTATCAATACGTCCACGAGCAGTTGTAGCCTTCTGCTGGCCAGTATAGAATGGATGGCACTTTGAGCAAATTTCTACGTGGATCTCGCTCTTAGTTGAACCAACTGTGAATGTGTTACCGCAGTTGCAAGTAACAGTGGCCTGATGGAATTCTGGCTGGATATCCTGTCTCATCTCTTATCACCTCTCTATATACAAATAATTCTTCTTATTACCTATAGTTACACCGCTGCCGTATTCACAACAGCTATATAACTTTAACATAATTTCATTTCATACGCAAGTACTTTTTTGAAAATATATGTTGTTGCATAAAATATTTATATTTATTCGCTATCCTACGGGGAGAGTTAGCAGGCCCTTCGCTACATCATGGCAAAATAAAAATGTGCTCGCATCGTTCCCCGAGGTGATTAAGGGCACTTCATCCAGCCGGCCAGGCTCGTTTCGCGTTGCTCAGAGCACTCACCTGACCGGTTGTCTGAAGCGCTCCTTAATCATCCTCGGTGCCCGAATGTCTCGCAATTTTCATTTCACCATAATGCATCAAAGAGCCCACCACCTCTCCCCTTATGTATTGAAATTATGACGAAAATTTAATTGCTCCAACTATCTTTCCCTCAAAAATGTACTTGGTATGAAAGATGTAAATTATGTTAAATGTGGTGCTCCCTTTTTCTTTTCCCGCCCTAATAGGATAAGTTTTCGCATTTTCTATAGTTTTATCCTACATTTTTTTGGAAAAAATAGGATAAGACCAGCGTTTTTGAACCATCTTATCCTATTTATTTTGCAAATATTTTCAATACTGATAATCTTTTTTCTTATAAGCGATAATTTGTAGGATAAGATTGCTTTGAACTGCTCATCTTATCCTATTTCTCATTTTTTCCCAAGCAAACAATCTTACTCAAAAATCCAACTCATATCCGATATCACCCATCAGTTCCTTGGAGGAGGCCGGGGTGCAGGGGCAGAGCCCCGCAAGTAACTACAGGCATCCATAGTATAAGCGCAAAACAAAGCGCCAGCATTGATAGCTGACGCTTGCATTTTGTCTTATAATCCTCCCAATCTCATCATAAAGATTGAGTACTCATCATTCTGAAAATCAAGGTCGGGGGAGTTCTCACCGCCTCCGTTGGTGCTGCGCTTGATCTCGGCGTAGAATTCCTCGCCCTGATTGACGATATCCATGACGGATATCTGAATGCCCTTGCTGCAGGCTATGTCGCAGAATGCAGATAAGGGATTCTCACTGTTTCTTGTGTCAAGAAGGCTCTGCTTAAGGGCCTCATCCTCTTTTGCCAAATCAAGTAATTTGTCCAGTTCTTCGGTAATGATCATAGGCTCCTCCTTATCTGCTTTGCATTTGAATATCAAAGCTTCCCCATAGTATAAAGCTCCTGATCCATAACGTTACATATAGGCTTATAGGATATTTGCTTAGCTTCCTTGCTGTCAGGAGCATCAGCGCAGATTACATCGCTGTTTTCAACATAGTATACAAAATATCTCCTGGGAGATTCAACTGTTTTCACGCACTTTTTGGGTAAATTCTGCTCATAAATATTGAATCTGCGGACTTTTATCGCTTTTCCATTGTTCAGCTGAACGATTCTGACCTTATAACGCTCTTCTTCCTCCCTGGTCTTCTCTGACAGATCCTCGTCAAAATAGCCCCTGGCATATCTGAAGGGATCGTTGCAGTCGTCCACAAGGATCAGAAACAAAGCATAATCAAGGGTTATGTACATGGCCAGAACAAAGCAAAAGTAAAGCAGGTGTTTAAGCCTAACTGCAGAGTAGATGTCCATAACTCCAAACTGCATGATGGCTGCACCAACCAGAAGTATCGATAAAAATACGAAAAATGGCTTTGATAAAGGTACTCTTTTTACAAGAAGCACCATGAGAACTATGAAAAATATGACTATATCGGCCAAAAGGATCAGCACACCGCCCCAGGTGGTCTCAGATATGCTGCCGGCAAAGATTCCCAGTGCCGCTGTCACTCCAAAAAGCGCAACCACGCAGATAAAAGCGGTAACTTTTTTGAAACTGCGCTTCTTTTCCAGCTTCTCTCTTTCCATAAGGATATTTATCCGGTCTGAAGTATTGTTCTGAAGAGTATTTCTGCAGATTCCAAAATAAAGCAGCAGGAAACTGAAGATCAGTAGAACTGCTGCAAAAACAGGAACAATAATGAAAAACTCGGGAACATAGCCGGAAAAATCGGTAGTCAGTTCATTTTGGATATCGTACCACATAGGAATTCCCCCATTTTCTAGAATATATTTCATTTTATCACTTAAGAGCTAAAGAATTAAACGTATTTATCCGATATAAAATGTGAAATGGATTCCTATACTCTTTTCCCGAAAAGAGCAGCATCACGGAGGATGCGACATGAGTATAATGATGATGACAAACCCAGGTTTATATAGCAAGAGAAATCAGAGCTATAAGTCTGGGAATTTTTATACTCAGAGGACCATTGCGGAGCTGAATAACGCCAAGACCGAGGGCCAGTACGAAGCCTCTATGAGAAAGCTGGAGTCCCAGCACAGAGAAGCCCAGAAGCAAACTTCCGTGGTTGATCAGGGAATCAGCTATGCCCAGTCCCTCCAGGCCTCCAGAACAAAGGCCAAGGAAGCTGCTCTCCAGAAAAAGAAACTCCAGTACAGCTATAATAAAATTTCTTCCCAGATCATCAGAAGCAAGACCTCTACCAGCGCAAGAAGCGCCGCTTCCGCAGCAAAAAGAGAGGTTATGCGCCTAAAGAGGCTTAAAGGGAATGAAGATTACGATCAGGAAGAACTTGAGATATCCATCGAGCACGCAAGGTCAATGGAGCGGGTTGCCAGGAAAAAGGTACACCACCTGCAACAGGAAGAGATGATTGAGCGGACAGGCAGCGGTATGTCCGAAGAAATAGAGGAAAGGGAGGAAGAATCGGATGATAGGACTGAAGATTCTGAGGATTATACGACTGATCCTGATAGCGATAATGGCAACGCAGATATTTCTGGTGAAGCTTATAGGAACTATGGCGCAGAAATGGCTGCCAACGCGCAATACTTAAGGGATCTGCAGGAAGAATATCAATATGAACTGGAAGAAGCCCAGGAAGAGATGATGGAAGGTCTTGAAGAAATGCAGGAGCTTGCATCTGAGAATTCTGAGGCTGTTTCTGATATGTCCGAAGAAATGATGGCTGAAATGGAACGGGCCATGGAAGACATGATGGAGGAGCTGGATCTCACTGAACTGGCTGAAACTCTGACCGCTCCGGATCCCAACATGACTGAGGACGATCTTAAGATGCTGAAAATCAAGCATCGAAATAAAGAAATGAAGGATATAGTTAAAGCGGATGCCGACTACATGAAGGCCATCTTTGACAAGCATGAAGCCGACATGAATAAAGGCGCATCATCGGGCCTCTCCGGTTCCACAACCTCTGCTCCCGCAATCGGCGCAGCAGGAGGCTCCTCATCGCCTGCACCAACTCCCCATGTCACAATTCCTCCAGCCTACGGCTCAGGAGGGTTCAGTATAACCATATAAAAAAGCGTCGACACTTCTGCCGACGCTATATTTTTGTCCATATATCACAGATATTTCTTAAGTTTATGCCTGATTCTCTGCATTGCATTATCCGTGGACTTCTCGTCCCTTCCAAGAACTGCGGAGATCCGCTTAACGCTCATGCCGGTGACGTAGAGGTCCAGAACCTGGCGCTCCAAGGGGCTCAGCTCTTTGTCGATGGCTTCCTCCAGGGCTTTGAGGTTCTCCTGCTCCATCACATGTTCTTCCGGGATGAAGCTTGAGTTAGACTCCAGAATATCCTCCAGGGAATACTCAGCGTCCGTCTCAGAATCCTCACGCCTTGCATAAAAGGAAATATAACTGTTCAGTGGCCCGTGCTTTTTTCTGGCGGAGGCCTGAATGGCGGAATACATCTGCCTTGAAACACACAAATCCGCAAAAGTCAGGAAATTGGCATCCCTTCCGATGTCATAATCTCTGATGGCCTTGAAGAGCCCGATCATGCCCTCCTGAATAAGGTCATCCCTGTCGGCTCCCAAAATGTACATGGAACCCGCTTTTTTCCTGACAAGATTCTTGTATTTATTCATGATATAGTCAACGATATCCGGCTCATCTCCGTCATGTATCCTGACAATCAGCTGCTCGTCGGACTCATCCTTATATCTTCTGGTATCCATGAGTATTCTCCCGGTTTACCTGTAACAAAAAAGATCAGTTCATTCTCTGTCTTACGATCTCAAAAGCAAGAACTCCCGCAGCTACGGAAGCATTCAGGGAATCGATGTCTCCCTTCATGGGAATGGAAGCTATCATGTCGCATTTTTCCTTAACAAGTCTTCCTACTCCGCTGCCCTCGTTGCCGATAACAAGGCCGATGGGGCCCTTGAGGTTAAGGTCATACATCTTGGTTCCGCCCATGTCGGCGCAAACGAACCAAAGTCCCTGGTCCTTGAGCTCTTCTATGGTCTGAGCAATATTGGTAACCTTGGCTACCGGTGTGTAATTGATGGCACCGGCTGAAGCCTTGGCAACGGTGGCTGTAAGTCCCACAGCTCTGTGCTTGGGAATGATGACACCGTGGGCTCCCGCAAGGTTAGCTGTTCTGATGATGGCTCCCAGGTTGTGGGGGTCTTCGATGTTATCAAGAACGATAACAAAGGGATCCTCGCCCTTTTCCTTTGCCTTGGCAAGGATGTCCTCAACCTCCGCATACTCATAGGATGCGGCATAGGCCAGAACTCCCTGGTGCTTGCCGGTTTCTGAGAGCTGATCCAGTCTCTCTTTTTTAACAAAGCTGATAACTGTGTCCTTGTGCTTCTTGGCCTCACGAAGGATTGACTGTACAGGCCCGTCCTTGCAGCCATCCAGCACAAAAAGCCTGTCCACACTCTTTCCTGAACGGAAAGCCTCTAAAACGGCGTTACGGCCCTCAATTATTCTGCTCTCAAAGTTCTCTTCATTATTACTCATAAATATTCCTCTTATAAAATGTCTGCGCCGGTGCGCATAAGGCCTTCCTTAACTATCTCGCAGGCCCTGTCCATGTTTCCTGTAAGATAAAGATATCCCATAACGGCTTCAAACCCTGTGGCAATCAGATACTCACCGGTGCTGGCGTTCTTGGCCTTGGTGTGGGGCTTGGAATTTCTGCCCCTCTTAAAGATATCAATCTCGTCCTGGGTCAAAAAGTCGTCCATCAGCGCCTTCACAATGGCTGCCTGGGACTGAGCCTTAACCACGCCGCTGGCCCTCTTGTGGAGGTTGTTGACAGCGGTATTGCCCTTATTGACCAGGATCGATCTTACTATCACATCAAATATGGCGTCCCCGATATAAGCCAGTGTCAAAGGCGAATAGGTCCTTATATCCTGGGGAACTATATCAAATTGTTCATTAAAATACGAATTTAAATCAACTGCCATTTAACTCCCTCACGAGTATCCTTGATCTCGACACCCTTATCAAGAAGCTCCTGTCTGATGGCATCAGCTGTGGCGAAATCCTTCTCCTTCTTGGCTGCTGCTCTTCTCTCGATGGCATCAAGAATGAACTTTTCAAGCTCAGGATCAACGGATGCACCTTCCTTGGAAGCCTTGGCATGTCCGATAAGATCAAGTGAAAGAACCTTATCAAAGCTCTCGATGATAGCCAGCTTGGTGGCATCATTGGTATCAGCCTTCAGGACATCATACAAAACAGTGATGGCCATGGCTGTGTTAAGGTCTGCGCATACAGCGTCCGCAAACTTCTCTTCAAACTGCTTCTTAACTGCCTCATCCACAGCGCCGTCTTCCTTAAGCTCTGCGATTCTGTTAATAAGCTTGTTAAAAGCGCCTGCTGCCTGATCCAGGGCTTCAAATGAGAATACAAGAGGCTTGCGATAGTGTGACTGGAGGCAGAAGAATCTGTAAACCAGCGGATCATAGCCCTTTTCCTTGAGAACAGACACAGTGAGAATGGCTCCCTTGGACTTACTCATCTTGCCGGACTGATCGTTCAGGTGGTTGGAATGGAACCAGTATTTGCACCACTCATGTCCCAGATAACTCTCAGACTGAGCAATCTCATTGGTGTGATGAGGGAAAATATTGTCAACGCCGCCGCAGTGGATATCGATGAACTCGCCCAGATGCTTCATGGAAATGCAGGAGCACTCGATGTGCCAGCCGGGATATCCAACACCCCAGGGGCTGTCCCACTTAAGGGCCTGATCTTCAAACTTGGACTTGGTGAACCAGAGAACGAAGTCTGTCTTGTTCTTCTTGTTGGTATCCTCTTCTACGTCGTCACGAACGCCGATCTCCAGCTGCTCTTTTTCAACTGCAGAAGAGAAAACATAGTAATCATCAAGCTTACTTGTGTCAAAATATACATTGCCGCCGGCAACATAGGCAAAGCCCTTCTCAAGAAGAACCTCTACCATGTGAATGAATTCGGGGATACAGTTGGTGGCAGGCTCCACGATGTCAGGACGCTTATTTCCCACAGCATCGAAATCTGTGAAGAAAGCGTCTGTGTAGAACTTGGCGATCTCCATAACGGTCTTGTGTTCTCTCTTGGCACCGGCCAGCATCTTGTCCTCTCCGGTATCCGCATCGGATGAAAGGTGTCCTACATCGGTGATGTTCATAACACGCTTAACCTTGTAGCCCGCATACTCCAGGGACTTGATAAGGGCGTCCTGCATGATGTAGGTTCTGATGTTACCTATATGGGCAAAATGGTAAACGGTAGGACCGCAGGTATACATTGAAACTTCACCCTCTACTCTCGGGATGAAATCCTCAACCTTTCTTGACAATGTGTTGTAAAAAGTAAATGAATGTGCCATCTATGTGTACTCTCCTCGAACTTATTTTTCCATACTGATCTATTTATTTAAGAAGGCAAATGGACTGGGAGGAAATTCCCTCTCCTGTTCCGGTAAAGCCCAGACCCTCTTCTGTTGTCGCCTTGACATTAACCTGTGTAACATCAATCCCCAGGGCATCTGCAATGTTCTGCCTCATGGTATCGATATGAGGTCTCATTTTGGGCGCCTGTGCAATTATTGTAGCATCAATGTTCTCAATTACAAAGCTGGTCTCTTTCAGCATTCTGCCCACTTCACGAAGAAGCGCCATGGAATCCGCACCCTTGAATTTGGGGTCCGTATCCGGAAAATGCTTGCCTATATCTCCGAGAGCTGCTGCCCCCAGAAGAGAATCCATTATAGCATGTAAAAGAACATCTGCGTCAGAATGTCCCAAAAGTCCCTTCTCATAAGGAATCTTAACTCCGCCGATGATAAGGTCTCTTCCCTCCACAAGGCGATGAACATCATATCCCATTCCTATTCTCATTGCAAATCTCCTATATTAAATCAAGTTATTCTCAGGAAAATCTCAACCACAAAGGCCGCAGCGCAGGCACAGCCCGCCACCGTGAGAAGACTCTTTTTGTTAAAAGCAAGTATCAGCGCCACTGCAAATCCGGCGATGGATGATGCCATGTAATCTGTTGCACTAAGTATAGCAGGAAATGTCATGGCCGCAAGTGTCGCGTAAGGTACATAGTATAAAAATGATTTGATAAAGGGGCTCTTTATCTCCTTCCTGATAAGAGTCAGGGGAAGGGCCCTTATAAGGTATGTCACAACGGCCATCAAAAGAATATAAAGATAAACTCTGCTCATCGCTGCACCTCCTCTTCCTTCTTGGGACAGATAAGAGCAGCTGCCGCCGCAACCACCACTGTTACGATTATGATCCTGAAGCCTCCGGAAATAGCCTTAAGAACCGGAGCATAGGTAAATATTGTGCTAAGGACCATGGCGCTTATAACCACAGCCATAACTGCCTTACTCTTTCTGGTGTCCGGAATGATGATAGCTATGAACATGCCGTAAATAGCAAGACCCAGACAGCTGATAAGCCTCTCCGGCAGGAGCTGTCCTGCCACGGAGCCAAGGATTGTTCCCATGACCCAGCCGAAAACCGAAGTGACGATAAGTCCATAGGAATAAAGAGGATACAGCTCTCCTGTTCTCAAAGCGCTGAGAGCAAATATCTCATCGGTGACACCGTAGGATATGGCAAGCCTGTGTCCTGTGGGGACCTCTGGCTTGAGCTTCTGTGAAAGTGCAGTGGACATCAGCATGTACCGCAGATTGATTATCAGCTGCAAAATCGCCAGTTCCACAAAGCTGCCGTTCCTGGCAATTACCTCAAGAGCCGAGAACTGACCGGCGCTTGTTACATTAAGAAGCGATGTCATAGCGGCCTGAAAGGTTGTCATGCCTATCTTTGAAGCCTCTATTCCGAAAGCAAAGGACACAGCCAGATATCCCAGACACACCGGAACAGCGTGCTTGCACCCCTGCTTAAACTCATTTATATCTCCAGCAATCATTTTTTCATAGTCCTCATCTTTTTGGTAAAAAAGCTTAAAGCGTTGAAATCAAGTCGTAAACCGCATCCGCATCAACCAAAGCCCCGCTGATGCTGCCCTGTATCATGGCACTGCTGCCGCCTCCCTTGGCGGCGAATTTCTCTTTCATAAGCTCCTGGAGCTTTTTAAGATCCTTTTTGTCCGCTCCGGATGCGATGATATATTTGCAGCTGTTTTCTCCTGCCTTGGCAAAAAAGCCGCAGACTCCGGAGTGTCTTGCTGTAAGGGCGTTGACGGTCTTTCTCATAAGATTGCCGTCCACATCCTGATTCTTTATCAGGATAACGTCCTTTTTATCCTTGTCTATGGAAGAAAGCTCATATTCCATAAGCTCTTCCCTGGCCCCTGTCAGCTCCGCCTTAAGGCTCTTGTTCTCCTCAAAGGCCTTCTCCACTGAAGAAAGAACTTTGTCCGCAGAGGTGGTGAGCATTCCGGAAAGACTTCCTAAGATCTCATGCTCATTTCTCAGATACTCAAGAGCTCTCTTGCCGCAGAGAATGCTGACTCTGACGCCGCCCTTGTAGTTCTGAAGGCTCACAACCTTAAGAAAACCGATCTCGCCGGTTCTTGCCACATGTGGCGCGCAGCAGGCGCAAACATCATAGCCCGGAATGGTCACGATCCTGACGTCCCCTTCCAGTTCCTTTTTACTTCTGTAATCGATTTCCGCAAGCTTGGATGAATCGGGAAATTCCGCGATAACTTCGATATTTTCCCAGATGGCGGCATTGACCTTGTCCTCGATCCTAGCGATATCCTCTTTGGTAAGAACACCGTCATAGTCCATGGTGACTTCATTATCACTTAAGTGGAAGCCCACATTGTTATATCCGAAATCCGAGTTCACAACTCCGGAGAAGATATGCTCACCGGTATGCTGCTGCATGTTGCTGAAGCGGTGAGCCCAGTCGATGACGCCAAAGACCTTGCTGCCCGGAGCTATAGGCTCTGACACCATATGCTCCATCTCATCACCGATACTCACATGTGTGACCTTGTACTCTTTTCCTCCTTCATCGGTGAGAGTTCCTGTGTCTGAGCTCTGGCCTCCCTGCTCAGGAAAAAATGCGGTTCGGTCCAGGACCACCGCATACTTTCCGTCTTTTGTCTCATGGCAGGATAAAACCTGCGCATCAAACTCACTAATATATGCACTTGTATAATATAATTCTTCTGTTTTTCCCATAGATGTTATTCTACCACATCCGCAGGAATTTAGGGAAGTAAAGTGCTACTTCACTGTAACCTTACACTTCAAAGTCTTCTCCTTGCTTCCGTATGGCGTATAGGTTGCCACAACCACAACGGGCTTGGAGGTCTTCTTCAGGGCTGTGATAAGGCCTGAGGAGGCATCCACAGTAACATAGGCTGAGTCCTCAGGATTCTGCAGACTGTAGGTCACAGCTTTTCGCAGTGATGCTGTCTTGGAACTGTCCTTGGTATCAGGAACTATGGTCACCTTGAGTCTGTACATCTCATTGGCGTACATGGTCACAGACTTCTTGTTGAGACTGGCCTTTTTCACAGGGACATAGACCATAATATAATCGCTTATGCCGTAAACCGTGCCGTCCAGAGCGCAGGTTGCCCTTACCCTTACGGTTCCCTTGCTGATTCCCTTAAGTACGCCGGTCTTGGAATTGATGGTGGCAGCGCCGCTTCCGACGCCCTCCTCGATGGACCAGATCACCTCTTTGTTTATAGGGGCATCCTCAGGCTCTCCGCCGTTAAACTTCGGGATGAGCTTAAGGGTCTTATTTTCGGCGACACAGTCGGTTTTTCCTGTTATCTCTATGCTATTTACAGGCTTACCCACAGTAACTTTGCAGCGGGCACGCTTGTTTCCGTCAAAACTTGTGGCTGTGATGTAGGCAGTTCCCTCGGAAAGAGCCGTGACAAGGCCGGTATTCTCATCAACCCTGGCCACATCTGTATCAGAGCTTTCAAAGCTGCATTTCTGGCTTCCCTGAAGGGGCTGTACAACAGCTTCCAGCTGGTACTTATTTCCAGCTCCCAGCTTTAAAGTCTTTTTATTCAGCTTTACGCTTTTGGCCGGTGATGTGACCGTAACTTTGAAGGATGCGGTAAGGCCACCGGTTTTAGTTGTGGCAACAATGATGGCAGAGCCTATTTTCTTAGCCTTGATCTTGCCCTTTGCGGAGATGGTGGCCACCTCTGTATTAAAGCTCTTAAAGGTAACCTCATTGTCCACAACCACAGGACTTATCACGGACTTGACGGTAAAGCTCTTACCCAGTCCCAGAGTCAGCTTGCTGAAGTAATAATCCACATTTCCGTTGCTGCTGGCGTATATATCATCTTCATCCTTGGCGGAAACAATGGTAAGTTCCACAGGCCTGTTTTCAACTACTATCTTGAAGGTGGCCTTCTTTTCGCTGCCGTCTATGGTAGTCGCGGTGATCGTCGAAGTGGCTCTGGCCTTTCCGTTGGTGGAAAGAGCTGTGACAACTCCGCAGTAATCCACCTCCGCTGCGGTTGTATTGGAGGAAGTCCAGACCAGGCCCGGATTGGTGGGCTCAGCGTTATTCTTTCCCACCACATGGACCAGCTGTCCCAGGTTGATGTAATTATCGGTACTTCCGTTGGCATAGATAGTTGCTGTTGTCTTGTCAAAATAGACATTGACCGCCGGAATCTGCTTAATAGCTACTCCCGCGGGAATGATATGCACCAGTGCAGAAGCTGTCTGGGTGCCGGTTATAACTCTGGCGGTTACTTTTACAGGCATTACCTCATCATAGGAATCCGCCAAAATAGCCTTGAGATAGCCTCTTCCGCTGATGGTGGCATAGGATGCGTTACCTGCTCTGTCGGCATTTTCAACGCTCCAGGTGACATCTACCTCTTTTCCCGAGGCGTCATAGGCTATAAAGGTGAGGCCCTTGCCGTTATCAACGGGGATGGGGTCACCTGTAACAACATTGCCGTCCACCGTCAGATATGAGATCACTGCTTCAGGCTCATTTACCCTTATTCTGAAGCTTCCCCTCACAGAGTCGGAGTCCTGGGAAATGGCATAGATATAGGCCGTGCCTCTGGATACTCCCGTAACGGCGCCTTCGCTGTCCACGGTGGCCACAGCTTCGTTATTACTCTCCCATCTGACGTTCTGGGGGGCTGTGGCGGGAGACACCACTGCCTGCAGATAGCTTTTTTCACCGACTGTTATCTCATCCCTGGAGCCCTCAGCCAGGAAAATTTTAATTTCCTCAGCTATTTCCGCCAGGATCCTTATCTCCAGAGTGTCAAAAATTATACTGTCTACCTCAGAGGAAGCAACCAAAGTAACCTTACCGGTCTTTTTTGCCGTAAGGGATGCGGTATTTCCTGATGTATATACCTTAAGATCCGCAAGTTCTTCGGGATCAGCCATTTCTCCGTTGTCATCACAGGCTTCTCCAAGGCTCCATTCCACTGTCTGGGAAGCACTTACCGGAGAAACCACTGCTTTGTACTTCTCTTCCTGTCCAATTCTTATGACATCATTTCCGGAGACATCCACCTTCTCGGGATCCGCAAAGATAACATGGATCCTGACCCTGGCGGTCTTGGAAGGTTTTTCCTTGGATACGGCCGTAACAAAGGCATATCCGGGAACAATGCCCTTCACAACGCCTTTTTCATCAACAACGACTTTACTTGTATCAAGACTGCTCCAGGTCACTTCCTGCTTCGAGGTAAGAGGTGTTATCTGAGCAGTCAGGGTTACAGCCCCTGCATCCCCGGGCTTAATATCAATCTCACTGTCTGTAACTTCTTCATCGCCTACATAAATGTGGACCACTTCATCCTCCGCCCATCTGGCATACAGTGTGTGGTCTGTTTTTAAAGTAACCGTGGTGGTTTCCGTTACCAGTTCACTTTCATCCGGAGAAAGACTCCAGCCGGTAAATCTGTAGCCATACAGCGTGGGCAACGGCATAACTCCGTAGACGCTTCCTATCCTTACGTATTTCTCGGTAACTGAGACATTTCCGCCGTTGGCATCAAAGGTGACCACAAGGCTGGAAGCATCGATCCACTGGGCATAGAGAACTATGGTGCCGTTTTTGGCCCTGACAAGATCTATGACCTCTTCCTCGGGACCGTAATAGGTGCCGCTGCCGTCATCCTTGGTATTCCAGCCCGCAAACCTGTAGCCCTCATAGGTAAAAAGGTTTGCTGACAGCTTGACTGCTTTTCCAAACTCAGCGGTGGTGGCTGCCATGGAGCCCTTTCCGCCGTTTCCGGAATAGTAAATTATATATGTGCCCTCCAGGGCCTCAAGATCCGTCTCATCTATATCAAGCTCTGTTGCAGCATCCTCCTGCACAGTTTCTTCTTCGTTTTCAGTTAAAACATTATTCTCTGTCTCCGCAGCATAGGCAGGCACAGAACCTGTCGCAATCATCACAGCTGCCAGAAAAGCCGCAAGAATTCTTTTTCTCATATATGTGCACCTCAAAATTCACAGAATAAAGGGTATCATTATATATATCGGATCTTTTCCTGTACTCTTTAACACAAAAACAAAAAAGAACTGCCGCAACATGCGCGACAGTTCCATATCAAGCCTTAATATTATGTTCAGACGAAGAGCTCTGCAAATTCATCGAGTACTCTTTCCTTGATCTCGTCCTTCTCAACTTCCAGTGAGAACGCAAGCTCAGTGTAAAGGAGCTTCTCGGAAATTGAAAGATACTTCTCATTAAGTGCGGCAAACTTCTTGCCTGCTGCCTCGCGGTCAGCCTTGATCCTGCGAAGTGCCTTAACAAGACCCATCATCTCTTCTGCTTCGTTCCTCTTAACGATATCCTGGATAACAGGCTCAGCCTTCTTGCCCTCAGGCAGTACAGCCTCATCAATATCCTCGATATCTTCTATCAATCCCTCGGCATCATTAGCGCAAATGACCTCACGTACCTTATCCTCGGCGCCCTCTACAGGAACATAAAGAACGCTTCCGGCATCAACAGCGGAAATCATCATGTAATACTGTTTCTCTTTTCCCCTCTCAAGAAACGACGGTACGAGGATCTCTCGAACCTTACATAAACCATGACTACCGTAAATAACGCACTCTCCAATATTCAGCATTGTGTTCCTCCTTACTGTGAAACAAAAATCAACCAATTGTGAAAGCGCTTTCATCCCGAGGGACAAAAAAACGTGTACTGAAGAGATACTGCCCCCACAGTCCACGTCTTCTTTCAATGCGTTAATTATAACACGATATTACAAATTTTGTAATACTTTTCCGGTGTAAAATTTGTGACTTTTTTGTGTCCAATAGTCCACATCAGTAATGACGTTGATATGCTCTACTTTGGTCTCTCCAAGCATGATAACTCTGCACATTGTGTTGGTATGATGGTACTTAAACCCGCATTTTGCCTGGACTCTTTTTGACTTATTATTCCCGTTAAAGTAGCCGCAGTAGATTTTCTTAAGTTTCAGATCTTCAAAGCCGTGACGGATCATCTCCCGCACTGCTTCCGGAGCAATTCCCTGCCCCCAGAAGGGCCGTCCTACCCAGAATCCCAGCTCGGCGCATCCTCTGTCCAGGGGCCTTTCCGGGCTTCCCTCCAGAGTAAGCCCTATGCTTCCGATGGGCTCCTCATCATAGTCCTTAAGGCAGATGGCATAGACCTCATCCTTGGCAAAGATGGTCCTTATCACAGCCCGGCTGTAGCCCTCATCCCTGTGGGGGAGCCATCCGGCTGCGGGGCCCACCTCCCTGTCACTGGCGTATTTAAAGAGGCTGGCAGCATCCTCGTCTTCCCAGCCTCTAAGTATCAATCTCTCTGTTTCCAATACTGTTTTCATCTTAGTGGCTCATGTAATTGAATCCTGTTTTTGCTGTAAATGCGTCAAAATATTTCTTGAACAAGGTAAAATATTCCGCCTCCTTATGCATAGCTTCCGGAGTCAGGTAAAAGATAACATTACCGCTCTTAATATCACATTCGATATCATGGCGGGGATCCAGTGCATCGATATCCTTAAAGGACAGACCGTATTTCTGTCTGCAAAAATCATCCTTGTTGTCCATGTCCATGGTCTCCTCAATGATCCTGCCCTTGGTCTTGATCAAATCGTCCACAAACTCCAACACGATATGATGGGCGATGTTAAAGGAACTGAGCTCATATCCCACCAGGCGCATGTCGGATATGATCCTGTCAAAGTCCACAGCGGTATTCAAAAACGGATCAACCTGATTTTCACCATAGCAAAATACTGCATTATAAAGACCTTCATTCATAGCTATTCTCCTTTTTTCCGTTGTCAAAAAGTCCCTTCTGATCCTTTAAAAACTCCAAATAAGCCTCTTCCGATATGGGTCTCGAATAATAAAAGCCCTGCAGATACTCGACGCCCTTGTCGATAAGGAGCTTGGCCTGATCCAGTGTCTCCACACCTTCCGCCAGGATATGAAGTCCGAAATCCTTGAGGAAGTTGATGGTATAATCCAGCATCCTCATGTTCTCGGGCTTATCCGGGTCAAGACAGTTCCAGACGAATTCCTTGTCCATTTTTACCAGGAAATAATCCATCTTGAGGATTTCCAGAAGATTGGAATAACCGGATCCGAAATCATCCATGGAAAAGGTACTTCCAAGGTCCTTGAGCTTTCTAACGTTCTCTTTAAACACCTCATCATTGTTTATGTAAGAGGTTTCAGTTATCTCGAAATTGATAAAATTCGGCGGGATATGGTATTTTTCCATCTTGTGCCTTAACCTGTCATGGGTCTGGGCATCCACCACCTCATTTCCCGACAGATTGACCTCCACCACCTTGATTCCGTAACTTGGAAGATTCGCTCTGGAAATGAAGGAGCACACCTTCTCAAATACGAGATCGTCGATTTCCTGGATAAGACCACATTTTTCCGCAATGGGAATGAAATCCTCAGGAGAAATGTAGTTCTCGGTCTGGGGTCTTCTGAGTCTGACCAGAGCCTCCGCCGAGGAGAAGGTTCCGTCCGCCACACAGAGGATCGGCTGATAGTAAACATCAAAGGCCTTTAGCTTGACCGCCTGTCTCACAATGTCCTCGATGCTGTTTCTGAAGATCATCTTGTCCACAACGCTGTCATCAATGACAAGATTCGGGATGTACTGGCTAAAGACGTAATCGTTGGAAACATAGTCAAGGATCTGTATAGCCTCATCAATGTTGTTGGTATACTTCGGAACTTCAAGGACGCTGAAGGTGGTCTTAAACATATTTCCGGTATCCTTAAAGCTGTTCACAAGATTCATGAAGGCCTCAACCTTCCTGGGATCCGACACCACAAAATCCAGGGTGTTCCAGCCTGATGTATAGGCCACGGTTCCCACATAGGACTGGGCAAGTCTTGCTATCTCCGACTGAATATTTCTAAGTTCCTGCCTGTCTGCCCAGGTCAGTACGTTGCTTTTTCCGGTAAGAATAACCGACAGGATAAAAAAGCTCTTGCCGGTGCTGAACTTCTCCACCAGCATCATGATAAAGGCATCCCGGTTCAGAACATTCTGAATCGACTTTTCATAGTACTCTCTCGGATTCTCCATGGAGAGGAAAAGAATAAGGGACATCAGCATCATGGCGATGGATGAAACCTGAATTCCATGATTGAAGAACTGGAAAAGAGAAAGAGCTGCCCATACCAGAAGCCCCGTCACAATGGGTCTGAACTCCTCTTTTTTTATCCTTCCCCTGTAAATTATGATTCCGATCAGAGTAGCGAATATGTACAAAAAGCCCATGAAGTAGCAATGATTTATGGCGGGACCGTAGTTATAGTACATACCGTCGGGGGTTCTTGCATATCTCACATTTCCAAACAGCATCAGCACAACGCCGCTAACCATTGGAATTGCCATAAGGCATGCTATTCTTTTGGAAATCAGTCTGTTGAGAGTCAGCTTGGAATAGGCATAAACAGCCATAAGATAGGCCGCCACCAATAGCGTTGAGACGTAGAAATTCTGGGTTGCCCTTCTCAAAGTGAGAAAAGTTGAGTCCAGATACACGAAAACAAGACACTCCAGAATCTCGCCAACAATGTTTATATAGGCCATTACTACGAATATTACAAAAATGCGCGCTGAAGAAAGCTGCAACATACTCCTTCTGGCGTATATACCAAGCAGCACCGTTAAGACCAATATAACGATTAAAGGTGTCCGAATTTCCATAAATAAATTATATTATAAAATCGTTAATCCAACAACTTATTTGCGTTCACAGCCATGGTATAAAAGCTTGTTATAGGGTAAAAACTCTGGGCAAATCCCTTCGGTGCTCCCTTGCCCACAATAACCGTATCCTCGGTTAACTTTTTGGCAAAACCGGCTCCGGAGTCGTCACCTCTCGTGGCCTTTTTAAAGGTCTTAATGCCTGCCTCCAGATATGAAGGATCCCCTGTCAGCTCATAACCGATGCAGCAGGCCTCCAGAAGCAGGGTATTTTTCCCGTTTCTTCTAAGGCTGGGAAGCTCCTTGTAGTAGAAAAGTCCCTGGGGCGTTCTTGCATTTTCCAGAAGATCATCCACAGCCTCCACCATCATGGCCTTCAGCTCTTTGTCGGGAAATACCCTGTAGTATCTCATAAGTGAACCAAGAGCCACAGAGATCATAAATCCAACTCTAATGGTGGTATTGTCTGTATAGGGTGAAAGCCAGCCCCCGTAGCGCTCCTTCCAGCTTCTGAACTGAGACAGTATCCAGTCGCACTTCGAGATCCATTTTTTATCATGGGTCTCGATATACAGGGCCGTGAGGGTCCTGAGGGCCCAGCCGGTCTCTCTGGCGCTGCTCTCTCCCGCCACCTGATACATTGGGGTATCCAGGAGCCTGAGGACATTGTCGCCGATGCCAAGAGCCGTATCATAGGCTCTTTCATCTCCGGTAAAATGATAATAGTCAAGAAGGCCTTCCACCCACTCGTGGCTGCAGACCATCACACCGGCATTGCCCTTTCCGTTCACGGATCCGCCGGTATGCTTTCTGGTGTGCTCCCACTGCCCCCCCATCAGCAGAGGATCCTGGCTGTAATGGCACACATCCACATCCATCCAGTGCATGGCCGCAACTCTTGCGTAGTCCAAAAAGCGCCTGATCCCGGTCCTGGCGTACATCATGAACATGGCATGGGGGTAATCGTATTCATTATTGGTCCAGACAAGGTCACCGCCGCCCCGTCCCTGGTCCGTGTATCCGGGATCCGGGCCGTCACCGAAATTCAGCATGCCATAGCATCTGGTATGGGTGTCTGCCTTATCTATAAGTTCTATCTCCACATCATCGATCTGTTTTTCACGGGGTAAAAAGATATCAGGAAATACCTTGGCTTCTGCGAAAACCTCAGGGTCCACATATGCAACGTCAGGCATCTGATAAATAAGGCTCCTGTTATCAAGCTCATACAGGGGCTCGTCGCACTCATGGAAATGAAGGAGAAATCTCTGCTCTCTGGCCATTCCGGAGGTGAATAACACAGGGTCTGCCTTGGACAGCGCAGCTATCTCCTTCTGATCCGGAATAAGGTATACGGTAACGCCGTTCTTATCAGCCTTCACAGCCTTTGGGAAGTTCTGGAAAGCCTGATAAACAGTGGCGCAGACTCCAAAGCCTTTTTCCTTGTCCGTCAGATCCGCAAAAAAGGTTCCGTACAAAACCTCTGCGAACTGCTCATTGGCTTCGGAAAGGAGCTTCTCCGCCGTTATGGTATTGGCCACATTCTCACCGGTTTTGCTTATCTTGAACTGGGTCTTAAAATTGGATCTTCCTGTTACTGTCCTGACCTTAAGATCCTCATGTCCCTCTGAAAAATCATATTCTTCAAGGTCTTTGGTTCCTATTGTCTCTATCACATTATCGCCGGATACGTTTTCAGTTTTTTCAAAAGAAAGCTCTGCATCAGCGGATGACTTTACGGCAAATATCCAGGAATCCGGCCTGATATCACCCTCAGTGCAGTTGAAGAGCCTTACAGAGATATCCAGGTATGACTTTCCTGCAGTCATGGCTATCCGCACAGTAAACTTAAGGCCTTCCCCCGATAAAGAAAGAGCATCTGTACTATCCGCAAATCTTCCGCTTCCCTCAATAACTCCGTATATAGAGCCGGTTTCAACCACTTTGAATTCATCAAACACAGTAGCAAGGTGCTTTCCCATCACAGTAAGGATGGGGCCCTCGAACTGCCCGGCGTCATATTTTTGCCCCAAATAGCAAAGTCCGGAGAAGAGTCTGTCAGAGTTATTCTGCACAGTGAAGGAAAGGACATCATTCTGCATACTTATGCTGTTTCCGTCCCTTTTTACTTTGATGCCCTGAAAGCTCTCTTTTTTATTGTCATTATCCAGTTTAAAATCTTTTTTCTTATTACCGGGTAGATCCGCCAGGAATCTGGCATAAATGAATCTGATGGAGTCATCCTCCCATCTGGAGGTTATCTTGAACTGGGCAGGAAGATTCCTGTTGTCGTCTTTTATGCATAAACATTCAAAGTCGCGGTCAGAAAGACTGCCTTTTTTGAAGGGAATGCCAAGCCCCAGAAGTTCGCTGTATCTATCGTCCTTGTATAGCTTATCAACGTGTATCTTCATAGTAAGCCTCCCGGCATCTGTAGCCGAAATCCAATACATAAATATACATACATATATTACTAATATAACACGCTGATAAGCCAAACACCTAATTAAATTTTTCAGAAGGGCTGAAGGATATAGCCTGTATAGGGCGGAATATCCAGACCTCCTCCGAAGTCGATCTCATCGCCTGTTATCAGGTCCTTTGCCCTGCCGGCTCTGGCGTTGAAATCCGCATGGAACTGATTTTCATCAGCATTTATCACTACCATAACCCTGTCCTCAGCACACTCTCTTTCAAAGATGCACTGGCGGTTTGTGAGGACAAGGGATTTGAAATCGCCGTAGCTGAGGGCCTTGGAGATCTTTTTTGCCTCACAAAGATGAGCTATTGTATCCGTAAGCTCAGTCCACCGGGGCTCATCAAAGCAGGGACGAAGGGCAGGATCTCCCTGGGATTTGTCCGCCTTGGTGCCCCACTCGCTTCCGTAATAGACCGTGGGGATACCGGGCATGCCAAACATCAGAGTGTAGATGAGCTTTAAGTGCTCCGGCCTCTGTAGTATGCTGGCAATACGGCTCACATCATGGTTATCTACGAAGGACAAGAGGTGCTTTCCTCTGTAAAGTGTCCAGTTCTCCGGTCCGAACTGCCGAAGAAGTGAATGAACTATCTCGAACAGGTTCATACTGTTGAGGGCTGAATGCATGCCCTTGTAGCACTCATAGTTGGTGGCTGAATGGCAGAGCTCATCACCCATGATGCGGTTGTAGTCACCGCCTATCATTTCGCCCATGAGGAAAAAGTCCTCTTTCCAGCCGGCACTCTCTCTTCTAAGTCTTTTGATAAATTCAGTATCAAGGCAATAGGCCACATCCAGGCGAAGTCCGTCAATGTCGAATTCATCCACCCAGAATTTGGCACTTTCCAGGAGGTAATCGGCAACAACCGGGTTCCTTAAGTTCAGCTTTACCAAGTCATAATTGCCTTCCCAGCCCTCATACCACAGGCCGTCGTTGTAATTGCTGTTTCCGTCAAAGCTTATGTTGAACCAGTCCTTATACTGGGAATCCCAGCGTTTTTCCAGGACATCCTTAAATCCGAAAAAGCCTCTTCCCGCGTGATTAAACACGGCGTCCAGAACAATCTTTATACCCTCCTTGTGAAGGGCCTTGCAGACCTTCTTGAAGTCCTCGTTGGTACCCAGGCGCACATCGATCTTGCGGTAGTCCCTGGTATTGTAGCCATGGGTGTCGGACTCAAACACGGGATTAAACATAACCGCCCCCACTCCCAGCTTTTTGAGATGAGGGATCCAGTCCAGGACCTTCAGTATCCTGTGTTGGAGGTCACCGTCATTTTCAAAGGGTGCACCACAGAATCCCAGCGTATAGATCTGATAGAACGAAGTCTCATATGCCCACATAACAAACCTCCTTAGTGCTCGTCTTTCCAAATTTTATCCATAGGAGCAAAAGCCATAGGATATACCCCCACCGCTACAAACAGTGCCAGGAAGTATCTGAAGAACCTTACGAAATAAGCATAGAACGTAGGACTTTCCAGGAACTCACTTGAAAACGGCAGCTTAAGGACCTTGTTCATGGCAAAAAAGATCGCAGCACCGCAGAGAACTCTGACAATGACCCTGAGGGGCTTTTGGGTGTTTTTGAAATCAACGAATCTCTTATCGAACTCCAGGGATAAGAAGAATCCTCCCATAAGTCCCATGGACGAATAATAGTCGTCTGTCTTGCAAAAGAAGAATCCCACACAGGCTATAAGAAAAATAACTAAATTGACTATTCCGCGCTTTTCCTCAGGAACTATTTTATCCAATAGGGTTACGAATCCCACTATCAAAAGTCCGAAGAGCCATCCGACCAGCACATCCGTAGGATAGTGAACACCTACCGCCATTCTGGAAAGGCCCACCAGCAGCGGAACGAGTGTGGCGATATAGAAAAAGATTTTTTTCTTCTGATATACCGCAATGGAGCTGTAGCAGGTTACAGAGTTGCAGGAATGACCGCTGGGGAAGGAGTATCCCTGGGCCGAAATATCATAGATGTTCGCCTCCTTATCAACAGGCCTCAGGCACTTGATCTGGGGGTTGTCAAAATACGGTCTTCTCCTCATGGCGATATTTTTTACCAGAGGATTCATCACGCATCCCAGAAGTATGCTGTATCCCACGAAGGTTCCCATCTTTTTGTCGATGCCCCAATACAGAAAACCCATAATGAGCACCAGTATCATCTCTTCGCCAAAGGAGGAGAAGAAAGATATCACGCTGATGGCTGCACCCCCGAACATTCTTTGCAGCATTTCCATGAATATCACTTCAAACTGAAAATAAAAAGTATTCCCCATTACTGCTTCCATAATTGTTCCTTTCGTCGAAAAGCCACTTAAAATGGCACATTCTCATCCACAATACTCTTATATTATAATGATATATCGTTTACTTGTGTTTAACAAAAAAAATTCCATAAAAAAAATTAAAATTATTGTTGACAAACATATCTCCTTAGAGGTATATTATCTAAGTCGGTTGCGACAAGCACCGAAAACAACACATATGGCGAGGTAGCTCAGCTGGCTAGAGCACGCGGTTCATACCCGCGGTGTCGAGGGTTCAAGTCCCCCTCTCGCTACTACAACAAAGATTCGGGAAACGCTTAATTCAAGCGATTCCCGTCTTTTTTATTTATTCAACACGCAGACAAAAGTGACTTTTTAATCAGCTGATGATCCCCCATCAGCCTGGTCGGTGGAGTTTTCATTTCCGGATTCATTTTCGCCTTCTTCCGATTCTCCGCCTTCCTCTTCTTCGGACTCTTCTTCCTTATTTTCTTCCTCTTCTTTCTTTTTCTCTTCTTCCTCTTTCTTTTTCTCTTCCTCTTCTTTTTTCTTTCTCTCTTCCTCTTCGGCTTTCTTTTTCTCTTCCTCTTCCTTTTTCTTTCTCTCTTCCTCTTCGGCCTTCTTTTTCTCTTCCTCTTCTTTTTTCTTCTTTTCTTCCTCTTCGGCCTTCTTTTTCTCTTCCTCTTCCTTTTTCTTCTTCTCTTCTTCGGCTTTCTTTTTCTCTTCCTCTTCTTTTTTCTTCTTCTCTTCCTCTTCAGCCTTCTTTTTTGCTTCTTCCTCGTCTAAAGAGCTGGCTTCTGAAGCCGCAGCACTGCTGCTTTCAGTGCTGGAAGTTGAGGCACTCTGACCTTCTCCGGAACCTGTCATTATGTCCATGAGGTCCTTAAGCTTGTCTTTGTCGATTCCAGACTCATTGCCCATCGAAACCTTGATCTTGTTCGGGTCGGGCTTGATATACTTGACTACATATTCGCCGTCATCAGAAATTCCCGGCACAGGATGCTCTACTATATACCTGAATATTGCCTCACACCCTTTTCCCGAATAATGAAGTCCGTCACCGCCGTTATACTCATACTTAACCTGTCCGTCAGATCCTTTGAGGATCTCGGCGATATTAAGATAGAAAATGTGCTTCTCCTTTGCGGTTTTAAGAAGAAAATCATTGTACTTGTCTATCAATGCATTCTGCACAGTATTTTTGTAAATTCCGTTATCGTCCACGGGACCTATGGCCACAAGTACAATATTGGAATTGGGCGCCATCTCTATCACGCTGTCTATAAGAGAAATAAAAGTATTCTGATAATGGCTCTCACTGGGATCATTGATTCCGTTTACTCCCAGAAGCATATAGATGACCGGAGCCTGATGAGACCCCAGATAAGATTTTAAAGTATACTCTTTACCGGCATTGTTAATAAACGTATTGGATGCAAAAGACGGATGTGAAATACCGATCTGGGCAAGGGCGGCATCATCATTGAAAAAGCCGTAATTGACCATGGAAACCGTTCTGGAATCCCCCAGGAATACGCATCTGTTAAGGTATCCGTCCTTCGCGCCTTCTTTTTTCGCAAGTATAGTAGTATCCGGAGTAGATTCGGTCTTCATTCCGGCGGTTGCGGTCTCGACTTTGGGGATATCTTCCTCGCCGGCAGCTGCATTTTCGCCAGCGCCGTCAATAATCATATCGTCACTTACACCATGGGCTGCCATGCCCCCCTCACCCAAAGCACTGTCTTTGGAAACCTTTATGAACGCCATGACCAGAATGATTGCAATGGTAACTGCAATAATAGCTGAGGATACGATGATCATCTCCCTTTTACCAAGGCTCTGCATCATCCTCTCCAGCCTTCTTCTAATTGTCATTTTCTTACGTTTCCTATATCTCTTCTTCCGCATCCGGATCCTTTTCTCCTTCAATGAAGTCATAAATGATTCAAATAAAGTATATCACTAAATAATAAAGCGAAAACCAATATTGGGTCTTCGCCTTATTATTTACTGCATTTATTACATATTTACATTAAACAGATTTCTAAGCTCATTTACGATGTCCGCTGCGTCGGCGTCAATGCAGACAGCTTCGTTAATGGCTGACAGAGACTGGAGTTCCTTCTTGTCGCTCTCGTCCATCTCATAGCCGATGGTGTAAACAGAAACTCCAAGGCCTCCTACGATAGGAGTGATTCTCTCAAGCTTGTAGCCTGCGTTCTGTGCTCCGTCTGAAAGAACAAAGAGCATCATGTTGGCATTTGGAACTTCCTTGGATGCCTCAAGCAGCATATCCATTCCGACAAGAACCGCATCATAGGTAGCCGTCTGACCGCCAACCTCCAGGTCTTTTACAGCGCCGCTGAAATATGCTCTCTGCTTGTTGTCAAAGCGCTTAACGGGAAGGTTGATATAAACCTTGTCACTGTAGCTCACAAGGCCTACATAGCTGCTGGAGTCAATGTACTGCATTGTATTAAGAAGTGATGACTTCAGTGAATTGATTCTTGTTCCGTTCATGGAACCTGAAATATCGGTTACGAAAACAGCGATTGTAGGACGTGAACCGTTCTTGTTGGTCTTCCAGATCCTCTGGGCTGCCAGATAATCTGAGCCCTTCATGCCATAGTCCTGTGAAACATAGTCCTCATGAAGGTTGAAGCCGCGCTCGGTAGCCATCTTCTGGCTCTCATCTGTGAGGCAGTAGTCAACAAACATTTTGGCTGCTTCCTGCTTCTCATCACTTACCCAGCTAAAGGTGTATACGGGGTGATCATGACGAACTCCTGCAGGTGTGTATACATAATCACTAAGGGTCTTGGTGTTGATGTAGGTCTGCTCTTCCATTACCATCGCATCGATGATGCCCTTGGCAGCTGATGCCTTGAGGACTGATGTGGTATAAGCCGCTGTGGGAGCGTGGTCCTGATAAGCAACCAGCTCGTTTACCGACTTGTCTGAAAGCGGATTGGAAGGATCAAATGCATACAGCATTGAGCAAAGGATGTTCATACCTGTTGCTGAAGTGTAGGGGTTGGTATATGCAAATACCAGGTCTCCGGCATTGGCAGCCTTGAGAACTCCGTCCACGGTAACATCGCCGTATTTTGAAGCGTAGGTCTCATATGCATCCTTGGACATCAGGATTCCTGCCGTATTACCTGCAATTCTGTCTGCCAGCTTGACTGTTCTGATGCCGCTGGCCTCCAGCATGTCTCCCCACATGGTATTGGAGGGGATATAAAGATCAGGCTCATAGCCGCCCTCTGCGATATAAGTAAGGGTCTCGCCTGAAGAAATCTTTCTTACGGATACGCTGATCTTTTTGCCGTCTACGGTAAGTCCTTCCTTGTTGAATTTCTCACCGATGGCCACCAGCCACTCGTCAGGATAAGAAGCTCCCGAAAACTCGGAAGGAGCTGCGATCTCAAGATTGATCTCGCCGTTACCTGTAAGCATCATGTCAAAAGTATCGATATCTGCCAGTGAATCCGCTACAGATGCCTCCTGCATGTCCACATCAAGCCTTGCTGAAACCGTCTGGGGATTGATGTTTTTCACGAAAGCGTTGAGCTCTTTTACCGCGTCATCATAGCTAAGTGAATTGGTCTGTGTGTTGTTGACTGTTACGTTGTCTGAGGTGCAGGCTGTCATAGAAAATGCAAGCACAGCTGCTGCCGCCCCCTTCAAAAATCTTTTCATTTTCATTATTCTTTCCTCCTCTATGTGAAATGCCGATCAGTTGTAGGTATGTCTAAGGGACTGACCTATGGCATCCGCATAATCCTGAATCATTGTAACTGCATCAGTATCCTCGTTCTGCTCGTTGGTATAACGGGCCAGCTCCAACAGGAACTTCTTGGCATTGTCTCTGATCTCCTTGTTGGAATCAAGGATCTTCTGGGATTCTGTGGCAAACTCCCCTGAGTTCTCAAGGGCAACATAAAGATTAACAATGCCGCGGCAGTTATGGTAAAGAGCTGATTTGGCCTGGGAGATGATCTCCTTCATGCTCTCAAACTCTTTCATATCGTTGAACTCAAAGAGCTTGTCGCTTCTTTCGGCAAACTCGTCCATATCGTCCATCTCTTTCATAAGGACCTGTCCCACAGGAATGAAATCCTCTTCCTCATTCATAAGCTCAGTCACAAGGCCTCTTACATCCTCTTTTTTCCTGCGGATGGCCTCTTCCCTAGCTTCCTTGTCCAGGGCAATGGACTTCTCCTGCTTTTTCTTCTCACTTATTATTGAGGAAGTGGCTATAGTAGCCATAGCCGCTCCAACAACAGTCACTACTCCCCCGGCGATAACGGACATCCTCAGAGCTCCGATCCCCGCAGCGATTATGACATTCGTAGCATTGACATTAAGAGCTATGGTAGAAGCAAGTCCCGCTCCGAATAAACCTCCGCCCAATATAGCATTTGCTTTTCTGTTGTCTTTTTTCATAACCTGTATCCATCTCCCTTTTCAATCATCCGAAGGAGCTTTACCACATCAAGGGTTTTCTTCTGCTTGCCGGCCAGTTCCAGCTTTTCTCTGGCCTGCCTGGCGCTATCAAGAAGCTCTTCCAGGGATGATGTATGAGTATCAGTGGTCATAAGTATATGCTGGAGCTGAACCAGACTGTATCTGAGGGTCTCAGGAGCTGTCTGTCCGCTGCCGGCGATCTCATCCAGGTATCCCCGGAGCATTTCCTCGTCCTGCCTAACCTCCGCCCCTATCTTGTCAAAAGAACTCTTGACCGCAGTAAGCTGGATAATATATGCCCCCAGGCTCCTGATGGCAGGCTCTATCTCTGAAGCTGCAGGTACAGGAATCATCTCCTGCCTTTTCTGGAGCCTTGCTATTCTCTCGGGATAATCCGCTATTTTTCGTTGTAAAATAGTAATTTCTGTCTGATTCATAACCCCTTAATTCCTTTGTCACACGCGGAATATTATAAAGTATTTTTAACTTTTTTGCACTAATATAATAAAAAAAGGAGGCGCCTCATGGACGCCTCCTGTGTAGCTGTTTAGTTATTTTACGGTTACTTTTATCACCTTGGAAATATTTCCTTCCACCGTGGTTGCTGTGATATACGCAGTGCCGGAAGCTACCGCTGTGATCTTGCCCGTATCCGATACGGTGACGATTTCCGGATTGCTGCTACTGAACTTCACATCGCTGCTGGTGACAAATTTTCTGCTGGTGTAATTGTAGTAAATAGGCGCAGCCTTGATGCTTGAAGTCTTTCCTTTGTTCATGGTCTTGACAAAATTATGATCCGGTGCCCGCAGCTCATCTCCCACTCCGAAAACTTTAATTCCTATTACATGAGAAAAGATAGCAACGCTGCAGTGGGCCTTTTTATTTGTGCCCTTAACAGTGGCTGTAACCTTGACTGTACCTGAATTAAGTCCCTTAAGAACCAGCTGGCAGGTGCCGTCTGCGGTCATGCCTGTTATGGCTTTTCCATCCTTCATAAGATAGGCACCGGCCTTGCCGTTGTTGATTGACCACACAAGCTCTGTATCCTCGGTTACTCCCACAGGAGTGATAACAACGGTGTTATTATCCTTCTTAAGCCCAATATCTGCTGTAAGTTTGTCAAAAGACAAGGTCACAACATTTACTGTACAGCCGGCGATCACCGCGCCGTTTTCAGCGGAAATGGCTGTTATGTGGGCAATTCCGTTCTCCTTGGCAGACACCTTACCGCCGTTTGTCACTGTAGCAACCGCAGGGTTATCGGACTTAAAGGTGATCTTCTGGTTTGAGGACAAGGATTTTCCGTCAATGGCAAAGGCCTGGGCCTTAAGAGCCTTGCTGGTTCCCCTGGCCAAATCAAACTTCGTATCTGTTATATCTTTAGTGTCCTTGCTTATCTTTATGGAAGCAGCTTCAGGCTTTATGGTGACCTTGCACCTGGCGACTATTTCAGGGTCAGCCTTGGATTTTGCAAGGATCACTGCCTCTTTTTCCACTGAAGTTGGAAGTGCTGCAACGGTAATATAGGAATCGCTGTAATCAACGATCTCCAGCAGTTCGCTTCCTTCCTCGATTATCCAGTCTGCGCCGCCTGCCTTGGGCACAACGGGATTAAACTTAGCGTTTATCGTTGCCTGCTTTCCTCCAAGAACGGATATGCTCTTCTGGCTAAGGCTCATGCCTTTGAAGTTCTTGTCCTTGATGGAAACCTTGCAGGTAAGGGTCTTCTCTACTCCTTCATAGGTGGTAAATGTGGCTTTTACAGGTATTGAGCTCTTGATAAAGCTTCCTGTGGTAACAAGGCCGGTATCCGGATCAACAGAAAGATAATCCGAGTAAATATCATCAACGCTCCATTTTACCGGAACTGCAAGAGTAGGTTCCCCTGTGATATTGGCATTGGTCACTGTAGGAACCAGCTTCAATCCCAGTGTATATGTGCTGTCCGGCGAAATCGTCACTGATGACTGATTAAGGGTAGCCTTCTTAAAGGGAACATATATAAAGTATTCCTTGCTGCAGGATACGCCGTTGTAAGCAGTCAGGGTCACCGTGACGGTACCTTCCCTGAGACCTGTAAGGACTCCGTCAGTGGTTATTGTGGCAAGGCCTGTTCCCGCTTCCACGGACCAGGTCAAAACATTGTTGATAGGAGCTCTGTCCATATCGTTGTCGTTGACCACGGAATCCAGATTAAGGCTCTTTCCTGCCGCCAAAATAGATATTCCGCCATCCTCGATGACAAGGCTCTCGATTCCGTTTCCTACAGTCACCTGGGCAGAGGCGTATACTCCGCTGCCATCAAGACATGTTGCTGTGATGGTGGCTGTTCCCTTGGAAATTGCGGTAACGATGCCCTCTGCATCAACTGTGGCCACTGATGTGTCGGAGGAAGTCCACATAACCTCCTGGCTCACCTCTGAAGGCATTACTGCAGCCAGGATCCTGGTTTCGTCTCCTACTCCCATCATGAAATCTATCTTATTAAGCTTAACTTCTGATGCTCCTGTCTTAACAGACAGCTTGGTAAATGCTTCGTATTCGCCATTATCGGAAACAACTCTGATAACAGTATTTCCGGGCATAATGGCGGTAACATAGCCATCTTCGTCCACAGTGGCAACATCGGTGTTATCACTGCTCCATTCAACTGCGCCGTCGTACTTTTCTCCTGAATCAAATACGATCCTGAGGGCTTTTCCCTGGCCTGTAAGGAGGGTAAAGTCAGAGAGATCCTTATATTCATCATCTACTATGACGATGTAGGACTGAGGTTCAGGATCCGGTATCGGTTCTGGCTCCGGAATCGGCTCTGGTTCCGGCTCCGGTTCCGGTTCAGGTTCGGGTTCCGGCTCGGGTTCGGGCTCGGGTTCAGGCTCCGGCTGAGGTTTTGGCTGTGGTGCCGGTGTCGGTTCCGGTTCAGGCTCAGGCTCTGGCTCGGGTTCGGGCTCGGGTTCGGGTTCGGGTTCCGGTTCAGGCTCAGGCTCCGGCTCAGGCTCGGGCTCAGGTTCCGGTTCAGGCTCGGGCTGTGGCTCTGGCTGTGGCTCAGGTTCCGGTTCAGGCTCAGGCTGTGGCTCTGGCTCGGGTTCTGGCTCCGGTTCAGGCTCAGGCTCGGGTTCCGGCTCCGGTTCAGGCTCTGGCTCGGGTTCAGGTTCCGGTTCAGGCTCAGGCTCCGGCTCAGGTTCAGGCTCCGGAGTCGGTGTAGGCTGAGGATCTGCTCCAGGCTCTGGCTGTGGCTCTGGCTCCGGCTCAGGCTCGGGCTCCGGTTCCGGCTCGGGTTCAGGTTCCGGCTCGGGTTCAGGTTCTTTCTCCCACTGGGCGAACAGGGTTATACTTCCGCCGTTTTCGGTGACCATATTCTTAACACTGGCTCCGTCTGCATAGGAGGTTCCTCTTCCCTGGGCCTCGGTATTCCATCCTGTGAATAAATATCCTTCTCTCGTGTATGCATTTATTGCCAGACTTATCCTGCTGTCGTATTTGGCAGAGGATGAATCCATGGTTCCGGTTCCGCCGTTGGCATTATATTCGATGGTATAGGTTATAGGTAAATAATGGGCATAGAGGGTGTGATCTTCAGCTTCTGCCAGGGAAGTTTCAGTAACCTGTACTCCACCCTTCTTTGCTGTATACCAGCCGTCAAAAATATATCCGCGTCTTATAGGAACAGGAAGTTCACCGTACTCTTTTCCCGGAATAACAGACATTTCCGTTGTGGAAACAGTGCCTGATCCCGGATCAAAGGTCACGGTAACAGGTAAGATCACAGGAGGCATGGAGGATGCGCAGTTTTTGGTAAAGGCTTTGATCCTGATATTTCCCTGTCCGAAGTATCTGTTGATATTCTTGTAATCTCCCCAGTAGCCCCCGGTTTTGATATAGCTCTGTCCTGCCTGGGAGCTGACTTTGGTGACATACCAGGAGCTCTTGCTGGCATACTCAGCGCCAAAAATAGCATTTTTACCTGAATCAGACAGCTCTACAACAGCTGCGAAACGGGTCCCGTGCTCCAGGGTAATGCTGTTTTTAAGAGGAATGGTATAATATCCGGCAAAAGTCGTGGTTCCCGTGGTTGTGCACTCCTCCGCCAGGATACCGCTGTCCGGATAGCCGCCCTCCTTGGGATTTACATAGATCTTGATCGTATAATCAACATCAGAACTTGCTGTGTAGAAAGATACTGCTTCAAGGTCCTCAATTTCAGATGCGCCGCTTATTTCAAATACATTGGCGGCGGCAGAGCAATCAGGAACTGTAGAGGTATACATTCCACCGTCGTACTGATAGTTGTTGTCATATCTGTAAGCGCTGTCAAATACAGCGGCGTAGGCCTTGCCATAGATGGAGGGCTCATAATAGGACATCCAAAAATATCCGTAGTAGTCCTGCTTACTTTCAAAATTTCCCTCGATCCAGCTGTTTCTTATAAGCCAGGCACCATTTCCCTTAGGCTTTGTTGCAAATTTATCCTTTGAAAAATTGTCATCCCAGCCCACGATGGTAACTTCATGATTGGCATTTGCGCCATCGGGATTGTAATAACAGTTGTTGGCAGTGCTGTAAGCTTTGGCGCTGACAGCTTTTTTCCTGCTGTTAATGGCATCATAAGCAATGGATACGCTGCCGTACTCAGCTATCAGCCTTTTTACGTTCTCCGTGTTGGAGGTATTCATATTCACTTCAAAATAGTTTGAAAGATGGGCTGCATCCTCATAAGCGATGGAGGAATCAAGGCCTGAGCCGTTGGCTGCATCGGCCATAGTCTTATAGTCAGCGGTACTTTCATCTGCAGCTCCCACCCAGGAAGCCAGGATATTATGGGAAAATTCGGCGGATCCGCCGTGATCCAAAAGACTGGTGCCGGAGGACAAAATAGCAGAATTGCTGTCCCCTTTTGTCCCGCCGAGAGGGTCTGTAACTGTGTTATAGGTGAAATAAGCAAGATGGAGCTCAGAAAGATCCACATCAGAAAAAGCGATCCCCTGCTTCATAAGACTTATCTCAGCCAAAGCTATGGCTGCATAAGCCCAACAGGAACCATAGGGAGATTGATTTCTCAAATCAGGTAAATACTCGGGAATATAAAGAGGATCAGTTGCCAGAGGAACATCCTCAACTGACATGAGATCCGCATGGACCGGCGAAATCTCATCAACAAAAACAGGGTCATCAACCTCCACCGGGTTCTCAACTTCCAGATATCCGGAGGTGGGCATAGTGACCTCATCATCGTATATATCGGTGTCCGCGGGTCCCCCCGATAGGACTCCCTCAAATCCCTCACCGGAGGCTGACACCGTTACAGAATAGGTAAAACCTAACGATAAAGCTAATATCATTGCGAGAATCCGTCTTTTCATAAGTATGTCTCCTTTTGTTTGAAAAGTATTTCCCAGTTTAAAGCTCGGATTTTCCCGCAAAATCTTGTGTGCGCAAAAACTTTAATCCATTAAAGTTTCGGCGCTTATTCAATTATACCACAAAAATGTACCGATAAAACGTTTAAGCAACAACTTTATGAATCCATTTTCCGCCCCTGAATCTCAGGGTAAAAATGATACCTCTTATGAACCAGTCAGCAAACATGCCGATCCAGACACCCATGGCTCCGAAGCCCATGACCCTTATGAGAAAAGTAGCCAGGGTAACCCTGCAAAGCCACATGGTAAGAGTTGCCACCAGCATGGAGAACTTAACATCCCCGGCAGCACGCATGGCGTAAGGTGTCACAAAGGAGGGAGCCCACAAAATAGGCTTGGCTATGGTGATCCAGCCCAGCATATAGATACAGAGCTCTGCACTCTCCTTCTGCATTCCCGCCAGGAAAGTAACAGGTCTTGCGATGGCATAGGTAAAGAGGCAGCTAAGGAGAATCGCTATATAGCCCCAAACCACCATCTTTTTAGTATAGTAAACGGCTTCATCTTTCCGTCCGGCCCCAAGGCACTGGCCCACGATGGTCATAAGACCGATTCCCACGCCTATTCCGGCCACACCGTTAACGTTTTCGAAAATATTGGTCATGGACTGGGCTGCGATGGCAGCGGTTCCAAGAAGGGACACCGATGACTGGATAGCCAGCTTGCCGAACTGGAACATGGAGTTCTCTATTCCGTTGGGAATACCCATGGCCAGGATGTTTTTGATTTTTGGAAAGTCAGGTCTAATCTTGTGATAGGACCTGATGGATATCTGTCTTCCGTCTTTTCTAAGCAGGGTCAAAAGAACTATGGCTGAAAAGAGTCTGGATGAAAGAGTCGCCAGGGCCGCTCCGTATACTCCAAGGCCGAAGCCCCAGATCATAATGGCATTGCCCGCCACATTCAGAATGTTGGATACGATGGCCACATTCATGGGAAGCCTGGTATTGGCCTGGGCCCGGAAAATAGCGCTTCCTGCCGCCGCCAGAGAAATCCCCGGATAAGACAGGATCGTAAGAAGGAAGTAGATGCTTGCGGCATCCATTACGTCAGCCTCTATGGTTCCAAATATGAGCGACAGAAGGCTCTTTCTGAATATCAGACATATGAACATCAGAGCAAAAGAAATAAAGGCAGAAACAAGAAGCACCTGCCTTGCCGCGTCATTGGCTCTTTTAAAATCCTTCTGGCCGATATAAGTGGAACAGATAATGACACCGCCGGTGGCCATGGCATTAAAGGCCTGCACCACCAGGTTATTTATTGAGTCCACAAGAGATACTCCCGAAAGGGCTGCGGCTCCCACGTTACTTACCATCATGGAGTCCGCCATTCCCATAAGGGAGTTCAAGAATTGTTCCGCTATAATAGGAATCAGCAACAGGAGAAGTTTCCTGTTGCTGAATAAATGAGTGTTTTTTTCCATTACATATACTCCGGAGAAGTAAATCCAAGAAGATCAATACCGGTCTCAAGAACCTTGAGAGTTGTGGCAAGGAGTGCTATATAGCTGCTCTTCTTGTACTCATCAGTCTCTGAAAGGATCTTTGTTCCATGATAAAAACTGTTGAAGGCATTGCTAAGGTCATAGATATAGCCGCAGATCCTGTTGGGTGCAAAGTCTCTTGCTGCGCTCTCAACCGCATCGGCAAATCTTGTAAGTCCCAGCATAAGGTCCTTCATTGCAGGGCTGTCGGGATTGCCAAGCTTGGCCTCCTTCACATTGCCGCCCTCAGCCTCATACTTTCTGAGAATAGACTTGATACGAACGATGGTGTAAAGAATGTATGGGCCTGTATCTCCCTCGAAGGAAGTGAATTTATCAATATCGAAAATATAGTCCTTGGATGGCTGGTTGGAAAGATCGCCATACTTAAGGGCTGAAAGAGCAATCTTGTGGGCTGTATCCTTAGCCTCATCCTCAGGCATATCAGGATTGCCTTCCTTGATCCTTGCGTACATCTTCTCATCGATCTCAGAAATAAGATCTCCGAGAGGCATTACTCCGCCTGCTCTTGTCTTGAAGGGCTTGCCGTCCTTGCCGTTCATGGTTCCAAAGCCTACAAAATGAAGCTCTGTCTCAGGCATAACCAGCTTGGTCTTGCGTGCACAACGGAATACCTGTGTAAAGTACAGCTCCTGTCTCTTGTCTACCACATAAACGATACCCTGTGGATGATTCTCATCCATACGCTGCTTGATGGTAGCAAGGTCTGTTGTATTGTATAAAGAAGCTCCGTCTGACTTAAGGATCATGCAGGGAGGAATCTCCTTGGTATCTGTCTCCTCGGCAACGTCAACAACAAGGGCTCCCTGGCTCTCATGAGCATAGCCGTGGGACTTCATGTACTCAACCATTCCGGGAATAACAGGATCCGCATCGGACTCGCCCTTCCAGAGGTCGAAGTCAACATTGAGGTTCTTGTAGTTCTGCTTAAGGTCAGCCAGTGAAACATTCATGATATGATGCCAAAGTGCTCTGTAAGGCTTGTAGCCGTCCTGAAGAAGCTTGGTTGCCTCCATGGCTCTTGCCTTAAAGTCCTCATCCTCTTTGGACTTGGCGCTAGCTGTGGGATAGATATCTCCCAGCTCCTTAACTGTAAAAGGCGCCTCCTTGGGATAAGCTCCTGTAAAATCAGGATCAAAGTAGCAAAGGTCAGGCTGTCTCTCCTTGAGCTCTGTGATAACAAGACCCATCTGAAGGCCCCAGTCACCAAGGTGTGCATCACCGATAACCTTGTTACCTGTATATTTAAGAATTCTCTTGATACTCTCACCAATAACAGCACTGCGAAGATGTCCTACATGAAGTGACTTGGCAACGTTGGGTCCGCCGTAGTCGATGATGATTGTAGGCTCATGTCCGGGAAGAGTTACTCCCAGGTGCTTCTCATGAAGCATTCTTACAATGTAGCTTCTTGCGAAATCTCCGCTTACAACGATATTAAGAAAGCCGGGCTTAACTGACTCAACCTTCTCAAACATCTCGTTGCCGGCCAGCTTCTCAGCTACTTCGTCAGCAATGATAAAAGGAGCCTTGCCGTATTTCTTGGCTCCGGCCATGGCGCCGTTACACTGATATTCACACAGATCAGGTCTGTTGGAGATTGTTACCTTACCAAGCTCCCTGTCATATCCCGCTGCCTCAAAGGCATCTCCTACTTCTTTTGATATTAGTTCAAGTACTTTTTCCAAAATTTTACCTTCTTTCGAATTCAAAATTTACAATAGACTACACGATTTTAACAAAAATCATTATTTCAATCAATGATTAATTACAGTCCCAGCTGCTCTATTATCTCGTCGGCGATTTCCTCCGGTGTCAGGGCATCCGTATCTATTATGATGTCCGCAGCCTGCTCGTATTTCTCTCTTCTCTGATCCTGGAGCTCTTTTATCCGGGCAAGAGGATCCTCGGTCTGCAAAAGAGGTCTCGTGGTGTCATCCTTGATCCTGTCGAAAACGGTCTCAGGGCTGGTCCGCAGGTATACCACCTTGCCTGCTCTCCTCAGGAGCTCCCGGTTCTCCTCTCTCATAGGAAGTCCTCCTCCAAGGGAAATAACCGTCTCTCTCCAGTGGTCCTCCACAATGGTCCTAAGAAGCTCAGTCTCCAGATCCCTGAAGTACTGCTCCCCTTCCCGGGCAAAGATGTCATTGATGCTGCGTTTCTCTGTATCAACAATAACTTCATCCGTATCAATGAGCTCGATATCAAGCTTATCCGCCAGGATCTCAGAAACCGTGGTCTTGCCGCAGCCCATGAAGCCCTCCAGAATAATATTGGCAGCCCCTGTGACCTCCATCACAAGGCTCTTGTATACTTCATCCGCCTGCTCCTTGCTGATCTTCACATCCAGGTCGCTGTTCCAGAGCTCGAAAGCGTCAACGCCCTGGTAAAGAAGCATCTTAAGGCCGGAAACAATCTTGGCTCCAGCAGCCTTGGCCATCTTAAGGAACTTGGTCTCAAGAGGTCTGTAGATCATGTCCATGGCAGCTATTATATGAGTATAGAACTCCTCATCCTCTATAACAGTGCTGTTCACATCAGGGAAAAGACCTACCGATGTGCACTGAAGCACGATGAATCTGTCCTCAAGTTCGTAAAGCTTCTTATAGTCCTCAAGCTTCATGGGAACAATGATCTTTTCGTAATCCGTTGCTTCTCCGGCAGCGCTGAGGCCGTCCTCTGTGCACTTGTCTTCTCTTCCAAGCTCATACACAGCCTTGTTTACTTCTTCCGCCACAACCTCGGCCTTTTCAAAGGTTCTGTTCAGAATATAAACCTTTCTGGCTCCCTTGCCGGCACTTATGAATGCCGCAGGTCTGGCAACACCTCCGGCTCCCAGAATGACCACCGCTTCTCCGGAGAGGTCAACGCCCTCTTCGCGGATGGCTCTGTAAAGTCCCGTCATATCGGTGTTATATCCCTTGAAGCCGCCCTCCGGGGTTCTCACCAGTGTATTCACCGCGCCAATCCCTTTTGCAAGAGGATCTATATCATCCAAAAATGGGATCACTGCGCTCTTGTGGGGAATAGTGACGTTAAGCCCAAGGATATCCAGGGCCTTGGCTCCCTTGACCGCATCCTGCACAGCTGCATGCTCCACCTCAAAGGGCACATACACCAGATTCACACCTGTCATCTCTGCCAGGGCATTATGAATAAGGGGTGAAAGGGTGTGCTTCACCGGATTTCCGATAAGTCCGCAGGTTCTTGTATATCCATCAGTATAATTCTGCATAAGAAACTCCTGAATATCATTTATTTAGTCCTAAAGCAAATTGTACCTTGAATTACCTGCATCTGCAACCGTCCGCCTGTACTGCACATAAAAAAGAGTCCCCTTATGGGGACTCCTTAAAGATTTCTTTTACAGTCTGATTACGATACCATCCTCTGTTCCTGCGATAATGTTGCGCTCCTTGCCTGCCAGATCCTTGCCTCCAACGAAGTACTGATACTCATGAAGCAGGTGGTCCTTCTGCATGCCTGAAATTGCATGTCTCATATCTTCAGATGCAAGGCCCTTCTCTCCGAAGAGGTCGATGGCATTGGCATCATATACACCAAATGAAATAGCTACATTCTCTATAGAAGCATTCTCTCTGACAGGAACCTCAGAGACGGTTAAGTCCATCTCCTTTTTAGGCTCTTCCTTGGGAGGATTCTGATCCGTATTTTCTTTGAGTTCAGGAGTAACTGCCGGATTGTTATTAACCTTAAGATTATCCGCAGCAGGTGGTATGTTATAAGCATTATAGCCTGCGTTAAAGCTGTTTAATCTGTTCAATGCCATAAGCACAACCTCCTTTCCGAATATATATCGGAAATCCCCACGATATTCTTAATATAATTATACAAAAAAAATCTTAAATCCCATTTTAGCTAAACGGAATTTAAGATTTTTTTAATGATTTTTTCAATTATTCAGGTGATTCCGGCAGCTTTCAGAAGCGCTTTGGTGTAATCCGCCTGAGGATTTCTGTACACATCTCTTGTCTTGCCATATTCCACCACTCTGCCGTTCTTCATGATAAGCACATGATCGCTCATCTGATATACAACGCGAAGGTCGTGGGATATGAAGATAATGGATATTCCCAGCTTCTTGTGGAGGTTGGTCATAAGCTCCATGATCTGGGCCTGAATGGTTACATCCAGGGCTGAAACAGGCTCGTCGGCTATAAGGACTTTGGGGCTGCGCATAAGGGCTATTCCTATGCACACCCTCTGTCTCTGGCCTCCCGACAGCTGTGATGGATATCTCTCCAGCATGCTAAGGGGAAGTTCTATGTCCTTCATGATCTCTTCGATCCTGGCCCTTCTCTCTTCCTTGGTCCACTGCCTCTCTTTGTCAACCCGAAGGGGCTCCTCCAAAAGCCAGCCGATCTTCTTGGCAGGATTCAGGGAATTGTAGGGATCCTGGAAAACCATCTGGGGTCTGTCGTACTTTTGCCAGATCTCCCCGGTGTAATCCTTGTTGATGCCCACAATGGCCCTTGCCAGGGTCGACTTGCCGCAGCCGGACTCTCCCGCTATGGCCAGCACTTCTCCCTCTTCCATGGTGACGCTGACATCATGGAGAGCCTGTATTTTTTTATCCGCTTTGGAAAAAAGCTTTCTTTTCCTGTTCTTATAAAAAACATTAAGATTGGAAATTCTAATTACTTCATCTGCCATTTTTAGTTCATCCATCTTCTCTGTTATCAGTTTCCAAGGTCAATCTTGGGGATTGCTGCGATGAGCTTCTTGGTGTAGGTATCCATGGGTCTTGAGAAAACCTGGGAGGTCTTGCCGGTCTCAACGATCCTGCCCTTCTGCATTACTATAACCCTCTCACAGAGCTGGCTCACAAGGCTGAGGTCATGGGAAATAAATATGATGGAGGTTCCCATTTCCTTATTAAGCTTCTTAAGAAGCTCCACGATCTGGGCCTGAACTGTAACGTCAAGGGCTGTGGTGGGCTCGTCCGCGATCAGTATCTGAGGATTTCCTATCATAGCGGAGGCGATCATGACTCTCTGTCTCATACCGCCGGAAAGCTCATGGGGATACATGTAATAGACATCCTCGGCATTTTCAAGGCCGACGCTCTTTAGCATCTCTATGGCCCTCTTTTTTCGCTCCTTTTTATCTATCTCAGGATGATGGATAAGAAGGGGCTCCTCTACCTGCCAGCCTATTCTTTTAACCGGATTAAGGCTGGTCATGGGCTCCTGGAAAATAATGGAGATCTCATCTCCCTGATAGCCCCTCAGGGTCTTTCTGTCGCAGGTCAGAAGGTCGTTGCCGTCGAACATGATACGTCCCGTCTTTTTTATCTGATGTCTAGATAAAAGACCTGCTATAGCCAGGGCACTCATGCTTTTGCCGGAGCCGGACTCTCCTACGATACCGACTATCTCACCCTTTCCCAGCATCAGGTCAAAGTCCTCAACAGCGGTCTCAGGAAGGGCGTGATCATGGAATTCAATATGAAGATCGGTTACATCAAGGATTATTTCCATCTTCTGATTCCCTCCCCTAAAAATGCGAATCCAAGAACCATAAGAACTATCACCGTACCGGGACAGAGCACATAGCTTGGAGTTGTGAACATGTACTGCTGGGCGTCGGAAAGCATCTTTCCAAGGCTTGCGTGAGGGGGCTGTGAGCCCACACCCAGATAGCTAAGTCCCGCCTCAGCCAGAACTGCGTTGTTAAAGCCGATAAGTATTGAAGAAGCCATAACCCCCTTCATATTTGGAAGGATATGGACAAATATCATTCTAAGGTTTGAAACGCCCTGGAGCCTTGCATGGGCGATATAATCCATGTTCTTGCAGCGAAGGACCTCAGCTCTTACAATTCTGGAAAAGCTGGGCACAAAGGCAATTCCCAGGGAAATGATGAGCTGACCCCAGCCCACACCGAATACGCTGACGATAACCAAAGCCAGAAGAATACTGGGAAAGGCAAAAAGCGCATCGATGATCCTCATGGTGATCTCATCAAACATGCCGCCGTAATAGCCTGTAACGGCGCCGATAACGGTTCCCACGCCGCAGCCGATGATAACGGTGCCTATGGCAATGAGAAGAGTCACTCTGCTTCCGTACATAACGCGACTGAAGACATCCCTTCCCATGTTGTCGGTTCCCATAATATGCTTCCAGGAGATGCCCTGGAGCTTCTCCGCAGCATTCATCTTGGTGGGTTCATAGGGCATCCAGAAACATCCCACAATGATCATAAGAAGGATGATTCCTGTGATCACAAGTCCGCACACAAGATACGGATCCTTTATTATCTTTTTAAATGAAATATCCTTCATCAGTCCTGCGCCTCAATTCTGGGATCAATAATTCTGTAAATGATATCAACAAAAAGGTTAATTACTATTACAATCGTGGCTATGCCCATGATAATGGCTTCCACCACGGGATAATCTCTGTTACTGATACTTGTAAGAAGTATCCTGCTGATTCCGGGAATACTGAAAACCTGCTCTATTACAAGGCTTCCCGCAACCATATCTGCAAGGGCCATTCCCAGGAAGGTAATGACCGGGATCATGGCATTTTTAAGAACGTGTCTGTAAAGAACGCCGTTGGTGTTGTTGCCTCTGCTGTAGGCTGTTCTGGTATAGTCCTTAGCAGCCTCATCAATAAGGCTTCCCCTAAGGAGTTTCACCGTCATGGCTGTCTTGGGTAAAGAAATGGCCACGGCAGGGAAAATAAGATAGCGGACAAAACCGCCCAAGTCGTCTTTATATGAAACAAAGCCTCCCGGTGTAAATACCCTCAGGATCATTCCAAACACAAAGGTTATAAGGATACCTGAGAAAAATGGCGGGCAGGCCATAATGATCTGATTAAATACGGTGATGATCCTGTCAAGAACACCGTTTTCATGCTTGGCTGTTGTGATTCCCAGGGGTATAGAAACAACTACTGTAAAGAAAAATGCCATAAGTCCCAGAGTAAGTGTGATGGGAATCTTGTTGGCGATCATCCCTGCCACAGGGACGCTATAACTGTAGGAGGTACCGAAATCCCCCTGTAAAAAGGCAAAGAACCATCTGCCATATCTGACAATAAGAGGGTCGTTAAGTCCCATGCGCTGTCTTGTCTGTTCCACCAGCTCAGGGGTAGCCTCCAGACCCAGAAGTCTTACCACCGGATCTCCCGGTATAACATTAAAAGCGAGGAATACGCATATGGACACCACAATTAGGGTTAAAATCATCATAAAAAACTTTTTAATGATATATCTCATACGCGTATTCCCCGCTATTAGAATTTATAGTATTGCTAAATTTTTACTGTGCAGGTCTGATCTTGGCGATGTCCTGTACATAAAGAGGATAATAGGTATATCCTGTAAATTTCTTGTTAAGTGCAACAAGCTGAGGAAGGTCCTCGATATAAACGCTGGCAGCCTCTTCTGAAAGGATTGTGAGGCACTCCTTGTAAGCAGCAGTCTTCTCAGCATCATCTGTTGAAGACTCAGCCTTGGCATAAGCAGCGTCGAATTCAGGGCTGTTGAAATTAACAAAGTTCTTGCTTGCATCGGATACATATCTTGAAAGCATAGCTGTTGCTGAAAGTGTTGATGCATCAACGCTGACTACAGTTGCCTCGAACTGTCTTCCGGTGTAAACATCGCTTACCCATGAGTTCCACTCGATCTCCTGGATGTTGGCTGTAACGCCTACAGCCTTGAGCTCCTCTGAAATAACCTGTGCAGTATCTACATGCTGAGTGTAGTTGGAAGGAACTGTGATGGTGAACTCGAAACCATCGGGATATCCTGCCTCTGCAAGAAGCTCCTTAGCCTTGTCGATATCCTGATTGTAGGTATCGTTGAGCTCAGGCATAAAGTACTTGGTAAAGCCGGGGAACATAGCGCTTCCTACTTCTTTTCCAAGACCGTCTGATACAAAGCCCATGATCTCAGCAGGGTCAATTGCATAGCAGAGAGCCTGGCGTACTCTTACATCGTCAAAAGGCTTAACAGCATTGTTGAGGTACATAGCCTGTACCGCATTGGTTGTTCCCTCATATACCTGGAACTTGTCTGAAAGCTGTGCTGCCTGAGTTGTTGTGATACGGCAGAACATATCGATGGAACCTGCCTCGAGATCCATAACAATGGCATCTGCATTGGACTCGATCTTGTAAACAACGTCCTTGATATACGCCTTCTCTCCCCAATAATCATCAAATCTTGTTACGATGATGTTCTCCTGAGGTGAGCTGGAAACATACTTGTATGGTCCTGTTCCTATAGGATTGGTTGCCGGATCTGCGTTGGATGCAGGTAAAATGGCAACTGTGAGCTGAGTTATAAAGTCAGAATCAGCTTCCTTGAGTACAACCTCCACGTGCTTGTCATCAACAATGTTAACACTGTCAACCTTAGCAAAGGTCTTAACAAGGGGCTCTTCGCCGTCCTCACCCTTAACTCGGTCTAAAGAATATTTGATATCCTCTACTGTAACATCGCTTCCGTCGTGGAACTTGACTCCATCTCTCAGTGTGAATGTGTAAACTGTGCTGTCATCTGAAATTGTGTACTCGCTGGCTACAGCAGGGTTAAGATTACCGTTCTCGTCGGGCTTAACAAGTCCTTCGAAAATATTAAATTGTACCTCTCTAGTTCCTGCCCCTGTTGATGTGTGAGGGTCAAGACCGTCAATGTCCTGAGGTATTCCTACGATAAGCTTAGAAAGATCCTCCGCGGTATCAGTGCTTGCAGGTGCATCTGTGCTTGCAGGTGCATCTGTAACTACTGTATCAGTAGTGTTCTCCTCTACCTTAGCGGAATCTCCTGCCTTGTCGCTTGAGCAGCCGCTCAATGCAATAGTCAGTGTTGTGAGCACAACCGTCAGAAGTGAGCAGCCAACCTTTCTGCCAAAACTTCTTTTGATCATGTTCAAATCTTCCTCCTCTTTCTATTCATGGCCTTTGGCAAGACCATTTACATGGTTCAATATACGGCTTTGTCAAAGAATTGTCAAGGCGAAAAAAATGCCGCATTTCGGGCATTTTTTGAATAACCCAAAGCTGCGGCATTATTTCGTCAATTTAGTTTTCCTTTTTAAGTAAAGGAGTATTCTTATCAGTTGAATCGGTTATAGTACCGTCAGCCTCCTTACGAAGCACGGACTTGAGCTCGTCCATGAAGGTGTTGACATCCTTGAATTCCCGATAAACAGAAGCAAAACGGACATAGGCTACAGGATCCAGATTCTTCATCTTGTCCATAACTATCTCACCGATGGCACGGCTTGGAATCTCCTTCTGCTCCATATTGAATACTTCCGTCTCAACGGAATCCACCAGTTTGGTGATCTGCTCGGCGCTGACAGGGCGCTTGTGGCATGCTCTGAAGACACCGGCCTCAATCTTGGCTCTGTCGTAGGGTTCGCGGACATCGCCCTTCTTTATAACAATAAGAGGAATAGTCTCAACCTTCTCGTAGGTAGTGAATCTCTTTCCACAAGAATCGCAAACTCGTCTTCTTCTGATTGATGTATTTTCATCTGCAGGTCTTGAATCGATAACTCTTGTGTCATCTTTACCACAAAATGGGCACTTCATACTATTCCCTCCATATCCTCATAAAATATATACACTTTATATAGTACGAAAACAGGTTTGTTCCACAAATTATTGTATCATGTTTTGTCGGGCTTTTCTACACAAAATATCGAACAGGCTCAAAAAAGGCAGAAGAAAAGCCCCTCACCAAAGGTGAAGGGCTCGAAATCCGCTTAATTACTTCCTCTGAAGGAAATCAGGAATCTTAAGTGACTTGGGTTCTACAGTGCTTCTGATCTCAGAAGGTCTGTTGATTGTCATTCCTGCTGCAGGTCTAGCTACCTGCTCTGCTGTTGCTCCGATAGGAGAAACTGAAGGCTGTACAGGTGTAATAGGTGTAACAACCTGCTGATTGAACTGCATTGTAGGTGCTACTACAGGCTGTACTACGGGCTGAGGTGCAGGCTTAGCTACTGCAGGCTGTGGAGCTGCATTGGCCTTGTCCTCGATACCTGTTGCGATAACAGTGATAGTACATGTATCAGTCTTGTTCTCATCATATGTGGAACCAAAGATAACGTTAACATCATCTCCGGCAAGTTCTCTTACGTAATCAGAAGCCTCCTGAGCATCTGTCAGGGAGATATCTCCTGAAATGTTGATCAGTACGTGGGTTGCGCCATTGATCTTGGTCTCAAGAAGCGGGCTCTCTACAGCCATCTTAACAGCTTCCTGTGCCTTGTCATCGCCCTTTCCGCTACCGATACCGATATGAGCGATACCCTTGTCCTTCATAACAGTCTGAACATCTGCGAAGTCCAGATTGATAATAGCGGGAACATTGATAAGATCAGTGATTCCCTGAACTGCCTGCTGAAGAACCTCATCAGCCTTCTTAAGGGCATCAGGCATTGTTGTACGTCTGTCAACTATCTGAAGAAGCTTATCATTAGGGATAACGATAAGTGTATCAACATTATTCTTAATATTCTGGATACCCATCAAAGCGTTCTGCATACGAACACGAGCCTCAAAATTGAAAGGCTTGGTTACAACACCGACTGTAAGAATACCCATATCCTTGGCAAGTTTAGCTACGACAGGAGCTGCACCGGTACCTGTTCCGCCACCCATACCGCAGGTAACGAATACCATGTCCGCACCCTTGATTGCAGCAGAAATCTCCTCTGCGCTCTCCTCAGCAGCCTTCTGACCAACCTCAGGCTTAGCTCCAGCGCCAAGTCCCTTGGTAAGCTTCTCACCGATCTGCAAAAGCTTGGGTGCCTTGCAGAGCTGAAGTGCCTGCTTATCTGTATTGATACCGATAAATTCTACACCGGTAATGTTCTCATCAACCATTCTATTAACAGCGTTATTGCCTGCGCCGCCTACCCCAACGACGATGATCTTACAAGCGAATTCCGCCTCATTTGACTTAATCTCCAGCAAAGCTACTCCTCCTTCATAAACCTCATAGACTCCTAATAGCTATGATACGATTTTTTTTTTTAATAATCAACCCATTTTTTTTTACGAAATTTTTAGTTCTTGACCGACAATTTATCTAGTTTTCTCTTCAAAAGTGATATTTGTGGTGTCTTCGTCATAATCTTTCATCTCAAGTATTCCATTTTTCCCCTCGAGGCTGGGCAATATATACTGAAGTTGTATAATTTTCTCATCAATATAATCCCTGGTGCCCAGGCTGACTTCGACGCCTCCAAAGTAGAGATAGACATCATATTCGCTGTCAAAAAATATCTTTTCCGCATGGAGATCATATTTTGATAAAAGTTTGGTAATGTCCAGAATTTCAGCAAATATGTTCTCATTTTCAACGGGCAGCTTCTCATGGATGATAACGTGGTCAAAGGAAAGTCCCAAAACCAGCGGAACGTCGTCGGAAGACTCCAGTGAGCTCTCCACCACTATTCCGTCCCTGTCGAAGTACATGTACCTTCCCAGATACTGAATGTACCCCGCAATGGCCTTTTCATATACATTTATCCTGATGGTATCGGGAGAAAGGATCTCCACGCTCATTTTCTGGATAAAGGGAACGTCCTCAATACTCTTGTCTCTGTACTTAAGGGACAGATATACGCTGTTGTGGCCAAACTGTCCATCCATCACCATTGCCATTATCTCCTCGTTGGAGTAATGGCTGTTGCCGGTGACATAGACATTGGTGACGGTATAATTGTCCGAGATATACTTAAGGGCTATAACGCCGGCCAGAAACAGTACAACCAGTATCGACAGGATGATGACAAGACTCTTTCTTCTGAGAAAAAAGTCCGCCACATCCTCAAAAAAATATTTTATATTAAATCTCTTTTTTCTACGTCTCTTTGCCATCTCAGTCCGCTCTTCCTATATTTCTGGCGACATTGAGAGCAATTCCCATCTCCGCCAGCTGCATGATAACAGCAGAACCGCCGTAGCTGATAAAGGGAAGGGTGATTCCCGTGTTGGGCAGTGTGTTGGTTACAACTGCGATATTCAGGATGACCTGAATAGAAATATGGGCCATAACGCCGATTACCAAAAGAGCGCCGAACATATCCGGAGCATTATTGGCAATAACCATAAGTCTCCAGATAAGGATAAGGAACATGAGCATAACCGCAATTGCTCCGAAAAGCCCCAGTTCCTCACAGATGATTGAGAAGATCATATCGTTCTGAGCCTCGGGAATAAAGCCCATTTTCTGCATACTCTCTCCAAGGCCCTTGCCGAATACGCCGCCGGAGCCGATGGCATAGAGAGCCTGCAATGTCTGGAAGCCCTTGCCTGAAGCATGAGCTGTGGGATCAAGCCAGGCCAGGATTCTCTCTGATCTGAAGCCCATCTCTGAGTTGGCAGAATTGGCAATGAAATAGACAAGTCCCGCCGCAAAGCCCAAAACACCCAACGCCAGAATGATATAGGGCTTATAGTTGGGAGTTGAGATAAACAGCATCAGTCCCACGATTCCGATGATGATAATACCGGAACTGAGATTCTCTGTGATCTTGTACACAAGAACAGCCATAAGAAAGGTCGGAACCAGAGCTACTGCCATGCCCTTGGGGGTCAGAAGATTCTTTTGCAGTTTGGATATGATAGTCGCTGAAAAAATGATAACCGCAATCTTGCAGATCTCTGCAGGCTGCACGGAAAATCCCGCAATAATGAGCCAACGCTTGGCACCGTTGATGACCTTGCCGAAAGGAATAAGCGCCAACAGGATTCCCAGCGCCGAAAAATAGATGATCAGCGACAGATTCTTATAAAATCTGTAGGGAAAATATGACAGAACCAGCATACCTCCAAGCCCAATAAGGGTGGGTATAAGCTGATGCCTGAAATAATAGGCTGAATCCTCAAAGTCCAGATTGGCCTCATAGGAACTGGTGGAATACAGCATAACAAGCCCAAAAGCCAAAAGAAACAGAATGATGAATATCATGCTGTAATCAATATAGGATTCTCCTCTTTCTCTTCTAAGTGCTCTTAATCTATCCAAAACTAACCCCTTACAAACCTTTTCAATTTCAATCAGAAAGTTTATTTACATACTCTTTAAATCTTTTTCCCCTGGTCTCATAGTTAGGGAACATATCCCAGCTGGCGCAGGCAGGTGAAAGAAGTACCGCATCACCGGGCTCTGCTGACTCTGTGCAGAACTGAAGCGCCTCCTCATAGGTATCCTTGAACACATAATCCGTAAAGCCGTGCTTTGAAGCGCACTCTGCGATTTTTTCTCTGGTTTGGCCGATAAGAACAAGGAGCTTGACCTTGTCTCCGAAGTTCTCGATCCACTCGTCGTATTCATTGCCCTTGTCATAGCCGCCTCCGATGAGAATGGTGGGCTTGGACATGGCCTTGATGCCCTGGATAGCCGCATCAGGGTTGGTTCCCTTGGAATCGTTGTAGTAGTCAACGCCGCCCTTGGTGGCAACGAACTCAATTCTGTGCTCAACAGCCTTGAAGCCTCTTATAACCTCCAGAACTGTGGAAAGAGGCACACCCATGGCAAGGCTCATGGCGATAGCTGCCATAACGTTCTCAACGTTGCACATTCCCACGAGATTCATGTCGTGGATGTTCATTATCTTCATGGGATTGCCGGCGGTGGCCATCACGATGTCTTCTCCCTCAAGGTAGAAGCCGTCATTGAGCTTTTCCTTTGTTGAGAAAAAGACTACTTTGGCAGGGCATCTGTTTTCGCCGAAATCCCTGGTGTATTCGTTATCATAGTTAAGGACGCAGGTGTCCTCTTTTGTCTCGTTGTGAGTGACATTCTCCTTCATCTGAGCATAACACTCCATGGTATGATGGCGGTTCAGATGATCCGGTGTCACATTGAGGATTGCAGAAACATTGGCATGGAAATTGTCCACAGCCTCCAGCTGGAAGGAACTGATCTCTCCCACTGTCACTGTGTCATCAGTCATCTCAAGGGCGCTCTCGGCAAAAGAAACACCGATATTGCCAACAACATATACCTTTCCGAAGTGAGCCTTCATGATATCCCCCACAAGAGTTGTGGTTGTGGTCTTGCCGTTGGTTCCTGTGATAGCCACAAACTTGCCCTTGGAAAAGCTGTAGGCCAGCTCAATCTCGCTCCAGATGGGGATGTTCTTTTCTTTGATCCTCATAACGGTAGGTGAATCAAGGGGCACAGCCGGTGAAGGCACTGTCAGTACCACGTCCTGAAGATCCTCGTCGGAGATAGTTCCCACGATGATCTCAGTCTTGTCTCTGTCCTCTTCATGAAGCTTGTTCACTATATCTTCCTTGGTAACCTTGGTGTTCTCTTCCAGCACCACAGGCTTTGCTCCCACCTGATTAAGGAGCCTTACTGAGCCCACGCCGGAAAGTCCCGAGCCTATTACAAGTACTTTTTTACCCTTAAGTTCTGCTTTCATTTCTCATTCCTCTGTTTCTGATAAAAATATGATTCATCAAAGTCCTGCGTAAGCCAGAAGGCAAAGCAGAATTGTAATTGTTGTAAATACATTGACAACCTTGGTCTCAGACCAGCCACCCTTCTCGAAATGGTGATGAATAGGAGCCATTCTGAAGATTCTCTTTCCTCCGGTAAGCTTGAAATATGAAACCTGAAGGATTACGGATATAACCTCAAATGCATAGATGAAGCCTACGATTACGATAAAAATAGGCATATGCATTACATAAGCGATACCTGTGACAAAGCCGCCGATGGCAAGGGATCCTGTATCTCCCATCATTACCTTGCCGGGATAAACGTTGTAAACAAGATAGCCTAAGAGGCCACCCAGCATAGCGCAGGACATAACCTCAGCTCCTGTAGCCTGATAGTGCATGGCTGCAATGGCAAAAAATCCGGCAACAACAGCGGTAACTGATGCACAAAGGCCGTCAACACCGTCTGTAAAATTGGTTCCGTTGGCGGTTCCAAGAGCAATAAAGAACAGGATTGGAATATTCCAGATACCGAAATCAAGATTGATGTCTGTAAAAGGAACCTTCATAGCCAGTGAAAGGTCTGTAAACTTCTCAACATAAAGGGCAAAGATAAGGGTTATCACGAACTGTCCCACTATCTTCTGCCAGGCTCTAAGGCCAAGATTGTGCTTTTTAACAACCTTGATATAGTCATCGATAAATCCGATGATTCCGAATCCAAAGGTAAGTATCAGCACCGGAATTACCTCTTTATGGCTGGCAGCATAGATGATTCCTATAATAAGGAAGGGCAAAAGAAAGATAACTCCGCCCATGGTGGGGGTTCCCGTCTTCTTTTTGTGGGATTCAAGCCCCTCTTCCCTTACGGTCTGTCCGAATTTAAGCTTGTGCAGGGCACTTATTATCATAGGTCCTGTCAATACAGCTACAAAAAATGATACAAATACCGGTACCAGTGTTCTTAAAAAATAATCACTCACTTCTTTTCCCTCTCATAAAACAAAATATGTATTACGGGCCATTGCCCTCAGTAGTTCCTGTGTTATCCGTGCTCTCCGGCACGCCTTCACCGAAATCAGGAAGATCATCTCCGCCTATTACCATACCGCTGTCAGGTATGATAAGAGCGCCTGTGCTGGGATCCACATAGTACCCCGTTGAAGGATCCCTGTCAAAGGTCTCCCAGATGGAGGATCGAGGTCCGTCATTAGTCTTCTCTTCTTCTGCTGCAGCCTCTTCGGTGCCTTCAGCATTCTCACCGGTGGCTTCTTCTCCCTCGGCCTGGCCTTCCTGTCCTTCCTCGCCGTTGACATCCTCCACAGTGGCGGTTGTAACCATCTGCTCACGGAGCTGCTGAAGTTCCTGCTGCTCCTTCTCTGAAAGAGTCTCTGTCATAGGATAGTTAAGATATGGAAGCGCCTCTGTAAGTACTGCCCTTACGATTCTGGTGGCGTACTTGGCGTCAGGCTGATAGGTTACGTTAGGTCTGTCTACAACCACATAGATAGCTATCTGAGGATCGTTGGCAGGGGCATATCCCATGAAGGATACAACATACTGGCCGTTCTTACGGGGAAGAGTCTGGGCTGTTCCGGTCTTGCCGCCGATCATATAGCCTGCAGGTCTTGCAGTCTTACCGGTACCCTCCGGTCCTGCCACAACCTGGTTACAATACTGGATTATTTTCTCGGAAGTGCTGGCAGATACTGTCTGTCTCAGCACTCTTGGTTCAATAGTCTTAATGGTGGAGCCGCTGCTTGAAACAATCCTTTTAACCACATGGGGCTCATAGTAGTAGCCACCGTTGATCAAAGAGCAGAAGCTGGTGATCATCTCGATCATATCAACGTTAAAGCCCTGTCCAAAGGAGTTGGTGGCAAGATCCGCCGAGGTCATATTGGAAGCACTGTAGGTAAGGCCCTCTGTTCTTGCCTCTCCGGCCAGGTCGATATTGGTCTTAAGTCCAAAGCCAAAGTCCTTCTGGAACTTGGTAAAAGTGTTGGTTCCGATGGCCTGGGCGATGTACATCATTGCCACGTTACAAGAGATCTCAATACCTCTCTCAACGGAAACATATCCGTCACCGTATACGTTATGACACTTAATGGGCCAGCCACCCACCTCAAGCTTACCGGTACAGTTGTAAACCTCGTTTCCCGTGATGGATCCGCTCTCCAGTCCCGTTGCCACGGTAAAAGGCTTGGCAACCGAACCGGGCTCGTAGGTATCCGCAATGCAGAAGTTCTTCCAAAGAGCGTTGTAATTCTGATAAAGCTGCTCGTCGGAAAAGCTCTCCAGCATCTCCTCCGTGATATAGACGCCGGAATCCATAACCGATTCGCCCTTGATCTTGTTACCCTTCTCATCCACCGCCGGCATTCCGATAAGGGATGTGGCATCTCTGGGATTGTTCAGGTCAAAATTGGGATAACTAGCCATGGCAAGCACTTCGCCGGAATGAACATCCATTATGACGCAGCCCACGTTGTTGGCTCCGTTGCCGAAGCGGGCATTGTTCTTGTAGGTATCATTGAACTCTTTTAAATGCTTCTCCACAATGGACTGGAGGTTACCGTCTATGGTTGTAACGATGTTATCTCCGTCTGTGGCGGGAATGGTGGTTCTCTCAAGGTTGGAATCCTCATCGAGATAACCGTATTCACGGCCCATGGTTCCGCTGAGGGTATCGTTGTAATACTCCTCAAGGCCGTACATACCTGAATTGTCGCTGGAGGTAAATCCAATGATGTCGCAGGCAAGCGAACCGTTGGGATATTTTCTGATATAACCGGATTCAAACCAGACGCCCTGAATATTGGCATCATAGGAATCAGATCCGGGAGTTATCATCTCCTGAAAAGCACTGATCTGATCGTAAGGAAGCTTCTTGGCAAGAACATAATACTGGGAACTGGGATGATCACTGATGTACTGCCTGATATCCCCCGCATCCAGACCAAAATGGGTTACCAGCGCCTTGATGGTGGGATCCAGATACTTTTCATCCCTAAGCAGGAGCTTGGCATCCAGAACCACATTGTAAACTTTCTCACTGTAAGCAAGAATTGTATTGTTGGCATCCAAAATCTCGCCTCTTCTGAAAGGAAGGCTCGTGGAGTCGTACTGCTGCTGTGACAGCACCTGCCTCTCATACTCCTCACCGTTATTCTTGGTAATGAGGATGAGCCTGACCCCTAATCCAACGAAAGCCACTAGTACCAATGTGAATAGTACCAGCAGCTTTTTCTTCATTCCTATAGTAAACTTCTGTTTTTTCGCAGTTCTACGTTGTTTCATTTATAACACAATACTTCCTTCCAAAAATCGCACCTATTATATTATAGTCCAATTTTGTTTCGTGACAACCTTAACCGTCGACTTCCGGAATTGGAGCAACCTGTCTTACATAATCATTGCCGCCACCATCTGAGTAAGTAATGATCTGGCCCTCTGTGGCATAAGTCATGCCGTATTCCTGAATGGCAATCCTCTTGACCTCATCCAGATCTATATTACCGTTGGCTCTGTTGTAGGCCTCATCATTCTCCTGCTTCAGTGTGTTGAGCTGACTCTCCAAAGTAGCTATGTTCTTGCTGGCGTTCTTGACCTGAGCCTGCAGAGTGATATACCATGCCAGGGCAACAACCACAAGAACCACGGCCAGAGTCATGTAAAAAAGAGTGCCAAGAGACATATGATGGCGTCTTTTCTTTATTCTTTGAGGCTCCTGAACATGGACGTGTCTTGGTCTGCGGGAAGGCTCATATTCTTTTCTTACGGTATTTCCGCGTACATAAGCTGTATTTGCCATGTTCATCCTCCTTTTCCAATGTCAGTAAAATCAAAAATTATTTATCAGATATCTTTTCGAAAACTCTGAGCTTGGCGCTCTGAGATCTCTTGTTCTGCTCAAGCTCTTCTTCGCTGGGCAGTATGGGCTTCCTGGTGATGACCTTGCCCTGGGATTTCTTGCCGCACACACATACCGGGAAGTCAGGCGGGCAGGTGCAGGGATTCTCATTTTTCCTGAAGTTGTTCTTGGTAATCCTGTCCTCCAGGGAATGGAAGGTAATAACACAGAGCCTTCCGCCGGGATTAAGGAAATCCACGAAGCCGTCCAGGGAATTCTGAAGTACATCCAGTTCTCTGTTAAGGGCTATCCTGATGGCCTGATAGGTTCTCTTGGATGGATGTCCGCCCTTCTCTCTCATCTTGGCAGGTATGGCAGCCTTGATTATGTCATTGAGCTGAAATGTTGTCTCGATAGGTGCCTTCTGTCTCTCGATGCAGATGTGTTTGGCTATGTTCTTGGCGAATTTGTCCTCACCGTAGTCTCTGATGATGTGAAAAATCTCTGTCTCTGAGTATTCATTGACGATATCCCTTGCTGTAAGGGGCTGTCTCTGGTCCATTCTCATATCAAGAGGTACATCTTCTTTATAAGTAAATCCTCTCTCAGCGTTGTCCAGCTGGTAGGATGATACTCCAAGGTCTAAAAGTATTCCGTCAACTCCGGTGACTCCGAGATTCTTGAGTCTCACCACTGCGTTCTCGTAGTTGTCACGGATAATGGTGACTCTGTCCTTAAAGGGTTCAAGTCTTGCGGTGGCTGCTGCGATGGCATCCTCGTCCTGATCTGTTCCATAGAGGTGTCCGCCCTCTGTGAGCCTCTCAGCTATGTGATAGGAATGTCCCGCCCCACCAAGGGTTCCGTCCAGGTAAATTCCGTAAGGCTTGATATTCAGATTGTCCAGGCACTCATTAAGAAGCACCGAATAATGTTTGAATTCCATTGCTCTCCTAATCTTAGATGCTCAGACCGTACTCAGACATCTTAGCTGCGATACCGTTGATATCCTCGAAGGTACTAGCCTTCTCCCACTCAGCCTTGCTCCAGATCTCGGCTCTGTTGCCGACACCGGCGATGACCGCATCCTTCTCTATACCTGCGTGCTGCAGAAGATTGGCCGGAATCAGGATTCTTCCCTGCTTGTCAACCTCAGCGTCAATGGCTCCGGCGATAAAGAAACGTCCCAGCATTCTGGCTTCCGGCTTATCCATGGGGAGGGCCTGAAGCTTCTCTTCAAACTTCTCCCAGCCATCCTGAGCGAACACAAAAAGACATCCGTCAAAGCCCTTGGTCACCACAAACTGTTCACCAAGGATCTCGCGGAATTTGGCAGGAATTATGAGTCTTCCCTTGGCGTCTATGGAATGACTGTATTCGCCTTTAAATGCTGTTCCCACTTAATTTACCACTTTTCTACCACTTTTAACCACTTTTTGACACTTTTTACCACCTAGATTCATTATAAAGGAATTTTTTTTATATAACAACCTCTTTTTCGTAGGTTATTACTGATTTTTTTGCGGATTTGGGGAATAAAAAAAGCCCGACACAAAATGTGCCAAGGCTTAATTGTTTAATACTATATATAGTTTTTAATTACAGTATTTTATAAAACTTTTATTCTTCCGGCTTAGTTTTCCGCATTCTAAGTCTCACGATCACATCAGTGACAACCGCAAATACCACCAGGCAGATGGCCAGCATCTGTGAAACAGGAAGTCCTGTAGTGTGCATGATGAGCTGATCAGTTCTCAGCCCCTCGATCCATGCTCTTCCAAGACCGTATCCTCCCAGATAAAGAAGGACGTTCTCGCCGTCGAACTTTTTATGCTTGCAATAGATAAGCATTAATATAAGAACACACAGGTTCCACAAACTCTCATAAAGGAATGTGGGACTAACCTGAACGAAGTTGGTTCCTTCTATCATATTGGCCTTCATAAGCTCTGTGATCTCATGGCTTCGGATGGCCTCCACAGGAAGTCTCATGGCCAGAAGTCCGTTGGTGTACTCACCGAAGGCCTCTCTGTTGGTGAAGTTGCCCCATCTTCCGAGGATCTGACCAAGGATCAGACCGTACATTATGGTGTCACCAAAAAGAAGGAAACTCTTCTTTTTTATCCTGGTGTAAATAAATAAGGTAAGAAATCCTGCCATAACGCCGCCGTAAATAGCCAGGCCGCCGTTTCTAAGGTACAGGATACTGATCGGATTATCCTTGTAATAATCCCAGGAGAAGAACACGTAATAAAGTCTTGCTCCTATGATAGAAAAAACAATGATATATATCGCCACATCCCAGTAATCTTCGGAATTCTGGCCTGTCACCTTCGCCATCTTGGAGATGAGAAGCAGGGCCAGGAAAAATCCAAGACCGATTATCACGCCGTACATGGCAATGGAAATACCAAAAACCTCAAAACTCTTCGGAACATTTTTCAGATAGATACCTATATTGGGAAAAGCGATATCCATCTGCCCCATTATATCCGGCATAAGCTCCTCCAATCATCAAACGTTGAATCTGAACAGGATAACATCGCCGTCCTGAACCACGTACTCTTTTCCTTCCATACGCACAAGGCCCTTCTCCTTTGCTGCCGCAATGGAGCCCTCGCGAAGAAGATCTTCATAATTGATAACCTCAGCCTTGATGAAGCCTCTCTCAAAGTCAGTGTGGATCTTGCCTGCTGCCTGAGGTGCCTTGGTTCCGATCTTGATGGTCCATGCTCTTGTCTCATCCTCTCCTGATGTAAGGAAGCTCATAAGTCCAAGAGTCTTGTAGCTGGCTGCGATGAGCTTATCAAGGCCTGACTCTGTAAGGCCAAGGCTCTCAAGGAACTCTGCCTTCTCTTCCTCATCAAGCTCAGAGATCTCAGCCTCGATCTGAGCGCTGATAACGAATACCTCGCTGCCTGACTTTGAAGCCAGCTCTCTTACAGCTGCTACATATTTATTGGAAGCGCCGTCATCTGCAAGGTCGTCATCCATAACGTTAGCCGCATAGATAACAGGCTTCCAGGTAAGGAGGTCAAGGCTGTTAACAAAGGCCTTCTCCTCAGGATCTTCTACTTCAAGCTCTCTTGCCATCTTGTTATCTTCAAGGGTAGCCTTGATTCTCTCAAGGATCTCAAGCTCTTTTGCAGCATTCTTGTCCATGCGGGCAAGCTTAGAAACCTTGGCGATTCTTCTCTCAAGAACCTCAAGATCAGCAAAAATAAGCTCCAGGTTGATGGTCTCTATATCTCTTGCAGGATCAACGGATCCGTCAACGTGAACAACGTTAGGATCATCGAAGCATCTGACAACATGCACGATAGCATCTGTCTCACGGATGTTAGCCAGGAACTGGTTTCCGAGGCCCTCACCCTTGGATGCGCCCTTAACAAGTCCTGCGATATCAACGAATTCTATTGTTGCGGGAGTAACCTTCTTTGAATTATAAAGGTCTCCTAAGAGCTTCAGTCTCTTGTCCGGCACTGCAACAACGCCCACGTTGGGGTCGATTGTAGCGAAAGGATAGTTCGCTGCCAGCGCTCCTGCGTTTGTAAGTGAATTAAAAAGTGTTGACTTACCTACGTTTGGTAAACCTACGATTCCTAGTTTCATTTTTTATGTATCTCCTTCTAAAAATGCTTTATTTAAGCCATTTGTTATCTCAGCTTATTGTACCGAGTACCACGCCGGGTACCATTTATCTATTATGACATAAAAATAGACCTGACACAGCGAATATATATTACCATGTCAGGACGGATTTGTAAAAACATGCAGTAATGGACCTAGGGAATGGACCTAGGGGACGGAGTCATAAATAATATGGGTTCTTATCTGAAAGTAAATAGTTTCAGGCTCAAAATGAGCGCAAAAAAGCAGCTACCTCGTTTGAGATAACTGCTCTACGTAAGCTTTTTATTTCAAAAAATTTGGTCTCATTTAAACGTGAGCCTTATTTCTTACATTGTCTAATCCTAAGCTCAATCAATATTTCCAAACTCTGCTTCAATTTCTTCAATCGTTGGCATACTTCCTTTAAATTCTTCTGGTATCAACTTTGATAATTCGTAACTGGATACACCAATAGGTTGGCTACTTGATTCCAACGCATATTGAGCCTCTACTTTGTCAAGATCTTTACATATCAACAAGCCAACAGTTGGATTATCTTCTTCTGACTTAATCTGGTGATTTACTGCTACAACATATGTGCCAAGCTGTCCAGCATATGAAGAATCAAACTTGCCCGTTTTCACTTCCAAAACTACATAGCAGTGTCGCTTGGTGTTGTAAAAGAGCATATCAATAAACTTCTCAGTATCACCTACTTCAATCCTGACTTCTCGACCCATATATGCAAAGCCTGTACCAAGTTCCATAAGGAACTTCTCGGCCTTGTTTATAAGCGCATCCTTAAGCTCTTTCTCATCATACTTTTCTCTCAATGTTTTCTTCACATAGAACAGTGCCTTTGCGGAATCTCCTTTACACTTATCTATGATAACTTTGTTATGCCCCCAAGGAATAAAAAATATTGCATTTTCCAAATCGTCCCCAGTCTGGGGACGATTTAATTCATTTTCAGAATCGTCCCCAAGTTGAGGACGATTTAATATTTCTGGATACATCTCATAAAAATATCTCATATATTTAAGATTTGTAGGCGAAAACGATTTAATATCTGGAAAGTATTCAGGCAATACCTATAATAGTGTTATAGGTAGTCATAAAATCTAATCTAGTTTTTTCATATATTTCACCAAACTCCTGCTTCCATATACTGATTCCTAAGTATAAAAATAAGAGTATCTCTGCAGAAGCAAGTGCACTGATATCAGTCACATTGCCTGCAGGTCTACCCTTATATAATGTCAAAATAGCAAGTCTTATATTTTCAGATCTCTGAAGCTGAATGTACGAGCTTAACATCTACTGATGCAGCCCCAGGAACATATTCTCCAAGCTTCTCAGCTGTCTTACCTATTCCGCTTCCACCAGATGTGGCAAATGCGTGTATAGTCTTGCCGGTCCAATCATAGCCTTTACAGAATGTATATACTACTCTTGGAGCCTGTCCGTACCAGATAGGAAAGCCAATATAAACAGTATCGTAATTGTCAAAGTTCTCAATCGTTCCGCTTACAGGAACATCCTTCTTGCCAATCTGCTCTTTGTTACATCTTGCAAGTGGATTGGTCCACTTGATATCTGCAGCTGTATAAGGCTGCTCTGGAACTATCTCAAAAAGATCAGCGCCAATCTTAGCCGCGAATTCCTTTGCTACCGCTGCTGTCGTGCCTTCGGCACTGAAGTAAGTTACTAGTGTTGCCATGGTTCACCTCCCGGGTCATTTATGTTTTAGGTAATATAACACATTTATGAATTTATTGCAATTAGATTGTTGACAATCATTATCTCATATAATAAGCCCCTGTATATACAGGAGCTATTTAGTATCATTGTATTATTCGCTTACCATTCTACTATCTTTAGTAAGTTCCTTTTTAAAAATCTCAAGATACTCTTTTAGATGTTCATCTTTAGGATTGATAAAAAGTGCATATGAAGCCAAACCAACCATATGATAGTCAAAAAGATTTCCACAAAAGCAAGATACGACACCACGCTATCAAAAGCATTTCCGCCGACAAGGCGCAATTTCCTCGTATTAAATAAAAAAAGACTGTGCCCTCTTTTTTAGAAGGCACAGTCTTTTGACACTCACATCTTTTTAATTATTTAGAAGACGATTAATCTCATCAACCATGTCATTGATTGCACTAGCCTGCTGTGCAACATGCTCAGTATTTGTAGCATTATTTCCAGCCATGGTACTGATAGCCACAAACTGCTCGTTCTCACTTCTGATACTCTCTGCGATATTCTGGTTAATCTCAACAGTTTTTTTGATGATTTCTGACTGGCGTTTATGTGCCTCATTCATCTCTTCAATTGCATTAACCGAATCATTCAGCATTGTAGTCATTTCACTTATGTCGCCAAATACTGTCTTAAACTGTTCATTCTGTTCAGCAAGCTTATTGGCATTTATCTCAACCTGTCCTGTAATCTCTTCTACGTTCTTCTGAACTCTTTCAATTATTGCACCAACGTCCTTAAGTGAGCTCTGCGTGTTTTCTGCAAGCTTACCAACTTCAGTTGCTACAACAGCAAATCCCTTTCCGGCATCACCCGCTCTTGCGGCCTCAATTGAAGCATTAAGAGCAAGAAGGCTTGTTGATGACGAAATTCCCTGAATAAGTTCAAGCGTTGTTCCAATTTCTTCTACTGCCTTTAGAAGTCTGTCTGCAATATCTGTTGTAACTGCCATAGAATCAGAAACTTCAGAATTTATTCCCTGAAGATCATTTAATGATTTCTCATTTTCTTTTGACTTCTTAAGAAGGTTGTCAGATGTCTTCTCAACAGTCTCAACATTTTCTTCTACAATGCTTGCGCAATCATTAAGCTCTGACAAGTTTGCCATACTCTCATCTGCTTTATTACCAAGAATATTACTGTTTTTAACAAGCTCATCACTTGTTGCTGATAGCTCTTCTGCTGAAGCGCTCTCACTTGATGAGATATCCAAAAGAGTTGTTCCTGCAGTTACCATCTTGGAAGATATTGAACGAACAGCATCCATAACACCTGTAACACGCCTGTTGTTCTCTTCAAGCTCATCCTTTTTGGCAGTAATCAAAAAGTGTGAAACAAAGAATAAGAACATTACAAGGCCGGCCAACGAAAGCACAAGGCCTACAACACACATGATTACATCTGTAATAAAGAGTTCGTCTTTTACTGGCAAAAGAGCTGTGCCTCTGACAAACCATGCAATAAACATAGAAACAATACAAATACTGCCGGTAATGGACAGTAGCTTAATATCCATAAAGAATCCGATAAGTATCAGGAAGAAACATAAAAATCCCCAGAATGTTCTGGTCGGAACCATGTAAATAATGTAGTTCCACTGAAGGATAAGAACAACTGAGCAGAAAATCTTTCCTATTTGAAGTTTTCCATCTTTTAAATATCCATCTTCATCAAATGAAGACTTAAGAATCAGCATTCCTGTAATAAAGAAACACACATCCATGATACCGAAAATTATTACTGCGATCCAAGGGATAACCTGATAAAAGCCAATTATCTTTTCTACTATGAACATTGCTGTAGCAACCATACAGGCCGATACCAGTGCAGTAATACCCCATTTAAAAACCGCAGACAGGTATACTTCAAAAGCAGATTTTTTATTCATTGATAATTACCTCCTGAGATAAATGGTTTATGTTAACTAGATTGCCACAACTATTATACTAAATTTCGCAAATTCTCATAAGTAAATATCTCTGAAATTATTATTAAAAAACTCTGCATTGAAATGAATTATTTATTTCACCTTGTATTACCTGTCTTTCCAGCATTTTTTTGAAACTAAATATCCAGTATTTCGGAAAAAAAACTTATTTTAAACTCTGCTTCGTCACACTCCGCGGCAGGGCCTATTCCGACACTGTGAAACCCCGCTGCATTTGCCGCGTTTATACCCGAGATTGCATCTTCTATCACAAGGCACTCCTCGTTTTTAAGCCCAAGAATTCCCGCAGCCTTGATGAACACCTCAGGGTCAGGCTTGGACCTGGAGATCATGTTGCCGTCGCTGATACCGTCAAAAGCATCAGTAAGGGCTGTCCTCTCCAGGATGAACCGGGTATTCTTTGAGGAAGAGCCAATGGCAAGACCATATCCTCTTTCCTTAAGCTCCCTTAAGGTGCTTCTTACCTCCTCAGTGACATCCCCGGGGCCCATATTCTTCAGAAGTTCTCTGTAGATATTGTTCTTTTTTTCCATGAGAGCAGCCTTTTCCTCCGGCCTGTATACAGCTGCTGCCCTCTCAAGTATGATCTCAAGGCTTTCTGCCCTTGAGACTCCACGGAGTCTTTCATTTATCTTTCTGTCAAAATATATCCCCTCATCGTCCGCGATGGATTTCCACGCCTGATAGTGATACTCATCGGTGCTGCAGATGACTCCATCCAGGTCAAAGATTATCCCTTTTATATTCATCTTGCCCATCCTGTTTCTCCCTCTCTTTATATGTAATCCTTTCCGCAGAAGGGATCTATGGGGCTTACACCCTCAAACTTCGATCTTCCCATGAGTTTTTCAATCACAGCATTGCAGAAGTCTTCATTACCGCTGTAAGCATTGATATAGGTTCCGATCATGGGTGCATCAAAAAGATGATAGGGGTATGCAGTGGAGACCATTATCATCGGTATCTCTTTTGCATGCCAGGGGGCATCATCTCCAAGCCCAAACACTACGTTCCAGTTGAGCCGCAAAGTAGTGTTATTTGAAGCATTTTCCATATTGCAGACATATAGATACAGATCAAAGGATTCCTTCATCTCAGCAACACTTCTGTACATCTCATGTAAAAGAGCCTTCTTCTCATCAGGCAGTGATGCCGGATCCATAAAATCAGCCGGGACAATTTTAACACGTCTGTCCCTTACCGTAACTTCAAACCCTTCTGCTTCCAGCTTATCCTTCCACATCTTTACAAATGCGCTCTCCGGGTCCATTTCCTTGTCGATCACATTTAGGTATATCCTCCGGTATTTCTTCGGACTTAACGGCAAAAGAGCTTTCTCGTCCCTCACAAGAGTGACAGCCTTATCAGCCACCTCTTTTGCCCACATTCTGTGTTTGCTGCAGCCAACAACTGATAACTCTTCTTCCATAGGGACAAGACTTCCGTTTTTTTGTTTCTCATGAAGCCCCAGGGATGCCTTTGTTGCAAGGATTCTCAGCACTGCCTCATCAAGTCTTTTTACGGACAACAAACCACTGCCAATACCCTCAAGCATGAAACCGTAATCTTCTTCAAGGCTCTTGTTGAACAAAATCATGTCGCAACCGTTTTCTATGGCAGTCGGTATGGCAATATTTCTGGGCATTGCACTGGTAAATCCTACCATGGGAGTGGCATCTGTGATTATAAGACCATTAAAGCCAAGACGTTTTCTGAGAAGACCTCCAAGAAGTTCCTTAGAAAGAGATGCCGGCATCAACATGCTTCTTCTGTCAGCATTATTGTTAATCTCTTTTACATAAGCCGGCTGGGCAATATGGCCCGCCATTACAGTCTTTGCTCCCTTGTCTATAAGACTTTTATAGATATATCCAAAGCTGTCATCCCACTCTTTTACAGACAGAGAATTGACACTGGTAAGGATATGCTGATCTCTTTCATCTATTCCATCTCCGGGGAAATGTTTTATTGACACGGCAACATTATTTTCATCTGCACCATCCATATAGCGTGAAGCGAAGGAAACTATCTTCTCCGGGTCATCGCCAAAGGTCCTGACGTTTGTTATCGGATTATGAAAGTCTCTGTTGATATCCACGATAGGAGCAAAAGACCAGTTTAGTCCCAGTGCTGCCCCTTCCCTGCATGCAACATACCCCATCCTGTAGCCGTTTTCAGGATCCGCAGTTGCTGCAACTGCCATGGGCTTGCCAAAAGATGTCCCCTCTACCGCCAGTCCATCTCCACCACTCTCCGTATTAGCAGCTAATAAAAGCGGAATTTTGGCCATTGACTGTATTTTTCTGTGAGTATCCTGAATCTCTTTTGCTCTCCCACTTCTGTACATCATCCCGCCAACACCAATTCCACTGACGATTCCGCGAAGAACTTCATCTTCACTGCTAAATCCCATAGGGCAAAAAACCTGTCCGCATTTTTCCTCAAGGCTCATGTCCTCAAAGGTCTCTTGTACCCAATTTATGGCACTCTCGTCAAGAAAAAACGGATTCCCGGTATAATCGATTTCATAATTATTAAATGTCATATCAAACTCTCTTCTTCCAAAGTATTAAGCAAAGTATTTCCTGAGAAAATACGCCGGGCCACAGCTCCAGGCATGACAATAACTGTTTACAATGGTTCCTCCGTAAGGTGACTCGTCCGGATTTTCGGGATTATACAGCTCCCAAAAGGTGTCTGCACCGTTTTTGATCATTCCGCCCCAGTACTGTCTCATAAGTTTGTGAGCGTCTTCTTTCCTGCCAAGCTTAATAAGTGCATCTATATAGTTGTGATACATATAAGGAGTAACCATTTTAACAGCACCGTCGCAGCCATTTAGTCTTTCCAAAAGCCTGAGTGCAGCACTACCTTCAACGGCATTTCCAAGTATCATCCATATCTGAGATGCAAAGGAGATCTGTCTGTCTTTCCCGCTTACGTACATGCCCATTTTTTCATCATATAAAAAAGTATTGGCTGCATCCTTTACTTTGTTGTAAAGATCAGCATACTCTTCCTCTGAGAGCACATCTCCGACCTGCTCGGCAAGCTCAATTGCTGCCTCCAGCGCGTACAGGAATATCCCCTGCGCACTTGCCTGTTTATTCAGCTCCAGATTCCAGTCCACAAAGCACCAGCCAAGAACGTCAAGGTCCTTTACTACATAGTGTTGGTCAAGGCCCTCTCTGGCAAGACTGATCTGTCTGCGGCATACCTGCCACAGATCCTCCAGCGCCTCCTGGTCACCTGTCTTTCTGTAATAATCCCTGAGAATGACCACAAAAAACAGAGAATAGTCAAACATACAGGTGTCGTCTACTTCAGGCTCAGGCTCCAAAAATACACAGGCTCCGACTCTTCCATTCTCCTGAGTAAGCGCACCGAACAGGTATAGGCAGGATTTGACCATATCATTCATTCTGTAGGTTTCATAATTGGCCAGAGCCTGTATCCTAAGATCTCCTATCCACAGCCTTCTGTCTCTTTTAGGCCCATCCTCAAACACTGTCTGCATGCAATCTTTGAGAGTTTTTACAGCCACCTTGTCCATCTCTCTGTCCAAGGGATCTGCCGCCTCATAGGGTAAAAGATCCGTATCTCTGGCAGAAGTGACGGTCTTGGCCCAAGCTTCGGAAATCTGAAGGTCAAATCTTGAACTGATATCCATAACCTCAATCCTTACAAATCTGAATGAATATCGTCTGTCAAAGTCCAGCCTTCCGGGGACCACATCCACCTTTACCAGCTCTTCCTGGATCCATGATGCGCTTACCCAGCCACTGTATTCTGATGCATCTTCAAACAGCTCTACTTCTCTTTCGGCAAAGCGTACTCTTAAGAGCACCGGAGCATCTGCATGAGCTCCTATGTTCTTAAAATCTAGAGAAAGATATCCAACCAGATGTCCGCCAAAGTCAAGGATGACCTCATCACCTTTTTTTAGTGACATAGTCCTGAAATCCCGGAGACTTTTTTTCTTTATTCCCTTGCTGTCCCTTGTAATACTTACTGTTTCGGCTACAGCAATCTCTTTTTCATTTAACCTTGGGAAAAGAGCCGTTGCTTTTTTCAATAATCTTAAGTCTTTCATGCTTTCAATAATCTCTTTATCAAATCGTTGTTGTTCAGGTAAATAAGGAAAACAACCAGCAATACTGCATTTATAATTGACTGCATCGTTGCATTCACTGAGTTTGAGAATACAGCAAATGTAGAATTTAAAAGTGACATGCAAACAGCCGCCAGGAGAAAGCCAATCTTCTCGTTTGTGAATCTGCCGATATATCCTGCGATAAACATAGGGAAAAATGCTGTAAACATGATGGCTATACTGCCAAAATTGAGCTGTCCTCCATTTATTGTCGTATTTCTGGCCGCATTAAGTGTTCCCACTATACCCATCAGGCCTCCACTGATCCCATAACAGATCAGAGTGTTTTTTACCTCATTGATACCTGTAGCCACAGCCACCTTCTGTCCCGACTTAAGTGCGTTGTAGTCATATCCAAAGGCCGTTTTATCAAAAGTAATTATCATAAATGCAAGGACTGCCGCTATTATCAATGCTGCATAGACCCAGGTTCCTGTAAGAGCGGACATTGAAGGATTTTGAACTTCACTCATAACATATTTGCCACCGGTTATTGTGTACATAATTCCCTCATACACTAGCGTTACTCCCAGTGAGACTATGATTGGAGGCAGTCTTAATGTGCAATATGTAAGACCCGATATCAGTCCAAGTACCACTCCTGCAACAAGGGATATACAAAGCATCACCGGTGCAGAGCCATTTCCCCCGGAGAGAATACCATATGTTATTTTTGCCCCTATGATAGATGACAGACAGGCCATTGATCCCAGGGAGAAATCAAATCTTCCGCTGTTCAGATTTATGGAAAGAGCCATGGTTGTGATCATCACAATAGCTGTATAAACTATGAAATTGTCAAAGCTTTTCATATTTGAAATCACACTCTGTCCATTTAACAGGCAAAGAGTCTGCAAAACCACAAGGGTTACAACCGGCATGGCCAGTGCGTTTACGATTCTCTTCGGGGTACTCATAGCTAATCTCCTTATTACTCTGTATTACTTACTCTCTACAAGGCTCTTTACATCCTGATAGGTGACCTGACTTCCGATAATGCTATCAAGTGTCTCTTTGCTGTAGATGGGTGAATCACCGTTGTCATTGACAAAATACTCATCGAAGGTTGCCTTGTCTGTTGCTACCAGATAGCCCTGATTGAGCGATACAGCATTTCCCTCATCATTTCTGATAAGATTTCCGTCAATCGCATTTGAAACCAGCGCAAATACAGGTCCGATAGATGATGAATACTTACCTGCAAGATATTTAAGACTTCCACTCTCCATTGACTGACTGTTCATGGCAGTAAAGGAATCAATATCGGCAAAAGGTATATTTTCCTGTGAAAGTGTCTGTGCAAAGAATGTAGTTGCCATTCCAACTGAAAGGAATGCCTCGGGAGCCTTCTGAATAGCTGCACCAAGCTCATCTGTTGTTGTATCGCCATATCCCTGGAGGTATGCAACAAGTTCAACATCGCCGGAAACCTTTGAAAGATCAATTCCCTGATCCTGGAAAATCTGTCCCACGATCGCTCCCATGTCATTTGCTCCGCCGTAGGTACAACCAAGTCCCGTAAGAATACCGGCTGCTCTGAAAACGTGCATAGGATTTGGAATGAAAGCGCCATAGAGAGCCACCTTCTTTACTCCCTGATTTTTAAAATACTCGCCCATAGCTTTTCCTGCCTCAAATTCAGTGGCATTTGAAGGTCCGATCTGGCAAACGAAGTGCTCATAACCTTTGTATTTTTCATACTGCTCGTCATCAAGAACTCCTGAAGCGATTGCATAGTAAAGGCCATACTGCTCGCAGGTCTCAATCTGCTGTGCTCTGTCGCTGCTGGATAAAGAGATAACTGCGTCATATCCCTTTGATGCAAATTTTTCAATAGCGGCCTTCTCGTCTTCAGCGCTTGCCAGCGCATCAGTGTAATCAAAGGTAACATCATAGTTTTCCTGAATATACTTCTCATAGTAATTTCTAAATCCCAGGGCTTCCTCACCGCTGACATCTGCTACAAGCACTCCGATTTTCTTGGCTTTGCCGGAAGGCTGAGTAGTTGTTTCAGCTTCCTGTGCCGGTGCTGCGTTATCAGCATTGCCCTGTGCAGCAGGTGCCGAATTTCCACATCCTGCCATCACCGTCATGGCCCCGGCCATGATAAGTCCGATCACTTTTGTAAGTTTTTTGTTCATAATATTTTCCTCCTTTATCTTGGTAACAGTGCTGTCCTGTAATTCATGCTGGTTACATAAACCACCGCCAGGAAAAAGACTGCACTGATCACCTGTGTGATGCCGTATGCTGCGCTGCTGTCTATGACTATCTCAAGAATGTCATTCAGCAAAATATATGAGAAGCCACCGATCAGTGCCGCGTAAATCTTACTTCTTGCACCTCCTGAGATTGGCATTCCTCCGAAAACGATCGCAATAAAGATATTCATTCCTATACTTGATGCTGTTGTAGTAGTAACCGATGGGGTATAGCAAAGTGTCAAAAATGCTCCGAGGCCGATTCCAATTCCCGCCATCACAAAGGCCAGGATCGTATATTTACTTGCCTTTATTCCTGTAAGCTCTGCACAAATTGGATTTCCGCCCACAAATTTCATCCTTCTTCCGGCCTTCGTAAACTGGAATACAAAGAAGCATATGGCAAAAAAGGCTATTAAAAGCATTGCCTTAAAACCTATGTTGTCAAAGGGCTTTACAACTTCGCTGGGAATACTTATTCCGCCAAGAGCTCCTCCATAACTTGTGATGATCTGTGCCGAGAGAGCTGAAAGAACCGACATCATGGCAACAGTTGTCACGAAGGGAGGTATATGAAAAACCGAGGCTAAAACCGAATTCAGCAGTGAAGCTGTGATACCCACTGCGAATATCGCGACGATCATCAAAATAAGGCTCTGAGTCTTGTTATAGGTCATGACTCCCATAGTGGCTGCAAAGAGCGTTGATGCTCCAAGGCTTATATCAAAGGTGCCAAGGGTATAAATGAAGATCGCCCCAGTAGCAACCACCGCAAGAACAAGAGCCTCATTAAATACTATTTTCAGGTACATATCCAGCCTGTAACCATTTATGCTTACCACCACCAGAAATGCTGCAAACAAAACCAGTAAAGCGGCAATGGGAAGTAAGGATATGAGTTTTTGTTTTATGTTGGTTTTTCTTTTATCTGTCATCTCTTTTACCTTCCTCAGATCATGTAGCTTATGATGTCTCCCTCGCTGAGGGTACTGCTTCTCTTAAACTCTCTTGTGATCTCTCCGTCCTTCATAATGAGTACTCTGTCACTCATACCTATCAGCTCCGGCAGCTCCTCGCTTATCATAAGTATTGCCTTGCCTTCATTTTTGAGCTTTACCATGAGCTGATACATCGCCTGCTTGACTCCGATATCCACGCCTCTTGTGGGGCAATCCAGGATCAGTATCTCGCTTCCGCAGCCTATCCATTTACCAAAGACAACCTTCTGCTTATTGCCACCCGAAAGCTGACCTACTGCCTGATCCATATCTGAACATTTGATCTTAAGTTCATCCACCTGTTTTTTTACATATTTTTTCTCACCGGATGAAGTAACAAGGTTTATTTTGTTTTTAAAGATATTCATTCCGGCGATAGCAATGTTGTCTTTTATACTGGCATCGAGACAAAGCGATTTCTGATCTCTGTCTTTCGACACATATCCGATCTTTTGCCCCATTGCATTGTGAGGGCTGAGTATCTCTTTTCCACTACCGCAGATAACATGCCCCGAATCAAGCTTTAGCGCTCCGAAAAGGGCTTCACCCAGATCATGCATTCCGCTGCTCGCAAGGCCACCGACTCCCACAATCTCTCCGCGGTGTAGCTCCAGAGAAACGTCCTTTAAATTATCTTTGTAGTTCAGGCTTTGAGCGCTGAGTACCACTTCATCAAGAGATGTACACTCCGTATCCGCCCTGTAATAATCACCTTTAAGCTCTCTTCCTATCATGCTGCCGCGGATGGCATCTGCATCAAATTCCTCTTTTTCAAAAGTCCTTATGATGTTTCCATCCCTGAGTACCGTCAACGTGTCACAGACTTCCATGATTTCGTCCAGATCATGAGATATAAAGATCACTGACTTTCCGTCATCCCTCATTTTTCTGATCAGACTGTACATGATCTGCCTTCCATCGTGGGACAGCGCAGTTGATGTCTCATCGATGATCAGAATATCCGGGTTTTTCATGATAACTTTGGCTATTTCAACCAGCTTTCTATCCTGAAAGTCCAGCCTTCCCATCGCATCTCTTCCGCTGATGCCTGCTATCCCAACGCTTTTAAGAGCCTCATCTGCTTTTCTTTGCAGTTTGTTCTTGTCCACAAGGCCAAATTTGTTTTTAAAGCTCCCAAGTTCGGCAAGGAACATGTTTTCAGCCACCGATATTCCTCCAATGGTTCCGCTTTCCTGAACAACCATTCCAATGCCCTTGTTCAGTGCATCTATCATACTGGCCGGTTCCCATCTGTTTCCCTTAAAATACATCTCTCCTTCATTTGCTTTCTGCATTCCGGCAGCTATTGAGGAAATAGTGGATTTTCCTGATCCGTTCTCACCGATCAGGCCTCTGATCTCACCGGGATAAACTTCAAGGTCAACCTCGTTAAGAGCCACGACGCTTCCGAATCGTTTGCTGATATTCTTCATTTCAAGAACTGGTTTATTCATAACTGCCCATTCCTTTCTGTAACGGCGCTCTTTATGATGCAATTATATGTTCAAAAAGCACTGAACATAATTCACAAAATCGCTCAATATTATTGATGTTTTATGATTTAAATATAATAATTTTTATATAAATCTTTGATTTTTTGACATCTACTTGCCGAGCAGATATAGTAGATTTAATAGGAGCCCTCAATATAAGGAGATAAAATGGACGCTAATGCATTAAAGCAGCATATATACGATATTACAGAGGTGGAAGCATTTTATAGAGAGTACTACCTCGCAGGAAAGAACCCGAATTCGCTTAGAGAATTTCTTAAGAATCTTGACATGGAAATGGTGCTGAGTAAGCACCTTCTGATCAAAGAAAAAAAAGAAACAATCCCCGATGTTTATGAGGATTATTTCTTTTTTGATTTGTCTGACAATGACAGTATTATTGTTCAAAAGCACGAAAGATACAGCCCGGATATTGAGCATAGCCATACCTTTTTTGAAATCTCATATATTTACGATGGCAGATGCACCCAGACTATATCGGGCAATACCATTGAGATGAGAACAGGAGATTTCTGCGTGATCCCACCGGGAATCAGGCATTCTTTTGCGGTATTTGACGACACTATCGCCATAAATATAATGCTGCGCCGTGATACACTTCACACTATGTTCTACTCCTTTCTCAACACCCGTAACATCCTCTCATCCTTCTTTCTGAACAACATTTATGCCAAAAAGGCGAACGATTTTATAATGTTCAGGACCGGCCAGGACGCGGCCATTTCCGAGTCCTTCATATGGATGTTAACAGAGAGTCGCAACAAGGAAGAGTACCACTACCAGACCATAACAAACACCCTACTCCTCGACTTCTATCTGATAATTAGACGGTACTCCGAATCTGTTCAGATGCCCCTGTTCGACTCCAGAGTAGATGTCCAGCGCTATGCTCTTATCCAGTATATTCAGGAAAACTACAAGGACGTTACCTTGTCGGATCTGTCAAATAAGTTCCACTATTCCAATGAATATACATCAAGACTGATAAAAGAGCTCACAGGCATGAATTACACAGATATCCTGCGAACTGTCCGAATCGAAAGATCGCAGGATCTTCTTGCCAATTCCACCATGACGGTGCAGACCATAGCAGAAGCTGTTGGGTACGATACCACAGAGCATTATATAAGGCAGTTTAAAAAGCACACAGGCATGACGCCCTCTGCATATCGCAAACAGTCTACATCAAACAGAACCAGGTAATAATTACTGGTACCTGGTACCAATGTCAATGGCCTTCAGAATATCAGCCTGTGTATAAGCATGTTCAAAGTCATCAAGCTTGTAGCATGGAATATGTGGTTCAAAGGCCAGATCGGCAAAGTACTGTGCCTGAAGGCATTTCATTCCAAGATCTCTGGCAGCAAACAGCTCTTTTGACCCGCCATCTCCGACATACAGGCATTCCTCAGCAGTAACTCCAAGCTTTTCCATTGCTTTTTTATATATTTCATGATCAGGCTTACATGTTCCCTGCTCATATGAGAGCATTGCTACATCTATGTATGGGAAGATAGAGCTTTTTCTGATAGCATCAGCTTCATCAGAAAAACAGTTGCTTATAAGACCAATCTTTATACCTCGCTTTTTAAGATCCTGTAAAAGCACTATAATTTCTGCAGATGTACGTTCAAATATCCCTTCCAGATTCTTCCTTCGCTTATCTGAAAGAAGTTTTACGGATTCCTCACTGTAACATCCCAGCATTTCAAGGGTTGCTTTTATCCCCTCCTCTATTGTGCAGTTTCCGCAACTTCTGTCATGTTCAGTGTCATGCCATGCATTTCTGAAATAATTGACCTCGATTTTTAAGTCTGCCGCCATGTCTTCACTAAAATAAGTATCACCGGAAAACATTGAGACGAGCGTTTCAAACATATCAAATATAACAGCTTTAGTCATACGCACCTCCCATCATTTTTAGAATAACAGAAAAACAGTCTATAAGCGACTTTTATTCCTACGGGGCGATGTAAGTATCCCATTTGCCGCATAAATTGGTACAACAACATTCATTATTGTCCAATCTATATGTTCACTTTCTGGTACCTGGTACCAATGTCCTGGTACCACTGTTGTACCACTGTTTTAAGCAATAATATGCGTTATATTTGGGGAAAGTTTGCATTTTTGAGTAACTTCCCCCAAATATAACGCATATTTCAATTATAAGTATTATCTTTAGCACATAGTAATAAAGCATCTGAAATGTTGCTAAAAACGATCCCGTGCTTTTTTGCCTTGGAACAGTCCATCCATAGATTATGTCTGGCAGGTGCATCATTTACCTGTATATTAAGTCCCAGAGCACCGACAAATTCCCTAGTGATCTCATACATAGACTTTTCTGTCTCACTTCCGAAGTTGTATGCTCCGCCTGGTAATGCAATGACTTTTTCAATGTTTTCAGCCACTTCCTTCACATAGGTGATTCCTCGGAACTGTTTTGAGCTGAAAGCTACCGATTCCTTAGCATTTATGATGTTCATGAAGTAATTGGGCTTTTTGAGATAGTAGTCATACATCCATTCCGCACGCAGCATAACAGCATCGGGACAGATATCCAATACCCGCTGCTCCATCTCAAGTTTATGTTCCGCGTAGGTATTGGCCGGTTTTACGATTTCCTCAGTATAAGGTCCTTCATCCGAAAGCCCGCTATATACCTGATCAGAACTGAAACAAACCAGTTTTCGTCCCTTAGCAGCTTTTGCAATATAGCATGGTATCAGAACATTTGCGACATAAGATGCCTCAGGATCCGCTTCACACGTGCCTATATCGGATATGGCGGCAGTATGAACAATAGTATCTGCACCACTCTCTTCGATTATTCTTTTTATCTGCTCTTCAGATGCGTTCCTGAGCGATGGCGCAGCAACGACATCCTTGCAGATTTCCATTATTTTATTTCCTACAAAGCCTGTAGCTCCTGTAACAAGTATCATTTTAAATATCCATTGGCTTGTCGGCCCCAAATGAAAGGTGGAGATCACCAAGTGCATATAATGCCATGTTTTGTCTCCAACATTACAATTGCTTTATCATGTACGCACCGTCATCCTGGTTATCAGTAATTTCATAACCACATTTTTTATATAGATTGGATGCCGGAACGTTCTGTTCCCATACATAAAGAGCTATTAATGATCGCTCGTCTTCTTTTACCATTCGTTCAAGCTCGCGGAGAGCCTCAGTAGCATAACCTTTTCGCCGTTCCTCTTCGAATATCAAAAAATCGCAGACAAATGCTTTTTTGCAGGAATCATCCTCTTCATACATGTACCAGATCCAGCCAATATCTGAGCCCTTCTTAATGTCTTCGATGACCATCAGAAATTGATTTGTGGTATGAAGTCCATTATCAAGAAGCTTGTTAAATTCGCCTTCAGCCTCGATAAGAGCCCGCTTTTTATCAAGATTTCCAGCCTTGAGCATAGTCTCTGCGTAGTCGAAAATACTATACTCTCTGAAGCGGGAAAAATCTTCTTCGCTCATTTTTCGCAGTCTTATTTCATGTTTCTCCATCTACATAGTCTCCGCGTCCAGCCAGTTTTTAACATGTTTCTTGCAATTCCAGCAGCTGACAGACAATGATATCCACTCAAATGCCTCTCTCCAGTCACGTTCTGAAAAAGAATCGTCATTAGCTACGCACTCATCCAAAAAGTCCTGTTTTCCCTGAGAAGAAATCGAAACCTCTACTACAAAGACATCTTCTCCGCACTTTTCACAGATATATTGCTCCATGGGCTCATTTCGATCATTATAATCATCTTTGCAAACAAAGCCATTCCAACCATGCTTACCTGAATCAAAGACAATAATTATTTCTCCACAGGAATCACATCTTGCTTGGACGATCTGCCTTTCATTGCTACTATATAGCTTGAATTTGGTACATCCGCATTTGCATCTAAGTAGCCCTTCGGCGTGGAATTCATCATTTTTTGCCCCGTTAAGGAGCAGGTACTCATCTAAGTGTGAAGGTACAGGCAGATCCTCTCTGCGTTCCTCAGAAGTTACAGTCAGTCTGCCTACTACCTTGCTTCCTTCATGAAGATCATAAACATCTCCAATCATTACTTCATCATATGGAGCTTCATCAACAAGAAATGTAAACCTGACTTCATCTGTCTTGGAAAAGTCCGGACATATCATAAAAAGGCTCCAACTTGAACCATTTTTCCATTTAATAACAGGACCATATTTTGTCCCTTCCGGATAAATGATTTCTCTGCTGCCTTCTTCTTTTGAAAGCCATGCTATCTTCCCTTTAAAATACTTCCTCATATTAGTCTGATTCCAACCTCTTTCATTTTAACTTGAGTATCTTTAAAAATCTTATCATTCACGCTGGAAACGCAGTTTAGATTAACACTTACCTCATATCCATTCTCTTTAGCGGCAAAAGCTGTTTTGACAGGTTCTTCAAGGGTTCTGCAAGTACTTCACAGACATAGGGCTCAAAGAGGATTTCTCCAAATTACTGGTACCAAATTACTGGTACCTGGTACCAATTCGAGTATCATCAACGGAAATCGTTATGGAGAATTTATTATTTGCTAGTTCCATTTTGTCCTTTCAAAAACATAGTCAGTATCTGATGACAGGTCCTCGCGGTATGAATACCCAAGTCTGTCAAATGCCTTGATATTTTCAGAATCCTTTATCTGCTTTTCAGCCATGTATCTGACTATCTCGCCTCTTGCCATCTTAGCGTAGGTTCCCTTTGTTACCAGCTTGCCCTTGGACATTTCCACAAAAGAAACTGTTATGTAAGTATCTCCGGGTTTCAAGTGCTTTTCTATGCACTTCGAATACTCTTTTGATGCAAGATTGATGATAACCCTTGAATCATCAACCACTTCCTCATATAGCTTGGATCCCCAGAACTCATAAAGATCTTTAAAACCATCAATCTCAACTTTTGCCTGCATTTCAAGTCTGTAAGGCGTCACACCGTCCATGGGTTTTAGTACGCCGTAGAAACCTGAAAGTATCCTAAGGTGCTCTTGGACATAGTCAAATGAGCTGTCCTCAAAAACGGCAGGCGCCATGTACTGATACGCTATACCTTCATAAGAAAGGATCGCAGGAGTAAGACTATTTTGTAGGTTCATTTCTCTGATACGCCTAAAGTTTTCCTCGGCTATCTTGTCATTGCAGCACCACAGACTCTGAAGCTCCGATCTTGTTTGCTTTTTCATCCATGATAGAATCTTTTGCGTCTGTTTGAGATACACAGGGGTTCCCTGGCACTCCAGAGTATCAGTATCGATATTCATTTTCTTAGCCGGTGAAAGAATAATCTTCATCTCATGCTCCTTCAACACATACTCCGACCTCAATCACAGTCGAATCTCTACTTTTCTTCTGAGTATATTATCTCAAAGCTATTAGCGAAACCTTCAAACATTTCTCTGAATTTTTCCTAATGATTCAATAGTCTCAAGATAATCTATTTCTACTGAACTCAGTGTCTTAGCCTGATACTTTTTATACTCTTGTTCTACCTTGTCTATTGCTTTTTGATGACTTACTGAACCATTTCCCTCCAAGAGCTTTTCTCCGCTCATTGTAAGGATATTATCCAGATGCCTTGCCCAATCTTCCATAGTCATTGGTATCTCACGTTCTGCCTGTCTTTCTGCAAAATCAAGGTATCCAGATACAATCTGCCCCATAGCACGTAGTTCTTTTTCATTTAGGTAGTTCTTGGCAATTTTCGCTTCTCCAAGAGTAGGCTGTTCACCTTTAAAGGTCATAAGTCCCATGAATTCCTTCTCTGCATCCACCCTATGATATATGACTTCAGCAGCAGTTTCTCCGTGTACAGCAAAGTGAATCTTATTTTGGACTTTTTTGAAGAACTCTATAGATGTTTGTGCCTTTGGATCATAATCAACACTTGTAGCATATATTTCAAGGACTTGCCTGTAAAATACCTTTTCAGATGCACGGATATCTCTGATGCGTTCAAGAAGCTCTTTGAAATAGCCACCTCCGCCGAGGTTCTTTAAGCGCTCGTCATCCATAGTGAACCCTTTTTGCATATATTCCTTTAGTCTGGCTGTTGCCCACTGGCGAAATTTGGTAGCAGTCATTGAAGTTATACGATATCCCAAAGAGATTATCATATCCAGATTATAATGAAGTAGGTTTCTTTCAACGTTTCTTCCGCCTTCAATTTGAACTGTTCGGAATTTCCGAACAGTTGCCGCCTCATCTAACTCACCCTCTTTGAATATATTGGTTATGTGCTCGCTGACATTGGATTTACTTGTATGATACAGATCTGCTAGCTGCTGTTGAGTAAGCCAAACTGTCTCATCTTCAAGCCTGACATCTATTTTGGTCACTCCATCATCTGAACTGTATATTAAAATCTCACCTTTCTCTTCGGCCATATTTTTCAAACCTTTCATTTTTTAGCATGTCTCTATAAATATATATTGCGGTCAAAAATCTTGACCGCAAATAAATTCTGTAATAAAGCATATCATAAATTCACAGGCATTAACATCGCTAGATACAAACATGTATGTCGTCTGTCGCCCTTGTTTTATGCAAGAATTAAAATTACTGGTACCTGGTACCAATGTCCAATGTCTCCTTTTTAATGTGCTAAAATATATATACAAAGAATTTTTAGGAGTTTCTCATGTCAAAGACAACTATCAAAAGAATAGCAATAGCGCTATTTATAATATTATTCCTGATAATAGTATATTTCTGCATAGGACAGCCTATACTTGCTTTCGTTAATGATAGAGAATCATTACAAGAATTCATAGCATCAAGAGGCGCTCTGGGCTGGGTAGTATTCTGTCTTTTGATCGTAGTTCAGACAATGTCAACCTGTATCCCCGGCACCCCCTTCTACCTTGCGGCCGGCTTCATGCTGGGTGGACTGAAAGGAGCTCTTCTCTGTGATCTTGGAGCAACCATTGGTAACACAATTGCCTTTGGCATCGGACGCCGTCTTGGGGCGAAGCCGCTCTATTTCATGTTTTCAGAAGAAAGAATACGAAAAATAGAAGACAGGATCATTGCTAAAAATCCTGTCTTTATCCATTTCTTATTTATGCTGCTTCCGCTACCCAAGGACACCTACGCCTGGATAGGCTTTTATTCCAAGGAATCATTACCGGTCTGGTTCATCCTGACCTATATTTTTAGATTCCCGCACATCTTCGTCTATACCTTTGGCGGGGAACTCCTCATGGAAAAAAACTATGCCGTCCTCATCGCCGGAGCCATCTTCGCAATACTGGTTTATTCCGGATTGATGATTTATCTAAAAAAGAAGAAAGTTGCCTGAAGGGCATAAAATGTACTCTTTTTACCACTCTGTTCTTCTGATAAACTCTGCAAGATTCCTGCCGTATACCTCTGCGCCAAGAAGGTTAGGATGAAGATTGTCAAGGTAATACTCGCTCAGATGAGGTACAAGAGTAAATCCGTCCAATACAGTTACATTCTTGTAGCTTCCGGCGGTTTTCTTTATCATATCGCAGTATCTTACGAAATTATCATAGTCCGCAGGATTGTCTCCTCTCCATATGGGAGAGATGCACAGGATGGGAATATCGCTTCCGTAGATCTCGGTCAGAGTATCGTAATACTCTGTAACATCGGAAGTCTTGGCTGGGTCATGATTATTATTGGTGCCCATGGCTACGATGATCTTGTCTGGAACATATCCGGGCATTGGCATTAAGGATTTCTTGTCATAAATGTATCCGCCGATTCCCTGATTGATAACATCATAATTAAGTATTCTATTGGCTACACTTACATAGGTCTGAGCGGAACGCAACGGTCCAAAGCCCTGAGTGATGGAATCGCCAAGCCAGAGCACGCGCTCATTTTTGGTAGTCCTTTTTGCTTCTGAGTTGATCTCAAAATTCTTAATTAGAACTGTAGCATCAGCCGGAAGATAGATCACTACGCTCTTTTCGCCCTCAGGCATATCCCATTCTATATATCCCTCTGTATCAATATCCTTGACATACACGATGCTGTCAGCAAGTCCATTGATACAAAGTTCAAAGGAATCCTGGGATCCGGTCCAGAAGAATTTGTAATCAAATGAAACCTTTGTAGCATCCGTTACCATCTCAATGGTCTTGGCAGTGGAGGCCATACAGCGGTCGTACCAGAAATCATTCGCTTCTTCAAAATATTTCATCTGATCAGCGGTGTACTGGAATGCCTGCAGATATCCATCCTCGGTTTCAGAAAAGCTGTAGGCTCCAAAAAAGTAATTCTTTAACTGTTCATTATTCATTTTTACTGCCATCCTTTTAATATTTTTTTTCTATATCTCCGGTAATTCCGTATTCATCCTTGAACCGGAACAGATCTTCTGAATTACTGGCACCTGGTACCACTGTAATGTAGTCAGAGTAGTTCCTATAAAAGGTTTCTTCCCATTTAACCTGATCGCCTATGCATGATAACATATGTCATCATGCATAGGCGATGCAATAAGCATTTCATGGTCCTTGCTCCTTGCTAGATGCAGAAAAAAGCTTATTATCTTAAACACTATATCCTTATTTGATCTATCTTTTGGAAGTGCAATTGTCAGGTATTGCCGGTATTGAAAATCCTCACCAATAAGTTCCGACTCTCGGAATTTGTTTGGCGTGTAGGACGCAAAATACACCCCCAGCATTAACTCCTGATTATCATATGATTCCAAATAAATTGTTCTATCGAACTGCTCTACTATCTTAAACTCATTTTTCCAAAAGTCATTCAAAACATCAATTACTGTTTTTTCATCCAGTGCTACTTTTGCGAAATAAGCATTATGATCTCATCTTTATGTTCTTCAACATATATCTCAAGGTAATCCGTAAGTGATGGTTTGATCTTGTAATACTCCATATCTGTAGCTTTGTAGTCATCTTCCTCAAAAAGCTTTTCAGATTCCTAAAACTCTCTTTACTTCTTGTTCCAATCTTTTGGCAGATATGCATTTCTGAGTTACTTCATTCCAGCTTTCGGCTACCCTATCACTAAATACTGCATAAGTAAGCACATTTTTCTTATCTCCTCTTACGCGAATGCCATGATAGGTTTTCTTTTTGGCTATAATTGTTTTCCATGGATCTTCTCGTGTCTCGATATCATCCGTTCCGTCATATGCAGCAACTACCCAAGCATCTGTGCTGTCGCATGGGATAGTAATCGCAATCTGGCTCATATCATCAGCATCAAGTGCAGATTTAAGAAGTTCCTCACCATGCTCCATCATTGCTTCAATCCCACTTTCATGGCTTTCACAGGGAATGATTACAGGACATTCAGAAACATGTTTATCGCAGTAAAGAGGAAACACTTTTCCCTTATTCTCACATGACGTTGTGTCGCATAGACAATGCGCTTCCTTTTCTTTTCTGATCACGTCTCCGTCCATCTGTATGACAATAGCATCGATTTGGGGCTGAATCTCTTTCATCAGCACATTAACAGATTCTGTTTCCTTACACCATCTCCATACGCCTTTCCAACCATTGCCAAATCTTCCAATCATATCCCGTTCTGGTTGAAGCGAAAGATATCGGTTGGACTCACCTGTAATCGTGTCTATCGCTGCCTTTAGTACAAGATAATCTGTCGGACCTTCTGAGACTATTCCTATTACTTTGCTCATAACAACTCCGGAACGCCTCCTAATACTCCATTTATCCAAAGTCTTGATAATGGCTGATTCATCGAAAGGAGTTTGTCTGAAACCTGTATCCTTTTTATCTCGACATGTCCCTGCCTGTTCCTTTCTGTCGTAAACAATCTGATATCATCATTCGATAAATTAAGTCCATCGAGGACAAGCGGATTGTGTGTAGTTATGAACACAGTCTTACCTTCTTCAATTATTTTCTGGCTAAATATTTCCGTAACTTTACGGGCAAGCCTCGGATTCATGGCGTGGTCAAAACTATCTATTGCAAACATCTGCGGAGCTTTTTCATGCATAGCAAGTGCTAGCATAAACAAAACATATAATGCACCTTCACTTGCGTCATAGCCTGTAAATGATGCTGTATCTTTCAGATATTTATCCTTAAATTCAATGATTTGCTGAGTCGTAGGAACACCTGGGTTAAGAATTGTCTTCTTCGGCTTGCTGACCTTAAACTCCGATGCCCAGTCTATCAGCTCCAGCATATCCTCCATGAACATTGACCCAAACATGTAATCTCCATCATCCTCATGAAGAAGATCCTGTATTGCCTCTGCAAGACGTCCACCATTGAGGCCAATAGGATTGATCTGCGCCGGATCCGCAACTGTTCCTCTTAGAGTAAGTGTATCCGGCTGATATATTCCGTAATTTCCAATATATTTGGCGGCTGTAGAATATTCTTTTTCTGCAAGCGACTCAGATATTGTAAAATACCCAATCTTATTATTTAACTGCGCACTGGTTCTGTTACTACGACCATATACGGCTTCTCCGTCACAGGAAACGCTTTCTGCAAAATACTTCCAAGAATCATCATCATTCGGAACAGTCAAATGGCTTATGTAATCATAATCATGCTCATCCAATTTCCATTCCAGTGAGAAGTCCACAGTTTTTGATTCCTTCTCAATAGACAGAAACTTAGATTTATATAGAGCCGACGTACTAAGTCTCACACCTTTCCTCTGCAAACTGCTTGAATTAACTCTATCTGTCATTGCTGCACTAAGGACACCTATTGCCTCTAACACAGAAGATTTTCCGGAACCATTGGCACCAATAAACACATTGACTCTACCTGGCTCGAACGAAACGTCATATAATGACTTAAAGTTCTGAATAGTTATTTTTTTTATTTTCATCTCGCTCATTTAAACATGCTCCTTTTTACAGAAATGCCTTATCTAAATTTAACACTAGTATATCACTTTTTGCAAAAAATCAGGTATCTAATTTTTGCATTTTCCTTTATTTAGGCTATTTGTTTAAATTTAGATATTACAAAAATAGCGCATAAAGCATTATCTAAGCTGAGATTAGATACTTGGTTTTTCTCAATAATCCGACTATCTAATAAACAAATAAGTGGGACCTGGTACCACTGTGCGGGAGGCCTTCCTAGTTCGGTTGCATCAAGACTTATTTCCGTAGCACCTTTTTCCCATGTTTTCTCAATTAGCAGCTCATGGCTTCTTGGTTATGTACAGGACATAGGTGTCATTAAAAACAATGCGGTTGCCTGCGTCCAGAACTGCCTTTCGAAGGCCATCGAAGAACTCTGTGCGTAGGGGTTCAGGGATCACCACATGATCGCTGTGGGTTCCACAAAAGGCCACATACTCATCGGCGCTGAACACACGCTGGCCTTTAAACTCGCGTCGCGTCACCTCTGTGTAACCGTACTCAGGAGCAGCTGTGTAACGAAATTTCCCATGGGTGTACTGGATATCCGGCTTGTAGTAACGATCATACAGTTTTTGTATTTTGGTGTACAGGACCTCGTTGGCTGATTTGTAGTCTGCACTGGTCAGCATCATTGCCAGCGTTCCGCCTGGTTTTAGAAGATCAAATGTTTTGGTAAATGCCACGGTCTCAGGAATCCACTGGATCGTAGCAGCAGAATATATCATGTCAAATTTCATGTCACCAAAATCATGGGTTATGAAATCGTCATTTACAATGTTGAAATTAGGCAATTCGCTATATTTCTCTTTCATCATACTGCACAGATGCTGGCCAAGCTCAATAGCATAGTATTCGCAGCCTGTTCTAAGCACTGGTTCTGTGGCCTGACCTGTTCCGGGGCCAATTTCCAAAACTCTTTTGCCAGGGCCGATTCCTGCTTCCGTATTCAGATAAGTAAAGAGCTCTTCGCTGTAACGTGGGCGGAATTTGTCGAACTGGTCTGGGATGGTGTCAAATACTCTTCGAAACTCGTCCTGCTCCAGCTCTTTGATATCTTCCCCAGTGAGCTCCTTGAGTTGTCTATCCTTAGCTTTGTAGATTGTTCCTACAACGTCTATGCGACCTCTCTTGATAAAGAAGGCGCTCATATCCTCCATGGCATAAACCGTGCGGCCCTCGGACATTCTAAGTGTCTGTTCATAGCGCCACGTATCCTCTGGATCATGATGGCAGCTAACTGTAATGTTGGTAAGTCCCAGTCCATCGAAGGCTTCTATTGACTCAAAGAAATCCACTGTCTTACGGGCCATGTTCATGGAACCTGCACTGACGCCAAAGATAGCGGCATGGCAATCTATCAGAGCTTCGTAGCACCCCTTTTCAGAAATCAAATTAAGCTGATCCTCGCAGGCACCTCCTCCCATAAGAAAGATGCAATCCGCATTCTGAACTAGCTCTTTTGCCATCTCAGGTTCTGTGCGCTTATCGATCACACAATGCTTTTCAAAAGATAATCCATGCTCTGCGAACATCTGATACATGCCATCGCAATCGTCATCATTTTGTTCATAGTCAAGAGGACATGCAGTGATAAACACAATGCTCCTACGCTCTATAAGTTCGGCGCGGAGCCGCTTTGTTATTTCCCCTGAAAAGTGATGCTCTGGAAATCCGCTAAATACTGCCAACAATTCTTTTCTCATTTTCTCCTCTTTTCCGCATGGCGAGTGGAACATTTCCTTGTTCCTGTAAGCTTTTGGCTTACTGGCACCTGGTACCACTGTCAAAAAAAGAACCTCTAAAAATCAGACGTATTTTACACAATAGGATAGTAGCATATCCATATCTGATTTCAAGAGATTCTTTTTATTAGTTCATTGGTTATGCCGCAGACACCTCTTTTGAATCCTCATTACTGGTACCTGATACCGGAGGTCCTTACTCCACAGGCTCGATACTTACAGAAAGTCTTCCGCCATCGTAGCTGTCGTTTCCGTCAGGATCCACAGCAAATATGATCACGTCACCCTTTTTCACTTCATATTCCTGATAAAAATCTTTTTTGATCTCTGAGCTGAAATTGCCCTGCGTATCTCCGCCAATCCAAAGCTTCTCATCCCCGTTAAGGAATATTCTCATACAGGTTCCGTTGGCATCAGGATCTTCGCTGTTAGGAAACTTCACATATTCTCCGCTGATCCTGATACTTCCATCGTTTGCTGCGATCCAGAGATAAGCTGCATTTCTGCCATTTCCCGGCTCTACAAAGTCCCTTTTAAGCTCAGGTTTTCCGCTATTATAGTATCTTTCATTATCAGAATCATAGGAAAGCTCTGTAAAATTCTTGCCGTTCCAGTCGCACATTCCGTAGTGCCAGCCATCTGAGCCCTGTTCGCCGAAAGCGCCAGCAATACTTGTGCTATTGCTCCTGCCTTCGCTATCAGAGCCACCTTCTCCGGGATTTTCTGGCGTTCCATCATCTTCACCAGGATTCTCATCATTGCCACCTTCTCCGGGGGAGGGCTTATCTCCATTTTCCTCATCATCTGAGTTCTTGTCAGCATCTTTGATAACTACAGAAAGTCTTCCGCCATCGTAGCTGTCGTTTCCGTCAGGATCTACGGCAAACATTACGATGTCACCTTCGTGAACGATATACTCTTCATCGAATGTTATCTCTTTTTCAGAATCAAAGTTGCCCTGGGTAATTCCACCAAACCACTTCTTTTCTTCGCCGTTTACGAAAATTCTCATGCAAATGCCGTTGGCATCAGGGTCTTCATTATTGGCAAACTTGGTGTAGCTTCCGCAAACCTTTATTTTACCTGTATTAGCTACTTCCCATCTGTATGCAGCGTTTCTGCCATTTCCGGGCTCTACAAAATCCCTTTTCAGCTCAGGTTTTCCGTTATTATAGTATCTTTCATTATCAGGATCATAGGAAAGCTCTTCAAAGTTCTTTCCATCCCAGTCGCACATTCCATAGGTCCAGCCATCTGTACCCTGCTCACCAAATGATTCAAAGAGATTAGTGTTGTTAGTCCTCTGTTCCTCACCTTCAGCCTTCTCTTTTGCCGCATAAACACTCACAGACAATCTACCTGCGTCATAGGCTATATTATTCTTTCCGTCAATAACAAATGAAAGCTTATCACCTCTCCTGACGTCAAGCTGAGTAAACATGAAGTCTGCCTTGTTATCATTACCATCTCCCTGCAAAACCGCTATATCTTTTTCCTCAAGGAGCTTTTCATTTAAGAACACCTTAAGTCCCACACCATCCGGATAATCAGGATTTGCGTCAGTCTGCCCGAATTTGGTATAGTCGCCAAGCACTTCGATTTTTCCATCTTCGTACACTACCCATTGATATATTGCTGCCTTCTTCTCTCCGGGATGAACAAAGTCTTTCTTCATTTCGAGATTCTTATTGGAAGGAGAAATAAAAGCAGTCTTATCCTCATTAGCATATACAAGGACTTTTGCACTGTTTAAGTCTTTTCCTTCAAGGAACCACCATCCATCCTTACCCTGCTCGAATGATTCAAGATTACCGAGTACAGTGTTGTTGGTCCTGACTTCATCGCCTACTGAAACCTTGATTCCTTCAGAATCAGCAATATCAATTTCAAGCCTTCCTCCGTCCCAGGCATTATTCCTGTTGCAGCCTATGTCAAAAGTAAGGATGTCCCCCTTCTTAACCTGCAGTTTTTTGATGTTTACAGCTCTTGTATTATCGTTTCCTTCACCTTTCGAGCAGTTGCAAACAGTGTTATACAGTCTGGAGTTATTCTTGAAGATCTCGATAGTTACGCCGTCAGGCCAGTCTGCATTGGGATCTTTATGGCCAAACTTCACATACTGACCGGTTATATCTATTTCTCCGTCAACTGCCACAACCCATTTGTACATTGCATCGGCATTGAGCCTTGGCTGCACAAAGTCCTTCTTCACTTCGAGGCCGCTTAATTTTCTTGAAATAAACCCTGTTCCATCAGCAGTCTTCTTTGACAAAACCTCTGCTTTGTCTATTCTTCTGCCTTCAAGATAGTACCAACCGTTACTGCCCTGCTTCCCAAAATCATGAGAAAGATTTGCATAGTTCCTCCCGCTGTTATTGACCATCTTCATGGTCCTAAGCTCTGCATCTTCGATCACAAAAGTGAAGTTTCCGCCGTCATAAGCGGTATTTGCCTTTCCATCTACCAAAAGAGTAATGCAATCTCCGGCACATACCTCAACATCCTCTACTGACAGATCCTTCGTGATCTTCTCATCGGTAAGTGGCGCGAAATCCTCTTTTTTCAGGACTTCTCTGTTCTTGAAAAGATACACTGTCACGCCGTCCGGCCAATCCGGATTTTTATCTTCATTAAGAAGTTTTGTATAGGATGCCATTATGTCGATCTTGCCATTTTCAGCTGCAACCCACTTCACATTTGCAGATCTTCCCTTGTTAGCAGGCATGATGAAATCACGTTTTATCTCTATTCCGTCAAGAGTCGTGTATTTCTCGCCATTTTCTTCAAGTCGCTCAACGTTCACAGCAAAGTATGGATCCTGATAGTATCCTGACTGGAAGCACCAGCCGTTTTCTCCCTGCTTTCCAAAATCATCCTGGAGTGATGCGTTGTTTGAACGGCCTTTATCCCAATTTATAACGTCTCTCTCTGTCTGTCCCGTAAGCGCAGACAATCCCTTTATGGAAAACTCATAAAGGCCTGCATCATAGGCATTGTTTTCCTTGCAATTGATGACCATTGATATATAGTCATCTTTGGCAACATCAAGTCCTGCAACATCCAGTCTTTTGGTAACTTCATTGAGGTCAGCAGCAAAATCCTGCTGAACTAAAACTGTGCCGTTATGATACAGTGTCACCCTTGTTCCATCCGGCCAATCCGGATTTTTATCCTCGTTCTTAAGCTTTGTATATGAAGCATCAATCCTGATCGTTCCATTCTGGGCGACTTTCCACTTGATAACTGCGGACTTGCCCTTTCCGGGATTCACAAAATCTCTCTTTATCTCCAGATCGCGTGAATCAATGTATCGCTCTTCATCAGGGCTGTATTTTCGCATATTGTAGGCGACGAACGGAGCATCTCCTATGCTTTCCTGGTAGAACCAGCCATTTTTCCCCTGCTCACCAAAATCATATTTAACATCAGCAAAGTTCTGCCTTGTCTCGCATTCGTTGATCGATATATCATTTTCTGTGGTAACATCGGTGAGGTCAAAAACGGAAAACTCGTATTTTCCCGCGTCATAGGCGTTGTTTTCCTTACAATTGATGACCATGGAAATATAGTCGTCCTTATTTACTTTTAAGGCCTCAACATCCATGCGCTTTGAAATTTCCTGCTTGGTGTCTGGCGCAAATTCCTCCTGTGCAAGAACCGTATTATTATGATAAAGAGTAACCCTGGTTCCGTCCGGCCAGCTTGGATTCTTATCCTCGTTCTTAAACTTGGTATAGGAAGTATTAAGCCTGATTGTTCCTGTTTTTGCGACCTTCCATTTGATAACAGCAGATTTTCCTTTTCCGGGACATACAAAATCGCTCTTTATCTCCAGGTAGCTGCTGTCAAAATATCTGTACTCCTCTTCGTCAAAGATGCGCATATTGCATACGTCATTTGGGTCATCTCCATAACCTTCCTGATAGAACCAGCCGTTTTCTCCCTGTTTGCCAAAGTCATATTTAACGTCTGCGTAGTTTTCTCTTGTATCATCTCCGGCAATAACAACGTCTTTTTCGGTTGTTGCACCGGTCCTGTCAAGGATTGCAATATCGAATGCGCCGCCATCGTAAGACGCATTTCCTCCTGCATCAACCACAAAGTATAATCTGTCTGACGTGCTTACGCTTACATTCTTTTCCCTGAAAGAAATCTCATTCTTGCCTTTCTTTGGTGCTGCAACTTTTTGGGAAAAAAGCTTTTCTCCGTTCCTGTAGACAGAGACAGTTACACCATCCGGCCAGTCAGGATTTCCGTCGTTTTGCTCAAACTTGGTGTAAGTTCCTCTAATTTCAACGGCACCATCGACTGCAGGCTGCCAGCACAGCATTGCCTCATCATTTATTGATGGATGAATAAAGAACTGGCTGATTGAAAGATTTGGAGATGTAGAATTCATGTACTCTCCGTTCTTTTCTGTTGATACAAGTTTTGCATCAGCGATGCTTTTTCCGCACATATAAGTCCAGCCATTATTTCCCTGGTGGCCGAAATCATCAATGGAATAAGCATTATTATCAATTCTGTCTGTATCCTTTTTCGCTGTAGGACCGTCGGCATTTACATCGGAAATGGCAACATATAATGAACCACCGTCGTAAGCGTTGTTCATGTTCGGATCCACAACAAAGTACAGGCTTTCCAGCTCATCGACATGAATATCTTTTAAGGACTCTTCTACAACTTCTTCCTTGTCTGTCTTTGCATCGACCTTGTATCTTCCGATAGGTTCATCCCCCTTGTAAACATACAGTGTTATGCCATCAGGATACATGGGATTTTTATCATTATTTACGTTTTTGACATATGCAAGGTCAATATTTATATCTCCGCCCTTTGCAGCTCGCCACTCCAGTATTGATGCGACTTCCTCCGCGGTATGAATAAAATTGGACTTTATCTCTAATCCCTTTTGTCCGGGCTGAAAGTATCTCTCTCCATCATAGGATTCAAGTCTCTTAGACCTTGCCGGGTCCTGTGATGATCCATATCTGTAAAACCATCCGTTATTTCCCTGCTCTCCAAAATCTGCAACGTTAAAAGCATTATTGGTGCGGTTTTCATCATCAACAAATTCCGGTTCGATATAGTCATTCGAAATAAAAGATGAAGGCCATGAACTCGCAAGCGCAACAATCTCATCCTCGATTGTTACTATAGCTGACTGCCCAAGCGCTTCTTCATTAGTTCCGCATGCCGTAATTCCTGTGCAGGTTGCAACGATCGCGAGCATTCCCCCCAGGGCAACTTTATATTTTGATGCAACTGCCACTACTTTTTTTAAATCTAATCCCATAACATTCCCCTCCTATAAACGATATATGCTTCCTAAACCTTCTCCCAAAAGACAACTATCTTTCCTTACTTAAATGCCTTCAAATCTTCAAAACTTACCTTTGATTCAACACTAAAAACCCCAAAATCAGAACCCTGTGACATGTACATTCTTGTTGTGAAAGCAATCTCATCGTTGACATACATGCACACAACGCCGTCTGCAACAAGCAGTGAAACATTCAGCTCATTTTTATCTGCTAAATTGAAATCAACATATGACTGAGCAGTTCTTTCCATAATATTGCTGCCGTTGTAGAACTCAATCCTGTTGTTGGCGCCGTTAAACACAATGTTCAGGCTTCCGACACTTTCTTCGTTTGTATCAAAGCAGAACCCAAACATACCGTCTTTATCAAAACCCCTGATCGTGGTCTTAATAAGGTAACTGCCAAGAAGTTCCTTAAATCCCGCCATCTCATATTTTTCACCGGCAAAAGATATAACGCCCTCCGAAAGAGAAGCTGAATCAGTCATCTTGACCGGTGTAAGCGAAAGCTCATTAGATAAAAGCTTTTCAAGCTCAGGGTTTAAAACAGGTGTGAGGCTTCCATCTTCATGCTGCACAAGCTTATGAGTGACCATATTTCCGCCCCAGTCGTAGTCCTCACTGTCTGTATGCTTTTTCTTCGTTCCGTTCCATCCGACAACATATAAGTTCTCTCCGTCTGTCTCCATTCTTCCTGCATAGAAGCCGTTGCAGTCAAAGATGTCCTGTGAAAGGATCTCAAACGGGCCCTCAAAATTGTCTGCTATCCTGTAATGAACAAGCCTGTGAGGCCACTGATCAGAGAATGACAAGTACCACTTTCCTTTATAAGAAAGGAGTGTCGGGCATTCCAGATTTGAATCGGTTCCCATATCATTTTCAAAGAAAACACCGGCATCTTCCCAGCTCTTTAAGTCCTCTGAAGTGTATCTTGCAATGACTCCGATGTTGTTCTGTCTTGTTGCAACAAGCATTGAATAGCACTTTTCTGATTCAACATAGAAAACATACGGATCCCTGAAGTCGTTCTGCGCATAATTCTCGTTTGCATAAAGTGTATCTTCGGGAATCTTTTCCCAATTTATAAGATCGCTGCTGACAGCATGCATCACTGCTTCTTTTGGCTCAAACATATCGTTATGTCCTGTATAAAAAGCATGGTACTTACCGTCATTTCCCTTTATTACACTTCCGGTTCCAAGAGCTATGTCCTGGTCTTCTACAGCGTCTCCATAATTCAAAACAACTCCCTTGTCATCATATGAGGCAAAGTCTGTAGTCTGGATCAGCCCCCAAGGGTGATATCCCTGCTTACCGTCTCTTTGGTCTGCCAGGTAAAAGACATTGTACTTTCCCTCGTCGTAAAACGGCATTGTATCGCCCACAAGTCCCTCCACTGATGCCGGAAAAACGATATGATCTTCAATGTTCTCTCCCAGATACTTTTCATCCGCTGACTGCACGGTTTCCCCTGTTGTTTCATCTAAAGCAGTATCCGGTTCTGCGGCTTTGGATGAGCATCCAACACTGACGATGGTCATAATGCCAATCAAAAGCAATGTTTTTATTCTATGCATAATTCCTCCCTTAGTGCTTTTGCACTATCGCTTGACAGAAACAATATAGCATTATGTGTCATTTGTATCAATCTAAAAGTGCATATGACACATCTTTTCGTGAAATTCAGTGTTTTATGGGTTTCTTTTTTGTGAATTATGCACACTTGTCATACAGAAATTGGTGCATTTGACACATTGTTATTGCAGCGTTATGATATTTACCGAATATAAAAAGACTCAGAAAGTATTGAGGAGACATCCATTATGGGAAAAAGAGTAACATTACAGGAAATTGCAGACGCACTTGGAATGTCAAGAAATACTGTTTCCAGAGCACTTAACAACTCAGGAAGCGTATCTTCGGAAACCAGGAGTAAGATCTGTCAGATGGCTACAGCCATGGGCTACAAGCAGTTTAGTTTAGTTGATACCGCTGATACAGCAACAAGTACGCTCTTAGCATTAAAGGACGGCAAGACAGAAATAGCCCTGTTCACTCATTCTTTTCCCGGTGCATCCCATTCAGGAACCAAGCTTCTTGAGGCATTTCAGAACAGAATAGATTCACTGGGCTACAAGCTTTCAATCAACATTATTAAAGATAATGATATTGAATCCTTAAGCCTCCCAACTAATTTTTCCATGGACAATATAGCAGGAATTCTCTGTATAGAGCTCTTTTCCGAAAAATACAGCAAATTCCTCTGCAGCCTGAATATTCCCATTCTCTTTGTAGATACCCCTGTTCTTCAGAAATTCGGATTGGCAGCTGATACTCTCTACATGGAGAATGTTACAAGCGTCTACCGCCTGATCAGTTCATTTATCCAAAGCGGAAAGAGAAACATCTCATTTGTTGGTGACAGATTCCATTGCCAGTCCTTCCATGAGAGGTGGCAGGCCTACGTTTCAGCCATGACAGATAGCGGGATTGGCATCGACACCGGATCCTGTATTCTTGATGACGACTCGAGTCCGTACAAAGATACAGATTATCTCGCAGCAAGGATCAGCGAGCTTGGGAAAATGCCTGAAGTTTTCTTTTGTGCCAACGATTACCTTGCAATCTGCACCATAAAGGCCCTTAGGCAGCTTGGTAAAAAAGTTCCGAAGGATGTTGCGGTCTGCGGATTTGATAATGCGCCCGAAGCCACCATCATCGAGCCAAGTCTTACCACGGTGAAGATCCATTCAAGCTCCATGGGCTTTATTGCTGCGGATATTCTGCTTTCCAGGATCGCAAATCCAAATACTCCTTACAAAAAAACATATGTAGAAACAGATATCATAATAAGAGAATCAACCGGAAATACGATTAAATAAACTACACTTTTTAAAATATTGTTCATTAAAAATGGCGCAGACCAGTTCATGGTCTACGCCGATAGCACTCGATATCTCCTATTAAGTTTTTAACTATTTTGTAATCCCCTGTTCATTATTTCCACATACTCATCATATGATATTGATTTAAATCCCATACGGGCCAGATATTCCGAATATACCTGGGCATCAAACAGAAGATCACCATCCTCTTCCATCTTTTTTGCAAGCAAATACATGCACATCTTCGATCCGTCGGGCAACAAAGAAAATCCACTTTCAGCAATCAGACATTTCCCAATGCGGATTCCGTACGATCCGCCTGCAAGCTCTCCATCGATATACGCCTCTGCGCAGTATCCATATCCGGCCTTCCACAGCTCAAGATATAATTCTTCAACTTCATCAGTTATCCAGGTTTCTTCTCCTTTTTCTTCCCTTACTGCCCTGCAATGGTGCATGGCATCTGCAAAATCACGATTCACCTCCAGTGTAACCGTATGGTTTCTCATAACCTTTGCCATATTTTTGGACAGATGGATATCGGAAGGCCTAAGGACGAAGCGTTCCTTCGGGCAGAACCACATCATCGGCAGTCCATCATCAGCCCATGGAAAAATCCCTTTTCTATAGGCGGCTATAAGCCATTCGACTGACAATCCGCCGCCGACTGCCAAAAGGCCTGTAGGAGATGCATATCTCGGATCAGGGAAAACCGGATTCTCCTCATCTAAAATAAACACGTTGGTAGGTCGCTTAATGATTTGTTCAAAATCCCCGTCAGTGTAATCAGTTTTATACATATCCTCTATGTCAGTGTCAGGCTCTTCCCCATTTTCCGTTACAGCCGTCAGGGCTTTAATCATTGAACTGACATCACGGGCAAGCTGTCGCACCTGCCAAAACGGCTCCTTTTTATCAGGGTTATTATCGGAATTCTGCCCCCAGAAGGATATGGATGCGATCTTCATCCCACCAATTGCAAAGTACTGATTTAATGTATCAATACTTCCGGCAGGATCGCTGCTATCTCCTGTCACAATGCCGGCTCCAACCTTCATCCCCATGTCAAACCGTGCACTTCTGAACAATCTGTCCAAAAAGGCCAGCACTGTTCCACTGGGGGAATTGAAGTACTCAGGACTTGCTACTATCAGTCCGTCAGCCTTTTCCAGCAAAGCAGCTACTTCATTGACAGCATCATTTTCAAAGGTACATTTACCATTTTCCTCGCAGTATCCGCAGTCTGCGCAGCCATAAATAGCCTGATTCCCAATCTGAAACACTTTTGTTTCGATTCCTTCATCCTTGAAAACAGCGGCCATTTCATTTAGTGCCTCAGCAGTATTACCATTTTCATGAGCACTTCCATTCAGCATAAGTACCATTGCCATATTTTATTCCTCCTTCTCGCCCAGATGGCGGTCTTCAGCCCCCAGCCACCACCATACTATGAACAAACACATCGCAATCGCTGCAATAAACTCAGATCCCGGGGTTGCCAGCCATATTGCATCAGGTCCAAATACCACTGGCAGCATCCAGATAAACAGCAGTGGCCCAATTATTCCCTTAATAAGCGCTATGACAAGAGATGCCGTCCCCTGATTTAATCCTGTAAAATAGGAGCCTGCGTATATCGTAACGCCATTTAATAAAAGATAAAGCGAAACCAGCTTAAGTGCGTGAGTAGACAGTGCTGTCAACTCCAAATTATATCCCACAAAGACGCTGGCTATGTGCCTTGCAAAGCCAATACAGATCATGGTAATAACCAGATCACATGAGCCCATCAAAATCATTCCTCTGTGCCAGAGGCTATGGAGCTCCTTCTTATTGGCCTGTCCCAGATGATATCCAACTACAGGAACGATGCTCATGCTGATTCCATAGAACACCGCATTAAAGAAGCCGCCAACATACTCACATACCGCATAAGCTTCCACACCTGCATCACCAAAGTACCGGATCAGCTGCAAGTTAAAAATTACCGCCACAACAGCGTATGCCACAGCATCCACCATCTCTGATGCACCATTGTATACGGTCTGAGCCAGAGCCTTCAGGTCAAATACCGGCTTTGTGAAGTGCAATTCACTATTTTTTCTAAGAAAAAAAACAAACGGAATGGCCGCGCTGATGATCCAGGATAAGCCTGTTGCCACAGCAGCACCCTCCAGGCCCCATCCAAATATGACCACAAAGGCCCAGTCCAAAATGATATTCAAAACAGCGTTGGATATAGTCACTGCCAGTCCAAGTCCCGGCCTTTCTGCTGCAATCAGCAGAGCATGGAAGGCCATACTGAGCATCTGAAATGGCATGAATAAGCTCAGTACCCGCCCGTAGGCGATGCAGTTTCCAAGCATTTCATCAGATGAACCCACCCATCTTGCCACCCTTGGCATAAGTAAAAACATCGCAAGCGACAGAACAATGCCTACACCGGTCAGGATTCCGGTAAGCATGGTCATAAGCCTGTTAGCCCGCTCACCATGTCCTTCTCCCATCTCCTTTGATAAAAGAGCACTGGCACCACTTCCGAACATAAGTCCCAGGCTCATAATGATCAGCAGAGGCGGATAAATGAGGTTTTCCGCACCAAAGGCACTTTCACCGATATAGTTGGAAATAAAAAAACCATCTACTACCTGATAGGTACTGTCCACAATCTCCATACCGATGCTGGGCAGGGAAAACAGCAAAATTCTGGAAATCGTGAAGTGATCCGATAACTTTATTTTTTCCATGTTGATAAAACGAACCTCTCGCCTTTCTCAAATACAGCTCTATTTTCTTGAGCCGTCACTTATAAGCTTTTCCAGCATCCTTACATAAGTATCGTGGAAACGATATATATTATCCTCATCAAATATCTCTTTCACATACTCAAGCTCTGCGTCAAAACCGCCATCACCATATTCATTTTCCAAAAGCTCAAGCTCGAGTCTGGCGCTGGCCGCTGAATATGGATCATCCAGTTCAACAGGCTCCGCAGAAAGTTCATCAAGCTCGTCTCCGTTTATTCCAAGCTGTAGATTAACCTCCATGGGATCTGAATAAAATGCAGAATCAGTTTCTGCGAAGTAATCGTATGAAGAATGGGCAATTCCTTCACCAATCTGCCTTTTGACCTCTAAAAGGAGTTCCTGCAAATCATCAAAGGCATCCATATCAACTCCTACAGGTAGATTCTTGATTAAAAGACCTACGACATTTTCAGACTCCGGAGCCAGCCTGTCGTTAAATATCCAGTTACTCATAACCTTACTTACTTTTTCATGCTCTGATAAGGCGATAAGAGCACTGGCAATTGCCATGCAGGAATGTGTAACACCCCAATATTCTTCAGCTGCTTTTACTTCCTCTGCATTAAACTTAAGTCTCTTTATCCTTCCTGCAGAAGAGTTCTTGTTGGACTCATGATCCGGCTTTGGTATAACCAGATATTCTTTCGATGCAGATCCAAACTGCTCATCAAAATATTTCTTATCCGCTTCATAGGTTCCGTCCTTGCGGGCTTTTTCCATGTTTTCAAGCAGCATAAAGTAGTAATCCTTCTTAAGCTCTCTGCCATAGTAAGCATCAGTAATGTCCTGGAGCAGAACACCAAGAGAACCGCCATCCATAAGCAGATGATGCACATCAAAAAACAGATATGAAGCCTCTTTTGACCTAAAGATGCGTGTCCTGAAAAGACAGGATTTCAATATTCTTTTAAAAGGCCTCACCAGGGTCTTCTTAAGTTCTTCTATATCCTCCTCTTCTATATCTTCAATTTCTATACCGGGCATGACCTCAGGCGCATATCTTTGCTGAAGCTCCAGATCATCGTTATATTCAAAGATGACGCAAAGTCCGGGATGGTTCTCTATGGCCTTCTTTAATGCGATACAAAGCTTTTCCGGATCTATTTCTTTTCCAAGTCTTATGAGAAAATGCATATTGCTCCACATGGAGGATCCGGGATTATACAGCTGATAATCGATCATCTTAATCTGCATTGGCGTCAGTATGTGAGGAACAGACCTTGCCCTCTTTTCACGCTCGTCCGGATTACCAAGGGCATTTCTTTCATTAACAGCATCTGCGATTTCCTTTGGTGTTCTCTTTTGGAAAATATCTGCCGCAGTCAGTCCATCTATGGCCGCATCCGACAGTACCGCCATTGCCTTTAGGGAATCTCCTCCAAGTTCAAAGAAATCATCAGCAGTTCCTATCTTGTCATCAAGCATAAGTGCCTTGGCAAATGCCTCGCAAAGTCTTCTTTCAATTTCATTTTCCGGCGCAACATATTCTGCCTTGAATTCTGAAACGTCAGGATCAGGAAGAGCTTTTCTGTCAATCTTGCCATTAACGGTAAGCGGCATACTCTCCACCTGTTTCATAACCTGAGGTACCATGTATTCAGGCAACTTTTCCTTTAGAAAAACCTTATATGCGTCCTCATCAGGTGCATCCTCACACACATAATATCCTGTCAGGAATTCCCCGGAGGAAGTTTTTACAATCTTAGTGGCCGCAGCTTTGATTCCCTTGAATTCAGCCATTACTCTTTCTATCTCATCAAGCTCAATTCTGAATCCGCGCAGTTTAACCTGATTGTCAATTCGTCCGAATATTCTTACCTTGCCCTCATCTGTCCATGAGCATAAATCCCCGCTGTGATAAGCCTTATAATCCTTATGCTCAAAGAAGGATGCCTTAGTTTTTTCAGGAAGTCCCACATATCCTCTTCCTACCTGATCTCCGCCGATAATAAGCTCTCCTCGTATTCCCACCGGAAGCTCATTTCCAAACTTATCAAAGATAGAAAAATAAGTGTTGGCTATGGGTTCACCAATCGTGATGGCACCTGTATTTTCCACAACATCCGCAGAACACCCCATGGTACATTCTGTGGGTCCGTATACATTGAGGATGACGCTGTCTGTCCTAAGACTTCGCAGCTTGTCATAAAGCGATAAAGGAAAAGCTTCCGCACCTACATCAAAGAAGGTGATATTTTTAATTGCTTCTCTTGACGATGGAATCGAAATAAGGCTTGAAAGGTAAGTCGGAGTACAGGTTATACCGTCAACGCCGTTATCGATGATAGTCTTTGCCAGTTTGTCCGGATTATGTATCTCATCCTCCGTTGCGATAACAACAGTATTTCCGTTGCACAGTGGAACAAACTCCTCTACAACAGAGACATCAAAGGAGAAGGAAGCAAGAGCAAGACTCACCCTTCCCTCTTTTGCATAGTGCATTATCTCAACAGACTTCTCATTTCTGTGCACATAATTGGCAATATTTCCGTGCTCAATCATCACACCCTTAGGTCTTCCTGTAGAACCGGAGGTGTAGATACAATAAGCAAGATTTTCTTTTTCTGAGTTATAAGCTTCAAAGTCTTTATACCTTTGATCTGCCTTTATCTCTGACAGGTCAGCTACACCATAGATTTCCTCAAGAGTCAGTATTTTGTACTCTTTTCCTATGAGGCCTTCTCTTTCCTTTTTTAAAGCCTCAGTAGTGATCAAAAGACCTATCCCGGCATCCCTCATGCAAAAATCTATTCTGTCATCAGGATATTCAGGTATAAAAGGAACAAACCCTCCTCCGGCGCTTAGGATTGCATTTTCAGTGACGTAAACATAAACTGATCTATCTAAAAGTACGCCCACCGGAACGTCCTTTGTAACCTTGTAAGAAAGCAGCTTTTCAGCTCCCTGATTTGCCAAAAGATAAAGCTCTTCAAAGGAAAGGGATTTTTCCTGGCATATTACAGCCGTCTTTTGAGGAGTCTTCTTTCCGTGAAGCATTATCTGCTTATGGACAGGAACAAACTCCATTTCAATCTTTTTGTCGTTGAACTTCTCGATTATAGCCCTGTCATCGTCATTCATCATAACGATGTCGCCAATTTTTTCGCATGAAAGCAGCTGATCGGCAATGATGAAAAGGTGATCGGCAAAACGGTTTATCCAGCTTTCGGAAAATCTCTCATTTCTGTATTCTATTGTCATGTTGTAGAGACCATTTGTAGAGAAAAGCTGAATAGACATGCAGCCTGTGACCATACCCGTATGGTACTGTTCCATAAAGTATGAGTCACTCTTAAGTCTTTGTTTTCCGGCATCCATGCCCATATTATCTGTAAAAAGATCTCCCTGAAAAATCAGCTCCACATCCTCGTTTACAGGGCAGCTTTTTAATACTTCATCAAAAGAGAAAATATCATTGCTCATGTTGGCAAATACCTGCCTGCTCATGGCAGAAAGATACTGTGCCACAGCCAGATTCTCTGTCAGATCTCCGTAAACAGGAATTCTCTTGATAAGAGTTCCGATGGTATTATCCATCTCCTTTACGGATCTGCCGTTATAAACTGTTGAGAAGGATATCTGATCTGCATAAAGATATTTTCCCAGAAGCAGTGCCATTGCTCCCATGAAAAATGCACTCTCTGAAACCTGAGTCCTGGTACAGAACTCCTTCACCTCCTGCGCCTTAAGTGTACCGGGCTCATATCTGAAATTCATACTGACACCGGGAGTAAGGGGATTGTTCAGATCTCCCATAAGCTGATCTATACTATCCATTTTGGAAAAGAGATTTTTGTGGTATTCCCTTGCCTTTTCATAAGCTCCGTTTTTAATAAGCGCTTCTTCATACATGCCCACCTGCTGAATTGAGCATTCCTCCTTCAGCAGTTCTTTGCCACCAAGGGCTCTGTTAAGATCGGAAATGATAAGACTAAGTGACGTGCCATCAGATGCAATAAGATGTGACTTTAATATCAGATAACAGCATTTTTCAGTCTTATAGACAGCAAAATTAAACAGCAGATTATCGAGCACTTTTACTACAGGCATGTAACTGCCAATAAAATCGATACGATTTTTACTTTCACCTTCAAATACGGGAACTTCTATTTTATAATCAGGAACCATCTCCATATATGGAAGTTCATTTTCCCGGCACCTTATCATATATTTAAGGGCAGGATGAGCATCAAAGAGTTTATTTACAGCATCAATAAGCTGATTCTCATCGATATCAGGATCTGCTTCCATCATATACTGAGTTGTATAGGTTTCTTTACTTCCGCCTGTTAATCCCTCAAGATATATTCCAAGCTGCGTTTTGGTCAGAGGATACTCATCCCTGTCCATAGGTGGTATGGAAGCTTTACTCGTTGCGTTTTCAATAAAGAAAGCCAGTGCCCTTGGAGTGGAATTTTCAAAAACATCACCATAGGATACGCTGTAGCCACCTTTATCAAGTTCCGAAAGAAGCCTCGATACTGAAAGTGATGTTCCACCATAGTCAAAAAAGTCCCCTATCACGCTTATTCTCTTAAGCCCAAGGACATCTGCAAAATATTTGCAAAGCTCTGCCTCCAGTTCTGTCTCAGGCTCCTCATAGTCTCCGCCGCCAAAGTCAGTTTCCATTTCAAGGAGCTTCATCCTGTCTATTTTTTTATTTGTATTCAGGGGCATCTCATCAAGATGAACAAACACTCCGGGCACCATGTAGGGAGGGAGCTTCTGCTTTAAGAATTCTATGATTTCTTTGTTACTTAATTCTTCCCCTGAAGTAAAAAAAGCCACCAGAAAATCTTCTATTCCGTTGTTCTTCATCAGAACCTTGCATAGCTCAATTCCCGGATATTGCCTAATAACACTTTCGATTTCACCAAGTTCAACTCGCTGTCCATGATATTTAACCATATCATCGACTCTGCCTGATAAATGTGCCTCACCTTTTTCATCAAAATAGCCAAGATCTCCGGTTCTATAGAATTTCTTGCCGTTGATCAAAATAAAGCTTTCCCTGCTCTTATCCTCAAGCTTCTGATACCCCTGAGTGACAGCATCTCCACTTATGATAATTTCACCGGTTACACCTGTCTGTGCGATATTCCCCTCTTCATCAAGAACTACGATCGTCATCAGGGGCGAAGGCTCACCAACGCTGATTTCTCTATCTTCATTTACTATTAGTTTGCTGAAAACAGACGAATTGGATTCTGTCATTCCATAGGCATTAACAATGTGCAGCCATGGATTGATTTTAAATATAGGATCAAGAATATTGGAATCAAGTTTTTCTCCCACCAAAACCAGACAATCAAGAATAGCCAGTGCAGGTCCTGATTGTTTTATTAAAAGAAGATTGTTTACAAATGATGGAGTCGCAAAAAAACATTGAACCTGGTGATCCAGCATCTTATTGATAAGCAGAGTCATATCCTTATAGTCTTTTTCCTCTGCAAAAACAATGCAACCACCGCTATAAATAACCTGATAATCAATCAAAGAAGCAACAAAAGATATCTGGGTTACTGCAAGACATATTTTAGGCTCTTTAAAGAATTCAAAAAATGGATAATCGTCTTCCGTTACAGTAACTATCTTTGAATCTGCCAATACAGTATTTCGGACTCCTTTAGGAATCCCTGTTGACCCGGAAGTGTAGAAAATATGAGAAAGCCTTTCCATTCTTATTTCAGGCAAAGGCAAAGATTCCCCTTCATAGGAAAGCACTTCTTCGACCAGCAATACTTTATATTTACCGGTATCAAGACCGGTTTTTTTGCCTAGAATTGCTTTGGTCGTTATAAGAAGTGTGCTATCTGCATTCTCCATGCAGTAGTTGATTCTATCCTCAGGATATTCATCTGTCATTGGAATGTATGCAAATCCTGCTCGCACAATTCCAATCTCAAAAGGAAAAACATATGATTTTCTATCCAAAAGAAGACCTATAGTAGATTCTTCCTTCAAATCCGGGCACATTGATATAATTGCATATGCCACCCTATTGCTTATCTCATCCAGATTCCTGTATGTAAGAATTCTATCGGAGGCAATAATAGCACTATCATCAGGCTTTTCTTTCGCAAGAATTGCTATTTTTTCAGGTATAGAAATGAGGCTTTCATATATTTTTTCCATAAAAATATACTCCGTTCTAATGCTACAACGTAATATTATTTTATCATTCCCCGTTTATTTCTTCTGTTAAAAATATATAAACTAAATTACTGGTACCTGGTACCAATGTCGTTCCACGCACGAAAAATGTAACGCAATAGCGGTACCATCTTCGTGGTATAATAAATATATGCGACGTAACAAGACTTTCATCTCATCAAAATATTACACGATGCTGGCAGGAGGCACCTTAACCTCTCTGCTGGTAACTGCGGTACTTATGGCAGATACCTTTATCGCCGGACTGATGCTTGGAGAGGCTGGAGTAGCCGGCGTTAACCTTGTCATGCCTATTTATTCCCTGTCCAGTTTCTTTGCACTTATGTTTTCACTGGGAGCACCAATTCTGTATAACCACCACGTAGGCGCCTTCCAGAAGGAAGAAGCAGACAGGACCTTTGGTACAGGTCTTTTAAGCACCATAGTCATCGGCGGAATTTTACTGCTGCTACTGCTGCTTTTTGGAGATTCCTATCTTCGTTTTTATGGCGCAAGTCCTGAAATATACGAAATGGCCAAGGGATATCTTAAGTGGATCAGATTTGTCATTATGCTGACCCCCGTTAATTCCCTGCTTTCAGGCATGGTCTACTCCGACGGAGACGAAACCGTAAGCGCCGTAGCCGATCTTATTTCCGGTGTTGGCAATATCATTTTATCCATTATCCTGTGCCGCATTATGGGCATAGAGGGACTGGGACTAGCTTCTTTTCTAAGTGTTATCGCAGCCTTCCTGACTCTTTTTATCCATTTTTGTAAAAAGAATAATTCCCTGCGTCTTAATCTCTATTACTCTCCAGACATAGTGAGAAACATAGTCAAATACAGCATTGTAGACTCCAGCACCTACCTGTTCATCGCTATATTTACCTTTGCCTGTAACCGCCTGGTGGTGTATTTCTTTGGTTCAGACATGATCTTCGTAGCTTCTGTGATCATTCTGGTAAAAGAACTTCAGATTCTTTTTGACGGAATTGGCGCAGCCATAACCCCTCTCATTAGCCTTTATCTTGGAGAAGAGACCTACGGCGGCGTTCACGAAATCTGGCATCATGCCAAAAGAACTGAACGTATAGAAAGCGCCCTGGTAACAGGACTTATCCTGATATTTGCACCTTACATCGTTCAGATCATTGGCGTCACAGATCCTCAATACATCCGCATCGCTACTATGGAGCTGCGTTTTCTGTCTCTTAGCATGATATTCACCTGCCGCCTGTATCTGGACTCCTCCTACTACATAGTCGTGGACAAAATCCCTCTGGGAGTGCTTATCTGTGCCCTTAGAGATCTGGTTATTTCCCTGCCCCTGGCAGTCCTTGGTACATGGATAGGCGGTATAAACGGCATGGGAATTTGCCTGATGCTGGCTCAGCCCATCAGCTATGTAATTTCTGTGCGATATGTAAAAAGACGCTACGGCAAGGAAAACTATCCTTTGTTTATTGCCGATAAAGAAAACTCCAGAAGATCACTCTTTTACGAACTTGCAATCACCCCTGAAAACGTTATATCTGTGAGGGATAGCATAGGAAAAGACCTGGAGCAGAGCGGTTGTTCAAAGGAAACCGTAAACAAAGTAATGCTGCTGGTAGAAGAGACCCTAATGATGATAAGCGAGAACAACCCGAAAAAGCAGGTTCTTGCGGAATGCTCTATTCTCCTGGGCGATAGTCTAAAAGTCATCATCAAGGATGATGGAATTATATTTGATCTGACAAATAGCGATATGAAGGTCGATTCGCTGCGAAGCTACGTAATCTCAAATCTTGCTGAAAACATCTCTGCCAGAAAAATGCATTTCCTGAGTCTTAGTTACAACCGAAATGTATTTGAAATAAAGCAGAAAGGACGATCATGACATTAACTAATAAGGAAAAACCAATCAAAAAAATCTTCTATAAAGCCGTAAGATTTATGCTGGTGGCAGATATCGTCCAATCTTTGCAGGAAATGATGCTGGATTATTTTATCTCCCAACATCTTGGCAGCGATGGACTGGCGGCTTTTGGAATTGCCTATCCACTCATCACTGTAATCATGGCGTTGATAGCATGCCCCGTTGCCGGAGTACAGGCCATCTGTGCAAGAGACCTCAGTAAAAAAGACATCGAAAAAGCCCGTGTGCACTTATGCACAGGCCTTACCTGGTGTTTCTTTATTATGCTATCCTTTACGCTTATTTGCTGGATCTTCCACTATCCGCTAATCACCGCACTGGGAGCTGAAGGCGAATACGCTCATTTGAGAGACGCAAGTACCCAGGCTCTTCTTGTGAGTACTCTGTGCGGTCCTTTCTTAGGGGTACTCATAATCCTGCTTACGAATCTGATTTTTAATGAAAATAGGAAAAATGCTGCCTTTCTCGGCATCTTTTCTATAGCTCTTCAAATTATAATAACAGGTGTTACTTCAAGTATAATGCCAACCATGGCAGGTATCTGGGGTGGTTATGCCCTCAGCCTTGCAATATCTGATTTCCTTATCCTGCTATACCTTCGTATAAGCCATAAAGACCCCGATTCCATGTTTTACCATATTCGTCCTATGTTCCAGATTAGTGGCGTGAAAGAATCGCTTAGAACAGGTCTTCCAGAGATGCTTTGCTGGAGTTATTACATACTGTCCGCGGCTCTGCGCAATAGTCTTGTTATTCACATCGGCAATAAGGATGCCCTGGCTGCTGTAACCTTAAGTGATGGCGCAGAATTTGGTGAACTTGTTATGACGGCTTTATTTTACGCGGTTCTTGTTACGATCGGATCGGCCTATGGAAGCCGGGATAGGGAAAAATATCGCACTTACATCAGTACTGTTGCGAAAAGCGTCTTAAAAATCGCTATAGGTGGCGGAATTATCTTTATGGTCACAGCGTGGCCTATTTTGAACTTATTCATTGAAGCGGGTGAAAGTCAGGAGGTTTTCTATATTGCCCTGAAAATCCTGATAATTTACGCTTTCAACTTTATCTTTTACCTGTTAACAAGTATGTTCAGTAGTTTGTACGAGACTATCGGGCTACTAAAATATGCCCATCTCAACTATCTGCTGGAGGTAATGCTCTATGCATTTTTTATGGTTGCCCTCGGATACGCCATTGGCGTTGACGGCATCTGGATTGCGCAGCCAATAGCTGAGATACTCCTGCTGCTCTTTAACCTGATCCTGGTTTGGAAAAGCTGCGGACACTTCCCAAGAAGTTTTGCAGATCTGGGATTTGACAAAGAGGTGCTTAAAATAGAAGAAGGTTGAAGTCCTTGTAGTCGTACTTTAAGGGAATATGTCTCGAAAAACGCACGAAAAAGTCCACGGCACGAACCGTGGACTTCATTATTATGAGTATTTTTAATTGTTAAATGTAATGGAATCAATTACCAGGGCGAGATTGTCGCTTACAGCCATATCAATTTCATCATCACCGCAGTTGTGGCCGAGGCACTCGAAGATAAGGCAGCCATCCCTCATGTTGATGGGAATCAGGACCTTCTCGCCCTCATGGGCTGCAATAGAGCCTTTTCGCAGGATCATCCCATCAGTGTCTATATAGTTATGAACAGTGTGAAAAGACTCACCGGCTGTAAGACCTGTCTTCTCTAATAAAATCTCTGCCATTTTCTCGCGGTTTCTCTTGGCAAAACGCTGGCAGATCTCGACATCGTGAAGGTAGTCCTCCAGATATGTTCCTGTTAAATAGCAAAGATCCTCAGGCTCAGCCCATTCACCATAACTCTGGCCTGCATTTACCAGGTACTTCGCATTCTCTTCTGAAAGTTTTATCTTTTCTCCAAAAATCTTTGAGCTCTTTCCACATCTCTTTTCCATGAATCTGGCATACCTGAATCCAAAAACCACAAAGGTTGTCTTATATTCACCGTTTTCATCAAAGGGCCTGATCTTCCAATTAACCCTCTCCCTGTCTGCAAGCTATTTTGGATAAAACGCGTGCATAGAAGATGTTTCAACCTTCCCGCTGTCCCAGTTATCAGTGACGATCTGATAGGCGCTCTGCTTAACGCCGCCCTGGTTATTTGCTTTTTCCTGCACATTAAGAGCTGCTATTACAGCTTCATACATAGGCTTTGCTTCAGGAGCCTGAACCAGCATCTCCGTAAGAGTCATGCCCATGGCATATCCGATCATGGGATTATCCAGCATTCCCGGAGCAAACTGTTCAAACATGTCCTTTGCAAGCTGATTCTGTAATATCTCGCCAAGAGTGCTCTCCATGCTGTATCTCTCCACAGTCAGATCCGTATCAGTAGCATAGTCGAACTCATAGGTTCCGGAACCAAGCACCTTAGTCTCAGTCTGCTCAGGAAGGGTCAACTCAGCCGTAGTATTAACCGGAACAACAACCTTAACCTTTATCCTTCTATCTTTGCAGCTCACATGACTCTCTATGGTTCCGTACATGGTTTCAAAAGACCTGTCGAAAGAATAAATGCCCTTCACCAGCATCGGCTTTACCCTGAATCTCTTGTATCCGGGCTCAAGCTGCTCGATTCCACTTATCTTCCTGAACATCCAGTCTGCGATTGAACCATAGGCATAGTGATTAAGAGAGTTCATTCCGGACACATCAAAGTCACCCTCCGGTGTGATGGAATTCCATCTCTCCCAAATCGTTGTTGCCCCCTTATTTACGGCATAGAGCCATGAAGGATAGTCCTCACGCATAAAAAGAACTGTTGCCAGATCATGAGCACCGTTCTCGGAAAGCACATGGCAAAGGTATGGAGTTCCTACAAAACCTGTCACCAGGTGATTCTTGTGTGCAGCTATATTTTCAACCAAAGCATCAAGGATTCGCTTTCTGTCCTTTTCTCTTGCCAGTCCGAAGAAAAGAGATATCACTGCCCCGGTCTGTGTCTCACTTACGATACGTCCTGTCGAGGTATAATACTCACTCCTGAAGGCTTCAAGGGTCTTTTCATAAAGCTTAGAGTATCTCTTTTCGGCATCGGAATGTCCGAGAACTTTGGCTGTCTTTCTCACAATATCGGTCACATACAGATAGTAAGCATTTGCTATAAGATACTTGTCTGTCGCACCGGTCCTGTCAGCCATCTCCTCCTTATCCAGCGCAAGCCAGTCACCGTACTGAAAGCCGGTCTGCCAAAGGCCGTTATCGCCGCAGTGATTCCTTATATGATCAACCCATTCATGCATGCACTGCCAGGAATCTGAAAGAATCCTTGTATCGCCATAGGTCTGATAAACAGCCCATGGAATGATAACAGCTGCATCCGACCAGGCTGACGAACTGTAGGAGCCCAGTATATCCGGAACCACATGAGGCACACCCTTTTCAAGAGATGACTCGGCACCAATATCCTTCATCCATTTGCTGTAGAACCTGGCTGTGTTTCTGATCTCTGAAGCAGTCCAACAAAAAACCTGGGCATCTCCCATCCAGCCGAGCCTTTCGTCCCTCTGAGGGCAATCTGTCGGAACATCAAGGAAGTTATCCCTAAAGCTCCAGGTCACATTGCTATAGAGCTGATTGACCTTCTTATTTGAGCACTCAAAATCTCCGATCTCTTCCATATCAGAGTGGATCACCAGAGCTGTGAACATGTCCTCTGTGAGATCCTCAATGCCTTCGATCTTCGCATACCTGAAGCCATGGAAAGTGAATTTAGGAGAAAGAACCTGCCTCTCTCCATTAAGCACAAACGCATCTATGGACACGGCTTTTCGCAAAGTTTCAGGATAAAAGACTCCGTTCTTATCCAGGGTCTCAGCATGCTTAACTGTTACCTTCTGCCCTTTTTTGCCCTTTATATTAAGCTCAACAACACCTGTAAGGTTTTGCCCGAAATCCACAAGCTTATTGCCTTCGGGATCTGTAAATAACTTTACGGGTTTAAGCCTCTTTGTTACCCTGACAGGCTCATTTTCCTGGGCAACAAGGGTCTTTGGATCGAACTCCGTTACTGATACCTTACCCTCTGCAAAATCAGCTTTTGTGGTATCTACCGACTCTCCCATATAGATCTCACTTGATAGAATCTGCCCTTCTCTTACGCCCCAGTTCTCATCAGTAAAGATCTTGTCGCAGCTTCCATCCTCATAGAAAACGTGAATCTCAGCAAAAGCAGCAACCCTGTCACCATAATTATTGGGCTTTAGAGTGAATCCAAGGATGCCCTTATACCATCCGTTTCCAACTGTGATCTCAACGAAGTTTCTTTTATCAATAAGCTCAGTAATATCATAGATCTGATACTGAAGCCTGTTTTTGTAGCTGGTCCACCCGGGAGCCATTCTCAGGTCTCCTGCAGTCTTTCCGTTTACGCTCATCTCATAAACGCCGTAGCTTGTGACGTAGGCAACAGCTCTTTTAACCTTTTTCCTGGTAGCAAAAGAACTGTAGAACACAGGACAGCTCTTGTTATCCCCTGACAAGTCGTGGGTGATCATGCGCGCCTGAAAGCTTGCAGGATCAAATATACCGGTAACGAAACCGCCTTCAATCTCGCTTTTTTCATCATGATTGTCGCAGGCTTCCACGTGAACACTGTATGCCGTCTCATCTAAAAGAGCATCTCCCGCATACTCCACATGTATTGACGCATCTGACTCTATCACCTTGCTGTCCCAGACAGTGTTTCCGCTATCAGATTCAGTGACAACAATGCGATAGTTCTTCTGCATGGTATCGGTCCTGCCGGACTTAAGTTTCCAGGAAAACCTTGGATTTTTTACTGAAAGTCCGAAAGGAGCTTTGTCATATTCTATTCTAAGATCATACAAATTCATAAGATTAATCCTCTCACCATCCTGACTACTCTGGTTGCGTTTATCTCAAGCTGCTTTCTGTCAAGAGTTCCGGCTTTAAGCGCATTTAAAACATTCTCATAGTCCTTCTTGCCACCGGGCATAAACAGGTCACCACCGGCCTTTGCCACTTCATTTGACAATGAGTTTCTGTAGATGGAGTTCTTGCTGTCCATCATGCTCATCACCCAGTCGGTCATAACTATTCCATCAAAGCCGAACTCACAGCGAAGAATATCTTCTATTAACCCTCTGTGCTCGGCTGTATGTGTGCCATTTAAGAGGTTATAACTGGTCATCAAAGCGTGAGGCTGTGAAAGCCTTACACAGATTCCAAAACCGCGGAGATATATCTCTCGCATAGCTCTCTCACTCACATGGGAGTTGTTGCAGTAACGGTTAGTCTCAGCGTTGTTGGCTGCGTAATGCTTGATGGTTGTGCCACAGCCCTTGTGCCTTTGAACTCCTCTGGTGATGGCCGCCGCCATAAGTCCCGATACAAGCGGATCCTCTGAATAGTACTCAAAGTTCCTTCCGCAAAGGATGCTCCTGTGGATGTTGAGCGCAGGAGCAAGCCACAGATTGATTCCCATACGCTCCATCTCATCTCCGACAATATCGCCTAGGCTCTCAGCAAGCTCCACATTGAAGCTCTGTGCGATGGCTGTGCCGATGGGTATCCTGGTTGCAGCGTGTTCCTTTATAGTCACTCCCTTTGGGGTTTTGTTTCCGCCGGTTAAAAGATTTGCTATGAATCTGGCCACCGGGCCCATGGCTTCCTGCATGCTCTCGGGAATCATCCCTGCTCCGCCTGCGCCGTGAGCACCCTTTTCATCCTCGTAGTACTCAAGGGAAAGCCTGAGTCCCGCAGGTCCATCGGCCATGATAAGTGGCTTAATGCCTTTGTTTTCAAGCAAAGAAGTAGTCTCACCTGCTGCTCCTGCCACATGAGTTGCAGCATTCCCGATTATTGAAAGGCCCTTGGCATTTGGGTCAAATCCACCGATTTCCAAAAAACACAGTTCCTCATCCGAAAGTTCTTTTACCTTATCATCAATCTCATATTCTCTGTCAAAAGAAACTTCGCCGCAGGAGAAGTCTTTTGCATCAATAAGGATTCTCTTAGCCTTAGCAGGAACATTCCCCCTGTCAAAGGAAGGCGCTGTAATATCTTTAAATCCAGGATCGCCAAGGCAATTCTTTGTCTTAAGAACAGTAACTTTCTCATCAAGGCCTGCCACACATATGACCTCAGTATCTGCGCTGCTGTTTCCGACTCTTACGATATATTCACCCTTTTCAAGAATGTATGAGGCGCTCTTCTCGTCATAAGAAGAAAGGTCTTTAAGGTCAAAAGAAATCACAATCTCTTCCTCTTTACCCGGTGCAAGAAGACCTGTTTTTGCAAAGCCTGCCAGTTCCTGATATGCCTTGGGAAGTTCCCCTTCTGGGAGTGTCACATAGGCCTGAACAACCTCTTTTCCTGCGGCAGATCCTGTATTCTTTACAACAGCTTTGAGGGTGACTACGCTGCCTTTCGCCTCTGCGTCCTTAAAGCTGATATCAAAGTCTGTATAAGAAAGTCCAAAGCCAAACGGGAAAAGAGCCTTATGCCCAAAGGTATCAAAATACCTGTAGCCCACGTAAATGCCTTCTTTGTATTCATTGTCATTGAAATCGCCAAATGTGCCCTCAGCTGAGTACTCCTCAAAAGCTGCCCAGGTTGTGGAGAGCTTCCCTGAAGGATTCTGTTTGCCTGTAAGAATGTCGGAGAGCACTTTTCCCATGTCAGAGCAAAGCTGTGACAAAATGAGAATGTTTCCAACTTCCATAACCGGTGTTAGATCCACCGGTCCTCCAACATTAAGAACCAGCATGAATCTGTCATATTTCTTATTTAAAGCAATGATGTCCCTCACTTCTGATCTTGTGAGTTTTACATCGCCTTCTACGACCTTCCTGTCGCTCCCCTCTCCGGAGTTTCTTGAAAGAACATAGATGCACACATCACCGCCTTCAGCATCAAGAGCCAGTCCGTGGCAGGGCTCCAAAAGCTCTTTTCCCATTAGATACATGATGGGGTTTTCATGCTTCTTTTTGGCTTCCTTCTTAAGAGTCTTATAGTACTCTTTCCTGGCGGTTTTCCTTACCTCGTCATACTCATCAAGCCACTTCTTTGTGGTGATCTCAAAGCCCTCTTTTTCCAAACCTTTTTCAATCGTATATGAAAATCTGGTATTGACTTCTCCTGACCCGGTTCCACCCATGATCGTATAGCGCATACCTGAGCCGTAAGCTGCTATTTTGCAGGGCTTCTCTATAGGAAATTTCCCGTTCTTTTTAAGAAGCACAGTGCACTCGGCTGCGTTATCCAGTACCAGATTTAAATGATCAGTTTCATACTGCTGCATATTTACACCTCTTCCATAAATGGTTTTTGAGGCGGAATTTCACCGCCTCAAATTTCCTTATCACTTATTAGCTTTTCTTTTCGCGATCTCTTCTCTCATTGAAGGAAGCTTAGCCTCAAGGTCAAAACGAAGAGTAAGTATGAACATTACCACAAACAGTAAAAGTGGAATGTAGATACCAAAGGTATATACTGCCTGTCTTACTGCAGGTGTAGTAACCTCTGCAAGGCCATCGTAGCTTGCAACTGCCAGGCACCAGCCTACAAGTGACGCCCCGAGACCGGAACCGACTTTTCCGTCAAATCCACTTGCTGCATTACTTGTACCAACCATCTTCTTACCGAATTTATACTCATTGTAATCGATTGTCATGGCAGTCATAACACCCATAAGGCACATCATAGGGATGTTAGCAAATGTTGCAAAGCATCCAAGAATTGTGTTGTACCAGAAGGCTGATGGATTTATGATACGAAGTGCTGTAGTAACCATGCCGATAAAGAATGAAACCTTAAGCGTTCTGGTTACGCCAAGCTTCTTGATCATAGGACCAACAGCGATAAATCCGATCAGTGTAGGCAAAAGACCAACTGCACCGAGAATACCGGTCAGGTTGTCGTCGTCGTAGATAAGCTTGCAATAATAAGCTCCTGAAGATCCGCCTATACCATAAGAGATATTTGACATAACACCCATGATAAGGATCATTACCCAGTACTTATTGCGGAAAAGGTTTCCTAAAGCTTCCTTAAACGGAACCGGCTCTTCATCATCCTGCTGATCTGCAGGAAGTGCTTCTTTTCCGGTCTCAACAGCGCACTCTCTTGCCTTCTTGTAACAGATAAGAAGTGCAAGAACTACCATCAGTCCAAAGCCAACCCCAAACTTGATCCAGGCTGCCTGATCACCGCCAAGCATGTTAGTGATAGGAATGATTCCGATAGCAATTACCATTCCTGAAACATAGCCGGCTGCTGCACGCCAGATTCCCATGTTGCCTCGCTCTTCCTGGCTGTTTGTCCTCACAACCAGAAGCGAACCGTATGGAATAGCGATTGCTGTATAGATAACTGCAGTTAAAAGGATGTTCGTAACGAACATATAAGCTATCTTAACATAATCCGAAACACCCTGTGGCACCGTAAAGAGCATGATTAGTATTACCAGAGCCGGAATAGCCATCTTTAAAAGCCATGGTCTGTATTTCTCTTTTCCGGGCTTAGTATGGTCAACAATGTTTCCCATGATCACATCTGTGAACGCGTCAATGATCTTACAGATAAAGAACACTGTTGCAACAGCTCCCGCAGCCACCGCAGCCTTATCTGTGTAGAAGTATGTCAGCTGTCCGACAAGACCTGACATTGAATTAAGGGCGAACTGTCCCAAAGAGTCCGCAAAATAATCTCCCTTTCTCATTACTTTCTGGACACCGGATTTATCGAGTCCAAGTGGTTTCTTTGCCATTTCTTTGTATCCTCCTCTAAATATCACACACAGTGCATCTCTTTCTTTATTGACATTGTAGTGTATCTGAAGATAATATTATTGCAAGCACGTGAATTTATTTATAATTAGGTGAATTATAATGGCTGGAAAAAGAAAAATCGAAGACTTCCTAAATCTTCTATACAACGCGGTATATATTCCTGTCCACTACTTCAGGAAAGACGAGCTTATTATGGCATTCCCTGCAAATGAGCTGCCGGTGGACTTTATCTCTGCATATAAGGGGCTTCTTACAGAAAGTAACGAGAATGTCAGTTTCAGATCCACAGAAGACTTTCTCTTTTTAGGAATAATACAGAACTTTAACACCGGTGAAACCATAATCGTAGGACCTGTAAGCAATGTCACAATAACCTCTGACATCATCGATCACATGATAAAAGAGTACTCTCTGCCTGTGGAATACAAGCTGGGAATAGAGGAGTTCTATCGCAAGACTCCTCTGTTTTCAAACTCTCAGTTTTTCAATATCCTTGCCCTGATCAACAGGGAACTGAATGGCGAGACCATAGACATTATCTCCAAGTTCAACGTATTTGATCAGGGAAAAGAGCAAGCTATTGGGCGAAAGCATACAAGAGAACTTGTGGATATCAAGGAAAATGAGCGTTTCCACAATACGTATCTCTTTGAGAAGGAATACTACGGATACATTCAGCGAGGTGACGTGGAAGGCCTCAAAGCATTCTTCAAAAATGCGCCAAGGATGACTGAAGGAAAAGTGGCGGGTGACTCACTGCGCCAGGCCAAGAACATCTTTATCAGCTCCATCGCCATCATCACCAGAAAAGCTGTTGAAGGCGGACTGGATGTGGAAACAGCGTATCTTCTCTCCGACTCCTATATCCAGGAGGTGGAAAAGATGACGGACTCTGCGGCCATCACATTCCTTAATGCCACGGCAGCTATGGACTTTACCAAGAGAGTTTCGGAAGCAAAGATTCCTTCCGGAATGCCCATTGATATCTACAGGGCCATCGAATATATCTCCAATCACGTCAATCAGGACATCTCCGTAGAAGAGATTGCTGATCACCTTGGCATGGAGCGAAGCACCCTCTCCAAGAAATTCAAGAGAGAACTGGGCTTTAACATCAGCTCTTTTATCATGAGAAAAAAACTGGAGGAAGCCAGAAGCCTCCTCCACTACTCTGATCGCTCCATAAGTGAGATCAGTGAATATCTGTGTTTTTCTTCCCAGAGTTATTTCCAGAATGTTTTTAAAAAGAAATATGGGATGACACCCAAGGAGTATAGAAAGAGCATATGCTAAGCAGTCACCTTACCACTTTAGACTTATATAAGCGTATAGCCTCTGAACCCGCGCACGGAATAGTACGAATCCGCCCCGTTATGGTATGTGAAAACCCTTCCGTAACGTCGTTCGCAGAACAATGCACCGCCCTTGTCGCGAATATCATCCGGCGTAGTGATCCAACTTGACGTTTTCAAATCAAATTCCCCGAGACTTTGCAGTCGGCGATAGAGTTCCTCCGTCATGATCAAAACGCCGATTTCTTTTGCTTTCCATTCGGCGCTGCCTGACGGCGGGTTTTTAGCACGCCCCTGTAATGCCTTTTCGTCATAGCACAGGCTTCTGCGCCCGGAAGGGGACTCCTTTGCGCAGTCGCAGAAAATTAGCTTTCCCGTCTTTTCGTCATAGCCGATGGTATCCGGTTCTCCTCCGCTCTCCTCCATCCTTCTCAAAACATCCATGGAGCCCGGATGCTCAAGCAAACGTTTCTCCACGTCAAGCCAACTCAGTTCCATATGAAGATTCTTATTATCCTGAAACCTCGCTTTTAATATTTCTAACATGGTTTACCCCTCCAAATATTCTTCAGTCCTCCGTGCCCAATCCGTAATACAGGAGCTCATTATACTTGGCATTAGCTTCTTCTGCGGCTTTCTTATTGTGCCAGCTATCTATATCGCTGCAGATGGCCAGCATCTCGTCCACGATCAGTTCCGCGGTCCCGGGCTTCACGTTATAGAGATATGCCAGCATTCGGTCCATGGCCTTTGGGCTCCCAAGCTGCCCCGCGATCTGCACCCCCAGCTCCCCGGGGAATCCAAGCTGCTCTATGGCTGACACCAATTCATCACGTTTTCTTGCCCACTCAATACGATTATCCATTACAAATAAGCCTCGTTGTTTTCTATTTATTCTACAGTTATTTCACAAGTCCCCTACCTATCAGTTCCTGCTTCTTGGCACGGGAGAGATGCTTAATGTGCCATTCACGGCTCATGGCCTCTTCCTTGGTATCAAAAGTCTCCGAGTATACGAGCTTTACCGGAAGCCGAGGCTTTGTATACTTGGCACCCTTCCCTGCGTTATGGTCAGCTATGCGCTTTTTCAGATCGTTAGTCCAACCGCAGTATAGGGTGCCATCCGCACATTCAACAATGTAAGTGTAATTCATGACAAAAACTCCAGTAACCTCTGCGCATCACTGCTTCTTGTTAAGCTTATATCCAACAAATGAGCCAATAATTCCGCCCACCACATGGGACAGATTGGAAATATTGTCCTTAAGGAACACGCCCTCATACACCTGCTGCCCCAGGAACACCACTGCCACCAGGATAAAAGTCAGCGGAATCTCCCCATTTTTAAAACTCGTAAAAGAAGTCAGCAGAATGAACGCAAATACTACGCCGCTGGCCCCGCAGAGAGCCACATTCGGGAAAAGAATATAATTCATAAGTCCAGTAACCAGGGCAGTTATCACCATCACCTGCAGGATTCTCTTGGATCCGTATTTTTCCTCAAGCATCGGTCCCAGCAAAAGAATATATGAAGCATTGCTGATGTAGTGCTCCCAGCCGCTGTGTCCCAGAACATGGGTAAAAAATCTCACGTAAGTCAAAGGATTGGTCAGCGCCGAATGATAAGTCACAAACAGCAGCTCGTTGCTCTTGCCCAGAGTGGCAAATCCCAGCAAAAGAACTGCCAGACTAACAAATATAAATCCCAGTACTACGGGAGAATTGAAAGTTATCTTAAGTTTTTTCATGTTTTTTATTTTACTCCTTTTCACTTTTCTCTGCAGATATAGTCCCAGCTGCAGTCTCCGCATATATCACTTCTGATTCCGGCGTCGATGATTTTGTCCCTCACAAGGTCTGTGAACTCGGCAAAAGAGATCTCATCGCCCTCAGCCAAGCCGCAGGCCCTCAGGACTTCTTCGTCATATCTTTTTACTTTATCAGCTGTAGAGCACTCTCCTGCCATATTGTTGGGGCAGTTCTCACAGACAATATCCGTCTCCACCTGCAGTTTGATGATCTGAGACGGGTCAGCTTCCATCTCCCTGATTATCCGCCCCATATGATCAGTAAAGTCTTCACTGTAGCCTTTGCCTTCATAGAACTGAAAGCACATTCCATGATGTGGTCGTAACACTCTGCTCATAGCACCTCCGGCAGCATATTAATACAGTTCTGCACTATCTCATCAGGATCATTTCCCTGTATATCAAGACCGGTTGCCTTGATCAGCTCCACATCCTTTATGCCATAGAAGTTCTGCGCAAGAGCCTTTATGTATCCGAAACCGAATTCTTCCGGCACATAGGCACCTCCGGCAGTCATTATGTAATACAGCTTTTTGGCCTTGCATAAGGCAATGGGTGTACCCTGCGGAGAATACTCAAAAGTTATTCCCAGAACATTAATATGTTCAATATACTGCTTTAACACTGCAGGAAAAGATAAATCCCAATAAGGCGCGGCAATAACTATAGTGTCCGCTTGGGCAAACTGCTTTGCCAGGTCAAAATACGGATCTTCGAAATTATTCGCTGCTATGAAGCCGTCTCTTTTCCTAAGAAATTCCTCACTGGTGTCAGGGAAACTGACTTCAGACAGTTTTACTTCTTTAATCTCTCCATCAATCTTTTCCAGAAATTCTGATGCTATTCGATTTGTTCTTGAATCTGTTCTGGCGCACGCATTTACATATAAAACCATTCATTTTTCCTCCCATGCCTTAAATACTCGTGCGAAAATTGAGCCATATATCCAATTTTCAAAAATCTCTATGTCATCCCAAGAGCTTTAAGCATTTCCATCGCCTTGGCGTAGGATTCCCTCATCTTCTGAGGTTCGTTGGTAGCAATGCCCTTATTTACGGCTGTTTCCAGGAGTTCCTTATTATCACTGATAAACAGCACCTCACTCTCACAGGAATCAAGGAAGTCCCTCGCCTCATCAGCACCAAGTCTCACCACTTCCGCATGATTCCGCTCTTTGAGCATTGCTATCTGTTTATCCAGAACTTCATCCTCTTTTTCACTTAAGCAAAGAACAATCTTCGAATGCATGCTATATACGCTCCTCCGTCTGATACTCTCCGGTCCTCTTACCCTGTTACAACCTCTCCGGTCCAATCTATGATTCCGCCGAACTCATATACATTAGTATATCCCATATCATGAAGCTTCTGGGCAGCCTCTTTACTACGCCTGCCACTTCTGCAATAGATAAGGATTATCTGGTCCAGATCCGGAAGCTCCGAGGGCATTGAATCTATTATGCTCTCGTTGGGGATGCAGATTGCTCCGGGAATGTGTCCTTCATCAAATTCATCCTGCCTTCTTACATCCACAACAACATGACCATCGTCAAGATCCATCATCACCTTCGCTGTTTCCTGATCAATCTGGGTGTAACTATCCTTATTATTCTTAGATGCAAGAAAAATTGATGTTGGTCCATCAGCCCCACCTATAATTTCTACATCCGATTCAGTTTTAGCTCCACATCCAGCAACCGTCAAAACAAGCATTACAGTTGCTAAAATAAAAAATCTTTTCCTCATATGCTTTTTCCTTTCCTCCTAATCCGCCTCAAATAACTCTTATTTTTTCATATATCTGGCATCTCGATAGGATCCGATTTTGACAATCTTGTCTTCTTTTAACATTTTGCTAAGAACAAGCTCCACTGTCTTAACACTGATATCAGGAACTTTGTCCATAATATCAGCTTTTGAAATAGGAACAATGGCATTTAAAAGAACTGCCTCTACACGTTCTGATTTCTTGGCTTTTTTTAGCGTGATATCCATAAAGGTTTCATCCAACTCTTTGTAACATGTAAAGAATCTGCATAATATGCTAAAAGAAGTTGCTCCATGGCTTTGGAAGTCTCTTCTGCTGAGACAGGCTTAAATCTTATATGTCTCGTACCATCAGGAAGGTACTCCATTATCATATTGTCATGAGATTTATATCTTCCTGCTTCCGATGGATTCGCCTCTTCTTCCATCATCCTGTGAAGCGAATTAATAACATCCTCTTTCAGTTGTATATGCTCATGATTTGCATGAATAAGGTTCAAAGCCTCTTTATATCCGGATATCTCCTTCTCATCATGCGTAACAGGAATAGCACCATTTACAATATCTCTGATCCTATCATCTGTTGTCACGATACCTTCAATTGCATTACTACCTTTTACAGATTCCACAATCGCCTTTTGGCGCGAAGATCCGCTATTATAGCAGATAACGACACAATATTAGCAGGAATGCTTGTTTGCAAAAAACCATAATCAAATCTTCTCATATATTTCTCCAAACAAAATTTACTACCTAAATTTTATATTTTTTTAGGTAGTAAACCAATGTTTTCTTGGTCTTCAATATTTCATTAACTCCTCTATCTAACCCCATGCTCCTCCCGCGATGGCATAGGCCTAATAATATTACTCTTTTACTTCAAAAAAGTCCTTACCACATACCGGGCAAAACCGGCATCCCCTATGGTACTCATAAGTGTTTCCATTGCTGTCGTTTAGCAGATGCATACATATCTGCTTTTTCGCAGCATCAATATATATCCAAATATTAACATCCCCGCCAATCCCCAGATTAAACTTCTCATAAAACAGCGGTTTTTCAAATAAATCATCGTGTTCTTCACAAAAATCGCACATACGCTATCCTCCCGTAAATAGACGCCTATGCCATCTTAACTCCATGGTAACCAATGACATGGTCTATAACTCGGATAGCTCAAACCCAGACAGGATCTCATGCTCAGAAATCATCCCCAAAAGCATCGTTTCTGATCATATTCAAAATCTGCTTATCTTTTTCATCCATGGCAGTTGCTCCTAATCAGTGTCGACTCTGATGAGGTCATTATATTTGGGAAAAGAATTTGTGGCAATAGAAAAGGTTACGAAACGTAACTTTTGGTTTTGGTTCGTAACCTTGGAAAAAACCTTAGGAAAAAAGTATTCATTTGTCAGAAAAAGCAATGCCTCGAATCCCAGCACTGTTCCTTCTCCTGAATTAGCGCATCCAGCTCATTTAACTTCTCCATGAGCTTGTTCCTGCGCTCAGCCAAATCGCGTTCATCGACATCATCTTCCTCATCAATATGATCTCCATAATTCCATAATACCCACTCTTCAGAATAAGTTTTAATGTCGTTATAGAGGGCCTTGCAAAAATCGATCATTGAAAGATCAACATCATATAGCTCCTCATGCCCGCGGTTCTTATTCCCTGTATCATCCCTCTCAAAAACAACATAGCAAGCGTGGTAGCTCACCATGCACACCATTCTCCCCGGTTCACAAAAGCCATGAACAGCAAAAGGTTTCAGTGTTCGCATTCCATGAATTGCCTGGTCAAGCCAATCGAAAGATATATCAGTAAGAAAGCTCAGATCATAAAAATACTTTTCACATATTTGAAATGTGCTCCAGCCATTACCTGGTTTACTTAGCATATGTGCTCCTCCTTCGAATCCCCATGCATTATATTATATCAAAAAATATATTACTTTTGTCACATGCTGGTGCCTATTTCTTGGCATTGGGGTATGCTATACTCTAATTTGGAAAAAGACTTTGTCTAAAAGAGGAACTCATTATGAAAAAAGTATTAGTTTTACTATTCACAGTAGTTACCCTATGCGCCGGTATAACAGCCTGCGGAAAAAATACAGATATACCTGAGGATAGTTCTGCGGATAGTACTCTTTCCGTCTCCATCCCGGAGCCGACGAAGAACGCTAACGTATCTGCAGATTATCTTGTTGATGTGGAGAACTTATATCCTGATTATGTGGATGCTTCAGAGACAATGGAAGTTAACAGTGCAGATTATGAGACAGTTGTCCTGTTCCATACAGACGTTAACGTACAGGACTTCAGGGTGTTTTCCCTGGAACTCAACATCGATGATAATGGCAATCCGGACTTCATTCCCACAGAGGTGTTTCGCTCTGCAGAACTTAAGGAAGATGCTCCCATTGCCGTTCCTTTAAACTTTCCCGGAGATATGTCGCTCAACGGCTATTGCTATAAAGATTCAGACGGGAACATAAAGACATTTACCATAGGTATAAGCGGCAAAGACGGTTCTCTGGTGATCAACGCAGAGGCCTTCGCTGTGCCGGAAGAATAAAAGCTTCGTCCGGATTATTCAAATATCGTTTAAAGCTAATAAGCAAAAAGATACTGAAATCCAATTCTTCCATAGAATCTTCAAAAAAATATTTTGTACTCATTTTACTCTTTACATATAAAAATAATTTTCTAACTTAGCAATATAGATTTGTTTAAAATCATTGTCCTTTGAAACTAACAACTCTTTTAATAGTTTAACCCCTTCATGTGCAGCAGAATAATTACAGCTTATCAATTCTTGAAAATAATCAAAGTAATTCTGTTCAAATAATCCCAACTTCTCAAATTGTTCGTATGCAAGATTAAAAGCATCACAAAAATCATTTTCATCCATATCTTTTGGTTCTTTTTGTTGCTTATTGCACACCAAGCTCTCCTTTGGATACTTATCCGCTAAATTTTCTTTCTTCTCTGTAAGACATGAATTGGCAAAATCAACAAGCTTACCTGTTTTGAGCCTGATAATGGGATTGTCTCCACCATCTAAATCGAACCACTCGATTACATCAAAAGGTTCATTTCTTGACTCCCTACTCATCGTGCTAAAGATAATTTTCTTAATTCCTTCCAATAAGTCATCTGTGAGGAGTTCAAATTTATCAAGAGCGTCACCAATGTCTATAGCATAGTTAGTTGCATGAAAATAATTCAACTCTCTTCCGGTAATTTTCTCTCTAATTTTTTTCAGTAAATCCTGAATAATATCAAACTCTAATTCATCCAATCGATACAGATCATAAATATCTGATTTTACCTCTAATTCGCTTTCTTTTATTTCTAATGATGCGGGCTGCACTTTAAAAATCAATTTCCCAGAATACATTTTCTGGATAGTTTTATCCTTACCAATCAGCGCTATCACTTTTGAAATAAGCTCCCCACGTTTTTTCTTATCTTTGCAATAAATAGTTGTTATAACATTTTCATTGTCTAGTAAAGGAGCAAATATCTCTTTGTCAGTAACATCTAACGAATGACCAAATATAAATACTTCATGTTTTTTATCATCATTGGCATCGATTTCTTTAAACCATTTTTTATATGTAGTATCTGTTCCAAAGAACAGCTTCTGGTAATACTTCTTAAATCCAATTAAATAATCGTATTCTCCGATTTTATCGCTATTATCATGAATACCCAATACCATTTCATTGGATTCAAATGTAGAATTTTTCTTAGCTTCTCCGTGTATATAGCAATACTCCACCCCTACATCATTTTTTCTATAAACCTTTTCAAACGTATGAGTATAGTTAAATGAAATAACCTTATTGGGATGAATTTTCATAATAGCCGGATTTATTATATCTACAGGGGCCGGGTCAATCCAATATACAAAATAGATTTCAAGGGCACGTGCTAATTTTCTAAGATGTTTCAAGAAAAGATCTCTTATATCATTAAATGTCTTTCCATCAAAGCTACTCCCATTAAACTTTTTTGCTCCATTACTTATTTTATTACCACCAATAGTATTCCCCTCAAATTCCCTTGCAAATACGGTGTTTATATCATATCCGTAAATAACTGATAAATAAAAAAATCGTTCCTCATCTGTACTATCCAATGCTTCGTTTTCGAATGTAGCACGATTAAGATACGCTTCTCTGAACTTCTCAATCACCCTCATTAATGAAGCTACTTCACTTTCAAAGTCAATCCATGTTTTATTGTTTTCTCCTCTAACCTTTTCAAAATGATGTAACCAAAAATTGTCCTTAATAAGTTCATTAAATTCTTTTATTATTTGGGGATTTGATGAAGAAAGTTTCTCATATGTATCTATATTGTATTTCTTGAGCTTCTCAGCATCATCTTTCCATTTGCCCTCTGGAATAGGATATTCTCTTGTCGTAATCCATTTTACAAAGTCCATAAACTGAGTGTACTGAGTTCCCAATTTATGTTCCAAATCAAATCCGTTTCCAACAATAAGTATTTTCATAGTTACCCCCAATTAGTTTTTTTCAGCATCAGAGCCCCAGCTCCTGCTTCCCAGGAATACGCTTATTCCATTGTAACAAAAATCTTTTGCCATAAAAGCATTTTCGTTCGTATTAGCAATAAAGATAAGAAAAAATAAGAGCGTCCACAGCTAGGGTGACTTACGTTTCACCGATGCCAATGGACGCTCTTTGCGTTGGATTTTATTTCATTTTTAGCAGCTCAACTATCTTATTCTTCTTATCCACCGTAAGCTTATTGTTATACCCATAATGAATGGCATCATCAATATCCTTCTGGGTTACCAGCACTCGCTTACTGACAACAGGACTATTCATCTCCACAAAGAACACATATCCCTCTACCCATGTATCCAGGCCGTACTCCTTCAGATACTGAGACGTAATGTAGATCTGGCGGTTAACCTGCTTAATGGGATTCCTTATGGTTTCCTGGTAAAAAGAGCCTCCCAGCGTTATCTTGTTCTTGATCCACTGCTCATCATCCTCCTCGCCAAATAGCTCTCCGGTATAGTTCTTCACTTCAATGATAAAAACGCCTCGATTATTGATAACCACATTGTCGAGCTCGCACTGCTTGCCTGCTGCCACTATATGCAGATTGGTTAAAAGAGTGTCATTCTCCTTCAGTATTTCTCCAATGATCTGCGTAGCAAAGCGCTCACCATACCTACCGGCGCGCTTCTCAGGTGATTCAAAGTTATAGGGAAGCTTACCTTTGGAAATAGCAACGGTTACAAGTGCAATTAAAAGAGCTATGAATAAAAGAGAAATGAAAGCAAACATTATTCCCACGATATACCTTCCCCCACCTCATTCTCTGGTTCCATTCCATTGTACCAAAAAACTTTTAAATATCTTTTGCCACAACTCAAATTTCATTCGTATAAATAATCAGATAAGAAAATACAAAGCAACGGTGGCTTAAGCTTCACCTTAGTTATTAGGTTTTCTTATGAGAGGGACTGGTTCAGATGGCTTTCGCTTCATCGAAAATCAGGAAAAACAATTATGAAGAGCGTCCACAGCTAGGGTGACGAGTGTTTCACCGATGCCAAGGGACGCTCTTTGCGTTGAAAACTACAGTTATTCAATTCTTATCATAAGCATTTTATCACAGATTGTTTACAGTAATAGGCAGCTATTCCCATAATGGTCCCTCAAAAAATTACAGCCTCATTTTAATACTTTTGACCTTTCTGTGTTTATGCTTATTTCCTCAGGCAGCCTTATTGTACTTTTCATCTTGACTAGAGTTTCTTTTTGAAAAAATAAATTTAACAACGGCTATTAACATACTAACAACATCTGTTAATCCCAATATAGCTCCAGTAACTTTTGCCCATGCTTTATCATAATATGTTCCATACCCATATAGAATTATAAAACCAATCAAGCACATTACTATAGCAGTAATAATAATACCTATAAATATTTTTCTATTTCTTTCCTTTCTTTTCTTCTCGCTGCCCTCTAGCTTCTTAATTCTATCTACAAGTTCGTCTTTTTCTTCTTTCTCCTTTTTCGCATCGTCAATCAATTTTTGTTTTTCATTATTTACCATCTCAATCTGCTTTTCTCTATCGCTTATAGTATCTTCGTACTTTTGTTTCTCCTCCTCAGCAGCTTGTAACTGTGCTTTTTGCTCTGCCAGTTCTTTATCTTTCTCAGCTATGATTCCGTTTTTCTCTATAACTTCAAGATCCTGCGCTTCTTTTCTACGCATAGCTTCATCAAGATCCCAATTATCAAGAAAAGCAATTGCATCATATACATTCTCGGGAGTAAGGTCCTCAGGCTGCCTCAAAACACTCCGAAATTCCGCACTAATCGAAGCATAATAGCTTGCATCAATCTTTGTGCCATCTTCAGAGACCTTTCCAATACTTTCTTTGAACTGATCATAACCATCTGAGGCCTTGCTTTGTATAATACCGAAAAGTACATTCCTAGCATTCATTATCATATCAACTGTTCTCGGTTTATTGCCATTTCCAAAGCCCTTGTTCAGCTTGAACCAGAAATGGTTTATCAAAAAGTCATAAGTTGTAGCAAGCGGCACCTCTCCGTTTTTAACAAATTCCGGAGAAGCTGACAACCTTAAAGTCTTATTTGTTGCCGTTAAAAATATGTATTTGCAATTCTCAAAGCCTTTTTTACTCTCCGCTTTTCGTAATATATTTATATGACTCAGTATCTTGGCACTATTTAAAATTGCTTCTGGACTATATCCCCAAACAGAAGCATACTTATCCTTTATGTCCAAAGACTCTAAATTATATGTCTTGTTATCCTCGTTACTAACATCATAGAAGTCCCTATCGATCTGATGGATATCCTTTGCACGCAGTTTAGCAAATATTCCCGCCCGCTTAAACTCAATATCACTGAACCTGGAGCATCCATCCAATATTTGAACCATTGCTTGTTTGGTGGGGTCAAGAATATCCTTTCCAGCAAGGATATCTTTCGCTTTCTTGAAGTGACTATTTAACTCCTCTCTGGTCTCTGGAAAATAACAAAATGAAATCTTTTTGCCTTTTTTATTTATCTCTTTAATATACTCTTCCAGCTGAGCACATGATTCCTGTGACGCCTTATCATTATATCCGCATAAAGAAAATAGTACTTCCGTGTCACATACAAGAGTTAGATTTGTCTTCCACGAACCCAGTTCGCTTAAGTCTCCGCAATAACGAACACCCTCATAAAGAATGACACCTTCTTTCAGATCGTTGAGAATGTCTTTTAGCTCCTCATTGTCTTCGATTGAAAGAATAAAATTGTTAAAGTATGTAAGTTCTTTAACATTAAGCCAATTATTATCCATCAGATAATCACAAAAGGAGTTTTTATAATTTTTTTGTTCATTTTCAGACAGTGGCCTATTCTCGCACTTTTCTATATATTTACAGAGCTTATCTAAAAGCTGATTATTTCTCTTAGTAGAATCATCAATAGACTCTAATACCGTTGTAGACTGTCCTTTGCCTAATGAAATCTTTGAAGATATCTTAGCAGGCTCGCAAATATAACTATCCTTACCATCTCTAGTTACAACATCCATATGTCTTATGCACTGCTTGATTATAGATGGCGGCAATTTAAATCCAAAACTATCATTCAATGCTCCCGTCATTTCTTCCACAGAAAAAGAATTAAAATTGTAATGTATTATTACATTTTTAATAAATTCTTCTAAAACATCATAAATTCCCATATTTGTGTCACTGAGTCCTTTTACAACAGCAACACTAGCCAATAGTTTACACTGTTCACTTATCATTTTTACTACCCCCAAACACTTATTTTGTTTTTTCACAAACAAGATAATGATACAACAATCACAATTTACGTTTCAAGGGAAAATCGCCCTTCTCATGCATATTTACGCAGTTTTATTTTTCAAACTCATTCAACTTCCTATTTACTTGTTTGCTGAATATTTTCTCAGGTAATAATCTCATTAAAATATAAAAAATTTCTAATGATATCGCATGCATCACATAAGTTATTTTGTTTTATTATAGGGACTGGTTTAAATGGCTTTCGCTTCATCGAAGATCAGAAAAAAATTATATAAAGAGCGTCCACAGCTAGGGTGACTTACGTTTCACCGATGCCAAGGGACGCTCTTTGCGTTATATGCTACATCTATTCAATTCGAATCAAAAGCACTTCTTACAGCTTATCGTACTTAGTGCTTATCCCCTTGCTTTTCTCAACAGGATACTTCTTTTCATTCTTATCAATCTTGCTGTTCAGGATCTCGCATATATCAAAGCCTTTCTTCTGGGCCATCTGTATGCAATAGTTCATCACATCAGCCAGCTCTTCCTTAAGTGCTTCCTCATCTGCATCAGGACTCCACTGGAAGCACTCCAGAAGCTCTCCCGCCTCTATCACTATGGATTTAGCCAGGTTCTCGGGCGTATGGAATTGATCCCAGTCGCGTTCCTCAGTAAATCTGGCGATTCTTTCGCATGTCTCTTCAAAAGTCATCTCGTTATCTCACTTTCAAGCATATTTGAATTTCATCACTAGTATAACACGCATGAAACCTGACGTTACCCCAAACTTTCGTAGCATCGTTAAAAATGTTATCATTTTAAATATAGTTAATATCTCTATTTTCAGGAAAGCAGGCACTCAATGACTAATTCAGCAACTGGCGAAAAACTGTATATAATTTCCGGTCATCCCTTCCCCAGCAACAGCTACGGAGATCAGGGATATCTCGGCAACTGGCCTATGCTCTATATCCTAGAGAATGGAGACAAAGTCTATATCGGTGAATCCACCAACGTCACCGAGCGCATGCGCCAGCATTATCAGAATCCTGAGAAAAAGATCTTTAATCAGGTCCATTTTATATACTCCGATCAGTTCAATCAGTCTGTGACTTTTGATTATGAGTCCAAACTCATTCAGTTCATCGCAGCCGATGGGAAGTTTGTCATAACCAACAAAAATGATGGTATTGCCAATAAAGACTATTATGAAAAGTCTTCCTACGACGATTGCTTCAATGAGTTATGGGAAGAGCTTCGTAGCTGCAAGCTTGCGGATCACACCCTTGAGCACATCAGAAACAGTGAATTCTACAAGTACTCTCCTTTTAAAGAGCTGAACAGAGACCAGAAGCAGCTGGCAAGCGATATCATTTCAGAAATCCTTGCCGGCAAAAATATCCCCATCACAGTAAACGGCCGTCCCGGAACCGGCAAGACCATCGTTGCCGTATATCTTATGAAATACCTTAGAGATTATGAGGATCCTCATTCCGGCAAGAAGCTTTTTGCTGATAAAAAAATGGCTCTCATCATCCCACAGACCTCTCTCAGGTCCACACTTAAGAGTCTTTTCAAAAAGATCGAAGGCCTCGCAGCCAAAGATGTCATGGGAGCTTCAGAAGCAGTCAAAAAAGGCTCCTGGGATATCATCTTTGTTGATGAAGCCCAGAAGCTCCAGGTCAGAAGAAGCATCGTCGGCTATCAGGCACATGACAATAACAATAAAAAGCTTGGTCTCCCAACCGATGCCACAGAGCTTGACTGGATCCTTACCATAGCCAAGACTCCTGTGTTCTTCTATGATCCCGAGCAGTTATCAGGTCCCTCCGGCACTACCATTGAGATCTTCAATGAAAAAGTCCGGGCCACTCTTAAGAAGAACTTCACTGACAGGATAACTGCGTATACCACCCATTTCCTTCGCATGCAGATGCGTGTCCAGGGCGGTGACGAATATATCAACTATGTAAATGCTGTTTTACATGGGGAAGCAAAAGAGAAAAAGACTTTTGATAATTATGACTTTAAGATGTTTGATTCCTTCAGGCTTTTTAACGACCTTTTATATCAAAAGGAAAAAGAGCTTGAGCTTTGCCGTATGTTGGCAGGCTACGCCTGGGAATGGAAAACCAAGAACGATCCCACCGCTTACGATATCAGTATTGAGGGTGTAAACAAAAGATGGAACCACTGTCTCAACAACTGGGTTAACAGTGACGGTGCCATCGACGAAGTAGGCTGCATTCACACTATTGCAGGCTATGACCTTAACTATGCCTTCGTGATCATAGGAAAAGACCTGTATTATGACAGCAATACAGGCCTTCTTAAAACAAATAAGAGCACATACTTTGATAAACGCGGAAAGCAGTCTGCCACTGATGAAGAGCTTGATCTGTATATCAAGAACATTTACTATGTGCTGCTTACCAGGGGCATCAAAGGGACCTATGTGTATGTTTGCGATGATGCGACCAGGGAGTATTTCAGGAGATTTATTGATTAAAAATCTTTTGCCACAAAACCATTTTCGTTCGTATAAATAATCAGATAAAAAAATACAAAGCAACGGTGGCTTAAGCTTCACCTTAGTTATTAGTTTTTCTTATGAGAGGGGCTGGTTCAGATGGCTTTCGCTTCATCGAAGATCAGGAAAAAAATTATTAAGAGCGTCCACAGCGAGGGTGACTTACGTTTCACCGATGCCAAGGGACGCTCTTTGCGTTAGCAATATATTTATTTAATTTTCTCAGTGATGATCGTTCCAATAGTCCTCAGCAGCAATAAAAATCCCTTTTTTCCCCATTTTAAGCTTACTTTCTTTTTGCAATTACATTTATCCACTTCTCGTCATCCCTTCCGGGCCTACAATCCGTGCTTATCTCATTAACAAGTATGGTAAAGCCTGCTTTTTCGAATAGCGGAACCACACTCTTCTCATTGAAGTCACTGAACTTGCGGTCTCCACGCATCTTAGTTCCTTCACCATATTTGAAGGAAGCGTACATAATTCCGCCGTCATTAAGGGCTTTGTTCATCTTCTTCATGATCTCCGGAAGTTCATTTACGGGAACATGCAAAAGAGAAGCGCAGGCCCAGACAGCATCGAATTCTCCATCAAATGTCATCTCTTCAAAACGAAGATTTAAAACCTCTCTGCCGATATGCTCTGTAGCACGTTTGCACATCTCTGTAGATGCATCAAAAGGAGTAACTTCATACCCTGCATCCAAAAAAGCCTTGCTATCTCTTCCGCTTCCGCAACCGGCATCAAGAATACTTGATCCAGCAGGAACAAAAGAAATAAACTTATCTCTCATATAGGACATATCTGCGCCGACGCTCCCCGCAAAGAAAGCGTCGGCGTTCTCGTTGTAGTATTCTACATTTACATCATTCATACTCATCCAACTTCCAATTTACTTGTTTGCTTGATGTATTTAGCAGGTATAGGATTATCCAAATGCCATGTAATGCTCATAGGCCTGCTGCCATAATGGCTCACGTATTTAGCTGTTCCAAGATATGTATACGGAGCCGCACCTGCTATGTCTTTCTTAAATTCTCTCACGAAAAGCAGTACCTTACTTTCTTCGCGCATATGGTTAATGTACCTTTGGCCGGTAGGCGAGGTATCGGAAGTCGTACTCTGACTCTGCCAATGGAAAAGCTCTTCGTTTATGGAATAATCTTCATACATAGTTGTTGGAGAATAATCCTTGTCTGACTTATTCAGCGTCACAAAGAATACATCTGCGTTTTTGTCAGGAAGCCACTTGGTTCCTTCTCTCACAGTATTGGGCTTTATGAAGTCCATGGCAACCAGAATCTGATCGCGGGTATATGTACAGTGAAGATCAAGGGGACAGTCAAATCCCAGATCTACTCTGCCACCTACAACATCGATCGTTTCCAGGTTATATGATAAAAGTTCAATCAGCTCAGAGAGCATAACTTTACTATTGCAAAGATCATCTAAATTCTGCCTTACCTTTGGAGCATTCCAATCCTCTACTGCTTCAAACCATACAGTCACATAGAACATCTGAAGCATACGCTTTTCTTCTGCTGGTAAAGCATCTATATTTGTTTCAGAAAGTTTAGGTAAGATATCAACCAAAAACTGTATCCATCTGTAGGAATCCACAGCAGCAAACTTCGCAAACGCTTTTGTAAGTTTCTCTTCAATTGGCTCACTGAAGTCACTGATTACGCCTGCATCTGCACATAATCTTGCAAAAGAATATTTGGCATAAATGCTGAAAACATTCAAATGATAATAGCGTAAAAAGTTCCGAAGGTTAAGCTCTTTTCCGCTGTCTTCAGTAAATGTCTCAATTCTTGAAATAAGTCCTGCTCTGGTATCAAAGGACTGTCTAATATTATTCAGGATCACCTGGGAAGCTTTCTTTTCAAGTTGGATATAGCACCCCTTTGGAAGCGCTGTAAATCCATGCTTTATCTCGTATTGAACGCTATGCTTAGTGTTGGCAAGTAGCGCAGAAAACTTCTCTTCAAAGTTGTATTTCTTATTGGCCTGACCAATGAAATCAAGCACTGTCAAGCATTCCTTTCCTTCAGACAGACGAAGTCCTCTTCCAAGCTGCTGCAGGAAGATAGTTAACGACTCTGTAGGTCTTAAGAAAAGTACAGTATCTACCTCCGGAATATCAATTCCTTCATTATATAGGTCCACAACGAATATATATTTGATTTCTCCCGATAAAAGCTTTGCCTTCGCACTAGCCCTCTCTATATCAGATGAGTCTGAAGTCAGCGCAATAGAAGGAATCCCTCTCTCATTGAAGCATTCGCTCATAAATCTCGCATGCTCAATAGAGACACAGAATCCCAGTCCATGAACCTTGTCCATGTCAGTAATATAGCGGTTCAGAGAGTTGATTATGTGATTTACACGTTTTAATGCGACTACTCTGTTCATGGAAAAGAGATTGCTAAGTTCGCTCTTATCATAGCCGCCTCTCACCCATTTTATCTGAGATAAATCTGTTTCATCAGATACGCCAAAATACTGGAATGGACAAAGAAGCTTTCTCTCTATAGCTTCTGAAAGCCTGATCTCCGCAGCTATGCGTCCATCAAAGTATTCAAGAACATCCTTACCATCCATTCTTTCAGGAGTTGCAGTAAGTCCAAGTAATATCTTCGGCGTAAAAGAACTCAGAAGACCTTGATATGTCGGTGCTGCAGCATGATGGAATTCATCTACAACAATAAAATCATAATAATCAGGAGATAGCAGATCATATATTTTCTGAGAAGCTACAGTTTGAATTGAAACAAAGAGGTAGTCCAAGCTTTCTGGCTTTTCTCCACCTACATAAAGCTCTCCAAAGTTGGGATCCTTGAGGACCGCCCTGAACACTTCTCTGCTTTGCCTCAAAATCTCTTCTCTATGTACTACAAAAAGAAGTGTGTTTCGCTTTCCAGGTTTTCTCTTACAGTATCTCCGGTAATCAAAAGCAGCAACCAGAGTCTTTCCAGTACCTGTCGCAGCAACAACAAGGTTCTTATATCTTCCACGGATCACTCTCTCAGCATCAAGCCTATCGAGAATCTCCTGTTGATAAGGATAAGGATTCACATCAACAATAAATCCATATCCAGCTTTGATTTCACCATATTTTTCAGCATTAAGAGCCTTTTTAAGTTTGTCGTAACTATCCGCACTATAGGGTTCAAAATTGGAAGAATTCCAGTAGCTGTCAAAGGTCGCAGCAATCTTTTTGATAGTAGGTTCCATATCCTTGGTGGTAACCTTAATATTCCACTCAAGGCCACTAGACATTGCCACATTAGACATATTGGAAGAACCAACATATGCTGTGGTAAATCCAGTCCTACGATAGAAAATATAAGCTTTTGCATGAAGTCTTGTGCGTTTAGTATCATAAGAAATGCGCACATCCGTATTGGGAAGCTTGCTAAGTTCCTCAATGGCCTTAATATCTGTTGCTCCCATGTAAGAAGTTGTGATAATCCTGAGCTCTCCGCCTCTATCAACGAAGTTCTTAAGGTCTTCGAATAGAAGCCTAAGTCCACTCCATTTTATAAAAGAGACTAACATATCTATGCGATCCGCAGTCTGCATTTCCTTTTTCAATTCAGAGTACATCTGTGGTTCATGGATTGCGCCAGTAAATAAGCTGCTCTGTGCCACAGAAGTCTCAGGACGCACAATATCCTTAGCCTTCTTCTGTCCAATCCTGTACATAGGATCTGACTCAGATAACAGCGCCAATAATTGTTCCGCATTTTCAGCAACTGCCATTTCTTTAAGGTCATCCATTTCCGCGTCACTAGAAATCAGACCAACTACTTTATTGACAAGATTGACCTTTGCAGCAAGATCTCCATCCTCTGATATGCGATCCAACGCCTTGTGAACAATTTCAGAGACATAGCGAGCTAATACCTCTGACGCTTCAGCCCCGTCTATTTTATCTATAAGCTTTAAATCCTCTGAGGATCCTTGCAGTTCAGACTGTATCTGTTTATTTATGACCTGTTCATATAATCCGGGTTCTAACATACGATTCCCTCATCTGTACATAGTAATTACCAGTTGCTTATACTGTAGTCTTCTTTGGAGTCCATATCTCGTTATATCCATTTTTCTTTGCCCAGTCATAAATCATTTTTATACGTCTCGCTGAGTCTGCTTCACTACTATGATCTCTTTCTATCAAAATTTCATTACGATCAGATATCTTATTTAAAAAATCTACCTGGGCCAATTTGTCACGTTTTCTATTGTTACACTCAGGACAAGCGAGAACAAAATTCCAAATTTGGTCATCCTTTATAAATGACCACGGAATAAAATGATCAACCTCAACACTTCTTTTTGTAACAGGCTTTCCACAATAGAAACATTTATTTTCAAATTCTTCAAACAGAATATCCCTATAATATGCAAGGCTGCTGCGAGTCCTCATTGTGCTTTCATCTATCTTGCTAAGAAGATGATCAACCGCACTGTCCTCATTAACCTTTTCAAGAAACTTTGCCCATTCGTAGTAGTTTAATTTCTCAATAGCCACCTTATGCTTACAAACAAATTCATACATCCTTGGATTGATCTGAATCCATTCTCCACTTTTAGAAAAAGAATAAAACAATCCTCCCAAGTCAGCATATAGAGCACCTACAACATTTTCCTTACACTTCATTTTTACCTTATGGCATATATCTATTTGCATATCATTAATAAGACTCTCAAATGGAATATCCTCAAGTATCCCATACTTCTCTTTCCCATAGATTAATGCTTTTTCTAACTCAGATTGACGATTCAGCTTTCCTGGATTTTTCTGCCTGATATGGTGCTTCAGAACCAAATTCCAATATATTTCAGTAAACTTAGCAAATAACTGATCAAATGTAAGAATAAGCTTGCTGTCAGTATTGTAAAGATTATCGATAATAGCTTTTAAAAATCCAAACTTATAGCTCGTATCATTCACAGACTTACTTGAAAAAAGGTATGCAAAAGCAGACCACATCTCATCATCTGAGAGCGGTCTGTCTATGAAGTTTGCTTCTTTTAACAAGTATCCTGCAGCCATATACTAATTATAATCTCTGCATTGATATCACTTCAATAAAACACATCTTAATTAATCACAAATTTTAATGTGCTTCATCCACATTTTTCGCAATCATAATATAAAGAAAAATAGAGACGAATCATTCATCTACCGGCCAAACACTGCCTACATCCAGTCCTATCTCCGTAAGCCACTGATCTTCCACCGAAACCATCTTCGTCTGACCATCCTCATTTTCCAGTGTCACAGAAACCTTGGGTTTCTCTCCGGGAGCGAGTTCCTCGCAGCCAAAGTCTCCGTCAAATATCTGTTTTATTATCCACATAGTAGTCTCACCTCAACAATTTTTTTATCAACTTCCCATTAATCACGGGCCTATCCGTCAGCCCTGTGGGTATAGCCAGTTCTATGGCAACCACCACCCGCTCTTTTCCCCGGCGAACAGTCTCGACTTTGGTTATGGCCACCCGGGCCTCCACCTGGGGATCTTCAAGGAGGGGCAGCACCACATAGTACAGCTCATCTTCGTCGAAGGAGATAGTGCCAAGGATCCTGCCGGTGACAAGCTCTTCCACCACTGCTCTGTCCTCACGAAGGTAGATGGTTAAGGGCGTGGCAGAGGCAGGTGCAGATCCAAGGCTGCTTCCGGGTTCTTTTTTGATAAAACCGGAGAAGGAATATACCTCACAGTCGCCCTCCTGCCGGATCTTCTTGCCGATCTTCCTGGCGGCATCTGCGGGAAGGACATACTCCTGCATCATGAGGTGGAAGATGTTCTTTACTATATCCGGCTCTTGGATGATATCCCGGCCTGATATTGTCTCTTTGCAGGCCTCGAGAACGCTTTTTGCAAAGAGATGGAACTCCTCCATGTCGGGATCCCATACGAATCTGCCTCTGGCCATTTTGGAGGGTGGCAGGGCTTCGTCATAGATCTTGAACTGGAAGAAGATATTTCGCTGGGCATATGCATCCTTATTTTCCATAGCATCCCAGGTGAACTCGTAGGTATCAAAATAAGGCTCACCCTCAGACTCTCTGATCTTCCTGTAAGCCTCAATGACAAGGCGAATTTTGTCATCATCTTCGGGATCTCTTTTCCCGGTGGGATCTGAGTCCGGATGGTACATGATGAGGAGTTTCTTGTACTTCGCCTTGATCTCCCTGTCGGTATTCTCTTTGGATACGCCAAGTATCTTGTATGCTTCTTTAAGTGTCACTGCACTAATGCCCTTTATTCAAAAATCTTAATACATAAGCTTTTCATACTTGGTATTATTTTGACTTACACGGCAAGAACTCAATCATTGGGGGAGAAATTGTTGATTTTTCAATCACAACAGACTCCCCTGCTATGCTGAGCAGATTTGTAATAAGCTTACCCTCATCAGCCCTATCCACAGCAAATATATGAAGTCTTGTATAATTTGGTATTAAAAACCTTTCTAACACATCTTTATCTGTCACGTCCAATGAATGCCCAAAAGTATATACGTCAGAAAAGGCTTTCTTAGGAATTTTAAAGGCATATGATGGAATATGTACATTTAAGACAACCGACTCTACATCTATCCCATTTTCTATACTATCCGAGTATTTTTGATAATTTTTTCTCATCTTATCAGACCAAACTGAATAGGTTACATCATTGCGTTTCCTAATCCTCTGGATATACTTCTTAAATATGGCAAAATAATCAGTTTCATTACCATTATCCATGCTATACTTATCGATACCTATAACCATGTTATTATCATCTTCTGAGCGATCTTTTTCACAACAACCATGAATATGGCACACAGGCGTTTCTATTCCATATATCTTTTCATACGTCTTGGTATAGTTAAATGTTATTACATAATCAGGCTTTATTTCAGAAATGACATTTAATTTGTCAATAATAGGTATAGTTTCAACAAACTCAGTAAGATAAATTTCAAAGGCCACAATTAACTGTTCTAAATCTTTATATAATCTATCCCGAACTGAACTTATCGAAGCTAATGAAGCCCCCTTGTACGTATTAAATGAACCAACAGAATCATTTAATTCCCAATATGCATCAAGAACATAAGTAAAATCTGAAAACTTATCCTCCACACTATTATTGAACTTCATTTCTCTGTATATATTTAAAAATGGTTCATTAATGCTATTATATCGCTCATCAATGAATTTAATTATTTCAGAAATTTCAGTTTCAAAATCAATCCAGTTTTCTCCTCGCATTTTTTTATAGCAATATAGTTTATTAATATATCTATACCAAATATTATGCACTAGGCATTCATGAAACTTATCCAGTCTACAATCTGAAACACTTACATATTGGTCTTCAACATCACTATTAGGATCTAAATTTATTTTTACCGTTCTTATGCCGAACAGCCTTATCAACTCTTTTTTCAGAAAATCATGTCCCATCCAACCATTAACATCACTTTTAAATATATCAAGTTCCTCTTCCTTTTTTTCGTATCCATAGATTTTCATTGCCAACTTAGCAAAATCTAAAAAGTGTTCATACTTTGTTGGAAGATTATGGGCCAAATCAAATCCATTTCCTAAAATCAAAAGCTTACTCCCCATAAAAGCTTTCTCCTCCATGTTCAAATATTATCTTTCGACTTTCAAAAATTCCTTATTTCTTTTGCCAGCGAAAACGGAATAATATCTCCGGGCTTTGTTTCGCAATAAGCTTTTTCTTCATGCATGTAGTCAACTATCTCTTGAGCTTTATAATTCTTGAACTTCTTTATTACAGCATCTAAAGCCTTTTTATCTTCATTGCTCAACACACTATAATCCATACCCTTTGTAGGATAAATATGAAGCATAGAATCATAATTGATACTTACTTCCTCGTGAACATTCAAGTTTTCAAGATTCATAAGACTATAATGTCCAATAGGAAGTGCCCCCATTTCATTGTGTCTATATACCAGTCCAGTAATTGCATATCCATTCTCTTTACATGATAATGCATCCGCGTACCAAAGCATTTTCATTAGCTTTACTTTAAAAAGATTTGATACCTCCTCAGCAATATAAGAAATTGCCGCCTCAAGCTTATCAATGTTTAACAAAACAAAGCCATTTGAATCAGATGGCTCTTCAAAACTCACATACTCACCTTCAAATGCTTGTCGTGTCAGGTATTCCTTTCCATAGGAATCCAACTTTTCTACTATTTTTGATCTCACTTCAAATCTCTTTACGCTTGGAAATTTATCAGCATTTTTCTTCAAAAAATCCAAAGCTTGTAGCGGATTATCTTTAATCAAACGTAACATAGTATCATATGCTTCATCTTGAATTGCCTTGCTCTCATATCGCGAAATCGTAGCTTCTCCCCATCCGAGTAGTCTTGCCAAATCTACTTGAGATAATCCATAACTCTCTCTTATAGCCACAATTTCATCAGAAGTAAGTAATCCGTGCTTAACTCGATAGGCATTTCTTGCATTTAGAAGATTCTCATTTGTCATAGATCCAGTTTCAAATTCATTTTCTTCCTCATCCGAATTAGCGCAAAAATAAAATCTCTCTTCATAGGTTACTTTATCACCTTTCAGAGTGATTGTAGCAAAGCGCTTTCTTTCCTCAACCTCATGTATTTTGTCGCATAATGGACAATCCATATGTACCTTTCTAATTAGTGTACTCGCCTCCATAGTTTCCCTCCTTTCCTTTCCCTTATGCATATGGAAACTTCATGGAATCCCTTGCATAATGGAATGACACACATATCACGCGCCGCTTCTGCTCCCCCTTAATCTTACTTTTTACATATATAAGTTTTCCGTTAATATCTTTTCCAAAAACAAACAACAGTGGTGGATTCAAGTCATCGATATCAATCTTTGTCTCAGAATACTCTGAAACTGATAATTCTTTGAGTCTCTCGACCACATCACTTGTATCATAATCTAAATCTAACAATGTGTATGGTGTAGAGTGTTCTTCATCATCTATTTTTTTCTTTTTTATCAGTGTAAGATCAGAATCTATATTAAAATCCTCTTTTCCCAAAAGTTCATTTAGCTCTTCCAGGAAAGCAATTACTTCTCTTTTTTTCGACTGTGTACTAAGAAAAATATTAAACACCCCCTTTATGTTATTCTATCAATTGATAGTGTACACATCAATTGATTGTTTGTCAAATCTAAAAGACCAAAAAAGCTATTGATGCATGCACACCAATAGCTTCCTAGCTTGCCCTAGTCCAATTTGTATTTAATCCTCTGCTCCTCGGTAAGCTGCGCCCCTTCAAACTGCTCATTGAAAGAATCTACCAGCTCATCCATGGAACGGATCTTAAACTTGAATATCTTTTTATCATCATAGCAGATTGCCTCATTGGCGGAAGGAACAAAGTTTTTTCCCAAAGGAATATAGTGCAAAAGGCCGCTGTCAGCCAGATCCACGATGTACATACCCACCGAATCACTGACAGCTACAGTATCGGACTCTTTATCATAATTAACATAGGAAATGTCCTCCATCTGCACATCGGATATATAGAGGAATTTCCCTTTTTCCAGGTCATATACCCTAAAGAGCATATCCACGCCCTGCATAAAGAGCAGTCTGTTATCCTCTGAGAATCTGATCAGGCTGCTGAAGTCATCATCGGAGAAGGCAAATTCATGTATTACTTTGTCCTTGTCGGTACTGATGACCCGCATCTTTCCATCTGCGCAGCCGGCAGCGATATATGCACCGTCCGGGCTTACTCCGTATCTTTTAACATAATCCCCCAAAGAAAACTCTGTCCACTTGCCATTTCCGATGTTAAGCAAAAGCATCTCGTCATCATAACTTTTTCCAATGGCCTTTGTTCCACCGTCAACTAACTCGCAATCAGAAAAAGAATATTTCCGTTCTTCATCGGTGCAGTGATATACCACTGTATTGGACATAAGGTCGACCACATAGTAATCCTCATAGGAATGATACAATAAGTGCCTTTTATCCTCACTGATGACCAGCTCCATCCGGTCCTCTTCATCCCTGAAGCTGATATCTTCCACCTCACCGGTACTGATGGTGTACTGATATATACCCATGCTGTCCCTCAATATGATGATGGTATCTTCGTCTTTGTAGAATGCATGGTCAAAAGTAATATCGTCATAGGACAGGTTCGTAAGCTCCTCTCCGGTCTCAGTATCATAGACGTGAATAGTCCAGATGCCGTCCACAAAGCCCTTATAAACAGCAGCGACAAAGGTTCGTCCTGAGGGGCTTGAGGTCATATAGAAAACATCGTCCTCGCATTCATCAAAATCAACCTTGCCGGGATCCGGGAGAAAAGACATGACCACCAGGTTGGGGGTGGCGAGGTCCCTTGATATAATATGCCCTCTTCCGGCATAGAAATACTGCATCTCTTCGGATGTAAAATATGACACTGCCTGGGAGACGTTGCCGTCTTCGGCGCTTATATAATTTATTTTTCCATCAAAGGTTCCCACCATCATGGAATCGGAATTTTGAACGAGATAAATATTTTCAATATCTGCAGGAGCTATATATTTTAATTTAGTCTCCCCGGTATCAAGATCAAGATTGTAGAGATTGGTGTTGGCTGTCAGCACAAGATCTTTTTCCTGCCCGTTATCCCCTTGATAGATTCTGGATTTCAGGTTTATTTCCGCAAAAAAGTAATATGCTCCACCTTTGTTGTAATAGGTTTCTTTGAACTCGAAATCTTTGCAAAAGAGCTCCTTGCAGGTATTAAGATCAAACTTCTGAACATATAGTTTTACAGGTTCAGAGCCGCCCTCATATCCGCTGTCTGCTGAGGCCGCAGCGATATTGTTGTCAGGGGTAAAAGTGCATTCCATAAGGGAGTTTTCTTTCAGGGCATACTCGGATGAGGCGCCGGTGTCCATATTTAAAACGTTGAGGATTGTTGGATCTTCGCTGTCATACTCCCACTGATGAACAAGAAGGAGTTTGTAATCATCACTAAAATGTGCGGACTGAACGGAGAACTCTTTTTCTCCTTTTCGGGCAAATTTTCTTACAAGCTTTCCGTCTGAAAGATCATAGACTTCCAGGTCCCCGGTGCCGTAGGATGAGTCCTTTGCCACCACTGCATACCTGTTATCTTCGTCAATATATGCGCCATCACATCTGTTTTCAGAAAAATCCACGCCATAGGCCACATTTCCGTTTTCATCGAAAGCCGTGAGAAACCTTCTGGTAACAATTATCAGACGGCCATTGCTTTCAGCGGCTGCCTGGACATAATCCTCTGAGCCGTCTATGCGACTCATATCTCTTTTTAAAATGCATCTGCCACTGCTTAATTCCCACCAATACACGGCATAGCCCTCATCGATGGAAACAAGCCTTGTTCCGTCACTGCTTAGCTGGAAGCTTCGCAGTTCCCGGTCATGCTTAAGGACTTTATCATAAACAGGGATAATGCCCTGGTCATAGGAATTATTGGCCTTCTCAAGGGCATATATGCAGTCACTGACTAAGGGTCTGTCCTTTCCGTTCACGGGAAGACCTTCCATAGCCAAAAGACCGGCTGTTTGTCTGTCTCCCGCTGCGAGAGCGTCGATGGACTTTTCAGCCAGGACCTTTGATTCCTTTATCAGCATCTTTTGATAATTCTCACTGATTCTGCGCAGATTGTAAGCATTGTAGAAACCGAAGGCCAAAGAGAACGCGGCAGCTGCGGCTATAATGGTCATGTTGCGCTTTCTGATACGCTCTTTATGGCGCTGTCTGAGATCGTCATAGTCGCAGCCCAGAATAGCTGCCACAAGACGAAGGGATTCGGATTTTATCTTCTTTTGGATCTCACGATTGCTGCTGCCTCTTACGTCCGCAGCAAGGGGTTCCACGGGATTTCCGAAGTCATCACAGCAGATCTGAGGAGGGAAAGAATCTGCGGGCTCCCCATCCGCCAAAACCGCCAGAACTTTATCCCTGGAATGGGTGGCGATGAAGGTGTCTATCTCCTTCATAACCCAGTAGGATTCCTTGGTAGCGGGAGTACAGATGACAATAAGAAACTCTGACTCAGACAGAGCCATCTCGATGTTGCTGCCAAGGTCACTGCCTATGGGCAGCTCCTCCTGATCTCTGAAGACTCTGTTGATCTTCTTTTTCCCGGTTTCCTTCTGGATCGCCATAGGGATCCTGCCGGTCTCCAGGGCTTTGTGAATTCCCTTGGCTACCAGCATGTCTTTTTCAAGGTGTCTGTAACTAATAAATGCGTCGTATTTCATTTTTCCCCCAACAATTATGAATTAGTAGTGAAATATTGTAAGTATAGATATTGTATCATGTCTTCGGGGCAACAAAAAAGCTCCCGGTCAGGAGCTTTTTGACTATACAATTATTATATTTTGTCATGGTAATATTTTTCCCATCAAGGATATTCTTTTTCTACAAAAACATCGAAACGCGGTAACGGCAATTTGATAATTCCCCTGTTAGAAACATCAATTAGTCCCTTATCTCTCAGTCTTTCTCTATACTGCGAAAACTCATTTTTCTTCTGTTTAGTCATTTCCAGAAGTTCAGATACAGGCATCACTTCTTTTTTCACAATAAAAGACAAGAACCATTTATCCTTCTCTGAAAGTTCAGACCACATCTTTTTATATACGTAGTGGCTGAGCGCTTCATCGAACTTTACCAGAACCGCATGGTAACAGTTTTGCCGCTTCCTCTTGTTCCGGTAAGCATAAAACAATTATTCTGACCATCTTCATCAAACATCTCCTGAGTTATCTCATCAATAATAAGCTCTCTGCTGATATACTGATTAGGGACTTTGCCAAAATTTAAAACAAATGGATTTCTTTCCACAGCTTATATACTCCTATATACTTCTATATACTTGCAAAAATGATATATACTTCTATATACTTGTATATACTCTTATATACTTCTTATTTCATTATATACTTCTATATACTTTTTGACAAACTCAGCTATTCCTCATCCCCAGAGCTTTAAGCATTTCCATCGCCTTGGCATAGGATTCGCTCTGTCAGTTCACGCATATATCAAAGTTAATTGTGCAAAGTCAATATTAGTTAATTATTTGTCATCCCCGCTGCGATCTTAGGAATTAGCTCAAGGTCCGCAGGAAGCCAGTCGACGCTGTCCAGCTCGCTCCGGGTCAGCCATTTGGCGGCCTCATGCTCAAGGAGCTGAAGCTTCCCCTCCGCCACGGTAGCCCAGTAGCAGTTCATGTTGAGGTGGAACTTCTCGTAGTCGTAATCGATGACGTCGATGAGATCATGTACCTGAATCTCAGCTCCCATCTCTTCCCTGATCTCTCGGACAAGGGCTTCCTCCGGAGTCTCGCATTCTTCGATCTTTCCCCCGGGAAATTCCCAGCCGTCCTTAAACTCGCCGTAACCACGCTGGGTTGCCAGTATTTTTGTTTTCTTATGGTAATCGTCGCAGATGATGGCTGCGACCACGTTAACTGTTTTCATATATTCTTCCGCCTTGTTTTTCACTAATACATCTACCAAAATTCCCCGGCGCCCTTGTTTAACCAGTGTCTACAAGTGTTCCGGGGAATCATATACTATGTTCTTATACAGAAGCCTCGCTGAAAAATTCATCAATTGTTTCGTCATCCAGCTTAAACTTTGCCTTTATAAGGCTACGAATATTCTCATCTGTGTCATTGAGAGCTCTGCCATATTCAATGAAGCCTAAGACGGCTTCTTTCGTTACTTCTTTCGTTACTTCTTTCGTTACTTCTTCAGTTACCTCTTTTGTCACCTTTTCAGTTACTTCCTTAGTAATATCTCGCTTTATATGCTCGATTCTATCCCAATTCTGCATAAACTTCTTCGTAACCTCCGTTTTTCCCTTGGTGTCGGAAACGATTTTGTCCATTGTAGTTACAACAGGATCCGGATTTTCTTTTTTCTCACCTGTTACAATATAGTTTACCACTTCCTCGACCCTTTCTCTATACGCAGAAGTACCTTTGAGATTGTTTTTCCCTTTTCCATAGAGGAATATTCTCCTGATCCCGTCTTCATACTTAATATCTGGATGAGACTCAACCACAGATTTTACCTCGTAGTACATATCTCCACTGTCAAAAGGATCATAAGACAGAATTGTAATGGATACATAATCCGGAAGGTCCATATAGCTGGCGCTGGTAGGAAGGTTCACGCTATCCGTCAGGGCCTGATAATATCTGCCTCTTTTGGGAAGTTCCTTTTTGTCAGCAGCTCGATCCTCCACCTCTAAGTCGTAGATTGTAGTGTTACCTAAAAAGGCCTTTTCTTTTTCAATGGAAACATCAAGACGGATCCCATGGTAGATGGAATCAAGTCCATTTATGACCTTCTGTGACTTCACTGTGGAAATAGGAATATCCATATCCAAGACGCTGTCAACTATGCACTTTACAACTATTCTTCCCTTCTCATCATCTTCTGCGATGGAATCAAGCAAAAAGCCATTGATCAGATTCATCTCTGCAATTCTCTTTCTGGCCTCCTCAAACGTAATACGTGGTACATCATTAGGTGTTACTGTTAATTCAATACTCAATACTTTTTCCTCTCTTTGATTTAGTTATTTTGGAATCAGTGTGGCGAATTGCCTGTGAATCCAGAAAAAAATAGAATATTAGTCCGCAGAATTCGGACTGCAAGATGAAGTATAGCATCACAGTAACTGTATATCAAATGAACATTGTGTGACCACTTTCTTAAGGTGTTCTTAAGAATTTGACGGTTTTACGGCGATTTTGCCATTTAGCAAGTCAAAATAGCAGATTTCTATGGAACATGCATTATCGAGTATAATTATCTTATGAAAATTCTATTGGTGATAGACGTTCAAGAAAAATATCTCCCCTACTATGACGCTGACCTGCTGCCCAGGATCAACGCCCGGATCAGTGCGGCCAAATCGGAGAATACTTCTGTTTTCTATGTCAGGAACATTGGAATTAATGGGGACAGTGATGAATATTCTTTGGCAAAGGATCTGCTAATTGTCTCAGATAATATCTATGAAAAAAAATTCCCCAGCGCCTTCACAAATGCCTCTTTTGTAAAAGCCCTGGAGAATCTGAATGTTACTGACATTGAAGTTGTGGGTGTGGATGGAAACAGCTGCGTTAAGCATACCTGTATTGATGCATTAAAATCCGGTTATAAAGTCACCCTCAATCGCTCCTGCACAGCTGCACGAAATGCCAAAATCTATGAAAAGACCCTTGAAGAGCTGGCGGAACTTGGGACGACTTTGTGCCAATGGAAATGATATACGAATTGCTCCATGACTAATGTCATTTACACATTTATGACTTTTGACACCTATATCATAAAAAATATTTTGCCACAACTTATTTTTCATTCGTATAAATAATCAGATAAGAAAATACAAAGCAATGGCGGCTTAAGCTTCACCGGAGTCATTACATTTTCTTATGAGGGCTGATTCGATGGCTTTCGCTTCATCAGGAATCAGACAAAAAAATAATGAAGAGCATCCACAGCTAGGGTGACGTGAGTTTCACCAATGCCAAGGGATGCTCTTTGCGTTGTTATTTTTTATTTGTTATTCACCAACAGGCGGAATAGGTGGTACTTGGGATATTTCTGAATCAAACAGTTCCGGCAACTTATCGCCTGCTTTTTCCCATTCTTTCATTCCGTTTGTCCAGACCAAAGTATCTTTACCCATTTTGCCTTCACTAATCATCGTGGATAATTTATAAGCATCAAACGGCCCATCTTGCTTTCCCTCAATCACAACATGATATGACGGAATTGGCGGTGGAGCATTTTTTGTCACTTGTTTTACACCATTAACGGCAGAAGTGAATAGGTTGGATACTGCTTTTCCAACATGATCCTTCTTTTCTGATAGATTAACACCATACTTGTCTGACAAGGCATCTTTCTTTGCCTGAACCTTAACCTTAGTTTCACCAATCGCCCCAATCAAGTCGCCAGCAGACTTGGCAAAAACCTTCATTCCACCTTGCTGTTTTTTCTTTAGTTTTTTGTAATCCTCAGAATTTTCGTCAACTTCAATAGCTGTTATATCTACTCTTGTAACCGTAATTCCATATTCATCGTAAAGAACTTCCTTAAGTCTGCTGTCTACTTCATTATTGATTTCCTCTCTCTTGCTATCAATCTGAAGCACTCCAACTCTATACTCAATAGGTGCCTGATGCAAGACAGATGCAACCTCACGTTGAATGGATGACCGAACTTTTTCTTTAAGTAAATCTATATCAAAAGCCCTCAATGTATTTTTCTCAATAAACTTGTGATAGTCTGAAATATTAAAGTTTATTTCTCCACGAGAAAAAACATCCACACTAAAGTCGTTGTAGTCGAAATCAACTACCTTAGTTTTGGGAACTCCAAATCCCATCTTTACCAAACCAGCAAGATTAATAAAATAAACTTCTGCCTGGAATGGACTTCCACCATTATACGCCATACCTATAACATTCGCTAAAATTGGAAAGTTCTCTGTCTCTATCAGCTTGTCATATGGGCCTTCAAAGAATTCAAGTGCATCTTGTGTGTTTGGATATTGAAATACTGCGACAGATCCTTCTTTAACTCTTAAAGAAGACCCCCACCTGATCTGATTAGCTCTTTGACTTGTTTCTGCATCTGATCCCTGTGGATGCCATTTCCATATCAGGTAATCTGCTTCGTCACATCTAATGACATCCATAAATCCGCCGTCATTCTTGTTAAAGAGTGCCATTGCTCCTCCCCTTTCTCTTTATTCCATAATTTAATGATATCAAAAAAACGGAAACTTCTTTTTTATCGGCTTTTCAGCTTCTATTTCTGCCATCTTTTTATCAAAAATCCCCTGTATTTTCTTGAAATCAGGATCATTCCCAAAAGAAAGCTTTGCCTTTTCATATGTTTGATAGAACTTTGTTTCCCATGCTTTTATAACTACAGGAGCTACATCAGTAATTAAGGTCTTACCTGCCAAAAATCTTGCATTCATATAACTGGATGCAAGGATCATAAACTCAAAGATATCCTCTTTAGTATTTGGAACAATAAAGTTTCTAATCAAACTCGCTATTTTTTCATCAGTAGGATTTTCTGTGGATTTCGATATTCTCGAAGCGACAGCATCTTTTATGTTATTTCGTTTTCTCTCAAGTTTTTCAATCTCTTTTGTCAAGCTTACGATTGAATCTGCTGCCCTCAAATTATGAAACTCGTATCCGCATGCAGGGCATTTAGCCACAATACCATTAAGGGGCTGACCACACTGCGGACATTTTTTTGCCTCTTTGGCAGCCTTCTCTTGTTCAGCAAGTCTTTTGGCCTCTTTTTCAGTTGCTTTTTCCTGTCGTTCGCGGGCAATCGTCTCTCTCGTTTCTTGCGCAGCTTCACTAATCGTCTGCGCTGCATCACTTATCCCCTGTGATGCTTTTCCAATAGCTTTTCCAACCTCATTTAAAAATGCCATTAGTCTCCTCCGATTAATATAATACGAAGATGATTATATCCCCTTATCACTTATATTAAAACTCTTTTAATCAGGAATTCATGTACAATGACTCAATAAACCCATGCAATGTAAGTTCCGTATCAATGAATTTCTCTTCTACATGAAAATAGAAAGATATAGTTTTTTTGCTCAACGAATAACAAAAGAAATTTCCAAAAGGATCTTTCGCGAAAGGTAAATACCGAATATTATTTACAGCTTCCATAGCCATGTCAAATGTATCGGCATCCCTAAGCGAATTCATCTGATTTTCAATTGCTGTAAGAAGATCAAGTGTATTTGTTTCAAGGGCAGCATCTCTTTTGCTCTTAAGCTCTTCTCTTGCAACTTTGGCATTATCAATTGTTATACGTGTATGGTCTAGCACACGACGAAGGAATCTCTGAGACTGCTGGCACTTATTGTAAGCAAGTAATTTGAAGCAAATGTCTCAATTGATTTTTCAAGCCAATACATACCACTATTAGCGTATACAAGATTTTCACATTCTCCGGACACTTTCATGGATCTATCCTTCATTTGTCCTGGCAAAATGTCATATTTGTACAGCTGAGTATAAAAACGTCCCTTAGGTTCTGAGAAATTGGCTTTTTGCTCACTATTTTAACCTTAGCCATTACAAATCCTCCTTGCTATCCTTATACTTGTTTTTTAAACACGCTCACTTAATTATTGTATCATTTTTACGTCCATATAATGACTGCTTTTCAATACTAAATATCTGTGTTTTTGCCCTGCTTTATCCCCACCATTATCTGCCTGACTCTTCTCTCCGAAAGGCCAAGAGCTTTTGCCATCTCCGCAGGCTTCATTAAATCCATATTTTCCCTGATAAATTCCTCGCGAAATTCTTTTGAATAAAGCTTCTGAGGGAATGTGATGTTAAGTCCGGAAAAGCGCTTCCAGATCTTCATTGTTGCGGCATCTCCCAGTAATTCTGCCAACTCTTTGTATACACCGCTATAGCGTTCCGGATTACTGTTCACAGCTGTCACCTCCTCGTCTTTATTCAATTGTAATGAATCATTTTTGAAAATATCACTTGCCTTATACCCTGTATTTTTCATGTGAAATCTGCACTGCCGTTTTTCCGAATACATTTGCAGCGCATTCCTCCTTTCACATTAGGGCATGATTTTTTCGCGAATTTCAAAAACTAGACGGAGGTAAGTCAACGGGAGGCTGTGGCAGACAAAAGTGAGTCAATGGGGCAACAAAAATGTGCCTGCTACCGTGTATAAATTACACAGCAGCCGGCACTAGTGTCCAAAACTTTATCAGATATCGCCCTGAAGTACTCCGTTCTCATCGAACTCGTAGTATCTCCAGTAAATAAATGTTGTTCCTGTGGCCATTATTCCATCATTGTCGCCAAAGAAGTATGTATTACCGTCGATTGTCTGCCAATTCCTGGCCATCTCACCATTTTCATAGAAATACCATGTATTTCCTTCATAAGTGACGAAGCCAGTCTGCATCACGCCGTCGTCATCATAGTAATGATCGCCGTAATAGTCGTGAGCCATTTTATTTCTAACCATCTTGCCGCCATCGTTGCGGTCAAAGAGATAAGTCTTTCCGTCAATGGTATTAACGCCCTTAAGGATAATGCCATTTTCGTCGGCATAATATTTCTCGCCATCAAGCTCAAGCCAACCGATATGAGGCCATCCGGTCTCGTCATAATAATATGTGTTATACCAGGGTGAAACAAACTGGTTCTTTGGAGTCTTTCCATCTTCACCAAAGTAATATTCTCTGCCATCAATGTATTGGTTACCAAACTTCATTGTGGGGTCATACTCAGTGCCAAAGTAGTAATTTTCTCCATCTACTGTCTGGAAGCCATACAATCTGTTGCCTTCTTCATCCAGGCAGTAATACATGCCATTCTCTTCAACGATTGATTTGGTCTCAACCGGGGCACCACTTGAAAACTCAAATTCGGGTGAACAATAGTATGCGTACATATAGCCATCGCTGGTATTTTCCAAGCCATTCATGAAAACCCATTCCTGTCCATCTACTATAAATTTAGTCTCCGGAGAAATGGCATATCTGCCGGAACCATATGCACCTATGTTGATCACGTATATATATGTTCCCTCAGTTACAATACTGCCGGGATCTATTCTGGAAAAATAATCATCTCTTTCATTTTTTATAAAGCGCTCCACCCCAAAATGAAAGCAGATCATAATTTGAATTAAATTTAGGATCTGTGTACGGCTGATCTAAAGCAATACACTCTGACATGTTAGTTGTAGCCAATATTTCGTCAAGAACCGTTCTGCCTCTGGTGCGGGTCTCCATGGTAATCTCATTACCGGATGTTTCCGCTGCTAATGCTGTAACAGGTTGTAACGCAAAGCATGCACTGACTGCAAATGCAAATACCTTGGTTAGAAATCTTTTATTCATCATATCCCACCTCATATTTCTCACTTAAAGTTTTACATTTTTGTTCCTACATGTTTTTTGGTGACGTCGCCAACAAAATGAAGCTTAGCATTTGAAAAAAAATATTACAACCCCTGTAAAAAATAGTGAAATTTTATTTCTTTTCAGTATTTCCGCTACTTAAACGTTTCAAAAAACGTTTTCTCAGGATTGAAAAAAGGACCAACTTTAATATGTTAGTCCTTTTTATTTCATACATCTTTTATCGCATTTACATACATATAATTTTTTGGAGCCATAATCCATCAAATTTTAATATTTTTATCATCAGGTGACTCACTCCTTCACTTCACTTCGAAGCTACGCTCTTCATCGTCCGGTGGCAGAGGTGTCCTGTCTATGCGTTCGACGCCGATGAAGCGGCCGGACATGATGGTGGCCACGAACTGGTCGATGGCGGGATCGTCGCCCTGGATCTCGCAGGTGACGGAGCCGTCATATTCATTGGTGACATAGCCGGTTAGTCTGTACATATTGGCAGCATGGGTGGCGGTATATCTGAAACCGACACCCTGAACTGCGCCATAGAAACGAAGTTTGTATCTCTTGATCATATTTATACTATATTGCCACTCTATTTGCTACTCTATTTGCTACTTTATCTGCTACTTTATTTGCTACTTATCTATTTCTTTATAACGCAAAAGAGCACTTATATGCAATAATTTAGAGATAATTGGTCTTAGAGCGCCTTTTCACATGCCGCAAGACCAATTATCTCCATATTTTGGCGTAACAACCTATGAAGTAGCGTTTCGGAGTTACATAAAAAAATCAGATCAGTATTCCCTCAAAATGATCTATCTCATGCTGGATTATCTGCGCTGTGAAATCCCTCTATTGCTTTTTTCCTGACCATCTCAAGTTCCTCAGGATAGATACAGTGCTTAAATGCATTCTGCCTCACTCCGGCTATACATTCATCCAGATTCATCCACAGCACACTGCTTACTTCCTCCTCCTGAAGAACAAGATCGCCTTCTTCCACGTCTGCCCACAGAAGAAAAACCTTCGTAAACTGCCTGTCGTGGTACTCCTCTCCAAAAAACACATCGTCCCAGACGATCCTTCTGTCGCCGCAATATACAAGCTCAGACTCTGAAGCCGTAATACCAAGCTCCTCATGAAGTTCTCTTACAGCAGATTCAAGAAACTCCTGCCCCGCTTGTATATGCCCTGCACTGGAAATGTCATAACACCCGGGAAAAGACTTCGTTTCTGCCCTCTTCTGCAAAAGAACCTGAATCTTATTATCTCTTTTTCTCAGGATCCACACATGCGCTGTCCTGTGCCTCACACCGTTCCTGTGGGCATATGCCCTTTCCACCGTCTCGCCGGTAGGATTTCCATTTTCATCAACAATATCAAGGTATTCTGCCATCAAAGCCTCCGTAACTATCATCTAATGCCATCCATAATGTTCATAAAGATGATACCATTAATACGCCTACTAAGTGGCATAATCATCTCCTTACCTTCCTGCCTCTTCTTTGGAAATCAGCATCGATATCCATATCCCAACCGCTACCGCCAAGATCCTTATCAACGTCCCGGGCGCTACCCGCCATCATAACCGAGCAGACTGCCTTTGATACGCCTTCATATACGATGCCGGTTCCGATTCCATCACTGACGTAATTAACTGTTCTATCCTTACGGATTCCGTACTTTTTGGCCTCAGCATAAGCATCAATATTGGCTCCAATGAAGATAAACTCCCAGCCATATTTTTTTTGCTGCTTCTTGACCATCTTCTCGATCTTATCACGAGAATATATTCTGCTGGCATTCTCCATGCCGTCTGTGGTGATGACAAAGATGGTCTTCTCGGGCCTGTCCTCTTCCCTGGCATACTTGTGAATGTTGCCGATGTGGTGTATAGCTCCGCCAACTGCATCCAGAAGAGCTGTGCAGCCTCTGACGTAATACTGCTTGTCGGTCATCTTCTCAATCTTTTCAATCGGCACCCTGTCATGGATAACCTCACACTCATCATCAAAAAGAACTGTGGAAACCAGGGCCTTTTCCCCGGTCTTTTTCTGCTTCTCCATCATGGAGTTGAAACCTCCGATGGTGTCTGCCTCAAGGCCGCCCATGGAACCTGATCTGTCAAGAATGTAAACAATCTCTGTATATCCCTTACTCATCTCTTTTGCCTCCATCATTACATCTATAGCTCACTGCAGTGAGCTGTTTCCTTTGTTCTGATGCAATAATACCTTTTTGGCAAAAGAAATAGGTCAACCCTAAGGCGACCTATGTAAACCCTTGATAAGTGTCAGCCCGAAAGCGAATCCAGGCCATAATCAAACAGCACTATATCGATCTTCATTACGTTGTAATCCTCGTGTCTTATGAAGTACTCCACCACAATATCCGTCTGAGATACAGGAGAAAAAGCATATCCCGCAAGCCGAAGGAAATCAACGGCTTCATCCATGTTGAGCCGAAGCCCCACTGCAAGAGCAAGGACCTTTTCTTTGGAGGGCTTGACCTGACCCTTTAGTAGCTTTGAAAAATATTGCTTTGAAATATTGGCAGCTGCATAAACCTCAGAGTTCTTGAGGCCTTTCTTGTTGATAAGCTGCTGAAGGTGCTTCTCAAAAGAATCCGTATACATGCTCTTTAGAGCGTCATCCAGAGACTGTGCTTTCTTGGAAGCAAAGAGGTTGGGCTTCCTGTGCGACGCAGCTCCTGCAGCACTTATGGAAGACATCAGCGGAGCGCCATATACTTCATCCTCTCGTTCTGACGCTTCATAAGATGATTCTTCATATGAGGCCTCTATGCGTCTTCTCTCACGAGGACGCTCAGACCTGTACTCCTCTTCAAGAGTCTCTGCAACATAGTCGTCATCAATATAGCTGCGGACTTCTTCTCCCAACTCTCCGGAGATCTTAACAGATCTCTCTCCGAACACCACCAGGAATATTTCCATCTCATGCCCTTCAAGGAACCGGGTAAAGGCTTCTACCGCAATCTCGATACCAAGCCTCTTGGGAAATCCATAGGTCCCCGTTGCAAGCAGCGGAAATGCTATGGACTTGCACCTGTGCTCATAGGCAAGCTCCAAAGACTTGTCGTAGCAGACCCTTAAAAGATCCGCCTCACCATGATCTCCGCCCCTCCACCAGGGTCCGCTGACATGGATAATGTATTTTGCCCCAAGCTTAAAAGCAGGAGTTATCCCAACTTCCCCGGGCTCAAGGCGCCCTATTTCAGCCCTGGCCGCAAGAAGCTCATCCTCTCCTGCTGCCTTGTATATGGCACAATCAACGCTGGCCCCGATGGCCACATTTGGGTTTGCCGTGTTAACTATGGCATCTGCTTTTACTTTAGTAATATCGTTTCTAATGATCTGAAATGGCATAATTACTCACTCCATCTTTTCTAAATACTGAACAGGCACAGCCTTTGTAAGCCATACTCCGTTCTCAGATAAAAAGAACTCTATGCCTTAAAATAAGACTTATAAATTTACTTACTTCTGTTGTATTCCTACATCATCGTTTCTATAAGCTATTTGAGCTTCCTTAATAATCCAAGCTATTTATGTTTAGAAGAAAATACTTCATTCCCATGATTACGTATCCCTCATCATTTCTCCATGGTTTTGAAGATCCATTTACAAGTACAATTTTCTTGAAAGAGTCTGGAATGTTTCTAAACGAATTATATTCCTGCTGCTGTTTTTCTTCAGTAGAAAGATCATATGCAACCTGTATATAGTAACGCTGACTTCCCATATTGGTCACAAAGTCCACCTCTAACTGTTTTCTCACGTTTTGGCCTTCACTATTCTTCTGATTCACTTCTACAATACCAACATCCACGGAGTATCCTCTTGCTAAGAGTTCATTATAAACAACATTTTCCATAAGATGCGTTGGCTCTTGCTGCCTAAAATTCAATCTGGCATTTCTAAGCCCAACATCAGTAAAATAGTATTTAAGATTAGCAGCTATGTATCTCCTGCCCTTGATATCAAACCTGTTTGCTTTTGATATGAGATATGCTTCTTCCAGAAAATCTATATGAGTTGCTATTGTTTTGTGTGTATAGCTACTATGTCTTTCCGTTGCAAAAGTGTTCGAGATCCTTGTAGGTGTTGTATTACCATTTTTTGCGACTTGACGCATTTTTAGGTAATAGTATGACATGGGTCATTTAATCAGCAATTTGAAAAACTATCCACCATCTCCTGGAGCTCCACGTAGCGGTCCATCTTCTGCTCGATGAGGGCGTCGACCTCTTCTTTTTCCTTGCTGAGGGCCATGAGCCTGGGATAGTCTGTGGCGGCCTCAGCTATCTGGGATTCCAGGTCGGCACTTTTTTCCTCGAGAGCCTCGATCTCGGATTCGATATTGTCGTACTCCTGCTGCTCCTTATAGGAGAGCTTGGTCTTCTCCCTGGGAGCACGGTATTTGCCCTTGGGCGCCGCATCCTCCACGGGAGCCTTAGCTGCTTTTCCCGCCGGGCTTCCTGCCCCGGCTTTGGCCTCCTCCAGGGCCTTCTTATGCACAAGGTAATCAGAATATCCGCCCTCGCTCTGATAGAGGCTTCCGCCCTCCTCAAAGGCAAAGATCCTTGTCACCACTCTGTCCAGGAAGTATCTGTCATGGCTTACGGTGATGATGATTCCCGCAAAGCTGTCCAGATAGTCCTCCAGAATACGAAGGGTCTGGATATCCAGGTCATTGGTGGGCTCGTCCAGGATGATAACATTTGGCTGCTCCATCAAAACCCTCAGCAGATACAGCCTTCTCTTTTCCCCGCCGGAGAGCTTGCTTATAGGCGCATACTGCATTTCCGGGGTAAAAAGAAATCTCTCGCACATCACAGAGGCTGACACCAGTCCTTCTGCACATCTGATAAACTCTGCTGTATCCTTTATATAATCAATAACTCTTTTGCTCTCATCAAGGGCCTCATTCTCCTGCCCGAAATACCCGATCTTGATGGTCTGTCCTATCTCCACGAAGCCGCTGTCGGGCTCAACGGAACCCACAATACACTTAAGCAGCGTTGACTTGCCGCAGCCGTTTGGTCCGATGATCCCTATTCTGTCCAGCTTGTTAAAGGTATAGGAGAAATCGCTAAAAAGAACTCTCTCCCCATAGGCCTTGGAGATTCCCTCCAGGATTATGGTCTTATTGCCCATTCTTGTGGGAAGGGATGACAGCTCAACCTGCCTCTCCTCCTCGAGGCGCTGCCTGTCACGAAGGGCTTCAAACCTCTGGATATGGGCCTTTTGCTTGGTGGAACGGGCCCTTGCGCCCCTGAGCATCCAGGCCAGGTCCTTCCTGTACAAAGTGGCGGCCTTTCTCTCTGCTGCCTGCTCGTAGTCCAGGCGCTGCTGCTTGAGCTCCAGAAATCCAGAATAATTGGACTCATATCTGTAGGCGCTTCCCTTGTCGATCTCCAGGATCTGATTGGTAACCTCATCCAGGAAATATCTGTCGTGGGTTATCATAAGAAGTGCCCCTCTGAAGTGCTGCAAAAACTCCTCCAGATACTCGATCATCTCTGAGTCCAGATGGTTGGTGGGCTCGTCCAATATCAGAAGGTCCGAGGGAGTCATAATGGCCGCCACCAGGGCCGCTCTCTTTTTCTGTCCCCCGGATAAAATAGAGGGGTTGCACTCCGGATCGTCGATTCCAAACTTGGAGAGGTTTGCCTTTATCTCTCCCATCTTGTCCCAGTTATCACCACCGGCGTAGATCCTGTCTGTAATGTTCTCAAGAAGGGTCTTGTCCGGATCGAAAACAGGGTTCTGGGGAAGGTATGAGATCCTGAGGCCATTGGCCGCCACGATCTGTCCGCTGTCGGGAGAAACCGCCCCGGCGATGATGGCCAGCAGTGTGGATTTGCCGGTTCCGTTGGTGCCCACCACGCCTATCTTGTCGTCATCGTTGATGCCCACGGAGATCCCCTCCAGCACGGGCTTTGACATATATGATTTGCTTACATTTTCAACATTTAAAATATTCATTTGTATCCCTGTATCTAATAATTTCCTAATATATTAAAAAAGCCTTAACATGGCCGAATAAATCTTACCATGCTAAGGCTTATTTGTACAAATCAGACTATGGTTTCTTTCCCGGTATTATTATTCAACTATTACCGCAATCTTGACTGTTACGCCGTTTATCTTGGCGGATACAGTGGCTTTTCCGGCACTTCTTGCCTCGATAATGCCATTTTCATCAACGAAGGCTGCTGCCTTTGAGGATTTCCAATTGAGCTTATGATATACACCCGGAGTACCGATCATAAATCTTGAGCCCTTCTTCAGGGTAAGTGTATAGTTATTTGCCTTGGCACCGGCTTTGAGTCTGCTGTCTGTGGTATCAAGTTCAGGAGTCTCTGTATAAACTCCGGTCTTATACTCCACTCCGTTATAAGTGCAGGTAATCTCTGCATATCCGCCGCTGACAGCGGTTACCTTACCCTTGGCATCAACGGTTGCGATCTTATCATCTGAAGATGCCCAGGTAGCCTTGGCATTCTTTACCTTATAGAACTTAAGGGTAGCTGCCTTGCCAACATTGATGTAAGCCATTCTCTTTGCAGGTGCGGGAACTACATTTACTGTAAATTCAGCCTCTACGGTGTTTCCGCCTGCGGCATAAGATCCGTAAATTCTAACTGTACCTGTCTTAACAGCCACAAGCTTACCGGATTTCACGTAGGCAGGAGCCGTGTCTTCACTTAGCTCTTTTTCGTTGCCATCATAATATTTCCAGGTAGCCTTAGCCGGCTTAAAGCCGCTGTTCTTAGCGTAACTCAGGGCTGTGGATGTTCCGGGATTTACGCAGATCTCAGCTTCTTCATAGAGGCATCCGTCAGAATCAGCCTTTGTTCCCAACTTGGAAGGAACGCCATAGCCTGTCTTCTTTCCGAATACATCACTTACGGTAAACTTGCAGTTGTATGCCTTGCCGTTAACATAGGCTGTAACCTTGGCGCTTCCATTTCCGATGGCTTCAACTGTACAGGAGGTGCTTCCGTCTTCATCATCGGGAACAACTCTTACAACCGCAGGATTTGAGCTAACCCATGCAGTGTTGAAGGTGATAGTGCCGGGAACTCCGTTAACCACATCAGCACTGAGGAGGCTGAGCCTTGCTCTTCCGGCTTCACCGTCGGGAGCTATTGTTGTAAGGATAACGGCCTTAACAGCTGTATATTTGCTCTCTCCGGAATTATCTTCTACCTCGTAAAGGGCAGGTGATACAACAGTAATATTGTATGTAACCTCAGGATTAGCAGCCTTATTTGTAACGGATACTATTACATCCTTACCCTCTTCATCCGTAGCCACAGGAGTTGCCTTCTTGGCTTTTACCTTACCGTTTGTCTTGCCTACGGTTACGAATTCGGTGCCGGAGGATACCCACTGGCCTTTTCCAAGGCTATAGGTCTGTCCTGTCACCATGATCATGCTATATTTATTATCCTCTTCAGGAACAAGAGGAATCACAGGATCCAGTCCGGAGCGTGGATCATCTTCACTGATCTCATTCTTGACCACGATGACGCGAGGTTTTACCTGATCCCATACAGCCATGAATTCGTCGCTCCACATAAGCTGAGCTGCTGCCTTCTGCTCCTCAGTCATGGTAGCAAAGCCGGGCTCCATCTTTTCAGGTACAAGGTCCGCCTCATCAAGCATTACGTATACAACGCTGTCGGCTGTCAGAACATAGCCTTCCTCTGTCAAAGGAACTATCTCTCCGTTGACGGAAATCTTTGCGTTGGCAAGGATATTTGCTTTATACTTCTCAGTTTCCTTTTCGTTGTACTCGCCGTTTACGTAGAGTACAGGTAACAGATAATCTGCTGTTAACTTGGTTCCCTCAGGAAGTCTCATGGAATTTCCTGATTCGTAGAGATTACCCCATCTAAGTCCGAAGGATCTGTATTCCTTCTCATGCAGCTCATAGGACTGCTCAAACTTATCCATGAAGTAATAGCCGCTTGTAATGTAAATATCATCACTTGGCATTCCCTGATTTGCTGCAGCGATGACCTTAAGGCCTTCCGCTTCGGTTCCGCGGGAAACCACAAGTTCATCGATAAGAATAGGATCAACTCCCGGCAAAACTGTAGCGAACTCAGAACCGCCTGCCAGGAGATTCTCGTAAGCATTGTAAAGAGGAAGGATATACTTTCCTTTCAGATCCTTAACATCCTCAACACGGCTGCATGCATAAGGACAATCGGCATCAATAACGGAATAGGTCTCAATTTCACCGTTTTTATCACCATCCTTAAACAGTGCGTAAAGATATACGAGCCTATCCTGGGTATAAATGATCTCTCCCTTTTCATCCTTTTTACCGGACATAAGAGCTACCGGCAAGGAGGCAGAAAGGGTACTTCCCATGGTATTTCCCTGGGCATCGGATAAATAAGTATCATAAATTGATGAAGGGTAGATCAGGGTTCCGCCTGCATTACTTACCCATAACCAGTTGTTGTTTTCATTGTGGTTGTACAGCTTAATACCGTTTTCAGAGGCTGCATCGTCCAGTTCTCCGCCGGGAAGAAGTCCGAGGCCGTAACTCTTATTGCCCACGGTCAGCCATCCATGCTGGCTTACGCCCTTCAAAAGCTTATTGCCGGTTGACAGAGGTCTTGAATAGTAATAATCGCCAAGATTTATTACATTCAGATCCATTGCAGTAATGCGGTTATCATACAGAGCCTTGGGGGCTTTGCTCTTAATATTGGCTGCCATTTCAGTATTTACCGCAAAGGCCTCCAGAGAAGCTCCCAGCTTTTGCTCTATAGCTGCAACAGAGGTCTCCTCAGTGGTATATTTTCCGGTATGGATATCCATAAGTACCTGTCCGGCACTTCTGATGGCAGTATAGCTGCCCATGAAGTTACGCCAGGAATTGGAATTTGGATCAATCTTTCTGTACAGCTCAAGATAGTCTTCCCACAATTCAGTGGAGTCACCTCTGTAAGGGAATTCAATTGAAACGCCACCAAGCTGAGTATTATCCTTGGCAATCCAGTCTTCGAAATAGCCTGTATTCTTGTGATATACCACAGGTTCTTTGCTGTCAAAGACCTTCATCAGCTTCTGTGCTGCATCAACTACAGCTGTAACAACCGGATCGGTAGTCTCATCGGCATAGGCCGGTCCATAGAGATTCCTCTCCGTAATGAATGCAAAGTGTCTGAGGTCAGCAGTTTCACCGAACTCAACTGTTTCACCTCTTATGTCATAGATCTCGCCATAGGCTTCATCGGGCTTAGCCTGTATATAACCGGAAAGAGCATCGGCAAAATCATCAGCTGCTCTGTTAAGCTTGGAGAGCTCATTCCAGTCAAGCTTCATAAGAGCCATGGTTCCCATGGAATCATCGCCATCCTTGACATACCATGCTACATAGTCATCTACTATGGTCTTTCCAATATCCTCGGTAATTGCAGCCATGGTGCTGCTCTTTCCGAAGGCATCATCTTTATCCTCAGCTGCTGCTACGCTGAGACGGTTAACCCATCCCACATAGTCCCAGCCGTCTCCGGGCTCAAGGGCCTCGGAAGCTACCATATAGTCAGCAACGCCGTACCATGACTGCATGGTCTGCATTGTGCTCATAAGGCATGCGTCATAACCAACGAAGCTCAGGGACTGCCAGTTCTCAACATCTCTCTGCAGAGCTTCAAAGGTCTTCTTTACATTGTAGGAATTGATAAGAGTTGAACCTCTCTCATCTTTTCCATAGCCGGCAACTTCTCCGCCGCCGTGGTTCCAGAGCACCAGGATATACTGCTCTGAAGGATACTGTTCCATGGTGGTCTTTACAAAGTCATAAAGCTCAGGTGTGACGCCGGTTTCATCGCTGTATGACATGGAAACCTTCTGCTTTGGATCATCGTTTTCATAGTAGTTCTTAGCAGATGCAATGCAATAATATGAGTTATCATCAGCTTGTGTCAGAGGAAGCAGCTCATAGCGCTGGTTGAGCTCCCAGTCAATGACATCGCCGGAAACCACCTGTCCATTCTCAACAGTAGGAGTCAAGGTGCTGAAAATCTTGTAAGAATCAGGATTTGTAGCTCCAAGCTCCTTCATCTTCTGATTGTATCTGACAAACTCATAATCTCCCGCTGTTATGGTGGCTCTGAGATTAGTTCTGTTATCAATCTTATTTTCTCTGGTAATGCCCTCTGCCTTTTCGCTTGCATTAGGGTCATAGCTGACACCGCCGAGATCCACAATTACGTTTACGGGCAGTTCCTCTACTCCCAGCTTTTCCTTGGCAGCTGTAAGGCCTGCTGAAATCTCTGTCATATCACTGGACAGAGCATAACTGTTTCTCTCAAGGTCTGAGCCCATACCATAGAGCATAATGGTTGCTTTCTTTTTGCTATCCTGTGGAGCAGGCTCCTCTTCATAGATATAGTATTCATTCTGGAACATATCCCTGATGATATGGTCAGCCTTGATACTTGCTGAAGCTGTTCCAAGCTTGAGCTCAGGTTTCTGGCGGTCATAGGCCCAGTCAGTAAGCTCTGCAGCCATCTTATCGATATATTCCTGGGAAATGGTTCCTCTTCCCAACACTGCATCTTTAAGCTTTGTCCTCTGAAGCAGGAAGTTGCCATCCTTGTCCAGGAAATAACGAATATTGTTAAAATCTCCCACAATGGTTTCAGCAGCATCATATAAAGGTACGATATAGCTCTTGTCACTGAATTCTTCACTGCTTACATATCTGGAGATGTTCATACTATCCAGGCTTGTAAAGGTGCTATATCCCTCAATAGTTCCTGTTTCGCTGCCCGCTTCGAATTTCACATCCAACAGGATGGGTTCAAGAGGGGTGAAAACATCATCATAATCATCATTATGGGAAGTAAGTTCCAAATGAACTGCGGGAACCTCTATATACAGTTCTCCGGTAAAGGGATCGTCACCGTATTCGTCAGCCACATTAACGGGATAAACATAGGTTTTACCTTCATTGGAAAGATAGAACCACTTGAGATCCTTTCCGAAACGCTCAAGTATTATGCCGTCTTCTGTAGCTTTGAAGTCGGAAACATATCCTAAATACATGCTCTGTATTTCTTTATTTTCATTCTCAAAATCAATTCTTCCGTGCTGATATACGTCATCCACCGTGGTCCAATGGTCATTGGTACTGTAGTACACACCGTCTTTTGGAACCGCTCCGGTATCATTCTTGGTGATTCTCTCTTCATAGAGATCATGAGCTGTATCTTCAACAAGATACAGAGCACGCTCGGAAATGTTGAAATTCTTCAGGTTCTCATCAAGAACTCTCTCCAGCTCATTTATTCCGTCTTCCTCTGTTGCATATTTGTCATCCTTATTCGTGTATATATCGTAAAGGACCTTACCGGTGTCCTGAATGCCGGCATAGGTTCCCATGAGATCTCTGTAAGCCTGTCTTTCCTCAAGCTTGCCGTATACCATGTTCCAATATTTCCAGGCTTCGCCGGTATTAATATATGGAGTAAATACAGTAAGTCCGCCAAGGGTCTTCTCTGTCTCATAGGCTCCGGTGTTCTGATAATAATTGATCAAGGTACCCTTATTGTTTTCAACATCGTAAAGAAGCTGCTCAAGCTGATCAGCAGCATCATAGAGATTGATCTCGATCTCGCTTCTTTGTCCTTCTAAGGGCAAAAGCTCCTTTATCTTAGTGCAAAGGCTTCTGATATCACTGTTTCCTGCACCATCGCCTGCAAACTTGATAGCATTCTTATTTCCAATATAGAAGCTTCTGAAAGCCGCTGTGGGATCATCAGCCAGGTAGTCCAGGAAAACATCTGAAAGGTTATCTACAGCATTTGCTACAGACTCTGCATTAGTACCTCTTAAATCAAACAGTGCAAGGGTTCCGTCGCTGCCTTCATACCACTGGGTAAAGCTATCAACTACTTCTTTTCCCACCTGCTCTGTAAAGTCGTCCATATCATTGGTGGCCAGGAACACATCTGTCTCTTTATCAAGGGCAGCGCATGAAACAGTGTACATCCATGGTAAATAGAACCATCCATCCTGACCCTCAAGGTCTTCGGAAGCTATAAGGAATCTGCTGTAGTCGTCCCAGGCCATAACTTCCTCAATGTCACCCATAAGGCAGGCATCATATCCTACAAAGGCAAATTCCTTCCACTGATCTCCTCTGCTCTCTTTGAGCTTGCCAAAGGTCTTACGGACATTGTCTCCGGTAACGCAACCTGCCCTCTTGAGAATCATATTGCCATTCTCATCAGTTTCTTCATCACGCTCATCAACGCCGTAACCGTTGACCGGTCCGCCGCCGTGATTCCAGAGAACCAGAGCATACTGCTCAGCAGGGTAATCCCTCATTGTAGTGTCAACAAAATCATAAAGCTCGGTGATAACGCCGTCTTCATCGGACTTCACCAGACTGATATTTTCATTTTCAGTCTTTACCGGAGTCTTAGCCGGAGTAAGTGGTGCTGTTGAAAAATCAGTGGGATTGGCAACAAGCTTCCATCTCTGATTCTTTGTCCAGTCAATGGGCTCTCCAAGGTCCTGGGGACCTGTAATCGCACCTTCATAGCTCTTGGCAGTCAGAGTATCAAAAATAGTTCTGGCACCAAGATCTTTTTCACCGATCAATTTCTTAAGACCGGCATCATATTTAGTGAAAAAGCTCTCATTATTTTTTATATCTTTAGCTGCAGTGGCGCGGAGTTCGGCTTTCTGAGCCGCATCACGTGCATCGGACATTGTCGGATTATAAGAAACACCACCGGTCTCTACTATTACATTAATAGGAATATCTTTGTTTCCTTCGGTGTTTTTATCTGAAAGAAGGGCTGCATCTATTCCTGCAAGGATCTCTGTCATATCAAGAGTGCCTGCGAAATATTTGCGCTCAAGATCAGAGCCAACCAGGTAAACCATCAGTGTCAGTCTGTCTTTTTCTGTGGTCCCCGAATCCTCAGGCTGTTCCCCGGGTTCTTCCCCGGGCTCTTCATCGGTCTCCTCTGTAAGCTCAAACTCTTCTGTTTCTTCATCCTGAGCCTCAAGGACAATTTCCTCTAAAGAAGAGTCCTCCTCAGGGTCTTCCGCTTCAAAGATCACTTCATCCGGGTCTTCATAGGTCTCAGCCGCCAGAGCGCTGACTCCGGGAGCTGTGACGATCATTGAAAACGCCAGAATTAAAGCCAAAATCTCACTGATTCTTCGTCTCATGCAAATACCTCCTAAACCACAATTCCACACTTATACCCTTGGCTAAATAAACGCCTAGTTACTAATATCATAAACGCTATTTTGCTCAATTGCCACCCCGTCCCATGGGGCTTCCGGGGGATTTTGGGCTTGACATTTTTGTTTTTTTCCTGCCAAAATCGGAGATTTTTGAAAAAATTAAGAATTTCGGATGCAATTCTACTCATGGTTGCATAGTCATCTTTAAATTAACGGCATATCATTGTGAATATTGGCTAAATAATGTATATGGATTTTATGCACCATGCGTCATTATGCGAAAATCTAAAAATTCCATTAAAAAAGTATTGCGTTTCGTTGTGGCGCAAAGCTATAGGGACTTTAACATGACAGCATAATTGCTTTTATGTAAATACAAAAAGCAGGTGGCTCATATAGTCACCTGCTCTTTTTATGTTCAAAATAATTATATTCTCATGGCTACTTCATAGGCTCTCCAGATAACGGAGCGAAGGTTGCCCACCTCTTTACAGTCGCCTACATAGTCCATATTGCTGGTTTTCTCATTCTCTTTTACCACAGGATTGGGGACGTATCCGATGGAACTGATGACACTGTCACAGTCTATCCTGAACTCATCTCCGTTTTTGTCCCTGCAGATGATATAGCCGTCCCAGACCTCGCTGAGGGCTGTCTCAAGATGAACCTCCACCTTGTTAAGCTCAAACCATTCTCTGAGATAGGAACTGTTGGCAAGGCATACGCCCTTCTGGGAAATAAGATCGTCCTTCATCTCTATGATGATGGGAGTCTTGCCCATAAGCGCCAGCTCGTAGGCTATCTCGCAGCCCGTAAGACCGCCGCCTATAACCGCTACTGTCCGGCCAACCTGCCTGCCCCTTAAGAAGTCACAGGCCTCGATCATCTTCTCCTGTCCGGGAGTATTTCCAAGGAACCTGGGCTTGGAGCCTGTGGCTATGATAATGTCACTTCTGCCAAACTGCCTTACATCTATAATGGGAGAATTGAGATGTATCTCTATTCCCAGTTCCTCCATCTGTCTGATATACCAGGCAAGAAGGTCTCTGAGCTTTCCCTTATAGGATTCTGCGCTGGCAGCTAAAAAGGTTCCTCCAAGTTCTCCGGTCTTCTCATATATAACAGGCTCATGGCCCCTGAGCTTCAGGACTCTGGCACATTCCATTCCGCCGATTCCGCCGCCGATGACAATGACCTTCTTGGGGTGCCTTGTCTTTTTGATATGGTGCTTATCCTTCTGCATGGTTTCGGCATTAACCGCGCACCTGGCAAGATGAAGGCTGTCAGAAAGCTTCTGGTCATTGGGAACGCCCTTGTAATGGCACATGTTAAAACAGCCGTTGTGGCACAGGATACAGGGTCTTATGTCCTCTTTTTTGTCTGACATAAGCTTGGTAACCCACTCCGGGTCAGCCAAAAACTGTCTTGCAAAGCCTGCACCGTCGATCTTACCCTCTGAAACGGCCTCTGCCGCCACAGCCGGGTCCATACGTCCTGCGCAGACCACGGGAATATCCACATATTTCCTGAGTTCTGATACATCGGCTAAGTTGCAGTTCTCAGGCATATAGATGGGAGGATGAGCCCAGTACCAGGCGTCATAGGTGCCGTTGTCGCAGTTGAGCATGTCATAGCCTGCTTCCTGGAGGTACCTGGCTGCCTTCTTGGACTCCTCAAAGTCTCTTCCCACTTCCTCATACTCTTCGCCGGGAAGAGCTCCCTGTCTGAAGCCCTTGGTCTTGGAAACCACGCTGTAACGAAGGGATACGGGGAAATCCTTACCGCACTTGGCCTTGATCTCTTTTACTATCTCTGCGGCGAAGCGGTATCTGTTCTCAAAGCTTCCGCCGTATTCGTCTGTTCTTTTGTTGACATATCCAAGAGTAAACTGATCCAGAAGATACCCCTCATGAACCGCGTGAACCTCCACGCCGTCTACTCCTGCTTCCTTAAGGAGCAAAGCCGTCTGGCCGAAGGCTCTGACAAACTCATGGATCTCCTCCACTGTCATCTCCCTGGAAGGAAGCTTGTCCGACCATCTGTTGGGAGAGGGACTTGCGGAAGCTGTTATCTTATCAAGATCCATCACGGGTTTGCTGACTACCCTTAGGAATTTGTTGTTGTAGAGCTTCTCCATCATGGGGCTTACGGTAAAGGATCTGCCAAAGCCTGCGGTGAGCTGCACAAAAAGCTTGGCCCCCGTAGCATGAAACTTGGGCATCCAATCCGCCAGATCCTTGTACATCTGCTTGTTCTTGTACAGCCACTGGCCGTACATGGGATTGTACACGGGCTGGCATCCCGGCAGGAGAAGTCCCGCATTGTTAGAAGCCACTTCCAGGATAAAATCCGCCCCCGCCTTGTCAAAATGATTCTTCTCCATCCATCCGAAAAGATCCGTTCCGCCCATGGAGGTTAAAACTATTCTGTTCTTTATCTCCACATTGCCGATTTTCCAAGGTGTAAAAAGAGGTTCCAAATTTTTATCCATAATTAAAATCAGGCTCCTAAAGCGTCATTGCTTTAATTTTTTAGAAGAAGCACTTCTGAACTGTGTCTCCGAAGTCCTTTTCCTTATAATTCCATACAGCGTGACCGATGTGATATTTGTCAAATACGCTGTGTATATCCTTAAACCATCTCTTGGCGGATTCTGTGTCGGCAAGCTCGATTACGCCGTACTCTCCGCAGTAAAGATTGACATTCTCTCTCTCGGCTGTCTCAACAGCGGGAACGAAGATTCTCTCAAAGTAAGAAGGTCCGATCTCGGTGATCTCTCCTCTGTTGATGGCATCAGCCAGATCCGGTGAAAGCTCTCTTGACTTATCTCTGTACTCATCAAGGCTTCCGGGATACTCAACCACCAGATCCTTGGGCATGTTCTCAACCCAGAAAGCTCTCTGGTGTGTAAAGATGAAGGGCTCATAGCAATGGAAGTTATAAACGATCTTGTCGTCTATGGGCTTTCCAAGAAGGGGTACGCTGGTTACGCTGTTGTAGCATACGCCGCCGATGATGATATAAGAAACGGGAGCATATTTTCTGATAGCCAGTGAGCACTTTCTGGAGATCTCGTTCCACTCCTCAACAACCTTAGGTGAAACTACCTCATTGAGAAGCTCAAAGGCAAGCATATCTGCGTCCCCGGAAAATCTCTCTGCGATGGTCTCCCAGGTCTTGTAGAAACGCTCCTGAAGATCCTTGTCATAGAAGAACTTCTCCTTGCTGGCCCCTGTATCAAGGGGATCAAAGGAATATCCATAGCACTTGTGAAGATCAAGGACCATGTTAAGACCGTTATTTCTGCACCACTTGATGCAGTTAGCAATATATTCGTAACCCTCATCGATAGGGGCGCCATCCTCCGTCTCGATGATCACATAATCAACAGGCACTCTGACATGATCAAAACCTGCCTTCTTGATCTTCTCGATATCCTCCTCGGTAATGAAGGTATCGAAGTGCTCCTTGCTGTCGTCATCATACTGCGACAACCATCCTCCAAGGTTTGCACCAAACATAAATCCATCAAATCTTTTCATTTTTTCCTCCAATTATTTCCACTCGTAAAACCTCATTACCCTTTATTTTATAGGATTGAAGCCGGTGCTTCAAGTGAATAATGCTTTAAAGGAGTAAAAAAGGGCATTCCCTCAATTAAGGAATGCCTTGATCTGCGAAAGGTTAGCCTCTGCCGCTTCTCGTCCAAGCTTGTAAACCCGCTCCAGCTGGGCCGGATCCTTCTCGATGGCGCCTATGTTAAGGGGCTCCTTTGGTCTTAAAACAAAAACCTCTCCGGTCTTTTCTCTCTCTCGGATGTAGCGCTTCTCATCATTGTACATGAGATGGCGGTCTGCCATGCACTTTATCATTCCCGGAGTCTTACGGTACATGCATTTAATAAGGGGCATATACTTCTGGGGCTGCTTCACATAATCCGCAGGCTGGGTCTCTATTACCAGAATCCTGTCAAAGCCTCTTCCTTCCATGAACTTAAGGGGTATGGAATCCGACATGCCGCCGTCCAGATACTTTTTGCCCTCTATCTCCACGGGCTTAGAAACCACCGGCATTGACGCGGAAGCCTGTATCCAAACGATATCCTTTTTCGCCCCGGTAAGGCACTTGTGGTATACCGCCTTGCCGGTCTCGATGTCTGTGGCAACGCAGTAGAATTCCATGGGATTTTTGGAAAAAGTATCTATGTCCCACTTATCCAGCTTGTAGGGAAGTTCGTTGTAGCAAAAATCCACGTTGTAGATGTCCCCGGTCTTTATCAGGGATGAAACACTGTGATAGCGCTTATCTGTGCAGTATTTTTTGTTGTATCTGAAGGCCCTTCCCGGCTGCACCGACTTGATGTTGCAGCCAAAGGTGGCTCCGGCGGACACTCCCACCGCTCCGTCAAAAGTTATTCCGTTCTCCATGAAGACGTCCAGAATTCCGCAGGTAAACATCCCCCGCATGGCACCGCCTTCCATTACCAGTCCTTTTTTCATTTCTCCAAATCCTTTTGTTTTATCTTAAGTCTTACCTTGTTCTCATACATATCGGCGTCGGCCCGCTCGAAAACTGAAGCCACGCTGGTATCGTTTTTAAAGAGGCTCACACCGGCAGCCACCACTACGCCGCCTTTTCTCATGCTCTCCTCGTTCTTTTCCTCCACCAGCTGCATGAGTTTGTTGATATTCGCAAAGCCTCTGCCCTGAACAATGACTACGAATTCATCTCCGCCCACTCTGAACACGGGACTGTGTCTGAAAACTCCGCAGATCATATCGCAGCCGTTTTTGATGTACTCATCTCCGGCGCTGTGCCCGTAGGTATCATTTATTTCCTTAAGTCCGTTGATGTCGCAGACAACCACGGCAAAGTCTGTTATCTTCTTTTCATCGATGAGCTTGTCCATCTGCTCCTCGATATCGATGTAGGCATGCCTGTTCTTTACTCCCGTAAGGGCATCCAGATTGGCCTCATTGCGGGCTGCGGAGAGATTCTTGGCATACTCCATGTCTCTTCTCATCTGATCGTCGATATTCAAAAGACCGATGACCAGCTCCCTGCCCCCTTTTGCCTTGACCATGGCAGCCTTGAGGCTGACATACTTGGGATCTCCGGAGACCATGACCCTGAAATTCATGGAGAATATCTTATTTTTCTCCACCCCTGCCAGGACTTTTTCTCTGGTAAAAGAGTCCATGAACTGATCCACATCCTCGATGAAGATGTTCTTTCTGCCGGACTCCCTGAAAACCTCAAAGAATCTGTCACCGGTGGAAGATATGCCAAGGCCCTTGAAGCGCTTGTTTTCCACATATTTGTAATAGCTGTCGGTCTCAGGATTAACTGTGTAAATAGCCACAATATCACCGGAAAGAGCAGCAACTCTGTTGTAGGTTATCTGCTCTTCCTTCAGGCGCTCAAAGGCTTCCTGCTGCTTCTTCTGGGCATCGATATTGCTGACGCCGATGACCATACCGTTTTTGCTACCCTTAGATCTGCCGGCCTTCATATGAACATAGGTGGGCCTGCCGTCCAGCTTCAGACGATAGGTATAGGTATAGCTTCCGGAGCTTTCGATGCGCCTTACCACATTCTCCTTTGTAAAGCTCTTCCGGAACTCCTCCAGATCCTCTTCAAAAATAACGTCTGCAGCATTTTTGTAGGACTTTGCAAAAAAGTCATCTCCTTTGGCTCCGGCAGACAATATATTGCCCCGGCCATCGGTGGCATACTCAACATATTCCTCGGAATCAAGGTCCACAAAGTAATAATATATATAGTCAGAAGAAAGAGACTGAGCCATTTCCGTAAAGGTAAGGTCGTACATGTTTACCTTGTCCTTGTCCTTGGCCCCATAGCGCTCTGCTTCCTCAGAGGTCTCAAATTCGATCTTCATGCCCTTTTTGAAGCACTCAAATACTTCTTCCATGGGAATGGGCTTGCTGTAGTAATAGCCCTGAAGTCTGGTGCAGCCGGCTTCCCTCAGGAACTCCGCCTGCTCTGCGGTCTCAACACCCTCAACCACCGTCTCTATGCCCAGGGCACCGGCCATTTTCAGGAGCTCGGAGAGAATGATCCTACCATCCTTTCCGTTATCGAACTCTCTCATGAACTCCATGTCAAATTTGATGGTGTCAAAATGGATCTTCTGAAGCAGTCCCGGTGAAGAATAGCCGCTGCCGAAATCGTCCATCCAGACTCTGAAGCCCAGTTCATGGAATCTGTCAACCTGCTCTTTTATAAAATCAATATCACTGGCAACCAGTGACTCTGTAATCTCTATTGTTATCTTGCCGGTATCTATCCCTGCCGTCTCCACAAGCTTTCTTATCTCTTCCACGATATCACAGGAGAAAAAGTCTGCCCTGGAGAGGTTCACTGACTGAGGCACCACGTAGAACCCATTTTCCTTCTGGAGTTTCATCTTGGCAAGGACCTGTTTCACTACGTAGAGATCCAGCTTGTAGATAAGCCTTGCATCCTCCAGAACCGGAATGAACTCATCGGGATATATCATGCCCTTCTCAGGGTCGAACCATCTGGCAAGGGCCTCCTCATCGGATACCTTTCCGTTGGCGCTGCGGATTATGGGCTGGTAAAAAATCCTGATCCAGCCGTTTTCTATCGCTTTGTCAATATTTTCAAGGACATACTGCCTTTTTTCCTCACGGCGGAGCATATCCATGTTAAAAAAGCTGATGCCTGACACGTAGCTGCTTCTTGTGGAGTCACAGGCCATCTTGGCTCTGTCACAGGCCACACTGGGTTCCACATGCTTATCCTGAACCTCGTACACGCCCACTCTTAAGGGGAGGGTTACGCCGCTATTCAGCTCTTTTAATTCCTTCATGATGGCAACAAGCTGATCTTCCATTCCCTTGCGGGCTGTGAAAACAGCGAAATGATCTCCACCGAACCTTCCGCAGTTCTCATTTGAAAAATGCCTTCTGAGGCTTCCTGCAACCTCTTTTATGAGCTTGTCTCCCTCAGAAAAACCGTATTTAAGGTTGAAATTCTTCATACCACTGAGGTCAAAGAATAAGACCACGGGCTCCTGGCCGCTAGCTATAAGCTTCTCCCTGCCGGCCTCCGCCAGCTCGAAAAAGTAAGTCATGCTGGGCAGGCCCGTCAGGTAATCGTAGTTGGTATTGTAGGCCTGAGTTCTCTCACGAAGTGCCTTGTCAAGGGATTGCTGAAGGTTATCAGCGTAGCTGTCCTCACTGTCCAGAAACGCACCTTCTTCTGAATAAACTACAACGGCGAGCCTGGTGTCGCCCTTATAAACGTGCTTGCCATGGGCCCTGTAGATTCTGTACTCACCGCCCTTCCTGGACCTGTAGATAACCTTGTATTCGCCGCCCTCTGTAGCAAACTTGTATGCTGCATCGGATATTCTGACCACGTCCTCGGGATGGGTATCCCGGTACATGTTGTTATCCATAAGGTCATAAGCTTCCTTTATATCCTGGATATCGAATAAGTCGCAGAAGCCTCTGGAAATGGCCACAGTTACAACCCTGCGGTCGATAAACTGATATACCGCCATGGGAATGCAGCTGTTCTCAATCAGATTTAGTTCAGTTTCGCTGTAGTGGTATTTGTCCATGTGAAGTCCCCAACTTGAACGCCGACGAACAATTGAATTGACATAATACTATTCTAGCGTTTTTGAGGATATTTTGCAAAAAATCAGGAATTTATATCATCTTTTCATTTAGTTTATGCCGAGTTAATTGTCTTTGGTCTGGCCATGAAATAAAATGAATATAAATACAATGTTATTGTAATTTAGCACATTTATGCACGAGGAAGTATTATGTGGAAAATAAACTACTCAATACCGACTCTTCTTGTACTTTGTATAATAGTTGCCTTCTATATTTCCCTTCCAAGGCTAAAAATCAGAAGGAACTTTGGATTTTTATGCATTATACTGGTTGAAAGTCTGGTTATGCTTTTCAATATCCTCTCCAGCTGGGTTGATAATAATTATCAGCTCTTTCCTTTGTGGTTTGTTCATGTGCTGAATGCCGGGTATTTTATATTCTTTTTCCTAAGCGGAGTAACCTACTTCTATTTCACTATTTGCCTGTATGACATCAAACCCCTGGATGACCCTGTGCATACCTGGATAGTAAGAGGTCCCTACGCATTAGCCATTATCCTTACGGTCCTCTCACCATTCTTCAGATTTATTTATTATTTTGATGAAAACGGCTATCATAACGGGCCGTTATATTTTCTTGTCTACGCAATCTTTACCTATTATCTTCTGCTCTCCTTCTACTGTATGTTCAAATTCAGGCACAAGCTGAAAAGAAGGCGTGAAAGACTTGCGATCTTTATCTATAATCTGTTCCTTGCGGCAGGACTTTTGGTTCGCTATCTTCTGCCGGATTACCTGTTCATGGACATTTTCTGCCTTATAGTCATCCTTATAATCTACCTGTCCTTTATGAATCCTGAGTTCTACCTGGAAACCAGGAACATAATATTCAACAGCAAGGCTTTTAAGGAATTCATTGACGAGCACAACGGGCGCCTCCACTATAGAATACTTGGTATAATTATTCATAATTACAATGAAATGCGGGATCTCTACGGAAGCCTTCAGATGGACCGGGCAATTTATTCAATAGGCAGATATCTAACAACAACTTATAAAAATCAGTACGTTTTCTACTATAAAAGTGGTCGTTTTATTATCCTCGGTGAGCAGGATATGGACTATTATCAGATGTCCTGGGAAATAAAGGAGCGCTTCAAGGAGCCCTGGAGAAATGAAGATGCGGAAATCTATCTGGAAGCAGGTTTTGCTACCATTGACCCGGGTCAGACCGTGGAGTCCGCAGATATAATCATGAGCTCTCTTATAGGAGCATTGGGAAAAGCAGATACTCTGGAAAATGGTTCTCAGGTACATGTCTCCTACATAGAACTCAAAAGCAATGAGCGGGAAGCAGCCATTAAAAGAGCCCTTACATACGCTATCAATCACGATCAGGTTGAGGTCTTTCTGCAGCCGCTTATCAGCTCAAAAACCGGTGAGCTTACCGGTGCTGAAGTCCTGGCCAGAATAAGAGATCAGGAGGGTCAGATCATCTCCCCTTCGCTCTTTATTCCTATTGCGGAGAAAAACGGCAAAATAAACAATATAGGTGAGCAGGTATTCGAAAAAACCTGCCAGCTTATTAAGGACGGCCTTTTAACAAAGCTGGGATTGTCTTTTATCAATGTAAACCTCTCCCCTTTGCAGTTTATGAGGTCCAACCTGGCGGAGAGATACAGTTCTCTTGCCAGAGATTACGGAATTGACCCGGAGAAGATTCACTTGGAGATCACAGAAGAATCCATGGTTGATGACGCTTTTCTCCAAAAACAGATTCAAAGCCTTGGAGATGAAGGCTTCAGTTTTGCACTGGATGACTACGGAAAAGGTTATTCCAATCTTTCCCGTCTCAAACAATGCCCTTTTTCCAACATCAAGCTGGATATGAGCATTGTCTGGGACTACTGTAAAGACCCTGATGAGTTCCTGCCCGCTATGATTCAGGCCTTCAAGCACATGAGCTTCAGCATCACTGCGGAAGGCATTGAAAGCGAAGATATGGCTGCGACCATGAAAAATATAGGCTGCGATTATCTTCAGGGATATCATTATTCTAAACCGCTTCCGGTAAATCAGTTCATTGAAAAATTTGGCATCTGATCCGCGAATTATCTGAGGGTGCTGTATCCGAAGCTGTTAACAAGGGCGTCGATAGGCACCCCCCGCTTGCAGAGCGGACAATCAGCAACATCATAGGATTCATAGCCGGGGATTTCTTCCGGATGGAAAACAGAAATAACAGGAAGACCCTCAACCTGTTTTACCGTGCTGAAAATAGCACAGGCGCCGGTGATAACGGCTCCGTAGTATCTCACGCCTTCAGCAAGGCTCTCAAGAGTACGTCCGGTGGTAAGGGATCCCAAAAGAAGAAGTGTATGCTTGCCGCGTAGCGCCAGCTGCAGATTGTCACGGAAAATGATCTGTCCGTTGGGCGCATACTCCGGTGCAAGTACATAGATAGTCTTGTGGGCATTACAGTTAAGAACTCCGGCCTTGGTGAGTTCCTCAGCAAGGTAGGTTCCGATAACCTCAGTTCCGTCGGCGCAGATGATGGTATCCACCGGCGTGGAAAGAGTGTAATGCATAGCCAGAATGTTGGCAACGCCATGGGCCTCATTGCAACGGGTCTTCAGCGTACCGATCTCCATATAATTGGTTACATGGGAATGGGTGGTGGCATAATGTCCCGGAATGATCTTAAGCGCTACATTTGAGTTCATTTGTGCAGGAATCTTTGTGTACTCATTTAACATGAACGTGTCCCCCTTATAAAATAGGTATGGGTTTTCTGCTAAATATATAATAACACATTTTCGTACACTATTCGTCACTAAAATGTCAATTCATCTTACAAAAAGCTCCCCCTGAGAAGAACTTTTTTAATATTCAAATCCTCATCCATAAGGACTGCGCTGGCCACTTTTCCGGAGGTTATGCTTCCGTAGCGGTCAAATATCCCTATGGCCAGAGCGGGGTTCTCCGTGGCTGCTATTACAGCCTTTTCAAGAGGAATTCCCATCCGGAGCACTGCGCATTTCATACAGTCAAAAAGGTTGGTGACAGAGCCTGCGATGGTCTTCTGATCAGAGGTAAGGACTGCTCTGTTTCCTCGGACGGTGACGCTCTGGCCTCCAAGGCTGTACTCTCCGTCAGGAAGTCCTGTGGCTTCCATGCTGTCGGATATAAGGATCACTCTGTCCTCGCCGAAGGTATTAAAGGTAAATCTCACCATGGCAGGATCCACATGGACGGAATCTGCAATCAGCTCAACCTCTGCCCTCTTTTCCAGAGCCGCGATAATAGGCCCGGGCTCTCTGTGACTTATGCCCGGCATGGCATTGTAAAGGTGTGTCATATGCCTTGTTCCAAGGTCAAAGGCCTTAAGGGCTGTTTCATAATCTGCGCAGGTGTGAGCAAGGGATATGCATACCTCGTTTCTAAGCTCTCTGATAAAGTCCATGCTGCCCTGAACTTCCGGTGCAATGTCCACCAGCTTGATAAGACCGCCGCTCTCCTGCTGCAGCCTTTTGAACATGGGAACATCGGGTTCATGGAGGTATTCAGGATTCTGGGCTCCCAGCTTGTCAGGGCTGATAAAGGGGCCTTCCATATTGATGCCCACAAGGTCCGCTGCCTTTTCTGAAATGCCTTCTTTTCGAAAATCGGCGGCATTTCGGCAGATGCCCGTAAGGATCTCCTCACTGTAGGTCATGGTGGCAGGACATATGGCTGTTATGCCGCAGCTCGCTTCATACTCAGCGATTTCCATAAGGCCCTTTTTATCGCCGTCGCAAAAATCATGGCCCACAGCTCCGTGAAAGTGGATATCCACGAGGCCGGGAATAAGCATCAGCCCTTTGGCGTCAACGATTTCTTCGGTGTCATGGCTGTCCGAAAAAAGCCCGTCCTTTACATATACTTCTTTTTCTTCGAATTTATGCAGTTCGCTAAAGACCTTAGCGCCTGTAATCCTCATGGTGTGTCCCCCCGGAAGTCTGTTTCTTACAATACTATCTCAAAAATCGTTTTTCCCTCTGCCTCATTCTCATCAAGGAGCCTGATGGTTCCTCCGTGGGCCTTGACGATAAGGTATGCAATGGAAAGTCCAAGGCCCGTGCCCTGGCCGCTGGTTCTTGATTCATCCCCCACAACGAAGGGCTTAAACACATTGTCCCTAATGTCTGCGGGGATTCCCACTCCGTCATCTCCAAGTCTTATGATTATCCTGTCGGAAGTCTTTTTCATGGAGGCGATGATGGTGGTGCCGGCCTTGTTTGCCTTGATGGAATTGGACAAAATGTTCTCAAACACGCGCTTAAGCTGCATCTTGTCAAAGTCATACATGATCTCTTCATCGGGAATATCAAGGTCCAGGTTAAATCCAAGAAGCTCTATCTCCTCATACTTAAGAGCCAGATATTCTCTGAAATACTCGCATACATCCCCGGTTTCCGTAACAAGGCGAAACTCAGGATGTTCCAGCTTGGAATATTCATAAAAGGTATTTATAAGATCCGATAAGCCATCTGCTTTTTTGCTGATGGTATCCAGATATTTTTTCTCATCTTCCTTGGGAATAAGGCCGTCAGCCACAGCCTTGGCATAACCCTGAATAACAGTGATGGGGGTCTTCAGGTCATGGGAAATGTCCGCCAGCATCTTCTGCTTCTCCTGCTCCGCCGCAGCTCTTTTTTTCTCACTGTCGTGAAGCTCTGTGGACATGTTGTTGAAGGCATCGGCGATCTCAACGAATTCCCTGGGTCCCTCATAGGCCACGGTGGTGTCGGTTCTTCCCTTGGTGATCTCCCGCATGGCGGATGCAAAGAGCTTCAGAGGCCTTCTTATTCTCAGGGAAATCCTGACGGCAAAGACAAAGATAAGTCCCAAAAGGCACAGTGAAAAAACAGTGGATGCAACGATCAGGATCCGCTTATACTCTGCCCTTAGATTGTCCTTGGAATAATTGACATGGAGAATAAGGGTCCTCTTTTGTCCCTTTTCAGTCCAGAACTCATGCTTCTGAATAGTGGAATTAAGCTCGTTCCCGCCGTACATGTACTCAAATTCCGTATCGGAGATGTGGTATACTCCGTTGTTCAGGGTGGAATAGGTGACATTTTTCCTTCTGTCCAGAACCATGATGCCGCTGACACCGCCCTCGGTCACGGAAATCTGACCATTCTCACTGTCGTAGGAGGTGGTGTTGAGGGCATGCTTCTGAATAACGTATCCCGCCAGTTCTCCGCCGATGTACACAGGCTCCACATAGTAGTAGCTGTTTCCGTCAACGCTCTGAATATATTCAATTTCCTCTACTTCGTAGGTGTTGTGTTTAAAGGGATTGCTGCAATAGATAACATTGGCACCGGCATCAAGGACCTCGATATAACTGCCGCTGCCAAGAAATGCCCTGACAGGCAGGCGGCCATAGCGCTCCTTGGACAGGGTTCCTGTCTGCTGGATAAGCCTGTAGGGACCCTTCTGGTCCTGGGCCCTGTTAAAAGCAAGGCCAGCTGCCAAATATACAGTCAAAGTAAGAATGACCACCAGCAGCGCAAATATGACAAAGATCCTGGTGACCAATGAAGCCAAAGTACCCTTTTCTCTGTTAAACGGTCTAATCAGTCTGGCCATCAGATTCTCTCAATCTTATATCCAAGGCCTCTCACGGTCTTGATATATTTAGGATTATTTCTGTCATCCTCAATCTTGTCTCTGAGCTTACTCATATGAACCATAAGAGTATTCTCATCATTTTCAAAGTATTCGCCGTTGATGTGCTCATACACCTGCACCTTGGTGAATACTCTTCCGGGGTTCTTCATAAGAAGGGTCATTACCTTGAACTCAAAGGGGGTAAGGTCAATAGCCTTGCCGTTCTTGGTAAAAAGGACCTTCTCCACATCAATGCACAGCTCTCCCACCTGGAAAACATTGGCAGGAGCAGCCTCGCCTCCAAGCTGATAAAAGCGCCTTAAGGCCGCTCTTACGTGAGCCACTATCTCAAGGGGATTAAAGGGCTTGGTCATGTAGTCGTCAGCACCTATGTCCAGTCCTCTTATCTTGTCCTCATCCTGGTTTTTGGCGGACAAAACTATAATGGGAATATTGTTATCTGATTCCCTTACTTTTTTTATCAGTTCAAAGCCGTTCATTCCCGGCATCATAATATCGCAAATAGCCAGATCCGGCTTTTCATCCAGCAAAAGGTCCATTGCCACAAGGCCGTCCTCTGCGGAAATGATCTCATAGCCCTCCTTCTCCAGGTAGAGCCTCAAAAGATCTATGATATCCCTGTCATCTTCTGCTATAAGAATTCTGTTTTTATTCTCACTCATAGGACACCTCCACCTTTTATTCTAACAAAAAAATCTTTACCCAACCTTAACGAACGCTAAAGTAAGTAAAGATTTTTGTTATTTAATAAATTAATATCAAAGAGTTTCAGCTCTATGGGCGATATTCTGCTTGAAATTGATGACCTCATGATCGTACTCTTCATCCATATATGAGCTGTGGATAAGGAAATCAGCTGTTGCCTTGTTGTTGGCAAAAGGAATATCGTACACCTGGGCAATTCTCATAAGGGCCTTCACATCGGGATCGTGAGGGGCAGCTGTGAGAGGATCGGAGAAGAATATAACAAAATCAATCTTGCCTTCTACGATCTTGGCACCGATCTGCTGGTCGCCTCCAAGAGGTCCTGAATTGTAGCCGCGAACAGGAAGGTCTGTGGCATCTGTTATCATCCTTGCTGTGGTTCCGGTGCCGCATAAGAAGTGTCTTTTTAAAACCTCTGAATTGGCCTTGCACCAGTCTATAAGCTCATGCTTCTTGCCGTCATGGGCAATGAGCGCAATGTTCTTCTGTTTTGGAATAGTGAGTGTAAGTGTATCTGACATATAATGTCCTCCTGTTATCTGTTCTTATATGATATCATCCACCAGGATGTATTCTCCCGCAACGCTCTCGTAGACTCTGATCTCGCAGTTCTTGGGCCTTGGACGCCAGATGAAGCCTTCCTTGGCACCCTCCAGATAGCCTCTGATAAACCTGATTATGCCGCCGTGGCAGGCAACAAGCACGTTCTCATAGTCCTTGGTCTCCAGCTCCTTAAGAAAGGATCTGGTTCTTTGTATCATTTGGTCTGTGGTCTCTACTCCCTTGGGAGCGGGAAAAAGCTCCGGAAAGCCCCAGTAAAGGCTCATGGCAAGACCGCAGCCGTAATAGCTCCTTTGCTCATAGGGGCCAAAGTCGGCCTCTATTATCCTCTCGTCTCTTATAATATCCTTCTCGGAAACATTGCCTATGATCTCAGCAGTCCTGACAGCTCTGATAAGAGGACTTGAATAGACCGCATCAAAGGTGATATCTCCAATTTTCTCTCTGGCAGCCCGGGCCTGGGCCAATCCTGTATCATTCAGGGGTATATCCGATCTTCCCTGCATTTTCTTTCCTGCGTTAAGTGCAGTCTGTCCATGTCTGGTTACCCATATCTTCAAATCGATATCCTCGCAGTATGTATTAACGCCCTTTCTTCCCCTTGGAATAATCGGGGCGCATATTCTTTAGTTCCTGGTAGATCATTTTGTAATTATCATAGCGTACCCGGGCAATTTTGCCTTCCTCCACAGCGGTCTTAACTCCGCAGTCAGGCTCTGCCATATGGGCGCAGCCTCCGAAACGGCAGGAGGGTTCATACTCCTCAAATTCCGGATAGTACTGCATGATATTGTCGCAGGTGACATCCTTAAGATCCAGGGATGTGAATCCGGGGGTGTCGATGATATAGGTCTCCACTCCGTCCTCCGACATATCCGACAGCTCTTTTACAAAGAAAAGCTCTGAATGTCTTGTGGTATTCTTGCCCCTGTCGATCTTCTTACTGAGCTCTCCGGTCTGCATCTGGGCATCGGGAACGAGCTTGTTAAGAAGGGATGACTTACCCACACCGCTGGGTCCTGCCAGGGTTGTGGTCTTGCCCCGAAGGTGCTCTTTCAGTTCATCCAGTCCTCTCTCTTCTCTGACACTGATGAAAAGAACGGTGTAGCCACACTTTTCGTAGGCATCATAGAGTTCCTGCTGCTCTTCCTCAGTGGCAATGTCCTGCTTGTTGAAGCAGATGATAACGGGAAGATTCTGCTGCCTCATGGTAATGAGGAATCTGTCCAGCAGGTTGTAACTTGGATTGGGCTTAACTATCGCAAACAAAATAACCGCCTGATCCACATTGGCAACAGGCGGTCTAATAAGCTGATTCTTTCTTGGAATAATCTCTGTGACGTTTCCAAGACATTTTTCCTCGTCGATGACATCAATCCTCACGTCATCTCCCACCAGCGGTTTTAAGTTGAATTTCCTGAATATGCCCTTGGCCTTACATTCATATACTTTTCCCGTGGGAGTTTCTATGTAATAGAAGCCGGCAATTCCTTTGACAATCTTGCCTTTCATTAATTCTCCTGTGTGAAAGTAACAGCTCTTGTGACTGTGTACTCCTGGGTTCCGCCGCCTGTGATCTCTCCGGTATCAGGATTGGTAACCTGAGGTGCGGTGGCGGTATAAACAAAGGTCAAAGTTCCCGTAGGTGATGTGATTCCCTTGTAGGTAGCCTGCACAGGGAAATCTGTTGTGGTTGTGCTAAGAAGTGTAACTCCGTCAGAGGTTACAAGGCTGACTCTCACGGATAATCCGGGAGTATAATTCTCGCCCTCTGTGGGAGCTGTAATATCAGCCACATAGCTGTAAGTAACATTGGCAGGGCCTGTTGAGAGCTCCATATTGATGATGGTTCCCTCTGAAACAGAGGTTCCCACAGCAATGCTCTGGGCACAGATAAGACCTGTGAGATTGGAATCCTCGTTGCTGGTCTCAACTATACTTCCTGCTGTAAGTCCTGACTCCACCAGGATAATAACCGCTTCCTCAGAGGTCTTGCCGATAACATTGGGCACTGTGACCTGGCCCTCGGCCTTGGCGATGGTTGCGGCCTCTGCAGCAGTCTCTGTCTTAACGTAATTGGAACCGTTACTGACGGTCACTGTAATGGTGGCACCGCTGGTAACCTTGCTGCCTGCGGCAGGATTGGTGGATACTACTGTATCCTTGGGTGCTGTATTGGCTGAATCCTCGGCCTTTTCTACCTTAAAGCCCTTATCGGTTGTAAGAATGGAAACAGCCTCGGCGTAGGACTTGCCTGTTACATCAGGAACCTGTATTCCGTTGGTTCCCTGACTTCCGGGAGTCTCAGTGGTTGCAAGAGAAGTGCTGCTGGCCTCTGCTCCTGATGAATCCTCGGCTCCAAAAAGTCCCATGCTTCTTCCAAGAAGAAGTATCACTATGAAGCCCACCAGAACAGCTGAAATAACAGCCATGATGATGGTAAGCTTCTCTATACGGCTGGGTGGTGCAGGCTTTCTTCTCCTGTCCCTGTTGTAGCCGTAAAAATCATCGTCCTCATCCTCTTCGTAATCTCTTCTGGAGTTCTTCTTGTCCTTGGCGTAATCCTCGCGGATGACGTCCTCTTTAAGTCTCATCTGCTCGGTATCGGAAAGCTTGTGTCCGCCGTTCTTGACAGAAGCGATCTCCTGCTCGGAAGCAACTCTGGTCTGACCCTCTTCATCGGGATCCACCAGGTCAACGAAGTCCTTATCCGGTGTGATAAGAGATTTCTTGAGGTCTGTAATAAGCTCTGCAGCGTTCTGATATCTTCTGTCAGGGCTCTTCTGGCAGCACTTGAGAACTATCTTCTCAACACTGACAGGAATCTCCTCGTTGTAATCAGCAGGACTTGGAAGGTCCTCCTGAATATGCTTGATAGCAATGGCTACGGTTGTGTCTCCGTTAAAGGGAACACGGCCTGTAAGCATCTCGAATAATGTAATACCAAGGGAATAGATATCACTCTTGGCATCACTGTAACCGCCTCTTGCCTGCTCAGGGGAGGTGTAGTGAACGGATCCCATAACATTGGAGGTGATGGTGTTGCTGGTGGCAGCCTTGGCAATACCGAAGTCTGTTACCTTAACCTTACCCTCCTTGGAGATCATAATATTCTGAGGCTTGATATCTCTGTGAATGATATTGTTATTGTGAGCAGCCTCCAGGCCCATAGCCACCTGGATCGCGATGCTGACTGCCTCCTTCACGGAGAGCCTTGATTTCTTTTCAATGTACTTCTTAAGTGTGATGCCATCAACCAGCTCCATTACGATATAGTTGATGCCGTCCTCATCGCCAACATCATATACATTAACGATGTTGGGATGCATAAGTCCCGCAGTTGACTGAGCCTCTACACGGAACTTGGATACAAAATTCTCGTTCTCGGAAAATTCCTGCTTCAGCACCTTCACAGCCACAAGGCGGTTTAGTTTATGATCTTTTGCTTTATATACATCGGACATTCCGCCGGTGCCGATCTTTTCCAGCACCTCGTACCTGTCGCCGATTATCATCCCTATCTTAATCATTTAGTCCTCCGTCATGTGCTACTTCTTCAGCAAACGGCTCAATAAGGATAACTGCAATGTTGTCCTTTCCCCCATTGTTATTAGCCGCCACAACAAGCTTTTGAGCTTTTTCTATGATGTCTCTCTGACCACTTACTATCATACGAATCTCTTCGTCTTCAAGCATGTTGGTAAGCCCATCAGAACACATGAGAACTATGTCCCCACGATTTAATTCCACATTAAAAAAGTCGATGTCTACCGTTTCAGTGGCACCGATAGCCCTGGTAATGATATTCTTGTCGAGATGATTGCGGGCTGTCTCTCTGTCGATTCCGCCCATTCTGACCATCTCTTCCACCAGGGAATGATCTCTTGTAATCTGTGTGATAGTATCATTGATGACGTAGAGCCTGGAGTCTCCCACATTGGCAACCTGAAGGTATCTGCCCAGGACTGTGGCCGCCACAACTGTTGTTCCCATGCCGAAAAGCTTGGGATCGTCGGAGGCTTTCTCTCGCAGCTTGGAATTGGCGATCTTGATAGCCTTCTCCAAAATCTTGACGGGGCTCTGTTCAAAAGACTTTTCAATCTCCTCTACCATTGTATCTACAGTAAAACGGGATGCGTAATCACCGGCATTATGGCCTCCCATGCCATCTGCCACAATAAATACATTGGAAAGGTTTCCGATTCTTCTGTCAGAAGAAAAGACATAATCCTGATTCAGTTTTCGTTTTTTTCCAATATCCGTTATGGAAAAGGTCTTAAGCAAAACAGTTTCTCCCCAAGTCTACTATTTTTCATCACAATACAAATAAGCAGGTTATTACTGGTTTTCTTCCAAATGACGTCTTCGAAGCTGTCCGCAGGCGCCATCAATATCCCTGCCCATTTCTCTTCTAATAGTAACATTTATTCGACTTTTTTCAAGTTTATTTTTGAATGCAAGGGCCCCGGAGCGGTCTGTAGGTTTAAAGTCGCGCTCTTTTATTGGATTCACGGGAATAAGATTAACAACAGCGTTAAGGCCTGACAAAAGTTCAGATAATTCCGCCGCATCCTCATCGGTATCGTTGACGCCGCTCACCAGGGAATACTCGAAAGTGAGCTGTCTTCCGGTCTTATCAAAATATGCCTTGCAGGCCTCCAGAACCTCGTGGATCTCATACTGGTTGGCTATGGGCATAAGCTGTTTTCTCTTCTCGTTGTTGGAGGAGTGAAGGGACAGGGCGAGGTTTATGGAAAAGTCCTCCTCTGCCAGCTTGTAGATATTTGGCACAATACCGCAGGTGGATACTGTGATGTTTCTCTGACCCATATTCATTCCGTTTTCATCGGACAAAAGTCTTATGAACCTGACGAGATTATCGTAGTTATCCAGGGGTTCTCCGCTTCCCATGACTACGACTCTTGAGATCTTCTCCCCGGTGATCCTGCCTATAGAGTAGATCTGATCCAGCATCTCTGATGGCAAAAGAGATCTCTCAACGCCGTCCAGAGTCGAAGCACAGAACTTACAGCCCATGCGGCAGCCCACCTGGGATGAGATACATACGCTTACGCCGAATTTGTATTTCATGAAGACACTCTCAATGACGTTGCCGTCGGCAAGGCCAAAGAGGAACTTCTTGGTATCGTCGATGTGGGACTCCTGAACCTGAACGCACTTAAGAGATACCAGATCAAAGTTCTTACGGCATTTTTCCTTGAGAGCCTTGGAGATATTGGTCATATCATCATAGTCAGCAACCTGCTTGATGTGGAGCCACTCATAGAGCTGCTTTGCTCTGAAGGCGGGCTCTCCTATGGCCTTGATGCACTCTGAAAGTTCAGGCAGGGTCAGGGATTTGATATCAATCTTACCTGACAGCCCCTTTATATATTCTTTGTTATCAGTCTTAACTTCTGACAAATTACTATCCTCTTTTTCTAACTAAAATCAATTTTTTCTTCTGAGTCTGGCGATAAAGAAACCATCGCAGCCCTCTTCGCCGGGAAGGATCTGGCGCTGGCTCTCCAATTCAAAAGGAAGCTCGCTGCAGATCTTTTCCACCATATCTTCATTCTCAGCCTTGCTGACGGTACAGGTGGAATACATGAGAGCTCCGCCGCTCTTTACATAGCTGTAGGAGGCTTTAACGATCTCCCACTGAAGGTCTGTAAGCTCCTTTATGCCGTCGGAGGTTACATTATACTTTATATCATTCTTTCTTCCAATGATTCCAAGCCCGGAGCAGGGAACATCAAGGTAAAGAATGTCTGCCTTGCCCTCAAGGCTATCGTCATGCTCTCTGGCATCATGGGCTTCTACGGTGATATTTTCAAGGCCCATGCGGTCTGCGTTATCTCTAATCAGGTCGCACTTTCTCTCGGAGACATCTCTGGAATAAACTCTGCCGGAGGGTCCCACCTTTTCTGCTGCGTGAAGGCTCTTTCCTCCGGGCGCTGCGCAGACATCAATAACAGTCTGGCCCACCTTGGGATCCGCTGTCTGGGTAAGGAGCATGGAGCTCACATCCTGGACTGTAAACTTTCCTTCCATGAATCCGGGAAGGAATCTGATGTTGTCAGTCTTCTCAAGCTCCAGTGCATAGGGGAGGGTCTTGCTTCTTGTAACCACAACGCCTGCCTCTTCCAGCTCTTTTATAAAGGCGGTTATGTCAGCCTCTCCATCAGGAAAATGATTCATATTAAGCCTTATGGTTGTGGGTCTGGGCTCCAGGAAGAACTTAAGGATCTCCTCTGTCTTCTCATAACCGAATCTCTCAAGCCAAACACTGCAGATCCACTCAGGCATTGAGTAGACTACAGACAAGTAATCCACGCCGCCATTTTTTGCTTTATCCGGATATTGGATATTATCCTTGTTTCTGGAAATATTCCTCAGGACTCCATTCACAAAACCCTTGAGATTCACAAACTTATGCTTCTGAGCCAGCTTCACCGCCTCATTGCAGGCAGCGCTGTCCGGCACAGAGTCCATGAACATGATCTGATACACACTCATCCGCATAAGGCTTCGGATAAGAGGCTGCATCTTGTTTACCTTGGTCTTGGAGAACTGATCAAGAATGTAATCAATCTGAATCTGACGCTCAAGGCATCCATCCACAACTCTCTTCATAAATGACTTATCCCTGGTTTCCAGGTAATCATACTTTTCCAGGGAGTCCTTAAGCAGAGTGGTCTGGCGATTCTCTGCCTTATCATATTCCATCAATATTTTCAGTATTATTTCTCGAACATTAGCCATGTATTTTTTTACCTTCTTCTATTGTTCAGCAATACCAGTCTAAGGAGCTGAAGTACAGCGGAGGCTGCGCTGGCAACGTAGGTCATGGCTGCTGCGCTGAGGACCTTCTTGGTAATATCGGTCTCTTCATGTCCAAGAATGCCGTATTCTTCAAGCATGATAAGTGCTCTGTGAGAAGCATTGAACTCAACGGGAAGGGTAACAAGCTGGAACAATACAGCTAATGAGAATACCCAGATACCGATGGTAATAAGGGGTGAAAAGCTAAGGAACATTCCAAGGATAATAATCGGAATTCCTGCTTTAGAACCGATATTAGCAGCGGGAACAATGGCGGATCTGATTCTGATGGGCACATAGCCGGTGTAGTGCTGAAGCACGTGGCCGCACTCGTGGGCCGCAACGCTGACCGCCGCTATACTGTTGGAGCCGTAGGTGCTGTCAGAAAGACATACCATTCTGCTCTTGGGGTCGTAGTGGTCTGTAAGCTCTCCGCTGACATGGGCAATACCAACGTCAGTAATGCCGTTTCTTCTAAGGATCTCCATGGCTGTCTGAGCACCTGTAAGTCCGCTCATACTGCGGGTTCTTGCATACTTTCTATAAACAGAAGATACTCTTGCCGAAGCCACCATGCACAGTATTGCCATGATGATAACTAAAATATACATAGGGTCAAAGCCCATTCCGTAACCTAAACCTCTTCCATATCCGTAATACATAATATCGCCTCTTTTCTATATCATTTTGGTGATTATATCACCCAAGTCTTAACCCAAGCTTAATCCTGTTGCCAAGAAGGAAACTTTTTACATCCATTCTCTTTTTGCCCTCAAGCTGAACCTCAAGAATCTGGAGATAGCCGCCGCCAGTAAGTACTGCAAAAGAGTCCTTGGCTATGGCCGCAATGGCTCCATAGGCATTCTCTTTTACCAGCTGCTGCCTTGCGCTGAAGTCCTCCTCAGATTCCTGACCGCCGTAAACAGCATCAAATTTCTCCTCATCAAGGGCCTTGGCGCTCCAGATTTTCAGCATCTTGCCCTCAAGAGAGGTGAAGGCGCTGGGCCAGGGATTGAGACCTCTCACAAGATTTCTGATGGTCTCTGCATCCTTGGAAAAATCAATTCTTCCCATGTCCTTGGAGAGCTTGCCGCACTTGGTGGCTTTAGCCTCATCCTGGGGAACCGGGGTGAGCTTACCTTCTTCAATAAGAGGAAGTGCCTCTACTATCAGCTGTCCGCCAAGAACAGAGAGTTTGTCGAAAAGACCTCCGCCGGTCTCATCTTCGGAGATTGGAATAGTTTTCTGAATAAGGATATCTCCGGTGTCCATACCTGCTGCCATCTGCATAATGGTTACACCGGTCTCTTTTTTGCCATCTATAATAGACTGCTGTATCGGCGCTGCTCCTCTGTATTCAGGAAGGAGTGATGCGTGAATGTTGACGCAGCCGTACTTCGGAATATCAAGGATCTCCTGGGACAGGATCTGTCCGAAGGCAGCTACTACATAAATATCCGCATCGATTGTCTTAAGGTAAGCGACATGCTCTGCCTGCTTGATCTTTTCCGGCTGAAATACCGGAAGGTTGTGCTCCAGGGCCAGGGCCTTAACGTCTGAAACCTGCAGCTCCCCGCTTCTTCCCTTGGGTTTGTCGGGCTGAGTCACCACAAGAACGATCTCATGTCCCGCCTCTATTATCTTTTCAAGTGCACACCTGGCAAAATCCGGTGTTCCCATAAATACTATCTTCATAAATAAAATCCTTTCGGTTGTCGTAGGCGGAAACCCACTTGCTTTAGCAGATGGGAGGAGCCTTGTAAATTGTTAACCCACGCCTTTAGTGGTATGATATTCTCATAGAGAAAACCGTTAGGCAAATGTATCTGTGAGGTTACATATCGACCAAAGGCACTCTTTTTGAACATTGGCAAGTATATATGAGGTTGCTGTCAAATGTCCTGCGACAGCGTAAAATATACTCAGGCATTACCGACTGTACGGCATGGGAAGTTTAGTACCTGATACAGTTGTATAAGAGCATATCTCTTATACAAAGGGTGTTGTCAATCACCCCGTTAATGCGACACCACGGAAGTTACACCGTATCAAAGGTAGGAGCTTTTAGCGAACTACTGGGTAGTCGCAAGCCCATCGGTCTTTAGACCGTGGGTAATTGACGCTAACTAAGTTTAACATCTTAGCACAAGTAAAACAAACTGCTTGATAACGGTCTACGAGATAATTAAATCAATCAAACGTGAACCTGTCGAAGCTATAGATCTCCTCACTATCATCCGATACAAATTCAAAATAAACGGCATGTTTGCCGATTACACCTGCTTGCAGCATCGCCTTTGCTTCATTGCTGTTGCCATGGAATATAAGGTCAGCCACTACCGGCCCATTATAGGAATCGATATGGAGTCTGACCTTGAGCTTTTTTACCGTTTCAAGAACAACAGTCACAGCTTTAGGCGTATTTTGCCCAAACTGAAGATATCTGAAGCCTACAGTTGTTCCCTCTGTAATTCCAACTACAGGAGTTGAAAGGTCCTCTCTTTCTTCATAAGATGGCCTTACATATGCACGTGTTTTACTGCCGTAGATATGACAGGCATAACCTGCGGAAATCCAGGAATAAGCATCAAGTCCGTTAATCTGAGGCCCCTGAGAAGTCATTTCAACAGGCTTAGAAGAAACCGGCTCTCCTGCAAGATACTTCACATCTCCGATAAAGAGTTTGCCGTCTGCTCCCAGAGCTACATCTATTGGTTCAAGCATAGCCTGCCTTGAGTACTCGTTAACACCGGTCTGGCGATGGTAAAAGACATACCACTTTCCGTTCACTTCCATGATGGAGCCGTGATTATTCCCCCACTGGTAGGTCATTGTACCTACCCCCTCTGCATCATGCAGGATCTCGCCTCCGTTGAAGCTGATATCGCCACCATCATGAAATGGTCCGAAGGGTGAATCACTGAAGCGATATGAAAGAAATCCGTTATTGTCTGTAAATACGCCAAGTTCCGGCACCGGCTTCTCATAGCGCTTGGAATAAATATAAACATATTTTCCCATTACTTTTCTTGGACTTGAGGCTTCAAAAAAGCCATCGATCAGCGAAATATGGCCGTCATCCACCGGATTCCAGGGACAGGTTGAATGCCCCAGCGGATTCTCCACCAGGGTTTCCATTTTAATCGTAGCCATATCCTCTTCCAACTCTGCTATATAGCATGGAGCAGCACATCCGCCCCAATATGCATACACTCTGTCGTCATCATCCACCAGAATTCCCGGATCAAAGCCAAGTTTTGTATTTACCGGATTCTCAAAGGGTCCCCAGGGAGTTTTTGAGCTTGCAACCACTACAAGACTTCCACAGCGCTCTGCAGCGTACATATAGTAGGTGTCTCCTCTTTTGACCACGTCCGGAGCATACAGGATTGAATCAAAATGAGTTTCATAAGCAACGCCATGGCACTTCCAATCGGTAAGGTCCTCTACAGGCGCAGACCACACCACATAGTTTCTTCCGCAGTACTTGTCTCTTTCAATATCATGAGAACCATAGACATAAACTCTCTTTTCGCCGTTATGCTCAAACACTCTGGGTTCTCCATCCGGAACATGTTCCCAAAGCGGCATGTATGGGTTAGCGCCTTTGATATATTTCTTCATTGCAATATTCTCCTATTACCCTGTTTCATTATGACCCCTCAACCAAAATGATAAGTTAACGTGACTTATTATTTTATCTTCAATGTCTTCAAGTATCCCTTCTGCTCGGGAGTAATACGGTAACTCTCCACGGCTTTCTGAATAGCCTTGTTGTGGGTCCAGGTATCGAGTTTCTTACCTTCAAAAAAAGGAAGAATAGTATCATACTGCTTGGCCAGAGCTGTAGCGAAGTACCAGGCGATCATCATGTTGACGTAGTACTCTTCTGATCTGATCTGTGCTACTGTCTCAGGATATTTCACATCGTAGTCCTCATCCAGAAAATGCTCCATCAGCATACCGATTCCAAACCTGATAGTATAAGTCAGTTCTGACTTAAGCCACTTATCAATCTCCACCAGAAGCTTATCTCTATGTTTCTTGAACACCTTTGGAGACATCTGATCGCATGTGGCCCAGTTATCAACGTAGGGTAAAAAGGCATTAAGCTCTGCCATGGCTGTGTCTACATTCTTCTCTCCCGAGATAATAAAAGCATGGAGCTGATTCTCATCAAAATATTTATGGGGAAGATCCGTCAGAAACTCTCCAATATCCTCTCTCCCCCCATATTCCTTGGCAAGCGTTCTAAGCTCAGGGGTCCTGACTCCGATCATCACATCCTTTTCAAGAGTCGGAAAAAGACCGCTCTGAAAATCCCTGTATTTGATATCCTGAAGTTCAAAAAGTCTGTCTCTGATCTCTTCTGTTATCATATTCGCCACCTGTTATAACCAAAAACCTATCTCATCCAGCACCTGATCGATCACCTCTGCGTTCCTGATAGAAAACTCCGGTGTGATATGGGGCTTCTCCCCGTAAAGGATGCACCTGGACAGGTTCTCCACCTCCAGTGCATAGTTCTGAGGCACTGAGATCTCTCTTACTGTAGCGCCCTCATTGTTATAAACGGTATAGCTGACATCCCCCTCCTGATTGTACTCCACATCGGATCTGATGCTGCCCTTGCTGCCGTGGATATAAAGTCTGTCAAATCTGGAGTTGGTGCCTATTCCGAGATTCATTCCCACATTGAAGGAGGCTCTGGCACCGTTTTTAAAGCCCAGGATGGCCGCTGTCAGATAGTCAACTCCAAGGTCGGTAAACTCTGCTGTGGCCTGCACATAGGAAGGCTCTGCGTCCACCAGGGTCAGAATCATGGTGGTGCAATAGCAGCCAAGGTCATACATGGCTCCGCCGCCGTGTTCACGGTGAAGTCTGAAGTCCTCCTTGTAGCCCTGGGTAAGAAATGCACTCTCGATATAATCAATATCTCCGATAATGCCGCTTGCCACATCCTTCTTAAGGCTCTCCACATAGGGACTGTGAAGATATGCATAGGCCTCCATAAGGATCACGTCATTATCAGCAGCAGTTTCAAACATCTCCCTGGCCTCATCGGCGCTGAGAGCCAAAGGCTTTTCACAAAGAACGTGCTTTCCATGGGAAAGAGCTTCCGTTACCCACTTGATATGAAGGTCATTTGGAAGAGGTATATAAACAGCCTGAACCTCCGAATCCAGAATCAGCTCCTCGTAGCTGCCATAGGCCTTCTCAAAGCCAAACTCGTCCTTAAACTTCTCAGCCTTTTCCTTGCTTCTTCCGGCTACGGCATAGAGCTCACAGCTCTCAGCCTTCTTCATCCCCGGAAGCGTACAGTTCTTTGCAATGTTAGCTGTTCCCAAAACTCCCCATTTAACCGTCTTCATGTCGCTCTCCTTTCGAGGCCTAACCATTGTTGTCAGTCAAGTGTCTTAAGTTTTATCTTATATGAAATCTGCCTCGGTGTATCCATCTCGTCAAATTTCACTGTATAACTCTCCTCTTCATAGTTTACTTCAAGTACTGTACCAATGCCAAATATAGAATGTTCCACCCTGGTTCCGGGCTCTATCACAGAGAGCTTCATGGCCCCCTTTAGGTGCCTGGAATCATTCTCTATAAACTTCCGAACCGAGCTCATCATGGTCTCGTCGGGCTTCTCTGTAAATTCCAGTTTGTCCGAATCTATATCCAGTATAAATCTTGAGGGGTATCTTGGGATACCTTCAAAGTTCCTGCCTCCTGCTTCTGAGATAAAGAGCCTCTTCTGAGCCCTTGTCATGGCAACAAAGGCAAGACGCCTCTCCTCTTCCATTCCTTCCAGGGTACGGATCTTCCTGGAGGGGAAAATGCCCTCATTCATGCCGCAGAGAAATACATAGGGAAACTCAAGGCCCTTGGCGGCGTGGACTGTCATGAGCTTGACCTTATCCTCTGAACCTGCCTCTGAATCCGCATTGGTAAAAAGAGCTATGTGGCGCAGGTAGTCCTCCAGTCCAGTCTCCTCACCGCAGGTGGTCTCATATTCAAAGACGGACTGCTTAAGCTCCGCCAGGTTATCAAGCCTGTCCTGGGCCCCTTCCTTACGAAGCATCTCTTCATATCCGCTCTTTTGCAAAATCCTGGTCAGAACCTCGGACACCGCTTCTCCCTGATAGGAGGCCCCAAAGTCCTCTATGAGCTTAACAAACTCTTTGGCCCCTGTGCCTCTGATAAGTTCATGTTCCATGTTCTCATTAAGGGCAGTGTAAAGAGAGCAGCTGTTTTCCGCAGCGTACTCCTCCAGGAGAGCCATTCTCTTTTTTCCTATATTCCTCTTGGGAACATTGACGATTCTTCTAAAGGACAGGTCGTCCTTGTAAACTATCATCCTAAGGTAACACAGGGCATCCTTGATCTCCATCCTTCCGAAGAACTGTACTCCGGAATAGATGGTATAGGGAATCTTCTCCCTGATAAGGCCCTCCTCGATAGTCCTGGTGACATAATGGGCCCTGTAAAGAACAGCCATATCCCTATATGGAACGCCCATGCCCTTAAGAACCAGCATCTGGCCCGTGAGCCAGTCCGCTTCATCCGCGGTGTTGGGGGCGAGATGACACAGGACGCTTTCCCCGGAGGGCAGCATGGGATTCAGTTCCTTTTTTATCCTCTGGGAATTCTTGTCGATAAGGGAGTTGACCGCAGACAGGATCTGGGGTGTTGAGCGGTAGTTGTCATTCATCATGATGGTCTTGAGCCCCGGATGATTGTGCTCAAAATCCAGCAGATACTTAACATTGGCACCGCGCCAGGTGTAGATTGTCTGGTCGGGATCTCCCACTATAAAAAGATTCTTATGATAATCAGACAGAACCTCCATAAGCTCATACTGCAGATCGTCTATATCCTGGAACTCATCGATCATGATGTACTCCAGGCGCTTCTGCCACTTGAGCTTTATCTCCTGATTCTGCTGAAAAATATACAGGGTAAACTTGATGAGATCGTTGTAATCAAGGCCAAAGCACTTCTTTTCCTGATAGAGATAGCCGTAAAACAGGATGTCACGAACCTCTGTGGCGTTGTCATATTTGGCCTTAAGCTCATCAATGGACATGGAGAGCATGTCCAGATAGTATTCGGGATTCTCCTTGGTCTTCCTGATCTCGAACATGTCCCTGGCATTACTGTAGGTCATGTCCCGCATGGTAAGATGTCTCTCCTCGTAGATGATATCCAGAATGTCGTCGATATCGGAATTATCAAGAACAAGGAAGCTCTTGGGATAGCTGATGGCGCCGGAATCCTCCTGAAGGACCGATACGCAAAAGCCGTGGAAAGTATTGATATAGCCGGTGTCATTGTCACCGGTGAGATAATGGATCCTCTGCCTCATCTCGTTGGCAGACTTATTAGTGAAGGTCACACATAAAATATGCCCGGGCATGATTCCAAGACCAAGAACCAGGTATGCAAATCTCCTGGATAAAGCCCTGGTCTTGCCGCTTCCTGCCCCGGCTATGACACGTACATATCCTTCTGTAGTTGTAACCGCCTCTTTCTGCGCCTTGTTTAACCCCTCAAGCAGATGCTCCATTTTTCTACCACCACAAAACTAAAATGATATACTATATCATCAGTATATCATCTGCCTGATACTCTAGCAATACAAAATCCGAAAATATGTTCGATTATTCCTCTGTGAAAATTTCAAGTTTCGCTATCAGATCCTCGAGGATATATCTGGAGTCAACATCCGTGTAGATTCTGATATCCCGGGCATTCTCCAGGACTTCTGAGGAGGTATCCTCTGCTACAAAGGGAGCCTTCGCCACCTTATAGTGGCCGCAGCCGGGGTTGATGGCTATGGCGATGGCGGGGGAATCTCCCAGGGACCAGCTCTCTCCCTGGGTCCAGCCGGCGAACTTGGACATGTTGTAGTCCACCAGGTTTTGGAACAGGTGCTGTCCTATCTTGCCGCAGGGCCTTATTCTTCTCTGGATCTCGGCTATTCCGATGTTGATGGTGGTATAAACAAGGGATGGCACAAGCCACAACGGTACATTGCTCTGAAGAACAAAGTTGGCTGCCGCGATGTCATTTCCTGCATTGAATTCCCTGAAGGGAGCCTTTCTCGGGGCTTCGCCGTGGGTTCCTATCCAGATCACAGTGAATTTGTCCGCAATCTCAGGACAGGTCTTAAGCGCCACCGCCACATTGGTGATGGCACCCTGGCACAGAATAAAAAGAGGCTTATCATCCACTCTTTTTGCTTCATCAATGATAAACCTCACAGCCTCTGAGATCTCTTCATCACTGTCCATGGCAGCCTTCTGTCCCATATATACAGGGACCTTCATGTCCATGGCATCAAGGATAGTCTCGATCTCAGCATAGCTTCGCTCCACCGATCCGGCCTCTCCAAAGTGCTCAGCTACAATCCCCTTAACCATCAGTTTGGGGCTAAGGAGCCCATGAACTATGGCAAAGGGATCATCCGCCTCGCAGGCTGCATCGGTGTCAACGATAACTCTGATCTTTTTATAATCCGGAACCTCAAATGCAAACGGCATTGTCTTACCCCACTTTCCCTGCAACGTAGTCGGAATAGCTGACACCGGTGTACTTCTTGAAGCATCTGCTGAAGTAGTTGGGATCGGGGATGCCCACCTCTGCGGCGGCGCGGTACATCTTTACCCCGGACTCTGCGATCTTCACAGCCTTCTTCATGCGCAGGTCTGTGAGATACTCGATGAACTTCTTGCCGGTATCCGCTTTGAACTTGCGGGATAAATAGCTGGCGCTGAAGCCAAAGTGCTGGGCCAGGGAAGCAAGATTCAGCTTGGAATCTGTAAAGTTCTCCTCAAGATATTTAATGATCTGATCTGTATCTGTGGAGGCATAGAAGCTTTCAGGAACTATGTCAGCTTCCTTTTTAACGGTCTCCCAGTAATCAGGCTCTGCATCCAGTTTCTTTTTTACCTTCTCAAGAACCTGTTCGATCTCTTCTCGTACCATGGGCTTGAGCATATAGTCAAAGACAGGAAGACTCACGCACTTCCTGGCATATTCGAACTTGTCGATGGCGGTCATAATGATGATCACCAGATTGGGATAGCGCTCTGTGGCGGTCTCGGTGAATTCAATGCCATCCATGAAGGGCATCGAAATATCCACAAAGGCAATGTCAGGCCTCAGCTCATCAATAATATTGATGGCCTCAATTCCGCTGGCGGCCTCACCTACAACCTCCATATTCATAAGATCCCACTTGATGGCAGCTCTCATAAGCCTTCTTGCAGACTCTTCATCATCAATTATCATAACCCTGTATTTTCTGTTCATACCCTATACCCCATTTGTTAAAGTACAAAAGTTACTTCTGTATACTCACCGACCTCACTGTCGATTGTTACCACATCCCGCTTGCCGGTGTAAATTCTTACTCTCTGTATTGTTCCCCACAGTCCGAAGCTGTCGCTCTGTGATACCTCTGAATCCGTCTCCGCAGAAAGTATCATATCTATCTGCTGCCGGCTCATTCCCACGCCGGTATCTCTGACTGTAATGTTCAGTTTGCCGTCCACCATTTTGCTGGAAACACGGATGGTTCCCTCCTCGCCCTTAAGTCTGATGCCGTGGTAGATACTGTTTTCCACCAGAGGCTGCAGGATAAGCTTGGGAACAATGCAATTCTCTGTTGCAGGATCGATGTCATATTCATCGCTGATGATATCCCCATATCTCAGCTTCTGAAGCGCCAGATAATCCTGAACTATCATGACCTCCCTGGAAAGAGGGATCTCTCTTCCGCCCTTACTAAGGAAGTTCCTGTAAAATCTGCCCAGGGTCTCCAGGGCATCATGAACCTTGTCAGCTCCCGCATCCATAGCAAGGAAACCAATGGTTTCCAGTGAATTGTAGAGGAAATGCGGCTTTATCTGCTCCTGCAAAACTCTCATCTCGGACTTCTGCAGGACTTTTTCCTTCTCAATAAGTGTTGCGATAAGCTCATTTACATGGTCGATCATGTTGTTGTAATCGCCCTTAAGCATATCAAGCTCACTGTATCGCATGTTCAGATCTATTTTCTTCAGTTCCCCGAGCTGTCTGTTGCTCTCCATGGATTCCGACAGCTCAAATACGGGATCTGTAATGTTCTTTCTGATGAACCAGCCCACATAGAAGGCCAGCACGAAGAATACTATCAAAAGTCCCAAAAGAACGTATACCATTCTGAAGGGAATTCCCTCCTTATCATAAGGAGACACCTTGATAATTACAATAGGCAGATCGCTGACACCGCAGCCGGACACCAGTACCTTTTCCTTGTCGAATACCGTGTCTATGCTGTATATCTTTTCCGAAAAAAACTTCTCATCGAAAAACTGCATGTAATCTCTGTTGCCGGAGAGGAAACTGCCGTCCTTTCCCATGATGCAGATATCGCCGTAGCCGAGCTTTCCAAGAATCCTGTCAAAGACGATGGTGGAAATGTTCATCAGCATAAGTCCTGTTCTCTGCTGGGAATCTATGTCATAAACAGCTCTTCCAATGGTGACCATGGGCTTGTTGTCCAGCTTCTCGGCAATTCCGTTGCTGTGAAGGGACACCACGGCCTTACCCTTGCCTTCGTAGATATCCTTTCTCCACTCCTCGTTGTTCATGCGCTCGTAGTCATATTTATAGGTAAATCTGTTGGTGGCAACCATTATCATATCTTCCCTGAAGACCATGACACAGTCAACACCCTCTTTTACATTCAGGATATCCATGATTCCGTATCTGGCGTCATTGATCATTCCTATGTCAACCGCCACTCCGTCGGCTCTAAGAAAGTTCACCAGACGATCCTCGGTCATAATGATCCTGGATATCTCTGTGTAGTTCTTGATCTCTGAAAAAATGTTATTGGAAAGGGTTTTCAGTACGCTCTCAGACTCTCTTTTGGTATACTCGATTCTCTCCTTCTGTATAACCACATAAAGCGCCAGCAAAAAAGCCGCCGCTGCAATAAGAGCTATGCCGAGAATAACCCTCTTCAGACTGGCTGAAAGAGAATCCTCCCGTTCTTTTTCCCTATAGATTTTTAGAAAACCGAATACCTTCCCCATAAGCATTTCCCCAATAGTTCTTACTATAAGATAACATTTTTCAAGCAATCGTCAAGCACGCTGTAACATACATGTCTGCACGTTATACAGGCCATTTTCTCCCTGAAAAAATCAAAAACTCCGCCCTGTATACTCCGGGCGGAGCTTAGATAATATAAGGGAAATGTTAAGTAATTTTCACCCTTTCACTGCACCTGCAATAAAGCTGGCCTGAATCTTACGACTAAGGAAAATATAGGTGATCAGTGTCGGGAATGTGGCAATTACAAGAGCCGCTCCGATAGGTCCCCACTCAGTGGTATGCTGGCCGGAAAGAGCCTTGATACCAACCGGAAGTGTTCGATGCTTGGAATCCGAAATAAATACATTGGCGAACATGAACTCATTCCAGCACTGGAGGAAGGAGTACACGCCTACTGTAGAATAAGCCGGTTTCATGAGTGGAAGAATAATCTTGAAAAAGGTTCCGTACAAGCTGCATCCGTCAATCTTTGCTGCTTCATCCAGTGCTATGGGTATCTCAACCATGAAGCCTGTGCAGATAAGAATCGCCATGGAAAGAGAAAATGCAGAGTATGGAACTATAAGTGTGGAATATTTATTTAACCAGTGAAGCTTGGAAAGCACAACATATACCGGTACGATTGATGCCTGGATCGGAATTGTAAGTCCCAGCATGAAGAAGGCATTGGTAAGCTTACTGAATCTCCACCTGATTCTGGTGATGGCGTAGGTTGCCATCATAGCTGCAAATATAGAGATAAAGATCGCAGCTACAGTAACAAGTATACTGTTAAAGAAGTAAAGTGCCATGTTTCCTGTGTTGAGAGCTGTTGTGAAGTTTGACCACAGCCACTCTTTGGGAAGACCAAGGACATTTGCTCCGAAGATTTCTTCATTGGATTTGAGGGAAAAAGTGAACATGAAGTAGATAGGAAAGATGTTCACAATAACCCATATGGCAAGAATTATAAAAACTATAGCTTTCTTAACTTTCATCATCATTATTCCTTTTCTTTAAATGCTGCCGTTATAAGAAGTGCGAAAGCAAAGCACAGAAGGATCAGCATAACCGATATGGTGCTTCCCATTCCGTATCTGTTTCTGAGGAACAGCATATTTTCAAGTAATGTACTTGGTACCTCTGTAGTCTGGAAAGGTCCGCCCTCTGTAAGGATACGAACAAGGTCGTAGGTCTTGAGGGAACCTGTTACCGCAAAGATAACGCTTACTCTGATGATAGGCTTGATAATAGGAATAACCACGTATTTATCAATCTGCCAGGGTGTTGCGCCATCAAGCATTGCAGCTTCTCTGAGCTCTGTGGATACACCCTTAACTCCCGCATACATAAGGAGCATATGGTAGCCCACGTACTGCCAGATTGTAGGAACGATGATACTGCCAAGAGCAGTCTTAACCTCTCCTACCCACACATGCTTAAACTGTCCGAGATGTACAAGATCAAGGAATCTGTTTAAAAGACCGTAGTCAGGATTGTAGATCTTGAGCCACAGCTGACCGATTACAACTGTTGAGATCAGAACCGGCATAAAGAATATAGATAAGAAAACTCTCTCTCCCTTGGGCTTTCTTCCCAGAACAAGAGCCAGGAAAAGCGCAAAAGGAAGCTGAACAAAAACTGAAAAGAAAGCAAGGATCATTGAGTTCTTCAGGGATGTCATGAACTTAATGGATCCGTTTGTAAAGAGCTCTATATAGTTGTTAAAGCCAATAAATGTGCCCTCTGAAAAGCCGTTCCAGTCATACATACTTCTGTATACGGATACAGCAATGGGAGCAATCAAAATACTGATAAAGAGAAGCAGCGCCGGCAGCAAAAATACAAAGATAGCTATAGCGTCACTTGTCTTTCTTTTTCTTTTTTCCCTAACACCACTTTTTTCAGACATATCTCTTTCCCTTAAATAAAGATTTTTGCAAAAAAAGCCCCTCCGCCTCCTCTGATAGAAGCACGGAAGGGCCATTTGTCAATTATGGTACTGATTATTTCTTATGACAGATTACTGGATATCCTTGGAAAGTCCGTCGATGAACTGCTTGCCATCAAGAAGGCATCCGTAAACCTGATCAACATATGAAAGATATGTGTTAGCTGAATCAGCTGTCATAGCTGTATCACCGAAGAGTACCATTGTGTCAGCGCCTGCAACGATGCCTGCAACAGTCTGTGTAAGCTCGTTTACAGAACTTGTGTCGCCATAAGGTGTCCAAGCAGGAAGTCCGCAGCCATCAAGGTATCCATAGTGGCAGATGAGCTTACCAAGCTCGAATGTGTACTCAGCAGCAAACTCTGCGTTAGGTGAAGAAGCTGCAACTGCAAGTGTGTCTGAAGGTCCACCGATGAGCTGTCCAAGCTTTGACTTGTCAGCGTTGATTACAGGGAACTCACCAACTTTAACCTTATCCTTGAAGTCAGCGTTTGCAGCGAAGTCTGCACAGTTCCATGTTCCGTTCATGTAGAATGCATACTTGCCGGCCATGAAGTTGTTCTTAACTTCGTCGTTTGTAAGGCCGATTCCTGAAGGATCGAAGTAACCGTTGTTTACAAGACCCTGGAATGTGTCAACAGCATCAGCTACGTCCTGGTTGTTCCATGTAGCCTTGCCTGCGAAGATCTCGTTAAGAGTGTCAGCGCCTGCGCTCTTCTCGATAACAGACTCAAGATACTCAGTTACGCACCATGTCTCTTTTCCTGCGCATCCGAAAGGAATGATTCCTGCTGCCTTAAGAGCATCACAGCAAGCGATGAACTCTTCATAAGTTCCGGGAATCTCTGTGTAGCCAACCTGTCCAAGAAGGTCCATGTTAGCGAAAAGACCAACGATGTTCATTGTAAGCGGCACACCGTAGTGCTTGCCGTCGTAGGTTGAGTTGCCCATCATAACTTCAGGAAGCTCGCGCTTGTAGTTCTCATAAGCAGCATCGAGGCAATATACCTTGCCGGCCTAAACGAAGTCGCCGAGGAATGCACATGACCATGTGAAGAAGATATCAGGCATTTCGTTAGCGGATACAGCTGCCTTGATCTTGGTCTTGTAAGACTGGTTCTCGAAAGCTTCCCATGTGAAGTTAACATTAGGATACTTCTCGGCCATGTCTGCGATAGCTGCTTCGTAAGAATGACGGTTAGAATCACTCTCAGTTGCGATGCACCACATTGTCAGATCGATCTGCTCGCCTGCTGCGTCAGCTGCAGGAGCGTCTGCCTTAGGAGTCGCGGTCTCAGCGATTGTAGTAGTCTCATTCTCTGCAGGAGCAGAAGTTGTTGCTGCCTCGCCACAGCCCATAAGTGAGAATACCATTACTCCGGTCAGCAGTGTTGATAAAACTTTTTTCATTTTCATAACACCTCTCCTTTTATAAAAGTTTATTATTTTTCAAGCGCTTCGCGCTTTGAATTCCTAATAAACAGCCTATTGATCAATTGCCTGAACTCCCCTGTGTTCTGACCATAGGCCATGGATAATCGATAAAAAGCTCGTCCCCGTCCAGTGTGAAATAAAGATATGCATCCGATATGGGGTCGTCATACATAAGCTTGATGCACTGCTCATTTTCATCAACGCTGTAGCTTCCGTAGAAAATGGCATCCTCACTGAATTTGCCCTCTGCAGTGAACTGATAGGACCAGCCGTTACTCTGGGTCCAAAGTCCCACAATGCCATCGGAGGTATCTCCGCCGTTGCGATGATATGATGTTTTCTCATAAAGAGTTATGCCGTCACCGTCCTTGACGCAATGAACTAAAGCTGAATTGTCCTTATCCTTGACCACTATTGAAGTGTCATCCTCGGTGTAGGTGTATTCCTCACCCTTGAATACGGCCTTGCCACCCTTGTAAAAGGCAAGCACTTCCTTGGTCGGTTCGTGATTATAGGCCCAGCTGTCAACTTTTTTGCTTCCGCATCCGCTAAGAGACAAAAGAGACAAAAATATGACTGCTCCGGCAGCAAATTTCCTTATCTTCATATTCTTTACTCCTTTATATATAAATCTTTCCCTTAAGCAATTATATAATAATAAAAAAAATGTGCATAATTAATGCAAATCTTTTACATCATTAAGCACATTTTTTACTTTTTGTACATAAAATTTATATTATCTTTATTCTTTTTGTGCATATCAGATATTGCCATATCCGACAGATTATTACTCTTCCTCGTCGCTGTCGGCTACAAGGTCTTCGTTGTTAACAAGCTCGCCCTCAACCTTCTCAACGTACATATGGCCGTCAAGATGATCCAGCTCGTGGCAGATGGCTCTTGCAAGAAGCTCCTCGCCTTCGATGATGTACTCGTTCATATCAAGGTCATAAGCCTTGGCCTTAACATAATTGGGTCTTGTTACAACTCCTGACTTGCCGGGAAGAGAAAGGCATCCTTCATAGCCTGTCTGCTCTCCGTCAGTCTCAAGGATAACGGGGTTGATCATGATGATGGGATCATCAGCCTCGGGAGAAACATCTATTACTACAAGTCTCTTGAGGATTCCGACCTGGGGTGCTGCAAGACCTACGCCGTTGGCATCATACATGGTCTCAAGCATATCCTCCACCAGTTCTCTGATTCTGGGAGTAACCTCCTTGATCTCCTTGCAGGGACGTGCAAGAACGTCATCTCCGTATTCTCTAATGGTTCTAAGTGCCATTTTGGCCTCCTTCTAATTTAATTGAATTAATATCCGTTAATGGGATCAAAGTCAAACTGCAGGGTAATATTCCTCAACTTACCGGAATCTTCCAGCATACGTACATATTTTTCCGTTAAGTCTTTCAATCTGACAAGTCCCTCATATTCATCAAGTTTAACATAAATTGCAATTCTGTAAACATCATTAATTTTCCCGATGCTTCCAAAAGCCGGTCCTATGAAAACAGCTCCCGGAACCTTCTGCTGCTCCATAAGGGCTCTGAGCCTGTTTGCAAACTGCATTCCCTCGTTTTCATCCTTGCTCTGGATCTGCAGAGACATCATATGGGAAACAGGCGGATATCTGAGCAGATCTCTGTATCCGATTTCCTCTTCATAAAAAGCCTCATAATCCTGTTTTGCCGCGGTCTGAATGCTGTAATGCTCCGGCTGATAGCTCTGAATCACTACATTGCCTGGCTTGGTACCTCTTCCGGCTCTTCCCGCCGCCTGAGTCAGCAGCTGGAAGGTTCTTTCACTTGCCCTGTAATCGTTGGCATACAGCGACATATCCGCCGCCAGGATGCCCACGAGAGTAACATCCGGGAAGTCATGGCCCTTGACTATCATCTGGGTTCCCACCAGTACATCTGCCTCTTTGTTGGCAAAAGAGGAAAGAATCTTGTCGTAGCTTCCCTTGGTCCTGGTGGTATCAGCGTCCATTCTAAGGACTCTTGCATCAGGCCAGAACTTTTTAACTTCATCCTCTATCTGCTGGGTTCCTGCCCTGAAGGCTGAGACATATTTGGAGCCGCACTTGGGGCAGAGCTTTGGCTTTATCTCCTCGTGGCCGCAATAATGGCACACAAGCCTTCCGCCTCTGTGTTCAGAAAGGGAAACATCACAGTGGGGACACTTAAACACATGTCCGCAGGCTCTGCAGGACACAAATCCCGCAACTCCCCTTCTGTTGATAAAGAGCATGGTCTGCTCCCCGTTTTCCAGCCTGTCTGCAATAAGCTCCTGAAGTCTCCTTGAGAAAATGGAGCGGTTGCCGCTTCTAAGTTCAAGCCTTAAGTCCGCCATCTCAACCGTAGGAAGGCATCCCCCGGTAAGTCTTCTCTTTAATTCAAAAAGTTTGTACTCTCCGCTTTGGGCCCTGTAATAGGATTCCAGGGAAGGTGTGGCTGAGCCCAGCACCACCGCGGCTCCTCCCGGCACCAGTTTGCCCAGCTCTATGGCAGTCTCCCTGACATGGAACTTGGGCATGGTCTCACTTTTATAGGAGGATTCATGCTCCTCGTCAATTATTATTATTCCCAGATTGGGAAAGGGGGTAAAAAGCGCTGAACGTGGGCCGATAATAATATCTATATCGCCGCATCTGGCCCTTTCCATCTGATCAAACTTCTCTCCCGGTGAAAGGGAAGAATTCATTACCGATACCCGGTCTCCGAAGTGCCTGTAGAACCTCATCAGAGTCTGATAGGTAAGGGCGATCTCGGGGATCATGACAATGGCCTGCCTGCCCCTTTTTATCATCTCATCGATAAGAGCAATGTAAACTTCCGTCTTGCCGCTGCCGGTTATGCCGTGAATAAGATAGGTATCTCTCTTGCCGGCGTCAAAGTCTTTTGAAACAGTATCTACGATATTCTTCTGCTCTTCGCTCAGGGTCTTGGCTCCGTATCTGGAACTTTCGAAGGCTTCAGGTTTTCTGAAGTACTCTTCCTCTTCTATCCTGATAACACCCTTGTCCTGAAGGCTCTTAAGGGTAGCTGCCGTCACATTGAGCTTTTCTGTGATGAGCTCATAGGGAATCCGCTCATCAGGTGTAGCAAGAAGCTCTTTTAGTATCCTCTCCCTGGCCCTCTGGTTCTTTTTGCCGGCGCACTCATAGTAGTACTCGGTGGCTTCCCTCAGAGGCATCTTAAGGGATACAAATTTGTGGACCAGTTTGTTCTGCTTTTTTACGGAGGGAAGGACTGTTCTTAGGGCAGCGATCATGGTGGAGCCGTACTGCCTCTTCATCCAGGCTGCCAGCTTGATGGAAATGTCCTCCGCAGAAGCATGGTCAGTGGATATGGCGGTTATTTCCTTTATCTTGGAAGGATCCCAGTTGGCCTCATCCGTAAGCTCAATGACATAGGCTTTTCTATCGGTATTGCCTTTGCCAAAGGGAACGCTCACACAGTCACCGATCTCTATCTTATCTCTGAGATGGGGTGGAATCCTGTACTGGAAGAGTCTGTCGACCTTCTCATGGGATATATCTATTATTACATTTGCATACTCACAAGACGCCACAGCCTCCTCCTTTCAGTTTAATTAATTAAATGTGATTAATTTTAAGCCCTTTATATTTTAGGATCAAAGTTTTTTTTCCTGAAGAATTTCCTGGATAAGTTCTCTCTCATCCATATGGTACTTAACTCCCTTAATCTCCTGGTAGTCCTCATGGCCTTTACCAGCAAGGACGATAATGTCTCCCTGCTCGCCGTGCTCGATGGCGTAGGCTATAGCCTCTTTTCTGTCTGTGATCTTGATATATTTTCCGTCGGTCTTCTTCATTCCGGTCTCGATATCATTCATGATATCCTCAGGCTCTTCAAATCTTGGGTTATCGGAAGTAATGATGGTAAAGTCTGCATATTTTCCGCTGACTTCGCCCATCTCAAAACGGCGAAGCTTACTTCTGTTACCGCCGCAGCCAAATACGCTGATAAGTCTGTTGGGGCGATATTCCCTAAGAGTAGTAAGAAGGCTCTTCAGGGCCATGGCGTTGTGGGCGTAGTCGATCATCAGCGTAAAGTCGTCAGATACCTTGACCATCTCGATTCTGCCCTTAACCTTGGCTTCCTTAAGGGCTGCTGCGATCTCGTCGGGAGTGCAGTCGAAATGTCTAGCCACAGCTATGGCACAAAGGGCGTTATATACGCTGAATCTGCCGGGAGTTCTGATCTCTGCGTGCATATTGAGGAGCCCCTCTGTATCAAAGAACACTCCCAGTTCTCCGGGCTTTCTGATGTAAGCAAGATTGATGGCACGAAGGTCTACTCCCTCATTGAATCCATAGGTCTCAACCTGACAGGTATGTCCCTCCAAGATATCATCTGTATGAATGTCATCTCCGTTGCAGATACCTACTTTACACTGCTTGAAAAGAAGTCCCTTGCAATGCATATAGTCCTCGAAATCCTTGTGCTCGTTAGGTCCGATGTGATCGGGCTCAATATTGGTAAAGATTCCAAGATCATAGATAAATCCCTGGCTTCTGTGAAGCATAAGTCCCTGGGATGAAACCTCCATTACTACGCTGTCACAGCCGGACTCAACCATTTTTGCCATATATCTCTGAAGGTCAAAGGACTCGGGAGTGGTATTCTCAGCGTGAATATGCTCATCTCCTATGATAACTTCGATAGTTCCGATAAGTCCTACCTTGTGGCCTGCATTTTCAAGCATGCTCTTAATAAGATATGTAGTGGTGGTCTTGCCCTTGGTTCCGGTTATTCCGATGGTCTTAAGCTTGCGGGCGGGATGGTCAAAATAAGCTGCTGAGATAAATGCCATGGCATATCTTGTGTTATCAACTCTGACAACAGGCATCTCGCAGCCCTCAGGAAGCTCCACATCATGCTCTGCAACAATTGCGGCAGCTTTCTGTTCTGCGGCCTCAACGGCACAAGAATGTCCATCAAAATTGGCACCCTTGATACAGATAAAAAGTGAGCCTTCCCCTATTTTTCTGTTATCATTGACTACGTCTTTAACCTCAACCTCGTCAGGGTTCACTAAAGTACTGCTGTTTCCTGCAGTTACGCTGCATTTAAGCTCTTCCAGTAATTTTGATAGTTTCATTTTTGTACCTCCATTTAGCTCGTTTTAGCCATTATATAGCTTAATTTAACCTTTAAATTAGCTTAGAACTGGCTAATTCTAATTTTTATATTTTTGACACAATTTTTTCACAAATGTTTGTTAATATAATTACATGAAGTGAGTAACGAAAAGTTATTCACTATCTCCCCCTCATAAGAAACCGCAGGCACACGCATCAGCGTGTGTTTTTGTGGTTATAGGGGCTTTTTTTGTTTACGGGCTTCAGCAGTAATCATTCATTATGATCTGAAGACTGTCTCTTCCCATATAGCTGTTAATATCGGGATAATATGCAATATTAATCTTCATATCATTATTGCCCATCCCATTATACAATTCATCCACAGCACTCTGTCCATATTTGGCCGCCAGAAATTGGTGCCACTTCTCCATATTCCCGAAGTACATCATCTCATAACGGTTGCCGTCCTCATCAAGGACGATATATTTGCCGCAGTTCTTGTTTTTTCCAAGAATACGTCCTGATAACAGGCTTACATTTCTATGGGCAAATAGGGGCTTAGAATTGCCGTTTCCAAAGGGTTCAAGTCTTGAGAACTCCCTGACAAGATCCATGGTCGCAAATTTAAGGGGCATGGCAATATCGATATGGATCACGGGTTCAAAGTCATCCCCCTCAAGGGTACAGTTTTCGTTGAGCCTTCTACGAAGTTCATCGATATTTTCCTTGGGAAGGGAAAGTCCGGCTGCCATCTTGTGGCCTCCAAACTTGGTAAAAAGGTCCTTGCAGGCAGAAAGCTCCTCAAACATATCAAACTTCTCAATGGACCTTCCTGAGCCCTTGGCACCACCGTCAGAAGCCTCTGTAAGGATAATGGTGGGCCTGTAGTACTTCTCCTTGATCTTGCCTGCGATAATGCCGGCAATGGACTCGTGGACCGTAGGAAGATAGGCTACGATGACCTTGGGCATGCCCTCCTGCGCTATAGCCTTCTCCACCAGCTCTGTAGCCTGATCAACGCCCTCTTTGGTCAGGTCCTTTCTGCTGTCGTTGAGGTTCTTGAGATCCTCAGCTATAATAGCAGACTCGTTCTCGCTTTCTGCGTTAAAAAGAGCCAGTGCTCTTGTGGCAAGCTCAAGCCTTCCTGTGGCATTAAGACAGGGGCCTACAACGAAGCCGTAGTGATAAACCGTGATTTTGTTCTCATCAAGAGAATTCACGTGAATAAGTGCCCTGAGGCCCTTATTACGGGTATGAGCAATAAGTCTTAAGGATTCCTTGACAATTATCCTGTTCTCATCCCTAAGCTCCATGACATCGCACACTGTGGCTATTCCTGCAAAAATCAGCATCTCGGTAAAGAAGTCCTTGTATGCATCCTTATCTGTGCTGTATTTCTTCGCAAGAACCTGAAGAAACTTATAGGCAACAACCGCACCGCATATCTCCTTAAAGGGATAATTCCCTTCGGATCTCTTGGGATCAATAACCGCATCAGCGGGAGGAAGGATCTCTTTTCTTACTTCGCTGCCCTCTTCTCCGGAAGCCTCAAAGGGGACCTCATGATGATCGGTTACCACAACAGTCATTCCCAGCTCTTTGGCGTGGGCTATCTGCTCTGCGGCAGCTATGCCGTTATCACAGGTAATTATGGTATCAATGCCGGCTGCATGGGCATCATCCACCAGCTTGATACTAAGGCCGTAACCATCCTTCATTCTGTCAGGCAGTACACAGTCCACATCTCCGCCAAACATCTTAATTCCGGTCAAAAGAATATATGATGAGCATATTCCATCCACATCATAATCACCGATAACTCTGATCCTGGCCCCGGCCTGTATCCTGTCATACATGACCTGAGCTCCCTTCTCCATATCAGCCATTCCCGAAGGGTCATGGAGCTTATCAATTCCTGCGTTTAAGTAGGCTTCTATCTTCTCATCAGTGCACTGGTTTTTCTCAAACTCCCTGCTGGTGATGAGTCTATTGGCAATAAGTCTTGCAGTTATGGGGGAAATGTTGAACTTACGGGCAATCCCCTCAAAATCTGCGCCCTTATTAGCTATCATCCATTTTGACATAAATCACACCATTCCTAAATATTAAATATTGTGTTCCACTAGGCATTTTCTGCCCAAAACACACGTTAGATTATACCTCAAAATCGCCTTTATTCCCACTGGATTTATAGAGGACGGGGGGAAATGCAGCAGGTATGGGAGGAGCTCATAACAATAAAAATTTCGTCATAACCTATCGGTAATTTATGGCATTACATCTAGAACAGCCATGCTCATTTCACGTAGTTCAGAACAATCGCATGGCTGTCTATCTGTAATACTCATAAATTATCCTCAACGTTATCAAGACGAAATTTTTATTGCCATGAGCCCCTTCCGTACCTTGCTGCATTTTCCCCCTGTGCTATGAAGGCCAGAAGGGAATAAAAGGTGAATTTTGAGGTATATATCATTGCTCCCTTTTTTGATGCAGACAACTCCCGGCAAAACAATATTTAATAGCCCTAGGCATGTGATTTATTCAGAAGTGGATGTCTCCTTTTTTATTAAAAAAGCTCAATCATAGTCCACTTCCCTTTCCATCCCCCCGCTTCCTCACCAAAGGGAGAGCTGCAGCACGTAGTGTTTTCATAGCTGGGAGAATTTGCCAGGGGATGCCGATTTCGGAAGCCCTATTTCTTTCAACGCACAGGGAATACTGAAGAAGGCCGGGAGAATAACTAACGCAGTGGGAGACGTGGCCTGATGCAATAAAATTTTTGTCTTTATAACGCTGAGGTTGATTTATGAGCATCGCAGACAACCAGCCATGTGAATTCTCTGAACTACGTGAAATGAACATGGCTGGTTGTCTGCGATGCCATAAATCCCGATGGGTTATGACAAAAATTTTATTTCATTAGGCTACGGTTCCCCCTCAGATAACTATCTCCGGCCTTCTTCAGTATTCCCGTCCGGGCAAAAAAAGGGCGCCGAAATCGGCGCCCCGGAATAAACTAGCTATGAAATTATGCAGCCTTGTTGAAGAAGGTCTTGAACTTGGTCTTCAGGTCGTACCACATAGGTGATGCGATGAAGATTGATGAATATGTACCGCAGATAACACCAACCATAAGAGGAAGTGCAAATGCCTTAATATCAGCTACACCGAAGATGTAAAGTGCAAGTACTGTGAAGAATGTAGTAGCTGATGTGAACAAGCTTCGTGTAAGTGTCTGTGATACTGAGCTGTTAACAAGCTGAGCGAACTCACTCTTGCTGGTTGCAAGGTGCTGATTCTCACGGATACGGTCGAAGGTAACGATTGTATCGTTAATTGAGTAACCGATGATTGTAAGAACTACAGCGATGAATGTGCTACCAACTGCAAGTCTTGTAATAGCATAGGATACGATAACAATAAGTGCGTCATGTGCAAGAGCGATAATAGCAGCTGCACCGAACTTGATATCCTTGAATCTGATCCAGATGTAGATAAGCATAAGAACAAGAGCAACGGCAAGAGCCTCTAAAGCAGCTGTTCTCATCTCACCACTGATTGTTGAGCTGATGGTCTCTGCTGCAACATTCTCAGGTGTTACGCCAAACTTCTCTTCAAGAACGTTCTCGATAGCCTCTCTTGCCTGAACAGAAAGAGTTGTTGTCTTGAAGATAACCTGATTGGTTCCTGATACTGTCTGAATCTGAAGCTCTGTAACGCCTGCAGCGCTCTTAAGTTCAGGAGCAACTGTGCTCTCAAGCTCTGAAAGTGTGTACTCTCTGTCGAAAGTAACGGTTGTAGATGTACCACCTACGAAATCAAGGCTGTAGTTGAATGCTCCCTTGCCCTGTGCGCCGTTAACTGCCATGAAGATGATACCGATGGCAACGATGCCTGCTGAAATAGCATAGAAGAGCTTTCTCTTTGAAACAAAGTCAATAACGTTAACTTTCTTAGCCTTGCCGTAGAACTTAACGTCCTGAATACCAATTCCGTAAAGGATTGATGTAATGCATCTGGTAACAACAAGTGCCGTGAACATTGAAAGGATGATACCAAGCATAAGTGTCTCAGCAAATCCCTTGATGGAACCTGTTCCACCGATTCTAAGAACTACAGCAACAATAAGAGTTGTAATGTTACCGTCAAGGATTGATGAAAGAGCCTTGTTATAACCATTCTTTCTTGCCAGGTCAACCTGTTTACCGGCAGCTATCTCCTCTCGTATTCTGGAGAATACAAGAACGTTGGCGTCAACCGCCATACCGATTGAAAGGATGATACCTGCGATACCGGGAAGTGTCAGTGTCATATCAAATGCGGAAAGAAGGAAGACGATAAGTCCGCAGTAGAATGACAGTGCCAGTGTAGCTGAAAGACCAAGTATTCTGAAGAATACGATCATGAAAAGTGCGATAAGAGCAAATCCAACAGCTGCAGCGATCAAACTTGTCTTGATAGCATCCTGACCAAGCTGAGCACCAACTACGTTGGAACGAAGTTCATTAAGCTGAAGCTTAAGTCCACCGATTCTGATCATGGAAGCAAGATTCTCTGCTGCCTCGTAGCTTGACATACCTGTGATAACAGCCTTGCCGTCTGTGATCGCAGCCTGTACTTTGGGAACAGAAATGAACTCTCCGTCGTAGTAGATACCGATTGTCTCACCGTTTGCAAAAGCCTTGGTAGTTGCATCTGCAAATGCCTGAGCACCCTTCTCTGTGAACTCAAGTGATACAACAGCCTCGTTTGCTCCGTAAGAATCCTGCTGGTATGCAGCCTGTGATACCGCAACATCCTCACCGGTAAGAACGATTGATCCCTCAGCCTGAAGTTCCTCTAAGCTCTTGTTAAGCTCATAGAAAAAACCGTAAGTTGAATCAAGCTGGTAGTTCTTGTTACCTTCAGAGTCTGTCTCTGCTATAAAGTAAAGGTTACCGGGCTGTCCAAGTTCCTCAAGGATCTTGTTTGCATCTGTAACACCCGGAATCTCGATATTGATTCTGTTAGAACCTTCCTGATAAACCTGAGCCTCTGTGCTGTACTGATCTACACGCTGCTGGAGCTTGTAAATTGTATCAGACATATCCTCTTTGTCAGGATTCTCTTCACCTACTACCTCGTAAGTGATACTTACACCACCGGCAAGGTCAAGACCTAAATTGATGCTGCTAAGAGATCCTGATTTGTCCTGTCCCAGACCGTTTACCGCTGTGTAACCGATACCCCCAAGAAGCAGCAGTACAAGCAGTAGTGCAACAACATACTTCACGCGTTTCATACTATAAATCCTCCATTATCCTTCTTCGGCCATAGCCGCTTTTATCATAATCGCACATTCAATGCGCTTCCTCTGAAGCTCACATCCGTGCTTATATGTCGTATTGATATCCCCGTTGAAGTTGTAGGCATTGGCAGCGCATCCGCCACTGCAGTAATACCTTGCAAAACACTTCTCACACTCGGGTCTGGAATATACATTGCTCTTCTTGAACATCTCGCGAAGATCATTTCTTGTAATTCCATCAAATACATTGCCCATAATGAAATCTTCATTACCAACAAACTGATGGCAGGGATACAGGTCACCCCAAGGGGTTACTCCCAGGTACTCACAACCTGAGCCGCAGCCTGAAAGTCTCTTGGCAACACATGGGCCACCCTCGAGATCGATATTGAAGTGGAAGAAGTTAAATCCTCTTCCCTCTTTCTGTCTCTCAAGATAGAACTTCGCAAGCTTGTCATACTCTTCGCAGAGCTTGGGAATATCCTCATCCTTAAGGGCATACCAGTCGTCAGGCTTGGCTACAACAGGCTCTACAGAGATCTGCTTAAAGCCAAGATCTGCCAGATGCTTCACATCTTCTGAAAAATCAAGATTATTATGAGTGAATGTACCTCGTACGAAATATCTGAGCTGATGACGTGACTCAGCTACCTTCTGGAATTTGGGAACTATATCGTCGTAGCAGCCCTGGCCGCCTTTTCTGGGACGCATAGCATCGTTAACTTCCTTACGTCCGTCGATGGAAAGAACGATATTTCCCATTTCCTTGTTCACATATTCAAGTATATCATCATTTAAGAGTGTTCCGTTGGTTGTAATTGTAAAACGGAAATTTTTATCGTGCTCTTTTTCGATCTGGCGACCGTATTCTACGATCTTCTTAACAACCTCCCAGTTCATAAGAGGTTCTCCGCCGAAGAAATCCACTTCCAGGTTTCTTCTGCTGCCGGAGTTCTTAACCAGGAAATCAAGAGCAGCCTTGCCCACTTCCTCGCTCATGAGAGCTCGTCTTCCGTGGTACTCTCCCTCGTCGGCAAAACAATATTTGCATCTGAGGTTACAGTCATGGGCTATATTAAGGCAAAGGGCCTTAACAACCGTATCTCTGTTCTGAAATTCATCTACATAGTTCTCATACACATCATCTGTATAAAGAACCTCTGCATCCCTGAGCTCCATCAGCTCTTCAATGCCTTCTTTTATCTCACTCTCCGGATATTTGGATGAAAGATCCGTGGTAGATAAAATATCCCGATATATCCATTCTACATCAGAATTGTACTCATTGCCATTATCTTTATTATTCTGAGTGGCAGCCGTGCCATACTTTTCTTTAAGTCTGTTTTCCACTACCTCAGTAAGATCAAATACTACGTCGTCTACAACGTGTACAGATCCACTGTTTACGTCCAGAACAATATTATAGCCATTGTTCTTATAAGCGTGAATCATAAATACTCCTAACCAAAAATTTGGCAGCGGCCAAAAACCGCTGCCCGACATGACATTATCATGCTTCCGGGTGAAAGATTATATACCCGGAATATCAAATAACCGGTGATTACTTGCTAAGCTGTTCGCAGCTCTGATTTCCTACTGTGCAGGAAGTCTTGCAAGCAGACTGGCAAGATGTCTGGCACTCGCCGCATCCGCCCTTCTTCATTGATTCCTTAAGATTTCTTGTAACTAAAGATTTAACGTGTTTCATAATAAATAGCCTCCTACCGGAAAATGTGGATATAAAACCACTTTTCGAGTTTATACATCAATTTAGTATAACATGTTTTCATTAATTATAAAAGTTTTTTATTCCGAATCCTTATCTTCGTGAAATTTTGGTTCAGGCACCACCATAAGTACCTTGGTTATTCTGTTTCTCTTGATTCCTCTGGCTGTAAGTGTAGTTCCGTCATCAAGAGTAACTGTCTCGCCGTAGCCGGGAAGTCTGTCCAGCTTCTCGATCATCAGTCCTCCGATGGAGTCATAGTCCTCGGAATCCAGCTCTGTTCCCAGGGCGTCATTGATATCATCCAGCTTCATATTGCCTTCCACAAGATATCTGTTTCCGCCAAGATCCTTGATAAGCTGGGCCTCGTCGGAGTCATACTCATCTCTGATCTCACCTACGATCTCCTCAAGAAGGTCCTCCAAAGTGATCATTCCCACGCAGGTGCCGTACTCAGAAAGAACAAAGGTAACATTTTGTGACCTTTCTCTCATCTCCATCAGAAGATCGGCGGTCTTTTTGAACTCATAGGTATAATATGCCTTACGAAGATTGTCGGAAATCTTGAAATTATCTGTATCCTCAATGAGGATAAGGTCCTTGATATTGATAAGTCCTATGATATTGTCCTGCTCGTTGCCTTCATACACAGGAATTCTGGTGTACATCTCTTCCTTGAAGATCTTCATGACTTCATCATAGGAAGCATCGGTGCTGACGCAGCTCATATCGATTCTGGGGATCATGATATCCTTGGCCACTGCATCGCTGAAATCAAATACATTGTAAATGATCTGTTTCTCTCCGGTCTCAATGACACCGTCCTCGTGGCTGACATCAACGTAGGTCTTAAGCTCATTTTCAGTCATGGCCTGCCTGCTGCTGGTATCGATCCTGAGGAGCCTGAGAATACATGTGGCAATGCCGTTGATGATAAAGCTAAGGGGCGTCACCACCGTAATAAGGCAAAGGATGATCCTTGCATACAAAAGAGAAATTGTCTCAGCATGAGCCGTCGCTATGGTCTTGGGAATGATCTCACCGATGATAAGTACCACCAGTGTCAGGATTCCTGTACCGATACTTACAGCGTAGCTCACCTTAAAACGATCTGTAACATAGATTGTCATAAGGGCTGAAGCACTAAGATTTACAATATTGTTTCCAATCAGAATTGCCGACAGCATCCTCTGGGTATCTTCACAGATCTTGAGAACAAGACCCGCTCTCTTATTTCCATCCTCGGACAGCGCCTTCATCTTGACCTTATTGGCGGTCATAAGGGCTGTCTCAGCAGATGAGAAAAAAGCAGACAGAAGAACCAGCAGTACCAACACTGTCAGCCTTATAGAGTGAACGTTCAAAACATCCTCCTATTATTATGTACAAGTTCAACAGTAGCAGTTATTTACTGAAGAGAATTCTCATAGAAGTCCTTAAACTCTTCATAGCCCTGCTCTGAAAGCTGCTGCTTCTGGAACTTCTTATTCTTGTTCATACGAACTACCAGAACCTGCTTGCCCTCGGCTCTTTCCTTCTGAGCCTCTCCGATGATCTGAGCAAGTCTGTCGCCCTTGATCCCCTTCTCGATAAGATAAGCAACCTTGGTGCTCTCTCCGGGAATCTTGAAGCCCTCGTCCATCATGATCATGATGATACGCTCAAAGCCGATGGAGAAACCGCAGGCAGGTGTATCCTGTCCAAGGAACTTTCCAACCATCTTGTCGTAACGTCCGCCGCCACCGCAGCTTCCGCCGTACTGAGGCATTGCCACCTCAAAAATAGTTCCTGTATAATAGCTCATTCCGCGAACCAGAGTAGGATCAAATTCCATCTCAAACTGAGCAGCCTTGGTACCGTCTACGCTGCTGATAATCTCTGTAAGGCCCTCAGCCACCTCTTTTGAAAGGAAATCGCCGAGCTTGTCAGCAATAACTGAAAGCCCCTCTACAGCGCCTTTGCCCTCAACAGCCTTGAAAAGATCAAGATATTTATCAACCTGCTCCTGAGAAAAGCCCATTTTAACCAATTCCTCAGAAACTCCGTCAATACCGATCTTATCCATCTTGTCCAGGGTAATGAATACGCTGTCATAGGACTCCTCAGGGAATCCGCTGTAGGCAGCCATAGCCTTGAGAATCTGTCTGTCGTTGATCCTGATCTTGAAATCCTTAAAGCCAAGTCTTCCAAGGGTTGTGGTGGTAGCCAGGATAAGCTCTATCTCAGCCAGATTGGAAGGCTCACCGAGAATATCGATATCACACTGCATGAACTGACGATATCTACCCTTCTGAGGTCTGTCAGCTCTCCATACATTGCCCATCTGAAGCGCCTTGAAAGGAGCAGGAAGCTCATTGGCGTGATTAGCATAAAAACGAACAAGAGGAACTGTAAGATCATAGCGAAGACCTGAATCTGTCAGGTCGTTTTCCTCTTTTGCGGTCTCGAGATTGAGCTTCTCACCTCTCTTCATAACCTTGAAGATAAGCTTCTCATTCTCGCCGCCCTGCTTGCTGTTAAGATTAGCAAGAGACTCAACACAGGGAGTCTCAATTGAGTTAAATCCAAACTCACCGTAAGTTTTCTTGATAATTCCGATGCAGTAATCTCTAAGCTGCATCTCTGAAGGAAGAATATCCTTCATACCCGTTACAGGTTTCTTAATTAGTGCCATATTTCCATCCTTACCAATTATAGTATTATTCAAAAAGTGCATTCTAAATTTTACACTGAAGGACTCTTTATTGCAATAAAGTATTTACGAATTATGCTCTTTCAGGAACTCCACAAACTGATCCTTGGGCATAGGCCTTGAGTAGAAGAATCCCTGAATATGGTTGCAGCCCAGTTTGATGATCTGTCTTGCCTGCTCTCCGGTCTCAACGCCCTCAGCCACGATCTCTTTTCCCAGGGATTTGATGATCTTGACCATGTTGTACATAACCATGTAGTTCACTTCGGAATCAAAAGCAGACTGGATTATGCTCTTATCCAGCTTAAAAATCTTAACGGGCATATTGGCAACTCTGGCAATATTTGAATAGCCGGTTCCGAAGTCGTCCATGGAAAAATCCACGCCGGCAGCCATAAGTTTACGGACATTTTCCTCCATGACCGCGTTGATGCCCTCTTCGGAGGTCTCAGTGATCTCAAGATTTATCTCCGAGGGCTTAACATCATACTTGCTGAGGGTCTTAAGCACGTTCTCGGCAAGGTTGGTCTGAATACAGTCAACTATGGAAAGATTGATCTCAACATACTCAAGCCCATACTCCCTGGCCGCAGTGGTAGAGATCATCTCGCATACGGAAGAAAGTACATATTTATCTATGGCAAGAATAGTGCCGTTTCTCTCCGCGATAGGCATAAAGACTGCGGGAGAAATGAATCCAAGCTGAGGATCCTTAAGTCGAAGAAGGGCCTCGCAGGAGGAGAATCTTCCGGTGGCAGGGGTATAGATGGGCTGATAGTAAACCTCCATATGCCCGTCATCCAAAGCATGTTTTACAATATTGTCTATCTTCTTGTCATGCTCCACCATCTTAAGGCTGAGGTCCGAAACCCTCAGAATGTCCCTGTTCTGCCGCAGGATTGCCTTGCTGAGCACCGACATCACTTCGCTGTATCTGTCCATGGAATCCACTTCCTCGGGGAATCCGATGGTATAAGGACTCTGCAGGAGTTTGATCTCATCCCCTCTTATCTTCCAGGGCTCTTTAAATCTTTTCCTGATCTGCTCCACGGTTTTTTCAATGACGCTCTCATCCGGTGTCATATCAGGAAAGACCATCATAAAATCAGCTTCCCCGGGGTAAAAGAGATTTCCGTCGGGGCAAAGCTCCTTAAGATATGAGGATATCTGATTGAGAAGATCCGAAGCCGCTTCCATGGGCTCCACGCCAAGAATAACAGCCAGTTTATCCACATGGATACCAAGGATCGTAAACTCCTTTTTCTGGATAAGACTGGTGGAAATATAGAAATTAAGCGCATTTCTCGTTCCCGCTCCCGACATCCTGTCCACGAACTCACTGGGGTTCTGGAAGGTGTAAACGCAAAGAAGCAGTGCTATGGAAATACTGAATTCAAATACGGATCCCGACTTCGACATAATCCTGATAGGGATACCTGCCATCATCAGAAAATAGAACAACCAAAGAGCGATTGCTTTTTCACTGCTGAGAGTCTTTGTGTATTTGATCAATAAATATGTAGCAAAAATAAAGTACAGAATTACACCGATATTCACCGTTGCTCCCTGGGGATATCTATAGACAACCTTTCCTTCATCGCTGATGAAATAAAAGAAATCAGTCCAGAATCCGCTAAAACAGAAAACAACCGCATAGACAGTGGGAATTGCGATGATCGCAATTTTGGGAATATTATCCAGTTCAAGCTGGAACAGAGACATTACATATCTCATAGCAAAATACGGAAGAAGATATATAAAAACTTTTTCTGCTATAAGGATATATTTTATGCCCTCAGGTGTAATAAAATCTCTCCAGGCATCAATGGCCAGGTAGATCTGACTGGCAAGCCCCAAAAGATTCACGACGAAGGCATCAACAACCATGGCACCAAAAATATGCTTCTGCTTACTGTACTGCGCTTCCTCGGACAGATGAATCGACATAATTACAGCAATAAGCATAAGAGCCGCCAGATTAAAGGTAATATTATAATGTTGTGGCCTCAGTAATAGTTCCATACTTACCCTTCGTCAAAATATGCATCAATAAACTTCACATAGGAGCTGTCCTTCATGGGCTCTCCCATATAATCTCCAATCAAAAAGTCGCATCCCAGTTCCTCAGCCATGGCCTTATCTGCCTCGCAGGAAATATCGGAGGCCCCAACGAAGAGGCTGATGTCATGGAAAAGATTAACGATTCCCTGAGCAACGATCTTCATCTGTTCCGACTCCATGGCAGAAGTCAGGATAGAATGATCGATATTTATCTGCATTATGGGCAGGGTCAAAAGTCTGTCCAGATTGCCGTAGCCGCTTCCGTACTTATCTACGATAATGGAAGCCTTCATATCTCCCAGAAGCTTCAGATTCCTCTCTGCCACGCTGTTCATGGTGGCCAGGGTTGTCTCTGTGAGCTTGAGGCTTATCCAGGAGGCCTCCGCCCTCTCTTCCTTAAGGATCTTCTTAATTCTTCTTACAAAGTCATTTCGGGATATCTCCCCCTGGGAAAGTCCCACAACAGCTCTGTACTTTCCGTTTTTATCACCGGCATTCCAGAAAGCCAGCGCCCTGCAGGCTCTTCTGTAAACATATTCGTCCGTATCCATAAGAGCCTGGGTAACCCTGACATCGGGAATATGCTCTCTTACGTCTATCTCTTTGCCGTTTTCATCAAGGAAAAAGCATATGACATCGGCGCTGTAATTGATCTTGTATACCTTGGACAAAATCGGCTGGAATTTGATGACCGCCCGCTTGGAGTCGAGACTTCCTCTGGCGAGGACATCATAATCCCTGTATTTTTTGATCTCATTGTATTTAAGATCGTCAAGATCAATGATCACATCACGATAACCTGCTATATCCTCAGTGATTATATCGATCCTGTTCATAAGCTCAGCAGTGGTCTTATAGTGATCGGGGTATTTGATAACAAAGCAATGTCCGTCAATGTGAATGGCCATATTGGCAGAGTTCCAGGGTTCCTTCAGCCTTTTTGCTATTCTTTCAAGGAGCTTATTGATTTTTTTATCATCCTGGCTGTGAACCGTCACAGCAAAACAGTAATCCGAATATCTGTAGGTATAGGTGGTGAGCCTGTACTCAGCCTTGCCTGCTCCCATAAGGTATTTCGCAATTTTCTTAAGCACAGCCTGAGCCTGGCTGTATCCAATCTCTGAGCTGAGGGCTCTGATATTATCGATGGTCACAAAGATCGTGGCATGGGGATGCTTTCTTGTGGTCTTAAGTTCCAGACCCTCAAGAAACGCTTTCCTGTTCAGGATATTGAGACGCTCATCCACCATCTCAGAGGGATTCTGAAGAGTAATATAGACCAATGTTATGCTGATTGCATTGCAGAAATTCTCGATCAGCACCACCGGAATAAAAAACTGTACCACGATTCCCAGAATCGAAAACAAAACATAGGATGTGGCCACCAGTCTTGTTTTTATCCTCATAAGTCTTCTGTATCTGAGCATGGTAAAAAGGCCGTAGGATATGTAATACAGCGCGATAGCATAGATGAAAAGAATAAACTCTCCTCTGTGATAGACTCCGTTTTCATCATAGTAGAACATTACAGGCCAAAACCAGTTCACGACAAGCATGATAATACAGATCGTATAGCCCAGATTTATAAGAAGCTGGTCCTTTAGGGATCTGAATTCGATATAGATATCAAGGATAGCCCTGATATAGATGAGATAAAAATAGGCTGTACCCAGGTGGGCCAGGAAATACATAGATCCGCAGATCATCTCCGCAGTATGATACCAGGGCTGCTCAGGCGAAGGGTTGAGCTGGAGGACCGTTTCAAACCTTTCTGCCACAGTGGCAACAAGCATGGCGGTATAAAGCGCAGCATAAGCCCTCTGTCTGTAGGCAGGTACCCGCCTTCTGGACAGAGAGGTAATTGCTATTGTCGCCAATATAAACAAAGCGCAGATATCAAAGTAAAAATTATACTGCATGCGCCGCCCTCCGGTTGCTTTCCCTGAAGATCAAAGCCATTTCAGCGGATTGCTGATAACCTTGGCTTTGTCCATTATATCCTCCTGATTAGCTCTCAAATATTCTTCAAGTCCCAGAATCTCCTCCTGGGAGTATCCGTTCTGTCTTGTAATTTTGCACTCGGGAAGAAGGCCCTCTGCGATTTCCTTTCCCAGAGCACCTCCCCTCTCAAACGAGACTCTCACGATCTTTTTGTTGTCCTTATCCCTGACTATTGCAGAATAGGTCATGGTTATCCCGTCACTTCTCATATAAACCTCACTTATATACAAAAAGTGTTATCCGGGCATACTCTACCCAGATAACACTATTATACGACAATTTATTACACTTTTACACGGTATTGAGATATTAAATGTATATTAATTAAATCGCAGGCCTTGCCATCCCTGAGTTTTGGCCAATCCTGAAGGTAAACTCTCGAATCCTCAAACAGTGGTGTAATATCAATATCCGCTTCAAAGGACGAAAGCCTTCCCGCCTCAGAATCAATAAACCTCTTAAGGCCTATCTCCCAGAGCTGTCCGGTGTAGAAGCTGTCGGCAATAAGCTTGCCGTCCCTGTACATCTCAGCCTTGTCCCCCTCGTATTCGATCTCCATGAAGATCTCGTTGGGCTCAGAGGGTATATCAGTAACCATGATCTTGTACAGCTGTTCCTGATCCTGCTCAGTGTTCTCAGGGCACGAAGCCTTGGCAGAGCAGGTGTATTCCTCTTTTCCTTCATAAACAGCAAAAACGTCGCTGTCAGCAAAGTTCGATTTTGGAATTTCTTTTGCTCCCGACTTCTTTTCAAAGTTATCGGAGATCTTCTCAGGTTCAGGGAAGCACTTAAATACAGGTTTCTTTTCCTCTTCGTCAGCCACATTGAAGTAGAGGTAAGGCTCACCCTGCGCGGAGCATACGATATCTCCTTCGGATATAAACAGATGCTCCTTTCCGGAAACAGTCACCTTGGAGGCGGACAGTGCTTCTTCCTTCGTAAGAACCATGATCTTATGGCCCGAAAGACTTCCCAATATATCCGCTACAGCTTCTCTGTCATTGTCAGTATAAAAGACGTATACATCATGGCCTTTTCCATCATAGTCATGAATAATGCACATGGGAGTAGCTTCAATGGTTATAAGCGCTTTGTCTCCCACCGGCAAAAAGAAGGGATAGAAGAAAAAGTCGCCGTTTTCTATATCTCTTGTTTCATATTGTGTAAGAACTACATCATCCGTTAAATGAACCTTCAGTGTCACATCCCTGTGAGTTGCCATCTCATATCTTCTCTGGTAGTTGTTCACAAACAGATATCCTGATACATAATCATTACCCTCGGAAATAACGTGCTTATATCTGACAGCAGTCCTAAGAGCTGTGAGATTATCCGGCTTAAGAGGGTTACCGGGCTGTTCTGTGTATGCCATGTCACATAGGTCATCTCCAAAATCATGAACAAACATGGCAATAAGTCTGACCTGTCTATAGGTGTCCTCCATCTGGCCGTACTCCCTGAGGGGCGCATTGAAATCATAGGAGCGCACCGGAAGATCATTGGGATAGCCTGTTTCTGTGGACTCCTGAAGGGTTGTGAGCTTGCCCTCAGGATTGCTTCCTCCGTGGTACATGTAGTAGCCAAGAAGGTTGGCTCCGCTTCCCATTTTTACCATGGTCATGGCTGCGGTGTCAGTACCGGAAGCAATGGGTCTTCTGTGTCTTGTGACCTGAAGTCCGCCCCCAAGCTCCGCAGTAAGGAATGGGAACTTGTCCATATCAAAGGTGATTCCTGCTCCCAGGCCGTGATCGGAACCTATATTGTGGTCGTTTCTTTCTCTGGTAAAAATGTAGTTGCCGCTGGGCTCGATCTCAGTTACTCTCGGATCCCAGGGAGCCTCGCAGTAGCCGCCCATTACAGGGAGCATACCTCCGGTCACTGCTCCGCCCCAGCCGGTGGCTGTATAGATAGGAGTATCAAAGCCTATCTCCTTCGCCATGGCAAGAAGGGTTCTCATGTGCTGTTCACCCTCTTCGCCATTTTTGCCGCCGCAGTGGCCGTACTCATTCTCAATCTGAATACCGATGACAGGGCCTCCGTCCTTTATAAAAAAGCCTTTGGCCTGCTCATAGGTCTTTTCATAAAATTTTCTCACATGGGAGAGATACTGAGGCGCGTCGGTTCTGACCTCATAGCCGGCTTCCCGGCTGTCTTTAAGGAGCCAGTCCGGGAAACCGCCGTTTCTGGCTTCTCCGTGGGCCCAGGGGCCAATTCTCAGAATGCTGTATAACCCGCATTTTTTAACCGTTTCAAGGAAAAGTCGGAGGTTCCTGTCGCCGGTAAAATCAAATTCTCCATGAATTTCTTCATGATGTATCCAGATGACATAGAGGGAAACAATGTCTATTCCCCCGGCCTTCATCTTGCAAAGTTCCTCTTCCCAGTACTTGGCGGGATATCTGCTAAAATGCATCTCACCCATCATGGGAAACCATCTTTTTCCATCTACCAAAAGGCTCACAGGATCAAAAGTGATCTTAGAGTCCGCAGATATTTTCATAAATAAATCTCCTCGTATTATTTTGTGCTCTCCTTAAGGATCACCTCATAGTTGTTGAGAACCTGATTCTCAACGGCCTCGCCGTCTATCATGCTAAGCAGGGTTCTTGCCGCCACAGCGCCAAGATTGCGGTCGTTGAAATTCAGAGAGGTGACGGAAGGATTGACACTGTCCAATAATGAGCTGTTATAGAAGGAGGCCACTCTGATGTCATCAGGGATCTTCAAATGGGCATCCCTGCATCTGGCTATAACCTCTCCCACAATGGAATCATCCATGCAGATAACACCGTCAATATTGTTTTTTAACAGTTCTTTCAGAATGCCGGCAACCTTCAGATTGGTATCAATATCCAGATAGATAAGTCCCGGATCCGCCTCGATTCCCGCATCATTAAAGGCAGCCATAAATCCGTTGTATCTGGTCCTGGTTATGATGTGGTTCCTGGAGCCTCCGATAAGCGCCAGCCTTTTAAGGCCTTTTCCCAAAAGGATCGCAGTGAGCTCCTTGCAGGCATCGAAATTGTCATTATCAATGGTGATAATGTCCGGATCCGTGGAGGCACCCACAGCCACGAAAGGAATGCCACATTCCTTAAGGTATCTGGCGGGAGCATCGTTAACCAGGGTTCTGGTAAGGATAATCCCGTCAACCTTGTGGTTTTCCACCAGTCTCTTAAGTCCCGCTATATCGTCTCCCGCAGTCAGCGACACAATGATGTCATAGCCGTAGCTTGAGGTTATCTCACTCATGCCGATCATGCAGCGCTGAAAAAAGGGAAGATCTACAGCGTTATAGTCATCAGGCCAGACCACTCCGATGTTGAAGGTCCTCTGCTGCGCCAATGCTCTGGCCATGACATTCGGTCTGTAATTATGTTCTTCTATGTACGCCATAACCCTGGCCCTGGTATCACTGCCAACCCTGCCCTTTCCGGAGATCGCTCTGGAAACGGTGGTCTTGGAAATACCGAGGGCTCGAGCCACGTCGTCGATAGTGATCTTTGAATCTTGCATTTTAGTTCCACCATTTTTTCATAAGGAAGTTCTGCTAAGGAAGTTCTGCTCTCGCTTCGCTCGCCAGAACACGTTCGCACTAGATTCGACAATACCTCATCAAGTGCTCTCAGCCCTTTACTGCTCCACCGGTTACACCTTCTACATAGTACTTCTGAAGGAACATGAAAAGAAGTGTTACAGGAATAGCTACAAGTACGCCGCCCGCGCAGAATCTTGTAAAGTATCCCTGATAGTCATTGGTCCATACCCATCTTGTCATACCTACAGCAACGTTGTAGCTGGTGTCATGACCAAAGGCTACATAGGAAGCAAATACGTAATCACACCAGGGAGCCATGAAGGCAACAAGTGCGGTGTAGATAATGATAGGCTTGGACATAGGTATAATCATGGTAAAGAATATCCTGGATCTGGTAGCACCATCGATCATTGCAGCTTCATCAAGGGCCTTGGGGATAGTATCAAAATATCCCTTGCAGACATAGTAGCCCATTCCGCAGCTGGCAACAGATACAAGGATAAGTCCTGGGATAGCACCTGCCTGTGTAAGTCCAAACTGTTTAAGAAGGAAATACAGACAGATCATGGTAAGGAATCCCGGGAACATACCAAGGATCAGCCAGAACCTCATAAGGAATGTTCTTCCGGCGAATCTCATTCTGGAAAGAGCATAGCTTACGCACAGCTGGATCACGGTCTGAAGAAGTGACACAAACACCGCTATGATAATTGTGTTCTTATACCATAAAAGGTAGTTGGTCTGGCTGCTGTCAAAAAGAAATTTGTAGTTATCCAGTGAAAAATGCTTGGGTACCAGATAGTCTACCATTCCGCCGTACTCAGTGGCATAGGATCTGAAGCTCTGAAGCACAAGCCCTATGAAGGGGAACAGCCAGATAATGCTGATAAGTATCAGTATGATATAACAGATAGTATTTCCGATGGCTCTTTTTGTCTTGTATGATTTCATTATTGGAAGCCCTCCTCATCCTTAACTGACGGAAGCATATTGTAAACAACCAGTGAGATCACCGCTGTAACAACGAATACCATGATACCGATTACTGCCGCCATTCTGTAGTTGGTGTCGTTAACAGTCATCTTATAGAGCCATGTGATAAGAAGGTCTGAGTAGCCGGCCTTCTCTGCAAGGTTAACTGACTGTGGCTTACCCTGAGTAAGAAGGTAAATAACGTTGAAGTTGTTGAGGTTTCCTGTAAACTGTGTAAGCAGGAACGGGCCTGTAACAAACAGCATATATGGAAGAGTGATACTTCTGAACATCTGCCAGGGATTGGCGCCGTCAATCCTTGCGCTCTCATAGAGATCCTCAGGGATGTTCATGAGAAGTCCTGTTGCGATCAACATCATGTAAGGAATACCGATCCAGATATTTACAACGATGATTGTAATTCTGGCCAGCATGGGATCTGTCCAGAAAGGAATGTAGTTTTTGATGATTCCCCACTTGATCAGATATCCGTTTATAAGTCCGTCATTAGCGAACATCTTCATTACGTAAAGCAGTGATACGAACTGCGGTACAGCGATGGTAAGAACCAGAATGGTCCTCCAAAGCTTCTTGAACTTGATTCCCTTTTTATTGATAAGCATGGCTACTGCCAAGCCCAGGAAATAGTTTGTGAATGTTGCAAAAAGTGCCCATACAAGGGTCCACAAAAGAACCTGTACAAAGGTTCCGCCAATACCTGCGCCGGAGAACGAAACAAGATTTTTGAAGTTCTCAAGGCCAACCCAGGTGAAAAGATTGGATGGTGACTGGTGGTTCTTATCATAGTTGGTAAAAGCTACCAGGATCATGAACACAATAGGAAGCACTGTAAACACAAAGATTCCGGTTACGGGAAGTGCCAAAAGTGTCTTATGGAAATTCTTGTCAAAGAGTGACATGAAGACATCTTTGTTGGAAGGAAGCTTTTTGCCTGCCTTTAAAAGAAGCTCTTCCTTGCGATTCTCCCTGACATTGATATACCAGATAGCCACGAAGGCAATTATGGCAAAGATACATAAAACGCCAAATAACAGGATCAAAAAGCTGTTGTCACCATAAACAGTTTTTCGTCCCACTTTCTTGGTAGCGATTGTTCCGAGTGTTGAAAATTTAGAAAGATACTGCCAGCCAAATGCTGCCATATAATAGAAAAACAGGCCTTCACTTAAAAGCAAAGCGGCCCCAATAAGTATCTGTCCTCTGAGAAGCGGACCAAGTCCGAAGATTATGTATGAGAGTTTGGTTTTGATATCACCCTCAACAAATGTTACCCCTATTTCCTTGAAGCCATTACCAAGAGCTCCCAAAAACAAAGACGCTGCACTTTTTTTCTTTTTATCCGCGCCCTGTGCCATACCATCTGCCTCCTTTTACCAATGCGCAAGCGTTTTTAGTTTAAAACAGGCCCGGAAACCTAATGAATCCGGGCCTGATATAAATGTTGTGATGGATCACTGTGCGTAACTCTCACAGGTACTCTGGAAGTCTGTAAGAGCCTTCATGAAGTCATCATCTGAAGCGTCAGCCTTGATCTCACCGGAGATGATTGAATCGCCAAGTGATGTAGCAAGTGACCAGTAATCTCCAGGGTACTGTCCCTGAGGGATTGTGTACTGAAGCTGATCTGCAAGAGCTGAAAGAGCTTCGTCAGCCTGAACTGCGTCTGACTTCTGAGCGTTAAGGTTTGAAGGGCCCCAACCTACTGCATTGTATCTTGCAAGCTGAACTTCTTCGCTTGAAAGGTATGCTGCAAGAGCATCACAAACAGCGAGCTTGTTCTCATCCTGCTGAGGCTTAACACCGAGGAGCTTGAATCCGCCGAAACCACTCATCTGATATGTCTTGCCATCAGCGCCTTCGAATGTAGGAAGCTTAGCGCATGCATAGTTGTCACCGAACATATCCTTAGCTGCCTGTGCATCCCATGTACCATCAACGATTGCTGCGCAGTTAGTAGCGTTAGAAACTGCTGAACCGTTCTGGAATGACTTGGAAGAAGCAACCTCTGCGATCTTCTTAAGAGCAACTACACCGGCATCACTTGCATATGTAGAATTGCACTTTGTGAAGTTACCTGAATCATCTGTCTCATATGTAAGCTCAGCGCCTGCGCCAAAGAAGAATGCTGTCTGATACCAACCGGAGTTGATCTCGAAGTAGAAGTTCTTGCCTGCTGCTTCGCAATCAGCGATGATGCCTTCAAGAGTTGAAGGATCTGTTACAACGCTCTTATCATAGTAAAGGAAATATCCGTTATCTGATGTAAGAGGATAAGCATAAAGTGTGCCACCTACTGTAGCGGCGCCAACTGCACCCGCATCGTTCTGAGCCTTGATAGCCTCTGCGTTAGAGTCCTCAACAACCTCAAGAGCACCTGCGGTAACAAGTCTTGCGATCTGATCCTGTGCAAATGCATAGATATCAGCACCGGCCTCAACGTCTGTGATCATGTTGCCGGCTGCATCGCCTTCACCAACAGCCTCAACTGTTACAGTGTAGCCTGCGAACTGAGGATTAGCTGCGATAAAGTTTGTAACCTGCTCATTGGTGAAATCAACTACGTTATCAGCAACCCAGATCTTGATCTCGCCTGTGCCATAGTCTGTTATTGTCTCTGCTGTCTCCTGAACTGCCTCTGCAGTATCCTGTGCTGTCTCCTGAACTGCCTCTGCAGTATCCTGTGCTGTCTCCTGAACTGCCTCAGCTGTCTCCTGTACAGTCTGAGCTGCTTCCTCACCACAGCCAACAAGAAGTGAAGCACTCATTGCTGCTGCAAGTAAAACTGATACCAATTTCTTTTTCATTGTTTTTCCTCCATCATTTACAAACTTGGTTGCGCAACTTTGCGCAATCGGTTGCTCTATAAAAAAGTGTAGAACTTGTGCATTATTTTGTCAATTAAGCACTTTTAATGATATACCGTTTGCGTTTTTATACATATTGCACATTGACATTTTGCATCGGAATCGTTTTCGGTATCGTTACCGGAAACGTTTTGCGCAAGCGGTGCCACCCAGTATTTTCCTATAGTACGCGCCTTCCTGCACAATAGTGCCGCTTCCCGTCATGTCCATGAGCCTTCTCATGAGTTCCGGTATCGTAATTTCGACACCGTTTCTGCTTAATCCCTCAAGTATGTTTGCGGCTGTAGTTGGGATTATATCTAGGTTTTCAAGGATTTTATCCTCAATAGTTATTTCCTTATCGTTAATTTCCATCTCTATAGGCTCCTCACCCTCAATTTCGGCATTTTTGACGTTATTGCGTTCATTTGCGCATCTGTTCCTTACTTCAAAGAGCTTTTCCAATACATCCTCTGTCCCCAGAACCATGCCTGCGCCCTGGCATATGAGCTGATTGCATCCATCGCTGAGTCTGTCGGTAACTCTTCCGGGAAGCGCAACCACTTCTCTTCCTTGCTCAAGAGCTGTGTCCACAGTGATCTGGGTTCCGGACTTAAGTCTGGCCTCCACAACCACCACAACATCCGCAAGTCCGCTAATGATCCTGTTTCTCATGGGGAAGAAATTGGCCCTGGGCATGGTTCCGGGAGGATATTCAGAGATAACTCCCCCGTTTTCACAAAGAGAATCATAAAGAGGCTGATTATCCTCGGGATAGCAGATATCCACGCCGTTTCCCACAATTCCAAAGGAACTGCCGCCCACCTCCAGGGCTGCCTTCTGGCTTATTCCGTCAACTCCTCTTGCCATGCCGCTTATAACCTGGACTCCCGCCATGGCAAGTCCTCTTCCCAGCTGCCTTGCCATGAACCTTCCGTACTCAGAACACATCCTTGCCCCGATAATGGCGACGGAGGGCTTGTTTTCGTCGGGAAGTTCCCCCTTAACATACAGGGCAAAGGGCGGATCCGGTATATTCTTAAGCTTCTCCGGAAAATCGGGGTCTATCCTGGGTATAAACCTGATCCCCAGATTTTTCAGCTTTTCTCTCTCCTTCTCGAAGTCCCAGACATTTCTTGATTCAATAAAGCTTTTCACCTGCTTTTTATCAAGAAGCGCCATGAGTTCCCTCTCTTCCAGCTCATAGACCTCCTTGCAGCTCCTTCCGCCGCAAAGAAGCTTGTCTATGGACTTTCCGCCCACTCCCGGTATATTAAAAAGCCAGTGGGCATACTCGTTTTCTGTTATATTTACTGATCTGTTTTTCTCTTTTATCATTTATTCCTCCTGCTGATGCCAGTATTTGCCATCGGTCATGCGATAGCTCAAAGCTTCCATCAGATGTATTTCTCGTATTTCCTCGCTGTCCTCGATATCTGCAATGGTCCTGGCAATTCTAAGAACCTTGTGATAAGCCCTGGCACTTAGTTCCATGGAACAAAAAGCATTTTCAAGAAAGCTTCTCTCCTTTACTCCGAGCCTGCAGTATTTCTCTATATCCTGGGGGGACATCTCCGAGTTAAAACTGATATAACCGTCCTTAAACCTCTCCTGCTGCTTCTTTCTGGCAGCAAGCACTCTCTCCCTTATGGCGGCGCTGCTCTCATTGGCACTTCTGTTTTTCCTGGAAAGATCCGCAATATCCACTCTGGGAGCCTCAACGCAAATATCTATCCTGTCAAGGATGGGCCCGGAAATATGCCCCAGGTACCGCCTTATCTCATTAGGGGTACACTTACATTTGTTTCTGTCGGGATAATAGCCGCAGGGGCAGGGATTGAGAGCCCCTGCCAGCATAAAGTCCGCGGGATAGGAAAAGGTCCCTTTTGTCCTGACAATATTTATTTTTCTGTCTTCTATGGGCTGTCTTAAGAGATCAAGTTTGGTTCTGGGAAATTCAGGCATTTCATCCAGGAATAAGACTCCCCTGTGGGATAAAGAAATTGCACCGGGATGGGGAATACTTCCTCCGCCGGTCAAAGCTGTTTCGGTGATCAAATGATGGGGTGCCACGAAGGGCCTTCCGGTGATGAGAGCTTCGTTTTCTTTCAGCATTCCCGCCACGGAATAGATGGCAGATACCTCAAGGCTCTCACTTAAAGACAAGGGCGGCAAAATGGTGGGTATTCTTTTGGCCACCATGCTTTTTCCGGAGCCCGGAGGGCCGATAAGAAGGATGTGATGAAAGCCTGCTGCCGCAATCTCCACCGCTCTCTTGACTCCGGCCTGACCGTTTATATCAGCAAAATCAAGCTTCAGGTTCTCCTTTTCCCCCTCTCTGAAAATGGCCTCTATGTCCACTTTTGTGGGTGGAATAACGCTGTCCCTCTCTTCTTCCTCTGCCATCAGATAGGTGATGGCCTCCTGGATCGAAGAAACTCCGATTATCTTAATTCCGTCAATTACCGCTCCCTCTTTGGAATTGACCTTAGGAAGAATAATGGTTTTATATCCCATCTCCTTCGCCTTCATGACGATGGGCAGTGTGCCCTTCACTCCTTTTATCTCGCCGTCTAGTCCAAGCTCACCAAGGACCACCGTGTCCTTAAGAGCATTTTCGGAAAGCTCGCCGATGGCCACCAGTATTCCCACCGCCACAGGCAGATCCACCACTATGCCCTCTTTCTTAATGTCCGCAGGGGACAGATTGACGGTTATCTTAGCTGCCGGAAGCTTAATTCCAATATTTTTCAGGGCTACTCTCACCCTGTCCTTGGCTTCACGAACTTCTCCGCTCATAAAGCCCACCATATTAAAGCCGGGCAATCCATCGGAAACATCCACTTCTACCTGCATGAGATAGGAGGTAATGCCATGGACAGCTCCGGAAACGATCGAACTGAACATTAACACATTCACCTTTCAAAATAGTTTTGTCATGGAAAATCAAGTCCGCAAGAACTGCAAACCTGTAATAAAGTATTTATTTAGACAAAAAACACTGTTAGAAATTATAAGTCAAAACAATAAAAAAGTCCACATCATTTTTGTATTCAAAACTGCAAAAATGATGTGGGCATCTGTATTTGCGAATCATCGAAGCATCTTCATCTGCATGTTTTCAGGATCCTGAGCAAACTGAAGAGCTGTTTCTCTAGATATCTTGCGTTCTCTGTACATCTGGATAATAGCATCATCCATGGTTATCATGCCAAGCTTTCTGTTGGTCTGCATGACTGTTATCAGCTGGTGCGACTTGCCTTCCCTGATAAGATTTCTCACAGCACTGTTGACATGAAGCACCTCAAAGGCGGCATATCTGGAAACTCCGTCATCCGAGGGCATAAGCTGCTGGGAAATGATCGCTTCAATTACTCCCGCAAGCTGAATTCTTATCTGTTGCTGCTGATGAGGCGGGAATACATCAATAAGTCTGTCCACGGTATTGGAAGCTCCGATGGTGTGAACAGTGGACAAAACCAGGTGTCCTGTCTCCGCCGCTGTTATGGCTGTACTGATGGTCTCAAGATCTCTCATCTCTCCCACCAGAATAACATCAGGATCCTCACGAAGTGCGGCCCTGAGTGCATTGGCATAACTGTTGGAGTCTGTTCCGATCTCTCTTTGGTTAACTATGGACATCCTGTGCTGATATGTGAATTCGATAGGATCCTCAAGGGTGATGACATGGGCCTCCCTATTGTTATTGATCATATCGATTATGGAAGCCAGCGTGGTGGATTTACCGCTTCCTGTAGGGCCCGTAACCAGTACAAGTCCCCTTTTCTTTTTGTACAGGTCCATAACGGTTTCAGGGATTCCCAGAGTATCCGCTGAGGGAATCTCTGTGGCCACAACTCTGAAGGCCATAGCTATGGAACCACGCTGCCTGAATACATTGAGTCTGTATCGTCCTACACCGGGAATCGAGAAAGACATATCGTGCTGTCCGTTCTCTTCAAACTTCTCTCTCTGCTTTTCATTCATGACCTCATCTGCGATCTGCTTGGTATCCGCAGGCATCATCTTGTCATAATTATCCAAAGCGATAAGATTCCCGTTAAGTCTCATTTTAGGTGGAAGTCCTACTGTAATGTGAACATCTGAAGCCCCTTTTTCCTTTGCCTCCCTTAAGATATCCTCAATTCTAGACATGTACACCTCTCACTTTTAATGTATTTGCACAAATGTTGTCTCAATGATAATTATGCCGCTATCGAGTGCAAAAATCAACTATATTAAGTTAATTCGTCCAGGGTATCCCCGTAGGGCCCAAGGAACTCATTCACAAAATCCAAAACCTCCGGAAGCTCCTGATACAAGCTTCTTATGGACTTTTCGGTACTCTCCTTGGCAGTCCTAAACTCAGTGTTTCCGGCACTTACTTCTGCCATACATTTGATAAGGGCAGAGAGCTTGTCGGCAGCCTTTACCAGCTTTCTCATGTAAGCTTCATTGGGGCCGCCGTCCCCTTTAAAAATTTTCTCATAAGCAGGGCGAAGATCCTTGGGAAGCTTGTCCAAAAGCTTATCGTCGGCAATGGCCTCCACTTCCTTATAAGCCTGCTTGAGTTCCTTGTTAAAATATTTGACGGGAGTCGGCATATCGCCGGTGATTATCTCGGATGCATCATGATAAAGGCCCACAAGAGCAGCCTTGTCCGCATCCAGAGTCTTGCCGTATCTGACATTTCCAATGGTACACAGAGCATGGGCTATCATAGCCACCTCCATGGAATGCTCGCAAAGATTCTCCGTCCTTGTATTACGCATAAGCGCCCAGCGCTCTATATATCTCATTCTTGAAATCAGTGCAAAGAAATTGTAATTCATACCTAATGCTCCTTAACTGACATTGTCTAAATGTAGCACTTAATATTACTATCAGTGGATAATTTATTCAATACTTCTTTATAACAAAAAATCTGCCATGACCGTATTACTTACGTCAAGCCCCTGATCAGTAAGATGAAGATATCCCCGGTCAAGCTTCAAAAGCCCCATCTCCGTATATTTTGAAATAACATCCCCGTAGACACCGAAAATATCCTTGTCAAACTGCCTTTTAAACTCGGAAATGCTTACCCCCTCCACCAGACGAAGCCCCAGGAACATGAATTCCTCCATTTGGGACTTAATATCCAGGGGTTCTGTATTTTCTCTGATTTCAGAAAGGTTATCGATTTTTTGTATATACTCATCTATGCTTCGGAGATTGCTCCATCTGACATTTTCCACCATGGAAGCAGCACCGATGCCAAAGCCAAGGTAATTCCCCCTGGTCCAGTATACCTTATTGTGGTAGCACTCATGCTCTTTTCCCAGAGCATAATTGGATATCTCATATCTGTGATACCTGTGCTGCTGCAAAAGATTCTTAGTCTCATGATACATAAGCCTGTCGGTCTCTTCCCCGGGAAGGTCCAGGTCCATATCATAAAAAGGCGTCCCCTCCTCAATGATAAGACTGTAGGCGGAAATATGCGAGGGCCTTAAGGAAATAACCTTTCTGAGGGTCTCCAGATAAGACTCAAGACTCTGGCCCGGAAGGGCGCTCATAACATCAACATTTATATTATCAAAACCTGCCTTCCTGGCATTCTCAAAGGTATCATAGAAGGCTCTGCTGTCATGGGCTCTGCCAATAGCCTTAAGCTCGCTGTCATTAAGGGACTGGGCGCCTATGCTTATTCTGTTAAAGCCTGCTGCCCTGTAATCCGAAAGTTTCCGGAAAATGGCGGAAGCGGGATTCACCTCCAGGCTGATCTCAGCGTCATCACAGACATTAAAACAGGCCCGAATGCTGTCAAGACAGCCGCACACAAGCTTACTGTCAACAAAAGAAGGTGTTCCCCCTCCGAAGAACACCGACTTTATTTCATAATCTCTGTAGTTATCTGCGCTTTGACTTATCTCTTTGTTCAAAGCCTCAAAATAATCCGTTACAATGCTGCCCTCTGGGCTAAAGGAAAGGAAGTCACAATACAGACATTTCCTTACGCAGAAGGGAACATGTACATAAATAGACAACTGTTTCATAGCTGTTCTCTTTTAATCAATCAACACTGTCGAGCTTAAGGACACTAAGGAATGCGGACTGCGGTACTTCTACATTACCGATCTGACGCATCTTCTTTTTACCTTCCTTCTGTTTCTCAAGAAGCTTCTTCTTACGGCTTATATCACCGCCGTAGCACTTGGCAAGAACGTCCTTTCTGTAGGCCTTGACGGTCTCTCTGGCGATGACCTTGCCACCGACAGCAGCCTGGATCGGGATCTCAAACATATGCCTTGGGATCTCATCCTTGAGCTTCTCACACATCTTGCGGCCACGCTCATAGGCGCCTTCCTTGTGAACGATGAAGGAAAGGGCATCAACTTCTTCTCTGTTGATAAGGATATCCAGCTTAACCAGCTCTGATCTCTCATAGCCCTTGAGCTCGTAATCAAAGGAAGCATAGCCTCTGGATCTTGACTTGAGGGCATCAAAGAAATCGTAGATGATCTCGTTAAGAGGAAGCTCATATTTCAGGATGGCTCTTGTCTGCTCAATATAATCAGTGCTGAGGTACTTGCCTCTTCTCTCCTGGCAAAGCTGCATGATTGCACCCACATAGTCTGTGGTCACCATGATCTCACCGTTTACGATAGGCTCCTCCATATATTCAATCTCGGAAGGATCCGGAAGATTAGTGGGGTTGGTAAGGTCAAATACTGTACCGTCAGTCTTGTGAACCTTGTAAACAACGGAAGGTGCTGTTGTTACCAGGTTAAGATCATATTCTCTCTCAAGTCTCTCCTGGATTACTTCCAGATGAAGAAGCCCAAGGAAACCTGCTCTGAATCCAAATCCAAGAGCCTGTGAAGTCTCGGGCTCATAGAAAAGGGAAGCATCGTTAAGCTGCAATTTCTCAAGAGCATCTCTGAGGTCTGAGTAGTGGGCTGAATCCGCAGGGTAAAGTCCGCAGTAAACCATGGGCATTACCTTCTTATATCCCGGAAGAGCCTCACTGCAGGGGTTCTCTACATCTGTTACGGTATCACCTACGTTGGTGTCCTTGATATTCTTGATGGAAGCGGTGAAATATCCAACCTCTCCCGCTGTAAGCTCATCACTGGCGATAAATCTTCCGGGGCCGAAATATCCGGCCTCAACAACCTCTGCCTCAGCACCGGTCGCCATGAACCTGACCTTCATACCCTTTCTGATAACGCCGTCCCTTACTCTTACGAATACGATAACTCCTCTGTAGGAGTCATAGATACTGTCAAAGATAAGAGCTGTCAAAGGCTTGGAAGCATCTCCCACAGGCGCGGGGATCTTCTCCACAACCGCCTCAAGAACCTCCTCTATGCCGATTCCGTTCTTGGCGGAAATAAGCGGGGCGTCCTGGGCCTCGATTCCGATAACGTCCTCGATCTCATCCTTGCACTCATCAGGCATGGCGCTGGGAAGGTCTATCTTGTTGATAACCGGGAAAACATCCAGATCATGGTCCAGGGCCATGTATACATTGGCAAGGGTCTGGGCCTCAACACCCTGGGTGGCGTCAACAACAAGGATCGCTCCGTCACAGGCCGCAAGGCTTCGTGAAACCTCATAGCCGAAATCCACATGTCCCGGAGTGTCTATCATGTTAAAGGTGTATTCTTCACCGTTTTTGGCCTTATAGATCATTCGAACAGCCTGAGACTTGATGGTAATACCTCTCTCACGCTCAATGTCCATATTGTCCAGCACCTGATTCTGCATCTCTCTGCTGGTAAGAACGCCGGTCTTCTCGATCATTCTGTCGGCCAGTGTTGATTTGCCGTGATCGATATGGGCTACTATACAAAAATTTCTAATCTTACTCTGATCCACCTATAATTCCTCAATCCTAAACATAAGTATTTTTTCCAACAACCTATAATAACATGAAGAGCTTCAAAAATCCATTATATGTATTGACAGTTTGCGTAATTTCATCTAGAATAGACAGAGTATGTAGCATTAACTGTCCGTGTCCGGCTTAATGCTCACACAAACATAATTTTAATTTTTCTAGATTAAATCGGAGGTAACTATGGCAAATATCAAATCCGCTAAGAAGAGAGTTTTGGTAAATAGCAAGAAGGCTGAGAGAAATCAGATGATCAAGTCAGCTGTTAAGACAGAGATCAAGAAGGTTAGAACAGCTGTTGAGGCTGGTAACAAGGAAGAGGCAGCTAAGGCACTCCTTGCAGCTACATCTGCTATCGACAAGGCTGAGTCAAAAGGAATCATCAAGAAGAACACCGCTTCAAGAAAAGTTTCCCGTCTTGCACAGGCTGTAAACAAGATGGCTTAAGCTTTTTACTTTTTAATATTTTTGATAACAATAAAACCTGATGTCTTCTCACCGACATCAGGTTTTTTATTGTCTCTTTTTATAATTATTTGCCCATTTTTGTCATGGCCTTTTCCTTGAGCTCATCCAGACTGGATTTGAACTTGGAAACCATGGTGGGGTTGCCGGCAATGGTACGATTTCTGTACCAGTCAAAAAAGCTCTTAACCGGCGGCGGGGTGAATCTGGACATTATTACTCTGTATTTTACATATAATTCGCCGACTTCATCTCTCACGCTTCCAACGTAAGCTGCAGGATTGAGTCTCATCTTTTCCCTGAGGCTGCTAAAGGTGCTCTCAAGAGTACTGCTGATGGCATCAACTCTGTTGCCGATACCGGTTCTCACAACCTCGCCTCCGAAAGCAATGATTCCGTCAAGGCGCTTTTGCATCTTCTGCATTTCAGCCTTGGCCTTTTCCATGTACATAAGGATATCGCGAAGCTCAAGGGCTGTCTTGAAGGCTATCATAAAGTCAAAGCTGATAAGAGCTGTAAGGACGATAGTCACAATACTGAGAAGCCTCAAAGGAATCGCAAGAAGCACTTTTTCTATAGGCAGCTGCAGATAGTGGGTAAAGACCACTGTACACACCCCCCAGAAAAGCGTGGATTCAAGGCAGGTGTAGCCCATGAAATTGAACTTCTTGTGGTGATAATCCCAATATCTGACCTTAAACAAAGTCTCCATCAGAATACCGGTTATCAGCTCCAAAAGTGTAGCCCCAAGACATCCGGCCACATACACCAGGATAACCCTGTCATAAAAGGGCTTGGACACCACAAGCATCATAACACCGCCGCATCCATATAACGGTAAAAAGGGGCCTCGCATGAAGCCCCTGTTCACAAGTCTTTTTTCTAAAACTGAAACATACAGTGATTCCCATACCCAGCCGCAAAAGCTGTAGAAATAGAATAAAAACATCCACTGTGATGGAAGATAGTTAAACATATAAACTCCTGAAAACAGATTATTCTTTACTGCTCGGGATTAGAAAAGTCAATCACCTGATTCTCGGGGGCGGAAGTCTTTTCCACAGAAATTGCCTTAAGTACAGGGCCTTCTCCCTGGTACTCCGCAACATACTGCTTCTCTACCTTGGCGGTTACAAGAACCCACTCCTTCTCCTCAAGCTCTTTTACCTTGTCATACTCACAGGCAAAGCCCAAGAACTGCATATCCTGAGCACAGCAGGTCATAGCCATTCTACCGGGAACAAATCTGTTGTCCGGGAATTCCTCAGGCTTGAGAACCATACCCTTGAATCTTACATTTTTGCCTTCATATCTCTCCACGTGGTCAAGAGCATCCAGGTAAAACATTCCGTATCCATAATTGTTAAGATCAATAGGATCGGAATTGAGATCAAAGGGAAGATCCTCGTCAAGAGTAACATCCACTTCGCCGTTCCTGTCCTCAAATATGATATCAGCCTTCTGATTGATGGCCTTAACATTTCTCTTATAGGATGCAAGATCCTCTATACCGTCGCAGCGGTTGAACAAAATAAGATCTGAATTTCTGATCTGCTCGGCAAGAAGAGACTTCATATTGCTGAAATACAGCTCGAAGCTGGAAGCATCGATGACAGTTATCTGCTGCTCAAGATTCCACATAATGGGAAGCTTCATATTCTTGAAGTTCCACATTCCGTTGTATTCCACAAGAATACGCTCTGGATTGTGCTTGGCATCCAGGGCAATGAGCTTGTCGGGAGCAAAATCCTCCTCGTCCTCTATTCTCTCAATAACAGTATTGGTGGACTTAAGAAGCTTCTCCTCGTAGTCATTCTCACCGTCTTCACATACGATAAGAAGAGTCTTACCCTTGGTTCTGAAATAGGGCTGAGCTATTGTATATCTGAAAAAGTCAGTCTTACCGCTGTCTAAAAAGCCGTTGATTATATATACAGGTTTCAATTTAGTTCTCCTTATCATAGCTTAAAGTCTGCGGAACAGCTTCTCAAGGTTCTCTTCCTTAAGTTTTGATCCGATAACACAGAATTTACCGGTTACATCTGCAGCGCCCTTGCGGACATCAGCCTCTCCGGGAACATAGTCAAACTCGATCCATGAGCCGTCTGCTGTAGGAACAACGCCCTTGGTACGAAGAACGATACCGTAGGTCTCCTCGTCCTCAAGCTTGGAAAGCATGTTCTCGATCTCCTCTGCTGAATACTTGAGAGGGGTCTCCATTCCCCAGCTGGTGAATACATCATGAGCTGCGTGATCGTGGCTGTGAACACTTGCCGAGGTCTCTTCGAGGCTAGTGTGAACGTGTTCCGGCGAGCTCTGCGAGAGCGGAACTACCTTTTCATGCTCGTCCTCATCATCGTCATGGTCATGATGATGGTGATGATGCTCATGCTCGTCCTCATCATAGTCATGGTCATGATGATGGTGGTGATGCTCATGCTCGTCCTCATCATGTTCGTCATGATCATGGTGATGATGCTCATGCTCGTCCTCATCATCGTCATGGTCGTGGTGATGGTGACAGCAGCACTCAGAATCATCGCACTCATCCTCGTCGTGATCATGATGAGCGCTGTATACTACGGAACCATCCTCAGCAACGGTCTTGTGTGCACCGTGATGGTGATGATGGTGGTGATGCTCTTCCTGTTCCTCCATTACCTGCTTAAGAAGCTCAGCCTCAAGGTCATTGTTGCCCTCGAAGGTATCAAGGATCTCTTTACCTGTGATCTGGTCAAGAGGTGTGGTAATGATGGTAGCCATGGGATTGTGCTGACGAATAAGCTCTACAGCAGTCTCAATCTTGGCCTGATCTGCCTTATCGGTTCTGGTAAGAATGATGGTTCCTGCATTCTCGATCTGGTTGATAAAGAATTCACCGAAGTTCTTGATATAAACCTTGGCCTTGGAAACATCAACAACAGTAACAGCGCTGTTAAGCTCCATATCAGCGCTACCCTCGGCGATGTTCTGAATAGCCTTCATAACATCTGAAAGCTTACCTACACCTGAAGGCTCAATAAGGATGCGCTCCGGTGCGTACTGCTCCATAACCTGCTTCAGGGAAGTCTCGAAATCTCCCACCAGTGAACAGCAGATGCAGCCTGAGTTCATCTCAGTGATCTCGATTCCTGCCTCCTTAAGGAAACCACCGTCGATACCGATCTCTCCGAACTCATTCTCGATAAGAACCACTCTGGTTCCTGCCAAAGCTTCCTTAAGAAGCTTCTTTATCAAAGTAGTCTTGCCGGCTCCAAGGAAACCGGAAATAATATCTATCTTTGTCATATTAATACTCCATTCTGCACAAAGTCTGTGCTATACCTGATACAACAAAGTATATTCTATAGCAGCCCCTGAAAATATGTCAAGGTCGCCCATTATTACTGGATTTAGTCCCCATTCCCCTCAGAATTACTCTCGTCTTTGTTCTTATATACAATATGGGCTTCCACGATCTCGCCGTTTCTAAGTCCGCAGCCCAGACCGTAAAAATCCGCTGTTCCGTTATAGGGACAATCAAGCTCTTTAGTTTCCTTGGTCTCTGAAAGAGCGCCTTCACGCTGCTCGATAACACCCATATCCCTGGTGCTCTCTATATGAGAAGGGTTTTCTCCGTCAAAGCTTGTATTGCAATAGCTACAGTAAAAATGATAGAATACCGCACCATTGAGAGTATAGGCCTCGCCACGGTTTTCTACACCCTTGGATGTGGAATAGTAATATTCCGTGACCTTCTTATAGCATGTGTCATTGTCATGATGATGAGAATCTGCTTCGGTAAAGCATCCCCCGCTTCTGTCAGCGGGAACCTGGTCTCCCTCAACAACCTCTCCTTTCCCGTCCACATGATAGTGTCTTACATACTCAATCTCTCCGGGAACCATTACTTCGATACTCTCAATTGCCTTGCCTAGATCCTCAAAACTGGCATCCGAATCGACTGTTACGCCTTTAGTGAGCAATGCGGATGCCAAGCGACTTTTACCATTACTCACAGATTGAAAAACCTGGTCAATTTTGGAATTTACGGAAGCTATCTCACTCTCCAGCAAAGTTTTGAGTCCCGAAATGTCGGAAGTCATCTTCTCACTCTGGGAATCAAGCTTGTTAACGACGGTGTCGTTATAGTTACTTACATTTTCCTCAAGGCTTCCAAACTTAGTGTCTATACTTCCGCTGAGGGTTGTCATATTCTCGTCTAAAGACTTCATATCATCCCCCAGGGCAGTGACCTTACTGTTTACTCCCTGAAAGCCTGAATCCACGCTGCCGTTTAAGCTGACGAAATTGTTGTCCAGATTGGTGCCAAGATCTGCGATCTTACCGCCAAGTTCTGAATTCAAAACATCCAGATCGCTTTTGAAGCTGTCGATGGTCTCATTGCTTCTGGCTGTCATTTTGTTATCCATATCTGACAGTTTATCTATAAGTACAGTATACTTATCACTGAGGCTGCTGCTGATCTGAGTATTTCCGTCATTTACGGTCTTTTTCAGCTCATCAGCCAGAGCCCTGTTGTTCTCCTGAATCTGTGAATACTGACTCTTGATAACGGAGAGCTGCTCATTGATTCCCGCAAAGCCGTCGGCTATCTCCTTTTTGTTATCCTGGCTCTCGGAAGAGATCAGTCTCTCGATCTCTGTGATCCTTTCGTTGGTCTTTTCTATGCTGTCATGGATCTCAATAACAGACTTATCAAGTCCTATCATTTTCTCAGTGATGGTGCTCTTTATAATGCTGCTGTCACTGGCTGTATTTATCTCGTTATTATTTACTTCTTTGTTGTTTATCTCTCTGATCTCACTTGTGGTCTCGTATATAGAGTCAATTCCTTCTTTATTCTCGCAGACAAGCTTATCCAGCTCTGTCAGATAATCCTTGATCTCTGAGAGTTTCTCTTTGGTCTGCTGAGTGCTCTCCTGATTGCTGGCCTGATATTCCTCCACTGTTGTGGATGCCACCACCGGGGTACTGAGGTAAATGAGGCCTCCGCACAGCAGCAGTGCTATAAACACCGAAATAGCCACCACTATAGTGTCGTGTCTGCGCAGCTTTTTTAACAGCTGCCTGATTGAATTGTTTTGTTTCTCAAATCTTTCCCTTACTTTCATTACATACCCTTTCTTCCTTACGTCTGCATAAGTAATAGACGCAAAAAAGACATCACTACAAACGCAGCGTATTAAAAATGAAATGTGAAATATCATCAGGAGATTTCCTGTGATTGTGCCAGCTGAATGCTGACGAGAAATATTATACATAAAGAAGAAAAATATGCAACATAAAATCGGAATTTCACAAAATTTTCAAAATTTATTTTCATCCAGTGGGATTCTGCTGATGACCATAGCTCCGATTATTCCGATGATAAAGCCGGACACTATGCCGCTGGCCCAGAGCACAGGCAGATACCAGAAAATAGAATTTGTGTTAAGAAGCACCATTGCCATAAGAATCTGTCCTATATTGTGGCAAAGTCCCCCTGCCACGCTGACTCCGGTAACAGCAAACTTACCAGACTTCTTAAGAAGGATCATGACTATTGTTGCCAGCATTCCTCCCGCAAAAGAAAAGGAAAAACTCATGGCATTGCCGAAAAGAAGGGCCACCGCTGCTATTCTGACAAAGTTGATGGCCATAGCTCCCTTATTTCCAAGCATATACAAAGATGTAACCACCACGATATTGGTAAGACCGATCTTAACTCCGGGCACAGCAACAAAAGCCGGTATCTGAGACTCAACATAACTGAGTATCATGGCCAGCGCTGTGAGAACGCCATATAATGCTATTTTCCCTGTCTTATTCAAGAGCCTGACCTCCCTCAGCCGACGATGGCATCATAATCATCTTCAGACTGCTTTTCTCCGACTATTTCTACAGTAACCATATTGGGAAGGCAGATAATGCACTGTCCCACTCTTCGTATGCGCCCCATGCTCATGCAAAGATGGTCAGGACAGCTGGCCTCCTTCAGATACGCCTCTCCGTTCTCTATCACAAGAAGGTTCCTTCCGCCGCCGGCTCCCTTGATCTCGTAGACAGTATCTTTGTCCAGAGGAAAAGTCTTTACGACTTCCCCACCAACGGTGACCACTACTTCGTTCCCGCTTTTTTCAGTAAAAAGCAAAGTAAATGTCATAAGAAGAAGCACTCCGAAGAGGATTCCTATCAGATAAATATCATTTTTCCCAATAATCTTTTTTCCCAATTTATCTCCTGATCACTTAGAAAAAAAATTGTTAACCGCCGCAAAGTATTCGCCCTTGCTGCGGGATTTCCTAATGGCCTTCAGTTCCTTTTCCCTGTCGGGATAGCGGGCCGCAAGAAAGGCCCAGTGCTCCAGCATCTTGAAAATCACGTTTCTGTCCTCGGGGATATACTCCGCAAATCCGTAGTAGAGTTTTTCCAGATACTCCTTGAGTTCAGCGTCATTTAAGGGTTCGCCTCCCTTAAGTTCTCTGGCAAGAGCGGGGTTTTCCATGATGCCTCTTCCCAGCATCACGGCGTCGCAGATGCCTTCTATCCGACCCATAAGCTCCTTGTCATCAGCCCGGAATACATTGCCATTATAGCACACGGGAGCCTTTCCGCCGTTTTCCCTGTATACCTGTACTGCCCTGCAGAAGGCGTCTATTCTGGGACTTCCCTTGTAATAATCCTCTCTGACTCTGGAATGGATGATCAGCTCCTTAATGGGGTACCCGGCGTAGATCGCCATGAGCTTTTCTGCTTCATCCTCGTCATAAAAGCCAAGCCTGGTCTTCAGGGAAACATCGATTCCGCCTTCTGAAAACGGAGGTAACTTGTCAAAAATCTCCTTAAGCATTCCGTCAAGGTAGTCGGTATCCAGAAGAAGACCTGCGCCCTTGTGCCTGTTGACCACTGTAGGGGCGGGACAGCCCAGATTGAGGTTGACCTCCTCATATCCAAGCTTTTTCATCTCCACAGCAGCCCACAAAAAGGTATCGGGCCTTCCAGCCATAATCTGAGCGCAGATGCGGCCTTTGTCATTTTCGAAGGCAGGACTGTTTTCGAACAGGGCATCCCTTTTTTCCCTTTTCTTAAAATGGAAATTGTGGGTAGCAGTGATAAAAGGCGTGTAGTACCTGTCAATACTGTCGCCAAACATGCTGTTATGTATATTTCTCAGGGGATATAAGGTTATCCCCTCCATAGGTGCAAAGTAGTATTTCATAATTATTCTCTCCTCCCCTAAGATACATCCAAAAAGAAATCTTCACAAATTAATTTTAACTATTTTTAAGGAAATGTAGTATAATGTAAAAGGTTTCGGGAATAAAAATTCACGGAATTGCAAAAAATGAGAAAAGGATTGAGGGAAGCTATGAGTCAGGAAAAAATAGACGCTTACAAAAAAGAAAAAGCCGGTCGTAAAGAAAGAATCGAGAAGCAGAAAAAGAGAAAGAAAATTGCCAAGATCGTAAGCAGCCTGGTGATTATCGCCATCGTTGCAGCTATTGTTGGCTCAGTCATCTACAACAAATTCGGCAAGAGCGATGAAACCGCAGCAGCTGCCGATGCTTCAGCAACAGAGATCTCCGTAGAGCTGGCAGACGATACAGCAGCAGAGGCTTCAACAGCTGAATAATCTAATACAACAGAATACAAACAAGAGCAAGGAATTCATTTTCTTTGCTCTTTATTTTTTGCCATTATTCTATCAAAGTTTAGTTAATTGTTGTAATATAATTATGAGATTATCGGCATTTCCCAGGAGGTTTTCATGCACGAAACCACGCATTATTCCTATGAAAGCGGGACTGTTAACATCACCACGAATTCAGAGAGTCTCTTTGAAGTTGCAGCCACGGATTTTCGTTTTGACAATTACAAGGACTTTGTGGAAGCAAGCTTTACTCCCAAGGAACTGAGTGTTATTTCTGCGGGCCAAAGCGCTGACATCACCTTTAACCTCACCATTTCGGCGGATATCGAAAATGAAGAACTGAAAAGTCAGCTTCTCTCCTGCAAAGAAAAAGAGGAAAAGAATACCGGAATGCTGACAGAGGGCCTGTACATGGAAATGTCAGCCTCTAAAGCCGTGGGCGATGCCCCTTCAGAGCCCATAAGCACCTTATCCTCCGATGCTGTCCTTGAAATTGACATACCTCTTTATCTCAGAGCCAAGGACAGGACCTACTATGTCCTTATCAACAATATGGGAGACTGTGTTCTTTTAAAGGATCTGGACAATGAGCCCGATACCATCAGGATCTCCACCCATAATCTCACCACCGGAATTCTTCTTTATCAGGATCCTCTTGATGCCTTGGAAGGCGGAGAAGCTGAGCATTTCCAGCTTCAGGGAAGGCATTTTCTGTGGGGTGGCATAGTTCTGCTTCTGGGACTATGGTTTTTTATCACTCATTTACATAAAAAAAATATGTAAACCGGCGCTTTTCTGCTATACTTAAAAATATTTTAAAGGGACGGTTGAAGATTAGAATGAAGAAAAAGATTCTAATCATCGCACTTCTCCTGGTTTTTTCATGCTCTGCTCTTTGCGGCTGCGCATCACTTATGGATTTTTTTGCTCCGGGTAATGCAAAGAACCAGGAAGACAACAGCGATGATCTTTCAAATAAAAAAATAGGCATTCTTATCTATGCCTTCAGCGACGATTTCATGTCATGTTTTTTGGAGGAAACAGTTAAATACCTTTCAGAGCTTGGATTTTCACAGGAAAATGTCACTGTTCTTGATGCCGAGAACAACAAGGATACACAGCTTTCTCAGGTAAAACAGCTCGTCGAAGAGGAATATGATGCCCTGATCGTAAACCCCGTCAATGTGAGCATTGTTCATTCCATTACCGATATGGCCGCAGGAGCCAAGATTCCCGTTATCTATGTCAACAGAGAGCCGGAGGCCGCTGAGGAGAGCCGCTGGGAGGACTATGGCCTTGATGTGACCTATGTGGGCTGTGACGCAAGACAGTCCGGCATCTACCAGGGGGAGCTTGTCCTTGATCTGGGCTTATCCGCAGTTGATCTAAACGGAGATGAAACCATCAAGTACTATCTCATAGAAGGTGCCCCCGAGAACATCGACGCCAGATACAGATCCGAATACTCCGTTGCCACCATATCCCACGAAGGCTGGAATATGGACTGCATCTACACCGGAGTTGCCAACTGGGACAAGGAAACTGCCAGACAGCTGGTGTCTAAGGCCCTGGTGGATTACCCTGAAGTCGAACTTATTCTGTGCAACAATGATGCCATGGCCTGCGGTGTTATTGAGGCCCTCACAGATGCCGGCATCAAGCCAGGAACAGACATCCTGGTGGTTGGTGTTGATGCCCTGCCCCAGGCCCTTGATTATGTCACAAGCGGCTATCTTGTGGGCACAGTTTTTAACGATTACATCTCACAGTCCCACAACGCTGTAGACGCCGCCGTCAGATACATTCAGGGCAAGAAAAATCAACACTATATCGGCTGCGACTATATCAAGGTCAACAAGAACAACGCTGAGGAGATCAGGAAGCTCACTTCCAAATAAGGCTCCAAACTTTTAATTGTTTTTTCATATCTGTTATAACGATAATAACTTAAAATATTTATATGAAAAAACAACTATTAGCACTGATATTTTCACTAATACTGTTTATCTCACATACTATCACGGCTGCTGCCGCTGATATTCCTTCTGATGTGGTTCTCACAGACCACCAGATGTATACCTACGGGGAAATGATGGAGGACATCGGTCTTCTGGCCTCCAAGTACCCCGGCATTATCTCGATATCCAGTATCGGATCATCCTCCTATGGTCGCAATATTCCGGTGGTGATCATCGGCAATCCCGCCGCTTCCAAAAAGATCCTTATTCAATCCACAATTCACGCAAGAGAATATATGTGTTCCCAGATGACAATGGAGATCATTGAGTACATCTGCAGCAATTATTATTCCATGTATGTAAACGGCATTCCCTACACGGAGCTTTTTTCCAATGTCTGCTTTCATGTGATACCCATGGTCAATCCGGATGGTGTTGAAATAGCTCAAAGGGGCTATGACGGCGCCACCAACGATGCCACCAGAGGCTGGCTGGCAGCCCAGATATCAACCGGAGCAAAAATGGAAAAAATGAAATCCAATGCCAATGGCGTTGATCTTAACAGAAATTTTCCTGTGGGATTCGGTCAGGCAAAAAAGATCAGTCATTCCCCATGTTTTGAGCATTATCCCGGGGGCAGTGCCATGGACCAGGCAGAGACCTATGCCCTGGCTCAGTACACCGCCAGGGGCTTCTATGCCTTTATCAATTACCACAGCTGCGGCCGGGTGATTTATTACGGGGCAGCCATCAATTCCCCGGAAAACGCCGCAAGGGCCCAGACTCTGGCAACTCTCCTCTCCGGCTACAACCACTACAAACTCATCTCAGAGTCCGGAACCGTAAGTATCTACGGCTCCTTTTCCGATTATGTGCAAAAGACCTATGATCGTCCCTCCGCCACCATGGAGATCGGCACCGCAACTCCTACCCCCATCAGCCAGTTCGGTAAGATTTTTGCCGAAAATAAAGACAGCTGGGGCGGTGTCGCCTTCGCTGCCTATATGGGACAATTCTGATTAAATTATCTATGACTCATTTCCTCTGATATACATTAAGATCTATCATTTTCTCACTCTTGGCCACGGCTGTGGTCACCACAACATCCCCAAGACAATTGGTCATGCTGATAAACATTCCAAGGAGGGGGCCAACACCCATAACAAAGGCAACTCCCTCTACAGGGACACCGATCTGGGAAAGAAGCATGGAAAGAATGATCACACAGGAGCCCGGAACTCCGGGAGCGCCTATGGACATCAATATGATTGAAAGCGCCAGGGCAAATAACGCGCCTGCAGGAACATGCATCCCGTAATTCTCCGCGATGGTCAGGGCCTGTACAGCCAGGAGCACGCAGGTTCCATCCATGTTTATGGTTGCCCCGAGAGGAATCGACAGACTGTAAATATCAGGGGATATACCCAGCTCTTTTTTGCAGGCCTCCATATTCAATGAGATGGATGCATTGCTTGATGCGATGGAAAAGACCTGGAGCATGGTAGGAATGTATCTTTTAAAGAAAAGCAAGGGATTAAAGCCCGATAGAATCAGTATCATGCAGTATGCAAGAACCATCATCAGCAGGCCAAATAAGAAGGTGCCGAACATACTTAGTACAGAAATCAGCGATGATGGACCTATCTTGATCACCATGGATAAAATCGAGCAGAATACAGCAACGGGCGTGGTACGCATGATAATAGATGCCAGTTTCAGAAACAGTTCATTGCAGCCCTCAAACCACTGGGCCATTCTGGCAGAATAGTCTCCTATAAGGCCGATGGCAATACCGGTCAAAATAGCCAGAAACAATAGCTGCAGCATATTGCTCTCAAGAAATGGCGCAAGGAAATTTGAAGGCACAATGCCGGTTATCATTTCTCTAATGGAAATATCTTTTGCCTGAGATGTTAATGCAGAGACATCCTGAGTGACCCCCGCTACTGTCGAAGCATCCCCGGGACAGAAAATGAAAAACACGCCGATTCCGATAATTGTCGCGATAATGGTGGTTACCAGATAAAGGCCGATGATCTTGGCGCCGATTCGTCCAAGGCCTGAGGGATTAGACTGATTAGAAAAGCATCCCACAATGGAAAAGAACACCACAGGGGCAGCTATGACCTTCAGGGCATTCATGTACATATTTTTGACCAGAGTAAGGAAATTGGTATCCAGGGCAGTAAGAAACTCCTTGGGAGCTGCTGCCTTGAGAATAATTCCAAGAATCATGGCGCATATCATGGCTCCAAGAGTCAAAATCAGGGCACGGGATGACATTGTGGCTGACATCTGAATGGTATTTACGCCATCCTTGTGCTTGTATTTCAGTTCTTTGCACATATTGCCCATGATAAGCCGGCGAAGGCCGGTGCTCATATTTGTATCAGGAATCGCCCATACTTCAGGGACGGAAGGTATTAAGGTCTTTTGAATATCCAGAGCCTCCCCCCGAGCAGACAGCTCAAGGATTGTGGTTCCCAGAAATGAGTATGAATTAACCGCCAGATCACTGCCTTCTTCTGCATGAGCCACCAGCTCTGCCATGGATTCCTCCGCAGCCAGGACTGTTCTGTTGTTTGTCTTTCCCTTAATGCCATTATTTTCCAAAATCTTACGGATATATTCTGTGGCCTTTCCTATGCCGGTATTATCTGCTGTAAATGTCTGCTTCATGTGCCCTTCTCCCTGATTGCGATTACGCATTAACGTTCTATAATATATATTTTATCGCATATCGTGAGAAAATCACATATTTAGCTGATCTGGTGAGAAATCTTTATACCTATACAAAACAGTTCTCTCGCCAGTCTCAAGATTTATCTTTTCTCTCCAAAGGGTAGTAAGCTTTACATGTCCTTGCGTTCTATCAAATTCAGGGTTAGCCACAAATGACCTACAGTAGTATTCTTCATCAGATTCTTCGACTCTATCAAGATATACAAAGAACTGTCCAATCTCCAACTCCGAAGTCAGAAACAACTCAGCTTCTATCTTACCACTGCCTTTCATCGATTTTCTGAATCTAAATACTATATTGTCTTCGTCAAATATCCGTTCTAGAAGATAAAGATAATCCACTTTATTCTGAACGCATCCACTTTGGTAAAAATGAGATTTTTTCAGTTCATCTTCTAAAACATCTCCTGCTAAAGCCATATCAAAGGTTCTATTTCCACTTTCACTGTGAATTTTCAAATCACGTAACTGACCAATTCCTTCAAGATGATGAAACTCTTCCTTAGAAAAATGAACTCTGACTTCAAATCCTTTTCCCTTATAACCAAGACAAAAATAATACTCTATACCAAGCAGATTATTGTATGCATCTGCGTTTTTCTTAATCTTATTTACTACTTCCACATATACCTCCATAATTAAAGCCCCGACTGTAACGTCGAGGCTTTAATTATAAGTGTTTTCTTTTCAGCTTACGCCTAACTGGCTCGCGGTTGTCACACTAAACCCGCCCATAGACTCCATGTATCCCCCTGCCAGTAGGGATTTACACTTCATAGTCAACAGATGCTCTAGTCATCTGTTTGTATCATCATAGTACATATTTCCTGAGATAAAGTCAATTACTTAACCGCTATATTTTTCTTAAATTTCTGTGTCTACAATCTACTGCTCAGTTTCAATATCTCATTTACATCTTTGGATATAATATCGTCAATATCTGAATTCCTTTGCAAAGGATATTGAGTCGTGTATACAGGTCTCATTATTTCTTCATATTGTGCTTTATACTTATATACTGAGTCCTTATCGTTTATATCAAGTGATTTTATACTATCACGAAGTATATTAATAAGATCATTGTTTGTAGCAATATCTGTGCTTGCATACTCATTAGTTGATTTTCTTACTTCACTTGGCACATTAACCTCAATGCCAAAATATTTTCCTGATGCAGGATCATCATTGGTCTTGGTTTTCTTATTTGCCAGCATCCTTTCCTGAGTTCTGATCAGGTTATTATTGTAGTCTTTCATAGCCTTGCTAATAGCTTTGGCCTGATCATCATTAAAGCCTTCGTAAGCACGGTTATCAACAAACTTCTGCGCTACTTCCATCTTTGCATAATCTCTGTAACTGAGATATCCATTCTTTAACTGACTTCCGACACCTGTTATCAAATCTCTTGCTGCAGATAACTCCTCATCATTAAATGAAGCTCCGCCAATTTTATATACACCCTCTGCATTTTTGCTTACCGGTATGTCTTTTTCATATAACGCGCTGACAGTATGATTATTCCAGGAATCTCTTACTTTTTCCAATTCTTCAGCACCTAAAGCAGAAATAGACAAGGTGGCTGCCGTATCTGAGAAAGCAGTATTTACGTTAGATTTGTCACTTAGTTTCTCGGCAACAGCATTCTGTATACTATTATTTTCATCCTTGTTTGCAGACTTTGCCTGTATCTCGTCACGCTGAAGTTTTGCAGCATATATATCCTGACTAATATCTTTTACCTGTCTGTTTACTGAAGTAATATTGATTCCTGCCATAATCATCTACCTCCTTGTACATGATCTATGTTTGATTACAGAAATATTTATCTATTTTTATATCGGCTAAAATCACACAAATCCTTACAATCCTGTCACAATACACGCTCACTCTTTTTTATCAATATTTGACGGCAGAATTGATGACAGCACATCTGAATAATTTCCAGTGCTCGTATACGTGCCACCAGCTCTTGCTGCGGCGTTTGTCATGGACTGCGCCTTGTCGTAAACCTTTGATGCAAAAGAGTTATAACCTGTAAATACACTCTTCAAAGTACTGATATCCGCCTTTTTAAGGGCATCCTCATCAAGCTCAAGCTTATTATCAGCACCTACCGATATACCGGCACGTTCCAAAAGTCTTTCTGTAGACTTTGTGGTCTTGGTCATCCATGCAGCATTTCTTAAAACGTCTTTGGTGTTTGAATTACCGGCACTCTCGATAGTTTTGTTGTAATTATCAACAAATGACTTTACTGCCTTGGTAATTGAATCCCAATCATAATCTTCTTTTGTAGTCTCTTCGCCCATCTTCTCATCTTTGGTCTTGATCTGTTTCTTTTCCCAAAGAGAATCCTTCATAAGAGCACTTGCTGACTTTGCCAGAGTTCCTGCTGCACTTCCCATGGAAGTAAGTTTTGCAGATGAATCCCTGCCTGATGAAGCACCATCAGCCTTCTGCTTGGCATAATAGGCCTTAACAAGTTTCCCATAGGATCCATTCTTTATACTGGCGTAATCTGAGAGGTTTATTCCACCCATGATGCCATTATTATTGCTGTTCCCTGAATTGATACTTAATCCAGCTAGGAACGAACTGGCATTTTGGTTATATGCGCTATAATCGTTATCTGCGCTATCATAATAGTTGCTCTGTGAATATCCTCTGATTGTTGACATATATCCACCCTCCTTTGCTATTACCCGGAATCCATTCCTTAAATGTGGTAATCAATATGCCTGTATCTTTCAGGCAAAGCTTTATCAACAGGCATGTTATTTATTTCCTTCGCCTGAGCTATTGCAGCGGCATCAGTTTCAGCAAGAGCTTCATCTGATAGCGCTTCAAGATTCTCCTCGCTAAGCTCTGCCATGTCCTCTGCCATTTCGGTAAGTTCTTCAATCTGGTCCTCAAGCTCATCCATGACTTCAGAAAGAATACCTTTATCCTTATCGATACCAGTTGCTTCCTCGATCATTTCCTCACGACGCTCTTCCGGAGTCTTTGGAGCCATCTTCTCAGCTTCTTCAGCAATCTTTTCACCGCGTTCTCTGGCCTCATCCAGTATATGGAACATCTGTGAGTTGTTATATGAGGCTTTAGCTGCATCAATCTGGTCATCATACTGTTGGAACATATCGAGCTTTCTCTGGATATCTTCAAGAGAATTGGTTTTCATGTTCTTGAGGTTTTCCTTCTGCTTTTCAAAGAAGGCTATCTGATTATCACGCTTGGCCTGTCTTTCCATTCGGTCCTGCGTTGCTTTGCTCATAGGTCTGTTAAGAAGATTTAACCCTTGCATGTTTATATTCATAGGCGTTCTCCAATATTCTCTGAAGCTCTTCAAACTGCTCCATCGTGAGATCAACGTGCTTTTCTTTGATAGGACTTGGATCTAATAGTTCCCTAAAAAATGTTTTAAGACCATCTGCCATAACCACCAGCCCCCTTCTTATGATCAAACCACCTGTTCTTTAGAGTTGAGCAGAGCACTTAGCGAAGTTCTTTTGAGCTTAGTGCGAGCCATGCAAGTTCACTTAGCGAGGTTCTTACGAGCTTAGTGAAGCTTGCTGATAATAATCCTCAAACAGCTTATTGGCTGCATTCATAGTCTCTTTGCATATTGCCGGAAGTTCACGTCCCCAGGTCTTAGTAGCCTGCTTGAATCCCTTTTCCATGGCTTTCTGCATTTCTTTCATCTTGTCGACATCATCTCCGGCAAGGGCTGCAGCAAAATCAAACAGTCTCTGGGATGTCTGCTTTACACCGTAGTATCCGTCTTCAGAAATATCTTTCTGTGCCTGAGCTCTTGTAGCCGCATCAACCTTGATATTTCCACCAGCAGGCTGTTGCCACATGCTGTTTCCTGTAGCCTTGCCATATGCACCTACCTGTCCCTGCAGAGTTTTCTGAACTATAGCCATCAGCTGGTTTCTCTGTTGTTCCTCTGCTGCTTTCATCTGCTGAACAATAGCTGCTCTGTCTGTAGCTGATTTCTTATAGATTGCCTTGGAATCATCCTCTTTGCTATTCTTCTCTGTGGTTGTCTTCTCATATACAGCACCCTGCTGGTTTACCGCAGATTCCTTCTTTTCATCTTTCTCATCGTTCTTTGCCCAGCTAGGCTCAGCATTATTAACGCCTGCATAGTTGTAGTTCCCATAGTTTGTGTTAATCCCGATACTCATAATGTAATACCACCTCCGTTTCACTTCGGATACAGTCTTACTAAGCTCGCTTTGCTCGCTAAGTGCGACTAGCATCCTTTTATTAACATTTGTTAGCAGTATCTGTAAAAAAATAGTTTAAACTGTGGCATCAAATGATCCACCTGTTTCCACCGGCATACTTTGCGATGATGTGGTGGTTACTGGCATATCCATTCCTCCAAGTGACAACGAAACTCCGCTGTCATATCCTCCAGCAAATGAGGCTTTCCCTGCATTTTCTTTTTCCGATTGTAATCTGTCAAACAAGGCTTTCAGATATTTTAGGTCTGCTTTTAAGATGTCTCTTGCCTCATCCGATCTGTGTTTTACCTTAAGTTGCTCCAGGTCTTCCGGTGTCATGGATCCGGAAAGAGCTTCTGCCATCTCATCCAGATCCTCATCAAGCTCAGCTGTTTCTTCTGCCATCTCCATCATGTCCTCAGCTGCCATTTCAAGCTTTTCCATGAGAGCTTCAAACTCTTCCTGTTCCAGCTCTTTAATCTCTTCCTCAGAAGCCTCTTCATCAATGGTTTCTTCCGGCTCAAGCGGCATTTCTTCTTCACTTTCAATGCCTCTTTCTGCCCGTTCTTCCATCTTCAGATTCTTCTTTTTCTTGTCGCAGGCACGCTGGACCATTTCTGCATGAAGTATAGCCCTTAGGATTTCTTCTTCATCATAGTCACCGTTCTTTAGCTGCTTACGCAAAAGACCTATCTTCATCCTTATGCTCGTTGATACCTGTGCTGCTTTTCCTGATGTCTTTGCAGCGAGCACCTGCGACGAGACCTGCTTGAAACTGTATAGAGCTGCTTTTTTCTTTTTTCCGGTTTGTTTTGTTGGTCTTGATATAGATATAGACCCAACATGATTTCCGTATGCATCGTAAAGATTCTTGTGATATCTTGTTGTACTACCTCTTACTTCAACATCCCATCCGTACACATGACCACCTCCTATTCGCAGCACACTGCTCATAGGATTCGGAGCAATAATTAAGTTTGCTTCGCAAAGATTGCTCCTCACTCCTGCATCATATTCTCACGAAATGTGCAGCAAATGCACATTTCTGTAGTTCACGCTTTCTTTAACTCATAACCACATGATAATTCGGTTCCAGATATCAATTTCAGTATGATTGGGCACCTTGATGGTTCCCTCATGAAGATCACCGGCATCAAGTTCTCCCCATTCTGAGCCTCCACCAATTCCAGGAATCTTGTAGTAGCCACCAACAGCGAAATAAAAGTATCCATTTCCCGATGAAGCCTCTGGGTAATTGTCCAATAGTGCCTTGCCATCAACGTAGATATAATCATCGTCATAATAGTAAACTACAGATTGGTCATAATCTGTATAGATATTTTCAATGTCATCTGTGTAACATACTGAGCTGATATTGCCGATATCATTCACTCTTCTGTAGGAGTTAGCGTCAATTATCCCTATGGCAGCAAATATTATAATAGTCACCACCAATGTTCCGGCTGAAAGTGCCTTCGGATTATAGGCTTTTCTTTCAACAATCCGTTCCAGCCTCTTTCTCAAAACCTTATAGCTGTCATCCCAGGCAAAAGACATCCCGCTCTCGCATCCAAGCTTTCTCTTTGCCACCATCATATTTTTTGCACATCCAATAATTGTCTCGCCGTAATCACAAACATCTATTCCGTTTCTCTGAATCGTGACTGTGTCACATATATCCTCAAGATCTCTTTTCATATATCCTACGCACAGATGCAGGAACAGATTTGGCCACAAGAGTGCACGCAGAATATCATAAGCAAAAAGTATCCATAAATGCCCAAGTCTGATGTGGGTTTCTTCATGCTTTATTACAATATCAGCCTCATCTTTTGACATGCCTTCCGGTATAACAATTACCGGCTTAAGGCAGCCTGTACAAAATGATGACACCTGACCCGGAAACTCCTTTACCACAAAAGCAGAAGTATAATCTTTTGAATCATACAAGCGGTTTACTGAGTTTATAAGCCTCTTTCTTTTTGTGATGAGCCAAATACCTGCCATGATCATTCCGATAAAATACATGAAGCTTATCCATCTCTTATTGCACAGCAGATACCACCAGTAAAACAATCTGAATCCAATATAAGTCTCAAAATATGCATGAAGCTTCCCACAAAAAACAACAGGAATCAATAGACACCACAAAGCAGCCTTTCCAAAAACGCTCTTAGAAAGCAGAGTGCTCCGCAGAATCATAATGATCCCCAAAACAAAAATCGATATAATTGCACAAAAACCAAGTATGGTCGCAAAATAGACGCATACAAATTCAAAAAACTTATATAGCTCATTAAAGAATAACAGCATTTCCTGCATAACCTTTACCTCACTCATCCTTGAGACTTTACTTATTCTTCTTGACCTTAGCTATGAGTTTTTCCAGTTCCTTAATCTGTTCTTCTGACAGATTTTCTTTATCTAATAATGCAAATGCAGCTGAAAGCCTGTTGCCTTCAAAATAGCTCTCTACAAAAGCACTGCTCTTTGCCCTTTGACACTCCTCTCTTCCCCTTGCAGCTGTATAGTGATACACCCTGCTGTCATCAGGATCCACGGTATATGTAAGCATTCCCTTCTTGCAAAGTCTGTTTATCAGGACCCTTACCATTCTCTGTGTCATCTTGGAAGATTTCGGAAGCCTATCTGTTATCTCAGCAGATGTAAGGTCATGGCCGCATCTCCACAGTACCTCCATGATCATCCATTCGCTTTCACTTGGAAGCATCTCTTCTCTTGGCATAATGTACCTCCCGCATGTGCTGTTACTTGATATGATATACGGATTGCTCCACTTCGTTCCCGCAATCCTACAATCATTCGGAATCCGGCATATCTGCCTGCTTCCTCATGATTGTTCGGGTCATAAAGTCATAATGCTCAGCAAATATATTTGCACGCATTATGTACTTTTGACACCTATATCATATCACAAATAACAGGCATTAATCATAAACGCAAATTAATAAACATTTAAGAATTTAAGTCTTTATATCCACGCTATGACTAACTGAAATACTTGCTGATACTTCTGAAGGAGTTGTTGGCGCTACTCTCTCATCGATATGAGGAACACTGGTATTATAAGTTGATGCAGACTTAGTTTTAACTTCTACACCGGCAACAGTAATCTGTTTTTCTTCGCCTTCACCAGGAATCTGAACATTTCCGGAATCCTTTTCGGCGATCTTTTCCTGAAGCTGCTCGGCTTGCTCTCTTCTTTCGGCACGTTTCTTCTCGCGCTGCTTTTCAATACGTTCATTCTGCTTTTGTTCCTCAGCATCTGCTTTGGCTGCTTCGTTCATGTTGCTGTTAAGCTCAGATAACTGTGACATTTCCTGCTGGCCTATTTCAGTAGCTTTTTTCTGTATGTGCTCCAGTTCTTCTTTCTTTTTAGTAACATCTCCACCTCTACCAGAATCCTGCTTAATCTCAGCTTCAAGCACTCCGGCCTTGCCTTCCATCTGTGACTTTATTGCATGCTGAGCCTTAACCTGTTTCATGGAGCTGCTGGCAGATATAAGTGATCTTGTCATTACATTTGATAAAGCCATTTGTCTACCTCCGTGTATGATGCTTCTATCCAAAAAGTGCCTTAAATATGTATAGTTGTCCTTATATCTTGTTTATCGGATAATATTTGTTAATAGTTAATAGATGTTATCAATTTTTCTATATCAAAGATGATGCAATAAAAAACGGGCGCCACCATTATAAAAATGGTGATGCCCTAAATAATACATCGGAGAAATATTACGCTTCCTTTTTTCTTTGATTTAGATAGTAGTTTGCCATCTCAAGATAAGGGTTCTTAAACTCAGAAGCATCCATGGCCTTCTTTATCTTGCCATTTTCCCAGTTTTCCTGAATGAGACGCTTCGTCCGCTCTGCTCAGGTCTCTTCCTGTTGTTCCCTTTCTTCAACGGCCTCTTTTGCCTCTTCGACAGCTCTATCCGTATCGCCAAGGAGTTTTTCCCATTCCTCATCAGTAAGATCTCCAAGGTTCTTATCTCCCCCTTGGGGAACAAAGAGGTTTGCGGTATCTTCCAGCATTTTCAGAAGAACTGAAGCATCATATGTCTCGTCTGTCTTTACTTTTGTAAAAGAAGCCTTGGAACCGGAAATTGCATTGCTCCAATTGCTTTTTTTAGAGATAGCCTCGTCAAGTGAAGTATACTCCGATTTCCCAAGTGGATCAGTGACCCCTTTTAACACACTGTAGCTGCCAAAAGTGTATCCAGTTCCTGTATCATGGGCATCTGCATACTGACAGTATGCAAACATCTCAACTGCCGAGGCATTCTTAGGATCTACATCATTTATGTTTATATCGATGTTCTTGCCACCAACATGAACTCTTACTATAGCCTCTTCTGATCCAGGTTTAAATACTTCTGATGCAGTCATCACATAACTCATGTTTCCTACAGGAATAGAACTCATTCCATTTAAGGGAGTAACTATCTCTTTCTGATCTTCTTCCTTATCACTTATCTCAACAGGCTTCTCTGCAGTTGCTGGCTCGGTCCCGCCTATTTCTCTGGTTCCATAGTAACTTATGGCCTGGAAGTGGATTCCTGAAAATGTGCCAAAGCTTCCTGTATCTCCCCAAATCTTTGCTCCTGCAAATGTTGTTGCATTTCCTGCCGGTTCAGGAGAAATGCCTGTACCAACTCCTGATGTCATCATAACTTCCATCAGCCTATCTATGTGGGAAAGAAGCTGCTCTGCTCCAAGTGTACTTACGCCCATCATTTGGAAGTTGTTTATAGAACCATTCAGCTCTGACAGATAATTCTTTTTCTCAAAGATATCATAAGGGGCTACTCCATCTACTGCCTGCATTGCTTCGTCTGCAAGGTCTTCTGTTTCACGGATATATGAGCAAAGTGCCGCAAATTCTGTAAAATCTGAATCTGTCGGATCCACGTTGTAAGGGTCAATCTCTTTTGAGAACTCATTACCGTTTTCATCTGTTCCGGTCGCTGTATATTTGCGGCTGTCTCCATTCACATCAATCCGGATTTCAAACTTCTGCATCACGCCCTGATATGAGTATGCTGTTTTACCATCTGCCAGCTGTGTTGCGGTATAGCCCGAGTTCCACACATTTGCTGTTATAACTCTTGTATAGCCTTTCTTGGCAGACTCTTCGTTGGCCAGGGTATCTACAACCTCGGGTGAATCCTCATCTTTTTCAAGAACAGCACTATGGAAGTCGTTGTTTCCCATGGTCTGATTTGAATAATAGTGGGCACTCTGCACAAATGCACTCTGCGAGTAATAATAGTTTCCGTTTGTTATTGTATTTGACATAAGTGTTCCTTTCTGCGGCTCATCTGTCATTCAGAGCCGCTCCACTCTCCTGAAAGGACCAAGTGGTATTTACATCATCAGTTACATGAAATGCCTTTAAGATTATTAAATTGTTCTTTTACGCTTTGATATCTTCCTCTTGGAATTGAGAAAACTTCGCCCGTATCCAGTGTCATCAGATAGTTTGATAAGCTTTTTACTCTTTTCAGGTTTACAATACAGCTTCTGTGGCATCTGGCAACCCCTAATGGAATCAGCACTTCTTTATAGCAATGTCATGAATCGACGTTATGTCCCATATAGCATTTTTCGATGCTCAATAGCTTTCTCTGTCAGCTCTTTATTAAGATCCTGCCTCTTCTGATAGTCCTCAAGCTGCTTCTTCTGCCTCGCAGCTCTCTGAGCCCGGCGTCTTGCATTATCATTGTTGTTACTGCGCCTGCTCCGCTGGGAATTCTCGCTGCGCATCTTCTCCAGAACTTCATCCAGTTTCTCTGCAGCACTCATGAGTTCAGATTCACGGCCCTTTATTGCAAGGTCAACATGCTGGATTGTTCCAGCAGTGCCGTCTTCTTTTAGGAATATACCTGTTTTTCGCACCTTTCCGTCCATAATGCCATCCTCACCCTCAAGGGTAAACTCCGTATCTTCCGCTCCCAGGAAAATTGCACCTACGCCAGCTTCTTTGAGGCTCTTCATCTCATCTTTTCCATCATCTGTCCTGCTCCAGACTTTGAGTTTGTCAAAAACCTCATCATTTTCATCAATCCAGCCATTGCCGTCAGTATCGTATTCGGCAAGGTCCTTAAAGCCGTCTCCACTCTTTACACCAAAGAGTTCTGTGCCGTCATTAATCTTTCCATCATCGTTTTTGTCAAGGGCAAGGAACCCGCTTCCTGCCTTTGTCATGGAGATTTCATCCTCTTTGCCATCTGCATCCAGATCAAACTTATATTTCTTATCGCTTAGGCCGGAAGTCTGAGCATTGTAATTGATGATAAGAGGGTCAAAAAGGTTGTCCAACGGCGATGACATTGCAATAAATGTGTCACGTTCTTTCTTTCGGGTCATGCTGACATCAACGTCTACATTTATTTCCCTGCCATCTTCTGTCTGTACTTTACCGGATGCTGTGTAATCCGACTTTTCTTTTTCGATATGCTTCTCTACAATCCCAGCAAAAAATCCGCTAGTTCCTGCGCCTGTTGCTGTCAAATCCTTTTGATAGCTGTAGTTTGCACCTGAGTACACATCACTATTTGCTATCTTCATATATTCTTACCTCGTTATAAGCGCATGATTATCACTATTTATTAGAACCAGCTGGAGAACATGGATGAAAGAAGGGACCCGTATCCACCATATCCGCCAAGCAGATTGTTTGTTCCATATCGTCCATTAGAACCATATATACCGGTAGTTGCTGAATATCTGCTTGCAGTAACCGCTGCCCGGGATGTAAGCGATGCATTATTCCGCATTCTCTGGCCAAAAGAACCTGCTCCGGAAAAAGCTTTCTTTATGTCATCTTTATTTGCCCCCTTGAAAACATCCTCATCCAAAGAGAGTTCACCGGTCTTGCTGTCATAACCGATACCGATCTTTCTGAGGTCTGATACACTGCCCCGAGCATCTTCCCTCATCCAGCCTGCTCTGTTTCTAACAGTTGTACTTGTTGTGTTTCTGGCATTTGCGCTGACTTCGTTGTAGCCTTCTACAAAATTTTTTACTGTCTTAAGGAGCTGGTCTGTGTTCTTTTCCTCGTATATCTCGCCATAGGAAAGCTTTCGGCCTGCATTTTCTACTTTTACCGCACCGTCTGCGACCTTTGTGTCAGCCTTGTATGAGCTGTTTGCTGTGTTGTTGTAGGCGTTATTCATAGCTTTGATAGTATTGGCGCTAAGCCCGTAGTAACTATTATTACTGCCTACACCGGTGGTTCTGGATGAGCCACGTGTTACGGATGTCCTGTTCCTGCTGTTAACATTTGACAGTCCCTGTCTGTTCCAAATATTGGAGGCTCCGCCTATCCTGCTTGTCAGGACATCAAAATAATTTTGTCCAAAGATCATAAAAAACACCTCCGTTTCATGGACTAATACTTGTTTCAATACAAGTATCGTCCATGAAAGAAGGCGTTTAAATAGCTTTGTAACGAACGGTCTATATAATGTAACGAATAGTCAGCCGGCCGCTCTTTGAAGCATGACTTTTACTTCAAATACTGTTGCCTCTGACTTAACATCTGTAGTTCCCAGGTATTTATCAGCTATACGCATAACACTTTTTAATCCAATTCCGTGCTGATTCTCATCTTCGGTTCCTTTTTTTCTGCTGACTATTCTGCCGTCATTGCCTCTGATGACTTTGCCATCAAAAGAGTTTTCTATTTTTATCAAAAAGAAATTGTCCTTAAGATTCCCCAAAAGCTTAATATATCGTTTGTCTTCCGGAATATCTGAAACAGCTTCCAAAGCATTATCCAATAGATTATTCAGGACAATCCCCATATCAACAGCACTAATTCCTTTATCTGATGTAAAACAGAAATCACATGTAAACTCACATCCAAGCTTTTCTGCCTGAAAAGCAGCTTCATTTATCACTACATCAGTCACTGGATTACCTGTAAAGAATCTCATGCTATTGGAGTTAAGCTCAACATCCATTTCACTCAGGAACTCAGATGCATCATTATACTTCCCGTTTTCGAGAAAGCTCTTTAGAATCATAAGTTTCCCAGCCATGTCATGACGGAGGGTCCTGATCTGATCATGGTACTTTTCTGTATACTCAATCCTTTTTCGGATATATTCCTGTTCCTGGACCTGCTCCTGAAGTAAAAGATCTTCTTCCAATAACCTTCTGTATCTCTGCCATGTTGCAATAGCCGTCATTTCTCCAATAAATATAAGTAAGGCCAGTATAGGAAGTGCAATCCTTAAGTTTCTCTTTTCATCCAGAAGGATAAACACTCCTTCATCCAAAGGAACAACCATTACCTGCGCAATCATATAGGCTATGCAATATGAAACCACTGAGTATATAGAGAGAAACAATGCTTCGGTCCAGGACATATCCCGTCTCAATTTGCATATCTTCGCGATGCAATTATATATAGCAATAAATGCAACTATTAAAAAAACAATCTCCATGCTCATATTAAAGAGCATTTTTTTGTAGAAAAATGCAAGTGCATCCGGCCTAGAATAATCCATGCTCTCTATCAGCCAATCCGATAAACAATCGGACAGAACCACATTTGCGATATACCACACAAAAAACATATTGAGCCACAGAAAGTAAACGAAAAACATGTTTGGCATAACTGTTTTGTTATAAAAAAAGAATACTGCCAATATAGTCAGAAAGCTTATAATAGTCCAAGCTCCTGTCGTTTTAACTGGTAGCACAAACAAAATGATTCCCTCAACTGTAACAACTATTGAGAGTACCATTTTCTTTGCTTTATCCATTATTCCTTCACTTACAAAGGTATTTATCAGCGCTTGAAAAAAGAAACCACGGACGAGTATTATCATTACTCCATAAAATTGTTCAACAATACGAAAATCATTCTCACTCATAGCTCCACCAATCATTCAGGCTAAAAAATTCATATATGCTTTTATAAATTCCCCATACTTGTATTTTGAAATAATAAGAGACTCTCCATTATCCATGTATACCTCTGTCCTTGAATATCCTTTAATATGCTGCATATTAACAAGATATCCTCTATGGATCCTAAAGAACATTTTCCCTAATTCGTTTTCAAATTCAGACATCTGCTTATACACATCATAAGCATTTCCCTCACTGTGGATAATTGATTTTCTTCCGTTGCTCTCAATATAAATAACATCTCTGTATTTTAAATTTAGTGTGTCTCTGCCTGCCTGAACTACAATATACTGTTCAATCTGAGCATCTTCATATCTTGTTTCACATACAAGCTGCGCATCAAGTCTTTTCAATTCTTCAACGGCTCTCCTAAGTTCCCCTTCAAATACTGGCTGAGAAACCGGCTTTAGCAAATAGTCATAAGCCTTGACGCCGAACGCATCTCCCATTCTGTCCGGAATCCCTGTAACATATATTATTAGTGGCCTGGAAGCACGCATACTCCTACCATTTTTCTCTACTCTCATTCCCAGTTCTCTGGCTGTATCAATGCCATCAGTTCCACCCATAGCAATATCCAAGAAAAGGATATCAAACTTTACTCCTGCATCTATGTCCCTTATCAGTTCTTCCCCGGAATCATATTCTTTTATCTCTGCTTCGTATGGACTTTTCGAAAGCCATCCGGCAATCAGGTTTCGTATAGCTTCCTCGTCATCACAAACTGCAAAACGATATTTATCCATTTACGTTTTCCTCAACTCGAATTCGCCCTAAAACATAAAAATGCTTAGCACGGACCTCCATGTAAGCATTTTTACCATTACCCTGTATTTATCATATCATCATAAAGATTAGTCTTTATATATTCATGTCATGAATGGACATATTATTGTAATGAATGGACAATTCATCATATCTGACTGTCAACAGTGCTGCCCTTAACATCATTTGAAAGTAAGCTCAACTTATTGAGAATATTAGTAATCTCAGTATTAACAGCATTCTGCGTATCTTCCATAGATGCACCTTCAGAAATAATAGTTCTCTGGGCTTCCTCTGCTCCCATACTGTCAGCTTCTGCACGTTCTCTTCTGGCAATGGCTCGTTTGGTATCAGCACTGGTCCTATTACTCTCTGCAGCGTGTTCCTTAATATTCTCTATCATTTCCTGCTGCATAGCTTCTTTTTCGAGTTTCTTTGCTTCTTCCTTCTTCTCTTCTTTCTTCTTTTCGGCAGCCTCTTTGGCCTCTTCCTCGCGCTCTTTCTGCTCTTCATCTACATGCTCAGCTGCTTCCTGCGTCAAAAGAGCTATAGCCTCTTCGCCCGCTGCTTCCATAATATCTTCAGCTTCATCCTGAGCTTTCAGCATATCCTGTGACTTAGCTCGTTCTCTTTTCATATCTGCATAGCCCTGAACATTTCCCATCTGCTGAGCTTTTGCCCTGTCTATATCAAGTGAATTCTGCTGATTCTTCGCAACATAATATAAAGCCTGCTGCTGATACTCTGACATTTTGCTTTTTTCTTCATCAGATAAGCCATCCTTGGAATTATTTATCTTAAACGCAAGTTTTGAAAGCTCATTATTCTCTTCGCTGTCCGGATCAATTCCATATGCTTCCTGGAGTTCTTTTAATCTGGCATCATTCTCCATAGTGTTCGCAGTCTTTTCGTTGATCTCGTCCTGAAGGCGCTTTATCTCATCTTTAATGCCCTGCATCTGAGCATCCAGCTTCTTCTCGCCGCCAAAAGCATCTGACACAACCTTAAGTGCCTGCTTTCTTGCAAGGCCCTGCCTCTGCTGAACAAGACTTTCACCCTTGAGATTAGCCCCGGATACTGAGGACAGATTACCACTCTTATGAGCGGTTTTTCCCGCACCTGCAGCAGTCCTGACATTATCCTGATTTTGGAAAGGATTTATTTGAACATCCGTGTTCTGTTGTATCCTCATAAAGCACCTCCACTTGCGATAAATCTGACACTATCATGTACCATGCATAGTTATGGTTTTCTATTTGTATATCGGCAAAAAATAACTTTTAGATCATAATCTGTATTCCCCACCGGTGAGGATGAATCGCGCGTAACCGTCCAAAACGGTAAATTCAAGCTCCGTATTTTGGGGCAGCTCGTTGTTTATTAGCGGCAGATATACTTCAGCGGTAGTGTTTTCGGGTATTCTGACACGCATTTCTATTGCCGCGCCAGCGTCTATTTCAAGCACAATAGCTCCGGCAACCGACGGAACGGTGCATTTTATATGCTTCAGCCCGCCCAAATATGGCTTTATTTCAAAGCGTCTGTACGCCGTTTCAAGCGGACGGATGCCAGCTATATACTTTGACATCGTAATAAGCGGACCACCCGACCATGCATGATTTAATGTTCCTTCCCTGTTCCAGTATTCCCAGAGCGTGGAGTAGTCAAATTCAACCATTTCCTTATAACGCTTTTTTATGCGGTCTACAGCCTCTTTAATATGTCCCATTTTACACAGCGCATCAAGCACATACTTTTCCATATACGGGCTCGCATTCTCGGTCGTGAGTAATATTTTTAATATATCGCTGTATTTATCCTTATCCGCCAGTCCTGACAGAACGGCAAGCGCGTTTGCCCGGTCATCGGGTGCGCCGTTTTCGGTATTGTCATAGTAATGACCGTCCTTCCAAAACATAAGGTCAAAATTTGCCCTTATGCTTTCAAGGCGCTCATCATACAGCGGAAGGTCAGAGCTGTATCCGAGCAGCTCCGTCATGCTGCGGCAGGCAGTGAGCGCCATATAGTACCATGCGTTTTCCATAGGAGCGATATCGGCATTGTCGCCCCAGTCCGGCCAGTCCCAGCTGCCGGTTTTATGTTCTACAAGACCGTTCTTCATAGCATAGCTTAAAAGATAATCTTTTGACATATTGTATGCACGCTCGGGTACTGTTTTATCACCCGTATATTCATAGTAATACCAAAAGCCCCATATTCCCGCGAGGTTTTGCAGAGGCAGCTCAAACTGATTCTTTCCTGACGGAACCACCGTAAGCATATAGCCACTATCCTCCGCCCAGCCCGCCATTTCGTCCACACCCTTCTTGTAGAGCAAAAGAGCCTTTTCGTCAAGGGAGTACATCATCATCTGCATTTCTACATTGACATCTCCCCACCACTGCGCACGTTCTCTGTCGGGGCAGTCCATAAAGTTGTCGCGCATAGTGATATAAAGCGTGCGGAGCGATTTCTGCCATAGCTTGTTTAAAAATTCATCATCACACTCAAAGTTGCCTGCAAATTCCGTGTCATAGCCCGTTTCGCGGTATTTCAGCTCATGCACCGTAACACCTGCGGGAATGCTGTAATACATTTTTTCACCGTTTATCCAGCCTGGCGATTCGTATTCCTGCTCTCCATTTTTTGTATAATAAACTGCCATAATGCTTTGCGTATCGTATAAGGTATCGATATAATTATCAGCCTTGATATCTATTCGTTTCCCCTCAGGTGCTGTAACCTTCAGATACGGAGTTATCTGCGCGTTATACGGCAAACGCATTTCAAGCACAGTGTCCTTTGTGGCAGTAAACCCTGTATAATCGGCGCTGTTTATGTAGTCCTCAATACCGTAGTCCTTAAACTGTGGAATGATACGCTTTCTTAGCTCGCCCCACGCATCCGTGCCAGCGTTACCGACAACATCGGCATTATCCCAATCGCTTGTATCGAACGATGGCATATACCATTCTCCCAAAGCCCTTGATGCGTCATAATATATGTTTGATTCCGGAAGCCTGAAATTCGCCTTGAGGTCATTTTCGTCCGCCACAACATACGCGGGATCCTTCATGATTTTCCACGAGCTGTCCGACGATACGATCATGCCGTCAATATCCGCTTCAAACAGCAGTCCGCCCATACCGCTTGAATAGTGAGAAAAGCCTTGCTGACCGAAATGCCACACAAGCACGGCAATCGTATTTTCACCATCACTAAGATGCCTTGTAATATCCACCTCATCATAATATGTAGAGTTCCTTGACGGCCCGCGCTTGATGCCGCCCTCGATTACGACCATTTCACCGTTTATATAGAGCCAATACTTTGAATCGGCAGCTATCTGCGCTATAGCCCTTTCCGGTGCGCCTTCAAGCGTGAATCTCTTTACAAGATCCATCCATGTGTTTTCACCGTTTTTGCCCTGTTTCCATATCCATTTTGCGTTCATCTTTTAATGTCCTCCCAAGTAGCATCATACTTCTCCTGTTATCTCTTTAGCAAGTTCCAATGATTGTCCTTGCGACGGCACTACTTTTTTGAACATCAGCCGGCTTTGCTCCTTGGGATGACGTAGGGGTCTCCGGTTTCGGGATCGGTGATGATGGAGCTCTCCATGCTGTAGACTTCTTTCATGAGATCGGTTGTGATGATGTCTCTTGGAGTTCCTTCTGCAAGGAGCTGTCCTTTCTTCATAGCGAAGATGTGGTCAGCATATCTGATGGATAGGTTGATGTCGTGGAGGATGGCCACTATTGTGGTCTTCTTTAATTTGTTAAGTTTTGCCAGGCAGTCCAGGATCTCTACCTGATATGCAATGTCGAGGTAGGTGGTTGGCTCATCGAGAAGAAGGATATCTGTGTCCTGCGCAAGGACCAGCGCAATCCATACTCTCTGCCTCTGGCCGCCGGATAGTGAATCCACACTCTTATCTGCAAGCTCCGCTATTCCCATTGCTTCCATAGCGCAGGCAATAGCCTCATAGTCAGCCTTTGACAGCTGCCCGAAAAGATTCTGATAAGGAAATCTTCCTCGCGCAACCAGGTCTGCCACTGTTATGCCCGCAGGGACAATCGGGGACTGGGGAAGAAGCCCAATCTCCTTTGCCAGGTGCTGGGTTGGAAGTTCGTAAATTGATTTTCCGTCAAGAAGAACGTTTCCGCACTTTGGTTTTAAGAGACGTGCAAAGCTCTTTAATAAAGTTGATTTTCCGCAGCCGTTTGGTCCGATCAAAACACTGAACTTTCCGGCAGGGATGGTGATGTTCATATCCTCAAGTATCAGTTTTTCTTCATATCCCGTGCTGATGTTCTTGGCACAGAAATCATGACTAAGTGCAAATCCATCCATTAGATCTTTTCTCCCTTTCTGTTCAGGTTTAGCAGTAACAAAAGAAGATACGGTGCCCCTAAAAGTCCTGTTATAACACCAACAGGGTACTTCGTCTCAAAAACGTTCTTGCTGACAAGTTCTGATGCAAAAACAAGTATCGTTCCCACAAGGCCTGCAACAGCCATGGCATTTTTGCCGTTCCTGGTGCATTTCTGGGCAATCGGCCCTGATAAGAATGCAACCGATGCGATCGGGCCTGTGGCAGCTGTCGCTGTTGCACTAAGCACAAGCGCGCAGACCATACAGCATACTCTTACTGCTGTCATCGGTACTCCGAGTGTCGTTGCATATTCGTCACCAAGCTGCATCATACGAAGGTATCTGTTACATATAAGAAGCAGTCCGCTGCAAATAACAGTCACTGTCACAATTACCGGCACATCACTCATCTGCACAAGATTAAGACTTCCGCGAAGCCATCTGAGCGCAGTTCCTACATCATACTCTGAGCCCACCAGCAGCATCCATGATATCAGTGCATTCAAAACCGCCTGCATTCCGATTCCTATGAGGATCATCCTGCTTGAGAATGCATGTCCTTTTCCTGATAAAAGGAATATCAGTGTAGTTATGATAAGTCCTGCTGCCACGGCAAAAAAGGAAGCAGCCGCGCCGCTTATTCCAAGGATCAGAATGCAGAAAACAGCTGCCGCAGAGGATCCTGCCGTAACTCCTATAATATCCGGAGAAGCAAGAGGATTTCTTAACAGATTTTGAAAAGTAAATCCTGAAATGCCAAAAGCAAATCCCGCAAAACCGCCTACCAGCATTCTTGGAAGCCTCAAGGTTTTTATGGTATATGCAGCTCCTTTTGTTTCATTACTAAACAGGTATCCAAACACCTCTTTTAACGAATAATCAGTATTGCCAAGAGTCATCATAAACACTGAAAGGATGCCGATGATGACAACAAGAGCCACGATGCAAAAGGCGTTCTGAACGTCATGCTTTTTATATATTTTTCTTAAATCATTATCTATTGAATTTGTCATATACCCTTTGCCTTTGTCTTCCAAACGATCCAGATAAATACCGGAGCGCCGACTATTGCAGTAATAATTCCAACCTCAAGCTCCCCGGGTCTTCCCAGTATTCTTCCAAGTACATCGGAAAAGGTTAAAAGACCTGCTCCTCCGATCATGGACATTGGAATTATTATTCTCAGATCATTGTCAAAAAGCTGCCTGCAAACATGTGGAAGCATAAGTCCCACAAAGCCGATAGGTCCTGCAAGAGCTGTAACTGACGCGCATAAAAGCACTCCTGCAAACGCAGTAAACAGCCTTATCTGTCCAACCTTTACCCCAAGGGATACAGCCATCTCATCTCCAAGAGCCAGTGCATTTAAAGGGGATGCGCAAAGAAGTGCACAACCTGCACCGACAACAAAAAACGGAATAAGGAGCCTTACATCATCCCAGGTAGCTCCGCTTATGCTGCCCACCTGCCAGAATCTGAACTCCTTCATGACCTGTGAATCAGGAAGCATAATGGTGTTTACCAGCGCTCCAAGAGCTGTTGATACCGCAGCTCCCGCCAGGGCAAGTTTTATCGAGTTTGCACCGCCATAGCCCACAGATGCGATTCCATATACAAAAAGAGCTGTAATTATAGCCCCCGTAAAAGAAAGTCCGATAAGCTTTATTCCGGAAGAAATATTAAGACATGCTATGCCGATTACCACAAGAAGTGAAGCTCCGGTATTGACTCCCAGGATACTTGGGTCAGCAATAGGGTTCCTGGTGATAGCCTGCATCAGTGCTCCGGATACCCCGAGCGCAGCACCAGCCAGAAGCCCAAAAACTGTTCTGGGTATTCTGGCTGAGATAACTGCTGAAGTGAAGTCATCTGTAAGTGCCCCTGTAAAAAAGCCCGTCACATCCGAAAAAGGAATGCTCTTGCTGCCATAGGATATTGAGAGAAAAACTCCCAAAAGCACGAAGGCGATCTCCACCACCAGCCCTGTTATTAACTTGTAATTACTGAATTTTTTCTGCTGCATCATTAAGCGCTTTCAAATAGTCATCAATTGCATAAGGAATGGAAAGAACTGTTGGTGTGCTGGCTGCTGCAAGAACATCATTTGAATCGAGAAGCACAAATGCTCCGTTCTTTACAGCCGGAATGTTTGCAAATCTTCCGTCGGCCTGCATTGCATCTACAAGTGACTCTGTTCCGTAAGTGATGATGATATCTACATCAGTCAAAAGATCTGCATTCTCAGCACTTACTGTGATTGAGAAATCCTGATCACTTGTGATAAGGCTCTTTACGCTGTCAGGTGTTACAAATCCAAGGTCTGAAAGGAAGGCAGCTCTTGGATCATTGCTTGTGTAAATGTAGAAGGTTCCAAGGTCATCCTCTGAAAGCCAGAAGAAAGCAACTCTCTTGCCTTCGAGCTCGGGATACTGAGAAAGTTTATCAGCAATGAGCTTCTCTGTATCTTCAACCAGTGCTCTGCCCTCTTTCTCCATGCCAAGTGCAATGGCATCATTTACTGTCTCTTCCTGCCATGTTGTGGACCATGCAATCTCAGGATAAGCAACAACAGGTGCTATCTCTGATAATCTGTCATACTCTTCCTGACTAAGTCCTGAATAAGCTGCAAGGATAACATCAGGAGCACAATCTGAAATTGCCTCATAATCCCATCCGTCTGTATCATCAAATACATTCGGCTTTACTCCTGCATCCTCAAAAGCCTTGGCAGTCCATGCAAGAAGTCCATTCTCATCTCTTGGTCCAAAATTGGCCTCTGAAATTCCAACCGGCATAACTCCAAGAGCAAGAGGTACATCGGGGTTGCCCCACGCAATTGCCACAACATTCTCAGGCTTTGACTCAATAACAGTCTCGCCAAGGCCGTGTGTGATAGTGAGCGGGAAAACATCCTCAGATGCTGAAATCTCGTCTGTAGAAGCATCCTCTGTCGCCTTACCCTCAGCTGTCTCTGAGTTTACCTCTGTTTCTGAATTTACTTCTGTCTCTGTATTAACTGAATTTGAGGCAGTCTGTGTCTCATTTGAAGCTCCGCAAGCCACTACTGATAAACCCATAACTGCTGCCATAATTGTAGATAATAATTTATTCTTCATGAATAAGCTCCTCTCATGTTAGCATTTGCTAACGCTCATCCATATTCTCATAATTTACGATTGTTGTCAATATAATCTTGCACAATTAATAATCAATCGTTAAAATGCCGGAAAAAGAAAGCAAATCCGCATAAAAAAAAGCATAACTGCTATTTTTATTTATAGAAAGACAGCAAAAAAATGAAGACACATCATGACCTTAGAGAGAAAACGTATAGAGTATAAAACTTCTCCAGAATTTGCTAATATTATATCTGCTGATGTCGTCATAAGGCTCTAAGTATTCTAAAAGAAGCTTATATGTTAAATGCTCAGAAGCATTATGTCTTCAATAGTTCTCGAAATGGTATGCTTCCTATTTCAGGCAACCGTGTTAATCAAAAAATCAGAGAATACTGTGAGAAAGTAGGTATCGAACCGCTATCTACTCACTGTCAAAGACGAGGCGCTATTCGAGACGCTTGTACAGCAGGAATGCCGGAGGACCAGATTCGTGCTACTGCCGGTCATTCAGATTCTACTATGACGCGCTATTATAACAAAGAAAACAACAGTACACTAAGTAAAGACCTGCAAACAAGGCTATTTGGTTGATTTGGTCACTCATTTTTCTTATTTGGTCACTCATTTTGAGAAAATGGACACAAAAAAACCGCTCAACTGAGCGGTTTTTGACAATCGGAGTGACGTGATTCGAACACGCGGCCCCTACCTCCCTAAGATAGTGCTCTACCAACTGAGCCACACCCCGACGACATTCTCGATTATATAACGTCCTGCGACACAAGTCAACACTTTTTTTATTCAATTCCATAACTTCCGTCGGAATATTTTATAACCCAGTATCCATGCCCGGTTCCGCAGTCTTCATAATATGTTCTTTCTATAATTTCAGGCTTATTCCGGTCATCTTTTTTTAAATTTTCCTGAGAATTTTCAAAAACTGGAGAAAGAGCTGTTTCATCATCTTGAATTTCTTTTGTGCCTGTATTTATGACCACAGGCTCCACGTAATCAAAGGTGCTCTCACCTTCTGCCGATATTACGGGGATGCTGTCATCCGCATGATGCACCACCATCATAAGAGCTCCTCTGTAGGCAGGAACAAGGCTGTACAGCAGGAGATTCAGCACAAATATGCTGAAAACAGCTCCCGATATTACCGTTGCAATTCCAAGCATTCTTCTCATTCAAAATCTCCCTGAAAACTAATAGATTATTGTATAGGCTGCTGACTTTTCCAGTGGTTTTGCGGGATAGCTGCCATAGGTCTGCTTGTAATAGCCACCGCCCTTGGCATCCTGCATTTCCGCATCAAATATGAACCACTCATCTCCCATTTTTACCTCTGTCCAGGCGTGGGGAGTTCTTCCTCCGAGGGAAGATGTGACTGTTCCGGTACAAACCTTGGTTTCGTAGCCCAGGCCTTTTGCAATATAGGCAAAAGCTGCCGCATAGTTATAGCAATTGCCCTTTCCCGTCTCCAGAATGTTCAGGGCGTAGCTGCCGGTCCAGTTGCCTGTGGGAGTCTCCATACTTCTTTCGTAGGACACCGCCTGTACCAGGAAATCAAAGGACCTTTTGAGGGCCTGTTTCTGTCCCATGTTCTTGGAAGTACAGGCCTCTATAAGAGCTGCAGTCTGCTTCATAAGATCAGACTCAGGCTTGATCAAGGATCCGTCGGCTTTTCTCCACATGAGACCGTTTTCCGTGTAAACAAAATGCTCTCCGGGGATCTCACTAAGGGTTGCCCCGTCCATGGCCTGATTCTCTATAACCGCCTTTATCTGCTTTTTAAGGGCATCTGCAACGCCGTACAGGGCGTTCTCTCTTATGGATACCACCGTCTCAGGTATTGAGGCTCCGGAAAGAGCTGCGGGGAAGCACAAAAGCTCTGTCATTTCCTTGTCATATAGGCAGTTACTGTAGGATGAGTAATAGGGGTTATTTTCGCTTACGGTTATGGACCGCAGGTTTATCAGATTTCTGAAGGCCCCTGAAGTGATCTCATATACATCGCTTCCTATGTGCACCGTGGTTATTTTGCTGTTTCCGTTAAAGGTGGCAGAGTCAATAACAGTCACGGTATATGCATCGGCAGAAACTGCTCCGAAGATTAGTGTTCCAATGAAAAAAGCTAAAGCAGCTGCCAATATTCTGTTGTACAGGCCCAAAGCTCTCTTCATCCGCAAAACTCCGTGTTATCTGATGATCGGTGTATATACGTCAAATTTCTTTCTTACTGAAGCATATGAATAGGATTTCTTGGCATCTCCGCCCTCATTTGGATGCTTGCCATAGCCGGCACAGGAAATAAGGGGATCTGCAAAGCCCTCCTGTCCGTCAACGATTACCTGACACCACTGGTCTGCCCACTGATTGATGTTCTTGTGATACCAGGTGATTCCCATGTAATCCAGGATAAGTCCCAGGGCTCTGGTGGAACCTGCGCAGGAATACTCTCTTCCGATAAATACTCCATAGGCTGTCCTGTATATCTGTCCCTCGGTGGTGTAGGTTCCGATGTCGCAATAGGCCTTTACAACGCCGCAAGCATAGGCTACCTTTTCGATGTCTTTAACCTTCTCTACTTCCTTTTGTTTTGACTTACCTGAACTCTTCTTGCTGTTATCCTTGCCCTTGTTCTTTGCATCAGCCTCAGCCTGTTTTTCGGCATCTATCGCAGCTGCTCTGGCATTGATATTGTCAGCAATCTGCTTGGCAATACTTCTGGCCTGTATTTCCTGGGCATAGGTCATTCCGCCGTTGTCATGGGTGGTTTTCTGAACGATTACCACATCCTCTTTTCCGGTGGGAACAACGTAATCTATACTATCCCCTATAAGCCTGTTAGCGACCCTTTTTTCCTTGATTCCGAAAATGACGTAATGTTCTATAAGCTTTTCAGCATCAGTGCCAAAAGCCTGCCTTAAATCCTCATAATTCAGGTAATAAAAAAGTGGATTGTACTGACCCTTGTAATCCTTGCCGTTGTAGACAGTGGTGCCCTTGGCAAGCTGAGTATAGGGATCATCCTTGGCGCTTGCCTCCACTTTCAACATTCCGAAGGGAAGAACAAAAGAAATAATAGTCAAAATAATAAGGACAACAGAAAAAGTTTTTTTCAAACCTGGTTTCATAAACTTCCAACCCCGCATTTTTTCTAAATTTACGCAACAAAAAAACGTCGATAAGAATTCATCATTAATCTTATCGACATTTTTTATCTTGAATTTAATACTTTATGAATTTATTTTTCAGCTGTTTTTCTGCGAACCTCAGCAGCCCAGGCCAATACAGAAGCGGCAATAAGTATCAGGTTAATTCTCCCCAAAACATCGGTCTTATCCCCTGTGGGAGATCTTCTTGCCCCAAGAACCTGCGGAGTATAATCCACTTCATTGGCGGCCCCCAGTTTGGGTGAAATATTGGTCACGGTATTTACCGAGTTCTTTCCGAGATTCTTGCCCGTCTGAGCATTCTCAGTGTTGCTGCTTCCTGAAAGATCGGTGGTTCCGGAGTTCTCTCCGGTATTGGGATTTACCAGGACCAGCTTGCCGTTTATCTTGGTAACTGCATAATATGCTGTAACATCCTTGCCATTTTCATCGACGATCCTATAGGAGGTTATCTCATTGACACTGCTGCCCACTCCCGTCTGACTGCCGTTAAATACCACATCGGTGAGCTTGTGCCCCTTGATAAGGCTGCCCTTTGATATGGTGACCTCATTATTGGTAAGGGTTGAGCCGTCGTCGTTTTTAACTGTAGAACCGGCCTTGATGGTTATTTTTCTCTGATTTACCTTGGCGTTTGAATTATTGCCCTGAAGCTTTACTTCGCTTCCCACTTTGTTTCCTGTGGAATCCGTAACTACGATATCCTTCGGGTCCACTATGTCTGCCCCTGAATAAAAAGGAATCTCGTAGCTGCCGGGAGTTTTGACTTTCACATAGGCTCCGCCGACGTTTACGGTATAGGTAGTTCCAAGGAATGTGACCGAGGTTGACGTTTTCGCAACCTGACCGCTATCTCCTCCGGTCACTGCCGCTTTTTCTGTCAAAGGATCTCCGTAGGGGCCAAAATAGCTCACCAGCTTTTCCTCAGGATTCTTAAGGTTCTGAAGAGTGATAACATAGCCGCCGAGAACAAGTTCCTTGCCGTCATACTGAAAATCGGAATCCTGAGTCATAGTCTCAATTGAAAACAAAATCTCAGGCTCCTTTGGCTCCGGATCCTCAGGCTTCGGGGCATCCGGTGTAGGCTCCTCGGGCTTTTCCGGGTTCTCCGGCTTTTCAGGGTCTGAAGGCGCAGGATCTTCCGGGTCCGGCTCCTCTGGATCTTCCGGCTCCTCTGGATCTTCCGGCTCCTTGGGCTCTGTATCAGCCTCTCTAATTTTAATTACTCCATCAACGTGAATTTTGACATCCTGATTAGGTGCCTTGGTAGATGCGAATTTGTACACGTACCAGATAACAAAATGTTTCTCCGGATCAAACTCGCTGACAACTGTTCTGATCTCATCAGCAGTAGGAACTGCGTCCAAGACTGAAGTGACTTCATTGCTGGCTGTAAATCCATCTTCCCCAAGATTTTCCTCGGATCCACTGCCAACAACGGGATCTGTGCTCCTTGCTATCCCATTTATTCTGATCGGATCAGAATAATCAGTGCTGGGATAGTTACCGGGTTCAGCAGGAATTTCTGCGCCGATACCCTTTCCCCTAATGTAAAAGCACACATCACTTCCATCCCCATTAGTCTCATTAATTTCATACACGGTGTTGTTTGCTTCATTTATAACCTTAGATGTTTCTTCGTTTTCAGATGCTCTAACCTTTAAACAATTACTTCTGTTCCCCAGTGCAGCAAGTAATAAAAACGCCGTCAGAGCTACGATTGCTCTCCTAGAAAGCTTTTTCATCCCACATCTTCTCCCAAAAGGTCATAAAATATCTATAATCAACATACTCGTATATCATAACAGACTATAAATCATATCATCAATCATATTTGAAATTATTTTTGTTTTGTCGATATGTTTTTATGATTTTCTATTTCAATATATCCATAGCATCAGATACAGAGGCCACTCCGATTATCTCAATGCCGCTGACAGCAGATTTCAACTTGCCTGCCAGAGCCTTGGGAACTATACAGGTCTTAAATCCAAGCTTTTTGGCCTCCTGCACTCTGCTCTCGGCCATGTTTACGCTTCTGACCTCACCGGAAAGTCCCACCTCTCCGAAGGCTATGATATCGTCGGAGATAGGTCTGTTCTTGAAGCTGGAAATAAGGGCAAGACAGATGGCAAGATCCAGTGACGGTTCCGCTATCTTCATTCCTCCTGCCAGATTCACATAGGCATCAAAATCTCCCAGGGACAATCCAATTCTCTTTTCAAGGACTGCCATCAGAAGATTCACCCTGTTATAATCGGTGCCGTTGGCCTGGCGCCTTGGGAATCCGAAATTGGAATGGCACACCAGAGCCTGGATCTCCAGAAGGATGGGCCGTGTTCCCTCAACAGAGCAGGTAACAACAGAGCCGCTGGCATTCTCGGGTCTTCCCTCCAACATGAATTCAGAGGGATTCAGAACCTCTGCAAGGCCCTCCTGACGCATTTCAAAGACTCCAATCTCATTGGTGGAGCCAAATCTGTTTTTAACAGCCCTGAGGATCCTGTAGGAGGCATGTCTGTCCCCTTCAAAGTAGAGCACAGTATCCACCATATGCTCCAGGACTCTGGGGCCGGCCACCTGGCCCTCCTTGGTCACATGTCCAACAATAAAGACCGTGATGTTCATGCTCTTGGCGATTCTAAGGAGCACAGCAGTAGACTCCCTCACCTGGGAAACGCTTCCCGGTGCGGAAGACACATTCTCGTTATACATGGTCTGAATGGAATCTATAATGATAACCTCAGGTTTGGTCCTGACAAGAGCCTCCTCGATGTTGGAAAGATTGGTCTCACACATGAACCTCAGAGTATCCGAAAACTCACCGATCCTGTTGGCACGAAGCTTGATCTGCCTCAAGGATTCCTCACCTGAGATATAAAGAACTTCTTTTTTGTCCCCTGATAAAAAGCCCGCCACCTGAAGAAGCAGTGTGGACTTACCGATACCGGGATCTCCTCCCACCAGAATAAGAGAACCTCTCACAAGGCCGCCTCCAAGGACTCTGTTGAGCTCCCCAATATGGGTATCAGCCCTGTCCTCATCCTCCATGACGATCTCTTTAAGGGTCATGGGCTTTACAAACTTGCCCTCACTCTGAGAAGCGCTTATTCCCTTTGCAGCCTTGGCTGCAGGCTTAACGGTCTCTTCCACCATGGTATTCCACTGTTTGCAGCCCGGGCACTGGCCCATCCATTTGGAGGACTCGTAGCCGCACTCCTGGCAAAAGAATACCGTTTTCATTTTAACTGCCATATATTTCTCCCAAACAAAAACTTTTACTTTCTCTTAAATAAGGAGCTTTCCGACTGAATCGAAAAGCTCCCTATGATCACAGTTTATTTCTCAACCTTTACAGATACAGCCCCTTCTCCGGAGAGCTCTACGCTAAGATTGAGCTTGCCTCCGAGATTGGTTGTCATCTTGCCGATGCTGTTTCCGTTTACATATACGCTGTACTCTGTACTTTCCAGAAGTCCCAGTGTTATCTGTGCATCATTCTCTCCTTCTACTGAGAACTCAACACCGTTATCTGTTTCTTTAAATCCTGTAACCGCTGTTCCCGGTACAGACTCATATATGAAGTTTTCATTGCATTCAAGCTTGGTGATGTCCTTGAATGTCTTAACCTTGAGTATATCCCCGTTATGCTCAAAGTTTTCAAGCTTTTTCTTCTCAGGAAGCTTGTAATTGCCGAAGCTGATGCTTCCGTCCTGCTCAGCTCTTATCAACTGTTCTACGACAGCCATAATGACCCTCCTAAAAAATATGAATAAGTTCTGCTAAATGATACTATCATTATAATTCATGACAGTCCATTATCAAATTAATTTTTTCTTATTTTTTGAAGCCGGTTTCTTGGTGTTTACGGTGCTCTTCACCTTGGATCTGCCTGAGGCTTTGGTAGTCTTGACAGAAACTTTTTTCACGGAGGCGGCCTTGCCGTCCTTACCCACAAAAGTGATCTTGTCATCCTTAAGAGCTACGGTAACGTCCATTCCTGCCTTGATATTACCCTTTAACAGTTCCTCTGCCATGGCATCCTCAATAGTGGACTGAATAGCTCTCTTAAGAGGTCTTGCGCCCATTTTGGCATCTGAGTGCTTGGTAACAAGGAACTTCTTGACCGCAGGCGAAATGGTGAGGTTGATGTCCATCTGGGTCTTGCATCTCTTGGCCAGATTCTGGGAAAGAAGAGTTACGATATCCATCATCTCCTTCTCGTTGAGGGTATGGAATACCATGATCTCATCTATACGGTTGATGAACTCAGGCTTAAAGAGCTTCTTGACCTCGTCCATAACTCCGGACTTCATATCCTCGTAGTCCTTCTTGGCATCATTACCGGCGCCAAAGCCAAGCTTCTTGGGATCCACAATTCTCTGGGCTCCCACGTTGGAAGTCATGATAAGAATAGTATTTTTGAAGCTGACCTTTCTGCCCTTGGCATCAGTAATGTGTCCGTCATCCAGAACCTGCAGGAGCACGTTAAAGATATCGGGATGTGCCTTCTCTATTTCATCAAAAAGGATTACGGAATAGGGGTGTCTTCTTACCTTCTCGGAAAGCTGACCGCCCTCATCATATCCAACATATCCCGGAGGTGATCCGATCATCTTGGAAACCGAATGGCCTTCCATGTACTCGGACATATCAACTCTGATAAGAGCATTCTCATCACCGAACATAGCCTCCGCAAGAGCCTTGGAAAGCTCTGTCTTACCTACACCTGTAGGTCCCAGGAAAAGGAACGAGCCGATGGGCCTGTTGGGATCCTGAAGACCCACACGGCCTCTTCTGATGGCCTTGGATACTGCCTTGACAGCATCCTCCTGTCCGATAACTCTCTTATGAAGTACTGACTCCAGCTTAAGGAGCTTCTCTGACTCCTTCTCTGCAATCTTCTTAACCGGGATCCTGGTCCATTCAGCCACAACCTCGGCGATATCATTTTCATTGACCACAAAGCCCATGGACTGCTGTTTCTTCTTATCTGCAGCCTTGGCTCTTGTGAGCTTGCCCATAAGGGTACTCTGCTCCTTGTTGAGCTCACCGGCCTTCTTGAAGTCGCCGGCCTTGAGTGCACTCTCGATCTCCGCATCCAGAGAAGCAATCTTGTCCTCAATCTCCCTGATCTTGGGTGAAACGCCCATGGTGCGAAGTCTGACTGCGGAAGCAGCCTCATCTATAAGGTCAATGGCTTTATCCGGAAGATTTCTGTCATTGATATATCTCTCGGAGAGATCCACTGCGGCCTTGATTGCCTCAGGGGTAACGGTTACCTTGTGGTGCTCCTCGTATTTACCTACGATTCCCCTTAAGATATCCGTAGCCTCTTCCTTGGTGGGTTCATCCACGTTGACAGGCTGGAATCTTCTCTCCAGGGCAGCATCCTTCTCCACATATTTTCTGTACTCAGTGATGGTGGTGGCACCGATCATCTGGATCTCGCCTCTTGCCAGTGAGGGCTTAAGGATATTGGAGGCATCAATAGCACCCTCAGCACCGCCGGCGCCGATAAGGGTATGCATCTCATCCACAAAAAGGATGATGTTGCCGTCCTCAGCAACCTCCTTGATGACCTTCTTGATCCTCTCCTCAAATTCTCCTCTGTACTTGGAGCCTGCGATCATGCCTGAAAGATCAAGAGTCATAAGTCTCTTGTTCTGAACTGTAAGAGGTACGTTGCCTGCAGCTATTCTCTGGGCAAGGCCCTCTACTACCGCAGTCTTGCCTACACCGGGTTCGCCGATAAGGCAGGGATTATTCTTGGTCCTTCTGCTAAGGATCTGTATAACTCTCTTGATCTCCCTCTCTCTTCCGATAACAGGATCAAGCTTGTTCTCTGATGCCAGGGCAGTCATATCTCTGCTGTACTGGGCAAGGATAGATGCCTTCTTGCCTGCCTTGGGAGCTGCCTTTCTGCCAAGATCCTCCTTGACCAGGTTGGGATCCTCTCCCATTGCTGCCAGGGTCTCGGCATAAATCTTCTGAGCCGGTACATTCAATGTGCTGATAAGCCTTACGGCAACATTCTCTCCCTCCTTGATAAGGGCAAGAAGAATATGCTCCGTGCCGGTCTTGTCCGCATGGAATCTCTCAGCCATTCTGTGGGCTTCCTCAAGAACCTTCTCGGCTCTGGGTGAAAAACCGTCCTTGTCAAGTGTTCTGACGCTGCTGTCCGGAACGATAAGGTCCCTTATCATATCCATCATGCGATTCTCGTCTATTCCGTTATCGATAAGTATTCTGGAAGCCACACTTCCGTCCTCCAGAATAAGGCCCATCAAAATATGCTCTGTGCCCACATAATTGAGCTTAAGGCTTCTTGCTGTTTTCTTGGCAAGTCTGAGAGCATCTGCGGCCATTACTGTAAACTTGGAATCCATATATCGCCATCCTTTCTTCACTGAATCTTTTCAATAAAATTGTCATATAGCTGATCCACAAGGCTGTGAATTTCGTCTCTGCCTATCCCCTTGCAGATAGCCCGGGCCAGCACCACTGCCAGTTCCTGTTTGGCCTCGGCCAAAGCCTTGAGCTTGTTGATATCAATAGCTATAATGGCTCCCCGCCTCCTGTCAATCTTGACAAATCCGTCCTGCTGAAGGATCGAATAGGCCTTGTTGACAGTATGCATGTTGATACCGATGGTCTCAGCCAGCTGCCTGACACTGGGAAGCTGTTCCCCCTCGTGAAACTGTGAAGTCGCAATACCAAGTATTATCTGATTACAGAGCTGCACGTATATCGCTTCATCACTGTTAAAATCAATTTCTATTATCATAGTGTCACCTTCCGTCGCAATAAAATAACGATTGTGATATGTTTAGTATAACAGATATGACAAAAATTTTAAAGCCCCACAGAAAAAGCCCGGAATGGCTGCTTTTGCTCACTCCGGGCTAAGATAAACTATCTGATATGCAAATTATTTGTCATCATCAAGATCAAGGAACTCAAACTCGAAATCGTCATCATCACCGATGAAGTTTCTTGTCTTTCTCTTGGGTGCTGCGTTTCTTGAAGGTCTCTCAGGTTCGGGAGCTCTTCTTGAAGGACGATCCTCAGGATTTCTTTCAGGTCTTACGGTTCTCTCTTCGCTGTTTCTTCTGAAGGAACCACCCTCTGAAGCCTGTCTTCTTGCAGGTCTGTCTTCACGTTCTTCTTTTGCTGCTCTTCTCTCGGCAACTCTTGAGGAAGCAAAGGACTCATCTTCTTCAGGTCTTACTGTTCTTTCTCTTCTTCTGGCAGGTCTCTCCTCTTCAGGCTCCTGCTCCCTTGAAGGTCTCTTTCTTGTGTCGTACTGGTCGAACTCCTCCTCTTCTTCGTCCTCATAGTACATAGCGTCTCTGAGCTTGAGAAGAAGAAGTACTACTGCTACTGCAAGAGCTGCAGCAACAAGAGCAAGGATCACAACAATTGTCTTATATTTCTTATTGGTTGAAACAAGCTTGTTAACGGCCTCTGTGCTCTGAGCTGCCTCAATGAGCTTTTTAACCTTAACTCTGTAGCCCTCAACGTTGTCATAGAGATACCAGGTATTGGTTCCCTCTTCGTCTGCTGTGTAAACAAGTGAATATGTGCCGTCTCCAACATCTGAAGCTGTAGCGGCAGGCTGCTCTGTCTCACCGCCTTCGGTCTCGCCGCCCTCGGCTGCCTCTGTATTCTCACCTTCGCCGCCTTCTGCAGGAGCTGCCTCTCCGCCCTCAGCGGGAGCTGCCTCTGATACAGCAACGAGATCGCTTCTCACGAAGCCTGTCTTGCCGTTTGATCCGAAGGTCACCTGATACCAGGTCTTGCCGTCCTTGTCGGTAGCTTCGCCTGTGATTGTTACTGTCTCACCCTTAGTAACCTTGCCAACTGAATCATAACCTGTTCCGGCGCCGCCTCTTACATTAACGCTCTCAGATGTAACTGATGCGGTTCTCTGCTCGGTAGCTGTAACAGTTGTAGCAGGAAGATCCTGGGCCTGAGACTTGTTCTCTGTCTGAGTGTTTGATCCGGTTGATGTAGCTGTCTTAGGTGCTGAATCTCCGGACTTTGTAACAAGATCGCTTCTTACATATCCGTATTCGCTCTTGTTAACGAAAATCTTGTACCATACATATCCGGAAGCATCTGTTGACTCATCAACGATATCAACGTTATCTCCCTTCTTAAGGCTTGAAACCTGAGAAGCTGTGGTGCTTGCAGATGATCTTACCTTAACGTTGTCTGATGTTACCTTTCCGGTAGTCTGTGTGTAAGCAAATACGCTGACTGATGCTCCTACGAAAACTGTAGCTGCAACAGTAAGTGAAAGCGCAAAAGTAACTATCTTCTTTCCCAACTTTTTAATCATTTTACCTCCTTCGCCTCATCGATAGCCTTTCCAATATCGTGACGCATATATTTATTATCAAAGCTTACCCATTCTGTGGCCTCGTAAGCTTTGGCTCTAGCCTCTGCAAGTGTATCTCCCTTGGCTGTAATTCCAAGAACTCTTCCGCCGTTTGTAACTATCCCCTCAGCGGTAGCCTTGGTTCCTGCATGGAAACAATAATAACCGTCCTTGCCCTTGAAGTTCTCCAAGCCCTTGATGAGCTTGCCCTTCTCGTAGCTGACAGGGTAACCCTCGCTGGCAAGTACTACGCAGACAGCTGCCTTATCCTCAAATTCAAGATCGGTCTCAGCAAGCTTGCCGTCTATGCAGGCATTGAAAACATCGATAATATCGGTCTTAAGTCTGGGAAGTACAACCTGTGCCTCGGGATCTCCGAATCTGGCATTGTACTCAAGGACCTTGGGTCCCTCCGGTGTAAGCATAAGTCCAAAGAAGATAACTCCCTTAAACTCTCTGCCTTCCTTCGCCATAGCCTCTACGGTCCTGCCATAGATATTCTCGCGGCAGAACTTGTCAACTTCCTCTGTATAGAAGGGGCTGGGTGAAAAATTCCCCATTCCTCCGGTATTAAGACCTGTATCCCCGTCTCCTGCTCTCTTGTGGTCCTGAGCTGAAGACATAAGCTTGTAGGTCTTACCGTCAACAAATGATAAAACAGAAACCTCGCGGCCTGTCATGAATTCTTCGATTACCATGTGATTGCCGGCATCTCCGAATTTCTTATCCTGCATGATCTCCTTGACTCCGGCCTTAGCCTCCTCAAGATCCTGGCAGATAAGCACTCCCTTACCAAGAGCAAGGCCGTCAGCCTTAAGCACTATAGGGAATTTGGCAGTCTCTAAATATCTGAGGGCATCCTCTGCATTGTCGAAGTTCTCATAGGCAGCGGTAGGAATGTTGTACTTCTTCATAAGATCCTTGGAAAAAGCCTTACTTCCCTCAAGAATGGCTGCGTTCTTACGGGGACCGAAAACCCTCAGACCCTCTGCTTCAAAAGCATCTACAATTCCGCCCACCAGCGGATCGTCCATTCCTATAACTGTAAGATCGATCTCTTTTTCCTTTGCGAAAGCAACAAGCTTATCAAACTCCATGGGAGTGATCGGAACACATTCCGCCAGCTCAGCAATTCCTCCGTTACCGGGGGCACAATAAATCTTGTCAACCTGGCTGCTTCTGGATACAGCCTCAGCGATGGCGTGCTCCCTTCCGCCTCCTCCAACAATCAAAACTTTCATCTAAATACCCTCTCCTCAAATCATACTAATGTATCAGGATCATAGCCTTCTATTATAACATGATGATCCTTAACAGTAACCTTATTATTGGCTATAAGGTCAATGGCCATGGGAAGAATCTTCCACTCAGCCTGTTCCATGATTCTCCTCTGTAAAACCTCCGGAGTATCATCCTGCCTGATCATTACAGGCTTCTGTAAAATGATCGGGCCGGTATCCGTTCCCTCATCCACAAAATGAACTGTGGCACCGGACACCCTTGCTCCCCTTTCAAGAACCTTCTCATGAACCTTAAGTCCATAGTAGCCTGTTCCGCAAAAGGCTGGTATCAGTGACGGATGAATATTGATGATCCTGCCCTCGAAAGCCTTGACCACCTGCTGTGGAATAACCACAAGACAGCCCGCAAGAACAATGAGATCAGGCGCTGCATCTGTAAGTATCTTCAAAAGTGCATCGTTAAATTCACTTCTGTCTGCAAATTCCTTGGGACTCTTGACCACATAGGGAATTCCGGCCTTCTTGGCCCTCTCAATGGCATAGACTCCCGGATTGTTACTGTAAACAAGGCAGATCTCCGTATTGGTAATCCTGCCGTCAGCTATACTGTCTATGATTGCCTGCAGATTTGTTCCTCCGCCGGATACCATTACTGCGATCTTCATACCAGTTCTACACCTTTCTCTCCTGCCTCGGCATTTCCGACAATCCATGCCTTCTCACCGGAAGCCTCAATAGCCTTAAGTGTCGCATCCGCATCGGCGGGGTCAACTGCGATGACCATTCCAAGACCCATATTAAAGGTGTTGTACATCATCTGGTCCTCGATCTCACCCTTCTTCTGCATAAGTGTGAAGATCGGAGGTATATCATAGCTGTCCTTCTTAACAACAGCCTTGATTCCATCAGGAAGCATTCTGGGAATATTCTCATAGAAACCGCCGCCGGTGATATGGCTGCAGCCCTTAACCCTGATTCCCGCATTCTTGATGGATTTCATCATCTTTACATAAATTCTTGTAGGAGTAAGAAGTGTCTCTCCCAAAGTAGCTCCAAGCTCATCCACATAGGTCTCAAGGTTCTCCTTGGTCATATCGAAAACCTTACGAACCAGTGAAAAGCCGTTACTGTGAACACCGCTGGATGCAACACCGATAAGAACATCTCCTGCCTTGATGGTGCTGCCGTCTATCATATCCTTGCGGTCCACAACACCAACAGCGAAACCTGCCACATCATACTCATCCTCAGGCATAAGTCCGGGATGCTCAGCTGTCTCACCGCCGATAAGTGCAGCATCAGACTGCTTGCAGCCCTCAGCAACACCCTTAACGATAGCTGCTATCTTCTCAGGAATGTTCTTGCCGCAGGCAATATAATCAAGGAAGAAAAGCGGTTCGCCGCCTGCACAGGCAACGTCATTAACACACATGGCAACCGCATCAATGCCGATAGTATCGTGCTTATCAAGAAGGAACGCAAGCTTTATCTTGGTACCGACGCCGTCAGTTCCGGATAAAAGGACGGGATCCTCCATGTTCTTAATGTCTTTTAAGGAGAAAGCTCCAGAGAATCCGCCGAGGCCACCTAAAACCTCCGGTCTCATGGTTCCCTTAACATATTCCTTCATCAGTTCAACAGACTTGTATCCGGCCTCAATATCTACGCCGGCCTTCTTGTAATCCAGTGCCATATTTACTCCTTTTCTATATAACAGCCTTACATGAAGCAGGCTGATTTTATCAATAGTTCTTGTATCCTACTTCCTGTAATCTGGCGTCTTTGGCCACTACGCTGTCCTTCAAAGAAGCCTTATATGCTTTGAGCTTGTCGAGAAGCTCCTGATCTCCTGTAGCCAGGATCTTGGCTGCCAGAATTCCCGCATTGGCGCCGCCATTGATCGCAACGGTGGCAACGGGTATGCCCGAAGGCATCTGTACTATGCTATAGAGTGAATCACGTCCGCCAAGGGATGTGGTGTGCATCGGAATACCGATAACCGGCATAGGGAAGATGGCTGCACACATACCGGGAAGATGAGCCGCCATTCCGGCTCCTGCGATGATAACCTTAAAGCCTTTCTCCTCCGCTGTGTTGGCGAATTCAAAAAACTCTTCGGGTTCTCTGTGAGCTGAAATAATCCTCATCTCATAAGAAATGCCGAACTGATCAAGAATCTCCGCCGCTTTAGCCATAACGGGCATATCTGAATCACTGCCCATTACTATTCCAACTTTTGCCATTTCACTCCTCCTAAACAAAAAAACACTATTTCGTCTTACGTATCATATCATACCACAAGATATTGTGCCATGTTTATTTTGCACAGAAATATGTTTTTATCGCAGCCCCAAAATCAGGATAAAAACAATAAATATGATAGCCAGCAGATTAAGGGCTATCCCCAGATTCGGAAAAAGTTTAAAGATATCACGTTCAAATCTTGACTTTATTCCGAGAATTAATCCCGAAACAGAAAAAATGGCCGCAACAAAAGCCGCTGCGGCATATTTTACAGAAGCCTCGCCTCCTGCCTTAAAAGTCAGAAAGACGGAGGTTCCAAGTGCAGCCACCGATATGACACCGAGGATAGTAGACATGATGCCTCTCTCCGGGTGTCTGTTATCGGTGAACATGTACTTGTCCATTACAGGTTCAAATTTTCTCTTTAGTTTTAACTTAAGTTTTGTTTTTCTATCTTTCATCAGATTATCATTTTCTTGCGACTTCCAAGAAGCTTGGCCCCACTGATTATAAGAAGGACTCCTGCAGCCACTCCCGCGATTATAGAAATAACTCCAAAGGCAATATTAAGTGCCCCTGTTCCTCCCAGAACCTTATAGGTATGCTCGTCCATAATTGAAACCTCCTTATAAAAAATTATTTTGCGCCGTATTCAGCGTAATATTCGTCAATAGCCTTCTTGATATCCTTGCCGAGAAGTACCTCTCCGTCGATAGGTCTGTTGTACAGATAGCTCACAACATCATCCATGGTTACGATGGCGCTGGCACTGAAACCGTATCTCTCCTTGATCTCATCGAGGGCACTCATATCGCTCTCAAGGCCCTTCTCCTGTCTGTTGAGAGAAACCATAAGACCAACGATATCGCAGTCAGCCTGCTCCTGGATAATAGGAACTGTCTCCTCAATGGACTTGCCGGAGGTGGTAACATCCTCGATGATGAGAACTCTGTCTCCGTCACGGAGCTTGGAGCCCAAAAGGATTCCCTTGTCGCCGTGGTCCTTGATCTCTTTTCTGTTGGAGCAGTATCTGATCTCTCTTCCGTATAACTCGCTGATAGCTACAGCAGTGATAACAGCCAGCGGAATTCCCTTATAGGCAGGTCCGAAAAGGACATCAAACTCAAGGCCGAAGGTATCATGAATAGCTCTTGCATAGTACTCACCCAGCTTGCGAAGCTGTGATCCTGTAACATATGCGCCTGCATTCATGAAAAACGGTGATTTTCTTCCGCTCTTAAGTGTGAACTCTCCGAACTTCAGCACATTGCTGTCCACCATAAACTCAATAAACTCTTCCTTGTATCTCTCCATAACCCTCAAACTCCTTCATATGAAAATATAATTATTATTTAGAAGAAAGCGCATCGGCAATATCCTTCTTCATGTCAAAGACTGCCGCTCTTGCTGCCTCTCCCACTTTACCGTCATTAAACTGCTGGTAGCTGTCGCTCTTCCAGGCTGCGATGATGCCTCTTGAAGAATTGACTATGGCTCCCAGGCCATCCTTATTAAAGAAATGAACCAGATCCTTGCCCTTGCCGCCCTGGGCTCCGTATCCGGGAACAAGGATATAGGCATGAGGCATGATCTCTCTGAGAATCCTGCCCATCTCAGGATAGGTTGCGCCCACAACAGCGCCCACATTGCTGTATGCACCATCCATGGAATCAGCGCCCCACTTCTCTACCTGCTCACCAACCAGTTCGTAAAGAGGTCTTCCGTCAATGAGTCTGTCCTGGAACTCTCCACTGGAGGGATTGGAGGTCTTAACAAGAACGAAAATTCCCTTATCCTCCTTGTTGCAAACAGAAATAAAAGGCCTTACACCATCGGAACCCAAATAAGGGTTGACTGTGGCAAAATCCTCGTCAAATCCCTTAAATACCTTGTCGCCGATCTTAACGCCTCCAAGGTGTCCGACAGCATACGCCTCTGAAGTTGAGCCGATGTCGCCTCTCTTTATATCGCCGATTACGAGAAGTCCCTTCTCTTTGCAGTAATCAACCGTTCTCTTAAATGTGATAAGTCCCGGAATTCCAAGCTCCTCATACATTGCGATCTGAGGCTTCACTGCCGGCACTACGTCATAGATGTTGTCGATGATCTCCTTGTTGAATTCCCAGAAAGCCTCTGCTGCTCCCTCAGGTGTCTCACCGAACTGTTCAAAACATCTCTTTTTGATTCCCTCCGGAACAAAGTCCAGCTTGGGATCAAGGCCCACCACGATGGGTGCACCCGTCTTCTGAATCTTATCGATCAATTTGGAAATCATATTTTTCCCCTTCCCCAAAACTTATTCCAAAACTTTTATGTTATAGCTTTCTACTTGAGTGAGTAACAAAGAAGTCGTCAATGGCCCCGGTGAGTTTCTCCTTGGGCATTGATTTGAGCAGATATTTCTCAGGCTTAAGACTCACAACCTTCATAACGCTTTCCTTGTCATCCTTGGCTGTAAGGAAAATAACAGGCATATCCTTGATCCTCTCAGTATTTCTGATCTCCCTGAGAACATCGGGGCCGCTCATGACGGGCATCTCATAATCAAGAAGGATGAGATCCACATCATTCTGAGCCAGGAAAGAAAGCGCAATCTTGCCGGAGCTTGCCATATATACATGATATTTTACGGAGAGCCAGGTTCTCATCATTCTGAGCATGGCTCCGTCATCATCAACAATAAGAATCTTCTTTCGAAGAGTTTCATCAACAGAGCTGTACTCCAGAACCGCATCCAGGTGCTCTGCCAGGAGCTTGACATCAAGAGGGCGCAAATAAGTTTCCTGAACCTTCTCCTTGGAAATAAAAGAAAGGGCCAGAGTCAGTTCTTCCTTATTACCAATAAGGTAAAGCATGAACCTCTCCGCATCAATAGCCTCATTAAGATATGCAAACAGCTTGGAGTCATCCTTGGTCATATCTCCAAGATAGAGAATATATATCTTAGGCTTGTTTTCCAGCGTCTTGATGGTTTCAGGATCGGAGCCAATGCTGTCCACAACATAGTTCTCCTTCTCAAGGCCTCTAACAATTGCATTTACCATAAAGCTTTTGCCATTACCAATGAGTAAAACGCGCTTATCCATATTATTGCCCTTCCGTCATTCGACACTACTATTAAAGTATATTTAAAAGTCCGTCTCTGTCAACCGCTGCAAGAAGTCTTTTTACTTCCTTATATTTGGCCTGTGATGTCTCGGGAATCCTGTATTCTTCCAGCATCTTCATGATATCGTCCGCACTGTCAAAATAGGATCCTTCAACAAATTCTTTAATGGATGCAAACGCACCTTCCAGTTCCCCTTCATCTATGAGTTCTCTGTCGTCGTCCTCTCTCTCAAACAGAGGCGCCAGTTTGGTGAGATAGCTTCTGTAAAGTTCCAGAAGCTCTCCGGTGAGTGCATCTATCTCATCCACATCATATTTGTTTCCGCATTTTTCCAGATACTCAGCCTTCTCTGAAAGTGATGTGGCACCGATGGCTCTTGCAGAACTCTTAAGACCATGTACATAGATCGTATAATTGGCTATATCCTCATCATTCTTGTACCGCTCGATATTGTTGGCCCTGTCTTCAATGGCAAGCATGAAGTCATTCATAACATCTATTGCTGCCGTGGCGGAACCACACCTGGAAATAGCTGCCTGAACGTCTATTCCGTTTATCTTAAGGAGCTCCTGCATGGCCTCATCTTCTTTTGCATTGGCCTCTTCATCCTGTACAAAATCAGGATCTCCGGGTTTGGATATCTTATCCTCAGGAAGATAAGACATGATCATCTCTTCCAGTTTGCCGGGATCAACAGGCTTGGACATATAACCGGTAAAGCCCTCCTGAAGGTACATCTCTCTGGATCCCGATATGGCATTGGCCGTAAGAGCAATGATAGGCTTGCCCTTACTTTGGTTATCCGACATCTCTTCCATGGCGTGGAAAGTCTGGATTCCATCCATCTCAGGCATTCTGTGGTCAAGGAAGATAATGTCATAGACATTCTCTTTTACCATTTCAAGGGCCTGTCTTCCGCTGGTGGCGGTATCCACCTGGAGCTGGGTCTGTTTAAGAAGTCCCTCTATAACCGTCAGATTGGTCTTGGTGTCATCAACAACCAGGATCTTTGCATCAGGAGCATGGAACGAAGCTTTGTACCTGTCTGTTTTGCCCACGCTGTCTCTGTATGCGCTGCTAAAGTCGCCTATAGGATCCCTGTCTATAACATTCTGTACAACCTCAAAGGAAAAACAGCTTCCCTCTCCGTAGACACTCTTAACATCCAGCTTTGATTCCATCATGGAAAGAAGGCTGTTTACGATATTTATGCCAAGGCCAGTTCCTTCGATGGTCCTGTTTCTCTTTTCATCAATTCTCTCAAAAGCTGTGGAGAGCTTGTCTATATCCTCTTCCTTAATTCCGATTCCGGTATCGGTAACCCTTATCTTAAGAAGGATTCTGTCCTCATCACTCTCATCAAGGTTATCCGTTTCTATATCCTCATATTCAACATCCAGCGTAACACTGCCTTTTTCCGTGTACTTGATGGCGTTGGTTATGATGTTGGTAACACACTGCCTTATACGAACCTCATCACCGAAAAGAATATGAGGAATGCTCTCGGATACGTTCACCTTAAACTCAAGCTGCTTGCTTGCAGCCCTGACCTTTGCCATATTTACAAGATCATTGATAACTGAGCCCAGTTCATATTCCACCGGGATTATCTCCATCTTACCAGCTTCGATCTTAGAGAAATCAAGGATATCATTGATCAGGGTCAAAAGAGTTTTTCCTGAGTTCTGGATATCTGTGGCATACCTGATGACCTCCGGGTCATTGGACTGGCGAAGGATCATCTCATCAAAACCAAGAACCGCATTGATGGGAGTTCTGATTTCATGGGAAATATTCGAAAGAAATCTGGACTTGGCTTCATTTGCGGCCTTCTCCAAAATCAGCTGATCCTCAATGGTCTGCCTGGACTTAACCAGTTCGATATATTCCACCAGCTTGTAGAAGGTAAGATCCACTGAGTGATACAGATCCTCAATCTCATCATCTGTATCGATCTCCAGATTGTGAAGTTCATTGACACTGGTATTTATCTTCTGGTCGCTGGAATTATAAATACTTGATACAGCCTTGGAAAGGGATCTGATGGGGTCGGCAATTCTTCTTTGGGCATATCTGTTCACAAATGCAGCCAGCGGAATAACAATAATGGAAATAAGCATTGCAAGCTTTACGCTGAACTGAATGTTTCTAAAGCCCACCTCCAGAGCATAATTCTTCTGTGCTTCCACTGTATCCCTGGCCTCTGCGGCAAGCCTGAAGCTTACCCGGCTCTCAAGGATACCGGCATTGGTAACATGGCTGTAGTCCTCATTGTTCTGCCCAGGGAACTCAGCGTCAGGACCGGGCTGCTCACTGTCTGCATAGATAATCTTCATGCTTGGAACCAGAGTATTGGAAGCAACCTCTGTAGAAATTCCAAGTACAATAGCTTCAAAAACAACTATCCCCAGGATAACTTTGCCGATCTTTGACTTGTTGCCCACCTCATATCTTTCTTCTTCCGTCAAAAGCTCCGGATCAATGTAATACTTACCATTGTTAATAAGTCTCTTCCTTTCCACCGGAATTTTTTTATAGACAAAATAAACAATGAAGCATGAAATGAAGCTGTCAGGAAGCTCATTAAGGAAACATTGGGCAAGAACAAAGAAATCAATTGAAGAAAGGGGTTTGCCGGAAAGGAGCCACAATATAACGCCCCAGAATACTCCGGCAACAAGCATCTGAATAACAGCGGCCAGAATGGTTGTCTGCCACTTTCTGAAGAATCCTTTCTTGGCCATAGCTTCTATGACCATAACCACCAAAAGATAAGCAAAGGTCAGATAAGAGAAACTGCTCTGAACCACAGTTTTCTGGAGAAAGACAATAAGAACAGCCATTAGTCCCGGGACTGCCCCTCCAAAGGCAGCCGTCAGGATAAACGGAACATATTTCAGTACGTAAAACAAACCTGTAAAAATATTATGATAAGGAGAAAGCTTTATTATCAAAAAGCCGTAGGCAATAGACCAAAGAGCGGTTGAAATGACCATTACACAGTTAACCGCAATCTTCTTTGGATCATCTGACGTACCGAATATAGCACGAACAATCTCATTTTTACTTTTCTTCATAAACCTGCGCCTCATAAGACGAAAGCAAAAGTATCAACAAAAATTACAATCGTCCATCTCTGTGCATGGAGAATTTGTCCATAGGATAGTTCTTTAAATTCTCCAGAACCTTCCTGTCATCCGCTTTAGATAACAGGTTCTCTCTTGCCTTGTTGATCTCGGTGATATGTCTGTGTCTGGAAGGTCCGCCAACGCAGCCTCCGGGACATACCATTCCTTCTATGAAGTCCTCAGGAAGTTTTCCAACCTTCAAAAGAGTAAGAGCCTTCTTACACTCATTTCCTCCGGCGGCGCGATGCAGCTTAAGTCCTGAGGTATCTTCTCCTCTTTCCTTCATGCACTCAATAACAGCATCAGCCACTCCACCGCTGGTGGCAAATCTCTTACCCCAGATGGAGGATTCCTGATATTCATTGGAAACAGGCCCAAACTTAACATCCTTGGATCTCATAAGAGCCCTGAGTTCTCCATAGGTAACTACATAATCAGCATTTCCGGAAACAGTCTTGTCCTGAGCCTCGGATTTCTTGGCAATGCAGGGACCGATGAAAACAGTGATACATCCGGGCCTGGTAGCCTTAAGGTATCTGGAAATAGCACACATGGGAGAAACTGTTGTAGACATGTTATCCCTGTACTGATCCGGGAAGTGCTTTTTTAACATATTGATAAAAGCGGGACAACAGGAGGTGGTCATCTTACGTCCCTCTCTGTAGGCCTCTGCCCACTCTGCGGACTCATAAGCCGCAGTCATATCTCCGCCAAGACCTACCTCCACCATATCGGCAAAGCCCAGTCTCTTTAAGCCCTCCTTAATGGAGGCCATGGAAATATCATCACCGAACTGACCCTCGGTGGCGGGAGCGCACATGGCTATAACCTCTTTTCCTGCCTTGATATCCTTGATGATATCCACCAGGAAGGTCTTGCTTCCGATGGCTGCGAAAGGACAGCTGTGAATGCAGTGACCGCACTGGATACATTTATCTTCATCTATCTTGCAATAGCCATACTCATCATAGGTGATGGCCCCTACAGGACAGGCCTTTTTGCAGGGTCTCTCCAGATGCACGATGGCATTGTAAGGACAGGCATTGGCACACATACCGCACTCCTTGCACTTGGCAGGGTCGATGTGCATATGGGTATCACCGGGGCTGATGGCCCCGAATTTACAGGAATTAAGGCAGGCCTTGCCCATGCAGAATCTGCAGTTGTCCGTCACGGAATAAGCCGCGATGGGACACTCATCGCAGGCAGGGTCTATTACCTGTACTATATTGTTGGAATCCGGATTATAGGAAGGATTCTTGGCCATGGCAAGCCTGATCCTCTGTCTTACAATCTCCCTTTCCTTATATACACAGCATCTGTAAGTAGGCTTAGGACCGGGAATAATGTCCATAATAAGCTGCTCGATATGCTCCGGATCGTTGTTTCCCTCCCACTCCAGGCGGCATACCTGCTCCATAATGTTGTGTTTAAACCGGTTCATGCTTTCATCATTTGTTACCATAAAAATCTCCCTCTAACTCTATAATTCTGCCAAACTCCAGTCCCTCAGTGTAAGATGTAGCTATTACAAGGGGCCCCGAGCCCTGCTTGTCTCTTACAAACCTGATGGCCTTTTCTCTGGTCTTTTCATCCAGTCCCAAAAAGGGCTCATCCATTATCAAAACATCATTGGGAATACAACAGGCTCTGGCAATGGCCACCAGACGTCTTTTCCCATCATCCAGTTCACTGACAGGCTTTCTGATGTCCTCCTCGGAAAGGAGCTTCAGAAGCTCCTCCGTTACCGTCTCCCTGAAGATCTTCTTGCTGACCAGGGTGCAGTTGGTAACGGCGTCCAGATTCTCGATGAGTCTGTCTTCCTGGAAAACAGTGCCCGAGACTATATAGGGATACTTGTAATCCCCAAGAAGTCCGACCTTGCCCTTATCAGGCTTTTCCAGCCCCAGTACCAGCCTAAGAAGCGTTGTTTTGCCTGTTCCGGAGGGGCCTGTAATTATATATGTATGCTCTGATTCTATATGTAAGCTGAAATTATCCAAAACCTTCTTGTCTCCGTAGGATTTGGATACCTCCTTAACCTCAATTATCACCTTTAGTCCTCTCCCAACTTAATCTGCTTTTTTCAAGATAAAATGTTACAGATGACACCGGCCGCAATGCCGATCACGAAGCACCTGACAATTCCTATAAGGGCTGAAACCTTAAGTTCTCCCAGGATCTGCGGCAAAAAGATGTACTGGATCTTCCTGTCTGTGGGCATCCTGAAAATATGTGCCATCTCAAGAAGCTTGTCATCTGTGCCTGCCAGGGCCTTATATATTTTTCCGTAGAAAAATCCAGCGGTGGCAATGGTGCAAACATAGAAGATAATTTCCGGGTTATCATGAAACAGCACCGGAAGTATCAGTGTTATCTCCGGAAACTTCCCCAAAACAAGTTCCACGGGCTTAAAGATAATACCTAAAAACTTCTCCGTGTAGCAGGCTGCCGCCAATGCGCATCCTATAAGCAGTCCCAGAAGAAATCCGCTTATGATGCCTGAAATACTGATCTGTAAAACCTCCATTTTTGAAAAACTCCCCAAACTTATTTTTGATTTATCATTCCGGCCAGGTAACCGGCCCCAAATCCGTTATCGATATTGACAACGCTGACTCCGCTGGCGCAGGAGTTAAGCATTGATAAAAGGGCTGAAAGCCCGCCGAAGGACGCTCCATATCCAACACTGGTGGGAACCGCGATAACAGGACAGTCCGCCAGTCCTCCAACGACGCTGGCCAGTGCTCCCTCCATGCCCGCTATGGCGATTATTACCCTGGCGGTCATTATCTCTTCCATGGCAATCTTATCCAAGAGCCTGTGAATCCCGGCAACTCCCACGTCATAGAGCCTTACCACATTATTGCCCATGATCTCGGCGGTCTTGGCAGCCTCCTCCGCCACGGGAATATCACTGGTTCCGCCGGTGGCAATAACGATCTTTCCTTCCTTTGGGACTGAATCTATCTGCTGCCCGGCTATTCCGACTCTTCCCATTTCGTCATAGGAAAACTCCGAAACGCAATCAGGTTTATGCTCCCTGAAATAGGCAGCGGCTTCACTGCTCATTCTCGTTATCAGAACGCTCTTTTGGCCGTGAGCTATAAGGTTCTCGGTTATTCCAACAATCTGCTCCCTGGTCTTGCCCTGGCCAAAGATCACCTCTGCCCTTCCCTGTCTGAGGCCTCTGTGGTGGTCCGGTCTTGCATACCCCAGATTCTCAAAGGGTTCCTTTTTCAAATGCAAAAGAGCATCCTCTACAGACAATTTTCCATCTTTAACATTTTCAAGTAATTCTTTTATATCCTTCTGTTCCATAGATATCCCGTCAATAAATTATTGCTATTACGAATAAAAGTCCGCAAAGGCACACTACACTAGTATTATTGTATCATACATTATTGCAATCCTTTACTTAACACATGTAAAAAAACTATTAACCTTCTCTAAGTAAAGTGTTATACTATCCATTGCTGTTTTTTATATTTATCATGATTCTGTAAAAAAGGAAACGTATATGAAAATACATCTTTGTAAAGGCGACGAGACCCTGGAGCAGGCTCTTGCCATAATCAACGACAATGATCCGGACGGAAGGGCCTATACCTTTGACAAGGAGGCCGATCGCTGCTATGTGGGAGATGAGGCCTTTGTGAACGCTCCTGTCCTTATAAACTACAAAAACTCCTACTATGCGCTTCACATAGCAGAGTAAAGAATAACGAAAAGGAAGTATCAATGAACAATTTAATGCAAAATGTAAAGAATTACTTTAATCAGCCCAATTTCAAAAAGCGACTGATTGTCATGAATGTAGGTGTTTTCCTGATGGGATTCTTCTTATCTTTTCTGATAAAGGTAGACCTGGGAACGGACCCCTGCACCTTTATGAACTGGACCGTATCCGAGAGACTTGGCATACTCTTCGGAACCTGGCAGCTTCTTCTTAACTCAGTCCTGTTCATTTTTGTAATACTCTTCGGAAGAAACCAGATAGGCCTTGGCACCATTGCAAACATGGTATTTATCGGATACATCGCCAATTTCTTCAAATGGTTATGGGAAAAGACGATTCCGGAGCACTATTTCACAGATATGCCCTCAAGAGCAGTGATTTTTGTGCTGGCGCTTTTGTTCTTTATCATATCCGTATCCTTCTACATCAATGCCAATATGGGCGTGTCCCCCTATGATGCCATGCCCCAGATCATATCAGAGAAGGTACTGAAAAAGGTTCCTTACGCAGTGATCCGTATTGCCTATGACCTTCTTGTTATCGTAGTAGGTGTTGTCCTTGGAGGAAAGCCCAATATCGGAATCCTGCTGATGGCTCTTTTCCTTGGACCTGTCATCACAGTTGTGGGCAAGTTCCTCAACAAGCATGTTTTCCATCTGTAAAACCATACTCAGATATCAAAAAAGAGACCTATGAAATCAGTGGTCTCTTTTATTATTCGCATATTCAGTTGTAAAGCTCATCATCCTCAAGCCTGTCTGATCTTAACGAAAGCAACTGCTTTCTTCTTCTCAGTCTGCTCTGTGCGGCGAACTATGTTTCCGGAATGAACATGATACTCAGAACTGTAATCTTCGTCCTGCATGCTTCCAATGCCTAACATGTCAAGAGCCTTAAACTTACCGTATGATAGGTTCTGCTCCTTTGCCTTGATCGCATCAGTCATAATCTCGATGCATCCATGACTCATGCCTTTTTTAGTCTTTGCGGAACTTCTCATTATTCAATTCCTCCATCTCATAAGAAAATTTTGATTAAATGATTTTACTGAAAGTGCTTGTGGGCCCCTCAACCCGGCCGCTTTCGTAATAAATTTTCATTTAATGGGAACATTATATAACATTAATTTCATAAAAGATAGAGGAAAAACCGTCACTTTAGCTTAATAAATCATTAAAATAGTATAAACAAAAGTTTATATTTTTTAGCGCTTATTTCTGCACTTTTATGCGTTCGTCTCCCGCCAGATAACTCAGCAATGCGGCTCTGGCGTGTTCCTTGTCTGTGGCCTCAACACTGACGGTAAACTGATAGGTGTGAATCTTGATACCATCCTCACGATTGGCCTCTTCCGTCTCCGCAATGGATCTGTCCCTGGTATCCTCACTGGTCATCTCCATGATGTCGGCAATGACAAACTTCTTAAACCATTCCTTCTGCTTTTCATCATTGAGATACTTGTCTATAAGTCCCAGAGTGTTGCCCAGATTCAGGTAGTCCCCGTGAAGGAAAGTCTCGATATCCAGGATCTCCTGCTCAAGCTCAGTGCCCTCCTCGGACCAGATGAGCTCCTTGTTAAGCATCTCCTTGGTATTATCAGCATTTTTCTTTTGCCACTCCATGATGTACCACTTCCAGACCTGCATTCGCCTTCTGTTTACTTCCTGGTCGCTGAGCTCTGACATCTTCTGGCAGGCATGCCTTACGCCTCTGGCCACCAGCTCATCCGTGGTCTTATTCACATCATAGGTCCTGCTCTGGATTATCTTGTTTTTCTCGTTGTTGATTATCTTAAGACCGAGAGTATTGTCATCCACACTCTCCATCTGAAGAACGTAATCTCCATGACGCGCAATGAAAACAGGCCTTTCAGCCAGAATCGTTTTCTGAAACTCTCTGAAAGACTTAAGTACATCTTCATATTGTATGTACTTGAAGGTCCTGCTCATACAGCCTCCTATGAAATAACTTTCTTAAGATATTGCTTTTTGAAATCCTCTATACTGCAGGGGCGTCCGTAATAATATCCCATGACCTCAGATATGGGATACTGCCTTGCTGTCAAGGCGGATTCTTCATCTTCTATACCTGTAAAACAGGTTCTGATCCCAAGTCTGTGGGCAAAGCTCGTCATGCACTCCACCACATATTTACTGGTGAGATTATCCGTCACACCTCCTGTAAGGGCCGGTGACAGATTGATAACATCTATGGGCAGATGTCTGGTGAGATCCAGGGCAGCAAAATCAGCCACGTCCAGTCCCACCTTAAGACCGCAGGACTTCAGGAATTCCACCTGACTCTTCAGATGTTCCATTCCAAGCTGCCTGGAGCCCTGTGTCAGCTGAAGGCACAGTCCTGTAGCAGGATAGGAAGTTTTCCTAAGTATCTCCAGCAGAGTTGTTCTGAACTCAGATCTCTCAAGCTGCATGAATGCCAGGTTGACGCTGAGGTAAAAATCTCTGTTATTCTTTCTGATCTCTATGGCATCCAGCAGGGATTTTTCCAGTATCCAGTTGCCCAGAGTGTAAAAGGTCTGATCCTGCTCAAGCCAGGGAACAAATTCCGAAGGAGGCACCGTTCCGAAGGGCTCCTTTTTCCAGCGGACAAATACTTCCATGCCCACAAGCCTTCCGTCCTTGGCAGCCTTGATGGGCTGATACTCAAGGTAGAAGCCGTCCATTCCCTCAAGAACGCAGTTCCTGATGGTGTCTACCAGTTCGATACTGCTTCTCTTATTGTCCAGCTCATCATTATGGAAAATGATAAGGTTGCCGTGTCTCTGGTTCTTGGAATAGTCCAGGGCATACTTGGCGCTGGTATATATCGAGTGCTCATCTATGGCAAAATCCGCAGCAAAGATAACGCCTCCGCCGATCTCAGCTCCCACTTTTTTGCCGGAAACCACAAGGGATTCCCTGGTGAAGGCCCTCATCCTGCCATAGAGCTTTTTTATATCATCAACAGACATGATGTCTGTCACAAAGGCAAGTATTGTTCCCTCGCCCCTGTAGGTCCTTCCCTGGTCCTTGGTCTCCTGCATAAGCTTGGCAGCCGTGGCCCGAAGGATATTGTTACCGGTCATATAACCGTATCGTCTGTTTACATCCGCAAAGTCAATGAAATTGATCATCAGGATCGCATAGGGCTTTTTGCGGTTCTTGAGCTGTCTCATATAGTTCAGCAGCTCATACTGGTTGGGCAAAAGAGTTATGGGATCGTTGTTGTCCACAATTCCCTTGTTGATCATTGAGCAGGCATAGAACACAGGTCTTCCCGCATAGTCCTTGATCACCACGCCTCTGCAGGAGCAGACCACATATTCACCGTTCTTGTTCTTGGCTCTGTACTCAAAGGTCGGTTCCGCTTTTTTGCCTGCATAAACAAGACCCACGTACTCGGTATACTTGTCCCTGTCATCAGGATGAATCCTGTTCTCCCACACCGAAGCGGCATTGTAGACGTACTCCCCGGTCAGTCCGAAATAATCCACTGCGTTGGGAGACCATCTCGCTATATTCTTGGTCATATCATAAACATAGACATATCGGCTTCTTGAGGTTACCGCAAAGGTGTCAAAAATCCTGTTAATGGTATCGTAAGTTCCGCCCGCCATACTTTTTTCTTAATATCTCCTCCATTTGAGCTCTGAAATTCAGAGCATATATAAATAGTATATCATTAATCACTGTAATCTGAATCCATGTTGGCAATTACGTTATAATCAGGATAAGCCGCTCTTATCTCATCAATTGCCTTCTGGAATGCCTCTCTTCTGTTTGGAGAGAAATCCACCACCAGGTCAAATCTGATATTCTTTTTCTCGAAATCAATGAAAAAGCCATGCATCTGAAGGATCTCCTTATGTGCAGAAATGATCTTTGATACATCGCTTCTTACCTTGGCAATCTTCTCATCCTTGGTGTTGATGGAGTAAATGCCTATGGATACCAGGGTCACATTGTGCTCAAGAAACACCTTCTCCTGGACATTTCTTGTGATGACATCGATCCTGTCCGCGGTAAAAGTGTCCGGTATCTCAATATGCACTGATGCCATAACTCTGTCAGGACCGTAGTCATAGAAGATAAGGTCGTAAGCACCCTGAACGCCTTCCTCTGACAGGATTGTCTTCTTAACCGCCTTAGAGATGTTTCCGTCTATTCTCTCACCAAGAATCTGGCTTATGGTATCCCTGAGCATTTCAAAGGCTGTTTTCAAAAGAAAAACAGAAATGATGGCACCGAGATAGGATTCCAGTGAAAGTCCTGTAAACACAAAGATTATGGCTGCCACCAGGGTTGAAAGGGATATGATGGCATCAAACCTTGCGTCGGTTCCTGAAGCTATCAGGGATTCTGATCTGATCTTTTTGCCTGTTCCGATAAAAAATATTGCAAGACCAAGCTTGACCACTATTGCCACAGCAATAATTATCAGAGAGATGGTGCTGTAATTAGGGGTTTCATGGGCGAAGATTGCCTTGACGGACTCCACCAGAGAAGTGATACCTGCATATAAAACTATTACGGAGATGATCATGGCACTTAAGTATTCCAATCGTCCGTAGCCATAGGGATGCTTTTTGTCGGGAGCCTTCCCTGCCAGCATTGTTCCCACAATAGTGATGACTGATGAAAGCGCATCACTGAAGTTATTTACCGCATCCAGGACAATTGCAATGGATCCGGTAACAAGTCCAATTATCGCCTTAAATCCCGCAAGCAGCACATTTACCACTATACCTATAATACTTGTCCTTATGATGACCTTGCCACGTTCAACTGCTGTATTGTTTTCTGCCATAGTTACTCTCCTACTGTCATTAATAAAATTACACATATTGTTATAATACCACGGTTTTGTGAACCTATGAAAAAAAGGTGCCTCCCCAAAGGGAAACACCTTTCTTATCCGATATTATTTAATTACAATATTGACGATTCTGCCGGGAACATAGATCTCTTTTACAACTGTCTTGCCTTCAAGCTTGTCAGCGATGAGCTCCTTGCCCTTGGCAATTACTTCGTCCTTAGGATCCTCCTTGCCGATAGCAAGGGTAGCCTTAACCTTACCGTTGATCTGAACTGCGATCTCTACTGTGTCCTCTACGCACTTTGACTCGTCGTAAACAGGCCAGGGCTCGAATGCGATGGTCTTGTCATGGCCGAGAGCCTGCCAGATCTCCTCGCCTACGTGAGGGCAGATGCAGGAAAGCATCTTGATGAAGTTCTCTGCGTACTCTCTTGGGCAGCTGCCTTCCTTGTATACTGCGTTGACAAAGATCATCATCTGGGCGATGGCTGTGTTGAAGCCAAGAGCCTCAAAGTCTGATGTAACCTTCTTTACAGTCTGATGATAAACTTTATCAAGATTGCCGTTGTTCTCATCTACGATATTGGAAGCCTCTGTAAAGAATGTATATACACGGTTGATGAACTTCCTTGCGCCGGTAACTGCTGCTGCGTTCCAAGGCTTGGATACCTCAAGAGGTCCCATGAACATCTCATAGAGTCTGAGGGTATCAGCGCCGTACTCACGAACGATATCGCTGGGGTTAACAACGAACTCAGGGAAACGCTTACCCATCTTGATGCCGTTCTCACCAAGGATCATGCCCTGATGAACAAGCTTCTTGAAGGGCTCCTTAACAGGGGAAAGTCCCTCGTTATATAAGAAACGGTTCCAGATACGTGAATAAATAAGGTGTCCTACTGCATGCTCAGGACCACCGATATAAAGATCAACAGGCATCCAGTGCTTCAAAAGCTCCTGATTGGCAAATTCATTGTCGTTGTCAGGATCGATATATCTCAGATAGTACCAGGAAGAGCCTGCGGAGCCGGGCATGGTTGAAGTCTCTCTTGTGCCCTTAAGTCCGTTCTTGTCATAGGCCTTCCACTCTGTGGCATTCTCAAGAGGAGCCTTGCCGCCGTGTCCCTTGTAATCCTCAAGCTCAGGAAGAACAACAGGAAGCTCAGAGTCATCAAGGAATGCAATGGTGCCATCCTCCTTGTATACGCAGGGAACAGGCTCGCCCCAGTAACGCTGTCTGGCAAAGATCCACTCACGGAAGTGGTAGTTAACCTTCTCTCTGGCAACGCCCATATCCACAAGCTTCTTAGTAATAGCCTTCTTGGCATCCTCGACAACCATGCCGTCGAATTCCTCAGAATTCATAAGGATGCATCCCTTGCCAAGGTAATCCTGCTTCTCAAAGGCATGTCCGGAAACATCCACAGTTCCCTCTGTATTGTTGATAACCTGAATAAGAGGAAGTCCGTGAACCTCTGCATATTCAAAGTCTCTCTGATCATGTGTAGGTACAGCCATAACAGCGCCGGTACCGTAGCTTGCAAGAACGAAGTCACCGATAAACAGCGGAACTTCCTTGCCGTTAACAGGGTTCACAGCATAAACACCCTTAAGAGGGCATCCTGACTTGGTCTTGTTAAGGTCGGTACGATCAAGGTCGTTTTTCTTCAGAGTCTCATCGATGTAAGCCTGAACCTCTTCAGGGTTCTCAACGCGGTCCATAAGTCCCTTGACGATATCTCCGTCGGGAGCAAGAACCATGAAGGTAATACCGTAGATAGTCTCGATACAGGTTGTGAAGATTGAGAACTCTCCACCGCCCACGATCTTGAAATCAACCTCAACACCGGTGGACTTGCCGATCCAGTTGCGCTGGATCTCCTTGGTGGACTCGGGCCAGTCGATCTCATTAAGTCCGTCAAGAAGCTCCTCAGCAAAAGCCTGCTGATCGATAACCCACTGTTTCATCATCTTCTTAACAACAGGATATCCGCCACGCTCTGACTTTCCATCAATTACCTCGTCATTGGAAAGAACTGTTCCCAGCTCCTCACACCAGTTAACGGGCATATCGATATGCTTGGCATAGCCCTTCTCATAGAGTTTCTTGAAGATCCACTGGGTCCACTTGTAGAACTTGGGATCACTGGTGGCGATCATCTTGGACCAGTCATAATCGAAACCAAGCTCTCTGAGCTGACCGGAGAAGGTCTCTATATTTTTCTCAGTAAATCCTGCAGGGTGGTTACCTGTTGTAACCGCATACTGCTCTGCAGGAAGGCCAAAAGAATCATATCCCATCGGGTGTAGTACATTATATCCCTGCATGCGCTTCATACGGGACATAATATCAGTAGCAGTATAGCCTTCGGGATGTCCTGCATGCAGGCCTACTCCTGAAGGATAGGGAAACATATCCAGGGCATAATACTTAGGCTTGGAAAAATCCCAAACATCAGTCTTAAAGGTATCATTGGCTGCCCAATATTCCTGCCACTTCTTTTCAATTGCGTGATGGTTATAAACTTCTGACATACTCTGCTTACTCCTCTGCTATATTAATAGACTATCTACAAAATTATACATCATGATGAAATGTTGTCAAATACGCGAAAAAGGTGTAACGCCATCCAGCGACTACACCTTTTTTCTATATAACCACAACACACCATCAATTTAAGTTCTTACATAATGAATTTATGACACATATTTGGAAGCCCAGGCCCTGAGTTCCTGCTTGGGAGTTCCCACATCGAGCTTCTTTCCTCCGTCGAAATGGATACGGGTATAGGAATTCTGGAGATCCTTGATGCTCCTCTCTATATCTGTGCCGCCTGAAGTAGCAAATAGCACTACATGCTTGCCGGAGAAATCATACTCTTCCAGGAAAGTATTGATAATTCTCGGAGCGGTATACCACCAGATGGGGAATCCCAGGAAAATTACATCCATGCCGTCAATATTTGCGGGCTCTCCGCCGATCTCAGGTCTTGACTTAACATCATTCATTTCCCTGTTGCTTCTCGAGTCATCCTTCTGCCAGTTAAGGTCATCTGCGGTATATTTTACCTTTGGCTCTATCTCATAAGTAACTACTCCGATAGCATCTGCAATATCCTTTGCCACTGTAGCAGTTACGCCGCTTGCTGAAAAATAACATACCATTGCATTTTTTCTCATATGATCTCCTTAAATACATTCCGGTTAAAAAGTGATAGTAATCTTCTGAGGCTTAACGTTACGGGATTCACCCTTTCTTCCGCGCCATACGATGCCCTCCGAAACATTTATCATATCCGCATGGGCGGTCATTGCAGCCATTATCTGCTTAACCGCTGCCTCATAGTCCTTGGGATCGATGGGCACCACATAGTCGTGATTTAAATGTTCCGTGGAAATAAGAGCCGATCTGTACCTGGAATCGTATTTAATCCCATAAAAAGTGCAGATCTCTGTATTAAGTGTTCCATTGCTGTCAGCGCACTGCATGGCAATATACATCACTTCACCTCTTTCTGACTCTATTTTTGGAATTATTCAATCATATTCAACAATATAATGATAATACTTTTACTATATTCTGACAACTCGCCAAAACCCGTTTTAATACTCTTTTTATGCTTTTTTTATGATGTCATAAAAAAAAAACGCACTGTAAACGTGCGTTTCCGAAATAAACATTTTTCAGTTGCCCATGGATGCTATAAGGGCATCAATTTCAGCCTGGCTGAGCATCTTGCCGGAATCTGCCGGGGATGGTGCTGCTGCCGGGGCCGCTGCTCCTCCTGCCGCCGGTACGCTGGAGGGCGAAAAGCCGCCTCCGCCGCCTGCCTGGGAGGATTTTGACATTATACTCGCTAAAAGAGCCTGCTGCTCTGGGCTAAGTCCGTTAGAATCCATATGTAAAACCTCTCTGATCTGTCCCACATAAAAAATCAAATAGCTAAGTGATATTTTATAGAGGATGAAATAATACGTCAAATAACGTTTTTATAAACTTTTCTTCATTTAATATATCGACCGGTTTTACAAATATCTTTAAGGCAGCAATTAATGCAGTCAGGTCTTCTGGCTACGCATACCGCTCTGCCGTGGGTTACAAATCTGTGACATAAGCTGTTCCCCTCCTCGGGAGGAACTATTTTCCACAGCTCCTTCTCCACCTTGGCAGGGTCCTTCTCATCATCCACAAGACCAATTAGATTACAAAGCCTTATGCAATGGGTATCCGTGACAATGGCGGGCTTGCCAAACACATCCCCCAGGATGAGATTGGCGCTCTTTCTGCCAACGCCGGGAAGGGCCAGGAGTTCCTCCATATTGTCCGGAACATTGTCATTATACTTCTCATGGATGACTTTCATACAGGCTGAGATATCCCGGGCTTTGGAATTGCCAAGACCGCAGGGCCTTATGATCTCCTCGATCTCTGAAACCTCAGCATTAGCAAGGGCCTCTACCGTAGGGAACTTGGCGTAGAGCTTGGGGGTTGTAAGATCAACCCTGGCATCCGTACACTGAGCCGCCAGCCTCACGCTGATAAGCAGCTGCCAGGCCTGGGAATAGTCCAGTGTACAGACAGCGTCGGGATATTCTTCTTTTAGTCTTTTGATAACCTCAAGACACAGCTTTTTCTTCGTCATAGTATTCGCTCTTATTATTCTCTTCTAACTTCTCGTCTTTGATAACATACAGATAATAAAAGAGTACCATAAAAAGCTCACCAAACATACTGATTACAAATAAAAGATCCATATTTCCCGTTGCAGGGCCCAGAGCCGCGAACACAAACATCAAAAGTCCGGAGAAAAACAGGTTCTGATTTTTGAATCTGATCCAGACCACAACACCTGAGATGATAAGCGGTATTACGGTTCCGAAGGAAAGAAGCCTGCTGATGGCTTCTGCCCATCCGGGGGTCATGGCTGAGGAGGTATGTCTGATGTTAGCTCCCACAGAGGCTGTAACAAGGTCCACACCGAAGGCATGGGCTATACCAAGGACCATCACCAGGGCTGTGAAAACCCAAAGGGCTGACATGGCTCTTTTCCCCAGCTTAAGTCCGTATCCGCAGATAGGAAAGATAAGGGGCACCAGGGCTCCGTGAAAGATGAATCTGAGCCTTGCCAGGAAAAGAGGTATCTCTCCCACAACGCCTCCCAGAGCGATCAGGGAAGCATCTGCCACCAGGCCCACAGTTGTCAGTAACATGCAAAGAACAACAGTCGTTTTTGTTCTTTTATATAATCCCGCAAACAATACAATAAACAAAAACTCAAGACCGGTTATCACCCACAACACCGGCTGAATATTTGACACTAAAAAGTCGTGCATACTTTTTCCCCACTTTGTCATTTTATTTTTTTAATACAAAATCCACCAACCCATACTTTCTTAAAAGAATAACCCCTGTAACAAGAAGTCCCTGACCAATGATATTGATAGCCTGAGCAATCCAGTTCATGTAACTTTGTGAAAAATCCCTTGTTGAAAGATATCCCATACATAAGTAGCACAGGAAAGATATGAAAAAGAGCACTATAATAAGGGGCTTTTTCATTTTCACTGCAACAACACAAAGAACAAAATAAATAAGTGCAACGCCAAGGACCATAGCAGTTACAAATATGAGAGTTCCTGAAAAAACAGGCGGAACAACGCTAAGAGCCGCTCCCTCACCCTGTCTGTGGAAAAGCATTGCAGTAATACCAATTCCTGCAAGAAGAAATCCCAGAGACTGCACCGGGAAAAACATCTCAGAAAGAGGCTTGAAATCACAGATTCCGGTAGCATAAAGAAGCTTATACAGAGCCTTTAAAAATCCGGCAAAAATAATATCAATGGTGCCTGTGGCAAACAGAGCGAAGGCTCCCTTACTCATTTTGTTGTAGAGATCTCTCTGGAGCATGATCGCTGCCACCGCAAACAGCAGCACCGGAATGAAATCCACCAGTGCCATGGGAACAGAAAATTCCTTCATCTTTTTACCCTCCATAGATCATGCCTTTTTATTCAGATGATAGATGGGAAGGAAAGGAATAATGATAGGTGTCTTGTCGGCGTAGTCGTTGTATTCCTTGTCATTTCCGTAGCGGGCCATCTGTCTCTTCTCAAGTCGCTGAGCACCGTTGAACATGATATAAACGATGCAGACATAAGCGATGATAGCCATAAGCCACTGGCCGATTCCTGTGTAGGTTGTGATTCCGCTGATGAATACTCCTGTCCAGAAGATGATCTCCCCAAGGTAGTTGGGGCATCTTACGATCTTGTAAAGTCCCTGGGTAGCTACCATCTTGGGGTTAACCTTCTTCTGCTCGGATTTCTGCTTATCTGCAAGAGACTCCAGTAAAAGTCCCAGCACAGAAATAACGATGCCGATAACAGGAAGGGTCACATCCTTGGAGCCGTTAGCGTATCTGTAGAGCATAGGGCTCACCTGGGCTGTGTAAAGAACAGCAACGCAGAGCCAGATGGGAGTGCTTACGAAGATAGGGAGCTTTTTGAAGCCCTCAATTTCAGTTTGGGCAGCCTTCTGGAAGCCGGCGCTCTTAAACTCTCTTACAAGGAGGAAGCCTGAAAGTCTTGCTCCGTAGGCCACAAAAAGAACTGCCTGAAGGATGGCAAGCCATAAAACGCCGTCGGTCCAGCCGTTTTTAAGGGCAAGTACAAGAATTGTCAATCCGCCTCCGGCAATGGCAAAGCCATAACCGATGGATAAAAAGTAAACGTATTTGATAAATCCAACAGATGATAAAATCGCACATACAATGCAGATAATAAGTAATAAATTCCAGAACATATCTTATCCTCTCTATTAATTATTTCTAACGGACCGATCAGGCCTTGAAGCTGTCCTTGATATACTGCTTGAAGCTCATATCGCCGTAGGTTGTATCTCCCACCATCTCCTCTGTGAGGGTCCACTTGGAGAACTTAAGGATAGCTTCCTTACCGTTTTTCTTGAGCTTGTTAACAAAGGCAAGAACATCAAAGAGCCACTCGGGAGCTCTCTTTATAACAGCTGGCTTGCCTGCTGCCTCGAAGCACATATTTGCGATCTCTTCGTAGGAGTAGGTCTCTTTTCCGCCTACGTTGTAGCTCTTGTTCTCATCCATCATGTGCTTAACGATGAACTCACCGAAGTCCTCAGTGGAGATAACATTGGCGTGAACAGGCTTCTTTCCAAGAAGTGTGACCTGGCCCTTTTCTACCATGGGACGGAATACCTTCACGATATCGTAGAAGTAGCCTGTAGGACGGTGGATAACATAGGTAAGGCCGCTCTTTTTGAGCTCCTCCTCAAAAAGGTATTTTGCATGAAGCATGGGCACATCGGGAGCCTTGTCAGCCTTGATCACGGAGATGTAAGTAAAGTTCTTAACTCCTGCCTTTTTAGCCTCATTCAGAAGATTGAGATTGCCCTGATAGTCGATCTCGTAGTTGGTAACTGTTGCTGAAGTCTTGGTAAGACCTACGGTTGTGATGACAACGTCTGCTCCGTCGCAGGTTCCCTTCAGGGTCTCAGGGTTGGTAACATCCACCTTCCTGAAGGTAAAGTTCTTATCAACTCCGATGTCTCTCTGAGCCATATCCAGGGCCACAACCTCGTGTCCCTCTTTAACTAATGATCTGAAAATATCCGCGCCAAGATTGCCGTAAGCGCCTGCAAGTACAACTTTCATAATTTTCTCTCCTCTTATTTCTTTTTCTTTTCCTGAGCACGCTTGTCGTTGATTATCTTCATGTGCTCTTCGGTTACAAGTTCTACATTGTTCTCTCTTGCCCACTCTACACATCCCTTAAGGGCTGCGGGAAGGAATACTCTGGGCACTCCCAGAAGGCATTTAAGGGCGTCATCGGTGAATTTGATCTTGTCGTCTGCCCTGTCTGCCGCATATCTCACAGATGAAAGTGAAGCCTCCCTAACCTGTAAAAGCTCCGCTCTCATGCGCTTTTTCCTGTGGAACCAGAAGTTCTTGGAATCCCTGTAGCCGTAGTCCACGGGAAGAGGCGGGAAGTCTCCGGCCTTTACGCCGTTGATAATGGCATCGGAATATTTCTTTTTCATAAGGATCTTGTCTATTCTAAGAATGAAATGAGCTCCGAACTTACTGGTGATTCCGTTGAAATCATGATAAGGTCCCTCATAGCCCTCAAGAACGCCGGGCTGATCCTTGTCGGCACCGTCCAGCTCTCTCATCCAGGTACACTCCAGAACCTCGATGGCATCTGTCATTACCATAGGACGGATGTCGCTGGGATTCTCCTCCTGAATAAGGCTCTTTTCCAATTTGAAATTACATTTGGGCATCTTCTCTGATGGCTTATCCCCGGGCCATGAGAGCTTCACTGCCTCTTTGAAGGTCTTGGGATTGTCGTCGATAAAATTGATGGCACACTTGCCGGTTCTTAAGATATTCTGGGCGGTGTTGGAAGAATTACGGCAATTAAGAAGCATCGCGTAGTAATCCTTTCCGGCCACATAATAGGGCTGGATCAGTGAGTAAGGACCAAGATTGGTGGTGCCGTCCTCACAGATAGTGCTGATAACTACAGTGGGCATCGGGAAAAACAGTGATGTCTGGTAGAAGTTATCAACGATTCGAAGATTCTCAAAACTACTCATTACACTACTCCTTCTCATATAACTAATTATTCATCACAGGCAAGCAGCCTGAGTGCTTTCATCTGATCCTCTATTGAGGTCTCTGACATGGTAAAAAACAGGATGGATTCCGCTATGTAAACGGGAAGAAAGTTCTCGTCCTCAAATCTGCCGGTGCCCTTTTTGCAGGCGGGTTTTATAAGCCTTGCCAGCATGGTGCGAAGCTGTTCATGCCTTTCGGTATATACGGAAGACAGGGCTGAGGCTGCATCCTTATCCTGAAAGAGATAACTGTATTTCTCTGAAAATCCCTTAAGTTCTGCCAGAACGCCCCTGAAAAAGCCATCTGTATCCGAAGGGTCCAGTTCACTCATCCTGATAGTGCACTTGTACCAGTCATCCAGCATAAAGGCTGAGATAAGAAGCTCCTTGGACTTAAAATAGTTGTACACCGTGCCCACGCCTATCCCGCAGGCAGAAGCTACGCTTCTTATGGTGGTCTTGCCATAGCCGCCTTCCATCAGCTGCTTCTTGGCTTCTTCCACTATCTGTTCTCTTAAATTCTCGATAATCTTGGGCATGGGAAATCATCCTTTTTATTTTTATGAACGTGTTCATTTAAATTTTAACAATTACCATAGATTTGTCAACCATGGGATTTAAAGAACTTTTCTTACAGCAAAAAGTAATGTAAAAAATATGTAGTTGTCACAGTATAACACGGAAATAGTTTAGACTTCTGCAGCCGCTTTTTGGCGAGGATATGCCGTGAAAGCCCCTTGATATCAATATCCAGGGTGTTTCTATACTTTCAGCGGATTTGAATCTTCCGGGTATCACAACTACATATTTTTCATATCCACTAAAAAAACTGCCGCGACATAGCACGGCAGCCTCTTTTTATTTATTCATAAATGTTCTAACATTTATTCCGTTGACCTCGATATGGTCATCCACGGCGATGACAAGGCACTGTCTGCCGTCGATGATCTTGGACTCTACAAGATCTGCGCGGTCGGGCTTAACCTTGATCACAACATCGGGAGTCTCGATATCGAACTTCTTGGTGTTGGCGATGTTGGTGGCAAGAAGGTGTACATCCTCTTCTCCCACAGTCCTCTCATAGTTCTGGTCAAAATAGTCAAGTCTCTCTGCGGGAACTCCGCTGTCTGCAAGAAGCTGCTTCACATCCTTCTTGGTGAGCTCCAGTGGCTCCGGATCTCCCTCGTGATCCTCGATCATATCATTTAAGTTATCATGGATATTTCTCATGATATCGTAGTCTGCATCATCACCGATGCTGTCCTGAACCAGGGCATCGAAGAGATTCTTCTGCTCGGGAGCAGGCATGGGAGCCATTCCTCCAAACATTGCCTCCACGAACTCAGGCTGAAGGTCATCGGGCTTCTTGGTGAAGTAGAGCATATTGTGGATATCCATATCCCTCTCGATGAATGCCGGGAAAAGGAAGCCCTTGGAAGGTCCCTCCACGATCCAGTCCCGGAATCTCTCCTCTATATCATTTTTGCTCTCGTTATAGCCAAGGCCGGCCTTGGAAAGCTTCACAGGACAGATGCTGCAGAGAATATAGTCATAAATTTTGTCTGAAGCGTCCTCCATCTGGATTCCGTCGGAGGATACTCCGGGAATGTCGTAGATGGCATGAACAAGCAGGATAAGATAGTTCTCGCCGTTGATATAGTTGGCGATTATCTTATCGTAGAACTCGTCAATTATCTCGTCTTCTTCCAAGTGGGAATCTCTTAAGGTCAAAAGAAAGTCCTGAGTACCTCCCGGCTGTTCCTGGTCAAGAGGAAACTCAAGACTGATAAGGTTCTTGCCAAATGTTCCTGCAAGGGTATGCTGGAAAATATCCAAATACTTGTACATCTGCTCGTCAGGCAGCTGTCTGAAGGCCTTTTTGAAAACAAGCCTCTTGTTCTTTTCATGATCCACAAGGCATGCGCAGATGTGGTCGATGGTGCATCTTTCAGGTGTAAACTGTTTCTTGATCTCTAATGTTTCTGCCTTATTCATTTGTTATTATCATTTTCCTTTGTTCATAAATTTTTGGCACATATCCAGTGCAAACTCCGTAGGATATAATTGTACCATAACGGAATCGATCAGGTCACCGATTGTCATCCTAAATGCTATTTTAACAAATTTATCGTAAGTAGTATCAAACATTTTTTCAAAAACTTTTATGCTCTCCACATCTATCTGATTAACAATGGGAGTACTGATGTCCGTTGCAACCCCAAGCATTGATGAAAGGGATGTTGCGCTGGTACCCATCATCTGGTTCATGGCCTCGGAAGCCGCAGACAGATGAAGGTCTGAGATATCACCGGCAGTATTGGTTCCGTCGCCGCCCATCATAAGATCAGTCATAACCTTAACGTCATGCTCCTTAAGAACCAGAACGTTATTTCCCTCAAGGCCCTTTACATAATGAATCTGCACAAAAATACAGGTCTTTTCATAGTCATCAAGAGCTTCGCTCCTTTTAATGACCTTTACATTAGGAGTCGTGATATCGACTTTTCTATTAACCATCATACTGAGAGTAGTGGCTGAATTTCCCATACTGATATTGGCGATCTCACCTAAAATATCTATCTGTTCATTATTCAGAATAAACTCTTCCACGATAAGCCTCCTTAAGGACTCTGGGTTTATGGCAGCAAAATAATTTCAGACATTTAGCCTATATTAAATATTTTAGTTTAATTCACGTAATTGCGCTATAGTTTTATGCTTTTTTAAGAATATTTCCATTTTGTTATCAATAGGTGTTAAGATACTTTTATAAGCATAAAGTCTTCTAAAGGAGCAAAAATGATCTACACAGTCACCTTTAATCCGGCCATCGATTATGTTGTACACATGTCAGATGAGCTTCTTGCGGGTATGACCAACCGCACCCTTTCCGAAGAGTGCTATTTCGGAGGAAAAGGAATCAATGTATCAACTGTTCTTAAGAACTTAGGATATTACAGCACCGCCCTGGGCTTTGTGGCGGGCTTTACAGGCACCGCCATAGAAGAAAGCGTCAAAAAGCGCGGGATAGGTGCCGATTTCATCACCCTTCCGGAGGGTATTTCCAGAATAAATGTCAAAATTAAGGGAAAAGAAGAGACGGAAATAAACGCTCAGGGTCCGGTAATACCGGAATTTGCCATCAATGAGCTGTTTGATAAGATAAGAGGCCTTCAGGATGAGGATATTCTCATACTGGCGGGCAGCATCCCCTCTTCACTTCCCAGCGATATCTATGAAAGGATCCTGGCTTTTTTGGAGGGCAAAAATGTCCGCACCGTGGTGGATGCCACCGGAGACCTTCTAAAAAAAGTCCTGAAGTATCGACCTTTTTTGATAAAGCCCAATAACCATGAGCTGGGGGAAATGTTCGGTAAAACCCTTACAACTATTGAAGAATATAAGGAATACGCAGGAAAGCTCCGGGATATGGGCGCAAGGAACGTGCTTATTTCCATGGCCGGTGACGGTGCTCTTCTTCTGACAGAAGAGGGTAAGGCCTACAGCATGCCCGCACCGAAGGGAACTGTCAAAAATTCCGTAGGGGCTGGAGATTCCATGGTTGCCGGCTTTATCGCAGGATATCTTAAGAGCGGTTCCTATGAAGAAGCCCTTAAAATGGGCACTGCGGCAGGCTCTGCCACAGCCTTTTCAGAGGATCTTGCCACAGTTGATCAGATATCCGCTCTCTACAATCTCATTTCAGGAAAGGAGTCATGATAATGGCATCACATACGCTATCAGCAGTGGCAGCTTCAGCCGGTATCGGGACAGGCAAAATATTTGTTGTTTCCTCCCCGGACCTTAGCTACGAAGCCGGTACCTGCAATGATGCTCCTGCCGAAAAAGAGCGCTTCGAAAAAGCAGTAAATACATTCAAAGAAAAAATTCTGGAAAAGTCCGACAGCCTGAAGGAAAAGGCAGGCCCCAAGGAAGCTCTTATCCTGGACAGACAGCTCCTTCTTATCTCCGATCCTTCCATGTCGGATGAAATGCTTCGGCTTATCGCAGAAGGTCATAGCGCCGAAGAAGCTGTGGACAGTGTCTGCAATATTTTTATCCGCATGTTTTCCGGTATGGATGATGAGCTGATGTGCCAGAGGGCTGCGGATATTCTGGACGTGAGAAATTCCATGCTAAAGCTTCTTCTGGGCCTAAAGGACACGGATATAGCATCCGTTCCCAAGGGTTCAATCCTGGTAGCCAGAGATCTGCCACCTTCCCTGACCTCGCAGATAGTCAGGGAGAACATAAACGGTATCATCACAGAAGAAGGAACCAGAACCTCCCACATCGCCATCATAGCAAGAGCAATGGAAATACCACTTGTCTGCGGCGCAGAAAGGGTCCTTGAATTAGCAAAGGATGGGGATACAGCCATTGTTGACGGAGATCAGGGACTGGCACTTATAAATCCGGACCGGGAGGAACTGGATAAATACAGCGAGCTCTTCCAAAAAAGGCAGCGGAAAATAGCCCGTCTTTCCCAGTACCTTGGAAAAGAAACCGTAACCGCCGACGGCCAAAAGCTTTCCCTTTTCTGCAATATAGGAACCCCTGAGGAAGCCGCCAGAGTTCTTGAACAAAGCGGCGAAGGCATAGGTCTATTCAGGTCAGAATTTCTTTTTATGGATAAAAAGGCAGAGCCCTCCGAGGAGGAACAGTTCGAAGCCTATAAGAAAATAGCGGAGATGATGGAGGGCCGGCCCGTCATCGTCAGAACCCTGGATGTGGGCGGTGATAAGGATATCCCCTATCTCAACCTTAAAAAGGAAGAAAATCCCTTTCTGGGACTTAGGGCCATCAGGTATTCCCTGGCAGAAAGGCAGCGCTTTTCCCTGCAGCTTAGGGCCCTTCTTCGGGCCAGCGCCTACGGAAAGGTCAAGATAATGATTCCTCTTGTGACCTGCATAGAAGAACTTCGCTCTGTAAAAAGCATGGTGGAAGACATTAAGACTGAGCTTGATGGGCAGCATATTCCTTACGATAAAAATATCGAGATCGGCTGCATGATAGAGACCCCTTCCGCCAGCCTTATTGCGGATATCCTTGCCAGGGAAGCGGATTTCTTTTCCATTGGCACCAACGACCTCATACAATATACCATGTGCGCAGACAGAGGAAACAGCGGCCTGTCCTATCTGGACTCCCCCTTCCATCCTGCAGTTCTGCGATCTGTAAGGCATATTATAGGCTGCGGAAAAAATGCGGGAATTCCCGTGGGGATGTGCGGAGAAGCCGCAGCGGATCCTCTCCTTATACCTCTTCTTATATCCTTTGGTCTTAAGGAGTTCAGTGTCGACCCGTCTTCTGTTCTCAAATGCCGACATGATATACATAAATGGAATAAAAAAGATGCTGATGAGCTCACAGAAAAAATAATGTCCCTGGACAATATAGATGAAATAAAGAAAACCCTTGCAGATTGATCTCTGCAAGGGTCAGACTGTAGACAAAGTCCACGGCATCTGCCGTGGATTTTTCTTTATAAAAGTGCCGGAAACTCAGTATTTATCTGGGCTTGAGGCGCTTTTTCTGGTATAATAGAAGTATCAAAGTTGGGGATGGGGATTGCCTTTATGATGACTTCTAATACCGAAAGAAAACGCGAACAGATGCAGTTTGTGAGCATGGACGATCTGGTTCCACAGGACCACATGCTCAGGCTTATTGATAAAGCCATCGACTGGTCATTCATATATGATCTTGTTGAAAATAAGTATTCTTCAGACATGGGAAGACCCAGCATGGATCCTGTCACTCTCATTAAAATCCCTTTCAT
>NZ_JHXX01000001.1 GCF_000621605.1 Butyrivibrio sp. MC2021 | reverse complement strand
TGGTATTTGTATTTTTCAATAATCCTCCTTAGCTCAGTCGGTAGAGCATTCGGCTGTTAACCGAAGTGTCGTTGGTTCGAGTCCGACAGGGGGAGCTATAGTAGATACAATATTCAAAAATTGTGTTATACTAGAGATAGACTGTTACTAGATGATGAAACGGTCTGATGCGGCTCCGTGGTCAAGCGGTCAAGACATCGCCCTTTCACGGCGGTAACACGAGTTCGATTCTCGTCGGAGTCATTTTTCAGGAGATTTAGCTCAGTTGGTTAGAGCAACCGGCTCATAACCGGTCGGTCCCGGGTTCAAGTCCCTGAATCTCCACTAGGTTTTTGTTTTTACAAAAATCAATTACCCAGTTATTTATTAAGGGGTCTTAGCTCAGCTGGGAGAGCATCTGCCTTACAAGCAGAGGGTCACAGGTTCGAGCCCTGTAGGCCCCATAACGCGATATGTATTATATGCATATCGCGTGTTTTTTACCACAATTTAATATGGTAAATGCCGGCGTGGCGGAACTGGCAGACGCCCGGGACTTAAAATCCCGTGGGTAGTGATACCCGTACCGGTTCGATCCCGGTCGCCGGCAGCATAAGGATGATACTGATTTTCAGTGTTGTCCTTTTTCTTTTGCCCGGAACCTTCCTGTACTACTGCATTAAAAAGCCATTTAGCAGTATAAATTACTGTTAAATGGCTCTTTTTCTGTTATAGTAAAAATATGTTTTTGTTGGAGGGTGTTCGATGAAGCTTATTGTTATAGATTTACAAAAAGGAATCACCGATGAAAGACTATATGATGTGGCCGGAAAGATTTGCAAGCTGCATTTCTGTTGATGATGCAATTAAGATGATAGAGGATTTGCGATGAAGCTGGATAACATAGAATGGCTCTTTTTTGATGTTGGCTCAACTTTGGTAAGTGAGGAAAAGCCATTTTTACATAGACTACACGAAATTGCTGATGCTGTTAATGAACCTTTTGATGCGATACAGAATAAGGTTACTCAGCTTTATAAGGAAAAGAAAAAGGGAGAACGAGTACTGATTCAGGAATATGGAATAGAAAGACCTCGCTGGAGAAGTGAAGATGAGGAATTGTTTCCGGAGTCATATGAGTGCCTTGAGCGATTGAGTAAGAAATATAAAATTGGAGTCATTGCTAATCAGCTTCCGGGAACAGCAGCCAGATTAGAAAAGCATGGTGTTTTAAAGTTTATAGATATTGTCATTGCTTCTGCAGAAGAAGGATTAGAGAAGCCTGATAGGAGAATATTTGAGCTTGCCTTATCAAGGGCTAATTGTAAGCCTGAGAATGCTGTCATGATTGGAGATAGGGTTGATAATGACATAATACCTGCTAAGAAAATAGGTATGAAGACTGTTCGTGTGAAGCAAGGAATGTGGAAATACTGGGTTGTTCTTGGCGAAGAGGAACAGGCAGATTTTGAGGTGGATGATCTGAACGCGGTAATAGAGCTGTTTGGTTCGTTATGAAATCTAAATGGATTCTGCAATGAAGGATTATTTTTGGTTAATAAGCTGGTTGACAAAATAGAGGAAATGTTGCATGAAAAGGATGGCAAAAAAGGCGAATAAGATGACTCAGTTAGGAGGCTGGAAATGAAAAAGATATTTGAAGAGATTTTTTCACTTTTTGTTATCGTTGTTGGCGCACTTCTGGCAAGCTTTTCTGTTATCTGTATTTTGATTCCCAATGATGCGATTGATTATGGAACAGCGGGCATTGCAATCATCATAAGCAAGCTCACAGGATTCAATCTTTCGCTGTGCGTTCTTTTCACCTTTATACCATTTTGGATATTGGGGGCAAAACGCCTGGGTAAGACCTTTGGATTTAAGTCCCTGCTTGGTTCCGCCGTTTATACGGCGGGCCTTGAGGTGTTCGAAAGAGTTCCCTTTGAACTGAATACAGAGCACTTTCTGGCGGTGGTCTTCGGCGGTGCAATTCTGGGATTTGGTCTTGCCCTTATCCTTCGAATGGGCGGATGTATAGACGGCTCCGAGATTCTGGCCAATATAATTGTGGATTATCTTTCTGAGAAGACCGGGAAAAATCACAGTCTCACCTATATTCTGCTGGCTTTCAACGCCTGTGTTTATATCGTGGCATTTCTGGTGATAAACCAGAATGCAGCACTGATGAGCCTGCTGGTTTATGTGGTGGCCACATCAGTCATCACCAATGTTACCGATCATTTCGATGCCATTAAACAGGTTACCATCATTACAAAGGATCCCGACAATATCATGAGGGAGATTAAGGAGCAGCTCAACAAGACCTGCACGCTCATGAACTCCTACGGAATGATAGCCGGCGAGAACAAGACACTTATCTGCTACGTGAGCTATTTTGAACTTCAGAAGATGAAGGAAATCATTTCCAGAAATAAGGGGAGCTTCAGTACTGTTTCAACGGTAGATGAGATATTGAGGTAATCGGAATCTGTGGCGGGCATCTTACTCATGTAAATGGCCCTGTTATTCATATTTGTTTGAAAGAGCTTTTTTCGAAATGTATAAATGATACGTGGAGGCAGACAGGTGAAGCTTTTTGTTAGGGAAAATCAGAATCTGGCGGAGACGGAAGTGGAAATCAGATGTAATGAGAGAGACACAGAGGTAGAAAATCTCATTTATGCCATCAATTCCGCTGCGAACGTCATAATCGGAGAAAAAGAGAACGGAGATAAAATACCGGTATATATCACGAAGGTTCTCTATTTCGAAGCTGTTGACAGAAGCGTTTACGCCTATACCGGTTCAGATATCTTCAGGGTAAAAAAGACCATGTATGATATTGAAGACCTGGTAGAAAACGATCATTTTGTCCGTATTTCCAAATCAGTAATCGTCAACCTAAGGGCTGTCAGGAAAATATCTCCCGACAGTGGAAGACGACTGAAACTCCTGCTTTCCAGCGGTGAATGGGTTATAGTCTCAAGAAACTACGTGGATGATTTTAAGCAGAGTATCGGAATGAAAGGAGTTTGATGATCATGGATGAAAAGAAAATGCTGATTGCCCTTAAGAAAAGCATCTCAAGAGCTGCCATATTGTTTTCCTTAACTGCATTGTTCATTGGTATCATTTATACATTTGAAGGGGCGTCCATCCAAGCGGTGGTGCTTATAAAACTCTGGATAACATTCCTGGTGGCCGGTATTCTTATTTTTTTCAGGGTGCTGACAGATAGCAGCAAATGGGCCATGGGTAAGCCTTTTATCGTAAAAAATCTTATTTTTATGCCCCTGTTTTTGCTGGTAGCCCTGATATTTGCAATGGATGTTTCAAGAGAAGAAGGACAGGTAATTCCGGACTTTACGAAGCTTCCTGTTTATGCGGGAATATTCCTTCTTTGCTTTACAATAGTTCAGATAATCGGCTATTTCAGAATGAAGGCTAAGACTGACCTTATGAACGATGCTCTTTTGGAATTTCGAAAGGAGCATAAGTGGGATGAAGAAGAATAGTGTTGTTGTATTTAGAGTAGCATTGGGAGTGGCGGTGTGGTTTCTGATCACCAAGGGATTTGCCCTTTGGCTGGAGCCAAGGATCTTTGCCGGACTGCCGGATGCTCTCAGGCTGATATTTAAGCAAATGCTGGTTCCCTATACTCTGGGCCTTGCAGGCTTTTATCTTGCGGCAGGAAAAATGGAAAAGAAAGAACCTGAAGGTGGACAGAACGTAACTGCCTGGCTTCTCTTAAAGAGTCTGTTAATACAGATGGGGCTTTCTCTTCCGATTGCTGCAGTCATAAATATTCTGATTGTTGTGCTTGGAGGAACTATCTCCAATCCTATGGCAAAAGAGATGTTTGGAGCCAACTGGATTTTTTACGCAGTACTGCTTTTATTGTTCAATCCGGTTATGGAAGAGATCCTCTTTCGAAAGCTGGCCCTGGACAGGCTCCTGGTCATCGGGGAGAAAAAAGCGGTACTTATCTCTTCAGTTCTTTTTGCCCTTCCCCATGTGATATCCCAGGGATTGCCACAGATGTGCGCAACCTTTGTATTAGCCCTTGTCTGGGGGAATCTTCGTGTAAAGACAGGAAAGCTCTGGCCCTGTATTGTTCTACACGGATGTTTTAATCTTATCAGCGGATATATCATCCAGGCTCTCACAATGATTAATTGATTACTAAACATGAAGAGAAGCGGAATGCTTCTCTTTTTTGTGCTATGATGAAGTAACATGACATAAATGGGAGATAGACAGTGATAGTACATCCGATTCCACCGGTTTATGATGAAAATTCAAAAGTGTTGATATTGGGGAGCTTTCCTTCTGTGAAGTCCAGGGAAGCTCAGTTTTTCTATGGACATCCACAGAATCGGTTTTGGAAGGTGGTGGCATCAGTATTTGAGGATGAGCTGCCGGAGACGATTCAGGAGAAGAGAGAGTTCTTGATAAGCCATAATATAGCAGTTTGGGATGTGATACATTCCTGCGATATAACGGGATCCTCGGATGCCAGCATTAAAAATGTTGTACCGAATGATCTCAGCATAATTTTGAATACTACTAACATTAGGAATATTTATGTGAATGGCAAAACCGCGTATAAGTATTATGAAAAATATACTAAGAAGCTTATAAACAGAGAGGCTATCTGTCTTCCGTCTACCAGTCCTGCCAATGCGGCATGGAATTTGGAACGGTTAAAAAGTGAGTGGAAAGTGATAAAGGAAGTTATATGATAATTCAGACCGGATCCAGGACAGACATACCCGCCTTTTATGCCGAGTGGTTCGCCAATCGGTTAAAGGACGGCTATGTATATGTCAGAAATCCCTTTAATATGACCTACATAACTAAATATGATCTGAATCCTGCGGTGGTGGATCTTATCTGCTTTTGCTCGAAAAATCCTGCGCCAATGCTTAAGTATCTGGACCTTCTTAAGCCCTACGGGATGTACTGGTATGTGACCATTACAGGCTTTGGAAGGGATATTGAGCCCAATGTGCCGGATTCCATGGAGGTGGCGGAGACCTTCAAGAGGCTGTCGGAATTTGCCGGCATAGACTCCATGGGCTGGCGTTACGATCCCATTTTTCTTGACGAGAAGTACACCAGGGACTATCATCTTGAACAGTTTGAGAAGCTGGCCACAGCCCTTGATGGCTACACGGAGACAGCTGTCATCAGCTTTATCGATCTGTATCAGAAGGTAAGAAAGAACTTCCCTGAAGCCAAGGCAGTAGAAAAAGAGGACAGACTCTACCTTGGCGAGCATATGGCAAAGATAGCCCGTGACCATGGCATGGTCCTCAGACCCTGCGGCGAAGGCACAGAGCTGGAGCAGTTCGGAGCAGATTGCAGCGGCTGTATGACTCAGCCTATCTATGAGAAGGCCATTCACAACACCATGGTCTTTCCTAAGGGGAAGAGCACCAGAAGCTCCTGCGCCTGCTACCTTGGCGGGGATATCGGAATGTACAACACATGTCTTCATATGTGCAGGTACTGCTATGCCAATTATGATGAGAAAACAGTGAGGGCCAATCGTGCAAATCATGATCCGAACTCACCGCTGCTTATCGGCAATGTGCGCCCGGAGGATGAGATTCACAAGGCAGAGCAAAAGAGCTGGATAGACGGGCAATTGAAATTTGTATGGTAAGGGGAGTAAATGCTATGACTGAGTATGTTTTGTTGGAGAATCAATTGAAGGCAGAGGGAAAAGAAGGTTTTTATGATGACTAAATATATAGAGCGTTGATTACGGAATTATGCACTAATACAGGGAGGTATGTATGGAATACAATTGTGGATTTACCAATGAAAATAAATGGTTCAGATACCGCGCAGCAGCCATAATCGTAGAGGACGGCTATGTGCTTTTTGCCGGCAATGAGAAGGATGATTATTACTACTCAATCGGCGGCGCTGTTCATATGGGTGAGACCGCAGAAGATGCGGTTAGAAGAGAGGTCTTCGAGGAGACCGGCATACCCTATGAGGTAGATCACCTGGCTGTGATTCATGAGAATTTCTTTAATGAGAATATGGGGGCATTAAAGGATATGGACTGTCATGAAATTGCTTTTTATTTCGTGATGAAGCCCAGAGGAACCAGGGAACTTAACAGTAACAGCTACACCCAGGGCATAAGAGAGAATATGTACTGGCTTCCTATAGCGGAACTTGATAAATACAGGGCTTTCCCAACTTTCATGAAGGAATTTTTACAGTCAGAGCACACAGGAGTAGAACATATCGTCTCAGATGAAAGAGTCTGAGTTTTATATATTTTTAACAAAAATAGTAAACGTAAAATGGTAAAATCATATAGTGACACGTATATTTTTTCAAAATTACAAAGAGGGGTGTGATTATGAAGAAAAGAATTTTGGCTATTTTATTGTTGAGTACTATAGCATTTAATGTTGTGGCCTGCGGTGCCCAGGAGGGCGGAGAAGCTGAGCAGCCCGCAGCAAGTGAAGCGGTTTCTGTTGAGGCAGTTACAGCAGAGGAACCGGCTGCAGCAGAAGAACCGGCTGTGACAGAGACTACCGAACAGGCAGCAGCCGAGGAGAGCAGCGAAGCTACAGAGGAGACAGCCGCCGAGGAGGGAAGCGCAGCTAACCTTCCGGCCTACGAATATCCCGGACCTGAGCTTTTTTATTACGTGCTGTATCAGTACCTTGTTGACGAGCTTGCCGGGAACTATCCACAGTCGGATGTTTCTATCCCATGTCCCATTATCATGACCATTGATGAAAGTGATAAAGCGGATATCAAGGTATACGGCGACTTCTGGATCTTCAATTACAATCTTGAGGGCGATACACTGATGAACAGCTCCGGAGGTGCTTATCCCGGATGCATTCATATGAAGTGTGACGAGAGCGGCTATGAGGTGACGTCCATGGAGGTTGTAGGGGACGGAAGCGACTATGAGCCTACTGCAAAAAAGATTTTTGGAGATCTCTATGATGAACTTAACAAGACAACCGCAGATGAAGAGGGCCGCGAGGCAACCCGTGCCCAGATCATTGCCAACTATGTGGCTGCCAACAATCTTTCAATAACAGCGTATCAGGATTTTGGCTGGGATCCTGTGCCCCTTCCTGAGGAGAATATTGATAACTTCTACAGTCCTGATCTTTAAAAAAATTTTTTTATATTATTCCTCTGAAAGAGGGCCCTCCATGAGCTTGGGATTCTCAATAAGCTGCTTGATGAGCTTTAATGACCTTGCATAGTAGAAACCGTCTGAGATCCTCTCATCGATGGTGAAGGCCAGATCCAGCTCCCTTGTGGTGGTTACTTTTCCCTCGGGATCGATATGGGTATTGGTCTTCTTGGTTCCTACGATGATAAAAATGGAATTGGTTCCCCAGTTCATAAGGTGGTGGTAACCGATGTCCATGCCGATGGAGCCAAGGTTGGTAAGAACAACTGAGCACTGATAAGGGTCTGTAGCGATAACCGACTGGGGCATCCAGCCGTGCTTATCAAGGAATCTTGCGATGGCTCCGATAAGATGTTTTCCCGGAAGCTTCATGATGACATTCATGGCTTCTGTGGATTCATCATCCTGGGTTTTGCAAAGAGCTATCTGCTGTCTTACCTTGCGGCTGATGGCTTCAAGATTGTCACTGTCTTCAGCAACGATCCTTGCCAGAGTCTCATCACCGTCGTCTCTGAAATCTTTTTTTACAGTAAAAGCGGCTGTGATATTGTTTCGCTGATACATGGTCTGATTGGCGATGAAGCGATTCATCTGGGGACGAAGTCTGATGCACTTAAGGGCCGCTGCAATGACCACATCGAAAATGGCAATTCTGCTGTCAGGGTGATTTTTGTTGTATTCCCTGATATATTCCTCAGTGCCGGAAATATCAATATTGAGTTTCATATATGCCTCATTGTCGCATCTGTTGGGATACATAAGAGGCATTACATAATGCATGGCATCTATATCTCTAAGGAGCGCACCATCGCGCCTGTCTCCGAATCTTCTGTTTTTCAATTTAATGTCCTTTCCAAATAAAAGCAATTCAAGAAAAATGTACATAACTACCGCAGCCCACACATCAGTGAAGGAGTGCTGCTTAACAAAGCATACTGAAATGCAGATCATAAAGGCCCAGAGGCTTACAAAGATTTTTTTCCAAAGCTTCGGTCCCTTAGCGGTAAGCCAGGCAGACAGTACAGCCAGAGTGTAGCCTACGTGCAGGGAAGGGCAAACCCCGGTGGAGGTGTCTGCGGTATAGATAATTCCCAGAAGTGCTGTGCAAAAATTCTCTCTGGGGAAGGTCTCGGGCCTCAGGTACTGGACCGAGGGCCATACGATATAGGTGATAACTGCGATGATCTGCATTCCTATAACGACCTTTTGTGCACGGACAAAGCTCTTTATGTCATAGAGCACAAATTCCAGCAGGGACCACACCATGAATACGTACCAGGAAACATAGAACAGTACGAAGTATTCGTTAAATGGGATCATGTCATCAACCACGCTGTGGACCACGTGGCACTTTTCCGGGGGAATAACTCTCTCGGTGACAAAGTACATGAAAAAGTAGATCAGCCAGCCGATGAGCAGCAGTAAATGTCTGTATTCTTTACTTGTTATATTTGATAATCTAAGCTTTCTATAATCAACTACAGGTTTCTTCATTACAATCTTTCATTAAGTGGATAATATTTTTTTGATACATTGGGGTAGGGCACAACTCTGTGCCTGGGCAGGCTGTAAGCCATCTCCGAGATGCTGCTCTGTAAGTAGGTGCATATTCTCCCGGCTTCCTCTCCGGAGCTTCGGGAAGGGTCAAACACTATGGGCTTTCCGAATACCATTTTTCCAAGCTTCGGACAGATGTACATGGGCACAAAAGGGATAGCCTCTCCGGTCTGTCTGTAATAGTATTTGCCCACATGAACAAAGCCCCTCTGGAACTGATGGACTATGTTGTTGTACTCTGTATAATCCTCGGGAAAAATAACTACGGCAGCGCCATCTTTTAATTTATCGCAGGATATCTGGAAGGTCTTCATAACACGCTTGTCGCGGTATACCGGTATGGTCGCGGCATCGTTAAAAACGCTCTCCGAAATCCTTGGAAGCATATGTGCAAGGAGCTTGAAAAAAGGCCTTGTGATCACGGGCTTTTTTGACCAGAAATCCGTATAGGCGTAATCTGCCACCCTGTCCCTTTCCATCATCTCTGAGATGCACCAGGTGTAGTGCTCCCCGGGAAAATAGAGCTCTGCAGCCACAGGACCGTAGGCCTGGGAGTGGTTACCCACCACAACGCAGGGGCCATCGGGAAGATTCTCTGTTCCTTCGGGTATAAATTCAGGCATCAGAATCTCTGCCATTTTTTTTAAAATGCGATATACAAGATGCTTCATCTTGTACCTCCGGTAAAGTATATTATGTCAACCCAAAGGAACAGTATACCGCATTTTTCTGATTATATCTATGAAAAAAATGTGAAGGGATGTTCACATTCGGTACGGATTATAGTGTAGAATTGTAATATACAAACGTATGAGGAGGAGAGATATGAAAGAAGGTAAGATCAGGGAACATAAGTTGTCGGACAAGAATCCGATACTTAGCAGCGTTTTGTTTGGAATTATCGGACTGGTGATCATTCAGCTATTGATGGAACTGATTGATCTGGTCATCCGCATGATTATACCGGCATATAACATGAGTGTAGGACCGGTGGGGATTATTATATCCGCGGTTTTGATTCTGCTTTGGTATAAGAATTGGTTTAAGCCACACTTCCTTGGATCCTTAAAAGGCACAGAGCTGTATACCGGTGTCTGGGTTCTGGTCATAGCAAGGCTTATTTATCTGGCACTGAGCGCCATCGTGGATTTTCTGTTATGGCACACAAAAATGATTCCACCCACCCTGGACAATATGTTCCTGGCACTAATGGCGGGAGTTACGGAGGAAGCAACTTTCAGAGGCATGATGCTTCCGGTTCTTATGAGAAAATATAAGGGAAAGAACTTTATGATGCCCATTATGACCTGCGCCATCACCTTTGGTCTTTTCCATGGAGTCAACCTTCTTGCCGGGGCTGATCCGGGATCCACTGTTTTACAGGTAGTCGCAAGCTTCCTGTCAGGAATTACATTTACAGCTTTATATCTGGTCAGCGGTAATATACTGGTTCCCATGGCTCTGCATTTTATCCATGATGTGGTAGCCTTCTGCTATGAAGGAGTTGAAGAGGGAATTGTTACTTCGAAAGTCACTGCCAGCAGCTTTACCGATCCCGCGCTGGGGCTTATCCTTGCCGTATTTGTGATGTATTATATAAACAGACCTGAGGTCAGGGAGAGGATATTCTCCATCTGGAAGAAAAAATGGAGTGAAGAAACAAGTAATGAAGAGAACTGAAAAGGCGTTTTATCACCTTCCGGGACTGTTTGAATTTTATGAACTCTATAAAGTATTCCTGCCGCTCTTTAGGGAGCGACGGGAATATTTTTATGACTGGTGCGACATTGGCTCCATATACGGCGCTCCCGCAGACTGCATCTGGGGCGGCGGCCGTGTGGGCTTCGGAGAGGCGGAAAGCTCAGAGGTTGCAGCCCTGCTACGGGAATACGGTATTTCCGCAAGGCTCACCTTCAGCAATTCTCTTATTAGAGACGAGCACCTTTCGGATAAAAGATGTAACGCTCTGTGTTCATTATTCGAGAAAAATGGTGGGGCTCCAAGCGGCGTGATTATTCATTCGGATGTGCTTCTTGATTATCTGAAAAAGAACTATCCGGGATTTTACTTTGTATCATCCACAACCAAGGTTCTGACTGATTTCGCCGACTTTGAGAAGGAGCTGGACAGGAGCGACTTTGACTATGTTGTGCCTGATTTCAGACTAAATACTCAGCTGGAAAAGCTTATGAATCTGTCTGATGCTCAGAAGAACAAGACGGAGTTTCTCTGTAACGAGTGCTGCTACTTTGGCTGCTATGACAGAAAAAACTGCTACGAGAATGTCAGCAGAAAAGCCCTGGGAGAGTCCTGCGAGGACCATATTTGCGTATCTCCCACCGCAGAAAAGGGTTACAGATTTTCCGATGCCATGGAAAATCCCGGCTTTATCGGCCTTAATGAAATACAAAATGTATTTATGCCCGGGGGCTTTTCCAACTTCAAGATCGAGGGAAGAAGCCTTGGAAGCGCTATAGTACTGGAGTTCTTACTCTACTACATGACAAGACCCGAGTACCGGTTGAAGGTCCGTGAGGAGATATACCTGGACAGCTCGCTGGATCTGTTTTGAGCAGAATGGTAACATGAAAAATGCATCTTACCACCGATTTTTGCATCTTACGGCAAAAATCGGTTTTTTTGTTGCGGGAAAGATTATTATCAACTCATGAACCGACAACACAGGAGGAAAAAATAATGAAAAAGACAAATATTGGAAAAAAGATATTGAAGGCACTGGGAATTATCCTTTTGGTGATTGTTCTTCTGGCAGTAATTCTTGTAAAGGTTGTTCCTGCACTGCTTTTTACAGATTATCAGGGACGCCCCACCACAGGTGAATATAAGGTGGCTCAGAGCGAGGCCATTCTCATAGATAACGACAGACTTGAGACCTTTGAAACAGACGGATCCTTCAGAGAGGTTCCCGTACATTTTTATTATCCTGAGGAGATCGAGAGCATCGAGGCAGACAGCCTTCCCCTTGTTATCTTCAGCCACGGCGCTTTCGGATATTATCAGAGCAACAGCTCAACATACATGGAGCTTGCCAGCAACGGATATGTGGTTGTAAGTCTTGACCATCCTTATCATTCTTTTTTTACCAAGGATTCAGCAGGAAAGACCGTTATCGTTGACAAGAACTTCTTTTCCACAGCCATGGAAATCGGAAAAGGCGACATCACTGAAATCGAAGTTTATCAGATCACATCCAAGTGGATGGAGCTCAGAGAAGCAGATATGAACTTTGTTCTTGATACACTTATCGCATCAGCAGACAGCGGAAATCTCGGAGACGAGTGGTTTTTTGCAGGAGCAGAAAAAGAGCACATCGCAGAAGCTTTAAGATGCACAGATACAGAAAAGATCGGCCTTATGGGACATTCCCTTGGCGGAGCCACAGCAGTTACCGTAGGAAGAAGAAGTGATGTATCCGCAGTTATTGATTTTGATGGTACAATGTTAGGTGAGGAAATCGGAGTGGAGAACGGAAAGACCCTTGTAAATGATGAAGTTTACGACACACCTCTTCTTTGCTTCGACTCAGAGAGCCATCACGAGGACAGGGGAAAAGCAAGAGAGACCGGCGTTGTATATGCCAACAACGTGGTACTTGATAACGCCACAGAGGGCTACAGCACATATTTTGTTGGTGCAAAGCACATGGACTTCACAGACCTTCCGCTTTTTTCTCCCTTCCTTGCAAATATGCTGGGCCACGGTGACGTGAACTCAGAGGAGTGCATTGATCAGATCAATGAGATCACACTTAATTTCTTTAACTGCTATCTTAAGGGAAATGGGGAATTTACTGTAAATGACAAGTACTGATAAGGTTATGGACCTGGAGGTCAGCATTATCGCAGCTGACAAGAATGAATATGTAAAGATCGGATGCCACGAGATGGACGAGCGCATCAGCGAGATCGTGAAGTTTGTTAAGCTTCGCCAGGGCAACATCGAGGGCATCCGGGAGGGGGATAAATACAGCGTTCCCATTCAGGATATCTATTACATCGAATCCGTGGACGACAAGACCTTCCTGTATATGAAGGGCGGCGTCTACGAGTCAGGAAGACGACTCTATGACCTGGAAGAGGTCATGGAGCCCTACCATTTTGTCAGGATCTCCAAGTCCATAATCGTTAACCTCATGAAGGTTGTTTCCATAAAGCCCGCTCTCAACGGGCGCTTTGTGTGCAAACTCCGGAATGAGGAAGAGGTCATTATCTCCAGAAAATATGTATCGGATGTAAAAAAGAAGCTGCGAGGTGAGAGCGTATGAAAGAGCATTTAAAGGAGTGCCTTAGGAACTTTTTTATCATAGTAACCTGTATAAATTTAGCCATGTTCGTGCTGGGAAGCATATTTCAGAAGGGGCAGCAGTTTGGATATGAAGCCTTTCTGTATCCGCTGATCTACGGAGCCCTGGGCAGCATTCCCAATCTTTTTATGGTAAAAAAAGAAGAGCCCACCCTTAAGCAGTACGTGGTGAGGCAGATTCTTGGAGCGCTGCTGTGCATGGTGCTTTTGTTTGTGTTCATGTTCGGGGGAAAGCCCATAACTACTGACATTATGATAATCGCAGCGGGCGTTGCGGTGAGCGTTATCGTGATCTTTATCATTGTGGATGTGGTCACCTGGATCCTGGATTCCAAGACGGCAAAAGACATGACGGCGGACCTTAAGGTGCTGCAGGAAAATGCAGGTATAAAGGAATAACGGAGGAGAGAGTTGTGGGCAAATTATTGGTTGTTTTTCCCGGCGTTGGCTATCACTGTGACAAGCCCTTGCTGTACTACGGAAGGAAGGCTGCTGCGGAATTTGGCTATGAGGAGTGCCGCAGTTTAAGCTATACATGTCCTGTGGACAAGATCCGCGGAAACAGGGAAAAAATGGAAAAAGCCTTCGAGGCGCTGTATGCTCAGACTATGGAACAGCTGCAGGATGTTAACTGGGATGAATACGACGACATTCTTTTTATTTCCAAGAGCATAGGAACCATCATTGCCACAGCCTACGCCAAAGAGAAGAAGATTAAGAACGTAAGACAGGTGCTGTACACGCCTTTGGAAGATACATTTAAAGTGATGGACCCTGAGTTTGGAAGTACCGCAGTGGCCTTCATCGGAACCGCAGATCCCTGGAGCCATGTGCCGGAGGTGATCGAAATGGCAGGGGAACATGGCGTAGCTATTCATGTTTACGAGGATGTGAATCACTCCCTAGAGGGCAGTGATACAATTGCCAACCTGGAGATTATGAGAGATGTAATGGCGAAAACTAAGGAATTTTTTGCGTGAGTGGACTGGGACCGTCCCCCTGTCCCAGAGGTTCATGTCTGGAGTGAGGAAGTAATAAAAAAGTATATTTGACGGGAGTTTTTATGTTGGAAATAAAGGAAAAGAATCTGGACAGGCGTGAGTGGTACGGGGATACCGACAGAGATTTCGCCTGTGTCTATCACAAGGATCAGCATTTTGAGGGTGGGGTGGGCCTTATCATCTTTACAGGGCTCAAGGCTCCTGATATGGTGGATTCCCCCAGCGGAAGCTTATGCATTGCCGACAATGGCTATCAGTGGCTGGAGCTTGCTCCAAAGGACGAGTATTTTGTCATAACCGTCATGTTTCATGATGATAAGATATTCCAGCAGTACGTGGATATCACTCAGAAAAATGTTATATCTGCAGATGGAGATGCAGTTTTTTACGACATGTTCCTGGATGTGGTATTTAACGAGAAAGGCCAGGCTGATATCATCGACACCGAAGAGCTTGATGAAGCCCTGGCAGCAGGCATTATAACTGACGAAGAATATGCCCTTGCCAAAACCACCGCTGACAGAGTAGTGAAGTTTTACTGTGAAAAATACGAAGCTATCGAGAAGAAGTTGTTCGAGTACAGAGATACGCTGTTTAGTGTATAATTATAGGGTAAATCATTTATGCGAGGAGGAAACGTTATGAACAGGGAGAGCGGTATTCTAATGCCGGTGTTTTCGCTGGCATCTAAGTTCGGTATCGGATGTTTTTCCAGAGAAGCTTTTGACTTTGTGGACTTTCTTGAGAAATCAGGCCAGGGCTATTGGCAGGTTCTGCCCCTTGGGCCCACGGGCTTTGGCAATTCGCCCTATCAGCCTTTTTCTGCCTTTGCAGGCAATCCCTACTTCATTTCTCCGGAGAAGCTCATCGAAGAGGGACTTCTTACCTGGGATGATGTGAACGGTGTGGACTTTGGCGGCAACCTGGAGCAGGTGGACTATGGCAAGCTCTATGAGAACAGACCCAAGATCCTTAAAAAGGCCTACGAGAACTACCTTGAAAAAGAGGATGGCAAAGAGCTTAAGAAGTACGCCAAGGACAATGAGTACTGGCTTTCCGACTATGCTCTTTACGTGATAATAAAAAATCTCCAGGAGGGCAAATCCTGGCTGGACTGGGAGGGAGACTTAAGACTTCGCAAAAAAGCTGCTCTTGATGAGGTAAAAAAGAAACAGGCCAAGGAGCTTGAATTTATCTACTTCGAGCAGTTCATGTTCGATAAGCAGTGGGGCGAGATCCTGGAATACGCCCACAAAAAGAATGTGAAGATCATCGGTGATCTGCCCTTTTATGTGGCTATGGACAGCGCCGATGCCTGGTCCCATCCCGAGGCCTTTGAGATGAACAAAGACCTGACCCCTAAGGCGGTGGCAGGGTGCCCGCCGGATGCTTTTTCACCTACAGGTCAGCTCTGGGGCAATCCCGTATACGACTGGGATGCGCTTAAGAAAAATGGCTACGACTGGTGGATTGAGAGAATTAAGAGAAACTATGAGTGGTTTGATGTGATCAGGATCGATCACTTCCACGGCTTTAATGAATATTATGAGATACCCTTCGGGGATAAGACCGCGGAGAAGGGCAAGCTCAAGAAGGGCCCCGGTATGGAGCTTTTCAAGGCTCTTAAAAAGAGTATCGGTGAGCTCAACATGATAGCTGAGGACCTGGGAAGCTACACTGAGGAAAATGTAAAGCTCCTGGAGGATACAGGATTCCCGGGAATGAAGGTTCTTCAGTTCGGTTTTACCAGCTGGGACAGCATCTATGTGACCCACAGGCATGAGAGAAATGCCGTGGTTTACACAGGAACCCATGACAATACTCCTACCTTCGCCTGGGTACAGGAGATAAGTGACGGCGAGAGAGATTTTACAAGACGCTATGTAAATTCCATGAACACGGACTACGGTGCTCTTGTGTGGGACATCATAAGAGAGGCATACCGCTCAGTGGCGGATCTTTGCATAGTGCCTCTTCAGGACTACCTCTGCAAGGGAAGAGAAGCCCGCATCAATACCCCGGGAACAAGCGAGGGCAACTGGATGTGGCGCCTTACTCCCAACTACCTCTCAGAGGATCTGGCAAGGAGCATCCGTCTCATCACCGAGACCTACAGCAGAATTCCCAAGGCCCCGGAAGAAACAAAAGAAAAATAAAACAAAAGGCGCAGTGCGACATAATATCGCGCTGCGCCTTTTTTAAGGATTATATCTAGTGGAGTTTTTTATTATTTGGAAATGTTCACTTCTTTGTATTTCTTGAAGGTCTTTACTTCCCAAAGGGCAAGAAGGACAAGAACTACGAGGTCAGCGATGATAAGCGCGATCTGCCATCCGTAGAGGCCGCTTCTAAGGTTTTCAGGTTCATAGGCTCTGCTGTTAACAACAGTGTACATGATGTTCTTGGCAGCTGTTCTCATGGCCTTGATTCCTGTTGCTGAAGTCTGATCGGAGAGGGTGTTGTCTCCCATCTCATAAGCAACAAGCATAAGGTCGTTTCCGTTTCTGATGCAGGCATCTGCATCCATGAAGTTAGCTCCAAGGAAGTAGTCAGTGATAACCATTCCTCTGAAGCCCCACTCATCACGAAGAACCTTGTTAAGAAGGCTGTCGTTAGCTCCGGACCAGTGAGGTCCGATGTAGCTGTAGGAGCTCATTACCGCCTGAGCGCCGCCGGTCTTAACTGCAATCTCGAAAGGCTTTAAGTAGATCTCACGGATTGCCTGCTCGGGAGCCCAGATGGATACCATGTTCCAACGGTTGGTCTCCTGATCGTTCATGGCAAAGTGCTTGATGTAGCTGTATACGCCGTACTCTTTTGCACCGATAACTTCCTGTGCGATCTGTGTTCCTGATAATATTCCGTCCTCTGAAACATACTCAAACTCACGTCCGCCAAGGGCTGCTCTGTGGGTGTTGATAGCAGGAGCATACCATCCTGAAGCTTCCATCTCGTCGCACATTTTACCCATAAGTCTTCCGTACTCAAGAGCAAGCTCTTTGTTGAAGGTACATGCAAGAGTTACGGATGAAGGCATACCGATGGAGTACTTGCCGGTGAAGTTGTTTGTAATTGATGCAGGTCCGTCACAATCGGTGGTGCGGGCTTTTTTAACAGAAGAAACTTCTATTGTCTGGTATCCGCCAAGACCGATAAGGGGAACCATCTCATCAACGGTGAGCTCATCAAGGAGCTTTTCCCAACGGGGATCGTCATAATCTGCGCCGCGAAGGTCCTCAAGTACAAGACCGTTGTTGGCTCCTGTTACAGGCATCTCATCGCTTTCATCGTTGAGAGCTGTAGGATCATAATTTAAGTTGCAGACATATTCTGCCTTTGCCTCATCTGTCATGGAGTAGCTGGCAGGTGAAGCGGTAGCCTCTGTGAAGTTAGCAAAGTGATCTGCACGGGAAAGATATGTTGCATTGCCCAGGGCTGAATCGAAGTGGTTGGTTGCTGCAACTTCATCAGTTGAGCGTTTGTTGTTTTCGCCGTAAACGATTGTATCGCCTACAGTGAAGGTCTTCTCATCTACTACAGTGTGAGAATCTGTTCTGAGGGAAACTACATACTCGCCCTCTTCAAGGACATAAGCCTTGTTAACGTTTGCATCATAAGAAGCAAGGGACTCCTGGGTGAAGCTAAGGGTCAGAGTTTGGGACTCGCCGGGCTCAAGGAGCTTTGTCTTGTCAAAAGCAACAAGGTTAACAGCCGCTTTTTCGATACCGCCGTTGGTGTAAGGAGGAGTGTCATAGAGCTCAACTGCGTCCTTACCTGCAACGCTGCCGGTGTTGGTTACTGTAACGTCTACAGTGATATTTCCGTCTGATGCTACGTTCAGATCGCCCATGGTCTGCTCAAAGGTTGTGTATGAAAGACCATATCCGAAGGGATACTGAACTTCTTTGTCATAATCAATGAGACCTTCCACTGCCGCTGTCTCATAGAAACGATATCCTACATAAATACCCTCAACATAGTTTACGAAGTGAGGCTTGGAAACACCAAGTATAGGATCGCCTGAATCCAGTGTGAATTCTTCTACATTGTCAAACTCATAGTTACCAAAGTTGTTGAACCAAGGAGAGTTTGCGATGTTTCTTGCAAAAGTGTCTGAGGTCTTACCTGAAGGGTTAACAGATCCTGAAAGCACTGATCCGAGAGCAGGGAAACCGCCCTGTCCAAGGCCCTGGCACCATACAAGACCCTTGATGCTTGGATAATCATCAACGAAGGTCATCTCAAAGGTGTTGGCACCGGTGTAAACAACGATTACATTGCTGAAATCAGCACATACTCTGTCGAAGAGATCGCGCTCTGTCTTGTCCAGCTGAAGGATATGCTGGCCTGCTGAGAAGTCTGAGTACTCGGTAGAGTTCTCATTGTAGGTAACGCCTGCTGTTACGTCCTTGGGAAGGTCTGCACCTTCACCGCCGGAGCGGGCGATTACGATAACTGCGGTGTCTGAGAAGCTCTTTGCGTTCTCCATCATTGCATCTGAGTAGGTTGCAAGAGGAGGCTCAGGAAGAGTCCAGTCCTGACCGAAAAGACCGATCTCAGGTCTGTCAGTTCTGTAGGCTCTGTAGAAATCTGAGAGCTCCTTGTTGGTCTCAAAGCCAGCGCTCTCAAGACCCTCTAAAAGAGTGTTGGTCTCAAAGTCAGGGGAGAATCCGCCGGATCCTGTTCCGCCGTAGTAGGGGCTTACTGATGACCATCCGAAAACGTTGAGCTTTTTTCCTGTTGCAAGAGGAAGAAGACCCTTGTTCTCAAGAAGAACGATTCCTTCGCCGGCAACGGTTCTTGAAAGCTCTCTTGCCTCAGCGATGGTCTTATCTGTAACTTCACCCTTTCCTGTTGCCAGGGTGATCATGTTGGACATAGGTCCGAAGCAGATAAGATTTGCTATAGTTACGATGGCTGCCAGAAGAGCGATAAGTGCCTGTCTTCTGATCATGAATTTCTTTGCGCGCTCTTTTTTCCTGACAGCGATCATAACAACGATGGCTGCTGCAAGAACTACCAAAAGAGCGATAAGGTGTGGAGCGATCAGTTTGAGAACGTTGATCACATCCGTCATGTTGATACTTAACATTTGTATATCCTCCCTTTATCGTTTGTCGATAGTTGGCATTTTAGACAGCCGTAAAAGTGATTTCAACAATTTGTCCTATCCTGTCATTCAGATGACCTCTTTTGTAAAAACGAAATTTTTTTACATGATATAATGTAAACATACGATTGAAAAAACACTTACAAGTGACGCCAAATCCAGACGGCATCCGGAGGAAAGCATGATCGAGATAGCCCTCATCGAAAACGACAAGGAAGATGAAGACCGTTTTAACAAAATAGTGAATGATTACTTTCACTCCATAAATGAAGCCTGCAACATCACTGTCTACGGCAGCAGTGAGGACTTTCTTACGGCCTACAACGGGCAGTTTCAGATAGTCTTTATGGACATCGAGCTGCCGGGGATGAACGGCATGGATGCGGCAAAAAAGCTCAGGGAAAAGGACGGAAGCGTTCTTCTTATTTTCCTTACAAACCTTGCCCACTACGCCATCGCTGGCTATGAGGTAAACGCCGCGGATTATATCCTAAAGCCCCTTAAGGCCGATGCCTTCAGGCTGAAGATCCCTAAGGTCCTTGCCATTATCAAGCAGAACCATCAGAAGAAATTGACGGTGATGACCAAGGGGGACGTCCATACTTTTACAACGGACGACCTGTACTACGTGGAGGTCTTATCCCACAGGCTCTACTACCACACGAAGAAGGGCGTCTTTGACGTTCGCGGAACCATCTCCGATGCGGAGGGAGAGCTTTTTAACTACGACTTCAGGCGCTGCAACAACAGCCTTCTTGTGAATCTCAAGCACGTTTCCAGCATCGAGGGAAACAACGCCAAGGTGGGACCGGATCTTCTTCCCATCTCAAGACCCAAGAAGAAAACCTTTGTCAATGAACTTACGAATTACCTGGGAGGTCAGCTATGATTCAGTTTAATTTAGCCCCCTTTATTGTGCTTATAGAGCTTATGGCCGCGGAAGGCACACTGCTTTTTTATCAGGAAAAAAGAAAGTATTTCCCCTTAAGGATTCTGATAAGCCTTATTCCGCTGGCTATTCTTAATTTGTGCTGGGGATTCTTTTCTCCAACCTTTGATAACCTGGCCTATGCCCTGCAGTTTATGCTGACGGTTTTCGGCATATGTTTCTGCTACAAACTGAAATTCCTGTCGGCACTGTACTGGGGCACCGCGGGACTTACCATTCAGCACTTTGTTTTTTCCCTGACCAGTCTTATAGGAATGGCTGTTCCGAAGTTCTATGATTCGCTGATTTTCCTGGCGGTGATGCTGATAATCGTGCTTGTTTTTGAGTTTGTGTTTATCACAAGGCGCCTGGGGCAGGACTTTGAGCTTAAGGAAAACCATGTAAAGCTCACGGTGATATCCCTTATCGCCATGATGACCGCCACTTTCCTTAACTCCTACAGAATGAACTATCTGGCGGATACGAATCTGATTCTTATAACTTCAATATATTCGGTGATATGCTGTCTGCTGGCTCTGACACTGCAGCTTGGACTTTTCCAGAAGACTCAGATGGAGCAGGAGGTGCAGGTGCTGGAGCAGATCATCGCCAACGACAAACAGCACTACGACAGTGCCATGCAGAACATGGAGATGCTGAATATGTACTGTCACGACCTTAAGTATTTCCTTCGAAGGAACGCGGATGAGGTGGGAACCTATCAGCAGCAGGCGGAGAAGTTCCTGGCGGTGTTTGATGCGGAGATATCCACCTGCAACCACGCCCTGGACATTGCCCTTTCCGAGAAGTCCCTGTACTGCGCCAACAACGACATCATGTTTACCTGCATGGCGGACGGGCAGCTTTTGGATTACATGGACACCGCGGATATTTACTCCCTTTTTGGCAATCTCTTGTCTAATGCCATTGAGGCTGTTTCAGCTCTTTCCGAGAAGGAGAAAAGGATGATCTCCCTGACCGTAAGGCGCAGAAACGACTTTGTGCACATCCTTACGGAGAACTACTACGACAAGGACCTTTCCTTCCACAACGGACTTCCCGAGACCACAAAAGATGATTCCCCTCTTCACGGATATGGGTTAAAGAGTATAAGATATCTTACAGAGAAGTATCACGGAAATATGACTGTGACGGCGGAGGACGGAATTTTCCATGTGAATATCCTTCTGCCCATCAGTAATTAAGCATACAAGGATGGACTTGAGATGGAGATATGGTATGAAAAGCCTGCGGGAAAGTGGGAAGAGGCCCTGCCTATAGGCAACGGAAGACTGGGGGCCATGGTTTCTGGAAAAACAGACAGTGAGATCATCTGGCTCAACGAGGACAGTATCTGGAGCGGCAAGCCCCTTAACAGGATAAATCCCGACGCAAAGAAGTATCTGGGAAAGATAAGAACCCTTTTGAGAAAGGGAAAAATAGGAGAGGCTGAAAGGTTGTCACTGATGGCTCTTTCCGGCACTCCTAATTCCGAGAGGTCCTATGAGACCGCAGGGGAGCTGTTTATAAATTTTGATAATGCCGGTAAGACTACGAGCTACAGACGAGGACTGGACCTGGACAGCGGTATAGCTTACTCGGAGTACGAGGCAGCAGGCACTGTTTACAAGAGAGAAATGCTGTCCTCATACAAGGATCAGGTCATGGCTCTTCATATGACCGCAGAGGGAAAAGAGAAACTTGGCTTTTCCATGAGGCTTGGAAGATGCCACAACAACACTGATGAAGTCTGGGCCCAGGGTAACAGACTCGGTTTCTACTGCGACGGCGGAGAAGGGATCTCTTTTGCCGTGGTATCGCAGATTGAGACCGATGGCTCTGTGGAAAGAATCGGAGAGCATCTGGTTATAGAAGGGGCCTACGAGGCCACAATTTACCTTGCTATAGAGACGAGCTTCAGGAATGAGGACTATAAGACAGCCGCAGCAGAGAGGCTGGAAAAGGCAGCAGCCAAGGGCTGGAAGGATATCCGCAAGGACCATCTTGAGGACTTCGAGAGCTTTATGAAAAGAGTAAGGTTGGAGCTTGGGGAGGAGAAAGATATTCCCACGGACAAAAGGCTGGCAGCCCTTCGGAAGGGTAAGAGCGACCCTTCTCTTTTTGCGCTGTATTTTCAGTACGGAAGATATCTTCTTTTATCATCCAGCAGGGGCGAGAGCCTTCCTGCCAATCTTCAGGGCATATGGAACAATTCCCTTACTCCGCCCTGGGACAGCAAATTTACCATAAACATAAATACAGAGATGAACTACTGGATGGCGGAGACGGGAAATCTGTCGGAGTGCCATCTGCCATATTTTGAGTTCCTTAAAAGGGTATGTGAAAACGGCAGAAAGACTGCCTTGGAGATGTACGGCTGCAGAGGATCCGTTGCCCACCACAACAGCGATATCTATGCTGACACGGCCCCACAGGATCACTATATCCCCGCCAGCTTCTGGGTTATGGGAGAGGCCTGGCTGTCCACACATATCTGGCAGCATTACCTGTATACGGAGGATAAGGAGTTTCTTTCCGAGTATTTTGAGGTGCTGCAGGCATCGGTGGACTTCTTTAAGGATTTCCTGATAGAAGGGGAGGATGGCTGCCTTGTGACAAGTCCCTCTGTTTCTCCGGAGAATACCTATATCATGAAGGACGGCACCAGGGGCTGCATGTGCGAAGGTCCCGCCATGGATGTGGAGATCCTTTTGGAACTGTTCGACGGCTACGAAGGAGCCTGCAGGGCTCTTGGTAAGGATGAGAGCCTCATTGAGGAAGTTCAGAAAATAAGAGACAGACTTCCAAAGCTTGGCATCGGAAAGCACGGCCAGCTCATGGAATGGGCAAAGGACTACGATGAGCAGGAACCGGGCCACAGGCATATATCACACCTCTACGGCGTTTATCCGGGACACTGCATATCAGCAAAAAAGACCCCTGAGCTTATGAAAGCTTCTGAGGTCACCTTAAAAAGAAGACTTTCCCACGGCGGAGGCCACACGGGCTGGTCCAGAGCCTGGATCACCTGCCTGTGGACTCAGTTTGGCAACGGGGAAAAGGTATATGAAAATCTGAAGGCCCTTCTGTGCGAGGGAACCTTTGACAATCTGATGGACAATCATCCCTACGGACCGGGAGCGGTGTTCCAGATAGACGGAAACTTCGGGACGGCAGCAGCCATGATAGAAATGCTGGTGTCCTGGGCGGAGGGTGAGCTGAAGCTCCTTCCCGCACTGCCCAAGGAATTCGGCACCGGCTTCGTGGACGGCATTCGCCTTCCCGGCAACAAGACCCTGAGGATGCGCTGGGATAAGGGGAAAGTCACGGAATGTGAAGTCTTTTAATTGGTCTTTCTGTCGTAGGCGTTGATGATTCCTTTGATAATAAGTATCACCACAGGATTTGGGTGCTTAATGCAGAAGTACAGCAGCTTATTGGCTGTTCCGCTGATGGCAACAGGGGTGTTATCAATCTTTGCTTTGATATCATCCCTGAGGAAAATGCCACGAACTCTTTTCACAACGCCCTTTTCCGGGCAGCGCAGCTCGTTCTTAAGGACATGGTGGAGGATAATGATAAACTCCCTGTCCATCTGCTCTTCGCCGTTGGAGATGTTCTTTGCTCTGAATATCTCACGGAAAGTCTTATCTGTAAGCTCCAGATTTGAAAGCAGCTTGGAATTGTAGCTGTGAACAATGGAGCTTGCCACCAATCTGTAATGGTAAAAATATCCGTCTTTTACGATAACAAGTCTTTTGCAGTCAAGAAGGCAGGGAAGGGTGATATTCACATCTTCGCTCATGGAAATGCCCATGTTGCAGTATTGAATATTGTCCAGCACCAGCTTTTTTGAAATGAGCTTCATGCAGCGGGACATGGTGACAGGTCTCTGCTCCTGGCCAAGAAGCCTTCTTCTGACTGAGTCCAGCTCCTTACCTGTATATACCCCTGGAACAAGTCCCTGGGTTTCCTTGCGGCGCTCGCCGGCTTTTTCAACGATGTAATTACTGGAGATGATCTCGCAGTCACTGTGCTTGGCGGAAACATGTCCGTAGAGTGACTCTATCATGTCCGTATCAACCCAGTCGTCGCTGTCGATATAGGAGACGTAGTCTGTGGCAGCTTCCCTGGTGCCTGCGATCCAGGCAGACATAAGACCGCCGTTAACTTTATGGATAACTCTGACTCTTTTGTCGGCGGCAGCGTAATCATCGCACATTTTGGGGCTGATGCCATCTGTGGAGCCGTCGTCCACAAGAATTATCTCTATATCGGAAAAAGTCTGTCCCAGGACAGATTTCATACATTCATCAAGATATTTGGCGGTATTGTATACCGGAATTATTATGCTTACCTTAGGCATGCTCATGGGTACCTCTTTTACTGATTAATTCTATGTTTCAGTTTAGCATAAATGATTGGATGAGGCTAGGGACAGTAATTCCCCCACACGGGGGAGAAAAATATCCCGGCACTCATAGCTTGGGCTGAGAGTGCCGGGATATTTTTATGCCTGCTTATATTTAGCTTTGAAATGAATCTTTCCTTTGCCGCCCTTTTGAATGGTGGCTGTTGTTCCGTCAAGCTTTACTGAAGAAGCGCCGGGGCCGCTTACCTCCCAGCCAACGAACTTATAACCCTTCTTCTTGGGAGCTGCAATCTTTACAGCCTTGGCTCCGGTGTAGGAGTAAACAGGGCTCTTAAGAGTTCCACCGCCAAGATCATAGGTGATATGATAGTTGGCGTTCTTGCCCCACTGAGCATAGAGTTCGATGGTGACGGTGCCCTGGCTGTCGCCGGTAGAAAGCTTGCTATAGCTCTTGGCTATTGTATATTTCTTGCCCTTACCATTAGCCTTGGTAGTAAAGGAAGAAATCTTCTCTGTCTCTGATGTTCCGCATTTGTTCTTAAGAAGCGCTGCCATATCAAACATACTTACAACGTCTTCGTAGTAAATAATTCCTGATGTACAGGTCTTATCCTGAGCGCCCTTCTTGTTCTCGTGAATGATGAGCTTATAGCCATTCATCTTCCAGGTAGCCTTCAGCACCACATCGCCGTAATTACCCTTTCCACCTGCAATGGTTCCGCCTGCTGCCACATTGGTCTTGCCGGTGCTGCTTACTACCATCCAACCGGTGAAGGTATATCCGGTCTTAGTTGGAGTTGGAAGAACTGCATCCTGATCCATTGTGTAGGAAGCAGGTGTTTTCTTCTTAAGAGTGCCGCCATCAAGCTGATAAGTGATCTTGTATTTCACCGGTGTCCACTGGGCATAAAGTACTGCGCTATCTGGATTCTCAGGATTGAATACTGTTTTGCCGCCGGTAACCTTGCTGCCGCCCTGCGGAAGTGTATACCAACCGGCGAACTTGTAACCATTACGGCTTGCTGTTGAAAGGTTCTTGGGATACTTGGCTCCATACTTAATCTGGAACTGAGTATCACCTGCGATATATGCTCCGTTGCCGTTACCGTTATATTTTACTGTGTAGGTGCCGGCTTCCCACTTAGCATAAAAGGTGAGCTTATTGCCCTTAGAGGTATCTACATTGTCTGCGCTCTTTTTATAAGCTGCATCCAAAAACCATCCCTTGAAGCTGTATCCGGTCCTTGTAGGAGCGTAAAGAGTGATGTAATCACCCTTTTCATACATTGTAGGGTTCTTGGGGTTATTGGTTCCGCCTCCCAATACGTAAGCAATTTCATAGGCTGCTGAGATTACGAAATTGAAGGTCTCAGCGTTCTTTTTAACCCATTCGTAAGCATAGGTTCCTGCCTTAACAAAGAACCTGATCTGTCCTGCGCCGCCTGTCTTGAAAGCGTAATAACCGATCTCCTTAACAGAAGCAGGAAGTGTTACCCTGGAAAGGTACTTGCAATCTTCAAATGCACAGTTCTCGATGGTAGTAACCTTGGATGGAATAACTATCTCGCTGATCCTCGTATTGGCAAAAGCATAGCTTCCGATCTCCAACAGGCTGTCAGGTAAAGCCACGTAGTCAAGAGGTGCGTTCTGGAATGCGTGACTTCCGATCTTGGTGAGCTTGGAGCCCTTCTCAAATTTGATCTCACTGAGTCCCCTTTCGCCGTTTCCATGAGCCCAGAAAGCATTGTTACCGATGGAGGTAACGGATGCGGGGATGGTAATGGTGCAATTTACGAAGCTGGCTGAATAGAACATATCATTGGGAATCATGGTCATTCCCTTGGGAAGGTTAACCTCACTGACCATGCAGTCCTCAAAGATTCCGGTTCCCACGTCTGTAAGATATGTGGAATTAATTGTAACCTTCTCAAGTAATTTACAATCATGGAAAACGTAATAATCCATCTTTGAAACCTTTGAAGGAATGGTTATCTCTGAGATCCTGGTGCCCTGGAAAGCGCAGGCGCCGATGATCTTCAGGCCTTCAGGAAGCCTCAGTTTTTCAATATGTGTATACTCGAAGGCTGCTGCCCCGATCTCCGAAAGAACAGAGCCCTCTTCAAACTTAAGCTCTGATATTCCCTTGGCATCGCTGTCATTGATGCTGGCAGCAAATGCGTGGCTTCCGATGGTGGTTACCGTCTTGGGAATTGTTATGCTGCAACCGCTGAAATTAGCATGGTAAAACATATATTCCGGAATAAGCTTCATTCCCTCCGGAAGCTCAACCTTGCTAAGGGAGCAGCCGTAGAAGATCTGCATTCCTGTTTTGGAAAGGGTCTTGGGCTTTATCACGACCTTCGAAAGGCTCTTATTGTATTTAAATGCAAAGTCTCCGATGATGCTGACATTCTCCGGGATTGTGATCTCAGTAAGTCTGCAATAGCCGAAGGCATCACTACCGATTTCCTTCAATGATGAAGGTAAAGTAATCTTATCAAGGTGTGTCTTGTAAAAGGCTGTTCTGCCGATGCTTGTGAGATTGGATCCGGATTCAAAGGTGACATTAAAACTTCCCTTTGAATTGTCATCTGCGTAAAAAGCCCTTGTTCCGATGGTCTTAACGGATGCAGGGATCACAATGCTGCAATCAGAGAATGTAGCTCCGTCAAAAAGGCTGTCAGGAATACTTACCATATCCTTAGGGAAAGTAATCTTTCTGATGGCACAGCTGCAGAATGCTGCGTAGCCTGCTGACACGATACTCTTGGACTCGATGGCGACCTCAGAGAGCTGCTTATTGCCGTAAAAAGCATGTCCTTCAATGGTAGCAACCTTGGATGGAATTGTTACCTTGCTGATATTACAGCAATAAAAGGCGCTCTGCTGTATCTCCCTTAATGAATTCGGGAGGTTGACCGTTGTCAGAGCCGTTTCTGCAAAAGCAGATCTGCCGATGACGGTGATGGTGTTGCAAAAAACTACTTCCTTAAGATTGGTACATTCATAAAATGCATAGTTGCCAATGGCTGTTACAGAGCCGGAAAAAACAACCTTCTTAATGGAAGTTCTGTTGGCTTCCCAGGGTGTGTCGTGGTAGCCGTAGTCAGGCATGATGCCGCTGCCCTTGATGGTAAGGACGCCGCCATTGTAGTCCCAGGACATGTTGGCGGTAAGAGAGCCGCCAAGAAGCTCTGCTTCATCGCCGAGGTCTTCTTCCATATCTACAGCTTCATCACTGCTGTCGTTGGCGCTGATGTCCACAGATTCACCGGGTTCCTCCACATCAACTGTATCTTCCACAGTGATGTCCTCAGCATCTTTAATTTCCTGTTCCTCTTCTTCAATGGAAATTTCATCGGATAAAGAATTATCCTCTGATGAGACCGCCACCTCGTCGGCAATCTCAATAGACGAGCCTGTATTTTCAGCTGCCATGCTGACAAAGCCGCTCTGCACAGCTAGATTAACTGCCAGCACAAGCCCCAGGCTCCTGTAAATCATACTTTTTTTCATACTGCCTTAATCCTCCGAGTTATTTTTCCCCATAGTGCAACCATAGAAAACAGCAGCACTAGTATGAATTCTACTTCCTGGCCCTCGGAATTTCAAGGCTTTATATGATCCTTTCAGTGGCACTTGGGATGATTATAGGGTAAAATAGGTAGTATAATAATCTCCTAGGAGGTGAAGGAATGGGCAAGGTTTTTCATGTAGATAAGCAGATTGCCAACAAGAATGTTGAAGACTCCATTACCGAGTGGACCAAGGTAGTTAAGTATGATGAGATCAATGCTCAGAACAGACTCTTTGGCGGACAGCTCATGGCCTGGATCGATGAGGTGGCAGGCACCGTTGCCGTAAGACATTCGGGTAACCCCATTGCCACAGCTGCTGTGGACAACATGCAGTTCAAGCAGGGGGCGGTTCTCGGGGACGTTCTTGTTATTATCGGAAAAATTACATATGTTGGAAAGACTTCCATGGAAGTCAGAGTAGATACTTACGTAGAGGATATCAGAACAGGCATGAGACATGTTCTGAACAGGGCATATCTCACAGAGGTTTGCATAGATGATGACGGAACTCCCGTTACCGTTCCCTACGGCCTCAATATTCGCACAGAGAGTGAAAAGGCTGAGTGGGAGGGCGCCATCAGGAGAAGAGAGCTGCGCCGTCAGCGTCGAATGGAAGGTTTCTAAAGATTATATAAGGGTCATAGCTTAAGGCTATGGCCCTTTTTACTTGCGTACTGAAATGCAAAGTGTTAAAATTTTGTCATATGGCGTTGTACTATTAAAAACGGAGGTTATATAGATGAGTAAGAACTTTGATGACATTCTGGCTAAATTAAAGACAGCCGACACCAAGAAGATGTCAGTTGCTGTAGCCCAGGACACACACGTACTTGAGGCTGTTAAGGTTGCCAAGGAGAGAGGAATCGTAGATCCTATCCTCGTTGGTGACAAGGACAAGATCGTAGAGATCATGGGTCAGTATTCCATGAATCCTGCCGACTATGAGATCATTGATGTGAAGGATACCGTTGAGGCAGCCCGCACAGCAGTTTCTCTTGTTTCCAGCGGCAAGGCTGACATTTATATGAAGGGTGCCCTTGAGACCAAGGACTTCCTTAAGAGCGTACTTGATAAGGAAGTAGGACTTCGTACAGGTCGTCCTCTTTCACACGTATGCGTATTTGAAATTCCCGGCATTGATCGTCTTTTATTCCTTACAGACGTTGCTTTCATGCCATATCCCACCCTTGAGGATAAGAAAGTCATCATCGAATATACAGTTGATGTTGCAAGAGCCTGCGGCGTAGAGTGCCCTAAGGTAGCTCCTCTTGCAGCTGTTGAGGTTGTTAACCCCAAGATGCCTGTTACCGTTGAGGCAGCAGAGCTCACCAAGATGAATGAGGCCGGCGAGATCAAGAACTGCATCGTTGACGGACCTCTTTCCATGGACCTTGCTATCGATCCTGAGGCTGCTAAGCACAAGGCAGGCGCCCTTGACCGTAAGATCGTCGGTGATGCCGACATCCTTCTTTTCCCTGATATCCACGCAGGAAACCTTACCTACAAGACCATCGTTCGTCTTGCCAAGGTTAAGAACGGTAACATCCTTACAGGAACCAAGGCTCCCGTTATCCTTACTTCAAGATCAGATTCTGTTGATGTAAAGGTTAATTCCATCGCCCTGGCTGCAGTTGTAGCTTCTATGAATGAGAATGCCTGATTAGAAAAGGAGAATTGTGATGATAAAAAGTTTGATCATTAATCCCGGTTCAACATCTACCAAGGTTGGTATTTTTGAGGATGAGACTCTTGTAAAAGAGGAGACCTTAAGACACAGCACAGAAGAAATCGAATCCTATGCGTCAATCATTGATCAGAAGGATTTCCGTAAGAACATTATTCTTGATTTCCTTAAGAAAGAGAACATCGATATCAAGTCCTTTAACGTAATCGTAGGAAGAGGCGGACTTCTTCGTCCCATTCCCGGCGGCACATACGAGTGCACAGATGCACTTTTAGAGGACCTCAGAAAGGGCGTTCAGGGACAGCACGCATCTAACCTGGGCGGTATCCTTGCAAGAGAGATCGGTGATGAGATCGGCGTTCCTTCATACATCGTTGACCCTGTAGTAGTTGACGAGATGGAGCCCGTAGCCCGTATTTCAGGTGTGCCTGAGATCGAGCGTGTTTCCATCGACCATCCTCTTAACCAGAAGGCTGTTGCAAGACGTTATGCCAAGGAAATCGGCAAGAAATATGATGAGATCAGCGTAATCGTTGTTCACATGGGCGGCGGCACATCCACAGGCGTTCACAAGAACGGCAAGATGGTTGACGTTTATGCAGCTCTTAACGGCGACGGTGCATTCTCTCCCGAGAGAGCCAACGGAATTCCTGCCAAGGCTCTTGTAGATATGTGCTTCTCAGGCAAGTACACCTACGATGAGATGAAAAAGAAGATCGTTGGCTACGGCGGACTTAACGCTTATCTTGGAACCAACGACATGAGAGAAGTAAACAAGATGTGTGAGGAAGGCAACGAGAAAGCAATTCTTGTTCGTGAAGCTTTCATCTACCAGATCTGCAAGAACATCGGCGCCTGCGCTACAGTTCTTAAGGGTAAGGTAGACCAGATCATCCTCACAGGCGGTATCGCATACGGTCAGGTTATCACAGACGCCATCAAAGAGCGCGTTGACTGGATCTGCCCCGTTACCGTATATCCCGGCGAAGACGAGCTCCTTGCTCTCGCCCAGGGCGCAATCCGTGTTATGACCGGAGAAGAGAAGGCACAGACATATTAATGATATAAGTTCATAAATAAAGAAGGGAAAACATGCTTGCATGTTTTCCCTTCTGTTATTTCATGAACCGAACAAGAATGAGGAAAAAAGACATGCGAATGAAATGAGCATGGCGATTTCCGAATTCTTGTAGGATTGCGACAGTTTCGAAGAAACGAAGCAATCCGTATATCATCATTTATCAGGAAAGAGCGCATCTGCCAAGCAGAGTCTCTGTGTTCCGGCGGCAAGATCCCAGGTGTGGAAGGCTCCGCCCATGCAGTATTTGCGGCTCTTGCAGTTCTTGCAGTCTTCGTTGTCTGCAGATCTGTCACGGCGGAAAGCCTTGAATTCGTTGGCCCAGATATCGGAGAAGCGTCTTTCGTGGACGTTGCCCTGGATAACCCCGGGCTGAGTTCTGTCGATATCAAGACAGCCGTAAACATCGCCGGTTACTGTAATGCTGGCCACGGTGATGCCTGCCATGCAGAAGAAGTACCAGTCTCTGACTTCTCTTTCATAGTCAAGGCCAAGGTAGTGGCAGCAGCCATAGGTAACGGGATCGTTGTTGGCTCTTTTGTTTCGGATGAATTCCATCAGGGCCTTGTGATCCTCATTTGTAAGAAGAAGCTCAGGATGCTCCAGGGCTCTTCCGATGGGCTCTATGCCCATTACTCGCCAGCTGTCTATATCCACGTCGCAAAGGATCTCGTAGAGAGGTTCCAGTTCGCTGATGGTCTGATGATTCACAACCGTAGTTACCATGATATGCTCAACAAACTGAAGATCGATGAGATTCTGAATTCCCTCCATGGCTCTTTTGTAGGCGCCCTTAAGACCTCTTATCTTGTCGTGGGTCTCGGGAAGGCCGTCGATGCTGACGGAGATGGTGTTCATGCCGCATCTTTTGAGCATCTGTGCAACCTCGGGGGTGATCAGCACCGCGTTGGAGGTCATACCCCATTTAAAGCCCAGCTCATGAGCATAGCTCATGACTTCTTCAAAACCGGGGTATAAAAGTGGCTCTCCTCCTGTAACGTTGATCTGTGGAAGAGAGCCTTTATAATCCTCTTTTAACTGATCCAGTATTTCTTTCCATTCATCGGGGCTCATTTCGCCCATCTTAACATCTCCGCATCTTGATCCGCAGTGCCAGCAGTGCTCGTTGCAGTTGAGGGTGAGCTCAAAGAAAAGCTGCTGCAGAATAGGCTTATCGAAGAACTTGACCCGCACATCATGCTGCAGGTCAAGATGGGATAATTTCATTTTGGTCTTATTCATTATTTTATCCTTAAAACTATTTAGTATGATCACCAGTTGGATGTAGGCGGTCCGTATACGGCGGGAACCTCGGGGATCTTGTAATTATCGGAATCGTCATGCTCTATGAAATATTCATCCTTGGACTCCAGGTTATTGGATGCATCACCGGGGATCTCTTCATAGGTAAGCCCTGATTCTGTGGCAGTTGAGCTTGCTGTTGCAGCAGATGAAGAATTGTTCTGCTGATCTGTGCTCTGCGCTGCTGAAGATTCGGATGAAACATCATCAACTGTTTCGCCGTAGGTGCTGATGGGCTCACGGTAATCTTCCTGTACCGGAGGGCCGTAACCGCAGGCAGCATTGAGAATCATACTTGCAAGACCTGTTGTGGTGGCAATGACCACCTTCTTTGTCATTTTTTTCATATGTAACTCCTCCATAAAGTTAAGTACATAATAAACAAAAGGTCATAGTTTTTCAATTTCTTTTTGTGCATAATAGAAGTAGCTAATTTGCGAGGAAATTACAGGGTAATAGATGGTTGTTGAATATTTTACGCAAATCTGCTAGAATAGTCCCCGTACTTTGACTAAAAATTGGGGAGCTATGCCCCAAATTGGAGAATAGAAGAAATGAGTATTATTGATAAGATTATTGGAACACACAGTGAAAGGGAGCTTAGAAGAATCAGATCAACAGTTGATTCTATCGAGGCTATGAGACCCAAGATGCAGGCTCTTTCAGATGAGGAACTCAGAGGCAAGACTGATGAGTTCAAGAAGAGACTTGCTGACGGCGAGACCCTTGACGACATCATGCCTGAGGCATATGCGGTTGTCAGAGAGGCCGGCAAGAGAGTCCTTGGAATGGAGCACTTCAGAGTACAGCTTATCGGTGGTGTTATTCTTCACCAGGGCCGTATCGCTGAGATGAAAACCGGTGAAGGTAAGACTCTTGTGGCTACACTTCCTTCATATCTTGATGCCCTGGCAGGACAGGGTGTTCACGTTGTAACAGTCAACGATTACCTGGCTAAGCGTGACGCAGAGTGGATGGGTAAGATCCATGAATTCCTTGGTCTTACAGTAGGTGTTGTACTTAACAGCATGACCTCTGAGGAGAGAAAGGCTGCTTACAACTGCGATATCACTTATGTTACCAATAACGAACTGGGCTTTGATTATCTTCGTGATAACATGGCTATTTATAAAGAGCAGTGCGTTCTTCGCGGACTTAACTTTGCCATCATCGATGAGATCGACTCAATCCTTATCGACGAAGCGAGAACCCCTCTTATTATTTCCGGTCAGAGTGACAAGTCAACCAAGCTCTATGAGGCCTGCGACATCCTTGCCAAGCAGATGACAAGAGGTGAGGACCAGGAAGAGCTTACCAAGATGGATGCCATCATGGGTGTCGAGAGAGAAGAGACCGGTGACTTCATCGTCAATGAAAAAGACAAGATCGTCAACCTTACAGAGCAGGGTGTTGCCAAGGTTGAGCGTTTCTTCCGTATAGAGAACCTTGCTGATCCCGAGAACCTTGAGATCCAGCACAACATTATCCTGGCTCTTCGTGCCAACAACCTTATGCAGAGAGACCACGACTACATCGTTAAGGATGATGAGGTCCTTATCGTAGACGAGTTCACCGGACGTATCATGCCGGGACGTCGTTATTCAGACGGTCTCCACCAGGCTATCGAGGCCAAGGAGCATGTTAAGGTTAAGAGAGAGTCCAAGACTCTTGCTACCATCACTTTCCAGAACTTCTTCAACAAGTTCGAGAAGAAGTGCGGTATGACAGGTACAGCCCTTACCGAGGAGAGAGAGTTCCGTGATATCTACGGACTGGACGTTATCGAGATTCCTACCAACGAGCCTGTAATCAGAATCGATCATCAGGACGCTGTTTATAAGACCAAGAAAGAGAAGCTCAATGCTATCTGCGATGCAGTAGTAGAGTCCCATGAGAAGGGACAGCCTGTTCTTGTTGGTACCATCACCATCGAGTCCTCTGAGGAGATAAGTAAGCTCCTTAAAAAGAGAGGAATCCAGCACCAGGTACTGAATGCCAAGTTCCATGAGATGGAGGCTGAGATCGTAGCTGAGGCAGGAAGAAAGGGTGCTGTTACCATCGCCACCAACATGGCAGGTCGTGGTACCGATATCAAGCTTGACGAGGAAGCAAGAGCAGCCGGCGGTCTTAAGATCATCGGTACTGAGAGACATGAGTCCAGACGTATTGATAACCAGCTCCGTGGACGTTCAGGACGTCAGGGAGATCCCGGTGAATCCAAGTTCTACCTTTCACTGGAAGATAACCTTATGAGACTCTTTGGTTCAGAGAGACTTATTGCGATGTTCAATGCCCTGAAGATTCCGGATGGACAGGAGATTGAGCACTCATCACTTTCCAAGGCCATTGAGTCAGCTCAGAAGAAGATCGAGTCCAACAACTACGGAATCAGAAAGAACCTTCTTGAGTACGACCAGGTTAACAACGAGCAGAGAGAGATCATTTACGCAGAGCGTAAGAGAGTTCTTGACGGAGACTCCATGCGTGATTCCATCTACAAGATGATCACAGATATCGTAGAGGCTTCCGTAGAGACCGTTGTAGGAGAAGAGAACGATTCCGATAACTGGAACCTCCAGGAACTCAATGAGCTCCTTTTACCTACCATTCCTCTTAAGAAGATCACAAGAGGACGTATTGATAAGCTCACCAAGTCAGGACTTACCCAGCAGCTCAAGGAAGAGGCTGTTAAGCTCTATGAGGCAAAAGAGGCTGAGTTCCCTGAGCCTGAGACCATAAGAGAGATCGAGCGTGTCATCCTTCTGAAGGTTATCGACAGAAAGTGGATGGATCACATCGACGATATGGATCAGCTCCGTCAGGGTATCGGACTTCAGGCTTACGGTCAGAGAGATCCTAAGGTTGAGTACAAGCTTTCAGGTTATGAGATGTTCGACGAAATGGCTAAGAACATCAAGGAAGATACAGTAAGACTTCTGTTCCACGTTCACATCGAAGAGAAGGTTGAGCGTGAGCAGGTTGCCAAGGTTACAGGAACCAACAAGGATGACACAGTTGCCAAGGCTCCCGTTAAGAGAGTTGAAGCCAAGGTTTATCCTAATGATCCATGCCCATGCGGAAGCGGCAAGAAGTACAAGAACTGCCACGGCAGGGCATAAGTGAGCGATATATGGAATGAGCAAGCAAAAGATTTCGTGCTCGCACGGAATCTTTTGCTTGTGAAATGACATAACGGACATGAGGAAGTAGCTTATTTAGAAAGAGAGTAGTAGAAATGGTAATTTTAGATCAGATGAAGGTTGAGATCCAGAACCTTAAGGGAACCCTTGATGAAGTAACGGCGTCTCTTGACCTTAACACTAAGAAAAAGATAATCGAAGAGCTCTCCCGTGAGATGGAGGAGCCCAATTTCTGGGACAATGCAGAGAAGGCCAACAAGAAGACCAAGGACCTTAAGAACATGCAGGACCTTGTTGAGAATATTGAGAAGCTCAACAATCAGTACGGAGATATCATCGACCTTATCGATATGCAGAACGCTGAGGGTGTTGATGATGACGATATGGCAGCAGAGATCAGATCAGAGCTTGATGATTTCGAGACAACCCTTGAGAATATCCGTATCAGCAACCTTCTTAACCAGCCCTATGACAAATATGACGTAATCCTCAGACTTAATGCCGGTGCAGGCGGAACAGAGGCCTGTGACTGGGCTAGCATGCTTTATCGTATGTATACCAGATGGGCAGAGAGAAAGGGCTTCACCACTGAGGTTCTTGACCTTCTTGACGGTGACGAAGCAGGAATCAAGTCAGTTACTTTCCAGATCACAGGAACCAACGCATACGGACTTCTTAAGTCAGAGCACGGTGTACACAGACTTGTACGTATCAGCCCCTTCAATGCACAGGCTAAGAGACAGACTTCATTCGTATCCTGTGACGTAATGCCTGATATCGAGGAGGATGTTGATATCGACATCAATCCCGATGACCTCAGAATCGATACCTATCGTTCCAGTGGTGCCGGCGGACAGCACATCAACAAGACTTCATCCGCTGTACGTATCACACATATTCCTACCGGTGTTGTAGTTGCCTGCCAGAATGAGCGTTCACAGTTCCAGAACAAGGACAAGGCTATGCAGATGCTGAAGGCCAAGCTCTTTATCATGAAGCAGGAAGAGCAGGCTGCAAAGCTTGCAGGCATCAGAGGCGAAGTTATGGATAATGCCTGGGGAAGCCAGATCAGATCCTATGTCCTTCAGCCTTATACTATGGTTAACGACACCCGTACAGGCTTCAAGGCATCCAATGCTGACGGCGTACTGGACGGAGAGCTTGATCCATTCATCAACGCATACCTCAAGTGGTTGGCTACAGGTGGTAAGCCTGTTGGAGATACTTCCGAGGAATAATTTAAATCAAAAATATAGCCTGAAAGAAATTCATTTGACGAGTTTCTTTCAGGCTTTTTTATTTGCTTTTTAATATACCACAACCTTGTTTCTGCCGGTGTTCTTGGCCTTGTACAGGGCGGCGTCCACATTCTGGATGGTCTTACTGAAGTCCCCGGTGTATCTTGAGACGCCCACGGAAACAGTGATGGGAACCGGGGTGTCCGGTGCGGATTCGATGTCCCGTCTGAACTGCTCCATTCTGGCGCAGGCGTTGTTGACGTCACAGTTTTTCAGGATGATAACAAATTCCTCGCCGCCGTATCTGATGACGAAGTCGTTGTCGTGGGTCTCATTTGACAGCTTCTGACCTATATACAAAAGTGTCAGATCCCCGGTGTAATGGCCGTGCTCATCATTTACCTGCTTGAAGTAATCGATGTCCATCATGGCTATGGCCACGGGGCCGCTTATATCCTTCAGGGCGTTCTGGGTGATTATCCTCTCCAGAAGATGTCTGTTATAGACCTGGGTCAGAGGGTCGGTGACCATGGCCAGTTCCAGTTTTTGCATTATACGATAATGATCCAGGTAAAAGAGGGTCATAAGGCACTCCGTCACCAGAATTCCTATGGCGCAGGTGGCCTGAAGGACTAGGATCACCGGAAGACCTTCGTAATGGATGAACTGGTCTGAAATGAGTATTTCCAGGAAAAAAGCGATCTGGGAGAGCAGTGATTCCGAGGGCCTTGCAACGAAGCCAACTATCATCAGCATCAGGTTCATGATAATAAGGCCTTCGCTGGAGTGGATCTGGTCATCCAGGTTGTAGATGGCCCAGATGGCGGTGATGATAATGGAATGGACCAGAAAATGATCCATAAAAACAGTCAATGCTCTTTTTCTGGAGTAATGGGTGACAACAAGAAAAAGCGCAATGGCGATAATGACCGATAAACGCGGAAGCAGAGTAGGAGTGACGGAACGATTGATAAGATAATCCGGCAAAATATATCCTACGGAAAAAATAGAAGCCAGAACCATGCAGACTGCTGCAAAGTTCTGGTAATAGTCACATTTAGACTGATAAAAATCAGCTTTTTCATCAGCATTCATGCTGCGATAATCAGTATAGAGTTCTTTAAGTGTCTTAGCACCAGTAAAAAGATTCATTGTGAATTCCCCCTCACCATTGTACATGTTTTTACGAAATAACGAAAGCATCTTTTAAATATTCAATAAACATGCCGTGAATTCAAAAAGAAGGTGGATGTTTTGAAAAAAATAGCGCAAAATAAGGTAGATAGAGCTTCTTTTCTGAACGGAGGGCAACATGAGCAAGGTATTAGACATAAAAGAGAATATATCAAAGGTGATAATCGGCAAGGATGAAACTGTGACACTGGTGCTGACTGCGCTTTTGGCGGGCGGACACGTGCTTTTGGAGGACGTTCCGGGAACAGGTAAGACCATGCTGGCCAAGTCTGTGGCCAGGTCCATAGATGCGAAATATAACAGGATTCAGTTTACTCCCGATCTTCTTCCTTCGGATATTACTGGACTTAACGTATATCAGGCGGGAAAGGGCGAGTTCGTCTTTAATCCCGGTCCGGTATTTTGCAATATACTTCTTGCGGATGAGATAAACAGGGCAACACCAAGGACCCAGGCGGGACTTCTGGAGTGTATGGAGGAGAGACAGGTCACCATTGACGGCGTTACAAGGCAGCTTTCCGAGCCCTTTTTTGTAATAGCAACCCAGAACCCAATAGAGACCAGCGGAACCTTCCCACTTCCCGAGGCGCAGCTGGACAGATTTGTCATGAAGCTGTCCATGGGACTTCCGGAGAAAAATGAAGAGGTGGGGATTCTGGAGCGTTTTCTCGGGGAGAAGAAAAATGCGCTGTTGGAGAGCCTTGGGGCCGTAGCAACCATGGAAGATATCGAAGAGATGAAAAAGCAGGTGCTGAAGGTTCAGGTTCATCCCCAGATCAGGGAATATATAGCCGACATCGTGGTGGCCACAAGAAAGAGAGAGGACGTGGCCCAGGGCGTCAGCCCCAGAGGAAGCCTTGCCCTTATGAACTGTGCCCAGGCCTACAGCTTTGTTCAGGGAAGGGACTATGTGGTTCCGGAGGATGTGAAGAAGCTGGCGGTGCCGGTATTGGCCCACAGGCTTTATATGGGAAACAGCTACGGCGCTGTGAAGAGCGGCAAAGAGATCATAGAAGAGATTATTAGCGAGGTCACTGTACCTACAGAGGAATTCTGATGCCAATCATACTGATACCGATAATTCTTTTTCTGCTATATCAGGTGGAGAGATGGGTGTTCGGAAGATACTGGGAAAGAAACCTTGAGGTGGAGCTAAAGTTTGACAAAAATGCCGTGGTGGAGGGTGAAAAGGCCTCTCTGACGGAGGTTGTTACCAACAGGAATTTCATTCCGCTCCATATCCTGCAGGTGAATTTCCAGACGGATACGGGACTTGTGTTTGAGGATGAGACCAATTCCTCCATAACCGACAGGGTAAATGTTATAGATGTGTTCAGCCTCAGGTTCTATTCCAGGATCACCAGAAGGCTCCCTATGGCATGTCCCAGGAGAGGATATTACAGTATTCTCCAGACCAGCCTTAACGCTTCGGACTTTTTCAGCCCGGATATCCATTATGCCCTTAGAAAGCAGAGAACAAGTTTATATGTATATCCAAGGCTTATCCCCTTTGCGAAGATAGAGCCCCTCTTGCAGCAGCTCTGCGGACAGGCTGTCACAAGAAGGATCCTCTACGAGGACAATTTTACCTTCAGGGGCATAAGGGAATATGTGCCCACGGATCCCATGGGAAACATCAACTGGAAGGCCACCGCCAGAACCGGCCAGGTCAAGGTCAATATCCATGACTATACTGCGAGTCCTGAGGTCACCCTGGTGCTTAATGTGGAGCCTCCCAGAATCCTCTTTGAGACGGAGCTTTTGGAGGACAGCATAAGAATCTGCATGTCCCTGGCGGAGGGACTTATCCGTGAGGGAGTGCCCGTATCTCTTTTGACCAACGGAAAGGACAAGGTCACGGGAGAAACTGTGATGCTCTCATCGGGAGCTTCTGGGGACCATATCACCAGCTTTTTGAGGGCTCTTGCCAGGATCGACCTGAGTAAAGAGACGGAGGATATGAGCGGACTTATGGAGCATTTTCTCAAAAGAGAAGAGAATGAGAGGACCACATACTGCTTTATTTCCACCAGCCGAAGAGACAGCGCGGAGCTTGCTGCCGGCAGTATCTGCGATAAAAAGGGAGGTCTTTTGTGGATATGTCCTTTGACCAGGGATATGGAAAGTGAGGCTCCCGGGGATAAAAGGATAGATTTCAGAGTGTTTATTCACGAGTGAGAAGCTATGCAAAAGAAACTGGAGATAATTCGAATCATAAATAACATGATGCTGGTATACATGATCGCCGGCGTCCTGTTCATATGTGCGGGGATGGAGCCGGATTCGGCGCTGTTTGCGGGAAACCTGCTTCTGGTGGTGTTTGTTGCGATCAGCGAGGCGGTTCAGTATCTCTGCCCAAAGCTTGTGATGTTCCTGGCGGGGCATATTTTCGGCATTGCCTTCTGCACCTTTCTTTCGGTGGTGTCCGGGACTCAGCACCTGGGATTTACCATAGTCAGGGTGTTCTTTATGATCGTCATGACTATAATTGCCATAAACATCAAGCTGGGAAACGGAGTATATTTTTATCCAACGATACCGGAGGCCTTTGCTTTTGTGTCACTGATGATCCCCTGCAAGCTGGCGAAGGCCGGGAAGGCAGAGCTGCTGGTGCTTTTATGTGAGATGCTCTGGGGCGTACTGGCGGTGCTTTTCTACAATACAAGACAGACTGCTTCCGCCATGTCGGTGTTCAAGGAAAGGGCCAGGGTCCCCTACAATTCCATCCTTAGGACCAACAGGCTGATGCTGGGGGTGTACCTGGGGATAACCTTTGTTTTCATGTTTATCTGCACGCTTCTGGACTACGGAAAACAGATAATGGATGTGGTGGGAGGAGCCCTGGTGCGGTTTCTCAGATGGCTCTTTTCCCATTTCAATTATTTTATTGATGATGAGGAATACATGCCCTCGGCGCCGGAGCAGCAGATGGGACAGAACTTTGTTCCCATGGGGGAGGACGATTCCCTTCTTCGTATCTTCTGGGATGTGCTGTTCTGGACGGTGACGGTGGTCGTGAGCATAGGCTTTATCTACCTGATCTTCAGGGCGATTCAGCTGTTCATAAAGTATTTTAACGAGAGGCAGATAGGAATCAGGGACAGGCTCTCCAGGGATAAGGTGGAGTATCTCAATCCTGTTTTTGATGAGAAAAGACCCGGGAGAGAGGGGAAAAAGAACCGCATTCCCCTGGCCAACAGACTTACGGCCCGAGGCCAGATAAGGCTTTTGTACAAGAGGTTTGTGAAGGCGGGAGCAGGTTTTGACAATGTGAAAAACAGTGATACTCCCGAAGAGCAGCTATGGGCGGCCCGAGGTGAGGAAGCCCTTGGGGGAGGCATCAGAGAATTATATGAAAAAGCCAGATACAGCAGTGCGGAAGTTTCTGCGGAAGATGTAAAGAATATGAGAAAAATGTCACGGTAGTTTAATAAACTGCCGTGACATTTGTTATATTGCCATTATTATCTGTTTCGAAATTCCATACGGAGTGGCCCTTTAAGCGGTGCTCTGTGAGGTAGTAGCTTCCCTCCACCTCTGAGATGTAATAGGGTGTTCCGCCCCCTACAAAATAGGTGGAATAGATATCCTCGTAGCTTCCCTTGGAAAGGTCCTTCAGATCCCCGGTTCTGATTATGGTGGCGTGGTCCTGATTTCCGCTGAGGTCAGTGGAAGTTGTTATGTAGTAATAATCTTTGATCCTTGTTATCTGAGCCATTCCCGCAAGATTGTCGGGGATGTCGTAGGTCTCCTTTATACTGAGATCCTCCAGGCTGCATCTGTAGATCTTGGCAGCGGTGCCTGAGGGTGAAACTCCGGAAACAAAGTAAATGTCCCCGTCTATGATTGAGAAGGATCTTACGTAAATGCCGTCCAGCTGGGAGATCTTCCTGATCTCTGTCAGGCAGATTCTGGTGGAATCTGCTGTGTGTCTGAAGCAGTACAGCTCCCCGGTGACGGAGCTCCATACATAAAAGGTGTCCGTGGTCTTGTCATATACGGTGTAATGAGGCCTTGTGCCCACGTTGTAAATGGACTGGGTGTTCACGAACTTGTCATCGAATTTCTCAAAAATAAGAATTCTGTTATTCTCGGTATCATCAGCCATATAGACCTTGCCGTCGCTGGCCAGGGTATGGGGCTGTGTCATATCCGATGACATGATGTACCACTGATCCAGGGGAATCCCCATCTCTTTACTATAGATTATCCTGTTGTGATAGCAGTCCACGATAAAATATGTATCATCTACCTTGGTCACGAAAGTAGGGACGCTCAGCTCTTTGTCGAAGTTTTTTATGGGTTCATAAGTCTTAGCAAACTCCTCCGGATTCTCGCCACCCACAGTGACGGTGGAAATCTCCACATAGTTCTCGCCATCATAGGGGGCGACAACTGGCGCTTCATTATTTGCGGTATTATTGCTGCAGCCGGCTAGTCCAAAAGCCAGTAAAAAGGAGACCGCAGATATTAAGTATCTTCTAAATAGTTTCATTGTTCTGTGCTTTATTTTTTTCCTTCTGTTTTATGAAATCCAACCAGTCTATTGTATTCTCAAACAGCCCAAATTTCCAGCCCCGGGAACTCAACACACTACCGGATATCACATGGTTGAAAAAATGCACATAAAACGATAACATTAATATATGCGGAGGTAGCAAAATGGTTACGATTAGTCTGTGCATGATTGTAAAAAATGAAGAAGCCAGCCTTGGAACCTGTCTCAAGAGTCTTCAGGGCATAGTTGACGAGATGATCGTTGTTGATACCGGCTCCACGGACAGGACCAAAGAGATAGCCAAAGAGTTCGGTGCGTCGGTTTACGATTTTGAATGGACCGGCGATTTCAGCGAGGCCAGGAACTACTCTTTTTCCCTGGCAAAATGCGACTATATCTATCAGGCCGATGCGGATGAAGAACTGGACGAGGAGAATCGCCAGAGATTTATGAAGCTCAAGGAGGACATCCATGAGCTCAACATTGATATTGTCCAGATGTACTACAGTAACCAGCTTTCTTATAACACTGTCTATAATTATGACAGAGAGTTAAGACCCAAGCTCTTTAAGAGAGTCAGACATTTTAAGTGGGTTGATCCTATCCACGAGCAGGTTTCTCTTGATCCTGTAATATGCAACAGTGATGTGGAGATCATCCACAGACCAAAGGAGAACCACGCACCCAGGGATCTTGCCGCCTTCAGAAAGGCTGTTGCAGACGGAAGACCATTTTCCAACAGACTCCTTGGAATGTATGCCAGAGAGCTGTTTTTGGGCGGTGCTGATGATGACTTTATCAAGGCAAAAGAGTTTTTTGCCGCCGCAGTTAAGGACAACAACAGAGGCCTTGATGAGATCAAGCAGGCCTGCTGTGTTCTTGCCCATGCAGCTGTCCTTGAAAACGATGCGGAGACCCTTCTTCGCTACACTCTCAAGGATGCCATAACCGAGATGAGCAGTGAGATGTGCTACGAGCTCGGAGATTTTTATTACAAGAAAAAAGATCTGGACGAGGCCATAGTATGGTATTTTAATGCCGCCTATGAGTGCCAGAGCATTCTGGATATAAAGAAGAGCCGTGAGCTTCCAAGGCTTGCCCTCGCCAAATGCTACAGAGAGCTTGGCAACGAGGAACAGGCAGTGGACTACGAGCGCGAGGCTCAGGACGTTATAGATAATTACAGCGAATAGTTATGGAGTTACAATGCTTGATTTTTACAGGAACAAAAGAGTTTTAATAACCGGACATACGGGATTTAAGGGCGCCTGGCTTTGCAATATACTTGTAATGGCAGGCGCTGAAGTTTATGGTTATGCTTTAGAGCCCCAGGGTGAGGACAACCTCTATGACATATCCGGTGTGGATAAAAAGATCACCTCCTGCATAGGAGATATCCGTGATTATGACAGATTAAAGAGCTTTTTTGACAAGGCGCAGCCCCAGATCGTGGTGCATCTGGCAGCTCAGCCCATTGTTCGTGAGAGCTACAAGGATCCCCGTTATACCTATGAGACCAATGTGATGGGGACCGTGAACATCTGCGAATGTGTAAGAAACAGCAGCTGTGTTCGCTCTTTCTTAAATGTGACCACCGACAAGGTTTATCAGAACAACGAGTGGGAATGGGGCTACAGGGAGGATGAGAAGCTTGACGGCTACGACCCTTACTCCAACAGTAAGTCCTGCTCGGAGCTGGTGACACATTCTTATATCAATTCCTTTTTTAACGACATGAATATCTCGGTTTCCACTGCCAGAGCCGGAAATGTTATTGGCGGCGGAGACTTTGCCGTGGACAGGATAGTTCCCGACTGCGTAAGAGCGGCCAGAGATCACAAGAATCTGGTGCTGAGGAACCCTGCTTCCACAAGGCCCTTCCAGCATGTGCTTGAGGCTCTTTCCGCATATCTTCTTTTGTGCGAAAAGCAGTACGAGGACAGGGAATATGCGGGATTTTACAACGTGGGTCCCAATGAGAGCGACGCCGTTACCGCAGGAAAGCTGGCCCGGATCTTCAAGGAAAAGTGGGGAGAGGGCTTTGATTTTGAGGAAAAGAGCGACGGAGGCCCCCACGAGGCCAATTATCTGAAGCTTGACTGCTCCAAGATTAAGAAAAAACTGGGATGGGCTCCAAAGTGGGATATAGACATGGCCATTGATAAGACCGTGGAGTGGACCAGGACGTTTTTTGCCGGCAATGCCAATGAGTGCATGGAAAGGCAGATTCGGGACTATTTTTCATAAAAAAGATTGAAGGAAATAAAATGGGAAATTTTGATAATATGGCGCAGGATGCTGCCAGAGAAGAGATAAAAAAGCTTACAAAAGAGTATTATGAGAAGTTTTTAAAGACAGATAAAAATGAATTTAAGGAAGGGGACAGGATTCCCTATGCCGGAAGAGTTTTTGACGACAAAGAGGTTGTGAACCTGGTGGATTCCGCCCTGGATTTCTGGCTTACAGCAGGCAGATATACAGATGAGTTTGAGAAAAAGTTTGCGGATATGCTGGGAGTTAAGTTCGCAAGCCTTGTAAATAGCGGATCTTCCGCCAATCTCATCGCCTTTATGGCCCTTACATCACCTCTTCTTGGGGACAGGCAGATAAAAAGAGGGGATGAGGTGATAACTGTTGCCTGCGGATTCCCCACCACTGTGGCGCCTATCATGCAGTACGGCGCTGTGCCGGTGTTTGTCGACGTATCGCTCCCGGGCTATAACATCGATGTCACAGGACTTGAAGAGGCTCTTTCTCCTAAGACCAAGGCTGTTATGATCGCTCATACTCTGGGCAATCCCTTTGATCTTAAGACGGTGAAAAAGTTCTGCGAGGACCACAATCTGTGGCTTGTGGAGGACAACTGCGACGCCCTGGGATCCCGGTATGAGATCGACGGGGAATGTAAATATACAGGAACCTGGGGAGATATCGGAACTTCCAGTTTTTATCCCCCTCACCATATCACCATGGGTGAAGGTGGCTGTGTGTACACCGACAACCCGCTTCTTCACAGAATCGTCAGGAGCTTCAGGGACTGGGGCCGCGACTGCATCTGCCCTCCCGGAAAAGACAATTTCTGCGGAAGAAGATTTGAGGGAACCTTCGGCCAGCTTCCTGCAGGCTATGATCATAAATATGTCTACAGCCATCTGGGCTACAATCTCAAGGCTACAGATATGCAGGCCGCTGTGGGAGTGGCACAGCTTGATAAGCTGGCATCCTTCGTTGAGGCCAGAAGAAAGAACTGGAACCGGCTTTGGGATGACCTGAAGGACCTGTCAGATGTCCTTATTTTACCTGAGGCCCAGGAGGGCAGCATTCCTTCCTGGTTCGGATTTATCCTCTGTGTAAAGGATGGAGCCAAGGACCTTCAGGGTAATGACATCACCAGAAATGCCATAACAGGGGCCCTGGAAGCTCATAATATTCAGACAAGGCTTCTTTTTAGCGGAAATATCATAAAGCATCCATGCTTCGATGAGTACCGTGATACCGATGCCTACAGAGTCTGCGGGGGACTTTCCGTAACCGATAAGGTCATGAAGGATGCCTTTTGGATCGGTGTTTACCCCGGACTTTCCGATGAAAAGATCGATTTTTGTGCTTCTGTTATCAAAAAAGCCTGCGGAAGATAAAAATTTCAAAATCAGATATAAAGGTTACAGCCTCTTTTGCCGATAAACAAATTGAGATACCAGGTTTTTTTCTCAAATTGTGCAAAGGAGGGCACAAGAATGCTACACAGGAGAGATTCATTCAAAAAATATACAGCGCTTTTTGTGGCGCTTTTGCTTTTGGCCAATCCTGTTTCCGCACTGGCTGCGGAGGAGGAGCTGATGCTGCTGGAGGAAAGTGAGGCGGAGCCTTCTGTTCCTTCCCATGAAGATTCAGCTTCGGATTCCGGGAATGACATAGATACAGAGGCTATCTATAACAGCATAGATGTGGAAAAACTCAGGGAGAGCATCGATATTGATGAGCTCATGGCTCAGATCGACGAGGATGAGCTTCGGGCGCAGATCGATGAGGACGAACTGAGAGAGGAGCTTGCCCGCAGGCAGGCAGAGAAGGAGAGCCACAGGGAAAACCAGGAAATAGAGACCGGGACCATAGATCTTTTACCTGAAAAACAGGAGGAACTGCCTAAGGGCGTAACCAGGATCGAATTTCCTATCATAGAAAATAACGAGATCTTTGACTTTATCATGGATCCCATGGGGCTGGTATTTCTGACCAACGCTGCCAAGTATGGCGGAGGAAATGTTCAGGAATCCGCCACGATATTATTCAGAAATACCGACAGCGAATATCTTTTTTCCGATACCAGCGATTATCTTACCTTCAGAAATAAGGGCAATGTACCGGTGAAGGTCACTGTAAAAGCAACCATCATCAATGAAGGCAATCTGGAGGTGACCTCGGATAAGAGCTTCAGCGGCATGTCGGATCCGGCAATTTATCTTGCCCTGACTGATAATGAAGGAAATGAGATCCCTCTTTCCGCAGAGGGCGAAACCACCATCGAGACTGTCCTGAACGGAAGTCTTCAGGGGGGCGTGTACAAGTGGAATTCAGAGACCGGCAGCTATGAGTTCACGGAGTCTGAGAATCATAATAATTCAGGGGCTTACCATTTTGCCCTGACGGGAGCCTGCAACAAAGAAGGCAACTGGGGCAAGGTCAGCGCAAGACCTACCGTAAAGGTGTGCTGGAGCGCCAGAACCCTTGATGATGAAGATATCGATGAGATGGCCAAAGAGGCACAGGAGAAGGCTGAGGAGCCCACGGATATTACCCTGGAGTCCTTGGAAGAAGAACCTTCCGGAGATACCTTGGAGCTGCTGGAGGCAGAAAACTCCGAGTCCACAGAGAAAACAGATGAAGCCCCTTCGGAAAAGAGGCTTACTCTGGAAGAAGCAATGCTTGAGGAACTTAGAAACGAAAAGCTACAGGAGCTTAAGCAGCAAAAGCTGGAGGAACTTATAGAAGAAAGGCTTAAGGAGCTCATTGAGGAAGAGTTCGAAAGGCTGTATCGGGAGGCCCTGAAATCAAGTGGAAACTGATTCGGACCTTCTTATGAACAGAAAATTCTGGGCTGCTCGACGGTGATCCATTGAGCGGCCCATTTTAAGGTGTGAGAGAATGAAAAAAGTATTGATAACCGGGGCCTATGGATTTGCAGGGGCCAATCTGACTGAACATATGGCGAAAAAAGGATACCGGGTCATGGCTGTGGGAAGGAAAGATTCCCCCCATAACAGCAGGTGCTCCGGTCTTGATAATGTCATTGGCATTACTGCTGATATGGAAGAATACGGTGCTCTGCCGGATAAACTTAAGGAAGCCGGGGAAGACCATGTCGATGCGGTGATCCATCTGGCCTGGGGCGGCGACAGAAAGGATATGTCCCGGCAGGTAAAAAATCTTTTGCCATCCCTGGAGCTTATGGAGGCCGCTGGGAAGCTGGGAGCTTCGAGATTTATCGGCATAGGTTCCCAGGCAGAGTACGGCGAAAGAAGTGAGGTTCTGACGGAGGACCTGACTCCTGATCCATTGGATGCCTATGGCGCCTGCAAAACGGCTGCTTTTTACCTCCTAAGAGATAAAGCAGCTACCCTTGGAATTGATTTTATCTGGGGCAGGATATTCAGCCTCATAGGGCGCTATGAGCCTTCCGGACGCATGCTTCCGGATCTTTGCAGGAGACTGAAGGCCGGGGAGAGCATGAAGCTTTCATCCTGTACTCAGTATTGGGATTATCTGGATGCTGCTGATGCTGCGGCGGCCATCACAGCACTTTTGGAAAAGGGACATCCCGGCGAGATCTACAACATATGCCACGGGGAATATATGCCCCTTAAACAGTTCACCGGCAGGGCTGCGGCCTTTTTCGGTGCGGATGAAAATCTCATAACTTACGGCGATAAGGCGAGACCTTTTATATCATTGCAGTCTTCCTCGGAAAAACTTCGCAGGGATACCGGATGGGAACCTGTGGTTACTTTTGAGGAAAGCATCAAAAAATATGATATAATTTAGATAATAAATAATCGGGAGCACATATATGTATGACAGGCTGAAGGAGCTGATAGCTCAGGGCGATATGCAGGAAGCCCTGTATGAGCTGCAGGAAGAATATGTGCATATTGAAGAAAGAACCCGTAAGGATGCCGCACAGCTCTGCGTTCTGGAGGCCAGCATATGGGAACAACTGGGGGACGGACAGGCGGAGCTCAAAGCCATTGAGAAGGGGCTTAATTATGATGGGGGAAACTACGAGCTGTTTTTCATGCTGGGAGTTTACTACCGTTTTCTCAACATAAACAAAGCCTATCTCTGCTATGAAATGTCGGCCCATTATTGTAATGTTCCCGAGGATAAAAAAGCGATCCTTGAGGAGATGGAGAATATCAAAGCTGACCCGGGCTTCAGAGTGCGGGGCATCAGCATCATGATCCTTTCCTACAACGACCTCGAGATCATGAAAAACTGTATTGCAGCCATAGAGAAGTATCTGCCTGAGAATGCGGGAGAGATTGTTGTGGTTGACAATTCCTCCACTGAGGAAGGCCTTTCGGAGTTTCTTCGGGAAAAAGAGAAGGCCGGAGGCGGAAGCTTTAAGCTGGCTCTTCTGGATACGAACCTTGGATTTGCCGCAGGCTGTAACATGGGCGCCATGATGGCCTGTGATGACAATGATATTTTCTTTTTGAACAATGACGCGGTGGTGTCGCCCAATGCCATTTTCTGGCTGAGGATGGGACTTTATGAGAGCCGTGATACCGGCGCTGTGGGAGCTGTTTCCAATTCCGCCCAGGGGCAGGATATGGGACCTGTCTTCTTTGAAGAGACGGCGGGAGAGAAGCTTTCCGACAACTGGCACAGGGAAATGCCTCTTGAAAAGAGCCTTGAAATTTTTAATAAGACCGCAGAAAGAAATGTATGTGTTTCAGGCTCGCATCTTGTGAGAAGATACAAGCTCATAGGCTTTGCGGTGCTGGTTTCCAGGGATGCCATAAAGGTGGTGGCTCCCGACAATAAGGTTTTTGACGAGAGATTTTTTCCCGGATACTTTGAAGATGATGACCTGGGCATAAGGATAGCACTGGCGGGCTTTGACCAGTATCTTTGTACAAATGCGTTTGTGTACCACAATGGCGGAGGCGGCTTTGAGGGCCACAATGATGCCATGGACACCAATCGCGACAGGTTCATTGATAAATGGGGATTTGATTCCTGGAGCTATGTGAGCTACTGGGATGAGGCTATTCCCCCGGTAGTTGATTATTATTCAGAAAAATTACGACCGCTGCGGGTGCTGGATCTTGCCTGCGGGCTGGGGGCCACGGCTTCCAGGATAAAGCAGATCCTGCCGGATTCATTTGTGGCGGGGGTCTGCAGGAACTCTTTTGCCGCAGCAGTTGCAAGCCATATGGCGGACGAAGTTACCTTCGGGGATCCGAATCTGTGCAACCTGCCCTGGAAGGATAAGTCCTTTGATGTGGTCATAGCAAGTAAAGAAGAAGTGAGCAGCGGACGGGTGTCACAGTGTATATTGCCCGGCGGAATTTACATTAACGAAGAAGGGGTGAAGTTTTTATGAAATGTCCCAAGTGTGGAGGCCTTATCAAAGAAAAAATGAACTTTTGCCCTTTTTGTGGGAAAAAGGTTTTTGAGCAGGGCTTGGAATATCTGGTGAAGATAACCTGCCTTGGACAGAGAGATGAGGAGCGCAGCGCCATGAAGATCTTTGTGGATGATGACAAGCTCTATGAGGTTAAGCCCGGAGAGACCATATGCTTTGCTGCCAAGTCCGGATACCATACCTTCAAGTTCAGGCACAAGATCAGGAACAAGACCATTCAGATACAGCTCCTTAGCAACTATATAATCAAGACCTATTACAACACACTCACGGGCCTTATTGAGACCAATGTGACGGGAATTGATGATATGGAGGATCCTGAGGCTAAAGCAGAATTTGACGATATTACATTAACTGATCCGGTACTTACTTCGGAGAACAGAAAGTGGGAAATAACGAGTATCGACAATGATGGTCCTGACTACGAAATCAAGGCCAGCAGCGGCTTTAAGGAGGGAACTTTAAGTCTTTTTGCCGAAAGATGTGAGTTTAGGTCTGACAATGACATGAAAATCGATGTTACAGAGTACAAGAATGTGATCAAGATCACGAAAAAACTGGGCTCTGTGGCCTTTGAATGTGGGGGAAAAATTCATAAAGTTTATAGTATTCCGAAAGATACCTACAATGAGGTGTTGGCATATTTAACCAATCACATTGAGGCTATAAATGCCGATGATTAGCGGCTCTGTGGCTTGTTACAAACAGTACTCCGGTACTGTTTGTTTTTTCGTTAATTAGTACGGAAATTGCAAAGTTAATTAATTGACGATATATCGGTATGTACGTTAAAAAGTCTTTTATTGTAACAATGAATTGTGAAAAAAGTGTGAACACTTTCGCAAATTCTTGTTACCAACCTTACTTTCGTTAAATTGCCAAAAATCACTTGTTAATCTTGATAAAATTTTAGTCGAAAATTCCCTTAAAAAGTGAATGACGAAATACCGTCTATGTGGTAGACTATCAATGCGAAAAGATAGAATTCACAAGATATAAGAAGTACTTAGGAGGTAAAAGTCATGACAAAAGCAGAGATTTTAAAGAAGGAAATCTTACAGCAGTATAAGAGTGTCAGACAGTTTGCAATAGATATGTCTATTCCATACAGCACACTTGTAACAGCTTTAGATAGGGGGATTGAGGGGATGGCTTACGGAACAGTTATCAAAATGTGTGATCGTTTAAATCTGAATCCTGTAGATTTTTCAACTCTCGAGCAGGGCACAGATCTTGGCAAGAAGATCGTTGAGAACCGTGTTATGCAGCAGTATGTTAAGCTTAACAAGGCTGGACGTAAGAAGATCCTTGACATGATGGGTGATTTCTCACAGCTTGACAAGTACCAGGCAGATTAATCCCTCGATATGATAATTGGTTCTGATATATGCATTGCATGGGGACAGAACTGACATATCATTAAATGAATATATACTCCGTGGATTTATGTTATAATAATCCGCGGAGTTTTTTATTTGCATAATTGCGATACTCTGAAATTTATAGATCATGAGAGGAAATATCATGCATTACGATTATCTGATAGTTGGTGCCGGTCTTTTTGGAGCTGTTTTTGCCAGACAGATGACTGATCTTGGCAGAAAGGTTCTGGTCATTGATAAGAGAGATCATATCGCCGGAAATATTTATACAGAGAACCGTATGGGAATTAATGTACATAAATACGGCGCTCATATTTTCCACACATCCGACAAGGAGGTCTGGGAGTACGCCTGCAGATTTGCCGAGTTCAACAACTACATCAACTCACCTGTAGCCGTATACAAGGATGAACTTTATAATCTTCCTTTCAATATGAATACTTTCAGCAAAATGTGGGGTATCAGAACTCCTGATGAAGCCAGAAAGATCATAGACAGTCAGGCTGAGGAAGAAAAGAACAGAATAATGAAGGAGAAGGGCACGGATACCTTCGAGGCAGAGAACCTCGAGGAGCAGGCCCTGAGCCTCGCCGGAAGAGATATTTATGAGAAGCTTGTAAAGGGCTATACCGAGAAGCAGTGGGGAAGAGATTGCAAGCAGCTTCCTGCCTTCATAATCAGACGTCTTCCCATGAGATTTATTTACGATAATAACTATTTTAACGACAGATTCCAGGGAATACCCATGGGCGGCTATACTGAGATGGTGAATAAGATCCTTGACGGAATAACGGTAAAGACCAACTGCGATTATTACGATTTCGTCAAGATGGAAGGCAATCTGCCGGCTCAGCCTTTTGAGTCTGTCACAGGCGACAGCTTCGGCAAGATTCTTTTTACCGGAATGATCGACGAGTTCTTTGGTTACAAGCTGGGAACTCTTGAATACAGATCTCTGAGATTTGAGACTGAGGATCTTGAGGATGTGGACAACTACCAGGGAAATGCTGTTGTCAATTACACCGAGAGACAGGTGCCTTACACCAGGATCATCGAGCACAAGCACTTTGAGTACGGCCAGGGAAAGGGCACAATTATCACAAGGGAGTATCCCGCTGACTGGAAGCATGGAGATGAGCCTTATTATCCCATGAATGATGAAAAGAACAACGACCTCTATGCAAGGTATAAGGACCTGGCGAAGGAGTCCGGCAATGTTCTCTTCGGCGGAAGACTTGGACAGTACAAGTACTACAACATGGATCAGGTAATAAGAGCAGCTCTTGATATGGCAAAAGAGGAAGCCTGAAGAATAATATATTTTCTAAATAAAAAGAGACAGCGCACCTGTGCGAGGTGCGCTGTCTCTCTTGCCTTTATGCTGGCAATTTATCATTTCAAGTCACGATGCTGCAGCAAAGTGACCGAAGCCTTAACAGTAGTTGTTGAACATCATTCCGGAGTATTCACTGGTTACGTAAGGAGATGAAGTATCTCTGCTGTCCGGATTTCTGTAGTTGACCACAGGCCTGTCCACATATTTCATAGGATCGATGGAGATGTCCTTGGTCTTTTCTATAAGTGCGTCCGAAAAAGCTTTTATGGGTGAAAGGGCTTCCCGGCTGCCCGGCCCCGATACTGCCTGGGAAAGGAGCTCGTCGTCGATGGAAAGGGTTCCGTCCTTCTCAAGCTTTACACCTATATCTTCTATATTGGACATGTGCTGTATTGCTATTCCGACTGTGTCGGATCTTAATTTATCGCTCTTGAATTTTTCCACATGGGCTCCCGAAGCTTCTTTTACAAAGGTGTTGTAATTGGATACCAGGGAGTGGATGTGCTTCTTTAATGCCTCGTTGTCATTTTGGACACCCACATGTATCTGGGCTCCCGGTTCGGTGGTTTCCTTGAGCTGAAGTTCAAATTTGCCGCCTACCGTAAATTTATTGGATATGGAAGCCTTTTCCTCGCCGTTTAATGTAAAGCGGGCGTTGGAAGCAGGAGCTGAAACCTGATCAAGTCCAAGATAGGAAACAGCGCCTTTCTGGAGATCGGTGTTTACTTCATATATCTCGAACTGGCTTATCTCTCCGGGACGAAGACCCGTCTTCGTGGATGAGATCTGGAGAGCGGATCTGTTTCCGTCTTCTATTATGGAAGCACTTAATCCTATGCCGGCTTTGTTGATGAGTTTTTCCAGTTTGTCCTGAATATCGATATTCCTGTCACCGTTGTAAATGCTGAACTGGAATTCGTATTCCTGCTGATTGATTCTTACGTCAAAAGCGTAATTGCCGGGGGACATTCCCGTTGAATCCTTGGGAAGATATCTTCCTGTATTTATCTGGGGCGTCGCCAGCTGGGATACGCTTATGTCAAAACCTATATTTCCTACATCCTCTTCGGGAGTTTTTCCTATATAAGAAGCAAGAACTTTTTCTTCGTCACTGGTAAAAGCGGACGAGTGATTGAGAGAAGATCTGTCGGCCTGATTGTTAAGTCCGATAATACTTCCCTGAAGCTGCCTTGCCCGTTCCTTTATATCGATAGCCTCATTACGAGACTTATCATCATCTGTTAATAGATAAAGAGGGGACTTCTTGTTGAGTCTTGCTATTGATTTGTATACATCACGCAGTTCATCCTTACGATGTGCGTCTGCCTGTGTTACATCCTTGGATACATAATCCTGAATGAAATGGTTATATGCGCCATTAAAAGATATGCCTGCCATAACATGCCCCTCCTTTCTTCCTTGATACATGCGAGTTGGATCTTCTGCCATTCCATTGGCATCAGTCGCACGAGGGCATTTGTAGCCACGTTTAGTTACTTTTATTTTAACTATTTTTGGTCAAATGTCAAGCGGTATTATCATACAAAAAAGCTATTCTTTCATTATAAAATAAAGATATGATGTATTTTTTTCAATATATGGTATATAATTAAGAAGGGTAATACTATATCTGAATTATCCGGTGAATACGCTTTATAAAAATATAATAATTGAAAAAAAGAATTGACGAGCTCGCTCCGCTGTGTTATAGTAGACAAGCGACATGAAATTTTAGGTCTTTTTTTTATGCAAAAAAATAATTAAGATGTGGCGCGAAATCAAGCAAACAAGCAAAACGCGCGGAGGTGAGAAATAATGCGTACAAGAATTACACTGGCATGCACAGATTGCAAGAACCGTAACTATGACACAACCAAGGATAAGAAGACACATCCTGATCGTGTTGAAATGAAGAAGTATTGCCCTTTCTGCAAGAAGCATACATTACATAAGGAAACAAAATAATCATCCTTAAAAGAGGAGGGAGGCTACGGGTATGGAAGAAACCAAGGTAGTAGATAACAGTTCCGCAACTTCTAAGAAAGAGACATCTGCCAAGAAGACCGGCAAGAAAGGAAATGACACTTTTTTCTCTAAGGTCGGTGATTTCTTCACAGGTGTTAAGGCAGAGTTTGGTAAGATCATATGGCCAACAAGGGATGACATTGTAAAGCAGACAACAGCGGTTGTTGTTGTGTCTATTATTTGCTGTGCCTTGATTGCTGTACTGGACATAGCGTTTGAATATGGAATGAATTTCATTACATCCCTATTCTAATTTAAAAGGAGATAATATGTCAGAAGAAATGGAAAAAGATCTGTTATCTGATGAAGTATCATCAGATGCGGACACTTCTGCTGAGAATGTAGCTGATACCGAGAATGCCGGCGCCAGCACTAATGAGAATGCTCATTGGTACGTTGTTCATACATATTCTGGTTATGAGAATAAGGTTAAGGACAATCTTGAGAAGACTATCGAAAACAGACATCTCGAGAATCAGATCCTTGAAGTAAGAATTCCTCTTCAGGACGTTGTTGAGGTTAAGAACGGCGCTCATAAGAAGGTACAGAGAAAGATGTTTCCCGGATATGTCCTTGTTAACATGGACATGAATGACGAGACATGGTACGTTGTTCGTAATACTCGTGGCGTTACCGGATTCGTAGGACCCGGAAGCAAGCCTGTTCCGCTGACAGATGCTGAGATCAAGCCTCTTGGCATTAAGACTGATACAGTATCCGTTAACTTTGGCGTTGGCGATGAGATCGCTGTTATTGCCGGAGTTTGGAAGGATACAGCTGGCGTTGTTCAGAGAATGGATTTTGGTAAGCAGACAGCTACCATCAATGTTGATCTGTTCGGCAGAGAGACACCGGTTGAGATCAGCTTCGCTGAAGTAAGAAAGATTGATTCATAAGATTTGATATTCCTGCACATTAGTGCGTGAATATATAGCAGCATTCGCTGCACGTAACCGCTGAGTGGGAGCAGTGCCCGCGGGATTTATCCTTGAATTGGAGCTACTGCGCCGACCACATATTTTCAGGAGGTGCCATAATGGCAAAGAAAGTCGAAGGATACATTAAGTTACAGATCCAGGCTGGTAAAGCAACACCAGCACCACCGGTTGGACCCGCACTTGGTCAGCACGGTGTAAACATCGTTGAATTCACAAAGCAGTTCAACGCTCAGACAGCAGATAAGGGTGATCTTATCATCCCTGTTGTTATCACAGTTTATGCAGACAGAAGTTTCACATTCATCACAAAGACTCCACCTGCAGCAGTTCTTCTTAAGAAGGCAGCTAAGATCCAGAAGGGATCAGGTGTGCCTAACAAGACTAAGGTTGCAACCGTTTCTAAGGAAGATATCAGAAAGATTGCAGAGACAAAGATGCCTGACCTTAACGCTGTTGACATCGAGGGTGCTATGAGCATGATCGCTGGTACAGCTCGCAGTATGGGAATCGTAGTAGAAGACTGACGGAGGATAAGAGATGAAACACGGAAAGAAATACGTAGAAGCTGCTAAGCTTATCGATAAGACTCAGCAGTATGAAGCTGCAGAAGCTATCGCTCTTGTTAAGAAGTCAGCTACTGCAAAATTTGATGAGACTGTAGAAGTACACATTAGAACAGGCTGTGACGGACGTCATGCTGATCAGCAGATCAGAGGCGCTGTTGTTCTTCCTAACGGAACAGGTAAGACTGTTAAGGTTCTTGTTTTCGCTAAGGGAACAAAGCTTGATGAGGCTCAGGCTGCTGGTGCAGATCACGTAGGTGGCGAGGAGCTCATTCCTAAGATCCAGAACGAAGGATGGCTTGATTTCGACGTAGTAGTAGCTACACCTGATATGATGGGTGTTGTAGGACGTCTTGGTAAGGTTCTTGGTCCTAAGGGACTTATGCCTAACCCTAAGGCTGGTACAGTTACTATGGATGTTACAAAGGCTATCAACGATATCAAGGCTGGTAAGATCGAGTACAGACTTGACAAGGCTAACATCATCCATGTTCCTGTTGGTAAGGCTTCTTTCTCAGAAGAGCAGCTTACACAGAACTTCAATGCTCTTATGGATGCTATTACAAAGGCTAGACCTTCATCAGTTAAGGGTCAGTACCTCAAGAGCATCACTCTTGCAACAACTATGGGCCCTGGTGTCAAGGTTGTTTCAAACAAGTATTAATTTGCATAAAACTTTCGAAGCGAGTCACTTTTGTGGCTCGCTTTTTTGTGCTAAAATGTGACCTATGGGCAAACGAGATTATCTGGATGAATACAGGAAAAACGGCAGGGATGATTATGAAGAAAACATGCGACGTCGCAACCCTGCTGTCATAGCATTTGTGCTTACTCTGAGCACCATACTTGTAGTGGGGATACCATCGCTCTTTGCACTCAGCAATATCAAGAACGGAAAGGTTAAAGAGGAGAAGCCGCTTTTTACCAACTGGGAACTTATTCCCGAAGCAACCGTTGCTGAGAATGTAAGAGATGAGAGCGAGATAGCAAGCGGAGTGACTATTTCGGAGGGTGATGAAGATTACACCCATATTATAGGAACAGCGTCCGACGAGTCAGTTACTATCGGCTTTGCGGGGGACATTCTTTTTGATGACAATTATGCTGTGGGGAACAATTTCAGGATGAAAGGCAACTCGCCCTACGGTGTTATCGGCGAGAGCCTTCTTGATAAGATGTGTACCGCAGACATTATGATGGTGAACAACGAGTTCCCCTACTCAGACCGGGGCGAACCCAAGGAAGGCAAGACCTACACCTTCAGGGCCCGCACTGAGACAGTATCTATACTTAATGAAATGGGTGTTGATATTGTGGGACTTGCCAACAATCACTGCTTTGATTACGGTGAGACGGCGCTGCTGGACTCTTTTGACACCCTGAAAAATGCGGGAGTTGATTACGTTGGTGCAGGCCACAATATTGATGAGGCCTCACACCAGGTTTACTATATTACAGACAACGGCATGAAGCTGGCGTTTATATGCGCCACTCAGATCGAGAGGATCTCCAATCCGGATACAAGAGGAGCCACCGAAGATGCGGCCGGAGTTTTCAGATGTATGGATGACACTCTTCTTCTTGAGAGAGTGAGAGAGGCCAGGGAAAAAGGCGCTTTTGTTATAGTATTTATTCACTGGGGCACAGAGAGCACTACCGAAATAGATCAGCATCAGCTCAGACAGGCCAAAGAGATCGTGGAAGCCGGTGCCAATATGATCGTGGGGGCTCACCCACATGTACTTCAGAAGATTGAGTTTATTGACGGAGTACCGGTTTTTTACAGCCTGGGGAATTACATATTTAATTCCAAAACCCAGGATACATGCATGATCCTTACGACCATTCACAAGGATGGCGCGGTAAATATCCAGTTCGTTCCCGCGATCCAGAGCAACTGCCAGGTCAACGAGGCCACAGGCTCTGAGTACATCAGAATCATCAATGAAATGAATCAGATGTCTCCCGGGATAAAAATTGACGGAAATGGGTATATTACCTCTTGACATTCAAAAAAGAATATGTTAAATTATCAAATGTTGTCGAATAAATTGCATGACAACAAGCCGAAGACAGCAGGTGTTCATCCATGATGAACATAATGACTTTGTAGCAACACCGTCGCCTGCCGAGGAAAAGTTTAATTCAGACTTTTTGCCTCTCGATGTCTTCGAGAGGTTTTTTTCGGCGGTAAATTCTATAAGGAGGTAAAAACATGGCAAAGGTTGAATTGAAGAAGCCTGTAGTAGAAGAGATCTCAGAGAAGATTAAAGACGCTCAGGCACTCGTACTTGTAGATCACCGCGGACTTACTGTAGCACAGGACACTGAGCTTCGTAAGAAACTTCGTGAAGAAGGCGTATCATATAAGGTTTACAAGAATACGATGATGAACTTCGCATTCCAGGGAACAGATTTCGAGCAGCTTAAGGATCTCCTTAACGGTCCTTCAGCTATGGCAGTTTCTACAACTGATCCTGCAGCTCCTGCTCGTGTTCTTTATGAGTTTGCAAAGAAGGCTAAGGCTCTCGAGATTAAGGGTGGTGTTATAGAAGGTAAGTTCTATGACGCTGAGGCTATGACCGAGATCGCTACAATCCCTTCAAAGGAAGTTCTTCTTTCCAGATTGCTTGGCTCTATGCAGTCACCTATCACAAACTTCGCTCGCGTTATCAAGCAGATCGCAGAGAAGGATGGCGAGGCAGCACCTGCAACAGAGGAAGCACCCGCTGAGACCGCTGAGGCTCCAGCAGCAGAGTAATTTATTTACACTATCAATTAAAACAAATTCAATTATACTAAATGGAGGTATATTATAATGGCAAAGTTAACAACAGCAGAATTTATCGATGCTATCAAAGAGCTTACAGTGCTCGAGTTAAATGATCTTGTAAAGGCTTGTGAGGAAGAGTTCGGCGTATCTGCAGCAGCAGGCGTTGTAGTAGCAGCAGCAGGTGCTGGCGCTGGCGCAGCAGCTGAGGAGAAGACTGAGTTCAACGTAGAGCTTACAGAGGTTGGTCCTAACAAGGTTAAGGTTATCAAGGTTGTTCGTGAGATCACAGGTCTTGGACTTAAGGAAGCAAAGGATCTCGTAGACAACGCTCCTAAGATGATCAAGGAGAACGCTTCTAAGGCTGAGGCTGATGACATCAAGGCTAAGGTTGAGGCTGAGGGCGCTAAGGTTACTCTTAAGTAATCCAACTACTTGTCAAAAGCAAAAGACTTACAGCATTTATGCTGTAAGTCTTTTTTATTTTGACAAGTTGTTGAATTACTTAGGTGATGTTAAGAAAAATAAAAAATGTGCTTGACATGATATTTTTTTGGTGATAGGATATAGGGTGCACTATTGTGGTGTAGTGGGTTCTTTTGCGCCCTTTTTTGCGCATGCCCATAAATAACTCAGATTCTTCACTGCAGATGCGGCAAATAACTAGGTTTGCGCATGGTGCGGTAGAATACAAAATATTAAGAACGGGGTGAATGTCAATGGAAAAAAACAGATTACATCCTACCGGCTCTGGTAAAAACATAAGAATGAGTTTCCAGCGCCAGAAGGAAGTCCTGGAGATGCCGAACCTGATCGAAGTTCAGAAGAACTCTTATCAGTGGTTTCTTGACGAAGGCTTGAAAGAAGTCTTTGACGATATTTCTCCAATTGAAGACTACAGTGGCAAGCTCAGTCTGGACTTTGTTGATTTCAAACTCTGCGAGGATGAGATCGACAAGAACAAGAACACGATTGAGAAATGTAAAGAAAGAGATGCTACATTTGCTGCTCCTTTGAAGGTTAAGGTTCGTCTTCATAATAAGGAGAAGGATGAGATCACTGAGCATGAAATTTTCATGGGTGATCTTCCGCTTATGACTGCTACAGGAACCTTCGTAATCAATGGTGCTGAGCGTGTTATCGTCAGCCAGTTGGTTCGTTCCCCCGGTATCTATTATGATATTACATACGATAAGATCGGTAAGGAACTCATGGCTTGTACCGTAATTCCTAACAGAGGTGCATGGCTTGAGTACGAGACAGATCCTAACGATGTATTCTATGCAAGAGTAGACAGAACAAGAAAGGTTCCTGTAACCGTTCTTATCAGAGCTCTCGGCATTGGTACTAACGAAGAGATTCTTGAACTCTTTGGTGATGAGCCCAAGATTCAGGGAAGCTTTTCCAAGGATTCTTCTACCGATTATCAGAGCGGACTTCTTGAACTTTACAGAAAGATCCGTCCCGGAGAGCCCCTTAGTGTTGAGAGTGCAGAGAGCCTTATAAACGCTATGTTCTTCGACCCCAGAAGATATGACCTTGCCAAGGTTGGTAGATATAAATTCAATAAGAAACTTCATTTCAAGAACCGTATTAATGGACATGTTCTCGCAGAGGACGTTGTTGACGAGCTTACCGGTGAGATGATCGCATCTGCCGGAACCAAGGTTGACCGCGCTCTTGCAACAGAGATCCAGGATGCGGCTATTCCTTATGTCCTTATTCAGGGTGAGGAGAGAAACATCAAGGTTCTTTCTAATATGATGGTTGACATCACACACTGGATTGAGTGTGATCCTGCTGAACTGGGCATCAATGAGAACGTTTTTTATCCTGTTCTTAAGGAAATTCTTGATGAGTATTCAGTTAAGAATGATCCTGAGGGACTTGCTGAGACAATTAAGAAGCGTGTTCATGAGCTTATTCCTAAGCACATCACAAGAGAGGATATCATTGCTTCTATTAACTACAATATCCATCTTGAGTATGGTATCGGTAACGATGACGATATCGACCACTTAGGAAACAGACGTATCCGTTGCGTCGGTGAGCTTCTTCAGAACCAGTATCGTATCGGTCTTTCAAGACTTGAGAGAGTTGTTCGTGAGAGAATGACAACCCATGATACAGAGGAGGTTTCTCCTCAGGCTCTTATCAACATTAAGCCTGTACAGGCTGCTGTTAAGGAGTTCTTCGGATCTTCACAGCTGTCACAGTTCATGGACCAGAATAACCCTCTTGGTGAGCTTACTCATAAGAGACGTCTTTCAGCCCTTGGTCCCGGTGGTCTTTCAAGAGACAGAGCCGGATTCGAGGTTCGAGACGTTCACTATACACACTATGGACGTATGTGCCCTATCGAGACTCCCGAAGGTCCTAACATCGGACTTATCAACTCTCTGGCTTCCTATGCGAGAGTTAATGACTATGGTTTCGTAGAGGCTCCTTACCGTAAGGTTGATCAGTCTGATCCTGAGAACCCAAGGGTTACAGATGAGGTTGAGTACCTTACAGCGGATGAAGAGGATAATTACCATGTAGCTCAGGCTAATACTCCTCTTGATGAGAACGGATACTTCAAGAAGAAGACTGTTTCAGGACGTTACAAGGAAGAGACATCAGCATATCCTAAGACATCTTTCGAATATATGGACGTATCTCCGAGAATGGTATTCTCAGTTGCTACTGCACTTATTCCTTTCCTTGAGAACGACGATGCTAACCGTGCGCTGATGGGATCAAACATGCAGCGTCAGGCAGTGCCGCTTCTTACAACAGAGGCTCCTGCAGTAGGAACAGGTATGGAGAGAAAAGCAGCTGTTGACTCAGGTGTCTGCGTAGTTGCAAGAAAAGCAGGTACCATCGATTTCGTTGACAGTAAGCTTATCCAGATGACATATGATGATGGTGACAAGGAAGAGTTCCATCTTATTAAGTTCCAGAGATCTAACCAGAGTAACTGCTACAATCAGAGACCTATCGTATTTAAGGGTGATCATGTAGAAGCTGGTCAGGTTATCGCAGATGGTCCTTCAACATCACAGGGAGAACTTGGTCTTGGTAAGAACCCTCTTATCGGTTTCATGACCTGGGAAGGTTACAACTACGAGGACGCTGTTCTTCTTTCAGAGAGACTTGTTCGTGATGATGTTTACACATCAGTACATATAGAAGAATACGAGGCAGAGGCTCGTGAGACCAAGCTCGGACCAGAGGAGATCACTCGTGATGTTCCCGGTGTTGGTGACGATGCCCTCAAGGATCTCGACGATCGCGGAATCATCCGTATCGGTGCAGAGGTTCGTGCCGGTGATATTCTTGTAGGTAAGGTTACTCCTAAGGGAGAGACTGAGCTTACAGCTGAGGAGAGACTCCTCAGAGCGATCTTCGGTGAGAAGGCAAGAGAGGTTCGTGATACATCTCTTAAGGTTCCTCACGGAGAGTATGGTATCGTTGTTGATGCCAAGGTATTTACAAGAGATAACGGAGATGAGCTTTCACCCGGTGTTAATCAGGCAGTTCGTATCTATATCGCCCAGAAGAGAAAGATCTCTGTAGGTGATAAGATGGCTGGTCGTCACGGTAACAAGGGTGTCGTTTCAAGAGTACTTCCTATCGAAGATATGCCTTATCTTCCTAACGGCAGACCTCTTGATATCGTGCTTAATCCTCTGGGCGTACCTTCCCGTATGAATATCGGACAGGTCCTTGAGATTCACCTTTCTCTTGCAGCCAAGGCACTTGGATTTAACATCGCTACACCTATTTTCGACGGTGCTAACGAGATAGATATTCAGGATACTCTTGAACTCGCTAATGACTATGTAAATTCTTCATGGGATGAGTTCGAGCAGAAGTATAAGGATCTTGTTGATCCTGACATTATGCAGTATCTCTACGATAACAGAGACCACAGAGAACTGTGGAAGGGTGTTCCTATCAAGTCTGACGGTAAGGTTCAGCTTCGCGACGGTAGAACAGGTCAGAAGTTCGATTCACCTACAACTATCGGACACATGCACTACCTGAAACTGCACCACCTGGTTGACGATAAGATCCACGCACGTTCAACCGGCCCTTACTCACTGGTTACACAGCAGCCTCTTGGAGGTAAGGCACAGTTCGGTGGACAGCGTTTCGGAGAAATGGAAGTTTGGGCGCTGGAAGCTTACGGTGCTGCTTATACACTTCAGGAAATCCTTACTGTTAAGTCTGATGACGTTGTAGGACGTGTTAAGACTTATGAAGCAATCATCAAGGGTGATAACATCCCTGAACCCGGTGTACCTGAGTCATTCAAGGTTCTTTTGAAAGAGCTTCAGTCCCTGGGTCTTGATATCAAGGTGCTTCGTGAGGACAACACCGAAGTAGAGATTATGGAGAGCGTTGATTATACAGATTCTGATTATCGCTTCGAGATCGAAGGAGATACATCAGGACGTGATTACAGTCAGGAGTCATTCGGAGCCAACGGTTATACCGAGCAGCACTTCGATGAGAGCGGCGAGCTTGTTGCCGATGAAGATGCATCCGATGATTTCGGTTCAGATGATTCATTTGAAGACGATTTCGGTTCAGATGAAGAGTAATTGAAGATTACTAAAAAGATTGTAACTATTAACGCACAGAAAAGAGGTTACGAATGTCTGATTCAACAATGAATAAAGCAATAAATGAAGCTTCAAGCGGAAGATCAACTCAGCAGCAGACTTATCAGCCCATGACTTTTGACTCAATCAAGATCGGCCTTGCTTCTCCTGAGAAGATCAGAAGCTGGGCTCACAGAATTGATAATGACCCTCACAGTGGAGAGGTTACTAAGCCTGAGACAATCAACTACAGAACACTTAAGCCTGAAAGAGACGGTCTGTTCTGCGAGAAGATATTTGGACCTACCAAGGACTGGGAATGTCACTGTGGTAAGTACAAGAAGATTAGATATAAAGGTGTTGTCTGCGACCGTTGCGGCGTAGAGATCACGAAATCAAGCGTACGTCGTGAAAGAATGGGATACATCGAGCTTGCAGCTCCTGTATCACATATCTGGTACTTCAAGGGAATACCTAGCAGAATGGGTCTTATTCTTGACCTTTCTCCCCGTGTTCTCGAGAAGGTACTCTATTTTGCATCATACATCGTACTTGATCCCGGAGAGACCACTCTTGAGTACAAGCAGGTTCTTTCTGAGAAAGAGTATCAGGATGCAAGAGAAGAGTGGGGCGGCAAGTTCCGCGCCGGCATGGGAGCTGAGTCCATTAAAGAGCTCCTTCATGATATCGACCTTGAAGCTGAGTACAAGGAGTTAAAAGAAGGCCTTGATACTTCCAGCGGACAGAAGAGAGCAAGAATCATCAAGAGACTCGAGGTTGTTGAGGCCTTCAGAGAGTCAGGAAACCTTCCTGAATGGATGATCATGGATTGCATTCCGGTTATTCCTCCGGATCTTCGTCCTATGGTACAGCTTGACGGTGGACGTTTTGCTACATCAGATCTTAACGATCTTTACAGAAGAATTATCAACAGAAATAACAGACTTAAGAGACTTATCGATCTCGGTGCTCCGGACATCATTGTTCGTAACGAGAAGAGAATGCTCCAGGAGGCTGTTGACGCACTTATCGATAACGGAAGAAGAGGAAGACCTGTAACAGGACCCGGTAACAGAGCACTGAAGTCACTTTCAGATATGCTTAAGGGTAAGTCAGGACGTTTCCGTCAGAACCTTCTTGGTAAGCGTGTAGATTATTCAGGACGTTCAGTTATCGTCGTTGGACCTGAACTTAAGATTTATCAGTGCGGACTTCCTAAGGAAATGGCTATCGAGCTGTTCAAGCCTTTCGTTATGAAAGAGCTCGTTTCCAGAGGAATCTCACAGAACATAAAGAATGCCAAGAAGCTTGTTGAGAGACTTGACGAGCAGGTTTGGGACGTTCTTGAAGATGTAATCAAGGAGCATCCTGTTATGCTTAACCGTGCTCCCACACTTCACAGACTTGGTATTCAGGCTTTCGAGCCCATCCTTGTAGAAGGTAAGGCTATCAAGCTTCACCCTCTTGTATGTACACCTTTCAACGCCGACTTCGACGGTGACCAGATGGCTGTACACCTTCCTCTGTCAGTAGAGGCTCAGGCTGAGTGCAGATTCCTTATGCTTGCACCTAACAACCTGCTTAAGCCTTCAGACGGTGGCCCTGTAAACGTTCCTACACAGGATATGGTACTTGGTATCTACTATCTTACACAGGAAAGACCGGGCGCCCTTGGAGAGGGTAAGTTCTTTAAGAGTGTTGACGAAGCTATTCTTGCTTATGAGAACGGCTACCTCACACTTCAGACAAGAATTAAGATCAGAATGGACAGAACAACTCCTGCAGGAGAGACTGTTACAGGTATTGTAGAGTCTACTCTCGGAAGATTCCTCTTTAACGAGATCATTCCTCAGGATCTTGGTTTTGTAGACAGAAACGACCCTGAAAACTACTTCAAGCTTGAAGTTGATTTCATGGTAGGTAAGAAGCAGCTGAAGAATATCGTAACCGCTATGATCAACACTCACGGAACATTTGCTACAGCAGAGGTTCTTGATAAGATCAAGTCAACCGGTTATCACTATTCAACCCGTGCTGCCATGACCGTTTCAATCGCTGATATGACCGTGCCTAAGCAGAAGCAGGAAATGCTTGATGAAGCACAGGCTACAGTTGATAAGATCGCTATGAACTTCCGTCGTGGTCTCATTACTGACGAAGAGCGTTATCGTGCAGTAGTAGACACCTGGATGGAAACCGATAAACTCCTTACAGATGAGCTTCTTAAGGGACTTGATAAGTACAACAACATCTACATGATGGCTGACTCCGGTGCCCGTGGTAGTAACCAGCAGATCAAGCAGCTGGCCGGTATGCGTGGACTTATGGCAGATACAACCGGACGTACCATCGAGCTTCCTATCAAGTCAAACTTCCGTGAAGGTCTGGACGTTCTGGAATACTTCATGTCAGCTCACGGAGCTCGTAAGGGTCTGTCAGATACAGCTCTTCGTACTGCCGACTCAGGATACCTTACACGTCGAATGGTAGACGTATCACAGGAACTTATCATCCGTGATCTCGACTGCTGTGCAGACAAGGAAGTTATCCCCGGAATGACCGTTAAGGCATTCATGGACGGCAAGGAAACAATCGAGCCATTAAAGGACAGAATAACAGGAAGATATTCCTGCGAGACTATTAAGGATAAAGATGGAAACGTGATCGTTAAGAAGAATCACATGATCACACCATCCCGTGCCGCTAAGATCCTTTCAGTTGGTGTCAACTCTAAGGGACAGCCTGTTGAGGCAGTTAAGATCCGTACAATACTTACATGCCGTTCACACAACGGAATCTGTGCTAAGTGCTACGGTGCTAACATGGCAACTGGTGAGGCTGTTCAGGTCGGCGAGGCAGTTGGTATCATCGCTGCTCAGTCAATCGGTGAGCCCGGTACACAGCTTACAATGAGAACTTTCCATACCGGTGGTGTTGCCGGTGGCGATATCACACAGGGTCTTCCCCGTGTAGAGGAGCTTTTCGAGGCAAGAAAGCCTAAGGGACTTGCCATCATCTCTGAGCTTGATGGAAAGGTTGAGATCAGAGATACAAAGAAGAAGCGTGAGGTTATCGTTACTAACGATGAAACCGGTGAATCAAAGGCTTATCTGATTCCTTACGGATCACGTATCAAGGTTCAGGACGGCGTTACAATCGAAGCCGGTGATGAACTTACAGAAGGTTCCGTTAACCCTCATGATCTTCTTAAGATCAAGGGAATCAGGGCGGTTCAGGACTATCTCCTCAGAGAGGTTCAGAGAGTTTACCGCTTGCAGGGTGTTGATATCTGCGACAAGCACATCGAGGTTATTGTTCGTCAGATGCTTAAGAAAGTAAGAATCGACGAGAGCGGAGATACAGATTTCCTTCCCGGAACTCTTGTAGATGTTCTCGACTTCGAGGATAGCAACGAGGAACTTATTTCAGACGGCAAGAAGCCCGCTGAAGGTAAGCAGGTAATCCTTGGTATCACCAAGGCAGCTCTTGCAACCAACTCATTCCTGTCAGCTGCTTCCTTCCAGGAGACAACCAAGGTTCTTACAGATGCAGCTATCAAGGGTAAGGTTGATCCACTTATCGGTCTTAAGGAAAACGTTATTATCGGTAAGCTGATTCCTGCAGGAACAGGTATGAAGAGATACAGAAACACAGCTCTTAATACCGATGCGAACTTCAAGGATCCTGAGAAGCTCATTCTTAAGAAGAGAAGAAGAGACTATGATGATGAGTTCATCACTGAGGACGATGACATCGATCTTGTTGATGACGAAGTAGTAGTTTCTGATGATGAAGATTAATTCTTCTGTAGTTTTGGGGACTTGTTAATTAAAAATTTAGTTGACAACCAAAATAATAGTATTTATAATTCATAATTGCGTGTGCAGGCAAAGGGGTGAAATTCTGCCCCTTTGTTTATGCATAGATGTTTGTGCCTTGATTTTAAGGTGCAAGTGAGCAATTTATGCTCAAGTTTTTTATCAAAATAGGAGGTAAGAAGAATGCCAACATTTAACCAGTTAGTTAGAAAGGGTCGTCAGACATCTGTTAAGAAGTCTACAGCACCTGCTCTTCAGAAGGGATTCAACTCTCTTCACAAGAAGGCAACTGCTACAGCTTCTCCTCAGAAGCGTGGTGTCTGCACAGCTGTTAAGACAGCTACACCTAAGAAGCCTAACTCTGCTCTGAGAAAAATCGCCAGAGTGCGTCTTTCTAACGGTATTGAGGTAACAAGCTACATTCCTGGTGAGGGACACAACCTTCAGGAGCACAGCGTTGTTCTCATCCGTGGTGGAAGAGTTAAGGATCTGCCTGGTACAAGATACCACATCATCAGAGGTACTCTTGATACTGCAGGCGTAGCCGACAGAAAACAGGCTCGTTCTAAGTATGGCGCTAAGAGACCTAAGGCAGCCAAGAAGTAATTATTCAATAATTACTAACAGTTAATTAACATGCTAATTTTATAAGTGTTGGGATTCTGTTCTATTCTATAGATATAGTAATTAGTTAGAAAACCGCACGTACACTAAATTAGTGAGTACCGATGATTGTAGTAAGCAGTGATTTTATTACTATCATTGCAATTCTAAAGGAGGGAAGAACCGTGCCGCGTAAAGGACATATTGTAAAACGTGACGTATTAGCGGATCCTTTATACGATAACAAGGTTGTAACCAAGCTTGTTAACACCGTTATGCTTGATGGCAAGAAGGGTGTAGCTCAGAAGATCGTATACGGAGCATTCGCACAGGTAGAGGAGAAGGCTGGTAAGCCTGCTCTTGAAATATTCGAGGGAGCTATGAACAACATCATGCCCGCTCTCGAAGTAAAAGCTAGACGTATTGGTGGTGCTACTTACCAGGTTCCTATCGAGGTTAGACCTGATAGACGTCAGGCTCTTGCACTTCGTTGGCTTGTAAACTTTTCACGTGCAAGAGGCGAGAAGACTATGGTTGACAGACTCGCTTCAGAGATTATGGATGCATACAACAACACTGGTGCAGCTGTAAAGAGAAAAGAAGACATGCACAAGATGGCAGAAGCAAACAAGGCATTCTCACACTACAGATTCTAATCTGTTATTGGGAATTATCAGGTTAAGCTTCATTTAAATATTTAGGAGGAAGAACCTTTGGCTGAGAGACAATACCCATTGGAGAGAACCAGAAACATTGGTATCATGGCTCATATCGATGCAGGAAAGACTACTCTTACTGAGCGTATTCTTTACTATACCGGTGTTAACTATAAGATTGGTGAGACCTACGAAGGAACTGCTACCATGGACTACATGGCTCAGGAGCAGGAGAGAGGTATCACAATCACATCCGCAGCTACAACTTGCCACTGGACACTTCAGGAAAACGGAAAGACAAAGCCCGGCGCTTTAGAGCACCGTATCAACATCATTGATACACCCGGTCACGTTGACTTTACCGTTGAGGTTGAGCGTTCACTTCGTGTACTTGATGGCGCCGTAGGCGTATTCAGTGCGAAGGAAGGCGTTGAGCCTCAGTCTGAGAACGTTTGGCGTCAGGCTGACGGATTTAATGTTCCTCGTATGGCATTCATCAACAAGATGGATATCATTGGAGCAAACTATTTCGGAGCTGTTGAGCAGATCCGTAATAGACTTAAGAAAAATGCTATTATGATCGAGATTCCTATCGGAGCTGAGGATCAGTTCATGGGAGTTATTGATCTTTTCGAGATGCAGGCTTACATCTATAACGGTGATAAGGGCGAGGATGTTCAGATTGGTGAGATCCCTGCTGACCTCAAGGATGACGCTGAGCTTTATCACTCAGAGCTCGTTGAGAAGATCTGCGATCTTGATGAGGACCTTATGATGCAGTACCTTGAGGGTGAAGAGCCTTCAGTTGCTGACCTTAAGGCAGCTCTTCGTAAGGCTACATGTGAGTGTAAGGCATTCCCTGTTTGCTGTGGTTCAGCCCACAAGAACAGAGGTATCCAGAAGCTCATCGATGCTGTTATCGAATTCATGCCTTCACCTCTTGATATCCCTGCTTGTAAGGGAACAGATATGGATGGCAACGAGATTGAGGTTGAGTCAACAGATGATGGCCCATTCGCAGCTCTCGCATTCAAGATTGTCAGCGATCCTTTCGTAGGAAAGCTTGCATTCTTCCGTGTATATCGTGGTACAGCAAATTCAGGTTCTTATGTACTCAACAGTACAAAGGACAACAAGGAACGTCTTGGACGTATCCTTCAGATGCACGCTAACAAGCGTTCAGACCTTGAGAAGGTTTATTCAGGTGATATCGCTGCAGCTGTTGGTCTTAAGAACACAGTTACAGGTGATACACTCTGTGATGAGAAGAACCCTGTAATCCTTGAGTCTATGGAGTTCCCTGATCCCGTTATCGAGCTTGCTATCGAGCCTAAGACTAAGGCTGGTCAGCAGAAGCTTGATGAGGCTCTTATGAAGCTCGCTGAAGAGGATCCTACCTTCAGAGCTCATACAAACCCTGAGACAGGTCAGACCATCATCGCTGGTATGGGTGAGCTTCACCTTGATATCATCGTTGACAGACTTCTTAGAGAGTACAAGGTTGAGGCTAACGTTGGTGCTCCTCAGGTTGCTTACAGAGAAGCTATCACAAAGGCCGTAGACGTTGAGTCAAAGTATGCTAAGCAGTCCGGTGGACGTGGTCAGTACGGTCACTGTAAGGTTCGTTTCGAGCCCATGGATGCTAACGGAGATAATCTTTACCAGTTCGATAGCGAAGTTGTCGGCGGTGCTATTCCTAAGGAATTCATCCAGCCTATCAGCGAAGGTATCGAGGAGGCTATGAAGGCCGGTACTCTTGGTGGATATCCTGTTGTTGGTGTTCACGCTACAGTTTATGATGGATCATACCACGAGGTTGACTCATCAGAAATGGCATTCCACATCGCTGGATCTATGGCATTCAAGGATGCTATGCAGAAGGGTGCACCTGTTCTTCTTGAGCCTATCATGAAGGTTGAGGTTACTATGCCTGAAGAGTACATGGGAGACGTTATCGGTGACGTTAACTCTCGTCGTGGACAGGTTGAAGGTATGGATGATCTCGGCGGTGGTAAGATCGTTAGAGCACATGTGCCTCTTGCAGAGATGTTCGGATATGCAACAGACCTTCGTTCCAGAACACAGGGACGTGGTAACTACTCAATGTTCTTCGAGAAGTATGCTCCTGTTCCGAAGAATGTTCAGGAAAAAGTCCTTTCTAACAAGGGCAACTGATAAAAAAATGAATGTATGCCGCTTAAATCAAGCAAAAAGCTTGATTTAGTGGCAAACATTTAATATAATCGATATAGTCGGTTAAATTATGTATGAAAATGTTTAAGTAACATTTCACTTAAGGAGGATATTTAGAAATGGCAAAAGCTAAGTTTGACAGAACCAAACCGCACGTTAACATTGGTACAATCGGACACGTTGACCATGGTAAGACAACTCTTACAGCTGCTATCACAGCAGTACTTGCTGACAGAGGATTCAGCCCTGCAGTAGCATTCGATCAGATCGATAAGGCTCCTGAAGAGAAGGAAAGAGGAATCACAATCAACTCTGCTCACATCGAGTACGAGACAGAGCACAGACACTATGCTCACGTTGACTGCCCTGGCCACGCTGACTATGTAAAGAACATGATCACTGGTGCAGCTCAGATGGATGGATCAATCCTTGTAGTTGCTGCTACTGATGGTGTTATGGCTCAGACCAAGGAGCACGTTCTTCTTGCTCGTCAGGTAGGTGTTCCTTACATCATCGTATTCATGAACAAGTGCGATATGGTTGATGATCCTGAGCTTCTTGACCTCGTTGAGATGGAGATCAGAGACCTTCTTACAGAGTATGAGTTCCCTGGAGATGACACACCTATCATCCGTGGTTCAGCTCTTAAGGCTCTTGAGGATCCTAAGAGCGAGTGGGGTGAGAAGATCATCGAGCTCATGAACACAGTTGATGAGTATATCCCTGAACCTACTCGTGAGACAGATAAGCCTTTCCTTATGCCTGTTGAGGACGTATTCACAATCACAGGACGTGGAACAGTTGCTACTGGTAGAGTAGAGAGAGGTCACCTTAACCTCAACGACGAAATCGAAATCGTTGGAATCAAGGAAGAGACATCTAAGTCAGTATGTACTGGTATCGAGATGTTCAGAAAGACTATGGATTACTGCGAGGCTGGTGACAACGTTGGTCTTCTTCTTCGTGGTGTTGACCGTGATGGAATCCAGAGAGGTCAGGTTATCACAAAGCCCGGCACAGTAACTTGCCACAAGAAGTTCACTGCTGAGGTTTACGTTCTTACTAAGGACGAGGGTGGCCGTCATACACCTTTCTTCACAAACTACAGACCTCAGTTCTATTTCAGAACAACTGACGTTACAGGTGTCTGCAACCTCCCTGATGGTGTTGAGATGTGCATGCCTGGTGACCACGTAACAATGTCTATCGAGCTTATCCACCCTATCGCTATGGAGCAGGGTCTTAAGTTCGCTATCCGTGAGGGTGGACGTACAGTTGGATCAGGTAAGGTTGCTACAATCGTAGAGTAATCTTAACAAACCTAGATTTTATGCAGCTTCCAGAGTTTCTCTGGAAGCTGTTTTTTTGTATACAATCTAGCCGAAAATGACCTTTGGCTCTAATTTGGCTCTAAAAATTTTGAGTTTTTTCTAAAAGGCAGTATTTATGCGCCTTTGTAAAGGGTGTTTCCGGTGCCAAAATTCAGCCATGAAAATAGTATAAATTTATTATTCTTGTACTTGTTTTTCAATACGGATAATGGTAATATTCTCTTAAGAAGAGAGCGAAAGCTTTCTGGGCTGGTCGAAAGACCCGGGTCCACCTATTGGCGGGTAAGACACCCGCTTTTTTCATGCAATAAATGGAGGGGTATGAAGGAATTAAGTATATTTGTAGACGAATCTGGAGATTTTGGTGAATATGATCCCCATTCTCCGTTTTATATAATATCAATGGTAATGCATGATCAAGCAGTTGATATCACTGAGGATCTGGCTAAACTTGAAACGCAGATGCAGTATTTGGGATTGCCGCATCATTGTGTGCATGCAGGACCAATAATTAGATCTGAGCATGAGTATAAGGAATATACTGTAGAGAATAAAAGGAAAATTCTAAGGAATATGATGACTTTCACTAGAAAAGTTGATGTGAAGGTAAAATCTATCTATATAGAAAAGAAAAATATGGATGATTCGGTTGAGGCTGTTGGAAAACTGAGTAAGCTTCTTGCTGCGTTTATAAGGTCCAATATGGATTTTTTCATCGGGTATGATTGTGTGAAAATATACTACGATAATGGTCAGGTAGAAGTGAGTAGAATTCTGTCATCTGTATTTAATGTTCTTTTGGACAATGTTGAATTTAGAAGAGTTCTTCCTTCTGAGTATAGGCTGTTCCAGGTTGCTGATCTTATTTGTACTATAAAACTGGCGGAGCTGAAGCTTGAAAAACATATTCTTTCTAAATCTGAGAAATACTTTTTTGAAGATGTCAGGACATTAAAAAAGAATTATCTCAAGCCTATTAGTCAGAAAGAAATGTAGCGATTGTAACTGATTTCTATAAAAAAGACACTCCGAAAGGAGCGCCATTAGCTAGACCGAGTGCTCAGTTTTGAGCACTCGATTTTTCGTTTTTGACTCCTCAATTTTGAGGAGCAGACTTTTTTGGTTCAACTTTTTTCTTTTTGCTTTTTCTCTGTTCTTTTAGATATTCTTCATAGCGCTGCCGTGTTTCTACAGCACAAGCCTCTCTTATCTCTTTTGGGTAATCAGGATGGTCCTCTTTATACTTTTCTATAGCATCTATTATTTTCTGTGCATAGGCCCATTTTTCATCTTCGGAACCATCATGGGGATATTCGCCCACATCGATGGCATGTAATTCAATCCATGCGTCCTCATAGTGATGGATATAATTATTTTTCTCTGCCTCTGGAATATCCAATTGATCAATTAGGTCATAATAGTCACCACCAGCTTCGAACACTTTTTGATAGGCTGCATCTAATTCTTCACGTGTTTTTGGTGCATTCATGTACTGCTTCCAAGAATGCCCTAATAGCATCAATTCAAGTTGAGTATTGAGAGCTAATTCTGTCAGACGATTTGCATAGTCTTCCCTAGTCTCACTTTTTGATTTCCAATATTTTTTACTAAGTGCTTCTCTTGCCTTTTCGAGATGTTGAAAAGACATGAGAAGAAATGCAGCTCTGTTGTTTGGGTTCGAGTATAGTGGATCCAGAGTTATCTGTATATCTTCAATAGGTATCTCCTCTCCATTTCGTCTTACCTTTATGTACTTAGAAAGTAAAGGATTGACTGAGAACCATGTACCATATGGGGACTTATCCTTGCCGTCACTATCTTTAGAGGGTCCTTCTAAATTTAATGTGCCGTTATCTAATAAAAGCAGTAACTGCTGATAAAAATCGCCCTCAAAGGAGTAATCGGTATACTGTTTTGGTAAACCCTCGAAGATATACTTTGGAAGCCTTAGTGCTTCACTCATCTTCTCAATCACATCATTTCCGGGAACCATTTTATTTGTCTCATATTTCCTTATAGAAACCGGATGGATTCCGGTGATCTTGGCAAATTCGTTGGATGTTATTCCAAAGATTTCCCTTATTTTTTTAATTCTGTCAGCTATTGTCATAAAGTCTGTATCCTCCCATGAATACTGAACTTGAAATCAATTTGATAAGCAAATTATAACACTAATGTAGCTGACAAACTACAAAAATTTAAAATACCTATTGACTGTAGCGAGTGCGCTACATATAATGACAATATAAAGAATGTAGCGAGTGAGCTACAAACCAAAAATAAATCATAAAGGAGGACAAACACTATGAGAGAAGGCAAGATTTATCTAACAGCAAAGGAGGTAGCAGAGATACTTGGAGTGTCTGTAGGACATTCATACAAACTTGTTCAGAAGATGAATAAGGAGCTTGCATCAAAAGGGTATCTTGTGATTGCAGGAAAGATTCCTGTCAGGTACTTCGAAGAAAGATATTACGGATTCACAGCTTAAGGGGGACAACATGCCGGTATATAAGGAGAACGATTCTAATACCTGGCGAAGTCAGTTCTACTATACTGATTGGACCGGGAAGAAACACAAGAAGAACAAGAGAGGCTTCAAAACGAAAAGAGAAGCACAGCAGTATGAGGCTGAGTTCGTAAAACAAGCCAGAGCTGATATGGATATGATGCTTTCATCTTTTGTAGAAGTATATCTCAAAGACAAGGAAGTAGAGCTTAAGCAGAGGACTCTCAGGAATAAGAGATACATGTTTGAAACTCACGTAATTCCTTACCTGGGTAACAAGAAGATGAATGAGATCACTGCCTCAGATATTTTAGCGTGGCAGAAAGCAGTTAAGGACAGTAAAGACTATTCAGACGCATATCTGAGGATGCTTCAGAATCAGGTCACGGCTCTTTTCATCCATGCACAGAGGATATATTACCTCAAGGATAATCCTTGTAAGCGAGTTAAGAAGATGGGACGCTCGGATAACAGAAGCCTTAACTTTTGGACCTTAGAAGAGTACAGGAAGTTTATCGATACGTTTGATAAGGGAAGTATGCACTATCTGATGTTTGAGCTTCTTTTCTGGACTGGGATGCGTGAAGGTGAGCTGCTTGCACTTACGAAAAATGATATCGATGTAGGGCAGATGACTCTTCGAATCAACAAGACCTATTTCAGATTGCATGGTGAGGACGTTATTACTACTCCCAAAACGGATTCATCCATCAGGACCATTGATCTTCCGAAGTTCCTGGTTGATGAGGTTCAAGATTATTGGAGCAAACTGTATAAGCATCCAACAGATGCAAGGTTGTTTCCGGTAGTTGCGGAAGCTTTGCAGCATATAATGGCAAGGCATATCAAAAAGGCTGAGGTAAAGAAAATCAGAGTACACGATCTTAGGCATTCACATTGTGCCTATCTTATCAATCAGGGAGTACAGCCGCTTATCATCAAGGAGAGACTTGGACATAAGGATATAAAGGTTACGCTCAATACTTATGGACACCTTTATCCAAGTGAGCAGAAGAGGGTAGCAAATCTTTTGAATGACCTAAATAGAAATGCCCCGGCCAGGGACCAGGGCACAATCGAGTAGAAAAGCCGGAGCTTATCTATACTCAATCTCGCAAATTTAGTATAGCAAAGCTCCCTGCTTTTTAACAGAGTTTTTGTTGAAGGGGGAATGATACTTGGAACTTGCATTATCTACTGGTAATACGATAGTAGATCAGATTTCAGAAATGAATTTTACCGGAAATATTATTCCGGCAGAATGGTTTAAGACACTTAGAGGTCCTAACGGAAAGCCAATGCTTCTGGCGATAGATATCCTCAGTGACATTCTGTATTGGTACCGTCCTACTGAGATCAGGGACGAGAGGACCGGAGCCTTAGTGGGGTATAAAAAGAAGTTTAAGAAGGACTTCCTTCAAAGGAGTTACAGGCAGATTGAGGACCAGTTTGGTGTATCAAAGAAGCAGGCAAGGTTGGCGCTGGACTTTCTATGTAGAAAGGGTGTAATTAAGAAGCATTTGGTTGATGAAACAACCAAAGATGGAATGAAATTACACAACAATATGTATCTTGAGCTTGTGCCGGAAAAATTAAAGGAGATCACTTATATCCATAGATCTTCTGAGGGTGTGTCTTTGAAGGAACCACCGTGTGTCTTTGATGATAATACGGTGGTTTCAGTTAGGGCAGAGGGTAATTACCTTCAGGGTACTACAAGTACAGAGATTACTACAGAGATTACTACTAAAGAGTACAACAATCCAATCAATCTAAAGACAGATGGTAGTTTCTATGTTCATGGGCCTTCCGGATGTAGAGGAAAGCCTGTAAAGCAGATTGATGAGATAGATGAGATAGCTGCCTATAGAGAAGTTATCAAGGAGAACATTGATTTTGAGAATCTCATGGCCAGGCAAAGTAGTGAAGCTGAACAAAAGCGCATTGATGAAATCTATGAGATCATCTGCGATGTTGTTTGTTCCAAGAAGGACACTATCAGAGTCGGTGGGGAAGATAAACCGCTTGAGGTTGTGAAGTCTGTCTTTTTGAAACTTACAAGTGAGCATATCGAGTATGTAACCGAGTGCCTCGATAAAACTTACACAGATATCGGCAATATCAGATCATACCTTATCACTGCTTTGTATAGGTCCATACAGACCGCAGAGAATTACAACAATCAGAAGGTTAATCATGGTATGCATGAATATGCTACAAGAGATCATGAGTTAGGAGGGGCAAATGGGGAAGATGATTGATGAGAGGGACTGCATATTGCAGTTCCGTGTTTCGCAAAAGGAAAAGGAACTTATACAACAGAGAATGGAGGATGCCGGTGTTAGAAACAGGAGTGCGTTTCTAAGGAAGTTGATTATGCAGGGATATATTATCTGTCTTGATCTGTCAGATACAAAAGAGATAGTCAGACTTATGAGGATCTGCAGTAATAATCTCAATCAATATGCCAAAAAGGCAAACGAGACCGGCAGCATTTTCATTAAGGACATAAAGGAGTTAAAGGACCAGCAGGAGCTAATATGGAGTTCTATTAAAGAGCTACTCAGAAGTCTAGCAAAGATAGCATAGGGGGAAATTATGGCAGCTACAAGACTTATTGCAATTCATGGAAGTAAGGGTGGAGGAAAAGGAGGCGGAGCAAAAGGCAGCATTGATTATGTTGAGGATGATGAGAAGACTGAAGAAGGCAAGTGGATAACAGCCTATGAATGTGATCCAATAACTGCAGCAGAGGAATTCGACTTATCCATGAGGGAATATATTCAGAAGGTTGGGGATAAGGCATCTGACAATGTTATAGCTTATCAGATACGACAGTCCTTTAAGCCTGGAGAGATAACACCTGAAGAAGCAAACCGTATTGGTTATGAAACAGCTATGAGGTTTACAAAAGGTGAGCATGCATTTGTTGTCGCAACACATACGAACAGAGCACATATTCATAATCATGTTATATTCAATGCGGTTAATCTTGATTGTGACAGGAAGTTTAGAGACTTTCATAAATCAGGGATTGCGTTGGGGCGCCTGTCCAATCTTATCTGTCTTGAAAATGGATATTCAGTGATTGCAGATGAGCCATATCACAGTGATAAGGTGTACAACAATTTCCATAGCGATAGAACAATCCGTGATGGGATCAGGCAAGCGATTGACAAAGCTCTCTCTAATAGTCCAAAGACGTTTGACGATTTTCTCTTGGAGATGAAAGCTCAAGGCTATGAAATCAAACATGGTAAGCATACTTCGGTCAAAGGAAATAATCAAAAACGCTTTGTCAGATTTAAATCGCTTGGTGATGGCTATACTGAGATCGATATCAAGAAAAAGATTGAGAGTGATTCAAAAATCATTGCACCCAAGAAAGAATCTACTCCGTTTTATCGCCAGAAAGACTTTGATCTGCTTATTAACGTTCAGGATATAGCTTCGAAAGGAAAAGGTTATGAAAACTGGGCGAAGAAGTTTAATATAAAGCAGGTATCGAAAGCTCTTTTGTTCATACAAGAAAATGGTATCGGTTCTTATGATGAATTGGAGAAAAGAACTGAAGAGTCAGCGAAAAGATTTGGCGAACTTAGAGATGAAATCAAGATTTGCGAATCACGGATGGATGAAATCTCAAAGCTCCGTAAAAATATAATCGACTACTCCAAGACCAGAGATATTTATCAGAAGTACAAAGCAACCGGTTTTGACAGAAAGTTTTTTGAAGAGCACAGAGCTGAAATCATGATTCACAAAAGTGCGAAGGATTCATTTAATAAGATCCAAGGAAAGATTCCATCTGTTAAAGAACTTAATGAAGAATTTGAACAGTTACGTTCAAAAAAGAATGAAGCCTACTCCGAGTACAAGCTGGCTAAGAAAGATATGGAGCAGTTCCGCATTGCCAAGTATGATATTGATTGCATCCTTGGAATCAGAGAAATGCCGGCGCAGCGTCGCACCCCTGAGCGCACACGCTAACTTATATTTGTTAAAGGCAAGTGGGGCATATGTAATACATATGCGACTTGTTGGGGGATTCCCCAAGCCCCTTGAATCAGATTTTCAATCTGACTGTTGCATCTACGATGAAGATAATTATCAATCCGATAAAAAATGAAAAGCATAGCAGAATAAGATTTGAGTGTGGCTGACAAATGCTGCACTCTTTTCTATTTTGGTGAAATAACAAATTTGCACTATGCAAAAAATGAATAGCTTGTAAGGTAATATTGATGATTTTTAACATGCTGATATAATTAGAAACCGGGGATACTTTATCTTGGAGGATAGGTATGAAAAGAAGAAAAGTTTTGGCGGGAATTCTTGCAAGCATGCTCGTTTTGTCTGCATGTTCTTTTTCCAATACAAATGAATATGATACGGAAGTGGTTTCAGACAATGAAGTATCTACTGAAAGCACTAGCGAAGAAAGAAATGATGAAAGCACAGCTGAAATAACTCAGAATGAGGATGAAATTGTAGAAATAGATACAACAAAAATAATAGAAGATCAGTCTTTTGACATTCAATTAAATGAATGGGGAGATGTGAGATTTGTATCTTGCCAACCTGATAAAGATACAAATCCACATGCTGATGCAACATTTTATCTTATGGACCAGAATCAGGTGATTTATAAAATGCCTTCTGTTTATGAAAACGACATCAGAGATAACCTCTTCGAGGGGATATCTTTTGTGGCTTTTAAAGATATCAATGAAGATGAAAAAGATGAAGTGATCATTGGTCTGTTATACATAACCGGTGCAGGTCCGCAGGGAGTGATTCCTCGTACAGAGGTCAGAATCTTCGAGGATAAAGGCGATTCATTTGAATACTCAAAGGATATTAGTAAATATATCAATGATTCCATGCCTGAAGATGGTACAATCCATGATGTTTATGACAAGATAAAGATGTACAATTCTACGACTAAGGATAGTGCTTATTTATCCAATGACTTAATTGATTCTCAGATTTCAATCATAGTAAAAAACAGAGATGTCTGGAAAATCACATATGAAGATGGTTTAACAACATCTGCTCACACTCTCTACTATATCACGGATTATGATCATAATGGCAGACTGGAAATTACTGCATCTGAAACTCAGGGAACAGGAATATTTACTCATGCAGAAATATATGAAGTGAATTCTGATTTTAATGGAATTGAGTTAATTGATTACAATGGCGATGCTCCTGAATTTGAATATAAAAAAATAAAAGTGTTCTATAACGAGGCTGATCAAACATACATGTATATCGGTACAAACCATGGGAAATCAGGAGCTTCATGGGGAGGTAATATAAAATGTGCCCTTTATCTTGAAAATGGAGTAATACATTATGACGAGATTGCGGTTGAAGAATACCAGCCTAAAGACGATGACAGTGATGAACTTGTTTTTTCTTATACCGATAATTTCGGAAACGCAATTACCGAAGAGCAATTTGAAACTGCTGAAGATGAATTATATGAAAGCTATGACCAACAAGAGGTTTCTTTTGGAGTAATATATAATGAATACGAAAATGTATTTCAGGAACTACCAGATGATATTATGGCGCAGATGCTAATGAAATCGTATGAAACCTTTTCTGGACTAATTAGCTATGATGAGTTTAATGAAGTTGAGGAAAAAATAAGAACATCTTAATTACAATTTCTTACATATCAATTATTGTGGGAAAAAAAGTAAAGCTCTTAAGGCTTTGACATTGCTGATGGGCATTATTATTGTTGTGGCTCCATTGTATATACTTGATTTTTAAAAGTTAACTGGTGAAAGGTGACTTATGGATATTGAAGATAAAGATATGAGTGAAATTATTGATAGCAATTTTGATGAGCCTGATAAGAAGAATTGGCTGGTCTGGGTATTTACTATTCTGTGCATTGCTATTGGTGCTGCTGTGCTTATTAAGTTCATTCCTGCCATTACCCCATCTGATGATGCTGTTACTGTGGATCCTGATGAGGATATTGTTGAACTTCCTGTTTACTATGTAGAAAACATGGATGAACTTCATCTTGATGATACCGATTTTGACATAGCAAACTATTATTTCAGAAATGAGTATGAATATGATAATCACTATTATATAGATGATGATAATGTCCTTTGGGGTGTGGGTGATAACGGTGAAGGACAGCTAGGCAACGGGAATCGCTCATCTTATGAAAGCGCACCACAGAAGATAGCTGAGAATGTGGTTCATGTTGATTACGCAGCATTCTTCATGATTTATCTCACAGAAAACGGTGAATTATACGGAGCCGGGGCAAATCAAAACGGATTGATGGGATTGGAAAATCCATATGGGAAAGAATGGATTTATTATGATGATATAGTTGCTACATCCCCAGTATGTTTAATGACTGATGTAAAATATGCCAGAGCGAGTCATGGTGGTATTATTGCCCTCAAAAATGATGGTTCAGTCTGGTGGTGGGGCGAAATCAGGACTACATCAGCGAAACATCCTGATGATACAATTGGATGCAGTTATTCAGAGCCTACAAAGATGCTTGATAATGCAATCTATGTTACCTGTGGTTCATTCAGCATGGCTGCCATCAAAGATGATGGTACATTGTGGACCTGGGGCAACAACACCTTTGGAAGTTGTGGATATGACAGCAAGAATCAAGATTTCATAGAAGAGCCGGTTAAAGTTTTGGATGACGTGAAAATGGTCTGGATGGATGAAGTCAGATTTGAAAACAATAAGCCATATACCGTAGAAGATGATGAGTATGACTATACATATGTTACCTTTGCAGAGAAAAAAGACGGCTCAGTATTTGCCTGTGGCAAATATGTTGATGGCGAAGGAAGCAAGATCTGGGATTTCAAACTTTATGAAGATACGTTAAGAACTCCTGAAGAATATATGGATGATGGACTTCATGAACCGATAGAACTCGTGTATTCTGACAGATTCCAGAGGATACAGTTTAAAGAGAAAGAAACTATAAACAATTAAAGAATTCTGCCGATATAAAAGATAGCAATGGAGATGCGTGTCTTTTCAATGGATTGACCATCCTTGAAGGGGCACGTTTTTATTATCGGAAGGATGATGTCTATGAGTATGGCGGTGAATGCAGTATATAACAGAATGCAGATCCAACAGGCGCAGGTGCAGAGGCCGAAATCCAAAGGCAGTGATATTACCCAGGCTGTAAAGGGGGCAGTAGATTCGTACAGGTTCTGCGGAGTTTCAGAATTTCATTCCATGAAGGATTGTGCAGCTGACGAGATAGACTTTGGTTATGCTATTGCGGGACTTCAGGGGGATGATAATCAGCTGCCATGCAATTTTTACAAGAGAGCTGATTATAACGATGAGGATCCTGTCATAATTGCCAGGATGTATCCATGGGATGGGAGTGATCCCATTGTTAGGGAAATCCATGTGAAAGAAGTAGATTTGTCAAATGCGGATTACTACGATACTTTTGCTTGTGGCATATATCTGAAAGAAAAGGGACAGATACAGTATATAGGTGACATACTGTTGCCATACGAGCTGGCTGAAGAGGAACAACAAGAGGGGTATTGGGATGGCAAGGTGGATAGCTTTGCCAAGTACGATGTTCTCAAGGCACTTGATAACTTCATAAAAGAGAGTTTTGAAACTGGACGTTACAAGCAATATATGGAGTTTAAACACCTTCAGGAAGCTATAGAAAAGTACTTTCCTGCTTCTGTTAATAAGGTCAAAGACCATAATGATTTTTGAATAACGTGCCGCTGGCTCTAAAATGGCTCTAAAAATTTCAAAAACCACTAAAAATGAAGCGAAACATGAGATATATGCGAATAGAAACCACGTAAAATCAAGGCTTTCCAAATAGATATAAAGACCGTTAAGCCGTGAGGGTGGACGTACAGTTGGATCAGGTAAGGTTGCTACAATCGTAGAGTAAAGCCTTCGGCTTTGAGCCGCGCGTACGAATATATAAAGAGCTTGGAAAGTGCTTGCACTTTTCCAAGCTTTTTTTTATTCGTGCATGGGGCGAATGCCCCGCGCTAGTAAGCAAAAGCGAAGCTTTTGGTTACGGAGCGGCTTAAAGCGAGGCGACATATAGCATTATTGGAATTAAAAATAGTAATCAAGCTACAATGGGGTAATTGGAAAAAGCAATAACTAAGCAGTACACGATGCCTATACGGATTGTGTGCTGCTTTCTTTGTGGTTATAATACTCCATGGGGGAAATTAAAGGAGGATTTAATCAGGGGATGAAAAAGTGGAAAACAACGTTGGGAATACTATGTGCTGCTGTTGATTTATGCAGTGCTTGTGAAAATTGGATCAGGCAAGGATATAGCAATGAAGAGTTTAGTTAAACCGGCACATCTGAATAAGGGAGATCTTATAGCGACTATAAGTCCCTGTAACGGATGGGCAGGAGATGCAAATGTAAGATGGAAATATGACCTGGGAGTGTCTAGGCTAGAGGCGTTGGGCCTTCGGGTAGTGGCTGCGCCAAATTCTATGCGAGGTTCGAAGTACCTTTCCAAGAATCCAAAGGACAGAGCTGAAGATATAATGTGGGCCTTTGAGAATAAGGAGGTTCGTGCGATCATCGCCAACATTGGAGGCAATGACAGCCTAAAAGTCATCCCATACATAGACCCCAAGGCGATAAGGGATAACCCCAAGATATTTATTGGTTATTCCGATGTGATGTATCTGCATTTCCTGTGTTATCATTGTGGGCTTTCCACATTTTATGGTGACAATCTCCTTACGACCATAGCTGATCAGGCCGGATGGCACGAATATGGTAAAAATTGGTTTGTAAAAACACTCTTTGACCCTGCACCCATCGGCATGATAGAGGCTGCAAAGGAGTGGGCATTTGAATCCTCAGATCTTTATGATCCGAAAAAGATAAGAGAGTTTATTCCAAACGAAGGATATGAGATCATTCAGGGAAGTGGCTGTGTATCAGGTAGGCTAATAGGAGGCCATACAGGCATCATGGACCTTGAAGGAACAGATATCGAGCCTGATCCGGAAGATTATGACGGAGCCCTTCTGTTCGTGGAGGATATACCTGAGTTCTTCGATGAAGAAGGTGTGAGGACCTATTTCGAATATCTGGGGCAAAAGGGAATACTTCAGAGAATAAATGGTATTGTTATCGGCAAGACCATAGACAATAATGCTTTTTCAAATAGAGCTGAGTTAATACGGCAGATAGTAGCTAAGTACTCCAGAGAAATTCCTATACTCTATGGGCTGAATTTCGGTCATTCCGCGCCGATATGCATTATGCCCTATGGAGCCCGGGCTGAGATTGATTGCGATAATAAGACGTTTTCTATCAAAGAAAGTGGTGTTATCTAAGTAAAGAATTAACGAAAACTGCCGATAAATAAGATAGCAATGGAAATGCGTGTCTTTTCAATGGATTGAGATCCAATGGGAAGGCACGTTTTTGTTATGAAGGAGACTTTATGAGTATAGCAGCACTGGCACTTGATCGTTATACAGACAATACAGCTACCGTGGCAGGAAAAGAGAATTATGTTGGCGTAGAGGAGACTTCTAAAAGCTTCGGTGCGCACCTAAATGAAGCAACTGAGAAGAAGTGTCCATATAGCTTCCTGGCGAAGGATGGCATCATTAACTATAAAGGTGTAGTCTTTGAGTGCGATTATCAGCAGAACGCCATAACCCTGGGAAATATGTATGAGAAAGAGAAAGTGCTGAAGATATATCTTCCAAGCGGCGGAGCGCTTCATGTAAACGTAGACAACATCAATCAGCTTTCCAAGGCAGCAAGCATGTTTACTCCGGAGGATCTTAAGGCCTTTATGAGGGCTCTTCAGGAGTACAATCACTGTACAAGAAAGCGCCATGAGATTGAGGAAGAAAAGTCAAAGCCCATAGAAGAGACGGCTCAGGAAAACGAGACTCCCCATGTGGAAAAAGAGCCTGAGCTTCAAGAAAACTCTTTGATAGAGCAGATTAATTCATATAAAACAGAACTTTATCTTAAGCTTCTTAACAATGAAACTGAGGTCAAGATCCGTATAGGAAGCCAGGAATTTAGCGACAAAGAATGGGACAAACTCATGGAAAGGGTAGACCAAGAGCAGGAAAGAATTCAGGAAGCCTTGGATGAAAAAGAGGAAAAGCAGGCTGAAGAGTTTATGCAGGCAAGGAATTGGATCCAGACTGATGACAGCGGTTCTTAAGGACATAAAAGAGAAGGGCTATCAAAAGGTGACAATCGGCGTTGGAAGTGATGAACCACAGAACTACAGATTGTATCAGCGGTTTGTATTGACATGTATAGATAATCGATATACTATATAGACAGACAATATATCGGCAATCTATATAAGGAGGACATGATGGCTGTTGATAAATCTCTTTTAACAGGAAGTATGACAATGCTTATTCTTAAGCTCCTGTCAGAAAAAGACATGTACGGTTATGAAATGATCGATACCCTCAGGAAGAAGTCTCAGAACGTATTTGAGCTTAAGGCGGGAACTCTTTATCCGCTTCTTCACGGGCTTGAGGAGAAGGGAATGCTGAGGGTCTACGAGCAGGAGTTTTTGGGGAAGACCAGGAAGTACTACAGCATTACCAAAGAGGGGAAAAAACTTCTCAAAAGCAAGACGGAAGAATGGAATGAGTATTCCTGCGCAATAGCAAATGTACTGGCGATGGGGGTGTGACAATGGAGGAATATATTCAGATACTGCTGGAGCAGGTGCGATTTTACCAGGCTCACAAGGTGATAGAAGACGAGCTCAGGGCCCATATGGAGGACCAGATAGAGGCCAATATGGCAGCAGGCATGGACAGGGAAGCTGCGGAAAAAGCAGCTGTGGCAGATATGGGCGATCCGGTGGAAGCAGGGGTTTCCATGGACAGAGTCCACAGGCCCAGGATTGCATGGAACGTTGTGATCATCGCGGTTTTGGTAGGTATTGTCAGCAGCGTGATCCATGAGCTTGTAGCTATAGATGCCGGGCATTTGGACCAGTCAACCAGCGTCCTTGGGAGCCATGTTTTTTACATAAAAGTCCTGATAGGGTTTGCGGCCATGATAACTGTATACCTGATCGATTATACTTTTATTGCCAAAAATGCAAAAGTGATCACCTTATTGATAATGGCAATGTTGCCCCTTTCCTACCTTGGCTATAGCGTCAATGGGGTGCATACGTTTCTTCGTTTGGGGCCCATAGTCATTCTTACATCGGCGTATTTGCTGTTTTATGTTCCGCTGTACGGAGCGATTGTGTATAAGTACCGTGGTGGCGGGGGGCTGGCATTCATTGGCGCTCTGCTGTGGATGTTTGTTCCGGCAATACTTGTATTTAAGAGAATCAGACTTTTGACTGCTCTGGTGATGATAATGGCAATGGCAGTGCAGCTGACCATAGCCGTGGCAAAGGGATGGTTTAAGGTTCCAAAGAAGCTCACGATATGCTCATTATGGGCATCCATAACAGTGGTTCCGTTGGGAATCGTGGCATTTCTTTTTCATAATGGTTTACTTGCAGGCTACCAGATGAGCAGGATCAGTGCTATATGGGATCTTGATAATGATGCGGCTTATGTGACAAGGACGGTTCGTTCTTTTGGTAATGTGAATCTTGTGGGCAATACGGGAAAAGATGTCCTGGGCAGCCTTCCAAGTCCTAACGGCGACTTTTTACTGACATATCTTGCGAATAGATATGGAGCGCTTTTTGTTGCCGCAGTGGTTGCAGCTGTGGCGGCAGTGATAATAACAGGCTGCATCGCAACAGCCAAGTGTAAGAACCAGCTTGGCTTTGTAATGGGCGTTGGATGCATGGACGTGCTTCTTGTAAATATGCTGGCGAACGTACTTGAGAATATGGCGGTCATCCCTTACACCGGCTCATTTATGCCATTCTTCTCTGCAGGTTCCAGCAACTTGTTTTTATCGTATACCTTTTTGGGTATTATCCTCAGCATCTACAAGTACAAAGATGCTTACCCCCAGCACGTGGATATAGGTATCCGCGGCAGGACAAAGCTTGGGAATATCGAGATAATGAAGAATTGATAGGGAAAAAAGATGTGGTCTTCGGATTGCATCTTTTTTATTGTTGATTGACAGTGTTGGTCTATAGGGTATAAACTTAAAGAGGTCGATAGAGAATAGACCATAACAAAAAGGAGGTATGTCATGGAAATCGGGGAAGTTCAAATGCAGTTTGCAGAGCTTATATGGGATAATGAGCCCATCGGTTCCGGAATGCTTGTGAGGCTTAGCGCTAATCAGTTTGGCTGGAAGAAGTCAACCACCTACACGGTGCTTAAAAAGCTCTGTGATAAAGGGCTGTTCAAAAATGATGAGGGCGTGGTTACATCGCTTATTTCCAAGGAAGAATTTTACAGAAGAAAGAGCGAACAGTTCGTGGAAGAGACCTTTGGAGGCTCACTGCCCGCATTTCTTGCGGCTTTCACATCCAGACAGAAGCTTTCGGAAAAAGAGATAGCGGAAATCCGCAAGATAATAGACAGTGCAAAAGACTGATAAGAGAGGCATACGGAGGAAATATATATGGGGACATTGTTTATTAAAGTGATAGAGATCAGCATAGTAGCATCTTTTCTGATGCTGGCTGTGATCATATTCAGACTGCCGCTTAAGAAGGCACCCAAGTGGTTCATGGGTGTGCTTTGGGCAATAGTGGCTTTAAGGCTCCTTTTTCCATTTCAGATTGAATCGAAGATTGGCTTTCTGCCTGATGTTGGCAACAGGATAGAGTCATTCTTCTATGATGTCACAGCTGCTGACAGCGGTATCGAGGTGACTACTCATAACTACGAGCCAAATACCGGCGATGAAGCAACCTATGTTTTTGAAGCAGATAGCAACGAGGTTACAGAATCCCAGGAGATAGTTACTGACTATCTTCCCAATGAGGAGATAATAGTTGTAGAGGATAATGGAAAGGGCTTAAGTTCCAGTCTTTTCCGACGAGACCTGTTCGTAAGGCTTCAGATGATCTGGCTTTTTGGTATTTTCTTGATCCTGGGCTATGCGGTATTCAGTTATATCTCGATTCGGAAAAAGACCAGAGAATCCATCAGACTTGAGAATGAAAAGAATGTATTTATCTGCGACGAGATTGATACACCTTTTATCTTGGGAATCTTCAAACCCGCAATATATCTGCCCTCCGGTCTTGATGATGAGACAATAAGGAACGTTCTTTTCCATGAAAAAGCACATATTAAGCGCCTTGATCATCTTAGGAAGCAGCTGGGATTCCTGATCCTGGCTGTGCACTGGTTCAATCCCCTGGTGTGGGTGTCATACGCTCTTTTCTGCAAGGACATAGAACTTGCCTGTGATGAGAAGGTCATCAGTCATATGTCTTTGGATGAAAAGAAGTCCTACGCCAATTCACTGCTTCTTTGCAGCACCCATAAGCGCCTGGTGCTGGCTTATCCTTTGGCCTTTGGTGAAGTGGGGGTAGGTACAAGAGTGAAGCAGATCTTTAACTATAGAAAGCCTACTTTCTGGCTTATAGTGCTGCTTGTCATCGTTTGCGTGGTGCTCCTATCGGGCTTTTTTCAAAAATCAACTGAAGTGAAGAATGTCACTCAGGATGAAGCTGATGAGGATGTAATCGTAGTAACGGAGTCAGATTCTTCGCAGGTGACGGGGGTAACCCAGACCAAGGACTCATTTGTACGGCAGTGGGCTGAGGATTTTGAGGACAGAAATGCTCAGGGGATCATTGAAGCCTCTACTGATGAAGTCAGGAAGACACTTATGGAAGAGGGGCTCCTTGCGGGAGAGGGCGAGGATGCCACATTCGGCTGGTCCAGTCCCTGGCCCGGAATCAATTTGGACTCTGACTCTGATACCAGCTGTGCTTTTGGATACTTAAATGAGGAGCGCACAGAGGCGGAGATCTTTTATTGCGCCACCGACTCTGAACCCCATGTTTATCTTTGGAAAGAGTACATCACAATTGCTAAGGATGAGAACGGCGATTACAAGGTGGTTTCGGAAGAGTTCATAAGATATGAGGACATTGAGACTATCGATGATTATGATAATGCCTGGAATGCAGATTCCATGCTGCTTAACCCTCTGGATTACAGCCAAAACGGTCTGGGCGAAATGCTGAATAACAACGCCAAGAATAGCACCGGCGATGAATACAAGAAGCTTTTTGACCCTCTTACAGCAGCAAGATATCTTCTTAATCTATCGGAGGATGAAGATAAGGTAACCCTTTTGAACATTGAGTCTCCGGAGGTTGGCTCCTTTGTTGCGGTTCATTTCAGTGATGCGGATTATGATGTAAGCATTGATATGGTGCAGCCCTGGGGCGAGGACGGAATCTATGTTCCTGTGAAATATATATTACCCAAGGAAGTGAAATCTGAGGAATATAAGACCGGAGATAACGGCTTTGGCAGCCTTCCCAATGCCATGGGAGATGAAGGCGAGTGGATCGACTTAAATCCTGCCTCTGAGCCTTAATATTTCGAGAAAGAATTAAAATAGCAGTAACTGCATATGATCATTTGTGAAACAGAACACCTTATATTAAGGGACTTTCAAAAAGAGGCATGTAACCGAATAATTGTCATTACAATTAAAATAATGTCATTTCAGACCCGATTTTGTATATTTCAGAGAATATACGTTGTAGTCCCGGGCTGAGATGATATTATTTTATTATAGGAGAGACAAAGACAATGTACCTTATCTTTTTTGCCATATTGGTAGTGATACTTGCAATCTGCATAGTGATTCTGGCCAGGAACTACATTCAGCTCTTGAAAAGGGATGATGCTCTTCGCGAAAGCATCGACAACCTGTCAAAGCTCAATGACAAGCTGCGAATGGACAGACATGATTACCTGAACCAGCTGCAGGTTGTGTATGGTCTCATGGAGCTTGAGGAATATGATGAGATGAATGCATACCTCAGGAAGGTGTACAAGGAGCTGATGAAAACGGGAAAAGCTGTAAAGACGTCTAAGCCCGCCGTAAATGCGCTCCTGGCTGCCAAATTCGCCGAGGCGGAAGCCAAGGAAATCGAGTTTCTCATCGAAGTGAAATCCGACCTTAAGAACCTGAATATCGAGGACTGGGAGCTGTGCAAGGTTTTATCCAACCTCACAGACAATGCTATAAAAGCCCTTGAGGACAGCGATGTTCAGGAAAAGAAGATCAGGATAAATATCACGGAGACTCAGCAGCAGTACATCTTCAGCGTGGAGAACAACGGCCCGAAGATTCCTGAAGAAATAAGGGACAGCATTTTCAAAAAGGGCTTTACCACCAAAAAGGAAGAAGGCCACGGCATGGGACTTGCAATTGTCTCTGAGATAGTAAATAAAGCTAAGGGAAAAATAGAACTTAAATCTGACGAGGAAGAAACAGTATTTACAGTCAGCTTTGGAAAGGAAGAGTAAAAATGGGAGCAGTTCAGATATTGGGAATTGTAGTTCTGATCCTGGGGATCCTGCTTATCGGCGTTGAATTCTATATGCCGGGCTTCGGACTTCCGGGAATCGCGGGAACAGTGTGCACCGCAGCAGGCATTTTTTTAACAGGAAGAAATGCCCCGGAGAGAATTCTGGTGGGGGTCATCGCAATTGTGGTGATCGCGGTAATGCTGGTCATAAGCATTGTGGTATTCAGCTCTAAGAAGATCAAATCACCTATCAAGCTGGATACGGACCTTCAGGGCAAGAACCTTTTTATCGACGAAGAGGATATGGAATATCTTATAGGAAAAAAGGGTGTGGCCATCACAGACCTTCGCCCCTCGGGAAAAGGGGAATTCGACGGAGTCAAGCTGGATATCCTTTCATCAAACTATTACATAAAAAAGGATACACCCCTTATGATAACAGAGGTTAAAAACAACAGGATAATCGTTCAGGAGGAGAAATAAAATGATGACAACAATAATAATCGCAGCTCTTATAATATTACTGGTAGTGGTATTTTTTACCGTGATCCCCGTTGGAATGTGGATTTCAGCTGTAGCCAGCGGCGTTAAGATCAGCATCTTTTCACTGGTAGGAATGAAGCTTCGCCGTGTAAGACCCGCCAAGATCGTTAACCCCATGATCAAGGCAACCAAGGCAGGCCTTGATGTTAAGACCAATCAGCTGGAGGCTCATTATCTGGCAGGCGGAGATGTGGACAGCGTAGTTAATGCCCTTATAGCCGCAGAGAGAGCCAGCATGAACCTTTCCTTCGAGCAGGCTTCAGCCATCGACCTTGCAGGCCGCGACGTTTTCGAAGCTGTAACCATGAGCGTAACTCCTAAGGTTATCGAGACACCTCAGATCTCAGCAGTTGCCAAGGACGGTATCGAACTTCTTGTAAAGGCCCGTGTGACTGTAAGAACCAACATCGATCACCTCATCGGTGGTGCAGGTGAAGCCACAGTTCTTGCAAGAGTAGGTGAAGGCATCGTAACAACAGTAGGTTCTGCTCAGACCCACAGCAGCGTTCTTGAGAACCCCGACGACATTTCCAAGGTAGTTCTGGAAAAAGGTCTTGATTCAGGCACAGCCTATGAGATCATGTCAATTGATATAGCTGATATCGACATCGGAAGAAACATCGGTGCTAACCTCCAGAGTCTTCAGGCTGAGGCCAACACCAAGATCGCCCAGGCCAAGGCTGAGGAGAGAAGAGCCATGGCGGTTGCTCTCGAGCAGGAGATGAAGGCTGAGGTAGTTAAGGCAGAGGCCGATATCCCAAGAGCTATGGCAGAGGCCCTCAGAACAGGCAAGCTCGGCGTTCTTGATTATTACAACTTAAAGAACGTTCAGGCAGACACCAAGATGAAAAACGACATCGGAACCGGTGTTATGAAATATGTTGATAGCAAGAAAGACAAACAGTGATTAAGGAGTTTCTTTTATGTTAAAGGTAATGGTTGTAGAGGATGATGAGCAGATTCGAATGATCCTCGGCAAGATGATAGAAAAAAGTGAGGGATGTCAGGTGGTGGCTTCCTGTGGCAATTTTGCAGCTGCCATCAGCGAATTTATCAAGAATCGCCCCCAGGTGGTGTTCATGGATATAGACCTGGGCGGCGAGAGCGGCCTTGACTGTGCCAAAGCCATTACTGAAGTGGATCCAAAGGTAAAGATTGTTTTTGCCACCGCCCACAGCGAGTACATGGCCAACGCTTTTGAGATCTACGCCTTTGATTATCTGGTGAAGCCCTTTGACCTCGAGAGAATAACCAAAACTCTTTCAAGAATAAAAAGTATGTCAGAGCCTCAGGAGCAGGAAATACCCTCCGCAAAAGCCGATACTTCTTTTGACAAATTGGTCATCAGAGGCAAGGAGGAGATCAACCTCATCGACACCGAAGACATCATAATGGTGGAAAGGACCGACGGCATGTGCAGGATAGTGACCAGGGAAGAAATCTTCCTGACAGCCACCTCCCTGTCTTCCATACAGGAGAAGCTTGATCCGGACAAGTTCATGAGGTGTCACAAGTCCTACATCGTAAGGACCGACGCCATCAAAAAGCTGGAGGTCTACGGAAGATGGACTTACACCGTAACCCTAAAGGACACTAATGAAACGGCACTTATGACATCAGATAAGTATAATGAAATGAAACAGAAACTGGTATTTTGATATCCGAAACCCTGTACATTACGTGCAGGGTTTTTTATCATATTTTTTTGCAATCTGCGACAAAAAAATACTATTTCACGACAATTATTAAATGTGAAATAATATTTCGTGGCATATTATAATCGTAAGATAGACGATTTGTCTGCGTAATTTTATGAGGGAACGGGATGGAATAGAACATGTATGATGAAAGTGGTTTGCTGATTGTGAAGGAGAACCACTGCTGCGAGCACTGGGAGCCTGATGATGGGGCTTTGGTTCCTATGAAGGAGTGCTGGTGCTGTAAATGGTCCAACTTTCGTGATGATATTAAGAATTCTTCTAGTGAATGCTTTAGTGTTTGTAACTATGTCGGTAATGCAAAAGAAGCAGTAAGCAGGTGAGGAACTTATATGCAAAATTCGGGGACGAAAATAAAACTTCACATTCAGCTGTTTGGAGGTCTTGCGATTTCTTATGAGGGGAAGAACATATCAATCGGCAAGAACAAAACAGCAAAATACATACAGTTGCTTGAGATCGTGTGGCTAAGTGGCGACAGGGGAATTCCCAAGGATTCTCTTATTAATATTCTCTACGACAGGGAAGAACAGTCCAATATCAGCAACAGCTTTAACAATCTGATTTATCAGATGCACAAGCAGTTGAAGAAATCAGGACTTCCGGATGGGGATTATATTGTAAACAGAGACGGAATCTTTTTCCCTGATGAAAATGTAGAGATCGAGTCCGATGCCATAACCTTCGTGCAGTGCGTAGAGAAGGCCAGGACCTGTCAGGACAAGGCTGAAGAAGTCGCTCTTTACAAGCAGGCTTTTGACCTCTATGTGTCTGAGCTTCTTCCGGAAATATCCACCCAGGAGTGGGTAATAATGAAGAGCGTTCAGTATCAGAAGATGTATTCCGAGTGCGTAATATCTCTTGGCAATTACTACCAGAAGCGCAAGGACTATGACTCCATGTACAGGGTCTACAAAAAGGCCGCGGAGCTGTATCCCGATGACGAGTGGCAGGTTGGCGAGATCAACGCGCTGATAGGCATGGAATCCTATAAGGATGCTTATACTATATATAATGAAACAGTAAGATATTATACTGATGAGCTGGGCATTACTCCCAGCAACGACCTGCTTGAGTGTTACGACAAGATGAGCAGGCAGATTACCAACTCACCCAATGAGATTCTCCAGATCAGAGATGATATCCTGGAGCACAGGGAGAGCGTGGTAAAAGATGATGACGGCGCCTATGATGTTTCCTATCCCAGCTTCATAGATGCCTACCATATCCTCAGCAGAAATATGGAAAGAAGCGGACAGTCAGTTTATATGATGCTTCTTACTCTTGTGGATTATGAGGGTAAAAAGATTGCCAATCAGGCGAAGCTGGAAAACAGAAGTAAGCTTCTCCAGCAGGCTATTTCCGAGACCCTGAGACAGGGCGATACCTATTGTAAATACTCCGCCTCACAGTATCTGGTTCTTCTTGTGGGAACCAGCAAGGAGAGTTGCAAGATAGTTTTCCGAAGAGTGTTGAACAAACTTAAGATGCTGGCAGGCCCCAGAACAGAGCTGGAATACAGCGTTGTATCCCTGGCCGATCTTCCTGACAGACTTGCCGAAGCAAAATGACTTTGTTTTACAAGATTCTTTTCGGGGGAAAAGATATTTCTTATGAGAATTCCGCAGGCGCCTCGTGCGCTCTGCGGAATTTTGGGCTTTAAAGAAAAGCTTTATATTTCGTTCACAGAATTTTAAAGGAATATTGCTATACTATACATAGAAGAATCAGGCAGAAAGGAAGTGAGGTCTATGGCAGTGAAACACTTAGACTACTCCAAGGTCGACTTCGCAGCTATTGCGGGCGGCGCAGACAAGATCATTGAAAGCGATTCTATAACTGAGACAGATATTGAGAATATTTTGAAGGGGAAGAATCAGGAAAAAGATTTCAGAATTTTGATGATGAAGTATGAATGTGCTTTATCAGAGGTGAGAACTAAATTCGATGTATTAAATAAAGAATTATCGGTCATAACCAACAGAAATCCCATCGAGTCTATCAAAATGAGAATCAAGACTCCGGTCAGCATCTATAACAAGCTCAGCAACAAGGGATTGGATTTCACACTTGATAATATCAACGATCAGCTTTCGGACATTGCAGGAATCAGAGTAATTTGTTCTTTTGTGGATGACATTTATATGTTGGCGGATTGCCTTCAGAATCAGGATGACATCACAGTATTACAGAAAAAGGATTACATCAAGAAACCTAAGAAGAGCGGATACAGAAGCCTTCATCTTATCATTCAGATACCTATTTTCCTTACGGACAGAAAGGAATACATGAAGGTTGAGGTTCAGTTCAGGACCATAGCCATGGATTTCTGGGCAAGTCTTGAGCACAAGATGAAGTACAAAAAGAATATCGAGAATCAGGATGTAATTGTTGATGACCTGAAGTTCAGTGCAGATCTCATCAATCAGCTGGATCGCAGAATGCAGCAGATAAGAGAACGCATTGATGCCAGTGAAGACCAGTAAATAATACAGCTTTTAAGATCATGTCAAATATAAGAGCCGGTGGATGTCCACCGGCTCTTTGTTATGCTCAGTCGTTTATTGCAGTCCAGCGTCCGCTTGCTCCGCAGGGAAGAACCAAACCGTTGCCCTTAACGGGAAGACCGATCTCATCTGCCTCAACCTTGCCCCTGTGAATGGGATCAAGGACCGTATGAAGCATATAAGAAAGAACAGCGGGCTGAAGACCTGTGGTGTAGGAGTTGATAAGGAAAAACAGCGGTGTGTCGGAAAGCAGCTGAGAGGACAGCTGAATAAAAGGAAATACCGAGTCCTCTATTTTCCAGATCTCACCCTTGGGACCTCTTCCGTAGGAGGGGGGATCCATGATGATTCCGTCGTACTTGTTGCCGCGTCTTATTTCTCTTTCTACTAATTTAACACAGTCGTCCACAAAATATCTGACAGGGGCATCTCCAAGCCCTGAGGAAGCCGCGTTCTCTTTTGCCCAGGCTACCATTCCCTTGGCGGCGTCCACATGGGTTACGGAAGCGCCGGCCTTGGCTGCGGACACGGTAGCTCCTCCTGTATAGGCAAACAGATTAAGAACCTTGATGGGACGATTTGCTTCTTTTATTAATGAAGAGAACCAATCCCAGTTGGCTGCCTGCTCAGGGAAAAGACCTGTGTGCTTGAAGCTGAAGGGCTTCAGATTAAAGGTAAGTTCCTTATAATTTATGGACCATTCCTCAGGGAGATTCTTGAACTCCCATTCACCGCCGCCCTTGTTGGAACGGTGGTAATGTCCGTTGAACTTTTTCCAGCCGTAATGCTTTTTGTCAGTGTTCCATATTACCTGGGGATCAGGCCGGACCAACAGGTAGTCGCCCCATCTCTCAAGCTTCTCTCCGGAGGAAGTGTCAAGGACCTCATAGTCCTTCCATCCATCAGCAATCCACATAGTTTATACCTCGAAATATAATTATTTAATAAATGTTTAGTTTCCTATAATAGTCATTTCTATATATTAATGATAGTATCAGAAAATCAGTACTATGGCATTACATAAAAATGGCTTTAAACCAAAAATGCACGAGATATTGTACTACTGTAGCGGTAAAATAGATATTATAAAAAGGCAAGAGATTAAAAAACATCAAGAAAAATAATCCAAAAACACTGATTTTGCGAAAAAACTGATTAATTTACAAAAAGGTGTTGCATATCAGATAAAAATGATTTATACTCAACCATGCTGTGACATGATAGCTATGAAGCGTGAGGTTGCTGCTTTATCCAGTTAAGCAGGTTTTCCGTGGAGCGAATGTCAAGGACCGAGTGATCGGCCAAACAAACTGACGACAAGTCACTGTACAGTTAATTTAGGTCTGCCGACTAACCCAAGGCAGAAACGACGTGTAGGATAAGTTCGGGATCTTATTTTGCGATGAGGTTCTGGACACACACGGGAGAGTGTACAGTCACCGCTTGTCGTACTTATTCAAAAAAGTGCGAAAAGGAGGCGACTTTTTTTATGGCAAATCAGGTAATGAGAATTACACTTAAGGCTTATGATCATCAGCTTGTTGATGCATCTGCCAAGAAGATTATCGAGACAGTCAAGAAGAACGGATCTCAGGTTTCCGGACCTGTACCTCTTCCTACTAAGAAGGAAGTTGTTACAATTCTCCGTGCTGTTCACAAGTACAAAGATTCCAGAGAGCAGTTCGAGCAGAGAACACACAAGAGACTTATCGATATCATCACACCTACATCCAAGACAGTTGAGGCTCTTCAGAGACTCGAGATGCCTGCAGGTGTTAACATAAACATTAAGATGAAATAATAACAGACCTCTACTAGTATGATGCGAGACGCATGATGCCGTGATAACTGGATAATTGTTGAGGATAATGATGACAATTGACGACATTGCGAACGAAGTAAGCATCCGCTGTAGATGTAATAAGGAGGTAAAAACATGAAGAAGGCTATTTTAGCTACAAAAGTCGGAATGACTCAGATCTTCAAAGAAGATGGTTCACTGGTTCCTGTAACTGTTCTTCAGGCAGGACCATGCGTAGTAACTCAGATCAAGACAGTTGAGAACGATGGTTACAGCGCAGTTCAGGTTGGATTTGTTGACAAGAAAGAGAAGACTGTTAACAAGGACAAGAACGGCAGCAAGACAATCTACCACCGTCACGGCGCAACTAAGGCTGAGCAGGGACATTTCAAGAAGGCTGGAGTTTCTTGCAAGAGATATGTAAGAGAGTTCAAGTTCGAGAATGCTGCTGATTATGCACTTGGCGCTGAGATCAAGGCTGATATCTTCGCAGAAGGCGACAAGATTGATGCTACAGCTGTTTCAAAGGGAAAAGGATTCCAGGGTGCTATTAAGAAGAATGGTCAGCACAGAGGACCTATGGCACACGGTTCCAAGTTCCACCGTCATCAGGGTTCTAATGGCTCAAGTTCAGATCCCAGCCGTGTATTCAAGGGTAAGGGAATGCCTGGTCACATGGGCAGTGTAAAAGTAACAGTTCAGAATCTTGAGGTTGTAAGAGTAGATGCTGACAAGAATCTTATTCTTGTAAAGGGTGCTATTCCTGGACCTAAGAAGGGACTTGTTGCTATCAAGGAAACCGTTAAGGTTGAAGGCTAATAGAACGCGAAAGGAGGAACCATACAGATGGCTAATGTATCTGTTTACAATATGGAAGGCAAAGAAGTTGGCTCAATCGAATTGAATGACGCTATCTTCGGAGTTGAAGTAAATGAACATCTCGTACACATGGCAGTTCTTCAGCAGCTCGCTGACAAGCGCCAGGGTACACAGAAAGCAAAGACACGTTCTGAAGTTTCCGGAGGCGGAAGAAAGCCTTGGAGACAGAAGGGAACCGGTCACGCAAGACAGGGTTCAATCAGAGCTCCTCAGTGGAAGGGCGGCGGAGTTGTATTCGCTCCAGTTCCAAGAGATTACTCTTTCAAGATGAACAAGAAAGAGAAGAGAGCTGCTCTTAAGTCTGCTCTTACAGATAAGGTTCTTAACAACAACGTAGTAGTTGTTGATGAGCTCAAGTTTGATGAGATCAAGACCAAGAGATTTGCAGAGGTTATGAACAACCTCAAGGCTACACGTAAGGCTCTTGTAGTACTCGCTGACAATGATCAGAACGTAGTACTTTCAGCTAGAAACCTTGCAGAGGCTACAACAACACTTACAAACACACTTAACGTGTATGATATCGTAAACGCAAGAACACTCGTCCTTACAAAGGATGCAGTAGCAAAGATTGAGGAGGTGTATTGCTAATGGCAGCATTACAGTATTATGACGTAATCCTTAAGCCTGTTCTTACTGAGAAGAGCATGGCAGGCATGGCAGAGAAGAAGTACACTTTCCTTGTTAATCCTGAAGCTAACAAGACACAGATCAAGGAAGCTGTAGAGAAGATGTTCGAAGGAACAAAGGTTGCAAAGGTTAATACAATCAATGCAAACGGTAAGATGAAGAGACGTGGCATGATCGTTGGCTTCACAGCTAAGACCAAGAAAGCTATCGTTCAGCTTACTGAGGACAGCAAGGACATCGAGATCTTCCAGGGACTTTAATCAATAGATAACCAATAACTATACGTACGGATCCAAACAAAGTCCGGGATCCAAATGATAAACATCATTAGATACGTGATAAACAAAAAGGAGATAAAATCATGGGAATTAAGAAATACGGCCCATATACCCCTTCCAGAAGAAACATGACAGGTTCTGATTTCTCTGAGATCACAAAGAAGACTCCTGAGAAGTCACTGGTTGTTTCAAAGAACAGCAAGGCTGGTCGTAACAATCAGGGTAAGATCACTGTTAGACATCGTGGATGCGGCGGCAGAGTTAAGTACAGAATTATCGATTTCAAGAGAAACAAGGACGATATGCCTGCAAAGGTTATCGGAATTGAGTATGATCCTAACAGATCAGCAAATATCGCACTCATCGAGTACGAGGATGGCACAAAGGCTTACATCCTTGCACCTAACGGTCTTAAGGATGGCATGACAGTTATGAACGGTGCTAACGCAGAAGTTCGTGTTGGTAACTGCCTCCCTCTTTCACAGATCCCTGTCGGTGAAAACGTACACAATGTTGAGCTTTATCCCGGAAAGGGTGGCCAGATGGTTCGTTCAGCTGGTAACGCTGCACAGCTTATGGCTAAAGAAGGTAAGTACGCTACACTTCGTCTTCCTTCAGGCGAGATGAGAATGGTTCCTATCGAGTGCCGTGCAACAATCGGTGTAGTAGGAAATGGTGATCACAACCTTATCAACTATGGTAAAGCCGGAAGAATTCGTCACATGGGTATCCGCCCTACAGTTCGTGGTTCTGTTATGAACCCTAACGACCATCCACACGGTGGTGGTGAAGGTAGAGCACCTATCGGTCGTTCTGGCCCTAGCACACCTTGGGGCAAGCCTGCTCTTGGTTACAAGACACGTAAGGCTAAGAAGGCTTCTAACAAGCTGATCGTAAGAAGAAGAAACGGTAAAGCCATCAAATAAGGAGGAATGAAATGTCTAGATCACTTAAAAAGGGACCTTTTGCAGACGCAAGCCTGCTTAAGAAGATAGATGCTATGAACGCAGAGGGCCAGAAGCAGATAGTTAAGACCTGGTCACGTCGTTCTACAATTTTCCCGTCTTTTGTTGGACACACAATCGCTGTTCATGACGGAAGAAAGCATATTCCTGTATATGTTACTGAAGATATGGTTGGACACAAGCTCGGTGAGTTTGTTCCTACAAGAACATTCAGAGGACATGCTGGAAATTCTCCTGCAGAGAGAAAGAGCAGCGTAAACTAATATTTGTTCGACGAAAGGAGGTTAATCCATGGAAAACGAGATCAAGCATAGATCAAAAATTAAAAGAGACAGAAATCGTGACAATAAAGAAACAAGACCTTTTGCTAAGTTATCTTATGCAAGAATACCAGTTCAGAAGGCATGCTTTGTCATGGATGCTATCAGAGGAAAGGATGTTGAGACTGCACTTGCAATCCTCGCATACAATCCAAGATATGCTTCAAGCGTAATCTACAAGCTTCTTAACAGCGCAGTAGCTAACGCTGAGAACAACAAGGGCATGAACAGAGCAAATCTTTACATTGCTGAGTGCACTGCAAGCAATGGCCCTATCATGAAGAGAATTCAGCCTAGAGCACAGGGCAGAGCTTACAGAATTAACAAGAGAATGAGTCATCTGACTGTTATTTTGGACGAGAGATAATTGAAAGGAGAAGCACAAAATGGGACAGAAAGTTAATCCTCATGGTCTCAGAGTTGGTGTAATCGCTGACTGGGATTCCAAGTGGTATGCTGAATCTGGCGATTTTGCCAATAATCTTGTAGAAGATTACAATATCAGAAAATTTCTGAAGAAGAAATTATACGCAGCTGGTGTTTCTAAGATCGAGATCGAGAGAGCATCAGACAGAGTTAAGGTTATCGTTTACACAGCTAAGCCCGGTGTTGTTATCGGTAAGGGCGGTGCTGAGATCGAAGTAACCAAGAAAGAGCTTTCTAAGCTCACAGACAAGAAAGTTCTTGTTGATATCAAAGAGATCAAGAAGCCCGATAAGGATGCACAGCTTGTTGCAGAGAACATCGCTCAGCAGCTTGAGAACCGTGTATCATTCAGAAGAGCAATGAAGTCCTGCATGAGCAGAACAATGAAGACAGATGCCCTTGGTATCAAGGCATGCTGCTCAGGCCGTCTCGGTGGTGCTGATATCGCTCGTTCAGAGTTCTACAGTGAGGGAACTATTCCTCTTCAGACACTTAGAGCTGATATCGATTATGGTTTTGCAGAAGCAGATACAACCTACGGTAAGGTTGGTGTAAAGGTATGGATCTACAAGGGTGAAGTACTTCCAACCAAAGCAGGTGAGAATTCAGATAAGGAAGGGAGCGATAAATAATGTTAATGCCAAAGAGAGTTAAGCACCGCAAGCAGTTCCGCGGTTCAATGGCTCATAAAATCACTCGTGGTAACAAAATTAGTTATGGTGAGTACGGAATTGTTGCGCTTGAGCCTTGCTGGATCAATTCAAACCAGATTGAGGCAGCCCGTGTAGCTATGACACGTTTCATCAAGCGTGGTGGTCAGGTTTGGATCAAAATCTTCCCTGACAAGCCTATCACTTTAAAGCCTCTTGGAACACGTATGGGTTCCGGTAAGGGTGCAACTGATAGATGGGTAGCTGTTGTTAAGCCCGGTCGTGTAATGTTCGAGATCGGTGGTGTTGCCGAAGCCGATGCGAGAGAAGCTCTTCGTCTTGCGACTCACAAGCTTCCTTGCAGATGCAAGATCGTATCTAAGGCTGATTTGGAAGGCGGTGTATCTAATGAAAACTAATAAGTATGTAGAAGAGCTTATGGCTAAGTCAGCCGAGGAGCTTCAGACAGAGCTTGTTTCAGCTAAGAAGGAGCTTTTCAACCTTAAGTTCCAGAACGCTACAAACCAGTTGGATAATACAGCAAGAATCAAAGAAGTAAGAAGAAATATTGCAAGAATCCAGACTGTTATGACACAGAATGCTAAGGCTTGAGCCTTAACCTTGACTTTATAAAGGAGAATTAACCGTGGAAAGAAATTTAAGAAAAACGCGTGTTGGTAAAGTAACAAGCGATAAGATGGACAAGACCATCACAGTTTCCATTGAGGACCATGTTAAGCATCCTCTTTACAAGAAGATCGTAAAGAGAACATATAAGCTTAAGGCTCATGACGAGAACAATGAGTGCCGTATTGGTGACACAGTTAAGGTCATGGAGACAAAGCCAATCTCCAAAGATAAGAGATGGAGACTTGTATCCATTATTGAACGTGCAAAGTAATTCAAAAAAGGAGAAATATCATGATTCAGCAGGAAAGTAGACTGAAGGTCGCTGATAACACAGGTGCTAAAGAGCTTCTTACAATCCGTGTTATGGGTGGATCTACAAGAAGATATGCGAGAATCGGCGACACAATCGTTGCTTCTGTTAAAGAAGCAACACCCGGTGGAGTTGTAAAGAAGGGTGATGTTGTAAAGGCTGTTGTCGTTCGTACTGTAAAAGAGACACGTCGTAAGGACGGTTCCTACATCAGATTTGATGAGAACGCTGCTGTTGTTATCAATGAAGATGGTACGCCAAAGGGAACACGTATTTTTGGACCCGTAGCCAGAGAGCTTCGTGAGAAGAAATTCATGAAGATTCTTTCTCTTGCTCCGGAAGTATTATAAGGAGGCGCCCATATGTCAACAAGTAAGATCAAGAAGGGTGATATGGTTAAGGTTATCGCCGGTGGTGAGATCAACAAGGAAGGCAAAGTACTTTCAGTTGATACAAAGAACGGAAAGGTAGTCGTTGAGGGAGTTAACAAAGCTATCCATCACGAGAAGCCTTCTGCAAAGAATCCTAACGGCGGTATTGTAGAGCGCGAAGCTGCTCTCGATATCTCAAACGTTATGTTACTTCATAACGGACAGCCTACCAAGGTCGGATTCAAAGTTGAAAAGGACGAGAATGGTAAGGTTGTAAAGAAGAACCGCATCGCAAAGAAGACCGGTGAGGTTATCGACTAATTTCAGGAAGGAGGTAAATAACGTTGAGTAGATATAAGGATTTATACAAGAACGAGATCGTTGATGCTATGACAAAGAAGTTCGGTTACAAGAACGTAATGGAAGTTCCTAAGCTCGACAAGATCGTTATCAATATGGGCGTTGGAGAGGCTAAGGAGAATGCTAAGCTTCTTGAGAATGCCGCTAATGATATGGCTATTATTTCTGGTCAGAAGCCTGTAATCACAAAGGCTAAGAAGTCAATCGCTAACTTCAAACTTAGAGAGGGTATGCCTATCGGATGTAAGGTTACTCTTCGTGGCGACAAGATGTACGATTTCCTTGATCGTCTCGTAAACCTTGCACTTCCTCGTGTACGTGACTTCAGAGGAATCAATCCTAACGCATTTGATGGCAGAGGAAACTATGCTCTTGGTATCAAGGAGCAGCTCATCTTCCCTGAGATCGAGTACGATAAGATTGACAAGACAAGAGGTATGGACATCATTTTCACAACAACAGCTAAGACAGACGAGGAGGCTCGTGAGCTTCTTACTCTGTTCAATATGCCTTTTGCAAAGTAATAATAGGAGGGAAAAAAACACATGGCTAAATTATCCATGAAGTTAAAACAGCAGATGAAACCAAAGTTCTCTACACGTGCATACAACCGTTGTAAGATCTGCGGTCGTCCTCATGCTTATCTTAGAAAGTACGGAATCTGCAGAATTTGCTTCCGTGAGCTTGCATACAAGGGCGAAATTCCTGGTGTTAGAAAAGCATCTTGGTAAAACTAATCGCTTAGCGAGGTTTTTTCGAGCTTAGCGTACTAGTTTGTTCTGGCGAGGGCTTTGCCCGAGATCAGAACATCCTTGTGACTTGGATGGGAGTCACAAGATATATTAGTTTCAATCAATGAGGGCATCTGCCCTCGGTACATTGCGGCTTCGTGTCTCTGCTCAATTCGGGGAGTAGTAAGGCGAAGCAATAATAATTAAGGAGGCAATTTTAAAATGGCAATGAACGATCCTATTGCAGATATGCTTACAAGAATCCGTAACGCAAACACTGCAAAACATGACACTGTAGATGTTCCTTCTTCAAAGATGAAGCTTGCAATCGCAAACATTCTTCTCGAGGAAGGTTATATTAAGAAGCTTGATGTTGTTGAGGATGGCGCTTTCAAGACTCTTCACATCACTCTTAAGTATGGTGCAGACAGAAACGATAAGGTTATTACAGGCCTTAAGAGAATCTCTAAGCCTGGTCTTCGTGTATACGCAGGCAAGGATGAGCTTCCCAGAGTATTAGGTGGTCTTGGTATTGCAATTCTTTCAACTAACCAGGGCGTTGTAACTGATAAAAAAGCAAGAGAGCTCCAGGTTGGTGGCGAAGTTCTTGCATTCATTTGGTAAATTGGAGGTACGGGCATGTCACGAATTGGAAAAATGCCAATCGCAGTTCCTGCTGGTGTAACAGTAGAAGTTGCAGAAAATAATAAGGTGACTGTAAAGGGACCTAAGGGTACCCTTACAAGAGTTTTCCCTGCAGAGATTCTTTTCGAGCAGGGCGACGGTCAGATCGAAGTTAAGAGACCTGACGATCAGAAGAAGACAAGAGCTTTACACGGCCTTTCAAGAAGCCTTCTCAACAACATGGTTGTTGGTGTAACAGATGGTTTCGAGAAGAAGCTTGAGGTAAACGGTGTAGGTTACAGGGCTGCTAAGAATGGCAAGACACTCTCTCTTACACTTGGTTACTCACATCCTGTAGAATTGGAAGATCCTGAAGGAATCGAGACAGTTGTAGAGGGACAGGTAATCACAGTTAAGGGTATCGACAAAGAGGCGGTTGGCCAGCACGCTGCAATCATCAGAGAGAAGAGAGCTCCAGAGCCTTACAAGGGCAAGGGAATCAAGTATGCTGATGAGGTTATCAAGCGTAAGGTTGGTAAGACCGGTAAGAAATAATTAAGATAAGGAGAGTGCAAAATGGTTAGTAAGGAATCAAGACAGAAAATTCGTGTTAAAAAGCACATGAAGATTCGTAATCGTTTCAGCGGTACAGCTGAGAGACCACGTTTAGCAGTATTTAGAAGCAATAATCACGTGTATGCACAGATTATTGATGATGTTGCCGGCAAGACACTTGTATCTGCTTCAACTCTTGAAAAAGATATCAAGGCTGAGCTTAAGAATACAGACGACATTGAGGCTGCAACAAAGGTAGGAGACGTTGTTGCAAAGAGAGCTCTTGAGAAGGGCATCAAGGCTGTTGTATTCGACAGAGGCGGTTATATTTACCACGGCAAGGTTAAGGCTGTTGCCGAGGCTGCCAGAGAAGCTGGCTTGGAATTCTAAGAAGGGAGAACACACAAAATGAAGCGTAATATCGTTGATGCAAGTCAGCTCGAATTGACAGATAAAGTTGTAACCATCAAGCGTGTTACTAAGGTTGTTAAGGGTGGACGTAACATGAAGTTCACTGCACTTGTAGTAGTAGGTGACAACAATGGACACGTTGGTGTAGGTCTTGGAAAGTCTACTGAAATTCCGGATGCTATCCGTAAGGGTAAGGAAGACGCTACAAAGAACCTTATCACTGTTCCTCTTGATGAGAACAACTCTATCACACATGATTTTATCGGTAAGTTCGGTTCTGCTGAAGTATTACTTAAGAGATCACCTGAAGGAACTGGTATCATCGCCGGTGGTCCCGCTCGTTCAGTATGTGAGCTTGCAGGAATCAGAAACATCAGAACAAAGTCACTTGGTTCAAACAACAAGCAGAATGTTGTTTATGCTACAATCAATGGCCTTGCTCAGTTAAAGACACCTGAAGAAGTAGCAGCAAAGCGCGGTAAGTCAGTAGCAGAAGTAACCGCATAATAAAAGGAGAAAATCAATGGCAAACGAGAAGAAGCTTAAGATCACATTGGTTAAGTCCACAATTGGAGCTGTTCCTAAGCAGGTAGCTACCGTAAAATCAATGGGATTCAAGAAACTTAACAGTTCTGTTGAACTTCCTGACAACTCTGCAACAAGAGGTCAGATTCAGCAGATCAGACACCTTGTAAAGGTTGAAGAGATCTAATATCGTTTTGGTACAAAATTAACGGTATCAGAAAATTTTTGTAAATAAAATTTCATCCGGGGCTGTTCGAAGTGTATGCAAGTGGTGTATAATAATATATGTGCTGCGTTGAGCATCACAAGCCCCGGCATCTATAAGGAGGAATATCATGGAATTATCCAACTTAAGACCTGCTGAGGGTTCTGTACAGAGCGATAATTTTAGAAGAGGTCGTGGCCATGGTTCAGGAAATGGCAAGACCGCTGGTAAGGGTCACAAGGGTCAGAAGGCTCGTTCAGGAGCACCAAGACCTGGTTTCGAAGGTGGCCAGATGCCACTGTTCAGAAGACTTCCTAAGAGAGGCTTCAAGAACATCAACCATAAGAATATCGTAGGTATCAATGTAAGCGCACTTGAAGTATTTGATAACGGAGCAGTTGTCGATGTTCAGGCACTCAAGGACCAGGGTATCATCAAGAAGGAACTTGACGGTGTTAAGATCCTCGGCAACGGAGAATTTACTAAGAAGCTTACGGTTAAAGCTAATGCGTTCAGCGCATCTGCTAAGGAGAAGATCGAGGCTCTTGGTGGAACAACAGAGGTGATCTAATAATGTTTAAGTCCCTAATGAATGCATTAAAAGTCAAAGAATTAAGAGTAAAGATCCTTTTCACAATTGCGATGCTCGCAGTTATAAGACTTGGATCAGCAGTACCGGTACCTGGTATGAATGTATCAGTGTTCCAGAATTGGTTTAAGAGCCTTTCTAGCAGCGATTCTTTTGGCTTCATGGATCGATTCACCGGTGGATCATTTGAGAATATGTCAATTCTGGCACTCAATATCACACCGTACATTACTTCATCCATTATTATCCAGCTTCTCACAATTGCTATTCCCAAGTTTGAAGAGTGGCAGAGAGATGGTGAGGATGGAAGAAAGAAGCTTACAGCTCTCACAAGATATGTGACTGTAGCTCTCGCTTTGATCGAATCCATTGCAATGGCGATTGGTTTCTACAGAAACCAGGGCTTCCTGTCAGAGCAGTCTATCTTCCTGGTAATTCAGGTTGTTGTAGCTCTTACAGCCGGCAGTGCATTCCTGATGTGGATTGGTGAAAGAATCACAGAAAATGGGGTTGGAAACGGTATATCTATTGTTCTGACTATCAACATTCTTTCAAGAATGCCGTCAGATTTCAAAGCGCTTTACGATCAGTTCGTAAGCGGCAAGCCTATTGCAAGGGGAGTTGTATCAGGTTTGATTATTATTGCAGTAGTTGTTGCAATGGTAGTAATGGTTGTTCTTCTTAACGGCGCTGAGCGCAGAATTCCTGTTCAGTATGCTAAGAAGATTCAGGGAAGAAAGACTTACGGCGGAAACCGTTCTGAGATTCCTCTGAAGGTTAATACCGCAGGCGTTATGCCTATCATCTTTGCAATGTCACTGTTCCAGTTCCCTATTATAATCACACAGCTTGTTGGTTATAAAGGAACAGGTTTCTGGGGCAAGTTCGTTGCATATTTGAATCAGAGCAACTGGTGCAATCCAAATCACTGGGAGTACTCAATTGGCTTAGTGGTTTACATTTTGTTACTTATCTTCTTTGCTTACTTCTATACATCAATCACTTTCAATCCGATCGAGATTGCTGAGAACATGAAGAAGCAGGGCGGATTTATCCCTGGTATCAGACCTGGTAAGCCTACCAGCGAGTACCTTAACAACATTCTGAACTACATCATTTTCATTGGAGCATGCGGACTCACCATTATCGGTGTTCTTCCTATCTTGTTCAATGGTGTGTTCGGAGCTAAGGTTTCATTCGGTGGCACCAGCCTTATCATCGTAGTTAGCGTAATTCTTGAGACAATCAAGCAGATTGAGTCTCAGATGCTCGTTAGAAACTACAAGGGATTCCTTGAAGATTAATCTTTAAGACTTTATAGGTTTCAGGATTTGCATTTGCAGCTCCTGAAACCTTTTTCTTTTGCGTAAAAGTAGCAATCTTTCTCTTTTTCAATGCTAATGTTTGTGATAACATTAGTAGTTGAGAGGTTTTACAAAAACACTTAGGAGAAGGAAAAAAGTAAAATGAAAATTATTATGTTGGGTGCACCAGGTGCAGGAAAAGGAACACAGGCTCAGATGATTGCGGAGAAGTTTGGCATTCCCCACATCTCAACAGGAGACATCTTCAGAGCCAACATCAAGAACGGAACAGAACTTGGCAAGAAGGCGAAGGAGTTCATGGACAAGGGACTTCTTGTTCCCGATGAGCTTACCGTTGAGCTTCTTCTTGACAGAGTAGCCAATGAGGATTGCAAGAACGGATATGTACTTGACGGATTCCCAAGAACTATACCACAGGCAGATGTTCTTGACAGCGAGCTTACCAAGCTTGGAGACAAGGTTGATTTTGCTATCAACGTAGATGTTCCCGATGAGAACATTGTTCGCAGAATGTCAGGAAGAAGAGCATGCCTTAAGTGCGGTGCAACTTATCATATTGAACACATTCCTCCAAAGACTGAGGGAATATGTGATAAATGCGGCAGCGAGCTTGTTTTGAGAGCAGATGACAAGCCCGAGACCGTTCAGAACAGATTATCAGTATATCATGAGCAGACACAGCCGCTCATCGAGTATTATGAGAAAAAGGGCATCTTAAAGACCGTTGACGGTACTCAGGATATGCAGGATGTATTTAATGCAATCGTGGATATTTTAAACGCGTAAATTTCGGTATTTTATATGGCTATAACTATTAAAACTGATGAAGAATTGGAGCTGATGCGACAGTCCGGGCATCTTTTGGCTAAGGTTCATGATGAACTTCATGCTGCACTCAGACCCGGCATTTCAACTCTTGAACTGGATGAGATCGGTGAGAAGACCATTCGGGCCTTGGGCGGAATTCCCAATTGTAAGAATTATGAAGGATTTCCGGCATCCGTTTGTATCTCGGTGAATGATGAAGTGGTTCATGGAATCCCCAGTGCCGACCGTATACTTCAGGAGGGCGATATCGTCACCTTTGATACGGGGCTTATTTACAAGGGATACCACTCAGATGCCGCCAGAACATGGGGCGTGGGCAAGATAAGCGATGAGGCTCAGAAGCTTATAGATGTGACCAGAGAGAGCTTTTTTGAAGGTATCAAAAAGGCGAAGGCAGGCCACAGGCTTCATGAGATATCCAATGCTATCGACGCTTATATCAAACCACATGGATACGGCATAGTCAGAGAACTGACGGGGCATGGAATTGGAACAAGCCTTCATGAGGAGCCCAATGTGCCGAATTTCAGGCAATGGAGAAGAGGCGTCAAGTTGCAAAAGGGCATGACGATCTGTGTAGAGCCTATGATCACAATGGGGCAGCGTTATGTAGGCTGGCTCGATGATGATTGGACAGTGGTTACTGTAGACGGATCCATTGCAGCGCACTATGAAAATACAATTGCCATTACCGATGGTGAACCGGAGATATTGACAATAATCTGAGCATAGGATATTATGCTATTCGGGTTTTTGATTAGATTAAGGAGGAAAAAATGTCAAAGGCTGATGTAATTGAAATTGAAGGAAAAGTAATCGAGAAACTTCCAAACACTATGTTCCAGGTTGAGCTTGAGAACGGACATGTTGTACTTGCACATATCAGTGGCAAGCTTAGACAGAATTTCATCAGAATTCTGCCTGGTGATAAAGTTACACTAGAACTGTCACCTTATGATCTTACCAAGGGCAGAATTATTTGGAGAGATAAATAATTTGTTTACAGAGACTGTATGAGATATTAATTCCCATACAGTCTTTTTTTGTGAAAGGGGTTATATATGTATACAGCAGATGCTAAAAGATATGACAAGATGCAGTACAACAGATGCGGCAAAAGCGGACTTATGCTTCCTGCGGTATCACTGGGGCTATGGCACAATTTTGGAAGCGTAAATAATTACGACAACATGGTGGACATGTGCCGTACTGCCTTCGACAACGGTATCACACATTTTGACCTGGCCAACAATTATGGACCGGAACCGGGGAGCGCTGAGATCAACTTTGGGAAAATACTGAAGGATGATCTTGGGGCATACAGGGATGAGCTTATTATATCCACCAAGGCAGGATATGATATGTGGCCTGGGCCATACGGTAACTGGGGAAGCCGCAAGTACCTTATTGCCAGTCTGGATCAGTCCTTAAAGAGGATGGGACTTGAATATGTGGATATTTTCTACCACCACAGGATGGATCCCAATACACCTCTTGAGGAGACCATGGGAGCTCTTTCTCAGATAGTAAAAAGCGGCAAGGCGCTTTATGTGGGACTATCCAATTATGACGGACCTACTCTGGAGAAGGCTACTGCAATCCTTGAAGATCTGAAGGTTCCGTTTATTATCAATCAGAACAGATACAATATTTTTGACAGAACTATTGAAAAGAATGGTTTGAAGGAGAAGGCAAAGGAGCTTGGAAAGGGAATTATCTGTTTTTCACCGCTTGCACAGGGGATTCTGACAGACAGATATCTGAAGGGCATCCCGGAGGACAGCAGAGTTCGCACTTCAGGGCAGTTCCTTAGGGAGAGTCAGATCACCGATGATAAGATTCAGAAGGTGGCAGCTCTTAATGAACTTGCTGCAAAGAGGGGGCAGACCCTGGCTGAGATGGCTCTTGCCTGGATATTAAAAGACGGATATGTGACTTCTGTCCTTATAGGCGCATCTAAGCCTGTGCAGATTCTGGATAATATAAAGGCAACAGAAAATATTGTATTTACTGAGGAAGAGATTCGTCTCATAGACAGTATTTCCTGTTAAATCATGATATAATTCCCACGAGGTGGGGAGCTATATAAACATTATTAAATTATTTAATTAATTGGAGGAAAGTATGGGAGAAAAAAGTAAGGCTATTTATGATGCAACAACACTGGGGAAACCTAAAATGGCGCTGTTGGGATTACAGCACATGTTTGCTATGTTTGGAGCAACAATTCTTGTTCCTATCCTGGTAAATGGTTATTTTAACGGTGAGGGCCTGTCAGTTCAGGTTACACTGTTATTTGCAGGAATTGGAACACTTCTGTTTCATCTTTGTTCAAAATTCAAGGTTCCGGCTTTTCTGGGATCATCATTTGCTTTTCTTGGTGGCTTTGCCACAGTTGCTAATCTGAATACAGGTAAATTCGAAGGAATGTCCTATGGCGAGAAGCTGCCCTATGCCTGTGGCGGTATTGTGGTGGCAGGACTTCTTTATCTTGTGCTTGCGCTTGTTATCAAGCTCGTTGGAGTAAAGAAGGTTATGCATTTCCTTCCCCCTGTAGTAACCGGACCTATCATTATCTGTATCGGTCTTTCGCTGGCACCTTCAGCTGTTAGCAATGCATCAGCTAACTGGTTTCTGGCATTTGTGGCACTGGCAGTTGTAATTGCCTTCAACATCTGGGGCAAGGGCATGTTCAGAATCATCCCTATTCTTATGGGTGTGGTTATTTCTTATGCAGTAGCACTGGTTCTTCAGTTTGCAGGCTTCACCAATGCTGACGGAAGCGCCATCATCAATTTTGCACCTATTGCTTCAGCAAGCTGGGTTGGACTTCCACCCTTTGTTATTGCAAAGTTCGACATTACAGCAATCCTTGTTATGGCACCAATCGCCATCGCTACAATGATGGAGCATGTAGGTGATATCTCAGCTATTTCAGCAACAACAGACAAGAACTTCATTGAGGAGCCCGGTCTTCACAGAACACTTCTCGGGGACGGTCTTGCAACAGCTCTTGCAGGAATGTTCGGCGGTCCTGCCAATACTACATACGGCGAAAACACAGGTGTTCTTGAGCTTTCAAAGGTTTATGATCCAAAGGTTGTTCGTATCGCAGCTGTATACGCAATCGTGATAAGCTTCATTCCCAAGATAGCTGATGTGATCGGAACAATGCCTACAGCCATCATAGGCGGTATCAGCTTCGTTCTTTACGGAATGATCTCTGCTATCGGCGTAAGAAACGTAGTTGAGAACAAGGTAGACTTCACAAAGTCAAGAAATCTCATCGTTGCAGCCGTTATCCTGGTATCAGGCCTCGGCTTCTCAGATGGCATCACATTTACAATCGCAGGTACATCAATAACCCTTACATCACTGGCTATTGCTGCACTTCTCGGAATTGTGTTAAATGCGATCCTTCCCGGAAATGACTACGACTTCGGCGTTAATCACCAGGGAGATATCAACAGAGGCGTTAGCTTCAACAATAAGGTTTCATAAAAAATATTCGAAATTATGTAAAAAGCGGTTGCGTATTGAATGACATTGTGCTATGATGTTAAATGGTCTTTTTAGAAGGAGGGGATTTTATGCCCTTCTTTAGGCATTAAAAGCTGTTTACCATGCAGGAAAGGAGTAACGATGAAAGTAAGGTCTTCTGTTAAGCCTATGTGCGAGAAGTGCAAGGTTATTAAGAGAAAGGGCGTTATCAGAGTTATCTGTGACAACCCTAAGCACAAACAGAGACAGGGTTAATTCGAGCCGTTTTCGGATTACTTTTTGATACCAATGTGTATTGGAAAGATCGGATTATACTTTGTCCGATTGGGTCGCGGACGTTGACCCCAATCAAACAAGTAACATAAGTGAGATAGGAAATCTCTGATTTCCGTGATCGAACTTAGTTCTGGCGAAGGCTTTAGCCTGAGAGCAGAACTTCATTATTCATTTTTTAGATTTGGAGGAATTTTAAATGGCTCGTATTGCAGGTGTAGATTTACCTAGAGATAAGCGAGTAGAAATCGGTTTGACATACATCTACGGAATCGGTAGAACAAGCTCAAACAAGATTCTCGAGGCAGCAAAAGTAAGCCCGGACACACGTGTTCGTGATCTTACAGACGAAGAAGTAAAGAGAATTGCCGAGATCATCGGTAACGACTACGAAGTAGAAGGTGACCTTAGAAGAGAAGTTGCCATGAACATCAAGAGACTCACAGAGATCGGATGCTTCAGAGGTATGCGTCACAGAAGAGGACTTCCTTGCCGTGGTCAGAGAACTAAGACAAACGCAAGAACAAGAAAAGGACCAAAGAGAACAATCGCTAACAAGAAGAAGTAATTCTTTTCCAAAGCTTTTGTATCATATGAGCTTGTGCATGGCAGGCTTAGAAGTAACATTATAACTAGTATTTATAGGAAGAAAGTAGGTTAGTTTAAAATGGCAAATCAGAAATCATCAGCTGCTAAGAAGGCAGCTGCAAAGAAGCGTGTCAAGAAAAACGTTGAACACGGACAGGCACACATCCAGTCATCTTTCAATAACACAATCGTTACATTGACAGATGCTGCAGGAAACGCTCTTAGCTGGGCAAGTGCCGGCGGTCTGGGATTTAAGGGTTCAAGGAAATCTACTCCTTATGCTGCACAGGTAGCTGCAGAGACAGCAACTAAGGCTGCTCTTATTCATGGCCTTAAGACTGTTGATGTATTCGTTAAGGGACCCGGATCAGGAAGAGAAGCTGCAATCAGAGCTCTTGCTGCAAGTGGTCTTACAGTTACATCTATCACAGACGTAACACCTGTACCTCATAACGGATGCCGCCCACCTAAGCGTCGTAGAGTATAATCTGGTTTTCAGATTTATTCACAGCATCGAGTTACATGTGCATATATATTTTATGATATTAACTCGTTGGACGAAGGTGCAATTTTTTAAAGCATTGTAAACAACATCAGATATCAACAGGATATCTGAGAAAAAGAAAGGAGCCAACAAAATGGCAGTAAACAGAGTTCCCGTATTAAAAAGATGCAGATCACTTGATCTTGATCCAACTTTCCTTGGATATGACAAGAAGTCTAAGAGAACATCAGCTAGAGCTGGTAAGAAGATGAGCGAGTACGGACTTCAGCTCCGCGAGAAGCAGAAGGCTAAGTTCATCTATGGCGTTCTTGAGAAGCCTTTCAGAAACTACTATGAGAGAGCCGACAGAATGAAGGGTCAGACAGGTACAAACCTTATGACAATTCTTGAGACAAGACTTGACAACGTAGTATTCAGAATGGGATTCGCTAGAACAAGAAGAGAGGCTAGACAGGTAGTTCTTCACAAGTTCGTAACTGTTAACGGCAAGGTTATCAACATCCCTTCATACCTTATCAAGGCTGGCGACGTTATCGAAATTAAGGAAGCAGCTAAGAACATCCAGAGATTCAAGGATATTTCCGAGATCACTGCTGGCAGACTCGTTCCTGAGTGGCTTGATGTTAACAAGGAAAACCTTCAGGGTACAGTAAAGGAACTTCCTTCAAGAGAAGTTATCGACGTTCCTGTAGACGAAATGCTTATCGTCGAGTTGTATTCTAAGTAATAAATATAGAATTGCGTTGCAATTTTGTGTTAAAATTAACTTGTTAACTATTCACTTAAGGAGGGTATATCAGTGTTTGATTTTGAAAGACCAAATATTGAAGTTGCTGAAATTTCAGATGATAAGAAATATGGTAAATTCGTAGTTGAGCCTCTTGAGAGAGGTTACGGTATTACACTGGGCAATTCCCTTCGTAGGATTATGCTCTCTTCATTACCTGGAGCAGCAGTAAGTCAGGTCAAAATCGAAGGCGTACTGCATGAATTCAGTTCTATCCCCGGAGTTAAAGAGGATGTTACTGAGATCATCATGAATATCAAGAACCTTTCTATCAAGAATTCTTCTGATACAAACGAGCCTAAGACTGCATACATTGAGTTCAACGGCGAGGGCGTTGTAAAGGCATCAGATATTCAGGTTGACCAGGATATAGAGATCATGAATCCTGATCAGGTTATCGCTACACTTTCCGGCAAGGATGCTAAGCTCTACATGGAGCTCACCATCACTAAGGGAAGAGGTTATGTAAGCTCTGATAAGAACAAGTCCGGCGATCTTCCAATCGGAGTAATCGCTATCGATTCTATCTACACTCCTGTAGAGAGAGTAAATGTAACTGTAGAGAATACTCGTGTAGGTCAGGTTACTGACTTTGACAAATTAACACTTGATGTTCACACTGACGGAACACTTGCTCCTGACGAGGCTGTAAGCCTTGCAGCAAAGGTTCTTAGTGAGCACTTAAGCCTCTTCATCGATCTTTCCGAGAATGCTAAGACTGCAGAAGTTATGGTAGAGAAGGAAGATGATGAGAAGGGCAAGGTTCTCGAGATGTCTATCGATGAGCTTGAACTTTCGGTTCGTTCATTCAACTGCCTCAAGAGAGCCGGTATTAATACCGTTCAGGAACTTGCTAACAAGACTCCTGACGATATGATGAAGGTTCGTAATCTTGGACGTAAGTCCTTAGAGGAAGTTCTTGCAAAGCTTGACGAGCTTGGACTTTCACTTAGACAGGATGGCGAGCAGTAAATCTTATCAATAATTTACTTTATGATATATCCGCGGAGGGTAAATCCGATGCGTACCGAAGCGGATTCTCATGGTGAAGCTATTAAAATCAGCATCTGAGAAGTAAGGCCAATGAGCATTTTCGGATGTACCACAGCAGGGGGAACCCTGCAGATGAGAAAGGAATTAAAACAATGGCAATGTACAGAAAGCTTGGAAAAGCTACAAAACCCAGAAGAGCACTTCTTCGTAACCAGGTAACAGCACTTCTTTACAACGGAAAGATCGTTACCACAGAGGCAAGAGCTAAGGAAATCAAGAAGATCGTAGAGCCTATGATCACTCTTGCAGCTAAGGAAAAGGATAACTTCGAGACTCTTACAGTTGATTGCAAGGTTCCTGAGAAGGACAAAGACGGCAAGAGAGTAAAGGAAGTTGTAGACGGCAAGAAGGTTACAAAGTATACAACTGTTAAGAAGGAAATCAAGAAGGATCTTCCTTCAAGAATGCACGCAAGAAGACAGCTTCTTAAGACTCTTTACCCTGTAACTGAGGTTCCTACTGAGAAGGCAGGAAGAAAGAGAAACACTAAGGAAGTTGACCTTGTAGCTAAGCTGTTCGATGAGTATGGCCCTAAGTACGCTGATCGTAAGGGTGGTTACACCAGAATGATCAAGATCGGCCAGAGAAAAGGCGACGCAGCTATGATGGTTGTTCTGGAGCTTGTGTGAGCAACGAGCCACGCCAGATAAAATAACAAAGAGAGAGTTTAAGAATGCTTGCATTCTATAAACTCTCTCTTTTTATTTTAGTTGATGCGGCTCGTTGCTCACTTCTTCTCGAAGTGCTGGTAATCTTTTACACTATTCCAATTGCCGCCCCAGCTAAAGCCGTGTTCCTTAAAGAGCTTGTAAGCCAGATCGTTCTCATCGATCTTATAAGGAAAAGCAGCTGTTCTGTCTTCATATTGCCTGCTTCCCTCAGGTGATACCTTGGTGGTGCCGTCATTGTTGTAGGTGATATAGGGGTTATAGAATGGATTTAAGTCAATGGCAAGACCGTAAGCGTGATTGGAAAGCCTTGTGGTTCCGTCCACAACTCTGTAATTGAAGCAGGAAGTGTTATTGGCTTCCATTGAAGCGGTATCGTCGCCACCAAACTCATCTATGAGCTTTATTTTTTCTATCTGATACCCATTCTGATACAGCTCACAGAAGATCTCTATCACATCCTCAGCAATCTTTTTGTTGCAGATCATCTCACCGGTCTGTGTATTTCCCTCAAAATCGTTATACAAAAGCGAACAATATCTCAGGTCCTCAAGACTGATATTATCGTTTTCCACATAGGATATACCGGTTATTCGGGCTATAACCTCATCTGACAGAGGCTCATAGTAGAAATTATCCATATATGTCACCCTTTCAGGACTATTGGCAGGAGCTTCCGGCTCAGTTGACACAGCCGATGCGGAAAGAGAGGAATCCTCCGTGGCTGCCGAAGATGCCTCGATAGCGGATTCTCCGGGTGATTCGAAAGATGAGACGTCAGCTGAACTCATATCAGAAGTAGCTATTTCTGCAGATGAGGCTTCTGAACTTGCAACCACAGAAGCTTCCGGTTCCGTTGCTTTTTTCTTCCCATATTCCTCCAGGGTCTCTCCCCGGGCCATAACTCTGGCTGCAATGGCAACCACAACTATCAGCCCCAGTAGTAAGGCCAATTCTTTGAATATATTCTTTTTCATACTTATCCCCAGTAAATAATTGTTTTATATGAAGATTTTATCACAAGTACAGGTTATAAATTTTTAATATTTAAGAAATTGAAGGATTAACGATAAACCGATAAAATATTATTGTGGATTAATGTGAAGAAGTAGGCTCGCCAATAGGTGTACAGGAATATGTGGAGAGTTATATGCCGATATACAGTTATAGTGACATCGAACAAAAATTAATAGAAAACAGCCTGATTCCGTTTGCTGTCTTTCAGTTCTGTGAGGGGAAGATAGTTACTATTGCTGTGACAAAGGGCCTTAGTGCACTGTTTGAATATGAGAGCCTTGAGGAAACCTATGAAGGGATGAATAACGATTTATTCAGGAACTGTCATCCTGATGATCTTACCAGGCTGAAGGATATGCTAAAAAGACTGTCTATAGATACGGACGAAGTTAAAACTATCTATAGATATAAGCTGGGTGAAGAATACAGAGTTTTCCGTTTTCACGGTGTGAATATCTACAAGGAGGGCGGCATACGCCTGATTAACGGATGGTTTGCTGATGAAGGCACCTACGTGGAAGGGGATGACACAGATACATATTCAAACACTATTTCTAAAGCTGTCAGGGAAAGAACAAAGCTTCATTTCTTCAATTACGATTACCTGACAGGCCTTCCCAACATGGGTTATTTCTTTGAACTGGCAAAAAACGGAAGTGAAGAGATCCTTAAGTCAGGAGAAAAGCCATGTGTACTGTTCTTTGACCTTTGCGGAATGAAGACTTATAACCAGAAATTTGGATTTGCTGAGGGTGATAAGCTTCTTATCGAGTTTTCCAGGATGATAGCCAAAAAGTTTGGGGCAGACAACTGCGGAAGATTCGGCGGAGATCATTTCTGTGCATATACCGGTGAAATTGGCCTGGATAAAGCACTGGATGAAATTCTGGAGGAGTCTAAGTGGATAAATGGCGGGCAGAATCTGCCGGTTAGAATCGGCGTATATAAATATATCGGAGAACTGGTGAACCCAAGTATCGCCTGTGACAGGGCAAAAAGAGCCTGTGACGCCGTAAGAAGCAGCTATTTTTCCTGCGTCAGCTATTTCGATGAGGAGATGCTGAAGGCTGCTGAGGAAAGAGAATATGTTATCACAAATATAGACAATGCCTTGGAGAATGGATGGATAAAGGTATATCATCAGCCAATTATCCGTACAGCCAATGGCAGGGTATCCGATGAGGAAGCTCTTGCCAGGTGGGACGATCCGGTCAGGGGAATGATCAGTCCCGGTGTATTTATCCCTGTCCTTGAGGATGCCAAGATCATATACAAACTGGATCTTTTTGTGGCAAAAGAGATCATAAAAAAGATGAAAGAGCAGATTGCGAGAGGGATATATGTGGTGCCTGAATCTGTTAATATCTCCAGAGCGGATTTCAATATCTGTGATATCGTTGAAGAAATAGCCAAGCTGGTGGATGAATCCGGGATTGGCAGGGATAAGCTTACCATTGAAATTACCGAGAGCGGCGTAGCTGCTGATGTGGACTATATAAAGGGGCAGATTGAACGCTTCCATGAGCTGGGCTTTAAGGTATGGATGGATGATTACGGCAGCGGTTATTCTTCGCCTGAGATCCTTCAGGAGATCCCTTTTGATACCATCAAGCTTGATATGAATTTCATGAGGAAATTTGACAAGGGGGATTCCTGTAAGATCATCGTAACTGAGCTGGTTAAGATGGCGGGGGCCCTTGGAATAGAGACGGTGGCGGAAGGCGTTGAGACCGTGGAGCAGGTGGAGTTCCTGAAGGAGATAGGCTGTACCAAGATCCAGGGTTATCACTTCTGCCAGCCCATATCCATTGAAACACTTTTTGACCGCTATGCAACCGGCAAGCAGATCGGCTTTGAGAATCCCGATGAGTCGGATTATTACACCACCATCGGTAAAATAAGTTTGTATGATCTTCATATGTCCGCCGAGGGCGATGAGGATATGTTAGGCAACTATTTTGATACCATGCCCATGGCTATCATGGAGACCAGCGACACAGATATGTGGCTTGTCCGGGCCAATAAGCCCTATAAGGACTTTTTTTCTAAAAACTTCGGAGGCTACGATATGAATGGAGTGGCTAATCTTGAAGTTATGAAAAAGATGCGTGGCTCCGCCTTTAGTAAGGCTATAGTCCAGTGCGGCAAGGATGGAAGAAGGATTATCATCGATGAAAGAGGTATTGATGGCACCATTTTGCACATTTTTATCAGAAGAGTTGCCATTAATCCGGTGACAGGCGTAAGGGCCATTGCTGTAGCTATTTTGGGAATAAATGAGGACAGGGGCGCTGAGGAGCTTACTTATACCTATATTGCCCAGGCATTGTCCTCTGACTGTATGAACCTGTACTATGTTGACCTTGATACGGAAAAGTACATTGAGTACAGCTCCGGTGACGAATATGATGACCTGGCCATCGAGGAGCACGGAACCGACTTCTTCGAAAAAGTAAGACAGGGTGCAATGTTCAGCATCTATGAGGAAGACAGGGACTTTTTCCTTGAGAGCTTTACCAAGGAAAAGGTTGAAAAAACATTGGCTGAAGAGGGCACATACACGCTGTCCTACAGGTATCTTATGGACGGAGAGCCTGTTTACGTCCACATGAAGATTGTGCGTATCAAGATGAAGGGCAACAGCATCATCATCGGTGTCAGCAATATAAACACTCAGATGAAGGAGCAGGAGGCCATGGAGAGGGTTAAGGAAGAGAACCTGACATACTCAAGGCTCTCGGTTCTTGCAGAAAACTTCATCTCTATTTTCGTTGTAAATCCGGAAACCGACCATTACATCAGATGTGCTTCGAACCATGAATTGGATGAGTACACCATCGGAATGGAGGGTGATAATTTCTTTGAACGCTTTGTAGAATCCAGGAAGAAGTTTGTATACCTGGAGGATCTTGATTATGCCCTGAGCCAGCTCACCAGGGAAAATATCTTTAAGTCGATCGAGGATAATGGCGTATTTATGGTGAATTACAGGATCTTTATAAATAATGAGATCAGATACTGTAAGATAAAGGCGGCTTTTGCCGAAGAAAAGGGTGGCAGGCAGCTTATCTTTGGCATCAGTGATATAACAGATGAGGTTCTTCATGAGCAGGAGGTTGAGCAGAAGCTCATTCGAGCAAGAAATGAAGCCAATGTGGATGTACTCACCGGCGTTAAGAACAAGCATGCATATGATAACATGGAGAAGCAGATCAACAAGATGATAAAAGATGGTGCGGCTCCCGAATTTGCACTGGTGGTTCTTGATATCAACGGCCTTAAGGCTGTTAACGACACCTTTGGACATCAGGCCGGCGACGAATTTATCAAGAAGGGCTGCAGCATTATCTGCGACGTATTCAGACACTGCCCTGTTTTCAGAGTGGGCGGCGACGAATTTGTGGTTGTTATCCAGGGCAGAAGCTACAAGCACATCGATAAGATAATGCAGTTCTGGGAAAAGACCATTCAGGAGAGCATTGACAATAACAGCGTGGTTATCGCAGCGGGAATGGCCAGGTTTACAGACGATAAAGAGGTCAAAACCGTTTTTGCCAAGGCGGATGCGCTTATGTATGAGAACAAAAAGGCTCTTAAAAATGCGGGCTGAATAAATGCATAAAGAATTCAAATAGATTTAAAAGCGGCGTAATCTTGTATTTATGCCGCTTTTTTAGTACACTAACAATTGCTGATAAATACTGAGTAATGGATATTACTATGAAAGATATGATTAAGACAGACAAACTTGTATTTGAATATATAAGGCGCGATGAAGAGGGCAACGTTGAGGGCATCACAAGAGCCATCGATGGAGTTGACCTGGAGGTTAAGCCGGGGCAGTTCATAGCTATCCTGGGCCACAACGGATCCGGCAAGTCAACCCTTGCCAAGCACTTCAATGCGCTTCTTTACCCCACAGAGGGAGAGGTCTACGTGGACGGCTACAACACCGAGGATGACGACCATCTCTGGGACATCAGGCAGGAAGCCGGAATGATCTTTCAGAATCCCGATAACCAGATAATCGGTCAGGTTGTGGAGGAGGATGTGGGCTTTGGCCCCGAGAACATGGGAGTTCCAACGGAGGAGATCTGGGAGAGGGTTGATGAGAGCCTTAAGGCTGTCAATATGATCCAGTTCCGCAAGTCATCCCCCAATCACCTGTCAGGAGGCCAGAAGCAGAGAGTGTCCATCGCCGGCGTTATTGCCATGCACCCCAAGTGCATTATCATGGACGAGCCCACAGCCATGCTGGATCCCAACGGCCGTAAGGATGTTATCAGAGCCGCCAGGGCCCTCAATGATGTTGAGAAGATCACTGTGATCCTTATCACCCACTATATGGAAGAGGTGGTCCATGCCGACAGAGTCTTTGTCATGGATAAGGGCAAGGTCGTAATGCAGGGTACCCCCAGGGAGATCTTTTCCCAGGTGGAGAGACTCAAGGAGCTGCACCTCGGCGTTCCACAGGTGACAGAGCTGGCCTATGAACTTAAAAAGAGCGGAGTTCCTCTTCCCGACGGCGTTCTCACCAGGGAAGAGCTGGTTTCTGAGCTGAAAAAGATCGCGCGATAAAATTTTTTTTACAGATGGAGATGACATGTCAATAATCCTTGACCATGTAAACTACATATATGACGAAGATACAGCTATGGCCCATGCGGCCCTTATCGACGTCAACCTGAATATTCCCAAGGGTCAGTTCATCGGACTTATAGGACACACCGGTTCCGGCAAGTCCACCCTGATACAGCATATGAACGGCCTGGCTAAGCCTACCAGCGGCACAGTCTATTTTGACGGAGCGGATATCAACGAGCAGGGCTATAACAAAAAGAACCTGAGAGCCAAGGTGGGACTGGTCTTCCAGTATCCCGAGCATCAGCTCTTTGAGACGGACTGCTTCAAGGATGTGTGCTTTGGCCCCAAGAACCTGGGTCTTTCCCAGAAAGAGGTGGAGCTTAGGGCCTATGGTGCTCTCAAGCAGGTGGGCTTTGATGATGAGTATTTTTACCAGTCTCCCTTTGACTTGTCCGGTGGACAGAAGAGGAGAGTTGCCATTGCCGGCGTTCTTGCCATGAAGCCGGAGGTGCTGATCCTGGATGAGCCCACAGCGGGCCTTGATCCCAAGGGAAGAGATGATATCCTCAGCCTTATTTCCAAGCTTCACAAGGAGATGGGTATCACCATTATCCTGGTGAGCCACAGTATGGAAGATGTGGCGGATTACGTGGACAGGATCATCGTAATGAACAAGGGCAGAGTCTTTTTTGACGACGTGCCCAAGAACGTTTTTGCCCATTATAAGGAGCTTGAGGAGATAGGTCTTGCAGCACCCCAGGTGACCTATGTTATGCAGGAACTGTCTGCGGCAGGGCTCAATGTGGACACCAATGCCACAACAATTACAGAAGCAAAAAATGAGATACTGAAGGCGCTTAAGAGATGTTAAGAGACATTACACTTGGACAATATTACAGAACAGAATCCGTTGTCCACAGGCTTGATCCCAGAGTTAAGCTTGTGGCTACTTTTGTGTTCATAATATCGCTGTTTGTAGCGGGAAATCTGCTGGGATATGTTGTGGCCGCACTATTTCTTGCCCTTTGCATAAAACTGTCAAATGTGCCCCCTAAATTCATTTTCAGGGGTATGAAAACCATCTTTTTCCTATTGATGATCACCATGGTATTCAACCTGTTCCTGACACCGGGCGTGCCCCTGGTCAGCTTCTGGAAGTTCACCATTACAAAAGAGGGACTCAGGATGGCGGTTATGATGGCTATAAGGCTTATTTTCCTGATCACAGGCTCCTCCATCATGACACTTACCACCACCCCCAACCATCTGACAGACGGCCTGGAGAGCCTTCTTAATCCTCTGAAAAAGATCAGGATCCCTGTGCATGAGATTTCCATGATGATGTCCATTGCCCTGAGATTCATTCCTATTCTCATGGAGGAGACGGACAAGATCATGAAGGCCCAGATGGCAAGAGGCGCGGATTTCGAGAGCGGATCTCTGATTAACAGAGCCAAGAGCCTGGTGCCCCTGCTGGTTCCGCTGTTTGTTTCAGCCTTCAGAAGAGCCAACGACCTGGCCATGGCCATGGAAGCGAGATGTTACCGGGGCGGCGAGGGCAGAACCAAGATGAAGCCCCTTATTTATAAAAAGATTGATGTTAACGCTTATATTGTGCTGGCTGTATATTTTGCACTGATAATAGTTGCCGGAAGGTTTGACCTTCTTAAGTTTATCGGAATGTGATACAGAGCGCTGCAGATATTCACGGAGATAATATGCCACAAAAACGCAGGATAATGCTGACAGTTTCATATGATGGTACCGCCTACAGCGGCTGGGCCCTGCAGGAGAGCACCCCGGAGACCATCGAGGGCAAGCTCAACGAGGCCATAGAGAGGCTCACCGGCGAGAAAACTTTAGTCATAGGCGCAAGCCGCACCGACGCCGGAGTTCATGCCTATGGCAATGTGGCGGTCTTTGATACGGAGTCCACGATTCCGGGAGACAGATTCATTTTTGCCCTGAATCATGAGCTTCCCCAGGATATCAGGATAACTCAGTCCAGGGAAGTGGGGGCGGAGTTCCACCCAAGGCACTGCAATACAGAGAAGACCTATGAATACAGAATCATGAATACTCAGATCAGTGATCCTACGAAGAGGCTGTATGCCTGCCATTTCAGCATGCCCCTGGACATAGATGTCATGAACGAGGCAGCAGCTTACCTCGTTGGAGAACACGATTTTACCAGTTTCTGCAATGCCCAGTCCCAGGCTCTTACCCATGTCAGGACCATCAAGGATGTCACGGTTACCCGAAGAGGGGATGAGGTGATTATTTCCGTTACGGGCAACGGCTTTCTCTATAACATGGTGAGAATCATCGCCGGAACCCTTATGCAGATAGGAAGAGGTCGCGGCGGCCCCTCTGAGATGAAGACCATTCTGGAGAAAAAGAACAGGGCGGCAGCAGGACCCACGGCTCCCGCGGAAGGTCTTTTCCTGATAAAATACGAGTTTCTGGACGGAATTCCGGAGCCTTGAAATAACGTAAAATTTGTATAAAATTTGTTGACAAAGCATTTTGGGAGTCATATAATATCTTACTGTGTGACAACTGTTTAGTGGTCGTATTATGCCACTTGATAGGAGTCGTACAAAAGACAGATGGCATATTGTTGTCCCGGTAAGCTGCAATATGTACATATATACGTAAGAATCAGGTGAAGGGTTCTTACAAGGTAACACCTATTTATAGTTTTTATTTTACCGAGCTAATCCACGGCTCATAACAGTAATGGAGGAAACACAATGAAAACTTATATGCCTAGTGCAGCTACAGTAGAGAAGAAGTGGTATGTAGTTGATGCTACAGATATGACACTTGGACGTCTTGCCGCTAACGTTGCAAACGTACTTAGAGGAAAGAACAAGCCAATCTACACTCCTAACATCGACACAGGAGATTATGTAATCGTTATCAATGCAGAGAAGATCAGAGTATCTGGTAAGAAGCTTGATCAGAAGATGTATTGGCACCACACAGATTATGTTGGTCATCACAAGGAGTTCTCACTCCGTCAGATGCTCCAGGATAAGCCCGAGAGAGTTATCGAGCACGCTGTAAAGGGAATGCTTCCTAAGGGATCCCTTGGCAGAGAAATGTACACAAAACTCCATGTATATGCAGGAGCTGAGCATCCTCATGCAGCTCAGAAGCCTGAAGTACTTACATTTTAATCGGGTTGAAAGGAGATCAAAATAATGGCAAAATCAGCTAATTACTACGGAACCGGTAGAAGAAAGAAATCAATCGCAAGAGTATATCTTGTTTCTGGTAAGGGAAACATCACAATCAACAAGAGACCTATTGATGAGTACTTCGGACTTGAGACTCTCAAGGTTATCGTTAGACAGCCTCTCGTAGCTACAGAGACAACTGACAAGTTTGACGTAGTTGTAACTGTAAGAGGTGGCGGCACAACAGGTCAGGCTGGTGCTATCAGACATGGTATTTCAAGAGCTCTTCTTCAGGTTGACTCAGATGAGTACAGACCTGTACTTAAGAAGGCTGGATACCTTACAAGAGATCCTCGTATGAAGGAGAGAAAGAAGTACGGCTTAAAGAAAGCTCGTCGTGCTCCACAGTTCTCAAAGAGATGATCAATCTGCATTGCAGATTTCAGAAGACTCGGTACATTTGTACCGGGTCTTTTTTTTGTGCTGAGAGTGGACCAGGGGGGACGGGGTTCCTAGCTCATTTTGGAATGACAGCCAATCTCTTTGGACAGGAAGAATTCCTGGGTTAGAGAAATATCTTAAAAAGTAGACGCAATACAATACAAAGATTTTCTAAAATAAGTCGAAAATCTTCTTGCGAAGTAGACTTTAGCAGTCTAAATCTAATACAATGGAAATAGAGTATCTATGCAACTAAGCGCAATATTTTGTCATGTTTTTTCATCATAGCTAATCAGGAGGTTACACATGGATAAAAAAACAAGAAAGCATTCGATATGCGAAAAGATACCCTATATCGCCATTATACTCAGCATACTATTTCCGTCGCTTTTAGCTGGAATAGGAGGTTCTATAGGTAATGCAATTTCAGAAAATGCAGGGAACATAGGTGTATGCGTTTTTGCAATAATATCGATGCTGATTTTTTGGTACTGGTTCTCACCGGAATTTAAAGGATTTGTAAAGCCTGAAGCTTCAGCCAGGGACATAGGTTTAGTAATGATCCCCTTGGCGATTCTCTTAGTCTTTACGCTGATCGAGCCATTATTTTTTTATCATTCGTTTTATTTTAGTCCTTCTCTTAAGGCGGCTATTATGGGAATTACAGCCGGATTTGGGGAAGAGACTATGTTCAGAATATTATCACTAGCCATAGTTATGAGATATGTCCGGAAAGAGAGGAGAGTTGTCGCAATAATTATACTGGCCGTAATATTCGGCATTTCTCATGCAGGAAATCTGGCTCAGGGTGCAGATTTAGTCATGACCGCGGCGCAGATACTCCACTCAACATTTCAGGCTTTTTTGCTTACCGCTTTATATTTAGGAACAGGCAGCGTGATATTCCCGATATTTGCACACGGGTTATATGATTTTATCTGTTTTACAACGGACCCGTTAGTTTCCGGAGATGGCATACTTACACAGCAGTATAGTACGGGACGGCTGTTGTATGAGTTCATTGTAGCTGTGACCATAGGAATTATTGCACTATATTTGATCAGTAAAAACAAATTTGCTAAAGCCAATGAAATATGGGAAAAGAAGTGGATTTCTGAAAGGTGAGGGAAAAATATGGTATCTATTATCAGTTTTATTTTAGGTTTGATCATTCTTGGTATCCTTTATAAAAATTTGATTGCCTGGGAAGGAGACTACAGAATCTCAAGAGGACAGGCTTTGCTACCGGTATTACTTGGACTTTTATCTGTGCCGCTTTCATTTATCTTTTTCTTAATAATCGGTCTTGTTTTCAGGGCTGTAACCGGGTTTGTACCTACAGATGGACCTGCATTACTTGCCAGTTTCAACCATGCGCTTTTTTCAGCAGCATTGAATGAAGAACTCGCAAAACTTATCATTACACTTATTGTATTAGGCATTTATAGAAAAAAATGGAGAAATGTATACGAATATATGCTGATAGCAGGGGCTGTAGGATTCGGATTTACGCTTATAGAAGATTTTGTATATAGTAGCGGTCTCGCAGGACTTTTTATGAGGCTGCCCAATATTACAGTGCATATGATGCTCGGGCTTGCCATGGGAAGGCATCTTGGACTTGCCAGATATAACAAAGTAACAGGCAGAGAGTCTGTAGTAAAAGAATACCTCCTTGCATATTTTGTCCCTGTATTTTGTCATACTGTTTTTGATTTTTTTGCAGCAAACATGCTCATACATGCCGGGGATAATGTAGAGACTATAACAGAGGAAATACAAAGAACAACATATATTGGTGCTGGTATGGTATTGATCATAGTAGTTCCGATATTCTTTTTCCAGTTCTACATATTCAGACGACTTAAGAGAAATGCCGCAAACCTTGTAGCGCTTTCCTTCATTTCTGAAAACAGTACAGAGCAGGAGAATACAAATGCTTAAAAAGTATATTGAATTTATGAAAAAATCTCCGCTGATAACTGCTGCGCTCTGCATAGTATATGTAGTTGTGTGTTTCAAGACGGTACATACAGATACAAATTTTCAGTTCTTTATAGTAAGAACCATGCTTTGCGGAGCAGTGTGCTTTTTCCTGTACCAGATATCCGGAGATAAGACCCTGACATCCTGTTATGTTTCCACAGGATATGTCATTTTGAATTCCATGGGATTTCTTATGATGTCCCTTATCATGGGATCTGTATTACTCTTATCAAATATAGAAGAGCAGGTCCCTTTGAATGATAACCCGGTATTGGGGCTTATCATAGTATTTCTTATGTTTATTTCCGTGGGGCTTTTTGAGGAACTGGCTTTCAGGGCAGTTATAAACGATGCGATTATCTATAAGTTCAGGGAAAAGAAATATGTTTTTGTCCTTAGTGCAGTAGTATCTTCGTTAGTATTCGGTGCAGCACATATTGTGGGCGAATTTGATGCTGCCTCCGCTATTGCATGGGGACAGGCGGTAGCCAAAACGTTGGAATCAGGCATCTTTGGACTGGCCCTTCTTATACTGTATTGGAAGACCAGAAATATATGGGCTTGCGGCGTGGCTCATGGATTGTTTGATTTTTTTGCCGGTTATACAGAAGGACTGTTTGTTCCGATGAAAACCTCAGGTTCATCGTATATTAATACCGGTGAAGATGGACCAAAAATCCTTATTACATACTTTGTAATTGCTGCAATAAATGTAGTTCTGACATTTTTGGTATGGAAGAAGGTTGGAAAGACTATCGATTTCGAAAAGATCAGGCGTGAGTGGTAGAGAATAACCTGAGTTTTATACTGATGGTTACAATTTCTTTCTTACGTTATGGAATTTGAATTATGCTTATGATAAAGCGCAAAATAAAGCGCAAGTTAAAGCGCAAAGTGGTGCTTTATCGGATAGAGAGTATATTTTGCTTTTATTGAGAGAGAATCCTTCTATTACACAGAATGAATTATCAGAGATAATGGGAAAATCACGTAGGTCAATTCAGATGATAATGAAAGAACTCATTGAAGAAGGTGTTGTTGAAAGGGTTGGATCCAAAAAAGTTGGATCTTGGATGGTGAAGTAGATGGATTAAAATGTATAATTAAAATATTATGATATGGCTAGAACAAAATGACAACTTCATTTTAGAAAGAAATGTTAAGAGACATCAATGGATTTCAAAATAGTTTTTTCAGATATAGACGGAACAATTCTAAACAGTGAACATAGAATGCTTAAGGGCACACTTGATGCAATATTTGCCCTAAAGAAAGCCAATATCCCTTTCGTCATTGCGACAGCAAGAGGACCATCCGGAGTACGGCCGATTTTTAAAAGATACGGGTTTTCCTGCCCGATGATCTGTTATAGTGGGGCGCTTATCATTGATGAAAACGATAAGATAATGTACTCGGAGGGATTTGATGCCGATGACGCGAGGGATATTATTTCTTATATAGAGGCGGAGAAGATTGACTGTACATGGAATATCTATTCAGAAGAATTGTGGATTGTAAATGACAGGAATGACCGACTGGTCCGCGCAGAAGAGGAAATCGTTGAGGTCTGTGCAACAGAGGGCGGCATAGAGCTTCTTCCAAAAGATGCAATCATAGGAAAGCTCCTTTGCATATGTGAGCCTGAAGCAATATGTGGTATAGAAAATGAATTGAAAAAGAGATTTCCAAAGCTGTCGATAGTTAAATCCTCAGATGTTCTTCTTGAAATCATGGGAAAGGGAATTACAAAGGCCGATGGAGTCAGGCGAGTATGCTCGTATATGAACATCCCGCCGGAGAAAGCGGTTGCTTTTGGTGATCATTTTAATGATGCAGAAATGCTACGATCTGTAGGATTTCCTTTTCTGATGGGAAATGCTCCGGAGGAATTGAAGAAGGAATTCTCGTGTGTGATCGGAAGTAATGATGACGAGAGCATTTCAGAAGCCTTTAGGAGTATTGGCCTATTATTGGAGTGAGGGAGATGCCGAGGTCCTTATCACCTGGGTTCCGTGAATAAAGCAAAGATTGTACAGGTAGCTGGTAAGGCTGCCTGTTTTTTTGTGTTTTTATGCATTTTTTATTTAATTTTATTAAAAAAATATTAAACGTAAAACAATGCATTGTTTATCTGTATAATGTATATAGGTGAATATTTATTAAATTGAAAGGAGTGTCGTTATGTCAAGGACAACTGAAAACAAGAAGAATAAGGTCAGTTTTTTCAAATCTATTCCGGTTCAGATTTTGTTCTTTAATATTCTGATGTTGCTGGTATTTAACATAGTAAGCTACATTGTTAACGATGGAATATCATCCATGTCTGACAGTGCTCAGGGTATAATTGCCGGAGTAACCGACCTGGTTCATAAAGAGGGAACAGTTAAGGAAGATCTGGCCAGGATTGACGGAACGATCCAGAGCGCACTGGGACTATGGACATATTACACTGATGCTGATAAAGAGAGGATCGGAAGCGAGCTTAAATCCTACGAGAGCGAAGTGACCACTCTTTTAAAAGAAATCGGCGATGAGTTTACTATGTATGGCAATCCAAACGCAACGACACAGCTTGATGCTTCGGCAAAGGCTCTTATTGCGAACGTTGATGAAGTGTTCAATATCATGATGACAACCGGCGATGGACGTGTTGCCTCGGAGATACTTACCGGAGATTATATGACTAACATGGAAGGCGTCAAAGAAGGCATGGCAACCCTTGATGCATCGGTGGATGCACTTCGGGGTAATGTTGTAAATTATATGGAACAGTCAAGAAGTAAGATAACTGTCATGAATGTAACAGGAATGGCTGTGTTTATCGTGTGCCTTCTTTTGAACCTCTATGTTTCATTTGTTCTTATCACCAAAGTTATTGTTAAGATTTCCGACTCTGTTCAGGAAATTATAAATGATATCAACGCCGGAAAGGGTGACCTTACAGCAAGAGTAAATGTTAAGACCGGAAATGAGCTTGTATTTATAAGAGACGGCATAAATGATTTTATTGAAACCCTGCAGGGCGTAATGAAAGATGTTAAGAGCGGAACACTCATTCTTACAGATTCCGCAGACAAGATGACCTCACAGATCGCTTTGGCTAACGACAACATCACCAACACATCAGCGGCACTTGAGGAGCTTTCAGCCAGCATGGACAATGTGTCAACTACAGCTTCTCACATTAAGGAGCAGCTCAATGATGTAAGAGATGCGGTGGAGAGCATCAATGATGAGGTTGCTTCAGGAAAAGAGCGTGCAGGCGAGATCCAGAAGGAAGCTGATACCATTAAGAATGAGGCTATGCAGAAGAAGGAGAATACAGGTGCCAGAGTTGAGGCGCTCAGCAAGACCCTTGATGAGTCAGTAAAGGAAAGTGAGCAGGTTAATCAGATCGGAGAACTTACCAAGGTTATCCTCGATATAGCTTCCCAGACAAACCTTCTTGCACTTAACGCCAGCATTGAGGCTGCAAGAGCAGGTGAAGCCGGCAAGGGCTTTGCGGTAGTTGCGCAGGAGATCAGTGCACTTGCCGATAACAGCAGACAGACAGCCGGAAATATTCAGACTATAAGTGAGAATGTGACAAAGGCTGTTCAGGAGCTTTCGAATAATGCCATCGAGGTTGTAGATTTTATCAACAATACTGTTATTGCCGATTATGAAGCCTTTGTTGAGACAGGAGAGAAATACGAGAGTACAGCAGAGATAATGAATGAAATTCTTGAAGGCTTTACTGAGAAGGCAGACTCTCTTGATAACACAATGCACAGCATGGCAGACTCAATTCTTACAATCACCGATTCCGTTGAAGAGTCCACACAGGCCATCAGCCTTTCAGCTTCCAACTCTACGGAGATTGTGGGAGAAATTCAAGAAATCGGAGAGGCCATGGATAATAACAATCAGGTTACGAACAAACTTAGCGACAGTACAAAGAAGTTTATAAACGTATAGCAATAGTATAAAGTAGCAATAAAAAGATACAGGATCAAATGAACCAATTTGCTCCTGTATCTTTCTAAATGCGACAGCCACGATATGATTATGTAGTTGAATCTCGATAGATCAGATCCGTCTCGGTATAGACAGTTCTGTAATTCAGATCAGGCTGCTCTATTCTGGTAATTATCAGGTTGGCAGCAGAATATCCTATTACCTGGCTGTGTATATGGCTCGTGGAAAGAGACGGTGTCATGATCTTGGATTCAGGTGAATCATCAAATCCAAAAAGTTTTATATCTTTGGGACAATCAATCCCCAGTTTTTTCAAGCCATATAATACATCTATAGCCACAAAGTCGTTGGCACAGATGAAAAGTTGTGGCATCTCATCCAGCTTAGAGAGTGCCAAAGAAAGGTATTCCTTGTAATCATCTCCGTGAGCATGCACTTCTGTTAAGCAGAACTTCTCGTCAATAGTAAGCCCGTTGATATACATGGCTTCTCTGAAGGCCATAAATCTTTCGTAAAAAGAACGGCAGTGTGTAACCTGCCCAACGTATCCAATCTTGGAAATTCCCCTTTTTTTCATATCATTTATCACTGTGTAGATATTGGAAAAATTATCCATGAGAATAGTGTCTGCATTTAGCGGCTTCCAATAGCTTGCCACGGGAGCATCCACCATAAGTACCGGCAGGCCCATGTCACACAGCATTTCACAATAGGAGTGATCAAACATTTCGATGCATACAATAGCCTTGGTGTTATCCGGTCTGTATGAGAGAGGAAGAGTTCTTGACTCTATATTCTGATGATCAACACGGTGCATTGTCAGGCTATAGCCAAGCAGAGAAATTTCATATTGAAATTTATCCAACATGGTAGAAGCAAAGTGAGAATTATTAAGGAAACTGCCTGAAAAGAGAGCAATCTCTCCTGAAGCCTTGGGTTGGGAACTGAAAGGATTTGTAATGTCTGAAATGGAATTGGCATAAGAAAATTGCTTGTATCCCATTTCGATAGCCTTCTCTAAAACCTTCTGTCTGGTAGCTTCAGCTAAAACTCCGGTGTTATTTATAGCCTTGGATACGGTATTTCTGGATACTCCAAGAGCATCTGCTATATCCTGTAAGGTGACTTTTGCTGGCATAGTGTAGTCTCCACTTTCTAAATAAAAGATTAATGTGTCAGTATTTATGACTTTTTGACACCTATATCATTATAAAATGTAAAAATCAAAGTGTCAAATGTAAATATTTATTGTGCAAATGTAAAATAATTGTATTGACAGCTGTAAATATGGGTGCTATATTTTACATATGCAAATGAGAATTATGCAAATGTAAAACTTGGGAGGGTTACATGAACACAAAGGTAAAAGATAATTCGATGCATAACACTCTGGTATATGTTAAACAGCATTGGCAACTATATGTGTTCTTTCTGGGGCCGGCACTGTTACTGACAATAGTGTTCAGGTACATTCCGATGGGAGGAATACTGATTGCTTTCCAGAAATACAATCCATTCAAAGGCATTTTGGGAAGCGAATGGGTTGGCCTTAAATACTTTAAACAGTTTTTATCATCGCCGGATTTTTTTCAGTATCTTGCCAATACACTTAAACTGAGTATTTTTGGTCTGTTATGGGGATTTCCAATGCCGATAATACTGGCGCTTCTACTTAACAGGATTTCTAGTAGCAAGATCAAACAGAAGATACAGCTTGTTCTGTATATGCCTAACTTCATATCTGTCATAGTCCTCTGTGGTATGGTCAGGATTCTTTTATCGGTTACAGGACCATTCAATATGCTTTTGGGAACGAACATCAACTTTTTGACAATCCCTGCAGCATTCAGACCAATCTACATCATAAGTGGTATCTGGCAGGGCGCCGGCTGGGCATCGATCATGTACACAGCAGCTCTTTCAAATGCCAGCAAGGAACTCAAAGAGGCAGCACAGATTGATGGAGCCAATATCTGGCAACAGATCAAGGCAGTAGAGTGGCCGGCTATCAAGGATATGGTAGTTATCCAATTCATCCTTCAGGCAGGAAACATTATGAGTATCGGCTTTGAAAAGGCCTATGCACTTCAGTCAGATATGAACCTTGCTTCGTCTGAGATCATAGCTACTTATGTTTATAAAAAAGGTCTTTTGAATGGTGATTACAGTTATTCAACAGCGGTTGGATTATTTAATACGATCGTAAATGTAATTCTTCTCATAGTGGTTAATAAGGTTGTTGAGAAGCTTAACGACGGTCAGGGACTATAAGGGGGAGCGAAATGCAACAGACAGTAAATATTAAAAAAAGCGAATTTGCCAGAGCTTCCATTGGAGATAAAGCATTTCTCTTGGTTGGTTATATTCTCCTTGCAGCCTTTGTAATGGCTATCATAGGCCCTGTAGTTTATATTATTGTAGCTTCCTTCATGGATCCTATAACACTTCAGAACAAGGGAATAGTATTTGATTTCAGCAAATGGACTCTTACAGCTTATGAGAGAGTTATGACCAATTCTCAGATATGGATTGGATTTAGAAATGCAATTATATATTCCGTATTATTTGCGGTTATTTCTGTATTTATAACACTTTTGTGTGCGTATCCAATGTCAAGAGATGATTTTAAAGGCAAGAAGTTTTTTAACACAATCTTTATTATCACAATGTTCTTTGGCGGAGGACTGATTCCTACATACCTTCTTATCAGTAACATTGGACTTCTTGATACCATGTGGGCTGTAATTCTTCCGGGATCATTTAGCGTATGGAACATGATCATCGCAAGAACTTACTACAAAGGTATTCCAAGCGAACTTAGAGAAGCTGCTGATGTGGACGGAGCTAATGAATTGGTGTTCTTCTTCAGAATACTTCTTCCTGTGTGCACACCACTTATAGCAGTGCTGATATTGTGGCAGTTTGTAGGAATGTGGAACAGCTACTTTGATGCAATGATCTATCTGAATTCAGCAGATAAGCAGCCTCTTCAGCTGGTGCTTAGGGCTATCCTCATCCAGAATGAACCGGATCCGGGAATGATAGCAGATATGCAGAGTACAGCTCAGAGAGCACAGCTTGCAGAACTTCTTAAATATGCAACCATCATTATTTCAAGCTTACCGCTTATAGTAATGTATCCATTCTTCCAGAAGTATTTTGATTCAGGAATCATGGTTGGTTCAGTTAAAGGCTGAGAGGCTTAAACAATCAGAACTTCCCCTGGCAACAGGAGATAATAAAGAATTTTTATAAGGAGAGGGAAAATGAAAAAGAAGACAACAAAGTTATTTTCAGCAGCACTTGTTCTTGCAATGTCAGCAAGTGTTCTGACAGGTTGCGGAAAAGGTGCTTCAGGCAGTGGGGCAGCAACAGTTACAGCGGATGATATCAGCTTTCCGCTGGAAAACAAGGTTACTATCACAGGTACAATCAGCTATCCGTCAGGAACTGAGTCAGAACCTAACAACAGAACAATCTTCAAGAGACTTGAGGAAGAGACAAACGTACATGTTGACTGGACAGCTATTTCAAATGATCAGTGGGGCGACAAGATCAAGCTCAACATGGCTAACAAGAACACACTTACAGATTTTGTATTTAATGCAGGCTTTAGTAACTCAGACCTTATCAGATATGCTGATCAGGGAGTTATCCTTCCTGTAGAAGAGTACATTGACAACAACATGCCTAACCTTAAGGCAGTATTTGATAAGTATCCTGAGTACCGCACAATGTGTGAGGACTCCGAGGGACACATCTGGGCACTTCCATGGATTGAGCAGCTTGGTTCTAACAAGACAGCTATCCAGACAGTAGGTAATAACTTCACTTACATCAACAAGAAATGGCTTGATTTCCTCGGACTTCAGACACCTACAACAGTTGATGAATTCGAAGAAGTACTTAAGGCATTCAAGGAGCATGCTTCAGAGCTTCAGGCTGAGTTTGGTATTGAGGGTGACATCATTCCTATGTCATGCATCATGAACGATCAGGATCCAAGCCTTCTTATTAACGGCTTTGGCGAAGGTTACGGTGACAATGATATCGGACAGCACATTGCAGTTACAGATGACAAGAAGGTTATCTGCACAGCAACACAGGAAGGTTTCAAGTCAGGTATGCAGTGGCTTCATAAACTCTATGAAGAGGGACTTATCGATCCTGAGTGCTTCACACAGGACTGGTCAACTTATGTAGCTAAGGGTAAGTCACACAGATATGGTGTTTGCTTTACATGGGACGTTGCTAACATTGATAACCTTGAAGATTTCGTTCCACTTGCAGCTCTTAAGGCTGATGTTAAGAATGTAACTCCTATGAACAGCTCTTTCACATCAGGTTTTGACCGTGGCAGATGCGTTGTAACTTCTAAGTGTGAGAACCCTGCATTCGTATGTGCTTGGCTTGATAAGATGTATGATCCATTCCAGTCACCACAGAACAACTGGGGAACATATGGCGAGGATGATGAGTTTGATATCTTCGAGCTTTCAACAAATGCAAACGGCGACAAGATGCTCAAGCATGCACCTCTTGGCGATGCTTCTCCTGTAGAAGTTCGTGAGGCTGAGTGTGTTGGTGGTCCTCTTGCAATCCTTGATGAGTACTATGGCGTATATGTTACATGCCCTGATGACGCTCAGTACCGTCTTGACTGGATCAAGGAGTACTACACAGACGATATGAACTGCAAGTATGTATATCCTAACGTATTTATGACAGCTGATGATACAGAGGCTCTTACAACTATCCAGACAGATCTTATCAGCTATATCAACTCCAGCAGAAGTAACTTCGTTATGAACGGTCTTACAGATGCTGAGTGGGATGAGTATCTCAAGCAGGTTAATGCATATGGTCTTGATGAGTATCTCTCTATCTACCAGAAGTATTTTGATCAGTTCTATGATTAATTCATATAAACGGAAAGGCAGGGAGGAGATTTTCTCCTCTCTTTTTTAAAAAATGAAAAGAAAAGTTGCCATAATTGCAGCACTTCTTGCATGTATGCTCACAGGATGTGCTGATAGCCAAAATGCAGATACTCTTTTTCCAAGGGCTGAGGACAGTTATGTTGGAGATGTAATGGCTCTTTCAGAAGAAAATGGAGTATATCTGAATTATTTATATGAAACAGATCATAACGGTGTGGGCTATCATCCCATTCACCGTTTTTATACCAAGGACTTTTTAAGCTTTGAGGATAAAGGAGAAGTTCTTCCTTTTGCAGAGGATTCAGAAATACAGGATCTTGCAGTAGGAACCGGTTCTTTTATCAGGGATGAACAGGGAAACTATCACTGTTTCTATACAGGACATAATGATTACTACGACACATATGGACTAGATAAAGAATGTGTGTTACATGCTACAAGTAAAGATAACAAAAGCTTTACCAAAGACTATGACAATATAATTCATGCACCAAAAGGGTATAGTACAAACGATTTTCGTGATCCGCAGGTTTACAGAAGCGATGATGGCTATCTGATGCTTGTGGGAGCAAGAAAAGAAAACGAGAGCGCTATAGTATATTACGAGTCACAGGATTTAGAAAACTGGACTTTTAAGGGAGATTTCTATACCAGTCGGGATCTGTATTTTATGGAATGCCCGGATGTTTTCCAAATGGGAAATAAGTATTATCTGGTATTTAGTTGGAACAACGTGGTCTATTACAGAGTTTCGGATAATTTCTTTGGACCATGGGAAAAAGAGGAGATTGATACTTTCGATGGGGATGGCTTCTATGCAGCCAAGTCTTGTGAATACAAGGGTAAGAGGTATCTTATAGGCTTTCTGGACCGCAAAAAAAGAGAAAAAGACAGCCTGAAGTATACATGGGCAGGAAGTGTCCTGGTATATGAACTTAGACAATTATCAGACGGCAGACTTGGGGTATGCATGCCTGATCAATATAATGAATATTTCACAAAAGAACTGTTAAATGCCACTTCTGAAAATAATGCGCTGGATCTGGGGAAGGTGCCGGAAACTTGTCACCTCTCTTTTGACCTTGATATGGAAGAAGCAGGCAGAATGGACCTGGTGTTTAGTAATCCTGAGAGCGGAGAAGAATACAAGCTTAGCATCGACAATCAGGATGATAATATATCTTTTAATGCTTTTCCTAACAATCAGCCGATCAGGCTGGAAAGCGGAACCAAATATCATATAGATGTTGTGGTTGAAAAAGATATTGTAGTTATTTATGCAGATGGAATAAAAGCTCTGTCAAACAGAATTTATGCAGCTGTGGGAGCGGATTGGGAAATTGAGCTTACAGATGCTTTGGCAGAAAATGTAAAGATTTACGGTAAGTGAGGATAGAAATGAGTGATAAGTTAAACAAGGCACGTGAATATGAAGAGAAGAAGGAAAAGATGATCGCCCCTGAAATGAGGCCTCTTTTTCATCTGACACCAAGATGTGGATGGATGAATGATCCTAACGGTTTTAGCCTTTATAAGGGTGAATACCATCTCTTTTACCAGTATTATCCATATGAGACAGTATGGGGACCTATGCACTGGGGACATGCGGTTAGTAAGGATCTGATCACATGGGAATATTATCCTGCTGCTATAGCTCCTGATATGGAATATGACAAGAACGGTTGCTTTTCAGGTAGTGCCATTGAAATGGAAGATGGCAGACAACTTCTGGTGTACACAGGAGTTCAGAAAATGGAAGATGAAGATGGCAACATCAGAGAGGTTCAGACCCAGTGTGTTGCTTTTGGTGACGGCAAGGATTATGAGAAGTATGCAAATAATCCTGTAATTGACAGCACTATGCTTCCTGAGGGCGCAGGCAAATATGACTTCAGAGACCCTAAGGTATGGCGTGAAAATGGCAAATATTACATAGTAGTTGGCAATAAAACTGAGGATATCGATGGACAGATATTACAGTTTGTAAGTGATGACGGTATTAACTGGTCCTATGATAAGACTGTTATCAAGAACAACCACAGATTCGGTGTAATGTGGGAGTGCCCTGATTACTTTAACCACGATGGCAAACAGGTCCTTCTCACAAGCCCGCAGGATATGCTCCCTGAAGAGCTTGAGTTCCACAACGGAAACGGAACCTTGTGTGTGATAGGAAGTATCGATGAAAATGGAGAATTCTGCGAAGAAAACTGTCAGGCTGTTGACTATGGTATTGATTTTTATGCGCCACAGACAATCAAGACTCCTGATGGACGAAGAGTCATGATCGGCTGGATGCAGAACTGGGATACATGCGGAATCAGGCGCGATGACTTCCCATGGTTTGGCCAGATGAGTATTCCAAGGGAAATAACTATTAAGGATAACAGACTTATTCAGTGGCCTGCCAGAGAGATAGAGAATTATTACGGCAAAAGAATCAGCAGACAGAATGTACTTATTTCTGATAGTGCTTCACTTTCAAGTATTGAGGGCAGATGCGTAGATATGACAGTAAGAGTCAGATCTACACAGGCAGAACTTTCATATAAAAAATTTGAAATTCGTTTTGCTGATAATGGCAAGGCTTATTCAACGATTGAATATGATCCTGTTGACAATATTGTTAAGATAGACAGAAAGCATTCAGGAAGCAGAAGAGCCATTGTTCATCAGAGAAGATGTAAGGTTGCAGGAAATAAGGGTGAGATTTCACTTAGACTTGTTCTTGACAGATACAGCATGGAGCTCTTCATCAATAATGGACAGCAGGTAATGTCTATGGTAATCCTTACAGATGTCAGAGCTGAAGGTATCAGTTTTAAGGCAGTTGGAGAACTTCTTATGGATGTTACTATGTATGAGCTTGAGAGGAAATAACTTATGAAAAAAGATGTAGTTGCGCTGGGAGAGTTGCTTATTGATTTTACAGGAAGCGGAGACAGCAACCAGGGAAATCCTTTATTTGAGGCTAATCCGGGCGGAGCACCCTGTAATGTGCTGTCAATGCTTCAGAATTTAGGCAACAGCACAGCTTTTATCGGCAAGGTTGGAAACGACTTTTTTGGGAGAATGTTAAAAGAGAGAATTGAAAAGCAGGGTATAGACTCTACCGGACTTGTCTTTGACGAGGAGATAAATACTACCCTTGCATTTGTAAACAAGCTTCCAAATGGAGACAGAGATTTTTCTTTTTACAGAAAGCCCGGAGCAGACATGATGCTGACAGCAGAGGATGTTGAGAAGAATGCTGATCTTATCAGGAATGCAGAGGTATTTCATCTTGGAACACTGTCAATGACAGACGAACCTGCAAAAGAGGCAACTGTCAGAGCTGTTACAATAGCTAAAGAGAGCGGAGCAGTCATATCTTTTGATCCAAATTACAGAGAACCTTTATGGAAGAACGTAGACGATGCAATAGATGCTATGAAATATGGCTTTGAAAACTGTGATATCCTGAAAATTTCAGATAATGAGATTGAGCTTTTTACAGGCCTTAAGGATATAGAGGCAGGAGCAAGGAAAATAAAGAGAGACTTTGGTATTCCAATCGTGTTTGCCACACTTGGACCTGAAGGAAGTATGGCTCTTTACAAAGATATGGTGATCAAAAAAGAAGGGTACAGAAATCCTGCTACTATAGAGACTACAGGAGCAGGCGATACCTTCTGTGCCTGTGCCATAGATTACATCCACAAAAACGGACTTGATAATCTGACAAAGGACGGATTATTTGAATGCCTGTCGTTTGCAAACGCTGCGGCATCTATTATAACCACCAGAAAAGGTGCACTTTCTGTAATGCCAACCCAAGAAGAAATAACAGCTTTTCTAACAAACAAGTAAAGTGGACCAGGACGGGGTTCCTGGCTCATTTTGCAAAAGGTACTATATATTTCTTTTCGTGCATATGATAACGTCATAATAGGAACACCTATAACGAATAAATAAAGCTTAATAGGAGTATGCTTATGAAAAAGAATATCCGTACCGTTTTATTTGGAGAGCTTGTACTTTTCATCGTTGTATTTCTTATCAGTACCCTCGGAACCAGCTTTGGTTTTTCTGCTGTCGCATGGTTTCTTGATGTGCCTTCGCTGATTCTTGTTTTACTTATTCTGATTCCCGGGCTCATTATCATGGGTGAGTGGAAAGATTTTTTGAATTCATTCTCAGTAGGGATAAAAGATTACAGACTTCTTGAACTAAAAAATATTATAGAAGCCGTAGGCGCTGCCCAGAAGCTTACTGTATTTGGAGCTCTTTTTGCCATCATAACTCAAGCAATAATTCTTATGGGACATTTATCTGAGCCGGAAACGTTTGGACCAAGCCTTGCTGTCTGCTTCCTTTCAGGTTTTTATGCAGTAATAATCGAGTTTTTTCTTCTGCCGCTTAAGTTAAATGCCGAGCGTAAGATGAATGAAGAGATGGACATGGAAGATGAATGATCCCGGAATTACAAAGGAGCAGTATCTTAATATAGCTCGTAAATTCGGATTTACGAAAAGAGAGCTTGAACTCGGATACCTTAAAGTGTCGGGGTTTTCAAATCATAGAATTGCTTATATGCTCGGAATTTCTGAGCAGACGGTAAAAAATCATTTCACTCACATTTATGAAAAGGCGTGGGTTCCCGGAAGAAAGGAATTCCAAGAGTTGTTCACACAGGATAAATAAATGCTTATGAAAAGATCTGTTAAAAAAGCCATTGTCGGAATCATCATATTTAACTGCTTTCTGATAATTGCTGCCATTTGCGGAAAAATACTGAGCAGATTCGTTTATGAAGATCATCTTGATGAGCCTTTGATCACAGTTGATGATACCGGGATTACCTTAAGAGAATTTGGATATTACATATATAAAGTAGAAGAGTTTGTGCAGAACCAGGCTCTTTTGTATGATCCTGAGAATCCAAAGCACTGGTGGAATACCCACTTTTCAGCCGGCATGGATTCTCAGTTTGTCTGTGATTACGCCAAGAAGGTGGCAGTTAACACTTGTATATCAGATGAGATTTATTATAAAAGAGCTCTTTCTGAAGGAGTTGTATTAAGTAGCGCGGAAGAAAAACAAGCAATGGTCGAAGCAAAGATGATCTTAAGCAGCATGACCGGTAATCAGCTTGCAAGAACAGGGTTGGATGAAAGCATCCTCACTAATATGCGGATAAAACATGCTCTTGCAGTAAAATATGCCAAATTTCTTGCAAATACCTGTGATTTAACAGGATATTCCGAAGACCCGGAAAAGCTTCTAAACTGGGACGGCGTGTATTATCAAGAAAAGATTCTACCGGAACATACAGTAAAGACTAATGATAAGGTTCTGGATAAAATAACGTTGGGAAAAATAACAGTGAATTATGAGTAATTCTATTTGAATGTGTTAGAATTATTTCATGAAAACAAGAGAAGAAGCATTAAAATACGGATTATCTTTTCCGGATACTTATAGTAAACTCAAAAGGCGAACTTGCCGGCAACTATGCATTTGGCGGAGCCTGGAAGCAGGGAGAAATCCTGCTCTCTGAAGGCATAGCCTTTTATCTCGGAATATATATCGGAAGATAGAGGATGTAATGAGGCAGTTTCTAAACAATTTATAAACATTGAAAAATTAAGAAAATCTTTTAACTATAATTTAGGTTTCTTATTCATAATCCATTCCAACAACAAACAATTTTTCACTGATAAATGTTCAGGAATTACTAAGGAGACTAATTATGAAAAGAAACGAGTTAAAAAAGATCTTATCTTTAGCAATAGTAACAATCATGTGCGTAGCTGTCACAGCATGCGGACAGACAGCCACATCAACCGAAGGAACTGACACTGTAGTTACACAGGAAAGTACAGTTGAAGAAAGCAGCAACCCTTCTGATGCACCTGAAAAGCCGGACGGTGAGGCGCCTGATGGTGTTCCTGGAGATAAGCCTGATGGAGCACCTGGAAATAAACCGGATGGAGAAGCACCTGGAAATCCTCCCGAAGGTGGTGGCGGCTTCGGAGGCGGAAGCAGCAGTGCTGATATCGATTATCAGGGAGCGGTAGAAGTAACTGGCTCAGATACTCAGGATGGAAAGACCTATGCCAGCACAACAGCAGATAAGAGCGCACTTCTGATCAGCACAAGTGACGATGTAACCATCACCAATGCAACTGTTACCAAGACCGGTGATTCAGATGGTGGAGACAATTGTAACTTCTATGGCCTTAATGCAGCTGTTCTTGTAAAAGACGGATCTACAACCACTATTACAGGAGCAAACATTACTTCTGATGCTGACGGAGCCAACGGCGTATTCTCATATGGTGGAAATGGTGGAAAGAATGGCGATGAGGGTGATGGTACAACAGTCATAATTTCAGACAGTACTATCACAACAACAGGTGATGGCTCAGGTGGCATCATGACAACCGGTGGCGGTGTGACAAAGGCATCAAACCTTACAGTTGAGACTAGCGGAAGATCTTCAGCAGCCATCAGAACTGACAGGGGTGGCGGCACAGTTACTGTAGATGGTGGAACATATACAACAAACGGTCTTGGCTCTCCTGCTATCTATTCAACTGCAGACATCACAGTTTCTAATGCAACTCTTGTTTCCAACCTTTCAGAGGGAGTTTGCATTGAGGGTATCAATTCAATTACCCTTAATGACTGCGATATGACCGCCAATAATACTGATACCAACGGAAATGCAACCTTCTATGACACAATCATGATCTACCAGTCCATGTCAGGAGATGCAGACAGTGGTACATCGGTATTTACAATGAACGGTGGAACACTTACCAGCAAGAATGGCCATGTTTTCCACGTAACAAATACAACTGCTGTTATTAACCTGGATAATGTAAAGATTATTAATATGGATTCAGAGAATATTCTGCTTTCAGTTTGTGCTGATGGCTGGAATGGTGACACAAACACAGCTACACTTAATGCAACTAACCAGACCCTTGAGGGAACAATCCTTGTTGGAAGTGATTCACAGCTTACACTTAATCTTACTGACGGATCCAGCTTCACAGGCACAATAGGCGGAAACATCACTAATGCCAAGGGCGAAACAGTTTCCACAGAAGTAGGAACAGTAGCTGTTTCTATAGATAAGAGCAGCACCTGGACACTTACAGCAGATACCTATATCTCATCATTTGATGGAGATATTTCCAGTGTCGATACTAATGGATATACACTTTACGTTAATGGAGTTGCTCTGAACTAAGACAACAAAAGATATATCGCAAGATAGATGTTCTATTAGAAAACTGTGTGACACACGCTGGAAAAGAAATACTTCTCCAGTGTGTGTTTTCTTATGAAAATTACTTTATATCATATTCCAGCTTTACGGTTATTGTAGCAGTCTTGTGCCTGGAGCTGGTGTCAAAAGCGCCATCATATGAGTGACCGGGGGACGGGGTTCATAGCTCATTTTGGAATGTACAAAGGCTTGAATATTGAAGAGGATAGAGGATATACATATACTATAAATAATTGATTATAGCGTAAGGCTTATATATGCAAATAAGGATTTGCGGAGGATATTATGCTAAAAGATTATGAAATAGATAAACCAGTTCTTGAAACGGACAGATTGATCATTCGTGTGCTTGACGAAAATGATGTTCCTGATTTAAGAGAGTGGCTTGGACGAGATGAAATCTATACATATTGGGGTAGAAAAGCAAGTAAGAATGAGAAAAATCCTGAGCTTATGTTTATTGATGCCCGCCCCTGGGTAAAAAGAAAACCTTCGCCTGATTTTAATTGGGGAATTGTATTGAAAGAATCCAATAAAGTGGTAGGCATGATTGCGGTATTTAATATCCAAAATGCCAGAATGGGTGATATAGGGTACAGAATTAGTCCTGAGTACTGGAATATGGGAATTACTACAGAAGCTTTAAAGGAAGTGATACGGTTTATATTTGAAAACACGGAATTAGATCGTTTGAATGGGAATGCAGATGTAAGAAACATTGCATCAAATAAGGTTATGGAAAAATGTGGCTTTATAAAAGAGGGGACCGTTCGCCAAGGGAAAATGGTTTCTGTTTATTGTGATTATAATATTTACGGTATGCTCAGAGAAGATTATGCGGGCTTGCAAGGTATAAACGGTTAAATCCTGAATGACAAGAAATTTTTGAAATTGGCAAAAGATTAACGAATTAGCATTAAAGTTATATTATAATTTAGTGTAGGAGGGAAAATGTATGAAAATCATATGGTTTTGCATTCCGGCCCATGGACATACCAATCCTACACTGGGAATTGTCAGGGCTCTGACCGGGGCGGGGCACACAGTATATTACTTTTCTTATGAGATGTTCAGGGAAAAAATAGAGGGCGTCGGCGCTACCTTTTTTCCCTGCGATGACTACAATTTCGAGGAACAGGATGCAGACTTTGCAGAAAAGTTCGGAAAGGACCAGTCCTTTGCCGTGAAGCTCATGGTATCTGCAACCATCGGACTGGATGGGATGGTCAGCGAGAAGATAAAAGAACTGCAGCCGGATTTGATCGTATCGGATTCCGTTGCATTCTGGGGAAAGCTTGCTTCCATGAAATTCGGACTGCCATATATCTGTTCCACCACCACCTTCGCTTTTAACCGGTATTCCGGAAAATATAACAGCCACGGCATCGGAGAGACACTGAGGATGCTTTTAGCAATGCCGGAGGTCAACAGACAGATAAAGCGTCTTCGGGACAAGGGATATCCGGTAAAGGGCATTCTGGATATCGTGACCAATGACAATGACACCAATACCATTGTTTATACTTCAAAGTATTACCAGCCCTGCGCAGAGACTTTTTCTGACAGGTATCATTTCATAGGCCCTTCCATAAGGCCTATTACCCAGAAATATGAAAAGACCGCCGAGAAGACAGTTTACATATCCATGGGCACCGTCAATAACAATCGCGAGTTTTACCGCAACTGCATTGAGGTTCTGGGAAAAACCGATTATCAGGTGATCATTTCCATGGGCACAAATCCGGATCATTTTGACAATCTGCCTTCAAATATCCAGATCTATGAGAGTGTAGATCAGATGGCTGTGCTGTCCATAGCAGACGCCTTTATAACCCACTGCGGCATGAACTCCGCATCGGAAGGACTTTATTTCGGCGTTCCGCTTATTCTTTTTCCCCAGACTCCTGAGCAGGGGGCGGTGGCAAAAAGAACCGCTGAGCTGGGAGCAGGCTTAAAACTGCCCTCAATAAAACAGCAGGATATCCTGAAATGCTTGACAAGGGTCCTTGAGGAGCCGGGCTTTAAAGAAGGAGCCGGGAAGGTTTCAGAGAGCTTTAAGAATGCAGGCGGAATCGAAGAAGCTGTCGCTTTTATTGAGCGCATCGGAAACAAGCAATAATTGATGTAGTTGACTTTTTTTAATTCATGATTTAATCTATAGCAAAGCTGTGAAAAGAAGAGTAGGTTGTTAGAAGCTTTACAGAGAGTCGGCATTTGGTGAGAGCCGGTGGGTGGGCAACAACTGAACATGGTCTTGGAGCTGCGTACCGAGGTCTTCGGACTTAGGCTACGACGGGTGCACCCGTTACAGTGATAGACTATCGATGGATCATTTCCCGTCCGTAGTTGATGAGGCTCATATCGTGAGATATGGGTGAATTAGGGTGGTATCACGAAGCATATCAGCTCTCGTCCCTGAATCGCAAAATTCAGTGGAGAGAGCTTTTTTAGTACAAAAAAATCTCCCTCCGCGCCAAACCCAAAAAGGAGGAAATGAGATGAACAAAAACATTCTAATCGGAGGAGCCTGGCCCTACGCCAACGGTAGCGGCTATCACCTTCCGGACCAGATTGTCTCCAGCGAATATCTGACTCTGGAGGGCAGGAAGATCTCCACCAGCCAGAACTATGCCATTGAGGAAATCTTTGAAGTGGTCAGAAAAGCTAATAAATACTTTGACGAACAGGCACCTTGGAAAACAAGAACTGAGAATGTGGAAGCTTGCAAAAATACGCTGTTTCAGTGCGTTCAGATCATCGCCAATCTTGCGGTGGTATTGGCTCCGTTTTTACCTTTTTCATCAGAAAAAGTATGCAACTGGCTTGGAATAAGCACAACCTGGGAGTATAAGGAGATACCTTCAGGTTACAGACTTCCGGAGATCAGCATTCTTTTTGAACGTCTGGACAAATCTGTTATAGATGAGGAAAGAGCAAAACTTTAAAGAGAAAAACAACGAAAAACCCCCGGGAAAATCAAATTCCCGGGGGCATTTTTCATGAGAAAACAGGATTTATTTCGAAGCATTTTCTCCGGCTATTCTGCCGAATACTACGATATCCGCAACAGCGTTTCCGCCAAGTCTGTTGGCTCCATGGATTCCTCCTGTGACTTCGCCGGCAGCAAAGAGGCCGGGGATGGGAGTTCCGTCTTTTGAAATAACCTGGGCATCGGAATTGATCTTTACACCGCCCATGCAGTGATGGATTCCGGGGCCAACATTAACCGCATAATATGGACCGGAAGAAAGGTCTGTAAGAGGAGTTCCGATATCCCTTGCAAAATCTGCGTCGGTTCCTGAAGCCACATATGAGGACCAGGTCTGCACCGTTTCCAGCAAAGCCGCTGTTGCGTTGGCATCAAATTCCATGGCGGCTGCCAGATCTTCAAGGGTGTCGCCCTTTACAAGATAGCCGCTCTTATCAAGCTTTTTGATAACGGCAGAGCCTTCATACATTTCCTGATTGGCAATGAGCCATACATTTCCGCCGGTCTGGGCAACTTCTGCCGCAGAAACGGCATCTCTTGTACCGGTCTCATTTGTGAAACGAAGACCTTCCCTGTTAACAAGAATTGCTCCGTCACCTCGAAGCGCCTCACCAACCAGGGCTCCGTCTGTGGGGATGACTGTAGGATGAAGCTGGATCTGCTCAAGATCAACGAAGTCAGCTCCCACCTCTGCAAGGAAATCCAAGGCATCGCCGCTGGCTGTGGCAACGTTGGTGGAAATGTATTTGGCCAGGTCCGGTCGAAGCTGGGCTATACGATCCATATTGCCGCCGAATCCGCCGGTGGCAATGATAACTGCGTTGGCATGAACAGTGACCTTTTCACCGTATTCACCGACACCTGAGACACCGCAGGCCTTTCCGTCCTCCATAAGGATCTTATTTACAGTAGTTCCGGTTCTTATTTCTATTCCCAGTTCATCAAGTCTTACACCCAGGGCAGAAACAAGGTAATTTCCTACTGAAGTTACGTTGCCCTCAGCATCTGTCGGTCTGTGGGTTCTCTTGGCACTCAGTCCGCCCATGGTTCCGAGGGGGCCGGAGAGAGGAGCATTTTCCTTATCCAGCCAGTCTATGGCATCGGAAGTGTTTTCTGCCAGAGTTCTTACCAGGTCCGGATCATTTATCTCTTTTCCGCTCTTCATGGTATCTTCAATGAAAAGATCTACAGAATCCTCGATTCCCTGCTCGGCCTCGTAATGGGTTTCCGCAGCATTCATACCTGAACTTGCTCTGCTGGTATTTCCGCCGAGGATATCACTTTTTTCAAGGAGAATGACGTTCTTGCCGTTCTCAGCCACTGTGATGGCTGCAGTCATTCCTGCACCGCCACCGCCTACAACAACCACATCGGTAGTTGCTTCGTAGTCCTCTGTGGCTAAATTGCTCTTGTGACTTCCGTCAGCTACAAAGCCTGTGGATGCCAGAGCTGTAGACACAGCCTCAAGAAATCCTCTTGAGGTGTAGGTGGCTCCTGAAATAGCATCGATTTGCGTGCTCTGGGTCTTGAGGATCTTGGTTCGCAGGGATTTCATGGCGCTTCCGCCGATGGAAGGTGTTTCGCCTTCGTGCTGATAGGTGATATCAGAGATCATGTCATCTTCGATGAAAACTGAGACCTTGATCTCACCTGCAAAGCCCTGAGCTGAGCCGTCGCACTGATAGCCTTTGTGTTGTTCGACATACGTACTGCCCCAGATACAGAACAGGATCAATGCTGCACAGAGACAGCAGGAACAGATTTTTTTGGTAAGAGTATTCATTAGACTTTTCCTTTCTTATGAACGAAATTACCTATATATATTAACTATAATACATATCTGAACACTTTTAAACCAAAAAACGTAATGAATATAAGTGTTTAGCGGCATTTTTTGACTCTACTTTCCGTAGGTAGCAGTGATACCGTCCCGGGAGTACACTAAATTACGGAAACACAAATGGCGGTACCTGAACAAGAGGAGGTAAAAGTTATGAATCAGTATGTAACAGGATCTGTTATTAAGGACCTGAGAGAAAAGAATAAGATCACCCAGAGTCAGCTGGCTGACATGCTGGGAGTAAGTGACAAGGCTATATCAAAATGGGAAACCGGCAGAGGCTATCCTGATATTACCCTGCTGGAGCCCATCGCTAAAGCTTTTCATGTGTCAGTGACGGAGCTTATTTCCGGCACCACAGTCAGCAATGTAAATGTGTCCGCAAATATGTTAAGGAGCATGTTTTATGTATGCCCTGTCTGCGGAAATGTGATCCACAGCATGGGACAATCAGTTGTTTCCTGCCACGGAGTGACGCTGAATCCGGAGGAGGCGGAGGACACGGACGAGGCTCACAAGATCTTTGTCGAGAGGGTGGAGGACGAATACTATGTCCGTATAGAACATGAGATGACCAAGACCCACTACATTTCATTTATTGCAGCCCTGTCTTCCGACAGGCTCCAGATGGTGAAGCTCTATCCCGAGGGTGATCCTGAAGCCAGATTTAAAATAGCAGGGGTAAAAAAGCTATTCTTTTACTGCAAAAAAGACGGACTGTTCCGGCTGGATCTGGTCCACGGGATAGATGACAGAGACAGGTCTCATGATGATACAAAAGAACGGCTGGAACTTGAAGAAACAGCAAAGAAGCTCTTTGGATGAGGGAAAAAGTGCATTTCCGCAATAACTGAAAAGAAATAATACTGGTACTAAGCTATAATCTGATTTAGGAGTCATAATATTGGAGCGGACAAAGATGAAAACAGAAAAAATAGTTGTAGACGGGGCAGCAGACGTGCTGTTCAACAATAACGTTGATTACTGCGTAGGCACAGGAAGACTGGGGCTTGCGCTTACAGAGGAATATTTGAAAGAGCTGAAGTTCGTGCAGGACATGATCGGCTTTTCCTACATCAGAGGCCATGGGCTCTTTTCAGATGATGCGGCAATTTACCACGAGTATGAGGAAGACGGCGAGACAAAGGTTGAGTACAACTACACATACATAGACAGGATCTTTGACAGGTTCCTGGAGCTGGGGATCCGTCCTTATCTCGAGCTGGGCTTTATGCCTGAGCAGCTGGCAAGTGGAACCCAGACTATCTTTTACTGGAAAGGGAACACCACTCCGCCCAAGGAGTACAAGAAGTGGACGGATATGGTCATCGCTCTTTTGGAGCACCTTAAAGGCCGCTACGGCGAAGAAGTAGTTTCCTGGCCCATCGAGGTATGGAACGAGCCCAATCTTCCGGGATTCTGGTACAAGGCTGACATGGAGGAGTACTTCAAATTATTCAAGGAGACCTTCCTGGCAATCAAGGCCTATGATGACCGCTTTAAGGTGGGAGGTCCCGCCATCTGCGGCGTCAGGGATGCTGAGTGGATCAAGGGATTTCTTGATTTTTGCAAAAAAGAGGGAATTCGTCCCGACAGGATCACAAGACACCACTACACAGTGGAATTCCCAGAGAGGATTGGCCACTACGACTACTCCAAGCTTGAGGATTCAAAGATGCGCTTTGAGAATCTCCAGTCCACAAGGGATATTGTGGATTCCTATGAGGAGTTCAATGGCCTTCCTATCCACCTTACAGAGTTCAGCACTTCCTACACACCAAGAGGCGTTATACATGATACCAATATCAACGCAGCTTACCTTGCAAGGCAGCTCTCTGGCCTTGGGGATGTGAACGAGGCTTATTCCTACTGGACCTTCGGAGATGTCTTCGAAGAGCAGGGAGTTCAGAACAGCCTTTTCCACGGCGGATTCGGTATGGTGGCAGCAGGCAATATTCCAAAGCCCACCTTCTGGACCTTCTACTTCTTCAAGCAGCTGAAGCTCTTCGGACAGCAGTGCGTCTACAGAGATGACAACGCCGTGATCGTTAAGGGAGACAAGGGCTACGCCGGAATTCTCTGGAATATAGACGAGGAAGACAGGGTAAAAGAACTCTCCTTTGACCTTGATGGTGAGTACACACTTGTAACCAAAACAGTGGATGAAACTAACTGCAATCCTCTGAAACTCTGGCATGACCTTGGAGAGCCTGCTTATCCTACCAAGGATGAGACTGAGCTTATCAAGAGCGCAGCATGGCCTCTTGTGGAGAGCGGTGTTGTGAAGGCCGACGGCTCTGCTTCTAATAATGAATGTGGTACAACACACATCTCTGTACCCGTAAGGAAAAATGGCGTTGTATACTTTACCCTCACCAAGAGGAACTTCACTCCGGACAGAGGCTATGATTACGTGAAGGTTGTTGAGTTTCACTGATATTGCCCTATAGAAAATATAAAAGTGCAATATTTGCACCTGTATTGACATTTGGGTGCAAATATTGCACTATTATTTTATGAGAGGTGCAATTATGGGTGCGATAAAAGAAATTAGAATTGAGAAAAAGCTTACTCAGCAGCAAGTTGCAGATTTAGTAGGAATATCTTTAAGATCTTATAAATCCTATGAAAATGATGAGGAAAAAGAGGGAACCTTAAAGTATAACTATATCTTAGACAAGCTGAATAGTATCAATCCTATCGATGAAGAACATGGTGTTCTTGAAATAGATTTTATTATTGATAAATGTAGAAGCGTTTTGGATGAATATGCGGTTCATTATTGTATTCTCTTTGGCTCTTATGCCAAAGGCAAAGCTGGAGAAGCAAGCGACGTGGACCTTTTGATATCGTCAGATGTCAAAGGACTTAAGTTTTATGGTATGGTTGAAAAACTGAGAAATGCGCTTCATAAGAAGGTGGATGTCCTTAATGTTGAGCAGCTTAAGGATAACCTGGAATTGACAAATGAAATATTGAAGGACGGAATTAGGATATATGGATAATACCAAAAATGACTATGGAAATGTTGATCTGAATATAGTTTACGAGACCCTTAAATATGATATCCCGGATTTACCGGAGCAGTTAAGTGAGGAATAGATTAAATTGGGGAGGATGGTATGAAGGAAAAACCACATGTGCTTTACCACGGAAGTAAAGCTCTATTTGACATAGTTAAGCCCCAGCAGGCCCATGGTGTCTGCGAAGAAGAGGCTAAAATGGGTATCTATGCTGTTGCCACCAAAGATGAAGCCATCCCCTTTGCACTGCCCTTCAGGTGGTATCCGGATGCGCCCGGAGGAAGGCTTTCCTTTGATTCCGATGGCGTAAAGAGCTATCTGCACTACGGCTCTATAGATCCTGATGGGAAAGGATATATTTACGTTCTGCCCTCAGATTCATTTGAGCTTGTGAACGAATGGGAATGGGTATCGGAAACTCCTGTGGAGCCCAAAGAGATAATTGAAATCAATGTAAAAGACTATTTTGATACCATAACCTTTTCCGAGGAAGCAAAGAAAATACAAGCAGAACTATATGGGGAAAAGCACAATGCCAATACTTAATAATTGAGGAGGTATGGAGAAAGCTTATGAAGACCAGAGAAGAAGCACTTAGTTACGGCCTGTCTTTTCCTGACACCTACCAGGAAGCGCCGTTTCATGATCAGAATTGGCAGCTTATCCGGGTAAAAAAGTCCAAGAAAGCCTTTTTGTGGACCTATGAAAAGGATGGCTACATAAACTTAAATCTAAAGGTTGATCCCGAGTGGAGAGATTTTTGGAGAAGGGCTTATGATGCGGTGCTTCCTGCGTATCATCAGAATAAGGAGCACTGGAACACGGTTATTCTTGATGGCTCGATCCCGGATGATGTCATAAAGCGCATGATTGCTGAGAGCTATGACCTTGTGACCGATTCACCCACAAGAAGGATATATGAAGCGGTAAAAAAGATTCCAAAGGGAAAAGTTGCCACCTACGCAGATGTAGCAGAAATGGCAGGAGACAGGAATATGGCCAGAGCTGTGGGCAACGCCCTTCATAAGAACCCCGACCCCAGCACAATACCCTGCCATCGTGTGGTAAATTCCAAGGGCGAGCTTGCGGGAGAATACGCCTTCGGAGGGTCCTGGAAGCAGGCCCAGATACTGGAGAGCGAAGGCGTCAAGATTACAGACGGTAAAGTTGATCTGGAGAAATACAGAATTACCCTATAAAAAGTGAGGCTTGAAATATAAGTGATAATAAGAGTTGACGACGAAAACATAATGCAGGCTGCAACGGTTCACTCTGCTTCCTGGCAGGAATCCCACAGATCATTTTGCTCAGAGGAGTTTATAAAGAATGCAAATGATTGCATTTTGCTGTCATTTGCAGTACAATATAATCAACAAAAACCATGTCTTGTAGATTGGAGGTTTATATGGCAGCTATTACATTGCGAATAGATGATAAAGAGAAAAAAGAATTAGATAAGGCCCTTGAAGCTATCGGAATGAATGTAACAACATTTTATTCAATATATACCAAGAAATTTCTTAGAGAAAAGCGCATTCCTTTCGACATTACAGTACCTGACGAAGATGTTTTTTATTCAGAGGAGAATCAAAAGCATCTGAAAAAAGCAATCAAAAGACTTGAAGGAGGAAAAGGTAAGGAACACGACCTTATCGAAGATTGATGAAGCTAATTTGGGACGAAGAGGCTTGGGACAATGAGTTGAGAATTGCTCAGTGCAAGACTCATTATGAGAAATGATTGGTTATTGTAAAATATTAAACCCACACCCGCATGGCTGTGGGTTTTGCTGTATACTGATACATGGGTGCATGGTATGCCAATGAGGAGTTGAATAATGATAGTTATAATTACTGGCGCTTCCCATACGGGAAAGACGCTGCTGGCGCAGAGACTGCTTGAAAAATACAAATATCCTTACATGTCTATTGACCATCTGAAGATGGGGCTGATAAGAAGCGGCAATACAAAGCTTACACCATCAGATGATAATGAGCTCACAGACTACCTTTGGCCCATAGTCAGTGAGATGATCAAAACCGCCATAGAGAATAAGCAGAATCTCATTGTAGAGGGCTGCTATGTGCCTGCGGACTGGCGCTCCGGCTTTGATGAATCATACTTATCTGAAATCAAATGCATCTGCCTCGTTATGACAGAAGCTTATATCGATGCACACTTTGATGACATCTTCAATCATGGCTCCGATATAGAATCAAGGATAGACGAATCCTATTGCACTAAGGAGTGGATAAAAGAAGCAAACGCAGAGTACATAAATCTTTTTGCAAAAGACCAGGTTCTTATTGATAAAGACTACGAGAGTACAATAAACTCAGTAATAAGTAAGCTTTCTCAAGAATAATTAAGCTCAGATGATTCCCCGAAAAAAAGACACGAGGATGAAATGAGCTATTTAAGTGAAAAAACAGCTGAAGGCGTGTATGTGCTTCAGCTGTTTTCAATTTTACGTTATAGTATTATCAGAGAGGGGGCAATATTATGACCAATGAATTTATTAGCCCTGATTTCAGGGGAGCAGCATATATTTTGCAAAATGACGAGGTTATCCTTGAGCATACAAACGGTTTCAGGGACTATGCCAACGAGCTTCCAAACACCGTAGATACCAAGTTTGCCAGCGCATCAGCCGGAAAAGTATTTGTGGCAGTGGGCATTTTGCAGCTGATAGAAAAAGGAAAGCTTCACTTTGAGGATACCATCGGAGAACTGATAAAGATCGACTGGAAGGACATCGACAGGAATATAACTGTGGAGCAGCTATTAAATCACACTTCCGGAATCCCGGACTATTTTGATGAGTCCGTTATGGATGAGTATGAGGAGCTGTGGGTGGATTTTCCCAATTACAAGATCAGGCATAATGATGATCTGTTGCCGCTTTTTATAGACAAGCCCATGATGTATCCCAAGGGAAGTCGCTTCCAGTATAACAACACAGGCTACGTGGTTCTTGCCATGATAATAGAGCGAGTAACCGGCATGGAATTCGATGAGTATCTCAAAGAGAATGTCTTTGAGCCCTGCGGTATGACAGGCACCGGCTACTATGAGATGGACAAATTACCGGCCAAGTGTGCCAACAGCTATGTCCGGTGCAACAGTGCAGAGGACCTTCGCACCAATATATTCTGCGTTGATGCCAAGGGAACCGGCGCCGGCGGTGCTTTTATCACGGTAAAAGATATCGCGAACTTCTGGAAAGGCCTTCGTGACGGCAAGCTCCTTTCGAAGGAGATGACCGCAAATATGCTCAGCAAGCACAGCGGAGACGGCGGCGACCCGGAGGAAGGCTATTATGGCTACGGCGTCTGGATCATCGATGGAGCCGGACAAATAGATATTCCATACTTCCAGGGCTGCGATCCGGGAGTGAGCTTCATATCGGAATACAATCCCAACACAAACAGAATCACTGTACTTGTCAGCAACTATGGCGACAACGTATGGGCTATCGCGCGAAAAATCAGACAGAGCGCATAATAATCGGTCAGGCACAGGGCTTAGCAAACCACAATTTAAGGAGAAATCATGCAAATAGAAAAGAATTACAGAGACAACGAGGCCCTGCGCGCCTCTTTTAACAAACTGGCGGAGAGCACCTTCGGCCTCAACTTCGAAAACTGGTATCAAAACGGCTTCTGGAAGGACAACTATATCCCATATTCCGTAGTGATAGACGGACAGGTGGTTTCCAACGTTTCCGTCAACGCCTGCAATATGAATTACAAGGGAAAAGAAGTTAAGCTTATCCAGCTTGGAACCATCATGACCTACCCGGAGCACAGGAACAAAGGCTATGCCAGAATCCTCATGGAAGAAGTCCTCAAGGACTATGAAGGCAAAGTAGACGGAATCTACCTTTTTGCCAATGATTCCGTTCTTGATTTCTACCCCAAGTTCGGCTTCAAGGTGGCAAAAGAGTTTCAGTATAGCAAGGCGGTAACCCAAACCGGCGAAAACACAGCAGAAACTGTACCAATGAATAATTCCGAGGACTTCGCCAAAATGGTAGAGCTACTTGCCACAAGACCTCAGAACAGCGATATGTATATGGTCGGAAACACCGGCCTTTACATGTTCTACCTGTCCCAGTTCATGACAGAGAACGTCTTTTACATCGAAGACTGTGACAGCTACGCAGTGGCTGAACTTGAGGAGGATACCCTGGTTCTTCACACCATAATTGGCGAGGGCAGTATCGACGAAGTCATTAAAGCCTTCGGGGCCAATGTAAAAAAGGTAATCCTTTGCTTTACTCCCAAGGATCCCACCGGATTTGATAAGAAAGAACTCCACGAAGAGGATACCACCTTTTTCGTACAAGGACATTTCTTTGAGGAAAATAAAGGCGCAGAGTTCATGCTCCAGTCCATAACACACGCGTGATGATTAAATAAATGCAAGGGGAGAAGTATGAAAAAGACATCTAAGTTCATCATAATTATTTTAATTGTTGTATTTGTTTTGGGGCTTTTGGCATGGCTGGCTCTTACTCAGAGAATATCCACTTTTATCGCAGGAAAATATGAATATCAGGGCATAGATGTTTCCCATTATCAGGGAGATATAGATTGGAAAAAGATGCAGGACCAGGGGATATCCTTTGCCTACATAAAGGCCACGGAGGGCAGCAGCTACGTTGACGATAGGCTTTCGGGAAACTATGAAGGCGCAAGGGCCACCGACATAAAATATGGTTTTTATCATTTCCTTAGCTTTGAAAGCAGCCCGCAGACCCAGATGGATAACTACAGGGCAGCTGTGGGGGACTATGACATGGAGCTTATTCCTGCCATTGACATAGAATGGTACGGGAACTTGAAAAAGAATCCTCCGGCAAAAGAGACAGTTCTTAATGCCCTTAATCAAATGGCAGACCTCATGGAACAGGAATACGGCAAAAAGCCCTTGGTTTACACGACTCAGAGCTTTTACAGGAAATACTTTAAAGGTGAGCAGCTTGATTATCCTCTGTGGATAAGAAATATCTATTTTTCACCCTTGCAGAACTGGACTGTTTGGCAGTACACTGACAGAGCGGCTTTAGAGGGCTTTGCGGGAGATGAAAGCTTTATAGACCGTGATGTTATAAGGAAAAAAGATTTTGAAAATATATTATCAGGTATGAAAAAAGGGGAAGAGAACATGGATACAGCAAACGAGAATAAGGCATTGGCAGAGGAGTCCTTTGCCAGCGGTATAGCAGCTTCTGAAGACAGCGTAGACAGTGCGGCAGCAGCTTCATCACAGGAGGCGGAAGGTTTCGTTCTTAATAATGAAATTGAGGAGCGCTGTCCGGTGACCATGACAGCCACCAGAGGGGATGTAAAATACGGGGAATTTACTCACGGAACGTATTTTTCCAATACCTGCGGACTGGAGAGGGGCTACAGCATCCTTCTTCCCGCGGACTACAGCACTGATAAGAAATATCCTGTGCTCTATCTTTTACATGGAATATTCGGAAACGAGTACTCTTTTTCCGGAGATGCATCCAATAAGATCAAGGAAATAGTGGGAAATATGGCAGCAGAGGGAGCCATTGAGGAGACCATCGTGGTATGTCCAAATATGTACGCATCCTCTGACCCGAACCAGCAGCCCGGCTTTGACGCCGAGTCGGTACTTCCCTATGACAACTTTATAAATGACCTGGTGAACGACCTTATGCCTCACATCGAGAGCGAATATTCCGTTCTCACAGGCAGGGAAAACACTTACCTCGCAGGCTTTTCCATGGGCGGAAGAGAGACCATTTTTATCACCCTTCAGAGGCCTGAGCTCTTCGGATACGTCTGCGCAATTTCAGCAGCTCCCGGAATCGTGCCCACCAAGGACAAATTCATGACCCATGAGGGACAGATTTCAGAGGAGGAGATGAGATTCGCCGAGGGCGCCACAACCCCTGAGGTATTTATCATCTGCTGCGGAACCAGAGATTCCGTGGTGGGCACCTATCCCAAGTCCTATCATGAACTTCTTGAGAAAAACGGCGCAGACCACATCTGGTATGAGATCACCGGCGCAGATCACGACAACAATGCCATAAAGAGCGGCCTTTACAACCTCTTTAAGCAGATTGCATTCGACAAGGCCTAGCAGTAATCTACGGAGAAAAATATGAGCTATATAGAAGTAGACAACTTAAAGAAAGACTTCATTGTAAAAAAGAAACGTGAAAAGGGAAAACTCTTAAGGGAAAAGGACACAGTAAACGCCCTTAAGGGTGTTTCTTTCTCTGTGGATAAGGGGGAGCTGGTGGGCTACATAGGCCCCAACGGTGCCGGCAAGTCCACCACCGTCAAGATCCTGTCGGGAATCCTTACCCCTGACTCAGGAGAAGTCCAGGTGGGAGGCCTTATTCCCTGGAAGCAGAGAAAAGTCCATGTTAAGAATATCGGCGTTGTCTTCGGACAGCGTAGCCAGCTCTGGTGGGATGTTCCCATCATCGACAGCTACAACCTTCTTAAGGAAATCTACAAGATTCCCCAGGGGGATTACGAAGCAAGGTTAAAAGAGCTCATGGGCGCCCTTCAGCTGGAGGAGCTTATGAGAACACCCTTAAGGCTTCTCAGCCTTGGACAGAGGATGAGAGCTGAGCTTTGCGGATCCCTTCTTCACAGACCGGAGCTTCTTTTCCTGGATGAGCCCACCATCGGCCTTGACGCCGTAAGCAAGATCGCCTTAAGAGATTTTTTGAAGTGGGAAAACAAGCAGTATGGCACCACAGTAATGCTCACCACCCACGATATGGAGGACATAGCAGCCCTCTGCTCAAGAGTAATGGTGCTGGGCCACGGCCAGAAGCTTTTTGACGGAAAGCTTCCGGATCTTCTGGAGCGCTTTGACACAGTAAGAAATGTTCAGGTGAAGTTCGATACCGAGAACCCCGACATAAAGCTCCCCGAGGGAGTTGAATATAAGCGAAGCGAGGATGGAATAATCCTTAGCTATGAGCCCGCAAAGCTCCCTACAGCCCAGCTTTTATCAATTCTGCAGGAAAGCGGAAATATCAGCGAGCTCACCCTGCAGCCCGAGAACACAGACCGTCTTATCGCCGCCATGTATAAGGAGCTTGATCTATGAGAGGATATATTTCTGTATTTAAGATGCGGCTTCGGATGGAGCTTCAGTACAGAGGGGCAATGATAGGAGGAATCCTGTGCCAGATGTTCTTTGGAATTGTTCTGGTGGCCCTGTACAATGCCCTTTATGAAGGTAAGCCCCAGTCTGTGCCCATTGAAAATGTGGCCACCTATGTCTGGCTTCAGCAAGCCTTTTTTAGGATGCTGCTGGCAACGGACCCTGACCTGGTGGATAAAATAAGGTCCGGAGACATCTCCTACGACCTGTGCAGGCCTGTAAATATGTATGGCTTTTATTACGCGAGGATTATGGCCCAGAAGCTCATGGGAAGCCTAATGAGAGCAATTCCCATGCTGGCTGTGGCGGCTTTTCTTCCCAAGGGATGGGGAGTCAGTGCTCCGACTTCAGCGCTGGGACTACTTGCAGCCATTCCTGCTCTTTTCCTGGGACTTCTCTGCATCTGCGCCCTGGAAAACATAACCATGGCATTTACCATGAAAACCCTGGATCCAAGGGGCATGCAGGCCCTTCTTAATCTTCTTATGATGACCCTTTCAGGAAATCTTTTGCCACTGACTCTTTTCCCGGATAGCTGGCAGAAGGTCATCAGATTTTTTCCCTATGCCCAGCTTATGGATGCGCCCATAAGGCTCTATACCGGAGACTTTGCGGTTTCGGATGCCATTGGAATCTATGCTCTTCAGGGCTTTTGGGCAGTGGTGCTGATAGCACTGGGAATGAGCATGTGGAATGCCAACAAGAAACGAATGATAGTGCAAGGCGGTTAAGGAAGACTATATGAATACACTGCGACTTTATGTTAAATCAATAGGAATGCTTCTTCGGAGCCATCTGCAGTATCCCAGCTCCTTCATCATGCAGACCCTGGCCCAGCTGGTTATGGAGGGCGGGGAGATGATGGTGGTGATCCTTCTGGTGGACAGGTTTGATAACCTGAAGCACTGGTCCGGGGGCAATCTCTACTTTTTCTTTGGACTTATGGCGGTGTCCTTTTATCTGACGGAGTTCTTCGGAAGAGGAATTACGGGAGATTTTCCCAGCATGGTAAGGACCGGGCGCCTGGACACCTTCCTGGTAAGACCAAGAGGCGTCCTGACCCAGGTTTTCTGTGGGGGAACGGACCCCAGAAGAATAACCTGTATCGCGGTAGGCGTTGCGGCTCTTATCATGGGCAGCATCCTTTCAGGCATATCCTGGAATATCTTCAAGGTGCTGATACTGATAGAATCCATAGCCATGAGCTGCCTGCTGATACTGGGACTTTTTATGATAGAGGCTATTTTTTCAATATTCAGTGTTAAGTCCGTGGAGCTGGTAAATGCCATCACTTATGGTGGACGAAGCGCATGTCAGTACCCCATCGACGTATACCCCCTGCCCCTCAGGGCACTTTTTACCGTGGTAGCGCCTTTCGCCCTGACCATGCACGTTCCCGCCTCCTGGATACTGGATAAGCCCCTCTACGGCTGGCCCCTGTGGACCGCCTTTGTAACGCCCCTTTCAGGAGCAGTGGTTTTCACAGTGATGACCTGCTTTTTCCATCTGGCCCTTCGACACTACAGATCCACCGGCAGCTGATGGCCAAGCTTTTTCAGGAGATTCAGAAGCACTAAAGGCTGAACTATTTTTGAATGATAGTTCAGCTTTTTGTTTACAGAGGGATTTTAGTATGGTAGTATGGTAAAGTGTTAAAAGAGCACTAAATTATCATGCTAAATAGAGGAGGATTCATTATGAAAAAGAAACTTATTGCTCTTGTTATGGCAATGACCATGGTATTTTCGCTTTCAGCCTGCGGAGCAGCAGATTCCAAGAGCGGAAGCGATGTCACCTATATCAAGGATAAGAGAACTCTTATCGTGGGAATCACAGATTTTGCTCCCATGGATTACAAGGACGACAACGGCGAGTGGATCGGCTTTGATGCTGATATGGCCAGAAAGGTTGCAGAGTCCCTGGACGTTGAGGTTAAGTTCGTGGAGATCGACTGGGACAACAAGATCCTTGAGCTTGAGAACAAGTCCATCGACGTTGTATGGAACGGCATGACCCTTACCAATGAGGTTAAGAGCGCCATGGAGTGCACCAACCCATATCTTAACAACGCACAGGTTGTAGTAGTTCCCGCTGCGGATGCAGACAGCTATCAGACCAAGGAGTCTGTTGCAGGACTTAACTTTGCTGTAGAGGCCGGTTCAGCCGGTGAGCAGGCAGCTGCTGACAACGGCTTTGAGCATACATCACTAACATCCCAGGCTGACGCGGTTATGGAGGTTGCGGCAGGAACTTCAGGAGCCTGCATCATTGACCTTCTTATGGCAGGAGCTATGGTTGGCCCCGGAACAAGCTACGAGACTCTTACACACACAGTAGAGCTTACCACTGAGGAATATGGTATCGGATGCCGCAAGGGTTCTGATCTTGCAGCTTATATCAACGATCAGCTCAAGGCTTATTATGCAGACGGTTCCATGCAGTCCATCGCACAGACCTATGGCGTTCAGGACGCACTGGTAGCACAGTAAGGAGCAGAATAAGCAGATGTTTTGGACCGTAACCTTATCCCTTCTTGAGGGATTCCTTGGCACAATTAAATTATTCATACTTACGCTGGTCTTTTCCCTGCCCCTGGGACTTATCATATGCTTTGGCTCCATGAGCAGGCTCAGAGTAATCAAATATCCTGTAAGATTCATTATCTGGGTTGTCAGGGGAACTCCTCTGATGCTCCAGCTTCTGGTGATATATTATGGCCCCGGTATTTTCCTTGGAGTGAATATCTGGGGCAGTAACACCGGCGGCAGGTTTATGGCGGCGCTGATCGCCTTTGTTTTCAATTATGCCTGCTACTTTTCCGAGATCTACAGAGGTGGTATCCAGTCCATTCCTGTGGGTCAGTATGAGGCAGGACAGGTTCTTGGCATGACCAAGAAGCAGATATTTAAGAATGTCATTCTGCTTCAGGTCATCAAGCGCATTGTTCCGCCCATCTCCAACGAGGTCATCACCCTGGTAAAAGACACATCACTGGCCAGAGTTATCGCTGTTTACGAGATCATCTGGAACGGCCAGGCCTTCATCAAGAGCAGTGGAATCATCTGGCCGCTGTTTTACACAGGAGCATTTTATCTTTTATTCAGCGGACTGTTGACTCTCCTCTTTGGATATATAGAGAAGAAGCTCAGCTATTTCAGATAAGGGACGGTTATTGATCATGCCGATATTGGAAGTTAGAAATATAAAAAAGAAATTTGAAAATACACAGGTTTTAAAGGGAATAAGCTTTGACATGGAAGAGGGGGAGACCATCTCCATCATAGGATCCTCCGGAAGTGGCAAGACCACCCTCCTTCGCTGTCTTAACTTTCTTGAGACTGCGGATGAGGGAACCATAACGGTTCGTGGCCAGAAGCTTTTTGATGGACAGCACCCTGTCACCAATGAGAAGGAAAAAAGGAAAATGCGCCTTCACTTCGGCCTGGTTTTCCAGCAGTTCAATCTTTTTCCCCAGTACACAGCTCTTGAGAATGTCACCCTTGCACCGCTCCTTGCGGCAGAGGGAAGCGGCAAGTCGGATATTATTGAGAATGGCAAAAGGCTCCTGGATCAGATGGGACTTTCTGACCGAATGTATAATTATCCACATCAGCTGTCGGGAGGTCAGCAACAGAGAGTTGCCATAGCAAGGGCTCTGGCTCTTAAGCCGGATATCCTGTGCTTTGATGAGCCCACTTCAGCCCTGGACCCGGAGCTTACAGGAGAGGTTCTTAAGGTCATCAAACAGCTGGCAGACAAAAAGACTACAATGATAATCGTAACCCACGAGATGGCCTTTGCCAGAGATGTGGCGGATAAGGCTATCTTTATGGACGACGGAGTTGTCCTGGAACAGGGCCCCGCTTTCGAACTTATAAACAATCCGGAGCAGGAGCGTACAAAGCAGTTCCTGTCTGGACTTATCAAATAATTAAACCTTCTTAAACTTTTCTTAAACAAGCATAAATATGCATTTTTCTTATCGAAAAAAAGTTAAAATGTACCTGTATAATTGTCGGTTGCTTTTTCGATAAGGAGAATGTCAAGGATATTGTGGATGAGATTTCCGGGCAGATCACCCTGTTCTATGGTTAAATATACTTTACATGTTTAAGGAAGGGTGCTTTGTAATCTGATCGTAGACCTTTGTGCGGGGGGAGAGTGGGGACTTGGATTAGGAGAGTTACTTTAGAGTGTGGTATTATGGGGATGTAGTATTATGAATGAGAATATAGTTAGGATTGGAAGATAGAGATGGAAGAGAAGCAGCACAAGAGAAGAGTACATTATTCGGGGAAGTATCCGAAGAAGTTTGAGGAGAAATATAAGGAGAGGGATCCTGAGAAGTATGCTGAGACGGTGGCTCATGTGATATCTAAGGGATCTACGCCGGCGGGGATGCATATTTCCATTATGGTGAAGGAAATACTGGATTTTCTGGAGATACAGCCGGGGCAGCAGGGCCTTGATTGTACGCTGGGATATGGCGGCCATACCACCAAGATGTTGGAAAAGCTGGAGGGGCAGGGCTGTGTATACGGTCTTGATATTGACCCCATAGAGTCCGGGAAGACTGTGGAGCGAATTAGAAAAGCGGGATATTCAGAGGACAATTTCAAGTTCAGGCTTATTAACTTTGCCAATATAGATAAGGTGGCAGAGGAAGCGGGACAGTTTGATTTTGTCCTGGCGGATCTTGGGGTGTCCTCCATGCAGATAGATGACCCGAGCCGCGGTTTTTCCTACAAGATCGACGGGCCGCTGGACCTCAGGCTTGACCCGGAGCACGGAGAGTCAGCAGCAGAGCGGCTTCACAATATCACCAAGGAGGAGTTCATCGGCATGATGGTTGAAAACTCCGATGAGCCCTATGCCAATGAGATCGCAGACAAGGTCTTTAATCTCATGAAAAAGGGAGATCCCATGGACACCACCACAGCCCTTAGAAAGGCCATAGAGGATGCCCTCTGGAAGGTTCCCAAGGAGGAAAAGGCTGATGCTGTAAAGAAGTCCTGTGCCAGAGTTTTCCAGGCCCTTCGAATAGATGTAAACAGCGAATTCGAGGTTCTTTATTCCTTCCTGGAAAAGCTCCCCACGGTGCTGAAACCCGGGGGAAGAGCAGCAATCCTCACCTTCCATTCCGGAGAGGACAGGCTGGTGAAGAAGTCCTTCAAGGAGCTTAAGAAAGCAGGAGTCTACAGGGATGTATCCTCCGACGTTATCCGCCCTTCCGCAGAGGAGCAGCGGATCAATCCGAGAAGTAAATCCACCAAGATGCGGTGGGCGATCAAAGAATAAAGGCGTAAAGTGGAAGTGGACCCGTCCCCCAGGTCCACTTCCACTTTCTTGCTCTCTTGACAACAAAAATAAATATGATATCATAATGATATCAATTAGATTTTGTTTTCAAACTACGGAGGAAAAAGTCATGAACGAAAACATTAAAGAAAAAGAAATCAGAGGTCATAAATATGGTATGGCAGCCCTGATCATCATAACGCTGCTGTATGTATGCGCATGTTTCACTACAATTATCGGTGCAGTTGGCATGGACAGTGAGGCAGGGGGCCCAGGGAATGTTTTGTTATTTATCGTCAGCATCCTTTACCTTTGCTTTGGCTGGGTGTTCTATCTTGGTCTCAAGATTCTGAAACCCGGTGAGGCCCTTGTACTTACACTTTTTGGCAAATACATCGGAACCCTCAAGGGCGACGGCTTCTTCTTTGTAAATCCTTTCTGCACAGCAGTTAACCCTGCAGCAGAGACCAAGCTGGGACAGAGCGGCGATATCGCAGACAACAGCAAGAGCAAGCTCCCTCTTGTTATTTCAGGCACCAGCATGAATCTTGATACTTCCATGAAGAACAAGAAGATCTCCCTCAAGGTTATGACCCTCAGCAATTCACGCCAGAAGGTCAACGATATCTTAGGTAACCCCGTTGAGATCGCAGTTGCTGTTATGTGGAGAGTTACAGATACAGCCAAGGCTGTTTTTGCGGTAGACAACTACAAGGAATATCTTTCCCTTCAGTGCGACACCGCAGTCAGAAACGTAGTTAAGCTTTATCCTTACGACGTTACAGAGAACGTAGACACCACCGGCGACGGACAGGCTGATGACGGAAGTCTTCGCGGCTCCACAGAGCTTGTGGCCGGCAAGATCATGCAGGAGATCCAGGGCAAGGTTGCAGATGCCGGCATCGAGATCGTTGATGCAAGGATCACATATCTTGCTTATGCACCTGAGATCGCAGCCGCAATGCTTCAGAGACAGCAAGCAGCAGCGGTTGTTGATGCAAGAAAGCTTATAGTAGACGGCGCAGTCGGAATGGTAGAGCTTGCTTTGGAACGTCTTAATGAAAAAGAACTTGTGGAACTGGACGAGGAGCGCAAGGCAGCTATGGTATCAAACCTTCTCGTAGTTCTCTGCGGCAACCACGATGCACAGCCTGTGGTTAATTCAGGAAGCCTTTACTGATGGCTGAGAAGAAACAGGTTCCCCTTCGTCTCAGCGCCAAGTTGTACGATGCCATAGCTGCCTGGGCAGAGGACGACTTCAGATCGGTGAACGGACAGATAGAATATCTGCTGACAGAGTGTGTCAAGCAGAGGAAAAAGGACGGCAAATACGTCTCAGAGCATATGGACGAGCCGCCTGAATTTGACATCCATTGAGTTTTTGCTTTTGATAAAAATCGGAGGAAATTATGATCGGAACAGTACCTGCAATTTCAATCGTAGCCATGGGCTTATCAGCAGCTTTGTGTATTGCTATTGTTATTGTACTGCTGATTGTTTTTCGTAAAAAAGGCGCTGACATCCCGCCGTTTTTCGTAGGATGTCTCACATTTCTGATATTTGCCCTGATTCTGGAACAGATTGTGCACGCCGTTGTGCAGGGAACTCCGGCAGGTAAGACGATACAGGACAATCTGCTGATCATGGGCATCTACGGAGGCCTGATGGCAGGACTCTTTGAAGAGACCGGAAGGTATCTCGCTTTTAAGATCCCGCTGAAGAAATTCAGGGAAAAGGACGTTAACTCCCTTATGTATGGCGCAGGTCACGGCGGTTTTGAGGCCTTGGTCATATTTTCCGTGACCATGGTTTCAAATATAGTGCTCTCCCTGATGATAAACTCAGGAAGCATTTCAATGCTCACCGGACAGCTCCCTGCAGACCAGGTGGATGCCTTCATGGCTCAGATAGAGCCCCTTACAACCACCGGCCCCGGACTGTTTTTTGTGGGCCTTATTGAGAGGGCAATTGCAATCGCCTTCCATATCTGCCTTTCAGTGCTGGTATGGTTTGCGGTAAAAAAGAATAAGACAATACTTTACATTATCTCAATTCTGCTTCATGCAGTTATGGACTTTGTTGCAGTAATACTTGGCAGATCAGGCAAGCCCGGATCCGAGTATTATACCGAAGTTGCCTTACTTGTAATAGTTGTGGCCACAGCCTTCTTTGTTCGCCACGTTTGGAAGAAAGAATCGGTGGAATGATATGAAAAGCCTCACGGGAACGGTTCCCGTGAGGCTTTTTGTATAAGTTCATTTTCATTCGTGGCGTATTACTTCGAATCTCTCTAGGGAGTAGTCCTCATCTTCGTAGATTCCGGCTTTTCTGCAGGCAATCTCAATCTGCTGATCAATGGTGTCAACCCCGTCAAGGTTTGGAAGGAGCAGGCCTCTTTTCCTGCCGCTGGTGACGATGACGCCATATCTTTTTACGTCCAGTTCCTCAGGACCGGAGATGGGCTCAGGAGTGTCCAGGACGTCCACGCTCATTTCAAGATAGGGCAGCTCATCCTCTTTAATGGGAGAAAAACGAGGGTCATTCACCGCAGCGCTGATGGCGTTCTGAAGGATCTCGTCAGCCACGCACTCCCTGGTGGGAAGGATGGTTCCGATGCAGCCTCGAAGGGAGCCGTCTTTATGTATGGAGACAAAGGCCCCCGCCTGCCTTGAAAAGATCTCCTCGGGAAGACTATTCCATTTTTCATCCGTAAGGTCGGAGCGCTTTATGCGCTTTCCTGCGGTTATGTAGGACTCCAGGGAAAAACGGGCCAGCTGAACATAAAGGTCCTCGTTGTTTCGTTTATTCTGAAGGGCTGCTATTTTTTCTGCGCGCCATCTGTCAAGGAAATGCCTTGAATCATCAGGCATCCCGGGCTTAAAGGTGCAGATTCCGTAGCCCACACCGAAGGTGGCCTCGTGGGAGAGCTTTTCTGCCTTTACGGAAATTCCGTCCAGTGCTCCCGCCATGATGGTAAAGGACCTGTGGCCGCACTCAGCTGCTTTTTCGCAGAAGACCTCATCGAAGTCCAGGAGCCTGTCAAATTCGCCACTGCCGCAGACCTCCATGATGCGCCGGTCATATTCCGGTCCTTCCTTGGCAAAGCCGTAGGGGCCGTCTTCCTTCATTTTGTGGGAGAGATCACCGCTTCCGATGAAGACAACATTTCTCCCAAGGCTGTTTACTGCCCGCTGGATTATCTGCCCAAACTCATAGTGCATGGGAAGGGGAAGGCCGGAAAGACCTATGCGGACCAGCTTGAAATCATTGTACTTTTTTCTGATGAAATAAAGAGGGATCATGGTGCCGTGATCCAGCTCGGGATCCCGCTCACCGTCGCAGCCTGCGGGGAAATCAGCTTCTTCGCAGAGGGCGCTTATCTTATCCACTAGATCGGTGTCGTATTCCTCTTGGAACTTAACTTCCGAAGCCCGGAATCGTCCCATATTTCCTGAGGAGTATTTTCCGGGAGAAATATGGAAATAGTCGGAATACATGATGCTGTGAGGGCTGGAGATAATGATGGTTTCAGGCTTTAACGCCGCCACCATGTCAGCAACTTTTTCATAGCTCTCTGTAGTGAGCTTTATCTTTTCTTCTTCCCCGTGACCTACCTCCGGCAGGATGATAGGCGGATGCGGAACCATGAATGCACCTGATATTGCCATAGAAATTACCCCCTTTTCAGCAATTGCCTGTAAAAACGTTATCGAGATTCTTCCTTGCGATATCCGCAAGATGATAGATCTTATCTACATCGGTGGCAGGTGTGTCCAGGTGGAATCTGGGGAAATACCTGCTTATGTGAAGGGCTATGGTCTCTTTTCCCTTGCCGCCGTTAAGGCCTGCAACCCAGTCAGAGAGCCGCTCCATCTCATCATCATTGTCGTTGTAGCCGGGAACCACCAGGGTTGTGACCTCCATATGGCACCTGGTGGCGGCATGGGCGATGAAATCCATCACCAGCTGCCTGTTTCCGTGAAGCACCTTTTCATAATAATCATCTGTAAAGCCCTTGAGATCTATGTTCATGGCATCTATATGCTCCGAAACCTCCTCGCAGACAGCCCTGGAAGCACAGCCGTTGGACACCAGCACCGTTTTCATTCCTCTTTGATGTACTTCCTTCGCAGTATCCACAACATACTCGTAGCCCACCAGTGGCTCATTGTAGGTAAAAGCAACGCCGATATTGCCCTGGGGCTCATAATCCACCGCGGTATCCGCCAGCTCCGAGGGGGCGATATACCTGCAGGGCAGGGAATCCTCCAGATCATAGGAGATCTCATGATTCTGGCAGAAAGGACATCGAAGGTTGCAGCCGTAGCTGCCAACAGAAACTATCTTTGATCCCGGATAAAAGAGATTCAGAGGCTTCTTCTCAATCGGGTCCAGGGCGATGGACGTGATCATGCCGTAGTTGTAGGGCACAACCTTACCGTTCTTGCAGGTTCTGGCAAGACAGGCACCGATCCTGCCCTCCGGGATATTGCATTTGTTGTGACATACATTACATTCAGCCATAGCTCACACCTCCGGTGAGATCATGTGACAGTTCTGATATTCCTTAGGCGACATACCGTATTCTTTTTTGAATGCTTTGAAAAAGCTGGAATAATCACCGAAACCGTACTTCTCGTATATCTCTGTAATACTGCCGCCACTTACAATGGCACTGCGGCACTCAGCCAAACGCTTTTTTATAATGTACTGATGTAGTGAAATTCCCAGTGTATCCTTGAAAAGATGGGCAATGTAGTACTTACTTACAAAGAAGTTCCCAGCAATCTGATCTAGTGTCAGGGACTCCTCCAGATTATTTTCCACATAGGACAGGATATTCTGGAAAAGAGACATCTCATCGCTCTCGGTCTGCATATGCTCATCATCATAGATGGCCCTGTTGATGGTGATGATAAGATCGCAGAGGCACAGGTGCCGCACCGCATCGCTTCCGTATTTTTCACTGGATATCTCCTCCAGGAGCCTCAGGAACTTGGACTCCACCTGATGGAAAGCCGCCGGGGGCAGATGGTATATATACTGATGGAATGCCTCGGCCTTCTGGATAAGGTACATGTAGTCCACGGACTCCTGCATCAGGGAGTTACAGCAGTTTTTGCTGATCCAGAAAACGAATCTTCTGTAGGTTTTCTTGGAATGGCCCATGATTCCGTGGTGCTTTATCCCGGGAGGGACCAGCATCAGGTCACCCTGCTCCATTTTTACATGAACAGGAGTCCCGTCGGGCCTTATGATCTCCATGGTTATGTCCCCTTCGATAAAAAGGTAGAACTCGTAGTAGTTGTGGGCATGGGGACTTAAGGTGATGAAGTCCTTGTCGGAGTAGTAGTAGACCTCGAAATCCGAGGAAACCATGTATTGTCTTGTATTAAAGGATGATCGCAATTTGTTTTTCATAATTTAAATTATAGAGAGATGGAACAACTTTTGCAATGTGTGCAACAAGATATTCTATTCTATGAATCTGTGGTTCAAGGTAAAGTATTTTAGTGTAATGAATAATCATTTTTTTATGAAAAGAGGAAATTTACCATGGAAATGACACTTCGCTGGTATGGCAAAGAATTCGATACAGTTAAGCTCTGGCAGATCAGACAGATCCCCGGAGTTACCGGAGTTATCACAACTCTCTATAACAAGCAGGCCGGAGAGCTCTGGGAGCAGGACGAGATCAAGGCGCTCAAGGCAGACGTTGCCGCTGAGGGAATGCACATCTCCGGAATCGAGTCAGTTAACGTGTCCGACGCCATCAAGGCAGCAACAGCTGACAGAGACCGGCATATAGATAACTACATCAAGACCCTGGAGAACCTCGGTAAAGAGGACATCCACATGGTCTGCTACAATTTCATGCCTGTTTTTGACTGGACAAGAACAGAGCTGGCAAGAAAAAGAGCCGACGGCTCCACAGTTCTTGCTTACACCCAGGAAGCGGTGGACGCCATCGATCCTGCCAAGATGTTTGAGTCCTTGGCAGGCGATACCAACGGCTCAGTTATGCCCGGCTGGGAGCCTGAGAGAATGGCTCATGTAAAGGAGCTCTTTGAGCTGTACCAGGGCATCGACGAGGACAAGCTCTTTGAGAATATCGTTTACTTCCTTAAGGCAATCATGCCTGTCTGCAACAAATATGACATCAAGATGGCTATCCATCCCGACGATCCCGCCTGGTCAGTATTCGGCCTTCCCAGGATCATCAACAATGAAAAGAATATCTTAAAGCTCATGAAGGCAGTGGACGACGTACACAACGGCGTAACCTTCTGCTCAGGCTCCTACGGCACAAGCCTTGAGAACGACCTGCCTCACATGATCAGAGCCCTTGAGGGAAGAATCCACTTTGCTCATGTTCGTAACCTCAGATTCATTTCTCCTACCAATTTTGAGGAGTCCGCACATCTTTCTTCCGACGGAACCTTCGATATGTACGAGATCATGAAGGCTCTCTATGAGACAGGCTTTGAGGGACCTATCCGTCCCGACCACGGCAGAATGATCTGGGGAGAGGTTGCAATGCCCGGCTACGGTCTCTATGACAGAGCTCTCGGAGCAACATATCTCAACGGACTTTGGGAAGCCATCGATAAATCCCATCAGCGCGGAGTCTGATAAAAAAAGAAAGAAGGAATAAAAATGAAAATTAACGCAGCTAGTTTAAAGGACAGTACCTGGCAGGAGAAGGGCTATTTTATCCCAACCTATGACAGGGAAAAAATGATAGAGAAAACCGTTGCTGAGCCCAAGTGGGTTCACTTTGGAGCAGGCAACATCTTCAGAGCCTTCCAGGCCAATCTTTCCCAGAGAATGCTGGAGGAGGGCTATGATGACACAGGACTTACCGTGGTTGAGGGCTTTGATTACGAGATCATTGAGAAGATGTATCGCCCCCACGACAACCTTTCAATCCTTGTTACTCTTAAGGCTGACGGCAATGTTGAGAAGTCAGTCATCGAGAGCATTGCAGAGTCCTGCATCCTTGATTCTGCCGATGAAAAAGAGTTTGCAAGACTTAAGGAGATCTTTTCCGCAGACAGTCTTCAGCTGGCAACCTTCACCATCACAGAGAAGGGTTACAGCCTTGTAAACGGAGCAGGGGAGACTCTTCCCGCTGTACAGGAAGACTTTGAGAACGGCCCTGACAAGCCAAAGAGCTACATAGGCAAGGTGGCAGCGCTTCTCTACGCAAGATACCTTGCAGGGGAGAAAAAGATCGCCATGGTCAGCACCGACAACTGCTCTCACAACGGAGACAAGCTCTACGCAGCCGTATCCGCTTTTGCCAAGGCATGGACAGAGAAGGGCAAGGCAGAGGCCGGCTTTGCAGCATATATAGATGATGAGACCAAGGTCAGCTTCCCCTGGTCAATGATAGACAAGATCACACCAAGACCCGATGATTCCGTGAACGAGATCCTCAAAAAGGACGGCGTTGAGGAGCTTGAGCCCGTGGTAACCTCCATGAAGACCTGGGTTGCACCCTTTGTTAACGCAGAGGAGAGCGAGTACCTGGTTATCGAGGACAAGTTCCCGGGCGGAAGACCCGCCCTTGAGAAGGTCGGTGTTATCTTCACTGAGAAAGAGACCGTGGATAAGGTTGAGCGCATGAAGGTATGCACCTGCCTTAATCCTCTTCACACAGCTCTTGCTGTATACGGCTGCGTCCTTGGATTTACCAAGATCTCAGATGAGATGAAGGATGCTTCACTGGTAAAACTGGTAAAAGAGATCGGATACACCGAGGGACTTCCCGTGGTTACAGATCCCGGAGTTATCAGCCCCAAGGAGTTTATCGACACAGTTGTGAATGTGAGAATTCCCAACGTATTTATGCCTGACACACCTCAGAGAATCGCTTGCGATACATCACAGAAGCTTCCTATCAGATTCGGCGAGACCATCAAGGCCTACGCTGCATCCTCAGAGCTTGATGTTAACGACCTGAAGTTCATACCTATGGTTCACGCAGGATGGCTTCGTTACCTCATGGCAGTGGACGATGCAGGCAATGCCTTCGAGCCAAGTCCCGATCCACTTCTTGAGAAGGCCATGGCCTTTGTTAAGGATATTAAGCTTGGGGAGAAGGATGAAGCCAAGGTTAAGGCAGCTGTTCTTCCTCTTCTTAAGGATGCCACCATCTTCGGCACTGACTTAGAGCAGGTTGGCCTCTCTGACAGAATAGTATCTCTTTTCATGGAGCTCATTGCAGAGCCAGGCGCAGTCAGAAAGACTGTAGATAAATATTGCAAATGATGTTTTTTAGCAAATAAAAAGGATTGGTCTCCCGTATCTTCGGGAAACCAATCCTTATTTTTTTATTTTTATTACATTAAGAGTTCGATCAGTTCGGTTATCATAAAGGCTAAAGCATAGGATAATATCATTGCCAATACGTAGCGGATGACAACCCAGATCAGGTTCGCAGTTGCCCAGTTTTTACGATGACGATACTTGGGAAGGGGATTCTGCTCTACGGCCCATATTATCATGAGGACAAGTCCTGCAATGGGGATATAGCTCAAAAACAGTGTAAGGAACCACTCCTTAGTGGTCATCTCCTGGTTAGGATCTACAGGCGCTGCCGGTGTGAAGGGCTGGCGAGGAGCCTGGTATGGTGGCTGTGGAGCAGCCGGAGGCGGGAAGCTTCCCGGAATGGGAGCAGGGCCGCCCTGCATATTCGGATTAGGTCCGGGCTGGGGGCCGAACTGGCCGGGCACAGGAGGTGCCGGAGGTATCTGCATGTTGGGAGCGCCGTTCATGGAAGGTCCGGGATTGACGCCCGGCATAGGAGCGGGCATTGGTGCAGGAGCAGGTGCAGGTGTAGGAACAGGCTGTCCTGAAAACTGGCCCTGGGCATCCCAGCTATTGTTCTCTGTGACAGAGAAGTTGGTTACTTCCTCAGGCTTTACCTCAGGTTTTTCCTCAGGGGTGACTTCATTGTTTTGCAAATTAAGATTATTTTCGTCCATTTTGTATCCCTCAACAATTCTTTTCAATAGTTGCTAAATCCTTTATGATTATAAAATATGAGTACTATTAGCGCAACAGGAGATATACATGAGTAACAGTTCACTTGATTTTTTGAATATGATAAAAAATGGGGCAGAAAGGAATACAAGACCTGCGAAAAGGCCCGTGGTTGAAGCGGCCCCTATAGCATCGCCGCAAACGGATGATTCAACAGAGCTCATCGCTGTGATAGATACAGAGACCAACTGGCGGGACGAAGTGATGTCCATAGGAGTGGCCCTGGCGGATGCTGAGAGCTATAAATGTACCGACAGGCTCTATTACATTTTTGACCCTGAATGCAGAGTCGGAGGCATGTTCACCAATGTGCTGAACTACGGTGACATAAGGGGCATCAGATGCGGCAGGAAGGAAGCTATGGCGGCTATAAGAAAGCACCTTTCATCTAAGGGGGTAACACAGATCTTTGCCTACAACGGAAGATTTGACCTGTCTCACCTGCCGGAGCTTGGGGATTTTCAGTGGTATGACATCATGAGGATAGCCGCCTACAAGCAGTTCAACAAGGCAATCCCGGATTCCCTTCCCTGCTGTAAGACCGGAAGACTCAAGACCAATTACGGCGTAGAGCCCATCCTAAGGATCCTTTCGGGAGAGAGCTTTTACTGCGAAGTTCACAACGCTGTCTATGATGCAATGGATGAACTTAGGATAATGGAGCTTTTAAAGCTTCCTCTTGGGGACTACGAATGTGCCAAGATCAATTAACGGGAAGCGGGTTTACACCATAGAGCATACTTGCTACAATGACAATGATGGCATTTATATTTATTCAATATAAGGAGGTTTCACATGGCTAATCTTGATACACGCACCAAGGAATTAAAAGGAACTGAAACAGAAAAGAACCTGCTTGCGGCTTTTGCAGGAGAATCTGAAGCAAGGAATAAATATACATATTTCGCATCCAAGGCCAAGAAGGACGGATATGTACAGATCGGACAGATTTTTGAGGCAACCGCAGCCAATGAGAAAGAGCATGCCAAGCTCTGGTACAAGATCCTTTCAGGCATCGGCACAACAGTGGAGAACCTGAACGAGGCCGCTGATGGCGAGGCCTATGAGTGGAAGGAGATGTATCCTTCTTTTGCGAAAAAGGCTCGTGAAGAGGGCTTTGACGATATCGCAGATCTTTTTGAGCAGGTTGCTGCCATTGAGAAGGAGCACGAGGAGCGTTACAGAAAGCTCATTGCCAACATTGAAAATGGGCTTGTTTTCTCAGCTGACGGCGATACCATCTGGGAGTGCTCAAACTGTGGCCACGTTGTTGTTGGACCCAAGGCTCCTGAAGTATGCCCTGTATGCAATCATCCTCAGAGCTACTTCATGAAGAAAGCCCAGAATTATTGATATTATCCGGCGGGACAGTAGGAACATCTTTGATGGTCCTGCTGTCCTGTTTTATTTTGCTTATATACAAGATATTGTTTATAATAATAAATGGATACAATATTTCGTATAGGGACATAGGAGGATGCCATGGAGAATAACAGTAACGAAAGAAAGTTTGGGCCTTTGTTTATAGCGCAGATTGTTATGCTGATTGCAGCCTTTGCAATTTCGGCGGTGGGATTTGTGCTGATTTTCAGTGGGAATATTCTGAGGACTGTTATTTATGCCTTTCAATGCCTTGGCTGCATCATGATCTTTGTTTTTGGCGTGCTGAGGATAAAAGCATCCGGCGCAAAGGTGATGAAGATAATTCTTTATGGCTATGCCCTTTTGGAGGCTGTCAGATGCGCAATCCTCAATACCACGGGAGTAGGCCCTGTGCCTGCGGCAATTGCGAGATTTGTTCTGGCACTTCTTGCCTGCAGCTGTATTCTTACAGCGGAGAGAATAGATGAAAAGGAGGGCTGGAAGGCAGCACTGATGATTCTGGCTCTTGAGATATTCTTGTACATTGTTTTTCTGGCAGGTTTCCCCGGCGTATTGCTTGGCCGGCTTAACAGGTTCATGCCAATAGTTGGCGTGCTGATGGCGGGAAGCATCCTGCTTAATCTTAAGCAGCATCAAATTACAGAATAAAAAAAGGATTTTTTGATAATGAAAAAGGAAGAAAAGACCAACGTCTGCCGTGTTCTTGACGGCAAGAAAATAAACTATGAAATTCACTCCTATAAGCCCGATGCCACTATGACCGGTGAGGAGATAGCGGGAATCCTTGGTGAGGACCCGGAGAAGGTTTTCAAGACCCTTGTGACTCAGGGAAAGTCCGGCAGCTACTACGTTTTTGCCATCCCTGTCAAGGAGGAGCTTGATCTTAAAAAGGCCGCCAAGGCAGCGGGGGAGAAGGCTGTCAGCATGATAAAGCAAAAGGAACTTTTGCCCCTTACAGGCTATGTTCACGGCGGCTGTTCGCCCATAGGCATGAAGAAGCAGTTTGTTACCTTTATCCATGAGACCGCCCCTTCCTATGAGCATGTTTTTGTCAGCGCCGGCAAGGTGGGCTTTCAGATAGAGCTCGCCCCTCAGGACCTCATTGCTGTGGCGGGCTGTAAAGTGGCTGACATAGTCTGATTTTATAATACCTCAGCGAGAAAACCCCTTCCGTCAGGTTGGGGATGAATCGCTTAGCGTTTTTGCTTTTTGTATTTCCCGGACTTCACATATTTTCTCTTGTGTTCCTCAGTTCGCTGCTCTTCAATGTACTTTTTGACAGTTTCCATGGAAACTGAGCCTGTGGTTGCGCAGAAATAGCTGGCGCTCCAGAAAGGCGAATCGCCCCACAAGTATTTTTCTATATGTTCCCGGTAGTATATGTGAACTTCCTTTGAGAGGTTGGATTTAAGGGAATTAATGAGTTTTACCGGAGCTACATCTGGTGACATTGAAACAAGAAGATGCATGTGATCTCCATCAGTCTCTGCTGAAAGAAGTTTGCAGTTCATCCTTCCACACAGGTAGGCGGCGTGGTTCTTCATGAAATCACCCAACTCATCAGTGATGACTTTTTTTCTATATTTTGTGACAAAAATGATATGATAGGTCAGCTGGTAAACTGAATGTGAACCTCTGTTGTATCCGTCCATAATAAAATCCCTAAAAACACCCCTTAAAAGAACATTTGTTTTGATATATACTTGAATGTGTGCTATAATACACAGTATAAACTTCTATGAAAGGAATGGCAACTGTGTATAGGACAAGGCAGTACAGGATCAACAGCACACATAATCTTTACAGCTATTGTCGTGATATCTGCGGTGCATCCGCAAGACTGTACAACAGGGCCAACTTCATTTTAAGGCAGTATTCATCAGCGGTTAAGGCAATGGATGAGTTCAAGCCTCTTTTTTCCAATCAGATGAAAGTACTAAGGCTTGTCAGAGCAACTCTCTCAGGCACCAAGTACCAGCCAAATGGTGCATGGATGACTTACGGATCCATGGACTATCTTCTTAAGGCTACAAGGGATAAGGCATACTATGGTCTCCCGTCACAGTCCAATCAACAGATACTTAAGCTCTTAATGAGAGACTACAAGTCTTTCTTTGAGGCATTGAAGGTATACGCTAAGAATCCCTCAGCTTTTACGGGAAGACCTAAACTTCCACGGTACGTAAAAGAAGGCAAAGGAAAAACCGTTATCCTTACCAACCAGATCTGCAGGATAAAAAATGATCTGTATCTCAGATTCCCCGGGACCAAGGAAATGCTCAGGCTTTCAAATGAACCTTTTTCCGGAACGCTTAAGGAAGTGCGCATCAAGCCATGTGGCAGGGATTTTGTGATAGATGTGGTAATGGATACAGAGATGAAGGGCATTGCACCAAGGGATGATTCTGCAATCTTGAAGGACCTAGCAGGAATGACAGATATTTCGGGAAAAAGAGTCATGGCAATAGATCCCGGAACTGACAACATCGCTGCTGTTGTTAATAATTTCTGTTCAAAGCCTTTTATAATAAAGGGCGGTGTCATCAAGTCCATCAATCAGTACTACAACAAAGAGATGGCAAGGCTGTCTGCCTGCGCAATGACCTGTAACAAGAGATACCGCACAAGGAGAATGAGTATACTCACTGAAAAAAGGAACAGGAGGATAAAAGATCAGTTCCACAAGATAAGCAGATGTATAGCAGACTATGCGAGGGATAATCGTGTAGATGTAGTGGTAATGGGCCACAATGTATTCCAGAAGCAGGAAGCAGATATGGGACATATGAATAACCAGAATTTTGTGCAGATACCAATGCTGATATTTGCAGATATGCTCAGATACAAGCTTGCTGAATATGGGATAGAGTTTGCCCTTACAGAAGAAAGCTATACTTCAAGGGCTGATTTTCTTGCAAAGGACGAATTGCCTGTATACTGTAAAGGAGATAGCACACCATACTCTTTTTCCGGAAAGAGGGTAAAGAGAGGCCTGTACAGGCACTACGATGGTACTATAACAAATGCAGACATAAATGGAGCTGCAAATATTTTAAGAAAAGTATTCCCAAAGGTGACCCAATGGGATAGGGGCATAGTGGACATGCCCTGTTCTGCAAGCTGCACAGAGCAGACTGCAGGTTCATGCCGCGAAGCGGCGTAACAGAAACCCTTTCCGACGCAGAGTCGGTGAGGGTAGTTCATCGGACTGCATTGTTACTTCCTTTAAAAAAAATAAAGTAACCGATAATCAATAGATTACCGATTACTTTACGATTATACATTATTGCAATATTTTATGCCATCAGCATTCTGAACATTTCAATAACCTGTTCCTTGGTGGCTTCTCTTGGGTTGCCGGGATAGCATGCATCGTTGAGAGCGTCTGTAGCCAGCTGGTCAAGGTCTTCTTCCTTGATCTTCTCAAGAGTCTTCGGAATTCCTACATCCTCAGAAAGCTTTTTAACTGCAGCGATAGCAGCATCTCTGTACTCGTTCTGGGACATGCTGTCGACACCTTCTACGCCCATTGCTCTTGCAACCTCGCGAAGTCTCTCACCGGTGTATTCGCGGTTGAACTCCATGGAGATCGGAAGGAACATAGCGCAGGCAACGCCGTGAGGTGTGTCATAGTGAGCTGAAAGAGTGTGAGCCATGGCGTGGTCGATTCCAAGACCTACATTGGAGAAGCCCATGCCTGCGATGTACTGGCCAAGAGCCATGCCTTCGCGGCCTTCCTTTTTATTCTCAACAGCGTCGCGAAGATTCTTGGAAATAAGGCGGATTGCCTCAAGATGGAACATATCTGTCATCTCCCAGGCTGCTCTTGTGGTGTAGCCCTCGATGGCGTGGGTAAGAGCGTCCATTCCGGTGGCTGCTGTGAGGCCCTTAGGCATTGAGGACATCATCTCAGGATCAACAACAGCAACTATTGGCATGTCGTGAGTATCTACGCAAACGAACTTTCTCTCTTTTTCCACGTCAGTGATAACGTAGTTGATGGTAACCTCTGCAGCGGTTCCGGCTGTTGTGGGAACTGCGATGATAGGAACGCAGGGGTTCTTGGTGGGAGCTACGCCCTCAAGGGAGCGAACATCCGCAAACTCAGGATTGGTGATGATGATACCGATGGCCTTGGAGGTGTCCATGGAGGATCCGCCGCCTACAGCCAGGATGCAGTCTGCGCCTGAAGCCTTGAAAGCTTCCACGCCGTGCTGTACGTTTTCTATTGTTGGATTGGGCTTGATATCGGAATAAACTTCAAAAGGAATTCCGGCCTTCTCCAAAAGATCAGTAACCTTGCCGGTTACGCCGAATTTGATAAGGTCAGGGTCAGAAGCCACAAAAGCCTTTTTGAATCCCCTGGAATTGATCTCGTTTACGATCTCGTTGATCGCACCGGCCCCATGATAAGATGTTCCGTTCAGTGAAATTCTGTTTGCCATTTTACCTTTTCCTCCGTTACATTTTGATTTGTTTTTTGCCTTGTTAACCGACATAAATACTGGATTATGCCGATTTACCTTCTGCCAATAATTATATCATCCGTGCCTGTATCAGGCTTTTGATTTTCCTATGAAAACAATGCAAAAACGACTGAGTTAAATCGAGAAAATGGATAAAAAAGACTGTACTATTGTGCACGGCCTTTTTTATGGCAAATGGCGTCAGTGAGTGAGCGGCTGGGGACAGCCCCCAGCCGCGGCCAGGACCGTGGAATTGCCGGGAAACCACATGGTTCCAGCAATCAGAACAGTAAACTGCTTGAAACTAGCTTGGTGCCTGACCCCGTTAGTAAACTGTGAACAGCAAAACCTGGGCTGGTCGGAACAGTTCACAATTTGATGATGGGGCTCAGGAACCGAGCGTAGGCAGAGGCAGCCAAAAGACCAAGGTAAGTACAGCAGATAAAGCGCAGATTTGATACAAAATCTACGCTTTATTCTATGAAAAAAACAATATTTAGTTTATAATTAATCATTATAGAGCGGGAGCGGCATTGCGTAATTTCACCCAAAAAAGTGTATAGAAAATTCTAAAAAAACACTAAAAGATGCATTAAATCTGCCGATATAATAATAAATACACAATATTGTGTGATAAAATTATCGTGTGAGGGTGAAAAATGCAGGCAGAATACGAAAAGATAGCATTAGATGAAACAGAATATGGTCAGCTGGTTTACATGCCGGAGGTAGGTTCTGAAAATACTGATGTTACTTCCGTAAAGATTAAGAAAAAGGTTGTTTATCAGGTCATAAAAAGAGTGTTCGACATAGTATCGTCACTGATCGGCCTTATCCTCCTATCGCCGTTGTTCCTGGTGGTGGCCATCCTGATAAAAAAAGAAGATGGCGGCCCGGTTATTTTCAAACAACAGCGAACAGGATATAACAACAAACCTTTTATGATGTACAAGTTCCGAACCATGTGTGAGAATGCACCGGAGATGCACAAGTTCTTGTTGGAACAGAACGAACTTGACGGACCTGCTTTCAAAATGAAGGATGATCCCCGAATCACACATATTGGGAAAATTCTTAGAAAAACCAGTATTGATGAGCTTCCGCAGCTCTTAAATATTTTAAAAGGTGAAATGTCTGTTGTTGGTCCGAGACCACTTCCTGTATATGAGACAGACCAGATGACACCTTTCCAGATGACAAGACATTTGGTTAAGCCCGGACTTACCTGCTACTGGCAGGTTATGGGACGCACCGAAGTCCCATTTGATGAATGGATGGAGCTTGATCAGAAGTATCTGGAAAAGAGGAGTATCGCGACAGACATTGGACTAATCATTATGACGTTTAGAGCGCTGACAGCAGGGGATGGCGCGTATTAAGTAACAAAAAAGGTATGGGAGAAAGTATTGGTAGCCCGAATATTATAGTTTCGGTATACGTTGGGGAGAAAAGCATAACATAACGCTATGAAAATATAGCTTCCCAATCATTAATTGGTTGGGAAGCTTTTGTATTGAAAGGGGCATGTCATGCAGCGAAAGCGCATTCTTGTTACCGGCGGTGCCGGATTTTTGGGTTCGCATCTTTGCGAAAAACTCCTTGACCAGGGAAATGATGTTATATGTGCAGATAATCTTTTTACTGGAAGTAAAGATAACATCAGGCATTTGATGGATAACAATTATTTTGAGTTCATCAGACATGATATTACGCAGCCTCTCTATGTAGAGGTAGATCAGATCTACAATCTGGCTTGTCCTGCAAGCCCTATCCACTATCAGCATGATCCTATAGCAACCGGAAAAACTTCTGTTATGGGAGCGTTGCATACATTGGGCTTGGCAAAAAGGTGTCATGCAAGGATTCTTCAGGCCAGTACCAGTGAAGTTTATGGTGATCCTGAGGTCCACCCACAGCCTGAAACCTATAGAGGTTGTGTTAATCCCATAGGACCAAGGTCTTGTTATGACGAAGGAAAAAGAATGGCTGAAACGCTGTTTTTTGACTATCACAGACAGCATGGTGTTGACATCAAGGTCATCAGGATATTTAACACCTATGGCCCCAGAATGAGCGCCTATGACGGAAGAGTGGTTTCCAATTTTATTGTTCAGGCGCTCAAAGGAGAAGACATCACTATTTATGGTGATGGAAAGCAGACCAGAAGCTTCTGCTATGTGGATGACCTCATTGATGGAATGGTAAAGATGATGGAAAGCCGTGACGGCTTTACCGGCCCTGTAAACATTGGTAATCCGGGCGAATTCACTATGTTAGAGCTTGCGGAATTGGTAATAAAGCTTGCCGGTTCTGACTCCAAGATAGTATTCAAACCACTTCCGCAGGATGATCCGATGCAGAGAAAACCGGTGATTGATTTAGCTAAGAAAGAATTGGATTGGGAGCCGAAAACGGAATTGGATGTTGGCCTTTTAAAAACTATTGAGTATTTCAGAGTATTGTTAAATATCTACTAATACCCAATTACTAATAAAACAAGAGGGAAAACTAATTGAGTATGGGTAAAAAGCCTTATATTTCTTTAATTCTAACAAAGCGGTGCAATGCTAAGTGTCAAATGTGCAATTGCCATTTGAATCCTACAAAGCCAGAGGATGAATTTTCACCTGCGTTAATCGATAAGCTTCCCAAAATGAAGAGTACAACATTGACAGGTGGTGAGCCATTTTTACGAAATGATATTGAAGAAGTATTAAAAAAGCTGCAAGGCAAAACTGACCGAATACTTATAAATACAAATGGATATTACACAGAAAGAATATGCGAAGTATGTGCAGAATTTCCAGGTGTTGGTGTAAGGATAAGCATAGATGGAAGTGAGAAAACGCATAATGAAATAAGAGGGGTACCTGATATTTATGATCATGCTATGGATACAATAGACAAGTTGATAAAAATACGGGGAAAACATGATTTAGGGATAGGTTTTTGTATTCAGGACAGAAATTATACGGAACTCATTCCGATGTTTGAATGGGCAGAAAATCATGGGTTAGAATTTGGGTTTTCAGTAGTTCAAAACTCATCATTTTTTAATAAGGCCGATAATGTAATTAATAATCAGGATAATATAGTTAATGAGTTGGAGAAACTCAAACGAGGATACTTAGAAACAAATAATCCGCGAAAATGGGCAAGAGCATACTTTACAGATGGGGCTATTAAGTATGTTTTAAATGTCAAAAAACCCTTAACATGCGATGCTGGCAGATCAAGCTTTTTTGTAAGTGCATATGGTGATGTTATGCCCTGCAACGATTTTCCGAAGGATATGATTATGGGAAATTTAAACAATATGTCATGGACTGAAATTATGAATTCTGATCAGGGAAAAAGCATTGTTAGAATGTGTGAAAAATGTAGCGCTAACTGTTGGTCAATTTGTAATATGGGTTCACAAATGCGCAGAAATATCTGCAAGATAGTGTTATGGATTGTTAGAAATAAGGTGCTCTAAATGGTTTTTGCTGACATAAAAATTGGAATGATATCAGTTTTATATAATCCGTCAGAAGATATGGTGAAAAGCATTTTTCTCAATGCTCGGGGGGCGGATAAGCTTGTTATTATAGATAATTCGGATTTTTCAAACAAAAAGCTGATTGATTCATTTAACTCGCAGAGTATTGATTTTGTTTATATACCAAATTATAGAAATGCGGGGTTGGCGAAGGCAATAAATATGGGGATGCAGATTATTTGCTCATTGAAAATGGATTGGTGCCTTATATTCGATCAAGATAGCAAAATCGCTAACAATATTCTTAGAGAATATAAGAATGTGATAGAAAAAAATAAAACAAAAAAGATAGGGATAATAGGACCACAACATATTTACGATAATAGAAAATTACTTCCCATTCATGGAACCAAAAAGAAAAGATGGCTTATGCTATCAGGAAACTTGATCAATGTTAATGCATATATAGCTATTGGTGGTTTTAATGAAGGATTTTTTTTAGATGGGTTAGATGTAGATTATGATTATCGTTTGATTGAACATGGATATTCCATCGTACAATGTTTGGGGGCAGCAATATATCATTGCCCTGGAAAAAGGAAGAGCATCAGTTTGGGGACTAGAAAGCTGTATTATGGAGTTGCTGAGCCTTTTAGATATTATCATCAGGCTAGAGCCGGGATATATAATGGCCTAATGCATTCAAAAAAATATGGAGTATTTGAGCTGGGGAGAAAATTGTTTAAAATCATTTTTCTGTTTGACGAAAAAAGAAAATATTTAAAATCATTTAAATCAGGTATATTAGATGGAATACATTGGTACTATGCTAAATAAGTATTTAGCGTTGCTGGAATCATAAGAAATAATACTGGGGGTTGGTTTGTATATTGCGTATGCTTCAGATGATAAATTTGTAGATGTAATGTGTGTTTCGATTATGTCATTTAATGACTATAATTCTGATGCAATTATTTTCATACTTGATTGTGGTATTACGCAGCAAAATAAACAAAAGATAGTGGAACTGTGTTCGGGTAGGAATATGGTTCTTTTTATTGATGCTCAAAATATTCTTAAGGGACTTCACTATAATTTAAACCTTGATAGAGGATCCATAGCTGCTTATGCAAGGCTTTTTATAGGTAGAATGTTGCCGGATTATGTAAATAAAGTTCTTTATTTAGATTGTGATACGTTAATAAAGAATTCGCTGAAAGAATTATTTGAAACGGATATAGCACCCTTTACTATTGGTGGGATAAAGGATGCTTTTAGTGTGTTAAATAAAAGAGTATTTGGCATAGCTAAGGGCGATACATTTATTAATTCTGGAGTACTATTGATTGACGTTTTTAAATGGAAAAACGAAAAAATAGAAGAACAGATATATCACTTGATAAGTAATCAAAATAAAATTTTCCAAGGCGATCAAGGAATTATTAACGCAATATTTCATGGTAAAGTATATGAACTTCCATTGAAATATAATGTTATGACCTATCTGTACGATTTTACATATGAAGAAATGATGTTTTATAGAAAGCCAGATAGTTACTTTTGTAAAAATGTCGTTGAGGATGCCACTTCAGATCCTGTAATAGTACATTTTTCTACGAGCTTTAAATCGGATCGACCCTGGAATGGTGGGGCGCTTAATCATCCATTTTATGATGAGTGGCTAAGGCGATATATGTTCTTTGGTGGCAAAAAAGAAAAAGAAAACAATAAAGCTACAGGAACTAACAATCTGGCAAAGTTGTTTGTGATAAGAGTGCTTCATGCATATATTAGGCCATTAATGCAAAAACGTATACGAATACAAATGTAATTATAATTGAAATGTCGGTATTGGGAACTCAACGTATGAATAATAGTGATCTTATTTCGATTATTACTGTTTCAAAGAATGCAGAAAAAACGATAGAAAAGACGATAGAATCCATTTTTTATCAGACATACGCGTGTTTTGAATACATAATAATAGATGGGGCGTCAACTGACGATACTTTACTAATTACAGAAAGATACAAAAAATTATTCGAGAAAAAAGGTATATCGTTTCGGGTGTTGTCTGAAGAAGATAACGGAATTTATGACGCAATGAATAAGGGTATAAAAATGGCTATAGGCGAGTGGGTCATTTTTATGAATGCTAATGATTGCTTTTATTCAAATACAACATTGCAGGAAGTGTTTGATAATTACTATGATGAGGGGGGTCAATGTATATATGGCGATACTGTTAATTGTTTGATTGATGTTAAGTACATAAAAAAGTCTTACCCTATAGATGTAATTTATTACAAGGCTCCGTTTATTCATCAAGCACTTTTTTGTAAAAAGGATATATTAGTCAAATACATGTTTGATACTAGGTATAAATATGCTGCAGAATATGATCAATTTTTAAGGATGTATTTGGATGGAGTAAGATTTAAACGAATAAAGCAAATCATTGCTTGTTTTGACATGAGTGGCGTTTCTCAAAATAATAGCAAAAAAATAGCTGAGGAATGGAAGGTAATACAGAAGAAAAATCATATCTACCATAGGAAATATTTGCGTCGAAAGATAAGAATGGTTGAACTATTGTTAAAGAAGAATCAATTATTTTATCGATTGTATTTAAGAACAAGGCAACGGAGAAATATTGGTGAGAATTAGATTTTCATTAAAAAAAATATATGTATATTTAGTTCTATTGTTAATTCTATATACCTCTGATTCTATATATACTTATGTATTCATTCAACTAGATCATGAGATTGAAATAATAGCAGATATATTGATGCTAATGTCGATGTTTTTTTTGTCTAAAGAAAAAATACTAATGATATTTGAATGTAATGGTTTTTTATCATCTATACTTTTATTAGTATCTTTATATAACCTAAAAAATACAGAGTATCTATATTTGATAGCCTTGCTCATTAGGTTTTTTGCTGTAAGCACTTTTATTGTATGGTGTTATGACCAAAAGATAGATTTCCTTTCATATTTGTGCACTATAGTTTTCTTTATGGCTATTTTTTATCTGTTCTGTTACGTGCTTTTCGACATGGGAGTATCTGGAGTAGAGCCCAAGATAGTTAAAGTCGCAGGGTTTAATGGATCGGTGGCTAAAAAATCCATATATGGTTGTTATTGCGGATTTTATTATAGATGGGATTTTACTAGACGAATGCTGGGATATAAAGTAATGGCATGCAATGGCTTTTTTAGAGAAGTTGGGGTGTACCAGATATATCTAAATTTCGCTATTTTTTGGTATATGTATATGGAAAAAGGCCATGAAAAGAGAGTTTTTTTTCTTATACTGGCTGTAATATCAACCTTTTCTGCTATGGGATTTCTTATTTTGGCATGTATGATAGCTGTAAAACTATTAAATAAATCCCAAAGAGGAGTTTTGTTTGGATTACTTTCTTTGGTTGTAATAACCATTATGATGTACGGAGTAATGAATGATAAAATTGTACATTATGCTCACGGTAGACAGAGTAATCTCAAGGCAGCAATATCGTGGCTTGAAAGAGGGTGGCCATGGGGGAATGGATATAGTAGAGATATTTTATCATGGTATGGATTGTTAAATTATGTTATTCACTTTGGAATAGTAGGATTTATCCCAATTGTGTTACTAATAATTGGGATTACTAAGGGGACATTTGGTAAAAATTGGAAGGCTGCAGTATCTTGCATAATATGGTGGGGATTATGTCTTATGAATGAGGCTGCAGGATATAGCATGTTTTTTTTAGTAATATATGTTTCGTGCTTTCTAAGATTATTTATGGGGATATCGTATGATGATATAAAGCACGAAAAATACAATGTATAGTAAAAATCTAGTGTCTAATTTTATTTGGGTGAATATTGAGGATTAAATGAAAATTGTTTTTTTAACACATTATTCTGCTCTATATGGTGCCAATTTGGCGTTGTTGTATTTGGCAACGGATTTAAAGCGGCAATTTGGTTGCGAGGTTATGATCATATGTCCAAACGATGGAGAAATTTTGAAAGAAGCTCAAAGCCTAGGAATAGAAGTTTATAATTTTTGGTTTATGCCATGGAGAGCTAGAAGGTGGAATGGAATCAAAAGGGTTTTAAGAACCATGTGGAATCCATTAAGTGTATTTATGATACAAAAAAAAATAAAGACATTTAATCCAGATATTATACATAATAATTCAAGTTTGGTTGATATAGGAGTTACAATTGCAACAAAGTTAAAAAAACCTTGTGTATGGCATTTGAGAGAGTTTGGAGAAAATGATTATAATTTAAAATATTTGAATTCAAAAAGTTACGTATCAAAAATGTATAGTAGAGCGGACTGTTTAATAGCGATTTCTAATGCGGTTAGAGAACATTATAATTATGATTTTCCAAGACTCAGAATAGAAATGATATATGATGGAATTCAAGAATTTAGTGTTATTAAGAAAAATCATTCATTAGTTAATTTCTGTTGTGTTGGGACGATGACAGAGGGAAAAGGCCAGTTTGATGTAATAAAAGCAACTGCTGAATTAGTAGAAAAATATGGCACACTATTTAAGGTATACTTATTTGGAGATGGGGAAAAAAAGTATAGTGAACAATTAAAAAAGTATGTTGTAGATCATGACTTAAACGACATTGTAGTATTCCGAGGATATGTATCTGACATACCCACGGAGTTGGAAACAATGGATGTAGGGATAATGTCATCTAAGTGCGAGGCTTTTGGCAGAGTAACAGTAGAATATATGTATGCGAAGATGGGAGTTATAGCTACAGACTCTGGGGCAAACAAAGAGATACTCGGAAATGAGGCTTTTTATTATAGGTATGGAGATTATTCAAAGCTCGCTTCGTTGATGAAATTTTTTATTATGGATAAAAATGAGGCAATGGAGAAAGGAAATAGGCTACATAAGATAGCGAATGAGAGATTTACTCAAACAAGTAATACAGAAAAAATATATGAGTTGTATACAAAGCTTATCTAGATTTTTTAGTTTGAATATTGTCATTATGGTAATGTATTCAGCTAGCAAACGAAAATGAAGATGGATTTTTTTGCTTACAACTATGCATATGTGGTCTATAAACAAATAAAAGATAAGCCCTGAGACTATGAGTAATATATTACAACGCGAGGTGTTATATGACTGAAATTCAAGAGGCTATACTAGAAATATATAAAGTTGTTAGGGACATATGCATTAAAAATGAGATTAATTACTTTGCTATAGGTGGAACATGCTTGGGGGCTGTAAGGCATGAAGGGTTTATTCCTTGGGACGATGATATGGACATTGCGGTTCCTATTGAGGATTTTTATCGTTTTAAGGAGATGTGTAAAAAAGAATTGCCATATTATTATGTGGTTTATGATTCTGATTTTGAAGTAATGTATCCAAACGTGTTCATAAAGATAGTAGATATAAGAACAACTGTTGTTGAACAGGGGTATCGTAATATTCCGGAATTGTTTGAAGGCGTTTATGTTGATGTAATGCCAATTGCTGGTGTGCCATGTGATACTAAAGAAAGAAAAAAGTATTTTAGAAAACTCAAATATAACATAAGTTTGAATAAGCTAAGAAGGGCGGGGCTTTTACTAAGTAAAAGTCCGCTGAAACGCGGTATAAAAAGGATTTTGAGAATAATTATAAAGATAAAGAATATAGATGCATTTACTAAAAGAATGTATGAAGCAATGGAGCAGAGGCCATTCTATGAATCACAGTATACTGGCTATACATGGGACCTGTATGATGGCAAGGCTCTATCTTTTCCAACAGATTGGTTCAAGGAGACAATTGAGTTACCTTTTGAAGATTCAAAAATGATTTGTCCCAAAGAATATGATAAATATTTATCTTATCAATTTGACAAATACATGGAACTACCACCTGAGGAAGAACGGGGGACGCGTCATGCATATTTTGTGGATTTGAAAAAATCGTACAAGCATTATCAGACCCATCCCGGAGACGTTTGTTTTGGCGAACCATAATTGATATTCGAATTCCCATAAGAGATATGAAATAATGATAAGAGACGTATTAGCTAAGTATAAATTGATGCCTGTGCAGATAAAAGCATCGTTTTTCTTTTTGCTATGTTCGTTTTTTCAAAAAGGAATTTCGATGATTACAACACCTATATTCACTCGTATAATGACAACAAGTGAATATGGGCAGTTTGGAGTGTTTAATTCCTGGTATGGCATTCTGTCTATTATTGTAGCTTTATCATTATCAGGAGGAATTCATGTACAAGGAATTGTAAAGTTTGAAGAAGAAAAAAATAGTTTTTCAAATGCTCTGATAGGTTTAACAACTGTTCTTTTGCTGGCTTGGTTCTTTATATATCAAGCTTTTAGGGCTTTTTGGAATAGTATTTTTTCATTAACCACCATTCACATAGTAATGATGTTTGTTATTATCTGGGCAAATGCAATTTTTTGTTTTTGGGCAAATGAACAGAGAGCTAAATATGCATATAAAGTTTTAGTAAGTGTAACACTTGTTTCAGCTTTACTTAGATCTATTATTGAAATTGGACTAGTCTTGGCATCAAAAGATAAGGCAACGGCAAGAATCATAGGATGGGCGATTGCTGATTTTTTGTCATTTGGCTGGATTATTATTGCTAAGCTAAAGGAAGGAACCTCTTTTTTCTCAAAAAAATATTGGTTATATGCGATATCATATAACCTGCCTTTGATTCCGCATTATTTGTCTCAGACAGTTTTAAATAGTGCGGATAGAATAATGATACAGAAAATGGAAGGAGATAGCCAAGCTGGTATTTACAACCTCGCCTACTCTGTATCATTGATTATGACAATGTTTAATAATGCGCTTATGCAGACAATTAATCCCTGGATGTATAAGAAGATTAAAGAAAACAAGGGAAAAGAAATTGGGCCCATAGCATATTCAACGCTAATTTTTGTCGCTTCGGTAAATATAGTTCTTATGATTTTTGCACCGGAGATAATAGCTGTATTTGCACCAAGTTCATATCATGAGGCTGTCTTGGTTATTCCTCCAATTGCTATGAGTGTATATTTTATGTATTCATATGACTTATTTGCTAAATTTGCATTCTATTATGAAAAAACTACGGCAATAGCGGTTGCCAGTACAGTAGGGGCAATACTAAATATTTTTCTGAATTATATATTTGTGCAAAAATATGGATATTTGGCTGCTGGATATACTACTCTTGCTTGTTATATTGTTTATGCTATTTCACATTACATAATAATGCTGAAAACGTGTAAAGATTATTGTAATGGTAATTACCCTTATGATATCAAAAGGATCCTTGCTATAACAATAACATTTATAATATTGGGATTTGTAATATTAGCTAGTTATAAGAATGTGATTATTAGGTTAAGCTTGATAGGGATATTAGCAATAGTGCTAATAACAATGAAAAAAAGGATAATACAAACTTTATCTAAAATAATTAAATTAAAAAGTGGGGTCTGACCCCAATCTGCCTCAAAGCCAGTAAACAGCAGCACTTTCGCACGACACACATAAAAACATTGCATGCAATTCTTCAATAAATAGGTTCCATCAACCATCACAAAAGAGGAAAAGAACCTTTATGACCTTCCTTAACATTTTCAAATCAACCAACATCAACGATGAACTAGTAAAATACCGCTCCCTCCCTGACGCAATCCTTCTCGATGTCCGCACCAAGGAAGAATACGCAGAAGGTTACATCCCGGGCAGCATCAATATCCCATTAGATGATATTCTAGAAGTTGAGAACATCGTTCCGGATCACGACAAGCAGATTTTTGTTTATTGCCTGAGGGGGACAAGAAGTAAGAAGGCAGTCAGCAAGATGAAGATGTTGGGTTACAAGAATGCTGTGAGCATCGGTGGCATAGCAAGTTACAAGGGACCTTTAGGGAAGAAATAATAAGTAAAACGGAGTATATAACAAGGTGAAGAAAAAGAGTGATGAAGAACTATTGATTGAGATGGGCTATGTTATAAGATGCCTGGATGTTTTTGATGGTAGTGTTATGTTTCGGGGGAATAAAGGAGTGTTCAATCGAAACAAGGATGTGATAAGGCTTGAGGAAACTTATACTTTATCAGGCGCCAAGAGAGCGTTGGCCAATTTTAACAAAAAGAACACTTCGGATAATGTTTTTTACTCTATTGAAAAGTTAAGCAGCTGTTATTTTTCAGAAGATACGATTAAGTCTCCGGACAAGAATACCGCTGTCACGGATGCGATAGAAAGAATAGATCATTGTTTTAAACGTTTGGATGAACTGATCGAAGGAAATGATTTCCACAATGGCGATAAAATGCGGATAAACGAGGTAAAGAAGTCATTAAAACAGATAAAGAGATTTCTTTTTGAAATATAGTGTAAGTGCGGAACAATGTGATTAAGGAGGTAAAAAGTCATGCAATACCAGATAAGCAGTCAACCGTTTACAGTGCTTTCTCTTCGCATGGAGCAGGGAGAAGCTATTAAGTGCCAGAGCGGTGCTATGGCGTGGATGTCCAGAGGAATCAGGATGGAGACCAAGACCGGAGGACTTGGAGGAATTTTTAAGAAGGCTCTGGTGGGTGAGTCAATTGCACTTAACCACTATATTGCTGAGCAGGCAGGTGAGCTGACACTGGCAAAGCATTCTCCCGGCGATATTATCGCTTTTAACGTTGGAGCAATGCCTATTATTGCACAGAAGACATCCTTCCTTGCATCCGATGAGAGTGTAGACATGGATATTTTCCTGCAGCACAGAGCCGGCGCAGGCTTCTTTGGCGGCGAAGGATTTTTGATGCAGAAGTTTTCCGGACAGGGCTATGTATTTCTTGAGATAGACGGAGCGGTGCAGGAGAGGACTCTTGCTGCCGGTGAACAGATGGTTATAGACAGTGGCTACGTAGCAGCAATGGAAGCCAGCTGCAGTATGCAGATCGAAACTGTAAAGGGGCTTGCCAATGTGGTCCTTGGCGGAGAAGGTCTGTTTAACACAGTTGTTACAGGCCCCGGTAAGATATGGCTTCAGACCATGCCTATCAATGCCCTTGCCATGAATCTGTATCAGTATATGCCTCATCCAAGCAGTCATTGACGATATATGGTTATTTTTCATGGCTCAAACATAATAGTTGACAATGTTGTGGTCTACTACACAGCAAAAGGTAAGCTAAAGAAGTATTAAAAACATGAATGAACTCATAAGAAGGAGGACCCCTTTGTCAGAGATGAACACGAAAGCAATGTACAAGTTATCCTACGGCCTTTTTGTCTGCACCGCGGCCTTTGGAGACAAGAAAAATGGCTGCATCATCAACACTGCGATCCAGGTTGCATCGGATCCCAACACCATCTCAATTGCTGTAAACAAGGCCAACTACACCCACGACATGATAAAAGAGGCCGGGCGCTGCACTGAAACGGGAAAACAATGCGGATGCGGTGACAGGAGTGGTGGATGAGTGAGGTTATCGCCAAGGCTATCCACGAGGCTCTTTCCAAGAAATAAGGTGAAATTGCAATTTTACAATGGAAAAAATAGCAATATAATGCTATATTTATATCAGATAAATAGCAATATATTGCTATTTTCTTGCATCAAATTGCAATTATGACGGAGAGATTGATATGGCCAATGAGAGAATTGATCAATTAAAGAAAAAAAAGACTCAGCGAAAGCTTACATATGAAGCCATCGCAAGCATGTCAGGGCTTCCGCTCAGCACAGTTCAGAAGGTAATCGGGGGAAAAATTGCATCCCCGCGGATAGAGACTATTGAGGCACTTGAGAGAGTTCTTATGGATGGCAGCAATGGGAATACAATCGGGCATCCGGAAATATCCATAGGAAATCAGGACTTTGCAGCCATAATAGAGAACGGTTTTTTCTATATCGATAAGACTCTGTTTATCAGGAAATGGTGGGAAAGTGCTGATGTGGTAACTCTTATCACCAGACCGAGAAGATTTGGCAAGACACTTAACATGAGCATGCTGGATTACTTTTTTTCCAACAAACATGAGAACAGCGCAGAGCTCTTTTACAAGCTTAATATTTGGAATGTTAGTAACTATCGAAGCCTCCAGGGGCAGTTCCCGGTGCTTTTTATCAGTTTTGCCTCAGTGAAGGGAACTGACTATGAGACTGCCAGGCAACAGATCATACAGGAAATAGTCTCTCTGTATCGCAATAACGATAACCTTATAAGTGCAGATTTTGTTACGGACATGGACAGGCAGTTCTGGAATATGGTCGGTTACGATATGAACGACGCAACAGCTGCTTCTTCGATTAAGTTCCTCTGCGAACTTATGAGTAAATACTACGGAAGGAAAGTGCTCATTTTTCTTGATGAATATGATACGCCTATTCACGAGGCTTACGCAGACGGCTTCTGGGATAAGATGACCGGTTTCATCAGGAATCTTTTCAACGCCACATTTAAGACCAATAGGTATCTGGAAAGGGCGATTCTTACCGGAATTACCAGAATCAGCAAGGAATCAATTTTCTCGGATCTTAATAATCTCAAGGTTGATACTCTGACCGGAGCTAAATATGATACGGATTTTGGTTTCACGGAAGCTGAGGTAAAAGAGGCTCTTTCGGTATATGGCCGGATGGACAGATTTGCCGATGTAAAAGAGTGGTACGATGGCTTCAGAATCGGCTCTGCATCGGAGATCTATAATCCATGGTCTGTGACACAGTACCTTGATGTGGGGGTACTTGACAATTACTGGGCCAACACAAGTGAGAATTCCATAGTGGAGAAGCTCATCAGGCAAGGCAGCGTTGATGTGAAAAAAGCTATGGAAAGCCTTTTAAACGGCGAAGCAGTGCCGGCACTTATTGATGATGAGATAGTGCTTAACCTCATAGACAGGAATGAATCGGGAATCTTCAGCCTTCTTTTGGCGGCAGGCTATCTAAAGGCGGAAAAACCCTTGGAGGAAAGCCTCGGGGTTCGTAAAAAAATGCTGGTTTCCCTCACCAATCTTGAGGTAAGGCATACCTTTGAGGATATGATCAAAAGGTGGTTTGAGGGTGACGATATCAGATACAATGATTTTATCAAGGCGCTTCTTCAGAATGATGTTAAGTACATGAACTACTATATGAATGACGTTGCGCTTAACACTTTTTCAAGCTTTGACACCGGAAACAGGCCATCAGACATGACACAGCCGGAGAGGTTCTACCACGGATTTGTATTGGGGCTTATTGTGGAACTGGCTTCTGAGTATTATATAACTTCCAACAGGGAGAGCGGCTTTGGAAGATATGATGTCTGCCTGGAACCTAAGAAGGCGGGGGCACCTGCTTATGTCCTTGAGTTTAAAGTGCATGATCCTGATGATGAGGCAACTCTTGATGATACTGTTAAAAAGGCTTTGGAACAGATAAAAGAGAAAAAATATGACGCCCAGCTGCTTAAAAGAGGAATAGACAAGAAGAACATTCATCACTATGGATTTGCCTTTGAAGGTAAAAAAGTAAAGATCGGATAAAGAATAGCCGTCTGAAAAGTGGTGACAGTGAAGTGCCGGTGGCTGAGGTGTTCAGGTATTAAAAAAGATGCGAGGATGAATCATGAAAATTTCAGTTTATAACGATTGGGACCATATCCCCAAGGCAGAGGCAGCAGGCGCAGAAGAAGCAGTCCTTGCCTGGGACGGAGAATACAGAAAAGGCGACATCATCGAATTTTCGGGGCTGACACCGGATGCTTTCTATGTGGCCAAGGTGGACGCCGCAGTGGATGAGGCCTTCGTATATATCACGCATGAGACGGTTCTGTTCACAGTGCCTTTTTATGAGAAAAAAACGAGCTACAACCCGCTGGCATTCTTCGGTAACCGCCACGTTGTCACCATCAGGAAGGCCCATGACTTCGAGATAAATTCATACAGAAATCTGGCACTCAATCCCTTCGACCAGCACGAAGTAAGCGGAGTATATCCACATGCCAGCGCCAATGTGGAGACCAGAGGAGAAGCGGTCTTTGCTGCAAGAAATGCCATCGACGGCTGCATCGCAACCCTTTCCCACGGCGAGTGGCCCTATGAGTCCTGGGGCATCAACAGGCAGGACGATGCGGAGTTTACTTTGGACTTCGGAAGACCCGTGAGCTTTGATGAGATCAGGCTGTACACCAGAGCGGATTTTCCGCATGACAATTGGTGGGTAGAGGCTACCTTCACTTTCTCCGATGGCACGAGCGAAACTGTCCATATGGATAGAAAGGTCGCTGAGCCGCACGTGTTCAAGATTTCCAGAGAAAGCATAACCCGGCTGAAACTGGGGAATCTCATCAAAGCAGATGACCCAAGCCCGTTCCCTGCACTGACTCAGATAGAAGTGTACGGACAAAACAGCATCTGAGCGTTAGTCATACATTGACGATATACTTCTGTGGAAGTATAATTATTATACTTCCACAGAAGTATAGGGGTGATATATGGTTATTTTTCATGGCTCAAACATAATAGTTGACAAGCCTTCATATGGCGTAGGCAGACCGGATAACGACTATGGCAGTGGCTTTTATTGCACAGAAGATATAGAGCTTGCCGGGGAATGGGCTGCAACCGGCATTGCAGGAGGCTTTGTAAATGAATATGAATTAGATACCGACTCTTTGAATATAATTTATCTTAACAATGGTGATTACCATATTCTCAACTGGCTTGCGCTTTTAATGAATAATCGCGTAGTCAGAGTAACCAGTCCGGTGGAGAAACGTGGACTAGAATATGTCATTACACATTTTCTTCCTGATATAGAAAACGCCGATGTGATCGTAGGCTATCGTGCGGATGATTCTTACTTTTCTTTTTCCAGAGCTTTTCTAAGTAATTCCATAACCTTGCAACAGCTATCTCATGCCATGAAATACGGTGACTTGGGATTGCAGGTTATGCTCAGAAGTAAAAGCGCTTTTTCATCTATCAGTTTCACTTGTTCATATCCGGTGGATGGTAATGAGTATTATCCAAAACGAATGGCCAGGGATCGTGCGGCGAGAACTGCATTCCAGGAACTATTGGAAAAAGAGGACAGAACCGGATTATATCTGAGTGATATCATGAGAAAGGAGATAATCGATGATGACTCCGGCATATTCAAGATTATATCTGGATGATGCAATGCATAACCTTGGTGAACTTACGGAGTATACTGCGCTTGTGACTCCTGAGATCACTTTGGATGAATTGTTTAAGATGTTTACTATAAGTGGCTTGGCTGCAAGGTTTGAAAAAGGTGATCCTGCAGTGGTCAGTGGGATGTCAGGAACCGAGCTCCACCACAGAATAATGGAAAAATGTTATGGAGAATATAGGAAGTGGCCGCCGGCCCTTGTCAAATATGATACCGAGGCGGAGTACTGGTATGGTTACATTCTGGCCTATGTTCAGTGGGAGAAGAGCTGCCGATTTTCTGATATACTTAATAAGGTATCTTTTTCTGATCTGGAAGTGCTTTATCCTGCTTTTCATACAGTATCAGAGCACAGGGCATTTATTGAGATTGAGAACCGAATGAATTATGGCAGTTCTCAGGTTGCAAGGATTCAGGAATATCGTAAACGTTTGTGCCTTTCTCAGAGAGAACTTGCTGAGGATTCCGGCGTTAACGTTAGGACTTTGCAGCAATATGAGATAAGAGATAAGGATATTAACAAGGCTTCGTTCGAAAAGATAATTGCTTTAGCAAAGGCGCTAAAGTGCCGGCCTGAAGATATAATGGAATTATGATTTAAAGGGGGCATTATGAAAAAAGTATTGTCTTATATTTTAGTATTTCTTGCTGCATTTGCAGTCTGTTTTCATGGAACAACAATTGAAGCGGCAGCAGCCAGAAATGTGGTGGTTGTCATAGATCCGGGCCATGGAGGCACGGGAGACAGGAATCTGGGAGCCCAGTACAACGGTTTATCTGAGAAGGAGCTGACCTTAAGGCTGGCCAATGCCCTGAAGGCAGAGCTGGAAAAATATGATGGGATCACAGTTTACACCACAAGAACCACGGACACTGTGGTGTCTCTCGAGGACAGGGCAGAGTTTGCCAAGAGCGTAGGTGCAGACTTTGTTTTCAGCATTCATTTCAATGCATCCTCAGGCCATGAGTTCTATGGCTCGGAGGTCTGGACATCAACTTTCGGAGATTATTATGTGGCCGGCTGTAATTTTGGAAACATTGTAGAGGCCCAGTGGAGCGAGCTTGGGCTTTATCAGAAGGGGGTAAAAACAAGGATTGGATCTTCCGGTTCAGACTACTACGGAATCATCAGACAGTGCGCTGCAAGGAGCATGCCCTGTGTAATCCTGGAACATGCTTATCTTGATCATGTATATGACACTTCTCTTATAAAAAGTGCGGACTTTGTTAACAAGCTTGCTGTGGCAGATGCAACAGCCATTGCCAAGTATTACAAACTCAGATCCTCCAAGACCGGGGCCGACTATTCCTCTTTTTCCTATGCATCTGTGAAAAAGCCCGGAAAAGTTCTGTATCAGGATGAGACAGGCCCTGATACCTGCGACATCAAGGTTCTTGGTTATGACACCCCCAGCGGAAACGTTCTTGTGGAGATGACCACCTCGGATAAGCAGAGTCCTGTAATATACTTCAGCTACAGCTATGACGGCGGCAAGACCTTCTGCCCGCTGCAGATGTGGGACAGAACCAAGGCCACCCAGTCCTTTAATGTGAAGGTGCCCGGCGGAACCACCAATCCGGTGATTGTCTGCAGGACCTACAACAATTACGAGAAGGGCGCCCAGAGTAATCCGGTACAGGTGACCGCAGGCTTTTAAGCTGCAACTTCCATGTACTTTACTTTGTACAGGAAATTCCTGACTATTTTTTCATAGCGTTCTTCATCAGCCAGGATGTTTCGGGTGTGATCCGCGCCTTCAAATATGTGGATTTCGGAATAGCCTTTAGTTGCATTTTGAAGTGCCATTGTATCATCTACAGGGACAACGCAGTCGCTGTCGCCCTGAATAAAGCATATAGGAACTGTATTGCCCTTAAGGCTGTCTTTTGTAAAAATCGTTTTATAAGAGAATCCGAACATAAACTTAAAAAAGATTACTGCCGGATCAAAAAGCTGAGGTGATACATGTGCCATCTGCTGGGCAAGCTTGCAAAGGAGTGAATAAAGTGAGTTATAGCAGCTGTCAGCGATAACAAAAGAGATATGAGGATGATACTTCAGAGCGGTAAGAGCGGTTACGCCCCCAAGGCACTCACCGTGAACGCCGATCTTGATATCATCTCCGTAGCGATTAACAGTATCATCGATTACACTGAGAAGATCCTTGCTCTCCTTGATTCCCCAGGTTGATGGAGTTTTTTTGTTTTCACCATGGCCACGAAGATCAAAGAGAATACCGTTATATCCCATTTTTCTGAATATGTTAAAGTATTTAACTCCTCCGATCCTGCAATAAGTTGATGAATGAACCAGGATGACGAATTTTTTTGAAGGAGTGGCTGCAGGAATGTAGGTTGTGCTAAGCTCATAACCATCAAAAGATTTTATGGTGTATTCTTCACATTTCCATTTCTTGTAACCATCAAGAAAATGTCTGCGGTTTTCTTTAAAATATGCAACGTGTGGATCGATACACTTAACAAGACCCATGGATCTTGCAAATATTGCGCAGAGTAAAAGGTATATAGCTAAAAAGATTGCTATATTTAATAATATAATTTCCATATAACACTACTTCCTTTGAAACTTTATTTCCTCTAAAACTTATTTATTTACCGACAAAGTATAATACCACTAATTTTAAAAAATGCAAATTAATATTCACAATTTTGATGTTTAATATATTTGAGGTGAACATGGATAACGCTAAAACCAAGAGCCCCTGGACCTACCTTTCCATAGTATTTCTGACAGCGCTGTTTTGCTGCGTATTGTGGGGGAGTGCATCCCCGGCGATCAAGATAGCATACGAACTTTTCAGGATCCCTGCGGATGATACCGCCTCCAGACTGATGCTGGCGGGAGCGAGATTTGTCCTGGCGGGAGTTATGACCATTGCCTTCGGTTCGGCGCTGGCCAAAAAGCTCCTTATTCCAAAGCCGGAATCCATAAAGAGCATTGCGGTGCTGGCGCTGTTTCAGACCATAGGCCAGTACTTTTTCTTTTTTATGTCCCTGGCCCACACATCGGGAGTAAGAGGCTCCATCATCAACGCCTCCGGTAATTTCCTGGCTCCCCTCTTCGCCATTTTTATCTTCAGGCTGGAGAAGCCCTCGGTAAAAAAGCTTTTGGGCTGCCTTGTGGGATTTATCGGAATCATCCTCTTTCTAGGGGGCGGAGCTGCCTTGACGGAAGGAACCATGACCCTTCAGGGGGAGGGAGCAATGCTTATGGCAGCGCTGTTTTATGCGGCGTCCGGATGCAGCATCAAGATCTTTTCCAAAAGTGAGAATCCCGTTGTCCTCAGCGGCTATCAGTTTGCATTGGGAGGCGCGGTGCTTCTTTTAATCGGACTTATTACCGGCGGAAGTCTACATTTTTACAGCGTAGGCTGCGTCTGGAACCTTTTGTATATGGGATTTATCTCCGCAGGAGCCTATACCCTCTGGGGAGTGCTCCTTAAGTACAATCCCGTCAGCAGAGTATCGGTCTTTGGCTTTATCAATCCCATAATGGGAGTCCTCTTATCCGCTCTTTTTCTGGGAGAGCAGACCGAGGCCTTTAGCGTTGTAAGCGCGGTATCCTTGTTTCTTGTGTCCGCCGGAATCATAATCGTTAATAGAAAGAATAACTGATAATTAAATCACATTTTCGTCGGCTAAAATGCGTTGATTGACCGACAAAAATGTGATTTAATTATTTTATAAGGAGATTTATGAAGATATGGGAGAATATGTCACACCGGATTATATTTCAGGAAATGATATTAAGCTTATAAGAAGTGTTCTGGGAATGACTCAGAAGGAATTTGCTTCTTTTGTAAATACATCCAAGCGTACTGTTGAACGCTGGGAGAGCAGCGATGAACAGATAACCGGACCGATAGTACCGTTGGTGGATCTTTTGATAAAGAAGAATGATTATCCCGAGTCTCTCAGAGTTCCCAAAATGCAGTATGGATTAAGACTTTGGTACATGTATCATGATTTTGTGTGTACGATAATCGATATTGATGAATTAGAAAGAAAAATCTGCATTCATAATTATTTTACCAATCCCTTCTACAGAGCTTTTGGAATCAATACTGAACCTTCTTATGAAGACTATGAGGAGTTTCTGGAATCAAGGTGCATTCCGGAGACCAGAGACAAACTAAAACTAGAACTTAAGCGGCTGGACATTCCGTTTTATGACCCTATTATGATAATAGAAAAAACAAATGGACGAATGGCGGATGATGATTTTTGGATAAAGATTGAGAGGAATTATAGGGATGATCAGCTTATTTGATACTGATAGAAAGACCATAGACAGAAAATCCTCAAAGGGCAACCAGCTTAAATTTGAAAGAGACGGCATATGGTATAAAGCAGATAACATGGGATATGAAGGTCTGTCTGAATATGTTGTGGCAAACCTCCTTAAACACTCGGATCTTGCTGCGGATGAATTTGCAGGCTATGAACTTGAAGAAATCGAGTACAACGGTATTATTTATCCCGGATGCAAGAGCTGTGATTTTACGGAGGGATGGAAGCTGATCACACTTGAGCGTCTTTTTAAGACGTTTTTTGGAAAATCTCTTAATAAAATGATTTACAGTATTGAAGATCATTCAGAAAGGTTAAGACAACTGGTTTATCAGGTTGAACGAGTGACAGGAATTGAAAATTTTGGTTTATACATGAACAAAATTTTGACCATTGATGCGCTGTTTCTTAATGAGGACCGACATACACATAATATAGCGGTTATGATGAATGATAAAAAGGAATTTCGATTATGCCCGATATTTGATAATGGTGCGGCACTATTATCGGATACAAAGATGGATTACCCGTTGGACAGAGACTGTTTTACTTATATAGATAAGGTAAAAGCTGCAACTTTCTGTGATTCCTTTGAAGAACAGTTGGAAATATCAGAAAAACTGTTTGGTCAGTGCATTCACTTTTCATATGATGAAAAGACGGCAAAAACTATCATCGATGCTGCTGCAATCTATGATGAAGAAGTGAAGAAACGTGTATTTGATGTAATCATGCAAATGCGTCGGAAATATAAGTATATTTTTAAATGACAAGCAGATGTTTTTATAGGCAGGTGCAACTATGAAATATAACGCCATCACTCCCGCAACCTTCATATCCCGGCCCAACAGGTTCATCGCCATTGTAAAAGTGGATGGCAAGGAGCTGGCGGTTCATGTAAAAAACACCGGAAGATGCAGAGAACTCCTTCTTCCCGGGGCAAAAGTATACATGGAAAAGGCCGCCAATCCTGAGCGAAAGACACCTTATGATCTTGTGGCTGTAGAAAAGGACGGGAAGATCATTAACATTGATTCCCAGGCACCGAACATAGTGGTGAAGGAGTGGCTCCTATCACAAAAGAAGTACGATCTGGTGAAGCCCGAGCACAAGTATGGGGACTCCAGAATAGATTTTTACATGGAAAAAGGTGATGAGAAGTATCTCATGGAAGTGAAGGGTTGCACGCTGTTTGTGGATGGCGTGGGCTATTTCCCCGATGCTCCCACGGAGCGGGGCGCCAAGCACCTTAGGGAGCTGACCCATTCCATTGAGGAGGGCTACAAGCCGGTCATAGCCTTCGTTATACAGGGAGAGGGCATTGAGGAGGTTAGGCCCAATACCGCCACGGATCCTGAATTTGCAAAGGCCTTTGAGGAGGCTGTTGCGGCAGGAGTAAAGGTTCTTTTCCTCCAGTGTAAAGTTACCGAAGATTCGTTAAAAGTTGACTCTGAGTCATGGAAAAAGTAAGGCCTCTTCTCGGTTTATGAGTTATAATATAACCATACGATAAACCGAACACTACTCAAGGAGGTAGGACCATGGCAGAGATGAACACGAAGGCAATGTACAAGTTATCCTATGGACTGTTTGTGTGCACTGCGGTGCAGGGTGAAAAGAAAAACGGCTGCATCATCAACACTGCGATCCAGGTGGCATCTGATCCAAACAGGATTTCCATCGCTGTAAACAAGGCGAATTACACCCACGACATGATCAAAGAGACCGGCAGATGCAATATCTCTGTCATCAGCAAAAAGGCCACCTTTGACCTCTTTAAACACTTCGGCTTCCAGTCCGGAAGAGACGTGGATAAATTTGCAGATACATCAGTTTTTACCTATAACACCTCAGAGGACGGCGTGCCCTATATCACCAGCGGTACCAACGCTGCCTTTGCTCTCAAGGTGGAAAAGGAAGTGGATCTTGGATCCCACACTCTTTTTATCTGCGAGCCTCTTGCTATGAGGGTGCTGGACGACGCTCCTTCCTGCACCTATGAGTTCTACCAGAGCGATATCAAGCCAAAGCCCCAGGCTGTGGGCACAACTCCCAAGGGAGAGACCGTATGGCGCTGCACTATCTGCGGCTATGAGTATGTGGGAGAAGAGCTTCCCGATGATTTCATCTGTCCTATATGCAAGCATGGAAAGGATGACTTTGAAAAGATAGTCAGATAGATTATAATAGTAGCATCAGTATAAGTATTAGGAGATACTACGTTGAAGTTACTTCAGACAGCATATAATGATAAATTTTCAGATACGATAAAAAAATGGGCGCGTGACCTTGAAAACAATGGCCACGCCGCCCTTTTTCACGTTTATATACCCTATGATCATGAGGAATTGAGGGAGAGTCTTGATGAAGTCAGGGCAATCCTTGCCGCAGAGATGCCCGGAACTCCCGTTATCGGCTGCAGCTCCACCGGAGAGATCTATGAGGGCCGCATGAGCGATGAGGAGCTGGTGGTCACTCTTATGTTTTTTGAGGAAAAGAGCACGAGAGTTGAGATCATGCCCTATTACAAGCGAAGCGCCGAGATAGATTCCCAGTGGCTTTTGAGCTATGCCAAGAATATGCCCGATCTTAAGGGAATCGAGATCATCACCGCTGCTCCCTATCAGCCATTGGAGAATATGGGAAAAGTAATAGATGAGCTGCCTGAGAATATTGAGATTTTTGGCGGTGTTGCGGTGGGGGATGAGACGTACCCTTCCTTTGTGTTTGCAGATGGCTATGAGCTTAGTATGAACGGCTCTGCCGCGGTCTTTTACTGCGGCCCCGAGCTTCACATCCAGACCAACAGAATGTTTGGCTGGAAGGCCATAGGATACCCAATCGAAGTAACCAGGTCCCAGGGACCGGTGGTTTACGAGCTGGACGGCAAGCCCGCCTATGATGTTTACAATCATTACCTTCAGATAAAGCAGGGCAGGAACTTTTTCTATGACGCCCTGGAATTTCCCTGGGAGGTGGAGGCCAACGAGAACACAGGCTATATAAGACACGCCAAGTCCGTGAATCCCGACGGTTCCATCGTCATGTCCACCAATATCCCCCAGGGCAGCAAGATAAGACTGACCTACGGAGATCCCAGAAGGATCATTGAGCACACCAAGGAGACCTGCCGTCTGGTGCGGGATTTCGCGCCCCAGGTGGTCAGCATTATCAACTGTATGGGCCGCAAGCTTTTCTGGGGAGGAAAAGAGAATGTGGAGATCGCAGAGATCTCCAAACACATGGTAACCACGGGCTTTAGCGCTCTTGGTGAGATTCAGCGTTACAAGGGCACAAGTCTTCTTAACAACCTTTCCATCGTGACAGTGGCCATGAGAGAGGGCCCTGCCGGGGAAGTGGTGGAGCTTGATATCGATGGAATCCAGCAGCCGGAGAACATGCCTATTACAGCCAGGTTGGCGATTTTTATCAATACAATTACAGATGAGCTTATGGAAAAAAATGCGCAGCTAAGCGACCTTCTTTATAAGGCATCCCATGATGCACTGACAGGGCTGCTTAACCGCGGTGCAATTGAGCGAATTATCTATGAGACCGAAGCTACAGATTGGCATTTGATAATGTTTGACATGGATGATTTTAAGCTTATAAATGACAAGTGTGGTCATGTTGAGGGCGACAATATACTTCGCTGTACGGCCGCAAGTTTATCACGGTATATATCAGATCTTAAAGGTGTACATGCCGGCCGCTGGGGTGGTGAGGAATTTATGATCTATGTTCAAGATCGCACTCTTTCGGAAGTTGAGGAAATCGCTCAGACCATAGCTTCTATGGTAAAAAAGGAGAATAAATCCGAATGGCCTGTTACCATCAGTGTTGGTGTTACAAGCCACCATGCAGATGAAAGTGTTCTTCAGACCATCAATCGTGTTGATGAGCTGATGTACACTGCCAAGAACCAGGGAAAAGACAGGGTTTGCAGCGGAGAGTAAGGCAGAAATTATGAAATGGGGAGCAAATCACAACAAGCTATTACTGTTATGCGGAATATTTCTTCAGGTGCTCATATTGCTGACGGGCTGTGGAAGCGCATCTGAAGAGCCCGGAACCTACGGCGTTTTCATAGGTTCCACATCTGATATGAGTTTTTTATCTGACTATGATACTGTGGTGATCGATGCTCAGTACTACAGTCAGGAACAGATAGATGCCTTCAGAAAAGAAGGCCACAGGGTTTACAGCTACATCAATGTGGGCTCCCTGGAGAATTTCCGGGATTACTATGATGATTACAAGGACCTTTCCCTGGGAGTGTATGAGCACTGGGAGGATGAGGTCTGGATCGATGTCTCAGATACAAGGTGGCAGGAGTTTATTCTAAATATTCTGGCACCTTCTCTTTTGGAAAAAGATATCGACGGCTTTTTTGTAGATAACTGTGACGTTTACTACAACTACAAGGAAGAGCGGATTTTCCAGGGGCTTTGCAATATCATGAAGTCACTGAAGGCCACTAAGAAGAAAATCATAATAAACGGTGGTGATAACTTTCTTTATGACTATTATGATAGATATGGTAACTGCAGCGACGTGGTGACGGGAATCAATCAGGAATGCGTCTTTACGGCGGTGAATTGGGATGATAATTCCTTTACAAGAGCCGAAGCTGAGGACCATGAGTATTTCACGGAGTACATCGAGAAGTTTGGAAAAATGGGGATAAAGATATACCTTCTTGAGTACACCACGGATGAGGCACTTGCCGCAGAAATACAGGATTACTGCAGCGCAAATGGGTTTAGCTGTTATATAGCAGACTCCCTGGAGCTGACAGAAAAAGAAAAAAGTAAAAACGTTTGTTGGAGGCAAACACAGATGGAGTATGTATTTGAAATGCCTCAGGCAATGCTTGAGGATACTGACAAAAAGGGGACAGTAGAGCTTTTGGAGTATGATTCCAAGACATATGATGATGAAAACAGGGACCTTCATAAGGCTGCCTGGGTTTATCTTCCCTATGGCTATGACGAGAATGAAAAATATGACATTCTTTATCTTTTACACGGGGGCGGATACACACAGGACTGGTGGCTGAAGCTCTTTCCTGAGACCGTAACCATTCTTGACAACATGATCGCCCAGGGCCTGTCCAAGCCGGTTATCGTTGTTACACCAACCTTTTACCACGACGAAGATGACAAGAATTCAAACGACGAGTCAAGATGCGAGAATTTCAGATTTGAGCTTCGTAATGATCTGATCCCTGCTGTTGAGAGCAAGTACGCCGGCTACAGCAAGGGAGATGTTTCCGAGAAAAATCTCATTGCAACCAGAGACCACAGAGCCTTCGCGGGACTTTCACTGGGCTCCATGACCACCTACAGAGCAGCATTCTACAACAACTTCGATCTTTTTGCTTACTACGGACCATTCTCCGGATGCTGCGGACCTTTCGGTGACCACGACAAAGAGGTGGAGCGCATCTGCAAGACTCTGGCTGATGGCAAGGCTCAGGGCTATGACCTTAAGTTCATGCTCTGCTGCAACGGAGATAAGGACATTGCTTTCGAGGAGCACAAGGATATCATGGGAAAAGCTGTTGAAAAGACTGACCTTCTTGTGCCCGGCGAGAACTATGATTTCTTCATTATCCCCGGCGGCGTTCACGACATGAAGGCCTGGGAGCTTCACCTTTATCATGCACTGCAGGTGTTCTTTAAGAAATAATTATTGCCTATGGAATACAAAGAGTATGATCCTAAGAAATTAATAAAGGGGCTTCGGAACCTGGCCATTGTGCTGGCTGTCATCGTACTTATTTTTCTTATCGCTTCAATTAAGGAAAAGAAGGCCGAGGAGGCTTCCGGATTCCTTACTCCGGAGAATATTGAGAGCATGGAGCTATATAGTGCCAATGTAGGGGAAGAACGGGTTTCAAGATTTATCAGGATTTTTCCCAAAGGTGCCGGATACAGCGCTACTTATGAGGATTTTTCGGAAAAAGTACTTTCAGAAAAAGAAATTGATCCTTCCGCTCTTGAGACTATTTTTGAATTGTCCTGTGAGCAGTCAAGCCGCATGTATACGCAAATCCGAAGGGATAAGCATAAGCAAATACCCCCTGAGAGTCCAGCCACCAGGATTGAGTTCTCATTCGAAGTAAAATATGATGGCGGAAAAGAATTTTCCTATTCCACTGATTACAGAAGAGAAGAGGAACAGGAATTTTTTGATGAAGTTATGAGGCTCACAGGCTTTGAGGAAGAGAGCATACAGAAGGAACTGGCTGAACAGGAAGCTGAGGCAGCAGCATCTGAAAGCTCCTCAGAACCTGAGATAGTACCGCTTCTTTCCTCCATTGAGGATATAGGGCTTTCAAGTGCAGATGGAAAAAACTATACTTTCACCTATGATGACAGGCAGTATACCGCCATCTACACTCCGGACCACTGGAAGATAAGGGATTCCTATGATATCAACAGCATTGAGGACATGACCATTATCTGTCAGGCTCTTATAAATGAGCATCCTATCCACGGCAGGGACATGGTAAACTACAGAACCGTCGATGACATGGTGTACGAGTGGGAAGTCCATAACATCGCTTACTTCTTTTTCTCCGATAAGGACGAAGCGAAGGCCCATGCTAAGGATGTGGACTTTAACCCCGAAGATGCGGGACTTACCTTTGAAGAATATTATGATAAGTATTCCGATTTCTAATATCAGATAACAAGCGATAAAAAGCTTCAAGCTCTCTTTGAGTTTCGGCCAAAGCTTCCTTCATGGATTGATTCTTGGTGGGGAAGCTGTACATTTTTTCCAGATATCCCTGTGCCTTGGCTATCTCCCAGCTCTTGGGATAGACCAGCTCAAAGGCCAGGGCGATATGTCCTATCAGGTGATCGGCGGGAGTCTCCATCACATCCCTGAAAACAGCTATGTGCTGCCTGACCTGCTCCATGACAGCGGGGGTAACCCCGGAATTTTCCAGTTCCTCTTTGGAGACGTTGTAGATCTCCTCCATGGGGGTGTCCACGTTGACCTTCAGAATGTCCACCTTGTCCGCATCTCGAAGGATATTGCAAAAAACCAGCTCTTTTCCCGTGATGTCTTCTCTGATGCGGTACTTGTTGTGCTGTCTGATGACGTTTTCCAGCATCGCATCTGCGGTTCTGTCATCGGAAAAAGCCTCTATGAGCCGCTCCTCCTTAAAAAGGAGATCTGCCCCGAACTCCGCGTGGTCCACGGACTGGGAATCTATGAAGGTGTTGTATCTTTTTACCTGCTCGAACCTGCCGATATCGTGGAGCATCCCGGAAAGCCAGGCAAAATCCACTTCCTCCGGGGATAAACCCAGGGACTGGGCAATCTTTTCACAGTGGTCCGCAACCCTGTAGGTGTGTGCTATCTTAAGAGCAATCTTGGGATCCTTTGGATCGTAATTTCTTGTGTAGGTGGCGAACTGCTCCAGCACTCTTTTTCTGTCTAATGCCATTTGTGTAATGAAACTCCTTTGGGTCTTTTATTGTTTGACAAAATAGTGTCTTCCAAGCCATCTGGACAAGCCGTCAAGGCCCGGATATACAATTCTTTCAGATATGTTCTGATGATCCAGCATGTCCCTCACTGCCCAGCGAAGCTCCTTGGCGATGACATACTTGTAGGTCTTATGGGTATTGGCGTTCAAAAAGCCCTCAATGTCATTCATGTCGCTGGGAATTACGGAGAAGAAGGAATACTGATTGACGATCCTTCGGTCCACAGACGGGGGCTCTAAGATCAGCATGGCCTTATCACCCATATCCTCATCATACTGCTCAAGACTGTCGCACACATCCGCCAGCATGTCCACAGAAAAAACTGTGGTATTCATTTTTTTCGCCTCCCGGAGATATTTATCCGGAAGAAGGTCGTGGAGTTCATGGATGTCGATTCTCCAGACAACGCTGTCGTGCTTATCCATCATGTCCATGTTGGTCTCTGCAGTGGAAAAGTGAAGGCCAATCAGCGGAGAGTAGGACCAGTCCAGAAGCCTTGTGGGAAGGCCGTGGTGCTGGCCAAAGATCATCTGCCACCAGACGCTTCTTTCAATGGAGGGCTCCTCCATGGCGGCATATTTGGTGAAGTTCCGGAGAATGCAGGGCTCCAGGGCCTTCCTTTTGTCCTTGCAGTTGCGCATAAGGCTTGTCACCAGGGAAAAGTCCGCATCGGGCTGCCCTCTGTATACGAAAAGATTTCTGTTTCTTCCAAGGTCCTCTCTGTATTCCTGCTCTGAGATCATACGGAAAAGAGAGTCCATATCGCCTATTCTGACAGTATTTATCATTTAGATTTCCTCTTTTTTGAAAAATCATATCATCGGCTCTGATTATATTGTAGCAAGACAGCGGATATCTGCATATATTCAGAATATTATATAACCGTAAATTGATACAAAATTTACGAATTTTTAATTGAAAAGTGGCCAAAAAACAGTTAATAATTAAACTAAAGTAAAGGAGAACACTGATATGAATCTGGCGGATAGACATGTCTATGAAAGAAATAATCTGGCCTTTAAATTTGCGCTGATCATTCAGGTTTTTGAGCTTGTATCCACATATGTGTACGGCGCAGGCCGTGTGGGCTTTATGACCACAATTTCCATGACGGTGCTTCAGGTACTGGCCATAGTCGGCACCATTGCAAGCTATGCGTTGTACAGCAAAAGTGCCAAGGGCAAATATTTTCTGATGATTTGTATGTGCTTCGGTTATCTGGTGGTTATGCTGGGAAATATCCACGTTCCCTATCTTTGGGCCTTCGGACCGGCACTGCTTATACTGTCACTTTTGTATGCCGATCTTACGCTTACAGTAGTGGTTTCGGGAATTGTAATCGGTATAAATGCCATTTATATTCCGCTGTTTTTTGCCTATTATCCGGATCCCGCGGACAGACAGAACATGGTATTTACCGACCTGGTATATGCTATTTTGTTATCTCTGATGGCAATCTTCTATGTGCGCCTTAACGGCAGACACAACAAGGAATCCGTCGAAGAGATCCAGGCCGCAGCGGTTCAGCAGCAAAAGGATGCGGAGATGATGCTCTCTGTGGGCAATCAGATCGCAGCCAAGCTCGAGGATGCCAATGAAGCCATGGAAGCCCTGGCGGAGAAGGTTACCTCCAGTGCCGAGGCCTCTGAGCAGATATCCCAGTCCATCACCCTTACCGCAGAGTCCATCCAGACTCAGACCGAGATGAACTCCAATATCACCGAGGCTCTTGATAATATCGCGGACCAGGCAGGGGCTATGCGCAAGAATGCAGATGAGGTTACAGAGAACATCAATGACGGTAACAGACTTGTAAAAGACCTGAGGACCAAGTCCGAGGAGTCCTCAGCCATCAACGCAGAGACCGCCGAGATGACCGGCAACCTCCAGCAGTCCGCAGGCACTGTAAAAGATATTGTTAAGACCATCCTCAGTATTTCGGGCCAGACCAACCTTCTTGCTCTTAACGCCTCCATCGAGGCCGCCAGAGCCGGAGAAGCGGGCAAAGGCTTCGCTGTTGTTGCCGATGAGATCAGAGCTCTTTCAGAGACCACCAAGGAATCTGCAGAGCAGATCGCATCCACAATTGACGATCTTATTGAAAAAGTTGATACAGCCTCTGCAAATATGCAGAAATCCGTTGAATCCGCCAATCAGCAGGGCGAGATGATCGTTGAGACGGGAGCTAAATTCGAGGACATCCTCGCCAAGGTAACAGAGCTCACAGACAGAGCCGGCACGATTTCCGACAGTGTTGACGACTGTGTAAATGCCAACACCAAGGTTATGGATGCCATCAGCAATCTGTCTGCAACTTCTCAGGAGGTTGCAGCTTCCGCGACGTCCAGCATTGAGATAAGCCGCGACTGCGAAAGCGACATGAAGACAACGGAAGGTATACTTCGAGAGATCCTGGAGATCAGCAGAAGTACATCCAAAAAGTAAGCATTATTCAAGAAGGCCTGCGGTGACGCGGGCTTTCTTTTTGCCCTGAAAGTAAGCTATAATCAAATGTGGGGTCTGACCCCAAAACTAACGCAAGTGCAGGAAATATCTTATGTCTATAATAGAAACAGGAAACAGAGAAGAGGCAATTAAGGTTAAACTTCCATTGAAGGAATGTCTCTTTGGAGATGTGGAATTTTATAAAAAGGTTGCGATGATAGTGCTTCCAATGATCATCCAGAACACCCTCAGCAATGTGGTGGGACTTCTGGACAATATCATGGTGGGACAGGTGGGAACCCTCTCCATGTCCTCGGTGGCCATCGTCAATCAGATCCTTTTCATCTTTTATCTGTGCATCTGGGGCTCCTTTGGAGGCGCAGGTATATTCAGTACGCAGTTTTTCGGAAAAGGAGATATGGAGGGCGTCAGGTCTTCCATCAGGTTTAAGCTGGTTATAGCCATGACCATCATGGCCATAGCTCTTTGTATTTTGTATTTTAACGCCGGGAATCTGGTTTCTCTGTACATTGCAAAAGACACTCCGGAGGCTGACAGGCTCACCACCCTGACCTACGGTATAAAATACATGCATATCATGCTGGTGGGACTTATTCCCTTCAGCATTACCCAGTGCTATGCCAGTGCCATGAGGGAGTCCGGTAAAACCTCCCTTCCCATGATCGCGGGCATGACAGCAATGGTAGTGAACTTTGTGTTTAACGCCCTGCTTATCTTCGGACTTTTTGGCTTTCCTAAGATGGGAGTTCTCGGAGCAGCCATAGCCACTGTGATCTCAAGATTTGTGGAGCTTTTCATCGTGCTTTACGGAGCCCATAGAAGCAACAGCAGGTACAAGTTCTTTAAGGGGCTGTACAGGAACTTCAGGATCCCGGTGGATCTTATCTGGCCCATCCTGTCCAAGTCCCTGCCCCTTCTTGCCAACGAGTTTTTGTGGAGCCTTGCCCAGGCAACACTGCTTCAGGCCTACTCCGTAAGAGGTATAGCTGTTATCGCAGCCATGAATATCAGCGGTACCATATCCCAGATCTTTAACGAAGTATTTCTGTCTGTAGGTAATTCCGCCGGTATTGTGGTGGGACAGGAACTGGGAGCAGACCGTCTGGTCTCTGCAAGGCGCACAGCCTGGAGAATGGCAACCCTCAGCATTATGAGCACCATAGTCATGGGATCTCTTCTTTCAATTGTAGCTCCCATAATTCCGCAGTTTTACAACGTTGAGCCTGAGATAAAAGAGCTGGCCACAAGATATATCAGGATCGTGTCCATGTGCATGCCAATCTTTGCCTATGCTCACGTATCATATTTTACAATCAGGTCCGGTGGAAAGACCCTTATCACCTTCCTGTTTGACAGCTGCTTTTCCTGGGTAGTATCAGTGCCGGCAGCTTTCCTTCTTAGCAGATACACCGATATAAATGTGGCCAATGTATATTGGATCGTGAACCTTCTTGAGCTTATAAAGTGCACCGTGGGCTTCTGCCTGGTAAGAAGCGGAGTCTGGGTGAGAAATATAGTAAAGGCGGCGTAACCATGCCGATTAAGTTGTCGACCTATCTGAAAAATACATATGGGGAAAAGATATATCGTCTTTCCCTTTCATCAGGCTGCTCCTGTCCGAACCGGGACGGGAGCCTTATTATGGCTGACGGAAAGCCCTCCTACGGTGGCTGCACCTTCTGCTCTGAGGGCGGCAGCGGGGAATTTGCTCAGATGATAAAAGAGCCTGAGGAAATAGCCGGGCAGCTGGAAAAGGCCAAGGCGAGGATTGCGGAAAAAACCGATGCAAGGCGCTTTATCGCCTATTTTCAGTCCTACACCAATACCTATGGGGACCCTGACAGGCTCTATGCCCTGTACAAGGAGGTTATAGAGCGGGATGATATCGAGATCCTCTCCATCGGAACAAGACCTGACTGCATTTCCGAAGATATCCTTGATATGTTAAAAAAGCTGAATGCCATAAAGCCTGTCTGGGTGGAGCTGGGACTTCAGACCATCCACGAGAGGACTGCAAAGCACATAAACAGAGGGTATGAGCTCTCTGTTTTTCAGGATACCTACAGAAGGCTCAAGGAAGCCGGCATAACGGTGATCGTCCATGTGATCCTGGGGCTTCCCGGGGAAACAAAGGAGGATATGCTGGAGACCGTGCGCTTTTTGGCAGAGCTGTCCCCGGCCCTTGACGGCATCAAGCTCCAGAACCTGAATATCCTCAAGGGCACCGTTATGGCCCGGGAATATGAGGATTATCTCAAAAATCCTGAGGATGCGGAATTTCCATTTCATATCATGTCCATGGAGGAGTACACAGACCTCATCGCAGAGTGCCTGGCCCTTCTTCCAAAAGAAACTGTGGTCCATCGCATGACCGGTGACGGCCCCAGAGCCCTCCTTATCGAACCCCTCTGGGTTACTGACAAAAAGCGGGTTTTGAACATGCTGACAGCGAAATGCGCACTAGCATTTTTAGAGCAAAAATAGTATGATTAGAATACTATGGACTTATTTCAATATATGAGAGAAAACAATAAAGAAAAGGAATCACCGCTTGCCGCCAGGATGCGTCCCAGGACCCTTGATGAGGTCGTCGGACAGCAGCATATCATCGCCAGGGACAAGCTTCTTTATCGTGCAATATCAGCCGACAAGCTGAGCTCAATTATTTTCTATGGCCCACCCGGAACAGGTAAGACCACTCTTGCAAAAGTCATCGCAAATTCCACCAAGGCCCAGTTTACACAGATAAATGCCACAATAGCAGGCAAAAAGGACATGGAAGAAGTCGTCAAAAAAGCCAAGGATGACCTTGGAATGTACGGCAAGCGCACCATCCTTTTTATAGACGAGATCCACAGATTCAATAAGGGGCAGCAGGACTACCTCCTTCCTTTTGTGGAGGACGGAACCGTGATCCTTATCGGTGCCACCACCGAGAACCCTTACTTTGAGGTTAACGGAGCTCTTATTTCCAGGTCTGTGATATTTGAGCTGAGGCCCCTGACTTCTGATGATATCAAGGAGCTTCTTAACAGGGCTGTCACTGACAGAGAAAGAGGCATGGGGGCTTACAATGCAGTTCTTGAGCCTGACGCGGCAGATTTTCTTGCGGACCTGGCTGACGGCGATGCCCGTCACGCTCTCAATGCCATAGAACTGGGTATCATGACCACTGAGCGCAGCGAGGACGGTCTTATCCATATTACAAAAGAGGTTGCGGAGGAATGTATCCAGAAGAAGGTTGCCCGCTATGACAAGGACGGGGACAACCACTATGATACAATTTCCGCTTTTATCAAGAGTATGAGAGGCTCCGACCCGGATGCAGCGGTTTATTATCTTGCCCGTATGCTCAACGCCGGAGAGGATCCCAAGTTTATAGTAAGAAGAATGATGGTCTGTGCATCAGAGGATGTGGGAAACGCCGATCCGCAGGCCCTTCAGGTGGCTGTGGCCGCATCTCTTGCGGTGGAGCGCCTGGGAATGCCGGAAGCAAGGATAACTCTTGCCCAGGCAGCCAGTTATATAGCTTCTGCACCTAAGAGTAACGCAGCAATAATCGCCATAGACGATGCCATGGCGACAGTTCGGGAGACCGGGAATCTTCCGATACCGACTCATCTTCAGGATGCGCATTACAAGTCAGCGGCCAAGCTTGGCCACGGCATAGGCTACAAATATGCCCATGACTATCCCGATCACTATGTGGAACAGCAGTATCTGCCCTATGAGCTCAACGGCAAGGAATTTTACAGCCCCACAGGCAACGGATATGAGCAAAAGATCAGGGATCATATGAAGAAATTAAAGAGCCGTCACAGGGATGAAGAGGGTAAGTGAGGGGCTCTGACAATATAGCAAGGAACATTCAGGGGAAATGAAGAAAAAGAAACGTGTTTACAGTGGGGCCAGAGCCCGTAAAAATAGAAGAACCATGATAATCACAGGCATTACCGCAGGAGCAGCATCTTTGTTTGTTCTGGGTATGCTCCTGTGGGTTATATTCGGACAGAACGCAGGAACAGATTTGGCCCGGGAGGATGCCTCCATCTTTGAGGCCTCTGTGGAGCCCTACGTTCCCGAGACTGTTTCAGAGTACATAAACGAGAACGTCATCAACCACATTGTCAGCGGTGGTAAGGCCGTTTCACAGGCCCTTTCCGAAAGACCCGCCACAGTGGAGATGACAGCGGAGAACAGATCAACCTTTGCCAGGATAAATGACTGTCTTATCGTTGATTCCTCCAAGGTTAAGATTGATGTCACCAGCGATGGTATCCCCAAGAGCGATGACAAGTACTACTATCTTTTCCAGCAGCCCACCTATGAGGACAACCTCTCTGAGGAGGCTGAGCCCATCGCCAAGATCTACAAGGGAGACGATACCTCTTTTACCATCAATCTGAACAAGGGCGGAGCAGATTCAAGGCTCTTTTCCAAATTCAGCGTGGGAGTTAAGCTGGACGGCAAATACACCGCCATCAGCCACCCCAGATACATCACCAATCCCGGTGCCTGCGCCGGCTACAGCTACGGCGGTATGTCCCACAAGTCCATCAAGGGAATATTGCCTGACCCTCTCAGAATCGGAGAGCTGGCTGATCTTGGTGTTGAGTATGCCACCTACAACATGCCTCTGTCCCATATCCTCACAACTTCAGGGGGGATTGCCTACAGCTACGGCGGCGTTACCTACCATTTCAACGCAGGAATCATCAACAATTACGACAATCTGTTTATCAGACTCAACAATATGGGAATCGACGTTGCGGCCATCATTCTTAATGATGCTTCCGTGTCAGCTTTCCCGGAGATATCACATCCCGACGCAAGAGGCGGCTCCACAGCTCCTTACCGTATGTTCAACGCCAACACAGAGAGCGGCGTCAAGGCCCTGGCAGCCATCGGAAGCTTTTTGGCAAACCGCTATTCCGGCTCCGGCCATGGCAACGTCAGCATGTGGATCATCGCCAACGAGGTTAACGCTAGAAAAGAGTATAACTACATGCCCTTCGTTGACGTAAATACCTACACAGCCGCTTTTACCAGAGGTTTCAGAGTATTCTACAACGCCATCAAGAGTCAGAATTCAGCAGCCAAGGTCTATATTCCCATCGACCAGCGCTGGACCTACAATACATCCAAGACCGGAGATTATGATGCCAAGGATGTCTTAGACATTTTTGCCTCATCCATTAAGGAATACGGAGATATCAACTGGGGCCTTGCGGCTCACCCCTATTCCTTCCCCAACGGAAATACGGCTTTCTGGAACGCATCCAAGTACGTGACCCACGATTATTCCAGTCCCGTTATCACCATGGACAATATCGAGGTTCTCACCAACTACATGCAGACAGATGCCATGAGAACCGCTGAGGGCAATATGAGATCCATCATCCTCAGTGAGATCGGTTATTCCTCAACCTCGGGAGAGGCGCTGCAGGCTGCGGCCTTTGCCTATGCCTACACCAAGATGGTCAACAACGGCCACATAGATGCTCTTATGCTTTCAAGACAGACAGATGCCGGCGATGAGATCGCGGCCCTGGGACTGGCCCTGGGACTTCAGACCACCGGCGGTCATAAAAAAACTATCTGGAATGTCTTTAAATATATTGATACCGACAGGCGAAATGAGGTAGTATCATTTGCGTATGATATTGTAGGGAAACATTTTTAGTGATATAGGGACGAAAAGTTTCATTTATGGCTGCTTGCAGACATATAAATGAAACCTTGAGGACCGAACATACATGAGGAATAAAGATAAGGAGCACATTATGACAAACGCAGAAAAAGCACTGAAATTGCACGAAGAATGGCAGGGAAAACTGGAGATAAAGTCCAAGGCAGAGGTTAAGTCAAAAGAGGATCTGGCCCTGGCTTACACTCCCGGAGTTGCTGAGCCCTGCAAGCTTATTGCAGAGGATAAGAGCCTTGCTTACAAATACACCATTAAGCAGAACACCATCGCTGTAGTATCAGACGGCAGCGCGGTTCTTGGCCTTGGTAACATCGGACCCTATGCCGCAATGCCTGTTATGGAGGGAAAAGCAGTTCTCTTCAAGGAATTCGGCGGCGTGAATGCAGTGCCTATCTGTCTCGATACCCAGGATACCGAGGAGATCATCAAAGCCGTAACATATCTTGCTCCCGGCTTTGGCGGTATCAACTTAGAGGATATCTCAGCTCCAAGATGCTTTGAAATAGAGGAAAGACTCAAGGAAAAGCTTGATATTCCCGTATTCCACGACGATCAGCACGGAACAGCCATCATCGTTCTTGCAGGCGTCATCAACGGCCTTAAGGTTGTGGGCAAAAAGAAAGAGGACTGCAAGGTCATCGTCAACGGTGCCGGCAGCGCGGGAATTGCCATTACCAAGCTCCTCCTTCGATATGGTTTTAAGAACGTAACTCTTTGCGACAAGGTTGGAATCCTCAACAAGAACACCGAGGGTCTTAACTGGATGCAGGAGAAGATGATGGATGTCACCAATCCTGAGCAGCTTTCAGGAAGCCTTGCGGATGCCCTGAAGGGCGCAGACGTATTCGTAGGCGTTTCTGCTCCCGGCATTGTGACCAAGGAGATGGCAGCAGCCATGAACAAGGATGCCATCATGTTTGCCATGGCCAATCCTGTTCCCGAGATCATGCCTGACCTTGCCAGGGATGCCGGCGTAAGAGTTATCGGAACCGGCCGCTCAGACTTCCCGAACCAGGTTAACAACGTTCTTGTATTCCCAGGAATCTTCAAGGGTGCCCTGGAGTGCGGCGCAACTCAGATCACCGAGGAGATGAAGCTCTCTGCCGCAACAGCAGTAGCTTCCCTTGTTCCCGACGAGGAGCTTTCCGATGTTAACATCCTTCCTGCAGCCTTTGATCCAAGAGTTGCAGACGTTGTGTCAGCTGCAGTAAGAGACTGCTACGCACAGCAGAAGTAATAGTAATTTAGATTTTGATTTATTTGGAGGATATCTGTGAGTTCACAATATCTAACTTTGTATAAGATGATAGTTCTGTACATGCTGAAGCGCTGCGAGGTGTCCCTTAGCAAGTCCCAGATCTATGATTTCATTCTTGAAAAAGAATATACCAATTTCCTGACTCTTCAGGAGGTTTTTGCTGAGCTGGCTTCTTCCGAGCTTATCGTGGAAAAGACCATGGCCAACAGAACCTACCTGGAGATCACCCCGGAGGGGGATGAGACCCTGAAGTTCTTTGGCAACAGGATCAATCCCGCCATCAAGCATGAGATTGATGAGTACCTTCGCTCCAACAGCATGAAGCTTCGAAACGAGTCTTCCATTCTCGGCGATTACACCAAGACCGGAGACAACGAGTACACCGTAAGCCTCATCGCCAGGGAGAACGGCCAGAACCTCATGGACCTTCAGCTCTCTGTTCCCACAGAGGAGATTGCCCAGAGCATCTGCGACAACTGGCAGACCAAGAACCAGGAAGTATATCAGTTCATAATTCAACAACTAATGATGTAAAAAAGCAAGTCTAAAAAACGATAATATAAATGTGTTTAATCTTATGCGAAATGAACTCTTCTTACAACTGTTCCAAAAGGCATGAGTGATACTTTAGCAATCTTGAAGAACTGCTTTCCAAAAGGAATTCCTACGATAGTGATGCAAAGAAGGCATCCAAGTATAAAGTTGATCAATGCAAGCTCAATGCCGCTTACGAAGAACCAGATCACATTCATGATGAATGAAAAGCATCCGCCATCGGACTCTACTTCTTTTCCAAAAGGATTAAGTGAAATAGAAGCAAGCTTGAAGCACTGTAATCCAACAGGGATTCCTACAATAGTTAAGCACCAGATGCATCCTGCGATCATCCATGCAAACCAACTAATAAAGCCACCACAAATTATCCAAAGTATATTTCCTAAAATTCTCATTTTTTTAATCTCCTTTGTTTTTTTGTTTTGATGCTTATTTATACGATGCAAGTTTATTGTGTGGCAAAAAAAATTAGATGCACTAGGCTCATATCAAATGATATGGGCCTTTTGTTTTTAGTAAAAGTCTCTTTTTTTCTGCCTTTGGACATAGTATCATAAGTGATATGTAAGTCTAATGGAGGAGAATATGTTAGAAGCAGTTAAGTCAGTCAGCAGAGAAGTAAAACATGTTGAGAGAAGGGGAGATGTTCTTGCGCTTGTTTCAGATTATGGCACGCTTTTCTTAGAGTCTAAGACTGAGACAATAGTTCGCGCCACATTTTCAACTCAGAACAAAAGATCCGACAAGGAAAAGCCAGGTGTTATCTACGATAGCTCTTTTTCCGATTGGACCTATGAAGAAGACGACGATGAGGTCAGGCTATGCCTTCCGAACCTCACGGTACATGTTAAAAGAGCTACCTCAGCCATCAGCTATTACGACAACGAAAAGGGGTTGATCTTCACAGAGAATCAGGATGATCCCAGAGACTTTGAGGAATTTGACACCTACCGTCTTGCAGATGTGGAGCAGAAGACCAGAACCATACAGACTGCAGATGGTGTAAAAGAGGTTGTGGAGGAACCCCTTAATGTCTTTGCAGGAAAGAACTACCATGTCCGCCTACATTTTGACCTTCAGGAGGAGGCACTGTACGGCCTTGGGCAGCAGGAGAAGGGCTTTGGTTCCCTTCGCGGCAGGACACTCTATATCCACCAGGCCAACAGGAAGATTGCAGCTTCTCTATTTACATCCACAAAGGGCTACGGAATCCTGGTTGATACCTACAGCCCCATGATCTTTAATGACAATCACAACGGCACCTACATATATGTGGAAGCTGATCAGGAGCTTGATTATTATTTCATTGCTGGAGAATTAGGCACAGGGAATAGTAGAGAAACATCCGCTGCCACTTGTCACACCACAGCCATGAACAATGTTATAAAAGGCTATCGTCTCCTGACTGGAAAGGCAGCTCTTTTACCCAAGTGGGCCTTTGGCTATGTTCAGTCCCAGGAGCGCTACGAGACTCAGGAGGAAATCCTTGAGGTGGCACGCAGGTGCAGAGAAGAGGGCTTTGGCCTTGACTGCATCGTTCTTGACTGGATGAGTTGGAAGGACAATGAATGGGGGCAGAAATCCTACGATGAAGCAAGATTCCCAGAGCCATCCAAGATGATCAGTGAGCTTCATGATGAGAACGTTCATTTCATGATCTCCATCTGGCCCACCATGGCTACTGGCACTGACAATCACAACGAATTTGCAAAAAGAAATCTCTTTTTACCGGCTTGCACAGTGTATAACGCCCTCAGTAAAGAGGCAAGAGAGCTTTACTTTGAGCAGCTTAAGAGAACTCACTTTAGTTACGGCACTGATGCCTGGTGGTGTGATAGCAGCGAGCCCATAACTCCTGAGTGGAATCATAGCTTCAGGATGGAAGAGGGAACTCTTTTTCAGGACTTCTGCAAGGAAATGGGACTTCGCGTTCCCTATGAATATACCAATAGTTATCCGCTGTACCATGCCATGGGCATTTATGAGAACCAGAGGAAGGCCATGGCAGAGGGCATGGGGCCTGAGAAAAGAGTCTGCAACTTAACCCGTAGCTCTTTTACCGGACAGCAAAGATACGGAACCGTCATGTGGTCTGGAGATACGGCGGCAAGCTGGGAGACGCTCCAGGATCAGGTGGCAATTGGACTGCACTTTAGCGCTTCCGGAATGCCTTTCTGGACCATGGACATCGGGGCATTCTTTGTTAAAAAATCCAATACCTGGTACTGGAACGGCAGGTACGATGCCTGTGCAGATAATAAGGGCTACTGCGAGCTCTACGTTCGCTGGTATCAGTTCGGAGCCTTCCTTCCAATGTTCAGGGCCCACGGCACAGACTTTAGAAGAGAGCCCTGGACCTTCGAGGGCAAGTTTAAGGAGGCACTTCGCAAGACCAATAAGCTTAGATACAGCCTGATGCCTTACATCTACTCCGAGGCAGGCAAGGTCTGGCGCGATGATAACTCCATGATCAAATTCCTTGCCTTTGACTTTGGACAGGATAAAAAGACCTGGAACATCACTGATCAGTTCATGTTTGGCGATAGCCTCATGGTCTGCCCAGTGCTTAAGCCTATGTATTATGACCAGGAAGGCCAGGAGCTTAGAGACGTGCCTAAGGCTAGACGCGTTTACTTCCCAGAAGGCTGCGACTGGTACGACTTCTATACAGGCGAGAAGTACGAGGGCGGCAGCAGTGCTGATGTAGAAGCTCCTCTTGACGTAATCCCAGTTTTTGTCCGTGGTGGAAGCCTTGTTCCGGTTAGAGAGCCAGCTCTTTCTACAAAGGAGCAGACTGGCGCCATTGAATACAAGCGCTTTGCAGAAGACGGCGCCACAGCCACCTACACCTTCTATGATGACGACGGCGATGGCTACGATTACGAATCCGGCAACTACACCTACAAAGAAGTGAGCTACGGGGACGGGGTTAGTGGATCATTTCAATAAATTCCAGGATAACCAACCATCTATGTTGTGGACAAGGGACGCCACCCTTGACGGAACCTGCTGGAAACGCATGTCAGGTTTTGCCGACGGTGAAGATGATGGGAACAGCTAAATGGCACACCGTCGCGTAACAGCATTGTAGCGTTTCCACCAGAACCCGTAAAGGGCAAGCCCTGCTAAAGCAGTGGCTAGTTATAACCTCCTGCTCAGAATCTAAGAACAATCGGTAGGAAACAACACAAAAAAAGCCGTAACCCAAACGGGTTACGGCAAAGCTGCTGACGAGAATCGAACTCGTGACCTCCGCACTACCAATGCGACGCACTACCGACTGTGCTACAACAGCTTGACTTGAATCAGTCACAATTGTAAGTATAACAAAGCTGGTATATTTTTGTCAATAAAAAATTATAAAAAGTTATAACATTTATCAAGGCACAACCTGCAAACACTCTTGCGGGTAAAGGGGATAGACGATATACTAATGGTGCGAATTCTGCGAGGGGAAGAAGAATTTGTATTTTTGGAGGAACAGTATGAAAAAAACGTTTGGGGCTCTTGGGCGCATTTTCTGCGCTTTTCTTTCTGCGTCAACTATTCTGACGTCTATTCCTTTTACGGCCAATGCAAGTGAATTTGAGACAGAATCTGTAATAGAGGCTGAAGAAGTATTTGCGGAGGATGAAGATGATGGAGATGAAGGAGAGGAAGAAACACCTTCCACACCCAGCAAATACACATTCAAATATAGCGGCAACGTCAGCATAGACCCGGAGGAAGAACCTTATGGCATTGTGAAGGTTTCCGGAAAAGGCTACTATATTGCAGAGGGAACAGATTCAATAGATGTTACTTTTAAGATCGATCCCAAGTATATGCTCGCTTATGCTTCCGAAGATGCTTATGATATCTCTGCTACCCTTGGCGGCAAAAAAATTCCCGGTTCTGATATCGAGGTTACGGTTGAGGATGACCGGGTCAAAATAAATTATTACTTCGACGAGGATAGTAAGCATAACATCATACTGGGCAATTTTGCAGTGGATATCAAAACAGAAGTGAAGAAGACCTTTTCTTTTTCCGGTAAATGCGGAAATACCACTGTCATGACCATGGATACTGATGAGGAAGACCTCCTGGGGCTGACTCTGATTGACGGCAAATATTTCTATGGCTATGAAGACCGGAGCATATCAGCCGGTTTTCGTGTAAAAAACGGATACACCGTTGCAAAGGATGATAAGGGCAAAGAGATGGTAGAGGTTATGTATGGTAACACTGCCCTTAAACCCGGACAATACAAATTTGAAAATTATGATGAAGAGTTAGAGTTTTCGTTTAATTATTCTGATGTACTTGGCAAAGCCAAAAAAGTTGTGCTTCAGGATATTTCCATTAAGGTGACCTTTGTTTCCCTCAAAACTTCATATACAGTCTCCTTTGACTCCTCAAAAATGTCATTGGATACTTCGGCGACAGAGGATATGGATGGGATAATATATGAAAACGGCAAGTGTTACATCTGCGGAAATGCTTCTGAAATTTCCCTGCCCTTTAAGCTTGGTAAGGGGTATTTTGTGGCCCGGAATAAAGAGGATGAATTTGAGGTAAAGGTAACCATAGACGGTGTTGAGACCAGTGATTTTTCCTTTGATGCGGATGAAGAAACCTCGCAGGCATCTATTAATGTCAGTTTCCCCTGGGATGATCATGATGAGCCTATTATTGGAAATGTGGTGATAAGTCCTGTTTTTGTAACCTACAAAAAAGTTACTTTTTCCTGCAATTATGATCATATATCAGAAATATGTGTGGATGAAGACATCAATGTTGTTGAGGATAACAAGAAGACCTTCGAATGGCTGGAGGGTACAGAGCACAAATTTGACCTGGAATTAAAAGACGGATATGAAGTAACGGGAGTAAAGTATGGCACATCCGTCCTTAAAGCTAATGAGGATGATGATGTATACCAATTTGTAGTTACAGGTGATGGCAAGATCGAGATTACCACTGCTTCAGACAAATCACCTTACACTGTATCCTGGGATACCAAATATCTGACCCTTATTACCTCCGGACTTGGAGGATGTCTTTATATAGACGGTAAGTGTTATGTGAGGAAGGATTACAGTTCAATCAGCTTGTCTTTTAAGGTGAAATCCGGCTATGGCGTTCCTGTGGATGAAGCTGGTAATGCTGATGCCAATGTGTCCATAAAAGGCTCTAAGCCCGAAGATGTAAACTGTTATTTTGACGCCGAAACGAGCACTTTGGAAGTTACTATCAGCTTTCCTACAGATGATAAGACAAATACTATTCTGGGAAATGTAACTATAGCTCCTGTTATCAAGCCCTTCAGAAATATGGTTTTTTCATATAATTCCAAACATGTTTCTGACATTGAGATTGATGGCGAGACCATTGAATTGGTAAAAGAAGAGGATGGTGCTTTAAAATGGCTTGAAGGTACCAAGCATTATTTTACTATAGAAACTAATGATGGTTACGAAGTTAAGTCGGTCAAGTATGGCTCATCGGAATTGAAGCCGGATAAAACCGGAAAATATAAGCTTGTAGTCGGGGCTGATGCTAAAGTTGTTATCACTACAGGCTCAGATAAGTCCAACTATACTGTTTCCTGTAACTCAAATCTTATGACCCTTATCACTTCTGACGAAGATTATGAGCTGGATGGTTGTGTATTTGCAAATGACAAGTGCTATGTCAGAAAGAATGTCACAGGAGTCACACTCTCCTATAAGCTGAAAAAAGGATATTATGTGCCTTACAGAGATGACGATGAATATGAGTGTCAGGTCAGTGCTACAATAAGTGGTTCCAAAACGGACGATGTAACAACCAGGTACGATGATTTTGATGATATTATTACGGTTTCAGTAGATTTTCCTTTGGATAAGGATGGGAATCCGGTTATTGGAAATGTGGTCATAAGCCCTGTGGTCAGGCAGTATAAAAAGGTGACATTTTCCTGCAATTACAAGCAAATATACTATGTAGACGTAAATGGGTATGGCTCTGCCGATGAAACTGAAAAAACGGTACTGGTGAGAGGTGAAAAACCTCTGGTATTTGAAATTGAAACAAGAGATGGGTATGAAGTCAGATCGGTTACCTGTGATTCAAATGAGCTTGTGGCCAATGAGAACTTTAAGTACAGTATGACGGTTACCAAGGACACTACTGTAAAAATCACCTCCGGGAAGTTTAGCGGGCCTGTTTTGGATCCTGTTGAAGTTAAGTTTTTTTATAATAATAAAGAGCTTACTGAGCTTCCTTCCAATATGACGGTTATAGAAGGATTTGCTTATGACAAGAAGGCAAAAAAGTACTATACCACCAAAGCAACTGGCGGTGTCTACCACTATATTTATTTAGGGGTTCAGGGAAACGAAAAAGACGAGTTTGACAAGGTAGTATACAAATATGGTAATGCGAAGGTTGAAAACATATTTTGGCGTGATCATAACAGTGGGATCCCATTCAGTTATGTGGCAGCTGTCGACAGAAAGGATGTAAAAAAGGCAGTTTCCAAGGCTCTGCCAATAAGCATATATCTTTATATAAATATGCCCAAACATACAATCACCTATGATATTTCCGGCGACGGAGATTTTTGCGATTTTTATCAATATGACCCATTATTGCTATCTTACAGAAAGGTATCTGGTCATACAGAAAATGAAGTGCTGGATGGCGATGATCTGTATTTTAAAGTGGATGACAAAGATCTTCGCAGCTATATAAAGAAAAAGGTTACCAGCGTAACCTGCAACGGGAAAAAGCTCATTCCCCAAAATGATGGCAAGGACAGTTACTATGTGCTGAAAAACGTTACCAAGGACGTGGTGATCAAGCCGGTAATAAAGGCTTTGTCAGATCCCGATGAACCGAGCGAACCCGACGAACCCGGGGAGGAGAGAGATTACTATGAGGTGAAGATCTCTTCGGATGAAGGAATATCATCGGTAAGAGCGGTGGCAGACGGGATTTATCTTAAGAATCAAGCACGGGAGCAGGGGCGCTATTTATATCAGATTCCCAAACAGAGCAGTGTTAAGCTCTATGTTTCTTCTAAAGATAAGTATGAAACCGCGAAGGTAGTTCAGGATGGAAGTAAAGCAGTTAAGCTGAAGGATGGAGCAGTGACTCTTAAACTGAAGGCGGATACGGAAATTTCCATATCTTCGGAAGCCCTTTCTTATCTGTGTTACCAAAAGGTATCCGATAAGAAAGCAAGTGAGGTTGTCTGCGAGTCCGCAGCCCGTCTTAAAGCAGCTTCCTATGAGGTTTATGAGCTATATGTCAAAAAGGGTAATGATATTCTGCCAATTAATAAGGTTTCTGTTACAGGACTATCCAAACACCCGGGCTTTTCAACGCTTTCTTCGGATAAGAAAAAGGTGACCATTGCCTGCAGCAAAGCTGCCGACATAAAGAAGACCATATCTGTGGCCTTAAGCTGCGATGGGCTTAAAAAAGAAAAGAAGATAAGTTTTTCGATTTATCGCCCTATAACCAAGGTCTCTGTTCAGGGCTTTAAGAATAACAAGGCTTCCCAGACCTATGGAAGCAGTGTTTCCTACAAGGTTTCGATAGATAAAGGGGCTGATTACAGGGATCTTAAGTTCTTCTGCGACTTGTCAGGCGAGAAGAATGCAGGCCTTAGCTATGACCCGGAGAGAAGAACTGTTACAGTCGATACTTTTAAGGGAAACAGGCTTTCAGAGTATCCTGTATACTTTTATTTCCAGGATAGCGCCGGTAATATGATTGGTGATAAGTATACCATAGAGCCGGTTGCTGCCAAGTTTGGCAAGTTGCAGGCCGGGATTGTTGATATTACCAATGAAGGATTTACATTGGCGGCTTTGCGTCCAAAGGAGGCTTATGGGCTTAAGAACCTATATTACTGTGTATCGATGCGTGATCCTTCTGACAGGGAAGATGACTGGGGAATGAACAGACCCGACATAATGCAGAGATATGAAGCTAAGGAAGGCATAACAGAAATATCAGTTTGGCTTCCCCAAAAATGGCTCTTAGGATTTGACGATGGAAATTATGAGATAAGAATATCTTTATGTCAGTTCAGGGACAACCTTAGCAATAATTCGGGAAATATGGTATCTCTCAATGTTCTTTCAAAGAGCGAGGTATTAACAATACCTGTCAGTGGCACAAGTCCTTGTTATTATGAGAAAAAGCTTAAGCTAAGCCCCGGGACTAAAGCATTCTATTGGGGCGAAAAAAACGTGGCCCTGGCAGCAGCCTCTTTTTCCAAGGCTACAAACTGCAGGAGGATTGCCAGGGTAACGATTGAAGGTTCCTCCGAAAAGGATAAGTACAGTTCAGAGGATAAAAACAGTATCATCGGTATCGACAACGTGAATGGTCTTATAAGTCTTTCGGACAGTGAGAGGCTCTATCCCGGCAAGTACACACTCACAGCTTATCCTGTCGGAGAGGGCAAGGCTGCCAAATTAAAGTTTACTGTCAAAGCGCCGGTAACCGCCATCGAGATTACTTCTGCTGATACTACTATCATTAAGTCAGCAGGCAAGGCAGCCACCGGGAAGTTTAAGGTGACCTGCAAGTCCACCATACATGGCAGGGATTATAAGCCCACCAAGGCAGGGGTTAAGTACACCATTTCCTCTGACAATGAGGAGCTTCTTAAATACGTCTCCGTAAAAAATGGTGTGATAACAGTAAAGAAGGGCTATTGCCTTGACTATGACGAAGCCAAAAACCGCTTCACCGTTACAGTTTCCGCTACAGACCGCGCAGGTAAAGGCGCTACAGCCTCCTATGAATTTGTGGTGACACAGAAGAGCAAAAAATGAGAAGCCTTCAAACGGAAACTGAATTGTTTTAAATAAAAGCGAGTAATAAAATCATGTTATGCCCCTTATTAAGGGGCATAAATTCTATGAGTGGGAGACATGTTTTTATGAAAACTAATAACTCAAAATGGAAGTATCCCAGAACCAGGCTACAGTGGCTCTGGGACAATATGGAGGGGGCGAGGCTCCTTTATGTATTTGCAATAATTGGCACAGTAGTCTACAACATGATGCAGCTGACTGTGCCGTTTTTTTCCGGCCAGATCGTTGATAAGTTCCTGTCCGGAGAAGAGGCCAGGGGCTACCTTCAGACTCACATGGATGAGTTTGTAAGACTCCTTTTCCTGATGGTATTTCTTACTGTCTTAAGATGCGCCATTGTATATCTGGACTGTATGGCCTATGAGAAGGTGTCCCAGTCCGTTCTTTTCCGTGTCAGGAATTTCCTCTATGACAAGATCCAGAGGCAGGATATGAAGTTCTATTCCACCTACAGAACCGGCGATCTGATGACAAGAGTTACCGGAGACCTGGACGCCGTAAGACACATGGTAGCCTGGGTTATAAGAATGGTAGTGGAGGCCTTTTCCCTGGTTACAGCAACGGCTGTGTACTTCATAGCCATGGACTGGCAGCTGGCCTTCAGTCTTCTTATCGTGGCCCCGCTTATCTTTTTTATCATCTATGTGTTTAAGCTTCTGGTGGCTCCCATGCATGCCCTTCTTCGTGAGAAGCTTGCTTACATGAACACCGTGGCTCAGGAGAATATCGCCGGAAACCGTGTTGTTAAGGCTTTTGCCAGAGAAGATTATGAGATAAAGAAGTTCGATGAATGCAATACGGACTACAGAGATACCAATAAAAAGACAGCTTACGTATGGCTTCGTTTCTATCCCTTCGTGGAGACGCTGGCCAACCTTCTGTCTGTTATCCTGATCCTGGCGGGCGGTCTTTTCCTTATAAACGGACAGCTCTCCATGGGCGAATATGTGGCATTTTCAGGACTTATCTGGGCCATTGCCAACCCCATGAGACAGCTTGGTAACGTTATGAACGAGTTCCAACGATTCTCCGCAGCCTCAGCCAAGGTTATGGAGATCTACTACTCCGAGCCTGAGATCAAGGATGCTCCCGATGCCGTGGATATGCCGGAGCGCTTCAGAGGCGAGGTGGAGTTCAGGAACGTTTCCTTTATGTACTCCGACGGCAAGCTCCCTGTGCTTGAGCATATCTCTTTTACCGCCAAGCCCGGACAGACTATTGCAATCATGGGAGAGACCGGCTGCGGCAAGACCTCCCTTATCCACCTTATTCCAAGGTTCTACGAGCCCATTGAGGGAGAAGTTCTGGTGGATGGAGTCAATGTTAACAAGCTAAAGCTCTCTCAGCTTCGCAAAAATATAGGTCTGGCAACCCAGGACGTACTTCTTTATTCTGACACCATCGACGGCAATATCGCCTACGGTGACAGTGAGCTTACCAAGGAGCAGGTTCTGAAATTTGCAAAATACTCGGCAGCTTCGGATTTCATCGCAAAGATGCCCGAAGGATATGACACCATTGTCGGAGAGAGAGGCGTTGGCCTTTCCGGCGGACAGAAGCAGAGAATCTCCCTGGCAAGAGCCCTGGCGGTGCGCCCGGCCATCCTTATCCTGGATGACACCACCTCTGCGGTGGATCTTGAGACGGAAAAAGAGATCCAGGAGAGTCTTCGCAATCTGGACTTCCCCTGCACCAAGATCATCATCGCTCAGCGTATCTCAACAACCAAGGATGCGGATCAGATCCTTATCATGCAGCACGGCGAGATAACAGAGCGTGGAACCCACGAGGAACTGATAAAACAAGGCGGCTATTACGCAGAGCTTGTTAAGCTCCAGGCCGGTGCCTGAGAAAGGAGGTAGGAAAAATGGCAAGACGAAATACATATAAAGAAGACGAACTGTTAGAAGAGCCCTTTGACATAAAACATCTCCTGAGGGCATGGGTATATATCAAGAAACATGCGGGGAAAATGGCTCTGGCACTGTGCCTTTCAGCTATGGGAGGAGCAGCGGCCCTGGTGAGCCCCATTATCGTAAGAAAGGCCCTGGACGTGGCAATACCCCAGAAGGATGTACAGATGCTGTACAGGCTGGTTGTTTTCGCATCCTGCTTTTATATCATAAGCGTCCTTTTTACCACCATCAGATCAAGAGTAATGGTCAATGTCAGCCAGGACATTATTTATCAGATCCGAACTGACTTGTTCAAGCATTTGCAGAAGCTTCCATTCCAGTACTACGACGACAGGCCCCACGGCAAGATCCTTGTAAGGGTGGTCAACTACGTAAACTCCGTGTCGGATATGCTCAGTAACGGCCTTATCAACGTCATTCTGGAGATCATCAACCTGATATTCATTGTGGCCTTCATGTTCGCGGTGGATGTGAAGCTGAGCCTTGTGGTTCTGGCCGGTGTCCCTTTCCTGATGGTATTTATGTTCTGGATCAAGAATAAGCAGAGAAAGGCCTGGCAGGCGGTTTCCAACAAGAACTCCAACTTAAATGCCTACCTTCAGGAAAATATCGTAGGTGCGAGAATCACACAGATCTTCGCCAGAGAAGATGAGAACGCAGACATCTTCAAAACACTTTCCAATAACTGCCGTAAGACCTGGATGACAGCTGTCAGCTATTCAACCATGGTATGGCCCGGAATCGATATCATTTCAGTCCTTGTAAGGGCAGCTATATACATTTTCGGTCTGGTTATATTCGCCGGTGGCAATGAGACCCTGGGAACCATCGTAGCCATATCCAGCTACGCAGCAAGGTTCTGGCAGCCTATTATGAACCTTGGTAATATCTTCAACGGCTTTATCAACAACATGGCTTACCTTGAGAGAATCTTTGAGGCCATGGATGAGCCTGTTACCGTGGATGATGCTCCGGATGCCGTAGAGATGAAAAAGCTCGTGGGCGAGGTCACCTTTGAGAACGTATCTTTTTCCTACGAGAAGGGAAAAGAGGTCCTTCACAACGTATCCTTTACTGTTAAGCCCGGAGAGAGTGTAGCCCTTGTAGGCCCCACCGGAGCAGGAAAGAGTACCATCGTGAGCCTTATTTCCAGGTTCTACAACGTGGACAGCGGCAGGATCCTCATAGACGGTCAGGACATCTCCAAGGTCACCTTAAAGAGCCTTCGCTCCCAGATGGGAATCATGCTTCAGGACAGCTTTATTTTCTCGGGAACCATTGAGGACAATATCAGATACGGCAAGCTGGACGCCACAGAGGCTGAAATCAGACGCGCCAGCAAGACGGTATGTGCCCACGACTTTATCAAGGGCATGTCCGGAGGCTACAGAACAGAGGTTAAGGAGAGAGGTGCACTTTTGTCCCAGGGACAAAAGCAGCTTATATCATTTGCGAGAACTCTTTTGTCGGATCCTTCCATCCTGGTGCTGGACGAAGCCACTTCCAGTATCGATGTTCAGACGGAAAAAGCGCTGCAGCAGGGCCTTGACGCCATGCTGGCGGGAAGAACAAGCTTTATCATAGCCCACAGACTTTCCACCATCACCAAGTGCGATAAGATCATGTATATCAATGATGGAGGCATTACAGAGTGTGGAAGCCATGACGAGCTTATGGCAAAGAAGGGTGATTATTATCATCTCTATACAGCTCAGATTGAAGGTCTTGAAGTTGGCTAATTATGAAATTTATATAAAATTTAATGGGAACTGAATATGCCGGAAAGGTTTCCAATGAAATAAATATTCAAAAAAACGTCAAGAACACATTTTTTTCACATTTACAACACAAACTGTTCACCGCACATTTATAAACTGTCCTTATGAAAATACAGCAGATGAAACAGGGCAAAAAAATCATCATCAGCATGATTCATAAGGAAAAAATGTGTAAGGCTGAGGCCACTGTGCTCACCAACTATGAGGACGGCGTTTTGATAACTCCCGTATATTGTGACGGCGAGTTAGTGGATTTGTGCAAGAGCGCCAGCGTAGAATATGAGGATAGCATAACCGGTGCCAAGCATATTTTCAAAGTCGACAGACTTAGAAGTGTCAATTTCGCAGGTGCGGAATTCAACGTAGTATCAGGAAACGAGATCACTACAGAGAATAACAAAAGAAAGGCCGCAAGATACGAGATCAATGCGCAGGGAACTGTACATATCAATGGTAAGGTTCCTGCCAGTGTCACCATTCATGATATATCTCTTCGCGGACTTGCATTTATGACCGGTGGCTACTCCAAGTATAATCTTGGTGACACCGTAAGAGTTATGTTCTATAAGGACAGACATAACGGCCGTATCGATGTAACCGGAACTGTTGCAAGAGTATTCAAGCTCAGCGGACATGAGGCTGTCGGCATCACTCTTAACAATTTCTCCACAGACTATATCACTTACGTAATGAAGAAAAGAAGTGATAAGCTGGGAGTAGAGATTTCAGCGTAATCTATTTGCATATTTAATATAAAGAAAACCCGTAGATGTTTACTTTCATCTACGGGTTTTCGCTTTATTCTACGGTAACAACCTTGGCAAGGTTACGTGGCTTATCCACGTCATAGCCCTTGGCTGCTGATGTATAGTAGGCTATCAGCTGCATAACAACTGCAGCGGGGAATGGCATGAACATATCCTCCAGCTCGGGAAGAATAAAGGTATCCTCCTCTGCGATATTCATGTCCTTATACAGAGACTGCTTGGTTATAAGAAGCACATTTCCGCCTCTTGACTGAACCTCTCTGATATTTGAATACTCCTTGGAAGCCAGAAGTGACTGGGTAACAAGAGCCACAACAGGGATTCCGTCGGTGATAAGAGCAATTGTTCCGTGCTTAAGCTCGCCGGAAGCATAGGCCTCTGAGTGGATGTAGGAAATCTCCTTGAGCTTGAGGGAGCCTTCCAGAAGCAGTGAGTAGTCAAGACCACGGCCTATCATGAAGCACTGATCTGAGGATAAAAGGTTCCTGGTCATGCTCTTGATGAAATCCTTCCTGTCGAGGATCTTGCCGATGACCTCAGGGATCTTCTGAAGATCTGCAAGGTAACCTGCTACCTCCTCGAGAGAAAGAAGTCCGTTGAGTCTTGCTGCGTGTATTGCCAGGAGATAGAATACGGAAGCCTGGCTTGTAAAGGCCTTGGTGCTGGCTACGGCGATCTCCGGGCCTGCGTGGGTGTAAATGCAGTAGTCACTGTTATCGGCGATGGTTGAACCCTTGACGTTAACAATGGAAAGAACCTTGGCACCGCGCTTTTTGGCGTATTTGATGGCCTCTAAGGTATCGATGGTCTCACCGGACTGGGAAACTGCGATCACCAGAGTGCCGGGCTTTATAACAGGATTGGTATAAGTAAACTCTGAAGCCATGGCCACATCGGTGTGGATGTTGGCAAGAGTGTGGAACAGCTGCTGGCCGATAAGTCCTGCATGCATGGCTGTACCGCAGGCAATAACCACGATATTCTGATTCTCTCTGAAAAGTGAATCAGGGATCTGCTCCTCTGCAAAAGAGGTCTTGCCGTTAACGATATGGGGCTCGATGGTATTTCTGATGGCATCGGGCTGTTCGTGGATCTCTTTTTCCATATAGAAAGGATATCCGTCCTTGCCGCCGCGGCTGGTATCCCAGTCGATCTCCATGAGCTGGAGAGGAACCTCACGCTTCTTTTCGTCGTGAACAAGGATTCCCTTGGCTGAGAGGCAAGCTACCTGGTATTCGGGAAGGAATGCATACTCCTTGGCATGTACACCAAGAGCAGCCACGTCGGAAGCAAGAAGAGCGCCGTGCTCTGTCATAGCTACAACGATGGGGCTTACGTTTCTGATGGCGTAGATGTTGCCGGGCTTATCTGAGAAAAGAACCGCAAAAGCAAAGGTTCCCTTGAGAACACTTACAAGCTTGCGAAGGGCAGCTTCAGGATCACCCTCATAGAGTGTGTCAAGAACCGCTGCGGCAACCTCTGTGTCGGTCTCGGAAACAAGCTTGTCCTTGAGGTTGTATTCCTTGATAAGTTCCTTGTAGTTCTCGATGATTCCGTTGTGAACCAGGGTAACTCTTCCCTGCTGATGGGGATGAGCGTTGGCATCGCTTACGCCGCCGTGGGTTGCCCAACGGGTGTGGCCGATACCTGCACAGGAATCTGAAGGAAGATCCTCGCATACAGAGCGAAGGGCAGAAACTCTTCCTGCCACCTTCCTTACAACAGGACCCTGTGAAGGCTCTGCAAAAAGAGCAATGCCTGCACTGTCGTAGCCTCTGTACTCCAGAAGCTCCAGTGAATCCAATAAGATATCTTTAGTAGTTTTTTTACCGATATAACCTATAATTCCGCACATATGATCTCCGTCTGTTTATGATTTACATTCATGCATAATCACTAGTCATTATAATAATAAGGAAAGTAATAGTCAAATTGACTGATTTGACATATTTTTTACCCTAATGTAAAATTTCTACGATATGAAGATAATCACCTCTAAAAAAAGAAACTTCATCATACTCATAGCATTCGCAGCTTTCTTTTCTGTCTTTCTTGCCATTGGGATGATAGCAGCCGATAAGGTTGAAGATTTCTCGACATTGGAGCTCTCCAGCAGCTCTGTGGCCACAGCCATATCGGAGGATATAGGCAGGGCAGTGGCAGAGACAGAAACGGACGTAAATGAGATAGTCAAGACCATAAGCGTATCTCAGCAGGAGGCTACGGTGGAGCTTACCAGAACCGTTTTTACCGTGACGGAGTACGATAAACCGGTTACCAAATATGCCAGCGACACAGTCAATGTCAGATCCGGAGCAGGTACCGATTACGACAAGGTGGGCAAGCTGGCCTGGGGCAGCACTGTAGAGGTTACCGGAGAGACGGACAACGAATGGTATGAGGTATCCTTCAAGGGAACCACCGCTTTTATAAAAGGAGAATATATTGTGGATGAACTTCCCGGAACTCCTTATGTATTTGTGGGAGATTCAAGAACTGTACAGCTCCAGATGGCTGTGGGCTCCTCTGACAAGGCTTATATAGCCAAGATCGGCGAGGGCTACGGCTGGTTCAAGAATACAGCCCTTTCCCTTATTCCCGTCTATGCCGGCAAGGGCACCAAAATGATCATCAATTTCGGCGTCAACGATCTTGCCAACGCAGGCAAATATATCAGTCTTGTGAACAGCTATGTGGACACCTGGACCAATGCAGGCATCACAGTTTATTATGCCTCCGTTACTCCCGTGGGAGCGGGAGCCACTGTCACCAATGCCCAGATAGAGAGCTTCAATACACAGCTCCAGGCGGGACTTGATTCAAGAGTTCAGTGGATCGACGGATACACATATCTGCAGCAGGCTGGCTTTACAACGGCAGACGGACTTCATTACAACGCAGCTACATACAGAAGTCTGTACTCTTACTATATGTCTATAATAGGTTGAAAAATATGAATATTGTATTATTATCAGGTGGCTCGGGCAAACGTCTCTGGCCACTTTCCAATGACATCAGATCCAAACAGTTTATCAAGATCTTCAAAAAAGAGGACGGTTCCTATGAATCCATGGTTCAGAGGGTTTACCGTCAGATCAAAAAGGTGGACAAGGAAGCCACAGTTACCATAGCCACCAGCAAGACCCAGGTTTCCTCCATACACAATCAGCTGGGGGACGAGGTGGGAATATCCATAGAGCCCTGCAGAAGGGATACTTTCCCGGCAATAGCCCTGGCTACAGCTTATCTTGTGGATGTTCAGGGGGTGGACCCTTCGGAGTCAGTGGTTGTCTGCCCTGTGGACCCTTACGTCAATGACGACTATTTTGAGGCCATTAAGGACCTTTCCGAACAGGCTGACAAGGGAGAGGCCAATCTGGTACTTATGGGCATAGAACCCACATATCCTTCTGAAAAATACGGCTATATCATCCCCAAGGATGCCTCTGAGGTCAGCGAAGTGGACACCTTCAAGGAGAAGCCCACAGCGGATGTGGCGGCTGAATATATCAGCCAGGGAGCCCTCTGGAACGGAGGTGTATTTGCCTACAAGCTGTCCTATGTTCTTGATAAGGCCCACGAGCTTATTGATTTCAAGGATTATAATGATCTTTTTGCAAAATATGATACTCTCGCCAAGATCTCTTTTGACTACGCTGTAGTTGAGAAGGAGAAAAAGATCCAGGTTATGAGATTTAACGGTGAATGGAAGGATCTGGGAACCTGGAATACTCTTACAGAGGCCATGGTAGACAATGTCATCGGTAAGGGTATCCTGAATGATAAGTGTGAGGGTGTTCACATTGTAAATGAGATGGATGTTCCGGTTCTTGCCATGGGACTTAAGGATGTGGTCATTTCCGCATCTCCCGAGGGAATCCTGGTATCGGACAAGGAGCAGAGTTCTTATATCAAGCCTTTTGTGGATTCCTTTGAGCAGCAGATTATGTTTGCGGAGAAGTCCTGGGGCAATTTCAAGGTCATCGACGTTGAGAACGAATCCATGACCATCAAGGTAACCCTTAACCAGGGACACTCCATGAACTATCACAGCCACCAGCACAGAGATGAGGTCTGGACAGTTATTTCCGGAAAAGGAAAGGCTGTGGTGGACGGTGAGGAGAGAATGGTAGCCCCCGGCGATGTCATCAAAATGCCTGCGGGAACAAAGCACACCATCTTTGCGGAGACTGAGCTCAGACTCATCGAAGTTCAGATAGGCGATGCCATCAACGTACAGGATAAGATCAAATACGAACTTTAAATCATATTTATATAAGAAAAGACGCATGACCTGCATTTGGCCATGCGTCTTATTATGTTGAATATTTTAGTGGAGAAAAATCAGCCCTTTACGGCACCTTCGATCATTCCTTCCATGATCTGCTTCTGGGCGATCAGGAAGATGATGATCATAGGAATGATGGCCAGGAGAGCTGCGGGAAGGATTCTGTCCCAGCTCTTTACGTAGGAGCCAACGAACTTCTGAATGGCGATGGGAATGGTCATTACCTTACCGTTCTGTCCAAGCATCATTGAAGGAAGAAGGTAGTCATTCCAGATCCACATACCGTTCAGGATGGTTACTGTGGTGATTACAGGGGTCAGCAGCGGGAAGATAATCTGGAAGAAGGTCTGCTCAGGTCTGCATCCGTCGATGGCTGCTGCTTCTTCAAGGGTATAAGGGATTCCCTTGATGAAACCGTTAAGGATGAACACTGTCATGGCTCCTCCGAATCCCAGGTAAGCAAATACCAGACCCGGTACTGACTGAAGCATCTGAATACCAATGAATTTTCCTACATCACGGAAGGTAGAAATAAGTGGAAGCATAACTACCTGGAAAGGAATGATCATTGATGCGATGAAGGTAAAGTAAATAACTGCTGACCATGCGGTCTTGTTACGGCAGATAACCCATGCGGCCATTGCTCCGAAAACAGAGAGCATAACCAGTGACAAAACAGTGATAAGGGCTGATGATCCAAAGGACTTCCAGAAGAGGAAGTTGGGATCGTTTATAACTGCCTTAATGTTTGTAAGAAGCTGACTGAAGCTTGCTCCTGCCAGGCTGACAGGATTGGAGGTGATGTCAGCTGTCTCTTTTCCTGAATTGATCAGAAGGAGAATAAAGGGGAATAATACATAAGCAGCGATAATTACTGCGATAATCATTCTTATAACGATAGTGGATGATTTCTCTTTGGTATGCATTATAATTCCACCTCCTTCTTATTTGATATACGAACCTGAACGATTGAAACAACAGCAAGGATGATGAAGAAGAATACCGCTTTTGCCTGGCCCAGAGCGTAGTCGTTATTGATAACCGCTGTGGTGTAGATGTTCAGGGCAAGCATCTCGGTACCGTTGGCGATGTAGTTGCCAAGGAAATCGATTGATCCTTTACCGTTTGTCAAAGCAAGGTTTACGTCGAACTGTTTGAATGCTGATGTAAGTGTAAGGAATGTACAAATTGTGATTGTTGGTGCAATCATGGGAAGCTTGATGTTGAAAAGAGTCTGTGTGGGGCTTGCTCCGTCAATCGCAGATGCCTCAAGTACGTCGCCGGGGATGGTGTTAAGTCCGGTGATGTAGATCAGCATGATATAACCGGCATACTGCCATATATATACGATGATAATAGCCAGGAAAGCTGTATGTGTGTCCGAAAGCATTGAGTAAGTGCCTGTGAACTTGGTAACAACGTTACTGAAAATGAACTGCCAGATGTAACCAAGAACGATTCCTCCGATAAGGTTGGGGAGGAAGTAAGCAGCTCTGAAGAATCCCAGGCCTTTGATCCTTGATGTGCAAAGAAGAGCTAAAAGGAAAGCTATCAGATTAACCAGGATCATGTTAAATACAACGAATAAGAAAGTAAGAAGCGTTGACCACAGGAATGATGGCTGTTTGAACATTCTTGCGTAGTTGTTAAGACCAACAAAGCCTGTGAGCTTGATTCCGTTCCAGTCTGTGAAGGAGTAACCGATACCAAGGAAAAGAGGTATGATAACTGTTACTGCAAAAGCGAACAGAAGAGGAAACAGGAAAATAATATTTATAATTGTGCGGTGGTATTTCAGGGTAGGGAAAAGATAAAGCCCAACAAAAAACAGGATGATACCGCATACGAACATGGCACCTCTACCTAAGATAAAAGGTGTGGCTGTTCCGTTCATGGGTATAGTGAATAAGATAAGATCACCAGCTTTAGTTATGGATAATGCAAGTCCGGCGATTGTAAGCACCAGGCCCAGAATCAGGCAGCCGAATGATGCAAGCTTACGTCCGGTAGAAAATGTACCCATTCGTAGTCCTCCTCTCAAAAAGTAAGAAAACAATAAGCAACGTGGTAAATACAGTTAAAAACAGGCAGGGCATCATGCATGCCCTGCCTGCATGTTACAAATTACTGAGCGTAGTATCCGGCGATAACTTTAGCCATTGTTGAAACGAATCCGTCAGCATCGAGCTTGCCCTTTGCATAATCTGCAAATACGTTACATGTCTCGTTCTGAAGACCGTCCTTCTTAAGCATTGTGTGCCATCCTGAGTAGTTGCCTGCATCGATGTAGCTCTTCATGCTCTTGTAGAAGGGGTTAACTGCCTCATACTGGCAATCATCGAAAGGAGATACAAGACCTGCGTCATTAACAAGGATGTTCTGAGCAGAGTCGCCTGCACACCAGTTGAAGAATGCCTTAGCGCCATCAACATTACCATTAGCATAAGCTACCCAGTATGAAGGTGGTCCGGCGATGATGGTGTTGATGCCATCTTCGAATGCATAAGGAGCAAAACCAGCCTCGAAGCTGATGTCGTCAGGAGAAGTTACACACCAGTTACCCTGTGTGATGAATACATACTTGCCTTCCTTGAAGCCGGCAACCTGATTGTCATAGGTTCCGTCGATAAGAAGAGCAGGATCTGAATACTGGTTCATCATGCCGATGAACTCAGCGAAGTTCTTCATTCTTGCTTCATCGATCTTTCCGCCGTCGTTAAGAAGATCGATATATGTTGTGTCGTCAGCCTTAAGGCCTGCGTCAAGGTACTGACCAAATACGTGTGTACCTGAAGACCAGCCAAGGTTTGTAGGCTCTGCGCACCAGCCGAATACTGCTGTGAATCCGAGCTCATCCTTCTTGGATTCAAGAGTCTCGCAAGCCTCTTTCCAAGCAGCGGGAGATGTAAGAGAAGCAGGATCTACACCTGCAGCCTTAAGGATATCAGCGTTGTATCCAAGAGCTGTAGCCTCAACAGTGTAAGGGAATCCGATTGTTCCCATGGAATCATTGGTAAGTTCGAAACCGGTCTTGTTGGTCCAGTCCTCACCTGCAAGATCTGCAAGCATGCCGTCCCAATTAGCTGCCTGGTTAGCCTCGATAACGAAGATGTCAGGCATGTTGTCAGCCTGGAACATTTTCTTAAGCTCGTCAGAAGCATTGGTGTCACCACCGATGGTCTCAACGATGAGCTCGTTGCCGGTCTCTTCTTTGTACTTGGCAGCCAGATCCTGCATCTGGTTGTTGATCTCAGGCTTACCATTGAGAAGTCTTACTGCACCAACTGAAGCAGTTGCTGTTTCCTCTGCAGCAGGAGCTGTCTCAGTAGCTGCTGTTGCGTCAGCAGTCTGTGTATCTGCAGGAGCTGCCTCAGTAGCAGTTGTATCTGCAGGTGTTGATGTTGTGTCAGTTGTTCCTGTTGTTCCGCAAGCTGCAAGGCTCATAACCATTGTGCCTGCAAGAAGAACAGACATGAGTTTCTTTTTCATTTGTTACCCTCCTTTTGTGCATAATGCTGTAACGTTTTTGTGTTTTGGTATTACCTTTTGCGCATAAGTTGTACGCTAAGTTCACGTTAACACAAAAATGCACAAAAGGCAAGTGAAAATCAGTCATTAAATCATTAAGAAAAATAAAAGAAAAGCTGCAATAGCCATTTTATGCGGCTTTGCAGCTAATAAATAAATTCATAAAAAATTATAAAATATATCATAAATATTCGTAAAAATGATAAGATATGTTACTTATGCGCAAAAGCTATTTTGGGCAACTTTTACATATGACTCCTTAAACGGTTAAGCTCTTACTGTATCACGGATTACCAAATGTGTGGGAAGCTTGATCTGGTTGGGAGTCTTTTGTCCCTTGAGCTGTTTAAGCAGCGTATCTGCTGCAACTATGCCCTTTTCCTTGACATCCTGATGAACGGTGGTAAGGGCGGGGCGGTGGAGCTGCCCCAGCATATTGTCATCAAAGCCCGCAATGGAGATATCCTCCGGAACCTTGATGCCTCGATCCGAGAGGGCGGCTATAAGGGTGACGGCATAGAGATCCGATACGCACATGATGGCGTCGAAATTTTTGGCCTTGCCACAGATCTCCTCCAAACTGTCCGGAAGTTCCTCTGATCTTGGTCTGATTTTCAAAAAGTCGCTCTGCCTGAACTTGATGCCCGCATCCTCCAGGGCTTTTTTGTAGCCTGTCAACCTCGCCAGGTCAACGCCGGTGGTGTTATCGGACAGGAAAGCAATCTTGCGATGTCCCTTGCTTATCAGGTAGTTCACCATGTCATAGGTTCCCTGTTCGTCATCAAGCCCCACATTGGTGAAGTGCTTAAGACCCTCAATACTGTAGGTGTCTATGCAGACAATGGGCTTTTTGTACTTCTCACTGACCCTGATTCCGTCATCTCCGATCATACCAAAGAGGATAAGACCATCCACATTCCAGGTGGAAACATGCCTCATGATCTCATTGATGTCACTGGAGATATAGAGCATCATAAAATATCCGGCATTTCGTATGGTTTCTTCCACACCGCCGATAAGCTCCGATACAAAGGGATCCATGATAAGGTTCTCATACTTGTCGGCCCTGGCCTTCAGGGCGAGACCTATGATCTTGGACTGGTTCTGAGCGAGATTACGCGCGCTAATGTTTGGCACATAATCAACCTTTTTCAAAAAATCCCTGACGATCTTTTGGGTTTCCTTAGACACTTCGCCGGTCTTTCCGTGGATAACATTTGAAACCGTCGTAGTGCTCATATTTAGTTGTCTTGCAATCTCTTTAATCGTTATCATAATTTTTTTGGACTTTACAAAGAAAAAAAGTTATTGTATCTTGTGTTCAAATAAAACTTCATTTTTGAAAATTTTTTTGTGCTTATGCGCAAAAGTTTTCTATTTCAAAAATACCATGTGTGACCTTAGTTGTCAAAAAAAGAGGAGAATTATGAACAACCAATACGAAAAAATCTCAGTAAACAAAGACCAGGTTCTTGAAAAGCTTGAAAAGGCAGTAGCGGAACTTGCCAATATTACCATCCCGGATGATATCCCCCACGGTGATATGCCCGGTGATAAGGTGGAGATCGGCGACAGCCACAGAGCCAAGGCTAAGACCATTTTCCCACAGCTTGTTAAAGAGCTTAAAACTGCCATGAACAGTAACCCTTACGCAAGAGCGGTTGTAGCAGTTTGCGGAGGCTCCGGAGTTGGTAAATCTGAAATTGCGTCATGCCTGTCATATCTTCTGAACAGCGCAGGAATAGGCAGTTACACCATGTCCGGTGACAATTATCCCCACCGTATTCCTATGTATAATGACGCTGAAAGACTTCATACATTTAGAGTTGCAGGCATTCGCGCCATGGTTGACGCAGGTGTCATGAATTCAGAAAACTATGCCAAGGTAAAAGAGTGGCAGATAGCTGAAGATGACGCAAATAAGGCACATGCAGAGACTGACACATGGTTCAGTTCATATCTTGAAGGGGGCAAAAAGGCCCTTAACGATTACCTTGGAACTCCCAAGGAAACAGATTTCGAAGAAGTAGACAGTATCATGAAGGCCTTCAAGGATGGAGCAAAGGATCTTTTCCTTAAGAGGATGGGAAGAGACGAGGCTTCTCTTTGGTACGATCAGGTAGACATGTCCAATACTCAGGTTCTTATTGTTGAGTGGACCCACGGCAACAGTGATTACATGAGCCAGGTTGATGTTCCTGTTCTTCTGAACAGCACTCCTCAGGAGACCCTTGAGCACAGAAGATCAAGAAACAGAGACGGCAAGCTTGACAGTCCTTTCACCATGATGGTTCTTGAGCTTGAGCAGCAAAAGCTGGTGGATCAGGCTCACAAGGCCAAGGTTATCATCACCAAGGCGGGCGAGCTTATCAGCTATGACGATTTCAAGAAACTTTACGGCATGAACTGACAGGTTATCAGGAGGTGACAATGAGTAAAAAATTTGTGGATAACGGACCTATGCTCAATGCTTATCCTGACAGCATGGGCGGCACTCTGAAGGACATTGTTTCTGTTCTTTCCAAAAAGGAATTTGAGGACGTTTTTCAGTCCTTTTACATTCTGCCCAGTATCTTCAACACCGATCTGGACAGAGGCTTTTCCGTAATTGACTACGGTATCAATGAGGAGCTTGGAAGCAAAGAGGACATCGATGCTCTGGGAGATCTTGGAATCGACCTTAAGCTTGATTTTATCCTGAACCACGCTTCTGTTCTTTCACCCCAGTTTCAGGACCTTGTAAAAAACGGTGAGAAGTCCAAATACGCAGACTTTTTTATCAACTGGAACAAGTTCTGGGAGGGCTGCGGAGACATGACTCCGGAAGGGTATATCCAGCCCAGGCAGGAGTATATCAAGGACATGTTTTTCAGAAAGCCGGGACTTCCCATCCTTATGGTGAGAATGCCCGACGGCAAGGATATTCCTTACTGGAACACCTTCTATCAGGAGGTTCAGTACAAGCGCCCCGACGCCCAGGATCTTATGGGGGTAATGGATATTCAGTATCTTTCAGCCCAGAGACTTTCCGAGAGAGTCTGCAAGGCGCTGGATGAGGGCAAGAAGCCTTCAGAGATAGATTTTACAGGCTATGAGAAATACAAGGACAAGACTGTGGACTTCCTGGAGTCAGGAAGACGCTATCTTGGCCAGATGGATCTTAATATCAAGTCAGACCTTGTCTGGGAGCACTACAGAAACACCTTGAAGAGCCTGTCAGGCTACGGCGCAAGGATCGTAAGACTGGACGCCTTTGCCTATGCTCCCAAGGAACCCGGCAAGAAGAACTTCCTGAATGAGCCCGATACCTGGGATGTTCTTGAAAAGGTAAAAAAGCTTGCGGATGAGTTCGGTGTTTCACTTCTTCCCGAGATCCACGCCAGCTACAGTGAGAAGATCTATGAGGTTGTGGCGAATAAGGGCTACATGACCTATGACTTCTTCCTTCCGGGACTTCTTATCTACGCTATAGAGAGCAAGTCCGGAGAACTGCTTAAGAAGTGGGCCGAGGAGATCCAGGAAAAGAAGATAAGAGTAGTTAACATGCTGGGCTGCCACGACGGAATCCCGCTTCTTGACCTGAAGGGAATCCTCCCTGAGGAAGATATCCAGAAGATGATCGATACCATCGTTGGCCGCGGCGGATTCGTAAAGGATCTTCACGGAGCCAAGAACATGTACTATCAGGTAAATGCCACCTATTACAGCGCTCTGGGTGAGGATGACAAGAAGATGCTCTTTGCAAGAGCCATTCAGATGTTTATGCCCGGTAAGCCCCAGGTATGGTATCTGGACCTCTTCGCAGGAAAGAATGACCATGAAGCAGTTAAGCGCGCCGGAGCAGGCGGCCACAAGGAGATCAACAGGACCAACTTAAGTCTTGAGGATATAGAAGAAGCCATGAAGAAGGATGTGGTTAAGAAGCAGCTGGAGCTCTTAACCTTCAGAAATACCAATCCGGCCTTTGGCTTTGACGCAGACCTCAAGGTGGATGTGGATGGCACAGTGATGACCTTCGCATGGACCAATGGCGAAAACAAGGCTGTTCTCAAGGCTGACTTTAGTGATTACAGCTTTGAGATCACCACTTAATCAGCTCTATTTGCATATTTATATATAAACCAAAATAAACTAGCGGAAAAAGAATTTTATTTTTCCGCTAGTTTATTATTTTTTAATGATTTATAAAAATGCATTTTTTACTTGACTATGTGCTGCTGGATAATACTTCTTACAGTGGGTTCCAGATGAGGTTTAAGCTCCTCGAGGGAGACGGGATCGTTGTACATTATAGAACTGTAGCCCGCTGAGCCCACCAGCTCAATAATGAGGAAAAGCATTACCTCAGGATCTCTGAATTCGAACCCGGATTCTTCCAACATTTTTCTGTAGACCTCTTCAAAGTCCACATCATCACTGCTTATAGGGGTTGTTAACGCTTTTTTGAACACTGCCCAACTGAGATCTTTGTATATAAATGCAAGAAGACCTTTATTGGCTGCCAGCTCGTCAAGAACGTAATCCATTATAAAGATTATCCTGTCCACAAAGCCCTCAATAGCGGCTTCCTGAAGGGCCTTGTATGCCTGCATGAACAGAAGACTCGACTTGTGGGCAATAAGACGGTTCCTTATATCGTATTTGTCCTTGAAATACAGATAAAAGGTTCCCTTGGCAACGCCTGCTTTCTCTACAATGTCAGATATAGAGGTCTTGTTCAGACCCTTGGAGGTAAACAGCTCAAAAGAGGTGTTTAACAGGTTATCCATTTTAATTTTTTTGTTTTGTTCTGCTTTTCCCATATTTTAATTTCCTCATAATTATACATTTATTATATCAGTTTTACGTATTTTTGAAATGTTTTTTTAAAAATAATATTGACCAACGGTCATTAACGTGATATACCATACTATAGAAACTGACCAATAGTCAAGTTTAAATTTCAAAAAAGAGGCAGAGCTATGAAAAAACTATCACAACTAATCGTAAAACTGAGGTACATCATATTGATAGTAGCCTTCGCATTGCTGATTCCGTCTGCAATCGGTTACTTCAATACGAGAGTTAACTACGATATCCTTACTTATTTACCTAAGGATATTGAGACCATGAAGGGACAGGATATACTTCTGGATCAGTTCGGAACCGGCTCCTTTGTTCTGTATGTGGCAGAGGGCATGGAGGAGAAGGATGTGGCAGCCCTTAAGGCCAGGATAGAAAATGTGGACCACGTTGCCAACGTTCTCTGGTATGACTCGGTTCTTGATATTTCAGTTCCTATGGAGATGATTCCAAAGGATGTATATGAGGCCTTTAACAGCGGAGATGCCACCATGATGTTTGTGGTATTCGACGAGGGAACCTCCTCCGACGGAACCATGGATGCCATCGAAGAGATCAGAAGGATTTCCGATAAGCAGTGCTTTATGAGCGGTATGAGCGCCATTGTTACTGATACCAAGAACCTGGCCATGAAGGAGACACCTATTTATGTAGGAATTGCAGTTCTTCTTGCAGTTATCGTTCTTTCACTGACAATGGATTCCTACCTGATCCCGCTTTTCTTCCTTCTTAGTATAGGAATGGCTATTGTTTACAACATGGGAACCAATGTGTTTAAGGGAGAGATATCCTTTATCACCCAGTCCCTGAGTGCAGTGCTTCAGCTGGGGGTTACTCTGGACTACTCAATCTTCCTCTGGCACAGCTTCCAGGAAGAACTTGAAAAAAATGATGACAAGAATGAGGCTATGGCCAATGCCATCACAGCCACCTTCCAGTCGGTTATCGGAAGTTCAATTACAACAGTTGCGGGCTTCATTGCTCTTATGTTCATGAGCTTTACACTGGGCCTTGACCTTGGTGTTGTAATGGCAAAGGGCGTTGTATTCGGAGTTATCGGCTGTGTAACAATCCTTCCCAGCATGATCCTTGTTTTTTACAAGCTTATTGAGAAGACAAGACATAAACCACTGATGCCTGAATTCGTGAAGATTCCTAACTTTGTGGCTAAGCATTACCTGGTATTTTTCTTGATCTTCCTTATCCTTATCACTCCGGCGGTTTACGGAAACAACCACACCAGTGTTTACTACGACCTGACCCAGACCCTGCCGGATTCCCTGGACAGTGTCAAGGGTGCCAATGAGGTTGATGAGAAATTTGAAATGAACTCAGCCTACATGCTCCTGGTTGATAGGAACCTTGATACAGCTTCCATGAATCAGATGATAAAAGAGCTTAAGGATACCGACGGAATCCTTTCGGTTCTGGGCACAGATTCCATCATAGGACCTGCTTTCCCAAGAGAGTTCATCCCCGATGATCTTCTTTCAGATCTTGAGAGTGACCAGTGGAAGATGGTTCTTTTGACCACAGATTATAAGATAGCTTCCGACGAGATTAATGCTCAGATAACTGAGGTGGACAGAATAGTTAAAAGCTATGATCCCAAGGCCATGGTTGTAGGTGAGGCGCCCTGTACCAAGGACCTTATCAATATCACCAATCACGACTTCCAGGTTGTTAACTTCGTTTCCATCGGACTGGTATTCCTCATCATTGCCTTTGTACTTAAGTCAGCCAGTCTTCCTTTTATCCTGGTTTCAGTAATTGAGTTTGCGATCTTTGTAAATATGGGTCTTCCCTATTACACCCATACAACAATACCTTTCATTTCTTCCGTTGTTATCGGAACCATTCAGCTGGGTGCCACCGTTGACTATGCGATCCTCATGACCACCAGATACCTGAATGAGAGAAACAGCGGCCACAACAAGAAGGAAGCCACCCGAATTGCCCTTACAACCAGCATGAAGTCAGTAATTGTAAGTGCCCTTAGCTTTTTTGCAGCTACCTTCGGAGTTGGACTTATATCCAGCATCGATATGATCGGATCACTTTGTAACCTCATGGCGAGAGGCGCCATCATCAGTATGTTTACCGTACTTCTGGTGCTTCCTGCAATGTATATGATCTTCGACGGACTCATTGTTAAGACCACCTTCGGAATGCATCTTTCCGATGAAAAGAGTTCTGACGATCACCATCACATCGGTTTTATTCACAGACACAAGGTTGCCTGATTTTTCATAAATACATATATGTAAATGTTACATAGGAAAAGAGGAGAACTATGATCAGAAAGAATCTTATGAAAACTTTAACAGTTGTTATGGCAGCTATGCTGGCAGTTATGACCGTTGCCTGCGGCGCCACCACAGCCACAGATACAACAGCAGCAATCACTCAGGAATCAGCCCGGGACAAGGCCCTTGAGAACACCATAGTAACAGTTGCCAACAAGGCAGGAGCAGTTACTTCAGACGCGGGCAAGATTGAGACAGTTTATGTTACAGCCAATGCCAACGGAGAAGTTGGGGATGTCATCGTAAGCGAGTGGCTTAAGAATGCAGAGACTTCACAGGAGCTCAAGGATTCCACACAGCTTCAGAACATTGTAAACGTCAAGGGCTCAGAGACCTACACCGAGAACGGAGACGGAACAGTTACCTGGGACGCTGAAGGTTCAGATATCTACTATCAGGGAACCACCGATAAGGAGCTTCCCGTTAAGATGAAGATCAGCTACACCCTGGACGGAAAAGAGATTTCTCCTGAGGAGCTGGCTGGAAAGAGCGGAAAAGTAACCATCCGTTTTGACTATGAGAATAAGGACAAGCAGATCGTCAATGTAGATGGCAAGGATTTTGAGGTATATACACCTTTTGCCATGGTATCAGGAATGATGCTTGATTCAGATAAGTTCAGCAATGTTGAGGTTTCCAACGGTAAGGTTATCTCAGATGGAGGCAACATCGTAGTTATGGGTGTTGCAGTTCCGGGACTTAAGGAGAGCCTTGATATCAGCGATGAGAAGTGGGAAGAGCTTGATTCAGAAGGAATGATCGAGGATAAGCTTTCAGATCACTTTGAAGTTACTGCAGATGTAAATGACTTCGAACTTGGAATGACCATCACCATGGCAAGCTCAGATATCCTTTCAGATTTTGGAATGTCAGAGATCACAGGCTCTGACAAGATAAATGACCTTAAGGATGACATGGGAGAGCTTAAGGACGGCTCTGACAAGCTGGTGGATGGCAGCAGAACTCTTAAGGACGGAACAAGTGATTTAAGAGAAGGCGTTTCAAAGCTCTATGACGGTTCACAGCAGCTGGCTGACGGAAGCGTAACTTTATACGACGGAACCAAGACTCTGGCCCAGGGCACAGGAGAACTGGCAAACGGAAGCTCACAGCTGGCAAGCGGAAGCAAGGAGCTGGCAGGCGGAACAGCACAGCTGACTGACGGAAGCAAGGAGCTGGCAAACGGAGCATCACAGCTGGCAAGCGGAAGCAAGGAGCTGGCAAACGGAACAGCCCAGCTTGAGACCGGAAGCAAGGACCTTGCAAACGGAACAACCCAGCTGGCCAATGGAAGCAAAGAACTGGCAACCGGAACAAAGAACCTGGCAGAGGGAAGTAAGACCCTTTCAGCAGGCGGAGATACACTTTACGGCGGACTTGGGGATTACCTGGCTGCCACCAAGAAAATCCAGGAGGGAGCTGAGGCTCTCGCAACCGGCGCAGGAAACGCCAAGGCCGGTTCAGACAAGCTCATGGCAGGAATGGACCAGGCTGATATCGTCAACAGTGCAGCAGCCCTTGCCACAGGCTCAGCTCAGGTCAGCGCCGGTGTGACAGAGGTTGTAAATAAGTTATCCGCTCTCAGTGGTCTTATGGCCAAGAAGCAGGAGATCAGCCAGCAGTATCAGGCATTCAGCCTTGCAAAGGCATTCCTTGAGGGCAATGCGGAGTGCAGTGAAACAGTAGTTAAGGCACTGTATGTTCTTTCCGACGGTAAGATTGCAGATGCTGCAACAGCTATAGATATCAGAGACGCAGGCCTTGCTGCTCTTATGCAGTCAAACAGCGGATCAGTAACTCAGGAAGAGAACGGCGAGGAGCTTGTAGTTACAGCCCAGAGCGGAGTTCTCACAGCAGAGCCTGATGATTCTTCAGATGATGCTTCCACAGATGATGCTTCCGCAGATGATGCTTCCGCAGATGATGCTTCAAATACCGGCAGCACTGAGAATACAGATGAAACCTCCAATGACGGAGATGAAGCAGGAAACGGTAATACCGAAGACAATGACGGTGACAACGCAGGCGCAGGTAATACCGGTGACAATGCAGATGCAGGTAACACCGGCAGCACAGAAGATAACGGAAACACCGAAGATAATACAAATACCGGTGACAACGGTGCAACAGATGATGTAAATAATGGAAACGGCGGCGCAGGCAACGAGAACGCCGGAACAGTAACTCTTACCATGGAAGAGCTTCAGGCAATGATCAAGGAAGCTGCCCAGAAGGCTGCAGCAGAGGCCAGTGAGAAGACCAAGGCAGCAATCCTTGCCCAGGTAGAGGAGCAGACCAAGGCTAAGACAGCGGAGACAACTGTACTTATTCAGAAAATTGCAACTTACTCAGGAGTATACGGAGCAGCTAAGGCTTCAGTTAAAATTCTGGGAGAAACCCTTGAGACTCTTAACTCCGTTGATTTCAGCGAGGCTACACTTAAGGATCTTCAGGACCTTAAGAGCGGCGCTGAGCAGGTGGCAGCAGGAAACGGCAAGATGGCTGAGGGAATCAAGACACTGTATGGCGGAGCCAAGGAGCTTAACACAGGCCTTGGAACTCTTTCCGCCGGTGCTACTCAGCTCTCTGAGGGAACAAAGACACTTGTTTCCAACAATGACAAGCTTTCAACCGGTGCAGGCACACTTGTTGCCGGTGCCAAGAAGATAGCAGACGGAGCCGAGGCTCTTAACACAGGAGCAAACAAGCTCTCTGAGGGCGCAGCTACAGTTGACGCAGGAGCAAAGAAGTTATCCCAGGGCGTAAGCCAGGTACACGCAGGAGCAGGCAAGTTATCAGACGGTGCTTCCAAGCTCAACGACGGAGCAGGCAAGCTTTCAGACGGAACAGTTAAGGTCAACGACGGAGCAGTTAAGCTTTCAGAGGGTGCTGTAAAGCTGGACGAAGGCGCTCAGAAGCTCAATTCCGGAGCAGGAGATCTTTCAGACGGTGCCAAGAAGCTTTCCGATGGCGCAGCAGAGTTGAATGACGGCGTTTCACAACTCAACGACGGTGCCATCAAGCTTGATGACGGCGTACAGGAACTCCTTGAGGGAATGCTCAAGTTCGACCAGGAAGGTATCCAGAAGCTCTATGATGCTTTCGACGGAGACCTGACAGAATTTGCTGACAGGATCACCGCAATCCAGGAGGCAGGTAAGGATTACACCTCCTTCGGCGGAGCATCCAAGGATGAGGACAGTTCAGTTAAGTTCATCATCAAGACAGACAGTATCAAATCACTTTAATTCGATATGTATTGGGGGCACACCCCGCAGAGTCTACGCACTCTGCGGGGTGTTTTTGTTCGCAGAAAAGAACGCGAATAAAAAAGTGTTGACATACTACGACAGTCGTATTATATTTTTACTATGACAGACGTAGTACGAGTGACGTAGTATGTTTGTCGTAGTAAAATAAATAAAATTCACAGAAAAGGAAATAAAGCTATGCAGGAGATTAGTAGCGATGTGATCAGAGGCTACAACGACACGATTATCCTGTATTTCCTGCTTCAGGAGCCCTCCTACGGATATGAGATATCCAAGAATATCAAGGCTCTTTCCGATGAGAAGTATCTGATCAAGGAGACGACGCTTTATTCGGCTTTCACAAGACTTGAGAAGAACGGTTATATCACCTCCTTCAGTCAGGAAGCTGAGAACGGCAAGCGCCGGACCTATTATCGGATAACCGAGGCAGGACGGGTTTATTACAGGGAAAAATGTGAAGAGTGGCAGCTGACCAAGGATGTCATTGAAAGATTTATCGAGTAGTTCATTAAGTTTTTGATTTAATCGAAAAAAGTGTGTGAAAAAATAAAGGGAGACTAAAATGGATACAATCAGAATTTACTTAGAAAACATGTTTGCAAACTTTCCTAAGACTGAGGAGGTTCTTAGGGCAAAGGAAGAGCTTCTTTCAATGATGGAAGATAAATTTAATGAACTTCTGGCTGAGGGCAAGCCTGAGAATGAGGCAGTTGGGGTTATCATTTCAGAGTTTGGCAACCTCGAAGAGATAAAGCAGTCCCTGGGACTTGGGTCAGATGCAGAGGGCGATGGCGAGTACACCGAGAAGGTTGGCAGATATGTCAGCATCGATGAGGCCAGGGATTATATCGCTGAGCACGCTTTCTCCAAATTCCTTCTGGCTCTTGGCATTGGACTTTGCATAGTATCGGTGGTTCCTCCGATCTTTTCCGATGAGCTGGCCAAGCTTTTTGCCATAAATGCAGTTTCCAAGCTGGTGCTTGCGGTTGCACTTACAGCCTTCTTCGTACTGGTAGCAATTGGTGTGGGCTTCATAGTTTTATCCAATGCCAGAAGAAAAGAGTGGAAATACTTAAGAGTAGAGCCCTGCTACATAGATGACATGACAAAAGAGTATGTTAAGGGCGAGCTTAACGCACATCAGATCACCAAGGGAATCACACTGGCCCTGGGAATCGTGCTTTGCTCCTTAAGTGTTTTACCCGTTGCAGTTTTAGAGTTTCTTTTCAAAAATGAGTTTATTACTGAGGGTCTTGCCCCTTCACTTCTTTTCATTTTGGCAGGCCTTGGAGTGTTCTTCATTGTGAGCGCTTCAGCTAAGACCGGCGCATGCCACAGACTCCTTCACCTGGGAGAGGATCTGGATTCCGAGGATGATGAGGAAGATAGCAAAGAGATCAAGAGGACCACAGTAGACAAGAACACCGGAAACATCAAGATTGAGAAGCACACAAAGGATGGCAAGAGCATCGTGGTTTCAATAGACAATGGAAAGAAGGATGACAAGATTATGGATAACTGGGAAAAAGAGACTACAAGAACCGTTGAAACAATGACAGGTAATAAGGTTGAGGTTGTTGAAACAGTGGCTGGAACTGCTTCAGAGGGCAGCCGCGAAGCAAGTCCTCTTATGGAGACGATCCTTGAGAACTTCTGGTTCGTGGTATTTATCATCTTCATGCTGGGCGGTTTCGTATTCCACATGTGGGGCCGCATCTGGCTGATCTGGATCATCGCTCCCATCGTACACACTTATCTCAAGAAAGCCTACGGCAGAAAATAATATATAGAAATAGAAAGGCTCCGGACTTATAAGTGAAGTCCGGAGCCTTGATTTTTAATCCAGTTTGATAACTGCAAAGGACTGTGCGCCGAGAGTGATCTTGGTATTAGTCACATCGCAGGTTCCGATACAATGGATGATATCGGAATTGTCATAGGTGTATTCATCGGATACCCTTGCAAGGTCCTCATAGTGGTCATTGTCTATAAGGGATACAGAGGCTTCTTTTTCCGAAGGATTGATGGCGATCATCAGATTGCCTCTCCTGTATATGAAGGGGAAGCTTTCTTTTTCCGCATACAAAACTTCAAAGGGTGCATCCGCCTGCAGATCCGCATACTTGTGGCGAAGAGCGGTAAGGGCCTTCACTTCGTTGAGAAGGGAATCCGCATCTTTTTCCTGGGAAGCTACCGTAGGTGCATCATCGGCAGGATCCTGAGGAAGGTAGAGAATATCGGGATTGGCCTCGGAGAAGCCGTGGTTCTTGCTGTCATCCCACTGCATGGGAGTTCTGCTTCCGGTTCTGGCAAAGCCGCCCTCCTTGGTGGGAATGTCCAGATATCTCATGCCGATCTCGTCGCCGTAATAAATAAAGGGAACACCGGGGAGAGTAAGGAACATGGCATATGCGACCTTGAGCTCTCTGTAGGAAAGAGTCTTTCTGGGTCTTGGAGTGTCGTGGTTACAGGTGATAAAGCTGATGTAGCCATAGTCCTTGGTCTCGTCATATTTAGGAAGATAATCGTCCAGGAATCTGAAGATATCTCCGTTTCCGTCTTTTTTTAGGAAGCTATGATCGCCTCCGGGGGTCTCGTTGTCACGGATAAGAGTGTTGTAGCCGTTTCCGTGATGATCCAGGTAAAAGTCAGCGTGGAAGCCGTTTTTCAGGGCCTGACGGGGATTGCTCCACTCGGAGATAATGGCTGCCTCGGGATAATCCTTATCCAGCATCTCTCTTATGTTTTTCCAGATCTTTCCTGTGGCTGACTTGTTCTCATCATCCTCTTTTACCAGGGAATCAGCCATGTCCACACGGAAGCCGTCGCAGCCGTGGTCAAGCCAGAAGCGCATTACGTCCTTCATGGCTTCTCTTGTGGCGATACACTCGGGGGCGTCCGGAGCCATCTGCCACTCTTCGGTTCTGTTCAAAAAGCCGTAGTTAAGGGCCGGCTGGCACTTGAAGAAATTCAGCATGTAGCAGCCGTCTCTTTCAGCCTCGCCGCCGATGTAGGGGTGTCCGCCGATGCCCTGGAAGGCGCCGTGGGTCCACACATATCTGTCTGAAAAATGATTTTTCTCAGCCTTCATGCTCTCTTTAAACCAGGCATGCTCCTCTGAGGTGTGCCCCGGAACCAGGTCCAGAAGCACGTGGATTCCGCGGTTGTGGGCCTCTCCGAAGAGTCTGTAGAGGTCTTCGTTGGAGCCATAGCGGGGAGCAACCTTTTTATAATCTCTGACATCGTAGCCCGCATCCTTGAAGGGGGAATCGTAGCAGGGATTGATCCAAAGGGCGTTGCAGCCAAGGCTCTTTACATAATCAAGCTTTTCGATGATACCGTTGATATCCCCGATACCGTCGCTGTTGGTGTCCTTGAAGGACTGTGGGTAGATTTCATAAAATACAGCATCTTTTAACCAGTTTGGCATAATGTTCCTCCTTTGTCGGAAACGTTTCCGATAATCGTAATTGTAGACTATAAGCGGGAGAACTTCAATAAGTTATTGTTTTTTTTACTGTTAAAACTAGTGTAAAATGGATTACAGCATTAGACAATGCAAAAACAAAGGAAAGTAAGGGGAGAATCATGAAAAGAAGGACAAAATGTATAGTTGCCGCGGCTTGCGGCTTGAGTATGAGCATAATGGGTGCCTGCGGAAGTGCCACCGAGGATACGGCACAGCCGGCAACAGCGGAGCCGGAAGCCGTGACAGAGCAGCAGGCTGAAACTGCCACAGAAGCTGTAAGTGCAGAGAAATCCGCAGAGGCTGCATCTACGGCGGAGGCGGCAGAGAGCGCTGAAAAAGTAATAAAGAAGCCGGAGCCTATAGTTAACCCCGCAGAGCCTCACGAGCCCGTAGATACTGAGATTTTTGTAAAAAAGATCGAGGGACTTTCCGAGGATTTCATCTGCGGAATGGATGCCTCAGCGGTGCTGGCAGAGGAAAACAGCGGAGTTAATTACTATAACTACAACGGCGAAGCGGCAGATGTTTTTGAGACCCTGGCGGAGTCCGGCGTCAACTATATAAGACTTCGCGTCTGGAATGACCCCTATGACAAGGACGGCAACGGCTACGGAGGCGGAAACAATGACCTGCCCACAGCCATAGAACTGGGAAAAAGAGCCACCAAGTACGGCATGAAGGTCTGCATCGACTTCCATTATTCCGACTTCTGGGCTGACCCCAAGAGGCAGCACGCACCCAAGGCCTGGGAGGGTATGAGCCTTAGTGAGAAGGCGGATGCTCTCTATGAGTTTACCGCTGACAGTATGGCACAGCTTCTGGATGCCGGAGTTGACGTTGGAATGGTCCAGGTGGGAAATGAGATCAACTACGGAATGAGCGGCGAGAAGAGTCAGGCCAATGTGACTAAGCTTCTTTCATCAGGAAGCAAGGCTGTCCGGGAAGCTGCTGACAAATACGGAAAAGATATAAAGGTTGTGATCCACTACACCAATATTCAGGATAAGGACGAACTCACCAACAGAGTGACCAATCTGGGGCTTTCCGGCGTTGATTACGATATTATAGGTCTTTCCTACTATCCCTTCTGGAACGGAGATTTCGAAGGAATGCAGGACGCCCTTAAGATGATACAAAATGACTACGGCAAGCAGGTTATGCTGGCGGAGACCTCCTATTGCTACACTGCGGAGGAGGGTGACGGCACCGGCAACAGCATCTCCGGAGCGGGAGATATCGTTGACGGTTATCCCGCCACGGTCCAGGGCCAGGCCAATATGCTCAGGGACACCATGGCGGCTGTAAACGAAGCGGGAGGCCTTGGAATCTTTTACTGGGAAGGCACCTGGATCCCTGTAGGTAAGCCCACGGACAAGAATTCCGAGAAATGGGAGACCTACGGAAGCGGCTGGGCCAGCAGCTTTGCCGGGGATTATGATCCCGATGATGCAGGTCTTTACTACGGCGGATGTTCCTGGGACAATCAGGCAATGTTCAGCTTTGACGGGGATCCACTGGCATCCCTCAACGTTTTTAAACTTATAAGAACAGGTTCTGAGGCGCCTCTTAAGATCGACGCTGTGCCTGATGTTTATCTGACCTACACCACAGGGGATGACATCAAGCTTCCCGAAAAGGCTGATGTTATCTACAATGACACCTCCAAGAACCAGAAGGTGGCTGTGGAGTGGGATCCCGATGTGGCTTCAAAGATAGACAACACCAAGGCCATGAGCCTCAACATTCCGGGAACCGTTAAGGGCAGCGATGGCGAGAGCTTCGATATTGTGTGTCATCTGGAGATAAAGCTACCCAACGTGGTTCTGAACCCCGGTTTTGAGGACGGTGACGTGTCCATGTGGCAGGTAAGCTACGAGGGCTCCTCCAATCCTACGGACCTTCAGAAAAAGGCTGATGATGCCCACACCGGCGACTACGCTTATCACTTCTGGTCCGGAGACGGCCCTATGGATTTCACCATTTTCCAGGAGCTCACAGAGCTTGAGCCCGGCAGCTACAAGCTGGAGTGCTTTGCCCAGGGCGGCGATATGTCCGGGGATTCCAACCTGGAGCTTTTTGCCACTGTGGGAGATAAGACCTACACCAAAACCTTCATGGTCACCAACTGGGCCGAGTGGAAGAATCCTGTTATCGACGACATTGAGATAAAGGAAGGCGACACCATTAAGCTGGGCGTACATTATGTATGCAACAAGGGTAGCTGGGGAACCATTGACGATTTTGCGCTGACCAGGAACTAATGAGTTTTTGATTTTATGGAGGCGGGCGATGAAGATTAGAAAAAGTATAGCGATAATGCTGGCGATGTTTAACATAACATCCATGGTTGCAGGCAGCAGCATCACTTCTTTTGCACAGGAGGATGTTGCCTTGGAGGAAGAGGAATTACTCATAGAAGATAATGAGGCTTCCGAGGAAATTATTGAAGAAATTCCTGAAGATGAGGATCAGGAGATCTCTATAGATGAGCCAGCCTCTCTGGTGCCTCAGGATGATGATGATTCCGAGATTTCTTTCCAGAGTGCTGAGTCGGCAAAGAGCTATATCCTCAATATGAACATCGTCGCAACTGATGGAAAGACCTATCATGTCAGCGATTTTTCTGAGGACTATGTCGCTATATTTTTTGGCAGATCGACCTGCTATAATACCAATTCCATGGTGAAGCAGGTGGCTTCTGTCAGGGATAACAAGAAAAAGTCCATTAAGATCATTATCATGGATGTGGATGATGTGGATGACGGTCTTGCTAATTTTGCAAAGCAGTATTCTGCACTTGCTTCTATAAATAGCTCCAATAACAACTATATGTTTGGAGCCTACAGAAGTTATTACGGACAAACAGGCTCTGTGACTCTTCCGGTAGCTGCTGTTCTTGATTCGGGCAGAAACCTGATCTTTTTTGACTCCGGATATCATGTCAGCGAGGTTGCTTCAGTATTCAAGGATTCCGGTGATTATGTGACCTATTCTTTTGACATGACCTACGGACAGACTGAGTCAAGAAATATGCTGGACAGCGTCAATTCCTTCAGAACAGGTTCTGAAGTCTGGGCCTGGGATTCATCAAATTCAAAAAAAGTATATTATAAAAATCTCTCAAAGCTGGAGTATGACTACGGCCTTGAACAGGTGGCAATGCAGAGAGCTGCAGAAATTGCAGTTTATTATGATCACACAAGACCTGACGGAAGGAGCTGTTTTACAGCTTATACCGCTATTGGAGGAGCCGGAGAAAATATTGCGGCAGGTTATAGAAGCGCCCAGGCCGTGTTTGAAGGATGGAGAGAGGATGACGATGATTATAGCGGCCAGGGACACAGAAGGAATATGCTGGGAAGCGACTATAAGTACATTGGAATAGCACATGTACAGCTGGATGGCGTCGATTACTGGGTACAGGAATTCAACACTGTAGCTACAAGTCTTAACAAGACCGCTGCCTGTGATGCGGTAAAGACTGTTGGGATTCAGATTGATAAGGACAATATCACATCAAAAACTGTGACAGTAAATCCCACATCAATCGAACTGGAACCCGATGAAACAGCGTCCCTTCCCACAGTTTACGAGAAAATCGCTCTCTCCCGGAGCTGGCCGGGATCCGGACATTATGTTTCAGGCATAGCACCAACCTGGAGCGGTTATGACAGTAAGATCATCAGTGTTGATAAGAAGAATAAAACCATCAAGGCGCTTACTGAGGGCAGTACGACTCTTAAAGCCACTGCGGATGGCCAGTCTGCCACAGCGAAGGTCAAGGTGGAGGATCAGCCAAACGTGGCCAAGGTTGTGGCCAAAAAGTACAACTCCATTGAGGATGCCAAGGCTGATAAAAACGGCACCACCTATGATTCCGGCCAGGCTCTTGAGCTTCCTTACATGAAGACCATTTATCTTATAGGCGAGGCCATACCTGTCATTGCGGGGAAAAAGACCTTTTCCTCCGCCACCACAGCCCAGGTGGAGAATGCTCAGATCCTGGAGTATGACGCCTCAACCGGCGCACTTACAGGTAAAAAAGTGGGAACCTCCAAGATCACCTTTACCTCTGACAGGGATACTTCCAAGAAAGCAACTATCAACGTAACCGTAAAAGAGGCTCCCATCACCAGGATCTATTTTGAAAAAGAAAAGCTGTTTATGGAGCCCGATAATACACAGAATATCAAGCTTTTGCATGAGCCCGAGGTGACCTCTCAGGAGATAAAGGATGTCACCTGGACTTCCTCCAATCCTTCCATCTTAAGTGTCACAGGAAATGGTGCCAGCGCCAAGCTGGAGACTTCTGACAAGGAGGGCAACGTTCAGATAACAGCTACTATGGGCAAGCTTTCTGCCACTTTGCAGGTGGATGTATATAGCGTTCTCAAGCTTGATAAAAAGACCGCAGTTCTTATGGCCAAGCCCGGCAATACAGACACTCTTATTGCTACCTTAAATAGCGATAAATACAAAGAAAGCGAACTTATCTGGACAAGCTCTGATTCCTCTGTGCTGGAGGTGAAAAAGGGTCTTGTGACAGTTCTTAAAAATGTGGATGAGGTTAAGAACATCAAGATAACCGTTTCCACCAAGGACAAGAAGTACTCAGCAGCCTGTCAGTACACAATTAATCCCTGGCCCAAGGCAGAGACACCGGTTCTTAATCTTCCTCAGGGAGAGACTGAGAAGGATTCCCTGCTCCTTATGAGTACCAAGGATCCTTCCACTGAGATTTTTTACACCATTGATTACGACGACACTGACGGCATAGCCAAGCCTACATTTGATAAAAACGGCAATCCTTCTGCAGGGACAAGCCGCTATGAGGATGTGATCCGAATTGACAGGACCCTGTGGATCACTGTTGTATCCCGCAAGGAGGGACTGCAGGACAGTGCCCCTGTGACCTATAAGTATGTGGTTGTCTTTGACTGGGGAGATGTTAATGACAAGAAGCTTCAGAAGGTCCTGGGAGATGCTTCCAATATTCCCGACGGACTCTGGTATGCTTTTGGAAACAGCTCCGGCGGCTACAGCGTATATTCTGCTTCTTCAGTGACTTCTTTTAAAAAGACCTATACAGGCGACAAGATAACCTTTGATGACGAGATCCTGGTGTTCCACGGAAACAGAAAGCTCTGGGAGAACAGGGACTACGGGGTGTCCTACGCCAATAATCAGAAGGCTGGGGCAGCTGATGCAGCCAAGGCTCCCAAGGTCATCATAACCGGAAAGGGAAGCTATGCCGGGACCGCCACCTTTATGTTTTCCATAGAAAAAGCGGATCTTTCAGGGGCGGAGCTTATTTCGGAAGAGAACATTGTCCTTTCCGAAAAAACAAAGCTCTCCAAGATAAAGCCTGAGGTCTCCTATAAGGGAAAGAAGCTGGCAGCAGGTAAGGATGTGGTACTAAATTACTATGAAGGAAGTGTCTCTGAGGGAAATAAGATCACCGATTCCTCCAAGATGGCAGAAGCCGGAAAGAGCTATACCATAAGCGTTACAGCCTCTGAAAATGGAGGATTCACAGGAAAATTGCCGGTACTTATACATGTGACTTGCCTTGCAGGAAAAGATACAACGGCAGTATCTCTATCCAAAGCAAAGGTTGCGATTCCAAAGATTTCATGGAACAGCGATGGAGTCAGTGTTCAGAAGCTTTTTGAAGAGGGAGTTGCAACCGTCAAGGTGGGAGCAAAGGTCTTTGTATATGGCAGAGATTACGAGGTTTCTTCCGGCAAGCTCTACGATGCCGGAAAACACAGCATCACCATAAAAGGAATAGCCAAGACATCCACAGAGGAGATCACCTATCTTGGTGAAAAGAAGGCAACTGTAGAAATAACAGGGATAGCCGCTTCCAAGGTCAAGGTTGCGGGCCTTAACAAGAAGCCTGAGTATACAGGCAAAGTCCTTGGGCTGTCTGACCTTTATAAGGAGGATAAGACCGGATACAAGGCAGTTACACTGTATACCACCATCGACGGTGAAAACTATATCCTGACAGAGGGAAGGGACTATGATGTGGACATGAATAACATCGGTTCCATCGGAAAGCTCAGTGTCAGGTTTGTTCTGAAGGGAAGATTTACCGGAACTATAACTAAGACCGTCACAGTAAAGGCTGCTAACATCAAAAATGCTCTTGTTTCAGCCGCAGATACCACTTATAGGCAGGGCGGCGCTGCAACTGTTCTGACGGTAACCTTTGGAGATATGCTCCTCAGAGAGGGCATTGATTATAAGGTTTCCTACAAGAATAACAAAAAGGTAGCAGATAGCAGCGAGGGCGAGGCTCCCACCGCAGTGATCAAGGGCCTGGGGAATTTCACCGGAACCACAAGCTGCGCATTCAGCATCAGGAAGGCATCTTTGGCTGATACAGTTACCCTGACCGCAGACAATAAGATCTACAGTGAAGATGCCGGAAAGGGCTACTACAGATCCGCCCCAAGACTTTATGATGGCGAGGAACTGCTGGCCTTTGGAAAAGATGTTGAGGCATACAACCCGGAGGACATTACCTATTTAGACGCATCCACCGGAAAAGAGCTTAATGAAGATCTGGTTACTGCAGGAACTACGGTAGAGATAAAGCTCACAGTCACCTGCTCCGAAAGAAGCCCCTATAAAGCCGGAACCTATACCTTAAGCGGCTCCTACAGGGTTCTTGGTCCCGGAATGGATATAACCAAAGCCACCGTTAAGATCAAGGATCCCTCAAAACTGTCTTTTTCCAATGGAAAAGCAATTATTCCGATCAAGGATGAGGACCTTATCGTAAAGCTAGGCAAAAAGACTCTGAGCACCGATGACTACGAGATTATTTCCGTAACCGGAAACCGCTTCCTTGGAACAGCCATGGTCAAGATAAGAGGAAAGGGCAGTTACGGCGGAACTAAAGCCTTTACCTTCAAAGTATGTTCAAGACCATTAAATTAATGGGCAAAAAATGACTTGTTTTTTAGAGGCAAATCATGTATCTTATAGGTGTCTGTACAACTGGCGGATAAGTGGGTAACCACATGGGAGTACAGATAATAATTTGAATTGTCGACCGCCTGGGCAGCCGCTGTAGTGGCTTGCCCAGGCGGTTTCTTGTTGCAAAAAACGCAACAAAAAACCAGAAATGCACACTCGCGCGTAAGGATTTCGCAAGCGAAATCCTATGTTATGGGTTGTGAAATGGGAGCTTAGCGGAAAAATAAGGAGGCAGTATGACAGATTTAGTTAAAGAGATTTCAAGCACCACTTATCCCGGAAGAGGTATCGTTATCGGCACCACACCCGATGGCAAGTACGCAGCTTGCGCATACTTCATCATGGGAAGATCTGAGAATTCCCGCAACCGTGTATTCGTAGAGGACGGCGAGGGCATCCGCACTCAGGCTTTTGACCCTTCAAAGATGGAGGATCCCAGCCTTATCATCTATGCTCCCGTAAGAGTTCTGGGAGATTCAACCATCGTTACCAACGGAGATCAGACCGACACTGTATATGACCTTATGAAGGAGGGACAGACCTTCGAGCAGGCCCTCAGAACAAGAGAGTTTGAGCCTGACGCTCCCAACTATACACCCAGAATTTCCGGAATCATGAACGTTAAGGACGGCAAGTACGATTTTGCCATGTCCATCTTAAAGAGCAATCACGGCGATCCTTCTTCATGCCAGAGATTCACCTTTACCTACGAGAATCCCAAGGCCGGCGAAGGCTATTTTATCCACACCTACATGGGTGACGGCAATCCACTTCCCAGCTACGAGGGAGAGCCTACCCTTGTAAACATCGAAGGCAACATCGACAACTTCACCAACAACGTTTGGAATGCCCTGAATGCAGACAACAAGGTTTCACTTTTCACAAGATACATCGAGATCGCAACAGGCAAGTACGAGAGCAGAATCATCAACAAGAACGCTTAAGAACCCGGAAAAAAGGAGAATATAAAAATGAACGAGATCGAACTTAAATATGGCTGTAACCCCAATCAGAAGCCTTCAAGAGTATATATGGAGAACGGAAGCGACCTTCCTATCAAGGTTCTCAACGGAAGACCCGGATACATCAACCTTTTAGATGCCCTTAATGGCTGGCAGCTTGTATCAGAGCTTAAGAAGGCCACAGGACTTCCCGCAGCAACCTCCTTCAAGCACGTATCCCCTGCAGGTGCTGCAGTAGGAACACCTCTTACGGATATCGAGAAAAAGATCTACTGGGTAGAGGATCTTGGAGAGCTCAGCCCCCTTGCCAACGCCTATGCAAGAGCAAGAGGCGCAGACAGAATGTCATCCTTCGGTGATTTCATTTCACTTTCAGATGTATGCGACGCAGATACAGCAAGACTTGTAAAGAGAGAGGTATCAGACGGAATCATCGCTCCCGGCTACACAGATGAGGCTCTTGAGATCCTCAAGGCCAAAAAGGGCGGCAACTACGCAGTTATCGAGATCGATGAGAACTACGTTCCCGAAGCTGTTGAGAAGAAGCAGGTATTCGGCGTAACCTTCGAGCAGGGTCACAACTTCATCGAGATCGGCGAGGATATGCTCACTAACATCGTTACAGACAACAAGGACCTTCCTGAGTCAGCCAAGATCGACCTTATCATCGCCCTTATCACCCTTAAGTACACCCAGTCCAACTCAGTTTGCTATGTAAAGGGCGGACAGGCCATCGGTATCGGCGCAGGCCAGCAGTCCAGAATCCACTGCACAAGACTTGCAGGCTCCAAGGCAGATAACTGGTTCCTCCGTCAGGCACCTCAGGTTCTTAACCTTCCTTTCCTTGATACCATCAAGAGACCTGACCGCGACAACGCCATCGATCTTTACATCGGCGCAGACTACATGGATGTTCTTGCAGACGGCAAGTGGGAGCACATCTTCAAGGAGAAGCCTCCTGTATTTACCGAGGCAGAAAAGAGAGCATGGCTTGATAAGAACACAGATGTTGCCCTTGGCTCAGATGCCTTCTTCCCCTTCGGCGACAACATTGAGAGAGCATATAAGAGCGGCGTAAAATATGTTGCACAGCCCGGCGGATCAGTTCGTGATGACAACGTTATTGAGGCAGCCAACAGCCATGATATGGTGATGGCATTTACAGGACTTCGTCTGTTCCATCATTAATATTTCATTTTTTATATAAGATTTATGGAAAGTTAATTTATATTTCGATAATACTTGCACGACAATATGCTAAAATTATTGTGAACGTTAGTCAATAAAAAGGAGGCGTAGTCGTGCAGGTAAAAGTCGGAAAATCCCATAATTCGGATGTAACTTTGGCGGTAAAGGAAGCTACCGGAGGAGTATCTTCTCCTGTGGGTATCTTCTTTCAATCGTCCTTTGATCAGCTGGACAGTGTTTCTGAACAGCTTTCACAGCAATTTCCCGGCATTCCTCTCATTGGAACCGGAGCAACTTCTTACATTGAATCAGAGGCCTCCGACAAACTTCTTGTTGTTGTGGCTTTTATGAGTGGCGCTACAATAGAGGCAGGCGTACTCAGGTATCTATCAACTACTCCACTTTATGACATAATTGAACTTGAAAATGCAGTGAGCAAGGTAAGACCCGGTCAGAGCGATACCGTGTGTCTTGAGTATTGCACCAATGACGAGGAAAGGCTTGTAACTTCCATGAACGTTGCCTTGGAAAAGGCAAATGTTCCCATTCTTGGGGGCACGGTTTTCGGAGCTCCTAAGGGGCAGAACAGCCGCGTATGCGTCAACGGCAAAATCTATGAGGATGCCTGTGCCTGGATGCTGGTAAAGAGTACTTCCGGCAAAATCAGGACCTATTCCGAGAATATTTACGCCGTTCCGGAAAATGCCAAGACCCATGTGGCAACCAAGGTTGACCTGGACAAGAAGATCCTTATTTCCCTGGATGGCAAGCCTGCAGCCGATGTTTATTCCAATGAGATGAACGTAGGCAGAGGCCAGATCGTGGGTAACGTATTCAAGAACCCTCTGGGCCGAATCGTGGGAGATGATACCTACATTATTTCCCAGTATGATGTCAGCAATAGCGGCGGCCTTGCGAATTATAAAAAGGTATATGAGAACGACACCATATGTTTCCTTAAGCTTTTGGATTACAGAAGCATCAATGAGAAAACAAGAGAAAGAATAAAGAGCGAGAATCCGAAAATCTCCTTTATTTTCTCGGTAAACTGCATTTACAGACATTTATTCTTTACCAATGAGAATTATTTAAAGACCTTCCTTACCGACATGTCCAGACTGGGCAACCACGTTGGCGTTGTGGGCGGCGGCGAGCAGTACAAGAAGCAGCACGTTAACCAGACTATGGTCTGCGCAGTGTTTGAGTGATAGAAAGGAGGGTTGCAGATGATTTTCGGTAAAAAAGAAGTAGTTCAGGCAGAAGTAAAAGCTCCAAAAAGGAACATTAAAGAACAGCTGGCCCCCCTTCGTGAGGTTGGTAGATTTGCCATTGAGCAGAAGAATAAACTTCAGGCAGAGGAATCCGTGACCATAGAAGGTATCGAGACCATCGAAGCCTCTTTTGACCTGGTTCAGGAAAAATACGGAAACATCATCGGCAGCGTAGCCAGCTTCCAGGATGAGTTCGGATCCATAAGAGAGGTTACGGATCATTTCGAAAGCATCATAAAAGAGCTGACAAAGACTGCGGATGAATCCAATGCCGGAATGCGTCAGGTTGATGAGAGTTCCAATTCGGTTTCAGATACCATCAACACCATGCAGAGCGTATTCGATGAGTTCCAGAAGAGCTTTGACGATATCAAGGATAAGGTCAATCAGATCAACAACTTCGCCAATCAGACTAACCTTCTTGCTCTCAATGCCTCCATTGAGGCTGCCAGAGCCGGAGAGGCAGGAAAAGGCTTTGCGGTTGTTGCTACTGAGGTCAATTCCCTTTCTCAGGAGATCAAAGCTCTTGTAAATGAGATTGCTGGAAGCATGGCAGAGCTTCTTGAGAACAACAATCGTCTTGTTGCATCCCTGGAGGATACAAGAGTTGCCATAGAACAGTCCCATGAGAGGATTTCCGAGACAGAGCAGGTTATCAACACAATTCGTACTGTGGCGGACAGTGTTCGTGAAGAAGGTGAGCAGATGGGAGTCGTAATTTCCACCTGTGACAAGGAGATGGACAGCGTTGCGGGCAACATCGAAGAGTCCAAGGATTACTTCAGAGATGTGGCACAGAACGTTAAACAGCTCAAGAACAAAATCACCAAAAAGGGTTACATGTTCGAGGATATGCACAATGTTCTTGAACAGATATCACCCATGATCGATCGCATAGCTAAGGAAGAATAAAGATAAATGGGCTTTGATAGATAATTCATATCAAAGCCCATTATTTATTTGTATTTTCTTTCCTGAGGTGCGACAATAGACGTATTGAAAAAACGTGTACTAAGGGGAGTTACAATGGGTGATTATATTTACTGGCATTTGCCGGGATTCTCTGTTTTCAGAGATCTCAACTATACCGTAATTGAATTAATGAGGGAATTTCCCAATTCCTTTAATGAGAACTACAGAGTGGGAAGTGTATATGGGACCTTCCCCGGTGCTATCTGGAACGGCGGCAGGACTGTTCTGGGCTTCTGTCCCAAGAATGAGATAGAGCGCACCATCAAAATGTTTAATTCCAAGCATGTTCCTGTCAGGTTTACCTGGACCAATCCTCTTATTGAGGAAAAGCACTTAAATGACACCTTCTGCAACCTCATTATGCGCCTTGCGGACAACGGCGAGAATCAGGTTCTGGTCAACACTCAGGTCCTTGAGGATTATCTGAGAAAAGAGTATCCGAATTTCAAATTCATATCCTCAACAACCAAGAGGATAAAAGACCCGGATAAGCTCCATGAGGAGCTGAAAAAGGACTATTTCATGGTGGTTCTTGACTACGATATGAACCATAATCAGGAGGTTCTTGAGAGCCTCAAGCCTGTGGCTGACAGAGTGGAGATCCTCTGTGATGAGATCTGTTTCCCGGACTGCCCAAGGCGTCTTGAGCACTATCGGGATGAGGCTTTGAAGCAGCTGGAATTCGAGATTGCAAGACCCTTTGCCTGCCCCAACAGACAGGAGAAGAAGTCCTTTGAGGACTGCAAAAACAAGCCTGCTTTTATTGCCAAGGAGCAGATGAAGGATTATATAGATATGGGATTTAGAAACTTCAAGCTGGTGGGCCGCGGCCTTCCTCAGGAACTGGTCCTTGATTCCTATCTGTACTACCTTGTAAAGGACGGAGAGGAAGACTTCATACGCAATCAGATCAATAAGCGTCTTGCAGAGATAAATGCAAAGAAGATGGCAGCAAGAAAGAGATAAAAAAGAACCGGAATTCATTTGATCTTTGAATTCCGGTTCTATATTTTTACTCTGAATATACTGCCATCATGGCATCAACTACGCTTTCGCGATACCAGGTGCAGTCCTTACGATTGAAGATAGAGAACTTCTCACCGTCCTTATCGAAGATTCCGTTGTCCCACCAGTAGCAGGGAATTCCGTACTTCTTGGCAGTTGTAAGGTAATCGGTTACCCAGGCAGCGACATCTGCTTCGTTGTTCTTGTTAACAGCGCCGAACTCTGTAAGAAGAACAGGAACTCCCTTGGTGGAGAAGATTCTGTCTATATCGCTGAACACCTGAGTGATATCTGACTTGTGAGAACCATCCCAGTTGTCATAAGGATTAGCTGAAGGATCCTCATAGGTGAAGGAATAAGGTGTGTAAGCGTGGATGGATACAGCCAGGTGATCATCCTCAGGTATCTTAAGAGGTGCAATGGTCTGGATCACGTGGGAGGAAGCAACACTGGTGATAAGAAGAAGTCTGTACTCGTTGTTGCCGCCGGTTGTTCTAACGGTATCCACAAAAAGCTGATTCAGGGTATCAAGGTTCTTCCTGACTTCACTGGTGCCACCGCTCCACTCATTCTCTCCGCCCTTAACTCTGGGCTCGTTCATTCCTTCGAAAATAAGATGGTAGTCGTAATCTCTGAACTCTGTAGCAACCTGTGCCCAAAGAGCAGCCAGCTGTGCACAGGAATCGTTAATATGCGCATCGTCGGGGATTCTCCACATCTCTTCGTGATGTGAATTGATGATTACATAAAGATTATTATCTATACAGTAATCAACAACTTCCTTAACTCTGGCCATCCATTCAGGATCAATGGAATAATCCGGAGCTGCACTCATGTGATCAGCCCAGGTGATGGGAATTCTGATGCTGTTAAAGCCCTTGGCTGCGATTGCATCGATCATCTCTTTGGTGGTTTTGGGATTGCCCCAATGGGTCTCATCTGCAAGACCTGTACCACCCCAGGCATCAAAGGTGTTACCAAGATTCCATCCGATAGTTATCTTAGCTACCAGCTCTTTTGGTGTGATATCCTTCATTTCCTTTTCCTCAAGGGGTACATCGGCTGTAGCCTCGTCTGCTACTGCTTCTTCAGAAGCTGCTTCTGAAGCTTCCTCTGCTGTAGCCTCAACTGTTGCCTCAGCAGGTGCCTCTGTTGTCTCAGTGTTCTCGGTTGCCTCGGCAGGAGCTTCCTGAACTGTTTCCTCAGGTGCATTATTTCCTGCGCCGCATCCTGTCAGCCCTGACATGGCAAAACTTGCGGCAATGCCAAGAGCCAGGAGTTTCTTCAAATTCTTTTTCATAATATCATCCCTTTATAAATTCTATTGATGCAAGTGAACAATTACCTGAACCATTATAGCGCAAATAAAGGGCATGTGTACCATTTATTTCATTAAATCTGCATTCACCTATATCCCAGATGTTGGAGGAATCGTTCTTTAGGATGGTTCCGATGATCTCTCCTCCAAGGCTTAAGCTGATATCAAACTTTCCTTTGAAGTAGCCTCTGGTCTTGATGCGGATACCTGTAACATTTTCATAATTGAAGTACTTGTATCCGATGGCTGTTCCGTCAACAATGCCCTTGATATAGCTGGGGCCGTAGCCGGAATTATCGAATTCCTGAACAACCCTTGGAGATTCAGGCTCAACATACATCTTGTGGGCTCTTGTAAAGAGGTTGCAGCAGATATCTGCGGGATATTCGCCGTAGGCCTCAAGAGGACCGCCGTTAAGTCCGCAGCTGGTGAGCTCTGCCTGATCCACAGAGCCGTCTTCGTTGATATGAAGCTTTTCTGCACAGGCCTGTCTGCTGTACCAGGTTCCGTTGGTATGTCTGTGATAGAAGATGTACCAGTCCTCGCCGATCTGGATCATGCTGCCGTGGTTGTTGGCACCGTAGGCTGCAGGAACTTCCGGAGCCTTATAGCTTCCGATATGAAGGTCACAGTTGCTGATGAGAACTCCGCCGTAGGTGAAAGGTCCCTCAGGCTTGTCGGAGGTAGCATAGCAGAGCTCGTGCATAACCTCTGAGGAGTAGATGAAGTAGTAAACATTTCCGCGCTTTCTGATGGAAGGAGCTTCGAAGAAAGCATGTCCTTCATAGCCTGTTCCGCTGGAGTACTGAGCTCCGGGAACCACGATCTTGGGAGCGGTCTTAACTGTGAGCATATCCTTGTCAAGAAGGGTGTACATTGCACCGTGTCTTGAGGTGTCTCCGTGTCCACAGAAGCCTGTATAAAGATATGTGTTGTCACCCTCTGTCATAACGCCGGGATCAAACTGAGGCTCATCCCCTTCTTTTTCTCCAAGCTTGGTTCCGTCCTCGTAGTGAACATATCCGTAGAATTCAAAAGGTCCGTTGGGGCACTCTGAAACAGCTACAGAAACAATGCTGATCTTATCAAGTACATAGTAGAGATAGTATCTTCCGTCGGGACCAACTGTAACATCGGGGGCATAAAGGCACATATGGCCGTCTGCGTTGAGAGGATCCTGTGTCTTTTTGTAAATAACGCCCTCGTAGTGCCAGTTGCCCAGGTCATTTACGGGAGCAGACCAGCATACATAGTCACCCATGCAGAAGGTCTCGCCGCCATAGATGTCGTGGGAGCCGTATACATATACTCTGTTGCCGAATACATAGGGCTCTCCGTCAGGCACATATTCCCAGTTGGGAAGGTAAGGGTTAACAGCCTGCTTCTTGCAGCCGTTTCTGATACCGCCGTCTTTTCTGGGGCTTGCGCCTCTGGATAAAAATTCCATCTCGTTCTTATCATTGTCGGAATAGGCCTTCCACTGAGGAAGAGCGATCTTTTCGCAGCCGCCCTTGTTAGGGTCACCGGTCTTTATAAAGTTGGCGAAGTAGTCACACATCTGTCTTGCCAGATCGAAGTGTCTTCCCTCGTAAGGACGGTGGCACTTATTTACATTGTCAAAGAAGAACCACAGGTCGCAGGAGTGGAAGGTTCCGGGATGGCTGTCGTTAACAAGTTTGCCCTCAGGAGTTCTGAAGGAGTTTCCGTCTCCCGGGATATCGGGATCGAAACGGTAGTAGTAGCAGCTCTTTTCACGGCCATTCTTGGTGGCGTCGTTAAAGGTGCTCTTAACTGACAGCTCAACGGTATTAACAGATCCCATCATAAACTCGTCGGTGGTATTGCCGGCGATAACGGGAGCATTGGCACACTTGCCCTCCACAAAGAGCTCAACGGGATCACCCTTGCAGAAGAAGCCGTCTCTTATAGGGAACATGCGGGGATTGGAGGCTACAAATCTGTCGTAGCCCGCAAGCAGTTCCTTGGAATCTATTTCTCTTGCCTCATCAAGGCTCTTCACGCCCAGGAAATCAAGGAAACTCTTACCCAGAGCCTCAGCCTTTTCGAGATTGAGAGGGCGGAAAATGTCGTCCTGAGGGTCGGGCATTCTGATGATTCCGCTAAGTACAGCAGCGCCCTTAACAATGTCAAAGTTGCCCTCGTGGGTCAGCTGGTGCATAACGCTGGAGCCGCCTGCAGACTGGCCGGAGATAGTGATCTTTTCCGGATCTCCGCCGAAGTTGGCGATGTTTCTGTAAACCCAGTGAAGACCTGCCTTCTGATCAAGAAGACCAAAGTTGGCGGGAGCCTCGGGGGACTCTTTTGTGATCTCAGGATGAGCCATGAAGCCGAAGCAGTTAAGTCTGTAAGCTACGCTGACTACAACGATGCCTCTCTTGGCAAGAGCCTCTCCGTTGAACTCCATCTCAGCGGTGTAGCCCCACTGGAAGCCGCCTCCGAAGAACCATACAAGAACAGGAAGCTTCTCGTCAGCTGCCTTGGCGGGAGTCCATACGTTGAGATACAGGCAGTCCTCGCTCATGGGGATGTCCTTGTCCACATGCCATTCTCTGCAGTAAAGATCTGTTCCCACACCGGGAGTGTTCTGGTAGGAGATGGGGCCGAATTCATGGCATAATCTTACGCCTTCCCAGTTCTCTGCGGGCTGGGGAGCTCTCCATCTGTTTTTGCCCACCGGAGGTGCAGCAAAGGGAATGCCTAAATAAGCAGTAATTCGCGGATTGCTGCCGGGCAGTCCGCTTACTTTTCCGTTTTCAGTGTTAGTTGTTCTAAGCATAATTTTTCTCCAATACATTATTTATCCTTTTTCATTAATTTATATTCCGGAAAAGATATGAGTCTATTCACATATTGCGAGTGGATGGGCAAAGGTTGCGAAGTTGGCGGCTTTTGGCAATTACTGAAGTGAAATCAGCAACATTTCGGTGGATTGAAAATACATAAATCCAATATCATTTTTTCACAGGAGAGAAAAGATGAAAATTTTTAATACCAAAAATACTCTGATACTACTTCGTATGGTAGCAGTTTCCTTTTTTCTGACTGCCTGTAGTAAGGATGTGGCTCAGCCTGAGCAATATATCGGGCAGGCCGATGATAATGTAACAAATGAATCAGAAACAGATAATGGAGAATTAACAGACATGGACACAAAGAGCCTCAATTTTACAGAAGTATTCGAGAATATTACACCGGAGAAGAACCTTAAGGGGTTAGAAGATCACAACCCGGTTATGGTTCAACGCTTTGGCGCAGATCCCTATGCCCTTGTTTATGATGGCAGGGTTTATATCTATATGACTGGGGATAAGCCTTCATACAATGCTGATGGCACCGTAAAAGAGAATACTTACGGCAATATCAACACCATCAATGTTATATCTTCCGATGACCTTGTAAACTGGACAGACCATGGAACAATCTTTGCTTCCGGAATGACCGGCGCTTCCACCTGGGGCAAGAACTCCTGGGCACCTGCTGCAGCTTACAAGAATATAGACGGCAAGGATAAGTTCTTTTTATACTTTGCCAATAATGGAAATGGAATCGCTGTTCTTACAGCAGATTCACCTGTGGGACCTTTCACTGATCCTATCAACAAGCCTCTTATTTCCAGAGAGACACCTACCTGCGCAGAGGTTACATGGCTTTTTGATCCCGCAGTTCTTATGGACGATGACCAAAGAGCATATATCTACTTTGGCGGCGGAGTGCCTTCTCCCGAGGCAGCAGCCAATCCCGGAACTGCAAGAGTTTGTGAGCTTGGCGATGACATGATCAGCCTTAAGGGCGAGCCTAAGCCTATCGAGAATGTAGCTTATCTTTTTGAGGATTCCGGAATCAACAAGATTGACGGAACCTACTATTATTCATATTGCACCAACTTCAGCGTAACTCCTGAGGCATCCAGGGAGCATGGCTTTGATAACGGCGAGATCATGACCATGAAGTCTGATTCTCCCATGGGCCCCTTCACTGCCTGCAATCCGGTTCTTAAGAATCCTGAGAGATTCTTTGGTGTTGGCGGAAACAACCATCACTGCATTTTTGAATTTGAGGGTGAGTGGTACATTACCTATCATGCAAGAATGCTTGAGAAGAAGATGGGAATTGACGGTGGTTACAGAAGCACACATATCGATAAGCTTGAACTTAATGAAAATAACGAGCCTTCTGTAAGCGTTGGAACAAAAGAGGGTGTTGATCAGCTCAAGGCTTTTGATCCATATGCAGAGACAAAGGCAGTTACAATGTCCAATGAGTCCGGTGTAGATACTGTTCAGTTCGGAGATGTGGCCAAGAAGTATGGTTCAGGAGATATGATCCTTGCTGATATGCTTCCCGGAAGCTGGGTTAGTGTAAGCGGAGTGAATTTCGGAGCAGAAGGCGCTTCTTCTGTAGAGGTCAAGGCTCTTTCAGAGGGGACAGGAGCTATCAAGATCTGCCTTGATGCACCTGATGCAGAGGCTGTCGGATATGTTGATGTCAGCGGCGCTGATGCTAAGGAACTTACAACCATTACAGCAGAGCTTGAGACAAAAATAACCGGAGAACACACATTGTACTTTGTATTCTCCGGAGATCAGTTCAGATTATTCAGTTGGAAATTTAATAAATGAGAAAAGGCTTAAGCCTTTTCGGATACATCGCCCTTTTCTTTGCCTAAACCGCCGGAGAAAAGGGTTCTGTATTCTCCGGGGGTGCATCCCTTCTTGAGCTTAAAGGTACGGTTAAAGGTGGAGATGCTGGAGAAGCCTGCCTGAAGAGCAATATCTGTAATGGACAGGTCATCTCTGGTGAGCAGGATTTCTGTAGCCTTGATACGTCTACCAATGAGGTAATCATAAAATGTACAGTTCATATACTCCTTGAAAAGACGGGAGAAATGGAACTTGGAGAAACCGCTGAAGGCAGCGGCATCATCCAGAGTGATGTCATTGGCATAGTTTTCATCGATATAATCGATGGCATTGTTAAGTCGATCGAAATACTCACGTCTCTTGACGGGAGTAGAATCTGTAAACAGCTGCATTCTGTTGAGATTAAATCTGGACAGAATAGTCATGATCTGGAACAGATGAGAGTAGATGGAGAACTCATAGAACTCGGTCTTCTGGAAATACTCATTCCAGATCTGTGAAAACAGATCATAAACTTCATTATATACAGGAGCAAAGGTGTCGGGTGTAATATGGATACAATCCTTGAGCATTGTAATAAGTCCCGAATAGCCCCTTACATTAGAGAAAAAATCGATGTCAAAAAGGCAAACGTAGCGCTGCCCTGACTTGGGAGCGTGCAGTGCGTGTGACTTTCTCGGGGGGATAAAGAAAATATCTCCGGGCATAACGCGATGAGGCTCCCCGTCCACATCGATATCATAGTAGTTCTCAATAGGAACTATGATCTCCAGGGCATTGTGCCAATGTGTAGGATAGTCCACATTGAGTTCGTTGTACCATATTCTTATAGAACTGTCTTTTGGGAATATGGAATTCTCTTTGGTACCATCCAGTGAACGGCTCTCGTAGTCGGTGTTCTGCTGGTAATAATCCAGACTTACCCCTTCGTTTCTTAGGATCATAAGCGTGCCCCTCCCTTAATAATGAAACAACACATAAAAAATTAACTTTCAACCATAAAAAAGCAATATGTGATTGCGTTAAAAACATTGCTTTTTATTGACACATTCTATAAACAAACCGCGGAAATACAGTATTTCTTCCGTCGTTTTGTACGCATATCTTAGCACTTTGGTCTCAAATCTTCTTCTCAAATCTTGCTAACAATTTTCACATCGTGCTTATTTCGCATAAAAGCATACTACAAAATTCTTGGGGATTTGTCAAATGTGCACAAAAATGCCATATCTTTTTTCTATCCCCCTCCGCAATATTTGAATACCATAAGGCAACATCTGGTAGGCGACGAGGTTGCTAAGCCGATATTCTTTATAGTGCAGGTTGAATTAACCTGAAGCAAATTTTGGGAAGCAATAAATGGGGAGGAATAACTCTTGCATACGACAACTAAGAAAATTATAGCAGCAGTTTTATCCGTTTCACTTATCGCGGGGGTATGTGTAGTTCTCTCTAAACAGGAGATCAAGGACTTTCACGAGAAATATATGGACACGGATCTGAGCATGGATGTTCAGGGCATGGAGCGAGCCGGTACCTATAGCAAGTACCTGGCACTTCATCCGGACAACAGGCCTAAGGGTGATATAGAAGTTTCCCTTGATCAGTTTGAGGCTGAGGGTACTGTTAAGAAGGAGGCGGATGGCCTTTTCACAGATACCGGTTCTACCGTTACCTGGAAGGTCAACGTTCCACAGGAAGGCTTCTACAGACTTTATATGGAATATATGATTCCTGAGTCAAGAGGAGTTGCTGCTGAACGTACCGTATTAATAAATGGAGAACTTCCTTTTGAAGGAGCCAGAAATATTTCATTCGCAAGAATGTGGATGGACGGCGGAGAGAAGAAGGTAGACAACCAGCAGAATGAGATAAGACCCAGACAGGTTGAATACTATGATTTCCAGAGCGCTTTCTTCAAGGATAGCATGGGATATGAAGCTGAGCCTTATAAGTTCTACTTTAATAAAGGAGAGAACGAGCTCACACTTCAGGGCGACAATGAGCCGGTGATCATTTCCAAGCTTGTTGTTAAGGCGATTGAAGAGACACCTACTTACGAAGAGTATCTTGCTTCACTTGGTTCTGTATCAGACAGCAATGAAGCAGCTCAGTTTATTCAGGTGGTACAGGGCGAGGATTCAACCCTTAGATCAGAGTCCTCCCTTTATGCTAAATTTGATCGGTCCTCGCCAACCACTGTTCCTAACAGCGTAACACACACCGTACTTAATTATGTAGGTGGTGACAGCTGGAGGAGCTCAGGCCAGTGGATCGAATGGAACTTCGAAGTTCCTGCTGACGGTTTCTACAATGTAATGATCAAGGGACGTCAGAACTACGCAAGGGGATCTGTTTCAAACAGATGCGTAACAATTGATGGTGAGGTTCCTTTCAAGGGACTTGAAGAGATTTCATTCTCTTATTCAAATGATTGGGATTGCATGGATCTGGCAGATGAGAGCGGAACACCTTACAAGTTCTATCTTACAAAAGGTCAGCACACCATCAGACTTGAGGCAACACTGGGAGGTATGGGAAAGATTCTTGAAGAGATGGAAGATTCTACTTACAGACTCAACCAGATCTATCGTCGAATCCTTGTATACACCGGAGCAAGTCCTGACGTATACAGAGATTATCACATCGAGACAACCTACCCTGAAATTATGGAAGCTATGCAGCTTGAGGCCAAGAGACTTTACAAGATAGTCGATGACATGGTTGCATACTCCGGACAGAAGGCAGACAACATTGCAACAGCGCAGACAATTGCTCAGCAGCTTGAAAGATTCTGTGCTAAGCCTCAGAAGATCACAACTGAATTTACAACATTTAAAGATAACATCACTTCCCTGGGTACTGCATCTCTTAACATGAGTGAGACCAAGCTGGATATCGACTACCTGACAATTTCAGGTACAGGAGTTACTCCTAAGAAGGACAAGGCTAACTTCTTCATGAAGGCGGGGCACGAGATCAAGTCCTTCATCGCTTCCTTCTTTGTTGATTACAACTCCGTAGGTGATGTATATGACGAGAAGAGCGACAAGGTAGTTAAGGTTTGGGTTCTTACCGGACGTGACCAGGGTACAATCCTTAAGTCCATGGTAGACGATGACTTTACTACATCAACAGGAGTTAAGGTCAACGTTGAAATCGTTGATCCCGGTGCACTTCTTAATGCGGTTCTGGCAGGAAGAGGACCTAACGTAGTTCTTTCAGTTGGCGCCGATCAGCCTGTTAACTACGCACTCCGTGGTGCAGCAGAAGATATCACTCAGTTTGAGGGCTGGGAAGAAGTTCTTTCACATTACTCAGAGAGTTCATACGAGCAGTACAGACTTGATGATCACATCTACGGAATTCCTGAGACACAGACCTTCAACGTTATGTTCTATAGAAAGGACGTATTAGAGGAACTTGAACTTGAGGTTCCACAGACCTGGAAGGAACTTATTGAGATGCTTCCTACTATTCAGGGAAACAACCTCTCAATCGGTATTCCTACAGCGGCAGGTTCTTCAGGAGCTGCAGCAGCATCAACCTCTATCATGTCCAATGTACCTGATCTTTCAATGTACTTCTCACTGCTGTTCCAGTATGGCGGAGATATGTACAACGAGGAAGGAACCAAGACAACAGTTAATACTGAGGCCGGAGTTGAAGCCTTCGATGATTATGTAAGATACTTCAATGATTACGGAATTCCTACAGTATATGATTTCGTTTCAAGATTCCGTTCAGGAGAGATGCCAATTGGTATTTCACCTTATTCAACCTATAACACTCTCATGGTATCAGCACCTGAGATCAGAGGCCTTTGGGACTTCACACTGATCCCCGGAACAGAGAGAGTTGTTGATGGCAAGACAGTGATCGACAGATCAGACTTCATCACAGGTTCAGCAACAATGATGATTGCAACTGATGATGAGCAGCTCAAGCAGAATTCATGGGAATTCATGAAGTGGTGGGCTAACGCAGAGACACAGGTTCGTTTCGGTAGAGAGATTGAGGCGCTCCTTGGTTCATCTGCAAGATATGCAACTGCAAACAGAGATGCCTTCTCCAATCTGTCCTGGAGTACTGATGATATCGCAGTGCTGAATGAGCAGTGGGATCAGACAACAGGAATCAGAGAGGTACCCGGCGGATACTTCACAGGACGTCACATCTCCAATGCTATTCGTAAGGTTATCAACGAAAAGGTAGATTCACGAGAGACCATAATTGATTACTCGATCCTAATTGACGAAGAGATCAAGAAGAAAAGAAAAGAATTCGGTATGCCTGTAGATTACTGATGACGGCTATTCGGATGGGAGAACTCAAAATGAAGGAATACGTACAGAAATATTTCACGCTGCGTAAACACAACTTTAACGTAGCACTTAAAAAAGCAAAGAACCGCAAGATGTGTTACCTCTTCCTTGCACCTTACGCAATCCTATTTACGATGTTTTATGTGTTCCCTGTAGTTGCTTCAATTTATTACAGCTTCACATATTACAACATATTGGAACCTCCGAGATTTATCGGACTTCAGAATTATATCTCTCTTGTGCTCCAGGACGATATCTTTCTGATAGGCGTAAAAAACACGTTGATGATAGCCTTGATTACAGGACCTCTTGGTTACATATTGTCCTTCCTTTTTGCCTGGCTTATCAATGAATTGCCAAGATGGATCAGAAGCATCGCTGTCATCGTGTTTTACGCTCCTTCCATTGCAGGTAACTGCTATGTAATCTTCTCAGTATTCTTCAGAGGAGATGCATATGGATATGTAAATGCGTTCCTTATGAACCTTGGAATTATCGATGCTCCTAAGCTTTGGTTTATTGATCCTAAATACATGCTTCCTATTTGTATGATAGTTATCCTCTGGATGAGCTTGGGAACAGGATTCCTTTCCTTCGTAGCCGGACTTCAGGGCGTAGACAGAGCTCAGTTCGAAGCCGGTTACATGGATGGTATCAAGAACAGATGGCAGGAGCTGTGGTATATCACACTTCCCAACATGAAGCCTATGCTTATGTTCGGTGCCGTTATGTCAATCACAGCATCCTTCGGTGTTGCTGATGTTACCATGGCGCTTTGCGGATATCCCAGTACCGATTACGCAGCAAGAACGATCGTAACTCACCTTTTTGACTACGGTTTCTCCAGATTCGAGATGGGTTATGCCTGCGCAATAGCAACTATTTTGTTCTTTATGATGATTCTTTGCAACAAAGCAATTCAAAGTCTGTTAAGGAGAGTTGGAACCTGATATGAGTGGGAAACTGATTAAGAAAAGAAAACCGAATAGATCTATAGCAGGAGATATCTTCCTTTACTTATTTCTTTTGCTTGTTGCGTTTGTAATGGCATTCCCTATCATATACGCAGTGAGCAGTGCACTTAAGCCACTGGATGAGCTGTTCAAATTCCCTCCGAGGATTTTCCCACAGCACCCGACTATGGATAACTTCTCAGATTTGTTTGTAACAATGGGTAAATCCTGGGTTACCTTCACAAGATACCTGTTCAATACAGTATTTATTACTTTTGTAGGAACCGCAGGACACCTGATAATTGCTTCCATGGGCGCTTTCGTACTTGCTAAGTATGATTTCCCCGGAAACAGGACCTTCTTTAAAGTAGTAACAGTAGCCATGATGTTCACAGGTTGGGTTACACAGATTCCTAACTACCTGATCCTGAACAAACTGGGCTGGATCGATACTTACTGGGCAATCATCATTCCTGCCTTCGCTTCACCTATGGGACTCTTCCTTATGAAGCAGTTCATGGAAGGACTTCCTACTTCACTTATTGAAGCTGCCAAGATTGATGGTGCCAACGAATGGAAAGTATTCTATGACATCGTTATGCCAAACGTTAAGCCTGCGTGGATGACACTTATCATCTTCTCAGTACAGGGACTTTGGAATAACAAGGCTTCTACTTATATTTATTCAGAAGAAAGAAAAACTCTTGTATATGCCCTTCAGCAGATTCAGTCAGGTGGTATCGCAAGAACCGGTCAGGGCGCTGCAGTACTTGTAGTAGTAATGATCGTGCCAATTCTTATCTTCGTATTCTCAGAGAGCCAGATTCTTGAGACAATGGCAAGTTCAGGACTTAAGGACTAAGTTGAAAGGTTGAGGTAATATGCGTAAAAAGAATTTACTTATAAAAGCCACAACGGCAATAATTGCAGCATCCATCCTGTTACTTGCGCCGCTTTCAGTGCAGGCTTCCGATGGAGGTTACACTTATAACTACGACTGGTGGGGAGATGTTCAGGAGAGCCCGGACCTCTACTCAGTCTGCAGAGTATTTACATCTTCAGAGTTAGGACTTGATGTTAAATTAAAAAATCCTCAGGGATTATTCGTAGAAGGAAACTTCATTTATATCTGCGACAGCGGTAATAACCGTATCATCAAGGTTGAGAGAGTTTCACCTGAGAAGCTTGAGGTCGTAGACATAATCGATTCCTTCAAGGGTGCAGAGCCCAGTACCTTTAGTAATCCTACTGATCTTGCTATTTCAGAGGATGGCAATATATTTATTGCGGATCAGGGCAATGAAAGAATCCTGAAGCTTGATAAAGACCTTAATTACATCATGGAATTTATTAAGCCTACAGACAATACTCTTGATCCTTCACTGGTATTTGCACCTAACAAGCTTACGGTTGATACAGCTGAGCGTGTTTACTGTATCGCATCCGGTATCAATAAGGGCCTTGTTAAATACGAGAATGACGGAACATTTTCAGGATTCGTAGGCGCTACACCGGTTAAGTTCGACTGGACCGATTACCTTTGGAAAAAGTTCGCGTCACAGGAACAGAGAGCTAAGATGGAATCCTTCGTTCCTACAGAGTATGAGAACATCTACATGGATCAGGAAGGTTTCATATATGCAACAATGCCACTTAAGACCGATAACGATTCAAGAGTAGCAGATGATGAGAACGCTGTAAGAAAGCTGAACCTTATGGGTAATGATATCCTGGTTCACAACGGCGCTTGGGGCGTTCAGGGTGATCTCTACAAGGGATCCGGCGGTGGATATGAAGGACCTTCAGTCTTCGCAGATGTCACCGTTTTAGATAATGACATTTATGCATGTCTTGACCAGAACAGAGGACGTGTATTTGGATATGACGATCAGGGCAGACTGGTATTTGCTTTTGGTGGTAACGGTAATATGGATGGATACTTCAGAAGACCATCAGCCATCGAACATTATGGCCATGAGCTCTATGTATTAGACAGTATTGACTGCTCAATTACAGCATTTGTTCCGACCCAGTTTGGTAATCTGGTATATACAGCTATCGAGGAATTCGATAAGGGTCACTACGAGGAATCCGGAGATGCATGGCAGGAAGTTATGAACCAGAATGGTAACTATGATCTGGCTTATATCGGAATAGGAAGAGCTCTTCTTCGTCAGGAACGCTACCATGAATCAATGAAGTATTTCGAGCTTAAGTATGATGCTGATAACTATTCCAAGGCCTTTAAGCAGTACAGAAAAGAATGGGTTGAGGAAAACATCGCGATAATCGTTATCGTTATTCTTGCACTTTTCCTTATACCTCTTGGAATTGGTAAATTTAAGGCACTTAAATACGAAATTGATACAGCAGATATTTTCAATATCTAACTATTAAATGAAAACAGGTGAGGCTATGATAGCAAAATTAAAACAGTTTCAAACTCCAAAAGAGAAATATTTTGATTCTCTGAAATTTGCTCTTTACTGCATGACACATCCCATGGATGGTTTTTGGGATCTTACTCATGAAAAGAGAGGAACCTATGCGGCAGCTAATACTATTCTGTTCGCCTCTCTTTTGGTTAGAATTTTAAAACTTCGTTACACAAGTTTCCTGTTTTTGAATGTTTACTGGGAAGACCTGAATATCTTTTTGTATCTTGCAAGTATTCTGTTTCCTCTTTCCTTATGGGTTGTAGGAAACTGGGCATTAACTACATTGTTTGATGGAAAAGGAAGGCTGGGTCAGGTATATATGGCAACCTGTTATGCCTTTATCCCATATCCGCTTATCCAATTTCCGCTGATGGTTTTCAGTAACTTTGTAACAGTGGAGGAGGGCGCCTTTTATGAGACGCTGTCGGCGATGACCCTGATTTACGCAGCGATTCTGGTTGTTGTAGCCATGGGACAGATCCACGAATACTCAGCAGGCAAGAACCTTTTGTTTACGGTAGCAACCTTGTTTGCGATGTTGGTTATGATATTTATCCTGATGGTGTTCTTTAGCATGATCTCACAGGGAGTTTCATATTTCATCTCCCTCGCTAAGGAATTTATGTTCAGACTCTAAGGATGACAAGGGGTGAAAAACTTGAAGACAGATAAGAAGAAAAATACAAATGAAAAATCTATCAAGATTAAAGAAGCAATATTTAAGATGCTTCCATCGATCATCCTGGCGCTGATCCTTGTAGCCGGAATATTAGTGATCATTAACATTAAACCTGCTACTGAAACGGATCAAGTGGTAGAACCTTATACCTTTGAGGGTGGTGAAGAGCCGATCGTTGTGGACAATGGTGAATTGAAACTTACTATGGATCCCAAGACTACCACATTCTCATTAGAGGTTAAGGACAGTGGCAAGGTATGGTATTCCAATCCTGAGGGAGCTACATCAGATCCTCTTGCTCTTGAGGATACCAAGGCATATCTCCAGTCACCGTTTATCATGTCCTACTCAATTACACAGGGACTTGAGACAACCTATTCAACAGCGGGCTTTAGTACCAACAATGGTATCTACGAGATCGTACCCGGAGAAAATGAGATAAGAGTTAATTACTCACTGGGTAATGTTGAAAAAGAATACACTATTCCTCCTGTAATCACCAAGACTGAATTTGACGGTTATCTTGGTAAGATGGAGAAGAAGAGTGCAGATCTTGTTAAGCAGTATTACAAGAAATACGATATCAACAAACTTTCCGCAAAAGATGATAAGAATGAACTTCTTGCTAATTATCCTATTATGGAGACTGAAGTAATCTACGTACTTCGTGATAAGACCAAGGAAAATACCAGGAAGACAATGGAACAGCTTTTTGCTGACGCCGGATATACTTATGAGAAATTCCTTGCTGATAAGGAACTTGATCTTTCAAGCAAGTCCTCTGATAACCCGGTATTTAATGCAAGTATTGTTTATAAGCTCGAGGGAAAAGATCTTGTAGTTGAGGTTCCTTTCAAGGATCTTGGATATGATAAGGACACACCGATCTACACAATCACTCCTCTTCCATATTTTGGAGCAGGCGGTCCCGATCAGGAAGGATTCATGTTCGTTCCTGAAGGCGGTGGAGCAACTATCAACTTCAATAATGGTAAGACTGCTCAGGCCAGCTACTATACCAACGTATACGGATGGGATATGTGCCTTAGGAGAGATGCGGTGGTACATAACACAAGAGCTTATTACGGAGTGTTTGGTGTATCCGAGGGAAATGATTCCTTCATCTGTATTCTTGAAGAAGGAAGTCCTTATGCAGCTATCCAGGCAGACGTTGCAGGAAAGAATTCAAGTTACAACTATGTAAATGCAAAATACAGCGTATGTCAGAGAGAACAGTACGATGTAGGTGACATTTCAAACTCAGATATTTATGAATATGTTAAGGATCTTCCTGATGAAACTCTTACTCAGAGATATTCATTTATCAATTCCGGAAGCTATGTAGATATGGCTAAGAACTATGGCCAGTATCTTCAGAAGGAATATGCAGGATATATGGATCTTCTTAATAACAACAGCACACCGGTTGCCATTAACATGGTAGGTGCCATCGATAAGGTAAAGCAGATCGTTGGTATTCCGGTATCAAGACCACTTAAGCTTACAAGCTACAAAGATGCTGATGCTATTGTTAAGGATCTTGAAGCTAACGGCGTTTCCAATATGAGCATCAAGTATACAGGCTGGTGCAATGGCGGAGTTAAACAGAAAGTACTTAAGAATGTTAAAACAATTGGTGCTTTAGGAAGCAAGAAAGATCTTCAGAATTTTGTAAAGAATGCAGAAGCTGATGGAAATCAGGTTTACCTCGATGGTATCACACAGTACGCCTACGACAGCAATCTGCTGGATGGATTCTTCTCATATTCAGATGCGGCCAAGCTTATTTCCAAGGAGAGAGCAGAGCTCCACAAATACAGCCACATCACTTATGCAGAAAGAGAAAATGACGATAACACATACTTCCTGCTTCACACAGATGTAGCAGAGAATATGGGCGATAACCTGGTAAAAGCTGCAGGTAAGTACGGCGCAGGTGCTTCCTTCCAGGATTTGGGTATGGATCTTTCTTCAGACTTCTATAAAAAGAAGACCTACTCAAGACAGCAGGTATTAGATAAGCAGGTTGAACAGCTTAAGAGATACTCAGACAATGGAACACCACTTATGATCAACATGGGTAACGATTATGCGATTCCTTTCGCAAGCATGGTTACTGACATGGATCTCAGAGGTTCTGAGTACACAATCCTTGATGAATGTGTTCCTTTCTTCCAGCTGGCAGTACATGGAAGAATCAATTACACAGGAGAGTCAATCAACATCTGTGGAAACATGGAGGATGAGGTTTTATACAGCGCAGAATATGGCGCAGGCCTTTACTTCACACTTATGGAGGAGACATCCTTCGCAACACAGAAGACTCTTTATACAGAGTACTATGGAGCAACTTATGATGCTTGGAAGGACAAGCTTCTTAATATCTACAGCAGATATAACACAGAGCTTGGCCACACCTTCAATCAGGAAATGACAGGCCATGATAATCTTTCAGCTGATGTTTCCTGTACTGAATATGCAGATGGAACCAAGGTCTATGTAAACTATGGCTACAGCGAGTTCAAGACAGATGACGGTGTTACTGTTCCTGCAAGAGACTATGTAGTAAAAAGATGAGAAAGGACGCCCTAAAGAATGAGTAAGCAAACGAATAAATTAGCCGGTCTTCAGAAACGTAAGGCCGTATCGGGGTATTTTTTCATATCTCCGTTCATAATTGGTTTTTTGGTCTTCATGGTCAAACCACTTTTTGAATCCTTCTACATGAGTTTCTGTGAAGTAAACCTTGCAGCAGGACAGGTTACAAAAACAATAAACGGTATTACCAATTACATATTTGCTTTCAGAGTTGATCCTGAGTACACAAGACTTCTTGTGGAAGAAATTTCAAGAATGATCGTTTATTCACTGGCGATTATCGTATTCAGTTTCTTTGTATCCCTGATACTTAACCAGAAGTTTAAGGGAAGAGCTTTAGTAAGAGCAATCTTCTTCCTTCCGGTTATCCTTTCATCAGGTGTAATCGTAGGACTTGAAGAAAACAACCAGCTTATGTCCCAGCTTGCTCAGACAATTGAGCAGTCAAGCAGTGGAATAAGCGTAACAGGAGCACTGGAAAGTATCCTCAGAACAGCAGGCGTTGGAACAAGAGCTTATGAGAAGGTCTTCGAAGTAATCGATAACATCTACGACGTAGCTCTTGCCTCCGGTATTCAGATCATTATTTTCCTGTCAGGTCTTCAGACCATCTCATCAAGTATGTATGAGGCGGCAGACATTGAAGGCTGTACAAAGTGGGAAAGCCTTTGGAAGATCACCTTCCCAATGATCAGTTCACTGTTCCTTGTAAACTGGATTTACACTGTTGTAGATTTCTGTATGAGATCCGATAACGGAGTAATCACAAAGATACAGAAGGTTATGATCGATCAGCAGCAGTATGGAAATGCATCAGCGATGTCCTGGATTTACTTCGTAATCGTTCTTGCATTTGTGGGAGTTACATCATTCTTCATTTCAAAGAGGGTTTACTACTATGACTAATGTGGAAAATAAAGCAGGATATGCGAAGCTTGGTTTCTGGGAAAGAAACAGATTATCAGGTGGATATGTCTTTAAGAAGTTAATAATGGACAAGGCAGTGAGCATCATAAGATTCATCCTTTTGTTCGGAATGTGCTTTATGATCATTCAGCCTATCCTCAATAAGATTTCAGTAAGTTTTATGACTGAGAGCGATCTTTACAACCCGATCGTAATCTCAATCCCGGAGAACTTTACAACCGCCAACTACAGATTGGCAGCTGAGCTTATGAGTTATAAGGAGGCACTTTTTAATTCAATCCTTATCTCTTTGACAATAGCCGGACTTCAGATCGCAATGTGCACACTTGTTGGATATGGATTTGCAAGATTTGAATTTCCTCTTAAGAAATTCTGGTTTGCCTGTGTTATCCTTGTAATCCTTATTCCACCTCAGACAATTGCCAGCTCACTTCACCTTCACTTCAGATACTTTGATATTCTTGGAATCTTCAATCTTGTTACAGGTCAGACAATCAACCTTCGTGGTTCCAAGCTTCCCTACTATCTGATGAGTGCAGGATGTATGGGACTTAAGAACGGATTGTATATTTACATGATCCGTCAGTACTTCAGAAACATCCCGGGAGACCTTGAAGAGGCAGCTTACGTAGATGGATGCGGAACACTTAAGACCTTCATCAGAATCATGCTTCCACAGGCTAAGCCCATCATTACATCATGTTTCCTTTTCGCATTTGTATGGCAGTGGACAGATGGCTTCTATTCAAAGATGTTCCTTGGAAATACCAAGCTTGTCAGCACAGCACTTGCACGAATTGTAGACAGTCTTGGTGCATTTATCCAGAGAATTAACGGAGTAAAGACAACAATTTCAGTTGCTTATTCCAACTGTATTCTTGCTACAGGAACTCTAATGATCGTAATGCCACTTATTTTCCTTTATCTCTTTGCACAGAGAGCATTTGTAGAAAGTATCTCAAGTACTGGTATTAAGATGTAATCAGAATATAAAAATATACAAAAAAGATAAATATTTTACCATTAATTTGTGGATATGTGGTAAAATAAAAATGAACAATTTTTGAACAGATTGTTACCGGGGACACCGGACAATATATTACCTATTGTAAAAGCAAAAGGAGGAACAAAAAGTATGAGAAAGTCTTTAACAACAAAGACAACAGCTGCTATTATGGCAGCAGCTACACTTGTAAGCATGACAGCTTGCGGTAATCAGACTGCTGACGGCGGCGCAACAACAGAGACACCTGCTGACACAACAGCAGAGGCTCCTGCAGAGACACCTGCAGCAGAGGCATCTGCAGCAGAGGAGGCACCTGCAGAGGAAGTTGCAGAATCTGATTATGATCCTTACAAGGTTATCACAGATGATGCTGGTAACCCAATCGACCTTGGCGGTATGGAAATCATCATTCGTGACTGGTGGTCAGGAGATCCTGCAGAACCAGCTAACGAGTATGAGGAAGCTCGTCAGGAGTACAGAGATTTCATTCAGGAGACATACAACTTCACAATCAAAGAGCAGGCTATGTCTGACTGGGGTTCAACACCTGCAGATTTCGTAGACTATGCTACAACCGGTGGTGACGAGAACTACATCTTCACCCTTCGTGATGATCCGGCTATCACATCAGCTATGTCAAACGGCCTTATGTATGACCTTGCAACTCTTGATTGCCTTGACTTCAGCGCTCCTAAGTTCCAGAGAAACAAGCTTCATGAGCAGTATTCAAAGGGAAATTCAATCTACGCTATGTTCGCTGGCTATTCAGAGGCTCGTACAGGTGTATACTTCAACAAGAGACTTCTTACAGATGCAGGTATCGATCCTGAGTCAATCTACGATATGCAGGCTGACGGAACATGGACATGGGATAAGTTCGAAGAGCTTATGAGCAAGGTTCAGCAGGATAAGGACAACGATGGTACTATCGATGTTTATGGTCTTACACTTAACGAAGGTAACATGACAACAGCAGCTATCTTCTCAAACAATGGTTCTTACATTGGTAAGGATGCTAGCGGCAAGTACACATACAACCTTGAGTCTCCTGAGACTCTTGAGGCTCTTGAGTGGACTGTAAAGATCTTCTCAACATATGATGCAGAAGTTGCTAACCCTGAGGGTGCTGAGTGGGATTACTACAAAGAGCAGTTCCTTAACGGACAGGCTGCATTCATGGTAGAAGATGAGTACGCTGGATGCCCTGGTAACTTCCTTGAGGATATGCAGGACGAAGTTGGTTTCGTTATGTTCCCTAAGGGACCTAAGGCTACAGATTATGTAAACGTTTGGTCAAACAACCCTGTAGCTATCCCTGGATGCTATGATGCAGACAAGGCTTGGAAGCTTGCATTCGCTTGGAACCTCTGGACAAACGCTCCTTCAGCTGAGTACGAGGATTACAACGGATACCTTTCAACAGCTAGAAACGGTATCTTCGATGAGAGAGCAGTTGATGAGACAATCCAGATGATGACAGAGAAGGGAACAATTGCATTCCACGGCATGATTCCTAACCTCAGCCTTGGTTCAGACTTCGTATGGAACATCGGACCTAACTCAGTTGTATCTGAGCAGGTTGAAGCTATCCGTGACACATGGAAGTCATACGTTGACGAGGCCAATAAGTAATTTGAGTAAGTCTTAAGTAGCTTTGCATTTATGCCGGTCAAGGCAAAAGTTTTACTTTTGCCTTGGCCGTTTTATTAAGCAAAAAAGGGTAATTTTGTAGCTTTTTTGTTTAATAAAGCGGTATTGGCGCTTGATATCAGTGGTTGTGTTTTAGAGGTATTAAATATGGAAAAAGTAAGATTTCATCTTCCGGGACTGAGGTATAATTTCCCTCTTAATATGTTCTGGATCAGTATGCTGGAGCAGCATCCAGAGTATTTTAGAGAAGGTGTTGAGATAGCATCTTTCTTTGGAGCTTTTCCTTTTTCACTTTGGAATGGCGGCCGTCTTCTTGGTGATGATCAGTGTGATGCGGGATTTGTAAGAAACGTTATCACTTCTATTAACAAAAAGAATATTCCTGTCAGATTTACATATACCAACCCTTTAATTAAAGAGGAAGATTTAGCGGATCCATTCTGTAATTTCTGTCTGAAGGAAGGCGATAATGGCAAGAATGAGGTTCTTGTTTTTTCTCCTATTCTGGAAGAATACATCAGAAAGAACTATCCTTCCTACAGGATTGATTCCACTACCTGTAAGGAGATAAGGGATGTGGCTTCTGTCAATGCAGAGCTGGAGAAGGACTATAAATATGTTGTTCTTGATTACAACATGAACAACAAATGGGACCTTATTGACCAGATTACAGATAAGTCAAGGCTTGAGGTTTTGGTTAATGCTGTTTGTGTTCCCGATTGCAAGAGAAGAGGCGATCATTACAAGAACATTGGCATGAACCAGAAGATTGTGGAGGAGAATAGGAAGCTCCCTCCCGAGAAGAGAAAGCACATCATTCCCTGGCACTGTGAATACGGAGATAAGAACTGTCTTTATACTATCAAGGATTATTCCACCTTCGTTTCCCCGGAGCTTATCTGGGAGAAATATGTGCCTAACGGAATCAATAACTTCAAGATTGAAGGAAGAACCGCCAATCTGTTTTCACTTATTGAGACCTATTGCTATTTCATGATCAAGCCGGAGAAGGTTGGGGAGGCTAGACTTCTTCTGCTCAGGAATCTTGAACAGGCAAGAATCGTCCAGGTTAACAAACCAAGACCCGGTGTATGGCCCTGATAGGGGAACAATTTAGATAAAGTATTTATCATTGTGGAGGATAATTGAATGGAAGCAGCAAAGAACGTAAATAATGGGGGACCGGTTGCGCCAAAGGACCCGGTTAAGAAACGTCCATTTTTCTTTATAATGCAGGGAAAGCAGGTATACGGATCACCTCAGCCTGACGGAAGAGGAATTCAGTTTATCTATGAGAATGACGGAAGACTCATTGATGCTGCAAGACTTGCAGGAAGTATCACAGATGATTATATGCTTGATCTTCTGAGAACCACAGCGGGATTCCGCAAGATGGTACATTCCATCGGTGTCAGCGTATCAGGCAGGGTTCCGGATGAGCAGGTTAAATTCGTAATGCAGATGTATCCCAATACTCCCGGAGAACCCACAACCAATATTGAAAAAGAGTTCCCCATGGATGGCATGGAGAATATCATCGAGCTCTCTTCAGTAAACTGGCTTGCCAGCGACCATGAGATTGGTCAGACCAGATTTGAGTTTGCAAGACCCGGGGTTCAGGCTTCTGTTGATGTAAGATTTTATCTGAACGACGGTTTTGTGGCTCCTATCCAGAGAGAGGAGACTCTTGTAGATTTTGCATCTGACAATTACAAGAAGATGATCGCAAGAAGCCTTAAGCTCAAGGGCAATACAGACAGACTTGAGAAGCTTCTGGCCAAGGCCGGAGCAGGAGAGGATATCACTTTAGGATTTATCGGTGGTTCCATTACTCAGGGAGCCGGAGCTATTCCTATCCATGAGAAGTGCTATGCAAGAGTTTTTGCAGATGAATTTGAAAAGAAATATGCCAAGGGCGGCAAGGTTGACCTTGTTAAGGCCGGTGTCGGAGGAACTCCTTCAGAGCTTGGCATGATCAGATTTGAGAGAGATGTATTAAGGGATGGCATCAAGAAGCCTGACCTTATTGTTGTAGAATTTGCAGTTAACGACGAAGGCGACGAGACCAAGGGCGTTTGCTTTGAGAGTCTTATCAGAAAGGCCTACAGTCTTCCCTGGAAGCCTGCTGTGGTAATACTTTTTGCGGTATTCTCCAATGACTGGAATCTCCAGGATAGATTAGGTCCTGTAGGTGTACGTTACCATATCCCTATGGTAAGTGTTCTTGATGCCGTATCACCTCAGTTTATGCTTCTTCCGGAGGATGGAAGGGTTATTTCCAAGAACCAGTATTTCTATGATCAGTATCATCCAAGTAACCTTGGACATCAGATCATGAGCGACTGTATAGTCAATCTTCTCGATGCAGTGAATGCTGAGCCATCAGAATATGATGAGGAAGTTGATCTTGAGAAGACCGAGCCTGCCATCGGAGCAGATTTCGAGAAGGTAGTTCTTGTAGACAGAAAGGAACTTCCAAGACTCAAGAGCAGATTTGGAATTGAGATTGTAAGTGAAGGCTCATTTACAGATACAGATAAGGATCTTCAGCATGTAGAGATGGATTCTGAGATCAAGCCTGTACCTGAGTTCCCTTATAACTGGTGCCATGAAGAGAATGCCCAGAGCAACGATCCTTTTGTTATGAAGATCACCTGCTCCAAGCTTCTTCTGGTTCACAAGGATTCAGGACTTCCAAATGCAGGAACAGCCGTAGTCTACGTTGACGGCAAGAAGGTTCTGGAGGCAGATCCTCTTAAGAACGGCTGGACTCACTGCAATGCGGTTATCATTCATAACGGCAAGAGAACCAAGGAGCATGAGGTTAAGATCGAGCTTGCTCCAGGAATGGAAAAGAAGAAATTTACAATTCTCGGTTTTGGAGTTGTTGAGTAATATTAACGCAATAATGAGGGTATGATATATGGATTTCATAATTGGAAAAAACAGCAGACAGATAGTACTTGGAAATGATGAGTGGTCCGGAGTTAAGAAGATCGCGGCTAAGGTAGCGGAGGATATCAGACTTGTTACAGGAGCTGAGTATTCTCTTTCTGAGAGTGCAACTGCAGGAGAACTTTGCGGTAACATATATGCAGCTACTTTGGGAAAGAGCAGCCTTGCAGAGGAGCTTCTTGATAAGGCCGGAATTTCAAAGGACGAGCTTGAAGGCAAAAGAGAGTGCTATGCATTTAAGGTTGTTGAAACTGCAGATGCTGCTTCCCTGGTAATTGTAGGAAGCGATAAGAGAGGTACAATTTACGGACTGTTCCATATATCAGAACTTCTCGGAGTAAGCCCCTGGGTTTATTTTGCCGATGTATGTCCTGAGAAAAAGGACAGCGTCGTTGTAACAGAAGCTGACAGCTTTGTATCAAAAGAGCCTTCTGTAAGATACAGAGGTTTCTTTATAAATGATGAGTGGCCATCTTTCGGAACCTGGACCTTCAAGCATTTTGGCGGCTTTACCGCAGAGATGTATGAGCATGTCTTTGAACTGATCCTCAGAATGAAGGGTAACTACCTGTGGCCCGCCATGTGGACTTCCAACTTTTCACTGGACGGCCCGGGTCTTGCCAATGCTGAGCTGGCGGATGAACTGGGAATCGTTATGAGTAACTCTCACCATGAGCCCTGCCTTCGTCACAGCGAAGAGTGGGACCTTATAAAGGGAGATGACACTGAGTACGGCTCAGCATGGAACTTCTCTAAGAACAGAGAGGGGCTCATCAACTATTGGAGAGGCGGTCTTAAGAGAAACGGCAAGTTTGAGAACGTAGTAACCATGGGTATGCGCGGTGAGCGTGACAGCGAGGTTCTTGGAAGAGAGGCAACACTTCAGGACAACATCGATTACCTGAAGGAGGTTATCACAGTACAGAACAACCTCATCAAAGAGACCATCAGCGAGGATTTAAACAGCGTTCCCAGAATGCTGGCAATTTATAAAGAGGTAGAGCAGTATTTCTATGGTGATGAGACAGCAGAGGGACTCAGATACTGGTCTGAGCTTGACGGCATCACCTGCATGCTCTGCGATGATAATTTCGGAAATATGAGAAAGCTTCCCGAGGAGTTCGAAAAGAACCGCAAGGGCGGCTGGGGAATGTATTACCACTTCGATTATCACGGCGATCCAATTTCCTACGAATGGGTTAACTCCACACACCTTAGCAAGGTATGGGAACAGATGGGACAGGCCTATGAGTCCGGAGTAAGGGATATCTGGATCGTAAATGTGGGGGATCTTAAGCCCCAGGAGCTTCCTCTTTCCTACTTCATGGATCTCGCCTATGACTTTGACAAATGGGGAACATCAAATACAGATTCTGCATCAGAATATCTTTCAAGCTGGGTTAAGAGACAGTTTGCAGGCTGTGAGGATGATTTTGCCGATATTGAGGAGCTTCTTGACAGTTATACCTATGTGAACTCAGTAAGGCGTCCTGAGGCATTAAATGACAAGATCTATCACCCCGTTAATTACGGTGAAGCAGATTATATGCTCCAGATTGCCGATATTTCATTGACTAAGGCACAGGAGCTTTGGGAGAAGTTTAAAGACACAGCTCTTAAGGATGCTTTTTATCAGCTGGTTTACTTCCCTGTATGCGCATCAATGAATCTTCTTCAGATGCAGATCTATACCGGCAAGAACCATTTCCTGGCAGCTCAGGGAAGGCCATCTGCCAACATTTACGGTCAGATGATATCAGACTGCATGGATAGGGATCTGGAGCTTCAGAAGGGCTATTATGAGTGCGCTGACGGCAAGTGGGACGGCATCATGGGTTCAGAGCATATGGGCTTTGTTCACTGGAATGATGAGGAAGCCAGATATCCTGTGGTTCACTCTGTTATTCCTTCAAGAAGACCCAGAGTGGTGGTATCCTGCGCATATAACGAGGGATATACCATGGGTGGCGACTGGACAAGACATCCCATCGTTCTCACAGGTCTTAGCAGCCCCAACTGCCTGTTTGAAAAGATCGAGATGGAAAATGCCGGCACAGGAGATATCGAATGGAAGGTTATCGAATGTGATGAATGGATCGAACTTTCAGATACAGAAGGCACAATTAAGGAAGGCGATACAGAGTTTATAGTTGTTACCGCCAATGACAAGCTTCCGGAAGGTTCCGTTATCGGTAAGTTCGTGATCAAGGCTGCCATGTACAAGGCAGAGGTTTATGTATGTGCAAGGAACTTCACTGAGGAGGAAATGGTAATAGATCATTTCGTACCGGTACTTCCCAAGAACCTTATGCCATTCGTAAAAGAGAGTGATCTTGAGCTCTCAATAGAAGCCAGGGAATTTGAGGCTTCAGATGATGAAGATGAGGCTGCTGAGGCAGTTTACAAGATAATAAACAATTACGGCAAGTACGGCAGTGCTGTTAAGGCATTCCCTGTTACAGCAGACTTCGGAAAGGCTGATTCCGAGGATACACCATGCTTCACCACCAGCTTCTATGTGCCTGAGGACGGCAAGTATGAGATTATCCTTGTGACAGCACCCTGCAACCCCCTCAGCACCGACAGCCTTCTGAGAGTAAAGGTGGCTATGGATCCAGAGAATACAGATGATTCAGGCTTTGAAACAGTTTCAACCGTAAGAGAGGGCTATCAGGGCGGTGAGAGAAGCTGCCCCGACTGGGCTAAGGGAGTCCTTGATAATCAGCACGAGACTCTTTTGACAAAAGATATTACAAAGGGCTGGCATGATCTGGCTGTACTGGCAGCAGATCCCGGCGTTGTGGTTGAGAGAATAGTTGTGAGAGAAGCAGGCTTTGCAAGAGCTGCCGGATATCTTCACAATGTGCCCATGAGGGTTTTATAACGCAATAATAGGACATGAATTGGCAAGATGTAACAAGACAATTCAGGCCATTTATGGTTATTATTAAGAAACGATTAGCAACAGAAAGGTATAGGAAACATGAAAAAACAGATTTTTAACCCAATCCTGCCTCTTGGGGAGTGCATCCCTGACGGCGAGCCACACGTATTTGGTGACAGAGTATATATCTACGGTTCACATGACAAGGAAGGCGGAGAAACCTTCTGTATGCTGGATTATACAGTATATTCTGCTCCTGTGGATGACCTTAAGTCCTGGAGAAAAGAGGGCGTTATCTACAAGGCAAGCCAGGACCCTGATTACAAGGAGAGACCTTACATGTACGCTCCTGACTGCGTAAGAGGTAATGACGGCAAGTATTATCTTTACTATGCTATGTCAGGCCCCTTCGGACAGGGCGGATATTTCGGACCTATCCAGGTAGCCGTTTGCGACGAGCCTGCAGGAGAGTTCAAGTATCTCGGATTTGTTAAGAACCCCGACGGAACACCTGCTCAGGATTTCGTTTGCTTCGATCCCGGTCTTCTTAACGACAACGGCAGAATTTTCCTTTATTCCGGAACTCAGTATCAGTATGAAGAGGCTGATGACTTCTTTGAGAATGAGGAGTCCATCAAGTCTGAGATGACAATGTTCAACCGCTCAAGAGAAGAGATCCTTGAGAAGGCTAAGAAGGGCAGCGTTATGGGCCCTATCGTTATGGAGCTTGAGGATGACATGATGACCCTCAAGGGACCTGCTAAGCACCTTATTCCTTACAACATCAAGGGCACAAGCTTTGAGGAGCATCCTTTCTTCGAGGCCAGCTCAATGCGTAAGGTAGGAGATAAGTACTACTACATCTATTCATCACAGCAGAATCACGAGCTTTGCTATGCTACCAGTGATTATCCGGACAGAGACTTCACCTTCGGCGGAACTCTTGTTTCCAACGGTGACGTAGGCTTCAATGGCAAGACCATGGAAGAGAAGATGAATATGACAGGTACAACCCACGGAAGTATTGAGAACATCAACGGCGAGTGGTATGTATTCTACCACAGACTTACACACAAGTCTGACTACTCAAGACAGGCATGTGCTGAGAAGATCACAATCAAGCCCGACGGATCAATCGATCAGGTTGAGATCACCAGCTGTGGTCTTAACGGCGGTCCTCTTGTAGCTGAGGGTGAGTATCCTGCACCTATCGCCTGCAACATCACCAACGGCAAGATGCCTCACGGCTGCAACAGAATCTTTACAGATTCCTTCCCGAACGTTAACAACGACGGTGATGACAAGTATATCGACGAGATCTGTGAGGGAACACTTATCGGATACAAGTACTTCGACTTCAAGGATGTTACAAGCCTTAAGGTAAGAGCAAGACTTGATGTTAACAACAACGATCCTGTTGATGCTGATGCCAAGCTTGAAGTTAGACTTGCTGAGAACGGACCTGCTATCGCAGAGCTTTCCGTAGGCGGAGTAGACAACACCTGGAAGGAGTTTGAGGTATCCTTCGATGCAGTTAACGGAGTACATCCTTTATTCTTCGTATATCACGGAACCTGCAGAATCCAGATCAAGGACCTCATCTTCTGATTGAATTTATCTGAATATTGATATGCATGAAAACGGGCCGTAGCTTTTGCTACGGCCCTTAGTTTTTGTGGGGTGATACTTAATCTTCAAATTTCTTTCTTCTCTCCAAGGAGCCCTTGATAATAAGGCCTGTTCCGATGATGATGGGAACAAATACAAGAAGCAGGTTCACAAGAGAGGTATATGCGAAATAAATCTCTGTTCCAAGGACAAGGGATAAAACCAACAGGCAAAGGGAAGAGATAAGACATCCCATTGTAAAACGGTTCTTATTCACAACAACGGCTATTCCTGAAAGAATCAGCAGTATCAGTATGATGGCCGATGTGTTCACAGAACCGAATCTGAAAAAGCCGAAGGAAGAAATCCTTGCCATCTTAAAAAGCATAAAAAGTCCGATTACTACTAAAACCCCACCAAAAGTCCTCTTTGTCATGTCATTTTCCTCCACAGAAATGATATTTATTACTTATATCGAAAGTATATGATACATGGCCTTGACAATAAATGTCAATGATTACGAAAAAAGCAGTGATAATCAGTTGCAGACTGCGATTATCACTGCTTATATCAATTCTGTATCATCAATGAAATTACATCAGCTTCTCGTCATAGATGGCACGCTGTCCGCCCACATATTTGGGACGATGTCTGGCACAGATGATGGGGGCTTCGCCAATCTTACGAAGTGAGATGCGAAGAGGTACTACAACATTGTGCATGTGCATTCCTATCATGGTTCCGCCTATATCGATGCCGGCATCAGCCTTCTGGTTGATGGACTCCACAAGGACAGGATCCTTGAATCTCTGATAACATACTGTTGCGAAGGCGCCACCGGCGTGATTGGGCTGAGGGATGGCATTGACCTGCTCGAAGCCAAAGCGCTCCATGGCTTCTCTCTCAACCACCAGGGCTCTGTTTAAATGCTCACAGCACTGGGCTGCAGCAAATATGCCTTTTTCCTCAAGGACGGGGATGATGCCGTCAAAAACTGCATTGGCAGAATCCAGGTTGGTGGCTGTTCCTATCTGGTCTCCCAGTATTTCGCTGGAAGAGCAGCCTATTACAAAGATGGAACCCTTGGAAACACCGGCTGCCTCAAGTATTTCTTCTACCGCCTGACGGCTCTGGGCTGTAATTTCTTTAAAATCCATGATAATAATCCTTCTTGATATTTTTTATTTTAATTATACTCCATTTTGGCAAAGATCCTGTTAAGGCCGCCTTTGAAGCAAAGAAGCAGAGAACCGATAACGCCGAGAAGTGCCTGGGCAATCTCGTAAGGAAGCTTAACAATGGCATCAGCCAAAGTGCTGTATACGAAGATCTTACCGAGAGTATAACCAACTACCATTATAACGCCGCCCACCAGGGTTGCAACAAGGCCGGCGGTAAAACGTGATCTTGGAGATCTGCCTGCGAGAGCTGAGTGAGCAATCAGGGATACAGCTGCTGCCTGAAGTCCGTGGGTCACCAGGGAAACGAACATTGGAGCAGGATAAAAAAGCATATCTCCCAGGAATGAACCAACGCCGCCTACGATGAAGGCTGCTACCGGATCAAGCAAAAGGGCCGCTGTGCAGATTATGGTGTCGCATAAATAGAGGTGACCGCCGGGAACGGGAATACCAAAGCTGGAAACAATGATGTTAAGTCCCATGAAAATGGCGGTGATGGTAAGCCATCTGACAGGGTTCTTGGCTCTGAATGATTTTGTCTGTGCGTTTGTGTCTGAAATAGCTGAACTCATAATTCTCTCCTCCGGATACTTCTTTCCATTTTCCTAAGAATATACTACAATGTTGGTATTATAAAAATATACAAAACTGATAAATATTTAAATACCAGATTTCAAGAGGAAAAATCATGCTTACATACAACCTGAGTACTGCCAAGGGGCCGAAGTATCAAACACTCTATGAACTGATAAAAAAGGATATAACCGGGGGAAGCCTCAAGGCCGGAGATAAGCTTCCCTCCAGAAGAAGCTTTGCCAATAACCTTGGAGTGAGCACCGTTACGGTGGATAACGCCTATGACCAGCTCCTGGAGGAGGGGTATATTTATTCTCTTCCAAAGAAGGGCTATTTTGTAGAAAAGCTGAGCCGCGTCGCTGTTCCTGAGAAGAAGGCCGCCGGAATAGCCAAAAACAAGGTTTATACAGATAGTTCAACAGCAAGCTCATCCTCCGATTACTTTGATTTTTCATCAGGAAGACCTGAGCTTTCCAACTTCCCTTTTTCTGTATGGGCCAAGGTCAGCAGGAATGTGATCTCCGAAAAAAGCGAAGAGCTCCTAAAGGTCTCTTTTTCCACGGGAGTATTACCTCTAAGGCAGGCAATCGCCGGGCATCTGTCCTCATTTCGAGGAATGGATGTATCTCCGGAGCAGATCGTTGTAGGGGCAGGAACCGAGTACCTCTACGGCCTTATAATCAAATTACTTGGGAAAAACAGAAATTACTGCCTGGAGAATCCCGGATACAGGAAGATACGGCAGGTTTACGACATGGAGGGTATAGATTACTGCTTCGCGGACCTGGATGAGGAAGGAATCCGCATCAGAGACCTGGAGGACAACAATGCGGATGTGGCTCATATCAGTCCAACACATCACTTCCCCACAGGTATCACAACACCTATCACCAGGAGATACGAGCTTCTTTCCTGGGCAGGGAAGGGGAAGGACCGCTATATCATAGAGGATGACTACGACAGTGAATTCAGGCTAAGGGGAACCCCGATACCTACCTTACAGAGTATCGACAACTCCGAGAAGGTGATTTATATGAATACCTTCTCGAAATCCCTGACCTCCACCATCAGAATCAGTTACATGGTGCTGCCGCTCCATCTGGCAAAAAGGTATTTCGATGAGTTTTCTTTTTTATCCTGCACCGTTTCTACCTTTGACCAGTATACCCTGGCGGATTTCATATCAAAGGGCTACTTCGAAAAGCACATAAACCGCATGCGCATCAAATACAGCAAAAAAAGAGAGCAGGTGCTAAGTACCATCCAGGAGATCATGGGGGATCAGGAAAACGGCAAATACGGAATAGAGGAGAATGACTCAGGACTTCATTTTATTCTGAAACTTAATACGGGATTTTCGGATAAAAAGCTGGAGGAAGAGCTTTTTAAGAAAAAAATGAAGATATCGGCAGTATCTGATTTTTATCATGGAACACAACCCGAAAACACCGGCAAATTTATTTTTGATTATTCAAACATAGATCTGGCCAAACTTCCCGCATCTCTTAAGATTCTTAAGTCCGTGGCCTTTTGATATATATAAGAGAAATTTAACAATTGCTGTAATAATATTATGATAAAATTATAGCGTGAATACGTATTTTTATCATGAGGGGCAGTATGGTGAATCTGGATCAATGCGAAACCGGTAAGGCGGGAAACATCGACGAACTTACTGGTTTGCTTAATTTGACCGGAATATTGGATGTGATTCGGGACGGAGGTCAGGACCTGGTAAATGAAGGTGCTGTCATCATTTATTTGAATGTCATGAATTTCAAGGCCTTTAACCAAAGGTACGGCTTTGCCGGAGGAAATGAGTTTCTTCGAGGCCTGGCTCGGGAGATTCAGGGCATTTTTTCTGATGATTTTGCTGCCCGCACAAGCGGAGATCAGTTCATAATTCTCACAAAATCCCTGGAAAAAGAGGAAATACTAAAAAAACTGAAAGCTTTGGATGAAGCTGCCGTTAAGTATGAAAAGGGGCTTCACCTGCGTATAAAGGCCGGCATCTATCAGGCCACAGGTAAAGAGCAGGACAGTGTTATCCTTATAGACAGGGCCAAGATTGCCTGCGACGACGTCATCAGGGTATATGATAAGGATTACAATTTTTACAGCGAAGAGCTCAGCAAAAAGAATGAGCTTAAGCAGTATGTTATAGATAACTTCGAAAACGCATTTAAACAGCGTTATTTCAAGGTTTACTACCAGAAAGAGGTCAGAGCCCTTACGGGAAAAGTATGCGGCTACGAGGCCCTGGCAAGGTGGATAGACCCTCAGTATGGCATCATCTCCCCGGCAATCTTCGTGGAGGTTCTGGAGAGTGTACACCTGGTACACAAGCTGGATACCTACATCATTGAGCAGGTGTGCCATGACCTTAGGCAGGATATAGACTATGGACTGGCTGTAATGCCGGTGTCCGTCAATCTGTCGAGGCTTGATTTCGAGCTCTGCGATATCTTTTCAGAGGTAAATAAGTGCAGAGAAAAATATGATATCCCAGTAAATCTCATAAATATAGAGATCACAGAGAGCGCCATCGCTGCCGGTGAGAATTTCCTGAACGACCAGATAAAAAAGTTCAGAGAAGAAGGCTATCAGGTATGGATGGATGATTTCGGGGCAGGCTACAGTTCTTTGAACAACCTGAAGATCTATGATTTTGACATGCTTAAGATTGATATGAATTTCCTCAGGGACTTTGAGACCAATCAAAGGACCAAGGTTATTCTTTCATCCATAGTTAATATGGCTAAAGAGCTGGGAATACACACCCTGGCAGAGGGCGTGGAGACCAGGGAACAGTATGAATTCCTGAGAAGGATCGGCTGCGAGAGGCTACAGGGGTATCTCTTTGGAAAACCCAAGCCTGTGGATGAGATGGATTTTGCCCAGGAATACAGCTTTGAAAACTGTGAAGACTGCTCTTTAAACGGCTATTATGATGATATTGGCGAAGTTAACTTCATGGGAACAACTCCTCTTCGTGAGAAGAATATGGAGGTCTTTAATAACCTTCCCATAGCAGTTCTTGAGATTGTTGATGACAAAATGAGCTTCCTTTATGCCAACAGCGCTTATGAGGAGGTCCTCAGCTCCATTGGCATATCCAGCCTTGCGGAGGCTGACAAAAGGAATGCCAATCGTGACCTGAATGAGGTAAAAAGGCTTCTTGAGATGGCAAAGGTCGCTGAGAAGGCCTATAACCACAGGGCGGAAGGCGATTTTATCGTAAACGGCAGTGTCCTCAGCACCAAGATGAGGTTCCTGTCCAGACATGGAGAAAAGGCCGCTGTTGCCATAGTCACCAGAAATCTTACGGTATACGGAGACAGCAAGCTGGCTGATAATATTCATGTGGCCATGGCCCATGTGTTTAGCCAGTATTTCAGAGTGGATCTCTATGATGAGGACGGAACCGTTGATAATATCTTCCTTAACGGTGATCAGCTTCCTGTCACCGATGTGGAGAGAAATGCGGTGATGGCGGTACAGCTGTACTCAAATATGTATCTCTACAAGGAAGAAAGAGAGAGATTCAGAAAGTTTTATGATATTACCACCGCCAACGACAGGGTAAAAGAGTCCGGAAGGCAGTATATTGTGGATTATTACCACTCCGCCATACCGGGAGACGGGGGAAGAATGCAGATGTACATGATACTTCCTTTTTATTATAATAACAGGTGGAAGTACATTTCCTGCTGCAGATATGCTGATGAGATCAGTGATGAGCTTATCTACGGAAACAGCTAGGAAAATGGCTGAAACATGTTGGAGGAATGCGGCTTTTTGAGCTGCAGCTTGGGGTATGTTAAGATTTTGTTTTGGGGCATCCGGTGCGGGAAAGAGCACCACATTATACAAAGACGTTATTGACAGGAGTCTTAAGGATAATACCGGGCAGTTTTTTATTATAGTTCCTGATCAGTTTACGATGCAGACCCAGATGGATGTGGTGAAAATGCATCCCCTGGGGGCAATAATGAACATTGATGTACTGAGCTTTGGCAGGCTTTCCTACAGAATTTTTGAGGAAACAGGCCTTGGCTCTTTTTCTGTGCTTGACGATGTGGGAAAAAGCCTTGTGCTTCGCCATGTGGCGGATACCCTGGGGGAGAGGCTTCCGGTTATCGGAAAGAACATGCATAAGCCAGGCTACATCGATGAAGTCAAGTCTACAATATCTGAATTCATGCAATATGGCATAGGAGATCAGGAGCTGTCTGTTTTACTGGAAAAAAGCTCCGGCAAGGGGGCTCTCAGCTCCAAGCTTAAGGATCTCAAACTTCTCTACAGCGAATTCCTTAAATATATAGAGGGCAACTACATAACCACCGAGGAGACTCTGGACCTTCTTTGCAAGGCCATAGACAGCTCCCGGATCCTTAAGGGCAGCGTTGTGATCTTCGACGGCTTCACCGGCTTTACCCCCATTCAGTACAGGGTAATAAAAAAGCTTCTGGCTACCTGCAGTGAGGTCATGGTCTCTGTGACCATAAGCCCTGAGGAGGATCCTTATGATCCCGGCTTTGAGGAGCAGGAGCTCTTTATGCTGGGCAAAAAGACCGTCAGAGACCTGGAAAAACTTATGTATCAGGTGGAGCAGGAAAATATGGCCTCTGTGGGAAGTCTTCCTGATTTTGAGACCTACAGGAAGCTTCGCAGGGAGGGAGAAAGCGGCGATATAAGACTTACCCACAAGCCGGTTTACAGACTTGAAGGTAACGCTCCCGCTTCTTTCCTCGAAGAGAATCTTTTCAGATATAACAACAAAAAATATACGGCAGAAAACGAGACCATAGAGGTCTACAGCGCCGGAAACCCTGCGGAGGAGATAAGACAGACCATGATCAAGATCACGGACATTGTCAGGGATAAGAATCTCTCCTACAGGGATATTGCCATTGTCTGCGGATCTCTGGAGGACTACGGGGATATCATCAGCAGAGAGGCGGACAAGTTCGGAATCCCGGTTTATATCGACAGGAATATGAGCCTTCTTCTGAACCCCTTTGTGGAATATGTGACAAGTGCAATAAATATCGTTATCTCAGGCTATAAGTACGAGGACGTCTTCCACTATATGAGAAGCGGAATGACTGATTTTTCCAGGGAGGATACGGATATCCTGGAGAATTACGTCAGGGCCCTTGGAATAAGCGGGACAAAGCAGTGGGAGGACAAGTTCCTTCGCCGCATGCCAAGACGTTTTAAGCCAAAGAACGAGGATCAGGACCTGAAGGAAGTGGAGCTTTTGGCAAGGCTTGAGGATATGAGATCAAGGATCACGGAGCAGCTAAAGCCACTTTTTGACCAAAAGAGCGGCACCGTGAAGGATATAACCTCGGCTATTATCTCAGTCATTGAAAAGAACCGGTCAGAGGAGAAGCTGCAGCAATACGCGGACAGATTCAAGAAAGCCGGCAATAACAGAAAAGCCAGGGAGTATGACCAGATCTATGAAAAGATCATGAACCTCCTTCTTCAGATGGACAGCCTCATCGGAGGAGAGACCCTGACTCTGCCTGAGTACAGGGATATTCTCGAGGTGGGCTTTGGCAAGATAGAGGTGGGAACCATTCCCCAGGACGTTGACAGGATAATCGTGGGAGATATAGAAAGAAGCCGTCTCAAGGAGATCAGGGTCCTGTTCTTTATGGGAGTCAATGACGGCGCGATCCCCAAAAGCGCCGGGGGCGGCGGAATTCTGTCCGATATAGACAGGCAGTTTCTGTCGGAGCTGGACACCGGCATTGAGCTGGCGCCCACACCCAGGCAGCAAATGTATATTCAGAGACTTTATCTTTATATGAACCTGACCAAGCCCACGGACAAGCTGTTCTTGTCGTATTCGGAGATCGACAAGGAGGGTAAATCCCTTCGCCCTGCATATCTTATTCCAAAGCTTATGCAGATGTTTGAGGGACTTACCGTGGAAAGACCCCAGGAGGGCTCCTTTGAGTCCCAGAACGTGTCCGTGGCAGACAGCTGCGATACGCTCTCCGAGATGCTCAGAAGCTACGCTGCGGGGACACTTTATAAGGACAAGATCCGGGATTTTTATACCCTTTACAAGGTGCTTCAGGATTATTCCGACAAAAATCAGCTGCTGGAGAGGCTTAAAGATGCGGCCTTTTCACACTATGAGGATAAACCTCTGGCAAAAGAGCTGGCCAGGGCTCTCTACGGAGCCATCCTGGAAAACAGCGTAAGCCGCCTGGAGAAGTTTGCCTCCTGCTGCTACGCCCATTTCCTCAGGTACGGCCTGGATCTTCAGGAGAGAAAAGAGTACAAATTCGACGTGGCGGACCTGGGAGAGGTGTACCACGATGTTCTGGAGAAGTATACCTCTGAAGTCATCAGCAGGAAGCTGGACTTTAGGAGTATGTCAAAAGAGGATTCTGATGAAATATTAAAACAGGCTTTAACAACATGTGCTGACAAATACGGAAATACAATTTTGTACAGCAGCGCCAGAAATCAGTTCCTGATAGACCGTATCTACAGGATTCTTTCGAGAACGGTTGATACATTAAAATATCAGCTGTCCAAAGGCCGCTTTGAGCCTGCATTTGTGGAAATGGACTTCCGCCAGGCCGGTGATATAGCGGATATCAACGTGGAGCTTTCAGAGGAAGAAAAGGGCGATATTCTCCAAAAAATGAAGCTCAGAGGAAGAATTGACCGGGTTGATCTGTACGAAGATCCGGATCATGTTTACATCAAGATCATAGACTTTAAATCCGGCAAAAAGAAATTCAGCATCGCGTCGCTTTACCACGGGCTTTCGCTGCAGTTGGTGATGTATATGAATGTGGCCCGGGCAATGGAAAAAGCAAAAAATCCTGATAAGGAAATCGTGCCGGCAGCAGTCCTGTACTACCATGTGGACGATCCTATTATCGGAGGGCAGGAAGATATGCAACCGGATGCTATCAATGACCTCATCAGAAATGAACTCAGGACCACAGGCCTTGTAAATGCGGATGATACCGTGGTTCAGCTGCTCCATGAGGGCCTGGATGGCAGATCCGATGTGATCCCGGTGAAGCTCCTTAAGAAGGGGGGCTATTCCAAGGATTCAGGCGTGGCCGGAAGTGAGGATTATCAGTACATTTCCAGATATGTAAATGACAAGGTCAGAGAGTACGGAAAGCGGATCCTTCAGGGTGATATCTCCGTTAACCCCTACGAAGCCGGAAACAGGAGCTCCTGCACCTATTGCGACTACAGGTCTGTCTGCGGCTACGACGACAAGATCCCGGGATATTCAAAAAGGACCCTGGATATGGACAATGAGGCAGCTCTTGAGGCCATCAGAAATAAATACAAGGAACAGGAAACTTAAGGTGGTAATATGGCGATTAAGTTTACAGATGAACAGCAGGCGGTAATTGACGCCAGACAATCAAATATACTGGTTTCTGCGGCAGCAGGCTCAGGAAAGACAGCGGTTCTGGTGGAGAGGATTATTCAGATGATAGGCCAGGGCCTTGATATCGACCATCTCCTGGTGGTTACCTTTACCAAGGCGGCAGCCTCCCAGATGAAGGAAAAAATAACACTGGCAATTCAGAATAAGCTCCTGGAAGAGCCGGAAAACAAGCATCTTCAGAAGCAGGAGACCATTATCCACAATGCCCAGATAACCACCATTGACTCATTTTGCCAATATGTTGTTAAGAACAATTTCAACAATATCGGCCTGGATCCCTCCTTCAGAGTGGGAGATGAGGGAGAGCTGAAGCTTATCCAGGAGGAGGTTATGCAGGACATGCTGGAGCAGGAATACGCTCTTGCAGGGGAGGGGGAGAACCCTGACTTTTTGTACTGCATGAATTACTTCGGCACCGGCAGCAGCGATGAGGCTGCCATTGGCTATATCATGGACATTTACGATTTTTCCATGAGTATGCCCTGGCCTGAGGACTATATAAATGACAGAATGAGGGACTATGAGTGCAACGGAGAATTTGAGGAGCTTCCCTGGGTTAAGGACTGCATCTCCACGGTAAAAAGGATTCTTTCCGAGTGCAGGGATGACCTTAAGGCTGCGGAGAAAATCTGCTGCGAGCCTCAGGGACCTTATATGTACGGTGACAATCTTCAGGACGAGACAGAGCAGTTTGAAGCCGTACTTAAAAAGGAGACCTACGACGAGCTCTTTGATGCGGTTAGATGCATTGATTTCAAGACCCTTCCCAGGACCAAGGACGACAGTGTCTCCAAGGAAAAGAGGGAAGAGGTTCAGAAGATAAGAAACGCAGCCAAGAAAAAGCGCCAGGATATGATGGAAAAGTACCTGGCTCTGCCCTCCGGAACAGTCATGGAACAGATGAAGCTCTGCGACAGCGCCGTGAAGGAGCTCTGCAGACTGACCCTGAAGTTCAAGACCCTATTTGATGAGAAAAAGAGAGAAAAGGGCCTCATTGACTTCTCCGACATGGAGCATTTCGCCCTGAGAATCCTTGTGGATCACCCCGGAGAGGAAGAGTGTGCGGGAAAGACCTGCGAAGAGATAATAGAAATGTGCACCCCCACAGCGGTGGCCCTGGAGTACAGGAACTATTTCAGGGAGGTTCTTATCGATGAGTATCAGGACAGCAATAATGTTCAGGAGCTCATCCTTAAGTCCATTTCCGGTGAGACCCCGGATGTTTCGGAGCGCTTTATGGTTGGCGATGTGAAGCAGAGTATCTATAAGTTCAGGCTGGCAAGACCTGAGATATTTATGGAAAAGCTGGGGACCTATGATAAGACCCCGGGAGCATCCGACAGACGAATAGATCTTCACATGAACTTCAGAAGCCGCAAAGAGGTTCTTTATATAACCAATTACATTTTTGACAGGATCATGGGCAAGGACCTGGGAGGAGTTGAATACGACCAGGATGCAAGGCTCGTGTACGGCGCCAAAGAGAGCTACGGACCCTCAACCTATGATGTGACCCCGGAGCTTATTATGGTAGATACATCGGGAGGAGCTTTTGACGATACTGATACTGTTTCCGAGACCGAGGGCACTGAGCAGGTGATTGACGCTCCGGAGCAGGAGGAAAACACTGAGAGCTTTGACCTTTCTGATTATGACGGCTACAGCCCCAGGGAGAAAGAGGCACTGGCCATAGCAGAGAGGATCCATGAGCTCATGCAGGAGGATAACAGCCTCAGGTTCAAGGATATCGTCATCCTTCTTAGATCCACCAGCGGCTGGGACACCTGCTTTAAGAGAGTTCTTGAGGGCCAGCAGATTCCTGCCTTTGTGGAGTCAAAAAGCGGATATTTCGAGGCCTATGAAGTGGCGGTGATGCTGAATCTTCTTAGCCTTCTTGATAATCCCACCCAGGATATTCCCCTGGTAAGTGTCATGCACTCCTGCATAGGCGGCTTTTCCGATGAGGAGCTGGCCGGGATCAGAGTTCTGGTAAAAGAGGACGAAGAGGCCGGGGAAAAGGATTCATTTTATGAGGCTATAAGAGTCATCACTGGGAAAGAAGATGCTGGCAGCAGCGAGATTCAAAAGCTCAGAGCCTTCACGGATTTTATCGAAGAACTCAGGGACATGTCCGTCTATACCCCTGTTCATGAGCTTTTGGAGTATATAATAGACAAAACCTCCTTTGATGCCTATATCTGCGCCATGCCGGGAGGAAGTCAGAGAAAGGCCAATCTGGAACAGCTTTTATCAAAGGCTGTTGCCTTCGAAAAGAGCAGTTTTAAGGGACTGTTCCATTTTGTAAGATATATCGAGCACATCAAGCTCATCCAGGTGGACTACGGCGAAGCGGGCATCATCGACGAAAATGCCGATGTGGTCAGGATCATGAGTATACACAAGAGTAAGGGACTGGAATTCCCCGTGGTCTTTGTGGCAGGCATGAACAAGAACTTCAACCTCCGGGATACCAAGGGAGACCTCATCGCAGATGTGGATATGGGCGTTGGGGTTAAATGCATAGATTTGGAGCACAGGCTTAAATATGACACCTTAAAGCGCCTTATGATCGCGGACAAGATGACTAAAGACAGCCTTGGTGAAGAGCTTCGTGTATTTTATGTTGCCCTTACAAGAGCCAAGGAAAAGCTCATTATGACCGCTTCCGTTAAAAATCTTGAGGGAAAGCTGAACAAAGCTTTATCACGACTTCCTCTGGTGCAGGAGCAGCTTCTTCTTCCGTTTTCCGTAAGGCTGGGAGCATCCAGCTATTTTGACTGGACCATAAATGCTCTGGCGGGGCATCCGGCCTTTAGGGAGGTAATAGAGAAATATTATCTGGATCCCGAAAACTTTGATAAGTTCGGGGTAAAAGATGATGTGCCCGCACTTAAGCTCACGGCTCTTTGCGATAAGGACCTCAAGGAAAAGATGATGGTCAGTGATGTCCTTGGAAATCTCAGGAAGGAAGAGCTTGAACAGGGCGTAGAGTCAGGCTATGACAGAGAACTGGCACAGCGCCTTAAGGAAAAGTTCGAAAGCCGCTATGGCTTTGAGAACCTTAAGGGGCTATATACCAAGACCACGGTTACAGAGCTTAAAAAGCATATGCTTGAAGAGATGGGAGAAGTCTTTGGCCATGAGGCGGAATTTGCGGAAGGAGCAGACTATGAACCTGCAGCTAATACGGAGCAGACAGCGAATAAGCCTGTAAAGAGGCTTTCCGGTGCGGACAGAGGAACAGCCTATCACAGGATAATGGAGCTTCTTGATGGCAATATTTTTGGCAGGGAGGATCTGAGCGCAGGACAGGTTTACGGCTGGATGAAGAGACTTTCCGAAAAGGGTGTTATCCCTAAGGAATACCCTGACAGCATCTGGGGAGGGGATGTTATCACATTTCTTTCTTCGGGACTTGGACAGCGGATGGCGAAGGCTTACAGCAGCGGCAATCTTATGCGGGAGAAGCCCTTTATGATGGGAATCCCGGCATCGGAACTGGACGAAAGGTTCACCTCCGAAGAGACCGTGCTGATCCAGGGAATCATCGATGCCTGGTTCTTTGAGGGAGATGACATTGTTCTCATGGACTACAAGACCGACAGAGTGGACACCGAAGAGGAGCTGGTGGAGCGCTACAGTATTCAGCTGCAGTATTATAAGAGGGCTCTGGAGGCCGCCACAGGCAGGAAGGTCAAAGAGATATTCATATATTCCTTCAAGTTTGGAAAGGATATTCCACTTTTTGTGTAACATAATTGCTAAAAGATGTTATAAGAAAAAATAGTGTATGCCAGTGCTACCAGATTAGCGCTGGCATGCGCTATTATTGGGACAAAAATATTGTCACTTTTATAATATAAAAAGCAGATCAGAAGTCCCATGAAAAAAGCATAGAAACCCTGGACAGGATTCATGTGATAAACTCCGAAAAGGGCGGAGGATATGATTATGGCCATAAGTGCATCTTTTAGCCACATAAGAAGCGAATTATAGATGATGAACCGAAAGACTATCTCCTCCACAATGGGAGTGAATACGCAGTACAAAAGAAACAGCATAAAGGGCGAATCAAATACATAGAACTGATCCGCGGCGATGGCCTTATAGGTGGGCATATCCACAAAGTGGGCCCTGTTGAAGGCATAGGTCAGAATAAAGGCCCAGAGGGCGGAAACGGCGGCATATTTCACATAGGAGCCGGCGCTTATCCTTACGGACATGTTTCTGTAATAGATTTTTCTCAGGGCTTCAATATAAGCTTTCACAGTTTTCCTCGCAGATACTACAGTTTTTTTGCATATTGTATTGACATCAGCTGTCATCAAGTGTTTAATAAATATGAATTTAATAACCGCTAGGGGAGCAATGCTGAGAGTGTACGTGAGATTCACGTCTAACCCTTATCACCTGACCCGGACAATGCCGGCGTAGGGAAGCAAACGGTTTTATCATAGAGAGATTATATCATAGCAGGCGCAGTTTCGCCTTATGATTGTTTTTTTGAGATAGACCTCCCCTGAAGCGGATAATATCAAGGGAGGTTTTTTTATGTATTTGTTTCTGGAAAAAATAATTGAGGACGGAGAGGTTACTTACAACCTTACCAGAGGGGGATATGCAGTTCTGATCGCACTTATGGTGGCTGCTGCTGTGGTAGTCAGCTACTTCGTAAATAAGGACGGAAAGACCAGGATGAGCATCAAGCAGATCGCTGTTTCTGCTCTGTGCCTGGCCCTTGCCTTTGTAATGTCCAATGTAAAATTGTTCAGACTCCCCATGGGAGGCTCCGTTACCCTCTTTAGTATGTTCTTTGTAACCTTCATCGGTTATCTCTACGGACCGAGAGTCAGCATTGCTGCAGCCTTTGCCTATGGACTTCTTCAGATGATCGTTGACCCTTATATTGTCAGTATTCCACAGCTTTTATGTGATTACGTCCTTGCCTTCACCGCTCTGGGCCTGGCAGGCTTCTTCTTCGAGAAGAAGAACGGAATGATCACAGGATACCTTGTGGGAATATTCGGCAGATTTGTATTCTCCGTGCTTTCAGGTGTGATATTCTTTGCAGCCTATGCTCCCGAAGGAATGAATCCTCTGGTTTATTCAACCCTGTACAACGGCGCTTATATCGGCGCAGAGGCAATCCTTACCGTGGTTGTTCTCCTGATCCCTGCAGTACACAATGCACTTAACAGGGTTAAGGTAGAAGCCAACGAAAAGAGCATACGCAAAACTGTTCAGTTGGGATGATTATCTATTAAACAGCATATTTGGAATATTTACTGTAATCGCCGGGTGTGAGCCTGGCGATTATTTTTATGCCCTCGGGAAGGTACTCACTGGAGGATACCTTGCCGGCCTGAGTGAGGATATTCAGGATCCCGCCTTCTGAGTAGGGCAGCAGAAGTTCATGATCTGTAAGTCCCTCGGAGAGCTTTCTCTCAATAACGGATATAAGTTCCTCAAGGCTGTCGGTATCCTTGGCGCAGATATAGGTCCTGTCGTCCATGGATCTTGGAACCTCCATTACCAGCTGGGAGCCCTCCTCCTGTTCCTTCTGGACGATATCGGATTTGTTGAATACATAGATGACCGGAATATCTCCGGCGCCTATTTCCGCCAGGGTCTCCTTGGTGACATCCATATGATAGCGGTATTCAGGGTCTGAGAAATCGATGACCTGAAGCAGGATATCGGCGTATTTTGCCTCCTCCAGGGTGGACCTGAAGGCCTTTACAAGGGAGTGGGGCAGTTCGCTGATAAAACCTACCGTATCAGCCAGCAAAAAGGGGCTGTGGCCGGGAGCATTTATCCTGCGGACAGAGGTGTCAAGGGTTGCAAAAAGCATGTCCTTTTCAAGAACAAGTTTTTCCTCTGTATCCTGTCCTTCGCTTCCGTAGGCCAGGAGCATGTTGTTGAGGATTGTTGACTTTCCTGCGTTGGTGTAGCCCACAAGAGACACTCTGGGAATGCCGGAGTTAAGCCTTCTGCTTCTTTGGGTATCACGCTCTTTTTCAACATTTTCAAGCTCTCTTCTAAGCTCAGCCATGCGGTGCTCAATGCGTCTTCTGTCCAGCTCAAGCTGTTTCTCACCGGATCCCTTGTTGGAGAGTCTGCCGCTGCCGCCGCCCTGCCTTGAAAGAGAGGTTCTCATATGGGCAAGCCTTGGAAGCATATACTGAAGCTGAGCGTACTCAACCTGGAGCCTTGCCTCTCTGGTCTTGGCTCTGGCTGCAAATATCTGCAGGATCAGGCCTGTTCTGTCCATGACCTCGGTGTCCAGGGTCTTTTCAAGGTTTCTTAGCTGCATGGGGGACAGGGAGTCGTTGAAGATGATGATATCCGCATCGAAGATATCAAGAGAGTTCCTGATCTCCTCCACCTTGCCGCTGCCGATATAGGTGCTGTTATCGGGAGAGGACAGGGACTGGGTCACAGTGGAAGCCACCTCCAGATCAAGAGCTTTGGTCAGTTCCTTCAGCTCGTTCATGGATCTTTCGAATTCCAGGTCGCTTCTGTTTACATTAAGTCCCACCAGAATGGCTCTGGCTTTTCTTGTTTCCTGTACTACTTCGTGTAATTCTTTTTTCATTAAGCCTCCGTAATGATAATCACATAAAAAAAGGGAAGCCGTAGTATTCCAGGCTTCCCAATATATATTGTTTCATCCGGTAAATATCAGAGAAGATGAATTCCGTTCTTGTCACATTCTGCCACCATATCCTCGGGCCAGATAGAGCACTGAACCTCACCGATATGTGCCTTTCTAAGGAAGAACATACAGATTCTGGACTGTCCGATGCCGCCTCCGATGGTGTAAGGAAGCTCCTTATTAAGAATAGCCTTCTGGAAAGGAAGCTCTGCGCGCTCGGTGCAGCCTGCCTTCTCAAGCTGGCTCTTAAGGGATTTCTCATCAACACGGATACCCATGCTGGAGAGCTCCAGGGCAATGTCCAGAACAGGATAGTAAACGATGATGTCAGCGTTGAGCTGCCAGTCATCATAGTCAGGGGCGCGGCCGTCGTGCTTGTCGCCTGAAGCAAGCTCATCGCCGATCTGCATTATACATACAGCACCCTTTGCCTTGGAAATATAGTATTCACGCTCTTTGGGAGTGTTGTCCGGGAACATATCCTCCAGCTCCTGGGTGGTGATGAAGAAAATATCGTCGGGAAGGATCTCTTCGATGTAATCGTACTGGATAGACATGAATTTCTCAGTCTTGCGAAGAACCTTGTATACGTCTCTTACGGTATCCTTGAGGAAATCAATGTTGCGGTCTTCCTTGTTGATGACCTTCTCCCAGTCCCACTGGTCAACAAAAATAGAGTGGATATTGTCGGGAATCTCGTCTCTGCGAACAGCATTCATATCTGTATAGAGACCCTCGCCAACGTTAAAGCCGTATTTCTTAAGTGCATATCTCTTCCACTTGGCAAGAGAGTGAACAATCTCTGCAGGACGCTCGTTCTCGTTCTTAATATCAAAAGAAACGGGACGCTCAACACCGTTAAGGTTGTCGTTGAGACCTGACTCCGGTGTTACGAAGAGGGGGGCTGTTACTCTCTGAAGGTTGAGTCTTGTAGCCAGCATGCCCTGAAAGAAGTCCTTGACTGTTTTGATGCCTACCTGGGTGTCATGAAGATCCAGGGAGGATTCATATTTCTTGGGGATTTTAAGGTTTTCCATCTGTATAACTCCAATTTACCGATTTTTTTACTCATTACATCTTAAAACGTGAGTTTTATTATTGCAAGGGTTTTACTGAAAACTATTAGATATTTTAGCGTAAAAATCGATATTTAGTTCTATGCATTAGCATAATAAAGTATAAACTTTCTATAAAAAATTCGTAAACATTTCACGATTTGTTCACAAAATCCTATTTACAAATCCGGGACAAAAATGTATAGTTTTTTAAAATCGCCGACCTAAATAACTATAACGATTAAGTTGGCGTTTGGTCAGTATTTGAAAGGAAGTAGAAAAAGATGGTAGGACACGTAATTAAGAAAAATATTATGCTCAATCCTGCTCAGGTTGAGGAATTCGTAAGTGCAGCAACCAAGTGCAACTTCGACGTTGATATATACTATAACAGATATGTGGTTGATGCTAAGTCAATTTTAGGAGTATTCGGTCTTGACCTTACTCAGAAGCTTACAGTTGAGTACAGTGGTTATGATCAGAGCTTCGAGCAGATGCTCAGCACTCTGGCAGTAGCATAACAGCAGGAACAATTGAATATTAGAAGTGGTATAGAGGCTCCCTATGGCATATAATGTGCCATAGGGAGTTTTTTCATATGGAGATTAAGATTTCAGTCCGCGGCCTGGTGGAATTCATACTAAGGAGCGGCAATATAGACAACAGAATACATCAGACATCCCCGGATGCCATGCTGGAGGGCACCAGGATACACAAGATGATACAAAAGAGCATGGGACCGGATTATCACGCGGAGGTGCCCCTTAAGTACAACCTTGAGGCCGGAAACTACGACCTGGTGGTGGAGGGAAGAGCCGACGGTATCCTGGATAAGAATTTTGACAGCCCCATTTCGGAGCTGGAGGCATCCCAGGAGTCCTTTATCCCGGGAGAGCGCTATATTCCCGTGATAGATGAGATAAAGGGCACCTACAGGGAACTTCACAGGATGAAGGAGGCGGATCCTCTGCACCTGGCCCAGGCCATGTGCTACGGCGCCATGTACCTCAAGGACAGGCGCTATCCCGAGATAACCATTAGGATCACCTATTGCAATATAGACACCGAGGAAAAGCGCTATTTTGACAGGAATTTCTCTTATGACGAGATCATGTCCTGGTTTCTTGAGCTTTTGTCCAAATACCGCAAATGGGCGGATTTTGAGTGGGAGTGGGAGAGTATAAGAACTGCTTCAATCAAGGCGGTGCAGTTTCCTTTTCCCTACAGAGAGGGCCAGAAGGACCTGGCAGCGGGAGTCTACAGGACCATTGTCCATGGTAAAAAGCTCTTTCTTGAGGCCCCTACCGGCACCGGCAAGACCATTTCCACCGTGTTTCCTTCCGTAAAGGCCATGGGAGAGGGTAAGACAAGCAAGATCTTTTATCTCACCGCCAAGACCATCACCAGGACCGTGGCGGAGGAGGCCTTCGATATCCTTAGAAGCAACCAGGGCCTCAAGCTTAAGGGTGTCACCATCACAGCCAAGGACAAGATATGCTTTCTTGGGGAAGAGGAGAGAAACTGTAACCCCGAGGCCTGCCCCTATGCCAAGGGCCACTATGACAGGATCAACGACGCTATTTTTGACCTTCTGACCCATGAGGACAGCTTCGACAGGGAAAAGATAACCGAATATGCGCAGAAGTATCAGGTCTGCCCCTTTGAGATGTCCCTGGACATGAGCCTTTGGGCAGATGCCGTTATCTGCGACTACAACTATGTCTTTGATCCCTTTGTTTACCTTAGAAGGTTCTTTGCGGATACCACCTCCAAGGACTATATATTCCTGGTGGATGAGGCCCATAACCTCTTAGAGCGTGGCCGTGAGATGTACAGCGCTGTTCTTAGAAAAGAGAGCTTTTTAGAGCTAAAAAACACCATAAAGGAATATCATCCCAGCATCGCGGGGCACCTGGATAAGTGCAATAAGCTTCTTTTGGAGCTGAAAAGAGACTGCGACGGCTGCAGTGTGGTTCCTTCCATAGAGAAGTTCGCCAATGCCTTAAACAGGCTTTCAGGCATCATTTCGGAGTATCTGGAGGATCACTCCGAGGGGCCCTGCAGGGATGAGCTTCTTCTGTTCTATTTTGATATCCACAGATTCCTTGTAATATACGACAAAATGGACGGGAAATATGTTATCTACACTGAGTTTGCGGAGGACGGAAGCTTCCTCTTGAGGCTTCGCTGCGTGGATCCTTCCGGCAATCTTTCCGAATGTATGGAAAGAGGAAGGAGTACCATACTTTTTTCCGCCACTCTTTTACCTATCCAGTATTATAAAAAGCTTCTTGGGGGCAAGGAGGAGGACTTTGAGATCTATGCCAGGTCCATATTTGATCCCTCAAGGCTGGGACTCTTTATAGGAACGGATGTGACCAGCAAGTATTCCAGAAGAGGTCCGGAGCAGTACTACAGGATCGCTTCCTATATAGACAGCGTCATAAAGGCTAAGAGCGGCAATTATCTGATCTTTTTCCCCTCTCATCAGTTCATGGAGGAAGTGGGAGAGATATTTGAAAATGAATTCTTTGATGAGGAGACCACGGAGCTTCTTGTTCAGCAGGACTATATGAGCGAAGCCTCCAGGGAGGCTTTTTTGGAGCGCTTTTCTGCGGGAAACAGGCTGGATCTCTCACAGATCATCCACATGGATCTGGAGGTGGTGGAGGATAAGAATGTCCTGGGCTTCTGCGTTATGGGAGGTATCTTCAGCGAGGGAATAGATCTTAAGTACGACAGCCTCATAGGCGTTATCATTGTGGGCTGCGGCATCCCCATGGTGGGTAATGAGAGGGAGATAATCCGCAGCTACTTTGACGAACAGGGGGATGACGGCTACGACTATGCTTATAAGTTCCCGGGAATGAACAAGGTCCTTCAGGCTGCAGGCAGAGTTATCAGGACAGAAGAGGACAAGGGCGTGGTGGCACTTTTGGATGACCGCTTTATGCAGGGCAGTTACAGGTCCCTTTTCCCCAGGGAGTGGAAGGGGTATAAAACGGTTTCGACCAATACGGTCAAAAATGCTGTATCCGGCTTCTGGAGCAGGTTTGATAGGTGAAAAAAGATAAAAATCCCGGTAAATATCATGAAAAACCGTTAATTAGGTTGACATATAAAATGAAAATATATGTATATGTCAACCAGTAATTGTATAATATTGTATCTAATATTGATACAACTCGAGGAAAAAGCAGAAAAATCACAAAAATGTTAGATGAAAGCGACAGGGGCGTCATGTGGATAACTCTGTGGAAATTGGGGATTAGTAGATCGGGCAAAAATCAGAACCCCCTAAAATAGCGGCCTGGCAAGTTGTTAGGAAATAGAACCAAGAACCGTTAAAAAATTGTTATCTGACCGAATTGGTCAAATGCTATATGTAAACCATATTTACCCCTGACACCTGTGTCATATCTTTTTTTGTTTATTGCGATAGGTACATGCTTATTGTAAAATTGATTATGTTTCTTTTTTTAATATTTACTTGATTGGAAAAAGATGAGGGGCGAGGGAAAAATGAGAATAGAGAATTATGATTTAGAAGTACAGACACTAAATCAGGAACTTATGACTGCCAGGTCTTCAATGTCCGGCAGTTTTATTAACATCTGTAACCGTCTGCTTAGGAAGGCTAAGTCCGTGGATGATCCGAATCTTCTGGGCTATGCCTACTATTATCTTGCGGATGCTTACTATCAGGTAAGTACCGATTATCGCAAGTTTAATTCCAACCTTCTTAAGGGAATTGAATATCTTCAAATGTGCGGTGATGCAGAGCACCTGGCAAGATGCTACAACCTTCTTGGCATAGATGCCATGAATCACGGAAACAAGGAAATGGCGCTGGACCTTTTTTACGCAGGGCTTAAGTACTGTGAGAACATGACAGACAGCAATGTTCCGGGAATCATCAGGTATAACATCGGCCAGATCTATTTTGACAACGGAGACGTCAAGGAAGCCCTGTCTCATATTCGTATGGCTTACAGGGATATCCGCAAGAATAAAAAGGACAGTCTCTACTACAGAAATGTGCTTTTCTGCTGTTGCTTTGAGGCGGATTGCTACATTCTTTTGAACAAAAAGGAATCAGTGGCCAGATGCCTTGCGGGAATTGACAAGCTGGAGGCGGATCCCAGAGCCAGCAGGGAATATTTCATGGATATCCCGATCCTTGATATCCGCATGAGAGCCAACTACTATCTGGGCAAAACAGAGGAGTACAACGCATATTCCAACAAGCTTTCCGCACTTATTCAGAGGAACAAGTATCCTCTTGATAATATGGAGGATATTTTCAGGATCTGCCGTTTCTTTATGGAAATCGGAAGACTGGATGAAGTGGTTGCCATGGTAAAGAACGCTGAGAGATCCCTCAACGATCTCAACATCGGTAACCTTAAGTTAAAGGAAGCTGCGCTGAGGGTGGAACTCTTTAAACGCCTTGGGGATAACGAGGAGAGGATCAAGGCTCTGGAGGATTTCCACAGATATGCCATGCTTCAGAAGAAGGAAATTATCAGTAACTACAAGTTCTATACACAGGTGAGAAAGAAGCTCTCCGAGATGGAAAAGGAGAACACTCTTTTACAGAAGCGCGCAGAGACGGATCCACTTTCCGGCCTGGGCAACAGATATGCTCTTAACAGATATGCGGATGTGGCCTTTGACAACGCCTACAGCAACAGGACTCCTCTTGCGGTGGAGATCATGGATGTGGATAATTTCAAGCACTACAATGACACCTACGGACATCCCGCAGGGGACGACTGCCTTAAGAAGATATCCACTGAGATATCAAAAATATGTCAGGAAAACCCCAATGTCCACGGCTACAGATACGGCGGGGATGAGTTTGTGATAATTTATGAGAATCTCACGGACGAGCAGGTCATGAATTATGCCCTGGGTCTTCGCTCTGCAGTGTCCTCCATGAAGATAGAGAGCAGCCTTTCGGAGGCGGACGGATATCTGTCCATATCCCAGGGAATCCGCAACTCGGTTCCTCTTGCCACCAACAAGCTCTGGGACTACATGTACGCTGCGGATAATGCTCTGTACGAGGTAAAAGACCACAAGAAAGGCGAGATCGTCCTTCTTCACAAGGCCGCTATTTCCAGGTCTTCTCTAAAGGAAGCTACCTACAGTTGACAAGAAGGCTTTTGTACAATAATATATTTTTAATATTTATAAAATAAAGGTTATGAGAAAGAGGAGTACATATTTTAAGGTGTTTAAAGAGAATGTGCCCGGAGACATAAGTCTTCGCTGAGAGGGTACTGACACTGAGGATATGGAAGGTAGCTTTTGAACCGGACGTCCAGAAATGGGTTTTACCCAACAAACGTTCCCGTGTCATCCCCGTTAAAGGATGGAGCATTAATTGATGCGGCTTGAGGTAGGAGACTTTCTGTTTCCTATGAATTAAGGTGGTACCACGTTTATGACGTCCTTAACATTCTTTACAGAGTGTTGAGGACTTTTTTATTTCCACAGATTCCTCTGGCGCATATTTCAAGAAAAAGGAGACAGATTATGAAGAAAGAACTGGCAAAGACCTATGATCCCAAGGGTATTGAAGGCCGTCTTTACTCCAAGTGGGAGGAAAAGAAGTACTTCCATGCAGAAGTAGACGAGACAAAGAAACCATTTACCATTGTTATTCCACCGCCGAATATCACCGGTAAGCTCCACATGGGACATGCGCTTGACAACACTATGCAGGACATTCTCATCAGATACAAGAGAATGCAGGGCTACAATGCCCTTTGGCAGCCCGGCACAGACCATGCTTCCATCGCAACAGAGGTTAAGATCATCGACACCCTTAAGGCAGAGGGCATCGACAAGAGAGACCTGGGCCGTGAGAAGTTCCTGGAGAGAGCCTGGGAGTGGAAAAAGGAATACGGCGGAACCATCATTTCACAGCTTAAGAAGATGGGTTCATCCTGTGACTGGGACAGAGAGCGTTTCACCATGGATGATGGCTGCAACGAGGCAGTTACAGAGGTTTTCTGCAAGATGCACGAGAAAGGCTACATCTACAAGGGAAGCCGTATCGTAAACTGGTGCCCTGTATGTAAGACTTCCATTTCCGATGCTGAGGTTGAGTACGAGGAGCAGGCAGGACATCTTTGGCACATCAAGTATCCTGTGATCGATGCAGACGGAACAGTTTCAAAAACAGAGTTCATCGAGTTCGCAACAACACGTCCCGAGACAATGCTTGGCGATACAGCTGTTGCTGTTAACCCCGATGATGACAGATATAAGAGCTTCAAGGGCAAAAAGGTCCTTCTTCCTATTGTTAACAGAGAGCTTCCTATTGTTGAGGATTCTTATGTAGATATGGAATTCGGTACCGGCGTAGTTAAGATCACTCCCGGCCATGACCCTAACGACTTTGAGGTAGGTAAGCGCCACAACCTTGAGGAGATCAACATCCTCAATGACGATGCCACCATCAACGCCAACGGCGGCAAGTTCGAGGGCATGGACAGATATGCCGCAAGAGATGCCATCGTAAAAGAGCTGGATGAGATGGGACTTCTTGTTGAGATCGAGGACTACAGCCACAACGTAGGAACCCACGATCGTTGCCATACAACCGTTGAGCCTATGATCAAGGCACAGTGGTTCGTAAAGATGGACGAGCTCATCAAGCCCGCTGTTAAGGCAGTTAAGGAAGGCGAGATCAAGCTTATTCCTCCGAGAATGGAGAAGACATATTTCAACTGGACAGACAATATCCGTGACTGGTGTATTTCAAGACAGCTCTGGTGGGGACACAGAATCCCTGCTTACTACTGCGACAAGTGCGGAGAGGTAGTTGTATCAAAAGAGGCTCCCACAGTATGTCCTAAGTGCGGCGAGACCCACTTTACACAGGATCCCGATACACTGGATACATGGTTCTCATCTGCCCTCTGGCCTTTTGAGACCCTGGGATGGCCCCATGACACCAAGGAGCTTAAGTACTTCTTCCCTACAGATGTCCTGGTAACAGGTTACGATATCATTTTCTTCTGGGTAATCAGAATGATCTTCTCAAGCTATGAGAACATGGGAACCTATCCTTTCCACACTGTTCTTTTCCATGGCCTTGTAAGAGATTCCCAGGGAAGAAAGATGAGTAAGTCACTGGGCAACGGTATCGATCCTCTTGATATCATCGAGAACTACGGCGCTGATGCACTTCGTCTTACTCTTATCACCGGTAACGCACCCGGAAATGATATGCGTTTCTATAATGAAAGAGTTGAGAACAGCCGTAACTTTGCAAACAAGGTATGGAACGCTTCAAGATTTATCATGATGAACATGGCCGAGGATGCTCCTTCAGCTATCCACCAGGCTATGCCTGCAGGTCTTGAGCCCGTTGACAAGTGGATCATCAGCAAGCTTAACAACACCATCAAAGAAGTAACCGAGAACATGGACAAGTACGAGCTTGGTATCGCTGTTCAGAAGGTTTACGACTTTATCTGGGATGAGTTCTGCGACTGGTACATTGAGATGGTTAAGCCTCGTCTTTACAACTCAGATGACAAGGTATCCCATGAGGCAGCCCTTTGGACACTGCAGACAGTACTTCTCAATGCACTGAAGCTCCTTCATCCTTATATGCCATTCATCACAGAGGAGATCTTCTGCACAATGCAGGATGAGGAAGAGTCCATCATGATCTCTGAGTGGCCTGTTTACAAGGATGAGTGGAACTTTGAGGCTGATGAGAAGTCCATCGAGACTATCAAGGAAGCCGTAAGAGGCATCAGAAACGTTCGTACTCAGATGAACGTTGCTCCTTCAAGAAAGGCTCTTGTTTACGTAGTAAGTGACAAGGACGAGGTTCTTGATATCTTTACCAAGGGCAAGCTCTTCTTTGAGTCACTGGCATATGCTTCAGAGTCAGTTTGCCAGAAGGATAAGAGCGGAATCGCAGAGGATGCGGTTTCTGTAGTTCTTGCGGATGCAACCTGCTATATTCCTTTCTCAGATCTTGTTGATATCTCAGCAGAGATCGAGAGACTTACCAAGGAGCAGAAGAAGCTTGAGGGTGAGCTTAAGAGATCCCAGAGCATGCTCAGCAATGAGAGATTCCTTTCCAAGGCTCCCGCAGAGAAGATCGCAGAGGAAAAGGAAAAGCAGCAGAAGTATCAGCAGACTTACGATCAGATTACAGAAAGACTTGCGCAGCTGACAAAATAATCGGTTGCCATATGTTTAGTTATGGATAACGAGTTATTAACAAGGGCCAGGCAGCTTATTGAAAGGTCCGACAATGCTGAAAAGATAACAATTGCAGAGATTGAGGATTTTCTCAACATGATCCCCAGGTTCACAGAAAAGCATTCCGCCCAGGAGACGGAAGCTTTTCTGGAATATCTGGGAAATCCTGAAGAGAATATGAAGATAATCCACGTGGCAGGTACCAACGGCAAGGGCTCTGTCTGCAGCTATATCTCATGGATACTGATGCGGGCAGGCTATACCGTGGGCACCTTCACGTCACCTCATCTCGTGAAGATCAACGAGAGATTCTGCATAGATAACAAGCCCATATCGGACGGAGTGTTCCTGGTTGTATTTATGGAGACTCTCCGAAGGATCTTCGAGTACAAGGACGGTGAGTTTTTCCCCACTTACTTTGAACTGTTATTTTTTATGGCTATTTTGCTCTATGATGTTTATCCGGTGGACTATCTCATACTGGAAACCGGTCTGGGTGGAAGACTTGATGCCACCAACAGTGTTAAAAAGCCGCTGATCTCGGTCATTACAGAGATCGGATTTGATCATATGCAGTATCTCGGAAATACCCTGGCTGCCATAGCGGGCGAGAAGGCGGGAATAATCAAAAAGGGCGTGCCGGTGGTGTTTTTTGACAAGGTAAAAGAAGCTACCGATGTCATCAAAGAAAGAGCCCTAAGCCTTGATACAAGGGCAATTGCGGTGGAACGAAGAAATATCACCGATGTACATATTAATAAGGATGATCAGGGGAATAAATACATTGCTTTTTCATATAATTCCCTTTATGATAAATATTGTGGCTTAAAATTATCTACTTTAGCCAAATATCAAACTGAAAATGCCGCTTTAGCGGTAACTGCCTGCGAGATCTTAAGGGACCAGGGGGCAGAAATATCCGAGCTGGACATCACTGACGGCCTTATTAGTGCCAAGTGGGACTGCAGGATGGAAGAGATACGTCCGGGAATCTTTGTGGACGGAGCTCACAATATAGACGGAATAGATGCGTTTATCGACAGTATCAGAGAGTTTGAGTGCCAGGGAAGGAAGCTTCTTCTGTTCGGCATTGTAGGAGACAAGCAGTACGGAGATATCATTGACAGGCTGCTGTCCTCAGGAATCTTTGATTCTGTTTATGTTGCTGTTTTGAGTACCGAGAGGACCGTTTCCATGGGTGACCTTAAGGCGGCCTTTGAGGATAGCAAGGACAGACAGGGAATCATTGGACTTCCCATCAAATATTACAGTAATGTCCGTGATGCTGTTACGGATATCATAACCATAAGGAAATCCGGAGATATGGTATTTGCGGCAGGATCTCTTTATCTGGCGGGCCAGATAAAGGCAATTATTTAAGAGGAAATTATGATCAACTTTGAAGATGAACTTAAAAAATTCAAACCAAGTCTTGAAATAGAGGATGCTGAGGACATCATTTACAAGCAGGATCTGGATGATATGTCCGACGTTATCGTTAAACTTCTTAAGGAAGCAAGTCAGGAAGCAGACACGGCGAAGAGAGGCAAATAATTAATGAAGTGTTATTATTGCGGAGCCGAGCTTACCAAGGACAACACCTGCCCAAGCTGTGGAGCGAAGGTAGGCACCTACAAGAAGATCAAGAGTCTTTCCAACAGATTCTACAATGAAGGCCTTGAGAAGGCAGGCGTAAGAGATATGACAGGAGCAGTGGAATCACTGCGTCAGAGTCTTAAACTTGATAAAAACAATATAAATGCCAGGAATCTTCTTGGCCTGATTTATTATGATACGGGGGAAATAGTTGCAGCCCTGGCTGAGTGGGTTATCAGTAAGAACCTTCAGCCTGAGGACAATCTTGCAGATATTTATATTGATGATGTGAGAAATTCACCCTCACTTCTTGATAATATCAATCAGACCATCAAGAAATTTAATATTGCACTTAACTACTGTCGTCAGGACAGTTATGACCTTGCGGAGATACAGCTTAAGAAGGTGCTTCAGCTCAACAAGAGGCTGGTTAAGGCCCATCTTTTGCTGGCACTTCTTTGCCTTAAGAACGGTAAATGGGACAGAGCCAAGATAGAATCCCAGAAGGCTCTTGAACTGGATACCGGCAATCTTATGGCCAGAAGATACCTCAAGGAAGCAGACAGTATGCTCCTTCCCGGTGAGAGCGGCAAGCTGGTGTCGGATGTGGCTTCTGATAACGATGGCTCCATCAGATATAACAGCGGCAACGAGATGATCATCCAGCCGGTGAAGAAATCTGCCATTGCCAGATCCAGCTCCATCTGGGGAATTGTTCTTGGAATCGTGCTGGGTGTTGCAGCAGCATGCTTTTTGATACTGCCTCAGAGGATCCAGAGCATAAACAGCAACAATCAGGCCAAGATTGCCCAGATCAGCGAGGAATCCGATTCCAAATCCGCACAGATTGTGGATTACGAGCAGCAGATAGGCAATCTCAAGAAACAGGTTGAGGAACTGCAGTCTCAGGTTACAGGCTACGAGGGCGTTGACAGCACATCAGCTGCCATGAACAGCCTTATGAAGGCCACAGCGGTATATTTTAACGATGCTTCCGACGTGGAGGGAATAGCTCAGGCTCTTGAGCACCTTGACCTCTATGCCATAGATGAGAATGTATCAGATGAGTTCATGGAGCTGTATAACAGCCTTATGGCCCTGGTAGGACCACAGCTTGCGACTTCATATTACAACAATGGTTATGATGCTTATAAGCTCGAGGATTATGAGACTGCAATAGCCAATCTCTCCAAGGCTTATCAGTATGACAATACAAACGTCAACACTCTGTATTATCTTGGTAATTCCTATAATGCCAACGGTGACAAGGACAAGGCCAAGGAGATATATGACAGGGTAGTTACTGATTTCCCGGGAACCCAGAGCGCTGCCGCTGCTGAGGCCAAACTTGCGGAGATCAACAATTCCGGCAACTAAGTAGTAAATAGGATTTTTCATAAGAAATGATAAATTTTTCGGATTTAACCTTTATATTCAGGTTTTTGCCTGTTTTTCTTATAGCGTATTATCTGACACCCATAGAATTCAGAATGTTCACGCTCCTTGCAGGGAGCCTGACATTCTATGCTATCGGGGATCTCAGGATGTTTCCGGTTCTTCTTGGAGCCGTTTTTGTCAACTTCTTATTTGCCAGAGCCATGCATTCAGGCACCAAAAAAAAGATGCTCCTTGCATTCATCGTTTTTCTTGATGCGGTGATGCTGGTGGAGTTCAAGGCTCTGTCACAGTTTGTTGACAGTTCTCTTATGCCCATAGGAATCAGCTTTTATGTCTTCAAGATGATTTCATTTCAGGCAGATGTTTACCTCGGAAAAGTAAAAGAAAAGCCCGGATTTCTTCAGACCGCCACTTACTTTACTCTGTTTCCACAGGTGGTGTCGGGCCCTATAATGCGTTTTTCTGATTTTGAAAGACACAGAGAAAACAGGACCATTCTCGAGATTTTTGAAAGAATCGAGGACGGTCTTAAGTTCTTTACAGTGGGACTTGGAATGAAGGTCCTTCTGGCGGATCATCTGGCTATGCTCTGGAAGGATATCGGAACCATAGGCTATGAGAGTATTTCCACACCTCTGGCATGGCTTGGAGCAGTGGCCTATTCACTGGAGCTGTACCTGGACTTCTGGGGATATTCACTGATGGCAGCAGGAATAGGAGTAATGATCGGCTTTCCTTTTATCATGAACTTTGACCATCCCTATGCATCAAGGAGCGTCGCTGAGTTTTACAGAAGATGGCACGCATCCCTGGGCTCCTGGTTCAGAGATTATGTATACATTCCTCTGGGAGGAAGCAGAAAGGGAACCCTGAGGACCATATTCAATCTTCTGGTGGTTTGGCTTATAACCGGCTTCTGGCACGGTGTTACACTGAATTTCATTCTTTGGGGAGTCTTGATCTTTTTTATCATCATCTGCGAGAAATATATTGTTTCAAAGCTTCCCGGAGTGCTTAGATTTATTATAGGCAAGATAAATGTGCTGGTGCTTATCCCTCTTACCTGGGTGATATTTGCCATATCGGATTCAGTGATGCTCTGTGATTATTTCAAGAGACTGTTTCCTTTCTTCGGTGCGGGAATTGCGGTCAATCCCGGGGACTTTGCCAAGAACATCGGTATTTACGGATATCTGATAGTCATCGGCATTGTGCTGCTGTTTCCCAAGGTGTATGAGTTTTTTGAGAACCACAGAAGGAATTTTATTGTGACAATATTGGTGTTCGTGCTGTTCTGGGCCTGTGTTTACAGCCTTTCTAATGCAGCCGGCAATCCATTTATGTATTTCAGATTTTAAGTATTGTTTTGTAGAAAGTGTAGATTATATGAAGTTTTTAAAGACCTGCCCGATGCTTCTTGGGGTAGTGGTATGTACAATCTTCATAACGGTTATGGCAATCCTCTTTTCCGACACGGTTTATGCGGATTACAGGGAATCCTACGATCCTGCGACGGCGCCTTATTTCGTGCTGGCTTTGAAAGGTGCCACGGAAGGAGTATTTCCCTGGAACTATGAGCCTGAGATGTATGAGCTTTCCTCTGAGATCGCAGGGGCCAGTGATAATTGGAATGGGATAGATTCAGAGATCAGTGCACCTGCTGAAGCAGATGGTGAGGAACCGGTTCTGATAGAAGAGCCCCAGGAGGATCCTGTGGATATCTCAGCCAACGATATTTCAGCCAATGATGTTCCCGAAGAGGAGGAGAAGGTTTACGAGCTGACCGAGGTTGAGCCTGAGTACTTTGATGATGCCCTCTTTATCGGTGATTCACGTACTGTGGGTCTCTCTGAGTATTGTCAGGAGCTTGATGAGCATGCTACCTTCTATGCCAAGGTTTCCCTCAGTATATTTACCGTACTTAAGAAGCAATTCATCAAAACTCCCGAAGGTGAAATCGGTGTGGAGGAGGCTCTTTCCAGAGAGCAGTTTGGCAAGATATACATCATGCTGGGCCTTAACGAGATCGGAACCGGCACAGATGAGTACTTCACTGAGGCTTATCAGGCGGTGATAGACAGAATAAGAGAGCTTCAGCCCGATGCCATTATCTATATTCAGTGCATCATGCATGTTACCGAGAGAAAGAGCAGCGTTGACAAGAACTTTAACAACGTCAATATCGACAGAAGAAATGAGGCTTTATCACAGCTTGCCGATAACCAGACAATTTTTTACATTGATATGAATGAAGCGGTGGACGACGGAAACGGCAACATGGAGGGAAGCCTTTCCTTCGATGATGTGCATCTGAAGGCTTCATCCTATCAGCTTTGGTATGATTACCTTTTGAAACACGCGATAGTTAAGGATTAAGGAGAGAGCTAATGGGAAAAAAGAAGGGACTCTTTGGGGAAATTGCCCTGGTCACTGTTATATCCTTTTTTATAGTACTGGGGACAACCTACATTCTGGGAACACTTACAAGCGGATGGCATTTTGTTGATGACCATGAATTCCTGGAATACACATATCTTATGAAGTATAAGAATGTATCCTGGTGGGAGATGATCAAGATCGTCTTTGTGAATGACCGTACCACAAGGAATAATTCACTTTATTACCCTTCCAAGGTTCTTCTTCTTTTGCTTTGCGGTCCCGATCCTGTTAAACTGTCAATTTCCAAGGCCGTTGAAACTGCTGTTTCAATGATCCTTTTATATTTCTGCGGCAAAAAGATCACAGATTCCAAGAGCATCAGCTGGGCCTTTGCTCTTACAAGCCTTGTGGGCTATCAGGGAGCAACCTGGTGGAAACTGGGCCCGGAGCAGATGCAGGGCACTTTGTGTTTTGGAATTGCTTTCTTATGCCTTCTCAACTGGCTGGAGAAGCCCGGGAAAAAGGGCTATGGAATCGCAGCCTTTATTTTCTCTGTAGCCATGGGATATTACCATGAATCTTTCTTCCTGGTTATGCCCTTTATGGCATTCTATTGTCTGTATTATGCTTACAAAGAGGATCCTTCACTGTTTGTATATGCAGGATGCAAGTCAGTTTCCGATTATCTTAAGAAACTCTGCGGAGGCCTTAAGGGAAGAGCTGTTTTCGCGATTCTCTGTCTTGTGAGCTGCGCGATTATTTTGATAGGCATTATGTTAAGACTCGGAACAAGCAGCTATGATCCCGTTAGCTTTACTTCCGCAACGCCTTTATCCATCTACGTTCAGGGAACTATTTATTCCATTGAGAATGACCTTAGATGGTATTGGAAGTTCGGAATCATCCTGGTGGGAATCCTTCTTACATATTTTGACAAGCTTAAGACCAAGCTTCCGGATATGGCCATTGCGGTGATATTTATGCTTCCCCAGATCGTCCTTTACAGCAAGGAGGGAATCGCCGAGAGATATCTTCTTCCAATCATCATCGGCTATTCACTGTTCTTCGTGGCCTTTGCACTTAAGTATGATTTCCTTACAGGCAAAAGAAGAAAGCTGTACATATTTGTCCTTGCCATGATGCTTCTGGTAAATGGAAGGGGCCTTGTGGTTGAGGGCGACTATTACAGATTCAGAGGACAGGGCGTAACCAATGCTCTGGAGCAGATCGAGGAGATGAGCGACAAGGGCTATACAGTCATGAGCTGCCTTGGAATCTGCAATCCCGAAGCAGACTGGACTGTGGAGACTTACATGCACTCCAAGGGAAAAGAGGACGTTTTATACTGGAGCAATGATGATCAGAAAGTTTACACCGTAAGACCCTTCTTAAATTCTCCCAAAGCGGAAGAAAGAAATCTTGAGGATGTGGACGTGGTAGTTGCTTATAACAGAAACGACAGACACTTCGAGGTTGAGCCAAACTTTGATCTGTCAGACTTTACCCTGGTAAGAACCGCCGGAATCGATATATATTACAGAAACGAAGCGTCCAAGGAAGTCACAGACGAGCTTATACAGAGATTACACGTAAAACCAACATTGCACGGCATCGGTGAATAAGAAACAGGAGGACCTGCTATGAACATTTATATGGATCTTTACAGAACCAGATTGTATTTGCCCTTGATAGTGCTTATGGCAGCGTTCATTATCTTCAATAAAAATGGGGGTACTGCTAAAAGCGGAAAATATATTGATAAGATAAGTGACCGCCTTATTGCCCTTATTCTTGGCTGCTTAGGCTTTGGCATCTGCGCACTTCTTATTTATAGCGGAAAAAGCTGGGGAGGCGACTTCAGCCAGTTTTTTGCTCAGGCCAGGGCTTTGGCCACCGGAACCGTCTCTGACTGGTATGTGAAAAATCAGTTCATTATCGATAATTCCTGCGACGGTATCGGAGCAGATGTATATCCGTGGCTTTGGGCGATAGTTCTTGCGCCTGTTTACAGGTTCCTGGGGTATTTTCCCTATACACCCTTAAAGCTGCTTGAATGTCTGTTTGTCGCTGGAACTGTGGCGACAGAGTTTTACATATACAAGCGCAGGATGACAAAAAGCAGTGCTGTTATCCTCACATTTTTTACTCTTTTCAGTGTAATAATCACATTTAATGTTAATACCATAGAAGCGGATATTGTCTGCATGTTCATGGTAATAGAAACCCTGAATATTGTGGATTTGTATAACAGTGAGGAATCAAAGAAAAAGCAGCTGCTTTTGGCCGGGCTTCTGGGACTATTCCTGTTCCTGTCCGTTGCGACAAAAACGATGGCAGAAGGAACGGTTTTAGCCCTTATATGTTACGATCTGCTGCTGGCTCTTACCGCATTTTTTGAAAAAGCCGGCAGGAAATTTCTGTTCAGAATAGAGCATAAGGGCGGCAGAACCTGGTATATAAGACTTGTTCCATATTTTGTGTACATCCTTTTGACAAAGATATTGGAAGCAGTACTTCCCGCAGCCGGTGGAACTTATAATGGCTATTTCACACCGACTGTTGAGCGGATCAGATATGGCATTGTTAAGTACTTTGGGATTTTCAAAGGATTTTTCGGAGATGATTGCAGGCCTATAATAAGCGTGATCCTTGCTGTAGTGGTTGTGAGCTTTTTGATAACCGCTATCCTTGGCATGATAGTTGCCTTTAGAAAAGACACCTACGCCGAAATTTACAGCTGCGGAATGATCTTTATGCTTTTGATCTATAACTATTACAGAAGCGGATTTGCTTTCACTTTTTATCCTATACTTATAATGTTCAGCTTCCACGGATTAAGCTTTGTACTTGAAAAGGTTCCGGGGCTAAAGGATGCATATGTCATCCAGACATTGGTGTTTGGACTTATAGTGCTGATGGCAGCCCAGACCTTCTTCCTGATCTACAATGTCAGGTTTAAGGGCTATGGATTCAATGATATCGATAATCAGCCTACTTACGAGATCTTTGAATACATTGATGAGAATATCGGGGATGATGAAGTTGTTCACTTTTTCAGACCGAGAGTATTGTACTATTTTACAAATGTAAATTCATATACATCAGGAGATGTGGCTGAGGATTTAGGTCTTGCCGATTATGTGCTTTTGGATAATTGGAATAATGAAAAGCATATTGAAGAGGCGGTCCTGGATGATACAGCTTATGAACTCATCTTTAGCAATGATGTATATAGGCTTTGGAAGAAAAAATAAGTAAATTCAAAAGTCAAGTATATAGATTTGAATGAAGGGGTGGTAAAATGTCTAGAGAAATGATTTTTAAGATGGAGAGGCCGGGACTTCTCCATGAGGGAGATAAGGTCACAGTTACCGAGGGTGTACTTCCCAGTAACTACTACTATACCATCGACCCATCCCTGGCAATGTCAGGTAACTTCCCCTTCCGTGAGCGTATGCTTGAGAGGGAAGGCGTAGTTACTAAGGTTGAAGAGAACGCTCGTGGTTACTATGTTACAGCAGTGTTCGGCGATCAGAGCACTTGACGAATAATATATTTATAAGGAGGTCTACATATGCAGTACATTTCAACAGACAAGGCACCGGCAGCAATCGGACCATATTCACAGGCAATCATCGCAGGAGATTTTCTTTTTGCTTCAGGACAGATTCCCATCAATCCTGAGGACGGTGAGATAGATACCACAACGATCTCAGATCAGGCAGACAGAGTATGCAGAAATATCGGCGAGATCCTTCGTGCTGCAGGCACAGACTATGAGCATGTGGTTAAGACCACCTGTTTCCTTGCTGAGATGAGCGACTTTGCTCCATTCAACGCTGTATACGAGAAGTACTTCACAGGCAAGCCTGCAAGAAGCTGCGTTGCAGTTAAACAGCTTCCAAGGAACGTGCTTTGCGAGGTTGAGGTAGTCGCATACCTGAAATGATATAGGGAGTTATAGTTGGGGGAATCAACATGAAGTATAGAACTTTAGCCAGCTTTTTGCTGATTTCTGTTCTGCTTACGGGATGTGGGAGTCTCGTGGGAAGACACAATATCGATTCCGGATTTGCCTATATCGAGAGCCATGAATATCTAAACGCTCTCGAGAGCTTTAATAACGCCGAGGAAAAGGGCGAGGATGCCTGTCTCCTTCACAGAGGGCGGGGAATAGCCCTTCTGAAGCTGGGAGAGTACGAAGAGGCCTCCACAGAGCTGCTGGCATCTCTGGCTGCGGATGAAGGAATAGTTGATGACATGGACTTTGACACCAACTATTATCTTGCTGATGCTTTCTTTGGCATGGGAGAATACAACAAGGCCAAAGAGGTTTATGATGCCATACTGGGGCTTAGGAGCAAGGACAGCAGCGCCCACTATTTGAGAGGTGTGGCACTTCTGGCCTCCGGCAATCATGATGATGCCTATGCGGATTTTTCCAGGGCCATTGCCCTTAATCCCAAGGACTATTCCATGATCATTATGATATTCAGAGCTCTTGATGATCACGGCTACGGAGAAGAGGCCACAGCCCTTCTTCAGACTGCCATGGACAACGGCAAGGATTTCATGTCCAACTACGAGAAGGGACAGATTTCCTTCTATCTTGGCAATAACGCAGAAGCCCAGAGCTTTCTTGAGGCTGCAAGGAATGAGCGGGACCAGGAAAAAGAGCCTGTGGTGCTGCTTCTTGGACAGACCGGAGAAAAACAGGGTGATTACAATTACGCCATCAGCGTATACAAGACATATATAAGTGAAAATCCCAACTCTGCCAAGGTTTTCAACCAGCTTGGAATGTGTCAGATCAAGCAGGGAGACTATGAGGGAGCAGTATCCTCCTTCCAGTCTGGGCTCAGCATAGGGGATAAGGATGTGGAACAGGCACTTATGATGAATGAGATAACAGCCTATGAGTATATGGGCGAGTTTGGCCTGGCAGCATCTCTTATGGAGACCTATCTGAAGACCTATCCCGAGGATGAAGCCGCAGCAAGAGAGAATGTTTTCCTTTCCACAAGGTAAAGAACGTCAATTATGCATCTGTGTGCCAACAGCGCATGCAGATGCATTCACTTTTTTCTGATTTTTTTCAAGAGGAAGAGATCATGTCGCACAGAACAATTGTTGAGGACTACGCAGAAAAAATAAAGCAGGTAGGAACCTATAACAGATATCCCGATATTTCCAACAGAAAAATGTGGGAGGCTCTTCCCGGTGAGCTTAAAAAGCAGCTGATAGCAGAAGGGGAGAGGGCTCTTAAAAAGCCCTGGACTCAGCTTCTTATCACGGATTTTATGGAGTTTTCCAAATCCGGGAACAGAGTCCGGTTTGAGGATAAGTATTTTCCCAGAAGGCGAAAACTTAACAGCCTTGTTATGGCTGAATGTGTTGAGAATAAGGGGAGATTTACAGATGCTATCCTGGAGGGACTGTATCTGATCCTGGAGGAGACCACCTGGTGCCTTCCGCCCCATACCAGCTATGTGAGAGACGGCAAACAGGAGAACATGCCTGATGTCACAAGGCCCATCATCGATCTTTTTGATGGGGAGAGCGGGGCTGAAGTGGCTTTTTGCGAGTATCTCTTAAGACCGGTCTTCCAAAAGATAAGTCCCTATATCAGCACCTATGTAAACGAGAGGCTTAAGGAGAGAATCTTTACGCCTTACCTTACGCAGCATTTCTGGTGGATGGGAAACGGCAGGGAGCCTATGTGCAACTGGACGCCCTGGTGTACCCAGAATGTTCTTATATGTGCCTTCACCAGAGAAAAAGACTTTTTCACAGAGAGTGAGAGGCTGGAGTTCTTCCGAAAAGCCGCTGCATCCCTGGACTATTTCCTGGATGAATACGGTGAGGACGGAGGCTGCGATGAAGGGGCCCAGTATTATTCCCATGCGGCCCTGTGTCTCTTTGACAGTCTGGAGCTTATGAACGGAGTGTATTCAGAGCAGGGAAAAGGCGGATTTGATCAGGTCTTCAGGGAAAAACTTATAAAGAATATTGCTGAATATATAGTTAAAATGCATGTTGCGAAGGATTACTATATCAATTTCGCAGACTGCAGCGCCAAGCCGGGAAGAAGGACAGCCAGAGAGTTCCTGTTCGGAAAGGCCGTTGGAAGCGACGTTCTTTCTGAGTTTGCAGCACAGGATGTAATGGATGCTCCGGTTAAGGACAGGCTTATCACTGATGAGATCAATCTCTTTTACCATGTGCAGCAGGCCTTTGCCATGAAGGATATTTTAGCCTGGAAGCCAAAGGGATTTATACCGGAGGACAGCTATTTTGCCAGTGTGGGACTTATGGTGGCCAGGGATAAAACCTACACCCTTGCTGCCAAGGCGGGAGATAACGCCGACAGCCACAACCACAATGATGTGGGTTCCTTTACAATTTATAAGAAGGGCAAGCCCCTTATCATCGACCTTGGGGTAGGCACCTACACCGCCAGGACCTTCTCTGACAGGCGCTACGAGCTCTGGACCATGCAATCCCAGTTCCACAACCTGCCCACATTTATAGATGTTAAAAAAGATCAATTAGATGCTGCCATTGCTGTCCTGGGCAAAGATTCAGCAGCAGACTATGCCAATAAAAATATCATTATGGAGAAGGACGGCGAAAACTACGCTGCATCCCAGGTGACCTGCCTTCTTTGCCAAAACGCAAATGAGGGTATCAGCAGCCTGAAGATGGGTATCGCCGGTGCCTATGACAGCAAGCAGGTAAAGAGCTATGTCCGCACCATCAGTCTTAACAAAGGCAGGAACATAACTGTAGCAGATGAGTACAACGGAACCATTGCCGGCGTGATGAGCTTGATGGTCTATGAAAAGCCTGAGATAAGCCGGAACCCGGACGGATCAATAAGAATCAGCATAGGGAAGCTAGGAACGTGCACTGTTAATGGCGCACAGGATGTTCTTGTTCAGGAATATCCTATTACTGATAAGCGTTTAAAGCTTGCCTGGAAACATGAGGTTTACAGGATATTTATACAAATAAAACCGGATTCACATTTTACAATGATTTTTGAATAGAGGTATAAAGATGGGGAGAAATTGGACTGAAATTGCAGACAAGATAATTAGGAAAGAGGAGAAGGTTGCCGCAAGGAATAAGGGGAAAATCCCCTATACGGCAAAGGACCATGTATTTGATGACAGGTCTGACAAAAAGGACATCTGCTGGTGGACCAATGGTTTCTACGGCGGCATGATGTGGCAGCTCTACAACGCCACCGGCAATGAACTTTTCAAGGAGTGTGCGGTTAAGCTTGAAGAGCAGATGGATGCTGCTTTTCTTAACTATAACGGAATGGACCATGATGCCGGTTTTCGCTGGCTTCCCACAGCAGTTGCTAATTACAGGCTCTTTGCCGGGGAAGAAGCCAAGAACAGAGGTCTTCTGGCAGCAGCAAGCCTCGCGGGACGTTTTAACTTAAACGGCAATTTTATAAGAGCCTGGAACGACTGGGGAGATGACAGAGACACCACCGGCTGGGCCATCATCGACTGTATGATGAACCTCCCTCTTTTATACTGGGCATCGAAGGAACTGGGAGATCCCAGATTTAAGGAGATTGCCATAGCCCATGCCGATACAGCCCAGGACTATTTCATCAGAGAAGATGGCTCTGTAAGGCATATCGTAGGCTTTGATCCTGTGACGGGAGAGTTCGACAGAGAATACGGCGGACAGGGCTACGGCGAGGGTTCCTCCTGGACCAGGGGCCAGACCTGGGCGCTGTATGGCTTTACCCTGAGCTTCATTCATACCGGCGACAGGAACTACCTGGAGACAGCCATGAAGGTTGCTGACAGGTTCTGTGACAGGATCCCCGAGGACGGCCTTATTCCTGTGGACTTTGACCAGCCGGGAGAGCCCCGCTACATAGACTCCACGGCAGCAGCCATTGCTTCCTGCGGACTTATAACCCTTTCAAAGGAGCTGGAAAAAACTGATAAAACAAAGAGCGCTCTCTATCTGGAGGCAGCAGAAAAAATGCTCTCAGCCCTTGATGAAAAGGACTGCGACTACGACCCGGAGCACGATGAGCTCCTTACAAGGTGCTCTGCTTCCTACCACGATAAGGCCCATGAATTCCCGATAATTTACGGCGATTACTATTTCATCGAGGCCATCTGGAAGCTTACGGATAAGGAACTTTTTATCTGGTAAAAAATTAAAGAGGATTAGAATATGAAGTTTGTTCCTGAACATTTAGATTATGAACTAAGTCCCTACACAGGTCTTACAAGAAAATCCTGGATAGCTGCCGCTGAGTATCTTCTTTCCGGGATATTTGACAATATAGACAGTATCGAAGCTCCGGTGGTTATGCCAAGATATGAGACCGAAATAACATACCCTTCCAAGGACGCCCCCATGTGGCGCATCAAGGCGGAGTACTTCGAGGGCCTGGCCAGAAGCTTTTTTATCTCTGCGCCCCTTATACATATTGAGCCGGAGCTTGTCCTGAACGGCATAAACATAAGAGATTATTACAAAAAGCAGGTCCTCTATGCGGTAACTCCCGGGGAGAAGAACTATGTTCTTAACTTCTCGGATATGAGAAAGCTGGACACATCGGATAATCCCAACGCCTGCTATCAGCAGACTGTGGAGACCGCAGCCCTGGTCATCTGTCTCTGGCTTTCCAAAGAGGAGATATGGGATACCTATACCAAGGAGGAGAAGGACCGCATCGCAGCCTTTTTATCCGACTTTGCCCATGCGAATACCGTGCCTCAGAACTGGCGTCTTTTTAACATGCTGGATCTGGCATTCCTTCACATGAACGGTTATTCCATCGACGAGGACATCATGAGGGACCACGCCCAGAACATCCTGGCATATTATGTGGGGGATGGCTGGTACAGGGACGGGCAGTGCTTCGACTACTATTCCTGCTGGGCCTTCAACATGTACACCGCCATCTGGAACAATTGGTACGGCTATGAAAAAGAGCCCTATATAGCCCAGAAATTTGAAGAAAACTCCAATGAACTTATGAAGACCTACCCTGACTTTTTTGACAGGGATGGCTTTACAAATATGTGGGGCAGAAGCGGAATCTACAGAAACGCCGCCACCAGCGCCTTTGACGGCAATCTTCTTATGAAGAATTCCACTGTGGATCCGGGCCTTGCCAGAAGGATCTGCTCAGGGTCCCTTCTTCAGTTCCTTACAAGAGACGATTTTTTGTGGGAGGGAGTGCCTACCCTTGGCTTCTACGGGCCTTTTGCCCCGCTCCTTCAGGGCTATTCCTGCGCCGAGTCTCCCATGTGGCTGGCCAAGGCCCTTTTATGCCTGCATTTGCCGGAGGATCATCCCTTCTGGACTGCAAAAGAGAATCTTGGCACCTGGGAGAACCTTAAGGAAAAAGAGACCAAGGTCACAACCCTTGATGGCCCGGGACTTTGCTTTGCAAATCATGAGGCCAACGGCATCACCGAGCTTAGAACCGGCAAGATCATGAAGGACAAAAAGGATGAGCACGGCATGTGGAACTATTCCAAGCTGGTTTACAGCACCAAGTTCCCCTGGGAGTGCAAACCCGCAGAAGATGTGGAGTCCCAGCAGTATGTGCTGGAATTCCTTCCGGAGAAAAAATATCACAAGGCTAATGTCACCCTGTGGCACGGGGAAAAGGATGACGTCCTCTACAGAAGACAGGTCTTTGACTATGAGATGGAGACCGAGGACCACTGGCGCACCGTAATGAATCTGGCGGATTTTGCTGTACCCTATGGAATCTTCAGGGCAGATAAGATAAGGATGTACAGAAGACCCTTAAGACTTACTCTTGGAACCTTTGGATTCCCCGACAATGGCACAGAGATCATCCGCAAGGAAAAGGATGGCTTCAAGGCAGTTATCCTTAAGGGCCGTGACCATACCGGCAAAGAGAAGCAGTTGGCCTATACCATCATGGATGGCTGGAGCGAAATAGGGCTGATAAACAGTGAGGGCACCAACCCCGACAGCCCCGGGTCCGTAGTTCTCTACGCAGAGACCACCAGGGAAAAGCAGTACGGCTACGAGCCATATTTTCTTTTTTCCCAGACTATTACAAAGGAGAGCCATGAGGACTTCTCCGAGGATGAGATATTCCCTGTAAAGGAGATCATCTACACAGATCCTCAGAAATGCGGAGGTTACGGCCCTGTCACAATAATTCTTAAGGATGGAACCAGGAGAGTGGTTGACTTTGACAGAATTGAGAGTAAACTTTCTCTTTAAGGAAAAAAGAGGAGAAAGCTTATGGAAAAAGAGAATCTAAGCACCAACATTATCATCAGGGAAGCAACAGAAGATGATGCAGAGAACCTGCTGAAGATCTATAGCTATTATGTGGAGGAAACCGCCATCACCTTTGAGTATGAGGTTCCTTCAGTAGCAGAGTTTGCAGGACGCATCAGAAAGACCAAAGAAAAATACCCTTACATTGTTGCCCAGGATAAGAACACCGGCAGACTTCTTGGTTATTCCTACGCATCGGCCTTTAAGGAAAGAGCTGCTTATCAGTGGAGCGTTGAGACCACCATCTATGTGGATAAGGACTGCAAGCGCGGCGGCCTTGGAAGACTTCTTTACGCTGAGCTTGAGAAGTGCCTTTCTGCCATGGGCATCCTCAATGTGAATGCCTGCATAGGCTATCCTAATGGGGCCGAGGATGAGCATCTTACCTATGACAGCGTGAAGTTCCATGAGAAGCTGGGCTACAGCATGGTGGGAGAGTTCCATCAGTGCGGAAGCAAGTTCGGCCGATGGTACAACATGGTCTGGATGGAAAAGATGCTGGGAGAGCATGTGGATAATCCCAAGGAACTGTTTTGAATATCGGATTATTAAAAAAGACGGCCTTGTTAACCAAGGTCGTCCATTTCATCTATATCATGAATATCATTGGCGCCAAAGCCTATGTTCTGCATGCTGACAGTTCTGCGGCGGATCTTGGCTGATTCTGAAGCCTGAAGGATAAAGTCCTTGATCTCGCGGCCGTGCTTGATGTTCTTCATGACGATGGTGCGGTCTGTAACATCTGAAGTAAAGAGTGTGATGGTGGACATGCCGCAGATACGCTGCATAAGTGAGCTGGTGATCTCCACGTCGCTGATCTTGTACATATAGCAGTCATCCTCTTTTACAGTGAAAAAGCCTTTGATGACAGTCAGCACGTTGTCACGGATCTCATATTTGGTGAAGGTCCAGGGAAGACCTAAAAACAGCCATCTGCTTCTTTCCTTGTAGCGAAGCTCACCCTTGGCGCCGGTGGACTCTGCATACTGCTCGGGATTAACAATCTTGCTCATCTTTTTTCTCCTCTTTTATGGTAAATGTAATAGTTTTATAAACTTGCATATGTTCCATTATAACCTATTTATCAGGCTGTAAAAAGTGTTGTATAATAATTATAATAATGCGATATTACGACTATTGATAAATGTAATTATGCCAACAGGAGAGCGAATGATCAATCTTGCGATAGTTGAGGACGAGGATTCCTACGCTTCTCAGCTCACCGAATACATAAATAAATATCAGGAAGAAAGCGGTAACTACTTCAAAATATCCAGATTTTCCGACGGAGATGAGATCACCAACGGCTATAAAGGGCAGTTTGACATCATTCTCATGGATATTGAGATGAAGCTTATGGACGGCATGACGGCGGCGGAGGAGATAAGAAAGCTGGATCAGGACGTTGTCATCATGTTCATTACTAACATGACCAATTATGCCATAAGGGGCTACCAGGTGGATGCCCTGGACTATGTGCTAAAGCCCGTGAGCTACTTCGCTTTTTCCCAGAAGCTGGGCCGGGCCATCAGCAAGATAAAGAAGAAAACCACTAATTTTATTTCAGTGGACATGCCCTCCGGTGTCAAAAAAGTTGACGTAGACAGCATTTTTTATATAGAAAGTGGGGGGCATAACCTAAATTTTTATACCACTAACGGAGAATTTATAATCAGAGGAAAGCTTGGTGATTATGAAGACCTTCTTTCCGGATACAATTTTTTCAGAAGCAACAAGGGTTACCTGGTGAATCTGAAGTTTGTGGACGGCGTTGAAAAGGGATGCTGCCTTATAGCGGGCAAGCAGCTTCTTATCAGCAGGGCCAGAAAAAATGACTTTATGAGCGCCTTAACCGATTATATGGCTTCAAGTATTTAGAGATACGGAGATCTCCAATGGAACTGGCTTATCAGGACATACCAAGAATATATACCGCTTTGGCGGAATGGCTGGCATGCTTTGGCTATTGCCTGGTGCTGAAGAGAAAGGTAAAAAACGATGAGTTTGTGCTTTTTTCTGTTTTAGCCCTGGTGCTTCAGAGCATGTTTCTGGTGCTGACCAAAAGCCTTCCGGTGATTCTGTGGATTCCCTGTATGGTTCTGGCGGTGGGCTTTATGTTCGCCTATATGCTGGCTACCTGTGACGCCTCCAAGAATGTTATCGGATATTACTGCGCCAGGGCATTTCTTCTGGCGGAGCTGGCAGCTTCCCTGGAGTGGCAGCTGGCATGCTTTTTCTACAGATACAATAAATCTTTGCTTTTGCAGGCCGCACTTCTGGTGGTGGTTTATTCCATCGTTTTTATCTGGGCACACTATATGGAAGTCAGCATGATAAGAGGTATTTTTCAGCTGGAAATCAACGGAAAAGAGCTGAGGGCCGCTATTTTAATAGCTGCAGCGGTATTTGCTTTCAGTAATCTGAGCTTTATTGTAAAAAACACACCTTTTTCTGCGGGAGTTGTGGCGGATATCTTCTATATAAGAACTCTGGTGGATATTGCGGGAATCATGATCCTGTATGTGTACCAGAGCCGTATCTGCGAGCTTTTGGCGGAAAAAGAGCTAAGAAACATAAACTCAATGCTAAAGGCCCAGTACGATAAGTATCGAAACTATCAGACCACCTTTGAACTCATCAATCTGAAATACCATGACCTGAAGCATCAGATCGCAGGCCTTCGTGCTGAGATGAGCGATGAAAAAAGGGAGGAATGGCTTAATACCTTAGAAGCCGAGCTTGAATCCTACAGCCCCGAGCTGGAGACGGGAAACAGCGTTCTGGATACCCTTATCGCCGGAAAGACCATGAACTGCAGGGCCAACAATATCAAGATAACCTGCGTGGCAGAGGGAGACCTTCTGGATTTCATGCATGTGGCAGATATATGTACTATTTTCGGAAACGCCCTGGACAATGCCATCGAGAGCGTATCCCTTATAGATGACCCTGAGAAGCGCCTTATTCATCTGGCCATTTCTCAGAAAAAGAACTTTGTACTGATACAGATAAGCAATTATTGTGAGAATACCATCACCATGAAAAACGGATACCCCGTCACCACCAAGGCTGATAAGGGAAATCATGGTTTTGGACTAAAAAGTATCAGATATACTGTCGAAAAATATCATGGAACACTTAATTTTGCTTTAAATGACAACTGGTTTGAGCTGAAGATACTGATACCCCAGGGAGGAATCGGATGAACGTTATTGCAGTTATGACATCTGATTATATAGGGCTTGTCATTGTGCTTGCCATGCTTTCAAGCAGCAGGATCAGACGCCGCGGCGGAGGAGACGAGTTTAAGATCATGTCCTTCAACGGTATTCTTACTGCCATTGCCTGCATCATCGATTTTTTTGCATTCTGTCTTGACGGCATTCCGGGCAAACTATACAGGGGCGTTAGCCTTGTGGCAAATACCTTCTGTTTTGTGGCCAATCCCCTGTTTGTATTCAGCTGGTGTCTGTATGTGGATATGAAGCTCTATAAGAGCAGAAGAAGGATAAAAAAGATATATCCAAAGGTCGCAATTCCGGCCATATGTCTTTTCATAATGGCTTTGATAAATATCTTTATACCCGTCATTTTCTGGATTGATGCAGAAAATGTATATCACAGAATGCCCGCGGGATATCTGTTTTATGTGGTTGACCTGGGATACCTTATTTACAGCGTATGGATCCTTAAGAATTATGAAAAGAAATACGGAAAGGTCCGCTTTTTCCCTTTGTATCTGATGCTGGGGCCCATTATTGTGGGATGCTTCCTGCAGTCGATATTTTATGGCATATCCCTTATCTGGGTTTCACTGGCGGTGGGACTTACAGCTATTTACATGGCTTCCCAGAATGAGTTTTCCTATGTGGATACCCTGACGGGATTGTACAACAGAGCTTATCTTGACTATCAGATAGAGATCATGGCAAGAGCAGGCGGCAATCTTGGAGGAATCATGATAGATGTGGATCACTTCAAGCAGATAAACGATACCTACGGCCATTCCATCGGAGATGAGGCCCTGATAGATGTGGCCAGGATCCTTCTTTTCAGTAAGCCCGATAAAGGCATTGCCATCAGGTTTGCCGGGGATGAGTTCATCGTTCTTATGAAGGATACCAATGAGCAGCAGCTGAAAAAGATCATGGATAATATCAGAGCCGAGCAGGATATCTTCAACGAGACCGAGGGCAGGCAGTATACCATCTCCCTTTCCATGGGCTACAGTATTTACGACAGGGATGTGGATACCGTGGACAGCTTCTTTAAGAACATGGATGACAATATGTATATAGAAAAGAATATTCACCATCAAAAGTGACCACCAATATAATTTTACCGATTAGGACAAAAATCGTACCGTTTGTGACAAAAACGGCACGATTTTTTTTGCGTGTTAAGCTTAGTGTGTAATGACGCGCCGCACAAAGGGTGTGTAAAATTATAGTTCCGCTTCATGACCGGTTGCGGACACTTAAAAAAGGGAGGTTCTATTATGTTATCTATCAACATGAGTGATGTTATGAACGTCATAACATCCATCAAATCCTTTCTGATAGCTATAGGCATTATCATTGCTGTTGCAGTTATCATCATGATAGCTGTAATGAAGGTGAAGAAGCCCTTAAAGAAGCTTATCAGAGGCACAGCACTTGTTGCTATGCTCACAGGTATTGTTATCTGCGTCAACATGATCTGCACAGGACCAATGAGCACCATGCTTGATCTTGTAAGCGGAAGCGGAACTATCGCAAAAGAGACTTCCGATGCTTCAACCAAGCTTGCACAGCAGATCGCAGAGGAAGGAATCGTTCTTATCGAGAACCAGGCAAACACCCTTCCTATCGCTTCGGGCTCCAAGCTCAACGTATTCGGCTGGGCTTCCATCAATCCTATCCTTGGCGGAGCAGGATCAGGAGCACTTAATAATGCATATGCAACCATCGATATCCTTCAGTCACTTAAACATGCGGGAATCGAGACTAACTCAGAGCTGACCAAGTTCTACACAGATTACAAGGCAGACAGACCTGAGGTTGGTATGTGGGCACAGGATTGGACCCTGCCTGAACCAAACGTTTCACTTTACACAGATTCACTTATTTCCAATGCAAAGAGTTTTTCAGATACAGCTTTAATCGTTATCAGCCGTTCAGGCGGTGAGGGTGCAGATCTTCCTAACGACATGGTAGGCATGGTAAATGGAACCTATCAGGATGGCACAACCTACACAGCAGGTGTTTATGATGACACTCTGAACCAGGGTAATGACTGGGATGCAGGAGATCACTATCTCCAGCTCACCAACAGAGAAGAAGAGATGATCTCTCTTGTCTGCCAGAACTTCGATAAGGTTGTTCTTGTTTACAACGGTGCCAACGCTTTTGAGATGGGCTTCATCAAGGATCATCCTCAGATCAAGTCAGTTCTCTGGGCAGCAGGCATGGGACACGTAGGTATGGAGGCTCTCGGCGAGATCCTTACAGGTGCGGTTAACCCATCAGGTAAGCTCATCGATACTTATGTTTATGATATGGAAAAGACACCTTGGTGGAACAACTTCGGTGACTTCAACTACACCAACATGGATGAGTTCGCATATATCTCAACAAGCTTCATGACAGGAGCAGAGTCAAGAGCAGATGTTTCCTTCATTAACTATGTTGAGGGCATCTATGTAGGTTACAAGTTCTACGAGACAGCAGCTCTTGAGGGACTTATCGACTATGACAGCATCGTTCAGTATCCTTTCGGACATGGTCTTTCCTATACAAACTTTGAGCAGACCATGGGCGAGATCACATCATCAAACGGCAAGATCAGCTTTGATGTAACAGTTACAAATATGGGGGCTAAGGCAGGTAAGGAAGTAGTTCAGGTTTACTTCAATCCTCCTTATACCAACGGCGGAATTGAGAAGGCTTCAGCTAACCTCATCGCCTTTGAAAAGACAGATATCCTTGAGCCCGGCGCATCACAGACCTTCACCATCTCCTTCGATGAAGAGCTGATGGCATCCTATGATGACAAGAATGCAAAGGCTTATGTACTTGAGAGCGGAGATTACATCATCTCCATCAACAAGGATTCACACAACATTATTGATTCCAAGACCTATTCTGTAGGAAGCACAATCACCTACAACGGATCAAACAAGAGATCTTCAGATCTTGTTACAGCTACAAACACATTTGACTATGCCAACGGCGGACTCACATATCTTTCAAGAGCAGACGGCTTTGCAAATTATGCAGAGGCAACCAAGGCTCCTACAAGCTATGAGATGAGCGCAGATGCCAAGTCAACCTTCTATAACATCAGTAATTACCTTACACCTGAAGCAACAGCAGCTGATGAGGATCCTAACGCAGCAGCAGTTACAACAGGAGCAGCTACAAACCTTAAGCTTAAAGATCTCCGCGGTCTTTCAAAGGACGATCCTAAGTGGGATGAGCTTCTTAACAGCATGACACTTGATGACATGAACGCTCTTATCTCCCTTGGCGGATATCAGACCAACTCAGTTGATTCCATCGGCAAGGTTCGTACCAATGACTGTGACGGCCCTGCTTCCATCAACAACAACTTCACAGGAGTAGGATCCCTTGGATTCCCTGTAGGTGTAACAATTGCAGCAACATTTAATAAGGATCTTGCTTATTCCTTCGGTGATTACATCGGAAAGATGGCAAATGAAATGGACGTATCAGGTTGGTATGCACCTGCTATGAACATCCACAGAACTGCTTTTGCAGGACGTAACTTCGAGTACTATTCAGAGGACAGCCTTCTTTCAGGCTTCATCGCTATGAAAGCGGCACAGGGTTCATGGGATAACGGAGTATATGCTTATATCAAGCACTTCGCTATGAACGATCAGGAAGGTAACAGATGCGACATGCTCTGCACCTGGTCCAATGAGCAGGCTATCCGTGAGATCTACCTCAGACCTTTCGAGCTTTGCGTAAAGAATGTTGACCTTACAGCAGTAATGAGCTCCTTCAACTACATCGGTAACCGTTGGGCAGGCGGAAGCGCATCACTTCTTAAGACTGTTCTTCGCAACGAGTGGGGCTTCAACGGCTTCGTTCTTACAGACTACTTCGGAGTATATGGCTACATGTCATCTGACCAGGCTATCCGTAACGGTACAGACTGTATGCTGGTTAACTATCCTACAGCTACCAACAATGTACAGTTCAGAGATACCAACGGCGCTCAGCAGGCTATGAGAGACGCAACCAAGAACATCCTCTACACCGTAGTTAATTCAAGAGCATATGCTCCTGAGAATCTCAGCGGCGGAATGGCTTCCTGGAAGGTTCTTATGATAGTTTGTGACGTGATCTTCTGCGCACTGATGATCTGCCTTATGGCAATCTTTATCAAGAATTTTAATAAGAACAAAAAGCTTGAAGAAAACAACTGATCACTAATGATTATCGGAAGGCACCGGCTTTTTTAAGCCGGGTGCCTTCTGAACTCTAATAGAACAATGGGGATAAAAATGAAACATCAGGATATCATTGAAAAGATGACAATTGAAGAAAAGGCTGCTTTTTTACAGGGAAAAGGAGAGTGGCAGACCTGGGGATTTGAGAGACTTGGAATCCCTTCGATCTTTTGCTCTGACGGCCCTCATGGTATAAGAAAGCAGGCCGGCGCAGGAGACCATCTGGGACTTAACGCATCCCTTCCTGCCACATGTTTCCCTACAGCGGCAACTATAGCAAACAGCTGGGATACTGAGCTTGGAGAGACCCTGGGTCAGACTCTGGGCGAAGAGGCCATGGCAGAAGGCGTTAACGTACTTCTTGGTCCCGGACTTAACATTAAGAGAAGTCCACTCTGCGGAAGAAATTTTGAGTATTTTTCAGAAGATCCGTACCTTGCAGGAAAAATGGCAGCATCCTATGTAAAGGGTATTCAGTCAAAGGGCGTTTATGCATGTCCTAAGCACTTTGCGGTCAATTCACAGGAACTTCGCCGTATGGCCATGAACTCGGTGGTTGATGAAAGAACCTTAAGAGAGATCTATCTCACAGGCTTTGAGATTGCTGTAAAAGAGGGGAAGGCCAAGACCATCATGTCAGCCTACAACGAGGTCAACGGCACCTATGCCAATGAGAATAAGCATCTTTTGACTGATATTTTGAGAAAAGAATGGGGCTTTGACGGTATAGTCATAACTGACTGGGGCGCTTCCAATGACCATGCCCTGGGCGTTGCCGCAGGCTCCAACCTGGAGATGCCAAATCCCGGTCTTGATTCAGCAAGAGAGCTGATAGCTTCGGTAGAAAGCGGCAAGATCAGTATGGAGGAGGTGGATGCCAGAGTAGATGAGCTTTTGGATGCTGTCCTTACTCTTTCTGCAAATGCCAAGGATAAAAAGGATGAGTTCGATATTCCTGCTCATCACGCCGTGGCCAGAAGAGCTGCCGCTGAGAGCACAGTTCTTTTAAAGAATGAGGACAAGATCCTTCCTCTTAAGCCCGGAGCAAAGGTTGCCGTAATCGGTGATTTTGCTTTTGTTCCAAGATATCAGGGCGCAGGCTCATCCATGGTTAATCCCACAAAGATAGAGACTGTTTCCGAGATCATCGGCAACTACGATATTCAGGTTATCGGTTCATCCAGAGGCTATTCAAGAAACGGCGATGAGGATGCCGCCACCAAGAAGGAGGCTCTGGACATCGCAGCAAGAGCCGACTATGTTCTCTATTTCTTCGGACTTAATGAGGACAGCGAATCCGAGGGCATGGACAGAAACCACATGAGGATTCCTCAGAATCAGATAACCCTTATGCAGGAGCTGGGCCAGGTTAATGCCAATATCATCGGTATCATCAGTGCGGGCTCTGCCATTGAGTTGCCCTGGCACCATTACCTCAAGGCAATGCTTCACTGCTACCTCAACGGCCAGGCAGGAGCAGGAGCTGTTCTGGATATCCTCACAGGAAGTGTTAATCCTTCAGGTAAGCTTTCTGAGACACTTCCAAGAAGATATGAGGACACACCGGCTTACAGATACTATCCAAGCCAGCAGAGAACCTCAGAGTACAGAGAGAGTCTCTATGTGGGATACAGATATTACGACACCGCTGACGTGCCTGTTATCTATCCCTTCGGCTTCGGACTTTCCTATACCAGCTTTGAATACAGTGATCTGGCTGTTACGGAAAACGGAGTATCCTTTACCCTTAAGAACACAGGAGACAGAGACGGAGCAGAGGTTTCACAGCTCTATGTGGGCCTTCCTGACGGAAAAGTCTTCAGACCCGTCAAGGAGCTCAAGGGCTTTGCCAAGACCTTCCTTAAGGCAGGAGAGAGCAAAAAGGTTGAGATCGCTTTTGACGATAAGACTTTCCGCTATTTCAACGTTAAGACCAATAAGTGGGAGATCGAGGAGGGCAACTACTGCATTATGGTAGGCGCCAGCAGCGCAGACATTAAGCTCAGGGACAGCCTTCAGAAGGCAGGAACCACCACAGAGATCCCTTATGTAAAAGAGTCCTTCAAGAGCTACTACAGCGGAAAGATTCAGACTGTAAGTGATGATGAGTTTGAAAGACTTCTGGGAAGATCCATACCTGACGGAAAATGGAGCGGAAGCCTTGGCAAAAATGATGCCCTTTGCCAGATGTACTATGCAAAGAGCGGCCTTGCAAGGCTTATCTACAAGGTTCTCACAAACAAGAAGAAAAAGGCAGATGAGAGCGGAAAGCCGGATCTTAACATCCTGTTTATCTACAACATGCCTTTCAGAGCCATGGCAAAAATGAGCGGCGGAATGGTGAGCATGGCTATGGTTGACGGAATAATTAAACTTGTCAACGGCAGATTCTTTGGAGGCCTTGGCACTATTATAGGCGGTTTCTTCGGAAACAGCAGTAAGAATAAAGCTTATGAAGCTAAGATCAAGGGAGGCAACAAATAATGAAATTTTGGAATGATTTTGCAGAAAAACATCCCAAGGCAGCGCAGTGGATAAGAGAGGGCGGACTGTTCGTAATCGTATCGAACCTTGTCACAGTCCTTAAGTATCTGATGCTTCAGTTTTTACCATATGCGTTCCAGGGGCTGGGAGACAGATCCTTCGGATGGCCCGGAATTCCGGTGACACTGTTCGGGGAGACCTTCCAGTGGAACATCCTGGGATATGATCAGGCCCACGGCGGACTGGCATATTTTGCGGCATATATGGTAGCCATGATCATCGGTGAGTGCATCAACTTCCCGATCCAGAAGCTCTTTGTATTCAGAAGCCATGGCAATACCGGTAAGCAGATCGCCTGGTACGTATTGGCATTCTGCCTTATCACCTGCATCGTTAACTCAATTAACTGTATCTGGGTTGCTGTAGCAGGTATGTTTGTTCCGGACTTCATCTACAACATCGGAACCACAGTGCTTAACGGAGGAGTATCCATGGTAGTATTCTTCTTCGTAAACAAGATCATTTTCCCTCAGACACCTAAGGCTGAGAAGGAGTAATTAAGAAATAAGAGATATAAAAATCAGGCGCCACACCGATAGATGAACGGTGTGGCGCCTGATTTTGTGTGAAGTAGTTTATTAAACATCCTCAAAAAAGAGAGGTAATTGTTGGGAGGAGGCTACTCCTATATGGGGTTGGAATAGCCCTGTGTAATGATTGAAAAAAGTATGTGTTGTGGGGTAGCAGGTAACTTGCGTTACCTGATGATGTTATATTAGAGCCCGAACCTAAATACTCACTAAAGGTAGTGTGAAGAATTTGTGAACATCATCCAAGGGCTACGTCCAGGGCCATCATAAGTACAAATCCCACGGAAAACATGATAACACCGATATTTGAGTGCTCTCCCTCTGACATTTCCGGAATGAGTTCCTCCACAACCACGTACATCATGGCACCGGCTGCAAAGCTGAGAAGATAGGGCATTAGAGGAACCACAAGGCCTGCGGCCAAGATAGTAAGGAGGGCTCCCAGGGGCTCAACCGCGCCGGAGAGAACGCCGCTTCCAAAGGCCTTTAAGGTATTTTTGCCCTCGGCTTTAAGGGGCATGGAAATGATGGCACCCTCAGGGAAATTCTGGATGGCGATACCCAGGGACAGCGCCAGAGCGCCTCCTGCGGTGATGGTGGAATTACCTGAAAGAAGTCCTGCAAATACAACACCCACAGCCATTCCCTCGGGGATATTGTGAAGGGTAACCGCCAGAACCATCATTGTGGTCTTCTTAAAATTGGCTCTGGGACCTTCCGCCTGCTCCGCATTCAGATGCAAATGGGGAATAACGGAGTCGAGAAGCAAAAGGAATGCAATTCCCAGAAGGAAGCCTATGCCCGCCGGAAGGAAGGCAAGCTTACCCATGTCCTCAGTCTGATCCATGGCCGGAATAAGAAGGCTCCAGATAGACGCTGCCACCATGACTCCGCTGGCAAATCCCGTCAGAGCGCGCTGGATGCCTTTACTCATCTGATTCTTCATAAAGAAAACTCCGGCGGAGCCGAGGGCTGTACCGAAAAAGGGGATAAGTAATCCCAAAATGATGTTTATATCGAAAATTTTAAGCATGATAGTTCCTCCTTGTAGTGGTTATCTATATTTTATAATGTTTTTGTATTGATAAAAAGTATCATTTAATTATAAATGTTAGCATATGCTAACATTACACACAAATAAAGTCAAGCCCTTTTGTAAAAGGCTTGACTTTAATCTAAGTCTTTTAATTATTTTCAGCAGATCTCTTTTTCGTGAAGTTCCTGGATATCATCAAGAGCAGAGAGCATAGGCTTTACATCCTTGCCATGGATCTTGCGGTCTACATAGTTCTTGGTGATCTTCATAACTGTGCCGCTGAGGGTGATAACACCAATAAGGTTCGGGATAGCCATCATTCCGTTGAAGGTATCTGAAAGATCCCAGGCCAGTGAGAGGTCCATGGTAGCACCGATCACAATGAACACAACGAATATGATCTGATAGCCCTTAACAGCTTTTCTTCCGAAGAGATACTCAAAGCCCTTGCTTCCGTACTGGCTCCAGCCAAGAACTGTTGAGAAAGCAAAGAACAGAATAGCAATTGCGATAAATGCAGAACCTGCGCCGCCGAATACTGTGGAGAAGGCCTCTGCAACCAGGGCGGTTGAAACCTTATCTGAAAGAACTGCGCCGGTATTGAGGTCTACAAGACCTGAGGATAAAACTGCGAAAGCAGTGAGGGTACAAACAATGATGGTGTCGGCAAATACTTCGAAGATGCCCCACATACCCTGAACAACGGGCTCACGAACGTTGGAGCTGGAGTGAACCATAACTGAAGAACCAAGACCTGCCTCGTTGGAGAAGACGCCTCGCTTCATTCCCCACTGAACAGCCATTGCAACACCGCTTCCAACGATGCCGCCGCCAACGGCTCTCATACCGAAGGCACCCTTGATGATGGCTCCGAATACTGCGCCAATCTGATTGGCGTTAACAACAAGAACAATGATCGCACCGATAAGGTAGATAACTGCCATGAAAGGAACAAGCTTTTCTGTTACGGAAGCGATTCTCTTAAGACCACCTACGATAACAAGGCCTGCAAGAGCCATAAGGAAAACACCGGTTACAAATGAAGGAATTCCGAAAGCAGACCCCATATTTACTGCTATGGAATTGATCTGGCTCATATTTCCGATTCCGAAGGAAGCCAGGATACAGAAAACACTGAAAAGAACAGCTAAAGCAGCTCCAATCTGCCTGCAGCCCTTTTTGCTGCCAAGGCCGTCCCTGAGGTAGTACATGGCGCCTCCGCACCATTCGTCTCTCTCATTACGTCTTCTATAATAGATACCGAGAACATTCTCGGAGAAGTTGGTCATCATTCCGAAGAAAGCAACAACCCACATCCAGAAGATGGCGCCTGGGCCGCCGGCTGCGATAGCTGCCGCAACACCTGCGATATTACCGGTTCCGATGGTTGCTGCAAGAGCAGTGCACAGACTCTGGAACTGGGAGATCTGCATATCCTCTTTTCCTGTGTGAGCGGTGATATGTGAGTTAGTGAAAATTCCGCCGATGGTATTTTTCATCCAATGTTTAATGTGGGATATCTGAAAGAATTTCGTAAGAAGTGTCATAAGAATTCCTGTGCCAACCAGAAGAATCAGCATCGGAAGTCCCCAGACGAAGCCATTGACTGCATTGTTAATGTTTTCAACCATTGTTAAAAATCCACCCATAATACTCTCCTCTCACTATACGTTATTATTGTATACACGAGTACAAAACTGTTGGTATCATTTTAAAGTGCTAAAGTGCAAAAGTCAATAAAATATTGTGTAGACATTTTGTGGAACATAGGGGATTAAACTTAAAAAGTAACAATCGAAGAGAAGGATTTTTTTAATTTTCATGGTATTCTCATAATGATATGCTAATGATATAGTTATCAAAAGCAATCTGTTATGAAGGGAATACCATGAATAAACGCAATTACTCGAAAGAGCTTGAAAAAAGAATAGATGAGTTTCAAAAGGAAGGCAGATACCCAAGGCTTCTTCTTCATGCCTGCTGTGCTCCCTGCTCATCCTATTGTCTTGAGTACCTTAGAGAGTACTTTGATATTACTGTGTTCTTTTTTAATCCCAATATTACCGAAGAAAATGAATATAAAAAGAGAGTGGAAGAGGAGAAGAGGCTGATTTCCGAATATAACAGGCAGATAGAGGAAAAAAGCTTTGAGGATATGCATTCCACTGAAAGCGCCAGGAAGATAGAGATCATCGAAGGCCGATATGACCCAAGGGAGTTCTATGAGGCGGCAAAAGGACTGGAGGACTGCAGGGAAGGCGGCGAGCGCTGCAGGAAATGCTTTGAACTGCGCCTTAAGGAGACTGCAAGAATCGCTGTAGATAAGGGATTTGACTATTTTACCACCACCCTTACCATCAGCCCCTTAAAGAACGCTGAAGTTCTCAACGAAGTAGGAGAGCTGGCAGCTGCGGATATTAATAAAGAAGCAGGAAGGGATGTGATATCCTTCCTGCCATCGGATTTTAAGAAAAAAGAAGGCTACAAGCGCTCCATTGAGCTGTCCGCCAAATTCGGCCTCTACAGGCAGGATTTCTGCGGCTGCAGCTTCTCAAAGGCAGAGCGCCTTAAATCAAATTAAACTTCTCAAGGCCCTTCCAAATACCGTCATCCTCAAGATTGGCGGTGACGAAGTCCGCGATCTTTGCGATCTCATCGCTGCAGCGGCCCATGGCCACAGCGGTTCCGGCTTCCTCCAGCATCTCCTTGTCATTGATGCTGTCACCGAAGGCGATGGTGTCCTTGACATCAGCTCCGAGAAGCTCGCAGACCTTGCGGATTCCGGTGCCCTTGTTAAAGCCCTTGGGAACCATCTCACATATGGTCTCGGTGTGTATCATATAATCATAAAGATCAGACAACTCTTCAAAACATGCTTTGCTCTTTTCAGGCTTGCAGGTGGCGGAGAGCTTATTTATTTCCCAGTTGCCCCAGCACTCCTTTATTCCACGGAGTCTGTCGCCCATTTCTCTCATGACCTTCTCACCGTAGAGGTCTCCGATGTAGTCCTCCCTCTCCATGTAGAGATGAGAGGGCCCTTCCAGAATCGGCTTAAACTCGTATTTGTTCAGGGTCTCCACGGTTCTGATACTGTCTTCTTTACTGATAAGTCTGTTAAAAATCGTCTTTCCGTCATACTCGATCATGCATCCGCAGGAGGATACGATGCCGTCGAAACCTATTCCCAGAAGCTCCTCATGGGTTACAAAGGATCTGGATCTTCCGGTATTTATAAAGCATTTATGGCCGTTCTCCTGAGTTTTTTTTATGCCTTTTTTGGCGCTTTCCGGTATGAAGTTTTTCCAGTCCCAAATTGTTCCGTCTATATCAAAGAATATTATCATTTTTTCTCTCCACTTAGTATTTGTGCGAATTTAGAATACTACAAACCTCCTTATTTAGAAAGGTTTAATTTTGGGCAAAACGCAATCATGATAAAATGTTTATGTGATTTGGCTCACATAAACTGATCATACCAGAAAGAAGAGAGATGAAAATGGGTGAAAACCATCTAAAAAAATATTTTTTTGTAATTGACAATATGTAGTAAGCTACCTATCATATTATATGTACCTAGCTACATGTATCATGGGGAGGTGAGACATGAACTGCGAAGACGATCCAAGGAAAATCTTCAGAGACAGGGAGAATGAGCCAACAAGCTTTAAGTTCAGGCTTATCCACGAGACCTTTGCCGCTATCATCAACCGGCAGCTTAAGGTTGAAGATATGACCTTTTCACAGCTGATCCTTATTACCTATGTATGGGAAAACAGGAATAATAAGGTCACCCAGAAGGACATATCCAAGGCACTTCATATTAAGCATCCCACTACCATAGGCCTTCTTAAGAGACTTGAGGAGAAGGAGATGCTTACGGTAACAGTTGATCCTGACAACAAAAAATACAGGAATATCGTTCTTACTCCGAAGGGCGAGCAATTTGTGGAGAGAAATAAGGAGAGAAAAAGATACACGGATCTAACTCTGACCGAGGGCATGACAGAAGAGGAGATACAGACTCTTCGGAAGCTTTTGGACAAGGTCATCGACAACATGCAACAGCAGCTGTGATCTTTTTCAAAAAGAACAATTAACAGGAGAAAATCTATGCTTAAAACACTTTTATCACAGGTAAAGGAATACAAGCTTCCTTCATTCCTGACACCTCTTTGTATGGTGCTGGAGGTTATCTGCGAAATGATAATCCCCATCCTTATGGCAAAGATCGTGGATGAAGGTATTGGATTCAACAATCCAAACGGCGGCAGCATGACCGTTATTTTCACTGTAGGTGGAATGATGCTTGTTATCGCGCTTTTGGGTCTTTTTGCCGGACTTGGAGGAGCCTATTACGGCTCACAGGCTTCCACAGGCTTTGCCAAGAACTTAAGGAAGGCAATGTTTGACAACATTCAGACCTTTTCCTTTGCCAACATCGACAAGTTCTCAACTTCAGGTCTTGTAACAAGACTTACAACAGATGTTACCAACATCCAGAATGCCTATATGATGACTCTTCGTATGGCCATGAGAGCACCGGCATCCCTTATAATTGCCATGGTTGCAGCTTTTACCATCAATGCCAGACTGGCCAGCATCTATCTTGTGGCTGTTCTTTTCCTGGGGGGCTTTTTACTGCTTCTTATGAACAGAGCCACCAAGTACTTCAAGCAGGTATTTGAGAAATACGACGAACTCAACGAGAGCGTTCAGGAGAACGTATCCGCTATTCGTGTGGTTAAGGCCTATGTCCGTGAGGATTTCGAGAATGACAAGTTCAAAAAGGCAGCCTTCAACATCTACAATATGTTCGTAAGAGCTGAGAAGAACCTGGTTCTCATCAGCCCTGTTATGTCAGCCACTGTTTATGCCTGCATTCTTCTTGTGAGCTGGTTCGGTGCCCACATGATCGTGGCAGAGGAGCTTTCAACCGGTAACCTCATGAGTCTTCTTACCTACTGTATGGCCATCCTCATGAACCTCATGATGCTCGGCATGATCTTCGTAATGCTGACAATGGCCTCCGCCAGCGGCAAGCGTATCGCAGAGGTAATCGATGAGAAGACCACAATTACCAACAAGGATAACGCCATTAAGAATGTAAATGACGGAAGTATCATTTTTGACCATGTTGATTTTGCATATAATGAGAATTCCGAGGAGCCTGTGCTCAAGGATATCAACCTTAACATAAAGTCCGGTGAGACTATCGGAATCATCGGTGGAACCGGTTCAGCCAAGTCCTCTCTGGTCAATCTTATCAGCAGACTTTACGACGTCACCAAGGGAAGCATCAAGGTCGGCGGTGTGGACGTAAGAGATTATGACATGGAAGTTTTAAGAGACCAGGTATCAGTGGTTCTTCAGAAAAATGTTCTTTTCTCCGGAACCGTTCTGGATAACCTTCGCTGGGGCGACCAAAATGCCACCGAGGAGGATTGCAGGAGAGCCTGCCGTATGGCCTGTGCCGATGAATTCATAGAGAAGATGCCCCAGGGCTACAACACAGAGATAGAGCAGGGCGGAACCAATGTATCAGGAGGCCAGAGACAGAGGCTTTGTATCGCAAGAGCTCTTTTGAAGAAACCCAAGATACTGATCCTTGATGATTCCACCAGCGCTGTTGATACCGCCACCGATGCCAAGATCAGAAAAGCCTTTGCTGAGGAGATCCCCGGTACCACCAAGCTGATCATTGCCCAGCGTATCAGCTCTGTTCAGAATTGTGACAGGATCATCGTAATGGATGACGGATGTGTCAACGGCTTCGGAAGCCATGAAGAGCTTCTTAAGACCAATGAGATTTACAGAGAAGTTTACGAGTCCCAGACCGGTGCAGCCGGCGATGCGGATTTTGATCAAGTTTCTTAAGGTATAAAAGGAGAGAAAAACATGGCAGAAGAAAAACAGGTTAAACCGGGCCCCGGCGGAAGACCGGGACGTGGAATGCCCCGTCCCAAGGTGGAGAATCCCGGCAAACTTTTTAAGAGAATAATGGGATATGTCTTTAAATTCTATCCCATTCAGATGTTTATCATTGTTATCTGTATATTTGTAACAGTATTTTCCAGCGTTCAGGGAACTCTTTTTACCAAGACCCTCATCGACGGCTATATCAAGCCCATGCTGGATACCCACAGCTCTGATTACGGGCCGCTGCTTGGGGCCATGGCCAGGGTTGCGGTATTTTACGGAATTGGTGTACTTGCTGCATTTATCCAGTCCTACACCATGATCTTTATCAACCAGGGAACCTTAAAGAGGCTTCGTGAGGAGCTCTTTGAGCACATGGAGGGCCTTCCCATCAAGTATTTTGACACCCATGCCCACGGCGACATCATGTCAATCTACACCAATGATATTGATACCCTTAGGCAGATGATCAGCCAGAGTATCCCTCAGATGCTGAACTCCGCCATTACTATCGTCAGCGTGCTGGCTTCAATGCTGGTGCTGAGCATACCCCTTACCATTGTTACCCTTGTGATGGTTGCCATCATGCTGTTCTGTTCAGCCAAGGCCACCAAGGCTTCAGGTAAAAACTTCGTGGCACAGCAGAAGAATATCGGTGCCCTGAACGGCTACATTGAAGAGATGATGACCGGACAGAAGGTAGTAAAGGTATTTAATCACGAGGCTGAGTCCATCAAGAAGTTTGATGAGCTCAATGAGGAACTTTACAAGAGTGCCTTCAAGGCTAACGCATATTCCGGAGCCCTGGGGCCCATCAATGCTCAGCTCGGAAATACCAGCTATGTTATCTGCGCTATCTTTGGCGGAGCCATTGCCCTTTCAGGAAATGTGACCTTCGGACTTACGGTAGGAGCTCTTGCCAGCTTCCTGACCTTTAACAAGAGCTTTTCAATGCCCATCAACCAGGTCAGCATGCAGTTTAACTCCATCATCATGGCCCTTGCGGGAGCAGAGCGTATCTTCAAGCTCCTGGATGAGCAGCCTGAGACCGATGAAGGCTACGTTATGCTGGTTGACTGCGAGGAGAAGAACGGTGAGATCGTTGAAGCCGATCACCACACAGGACACTGGGCATGGAAGCATTACCACAAGGCTACTGATACCACAACCTATCAGCCCATGGAGGGTGATGTTACCTTCAACGGCGTAGATTTCGGTTATACAGATGAAAAGATGGTTCTTCACGACATCGTGCTCCACGCACAGCCCGGTCAGAAGATCGCCTTCGTAGGCTCCACCGGTGCCGGCAAGACCACCATCACCAACCTTATCAACCGCTTCTATGACATTCAGGACGGTAAGATCAGATACGACAACATCAATATCAACAAGATCAAGAAAAAGGATCTTCGCCGCTCCCTGGGCATAGTTCTTCAGGACACACACCTCTTTACCGGAACGGTAAAGGAGAACATCAGATACGGCAAGCTGGGAGCTACAGATGAAGAGGTTAAGGCAGCAGCCAAGCTGGCCAACGCCCACAGCTTTATCAAGAGACTTCCGGAGGGCTATGACACAATGCTCACCGGCGACGGAGCCAATCTTTCCCAGGGTCAGAGACAGCTTCTTGCCATCGCAAGAGCGGCCATCGCAGATCCTCCGGTTCTTATCCTGGACGAGGCTACATCCTCCATCGATACCAGAACAGAGAAGATTGTTCAGGACGGTATGGACAAGCTCATGAAGGGAAGAACCACCTTTGTTATCGCCCACAGACTTTCAACTGTTCGAAACAGTGATTGCATTATCGTTTTGGAGCAGGGAAGGATAGTTGAGCAGGGAACCCACGACGAACTCATCGCCAAGGGTCAGAGATATTATCAGCTTTACACAGGTCTAAAAAGCGAAACAGCTTGATATAAGCGGAAACTATTAATTTTTTTAGAGGTAGAACCCTTGCGGTCTACCTCTTATTTTTTTATTAAATTTTTATTAAAAAAAACATTTGATATTTCATTCTGTTATAGTATAATAAAAAGCTGTCTGTTTAGAAACGGTAATTTTTTTTATTAGATTGGGTAGGTAAAAAATGGATATCAGAATTGAAAATCTAACAAAAACTTATGGCACTCTTAATGCTGTAGATCACATGAATCTCACCATTAAGGACGGGGAGCTGGTAGGTCTTTTAGGACCATCAGGCTGTGGTAAGTCCACTACACTTTTTATGCTTTCAGGTCTTACTACACCTACAGAGGGGCGCATTTATTTCGGAGATAAGGATGTAACTAACATCTCTCCCGAGGATCGTGAGATAGGTCTTGTTTTCCAGAACTATGCTCTTTATCCTCATATGACAGTAGAGGATAATATCACATTTCCTCTTATCAACAGACGTGTAAACAAGGCTCAGGCCAGGGAAATGGCTCTCGAGATGGCCAAGGTAGTTAAGATTGACCAGCTTATGAAGAGAAAGCCCGGCGAGCTTTCAGGCGGACAGCAGCAGCGTGTGGCAATCGCAAGAGCACTTGTTAAAAAACCACAGGTTCTTCTTCTTGACGAGCCTTTATCAAATCTTGACGCTAAGCTTCGTGTTGAAACCAGAGAAGAGATCAGACGTATTCAGCAGGAAGTTAAGATCACAACCATCTTCGTAACACACGACCAGGAGGAGGCTATGAGTATCTCCGATCGTATCGCTGTTATGAAGGAAGGTGTTCTACAGCAGTACGAGGTTCCTCAGACAATGTACCTCAATCCTGCTAATGTTTTCGTATCCAGGTTCCTTGGAACCCCTGAAATTAATAGTATTGAAGTTGATGTTAAGGACGGCGAGATCTCAGCTAACGGTCTTGTTCTCAGAAAGGGCGTTAAGCTCGCTGACGGTCATTACAAGGCAGGAATTCGTCCTGAGTCCTTCTACCTTGATGAGAACGGCGTTTCTCTCAGCGTAGACAGCATCAGAATGACAGGTCGTGACCTTCTTATTTTCTCAAAGCTTGGGTCTACTCCTGTTCGCGTACTTGTTCATTCATATATTCAGGTCGCAGAGGGCGACAAATTTGGCGTATCTGTTCGTGAAGGCCATATCCTGATATTTGATGGTCAGGAAAAGCTCATCGGCAGATTCTGATGAATGAAGGGAGTATGAAATGGATAAAAAGAGTTTTAAAGGATATCTCTATCTCCTTCCGTCAATAATCATTATGCTTGCCTTTACCGTTTATCCTCTGATAAGGGCCATCATTATGAGCTTTTTGGGTGACTACAGCATCATCAACCACGGATACAGCTCCATCGGATTCGAGAACTACAAGAATCTCTTCGCTGATCCTGATTTTGCCAAGTCCCTTAAGAATACAAGCATCTACGTTATCTGCGTAGTTCCCGCTTCAATATTCTTATCACTGGTAATCGCTGTTCTTATCAACAGCTGCAAGCGCTTTAAGGCTTTGTTCCAGACAATTTACTTCCTTCCTTACGTTACCAGCGTTATCGCCATCGGTATCGTATGGAGATGGATGTTCAATTCCAACTACGGTCTTATCAACTATTTCCTTGGCCTTTTCGGAATTGATCCTGTACAGTGGCTTAACCTTCCACAGTACGCAATGCCTGCGCTTATTATCTTTGCTATCTGGAAGAGCATGGCTTTCAACATCCTGATCTTCCTTGCGGGTCTTCAGACTATTCCTGAGGATATTTACCGCGCAGCAAGAATCGACTCAACACCAAGGCTTCGAGTATTCACAAGAATCACTGTTCCTCAGCTGGCCCCTATGATCGTTTATTCCAGCGTTATCGGAATGATCGGCGCCTTCAAGGTTTACAACGAAGTATTCTCACTGTTCCAGGGAAAAGCAGGCCCTGCCAACAGCGCCATCACTATCGTTTACTATATTTACGATAAGTTCTACAACAGCTACAAGTACGGCGTTGCAGCAGCAGGATCAGTTGTACTGTTCCTTATTATCCTGGCCCTTACACAGATCCAGCTTCGTGTAACCGGTGAGAAAAAGAAGAAATAAGGAGGAAAGAAGCCATGACAACAAAAAGAAAAATCGTAAATGTTATAGCTGCGATACTTAAGTATGGACTTCTTATCCTTGGTTCTGTATTTACTGTATTGCCATTTATCTGGATGATCTCATCATCCCTTAAGACACCATCAGAGCTGATCGCAGTTCCTCCGGCACTTTTCCCTGAGGTTCCCCAGTGGCAGAACTACAAGGATGCCTGGGCAGCAGCTCCCTTTGCAAGGTATTTCGTAAACACTCTTATTGTTACAACCTGCACAACCTGCGGCGTTTTGGTAACAACAGTGCTTTCAGCCTTTGCTTTTTCAAGACTTAACTTCCCGGGAAAGAAGACAGTGTTTTCTCTTTTCCTGGCAACACTGATGATTCCCGGTGAGATGCTTATCATCACCAACTACGAGACCATCATCAACCTGAAGTGGATCGATTCCTACAAGGCTATGATCGTGCCATGGATCTCAAGTGCCTTCTATATTTACCTGCTGACACGTTTCTTTATGCAGGTTCCGGAGTCACTTTATCTGGCAGCCAAGGTAGATAAGTGTTCAGATTTTAAATACATGATCAAGATCATGGTTCCTATGAACAAACAGGCCATTTTCTCAATTGCGATCCTTAACATCATCAGCAGTTGGAACGCATTCCTCTGGCCATTACTTGTTACCAACTCACAGGAGATGAGAGTTCTTTCCAACGGACTTGTTCGTTTCCAGACTGAGGCAGGCTCTTCCACAGAGCTTATCATGGCCGCATCCTGTATGCTGGTTATGCCTATCATCATCATCTATCTGTTCCTTCGTAAGTACATCATCGAAGGTGTTACAAGGAGCGGACTTAAGGGCTGATGACCCACGGGGTATTTCTTTGTTCTTTGAGGCAATAGTGCCTTTGAGATATTTTTTACATCCGCAACGCGGAAAAGGAAGGAGAATAGTATTATGAAACTGAAAAAATTTGGTGCAAGCGTACTCGCTATGACTATGGCCGCTTCTATGATGGTTGGCTGCGGCGAGACAGCAGCTGACACAACAGAGGCTCCTGCAACAGAGACACCTGCTACAGAGACACCTGCTACAGAGGCTCCTGCTGCTGAGACACCTGCAACAGAAGAGGCTCCTGCTGCTGAGGCTAAGAACATCGAAGCAACAGAGATCACTTTCTGGCACGCAATGAACGGAAATCTTGAGTCTGTTCTTACAGAGATCACAGATGAGTTCAACGCTTCTAACGAGTATGGCATCAAGGTTACTCTTGTAAACCAGGGCGCTTACGGCGACCTTCAGACCAAGCTTCAGGCTTCAGCTGCTGCTGATGCTCTTCCTGATCTTGCTCAGGCTTACAACAACTGGCTTACACCTTACATCGACAAGGCTGTTAAGCTTGATGATTTCGTAGCAACTGATTTCGATAACTGGGAGGACATCATTCCTGCATATCGTGATGAGTGCTCAGAGTTTGGATTTATCCACGCTGTTCCTTACAACAAGTCAACTTATGTTCTTTTCTACAACAAGACAATGTTCGAAGAGCTCGGTATCGAAGTTCCTCAGACATGGGCTGATGTAGAGGCTGCTGCTAAGACTGTTATGGATGCTAAGAACATCGCTTTCATCGGTTACGATGATCTTGCTGGTGTTGTTGAGGCTTCTCTTCACCAGGATGGCGCTGATTATGTAGACGCTACAGGTGCTCTTTTCAACGATGAGAAGGGTCTTGAGACATGCACATACCTTTCAAACCTTTACAACAACGGCTATGCTCGTCTTGTTGGTGAGGATGGATATTTCTCAAACGTAATTTCTAACCAGAACATCGCTTCTTACGTTGGTTCTTCAGCCGGTGTTTCTTACATCAAGGCTGAGGGATGGGATCTCGGTGTAGCTCCCCTTCCAGGAAACGTTAAGAAGGCAGCTAACATGGCCGGAACAAACATCGTTATGTTCGCTCAGGATTCTAACAAGCAGCTTGCAGCTTGGGAGTACCTCAAGTACATCCTTAGCACAGAGGCTATGACAAAGTGGGCTGTAAACACAGGTTACCTTCCTGTAAGACAGTCTTCTTATGAGACAGCTGAGTACAAGGCATACATGGATGAGAACGTTTGCGCTGCAGCATGCTATGAGCAGGCTAAGGACTTCTTCTTCTCACCTACATTCGATGCTTCTAACGACATCAGATCAACAGTTCCTTCAACTGTTGAGCAGCTCGTTTATGACAAGGCTGATGCTCAGACATGGCTTGATACAATCGTAAAGGCTATTAACGATCAGTATTAATGATAAAGAATTGCGAGAGCTGCAAAGCAGCGGAGCAATTCGTATATCATCCAAAATGTATATCATTCAAATGAGTAGGGGAGACTCATCTTCCCTACTCATTTTGTCTATTGTATAGAGGTGTGAGTATGTCTAATGTGATTTTCCTCAGTGGACTTAGAGAAATCGGCGGTACAGTAGTGGCGGTTGAAACCGATACCACCATTTGCTATTTTGACTTTGGTTTTGCTTATGCAGACAGGATCGACAACAAGGTTAACTTAAGGAAGGGCATGGAAGCCTTTGACTATGTTAAGCTTGGTGTTCTTAATGCCATTGACGGCATTTATGAGCCTGAGATAGCATATAAGCTTGGCCTTAAGGCCTATGGCGAGACTGATAAAAAGATATTCATAATCATTTCTCATATGCATATCGACCACATGGGTGGTCTCGGAGCCCTTCATCAGGATGTTCCTGTGTATATGAGTGCTGATTCTGCAAAGCTGTATCACGAGCTGGGAGTGATGGGAGAACTGGAGATAAGAGAGCATAAGAATGTTCTTCCCATTGATTACGACGCCTCTGTAACCTTTGGTGATATTAAGGTGACCTGTGTCCAGGTGGATCACGATGTTATCGGTGCCTGCGGCTTCCTTATCGAAGCTGATGGCAAAATGATCTGCTACACCGGTGACTACAGATATCACGGCTATCACCCTGAGATAAGCGCTGCCTTTGCGGAAAAGTGTAAAGGCGCAGATCTCATGATAAGTGAGGGTGTCACCATAAGCTCTGTGGATGTGGACATGCTTTCTCTCGAGGGCCCTGTAAGAGACCGTACTGAATTAACTCTTTTGGAGGATATGAAGAATCATGCCAAAGAGGAAGAGCAGCTTATAGTTATCAACAACTATAACCGCAATGTGGAAAGAATCCACAGATTTATTGAGGTTCTTGCCCGGGCCGGAAGAACCATGGTCCTTGAGCCTGAGCAGGCGGACTATGTGGCCGCTTTTTACCCTGAGGATGAGTTTGCGGTTTACCTTCCTGAGGGTGGAGAGCTCAAGGCTCCTCTGCTTAAGGGAAGACCTGTGGCCATCAGAAAAATGCTTCTTGATAATCCTGAGAAGTACGTGCTCCAGCAGGATTACAAGCATATATATGAGCTCTTTGAGCTGGAGAGTGTGATCTCACTTTATCTTCATATGGACGGGGCGCCCCTGGGAGATTATGACCCCTCCTATGCGAAATTCTACAGCCTTCTTGAGAACCTGGGCATTAACTTTGAAAGATGCGGCCTTGGAGGCCATGCGGAGCCCTATTATCTGCGACATACAGTGGATGTGATAGAGCCCAAGATCCTGGTTCCGCTTCACAGCTTCAGACCTGAGCAGCTGGTTTCCGACCATGCCGGAAAGATTATCCTGCCTGAGATCGGACAGACTATTAAATTATCATAAAAATCATGAAAAAAGTGGTCTAATCGTGATTTTGTTTACTCAAAAACGTATAATTTATTATGCATAGTTGTTTGCATTTGTCTCGTTTTTTAGGGTGAAAAAAATATGAAGAACCGCACGAGTGTGCATACCAAGATCATTCTGATCCTCACTATATGCATCGTTGGCATTACTATTGAAAGTGTAATCCAAAAATGGGAATTCTGGGTTCCGCCTCTTCTTATTTTTGGTGTTATAACTTTGTGGGTAATGCATCTTTCTCAGTATGGACAGGAGAAAATGAGAGAGAATGTCATTCTTTTGCTCAGCTTTGCGTCTGCTATCTTTCACGGTGTTCATGAGTCCTGCTTTTTTGATATAGCTATAGCCAATGTGCTTCTTACTGTTGCGCTTTCCCTTCTGGGAAGTGTGGCTGTCCTTAATTTTACCCTGATCGAGTATTTTCTGGTTCTGTTTGTACAGCTGGTATTTGCCCTATACTATCACACTATTGAACTGGATGTCCTGAACATTTCCAAAGTTGTTCTTCACGCAGTAATTGTGGTTTCAGTCCATTATGTCTGCAGATGGATCATGCTTGAAAGGAAAAAGCTTATGGAATTCATTGAAACCAATGACAAGCTGATGCAGGCTTCTTTGGCGGATATGGATGACTTTCTTGTTAATATTTCCCATGAACTTCGAACCCCTGTTAATGTTGTAAACGGTATTTCCAACCTTATCCTTAAGGAGGAGGAGACCGAGGATGTGACCGCCATCAGAGATGCGGGACTTCGTCTCTCCAGACAGATCGAGGATATCCAGGATTATACCGAGATTAAAAATGGCCATGTATATATAGAGAGGGACAAGTATATGATCACCTCTCTTGTTAATGATGTAATTTCAAACTTCAGGCTAAGGGATGACAAGGAAAAGTTGGAGATCGTGGTGGACCTTGATCCCAAGGTCCCTGTTTCCATGAAGGGAGATATCAAAAAGCTTCATAAGATGCTGAGGCACCTTATTGATAATGCTGTGAAATTCACTGCCCGCGGCGGTATCTACATCAGGATATCCGCTATAAGAAGAGAATACGGTGTGAACCTTACGGTGGAGGTTACCGATACCGGAAAGGGTATGAGCCGAGAGGAAGTTTCCTATGTGTCCCAGGGACTTTATCAGGCCAATAAGGAGAGAAACAGAAGCAGTGGCGGAATAGGCCTTGGTCTCAGCGTTGTTTATGGTTTTGCCCACGCCATGAATGGTTTTGTCACCATTAACAGCGAGGTGGGAAGAGGAACCACAGTAAGGCTCTGCGTTCCTCAGGAAGTGGATAATGCTGCTAACTGTCTCAGTGTCAATCCGGATAATGTTAAGAACGTCATTTTCCATATGCTGCCTGAAAAATATAAGGTTACTGCAGTTCGAGATTTTTATCGTCAGATGGGCGTAAATCTGGCTACAGGCATCAAGGTAAATCTGTATTCTGCCTATAGCATAGACGAGATCAAGAACCTTATGGGAAGAATTGAAGTATCCCACATTTTCATGGGAGATGTGGAATACTTGAAAAACAGTGCGTTTTTTGACAATCTTGCTGCCAGTGGAACAGTGGTAAGCGTCGCTGTAACTGAAAGCTTTCATGCCAGAAAGAACAGCAATCTGGTTCTTATTCCGAAGCCGATATATGGACTTCCTGTTACCAAGGTTCTTAACGGTATGACCACCGAGCGGGATCTCATGCTCGATGACAGGCAAAAGCGCCCTATGTTTGACGGCGTAAGGGCTCTTATCGTGGATGATGAGCCTATGAATCTTGTGGTTGCCCAGGGAATGTTCAGGGACTACGGCATGATAACCGAAACAGCGGCCAGCGGCCAGGAGTCCATTGATAAATTCAGGGCTAAGAACTATGACATTATCTTCATGGATCACATGATGCCGGAGATGGACGGCGTTGAGGCCATGAAGAGATTAAAACAGCTGGGACTTGATAAGGGCGTCAATATTACTATTGTTGCTCTTACTGCCAATGCCATCAGTGGAGCAAGAGAGATGTTCCTTAAGGAGGGCTTTGACGGATTTATTGCCAAGCCCATTGATATTATGGAATTTGAAAGAGTCATGAAGAGACTCCTTCCCGCCAAATACGTCAGGTACGTGGAAAGGAGCGCATCATGAGGAAAGCTTTCGAATTATTCCGCGAGAAATTAAGAGACCCAAGCATTAGTTATGAAGAGAGAACTATGGTCATGCTGGCATTTCTTGGAGAGACTGCCCTGATCGTAGCTTTGATATTTGATATCCTTGGGGGCGAACATATTGTTGAGATTGTGACACTGGCCATCATGATCGCTGCAGTGCCTATTGCCACAGGATACAGCGTATATACCCGAAGGTTTTTTAAGGGCATTATCACCCAATGCATAGCCCTTGTCTTTGTGGTACTCCCAATTCTCTTTTTCTACGGCGGCGGCCCAAGAGGCGGTGGTGTATTCTGGGTTATCTTCAGCTATATGTTTATCGGTATGTTATTGTCGGGCTCCATAAGAATAGCTATGATGATAATCCTTACGGCCATAACCATAGGAGAATACGCTATCTGGTTCCATTATCCGGATACTGTTATCGTCCATACCAATGCAATGTTCTGCATAGACGCAATGGTTTCCGTTGTGCTGGTAGGTCTTTCCACTTTTGCCGTGCTCAGATATCAGAAGCTGATCTTCTCCATTGAGAGTGAAAGAGCAAAGAAGCAGGCTGAAAGGGCAGAGGAACTTAACAGAAGTCAGAATCAGTTTTTCTCAAGTATGAGCCATGAGATCAGGACACCTATAAATTCCATCCTGGGTCTGAATGAGATCATACTAAGGCAGGATGACGCCTCCGATGAGATCAGGAAGGATGCGGCAAATATTCAGGGTGCAGGAAGAATGCTCCTGGCGCTGGTCAATGATATTCTGGATCTCAGTAAGATCGAAGCCGGTAAAATGGACATTGTTCCGGTGAACTACAGCATGTCTTCCATGGCCTCCGAGATCGTCAACATGATCTGGCTGAGAGCAGAGCAAAAAGGCCTTAAATTTGAGGTGGACATCGATCCTACTATACCTTCGGAACTTTACGGTGATGAGGTCAGGATAAAACAGATCCTTATCAACCTTCTTAACAATGCGGTTAAATATACCAGCGAGGGTACAATTACTCTCCATGTGGAAAAAGAACTGATCAGCGAGGACAAGGCACATCTGATCTTTTCCGTAACTGATACGGGAATGGGAATCAAACAGGAGTCCCTGCCCTATCTTTTTGATGCTTTCCAGAGAGTGGATGAGGAAAAGAACAGGCACATTGAAGGTACAGGCCTTGGACTTTCAATTGTTAAGCAGCTGGTGGATCTGATGGAAGGAACCATCAGTGTAAACAGTGTGTATTCCCAGGGTACAACCTTTACAGTGTCCCTGTGGCAGGGAGTTACCAATCCTACACCTATTGGGGATCTCAGCATCGCCAACTTCGGAAGCACAACAGCAGCCAAGCAGTTTGAGAGCAGCTTTACTGCACCGGATGCAAGGATTCTTATTGTGGATGACAATGAGATGAACCTTGAGGTTGAGAGAAAACTCATCGCCAGCACCGAGGTTCAGATAGATCTGGCCAGCAGCGGAGATCTGGCTCTTTATATGACTGCCAATACCCGCTACGACCTGATCTTTATGGATCATCTCATGCCGGGCATGGATGGAATCGACTGCCTTATCAGACTTCGTAAACAGAAGGAAGAGGTTAACAATAATACACCGGTAGTTGTGCTCACCGCCAACGCCGGTGGAGAGAATAAAGAGCTTTATGCAAGAAGCGGCTTCGACGGATATCTGTTAAAGCCGGTTTCCGGAAAACAGCTTGAGGAGACCATGCTGAATATTCTTCCTGAGTATAAGATCAGGAGAAAAACCGGTCTGGATCTGTCTCACGAAGTGCTTAATACTTCCAAGGGTTACAGGAGAAAAGTTCCTGTGCTCATCACCACCAGCAGTCTTTGCGACCTGCCTCACAGTCTTATCAGGGAGATGCAGCTTGATGTTATCTCTTTCCTGGTGCATACGGATGCAGGAACCTTCTATGACAATGTGGAAGCTGATACGGACGAGCTTTTGTACTACATGTATTCACCGGAGGGCAAGGTGTGGTCTGAACCGCCCAAGACCAGAGACTTTGAAGAATTCTTTGCTTCGAGGCTACAGAAGGCCCATCATATCATCCATATCTCCATAACTCCAAGTATGAGTGAGGAGTACGCCAGAGCCTCCAAGGCCGCAAGGCAGTTTGATAATGTAACTGTTGTGGATTCCGGAGTTTTGTCCAGTGCCATGGGATTCCTTGTTATGGCTGCCCATCAGATGGCACAGCAGAATCAGTCCGTGGAGAGGATCACAGAGGAGCTGGAGAAGATAAAGAGCAGGATGCACTGCAGCTTCGTTGTGGCTGAGACCAGGTTCATGGTAAGAGGCGGCTACATGAGTGAGAGAATGCATAAGATCATGGCCACACTCAACATGCGACCTCTTTTGCAGATAAAAAAGAGTATCTTCACCATGGGCTGGGTGTTCATGGGGGAAAAGAAGCTTTGTTATCACAAATATATTAAAAAGATCCTTTCCAAGGGGGCGGATCCTGATCTTGAGCTTCTTCTGATCGCCTATGTAGGAATGACTGAAGAGGAACTGAGCTGGATCGCTGAGGAGGTTAAGGAGAGATTTCCGTTTAAGCATATCTTCTTCCAGAAGGCATCTGCAGCCATTGCTGTAAACAGCGGCATGGGAACCTTTGGTCTCTTATATATGGATAAGAGTGACAAGAGCTTCCATCTGGATTCACTGATATCGGATGACAACTACAGCAGAAGAGATAGTGCGACCCTTGATGAGGACGAGGAAGAGAGAAAAGACATAGAGAAGGAAGTAAAAGAAGAGCCTGAGCCAGCTCCTGTGGAAATGCCTAAAAAATGGTATGAGACCATCGGCGGCATAGATGTAAGGATGGCTCTTACAAACAGTGGCTCTGAGGATGCATTTTTGGCTGTACTCAAGATCTTTTACGATTCCATTGATGAGAACAGCGAAGCGATACAGTCCTTCTATGACAACAAGGATTACGACAATTATACCATCAAGGTTCATGCTCTTAAGAGCTCTGCCAAGCTGGTGGGTATTCCTGAACTTTCGGAGCAGGCAAGACATCTGGAGGATGCCGGAAAGCAGAGGGATATCGAGTACATTGAAAATAACCACGCAGTAATGATGAGCAATTATCTGGGCTTTAAAGAAAAGCTTGCGGAGCATTTTGATGTGGTCGAAAGACCTGTGGCGGATGAACTTATTCTTGAAAGTGCCTACGAGGCCCTTCTGGACAGCGCCAAAATAGAAGACGAGGTCTGTGTAGAGGGCATCTTCAAGGATCTTGGTGACTATATCATTCCCGAGGCAGAACAGGCCAGATTCGAGAAACTTAAGGCTGCCTTTGAAAGACGGGATTACCAGGAAATCATAAATGAACTTGGGGCATAAAATTATAAGTGATAAATAGGAGGGTAATTAATGAGTAATCAGCAGAACAATGCAAAAAAAGGAGCTACAAAGGCCATTAGCGTAAGAATCTCGATTATGTTTGTTGTGCTTTTAATAGCCAGCATTCTTATTGCCGAGGGACTTGTAATAGGCTTTGGCTATGGAATGGTGAAGGATCTTATCGATACTTCCCTGACCAATCAGGTAAGTGCCAGTGCATCCCAGGTAAATAAGGAGCTTACTGCCACATTCTATTATCTGAACGCAGTTGCTGATGCGGTTGAGCAGAGCAACTTTGAAAGCAATGATGCCATCATGGAGTATATGGCCGGAACTGTAGGAAGATACAAAATGCTCCCTACCGGAGCTTATCTGGCTCTTAATGACGAAACCTTCATTTATCCCAATGCTCCGGATTATGTCATGGAAAATGTCACATCCCACGGCTGGTATGTGGAGGCTGTAGGTTATGACAATTCCTGGTTCTATTACTACGATCAGCCTTATTTTGATGATGTTACCGGCGAGCTGTGCGCTACCGTTATAAGACATGTTCATCTCAAGGATGGCCGTGAGGGCTGCTTTGCTGCAGATCTGTTCATGTCCGATTCCCAGAAAAAGCTTAATGAAGTTGAAGTATATCAGTCCGGTGGTGCCATGATGATCACCAAGGGCGGAACTATCCTTTCCTTTAAAGATGATCCAAGCCTTTGCGGAAAGAATATATCAGAAGTAACAGATAATCCCCTTATCGTTTCCATCGGCGAGTTTGTAGCTGCCCAGGGAGAAGATGATGTGGAAGTAGTAAAGCCTATTAAAGCAGCAGGAACAAAGTGGTATGCGGTAACCTCAGGTGTCAACGGAACCGACTGGAGCGTAGTTCTTTACGCCAAGCAGAACGAAGTTCTTGCTATACTGATGAGACTTGTTTATATTCTGCTTATCGTTACGGTTGTTTCAGTTATCCTTGTTATCATTATCATAGCTCAGGCTCTTCGCAAGATGATCAAGAAGCCTGTAACAGCGCTTACTGATAATATTGAAAAGATCTCCGGCGGTGACTTTACCGTTGATATCACTGCCAAGGGTGATGATGAGATTGCATATATGAACAGAGCCATGGGTGAGTTTATCCACGGAATGAGGACTTCTCTTTCAGAGATCAAGGATGTTTCCGGCAAGCTCCAGGGAGATGCCCAGACCTCCAAGAGTACAGCTGAGGACCTTGAGGCAGCAGCTAACAACCAGTCCTCAAGCATGAGCCAGATCAAAGAAAATGTTGAGCATATGGCCAAGGCTGTTACCGAGGTCGCAGAGAACGCTACTATCCTTGCCCAGACCGTTGCCAATGTAACAGAGCAGGAGCAGGCTATTGAGAGCTCCATGAACGAACTGGTTAAAAAGGCTGATTCCGGACAGCACGATATGTCCAATGTGGCAAACGGTATGTCCGATATCGTAGATTCCATGAAGGATATGGCCAATGCGGTTTCCAACGTTGATGAGGCAGCAGAGAAGATCACACAGATCATCGACCTTATCAATTCCATTTCCTCCCAGACCAACCTGCTTTCCCTTAACGCTTCCATCGAGGCTGCAAGAGCAGGTGAGGCAGGAAAAGGCTTTGCGGTTGTTGCTTCAGAGATCGGAACCCTTGCTCAGAACTCCGCCGATGCTACCAACCAGATCGGTGAGATCATCAAGGATATGTCCCAGAAGGTTCAGCTTCTTTCTGAGAAGTCTGAGACAAATACAACCCTTATCAACAACAGTGCCGAGACAGTTAATGTAGCGGCCACAACCTTCCAGGAGATCACAACAGAGCTGTCTCAGGCCAACGATATACTTGCTGAGATGGCTAAGCAGATGGAGAAGGTTAATGATGTTGCCACCAATATGGCTTCCGTATCCGAGGAGCAGTCAGCTTCCACTCAGGAGATCGCTGAGAACGTTGAGAGCGTAACAGAAGCAGCCCAGGGTGTTGCTTCATCCTCAGAGCTGGTTGCCAATGCGGCGTCATCTGTATCCGATGCGGTTGACACCATCAATGAAAACCTCCAGCGCTTCACAATCAGTTAATATAAAGCCCGGGCCACCTGCCTGGGCTTTTTTAGCTTTCCTTTGTTGATCATAGCCTCGGCACGTTGTACCTGAGCTTCCCTGATTGCCTTTTGATAAGCTGCATATTTGGGCGAATAGGTGATTATCTGCAGCAGAAACCTTTTTATTACCATCTTCTTGCTCAATTTCGAAATAGAAGTTAGAGCAGTCGTAGTAAAGTATTCGATCATTTCTTTTACCAAAATAGTTGCTGTTCTTAAAAACTTCAGACTGGATAAAATCCGATTCTTCTGCAACTATTTTTGATATGATTTAGGTTTCAAACTCCCGTGCAATAAAAAACAGACGAATTTAGATTCAAAAAAAGCGTTTATTTACGCAAGTTTAACAAAAGTTTAATTATGGATAAATTTATTATTTATTATATACTTGTAAAATATATTTATATATGAATCTACGTACAATAATGTTTATTAATACATTTATAAATGGAGGGTAAAAATGGGAACAGCTTCAACTATTGGAAATAATGGAAAAAACAATTCGAGTGTAAAAAAAAGTATTGGAAAAACATTATTGATGTGTTTACTGCCTGTGATTATCATTGGAGTAGTTGCAATTATTCTTATTCTATCATTCAATGCTAAAGCTACAATTGAAGATGTATCTCTTATGGATCTTCAGGCTGAAACACAGACTAATGCTTACAATATAGGAACCGGATTCAGAATGCTGTTGGCAAAATTTGGTCAATATTGTGATACCATGGAACAGGTTCCTTTTGAAGATGAGGAAGCAATTCTAAAATATATTGAGCCCTCTACAAATTACACAATCATTAACAATTCAGGAATTTACATTGGTTATGAGGATGATACTTATGTTTTTGCCAATCATACCATACAGGCTCCTGACTGGAAGCCTACACAAAGAGATTGGTATAAACTTGCACAAGGACATGAGACATTTATTGAATCTGATCCTTATGTTGATTCATCTACCGGGCAGCTTTGTGTCTCTTTTGTAAGACAGAACAGTTTTTATAATGGAATGGAAGGAGTTTGTGCTGTTGACGTTTTCCTTGGTGATATTCAGAATGAAGCATCAAAATATACTCCCATGAAAACAGGTAGTTCTATAATACTTGCCGGGGATTACATTATCAGCTATGTTAATCAGGATTTAAATGGTAAAAAAATATCTGAATCAGGAAATGCTTTTCTATCTAGCGTTAAAGCATATATTGATTCCGGTAGTACTGCGGTTACAAAAATAAAAAATCCGTTAAGCGGACAAGAATATTATGTTTGCTACTATAATATTCAGGGTACAAGTTGGAATATGGTTTCTTCTGTTCCTGTAAATGATGTTTTGGCATCATCCAACAGATTTATGATTATTGCAATGATTGCAATGATTGCATTGATTTTCATAATCACAGTTATTATTTTGATCACAATAAGCAGAGTTATTTCTAAGCCTGTTAATAGTCTTTCTAATAGTATACTTAAGATTTCATCAGGGGATTTTACTACGCAGATGCCTCAAGATAAAGGTGATGAAATTGGTCTTATCAGCAAAGAAATGGAAAATTATGTTCAAGTAATGAATGATACAATTTCTAATATACAGGAGAGAGCGGAACAACTACAATTTGACTCAAACTCTTCAAAGGATGCTTCAAGTAAGATGACTGAAGGAGCTAATGAGCAGTCTAAATCGATGGAACAAATCCAGACAACAATGGATGATATTTCAAATGCAGTAGGAGAACTTGCTAATAATGCAACTATGCTTGCACAGTCAGTTGCAGAATTAACCGATAATGGAAATAAGACAAATGAGATAATGCTAAGTCTTGTAGATCAGGCTGAAGTTGGACAGAATGATATGAGCAATGTTCAGAAGAATATGGAAGTAATAACATCTTCCATGAGTGATATGAATGATGTGGTTTCTACAGTAGGAGATTCTGCAGATAAGATTACTGAAATCGTTGAGATGATTGATTCTATTTCTGAGCAGACAAACCTTCTGTCACTTAATGCAAGTATTGAAGCTGCAAGAGCCGGAGAAGCCGGAAAAGGTTTTGCTGTTGTTGCTGATGAAATCGGTAAACTGGCTCAAAACAGCCAGGAAGCTGCTAAAGAAATCAGCGATATTATCGCAGAGATCACAAATCTTATTAAAGATCTTGCCGAGAAATCTCAGGCAAATATGGAGGCTATTACCAATAGTAGTGGAGCAGTTTCAAAAGCTGGAGATAGCTTTAGTAAGATCAATCAGGAGCTCAATAGTACAGCAGACACAATGCGCAACATGATTGGAATGATGGCAAATGTAAATGATATAGCATCAAGTGTTGCTGCTATATCTGAGCAACAGTCAGCTAGTTCTGAAGAAATAACAGCTACTGTAGCTAATTTGGCAGTAAGTGCTAAGGAGATTGCTGATGAATCAAAGGGTGTTGAGAATGTTGCAAATTCCGTATCTGATTCAGCTATATCCATCAATGAGCTGCTAAGCAGATTTAGCATACGATAAGAAATGCAAAATTAATCGTGATTTAATAGTAATTTCACTGATAAAATCCTGTCTTTGACAGTTTTAATACCAACTAAAGACGCCAAAAGCCTTAATACATCAGGCTCTTGGCGTTTTTTTTGTGATTCTTGATATATTGTTATATATTTCTTAAATATCGCTATTATAATATCTCAATACCGCAAATAATGATAAAATTAATGTACCATTATTTGCGAAAAGGAGATAAGTATACCAACCATGAAAAAACAAAATCTTCTATGGCTATTCTTGTTCCTTATAATATTTATCAACGGCTTCGAAGCCGGGGGCTATCAGGCCAGCTTATATTCCATCGGCCAGGCCTACGACCTCTCCGTGACCAAGATGGGAATATTCGCATCCGTTGAACTTTTTGCCACCATGCTGGCACCCATCATCCTGGGAAGCTGGGCTGACAGGACCAACAAGATAAAGTGCATCCTTATCCTCATGGGACTTCAGGCCACAGCAGCGCTGTTTATTTTCTGCAGCAGCCTCCAGCCCATATTCATAGGCGGAATCTTCTTCCTGGGACTTACAACCAGTGCGCTGCAGTTTATCTCCATTGCAGCTCTGGCTGAGAGCTATCCGAAGACCGGACGGCTTAAGATAGGAATCATGACCTCCATGTACGCTCTTGGAGCTTTCGTGGCGCCTCTTGTGGTTGATTATTACCTCAGCAGGGGCGGCGGATGGCAGCTTCTTTTCATAGTGCTTTTCATAGGTACTGTGGTGGCTTTCCTGGGTGTAATGTTCTATGGAAGAATGAGGACGGAAGAAGAGGAGGAGATCAAAGAAGAGACCAAGGCAGAAGGAAAATTCATCATTGCGGGAGTTCTTTTCCTCTGCGTTGTAATGTGCATTTATGTAGGCTTCGAGAACGGTTTTGCCTTCTTTATAGATACGCTTTTTACAGATGTTCTTAATTCCGATTTCGGTAAAAAGGCCCTGTCAATCTTCTGGGTTGTTATGATACCTTCAAGAGTTCTGGTGGGCGTTTTTTCAAAATATGTAAGAAAGCTCCTTCTGATTGCGGTAGTGGCAATTCCCTGCATCACAGCCATTATTTCAAGGATGAATTCACCCTGGGCGGTACTTATCCTTTGCATACCTCTTGGCTTTGCCTGCGGCGCCATTTACCCCTGTGTACTCAATGTCATGCTTGATTATTCAGCCAACAGAAAAGCCACCGCTACGGCCATGATAACGACGGCTACAGGCATAGGCGGAGTTATCTTCACCGCCCTTACCGGAATCCTGGGAGAGAGGCTGGGGCTTAGAAATGCGATCCTGTGCCTTGCTGAATTCTTTATTGCTTCCGTTATCTGCGTACTTGCTCTTCAGAAAGTAAAAACCAACGAGTAATTGAATTTTAAATAAATTAAGCAATCAAAAAATGGTCTTGCCGGTTATACCGACAAGACCATATTATTTCTCGGAGACAGGGCAGTTCGGATATTATCCGATAGCCTTTTTAACAGCCTCAAGAACACGGTCAGCCTGGAAAGGCTTAACAATGAAATCCTTAGCTCCGGCCTGAATAGATTCAATAACCATCGCCTGCTGACCCATAGCAGAACACATGATACAAACCGCATTAGGATCTGCAGCCTTGATTCCCTTTAAAGCTCCGATACCATCAAGCTCGGGCATTGTGATATCCAGAGTTACAAGGTCGGGCTTTAACTCATTATATTTTTCGATTGCAACTTTACCGTTCTCAGCTTCGCCGGCAATCTCATATCCGTTCTTTGAAAGGATATCCTTAAGCATCATACGCATGAAAGCGGCGTCATCGGTAATGAGTATTCTTTTTCCCATATTGAACCTCCAATAAGTATTTTTAGTTGCTAAGAAAAATTAAGCAATTTGTGTTTTGAATTAGTTGTTCAGTACATAATCTATTGTACCACGGATTTCTAAATATATGCGTTAAATCGTTATGCAAAAAATTAAAATTTGATAAAGTCTTAGGGAAATTGTTTTAAAATTATCACCCGCCTGTATACACGGGAAGTGTGTAATCATAGCCGTCGTTCTCGTAATTTACTATCTTCCAACCGGTAATCATATAACTATTGTTCGAATTGTCTGTATTTTTTGAAAAATTCGACATTAACGTAATATTAAGAGATTGGTTGTCGGTTATTGGTATACTTTTCTTTATTATACCATTTTCTTCTCCCTGGGTATACCCGGAATTTACAGCTGCCACAAAAGCATTTCCCTGGTGACAGGCATTGTAGTAGGCCACCTGCCTTCCTGCCAGTTTATAGCTGAGATTGTAGTCAGCCTTGGAATTTACCATGGTAAGAGCAGAGAAGGAAATAAGGCTCAGCACCGTGAAGATCAGCAGTATCGATCCGCTGCCCACGTGAGCCGGAGTCTGTCTGTTTTGCTCCATCACTGATCCTCCTTTCCTATATATACATCCACCGGCATGGTGTATATTATTCTTGTATTGTTATCGGGAATACTGGAAAATACCTGTGTTGTGCCTCTTAGGTCGATCACAGCGACTCTTCCTGTTATGGCATCCCCCACCAGTTCAACTCCGTACTCGTTGACATCGGCATAGGCTTCCTGGGCGGACATCCTTTCGGTTTCAAGAATTGCTTCGTAGGAGGCGTCCACCAGACCCTCAGCATTTAAATCCCATTCAGCGTTAAAGAACAAGATAACTGTATTTTTGTCCATGGTGTCGTCAGTGCTGATAAAAGCCTGCGGGTAAAGCTTTTCCATTTCCTTGAGCTGTCCTTTGCTTCCGTAGAAGGCCTCAGCCAGGTTCTGGGACCAGGTCACGGCGTTGCTTAAGTTGATGCTGTCTTCACTGAGAATATGGGCAGAAGTAAAAAGCCTTACACAAACTGCACTTGCAAGGGAAAAAAACAGGATGGCGATTATAAGTTCCATTAGGAACAAACTGATTTTTGAACTGCTTCGCCTGTTCATTACTGCGCCTTCATACTCCTTTTGGATATGTAAAGATTGTTTCTGTTTCCGTCTTCGGTAACTATATCAACGGCTATGACGGTATCAGACTGTTCCCGCACGTCAAAACTGCTGATTTTAAGGATTTTCTGACCCGATTGTGGGTAAAAGGTCTTGATATCGTCTCTTATATAAAGCTCCATAAGATAGCCGTCATAATCGTAAATAAAGGTATCGTAAAGGGCATCACCCTTTTTTTCCTGAAGCACCAGGACGTTTTTGTCAAATAGTTCCTGGGTAAAAACTGCGCCGTCTTCGTCAGACTGTCTTATTTTCTCTGTGATATAGGCGCAGGATATCCTGTGGGAAAAATTGTCCGTCATCTGTCCCACATTCTTTTTGTATATGCTGGCTCCTATTCCTATGACTGATACTGCGCATAGGATAAAAAGGAACATCAGACATATGACAAATACCGTATCGATTGCATGGCTTTTTTTAGCGTTTAAATCCATCTAAGAAGCTCCTTAACCTTCGCCACCGATAGAAATAACAGTTACATCAGGATATAGATTGGCCCCGATGGGCTGATAATCAACGAAAAATATCTCCTTGTCGTAAACAAGGCCGTAGTGCTCCTCCATGTACTCAAGGCTTGGAGGATATCTGCCCTCAATGGCATAGCACTGAACGATGTCCCTTGACAGGGCGCTTTCCAAGGATTCCTGCTGCTTTCTTACATTTACCTTTCCGGTCTCATCCACGGCGATAAAGAACAGCACCGCTACAATGGTAAAGATAAAGAGAGAGAGTATCCTGTATGCGCTGTCGGATATGCGGATGCTGAAGGCATCTTTGTCTTCGAATCTTGACATAAGCGTTCTCCCGAATTATCCAATGGTGGACATTATTCCCATAAGAGGAAGGATTACAGAAAGAAGTATCATTCCTACGATAACGGACAAAATGATTACCAGGGTGGGCTCAAGGACAGAGATGAGAGAGAAGATCTTTCTTTCCGTCTCGTGCTCGAATCTCTCGGCAATCTGCTTCATGGCTGCGTCCATGGAGCCGGTTTTAAAGCCTACATAAACCATCTGTGAGTAAAAGGATGAGAAGATCTTGGATTTCTCCAGGGCCTCCGGGAATGAGTCTCCGTCGATAAGCATGTTTCTGCAGGACTCAACCTTATTCTTCATTTCTTCGCTTTCCACCAGTTTGGCCACCAGGGAAAGGCCTTCGTAGGTGTCCATGCCGCTGGACAGTGTCAGTACCATACCGCTGGCAAAGCGCTCGCTTTCCAGTTCCCTCATCAGTTTCTTGGTGGGCCCAAAGACTGTAAGAAGGGATCTGAAGGACTTTTTACCTGCGGAGGTGGAGGAGAAGAAGATGAAAAGTGCTGCCAGTATCACCAGAAATACCACAAGGCCTGCGGAATATCTGTTGAGCAGAGTTCCCAGATTCAGCAGTGACTGTGAGAAGCCGCTCATGCTGGTTCCCAGCTGGGCAAAAACCTGCTCGAAGATGGGAAGGACTCTGACGATAAGAACCACTACCACCACCAGCATCATAAATACCATGATGAGAGGGTAGCTCACGGCGCTTTTTATGTTGGATTCGATATTCTCTTCACGGTCGTAGTAATCCGCCAGGGACTCCATTACGGTGTCCAGAGTTCCGGATTCCTCACCGATGGTGACCATGTGAACCACATAGTCGGGGAACACCTTGCTCATCTCAAGGGCCACATGGAATTGCTCGCCGCTAAGAAGCACCTGGCTTATCTGCTGAAGAAGCTTAAGGCTTCCCTTGTCATGAAGATCCTGGATCAGGATCTCAATGCCCTCAGCGGGAGATATGCCGGCCTTTATCAAAAGTGCCATCTGTCTGCAGAAATTTGCAATTTCATAGCTGGTTAGTTTTTTGAGTGTGGCTTTGGTTTTCATATTGCCTCCGGAAAAATAATTAATAGATGTATTTTACGGAATAGTTTTTGCCGTCTCCGATGAAAGATCTGAGTTTTTCTGTGTCGGTGGTTGAAGCAAAGGTGGGATCCATCAGCGACCAGGTCTTGCCGTCAAACTGGATCATGCCGTTGACCCATCCGATGTCTTCGATGTAGGTGCTGAGCCAGGCGTGATAAGCTGTCCCGGCGTAGCCCACCTCCATTCTTGTGGGGATCCTCTGGCTCCTTAGCATGCTGGTCATGAGGGCCGCATAATCAAGACAGATTCCCTTCTTGGTGGCAAGAACTTCGTCAATGTCCGGCAGGTAGCCGCTTTGTACGGATTCTGCCTCCTCATAGTCATATTCGATGTTGTTTATTACATAGTTGTAAACCGCTGATACCACATCCAGATCGTTGTTACAGGAGTAGGACAGATCTGCGCACTTTGCGATAGCCCTTTTTCCTGCATCAAAGGCCACATACTGGTTGGGGTAGAGGAAGGGCCTGAACTCGTCGTTCAGGGTCACCTGAATAGGCTGGGTAAAGACCATGGTGTACTGATTCTTTTCAATGTTTTCATATACATTGACCATATACTCCCCGTCGCCTGACTGGAGCGGGAAAACTTCCTCGGTGGGGACATCCACCGTGAGACTGTAAGTATAGGTGGTTTCATCAGGACCTGTTATCTGAAGTTTGACTTTTTCCGAGACCCCTGTGTAACAGACCACAACGTAGCCTTCCGCCACATTTGAAGCATCAACTCTGGTGTAGTCATTGCTGTAGACCACATATCCCGGGGCTTCGGGCATAAGACAAACAGGGGTATTATCCCTGCTTCCCTTTTCAAGGGTCTCACTGTCCGAAGTATCCCCTGATTTCACAATTGCATCAAGAGGAGAGGATGTTCCGCTGCAGCCGGACAGAAGTAACATAGAGCAGGCAATAACCCCCGAAAGGAGCCGTGCCGTATTTATATTCTTTCTCGGGAAAAAAGTCTTTTTTTTCATGTTTTCACGAAAGAGTCTGAGGCATCTCTCTGAGCTTTTTATATCCCAGCGAAATTACCTCCGATATCTTTTCTTTGTGCTCATCGCAGTTCAAAACACGGGCGTAGGAAACCTCTAAGGGCGTGCCCACGTTCATTTCGTTGTAACCGTGGATTCTTTTTGTAAGATCTAAAAGGAACATATCGGCAGCAGTGCTGTCGCAATTTTCTATGAGCATGATGAACTCGTTTCCACCGTTTCGGCCCACGTAGCCGTAGCTTTCGGATACATCCTCCAGTATTGCGCAGAATTCGGAGATGAGCCAGTTGCCGTTATCGTGGCCGTTGTCTTTGTTGACGGATACGAGATTTTTTATCTGGAGAAGGATGAAGCCCGCATTGGAGAGCCTCACGGGATCATTGAAGCTGTCTATAAGAAGGTCACAGCTGTAGCGGTTGGGAAGACCGGTGAGCTTGTCGATATACGCCAATTTGTTAAGGCGCCTTCCTATGGATGCGGTGCGGTGAAGAATGAAGAAATCAACAAGAATGGATATTATAAAAAAGATGACGCAGGCGGCCACCACAATAAGAAATACCGGAGTCGGTCCCTCCGATAATTCGTGGTACTGCTGTTTATCCATATGGAAAACGTATGCGAGAATACCTGTCAGGATAATAAGAATACCAAGAGAAACGATCTTGAGTAAGTATATTGAGCTGTAGATATTCGTCCGCATACTCTTATTATAGTGGTCCTGCTTCATAGAGACTTCCCCTCCTGTGTATGAATATTATTTTACTATATTTCGATAATTGAATAAAGGAAGGAATGAAAAAGTTTCTTTTTTATTTACAAGTTGTGGGCTGTGGGTACTCGTTTTTCAAAGGTGTAGTACTCGGTAAAACCTGCATTCAGAGCGATATCCCTCATCTGATCAAAGGCTGAGGCTACTCCCTCGGGAGTGTGGGCATCTGAGCCAAAGGTGATTATTTTGCCCCCGAGCTCCCGGAACCTTGCGATGGCCTCGGGACTTGGATTGGAATTACCGTAGGAAAAGCTCTTTAAAGCATTGGAGTTAAGATCAAGCCCCTTGCCGCTATCCGCCAGATACTTCAGGATCTCATCGATGATATCCTTGAATCTCTCATAGGAGTAGGTGTGATCCCCCTCCGGAACGTAGCGGGCTATGTAGTCCAGATGTCCCAGAACGTCGAAATCGGAGAAGAGCTTTATGTTTTTCAGGGTTTCTTCGAAATAGTGGCGAAGGACGTCTTCCACCTTTTTGCCGCCCCAGAATTCTCCGTAGTAGGGGTCGTTGTGATCAAGAAGATGCAGGGATGCGATGACAAAGTCAAAGTCGTGGGTCTTGATAAGGGCAGTGTTTTCGGAGGCCACCTGCTCCTGCATGCCTATTTCGATGCCGAATTTTATGTTTATCTTATCAGCAAACTTTTCCTTATAATATGTAAGTTCATTTTTATATGCTTCCACATCCAGTAAAAAGGGATCCGGAGGAAGTCCCGGAAGGAGAGGGAAGTCCATATCCATGTGTTCCGTAAAACAGATCTCCTTCAGTCCCATTTTTATGGAGGAAAGGGTCATCTCCTCCATGGGAGTCTCACTGTCTCCCGAGTTGGATGAGTGCATGTGGTAGTCAGCCAGGATCATATGAAAACGCCTTTCTATTTGGGTATTGACGATTTATTGATAGACAATTTAACTTTTTTCCTTGATTTTGCTTTCTTTAGTATAACTAATCCGTAAATATTTTGCTATTCTTACTTGATTTATGCGCTGTTTTTTATTAGAATTGTAAGTGCTGATAAAAAATTATCAATTTAGTTTGATTAGGAACAGCAACCAATTAAATAAATTCATTTTAGGAGGAACTTAAAATGGCAGTAAAAGTAGCAATCAATGGTTTTGGTCGTATCGGTCGTCTTGCTTTCAGACAGATGTTCGGTGCAGAAGGTTACGAAGTAGTAGCTATCAACGATTTGACAAGCCCTAAGATGCTTGCTCATCTCTTGAAGTATGATTCATCACAGGGACGCTATGTAGAAGTAGGTCACGAGGATGACGTAACAGCTGACGACGAGGCTGGAACAATCACAGTTAAGGGCAAGACAATCAAGATTTACAAAGAGCCCGATGCTAACAATTGCCCATGGGGAGAGCTTGGCGTAGACGTAGTTCTTGAGTGCTCAGGCTTCTATACATCTAAGGAGAAGGCACAGGCACACATCAATGCCGGCGCTAAGAAGGTTGTTATTTCTGCTCCTGCAGGAAACGATCTTCCTACAATCGTTTACAACGTAAACCACAAGACTCTTACAAAGGACGACAAGATCATTTCTGCTGCATCTTGCACAACAAACTGCCTTGCACCTATGGCTAAGGCTCTTAATGATTATGCTCCTATCCAGTCAGGTATCATGTGCACAATCCACGCTTACACAGGTGACCAGATGATTCTTGATGGACCTCAGAGAAAGGGCGACCTCAGAAGATCACGTGCAGGTGCTGTTAACATCGTTCCTAACTCAACAGGTGCTGCTAAGGCTATCGGCCTTGTAATCCCTGAGCTTAACGGCAAGCTTATCGGCGCTGCTCAGCGTGTTCCTACACCTACAGGATCAACAACACTTCTCTTCGCTGTAGTTAAGAAGGCTGACGTTACTAAGGAAGCTGTTAACGCAGCTATGAAGGCAGCAGCTACAGAGTCATTCGGATACAACACAGACGAGATCGTTTCATCTGATATCGTTGGTATGAGATTCGGTTCACTCTTCGATGCTACTCAGACACTTGTTAACAAGGTTGATGATGATACATACGAAGTACAGGTTGTTTCATGGTATGACAACGAGAACTCATACACATCACAGATGGTTAGAACAATCAAGTACTTTGCAGAGCTTGGCTGATAACCTCTGATTATCAAATAGTCTTTTAGATGAGGTCCGGTCCTATTGGACCGGACCTATTTTTCATATAAAAACATGAAAATAGGTATGTTAGATGCGCACTCGTGCGAAAGGAAGATGATGCTAAAGCATCCGTACTCGGCGCAGGAATATCGCAAGCGATATTCTATCTTAGTAGTGTATATAATAATCTAGAATTATGAATTCAGGAGGAAAAAAAATGTCACTTAACAAAAAGTCAGTAGATGACATCAACGTAAAGGGCAGACGCGTACTTGTTCGTTGCGATTTCAACGTACCTCTCAAGAACGGCGAGATCACAGACGAGACCAGAATCGTAGCAGCTCTTCCTACAATCAAGAAGCTCATCAAGGACGGCGGCAAGGTTATCCTTTGCTCACACCTTGGTAAGGTTAAGAATGGTCCTAACGAGGGCGAGTCCCTGGCACCTGTTGCTAAGAGACTTTCAGAGAAGCTTGGCAAGGATGTTAAGTTTGTTAACGATTACAACGTTACCGGAGCTGCAGCTACAGGCGCAGTTGAGGCAATGAACGAGGGAGATGTAGTTCTTCTTCAGAATACAAGATTCCGTGGCAAGGAAGAGACCAAGCCTGAAGAGGCTGGTGAGGCTTTTGCAAAAGAGCTTGCTGATCTTGCTGATGACTATGTATGTGATGCTTTCGGTTCAGCTCACAGAGCACATGCTTCTGTTGCAGTTGTTACCAAGTACATCAAGGAAAAGGGCGGCAACAACGCAGTTGGATACCTTATGCAGAAGGAAATCGACTTCCTCGGCAATGCAGTTGAGAACCCTGTAAGACCTTTCGTAGCTATCCTCGGTGGTGCTAAGGTTGCTGACAAGCTCAACGTTATCAACACTCTTCTTGATAAGTGCGATACTCTTATCATCGGTGGTGGTATGGCTTACACATTCCTTAAGGCTAAGGGATACGAAGTTGGTAAGTCACTTCTTGACGAGACCAAGGTTGACTATTGTAAGGAAATGATGGAGAAGGCTGAGAAGGCCGGCAAGAAGCTCCTTCTTCCTATCGATACAGTTTGCATCAACGAGTTCCCTAATCCTATCGACGATCCTTCAATCGCTACTAAGGTTGTTGACGCTGATAAGATTCCTTCAGACATGGAAGGCGCTGATATCGGACCTAACACAATCGCTCTTTACTCAGAGGCAGTTAAGACTGCTAAGACTGTAGTTTGGAACGGACCTATGGGCGTATTCGAGAACCCTGTTCTTGCTAATGGTACCAAGGAAGTTGCTAAGGCTCTTTCTGAGACAGAGGCTACAACAATCATCGGTGGTGGTGACAGTGCAGCTGCTGTTAACCAGCTTGGCTATGCTGACAAGATGAGCCACATCTCAACAGGTGGCGGCGCTTCTCTCGAGTTCCTCGAGGGCAAGAAGCTTCCCGGTGTTTATGCTGCTGACGATCGTAACTAATGTTGGAGGATTAAAAAATGGCAAGAAGACGTATTATCGCCGGAAACTGGAAGATGAACAAGACTCCCAGCGAGGCAGTAGCTCTTTGCGCAGAGCTTAAGGATCTTGTAAAGAATGATGATGTGGACGTAGTTTACTGCGTACCCGCTATCGATATCGTACCTGTAGCTGAGGCTGTTAAGGGTACAAACGTACATGTTGGTGCTGAGAACTTCTACATTGTAGACAGCGGCGCTTTCACAGGCGAGATTTCTGCTCCTATGCTTAAGGATGCAGGCGCCACGTACGTTATCATCGGTCACTCAGAGAGAAGAGATATCTTCGGAGAGAACGATATCCTTATTAACCAGAAGGTTAAGAAGGCATTTGCTTCAGGTCTTACACCTATCCTTTGCTGTGGTGAGTCCCTTGCACTTCGTAAGGCTGACACCTACAAGGAGTGGATCGAGAGACAGATCACCTGGGATCTTTCAGGCGTAACTGCTGACCAGGTTAAGAAGCTTGTTATCGCTTACGAGCCTATCTGGGCTATCGGAACAGGCGAGACAGCTACAGCTGATCAGGCTGAGGAAGTTTGCGGACTTATCCGTGAGCTCATCGCAAAGCTTTATGATCAGGCTACAGCTGATGAAGTTCGCATCCAGTACGGCGGATCTATGAACGCCGGCAATGCTGCTGAGCTTCTTTCAAAGCCTAACATTGACGGAGGCCTCATTGGTGGCGCTTCCCTCAAGCCTGACTTTGGCAAGATCGTTAACGCATAATCTTGGATTTCTTTTGGGCCTGCACTTTTGTGCGGGCCCTTTTTAATTTTGCCGTGGGATTTAGTTATTCGTATAAATAACTGTTATAATATTTTCTATAGTTAGTTTTCAGGAGGGGAGAAAAATGGCGATGAATCTATCGGAAAGTGAGCTTGAACAGGTTGTTGGAGGTGCAGTTTCAAGGGGCGCCAGGCGCCAGGTTATGATGGTGGCCTGTTGCAAGTGCCACAGAAATTTCAATGTTGATATTCAAAAGAGCGAAGAAACCTGTCCGAAATGTGGAACCAAGAATACTTTTGCAGGTTAAAAGACCGGATGTATTAATTGTTATAAATAATTAATACATCCTTATTTTTTTTTTAGATATTGAGGAAGATAACATGATAGAATAATGTTGTGTAAGAACGACTATACGTCAATTTATGTGCATAATAAGGTTAACGAATGGAAGAAAACAAAAAACCTTTGAAAAAAAGCATATTTCTGGGCTGTTCCTCCTTTATTATTCTGCTGTGTCTGGTTCTCAGTGTCTTGACCTTCAGGACCTACAACAGATCTCTTTATCATGCCTATGAAGAGCGTATGGAGGACATTATCAATTATGTCTATAACCATATCGATATGGAGGATCTGGAACAGTGCGTTAAGACCAAGGAAGAGTCTGAGAAGTTCAAGGAACTTATGGCCTTCATGGACGGGATAATGGAGGACTTTAATGTCCATTATCTCTATATTGTCATGCCTCTTAGCGTTGACCCTCCCAGAATGATGAATATTCTTTCCGCTGATACTGCCTATGGCAGACTTTACGAGCCTGATGGCTATTATCTTGGCTCAGTGTCAGAGGAGGATTATGATGCCGCTGAGATTCAGAGATACTTTAATGCCATGAAATATGATAAGCTCACCTTTTTTAAGGATTTCAGCAGGTGGGGCTATGACTATACAGCATTGATGCCCCTTAAGGGCTCAGATGGAGAGACTTTTGCGGTTCTGTGCGTGGATATAGAGGTTTATAAAGTTGAGCAGGCCATAAGAGAGTATACCGTTGTAAATGTAGCGCTTATCGTGGTACTTGGTGTGGCCTTTGTGGGCTATTTCCTTTCCTGGATGACAAGAAATATCACGGAGCCTATAAGCAAGCTGGAAAAAAGCGTTGTATCTTTTGCCAAGATATCCCATGAGCAGAAGGATCCCGAGAAGCTCCGTTATGAAGCTCCTGCCATACACACCCAGAACGAAGTGGAGTCCCTTTCCAATGCCGTAGCTCAGATGTCTACGGATATGAGGGCTTATGTGAAGAATATCGTGGATGCCGAGGGTAAAGTTGAGGTTATGAAGAACCAGGTGAGCCACATGGATATGCTGGCTTATCAGGATGCCCTTACCCACGTCAAGAACAAGGCCTGGTACGACAAGGTAAAAGAGAGAGTGGACAAGGATATCAATTCCGGAAGAGCCAGATTTGGTATTGTTATGGCGGATCTTAACAATCTTAAAAAGGTAAATGATACCTTTGGCCATGAGCATGGCAACGATTATATCTTCGGCGCCTGCCATGAGATCTGTATCATGTATGATCATTCACCGGTATTTAGGATCGGTGGTGATGAGTTTGTAATTCTTTTGGAAAACAGGGATTATGACAACAGGGATGTGCTTTTCAGAAAGCTGAAAGAGGTATATGAATACACCTCCTCAGATAAGACAAGGGATGCCTGGGAGCGCTATTCAGCAGCTCTTGGTATGGCTGTTTTTAATCCCGCCACAGATCATTCCATGGATGATGTCTTCAAACGCGCCGATGCCGAAATGTACAAGGACAAGGTGGCATCCAAGAGCGCAAGAGAGTAAACCTGAATAAATTAAGACAAAAAAGTACCGCCACCGGGAGCCTGCCGCAGTGACGGTACTTTATCTTTTAGGAAGATTGTTCATCATGTTTATATCTTCCTCCTTTCTACTCTATATATCGGTGGAATTTCCGGAAACTTAACCCCCATTTTGAACTTAAGAAATAAATATTGTATTATATAGGACAGTTATTTTTTTAGAGGAGAATATTTATGAAAAAAGACAATATCATTTTGATCGGAATGCCTGCATCAGGTAAGAGTACCGTTGGGGTTATTCTGGCTAAGATTCTTGGATACAATTTCGTGGATGCTGACATTGTGATTCAGGAAAAGGAAGGCAGGAAGCTTTCTGAGATCATCGAGACCGAGGGGATCGACGGTTTTATCGAGGTTGAGAACAGGGTCAATGCCGGTATCGAGGCCCAGAAGACTGTTATCGCCACAGGAGGCTCCGTTGTTTACGGCAAAGAAGCCATGGACCACTACAAGAATATCGGAAGAGTGGTTTATCTCAAGGTGGATATGGATAACCTCACCAAGCGCCTTCGGGATGTTAAGCAGAGGGGCGTTGTTATGCGTGACGGCCAGTCCCTTATTTCTCTTTACAATGAGAGAACTGTCCTCTATGACAGATATGCGGACATCACAGTAGATGAGAAGGACCACAGCATGGAAGAAGTGGTGGCCGACATTCTCTCAGCATTGGCAAGATAACAGAGTTAGAACTTCACAATATTTTTGCTTAGTATTTGTTGTGAACCTTCTCTGCAAAGCACATCATATCTTTGACTTCTATAACTGTGCCATCGTCCAGAATGGCCTTTCCTGTCATCTTTCCGAAGACCTGATGCTGGTCGGAGACAATGAGTTTGTAATCCAGGCATGCGGCTCTGTCCAGTACAGGTACAAAGTCCATTTCAAAGCGCCCGTCTGAAGAGGTGAACTTCCAGGGATCAGTGTAGCCTGATGACGGAATGTGGAAGGTTATGTCATTCAGCTTGTGGACCTTTCCATTGTAAAAAAGCACATTCTCAGTGGCGGCTGTGGTGTTTCCAAAGCCGTATCCTATATTAAATCCAAAGCTGTTTCCGTCTATATCTGTATTTCCGGAGCCCCAGTACCAGGTGTTGTCATAGGTCCATACGCCCCGGCCCCAGTCCAGGGTTCCGAAATCGGCTCTGGGGTTAAATTCGTATCTTTTTCCGTCGTATTCCATGTAGCCTGAGGCCCGCATGGTGTTTATCTTCTGGTTGTAGTAAAAGGCGTGCTTCTTATCCCAGGGAGTTGCGATGACCATGGAATCCATGGCGGGCTGCTCCAGTACTATATCGCATTTAAAGGGTTTGTTTTCATAAAAGTTGTCAAAGGAGCAGGTGATATGGCGCTTGCCTCCGCCGATCTTAAAGGACATCTGAAGCCTTTTATCATTATAGACAGTGTCTCCCATGGAGGAATCTGAAGGTAGGGAGAGTTTTCCCAGAGGGAAGGCGTTTAAAACTGTTTCTGTATGCTCCCAGGGCTTGTCGCCAAAGACAAGAAGAGATACGGATTGAAGGCCGATATAACCATCATCTGAGATGGTGAAGGCCCCTGCAAAATCCTTGCTGAGCACAAGGTAATAATCCCATTCCTTGATGCGCCACTTGGGAGCCTTGATCATGGCTCTGTCATAGCGCTGAATAAGGCTTCGGCTCCAGCCGGGCTCTGTAAGTTCTCCATGTCTGTCCAAAAGGTCATGTGATGTGACAACTTCGTGATTTCTTCCCATAAATACCCCCCTAGCGATGAATATGTCTGATTATAGTATAACCCAATCGGGAAATTATTAGAATATTCCTATAGTTTATAGAAAATTTACTGTAAATCCTAATGCTTATAGCGGATAATATATTTAGACGTTTTATGGTCTAATAAATGTGCGAAAAAATATTATTTTTAGAGATAAACCGAAAGGAGAAGTAGCATGGAAGGCATGAGCACTCAGGATATTCTTAATGGTCAGGATCTTTCTACTGCCAATGTGGATGATCTTTTGGCTGCTATGAAGCAGGCAGAGGGAACTCCGGAGCCGACACCAGCTCCTGTGGAGGAACCTAAGCCCAAGGCACCTCCAAAACCGGCTGCTGAACCTATTATGGATATTCCGAATATTGAAGATATTCTGGCCGCAGGCGGAGCAGATGCCAGTCCCGCGGAACAGGCTTCCGCTGACGCTATGGCCGCAGCAATGGCTGCTGCAGCGGCTGAGGCTCCTGTGGGAGAAATGCCGGCTGCGGATATCCCTGCAGATATTCCGGCAGATATCCCTGCACCTGCAGAAGAGGCACCGGCGGAAGCACCGGTGGATGTGGATGCAATGATGGCTGCAATGGCAGCTGCCGAGACCGCTACGGATGTTGATAAGATGATGGCAGCTATGGCAGCGGGAGAAGCTCCTGCGGAAGCCCCGGCTGATATCCCCGCTGATTTCCCTGCAGATATCCCTGCGGAGATGCCCACATTGGAGGAGGCACCTCCGGATATAGATCCTGTTCTTGCAGCTATGCTGGCAGCAGGAGATGCGCCGGCTCCTGCGGAAGCTCCGGCTGATATTCCTATGGATATCCCGACAGATATCCCTGCGGATATTCCTGTTGATATTCCTGCAGAAATGCCTGCTATGGAAGAGATTCCTGCAGATATTCCTGTCGACATCCCGGCAGATATCCCTGCAGATGCTCCGGTAGAAATGCCTGTCATAGAGGAGGCTCCCGCAGATATTCCTGTCGACATCCCGGCAGATATACCGGTAGATGCTCCTGCAGAAATGCCTGCTATGGAAGAGGCTCCTGCAGATATAGACCCTGTCCTTGCTGCAATGATGGCAGCAGGAGATGCCCCTGCACCGGAGGAAGTTCCGGTCGATATTCCAATGGATATCCCTGCCGAAATGCCTGTTATGGAGGAAGTGCCCCCAGAGGCCCCGGCAGAGATGCCGATCATGGAAGAAATTCCTGTGGAAGTATCTGCTGAAGCGCCTGCCATGGAAGAAGCTCCTGTAGATCCCGATGCGATGATCGCGGCAATGATGGCAGCGGATGCAGCTCCTGCAGCTGCGGAAGCTCCGGCAGAGGATGTACCGGCAGATCCTGATGCAATGATAGCAGCCATGATGGCGGCTGATGCGGCTCCCGCTGAAACAGCAATGCCTGAGATGCCTGTTATTGAGGAAATGCCTGCACCGGAAACTCCTGCAGAGAATCTTGACGCCATGCTCAATGCGGAAGTAGATGCTCTTACGGAGCCTGTTCCTGAAGAAATGCCAGCCATGGAAGAAATGCCAGCCATGGAAGAAATGCCAGCCATGGAAGAGATGCCTGCAATGGAAGAAATCCCGGCAGTGGAGGAAATCCCTGCTATGGAAGAGATTCCTGCTTTGGAGGAACCTCCTGTTATGGATGATGCCGATCAGATGCCTTCCGAGTTTGAGATGGCTCTGGCAGCAGATGCGCTTTCCGGTGCCGTTGCAGATATAGAAGGATTCCTGGAGTCCGAGGACTACGAATATACCAAGGTTATCCTGGGAGCAAAGACTACCCTCATACTTAAGCATGAAGATGGCAACTGCATGGCTATCTGCTATGAAGATGATGAGTTCGAGGCTCTTGAAGGAGATTTCGATAAGGACGGTAAGACAGATTACAAAGAGATCCTGAATGACTTTGTCAAGGATACCATCAAATCCGGCGGCGGAGCACAGATCGTAAGACATAAAGGCTCTAAGGCAGTTGCAAGATAATTTAATATAAAAATTCAAGGGAATCCGGAAATGGATTCCCTTTTTTCTGTCCATTATTGCCATACAGCTATGATCTGCCATATTTTCCATACCTCATCGCATCAATTCCGCACGATTTTCCGTACACAAAGCGTATAATGAAACTAAGGAAAACTGCGGAGTTATCGACCAAAGAAAAGGGAGGGAAAAGTATGGAAGGATTGCTAAGTTTTATACAGGCAGTATGTGGGAGGATTCAGGTAGTGTCGGACCTTTTTTGGGACTTTCCGACGAATTTCGAGTGGTATGCCAATATACCAATCCTGGGGAATTTTACATTGGCAATTATTTTGCTGATAGGTTCAGGAATCTACTTCACCATCAGACTGAATTTCATTCAGGTTCGTAAATTCAGGCACGGCATCGAGGTTCTCAAGAACAGCAAGGCCAAGACAGGAATTTCTCCTTTGGCAGCATTCTTTTTATCAACAGCCATGAGAGTAGGCCCCGGAAACATTCTCGGAGTTACCGGTGCTGTTTCTGTAGGCGGACCCGGCGCCCTTCTCTGGATGTGGGTTTCAGCCTTCTTCGGCATGGCTACCGCTTTTGTGGAATCCACTCTTTCCCAGATATTCAAAGAGGAAAAGAACGGCGAATATATCGGAGGTATGTCCTTCTACGGAAGACGACTTCTTAAAAACTCAGCTGTGGTGGGCGTAGTTTTGTCACTTATGTATATCATCTATGCGATCCTCTGTTTCCCTGCCCAGGGCTTTAATACTGTTTCAGCCATGGGACAGATCGCCAGCATTGTCAGCGGAACAGAGCTTCCCACAACCCATGCGGTATACTGGATCGGCTTTGCCATTGTTATCATTGCAACTGTAGCCGTATCCTTTGGAGGAACTAAAAAAATCTCAAAGGTAACGGATGTACTGGTTCCCATCATGGCCATTGTCTATGTGTTAACCGTACTGGTTCTTATACTTATCAATTTTACCCGTATTCCATGGTTCTTCTATGCGGTATTTACAGAGGCCTTCAAGCCTGAAGCTGTATTCGGCGGAGCCTTTGGTGTTGCTCTCATGCAGGGCGTTAAGAGAGGCCTTATGTCCAACGAAGCAGGACAGGGAACCATTACCATGCCCGCAGCGGCCTCTGATGCCGCTCATCCCTGCGATCAGGGCTGCGTTCAGGCGGTTGGAGTTTTTCTTGATACAATTGTTATCTGTACACTTACAGGATTTGTTGTTATCATGGGAAGAGTGTGGTTGACCGATTCAGCGGATGCCTGGTTTGAACTTGGCAAGCTTCCCAAGTACCTGGCTTCTGTTTCGGAGCTCACACCGGGAACCGCTTTTAACAGTGTAGTGACACTGCTGGTATCCCTTTGCTTCGGACTTTTTGCCTTTACCTGCCTTCTCGGATTCATGTCATTTTCCGAGATCTGTGCAAACAGGATCAGTAAGAATGCGGCATTTATCAATGTGATCCGTGTTATCGATATTGCAGTTATCTGCTTTGGAATGCTTACTTCCATAGTTGGAATGGATCTGGGAGCCCTCTGGGATCTGTCAGATTTTGCCAATATTCTTATCGCTTACTGCAACATTCCTCTTTTGTACATTGGTTTTAAATATGTAAGGCTGGCCCGGGAGCATTTTGAGAAGAACGATGGTACACCTTTTACCTCCCGAGTTGTAGGAACGGATCTGGAGGTCTGGGATAAAAAAGCAGGAAATAAGTAAATTTGGAGATTTTTATGAAAAAAAGATTTGTAGCAGCCCTGATTCTTTCATTGGCTATACTTACAGGATGTGGCAAGAATGCGGAGAGCGAAGTTTCTGTGGAGGCAAGCTCAGCTTATTCCGTTCCGGAAGCAGAAGAGAGTGTTGTAGAAGCTACTAAAGAGATCACAACAGAGCCTTTGGAAGCTTCCAAAGAGGAATCTGCCATAGAGGCATCATCAGCTGCTTCGGAGGCATCTACGGCTACTTCGAAGGCGGAAACAGCATCTTCAAAAGAACAGCCCGCCGCAGCGGAAGCATCAACCGCAGCCCCGGAAGCTCCCAAAGCGGAGAGCAGCAGTGAAGCATCAAGCATCGCTCCTGTGGTGGAAGAAACAACTGCACCTCCGGTGGAGGAAAAGAAGGACTATGGCAGGATAATCTTCATCGGTGATTCCAGGACCGTTGATATTTTTAACGGAGAAGCTTATGAAATCTATGATCTGAATGTAGGAAATGCAAGAGTTTTTGCAGAGAACTGCAAGGGCTATGACTATATGACAGAGCTTTTGAATCGCTATGACGGACAGTATGATACGGTGATCACCTGGCTTGGCTGCAACGATCACAGGAATATTGAAAGTTATAAGGCAGCCTATGAGGGACTTATTTCCAGGGGAATAAACCTTGTGATCTGTAATGTTGGCCCCACCCAGAGCGAGTGGCTTGATGAGGGGGACAGCCCATTTTATCAGAATGACAGCATGGTGAGCTTTAATCAGCAGATCGGCGCCTGGGCAGCAGATCACGGAGTGAAGGTCATTGATATGTACTCCTATGTTTATTCCAATCTGCAGATTGATTCAGATGGAATCCATTACAGCCCCAAAGAAAATAACGGAATCTGGAACTATATAATGAACTCTTTATAAAAACATCGGAAACTCGAAAATCTAGGACAGCTCTGGCTTTCAGGGCTGTCCTTTTTCTATGGTTAATAAAATATTAAGTGGACAAAGAACGCCATAGATTTTATAGTTATAGTATCTGTGGGAAAACGATTTCCACATTTTTGAACGAAAAAGGAGAATAAATGGTTTCCATTAAAGATGTTGCCAAAGAAGCCGGAGTTGCCATCTCCACGGTTTCCAAGGTACTGAACAATTATCCAAATGTAAGTGAAGCCACCAGGAAAAAAGTAAATGATGTGGTGGAAAGACTTGGTTTTGTGCCCAATGCTGTGGCAGCGACCCTGTCTTCCAAGAAAACAGGAAGAGTTGCGCTTCTTATCAAGCTTAATCTTGAGACTCAGGCCAGTGATGAGATCGGAATGCAGTACATCTCCGGAGCCGTTCACAGGGCCAAAGAGATGCAGCTGGATGTCATCACAGTTTTTACCTCCATGATAGAGGACATGAACCTTGAGGAGGTCACCAGCTATTTTGCCTCCCAGGGCATTAAGGGCATCATTGTCTACGGGCTTACCACCAAGGACAAGGTCCTCCATAAGCTCATTGACAGCGGACGTTTCAAGATGGTGGTCATCGACGCCCCCATGGTGAATGACACCACTTCCTCAGTCAGTGTAGACCAGGAAAAAGCCCAGTATGACGTAGCCAAGAAGACCGTTACGGAAAACAAATGTAAGAAGGTCCTTTATATCGCCGGAGAGGAGAATGGCTATGTCACCGCAGAGAGGCTTGCGGGCATCAAGAAGCTCTGCACCGAGAAAAAGCTCAAGCTCACCGTAAGAAATGGCGGCTTTTCCGAGCTTAAGGCAAGAGAGATCACCATGAAATTCGCCAAGAACGCCAGCTGTGTTGTCTGTGCCTCAGACCTTATGGCCATCGGTGCCATGAAAGCCCTCATAGATATGGATATCTTCAGACCTGTATGTGGTTTTGACGGAATCCTTCTTATGGGCTATGCAGGCAAACAGATGAATACGGTGAAACAGGACTTTGTGAAGATTTCAGAGGAAGCTCTTGTGGAGCTGGACAGACTCATGAGCGGGGAGAAGGGCAGAAAAGTGGTCATTCCCCATACTCTTGTAAGAATTAAATACGAGGATATTATCCGTTAAATGGAGTTTGTTGAAAAAGAACTTGCGGAAAACGTTTTCCTATGGTAGAGTAGGTATATCGATTAAAGAAAACGTTTTCCAGTAAAACTGTTTTAATAGCGAGAGGAGAAAGAAAATGTCAAAGCACACTAACATGCAGCGAGACGTACTGGTTCTTAATCTTGAAGAACAGCTTGAACAGCTTGCCAATGAGAAGTTTGGCAAGGACCTTAAGGAACTTACAGACCGCGAGACTTATTTTGTACTTCTTGAAATGACAACACGCCTTATGGATGTTGCGGAAGTATATAACGGGGAGAAGAAGGTTTACTATATTTCAATGGAATTCCTTATTGGAAAGCTTCTTTCCAATAACCTTATAAATTTAAGAGTATATGACAGGGTTAAGGCCATTCTTGAGAAGAACGGCAAGTCCCTGGCTCAGATCGAGGAGTGCGAGCCCGAGCCATCTCTTGGTAACGGCGGTCTTGGAAGACTTGCAGCATGCTTCCTTGATTCCATCGCAACTCTTGGTCTTGCCGGAGAGGGTATCGGTCTTAACTATCACTTCGGACTTTTCAAGCAGGTGTTCAAGGATCATCTTCAGAATGCAGAGAAGAACGACTGGATCGAAGAGCAGTCCTGGCTTGAGAAGACAGATACTACCTTTGATGTTTGCTTCGGTGACAAGAAGGTCGTATCCCGCCTTTACAACATGAACATCGTAGGCTATGACACCGGTGTTAACAAGCTTCGCCTTTTTGATATCGAATCCATCGATGAGAGCCTTGTTAAGAAGGGCATTGACTTCGATAAGACCAAGATAGATAAGAACCTGACACTTTTCCTTTATCCGGATGACTCTGATGAAGCAGGCAATCTCCTTAGAATCTACCAGGAGTATTTCCTGGTTTCCAATGCGGCTCAGCTTATCTTAAGAGAGCAGAAGGAGCGTCAGTACGACCTTCACGAGCTTCATAACCACGCGGTTATCCAGATCAATGACACACATCCTACCATGATCATTCCTGAGCTTATCAGGATCCTGGTTGAGGAGAAGGCCTTCAATATTGACGAGGCCATCAACGTTGTAAGCAAGACCTGCGCATACACCAACCACACAATCCTGGCAGAGGCCCTTGAGACCTGGCCTCTTGAGTATCTTGAGAAGGTTGTTCCTCAGCTTGTTCCTTACATCAAGGAGCTTGATAAGAGAATCCGCGACAAGTATAAGAGAAATTCCAAGGTTTGGATCATCGACAAGCAGAAGAAGGTACACATGGCCTTCATCGATATCCACTACGGCTTCTCCATCAACGGTGTTGCAGCTATCCACACTGAGATCCTTAAGAACAGTGAGCTTCATGACTTCTACAAGCTTTATCCCGAGAAGTTCAACAACAAGACCAATGGTATCACCTTCCGCAGATGGCTTCTTTCCTGTAACCATCCGCTGGCAGATTTCCTGTCAGAGACCATCGGCGACGGCTTTAAGAAGGATGCCAACAAGCTTGAGAAGCTCCTTGACCACATAGATGATCAGGAAGTTCTTGATAAGCTTGAAGCCATCAAGAGAGGCAAAAAGGAAGAACTGGTTGCTTACCTTAAGGAGCACGAGGGAGTTGAGGTTGACCCCGATTCCATTTTTGACATTCAGGTAAAGAGACTTCACGAGTACAAGAGACAGCAGATGAACGCTCTTTACATCATCCATAAATACCTTGAGATCAAGGGCGGCAAGAAGCCTTCAAGACCTCTTACCTTCATCTTTGGTGCCAAGGCTGCTCCTGCCTATGTAATTGCAAGAGACATCATCCACCTTCTTCTTGTTCTTCAGGAGATCATCAACAACGATCCTGATGTTAACCAGTACATGAAGGTAGTTATGGTAGAGAACTACAATGTAAGCTATGCTGAGAGACTTATCCCTGCCTGCGATGTATCAGAGCAGATATCTCTCGCCTCCAAGGAAGCTTCCGGAACCGGTAATATGAAGTTCATGCTTAACGGCGCTGTAACCCTCGGAACAGACGATGGTGCTAATGTAGAGATCCACGAGCTTGTAGGCGATGACAACATTTACATCTTCGGTGTAAGTGCAGACGAAGTTATCGAGCACTACAAGAAGGCCGATTACGTTTCCAAGGATTACTACAAGAAGAGCAAGGTGATCAAGGAAGCAGTAGACTTCATCGTAAGCAAGCAGTGCCTTAAGGTAGGCCACAAGGAGAACCTCAAGAGACTTCATGATGAGCTCCTTAATAAGGACTGGTTCATGACTCTTCTGGACCTTGAGAGTTACATCGCCAAGAAGGATGAGATCTTCGCTGACTACGAAGACAGAAATAAGTGGAAGAAGATGATGCTTACAAACATTGCTAAGGCTGGCTTCTTCTCATCAGACAGAACTATAAACGAATACAACAGAGATATCTGGCACCTCAACTGATTTTTCGGGCTGCGCACATTTTTGTGTGCAGCCCTCTCTATTTTCCCATCTTCCTTCCGCAGCAGGGTAATAGAAATATTCCTGGGGGAAGTATGTGACAGGCTGCAACTGCCCGGGGACTTGTCGCGGCTTGGGAAAACACAAATTACTCGCTTCGCCTGCTCAGTGATTTAGGGCACTTCATCTAGCCGGTCAGGCTCATTTCACGTTGTTCAGAGCACTCGCCTGACCGACTATCTTAAGTGCTCCTAAATCATCATCACAGTACGAATGTCTCGCAATTTGTATTTCCCCAAGCCGAAAAAAGTGGTGCCAGGAACCAAATGGACGCTAAATGAAGTCTCAGCTCAGATCAGGGACGGTATCGCACATGGCAGGGTATCATACTGGGAAGAAACAGGGTCTTATTATGGTGAGGATCTGCTGTGTCTGATATTCCAGGGTGATATTTGGGATTATGGCGAATCAAACGATATAGTAAGTGCAGTATATGAACTGCCGTCCGAACAAACGGCCTGTAACAACAAAATGAATCTCGAGATCCTTGACAGCAGAGACGAGTTTGCTGTTATGGTAAGATACGATGCCGGCGTTTATGAAAGAAGCACGGCAGAGGCTTTTGCGAACCTGTTCTGCAGAGCCTGCAGTGAGCTCATAAATGTTACAGATCACACCGTTTCCGTAAGGGATCTTACAATATTTTCTGCATGGAAATAAAGCTTGTTTGAAAAAGTCAACGCGACCTTTTGGCTCCTGAAAAGCTCCGAAGGTCGCGTTACTATTCACCATATTCAGTTCGTCATCAGTCAGTAGCATGCCTGCCTTTTCTATTATGATTTATCGCAATAAATCCTGTATGTAAGCATATCCTTGTCATTCTATTTACAATAATAGGTTATTTCAATAAAAGTAAAATTGGTCTCTCGATAATATGCCTCATATTTAGTTGTTATGACTCAGAAGAAGATTGGAACGAGGATGGATGCCATCAAAATAATGAGTGCTCCGCCGAGGCGTGATGAAATCTGCGCAAAGGGCATCAGTTCCATCCTTTGGGAAGCCATGAGGACTGCAACATCACCTGTTCCGCCCATATTTGCCATACAAAGGCCCGCGGTTATCGCTGCCTCGATCGGATAGAAACCAACAAGCCTGCCGATCAGACCGGCGCCGATGATTGCTCCCAGAATGACAACCAGAACCAGTATAAGATACATCGGAGAAAATGCTTCAATGATCTGTCCCATATCCGTATATGCAATCCCGATACCGAGCATCAGAGCTGCCGTCCAGTTCTTCGAAACGAAAGAATACCAGAGAGTGGCTGCATCTTCATATCGTTTTGGAATGATCCCCAGGCATTTTATGATCGCAACCGACAGGATCATCCATGCATAGGGATGAATATTCAGACCAAGTTTTGCAACCAAAGCGGCAATCAGCGATCCGAAGGCAAGAAACGCCGTGGAGATCACAACCCCCACAGCATAATCTTCAATGGTCTTTTCCTCAGGCTCCTTTATTTCTTCTTTCAAAGAATTGTCATTTAATTTCATAAGCTGCCCGTTTCCGCTGAGCTTCGGACATACTTTTCCGAGCCGGTTTAACAGGCCGCCGAATATGATGGCAAATGCGTTTCCTAAAGCAACAGCGGGAACAAGTCTGCTCAGGATCGTTTCGGCAGGAATATTAAGCGCCCCCTCAAATACTTTTGAGATCGGGACGGCTCCGGCTCCCATACCTCCACCCATAATCGGAATACCGATATAAGCGATGGATTCACCTGCACTCATGCCAAAAAGCATTCCAAAAAGGGCTACAAGTCCGAGTGCTGCCACAACGGCGCCGAGAATACAGGGAAGATAGCGAATCGCAGCCTTGATCAGAAGCTTACGGTTCATGCCGAGGATCGAACCGGTGATCAACGCCGCAATATAGAAATCCAAAAATCCTCCGCCCTTCATAAATGTGGTGCAGTTTTCAGCAACGGAGACAGGGATGATGTGCCAGTAGTTCAGTGCAGCTCCACCAAAGATACAGACAACCGCTCCGCCGCCAAGGAAGGTCTTGACAATCGGCGTTACATTTCCAATCTTATCCAGAAGTGAACCGAATATCATCAGAAAAAGAAATGCTCCGACCATACCCGCAGGCAAAACGTCCATGGCACAGCATGTCACAACAATCAGAGCGATAATGATAAACCATTTTAAATCCAATCCTAGAATCTTTATCTTTTTCACAATGATCTCCTATTCTGTAAATCAGTCTTTCCCTAACGAACCGTAATTGACCGAGCTCTTTAGAGCGAGGGATACGAGCAAAAAGCGTAGCGTTTGCAAGTCTGTCTTCTCCATGAACTACGATTTATTTTTCTAAGTTATCTACTAGAATATAATATGCATTCTAACATGATTCTTGACAAAAGCAATGGGAGTACATATATTCAAAACAAGCTGAACAATGGATTTTTCCCATCATCCAGCTTGTTAATTATCTTAGGAGACCTCGTTCATACAGTGTTATTCCGTTTTTACAGAGATTTTTTCACTCTAGCGTTAGTTTATCTCGGCGATTTTTATGTATTTGTAGACTGAAGCTCTGAGAAAAGTGGTGCCAGGAACCAAATGGACGCAAGAACAGTGAACATCAGCACTTGCAAAGACGTTAAGCAAAGACTACATGCGATAAACAGTTCAGATTTTTATTGCGTAATAGAAAAAGACGATTCCCGAAGTTCTAAGAGGGAATCGTCTTTTTTACCTTATTATGCGAAGCTTTCGCCTGATTCGATTTCAAGATCCTTAAAACCGGCTCTTTTAAAAGTCACAAAATTCCTAATGATATATACTATTTGAATTATAGTGAATTATAGTATATTATAGTTATGTGATGTATTATAGTGAATTATAGTAGAGTATAGTAATTATTTTGGATTATAGTGGGTGACAAATATGAAAGAAAGAAATCCATACGTTATAAATTTTGGCAGAATGCCCAATCAGTACATTGAAAGAAATCTTTTAATAGAGGATATCTTGGATAGCTTAAACAGTGATCTTGTGGAAGAACAGGCATTTAAGATAACGGGTGTTAGAGGAACCGGCAAAACAGTAATGCTTACCGCAATCGAGAAAAAGCTGAGAGAAGATGATTCGTGGATAATAGCAGATCTAAAGCCGGATTCTGCAATCACCAATGAACTTGTGGCTAATCTTTATACAGATGTACCGTTTATTACCAGTTTTATAGACGCAAATATAAACCTTTCCGCTTTTGGCATCGGCTTTAATATATCGAAGAAGAGTCCGGCTGCAAGTATCGATGTTGCATTGGACAAACTTATGGCAGAGATAAAAAGGAGAAAAAAGAGAGTGCTGGTTCTTATTGATGAGGCAAGAAAGACGGATGCACTCATTGATTTCATCCAGGAGTTTCAGATCCTCATAAGGAAAGACTACCCTCTTTATTTGATAGTTGCAGGTCTTTATGAAGATATTGAAAGTATCGAGAACGCAGATGGACTTTCGTTTATATATAGAGCACCAAAATATGAAATGACACCATTAAACATAGGTATAATCAAGGAAGACTACAAGAAGACCTTAAATCTTGAAGATAACACAGCTTATGAACTGGCAGTTATGACCAAGGGTTATGCTTTTGCGTATCAGGCATTCGGAAAATATATGTGGGAAGAAAAAGCAAAAACAATAACACCTACAGTTGTGGCGAAAGTAGATGAGGCACTTGCAATAAAGGTATACGACAAGATATGGAGCGAACTGAAAGAAAGAGATAAATGGTATATGAACTTTATAGCTCAAAAAGACTCTATGTCTGCTACGGAACTTCTTGAGAAAACTAAGAAGAGCCATAGCGATTGGAGTGAGCCAAGAAAAAGACTTATCGATAAGGGCATAATCGATGGTTCAGTCCGTGGCAAAATAATCATAAGGCTTCCGCGTCTTAAAGAATATGTTAAAAATAGAAATGCCATTTATGGAGAATTTTCCTGAAATAATTATTTTTATCCCAAAAGCTCCAAGAGTTCCTTCCTTGTAAGGCTTGGAGTAGTCATAGAGTCACTTCCGAGGAGCTGCTCAGCCAGCTCCTTCTTTTTATTCTGTAAAAGAATAATTCTCTCCTCGATGGTATCCTGCATGATCAGGCGGTATACTGTCACCACGTTCTTCTGGCCGATGCGGTGGGCTCTGTCGGTGGCCTGATTTTCTACCGCCACATTCCACCAGTGGTCGTAGTGGATGACGATATCCGCAGCGGTGAGGTTAAGTCCTGTGCCGCCGGCCTTTAATGATATGCAAAATACAGGTGTGTCATCCTCCTGGAAGGAGTCCACCATCTTGATGCGGTCTTCCTTCTTGGTGGCTCCGGTGAGAAGATAGTAGCCGATGCCTTCTTTTTTCAGAAGCTCCGTAAGTCTGTCCAGCATGGAAGTAAACTGGGAGAAGACCAGCATCTTATGTCCGCTTTCTGCGGCACTTTTTATCATCTCAAGACAAAGATCCGCCTTGGCGCTGCCTCCCTGGTAGCCCTCGTAAACAAGAGCCGGGTCGCAGCAGATCTGACGAAGCCTTGTAAGCTCCGACAATATAACGATCCTGTCTTTCTTAAAGTCCTCATCGCTCTTAAGCTCCACCATCATCTTGATATGCTGAAGCCTTGCCTTGTAGAGCTCTGCCTGCTCCTTGGTCATAGGAGAGTAGATATTTTCTTCCAGTTTATCCGGAAGATCCTTAAGCACATCCTTTTTAAGACGGCGCAGGATAAAGGGTGCCACCATTTTGCGAAGGCGTTCCATGGCAGCCTCGTCTTTTTCGGAAATAGCAGGTCCCTCAAGAGTATCATGGAACTTCTTGTAGGTAAAAAGATATCCCGGCATGCAGTAGTCAAAGATGCTCCAGAGCTCGCTGAGCCTGTTCTCTATGGGGGTTCCCGTAAGAGCAACCTTAAAGGAGGCGTTAATATTCTTAACCGCCTTAGCACCCTGGGTTCCCGGATTCTTGATAAACTGGGCTTCATCGATGATCTCACATTCAAAGGAGAGATATTTGTACAAATCAATATCTCTTCTCAAAAGGTCGTATGAAGTGATAATAACGTCAGTGTGTTCCTCCTCAATCTCAGAGGTAACACGCTCTCTGTCAGGCTTTATGCCCACCGCCAGCTCGCAGTTAAGCTCCGGTGTAAAGCGCTTGATCTCATGCTGCCAGTTATAAACAAGGGAAGCAGGGCACACGATAAGAGAGCACTTATTCTTTTTGCCCTCACGTATATTCTTTTCCTTGATAGAAAGAAGAAGGGAGAGCACCTGCAGAGTCTTTCCAAGACCCATATCGTCTGCCAGGATTCCTCCAAATCCGTTTCTTCGAAGCTTGGACAGCCACTCGAAACCGGTCTTCTGGTAGTCCCTGAGGACCTTCCCGAGACTATTCGGCAGCAGGTCCTTATCTTTTTCGTCGTTAAAAGAGTTCACAAGTTCCTTGAAATCACGGCTCATGGACAGGTGGGTTCCGAAAAACTCCTGGCTCTGCTCTGAGAGGTCATCCAGGAAAAGAGCTCTGAATTTAGGAACAGAGGCATGACCCTCCAGGATATCTTTTGAAGTAAGCGACAAACCATCTCGCAAGGAGAACAAAAGCTCCATCTCATCCCCGGCAAGGTCCACGATATCTCCGGACTGCAGCCTGAAATACTTCTTTTTCCTTTCGTAGCGGGACAATATCTCATCCAGCTCCTGGGGCGTAAGATCCTCAGGCACAATGGACAGCTGCAGTAGATCTGCAACCACCGATACCCCGAGGTTGATCTTAGGGGATTTGATTATCTTGATGGACTTGATAGCATCAGATAAATACACATCTCCGATGCTGTCCAGGAAAGGAATGTCATCGGTTATAAAGGAATAGAGCCTGTCATCCTCATCTGATGCGGCATTCAGGGCAAGGACGCCGCTCTCTGTGTCCAGGTTATCAAAATATGGGCTCACAGCCTTGGCGGTCTGATTCTCTGCGTAGAGGTTTCTCTTTACTTCCCCTGCCTCATCCTCCGGAGCGGAATTGCCCTCGGCTTCATTTCTGAATATATGATAGGTCTTCTCAGACCTTTTTCCCTCATGGTAAACAGCCTGAATGTCACAGGTGATCCTGCGGCTCTCGGGCATGTCGATGTACAGTTTGAACTTTGGAATATCGGGAGAGTATTTCGAGGCCTCAAATCCGTCGATGCCCACGTTAAAATACTCCTCGATAACGGGCAGAAGTCCTGTGGAAAAAACAGGAAGATCCTTTTCCGAGATAAAAAGTTCGTTCTCTGTGCGTCTTGCGGACAGGAACTTAAGGAAAGGAATGACCGGCTCCGCGTCGATCCTTGGAATCATGTGGAGCTTACGTCTTCTTTCGAAATAAATATATGAATAGCCCTCAAACATGGTGAAGGCGCTGGCTTCAAAGGTGATGCCTCCCGGAGTCTTGTCGATATGAAGGTCGATGGGAGGAAATACGGGAACTATATCCAGGAACCGCTCCTCTGTGTATCTTGCACGGAAGTCGTTGTTGACGAAATAAACGCCCTCAACGGACTTGAAAAACTCATCAATTTCATTGCCTGCGAGCTCGATCTGCTTGCTGTGTCCTTTGGAATAAGCATAGGAGAGCCCTGACTGCTTGTGTCTGAAATAATCCCGAAGGAATCTTATGATCTTTTTTGAGGAATCTGAAAATGCCGACAGGTCGTGGGTAAACTCCAGGTGTTTGCCATAGCTTACGGTCTCGTTTTCATCGATGGCCTTAATAAGGTCCATGATATCCTTGAGCACATAGCTGTGACCCTGTCCGGAGAAAATATTGAAGCTCACCGTTATCTTGTCCTTGTTGAAAACAAGATGGGGCTCCAGCTCCACCAGTGCAGCCTTTTTGTACAAAAGAGGCGTGTCGGATTCCGGGGCGTAGGCCTTAAGGAGATTCTTGGTCTCAAAGGAGGTGTAGTGAAAATCCTTGGGAGCATCGGAAATAAACCGTCTTCCGGAGGCTGTTATTGTACTTGTCTTAAAAAAGTCGTTGTTATTACTTGGCATTTTCCTTTTCCTTAATGATTGAGATACCCGTCAAGTGTTGTGAGAACATCTTTGTAATAGGCTTTTCTTGTGGGTTCCAGGGCATTGAAGATCTCATGTCTGGAATCGGGATAGGGATGGAACACGGCAGAGGGCACAAGGCCTTTGAACTCTTCATAGCCCGCCGGATCGATGAGATGATCCTGCCCTGCAGTCATCACCGTGATCGGAAGCTTGAGCTTTCGGGCGTTTCTCATAATATCCCCGTGAACCTTCATGCTGGCAAGGGCCCAGCCAAAGGTGGCCCCTGTGGTCTGATAGTGTTGATCCCTTTTTCGAAGGGCCAGCTGATAATCAAAGCGTGGCCTTGAAAGGGCACTGCTTTTGGTAAAATCCGTATTGGGATCAAAGTGTTTCTGATTGGGAGCAAGCTTTTGCATTTGTCCAAACAGTACTGCATAGGCCTTCAGCAGAACTCTCATGATGGGATTGAGATTTCCTGCCATCATTCTGAACATGGGAGAGCTGAGGATAGCAGCCTTAAAGTAACCGTCATAGGTCTCCAGGAAAAGAGTGGCTATGGCACCTCCCATGGAATGGGCAAGAAGCAGCATATCAAGCCCCTTGCTTTCGGGAACAACCACCTTGTCAACAAAGAGCTTCAGGTCCCGGACATAGGTCATGTAGCTGTCGATATAGATGGTGTCCACATCTTTGGTCTTGCCGCCGCTGTAGCCGTGGCCTCTTTGCTCCAGGAAAAAGACCTTGTAGCCTGCCAAAGCCAGGTACATGAAGTATTCATGGTACTTTCCGAAAAACTCTCCAAGGCCGTGAACAAAGGTGATGCTTGCCTTGGGAGGGCCGTCGGGACTGACTATATAGTAATTAAAATCAATGTTGTCAGCGCCCTTTAACTGTCCCCGCACCACATGGTCTTTTCGCCAGGGCTTATTTTCTTTTTCCATTGCGGAGAGGAAATCCTCCTCCCCAAGAAATCTGATATTCTGCATCGCGCCTCCGAGGTGCTTGAATCGTGAACTGTTTTAGAGACTTCTCATACTTAGAAGTGAATTGGCCTTATCGGGATAATTGGTGATGATGGCATGAACCCCGAGATCTATGCATCTCTTGATGTCCTCGGTGCTGTTGACTGTCCAAACATTGACATCGAGACCCAGGTTCCTGCAATCCTCCATATAATGCGGATACTGGAGATTGTAAAGAGCAGGATGAAGGGCGTTAACTCCTTCTCTGTGACCATACCGGGGCATATTCAGGGTTCCGTCCGCATACAGAAAACCGACCTTTGCCTCCGGGTCGATCTCCTTGATCTTTTTTATGGAATAGTGGTTAAAAGAGGAATAGATGACCCTGTCCTGCCAGTGCTTTTTGTGGGTGAGGTCTACAATCTTTTCCTCAATGCCCGGATAGAAAAATACACCGGTCTTAAGCTCGATATTGATGGTAAGTCCTGTGGGATCAAGGAGGTTAAAGACTTCCTCCATGGTGGGAATGGTTGCATCCTCGTAAAAAAGATTTCCGTTGCAGAAGCTGAAATTCTTAAGCTCCTTAAGGGTGTAATCCCTCACAAGGCCTGCACCGTTACTGGTTCTGTCAATCTTTTCGTCGTGACAGACAACAATCTCGCCGTCTTTGGTCAGTTGAATATCCAGCTCAACGCCGTCGGCTCCCATTTTTGCTGCCAGATCAAAGGCTGACAATGTATTTTCGGGCGCATGTCCGCTGGCTCCGCGGTGTGCCCAGATAAGTGGTCTGCTCATTTTTTTTACCCCCGTAAAATACAATACATCATCCATTAATTTTAACATTTTAAAAGTACCTCTTCAATTGAAAGACAAGATATAATGGGCATTATTTGCATTGACAGTGGTGACTTGATTCTGTAAAATAATAACGCATGATACGAAAAAACTATTGGGAGGCATATATGTCCAGAAAAGCAACCATTACACAGAAAGAAATTGTTAATGCAGCCTTTAAGATCACTAAGAGAGAAGGCTTTGAGCAGATTACATCAAGGAAGCTGGCGGCAGCTGCAGGATGCTCCACACAGCCTATTTTCCGAATTTATGAGAATATGGATGCGCTTAAAAAGGACGTTTACGATAAGGCAGCGGTATATTACGAGGATTATTACAACGATTTTCCCAAGAGCCATGAGGTTCCCTTTGTGGACCTGGGCCTTGCTTATATAGGCTTTGCACAGAAGTATCCTCATCTTTTCAAGCTTCTTTTTATCTCTGAGCAGGGACCGGAATCCAAGAGCATGTATGACCTTGTTAACGGCGCAAACGAGAATGTGGTTAAAGAGATCAACAAGGCAGCAGCCAAGGGCGCAGGCAATGCCCAGGATCTTTTCATGAAGATGTGGATCTTTATTCACGGCGCAGGCTGCATGGCTGTAACAGGAGATTACGACCTGGATCAGGCTTCATCCGTTGCAATGCTTGAGTCAGCATACAAGTCTTTCAGTCTTTGATAAAACTTTTGGGGGAAAAGAATGCGCTTCGAAGCGGACGTTGACGTTATAACCAGAATAAACGAGTGCTACAGGGGGATGAGTAAGGGCAAAAAATCAATTGCCACCTATATTTGCGATCACTATGAGCAGGCGGTGTTCATGACTGCTGCTGAGCTAGGCAGGATCGTAGGCATGAGTGAGTCCACTGTGGTGCGTTTTGCCATGAGCCTTGGTTATGACGGATATCCTGAGTTTCAGAGGGCTCTGTCTGTATGGGTCAGCGACAAGTTCGGCTCGGTACAGAAGGTTGGAAGGAAATTCGGAAGGAGCAGTGAGGGTGAGATACTCTCTACTATTCTTCAGTCGGATATTTCCAACATAGAACATACCATCAACAACATCGACGTGGCAGCCTTCAAGACTGCCGTTGATATTATACTTAAGGCAAGGAATCTGTATATTGTAGGTATCCGCAGCTGCGAGCCTCTGGCGGACTTTTTGCATTTCTACATGAATATGATAAGGGGGAACAACATTCTTATCAGAACCACCAACGTCAGCGAGATGTTTGAGCAGATGATAAGGATCAACGATCGCGATGCTATCATCGGCATCAGTTTTCCCAGATATTCCATGAGAACTCTTAAATGCATGGAGTTTGCCAATGACAGAAATGCCAAGGTCATCACAATTACCGATTCCGTTCATTCGCCCATGAACCTGTATTCTTCCTGTAACCTTCTTGCCAAGAGCGAGATGGCTTCCATAGTTGATTCACTGGTGGCGCCCCTTAGTGTCATCAATGCACTGGTGGTGGCCCTTTGCATGAAGAAGCCGGGCGAGGTTCAGGCGGATCTTAAGATGCTGGAAGAGACCTGGAGCAATTATCAGGTCTATATGAATGATGAGATAGATTTTGCTTCCGACGATCCCATGATCGGTTATCCGTACAGACCAGGGGATGTCAGGTAGGAGAGAGTTAGTGAAGAAAATTGCAGTAATCGGCTGCGGTGCGGCCGGAATGATGGCGGCGCTGGCTGCTGCACAGAGCAGCGGAAGCGTCACTATTTTTGAGAAAAATGAAAAACCCGGGAAAAAGATCTACATCACCGGTAAGGGCAGGTGCAATGTCACCAATGCCTGCGAGGTGGAGGACTATTTTTCCTATGTAAAAAGAAATCCCAGATTCCTTTACAGTGCGGTCTATGACTATGACAACAAGGCAGTCATGGAGTTTTTTGAAAATAACGGCTGTAAACTGAAGGTGGAACGTGGCGACAGAGTGTTTCCCGTATCGGATCATTCCTCTGATATCATCAGGACCCTGTATAACGCTGTGATCAAGGCGGGAGTGGAGGTCTTATTCGACACCACTGTTCTGTCTGTGGAGAGCAGTAACGGCAAGGTGTCGGCTATTACCTACAGCCAGAAGGACGATCCCATAATCCGTCAGGAGTTTGACAGTGTTATCGTCTGCACCGGGGGACTGTCTTATCCATCCACCGGCTCCACGGGAGACGGCTACAGATTTGCCAAGGACATGGGCCACAGCATAAAAGAGCCCCTTCCTTCACTGGTTCCCTTCGAGATAAAGGAGGGCTGGTGCAGGGATCTTCAGGGACTTTCTCTTAAAAATGTTGGGCTTAAGCTGTTTCTTGCCGATAAAAATAATAAGACTTCCGACAGTCAGGACAGCCCCAAGAAAGCCAAAAAGCCCAAGGCAGTATACGACGGCTTCGGAGAGATGCTTTTTACCCATTTCGGAATCAGCGGCCCTCTGGTACTTACAGCCAGCTGCCATTATGAGAAGGACAAGCTGGGCAAGGTCTATATTGATCTTAAGCCCGCTCTTTCTGAGGAGCAGCTTGATAAAAGAGTTCTGAGGGATTTCGAGGAGGGCCTTAACAAACAGTTCAAGAACGTTCTTGGAGGCCTTTTCCCATCCAAACTTATCCCGGTTATGGTGAAGCTTTCGGGCATTGATCCGGAGAAGCCTGTAAATGAGATAACAAGGCAGGAGAGACTTGATTTTGTCAGGCTGATAAAGAATCTTCCTATGGAGATAACCGGCACCAGAAGCTTTAACGAAGCCATCATCACCAGGGGCGGCGTCAATGTTAAGGAGATAAATCCATCAACCATGGAATCCAAGCTGGTTCAGGGGCTTTTCTTTGCGGGAGAGGTTATAGACGTGGATACAGAGACCGGAGGCTTCAATCTTCAGGTTGCCTGGTCTACGGGGCATCTTGCGGGAGTCAGCGCAGCCGCAGAATAAATATTTTTTATGAGGAGCATTATTATGAGCAAAAAAATCGCAATTGACGGACCTGCAGGAGCAGGAAAGAGCACCATCGCCAAGCTGGTGGCCAAGGATCTGGGATTTATCTATGTTGACACCGGAGCTATGTACAGAGCCATGGCCCTTTATATGATCAACAACAAGATCGATCCCGCTGACAGCGAGAAGATAAGTGAGACCTGCAAGAGTGCGGATATTACCATAAAGCATGAGAACGGAATTCAGGTGGTTTACCTGAACGGAGAGAATGTTAACAGCCTTATCAGAACAGAGGCAGTAGGAAATATGGCTTCAGCCAGCAGTGTCAACGGAGACGTTCGTAAGAAGCTGGTGGAGCTTCAGCAGAAACTGGCTGAAACAGTGGACGTTGTAATGGACGGAAGAGACATCGGAACCGTGGTTCTTCCCAATGCTGACCTCAAGATTTTCCTTACAGCCAGCAGCAGGGTTAGAGCCGAGAGAAGATTCAAGGAGCTCACAGCCAAAGGCGAAGAGTGCAGCATCGACGTTATCGAGAAGGATATTATCGAGAGAGATTACAGAGACAGCCACAGGGAGAATTCTCCCCTTAAGCAGGCAGATGATGCAGTTCTTGTGGATTCTTCGAACATGACCATTGAAGAGGTTGCAGGAAGGATCATCGAGCTTTACAGATCAAAAAGCTGATTTTAGGAGGCACTATGGAAGTAGTACTTGCTGAGCATGCGGGCTTTTGCTTTGGAGTTACCAAGGCGGTGGAATCCGTATACGAACAGATAGAGAATAATAAGGGGGCGAATATTTATACCTACGGCCCCATTATCCATAACGAAACTGTGGTGGAGGACCTTGAGAAAAAGGGCGTTAAGGTCATAAACAGCGCCGATGAGCTTGAGGGAATCCGGGAGGGGATCATCATTATCAGATCCCACGGTGTTACAAAAGAAGAATATGCCCGTATCAAGGACAGCGGCCTTACGATAATTGATGCCACCTGCCCCTTTGTGAAGAGAATTCATAAAATTGTGGCAGAGGAGAGCGAAAAAGGTAAGGGAATCATCGTTGTGGGCAGTGCGGATCATCCGGAAGTCCAGGGAATCGTAAGCTATGCCGGTGAGGACGTACAGGTATGCGACAGTCCCGAAAGTGCCGAAAATATCGGCAAAAACGGGGACAAAGAGTATACAGTTGTTGCTCAGACTACATTTAACAGAAATAAATTTAAAGAAACCGTTGAAATCTTTAAAAATAATGGTTACAATATTAATGTTGTGAATACAATATGCAATGCTACTGACGAGAGACAGTCCGAGGCCGAGAGTATCGCCTCAGGAGCTGATGCCATGATAGTGATTGGCGGAGCACACAGCTCTAATTCAAGGAAACTGTACGAGATATGTCGTGAGCGCTGCAAATATACTTATTTTATTCACACAACGGATGACCTACATCTGGAATTACCTAAGGATACCAGAATTGTCGGGATTACCGCCGGGGCTTCAACCCCAAAGAACATTATTGAGGAGGTTCAGAATTATGTCAGAACAAACTTTTGAACAGATGCTTAACGAATCGTTCAAAACAATTCACACAGGGGAGGTTGTTGAGGGAACTGTTATTGACGTTAAGCCTGACGAGATAATCCTTAACATTGGCTATAAGTCCGACGGTATCTTAACCAAGAACGAATACAGCAACGACAACAGTATTGACCTTACAACCGCCGTTAAGGTTGGTGACACAATGGACGTTAAGGTCCTTAAGACCAACGATGCAGACGGACAGGTTATTCTTTCATACAAGAGACTTGCCATCGACAGAGGCAACAAGAGAATCGAAGAAGCCTTCAACAACAAGGAAGTACTTACAGCTAAGGTTGTTCAGGTACTCGAGGGTGGTCTTACAGTAGTAGTTGATGAAGTTAGAATCTTCATCCCTGCAAGCCTCGTATCAGACAGCTATGAGAAGGATCTTTCCAAGTATCAGGATCAGGAGATTCAGTTCGTAGTAACTGAGTACAATCCTAAGAGAAGAAGATATATCGGTAACAGAAGAATGCTTGTAACAGCTGAGAAGGCTGAGCAGGCTAAGAAGCTCTTCGATACAATCAAGGCCGGCGACGTAGTTGACGGCGTAGTTAAGAACGTAACAGATTTCGGTGCATTCATCGATCTCGGTGGTGCAGACGGACTTCTTCATATTTCAGAGATGAGCTGGGGCCGTGTTGAGAGCCCTAAGAAGGTATTCAAGGTTGGCGATACAGTTAAGGTTCTTGTTAAGAGCATCGACGGAAGCAAGATCGCTCTTTCAAGAAAGTTCGACGACGAGAATCCTTGGAAGGATGCTACAACCAAGTATGCGGTTGGCAATGTAGTTAAGGGCAAGGTAGCAAGAATGACTGACTTCGGTGCATTCATCGAGCTTGAGCCTGGTATCGACGCACTCCTTCATGTATCTCAGATCGCTAAAGAGCACGTTGAGAAGCCTTCAGATGTACTTAAGGTTGGACAGGAAGTTGAGGCTAAGATCGTAGACTTCAACGAGGACGACAAGAAGATCAGCCTTTCAATCAAGGCACTTTTCGCTCCTGAGCCTACAGAAGAGGCTGCTCCTGCTGAGGAAGAGGGCGATGTAGTATCAGTTGACATCGACAAGGTTATCGCTGAGCAGAGCGAAGAGAACTGATTTCTCGATAATAATTGGATTTAACCGGTGGTTGAGTATAGCTCATCCACCGGTTTTTTGTGCTGTTTGGGTGGTTAATTAAAACGAAATAGTATTTATAATTATTTAATTTTACATACACTTTCCCATAATATAGAATTAATTGTGAGGTATTATGCTTGCCGAAAAATTAGATTAGGAGGGAAGTGGATTCATGGAATACGATTACGAGTGGTTTAAAAAGGGTGTCTATGACCTTACTAAGATTGATCTTAATGCTTACAAAGAGAAGCAGATGAAGAGAAGAATCGATACGCTTATCGGTAAATATGAGGTCAAGGGTTATGACGGATTCCTGGCTCTTATCAAGAAGGACAGGGAGGCCCTGGACTCTTTTGTAACGTATCTTACTATTAACGTTTCCGAGTTCTTCAGAAATGTTGATCAGTGGAATCTTATGGATAAAGAGATGGTTCCTGAGCTTATGAATAAGTTCGGAAAGAACCTGAAGATCTGGAGTGCAGCCTGCTCTACAGGTGACGAGCCCTACACCATCGTTATGATGCTCTCCAAGCATATTCCGCTGAATCAGATAAATGTTTATGCTACTGACCTTGACGCGGTTGTTCTGGCAAAGGCTAAGGCTGCCATTTATGATAAAAAGGAAGTTGCCGGAGTTCCTGAGGAATTCAAGAAGAAATATTTCACAGAGACTCCTGACGGAAGAATGAAGGTATCCAGTGAGATCACATCGCGAGTTACTTTCAAGCAGGCTGATCTTCTGAGAGATCCCTATCCGAAGGATTGCCACCTTATCGTGTGCAGAAACGTGCTTATCTACTTCACAGAGGAAGCTAAGGACGATATCTTCAGAAAGTATTATGCAAACCTTAAGCCCGGCGGAATCCTCTTTATCGGAAGTACAGAGCAGATCGTTAACTACAAGGACATAGGCTTTGTTCGTAAGAACTCCTTCTACTATGAGAAGCCCATGTAAATGTTGAATGAAATGAGATAATAAAAGGAATGTGTTTACTGCTGTAGACACATTCCTTTTTTGTGTGTTATTTGGCATGGACCATTTACTGGTTTTCGGTTCCGAATATCTCTTTTTTAAGCCTGATTCCCGTGGGAGTGGTGGCAAGACCGCCCCCTGCCGTCTCCTTAAGTGAGGTGGGAAGGGCATTTCCAACTTCCCTCATGGCATCCAGGCATTCGTCTGCAGGAATCCTGGAGCCTACCTCTGCAAGAGCTATCTCTGCGCTGGAAAAGGCTATCATCACACCGGAAGCATTTCTCTTTATACATGGAATCTCCACAAGACCTGCCACCGGATCGCATACAAGGCCCATCTGACTGGAAATGGCTATGGCGCAGGCATCTGCGCACTGGGCCGGGGTTCCGCCCATAAGTTCCACCATGGCAGCGGCGGCCATGGCTGATGCACTTCCGCACTCTGCCTGACAGCCTCCTTCGGCACCGGCGATACTTGCTTTTGAAGCTATTACCATTCCTATGGCTCCGGCGGTAAACATGGACATGACAACTTTTTCTTCAGGAAGGTCATGTTCCTCCTGAAGTGATATGAGGCAACCGGGTAAAATACCGCAGCTTCCGGCGGTGGGAGCTGCAACGATCCTTCCCATGGAGGCGTTGCAGCCGGCCACCGCAAGGGACCTGGCAATGGCTCCTGAAATAAATGAGCCGCATAGGCCGCCTCCTGTGCGTTCGGCGTAGCTCTTTACCTTATAGGCTTCGCCACCGGTGAGGCCTGACATGGATTTCTGATCCTTTTTCATGCCCTGGCCTACGGATTCTTTCATGACTTCGTAGCTTTTCAGCATCCTGTCATAGAGCTCTTCGGTGGACAACTCCATGCTGTCTGCCTGGTCCTTCAGGACCAGCTCACTGATGGTTATATTATTCTGCCGGGCTGCTTCCACAAGCTCGGCGATTGATTCGTATTTAAGCATATTTTCATTCCCTGATATAACTTAGATTCTTCGTACAAGGATGGCGTTGTCCACATCCTTGAGATTTTTGAGGTCTTCGATGAGCCTTGAGGGCGGAGCCTGGTCAATCTCGATGGTCATAATGGCATTGCCCCCGCGCTCCTCACGGGACAAATGGAAGTTGCAGATGTTGAGGCTTCCGTAGCAAAAATGCATGAAGTTGGTAACCTCTGCAATGACTCCCGGCTGATCTCTGTGCATGATAAGAAGAGTATTCTTTTCTCCGCTGAATTCCACCTTCATGCCGTTGATCTGATCTACTCTGATATTACCGCCCCCGATACTGGCCCCCAGGACGTTGCCTGAAGTTCCGTCCGGCATCAGGAAGTTGATAAGAGCAGTGTTGGGGTGAGCTCCCGGGATATTTTTCCTGATAAAAGAGTATTTGATGCCCCTTTCTGAGGCTATTTCCAGGGCACTCTTGATTTCCTCCGAGTCTGAGCTAAAGCCCATAATTCCGGCCATAATTGCTCTGTCGGTGCCGTGCCCTTTATAGGTCTGGGCAAAAGAACCGGATAGCGTAACTTCCACGCTTTCCGGCTGCATTTCGTTCATTATTTTGTTGACGACCATGCCGATTCTGACTGCTCCTGCGGTGTGTGAACTGGAGGGGCCTATCATGACAGGGCCGATGATATCAAAAACGTTCATATAAAATTCCTTTACGCATCGAGAATATGGGCTATCACATGACAGGCGTACAGACTCATGGCGAATCTGCTCTTTTTCATATTCTCATTAAGATCAAAATAGATATCCTTGTCTTCATAGTCTTTTTTGAAGAAAGGAGAAAATACAAGGTCCCATTCCTTGAGATACTGGCCCTCTTTCCTGGTGTAGCAGTTCCTGGCGGTGGCGTTTTCTCTGTAGGCCTTGTCTACAAAGCTGGCAATTGACTTGTGTATGGCCATATCCTCCTTGGGAAGATAGAAGTAATCCTTGTAATTGGCATAGAAATATTTGAGCTCTTCTTCATAGAGAGGAACCCGCAAGGTGGCCTCAGACCCTTCTGCCTTAAAATAACAGCCGTCGTAATTGCCGGTGAGAGAGGAGGGCAGGGATACCGGAAGGGACAGCTTCATATACACTTCTTTTTTCTGCTTGCCCTCAAAATCGTTGTAATAGTTGGCCTGTACCTTCCTGGCCTTAACCGGAAGATGCAGGGCGAAATCGTCCTCATAGTATCTGGAGGCATCTATTTCCTCATCTGTTCTGACGGACAGAGTGGGAAGATTCTTGAATTTTTTGAAGAAATCTTCGTAAACCAGCATGGGAAGCAGCGCAAACAGCCCCTTGATATCCTCTTCGTTATGAAGCAAAAGGAGTCTTAAGTCCTCAGAGGATTTGCTCTCTGTATACCTCTGATAAACGGGGATCAGCTTGCCTCCGTCGTACTGATCCTCCCTGTCTATTCCAAGATAGAGCTCTATAGTCTTTTGCTTGCAGTCAGGAAGGCCCAACAGGTTTTTATAAGGTGAGATCTTTTTGTAAATATCAAAAGAATCCAGCTTTTTCATTGGACTCTCAAATAAGTATTTCTCGAATCGGCTCTCCAGAAAAGGGATATCGAATCGGTTCCCGTTGAAGTGAACAAGGACTTTGAAGTCCTTTACAAAGCTGATAAAATCACGAAGAAGTTCAGCCTCCTGTGCGGGGCTTTCCGCAAACATCTGGCAGCTTCTCCAGTGACCCTTTTCGAAATAAGCAGCGCCTATCATGTAGAGGCCGGCTGTTTTGGCGGACAGTCCTGTGGTTTCGATGTCCAGAAACAGGATATCTTCTGCCGGGTATCCCACCATCCCGGGAATTTTCTCGATGATTTCATTTTCTTTAAATGTCAGTTCTTCACTAGTCTTTATCATACCTGTCTTCTCCCATATTTCTGAAATCCCCTACTTTCAATATTCTACCACAATCCGGATTACTTGTGGCATGGGTAATTGTCCTGTGAAAATGACAAATTGTCAGAAAAAATCTGATTAAAGTAGAATTTTTGCACGAAAATTAGTATACTTAAAGAAGGGTTGATTCTTCGCACCGAAGCGTCTTTTCGGCGCAGATCACTTCAAAAAAATTCGAAAGAAGGGTAGGAAATGGCAAGAGGTACGTTTGAGGGTGGAATCCATCCGTACGAGGGGAAAGAACTGTCTAAGGACAAGCCCATTAAGTCTGTGCTTCCGAAGGGTGAGCTGGTTTATCCGCTGTCCCAGCACATCGGTGCACCGGCCAAGCCCATAGTGGCTGTTGGGGACCATGTTCTTACAGGTCAGAAGATTGCGGAAGCAGGCGGATTTGTTTCTGCAAACATTTTTTCAACTGTATCCGGAACTGTGAAGTCTATTGAACCTAGAAGACTTGCTACCGGTGCTATGTGTAACAGCATCATCGTGGAAAACGATGAGCAGTACGAAGAAGTAGAGTTTAAACCGGCTAAACCCTACGAGGAGATGACTGCTGAGGACAAGATCGCAGCTGTCAGAGAGGCCGGCGTTGTTGGTATGGGAGGAGCAGGCTTCCCCACAGCGGTTAAGTTTGCTCCGAAGGAACCCGACAAGATCGATTATGTCATTGCCAATTGCTCAGAGTGTGAGCCTTATCTTACATCTGATTACAGACGTATGATCGAGGAACCTGAGCTTCTTTTGGAAGGTCTTAAGATTGCGGTCAGCATCTTCCCCAACGCAAGAGGAATTCTTGCCATTGAGGACAACAAGCCTGACTGTATCGCCAAGTTCAAGGAATTAACCAAAGATGAAGAGAAAATCAGCGTAAAGGAAGTAAAGACCAAGTACCCTGAGGGTGCTGAGCGTATGCTTATTTATGCTTGTACCGGAAGAGAGATCAACTCTTCGATGCTTCCTGCGGATGCGGGCTGTATCGTAGACAATGTTGATACTCTTTGTGCTGTCTGCAGAGCAGTAAAAGAGGGCAGACCTCTTATGGAAAGAATCGTTACCATCACCGGTGACGCCATTACAGAGCCCAGGAACTACAAGGTAAGGATCGGAACCAATTACCGGGAGCTTGTAGATGATGCCGGCGGTTTCGCCCACGAGCCTGCCAAGATCATTTCCGGCGGTCCCATGATGGGATTTGCCATCTTTGATCTGGATGTTCCCACAACCAAGACTGCATCGGCTCTTACCTGCCTCACCCAGGATGCTGTTTCCGAGATGGAGCCATCAGCCTGCATCAACTGTGCACGCTGCGTGGAGGTTTGTCCCGAGAGACTTATCCCCAAGAATCTGGCAGATGCCGTGGAACATAACGATGAAAAGACATTCCTGAACATGTACGGAATGGAGTGCTGCGAGTGCGGATGCTGCAGTTACATCTGCCCTGCAAGACGTCAGCTTACTCAGCTCATCAAGGGCATGAGAAAGATTCAGCTGGCAAATAGGAAAAAGTGAGGGAGGACATCATTAAATGAGTGATTTAAGAAGAGTGTCATCCAATCCCCATGTCAGATCCAAGACAACCACTTCAAACATTATGATGTGGGTTGTGATCGCCCTGCTTCCTGCAGCCGGCTTTGGTATCTACAACTTTGGCGTGGATGCGCTGATCATACTTTTGCTTTCTGTGGCTTCCTGCGTGCTTTCGGAGTTTATCTATGAGAAGGCTATGCACAAGCCTGTAACCGTTGGAGATCTATCTGCTGTGGTAACCGGGCTCCTTCTTGGAATGAACCTGCCCTCCACAGTGCCGTGGTGGATCCCGGTTCTTGGCGGTATCTTTGCAATAATCATGGTTAAACAGATCTTTGGAGGTCTGGGACAGAACTTTATGAACCCTGCCCTGGGCGGAAGATGCTTCCTTGTAATATCTTTCCCGGCTCTTATGACCAACTTTATTACCGATACTTACACAGGAGCAACACCTCTTGCAAACCTTAAGAACGGCATGGAAGTCAATGTTATGGACATGCTCATCGGTAGAACCGGAGGAACCATCGGCGAGACCTCAATGCTCTGCATTGCCATCGGCGCCATGATCCTTTTTGCAGTTGGTGTCATCGATTATGTTATTCCTTTTACCTATATTGTTACCTTTGTGATCTTTGTAGGCCTTTTTGGACAGTACGGCTTTAACTGGTCCTACATCTCAGCCCATATCGCAGGCGGCGGACTTATGCTTGGGGCCTTCTTCATGGCGACTGATTATGTGACCTGTCCTATAACCACCAAGGGTAAATATATCTACGGCTTTATTCTGGGGCTTCTTACCGGAATCTTCAGAATCTTCGGAGCCAACGCAGAGGGCGTTTCCTTTGCCATCGTAATCGGAAATCTTCTTGTTCCGCTTATTGAGAAGTTCACCATTCCGAGAGCCTTCGGAATCAAGAAAACGAAGAAGGAGGCGAAAAAAGCATGAATGATACAAAAAGCATGATCAAAAACGCCTTTATACTGTTTGCAATAACCTTAGTTGCAGGCGTCCTTCTGGGAATTGTTTATCAGGTAACAAAAGAGCCAATAGCATATCAGGATAAGCTGGCACAGGATAAGGCCAATCAGTCCGTTTTTGCTTCGGCTTCAACCTTCAATGATGTGGACCTTGATGAAGTCAAGGCTTCGGAAGTTGCATCATCTCATATCGGAGTGGCCATCGAGTCAGTTAAATCTGCCGTTGACGGAAGTGGAAATGTTCTCGGATATGTTATCCAGGTTAAGTCCAAGGGCTATGGCGATTTCATTGAGTACACCGTTGGCATTACCAATGAAAGTAAAGTAAACGGAATCTCCATTATCTCCATTGCTGAGACTCCCGGACTTGGAATGAATGCCCAGAAGGTCATCGTTCCACAGTTTGCGGATAAAGATGCCCAGCAGTTTGCGGTGGCCAAGAATGGTCAGGTATCCGATCCGAATACTCAGATCGAGGCTATTTCGGGAGCTACCATAACCTCAAAGGCTGTAACAGAGGGCGTCAACGCTGCGGTTTCATATTTTGACAATGCACTGAAAGGAGGAAACTGATGAGCACAGAAGCAAAAAAAGGAGCTTTGGGCTTCAAACAGGATACTCCCGCTGAAAGATTTTTTAACGGACTTGTTGCTGAAAACCCCACACTGGTACTTATGATCGGTATGTGCCCCACACTGGCTGTTACATCTTCAGCTATCAACGGCCTGGGAATGGGACTGGCTACCACATTCGTTCTGGCGCTTAGTAATGCGGTTATTTCAGCCCTTAGAAAGGTGATTCCTTCAACAGTCAGAATTCCTTCCTTCATTGTTGTTATAGCTTCCTTCGTTACACTGGTTGAGCTTCTTATGAAGGCCTATGTACCGGCTCTGAATAAGGCTCTGGGCGTATACATTCCTCTTATTGTTGTTAACTGTATCATCTTCGGAAGAGCGGAAGCCTATGCAAGTAAACACGGCATTGTTCCTTCATTCTTTGACGGAATCGGAATGGGAATCGGCTTTACCTGCGCTATCACAGTTATCGGTCTCATCCGTGAATTCATCGGAGCAGGCACAGCCTTTGATGTTCAGATCCTTGGCGAAGGCACAGTGGTTCCCGGCGCAGTGGGAGCATTCCTTTCAACCTATCGCCCCATCAGCATCTTTATTCAGCAGGCGGGAGCCTTCTTTGTACTGGCATTTCTGATCGCCATCATGAATAAGATAAAGATGAATGCGGCAAAAAAGAATAAGAAGGAGGCTGATTGATTATGGGAGAGACAATTCTTAATCTTGTGGGCCTTATGATAACAGCTTCACTTGTAAATAACGTAGTTCTCAGCCAGTTCCTGGGCCTTTGTCCTTTCCTTGGTGTTTCCAAGAAGACAGATACAGCCCTTGGAATGGGAGGAGCCTGTATCTTCGTTATCACACTGGCTTCACTGGTTTGCAGTATCATTTATAAGTTCATTCTGAATCCTTTGGATCTTTCCTACCTTAAGACCATAGTATTCATCCTTGTTATAGCCATGCTGGTTCAGTTTGTTGAGATGATCCTGAAGAAATACATCGTATCTCTCTATCAGGCACTGGGTGTTTACCTTCCCCTTATCACAACCAACTGTGCGGTTCTTGGTGTTGCACTGAACAATGTAACTGACGGTTATTCAATCCTTCAGAGTGTTATCTGCGGATTTGCGACAGCTATAGGATTTACCATTGCCATCGTTATCCTTGCAGGCCTTCGTGAGAAGATGGAATACAACGACATCCCCGCACCCTTCAAGGGAATGCCTCTGGTTCTTCTTACTTCAGGCCTTATGGCTATTGCGTTTACCGGGTTCTCAGCCCTGAAGTAAGATAATAAGGAGATAAAAGACTATGATCACTGGAATAATCATTGCAACCTGTGTTGTAGCCGGTGTCGGAATAGTTATTGGCTTGATTCTTGGCGTGGCAGACCTGAAGTTGCATGTAGAAGTAGATGAAAAGGAAGCGGCTATTTTGGAGGCCCTTCCCGGAAATAACTGCGGCGGCTGCGGATTCCCGGGATGTTCGGGATGTGCGGCGGCTATAGCCAAGGGCGAGGCGGCAGTCAATCAGTGTCCTGTGGGAGGCCCTTCCGTTGCGGCAACCATCTCAGGAATCATGGGAGTTGAAGCCATAGAGACTGAGAAGCAGGTGGCCTTCGTTCACTGTAACGGAACCTGTGAAAATGCCACTCAGCAGTACGAGTACGACGGAGTATCCGACTGTAGGCTTCAGGCCCAGGCTCCCGGCGGCGGTTCCAAGAAGTGTCCCTTCGGATGTCTCGGCGGCGGTACCTGCGTATCGGTTTGTCAGTTTGATGCAATCCATATCGTGAACGGCGTGGCTGTAGTAGATAAGGACGCCTGCAAGGCCTGCGGCAAATGTATAGAGATCTGCCCGCACCATCTTATCGATCTTGTTCCCTACAGCGCAAAAGAAGCGGTTGTCTGCAAGTCTCAGGATATGGGTAAAGCGGTCAACGGCTATTGTAAGGTGGGATGTATCGCATGTCATATCTGCGAAAAGAACTGCCCTGCAGGAGCCATCACTGTTGAGAACAATGTGGCGACTATCGACCAGAGCAAGTGTACTCACTGCGGAACCTGCGTAGAGAAGTGTCCAAAGAAAGCAATAAAGGCACTTTGAATATAATAGAGATAATAAATAAAGTCCCTTGGGCTCTGTGCCTAAGGGACTTTTTGATTTATATGTGATTACTGATTTTTCATGCTGATCCTGCTTCCTGCTGGAACAGAAGCGGTGATGAATGCGTTAGCTCCGATAACTGAGCCTTCACCGATAACTGTTTCACCGCCGAGGATAGAAGCTCCGGCATAGATGGTTACGTTGTCCTCAATGGTGGGGTGTCTCTTTACGCCCTTAAGAGCCTGGCCGCCTCTGGTGGAGAGACCGCCGATGGTAACGCCCTGATAGATCTTGACATGTTCACCGATAATGGAGGTTTCACCGATAACAATACCTGTGCCGTGGTCGATCATAAGGTATTTGCCGATGGTGGCACCGGGATGGATGTCGATTCCGGTCTTGCTGTGGGCATATTCTGTCATCATCCTGGGAATAAGCGGCACCTTGAGAAGATACAGCTCATGGGCTATTCTGTTGATGGTGGTGGCAAGAAGTCCCGGATAGGAGAGGATGATCTCTCCCTTGCTGTAGGCCGCCGGGTCACCCTCGTAGCAGGCCTGAAGGTCTGTGTCCACATATTCCCTTATCTTGGGAAGCTGCTTGAAGAACTCATGGGTAATGCATCTGGAGCCGCAGTCCAAAGTCTCATCACTGGCATTTTTGTATTCGGGGCTGTGATGGAAGGCGATGGCTATCTGCTTCTGCATGTTGTAGATGACATCCTCGATAACAATGGCGATCCTGTTGGTGTCATTGTAGCTCTTGTACACCTTGTCTCTGTAGTAGCCGGGGTAAATGATACGGATGAGCTTGATGACGATATCTTTTACCGCATCCCTGTCGGGCTGGTTAAAGACATCCATCTGATCCACATCTCTGCCGTTCTCATAGTCTGACAGGATAAGATCAACGATGTTCTTGATCTCGTTCTTGAGTTCTTCGCTGTTTGAGTTCTTTTTATAATCCATTTTTAGCACCAAACCTTCATTATTATAGTAAGGAAATGTAAGCGATTACAGTTTATGCCGCTTTTCGGACTTTTGGAATCTTATAACATAGTATACATCATGTTTTGGGCATGGAGAAATATTTTTTCGCTGTATTGCTAAATAAAATCAAGGTTTCATCCGATATAGCAAATGAGAGTTAATATATTCTTTTCCGGCAAAGGGATGCCATTAAGGAAAGTACATGGACGTACAGCGAAGAATGTATTTTATGATTTCGGAGGTACGTGTCCTATGATGAGATCTCTTTGGTCCGGTGTCGCAGGTCTTAAAACCCACCAGCTGGAAATGGATGTAATTGGTAATAACATTGCCAATGTAAATACAACTTCTTATAAATCCCAGGCAACAGGCTTTACCGATATTCTGTATCAGACGGTAAGACAGGGAACAGGCGCCGGGGATAATGTAGCCACCACCAATATCTCTCAGGTGGGTCTCGGTTCTAAAGTGGGTTCCATTTATACAAATATAACAAAGCAGGGTTCTGCGGTTACAACAAATAATGTCTTTGACCTTATGATCACAGGCGATTCTTTCTTTGTGGTAACACTTCCCGACGGAACACAGGCTTTTACAAGAGACGGCTCCTTCACACTTGACGGTGAAGGCAATTTCGTAACCCAGAATAACGGCTATATCTGCAACATGATAGCAGGAGAGGGTATTTCCGCCAGCGCATCCATTATGAATGATCGTACCAAGACCATGGCAGGCCAGGCCACCTCAGAAGGATACATGAAGGGAAATCTGAACAGAGCGGATCCTGTGCTCAAGGAAGGCAAGATCCAGTCCATGGAAGTATATGGTAAAGACGGCAACAGATATACCATAAAATTTAAATTTACCGATGCCGGAGATGAAGATGACAGTACCTATGGTTTATCCATAGATAAGATCCTTGATCAGGACGGAAAAAAGATTGATAACTCTGTTGAGGATGATCTGATCCTTAAATACAGTAAGCATGACGGAACCCTTGAGGGAATCGCTAATGCTGGTGATGAAAATCTTGCAAACGGAAAAACTTCCTTTGCATTTACCTTTGGCGGAGATGCTGCCAACATAGGAACCCTCAATGTAGATTTCAGCAACACATCCAATTATGCCAACTCCATGGGTGGAACATCATCCACCATTTATGCATACAGAGGAGATACCCAGGGACTTAACCAGGGCTATCCAAACGGTGAGCTCAGTGGAATCTCAATCACAAATGACGGTTCCATTTACGGAGACTACACCAATGGCCAGACAGTAAAGATCTCCCAGATTATTGTGGCCCAGTTCAGCAATGCCATGGGTCTTGAGAAGATAGGAGACAATCTTTACAGAGCTTCCCTGAATTCCGGAGAACCCATCTACATGGATATCACTCAGGACGGCGGTTACATGTCATCCGGGTACCTGGAAGGCAGTAATATCGACCTTGCCAAGGAGTTTACCGACATGATCACCACACAGCGCGGTTTCCAGGCCAACAGCCGCGTAATTACTACATCTGACGAAATGCTCCAGATTTTAAAAGGACTGAAACGTTGATAATACGCGCTTTTTGTGAAAACTAGTTTATAATTATAAATAAAGTATAAAAATTTTTTTTCAGAGCCGGACTCGTTTTCCGGCTCTTTTTTTCAGATACGGAGTTTTTTTTGTTAAAAAGGGATTGAAATATGATTACTAATAGTTTATATTCTAGTTACAAGATTTTGGGAATAATCTTAGCTTAATAAAGTTAATATTATTTTTGTTTGCTTAACTAAATAACCAAGGGAAATAAAGGCAAAGCTATTGAAAAATAGCGACGCAAAGCTAAAGGGTCTCAATCACTTTATGTGACAGACAGCCAGTTGCTGGTGCTGATGAGTAGCGCCAAAAAAGCGACCGTGCCTGTTGAAGGATTTTGCAGACGGTCTTTTTTATTGAAATTACAGTACGATAGCAGTTCACGGATGAACGGATGACATTGGTAATGTTATCACGAGTACATGGAAACGTAATTTTGTTCGGCAATAGGATTTAGCTTTGTAGATTGCCTTATGCCATAGTATAAGGTATTTTGCAGAGTGCTAAAGGTTTGGTCCGACGCAAAGTGCCTTTTTTCATGTGAAAAAACGGGAAAAAGAGAAATGCCAGATATCAATTTAAAGAAGCTCAGTCGTGCAGAACTCCTTGAGATGATGATCAGTTTTTCAGAGGAAGCAGAAGCTGCCAAAAGACATGAGCAGGAACTGAGAGAACAGTTCGAGAGGGAAAAACTTCAGCTACAGCACGAAATGGCCGAGGAGAGAGCAGCGATGCTCAAATCCTTTGATGATGAAAAAGCAGAGATGCGTGCTAAGTTTAATCAGCAGAAAGATCAGATGCAGGCCAAGTTCGATAAGGACATAGAAGGGTTAAAGGCAAGACTGGAAAGAGAGAAGCAGGAACTTGTCAAGCAGGTGGATGATCAGATGGATAAGATCCAGTCATCAGGAACCCTTGCAGAGGCTTCACTTAAGCTTGGAGGTGTTTTTGAAGCAGGACAGAAGGCAGTAGACCTGTATGTTCAGACACTTCAGGATCAGGCTAAGAATGAGTATGAGGATTTCAAGAAACAGATGGTGGAATCCCAGAAGAAGATTGCTTTGATGGAAGCAGAAGCCAAAAAACGATGTGATGAAATGTTGAAAAATGCATCCGGTGAAAGTGTGGGAGTTAAGACAACGGAGGAACAGACACTAAAAGAAGAGACAACAGAGGATAAGACAACTAAAGAAGAGACAGCAGAGGAAACCCCTAAGAAGTCTACAACTAAGAAATCAGTGGCAAAGAAAGATGATGCTGCTGCAACACAGACCGGTGAACAGCCTGTAAAGAGAAAAAGAGGCAGGCCGAGGAAAATAAGAGTAGATGAGTAAGAGAAAAGCCAAGCCGCAGGGCAAGCCTTCTCTTGAGCAGCTTAAAAGTGAGCTTAAGAGGGAAAACAACAAAAAAGAATATAAGAAGGTTCTTCGTAATTCCGTTATAGTAGTGGTTGTTGTGGCTGCGTTTGCAGTTCTGGTTTCCAGTTTTTATGTTACAGTTCTTAAGGTTACGGGAGACAGTATGACTCCCACCCTGGAGACAGGTCAGATAGTCATAGCAAGTAACAGCGCCACTTTCGAGACGGGCGATCTACTTGCTTTTTACTATAATAACAAGGTTCTTGTTAAAAGAGTCATAGGTTCTCCCGGCGACTGGGTGAACATAGATGAGAGCGGCAATGTCATGGTTAACGGAAAGTTGATAGATGAGCCGTATATCACAGATAAGAGCCTTGAGCCCACAGATTTGTCATTTCCGTATCAGATACCGGAAAACAGATGGTTTGTGTTAGGTGATCACAGAAGTGTTTCTATCGATTCCAGATCCAGTGTTATAGGCTGTGTAACGAAGGAACAGCTAATCGGAAAGGTTATTTTCAGAGTATTTCCGTTTGATGATTTTGGTGGAATTTGATTGAGAAATGTTGTAACTAGTAATTAATTGATTAGGGGTAATGAAGATGCGCAAAGTCGATGAAAATCGCGCAGAGAACTACATAAAAAAGCACAGCAGATTCAAGCTGTGGATTGCATTTGCTTTATGTCTTTCTCTTCTGTCCGGTACAATTACATTTTATTTGCTGAACAAGCCGGCTACGGCTATGACAGAGGAAGGAGCCAAGCAGGTAGGACTTGTACTTGAGACAGCCTCCAGTGAATATGAGCAGGGGCTCATAGAGAAAATGGAAGATAAAGAGAATTCTCAGGGTGACAAGGATTCCGATAAGGCTACAGATGCTGCTTCGGCAGAGAGTTCACAGGAGAATCAAGATAATAAAACTGAGAACAGTTCTGACAGCAGCTCAGAGGCAGCTTCAACAGAAAGCGATAAGGCTTCTGAACAGTCATCCGGAACCGGTACATCAACAGGCAGCTCAGAGGCTTCTGCATCAGCTTCTTCAAGTAATGAGTCAGCGGCAGCTTCAAGTGCAGGCAGTCAGGACAGCAGCGATGCGGCATCAAGCGCTTCATCAGACGCTGTAGCATCAGATGCTTCATCTGAGAGCTCTTCAGCAGTTGAGAAGACTTCAGCTCAGGACGTTAAGAATGATGTCAAGATCACTGTTTTGTACGAGAATGTTAACGGCGAGCAGGTTGCCGAGTCCAAGGAACTTTCAATCACAGAATCATTTGATTTGACCAAAGAAGTCAGAACCATTGACGGATACATTTTCGATAATGGTACAATTGATGACAACACAGTTGTCCTTATCACCAAAAAGACCACTTCTTCAGCTTCTGAGGAAGAGAACCAGGATGCAGCTACAACAGCATCCAGCACCGAGGAAAAGAAATACACCTATTATCAGGTGACAACTGCTTCCGGTGAGACCAAAGATATTACTGAAGACACAGATCTTCATCTTAAATACTACAAAGCTAATGCTGAGACAAACTTTACAGCAAGCGATGACAAGGTAATTGCAAAGGCTGTTTTATCAGATCCTTCTTCACTTCCTGAGGGAATCGAGCTTACAATTGCCGAGATCAATGATAAGACCGAGGGCTACAATTACGAAGCTTATATGCAGGCTCTTAACGAGAATGCAGACAAGATCGCAGACACAGACAGCAGCGAAGATAAGCAGACCTATGATGCCACCAACACACTTCTTTATGACATAGCCTTCAAGCTTGGCGGTGTTGAGTATCAGCCTAAGGCAGGAACAGTAGCAATTTCACTTACACTGAATGACAATCACCTTTCAGACAGTATAGGTGCTACTGAATCAGAGAATGTCAGCGTAGTACATCTTCCTGTTAAGGATGATGTAATGGATACGGTGGATTCCACCAGTGAGGCTACAGACATTAAGTCTTCCGATATTGATGTTGAGGTTGTTGAGGACAGCGATGTAGATATTTCAGGAAGTACCGAAAAGGTTACTTTCGAAACAGATTCCTTCTCAGCATATGCTCTTGTTTACAAGGATGGCAAGGCTATCTCCTGGAAGGGCTCATTGACAATGACAGCACAGGATATTGTTAAGTCTCTGGGAGACAACACTTTGTTCGGTGCGGTTGCAGGAACCTTCGAATCATTGGGAGACACCGATGTTGAATCCAACATTGCGGTAGGAACCCTAAAGAAAGTAAACGAATTCGGTAACACATCTACCGTTTATACACATACTACTTTCGACGGCTATTTCATTACAAAGAATTCGACCCAGGACGGAACCTTCAAGTTCGGACTTTTCTCACAGGAGTATTCGGACGATAACAGAAAGCCTTACAAGATCGGTGAGTTCAAGATCGATGTAACCGGCGGTTCCGGAACAGTTAATCTTTCAACTCTCTTTGATGAAGCTACTCTTCAGAGTTATGCAAGACTTTATGTATACGAGCTTGATACAAAGGGAAATGTGGTGCCTGACGGTGAGAGTTATACAGCATCAGACGGAACCAAGTATACAGTAACCTATGGCACATATGATTTTGCCACTGAGAATAACAATGATATTGTAGGATCCTTCAGCAGTTCTTATGTAGAGAACAATGCTACCGGAGAGAACTTGTACCACAAGCTCAAGCAGGTTCCCGGTGATACGGTTTTCGTAAAGAATTCAGAAAATTCATACACTGTTTACACCTATCCCAACGGTGATGCAGGAACGAAGGTTCAGGGAACCTTCCCTATATCAGTTTCAAATATGTTAAATACTGCATCAGAGGCTTCCAGGAAGCTTGCACTTCTTCAGGATTCCGGCGATGTAATGGTAATAAATGCAATAGGAACCAAGGATGGCTTCTTAAAGGATGTTACTAAGGCTTATCTGGGTAACTACACAGAGAATGACCTTAATAACTACCTTACCAATCAGGGTATCTACATCGGTAGCAAGCTTCTTGTTATCAACCTTGACCTGAGCGATTGTAAAGAGTATACACTCTTGCAGTTCAAGGTTCAGAGTGATAAAGAAACAGCCAAGACCGGTGAGGGATGGTCGGAAATTGCCAACCAGATCATTATCAACCCTGTTATGAAGAGCGGAGATGGATTTGTTCCTTATACAGGAAAATTGATCCTTGATACAGTATCCGGCAACTTTGTGGCACCTAAGGCTACAGTTGATGTATATAACGGCGCTGTGCCCGGTGCGGTTATTGCCAAATACCTGATTCAGAGAAGAGAGATTCACAAGCTTTCAGCCCGTAAGTATCTTGAGCAGCAGGCTTCTATGATTATCAACAACGAAGCTGACAACTCAGATATCATCACCATCAAGGCTGATAAATATGTTGACGGACTTCTTGCTAAGTCAGAGGATACCGGCAAGTTCAGCTTTATGTTGGTAATGCTTGATAAGGACAGCAGTGGTAAATACACCTGGAAACCTATCAGCTGGGATATCAGAAATGTGGGTTCAAGCATTAGCTTCGATATTAACCCGAGACTTTGCGGAATGAAGTACGGAACCGCAGCAACTAAGAATGAGAGTACTTATTACTTTGTTCTTTTTGAGAATGATGTGGTATCCGGTAATTATTCCAAGGACAACACCGCAATTCTTGTTAAGATCAAGTATTACGAGGGCGGTGAAGTAGAACCGCTTTATTACAGAATTACAGCTGCTGAGTCAGAACAGCTCCAGAGCAATCCGGGAACAGGCTTCTTCAATGACCAGCACAGAATCGGACCTAACAGAGACGAAGAGCAGTTCCAGCATGTGGCATTCTACAACGAGAGCACAGGCAGATCACAGCTTCGAATCCATAAGATGGTTGTTAATGACTTCGGTTCAGGATTTGTAAGAGATAATACGGGAACAGCGCTCCTTGACAATGTAACATTCAGAATTACCAATAACTCCACCAAGAACTATATAGTTCTTAAGGGCTTTACCGGCAGGGCCGGTGATACGAGAGAGGCAATTGAGTATAGCGGAAGTACACATACACCTACAGGTAATAAGTATGTGGTTACTTACAACAGAAGTGCTCAGTGGACAATATCCTGTATTCCTTCCGGAACCTATACGGTTGATGAGGTTGCAGACGGACTTACATTTACTTATGATCCATATGCAAATAAGAGCACTTATCTTACAACCACCAACCTTTCAAGAGTTACCAAGTATGACGTAACAGTTGACAGAGAGGGCGGTAACTATCTGGGGACAGGCGGAAATAACTTCAGAGCTGTGTTCTCGGTAGATATACCTAATCACTTTGATAAGGCTCCTACCAATGTTAAGGTTGGTTATGCTGATATAGATAATTGTTCACATACTCAGACAGTTCAGGTATGTAACTATTACAGTATCCCTGTAGGACCTATACAGATAGCCAAGAACTTCCAGGGCGGCGCATGGAAAGATGATATGGCCTTCACCTTCACAATGCAGGGCATCGGATTCTCCATGAAAAACTCTGAAGGCAATCCTATAGACTATGAGATGAATCCTGAGCTTGCTGTACAGCCTATGCCTGTGGGAGCTCAGAACGGAATCTCCAAAGTTACCGTAACCGGTAAGGATGCAGTGAATAACGTAGCTACAGTCCAGTTCCCTTCAATACCTTTCAGATTTGAAGGAACTTACCTCTACAAGATCACAGAGGACAGCGACAATCCTGTTGCGGGAGTCAGCTATGACAGCAAGACTTACTATGTAAAGATCATAGTAAGTAAGTGCTATACCAAGTTTGAAAAGAGCTACACCTATGACAACATGGCAAATCCTGCCAAGTATACACAGGACACTACTCTGGATGAGGACTTCTACTATCTTGGAGCTGATGTAACTTATGCTACAGATGAAGCCTTCAAGAATGTAGTAGCAACCTGCAAGCTCAGACTTGGAAGTAACCCTGATACAGTAACTCCCGACAACAACACATTCATTGTTACTTACGGTTCGGGAAGTGTAGCAGACGTTTCATTTACCAATGTACTTACAGGAAAGCTTACTGTAACCAAGCAGTGGCTCGATGGCAGCACCGGTGAGAACATCGCCGACAAGCGTTCAGTCCTGACAGTTTACATATGGCAGAGAGTAAAGGGCGGCGATTGGACATTATTCGGAACCACAGAACTTTCTGCAGCCAACAACTGGACTCAGACAGTAACAGACCTTCCGCTTTATAACGAGAAGGGCAAGGCTTATGAATATACCGTTAAGGAATCCGATGAGTATCTGGCAAGCTACAGAGTTACATACTCATACAACGGTAAGGCTTATAAAGGAAATGAGCAGAAAGAGGTAGTTGTTGACGGCTCCAAGAGCAGGGATACAGGCTATGCTATGAAGCATGATTCCAAGGGAACCGACTTCGGTGGAGTAACAATCATCAACGAAGCGGTTTACACCAATACACTTCCTTCTACAGGAGGTATGGGAACAGCTCCGTTTACAGTCATCGGACTTATAATGGCTGCAGGCGCTGCATTTGCGGGACTTCTTTTTACAAGAAGAAAGAGGTTACTGTAAAACTTATTTAGGTTTAAAGCGATAAGCTTAAGAACAGGTGCTCATTTGCACCGGATACAAAACAACAGAATTATACAAGACTCAAGATTCAAAGGAGAGGAAAAGAAATGAAAGGATTTAAGAAACTATTAACAGGTATTCTTGCTGCTACAATGGTATTTTCAATGGGAATTTCCGCTGCAGCAACAGAATCAACAGACGCACCAAAGACAAGCATCACAATCGACAGCTCCAACACATCAGTAAGTAACCCCAACGCTGTCATCACTTATGATTATTTCCAGATCATGAAGGCTGACATCGTAAACGGCGATCAGATCGCATACTACGTAACTGAGGAAGGTCTTGCTAAGGCACTTGCAGCAACTAAGCTTTTTGTATACAGCAAGTCAGCTGACGGTTCACGTTACAATGTAAAGCTCGCAGATGAGAAGAACAAGCCCACCGGCGAAGCAATCGCTGAGGCTCTTAACACAAAGGCTGTTAAGGATCAGGTTAAGATTACAGGTGAGTTTTATTCTAAGAACGGTGTAGCTACACAGGAGCTTGCTCCCGGTTACTACCTCATTCTTTCAAGCCTTGGTACTGTAGCTGCTGTTCAGACCGTTGGTGAAGTAAAAATCAACGAGAAGAACTCATATCCTACAATCGGCAAGGAAGACGATAAGGATTTCGCTCAGATGTATGATACAGTTGTAACCTATACACTTGATGTTAAGGTTCCTGCATCAGTTGCAAAAAAGACTATCAAAGTTGTTGATACAGCTACTGTTGGTCTTACTTTCAACAAGAACATCACAGCAACTGTTGATGGAAAAACTGTTGCTCAGTATCAGTGGTCAGATCCTGTTCTTACTGAGGGCAAGAATGTTTACACAACAGTTATTGATGAGGATGTAGTTGCTGCAAGCAAGGGTAAGTCCATCATCCTTACTTATACTGCTACAGTTAACGAGAAGGCAAGGGTTTGTGTTCCTGAGCAGAATACAGCTCATCTTGAGTATGATAACTATGCTTCAGCTGAGACAGATCCTGTTGATGTAACAACACTTGGTGTTAAGATTGTTAAGATTGACGGAACTAACAAGAAGGCTCTTACAGATGCTGAGTTCTCACTTTGGGATTCATTAGAGGGTGGAAATCAGATCGCAGTTGTTAAGGACGGCAACAATTATCGTATTGCAAAAGATAACGAGCAGGGTCAGGTAATCGCAGTTGATTCAGAAGGTAAGGCAACAATCGTTGGTCTTGATGCTAAGACATATTACCTTCAGGAGGATAAGGCTCCTGCAGGATACAACATGCTTGATGCAAGACAGGAGCTTGTAATCAACGGTGAGCTTCAGCTTACTGAGGGTGTTCAGGTTGTCGAAGTAAAGAACTTCACAGGTTCAGTTCTTCCTGAGACCGGTGGAATCGGAACAACAGTATTCTACCTTCTCGGTGGTATCCTTATCATCGCAGGCGTTGCTTACTTCATGGTTCGCAGAAAAGCTGACGCACAGGCATAATCGGCCCGGGTATTTATGAAAAAAGGTTTTGAAATTATTTATTGAATCTTGTTTCTTTTAAATGAAACTGACTGTATTTCTAAAGAGTGCCGGAAGGCCTCTTTAGAAATGCAGAAAATGGTTCAAAGCTTTAAAGGTGTTTATTCAGCGAGATATATAGTTGATGAATAATAAGAATTTAAAAAAACTGATTCCAAATATAATATTCAGCATAATTTTTCTCGTTGGACTTGCCATTTTTTTATATCCATCAGTCAGTAATTACGTTAACTCAAGGCATCAGAGTAGGGCGATTTCCAACTATGAAGAGGCTATGAGTAACATCACCAAGGAAGACTACAGCAAGTTTTGGGATGAAGCCATTAAGTACAATGAGAAACTTGCCGATAAAAATCTAAACTTCACCCTGACTGATGAAGAATTAGAGTATTACAACAGTGTTCTGGATCCTACAGGGACCGGAATCATAGGTTATATCGAAATTGAGAATATCGGAGTTAATCTTCCGATCTATCATGGAACAGAAGAAACTGTTCTTCAGGTGGGAATAGGTCATCTTGAGGGAACCTCATTTCCTACAGGCACAGAAGGCACACATGTAGTGCTCTCGGGCCACAGAGGATTGCCATCCTCCAAACTGTTTTCAGACCTGGATCAGATGATCGTAGGCGATTCATTTTTATTACATATACTGGATGAGACTTTTGCATATCAGGTTGACAAGATTAACATTGTTCTCCCGGAGGAGACCAATGACCTGGCAATTGTTGATGGAGAAGAATATGTCACGCTTGTGACCTGCACCCCTTATGGTGTAAATACTCACAGGCTCCTTGTAAGAGCAAAGCGTGTTGATTATAACGAAGAAACCAAACTAATTGTACCTGCGGATGCAACCAGATACGGAACATTGGTTGTTGCCCCCTTTATAGGAGGGCCGCTGATACTCATTGCATTTATTATATATCTGTTTGCGACATCCAAATATCGCACTAAGAGGAAGAAACATGGTTAAGTTAGGAAAAGACATTTTTAGTAGAATATTGTCTGCGGCAGTAGCCTTGATAATGATCTTGACGCTGCTTCCCGGTCAGAATGCTTTTGCGGCGGATATCGATCTTGCCAAAAAGGGCACAATGACTGTAACCCATCATTCTGTTGATGATGAGCCGCTGGCGGGCGTTAAGTCCCGTATTTATCGTATCGCTTCTGTTGATCCGGTAGGTAAATACACAGTACTTGATGAATTCAGTCCTGTTTTTTCAGACTCAGGCTTTTTTAATAACGGTTTCAAGTTTGATGCCTGGAAGGCTTGCGTAGATGGAGTTAAGAGCTATGTTAAGGCTAAAGACATCAAGCCCTATAAGGAAGGCGTTTCCGATAAGGAAGGCAAGACCTATTACACAGATCTTGAACTTGGTATTTATCTGGTAATAAGCGATAACCTTATAGATGACAAGTATGTTTATTCTTTCTCAGATTTTGTTTATCCTTTACCTCTTCTTGAAAGAGACAAGGAAACAGAGATTATGACCTGGACTTACAACGTTGAGGTTTCTCCCAAGAAGGAAAGAGAAGAGAGAATAATCGACGATGAGTTTGTAGTTTACAAGCGTTGGAGCGATTCAGGTTACGAAAACAACAGACCTACATCCATCACTGTTAAGATCTACTGTGATGAGAAGCTCTACAAGAGTGTTACACTCAGCGCTTCAAATAACTGGAAATATTCCTGGAGCTATGAGCCGGGACATGATTGGAAGCTTGTTGAGACATCCACCGGTGAGAACTACACAGCTTCACTTTCCACCAGCAAGAAGGAAAAGAAGTATACATTCGTATTTACCAATACATATAATCCGCCGGAGACACCTCCCGGAACACCTCCGGATCCCGAGACACCACCTTCAACACCTGACCTTCCGTCAGTACTTGGTGCCATCAGAGATCTTCCTGAGGTTCTCGGAGCAAGAAGACTTCCACAGACAGGACAGCTGTGGTGGCCTCTTCCAATACTTGTTCTTTTCGGAGTATTCTTTATAATCAAGGGAATACGTAAGAACGCAAAGGCTTAATAAAGCATATTATTTCAGGGAGCTGCAGCTTGTGGGGAGCAAAAAGAAGTTGCAGGGTATGATGCAGTTTGATTTTGAAAGGCGCATCACACAAATGAAAAAGCTATCAGGTTATTTTTATATTATATTTGGAGTACTGCTTCTTGTGGCAGCAGCGAGCATCGTTAAGAACAATCTTGACGAGAATGCCAATGCAGGATCTGCATCGGATGAGCTTTTAAGCAGCGTAATTGAGCAGGTTCCCGATACGGTGTTGGCATCAGAGGATCACGGCGATATGCCGGTGGTTGATGTTGACGGCAGAAGCTTCATAGGAACGGTTCAGATACCTGACCTGGGACTTCTTCTTCCTATTCAGAGTGAATGGGCAAAGGAAAATGCCAAGGTTTCTGTTTGCAGATATGAAGGATCCGCTTACGAAAATGATCTTATTATCTGTGGACATAACTACTCAGAGCATTTCGGAAATCTTGGAGAGCTTTCAACAGGAGACTCCATTATAGTTACTGATATGAACGGCAAGAGCTTCTATTATCAGGTTGCCAATATTGAAACCCTTGGAGCTTATGACGTAGAAGAGATGGAAGGCGGCGATTGGGATCTGACATTGTTTACCTGTACAGTAGGCGGTGCAAACCGTGTCACTGTCAGATGTGAAGCAACAGGACAGGTCAGCGAGACCGGAGAGACACCGGACGTCATCAAGGCTGCTGAAGAAAGCAAGCATATAAGAAAGTAAAAATGAGTATGAGACCTTCATTACAAACACTGTGATGAAGGTCTTTTTTGCACTAATAGTTTATAGTATTATTAGTGTTTTTTTACCACCGCGCACTATGCAGTGACTTTCATTAGTAATATAATTAGCTTAAGAAAACATACATATTTATAACGGATTGTTATATTCAAGGATGAAGAGGCAGTTTCCATGGAGAGGAGATGATGCGCATGATTATAGTAAAAATGAATGAAACAACCGTAGAATGCAGTATAGCCGCATCAGAACTTCATGAGATAGGACTTACTCCGGAGGCAGTGATCAACGGAGCTGAGAACACAACATCATTTTTTGCGCAGCTGAATAAAGAGGTTGGACAGCAGCTTGATTATGACCCTGAGACAGAGGTCATGATGATGAGCAAAAATATGATGATGGATGGCAGTGTCCGCATTTTTGCAGTAAAAATGAGCAATGATGATATCCAGAAAGCTACTGACAGGATCCGCGGAGCCGCTGAGACAGTATTAAGGCTCCTGACCCAGGAGAGGGTTGACGAGATCAAGAGAAAGACCGGCAAGGATAAGGGAGTAGCTCTTAACGAGGTTATCACCAATGTTACAGATACCATAAACAGAATCTACGGAAGGCCCGGTGAGGATGAGTTCTTATCCGGTGAGCCTGCAGCCACATATCAGCCCCTGACTGAGTATGCCAGATATATGATGGAGTTTGAGGATTTATCAGAGGCCAAGAGATTTTCCAAGGTTGTACAGAGACTTCCGATCGTGGATTCCGCGCTTTATAAGCACAAAGGCAGATTCTATATGCTGGCCGGTCTTATGTCCGGAGAAGAGGGCATTATTTACGAGATGAGAAGAGCAGGAGTTGAGTACTCACAGCTTCTTACGGTTAATTCTCCCGAATCACTGTTTATAGAAGAGCATGCAGAGTGTATTATTGCCGAGGATGCACTTATCCACCTGGCAGACCTTTCATGAATACGACATCATAATATGAGGCTATATGGATACTAATACCTGGGTTTTTAATTTTTCCGGAATATATGATTATGAGAGCTTTTATCTTGAGGATAAAGGCTCTTTTCACGTGCTTGATATGAAGGGGATATCAGGAACCAATTGCATGTGCGATGATGAGGCGGTTGCCGAGATCCAAAGAATCATTGAAGAGGAAAAGATACCCCCGGGCGGAATCCGCTTTATCGATTCCGGCAATTATCACTATATGTCAGCTATTTTGGCCAAGCAGGTAAAAGAGCCCTTTTCACTGGTGGTACTGGACCATCATCCCGATATGCAGCCTCCTATGTTCGGGGATATTTTATCCTGCGGCGGTTGGGTGAAGGAAGTCCTTGATAAAAATGAGTTTGTGAGGGATGTACATATTATTGGGGCTGACAGAGAGCTTATTGAGAAGCTGGAGGAAGAAGACAGGAAAAGAGCATTTTTCTACGACATACAGGATGTTTTCAAGGATGGTATAATGCTTCCAAATACCGGGTATCCGGTATATCTGTCTATAGACAAGGATGTTGTCACCGGGGACGAGCTTGTTACCAACTGGGATCAGGGAGAGATGGAGACCGCGCAGCTATGCCTTTTTGTAAAAGAAATCCTGGCAAAACGAAACGTGATAGCAGTGGATATCTGCGGCGAATGTGCCACTGACCAGGAAGGGTGTGACATAGACGAGGCAATAGATCAAAATGACAGTTTAAATAAGGCTTTGCTTGAATGTGCGAAATAGCGTATTATAATTGTAGGAACTGGGAATAAGTCATAAATAAAGGGGGAACTATGGAGAAAAGGTTTAGGGAGTACATCAGACACTTTGAGAAGCTTGACTATGACGTATTATCAGAAGAGGAGATCAGGGCCGAGAGACAGGGAATCCAGCTTGAGATAAGCATGCTCCATCAGGATATGGTCAGATGTCTTATTGCTGTAATGGGACTTCTTATCTGCGCCTGCATCTTTTTGTCAGCTGCGCTGGGAACAGCATCCTGGGTACATTACATCTGTGCTGCAGTGATGGCTCTTGCGACAGCATTTCTTTCTTTGTCCTACAGAAAACTGGGTGACATTGTTAAAAAGCTTAGCGGATATGCCGATAAGCTGGCACAGATAAGGGTATAATAATCCAGATTATATATTTGATTTTCAGGCTTCGCTGTGGTGCGCCGCAGCGAAGCTTTTTCTTATGTGTTTAAGAACAAACAGATATAAGATGATGGAGAAAATACCTGCGGTAAGCCAGGCCAGTCCGTCCCCTGCAACAGCCAGGGCGTAGCTGCCAATTTTCATGGAGATGAAGGCAGTGGCAAGTCTTGTCAGTAGCTCGACGATACCAAGGGTAAGGGCTGTTTTTCCATAGCCACAGGCCTGCATGGCATTTCTGTAGATGAATATCATTCCAAGAGGAATATAGAAGAGAATACACTCATTTACATAGGTCCAGGCATAAGGCATGTATGAGGACAAGTCCACGCCGCTGTCGAAGAAGAGGCTGATGACTTTTGGAAGAAGTACAAGGCTCAGGACTGCATTCAGAAGTGAATATACCACAGCAATCTTCATGGCGTCTTTGGTGCCCTGATGAACTCTATCAAGGTCTCCGTAGCCGTAGTTCTGGCCCACATAGGCGGCCATGGTCTGGCCCAGAGAGGGCATACCTGCGGTCATGAGATTGATGACTTTTCCTGCTGCGGTGAAGCCTCCTACAGCCACCGAACCGTAAATGTTTATTGAAGCCTGCATGACCATGGTTCCGGAGGCGGTGATACCGAACTGCAGAGCCATGGGAATGCCGATATTAAGCTGCTTGAAGCTGTAGTCCTTATTGAGGTGCCAGTCTGATTTGTGAGGCTTAAGGACATCTATTTTTCTGATGATATAGATGATGCACAAAAGAGCAGATACGCCCTGGGAAACGTCAGTGGCAAGGGCTGCTCCGAAGGTTCCGAGCTTAAGACCTATGATAAACACCAGATCAAGGACGATGTTTAAAAGAGCTGCAAGTATCAGGAAATACAGCGGAGTTCTGCTGTTTCCGATGGCGCGGAGAGAAGCTGCCAGAAGGTTATAGCCGATGAGGGCAAAGCTTCCCAGGCATATGGTTATGATATATGCATAGGCGTCATCGTAGATATCCGCCGGGGTATTCATGAGTTTGAGAAGTGGATGCATGATCAGATAGGAGATCACAGTTATGATGGCAGTGCTGATAATGCCCAGAAGTATGGCATTGACAAAGGCGCGCCTTGTGCCTTCCTTGTCCCCTGCGCCGAACTTCTGGCTTATAAGAACTGTATAGCCCGTTGTCATTCCGTTGGCAAGGCCCATTACCAGAAACATTATAGTTCCGGTTGAACCAACTGCTGCAAGGGCGCCGGGACTTACGAAGCGGCCCACTATGACGGTATCTACCATGTTGTAGAACTGCTGGAAAACAAAGCCCAGAAAGATTGGAATCACAAATTTAAGAATTATTGGAAGGGGTTTACCCTTCGTCATTTTATTATTCATGAAAATCGCCCTCTGCCCTACAGTACAGGCTCCTGATAACATTTTATACTATAATGCGTGAATGAAATAATTAAATATAAGTTAAATGCATTATTTTTGAAAAAGCTATTGACATAGAGCCAAAAAATCGGTATTATACAATAGTTGCTTGCAGGAGTGGCGGAATGGCAGACGCGCATGGTTCAGGTCCATGTGTTGGCAACAACATGAGGGTTCAAGTCCCTTCTCCTGCACTAGGTTTTTCCTGGTGCAATGGATGAGGTTTTTGATAAATTTCATATGCGGAAGTGTCGGAATTGGCAGACGAGCAAGACTAAGGATCTTGTGATGCTTACATCGTGAGGGTTCAAGTCCCTTCTTCCGCACGAATAAAAAAAGGAATCAGTTCGCGGAACTGGTTCCTTTTTTATTCCTGTGGAAGAGGTACTCTCACCCAGCAGCTACGCTGCAAGGGTTCTGGGATTCACACTAGACTCGAAAGAACCTCGTCAAGTGTTCACCCATGGCTCGCACTAAGCTCGAAAGGACCTCACTAAGTGCTCTGCACAAAGTTCCTTCATTGGCACGAATGAAAAAAGGAATCAGTTCTATGAACGGGTTCCTTTTTATTAGTCTCATATTATTTCCAGTCCATCCCCCATACTTCGTGGCAGATATCCACGCATTGCTGTCTGGAGAAAGAGTTGTCCTGAATATCTATTGCATTGGTGGCTGCCTGCTCTTCGGTGTAGCTTGTGAGGCGGTAGACGCTTACTCCATTGTGCTGTCTGGAGAGATGGGCCACCAGGGCCTCTACGCTGTGATCTGAGATAACAGCTTCGCCTTCGGGCTCTTTTTCTATGGTGACATTGGCCATGCCTCCCACCATTCGCTTGGTGATGCCGGGGCCCGAGGAGGAGGTCCAGCTGACGAAATTACCGAGAGAGTAGTACACCAGCATATCGCCGCCTCCGTGGTTGTTGCTGTGACCGGGAGCTTCATCCTCCATAAATTCCACAGGCTCTATGACATGGGGATGAGCTCCGATGACAAGGTCAGCTCCACCTTCCCTGAAGATGGCAGCCCATTTTTGCTGCATATTGTCTGTTCCAAGATTGTATTCTGTTCCCCAGTGGGGGCATACAATGGTGAAATCGGCGTTTTCCTCAGCGTAGGCAAGGTCCTGTTTTACCTTTTCTTCTTCAAGAAGATCCACTGCATAGGGCATACCGCCGGGCATTGGGATTCCGTTGGTTCCGTAGGTATAATTCAGAATGGCAATCTTTATGCCGTTTTTCTCGATGATATCGACACGCTCTTTATCTTCCTCGGTTTCGTTTATTCCCAACACTGTTATATCAGGATGATTGTCTCTCCAATAGTTTATGGTGTTCATAAGGCCTGTTTTTCCCTTGTCCAGGGCGTGATTGGTGGCGTGGAGAACAACGTCGAATCCGGCATTAACAAGGGCGTCTCCGATAGGATATGGAGCGTTGAAGCAGGGGTATCCTGAGATGCCAAGCTCCTCGCCTCCGATAATTACTTCCTGATTCACAATGGCGATGTCAGCGGCGATGATCTCGTCCTTCATATTGGCGAAGATGGGATTGAAGTCGTAGTTGCCGTTCTCATCCTTGGAGGCGTTTTCAATGGGCATGTGAAGAAGGATATCTCCTACCATTACTACGGTTACGGTGTCCGGCTCTATGACCTCTTCCGGGACCTCGGGAGTATCGGGTTCCTCTTTTTCCGCCGCAGCTATAAGAGAGCTTTCGGCGGCAGCTTCTTCCGGTTCAGCGTCAGTGCTTGCGGCCTCAGAGGCTAATTCAATTGATGAAATTTCTGATGAGGAATCCGATGCGAGAGTTGCTTCAGCCTCGATGACTGTCATTCTGACAGCCAGGATGCTGGCGGCGCCGATTAGAACAAGCGTTATGGCAGTAAGGACCGCCAAAGTGTTCAAGATGACTTTTTTCATACTTTCACCCCATAAAAACTTGATGTTTTTTAATGCCGACTAAGGTATGTTCCTACCCTTTAGTATAACATTAAATAAAGTAAATTTACTCCTTGCCACAGACCCTTTTGAAAAATATAATGTATAAGAATATGAAAAAGAAATTGGGAGGAATACCATGGCAGCAAGAACTGATATCCACAAAGTATTGATTATCGGCTCAGGGCCAATTGTTATCGGACAGGCCTGCGAGTTTGACTATTCCGGAACTCAGGCCTGTAAGGCCCTTAGAAGTCTCGGATACGAGATTGTACTTGTCAATTCCAATCCGGCCACTATCATGACAGATCCGGAGATGGCGGACAAGACTTATATTGAACCACTTAATGTTGAACGTGTTACTTCTGTTATTGAAAAAGAAAGGCCGGATGCTCTTCTTCCGAATCTTGGAGGACAGTCCGGGCTTAATCTTTGTTCTGAGCTGTATAAAGCAGGTATCCTCGATAAATACAATGTAAAAGTTATCGGTGTTCAGGTTGACGCCATCGAGCGTGGTGAGGACCGTACCGAGTTTAAGAAGACCATGGATATGCTTGGCATTGAAATGGCTCGTTCCAAGGCGTGCTACAGCATAGAGGAGGCTCTTGCTGAGGCAGATGAGCTGGGCTATCCCGTTGTTCTTCGTCCCGCTTACACCATGGGTGGTGCCGGCGGCGGACTTGTTTATAACAAGGAAGAGCTTCAGACTGTATGTGCAAGAGGTCTTCAGGCTTCCATTATTCACCAGGTTCTGGTTGAGGAGTCCATCCTTGGCTGGGAGGAGCTGGAGCTTGAGGTTGTTCGTGACAAGGACAACAACATGATTACAGTCTGCTTTATTGAAAACGTTGATCCTGTAGGTGTTCATACAGGTGATTCCTTCTGTACCGCGCCAATGCTCACAATTGATGAGGAGCTTCAGAGAGAGCTTCAGCGTCAGGCCTACAAGATTGTAGAGCACATCGGCGTTATCGGCGGCACCAATGTTCAGTTTGCTCATGATCCTAAGAGCGGCCGCATTATCGTTATTGAGATCAATCCCCGTACTTCCCGTTCATCAGCCCTTGCCAGCAAGGCAACAGGCTTCCCTATCGCCCTGGTTTCAGCCAAGCTTGCTACAGGACTTACCCTGGCTGAGCTTCCTGATTCCAAGTTCGGAACCCTGGATAAGTATGTTCCAAACGGCGACTATGTAGTAGTTAAGTTCGCCCGCTGGGCCTTTGAGAAGTTCAGAGGCGTTGAGGACAAGCTGGGAACCCAGATGCGTGCCGTAGGCGAAGTTATGAGTATCGGTAAGAACTTCAAGGAGGCCTTCCAGAAGGCTATCAGATCTCTGGAGAAGGACCGCTACGGCCTTGGCTGCATCGAGAAGTTCGAGAAGATGCCAAAAGAAGAGCTTCTTCGCCTTCTCAAGAACGCTTCCTCAGAGCGCTACTTCCTTATGTATGAGGCTATCAAAAAGGGCGTGACCGTGGAGGAATTATTTGACATCACCAAGGTTAAGCACTACTTCCTTAATGAGATAAAAGAGCTGGTTGAGGAAGAGGAAGAGCTCAAGAGCAAGTACGCCGGCAAGGTTCCTTCACAGGATGACCTTATCAAGGCTAAAAAGGACGGCTTCTCCGATAAATATCTGGCTAAGGCCCTCGGCGTAAATGAGGACGATATCAGAGCCGGAAGAGAGGCAGCCGGACTTTTAGAGAACTGGGACGGAGTTCATGTATACGGAACCCAGGGCAGCGCATATTACTACTCAACATATCAGCCTGAGGACAGACTTGAGAATCCTATCAAGTTATCTGAGGGTGAGAATAAGAAGATCATGATCCTGGGCGGCGGTCCCAACCGTATCGGACAGGGTATCGAGTTTGACTACTGCTGCGTACATGCGGCCCTTGCTCTTAAGAAGCTTGGCTTTGAGACCATCATCGTCAACTGTAACCCTGAGACTGTTTCCACAGACTACGACACCTCAGACAAGCTCTATTTCGAGCCCCTTACTCTTGAGGATGTTCTTCAGATCTACAAGAAAGAGAAGCCCCTTGGAGTTATCGCACAGTTCGGCGGACAGACACCTCTTAACCTGGCTGCAAAGCTCAAGGAAGAGGGAGTAAATATCCTTGGAACCACACCGGAAGTTATCGATCTTGCAGAGGACAGAGACCAGTTCAGACTTATGATGGAGAAGCTGGGAATCCCCATGGCTGAGGCCGGAATGGCATCAGATGTAGAAGGAGCCAAGGAGATTGCCGCAAGAATCGGCTATCCTGTAATGGTTCGTCCTTCCTTTGTTCTTGGCGGAAGAGGAATGGAGATCGTTCGTAACGAAGCAAATATGGAAGAGTACATGAGAGCAGCGGTAGGTGTAACTCCCGACCGTCCTATCCTCATCGACAGATTCCTTCACAATGCTCTTGAGTGTGAAGCAGATGCCATCAGCGACGGAAAAGAGGCATTTGTTCCCGCTGTTATGGAGCACATAGAGCTTGCGGGTATCCACTCCGGAGACTCAGCCTGCATCATTCCTTCCAAGCACATCTCCGAGAAGCACCTTAAGACCATTGAGGAGTACACCAGAAAGATTGCTGTGGAGATGAACGTTGTAGGACTTATGAACATGCAGTACGCCATCGAGGATGACACTGTTTACGTTCTTGAGGCCAACCCAAGAGCATCCCGTACAGTGCCTCTTGTTTCCAAGGTTTGCGGCATCAAGATGGTTCCTGTGGCAACAGACATCATCACATCACAGCTTACAGGAAGACCTTCACCTGTGCATGACCTTATAGAGGCTAAGAAGGGCACAGAGCCTACTTACTACGGCGTAAAAGAGGCAGTATTCCCCTTCAATATGTTCCCTGAAGTTGACCCTGTTCTGGGACCTGAAATGCGTTCCACAGGAGAGGTTCTTGGTCTTGCCAAGACTCCCGGAGAGGCATTCTACAAGGCACAGGAAGCAACAGGAACAGCTCTGCCTACAGAGGGCGCTGTACTTATCTCACTTAACGATGAGGATAAGCCTGCTGCAGCTGAGCTGGCAAGAAGTTTTGCAAAGGAAGGCTTCAAGATCTATGCAACAGGTAAGACCTATGAGAACATCACCGAGGCAGGCATTGAGGCTGTTAGGATCATGAAGAACTACGAGGGCGGAAGACCTGACGTAGAGGATGTCATCAAGAACGGTGAGGTCAATCTTATCATCAACACACCTATAGGAAGAGATGCAGAGCATGATGACGGCTATTTGAGAAGAGCAGCCATCAAGGCCCGCATTACCTATATCACCACAGTTGCAGCAGCGAAGGCAGCAGCTGAGGGTATTCATGAAGTAAAGGAAAAAGGCTGCGGAAACATCAGATCTCTGCAGGAATATCATGGTTAATATGAAATACAATACAATTATTTTTGATATGGACGGAACTCTTTTGAACACCATAGAGGACCTTACGGATTCTTTGAACTATGTTATGGAAAAGAATGGACTTGAGCTCTTTTCCATAGATCAGGTCAAGCATATGGTGGGCAGCGGTTCGGCGGTCCTTATCGAGAGAGCATTACAGGGAGGAAGAGAGAATCCGGACTTTGACAGGATTCTCTCGGAGTACTCCGTTTACTATGAGAATCACTGCAACATCAAGACAGGGCCCTATCATCACATCCCGGAGCTTCTTAGGGAGCTCAAAAAGAGGGGCTACAAGCTGGCCATAGTTTCCAACAAGCCCATGGCAGCAGTTGAAGAGCTTCGCAAGGCTTACTTCGGAGACTGCGTGGAAGTGGCCATCGGCGTCACAGACAAGCTCAGAAGAAAGCCCTATCCCGACGAATGTATTGCAGCTATGGAAGAGCTTGGCAGTAAAAAAGAGGACTGCATCTACGTGGGCGACTCCGAGATCGATTACCAGACCTCAGTAAATTTTGGCGTTCCCTGCATTTCCTGCCTCTGGGGCTTTAGAACCAAAGAGGAGTTAATAGCTGCCGGAGCTGGGAACAACATATTTGTACAGGATCCATTGGAGATTTTGGACCGGGTATAATAATCGTAAAAAAGTTTATAAATTTTTGTTGACGTTTTGCTAATACTTTGATATTATAATCAAGTCGCCACGAGAGATCGGGACGACGGTTCGCGGAAGTGTCGGAATTGGCAGACGAGCAAGACTAAGGATCTTGTGATGCTTACATCGTGTGGGTTCAAGTCCCATCTTCCGCACGCAGAAAAAGAAAAAGCCTAAGGCATAAAGCCTTGGGCTTTTTTCTTTTTCCACATGGGGAGAGTCCTCTCACCCATGTGGGTACTGGGATTCTCACTAGGCTCGAAAAAACCTCACCAAGTGTTCACCCATGGCTCGCACTAGGCTCGAAAATACCTCGCCAAGTGCTCTGCTCAAAGTCCCATCTAGGCCTCTCACCCATGTGGGTACTGGGATTCTCACTAGGCTCGAAAAAACCTCACCAAGTGTTCACCCATGGCTCGCACTAAGCTCGAAAAGACCTCGCTAAGTGCTCTGCTCAGACGGTTCTTTTATCATCTCAACTGGGGTATAATATGTATATTGAATCAGTGAAACGGAAGAGCTTAAGATATTAACATATGAATATGAGGGCTAATATGGGATCGGTTTCGAAGGTATATTTTACAAGAAACATCACACCGGAGCAGGTGGTAAAAATGTACGACATTCTTGGGAAAAAACTTGAAGGCAAGATTGCGGTGAAGGTACATTCCGGCGAAGAAGGCAATCAGAACTATCTTAAGCCTGGGTTTTGGAAGCCAATGGTTGAGCATGTAGGCGGAACTGTTGTAGAGTGCAACACAGCCTACGATGGTGAGAGAAACAACACTGACAAGCATGTTAAGCTCATGAAAAAGCATGGCTGGAATGAATATTTTGTAGTGGACCTGATGGACGCAGAAGGACCGGACATTGAGCTGCCGATATCCCATGCTGATCATTTGAAGAGTGATCTTGTAGGGAAAAACCTTATGAACTATGATTCAATGCTTGTCCTTTCACATTTTAAGGGACATCCTATGGGCGGATATGGCGGAGCTCTTAAACAGCTCTCAATCGGATGCGCTTCCACGGCGGGAAAGGTCAATATTCATTCTGCAGGAAAATATGTTAAGGCAGAAGAACAGGGCGTGGTATGGGAAGATCTTCCTCCACAGGATGCTTTTCTTGAATCAATGGCAGAAGCTGCATCGGCTGTAGTGGACCACTTCCATGGAAACATGGTATTCATCAATGTTATGAAGAATCTGTCGGTAGATTGTGATTGCTGCGCTATCGCAGAAGATCCTTGCATGGCAGATGTAGGCATTCTTGCATCCACGGACCCCATTGCAATAGACAGAGCATGTATGGATCTGATCTATAAATCTGAGGATCCGGGGAAAGACCATTTCCTTGAAAGAGTACAGACAAGGAATGGCGAGCATACCATTGATGCAGCCGCTGAGATGGGCTTTGGCGTAAAGGAATATGAACTTATAACTATTTAAGCCCCTGCGCTGTTATAATGCCTAAGGCCGTAGTTCCAGAGTAGATAAGCTGCAGTACCTGATATAAGTGCTATGAGGGGTGATAAGTAAGCAAACCCCGGGTGGGGCAGACCTTTTCCCAGAAGGCTTGCCACAGGGTAATAGCCTGTGAAGGCATAGGGGATGATGAAGGTAAGAAGGAATCCGATTCCTTTGCCATAAATATTGATAGGATAGTCCGTATAATTTTTTAACCCATGATTGTTATTGGTGAGGAGAGATGTTATCTCCTCACTTTTTACTGCCCAAAAGCTGACAGCGCCGGTAAAAATTGTGATGGCAGAAAATATCACAAAGGAAGAGAGCATGTTTATCGCATAGAACAAAACAGCATAGGCAGTCCATTCAATGGTTATCGATCTCATACTGTAGAGCCAGAAAAACACTGACAGAACCAGCCTGGGGATAAAGGTATACTGGAACTGCTGCAGCACTATATAAAGCATGGGACCGATGGGCCTTGTAAGATACAGGTCAAATTTGCCGCTGCGGATCAGCTGCCCCATATCCTTCATGGGACTCCAGAAAAAGAAACAGCTAAGGCTGTAGGTCAGCCAGCTGGTGGTAAACATGAAAAGAACTTCATTCCGGCTCCAGCCTGCGATGGTGTCGAAATTATGAAATATGACCATAAATCCTGCGAAGTATACTCCTATCTGGATCGTGTTGGCGATGAGCTCAAATACAAGAGAAAAGTGGTAAGCCAGTTTTCCCTTCATATATATGATCACAAAATGCCTGTACATTTTTAGCAGATACATAGTTACCCTCCCTGCACTATAAGTTTGTTTTTTCCTACTATCCAGACTGCTTCCGAGGTTATAAACAAAACAGCCACCCAGATAAGCTGAACCAGAAGGTTTTCGCAGATACTCGCAAAAGACATCGGAGAAGTAAGAATGGTAACCGGGATAGCATATATTGCCCTGAAGGGTAGAATCAAATTTATCACGGTGAGAAATTCCGGGAACATGGCGGCAGGTATCCAGGCTCCGGATAGCAGCTTGTAAATGGCCGCAAGCAGCATGTTAAGCGGCCAGGTCACGATGAGCCAGAAAGCCATAAGACCAATTATGACGGAGTATAAAAACTGGATCATATAAGCCAGAATTATTGATAAAATGCCATATAACAGCTGCTCCCTGCAGAAAAGTCTGACGGGGTAAAAAATAGAGATCACTATTCCAAGGGGAACGGTATAGATCACGAACCTTGCCACGCTGGTACCGATATGCTTTGCAAAGATCATGAATTTATAATCAAGGGGGCGTATCAGCTGATTGGCCACATCCCCCGATTGAATCTGGCCATTTATCCAGGCTATGACATCACATTCCATAAAGGCGGAGAGCAGGGTGGCAACAATGATATACCTTATGGTTTCATCCTGGCTTAAAGGGATATTTTTGCCGGTATTGGAGGAAAAAAGCCCGGTCCACAGAGCATACTGCATATACAGATAAACAATCTTAGCGAGAAAATTCGCCCATAAAGAGCCTGCGTAGGCAGTATGTTCTTTTATTCCAATCATTGCCAGATCAGCATATTTTCGCATTTCTTTGTTCTCCTGCAAGGTAGATCTTTTTTATGATCTCTTCAAGATCAGTGGTCTTGTAAATGCTCTTTAACTGAGGAAGGGTTCCGTCATAAATAAGAGAGCCCTTGTCGATAATGATCATCTTTTCACATAATGATTCGATGTCGGAAACGTCATGGGTGGTCAGAATGATGGTGGTATGACGGTCTTCATTTATGTTTTTGATAAACTGTCTTATTCGTTCTTTGGATAGCACATCAATTCCAATAGTGGGCTCGTCCAAAAAGAGAATATCAGGGTTATAAATAAGTGATGCCGCCAGATCTGCCTTCATGCGCTGACCAAGGCTTAACAGTCTTGGGGGGTGGTTTATGAACTCATCAAGTCCCAGGATCTGGGAAAAAGCATCCATGTTTTCTTTAAACACATCCTTTGGAACCCGGTACATGTCCCTAAAGAGCTTCAGAGAATCAATGACCGGAATATCCCAGCACAGAACGCTTTTTTGCCCAAAGACCACGCCGGTTTTCAGCATGATCTCTTTCCGGTTCTTTTTGAAATTTAATCCGTCTATGGAAACAGAGCCGTTATCAGGCACAAGAATTCCCGTCATCATTTTTATGGTGGTGGATTTGCCTGCCCCGTTAGGGCCGATGAAGCCCACGATTTCTCCGTCGGGAATGGTAAAAGAGATATTGTCCACAGCGAGCTTCTTTTGCCCGCGCTTTAGTCTGTAGATTTTTGTCAGGTTATTAACCTCTATGCTCATAGCCTGTTTCCTCCTTGCACAAGTGTGACAGTGCAGATTTAACTTGCTTTTGTGTGTTCTTAAATGTACAATAGCATCAAACGATATATCAGTAAAATTGAAATAATAGATTGCAACCATCAAAAATATTGATACATGTAAGAGGGCGCTATGAATAACACACAGCTGGAAACCTTTTTGAAAATTGTTGAGACTGGGAGCTTCACAGCTACCGCAAATATGCTGGGATATGCCCAGTCAACCGTGACGACGCAGATCAAGCTCCTGGAAGATGAGTTTGGATGCCTTCTTTTCGAGAGACTTGGTAAGTCTCTTGTTCTGACTACCGAGGGAGAGAAGCTCATAGCCTACGCAGAGCAGATGCTTCAGCTTCAGAGGCAGATGCTACTGGAGGTATCAGCTGCGGAGATTCCTTCCGGTATTATTAAGATTGGTGTTTCGGAGTCGTTGTGCTACAAACATTTTCCGGAGAACCTGATGGAATACAAGAAAAAATATCCCGGAATGGACATACGGATCCAGCTCATAGATCACGATACCTTCCCCGGACTTTTAAAGAGCGGAGCGCTGGATCTGGTATACACCTTAAACCCGCTTATAGAAAATCCTGAGCTCAAGCAGATCCACAAGAAGAAAGAGTCCCTTGCCTTTTTTGCAAGACCCGATCATCCGATGGCCAAAATGAAGAAGGTAAAAGAGGAGAATCTTGAGAATGTTCCGCTTTTGCTCACATCTCACACCTGCAGCTTCAGACGTATGCTCCTTGATGATTTTGCAAGGCACGGCGTGACTCCGAAGATCGAACTTGAGACCAGCAGCAAGGAAATCCTCAAGACCTTTGCCATGAACGGTCTTGGAATTGCCTTTATGCCCGCAATGACAGCCACAGCGGAGGTTGAGGAAAAAAAGCTTAAAAAGATCAACTGGGCAGGTGAAGATTTCCCGGTTTATTCCCAGGTTTTTGTTCACAAAGACAAGCACCGGAGCCTTGCAATAAACGAACTGGTTGGAATGATCATATAATTGCCTTTACGGCCTGATGTGATACAATCATAGTATTAAAGCGACTTTAGGGAGTACAGTCTATGGAAATTCTAGTAAACATCAAGCAGCTTGGAAAAAGAAAAAGCAAAATCAACCGGCAGGAATTTTACATTGAGAATAAACCCGAAACAGTGGAAGATCTTATCAGGGAATGCGTCAGTACCTGTGTAAAAGACTACAACGATCGTTACGAGAAAAAAGAGAATCCGCAGCCCTTATCTGATCAGCAGATTAATGATATGAGCGAGATCGGCAAGATTGCCTTTGGAATCAATTATGGCGAAAAAGAGGCTGACGAGAAAGAAGCTATAGATACTGCAACTCTTGCCTATGAAGATGGGCTGTACAGAATCTTTATAGGGACTGATGAAGTTGGGGAGCTTAATAGCAAGATCAGTTTGGAAGAAAATGCAGAGGTTACATTTATAAGGCTGGTTATGCTGGCCGGGAGATTGTGGTAAGAAAAGTTAAAGGGGAAGGTTACACAAATGGATTTTTTTAAAAAGTCAGATGACAAAGTTTTCGGATTATCTGAGGAACTCAGGTATTTTGTCCATTCAGCTGAGTATGGCAGAGACAAATCACCTTTATATCAAAAGTTTGTAGATCATATTTCTGAGGGAAAAGCGCCATCTGAATTTATCAGGAAAAATGCGTCAGGTATCTTTGGCGAGTTTATAAATCCAAAGTTTGAAAAGCATGTTTATTATACGCTGGACCACTTGCATGAGTGGATGTATCAGCAAGGACTCGGGAAGAGACCTCTTAGAACCAGAGATCCGCATGTTATAGCTGAGCATTCCATAGCAAAGATTAAAGAGTTTGGTACGGATAACTTTGTGGATTGCGACATATGCGATTATATCAAAAAGGGTCTTCCAGAGGTAGAAAAATATTATAAAAGTTTTGACAGTTATGATTATAGAGGTAGTGTCATTGATATCATGGCTGCAGAGATTGATTTTGGCAACGATGAGCTGATGAGTCTTATCAAGGATTCTATCAATGGTGAAAATGATATTCCCTTCGAGAGAAGCTTTATTTATGCAATTGTAAAAAGTCATAATCGGGATATGTATGAGGAACTGGGCAAGCTTCTTAAGGCTGCAGGCCTTCAGGAGGGACTTCGTCAGGCTATCTGTGAAACTATGGATTCGGGAACTTTGGAGGCGTTTCTTTATCTGTTTAAGGTGATTGTTGACAATAATTTCATCAGATTTTCTTCGGTAAAAAGAGCTATTGCAGTATGGCTTTGTTTCTGGAATTATGACAATTCCAAGATTGACCGCATTAGCAATAAGATGGCTGAATATGTCTATGATTGCCTTTCAGATGAGAAAAAGCGTGATGAATATCTGGCATCAGAAGATTCCATGAAGCTTCACATCGCTTTGTGGTCGCTGGGATTTTATGAGGCTCGTGATCTTATTGATAAGATTCATGATATCTCCGCCCATGGTTCAAAACATCAGATTATGACTGCTGCCTATACTATGGGGATTCTTGGAAACTGGAGATATTATCATATAGCCAGTAAAACTATGGTAGAAGCACATCATGATGATCTTGATATTATGGTGGGCTGCTTTAAACCCTTCTTCTTGTCCCGGTCAGGGATGTGGGGGAAATGGGATGAGGGCAGCATCTTTGAGTATTTTGAGGATGAAGACGAGGCTGTAAAGTTCTATGGATATATGAGGGAACTGTATAACATTATTCCAGGAAAAGAAATAACTTGCGATCCATATATATTTGAATGGAATAAGGACTCACTTGCAAAGAGTGACGTCATTATCAAAATGGCATATATCGCAAAGAAACTTGAGAACGCCACAATGATTGATGAAATCTGCGGAATGCTCAAGGCAGCAGATTCCTACTGCAGATTGTGGATAATAAGGGATGTGCTTACAAATCCGACTACTGCTATACAGATTGATACTATTGTGGCTGCTCTTGGAGATAAGTCAGATTCCATAAGAGCTGAGGCTTATAAAAGAGCTTTTAACAATAAGGAAAAACTTGCTCCAAAGCATTATCTTCAGATGGAGGATATGCTCAGATACAAGGCTGCTGACGCTAGAGAGAATCTTATCGATCTTCTTTCCCGCAGGGATGATGAAGCTGTTCTTGGCACAATAACCAGACTTCTTTCCGACAAAAAAGAGGAAAAGAGATCCGCAGGTTTGGATATGGTAATTACCCTTTCCAAAAAGGAAGATAAAAAGGTCCTCTATGGAAAATGCCTGCAGCTGGCCGTTAACATGAAGAATCCTTCCACAACAGAAAAACTTCTGCTTACAAATATTCTTCCAAAGATGAATGAGGCAGATGACGAAAGTAGCGAGGAAGCTCTTTATTCTGATGAGGATTTCTATGATCCTGAGCAGTTTGGCGATGAACTCCTGGAAAAGCATGTGAAGGTGTTTATGGATTATTTTCCTGATTCAGAGCTTGAAAGCTTTTTGACCAAGGGGAAGCTTGTCGGTGATGGCTCCGATAAAAAGGAGTGCGATACATATTCGCAGGCTTTAAAGGATGTTAAAGCCTTTGACGAGTTTATAAAACTCCATGAAAAAGATGAATATACTGGCAGATTTGGAGAAAAACAGGTTGTTGGAGGTGATGCCTGGAGTTTTTGGCTGTTTGATGAAAATGAAAAGAGAGTCGCTCCTTTATTGGAGCTATGGGAGCAATATTTAGAAGAACATGTGCCGGATGAAAAACGTTTGCTTAGAATGTATATCCTGAGTACAGATTATGATTGGAAACATATTACTAATTTTCATTCAAAAGAAGCCGTGAACAGGGTGTACGGCCAAGGCTTTTCTAATAAGCCGGAATGTGTGTATGCAGAGCATATCAGGTTCATACTTGAATCACTGCTTGATAAGCATGTTGCGAAGGACGATTTCCAGAGTCTTGCCATAGCACTTGCCTGGTTCTTTGTTAAGGGAAATTCTATTGATGAACAGTTTATCAGAAGTATAACTACAGCCAGCCATTACAACAATGGAATATCTGACATAAAAATAAATCGCATTCTTGGCCGCATCAATCGTATGGATGAAGAAGATTTGCAGCTGATCTTTCCACTTTTTACAAGGCTTTACTATATTCACAGAGAGTTTAAACCAAAGATAAGATCTCTTGATGATAAGGCTTCGGGAAATAAGTTCAATAATAGGGGAAACTATCCTAAGTACATGGTTCTTGATCCTAAGGTTGTAATCTACGCCACGTATAAAGGAATTCTTTCAAAAAGACAGATGTACAAAATTCTTTTTGAAGAAGATATAGCAGATACACTCACGTTTCTGTCATCAGCAATTAAGATTATTCGCGAGAAGGACAGGATTGTTTCATCTAAAGTGAGAGATTACTGGAAACAACGTGTCAGCAAGGAACTGGAGCAGCATAATGAAGAGGGCTATCTTGAACTGATAGAGGAGGCATACGAAAAGGTTTTGGAGAAAGTGCTTTCTGTGGAATTAAAGCGCGGAGACTCCTCTACAATGTATTCTAAGGCTATCGGAAAAATTACAAGAGTCTATGGCGTAGAGAATTTTGTGGCTATTCTTTCTGCTCTTGGGAAAATAAAACTTGAAAGATCGATATTCCCGGATACAGAGACTAAAAAAGGAGCTCTTTCAAGACTTCTCATGGTATGTGTTCCAGGCCATGATGATAACGCTGATAAACTTAAAGATCTTCTCAAGGATACAGATATAACCGAAGAGAGACTTGTGGAGGCGGCGCTTTATTCACCGGAGTGGCTTGAAATAGTGGAACAGTTCCTGGGCTGGAATGGCTTCGTTTCTGGATGCTACTACTTCATGGCCCACATGAATGACGAATTTGATGATAAAAAGAAAGCGGTTATTGCAAGATATACACCACTTTCCCAAGAGGAGCTTAATGACGGAGCCTTTGATATTGAGTGGTTTAAAGCGGCTTTCAAAGAACTTGGAGAAAAGCGCTTTGACACTATTTACGATGCTGCCAAGTATATAACTGATGGTGCGAAGCATTCAAGAGCCCGTAAGTATGCAGATGCAGCTTTGGGAAGATATACACCTAAGGAACTTAAGAGCATAGTTGCTGATAAAAGAAATAAGGACTTTTTGATGGCTTATCCTTTGATACCACTTAAAAATGAGGATGACATCTACGAAAGATACCAGTATCTTCAGCAGTTCCTTAAAGAGAGCAAAAGCTTTGGCGCCCAGAGGATAGCTAGCGAAAGCAAAGCGGTCGCTATAGCAATGCAGAACCTTGCAAATAATGCTGGCTTTAGCGATGTTACAAGACTCACGCTCAGAATGGAGACAAAGTTATTAGAGGATTCCAGAGATCTTTTTGAAGATATTGAGATTGAAGGAGCAAAGCTTCGTCTTTTTGTGGATGAGTTTGGAAAGACTGACATTGCAGTTACCAAGGATGGAAAAGCGCTTAAGTCCATTCCTGCCAAGATAAAGAAGGATGACAAGGTTAAGGCTCTCTTGGAAACCAAGAAGAAGTTTACCGAGCAGTATCGCAGAACCAGACTTATGTTTGAACAGGCAATGGAGGATTGCACAACCTTCACTGCAAAAGAGCTCACTCTTTTAGCGGATAATCCAATAGTATTCCCTATCATAAAGACACTTCTTTTTATGGTGGATGAAAGCGGAAAGCTTGGCTTTATCAGGGAAGGAAAGCTATATGACTATGCCGGCAATGAAACTTCTTTAAAGGAAGATGAGCTTCTAAGGGTCGCACATTCCTTTAATATATACAAGGATGGGCACTGGAGCGATTATCAGAAGTATGTCTTTGACAACGGCATAATCCAGCCTTTCAAGCAGATATTCAGAGAGCTGTATGTAAAAACCTCCGAAGAACTTGAGATGACAGATACAAGAAGATATTCAGGCAATCAGATTCAGCCAAAGAAGACGATTGCCTGCCTTAAGGGTCGCCGCTGGGTTCCTGATATCGAGAATGGAATCCAGAAGGTATACTACAAAGAAAATATAGTGGCTACCATTTATGCAATGGCAGATTGGTTCTCCCCTGCGGATATAGAAGCGCCAACTCTTGAATGGGTTTCATTTATGGACAGAAAGACCTGGGAGCCCATTAAGATAAAGGATATTCCCGATATTATTTTTTCCGAAGTAATGAGGGATGTGGATCTGGCAGTCAGTGTGGCACATGCAGGCGGTGTAGATCCTGAGACCAGCCATTCTACAATAGAGATGAGAGCGGCACTTGCAGAGTTTACACTTCCGCTGTTTAAGCTTACGAATGTCACCATTGAAAAAAATCATGCTCACATCAATGGAAAATACGGAAACTATTCGGTGCATCTGGGAAGCGGAGTTGTGCATAAAATGGGTGGCACCATGATAAACATTCTGCCGGTGCATTCCCAGCATAGGGGCAAAATGTTCCTTCCTTTTGCCGATGAGGATCCAAAGACTGCAGAGATAATAACCAAAATCCTGTTTTTGGCGGAAGATGGCAAAATTAAGGATCCGTCTATACTTGAGCAAATTAGATAAGGCACATTTGCACAGTATTATGGAAAACAGCAGGTCTGAGGTGCTACAATAGCAGGTGGAAAAAGCAGAAAGGAGCAGTTATGGAGACCTGGTATTATATAGTAGTAAGTATTGACGGCGACTATGCCAATTTAAAGAGAACAGACATTGAGTCCGAGGACCTTAAGCTTGTGGCGAGAGCTCTTTTACCGGAGGGTATAGCAGAGGGCACACAGCTAAAATATGAGTTCATGCAGTACTCAATTATTTAAATGATGTAGTTCAAATGGTTGTAAGTCGCTTTTTTATTGGGTATAATCGTACTAATTTTATTCGTGATGGGGGGTAACAACAGGAGGAATGTATGATAAAAACAGAAAGATTAACCCTTGAACCCTTTGATATGAAGTATCTGGAGGCATATCACAATAACTTTAACAGCGAGATAACCAAATATCAGTGGCCGGATCCTTTCGAAACCATCGATGATGCCAAGGCTCTTCTGCAGGATTTCATCGATGAGATGAATGCGGGAGCAGGCTTATGTTATTCCATTTTAAACAGTGACGGGGAATTTGTTGGAAGCGCAGAGGTTCACGGCCTTCAGGAGGAGTGCCCTGAGGTGGGTATTTGGCTTGTTGAGAGCCAGCAGAGGAAGGGATATGCCTTTGAGGCTTTAAGCAAAGTTCTCGATTATGTTTGTACAGAGTATAAGAAAGAAGTATTTTTCTACGAAGCAGATGTTCGCAACGAGGGAAGCAACAAGCTTTTGAACAAGCTTTCCGAGAAGTTCGATATCATCGAGCAGGGGGTAGAAGAGCTTGTAACTGACTCAGGAAAAGAGCTTCAGCTGAAGGGAAATGTTTTAAAGAAAAAATAATAAACAGGAGGACCACTTACCAAATGATAAGTGGTCCTTTGTTGCATCAAAAACTCAGTATTTAAGGCAAGTAGCGGCCACAAAAAAGTTGTAACCCGCATATTTATTGAGTATAATCAGAAAAATAAGATACAATCGTGATAAAAAGGGGATTTTACTCATGAAAATACTGGTTGTTGGCGGGACAAGATATTTTGGAATTCCAATGATAAATGCACTGCTTGCGAAGGGACATGATGTGACCATTGCCACAAGAGGAAACACAAAGGTGGATTTTGATGGAGAAGTAAGCTATGTTACTCTCGACAGGATGGACCCGGGAAGTGTAAAAAATGCTTTGGAAAACCGGAAGTTTGATGTGATCATTGATAAGATTGCCTACGGCTCCAATGATGTAAAAGCTCTTTTGGAAAATGTCAGCTGTGACAGATATATTCAGATGTCTACCTGTTCTGTCTATCAGAGAAATCATGGGGACATAACTGAGGATGAGTTTGTAACCGCGGAATATCCATTGGAATGGACAGGCAGATTAAAAGATTATCCTACGACCAAGCGCAATGCAGAGAGGGCAGCACTGGAATATATGGACCCGTCAGCCTGTACTTTCGTGCGTTATCCTGTTGTACTTGGAGAAAACGATTATACCGGAAGATTTCGTTTTTACCTGGAACATATCTGGAATGAGCAGCCTATGTACGTGGATTATCCGGACTCAGCAATGTCTTTTATCTACGAGAAAGAAGCCGGAGAATTTATCGCATATATTGTCGATCATCCCATCAGCGGCGCTGTGAATGGCTGCTCCAACGGAACAATCAGGATTTCCGAAATTATAAGTTATGCAGAAAAGAAGCTTGGGAAAAAGGCTGTCTTGGCCGAAAACGGCGACCCTGCTCCCTATAACGGAGTGGAGGATATACTGAGTTTTAGCACAAATAAAGCAAAAGAAGCAGGTTATGCTTTCTCTGATTTGGATAGCTGGATATACAAGCTGATCGATTATGAAATTGCAGCCTTAGGACAGCGGTAGAATAGATTATGAGTAGAAGATGATAATTATCAAGAAGATGGAAACCGATGATGAAAAACGAGGCAACGGCAATTAGAATGGTGAAATAATGAAATACAGAGAAATGACTGAGAACGATCTACAGTATGTAGTCGGGAAAAATATTGAATACTACAACACAGTTGAAGACTGCTGCTGGACCTATGAAAAAGCCTATAAGAGGATTCATCAGGTGCTGACAATGGAAGATTCGATGTGCCTGGTTCAGATGGATCAGAATGATAATATAACCGGATATCTTATGGGGTATTTCAAAGAATATGATGATAAGCATAAGAAGTTCTATTCCGGATTAGGCTTTTATCCGGTAAACAATTTTGTGATGATGGGAAAGTTTATGGATTGAATAAAGGAGACTAATGATGAAAAAAGTAATTAGTGTTATTGGGATCATTATGCTAATGACAACGATGCTTGTGGGATGCGGCAAAGGGGCAACCTTTGACGGCAGCAAAACAGGGGATGGGGATCATTTTGACATTGAGTTCAAGGTTTTGAACACATCATTTTCCCATGATCTGGAATTAAAAGAGGGTGAGAGCCTTGATGTTTCAGTAACTAAAGAATCCGGTGAAATTTCTCTTTTGATCCAGTCCGAAGATAAGGAGCCTTCATACCGCGGCGATTCCATGGATACTTCTGATTTTAAGGTAACCGTTTCCGCTGACGGTACTTACACTGTTACTGTAACAGGCAAGAAGGCAAAAGGGCATGTTGTGGTTAAGAGGTCTGACTCATCCATGACAGAAGATGCGTCTGCTATAGATATGTCCTCAGCCATAGAGGCAATATCTGAAGCACTGGCAGAACCTGCATCAGATACCGTAACAGAAGCCGATACAGAAACGGAGAGGTCACCCTTTGATCTTTGGGAATATGAAGGCTATGTAGATGAATGTAACACCTACACCTGGCAGGAGGAATTTCTGAACTGTGATTATGACGGCGACGGCAAGAACGACAGAGTTAGCCGCAGCTGGAATGAAGATAAGGAAACAGTCATCTACACAATAGAGTTCGGCAATGGCGATAAGCTGGTTACTCCTGAAGGCTGGGAAACCGGTTTTCCTCATATTCAGTCCGGAGATCTTGACGGAGACGGTGAAAAAGAGATTCTGGTAACCCTTACCTATGACACCAGCACAGACCCATACTCCTTCGGTGAAATGTGGCTTTTTGACCGGGCTTCCGGAGAGTATGTTGAAGCAGAGCTTCCTCTGGTGAAAATAGAAAACGGAGCCAAGGGCTTTAATGTGGATTATGAAAAGCCTGAGGACAATAAGATCACATTTACCCTTAGAGAAGCAGGTTTAACAAGAACAGAAGAAGTAGATGAAGACTACCTTTCCAACTGGTGGTCAGAGAATCTCACAACACAGCAGCGACCTGTTTTTTACGCCGAAATAATTGATGAAAGCAATCCGGTATTGAGATGTTACGTGGCGCCCCTTCACAGGTGGGGACCCATGATGGGCTTTAACCTTAATTATGTGAACGGAAAATATGAGATCGGTTACATTGAATTAGATTCACCTGATAGCTGGGGCTGATGGGGAAGAAAAACGCCGGAAGCCGCTACAGGGCTTGAATAATAGGTCTTGTTGTGTTATAGTACGTTTAAATTTCTACGCAGTTATATTATGTGTGGCTTACTAGCGTTATCGGTAGGCCGTTTTTTATCCTGAGTACTGAAAAATAATTCCAAAAAGAGGGGAAAATGATGGACGATAATTTTGAGGCTACAAGTACGGATAATGTTGCTACAAAAGAGAACCAGGATGTATTGACAGAAATAAGGGACCTTTCCAAAAAGAGACTGCTTCTACAGAGAATCTCAACAGGATGCATGGTGGGGACGCTCCTGGTGGTTCTGGTAGCAGCACTTTTGATGGTTCCGAGGGCTACAACAACTCTGAATCATATCAACCAGGTGGCAGTTAAGGCGGAGGATTCCCTGGCCAAGGTTGACAAGATGACAGCCAGCATGGAGTCCGCCAGCGATAATCTCAATGAACTGGTAAATGCAAATGGGGAGGCACTCAGTTCAGCTGTGAAGTCTATGTCAGAGGTGGATTTTGACGGACTAAACAAGGCAATAAGCGATCTGCAGGAAGCAATCGGACCTTTAGCAAACTTCATGAGCAGATTCGGCAGATAATATATATATTTTCTTATTGGGGAGAAAAAAGTTTTGTGGGAGGCGTATTCAAGGAATGAAGAATTATGTAGTTAGAAGATTGTTGGTAGGAGCACTGACTCTGACCACTCTTTTCTCCACCATCGGTTCTTTGGACATTTTCAGAATGGATGGAGAAACTGTCACTGCATCTGATTATATTAATGATGATGCAGAGTATTCACTGAAAGATATTTCTTTTGCGGAAGAAGCAGATCTGGATGCATCAGGGGAGGCATCAACTCAGGAACCTGCTGAATCTGCATCTGAGGGATCCGGAGAGGCATCATCTTCGGATGTTTCATCAACAGAAAATTCAACAGATAATAGTGAGGATGCTTCATCAGAGGCGTCATCAGAGGAAAACGGCGCAGCAGCTCAGGTGTCATCTCAGGATGCCCCGGCCACTGATGCTTCTTCAGGCTGCAGTTCTGTGGAGGAGGCTTCTTCAGACAGCAGTTTTACAGAGGAGGCAGCTTCAGAGAGCAGTTCCATAGAGGATGCTTCTTCTGAGAGCAGTTCAGCAGAGGATGCAGCGGATCAGGCTTCCTCAGAGGCTTCGGATGATTCGGCCGCGGCAGCTTCTTCTGAGAAGGAACCAATTAAGAATGATCTCAGCAATCCGGATTTCGGAAAAGTTGACAACTTTAAGATTCCTGAAGAAATAGGAGACATTGATGAGGAGTTCAGCCTTTCCTTTGATTTCCATGTATATGATGCAGAGTCTATTCCGGATGGAGTATTTACTTACACTTTACCGGATACCCTTGATTTTACCGGCATGCTTAATAAGGAGATCGAGGTCAAGGATGGAGATCAGGTAATAGGTAAGGCTGTTTTCACAGCGCCTCATGTTATTACCTTCGTGATCAATAAGGACTACCTTGAGAACAAGCCCAACGGCATAAACGGAAGTCTGAAGCTTGAGTGCAAGCTGAGCAACGGAGGAGATATCGGTGATGATCCCGTGGCCATTGAATTCCCCGGCGGTCCCACCAAGTATATCGAGGTTAAAAAGCCTGTTATCACCGCCACCAAGGATCCTGTAGAGATCCGCTCCGGTGAGGCCAATTTCAAGGTCGTATTCGATGTATCCGCAGACACCGATGATTTTACAATCACTGATGTACTGGGAGAGAACCTTGAATTTGTACAGGGCACATGGTCCTTTAAGTCAGAGAACAACACCAACATTCCTGCCACCTATGAGCTTGCGGATGCACATACTCTCAATGTAAATGTGGGTAAGATCAAGAAGGGCAGATATATCCTCAGATATACAGCCAAGGCAACCAAGCTCCAGGATGCAGTTGCTACCGATGCCATTGAGAAGGGCTATGGAAATACAGCAAAATGGCAGTGGAAGGGCTGCACCGGTGAGCATCAGGTTATTAGCTATGCTACCTGCGCCACCAATCACTACTGGGTAAGGAAAACAAACAGCGGAACCATTTCAGCGGATGGCGTTGCCTGCTGGATCGTATATGTTAACGGCGGAAGTCCTATGGATATCGCAGGTAAGACTCTTGTGGATGTCCTGGACGAGAGAATGGAGTTCTCTGATACCTCAGTTGAGATCGAATACTCCAAGGATGGCAAGTCCTGGAAGCATTTCGATTATGCGACAGGAATCAGCAAAGAGGGCGATAACTGGACACTGAAGTATACATTCCCGGAGAATGCTCCCGCATACAGCTACAGACTTAAGTATTACACCAAGATTACGGATGTGCCTTCTACCAGCACCAAGTACAACAATGATGTTTATCTCTATGACAGTGAATCCCTCATTGGCAATTCCAGTGCAACTCAAGGGTACTATCACTATGGAAAGTTTGATTCCCGTATTGAGAAGAATGTTTTCACCAAGAGAGATGCACAGGGTATCGTGACCTGGAAGACAGATTTCACCGTTAACGGCCCGAGGGATAATTACAGCATCACCATCAAGGACATCATTGCTCCTGCCTCAGATACAGGAATGCTTGCCGGCAAAAAGATCGGTGTAAAGATGCTGGAGGGCATTGAGCTTTACAAGGTTGACGATAAGGGCAATAAGACTCCCGTAACCAAGTATGATGTAAAATATGCCAAGGATTCCTTTACTCTTACTGTGGAGAAGCTTGAGCCCGGAAGCTATGAGCTTTATTACAAGACTCAGGATTACTACGGAACAGAAGATAACCACTCATTCCCTCAGGGAAGCACCATTGACATAGTGAACCACACAGAGCTTATCATCGACGGCAAAACGGTTGGAGATGATGCCTCTTATCCTATCGTAACCGAGGGACTTCCCATGCATAAGGAAGCACTTAAGGGTTACTATGAGGACGGTCATTATGTGATTCCCTGGAAGATCTACATCAACAGAAATGAGCTGGGACAGACCAATGCAGATATTGAGACCGGCGCAGATGCGGTTGTGACCGAAGTTCTTCCTGATAAGCTTGTTTATCTTGAGGGTTCAAGTGTTATCACAAAGGCTGACGGAACTACATTCTCATTAGAACCCAAGGCTGAGAAGTCAGCAGAGCTGGGGGATGTTCTTAAATGGAACTTCAAATGGGAAAAGGCCGGCGACAACTTCTACATTTTAGAGTTCAAGTCCTATATTGATGACGAGTACCTTACTGAGATAAAGAAGATGGCTCAGAATGACGGTACTGAAACAGTATCTTTTGACAATAATGTTATAGCTACCGTTGGAGGAAGCATTGGCGGAACCAATGCCAGCAGCGTAGAGGAGTTCACATTCCTTAAGAAGACCTCCGGACTTAATGAAGAGGCGCAGCAGATCGAGTATGAGATCGTAGTCAATAAAGAGGCTGTGGACCTTAAGAAGGACAGTGACACACTGGTTCTTGAGGACAGGCTTAAGAACGGATTCTTTGTGCCGGGAAGCCTTAAGGTATATTATTATTACGGAACAGAAAATGAGGTTCCTCTTTCAGAGGATGCTGTTAAATCCTATGATGAGGGCAGAGTGTTTAAGATAACCGTTCCCGACAGCACAGCTCTTTTGGTTAAGTATGCTGTTAAGCCTGACACAGACAGCGGCAGGGAAGTGACCGATTCAACAGTTGAGGTTGATGTTTCCAACACTGCTATACTTCATGCTGATATCTCCAATTCCTCCAAGGTTGAGAAGCAGTATACGGTTAAGGATGTATCTGCCAAGATCTCAAGCAGCAGAGGAAGTGTTAAGATCTACAAGGTAGATAAGGAATTTGTTCTTGCAGGACTTGCAGGTTGTGAGATTGGCCTTTACAGAGTTGATCTTAAGACCGGAGAGAGCAGTCTTGTGGCTGAGAAAACCACTGATGATGAGGAGTTTGCCGTAATATTTGATGTGGACGGAAAGTACAACTCTCTCATCTTTGATACACTTTATTACTATCAGGAAAAAGTTGCTCCAAAGGGCTATCAGATCGATGAGACAAAGCATTATTTCCTGTTCAAGGGAACCAAGTTTGACAGAATAGATGCCGATCTTAAGGCTTTCCTGGGAGATGAATATGACAAGGTGACATTTATCGAGTACAGGAAGGGCAACAACAGGTATGAGTTTACCTTCACCAACAGTAAGATTCCGGTTGAGCCGGAACCTGAACCGGAGCCGGAACCTGAACCTAAGCCTGAACCCGAACCAAAGCCGGAGCCTAAGCCTACTCCGAAGCCTACACCGGAACCGGCTCCCACTCCGGAGCCAACCCCTTCAGAGGAACAGCAACCCGCTCAGGAGAGCACTGTAACAACAGAGAGCAGCGTAGTTCCGGATCTTCCTGAGGTCCTCGGAGCTTACAGAGATCAGAGCTCTGATCTTCCACAGGTTCTGGGAGTAAGACGAGGAGAGACTTCCGACAGGAATATGACATCTTCATATATCATTTTGCTTCTGGCAATAGCTGTACTGGCCGGTACTTTGACTAGAGTAATTAAAGAGCATAAAATAAAAAAAGAATCATAATTTGGCATTTACTTTAGGAGGATCACCGTGGATAAGAAGACAACAGAAGAAAAGCTAAAGGAACTTGCAAAGGAAGTAACGGATGCTGCGGAGCCCGTTATCAGAGATATCAAAACCAAGGCAGAGCCGGTTTATGATGATGTTATGACCAAGGCAGAACCTGTTATCAGGAAGGTCAGAGAAAAAGCCGCTCCCGCAGCGGAGGTTGTTAAGAAGAGATCCCAGAGGGCGACCAAGGTTGCCAAGGCTGTGGGACAGGATATAGGCATTCTGGCTGCCAAGCACAGATGCAAGGAAGAGGTATTCGTCCAGTACAACAGCCATGAGCTCAGAACAACAGACATCATTGAGAAGGCTAAAAGGGACTTTATTAATCGCGGCAACAGCGTGACCGACATCAAGGAAATACAGGTTTATATCAAGCCTTCCGAGAATGCCGCTTATTATGTTGTAAACCACAGTGAAACAGGCAGGGTGGATTTTTAATGGCAATTGAGTTAAATACATTTTTTAATCTGATGCACTATGAATACGGAGAGGCTTTCTTTGGAAGCTACAAGGGAATGAGGTACAGACTGGCAAGGGAACCCCTTGAGAATGTCAAGTTCACACCCATTGATAAGAGAGGACCGGCAACGCTTCTTGCAACAGTATGGCCTGAGCCCTACTCCTATTCAGAGACCGACAAGGCCCTGATGACATCGGAGGATTTTGAGGTTTCCCAGGAAGGCCTGGAGAAAGCCGTTGAATGGTTTAACAAACAATATGAAGAGCGAATCGCCCTTTGGACCAATGCTGAGCAAATTGTTTAAATTTTTTTGAAAATAAAAAAGGTTTTTGGAATCCCACGTCGAATAATAAAGATGTGGGATTTCTTTTTACAGTATCGTACAAAAAAGGAAGAACAAAAATTGAAAATTCGCGAACAACTTGAAGACAGAGAGACCAGGATCTTAAGTAAACATGCTACTCTCAGCATGAATTCCAGAGGAAGGGAAAGAGAAGAAAAGCCTTGTGATATCAGGCCTTGTTTTCAGCGCGACAGAGACAGGATTCTTTATTCCAAGTCTTTTAGGCGGCTGAAGGACAAGACTCAGGTTTTTTTGTCCCCTGACGGAGATCATTACAGGACCAGGATGACTCATACTCTGGAGGTTTCACAGAATGCCAGGACCATTGCCAAGGCTCTTATGCTGAATGAGGATCTGGCGGAGGCCATCGCCTTGGGACATGACCTTGGGCATACCCCCTTTGGTCATGCGGGAGAACGCGCTCTTAATGACGTTAATCCCGGAGGCTTCAGACACAATGAGCAGAGCCTTCGTATAGTGGAGAAGCTGGAGAACTCAGGAATGGGCCTTAATCTTACCTGGGAGGTCAGAGACGGCATTCTCAATCATGAGATGAATCTTACACCGGGTACGTTGGAGGGCAAGGTTGTCAGACTTTCCGACAAGATTGCATATATGCATCATGACATGGATGATGCCATAAGAGGCGGCATCTTAGTTGAGGAGGATGTACCGGCGGACCTCAGGGCCGTGATCGGTCAGTCCAAGAGAGAGTGGCTTGATACCTTTATCCATGACATTATCTCCAACAGCATGGACACTGACAATATTCTTATGTCGGACGAGATCTATGATGCTTTTCACAAGCTTCGTAAATTTATGTTTGAGAGAGTTTATACCAACCCCATTGCCAAAGGGCAGGAGGGCAAGGTTGAGGATATGATCAAGATCCTTTACGGATATTATCTTGAGCATATAGATAAGCTGCCTACCACCATCAAGAAGATGATGGATGAAGGCGAAACAAAAGAGAGAGCTGTCTGTGATTATGTCAGCTCCATGACGGACAGATATGCCGTCGCAGTTTTTGAGGAGATATATGTACCGCGCTCCTGGGGAGTTTTATAAGCAGTAATTATTTATAAAGGTATGAAAAGAGGGAAGTCATTTGCGTTATTCTGATGAAATTATAGAAGAAGTGCGCTCCCGGAATGACATAGTGGATGTCGTAGGACAATATGTTCATCTGCAGAAGAAGGGAGCGAATTATTTTGGACTATGTCCGTTTCACAATGAAAAATCCGGCTCCTTCTCAGTTTCCGGCCACAAGCAGATGTATTACTGCTTCGGATGCGGAGCGGGAGGCAATGTTATCACTTTTTTGATGAAATATGACAATCTGACCTTCCAGGAGGCTATCAAACAGCTGGCGGAAAGGGCAGGAATCCAGCTTCCGGAGGAGGATGAATCTCCTTCAGCCAAGGCTGCCAGGGATAAGAAGCAGATACTTCTTGAGATCAACAAAGAAGCAGCCAGATATTACTACTACCAGCTAAGAGGCAAATCCGGAGAAAAGGGCCTTGAATATTTCAGAAAAAGAGAGCTCACGGATGAGACCCTTCAGCACTTTGGTCTTGGCTATGCCAATGTCACCAGTGACGATCTGGTGAAGCATCTTCGGAGCAAGGGCTTTGATGACAAACAGATAATAGAAGCGGGGCTGGCTTCTTATGACGAGAAGTTCGGAACCCACGATAAATTCTGGAACAGAGTTATGTTCCCTATACAGGATGCCTCCAACAAGGTTATAGGATTCGGAGGCAGAGTCATGGGTGATGGCAAGCCCAAGTATCTGAATTCTCCGGAGACGCCTATCTTTGATAAGAGCCGGAACCTATTCGGACTTAATTATGCCAAGAATTCCCGGGCAGGTTACATGATAATCTGTGAGGGTTATATGGATGTTATAGCCATGCATCAGGCGGGCTTTAACATGGCGGTGGCCTCCCTTGGAACAGCTTTTACCGTGGGACAGGCTATGCTGCTAAAGAGATATACGGATGAAGTCATTCTTTCCTATGACAGCGACGAAGCCGGCACCAAGGCTGCTCTTCGAGGAATAGGAATCCTGAAGGAAGTGGGACTTAAAGGTAAGGTCCTTAATCTTCAGCCCCACAAGGATCCGGATGAATTCATCAAGAATGAAAGCAAAGAAGCCTTCGAGGAGAGGGTCAAGAATGCTGAGAATCCGTTCTTCTTCGAAGTGAGGGTGATGGAGAGACAGCACGATATGTCCGATCCGGATGCCAAGACAGATTTTTACAAGGCGATAGCAAGAAAGCTCTGTGAATTTGAGGAGGCACTTGAGAGAGAAAACTACATACAGGCAGTAGCCGCGAGGTACAATATTCCGGTGGACGACTTAAGACGCATGGTTACCGGCTTTGCCAACCAGGGCGGGATAGTAAGGCCTGCAGAGAGACCAAAGTCAGGCATTCAGAAAAAGATAAATCCCGAGGACGGTGCAAAGAAGAACCAGAGGCTCCTACTTACATGGCTTACGGATGAGCCGGGACTATACCACAAGGTGATCAAGTATGTGTCTCCGGAAGATTTTTCGGATGACCTTTACAGGAGAGTGGCAGGGGAATTGTTTGAAGGCCTTAAAAACGGAGGCTTTTCCCCGGCGGCGATTCTGGATCACTTCCAGGACGAAGCGGAACACGCACAGGTGGCTGAGATGTTCAACACCAACCTGGTGGAGATCGAAACCAGGGATCAGAGGAAGAAGGCCTTCCATGATATCATCTACGGCGTTAAGCTGGCAGGATACGAGAGGCAGAAAAAAGAACTCAAACCGGACGATCCCGAATTTCTGATCAAGACCATTCAGGGTAAGAAGGACCTGGAAAAACTGGCACATACAGAAATATCACCTGATGATTAAGAAAACAAAATCTAATTAGAAAAGGATATAAAACATATGGCTAAGAAAGAAACTGTAAGCAAGGAAACTGAAAAGGCAATAAAGTCTGCTGCTAAGGCAACCAAGGCCGAGGCAGCTAAAACAACAAAGACAGCAGCAAAGAAAGAGACAGCCAAGAAGGAGACTAAAGAGGCTAAAGAAGAGACCAAGGCTAAGAAGTCTTCCAAGAAGGCAGAGGCTGAGGAGGCTGCAGCTGAGGAGAAGCCTGCAAAGAAGACCAAGAAGGCAGCCAAGGCAGAGGCTGAGGAGCCTGCAATCGAGGAGAAGCCTGCAAAGAAGACTAAAAAGGCCGCTAAGGCAGAGGCAGAACCTGCTGAAGAGAAGCCTGCAAAGAAGACCAAGAAGGCAGCTAAGGCTGAGAGCGAAGAAGCATCCAAGGCATCAGCCGACGGAGAACTTGATGATGCCACAAGAGAAGTATTCATGTCCAGAATCAAGGATATCCTTCTTCTTGCCAAGAAAAAGAAAAACGTACTTGAATACGCAGAGATAAATGATTTCTTCGGTGACCTTAATCTCAACGAAGAGCAGCTTGATAATGTTCTGGAAGTTCTTGAGAACTCAGGAATCGATGTTCTTAAGGTTTCAGAAACAGATGAAGATGATGTTATTCCCGATGATGACGACATGCTCATCTCCGATGAGGATGAAGTTGATATGGAGAATATCGACCTCTCTGTTCCTGACGGAATCAGCATTGAGGACCCTGTAAGAATGTACCTCAAGGAAATCGGTAAGGTTCCGCTTCTTACAGCTGAGCAGGAAATCGATCTTGCCAAGGCCATGGAAGCCGGAATCGACGCTGAGAAGGAAATCGAAGAGGACAAGGGCAAGAACAAGATGACCGAGAAGAGAAGGAAGGAGCTTGATGCCATCATCTATGAAGGCAATGAAGCCAAGAAGCGCCTTGCAGAGGCCAACCTTCGTCTCGTTGTAAGTATTGCCAAGAGATATGTGGGCCGTGGAATGCTTTTCCTTGATCTTATCCAGGAGGGTAACCTTGGTCTTATCAAGGCCGTAGAGAAGTTCGATTTCCGCAAGGGATTCAAGTTCTCGACCTACGCAACCTGGTGGATCAGACAGGCTATCACAAGAGCTATTGCCGATCAGGCAAGAACCATCCGTATTCCTGTTCACATGGTTGAGACCATCAACAAGCTCATCAGAGTAAGCCGTCAGCTTCTCCAGGAGCTGGGCCGTGAGCCTCTTCCTGAGGAAGTTGCAAAAGAGATGAACATGCCTGTTGAGCGTGTTCGTGAGATCCTCAAGATCTCCCAGGAGCCTGTTTCACTGGAGACTCCTATCGGTGAGGAGGAAGACAGCCATCTTGGTGATTTCATTCAGGACGACAATGTACCTGTACCTGCAGATGCAGCTGCATTCACACTTCTTAAGGAACAGCTTGTAGAGGTTCTCGGAACTCTCACAGAGCGTGAGCAGAAGGTTCTTCGTCTTCGTTTCGGGCTTGATGACGGAAGAGCAAGAACTCTTGAAGAGGTAGGAAAAGAGTTTAACGTAACCCGTGAGCGTATCCGTCAGATTGAGGCCAAGGCTCTGAGAAAGCTTCGTCATCCCAGCCGCAGCCGCAAGCTTAAGGATTATCTTGACTGATGAATATTGAAGTAAAAATGTCGCAGAGGCTTCTGGCCATTGCGGAAATGTTAAATGGAGATTATCAGGTGGGCACAGTTGCCGATGTGGGCTGTGACCACGGATATGTTTCAATATATCTGGTACAAAAGGGCATTGCCGAAAGGGCAATAGCCATGGACGTAAGAAAGGGCCCCCTGTCAGGAGCTCTTTCTAATATACAGGAAAATGGACTTGAGGACAGGATAACCATCAGGCTTTCCGACGGACTTAAGGAACTTGGTGAAGGGGAGGCTGATGCTCTTGTCATTGCCGGTATGGGCGGAAACCTCATGATCAGGATCCTGGAGGAGGGCGATATTCATCGTCTGGGCCTTAAAAGAGCCATACTCCAGCCCCAGTCAGAGCTTTCCCAGTTCAGGCAGTATCTTCGAGGCAAGGGATATTCCATTGTCCGGGAGAAGGTAATCCTCGATGAAGGTAAGTACTATTTTCCCATGGAGGTGGATTTTACCGGAAAGTCAGCCCGGTTTCTCAATGAGGCAGTGGCATCCCTTACAGAAAAGACCGGCTGTGAAGAGAGCAGCGCTGTCAGTCTCTGTAACCGATTCGGAGAATCCAATATCCTTCGCAGAGACCCTCTTCTTAAGGATTTTCTGATCCACGGAATTGAGGTCAATGCATCTATTTTAAAGAGTCTGTCCGATTCAGAGCACCGTGACAGATATCTTGAACTGCAGGAAGAAAACAAAGAAAATGACATACTTCTTTTTTATCTGACAAAATGAAGATAGAGGAGGCTAATATATGCCTGTTATCACTATTAATGGAGAAAAAAAGGAATACGAAAAAGGTACATCCTTTGAAAAAATAGCAAGGGAATATCAAAAGGACTTCCCCCACAGGATAGCTGCGGTATATTTTAACGGCAAGATAAGAGAGCTTTTTAAGGCTGTAAAAAAGGACGGCGAGCTCTCTTTTATCACCTTTTCTGACAATATCGGCTATGAGACCATGAGAAGGACCGCTGTTATGATCCTTATCAAGGCTTTTCGCGATGTGACAGAATGCAAGGACTCTTCATCTATCAAGGTGGAGTTCACTATCGGAAACGGCTATTATTGCTCTGTTCACGGTGTGCCTGTTACAGAGGAACTGGCACAAAAGGTTTCTGTGAGATTTAAAGAGCTTTGCGATGCGGGAATTCAGATCACCAAAAAGGTTTATCCCCTTGATGATGCCATAGAGATCTTCAGAAATCAGGGCATGAACGACAAGGTTGCACTTCTCAAGTACCGCAGAAGCTCTGAGATCAATGTCTACAGGATCGATGATTTCTACGACTATTTCTTTGGATATATGCTTCCCAATACTTCATATATTGAGAAGTTCCAAGTGGATAAATATCATGACGGACTTATGCTGACACTTCCTACCAAAAAGAATCCCGAGGAGCTGGTGGTTTCAGAGCCCAGGGAAAAGCTCTTTAATACCATGATGCTCTCCAGTGATTGGGGCAACATGATGGGAATTGCCAACGTGGGAGATCTGAACAACATGGTATGCTCCGGCCGCATAAATGAGATGATGCTGGTTCAGGAGGCTCTTCAGGAGAGCAGGATCGCAGATATAGCAAGAAAGATCTTCCAGAGAGTTGATGTTAAGTTCGTAATGATCGCAGGCCCCAGCTCTTCAGGAAAGACCAGCTTTGCCAACAGACTTTCCATACAGCTTCGGACCTATGGCCTTGTGCCTCATCCCATCAGTCTGGACAACTACTTTGTCAACAGAGAGGACACTCCTCTTAACGAGGATGGCAGCTACAACTTCGAGTGCCTTGAAGCCCTTGATGTTGAGAGATTCAATCAGGATATGACAAGACTTCTCAAAGGTGAGAGAGTGGAGATGCCTGAGTTTAACTTCGTCACAGGTAAAAGAGAGATGAACGGCGAGTTCATGCAGCTTGGCAAGAACGACGTTCTGGTTATTGAGGGAATCCACGGACTTAATGAGAAAATGAGTTATGCCCTTCCCAGTGAGTCCAAGTTTAAGATCTATATCAGTGCGCTGACCACCCTTAGCATCGATAATCACAACAGAATTCCAACAACTGACGGAAGACTTCTTCGTAGAATTGTCAGGGATGCCAGAACCAGAGGAGCCTCCGCCAAGAAGACCATCAGCATGTGGGGCTCTGTAAGAGCAGGAGAGGAAGCCAATATCTTCCCCTTCCAGGAGGGAGCAGATGAGATGTTCAACTCAGCCCAGATCTATGAGCTGGCTGTAATTAAGCCCTTTGCTGAACCGCTTCTTTTCAATATCGGCAAGGACGAGCCTGAGTACTATGAGGCCAAGAGACTTCTTAAGTTCCTGGACTATTTTGTAAGCGTAGACAGCTCTATGCTTCCGAAGAATTCTATATGCAGAGAATTCGTGGGAGGCAGCTGCTTTAAAGTTTGATAATGGATATGTGTCAGCCGCAGTGCTTTAAACAGTACTGCGGCTGATTTTTTATATTTATTTTTCTTGGAAATGCAACATTTCAAATGGCTGTTTTGTATATATAGCAGGAAGGCAAATTATGATATACTGTCTTAGAATACAGGCCTTGGACATGCTCATTTTCTGCCCGGGCCGGGAGATATGAAAAGAAAAAGGTTGAGGACAGTAATATGGTAATAACGAAAAACGCAAGTTTTCAGCCATACGGGAGCCTTATGTGGGATATTCCCGATTTGGCAAAGAGCCTTCTTAACAGAATAAGGAATTTCGCCTTATCCATATTTGCAGCCCCTGTGGCAAAAGCCGAACCGGTAGCAGGAGCCACTGCATCCGAGAGGGCAGGAATTCTTATTGATAAATACGGTAATAATATTCTCAGAATGGCTTATTCCTATCTGCATAACATGAGCGATGCGGAGGACATTCTGCAGGATACCCTTATCCAGTACATTAAGACCGAACCTTCTTTTGAGAGTGCTGAGCATGAGAAGGCATGGCTTCTTAGAGTCGCCGCCAATCTTAGCAAGAACAAGATTCAGTACAACAAGCTCAGAGAGACGGACGAGCTGGCTGAGGAACTGGTTTCAGAGGAAAAGTCTGATCTGGCCTTTGTATGGGATGCGGTGAAGGAGCTTCCCGAGAATTTCAGGGAGGTTGTGCACCTTTTTTACCAGGAAGGTTATGCGACAAAGGAGATAGCTGAGATCCTTGGCAAAAACGAATCCACAGTCCGTTCCGATCTTAAAAGGGGCAGGGAAAAGCTCAAAACAATTTTGAAGGAGGCGTATGACTTTGAGTAAATATAATGAAGTTATGGATAAAGTCAAAGTTACAGACGACATGAGAAAACGCATCCTCCAAAATATCGAGAATGCAGATACTTCGAATGTAACTTCTTTTGAAGTAGTAAAAAAGAAAAAGGAAAATAAGATAGTACCCTTTATAAGGCGGTACGGTGCTCTGGCAGCCATGTTCGCAGTGGTTCTGGTTGGCGCCTATGCAGTGTTTGGAACTGTTGGCAGACATGAAATGGGATCCTCAGCTCCTGCGGGCTCCTATGAGATGGCAGAAACAGCCACTATGACAGAGAGTGCCACAGAGGAAGCCATGATAGACGCTGCTCCGGAGGCAGCCATGGAGGCTCCGGCGGCTCCCGCAGCGGGCTCAGATAAGGCAAAATCCGAGATAAACAGCACTCCTATGCCGGCCATGGAGGCTATGGAAGAAGCGGATGAGATGGAGGAAGACAGCGATAGTGCCTTTGAAGTAACTGCCACAGAGTTTGCCTCTGCTTTAGAACTTTCAGAGAATACCGGCGCAGAGATATATGATATTGAGAGTCTTTTGGCAAGATCTGCCGAGACCCATTATCTTGGCTATGAAAATGGAATGGCTGAAATAAGCTACCTGGTGGATGGAGATAGCGTAAGCCTTAAAGCAGTGGCTTCAGCAAACTTTGATGAATTTTTCGTTGAAGGAGATGTTGTTTCCGAGAAGGCAGTGGGAGACTACACAGTTACCCTTTGGGGAGAAGGTAAGACTGTGAAGACTGCTCTTTGGAATACAGAGAATCAGTATTATTATCTTTCTTCCGATAATGGCATGACGGAAGATGAGATGACAGAGCTTGTTTCCGAGGTAATGGAAAAAGGACGATAAATCTGACAGGGGAGACGAGAATCTTGACAATTAAACTTTATTTCATATAATACTTTATGAGCAGGATGGATGATCGCTGCCATACAGACGAAAGGGTATGGGAGAGGAAAGTCCGGGCTTCGCAGGGCAGGATGCCAGATAACGTCTGGTGGAGGTGACTCCCAGGATAGTGCAACAGAGATATACCGCGTTAACGATGAGGCGGGCAGCCGGAGGAGATGTGGCAATTTCATGCTTGCATGATAATTGACATATCGAACTACGGATATGCGACGAATGTCGCGTAACGAGGAATGCTTGCATTCCGAGTGACCGCCGGACTACCTCGTTAGCGTAAGGGTGGAAAGGCAGTGTAAGAGACTACCGTGCTGGTGGTAACATCAGTAGCCATGTAAACCCCATCCGAAGCAAGACCGAACAGAGAGCTATGAACCGGCCCGGTTCGCTTTCAGGTGGGTCGCTTGAGGCTGTCGGTGACGGCAGTCCTAGATAGATGATCATTCACGACATAACCCGGCTTATAGTTCTGCTCATTCATAATATGACAACGGACGAACACGGCCGCAGAATTTTATAATATGCATCCAATCCTCCGATGATGCGAGCATCATCGGATTGGCTACATATTATAAAATCCTGTGGCCGTGTTCTGTTATTTGCAAGATTAAAGACTGAGAGAGGGGGATATAAGCGGGTTTGTAAATGGCTACCATTTTTGGGGGAGGGGGTCAAAAAATTGAATTCAAATTTGTCGTTATTTTAGGTAGACATTATTATTGTTAGTGGGTAAAATGTAAGAAAAATGAAAGCTCTTACATTACGTCAAGATTTGCAAGATTTTGATGTAAAAATGAACTGACAAAGAAAAAAATATACACTATGATGATAGGGTCAAAAGACTATTTAAGGAGGGAATATGGAACTTAGAACCGCATGTTCACCTAAGGACGAAAAATATTATGATACCAAGAGACTGAGAGAAGAGTTTCTTATAGACGATCTTTTCCAGCCTGATACTATTAAACTTGTATACAGCCATATCGACAGAATCATTACCGGATCAGCTGTTCCTGTAAAAGAGGAACTCAAGCTTACAGCCGGAGATGAGCTCAGAGCAGAGTATTTCCTGCAGAGACGAGAGATGGGTGTTATCAACATCGGCGGAGACGGTGTTATCACCATCGACGGCAAGAAATATGAAGTAGCTTACAAGCAGGGAATGTACATCGGAATGGGAGCAAAGGATGTTTCTTTTGCCAGCAAGGATGCTTCCAAGCCTGCTAAATTCTATATCAACAGCGCACCTGCGCACAAGACATATCCTACAGTTCTTATCAAGAGAGAGGGCACTCCTTCAGAGGATGTTGTTATCATCAAGGATGAGAACAAGAAGGAACTTGGAAGTCTCGAGGGCGCCAATCACAGAGTTATCAACAAATACATACTTCCCGGTCAGGTTGAGACCTGCCAGCTGGAGATGGGCATGACAGAGCTTAAGCCCGGCAGCGTATGGAATACAATGCCTTGTCATACACATGACCGCAGAATGGAAGTATATCTTTACTTCGATATCCCTGAGGATGCAATGGTTATGCATTTCATGGGAGAACCACAGGAAACAAGACATATCATTATGAGAAACGAGCAGGCTGTTATCAGCCCCAGCTGGTCAATCCATTCAGGATGCGGCACTCAGGCTTATACCTTCATCTGGGGTATGGTCGGCGAGAATCAGGATTTTGATGACATGGATGACTGCGCTATGCAGGATCTACTTTAATTAAAATATGTAACTAATAAACCAGCAAAAACTAGGAGGTTTTTACAAATGGGAGACTTTTTAAAGAATTTTTCACTTGAAGGAAAAGTAGCATGGATCACAGGTGCTTCATACGGCCTTGGTCTTGCTTATGCAGTAGCTTACGCAGAGAGCGGAGCTAAGATCGTTTTCAACGATATCAACCAGGACCTTGTTGACAAGGGACTTGCTGAGTACGAGAAGAGAGGCATCAAGGCATTCGGTAAAGTTTGCGACGTTACTAAGGAGGATCAGGTTCAGGAGTTCGTTGCAGCTGTTGAGAAGGAAGTTGGAACAATTGATATCCTTGTTAACAACGCAGGTATCATCAAGAGAATTCCTATGCACGAGATGACTGTTAAGGAGTGGAACCAGGTTATCGACGTTGACCTTACAGGTCCTTTCATCTGCTCAAAGGCAGTTCTTCCTGCAATGATGAAGAAGGGCTCAGGAAAGATCATCAACGCATGCTCAATGATGTCTGAGTTCGGACGTGAGACAGTATCTGCTTATGCAGCTGCTAAGGGCGGTCTTAAGATGCTTACAAGAAACATCTGCTCTGAGTATGGTCAGTACAATATTCAGTGCAACGCTATCGGACCCGGCTACATTGCAACACCTCAGACAGCTCCTCTTCGTGAGAAGCAGGCTGACGGTTCAATGAATCCTTTCGACAGATTCATCCGTTCAAAGACACCTGCTCAGAGATGGGGCAAGACAGAGGACCTTATGGGCCTTGCTGTATTCCTTGCATCACCTGCATCTGATTTCATCAATGGTCAGGTAGTTTACATCGATGGCGGTATCTCAGCTTACATCGGACAGGATCCTAACAACCTTGATCCTTCAAAGTTCACAGATATCGACGAGAACGAAGCACAGTAATCGCGGTGTTAATCAATATAAATAGATTAATTAAGATAAAGAAAGGCAATAAAAATGGATAAGATTTGCGAAGAGTTATACAAAATTGGTATCGTTCCTGTAATCGCAATTGACGATGCAAAGGACGCAGTTCCTCTTGCTGAGGCACTTATAAAGGGCGGACTTCCTGCTGCAGAGGTTACATTCCGTACAGCAGCTGCTGAGGAAGCTATCAGACTTATTTCTGAGAAGTTCCCTGAGATGATCGTTGGAGCAGGTACTGTTCTCAATGCTGAGCAGGCAGACAGAGCAAAGGCTGCAGGCGCTAAGTTCATCGTTAGCCCCGGATTCAACAGATCAAACGTAGAGTACATCCAGTCAATCGGAGTACCTGTAGTTCCCGGAACAGCAACACCCGGAGAAGTAGAGCAGGCTATCGAGCTCGGTCTTGACTGTGTTAAGTTCTTCCCTGCTGAGCAGAACGGTGGTATTGCCAAGATCAAGGCTATGGCAGCTCCTTACACAAAGATGCACTTCATGCCTACAGGCGGTATCAACAAGAACAACCTCAATGATTATCTTGGATTCAATAAGGTATTCTGCTGCGGTGGTAGCTGGATGGTTAAGAAGGACCTTATCGCTGCAGGCAAGTTCGATGAGATCGAGGCTATGACTCGTGACGCTGTAAACGCTATGCTTGGATTCACAATGAAGCACGTTGGAATCAACCAGCCTGATGAGGCTTCAGCAGTAGCTACAGCTGAGAAGTTCGACAATCTCTTCGGCTTCACCAAGAAGGTTGGCAACTCTTCTGTATTCGCAGGTTCAGTTGTTGAGGTTATGAAGTCTCAGGGACGCGGAACATGCGGACACATCGCAATCGGAACAAACAACGTTGACAGAGCTGTTTACCACCTTGGCAAGCAGGGCGTTAAGTTCGATGAGAGCTCATTCTCATATGATGCTGATAACCACCTTAAGGTAGCTTACCTTGCAGATGATTTCGGCGGATTCGCAGTACATTTGGTAAGAAATTGAGTGATATAGCAGACGGAAGTCATACAGGATTGTGCTTGCACAAATGACTGTATGACCTCAGGATGCAAACATACATGAGGAAAAAAGATATACGAATGAAATGAGTATATCGATTTCCGAATGTATGTAGCATGTCGAGAACGCAGTGGAGACATGCGTATATCACGATAATATATATTTGAGAAAGAAAGAGGATATAGATATGTCAAAGAAAGTTATTACATTTGGTGAGATCATGCTTCGTCTTCAGCCCGATAACTACCTCAGATTCGTTCAGGTAGATCATCTTGAGGCTACATTCGGTGGCGGAGAGGCTAACGTTTCAGTTTCTCTTGCAAACTATGGTCTTGATTCAGTATACGTTACAAAGCTTCCTAAGCACGAGATCGGTCAGGCAGCTGTTAACTCACTCAGAAAGTACGGCGTTGACACTTCCAAGATCACAAGAGGTGGCGACAGAGTAGGTATCTACTACAACGAGAAGGGTGCTTCACAGAGAGGTTCAAAGTGCATCTACGACAGAGCACATTCTGCTATCGCTGAGGCTGTTCCTTCAGATTTCGATTGGGATGAGATCTTCCAGGGTGCTGAGTGGTTCCACTTCACAGGTATCACTCCCGCTGTAAGCGATTCTCTTGCAGCGATCACTCTTGAGGCTTGTAAGAAGGCTAAAGAGCACGGCCTTACAGTTTCCTGCGACCTTAACTACAGAGGTAAGCTCTGGAGCAAGGAGAAGGCAGGCAAGGTTATGGGCGAGCTTTGCCAGTATGTTGATGTATGTATCGCTAACGAGGAGGATGCTAACGATGTATTCGGTATCGCAGCTTCTTCTACAGATGTTACAACAGGTAAGCTTAACAGAGAGGGTTACATCGAGGTAGCTCAGAAGCTTACAGAGAGATTCGGCTTCAAGAAGGTTGCTATCACACTTCGCGAGTCTCTTTCAGCTAACGACAATAACTGGAGCGCTATGCTTTACACTGACGGACAGGCTTACTTCTCAAAGAAGTATGCACTTCACATCGTTGACCGTGTTGGTGGCGGCGATTCCTTCGGCGGCGGACTTATCTACAGCTGCGTAAACGGATTCGATCCTCAGGCAACAATCGAGTTCGCAGTAGCTGCATCAGCTCTTAAGCACTCAATCGAGGGCGACTTCAACCTTGTTACTGTTGACGAGGTTAACAAGCTTGCCGGTGGCGACGGATCAGGTAGAATCCAAAGGTAATCACCTAGCGAGGTATTTTCGAGCTTGGTGTACTACCTTGTTCGGTCGAGCGTTTTTTGCGAGAGCCGAACTTCCTTGTGACCACCTAGCGAGGTCTTTTCGAGTTTAATACAGACCATACTTCTTAATGGAGTATGGTCTTTTTTATTGTGGTTATAGATGTTTTAGCAAAATATAATAATTGTAATAATGATAATAGACGCCGGGGAATAGTATAATGTATTTGTAGTAATATGCGGAAATTGTATTCAAAAGGCGGTTTGTTTGTATGAGGATCAGTAAACTGCTCAATACATTTTTTATGTATTGTTCGGTTCTTATCATTCTTATAACTGCATATTATGCTGAGAAAGTAGCTTCAGAAAACAGAGTGGATTCCCTGGTGGAGGCGGATATAAGCCTTACGGGAGCCAGACTTTCTGATGAGCTTTATGGAAGTGTGCGCAAAACCGGCGAATGGAGAAAGAACGGCGGCACCAGCAATCAGCTTGAGTTCACTATTAAAAATCTTGGGAAGAGCGGTATAACAAACTGGAAGCTGCTTTTGAAGGTGCCTGAGGATGCCACTGTGGACAGTCAGTGGAATGTGGAGGTATCCAATGAAAGTTTAGGAGATTACCTTATGTTTACTCCGGGACAATTCAATTCCACTATTGAATCCGGGGATACTATGGAGTTTGGCGCGGTTATCAACTCTAAAAAAGAATTGGACCCGAATAATCTTCATATCATAGGATATATGGTCTTAAGCAGAAATTCTTTTATCAAAAATTCCATTATCTTTATGATGATCATATGGCTGGTGGTCTTTGTAGGATACCTTGTTACGAAGTTTAACCTGAAAAACTATCAGGAAAGGCAGAAGAATGACGTAAGGATCATTCTTCAGTCAATGAACACCTTCATCAGCTTCATTGATGCCAAGGATCCTTACACCAGAGGCCATTCCAGAAGAGTTGCCATGTACGCCGCTGAGATAGCAAAGCGTATGGGACTTCCGGAGTCTGAGGTGCAAAACATATATTATGCCGGTCTTTTGCATGATGCCGGGAAGATAAGTGTTCCCGATGCGGTTCTTAATAAGCCGGGAAAACTTACCGATGAGGAAAGAAAGACCATTCAGAGTCATACTGTGGCCGGAGGCAAGATGCTTAAGCAGCTTTCCTCCATAAAAGGTATTCGAGAAACTGCACTTTATCACCATGAACGATACGACGGAACCGGATATCCCGAGGGACTTCAGGGAGAGAACATCCCCCTTTATGCACGTATTGTAGGCGTTGCGGATTCCTATGATGCCATGTCCAGTAACCGTGTATACAGAAGACATCTGAACAAGGATGAGATAATAGAAGAGATCCAGCAGGGAGCGGGGACACAGTTCGATCCTGACATTTTGAAGTATATGGTGGATATGATCAACGACGGATATGTGAACGTTGTTAAGATGGAAACCGCCGAGAATGAGGACGGAACCAATGATATCCATATCCATGAGGAAGATCTTCCCGGCTTCTACCTGAGCTAAGGTACGAGATTACAAATAAATATTGACATAACCTTGCGGTATATCATATTATAAAATTGAAATCGGTTTCAGACAGTCCCCCCAATGAGGTTTATATGGAAAAAGTAAGACTGAATACCGGTAAGACAATTACTATCTATGATATAGCCAAGGAGGCCGGAGTATCGGCTTCTACTGTTTCCCGTGTTCTTACCGGAAGCGCTTCGGTGCGCCAGGAGAAAAAACAGAGGATACAGGAAATAATCGATAAGTATAATTTCAAGCCCAATGCGCTTGCCAAGGGACTTTCTGATACTGCCACCAATACCATTGGTTTCATAGTGGCTGATGTCAGGAACCCTTATTATTCGGCGCTTTTCGTGGCCTGTGAGCTGGCCGCCGAGAAGGCAGGTTACAATGTGGCTCTGGCTAATTCCCTTAATGAAAAGGACAAAGAGATCAAGATGCTTGATATCTATCTTCAGCAGAGGATGGATGCCATTATTCTGATGGGCGGAAGAGTTGACGACCTTATTACTGATGATGCCTATTCCGAGAAAGTAAGAAACGTCTGCAGGACAACTCCCGTCATAGTTACGGGCAAGCTGGATAAAGCCCCTGTACACTGCGTCACCATTGACGAGGCGGAGGGCATGAATCTTGTTATGCAGCATCTTATAGACCTTGGACATGAGAAGATTGCCCTGGTTGGAGGCGAGATGAAGGTAGCTTCAACCTACTATAAGTATCTGCGCTATCAGGAGAATCTCAAGAAATATGGCATTACAGTACAGGGGGAATATGTTGTCAACGGCGGTTATGACCCTGAATCTGGGTATGTGGCAACCAACAGGATACTGGATATGTCTGACAGACCCACAGCTATCATAGCCATCAATGACTTTGCGGCCAGCGGCGCCTTGAGGAGCATAAGAGAGCATCATCTTCATGTGCCTGAGGACATTTCTGTTATAAGCTTTGATAATACCTATATCACTGATCTTACAGTGCCTAAACTTACCAGCATCGACTACAATTATGATGATTACGGCAAAAGGCTGATAGACACTGCGATTGCGGCTTCTAAAGGGGAGAGGGTAGAGGATGTTCAGATGGTTACTCCCAACCTGGTTCTAAGGGAGAGCACAGGCCCCTGTAAGAAATAAGTTTTACGAAAATATAGTTTTCTGAAACAGCTTTCAAACTGTATAGCGTATAATTGTATACAACACATGGCGATGTATACAAAAATGTGAGGAAACAAAGGGATTTGTTTCCTCTTTTTTGTTTCATTTGCACAAAATTGCAATCGGTTTCAAAAAATGAGTTGACGCAAACTAGTGATTAATGATTAAATTAAGATATGAAATCGGTTGCAAGTAGTAATTTTGCACAATATGGGGACTGTGTAGATTTCTATCAATCGTGAGTAAGTGGGAGGTTTTATGAGTAAAAACGGTAAGTCATCTTCTACTGCAGGCGTTAAGAAACGTGGAGTTTTCGAGACTTTGTGGAGATACAGGGTCCTGGAGCTTATGTGTCTTCCTGCAGTTGTCTTTTTCTTTATGTTCAGCTACATGCCTATGCCGGGTATCTGGGTTGCTTTTGTTAAATACAACTACAGAGACGGAATCTTCGGAAGTAAGTTCGTAGGACTTAAGAACTTTGAGTTTTTGGCTGAATCCGGTAAGCTTTTCGAACTTACCAAAAACACCATTTTATACAACATAGCATTTATCATTCTGGGTAATCTGCTGGCTATACTGGTGGCTATTCTCTTAAATGAGATGCAGAGCAAGATCTTTAAGAAGGTTTCACAGACCATGATGTTTCTTCCTTATTTCATTTCACAGGTTCTGGTTGGAATCCTTGTCTACAACCTTTTAAATTATGACTACGGCTTTGTAAATGAGATCCTTACAGCCCTGGGAAGAGAGAAGTGGGGACCCTATTCGGATCCTTCGGTCTGGCCGGTGATTCTGGTCATCGTACATCTCTGGCAGCAGACAGGTTACAACTCAGTTGTTTACTTCGCAGCCATCTGCGGAATAGATGCGGAGATAATCGAGGCGGCCAAGGTTGACGGAGCCAATGCTTTCCAAAAGATCAGATACATCATTCTTCCGGGACTTAAGCCCACAATAGTCATCCTTCTTCTGTTTGCTCTTGGAGGAATTGTAAAAGGAAACTTCGGTCTTTTCTATAACATCATTGGTACCAATTCACTTCTTTATCCTACCACTGATATTATTGAGACCTTCGTATATCGTTCAACCATCAATGACTTTAATTTCTCAACTGCTTCTGCGGTTGGCCTTTATCAGTCAATAATCGGATTTGTGATGGTTATGGGAGTCAACTTCATAGTTAAGAAGATCGATCCCGATTATTCATTATTCTAAGGAAAGGAGGTCAGAAAATGTCTAATAATACTAAGCAGCCTGAAATGACAGGCGTCAAGGTCAAGCTGGGAGCTTCCGACATCATCATCAGGACCTTTGGATATATACTGATCACCTTTTATGCATTGGCTTGTATATTTCCATTCCTTATCATCATTGGTACATCCTTTACCAATGAGTCCGTGATAAGGGCAGAGGGAGTTCAGCTCGTTCCCAAGGAATTTACCACCAAGGCCTATGAGATGGTAATGAGGGGAGGAACTATATGGAGATCCTACGGTCTTACAATAACCCTTACCCTGTGCGGTACGGCGGTGGGACTTCTCATCATAGCAATGACAGGATATGCACTTCAGAGAAAGGATTTTCCTTTAAGAAATGTGATTTCCTTTTATATTTACTTTACATCACTGTTTTCAGCAGGACTTGCTCCATACTACCTTCTGATGACACAGACCTACAAATTAAACGACAGCTACCTGGCAGTATTTTTCCCGCTTCTTATGTCGCCATGGCTCATCATCCTTATGAAGAACTTCGTAAAAGCCATACCTCATGAGATTACTGAATCGGGCAAGATCGACGGTGCCGGAGACATGGTCATCTTTACAAGACTTATTCTTCCTATGCTGAAGCCGGCTCTGGCTACAATCGGACTTTTCCTGGCTCTGGGATATTGGAATGAGTGGTATCAGTCATCTCTGTTCCTCAGCTCAAGAGTGGCGGTCAAGCCCCTGCAGTTCCAGCTCTACAAGGTAGTAAATGAGACCCTTGCCCTTAAGAATTCCATCGCAGGACAGTACATCACACTTACAGATGTGCCCACAGAGTCCCTTAAGATGGCAACAGCGGTTATGGCTACAGGACCGATCGTTTTCCTGTATCCCTTCGTTCAGAAATACTTCATCGGCGGTATTACAGTAGGTGCAGTTAAGGGATGACGCCCGGTACAAAATTGGTTGCGACCTCATGGCGAGGTTCACATATTTTTTTTATAAAAGGAGGATTCAAATGAAGAAAAAGTTATTAGCAACATTACTTAGTGCCAGCATGGTAATGGGTATTGCAGCATGTGGCTCATCAGGCAATGATGCAGGAGCACCCGCAAGCAACGATGCAGCTCCCAAGACCGAGACTACAACATCCAATACAACAACATCAGACGCAGGATCAGATGCGGCTCCTGCCATTGACACATCCGAGCATGTAGTTATTACTTACATGACAACAGGTGGAGCTCCTGAAGGAAACCAGACAGATGAGATGCTCAGACAGCTCAATGAGATCCTTACCGAAAAGGTTAACGCTGAGCTTGAGGTTTACTATATCGACTGGACAGATTATCTTTCCAATTACAACCTGACACTGGCTCGTATGGACGGAACAGTAGACCTTGTTGGTACAGCTTCAGACTGGCTGGATGCCTGGCCTAATGCCAAGAACGGCGCTTTCCTTGAGCTTTCAGAGGATATGCTTAAGACCTACGCTCCTAAGACCTGGGAGAGCGTATCACCTGAGCACTGGGATCTTTGCAAATACAACGGAAACATTTATCTGATGCCTGAAGATAATTATGCACAGTGGACCAACCACGGCTTTGCATATCGTCTTGACTGGGCAAAGGAAGCCGGACTTGCTAACGGTGTTAGAAGTTGGGAAGACCTTACAACCTACTTCAGATATGTAAAAGAGACATATCCCGATGTTATTCCATGGGATTCAGACGGAACACAGTATGCAACAATGGTTGGAGGATGGATCACATCCCATTCCAACTATGTTTCCATCGACGGTATCAATTCAGGCGCTATGTGGGGCGGCACCAAGGACGACCTTTACACCGTATATTCACCTTACATAACAGATACAGATTCTCTCGTAGAATTTGCCAAGACCATGAAAGAATGGGATGAGATCGGCGTTTGGAAGACCGACGTGCTCAATAATACAACCTCTGATAACAGAGAGGACTTCAAGATCGGTCGTGTTGCAGCAGAGCAGCATCACACCCAGACCTGGACAGACCTTTGCTCACACAAGGATGGTTATACTATCTATGACGATCCTAACGCAGAGACAGGCTTCTTCTACTTCGGTGAGGAGACAGGCAACCTTGTAGCTCTTTCCATTACTCACGGTGCTATGGCTGTTTCAGCTGCTTCCAAGAATCCTGAGAGAGCACTTATGGTCTATGACCTTATCAGAAATGATCCTGATTGCTACAAGCTGTTCAACTATGGTGTTGAGGGCAAGTCCTATGAGATTACAGCAGACGGCATGAGAAAGACTCCCGATGGCTATAATGCAGCAACAGACGGCATTTCCGTTAACTACTGGTGGGGACGTAATGATGACCTTGAGATCAAGGATGCTACAATGAACTGGGATGCTATTGAGAAGCTTTACAAAGAGTATGACGCAATCAAGATCGATTATCCTTACGGACAGTTTGTTCCCAATGTAGATGACATTCAGTCCAAGATTGATAACATCAATGATATCCACACAACCTACATGAAGCAGATCGCTTTCGGTAAGTTCCAGGGCACAGCTGAGGATATCGTTGCTGAGTATCAGGCAGCTCTTGAGAAGGCAGGTATCAATGATGTTACTGCTGAGCTTCAGAGACAGTTTGACGAGCTCTATAAGTAATCACCGGCGAGGTCCTTTCGGGCTTTGTGTACTAATCTAAAAAGAAAAGGGAATACTGTTTTTATCTAAAGCAGTATTCCCTTATTTAAAAAGCAGAGGAAACTGCAATTTTACAGATGGTATATAGAGTGATAATAAATATTTGATTTTGCGCATATACAAGCACTTCATCACGGAGTTTTTATATATGCGTAAAAAGTGAAAAAGTAGGAGAATGCATTATGGGAAAATTTGAAATCAAGGATACGTTTTATCTGAACGGAGAGCCCTTCAAGGTAATAGCCGGCTCCTTCCATTACTTCAGAACTGTTCCGGAATACTGGACAGACAGGCTCCAGAAGCTGAAGGCTCTGGGCTGCAATACTGTGGAGACTTACATTCCCTGGAATATTACTGAGCCTAAAAAGGGTGAGTTTAATTTCGAGGGCTTTTGCGATATAGAGAAGTTCATTCAGACAGCCACAGAGCTGGGACTTTACATAATTATCAGACCCTCACCTTATATCTGCGCTGAGTGGGAGTTCGGCGGACTTCCTGCATGGCTTTTAAAGGACAGAAATATGCGCCTTCGTGTGAGCTACAAGCCATTTCTTGATGCTGTAGAGGACTATTACAAGGTGCTTATGCCCAGGATCGCCAAGTATCAGATCGACAACGGCGGCAACATCATTCTGATGCAGATAGAGAACGAGTATGGCTATTATGCCAACGACCATGAGTACATGAAGTTCATGCATGACCTTATGGTTAAATATGGCGTGACAGTGCCTCTTATCACCTCTGACGGCCCTTACCACGAGAGCTACAGGGGAGGCTACGCCGAGGGTGCCCATCCCACCGGCAATTTCGGTTCCAAGACCGAGGAGCGTTTCAATGTGATAAAAGAGTACACCAAGGGCGGACCCCTTATGTGTGCTGAGTTCTGGGTTGGCTGGTTTGACCACTGGGGTAACGGCGGCCATATGAGGGGCAATCTTGTCCAGAGCACAGAGGATCTTGATAAGATGCTGGAGCTTGGAAATGTCAGCATCTATATGTTCCAGGGCGGCACCAACTTTGGCTTTATGAACGGCTCCAATTACTACAACGAGCTCACTCCTGATGTAACCAGCTATGACTACGACGGAATCCTCACAGAGGATGGACAGATAACAGAAAAATACCGCAAGTACAAGGAGGTCATCTCCAAACATGCGGATGTTCCTGAGGTGGAGTTTACTACAGACATTAAGAGAAAGAGCTACGGAACCCTTACCTGCAAGGATAAGGTAAGTCTTTTCTCGGTAGTGGACGATCTCAGCACTGCCGTCCATCTTCCTTACACCGTAAATATGGAAGAACTGGATCAGAGCTACGGTTATATCCTCTACAGATCAAGACTTCACTCCGAGGCGGGAATTGCCAAGCTTAAACTTTGGGAGACCTATGACAGAGCCAACATTTTTGTTGAAGAGAAGCCTCTTTTAACTCTGTATGACCATGAGCTGGAAAAAGAGCATGATATCCCCATGGAGAAGTTCCTGGCCTGCAGCCAGCCCGCACAGATGCTGGCAGGAAAGTTCATGATGGAGCACGGACTTACGCCGGAGACTGCTGCCAAAGCCATCGGCGAGTCAGGACTTTCCACCGGAACCCTTCAGGGACTTAATGAGAAGTTTGATATTCTTGTGGAAAATATGGGAAGAGTCAACTTCGGACCTCGCATGGAGACCCAGAGAAAGGGCATTGGCCGCTGTGTTCAGATAAACGGCCATATCCATAACGATTGGGATATCTATACACTTCCTTTGGACAATATCGAAAAGGTTGATTTCTCCAAGGAATACACTGAAGGAGCTCCTGCTTTTTACAGATTTACCTTTGATGTTACGGAGAAGGGCGATACCTTCCTTGATTTCGAGGGCTGGGGCAAGGGTGTTGCCTTTATCAACGGCTTCAATCTCGGAAGATTCTGGGAAATCGGACCTCAGAAGAGACTTTACATTCCTGCGCCTCTTCTTAAGGATGGGGAGAATGAGATCATCCTCTTTGAGACCGACGGCAAGGTTCGTGACACAATTGAACTCAAGGATGAACCTGATATCGGATAATACAAAAAATGATAATATCTATTCAAATAAGCTTGCCATAGAGGTGCCCGTCGAATTCTCCGAAGTAGGTTTCTTCGATCTTTCGCATGAACACCGTAAGCTCCTTTTCTTCAAAATATAACTGGAAGCGGAGGCTTCCAACTGATTCACCGATAAGATGGACTCTTATATAGAGCACGTTACTTCTGGTAAATACGGCTCCGGCTGTATAGGGAGTATTGTAGTCGGCAAATTCGCCCTGGCACATGCTTCCTATACCGAAACGTATTTCGTGCTTTGTATCAGAGTCCTTTTCTTTCAGGATAAGAGCGGATTCTCCGGATTCATTCAGGTTAAGAGTCAGCTCGGAAAAAAGGCTCTTTTCACCGGACAATTGGTATTTATAGCATCCGGGAGCTATGTCAGGAGTTACGCTCTGATAGTGGGCTGGCAGCGACGGAGCCTCTATCTGCAGATTTTGGCAGTAGTCTTCAAGTTTATCATTTCCATTTTCCTTTACCGGTTCATCTGTAATTTGTGGAAGCAGCAGTTCATAAAAAGCATCATATATTATCTGATTGCCGCCCTGCATTCCCTGGGTATCTGCGGTGGTGACAACGGATAGGTTTTTGTCCGGAACATGGATGGCCAGCTGGCCGCCCATGCCATAGAGCACAAAGCCTCCCTTTTCATTCTGCCAGATCTGCATTCCGTAGCCCTGGGATTCGCTGGGCAGGGGCCCTGTCATAATGGTGTCGGACAGATTTGAGGTGGCAAGGCTCACCAGGTCAGCCCTAAGCAGTTCTCTGACTGTTCCGTCTGAGCACTTTATGGTCCCTTTATTTTCCAGAATATACAGAACCTTCATAATATCCATGGGAGTGGCCATAAGACCGCTGCCGCCTATGGAAACCCCAAAGGGATCCTTGACCATATATGAGTTCTCACTAAAGTCCACGTATTTAAGGATCCTGTCCTTGAGATAGGACAGAAGATCAGTGCCGGAGAGCTTCTCCACCAGGGCGCAGAGAACATGGGCTGCGGAGGTGTCATAGTGGAAGACTGTTCCCGGCTTATGGGTTGGAGCCACGGTAAAAAAGCTCTCCACCCAGTCGGACTTCATATTAACCTTGTAGGTGGTTGAAGCGTGGCAGGTTCGCATCATCAGCATATTTCTGATGGTGGTCATCTTTATGAAGGGATGGATATCCTCTGAAGTATATTCGGGAAAATATTTGACTATAGGGTCGTCAAGCGCGATCTTTCCCTCCATGATCATGCAAAATATTCCAAGGGCAGTGAAACTCTTACTTATGGAAAACATTCTGTGGAGCTTATCTGCTGTGTAGGGAGCATAATATTTTTCAAAAACAAGGGTGTCTCCCCGCCTGATGAGAAGGGAATGCATGGGAACACCTTTTTCCCTAAGGCGCTTGAGAACGGAAAGTATGGCGGATGAAGGAATGTTTAATTCTTCGGGAAGTGCTTTTTTAAATGTAAACATGAAGGTACCTCACAGTAACTGACGATTATTGGATTTATACATATCATAACATAAATGAATGTTGAACAGATTTGACAATTTATGCTATAATTTATAGCTAGCGAATAAAGTTTTGTGAGGTTAGTATGTCTACAATTATCCAGAATAATCAGGTTTTCAATAATGAGGTTCCCTTTTGCAGGGTTTACAGCATAGAGAGTAAGAAACAGCTTGAGGAGAGATTCCTGGCTCACCGTATTTCATATTTCATCGAGTGGCAGGATAAATCCATTCTCCAGAGGATCTTCGACAGAAAGGGCAGCAAGATCGTCTGCACCTTCAGAATCAACAAAGGGGAGATCCTCAGAGCAAGAGAGCTGGCCCAGGGAATTGAAGGAATCAAGTTCAAGGACTATGGCGTTATCAAGGATGACCGCATTCGCAGAAGAAGCGAGGCAGTCAAGGAAGAGGACACAGGACTCGAGATGCCGGAGCTTAAGTTTGAGAACAAGCATGACGATTCAGACGAGGACTGATATGGTAGGGGATGAGTGATTGTCCCCTACTTTTTGTTTGTAAACAGAGGTGAATAGATTTGGAAAGAGATAAGAATAAGAAGAACGAAAGTAAAAAGAAAGAGTTCACGAAGAAAGATACCGGAAGAACTGTAAAAAAAGATACAGTAAAGAAAAATGCATCTAAGAAGGAAACTCCAAAGAAAGAAACTCCAAAGAAAGAAACTCCAAAGAAAGAAACTGCCAGGAAGGAGCCCAGTCGCTGCCCTGTGTTTAAGAAGTGCGGCGCCTGCCAGATGATAAACATTCCTTACAAGAAGCAGCTTCAGATCAAGCATGAGCGTGTCCAGGAGCTTCTTGAGCCCTACTGTAAGGTTGAGTCCTTTATGGGAATGAAGACTCCAGAGCACTACAGATGCAAGGTCCACGCTGTTTTTACCCATGATAAAAAGGGTAATCCGGTATCAGGAATATACAGCGAGGGAAGCCATGATGTGGTGCCGGTGGACAACTGTCTTCTGGAGGATCAGAAGGCCGATGCCATCATTGCCAGCATCCGCGGAATGCTGAAGTCCTTCAAAATCAAGACCTATGATGAGGATAACGGTTTCGGACTTCTTCGCCATGTTCTTATCAGAATCGGTAGAAATACCGGGGAGATCATGGTGGTTCTTGTTACCGTTTCACCTATTTTCCCTTCCAAGAACAATTTTGTTAAGGCCCTGAGAAAAGAGCATCCGGAGATCACAACCATTGTTCTTAACATCAACGACAAGCAGACCAGTATGGTCCTTGGAGATAAGGAGAAGCCTCTGTACGGCCCGGGATTTATCTATGATACCTGCTGCGGCATGAAGTTCAAGATTAGCCCCAAGTCCTTCTATCAGGTCAACCCTGTGCAGCAGGAGGTTCTCTATAACACCGCCATCGAGATGGCACAGCTTACAGGCAAAGAGACAGCCCTTGACTGCTACAGCGGTGTAGGCACCATCGGAATCATCGCAAGCCCTCATGTAAAAGAGGTTATTTCCGTGGAGCTTAATAAGGATGCGGTTAAGGATGCCAAGATAAATGCCAAGATAAACGATGTAAACAACATCACCTTTTATGAGAATGATGCCACCAAGTTTATGCAGCAGATGGCGGCTTCAGGAGATAAGGTGGACCTTGTGTTCATGGATCCCCCAAGAGCCGGCTCCACTCCTGAGTTTATTCAGTCCCTGGAGGTACTGGGACCAAAGAAGGTAGTTTATATCTCCTGCAGTCCGGACTCCCTGGCCAGAGACCTTGAGCTTCTTAAAAAGAGCGGCTTCAGGGCAGAGAAGGCAGTTCCCGTGGACATGTTCCCTTTTACCAGGTCGGTTGAGACTGTGGTTCTCCTTACAAAGGGCGAGTACGACAAAAAGAGCGCCGGCAAAAGGACCTCTGCAAAAGCGGCAGGTACTGCGAAGTCAGTGGCAGCTCCTCCGCCAAAGGTTCCAAAGAAGGGGGAGGCAACAGATGCTGATGTCATCGCCTGGGTTAAGGAAGTATTTGAGATAAGTGTGACAACCCAGGAGCTTGCCAAGGTAAGAGATAAGAAGGGCACCGGCAGCGCCGACAAGGATCTGGCTATAAATGAGGCTCTCAAGCATTTCTTTAAGTGATGCCCGGGAAGGTGACGGTTTACAAGAAGTTTATTTGACAAAATCTCATAATTTTATCATCATAAAAATATAAAAAGTTTGCCATTATACGTTTTCGTTCGTATAAAATATCAGAAACGCAGGATGAAACTTAAGGAGGTACTATTATGAACATGGATAATAGAATCGATGATGAACTTTTAGATAGTGTCAATGGCGGCGTGAAGAAAGCCGGTAATCTTGTATTCAAGAGCACAGACAAATCCAAGGTAAAAAAGGGAAATACTTTATATAGCGGACAGCCCGTAAAGGCAGGAAATCTCCTTTATAAAGAGGATGAGCTTCCCGGATACGAGCCTCCCACATCATCATTTATTTAAATAACTTCTTAAGTGCTTGCAAAATTATCAGCCATGAAGTATAATTTCCAAGCGCTTTAAACGACAGTTCATTTGTACCTTCCTGTCGCTAAACAAAACCAGGACTGCATGTAACAACTATGTTTATGTGGCTCTGCGTTCATCGCAGAGCCTTTTTTCATTTCATAGGTGTATTAGTGTGTCTGAGGATTTTTGCGCAAAAAATCCTCTTTTTTATTGCCCAAAAGGAAAAAGAGATGAAGAAGATAATAATCGACTGTGATCCCGGAATCGACGACAGCCTGGCTATAATGCTGGCTCTTAATAGCCCTGAGGTTCAGGTTGTCGGAATTACCATAGTTGCAGGCAATTCCCCCGCTGAAATGGGCTTTGGGAATGCCAAGAAGGTCCTTGATTTTATGGGAAGGCTTGATATTCCGGTCTATGTGGGAGCAGATAAGCCAAGAAAAAGAGAATATGTCAACGCTCTTGATACTCACGGTGAGGACGGCCTCGGAGAGAGCTTTTTTCCGGATGTGCCGGGGCAGGAGATTCCTTCCGAAACAGCCATTGAATTCATGAGAAGGACTCTAAAAAGCGGCGATGTGTCGGTGGTGGCATTGGGGCCTCTTACCAATCTGGCGGAGCTTATAGACACCGACCTTTCGGCTTTTCTTTCTATCGAAAGACTTGTGTCCATGGGCGGTAACTTCAGAAGCCACGGCAACTGTTCACCGGTGGCTGAGTACAACTACTGGGAGGATCCCGACAGCGCCAAGGTGGTTTACGATACGCTCTTTGAGCATGGCAAAAAGATCGAGATGGTGGGCCTTGACGTCACAAGGGAGATCGTTCTGACACCTCAGATACTGGATGACATGAAACAGGTCAATCCGGTGGTGGGAGATTTTGTGGAGAAGATCACGGACTTTTACTTCAAGTTTCACTGGGAGTGGGAGCACATCAGAGGCTGCGTAATAAATGATCCTCTGGCTGTGGCACAGTTTATCGATCCTTCTATCCTTCAGGGAATAGAGGCCTTCACGGAGGTTGAAACCGGCGGCATAAGCCTGGGGCAGACCGTTGTGGATTCCATGGGCTTTTACAGAAAAGAAAGCAATGCTTTAGTTTTTACCAAAGTAAACAAAAAGGCTTTCTGGGAGATGTTTCTGACCAGACTTCTGGGAATGGAAGCATCTGATTGCAAGGTACGCTTTAAAGAGATTTTTGAATAAAAACAGGAGACTGGAATAACATGAACAAGACAAAGAAATTAGTACTTATGGCAGCAGCCGTAGCAATTAACATTGTAGGAAGCAAGATCTCACTTATGCTGAGCCTTCCTATTTTCCTTGACAGCATCGGAACAATCCTTGCAGCCATCACAATGGGACCTCTGGCAGGCGGCCTTGTGGCTCTCGTAGGCGGCCTTATAAACGGAGCTCTCGGAGATATCTACGCTATTTACTTTTCTGTAAGCGGAATCATCATGGGCATTGTTGCAGGACTTTTATTCTATAAGAAGAAGCTCACATATGTTTCAGATCTTTGGAAGACATTTCTTGTTGTACTTCCCGCATCCATGGTTTCTGCCTGCATCGAGACCTTCCTCTTTGGCGGAATCACATCAGCAGTAGTTACAACCTTTATCGTACAGGCTCTTGCCCAGACAGCCCTTAAGCTCCTTGGAAGCGCCTTTGTTACACAGCTTGTTACCGACTATATCGACAAGCTTATCGCTGTAGTTCTTGTAACTGTATGTGTAAAGCATCTTCCTAAAGAGGTTTTCAGTTTTGAGGAGAAAAGGGTAAGCGAAAAGAAGGCAGCCTGATCACCAGATAAAATTGGACTTGAGCTGTTCGCCGTTATCGATGAGAAGATCCTGACCGGTCATGCTGACATTTACATTGGTAAGAAAATAAGCAAAATCAGCAATTTCAGAAGCCTCGGCCCATCTGTGAAGAAGGGTCTCGTCAAGGCACTGACTCATGAGAGTAGGATCATCCATTATATGAGAATTAAGGGGAGTGTATACACCTCCCGCAGATATACTGTTAGATGTAGCACCGTACTTCGCCAGTCGAAGTGCGGTGTTTTTCATATATGTAACTACGCCGCCCTTGCTGGCTGCATATTCCGGGAACTCTGCGCCGTTGGATGCGCTGGAGGAGGCCATGAACAGAACGGAGTGGATGCTGTCCTGAAAAGCATATTTTTCCGTAACTGCGATGGTGGCCCTAAGGTTAATGTCTATCACCCCGGGACCCTCCTGAATACCGGCATTGTTTATAAGAACCTCTACGCCTTCGATATCCGGAAGCTTTCCCGCAATATCAACGATCATATGTGTATAGAAAGGCGCAGAAAAAGAAGAGTCATTAACATCAAAGCCAATGACCTCATGTCCCATTTCTATGTATTTTTTAACGCAGGCAAGGCCTATGCCCCTGCTGGTTCCTGTGATAAGTATTTTCATGAAAAAAGTATAACATTTTATTGTAGTAAAGAGCAAAAATCTGTAAAAAAAGGATAATGTTTTCCGGGATTTCTTTAGAATATGTTAATTAGACATAATCTGTGGAGGATAAGATAATAGACTTAAAGATTCACTTCTATATATAATTCATGAAATTTTATTTCAAGAATTAGTATCATTACCTGAATTCATTAGCATATATGAAAAGGAGGACGGAAGATGAGAGGATTATTGAAACGATTTTCAGCAGTAACCCTGGCGGCGCTGATCGCCCTTAACACCCCGCTTTGTTCCATGGCTTATGAGCAGGATCTCAGTGAAATCCTCGAATCTGAGGAGGCTTTTTCCTATGACTTTTCCTATGACTTTGACTATGATTATGACTATTACGATGAAGATGCCATAGATGAAAGCTTCCCTGATGATTTCGATATGGATATTGCAGATGAAGAGATTTCTGATGGATATGATGAGGAAGCAGAAGAACCTTCTTCTGAGGAAGACGAATATCCTGCATCTGAGGAAGATGAATACCCTGAATCTGACGAAGCAGATGTTCCGGCTCCGGATGAGGGAGACGCGGCTATAGAATTAACAGAAGAACCGGAAGAAAAAACAGAATCTGCTGAAGAAGAACTTACAGTAGAGGAGATTCCAAGTCTTAAATCCGGTTATGACAAATTGCAGCTTGTGGTTGGACAGAGCGCGAATCTTGGAGAGTACCTTAAGGCTGAAGTAATCGCCGCAGGATTTGACCCGGAACAAAAAGGCGCCAAATATGTCCTTGAAGATTCTTCGGTACTTTCAATCACCGCCAAAGGTGTTATAAAAGCTAAGGCCAAGGGCCAATGCTATATCCGCTGGGCAACGCCCAATAAACACGGCAAACTGACAAACCAGGCAAACCTTCTGGATGTCAATGTAACTAAAGTATCACTTCAGGAAAAGACCAAGATCCTGACCTACGTGGGACAGACTTATGATTATACATATGCTGTTTCATACAATTACGAAAATCCACCGGTTTCCTTTGAATCCTCCAATCCTAAGGTATGTACTGTAGATGAGAAGGGTATTGTTACAGCCGTTTCCAAGGGAACTGCCAAGGTTTCCGCTATTTGGGGCGGCGGAGAATATAACGTAAGTAAATATAAGCTGACAGGAACGGTCAAAGTCAATGTTCCTGCTCTTTCCAAGACGGAAGCAACGATATTATCCGGAGCAAAGCTCAAACTGAAGATTAAGAATGTTCCTAAGGATGCATACATTGAATGGGATACGGTGAAAAGTTATGACGTTGTGACCATCGAATCAAAGGGAACAAACTGTACTGTCACAGCTGTTAACCCCGGAACAGAAGTTGTGTATGCTGAGATCGACGACCATAAATATGAGTGTGCTATTACAGTTCCCGGTGTTACTCCCAAAAAGGAATCAATTAACCTTGATATTAAGAAGAGTGCCACAGTAAGTCTTAAAAATACCAAATACAAAGCGACTGACTTTAAATGGAGCAGCTCTGCTTCTTCTGTTGCCAAAGTAAGTAATAAAGGTAAGATAACTGCTGTGGGCAGGGGCTTCGCTACTATTTATGCCGAAAAGAATGGAATTGAATGTGCGGTTCTGGTTACGGTAAATAAATCCAAAAAGAATGCTAAGGATGTGCCCCTGGACAGTGCCAAGGGTATAGCCAAAGTTCCTGTGGCTGCAGATGCTACGGAAGATACTGTGATAGGAGATATAAGTGATGGATGCCAGCTTACGGTAGAAGCAGGCTCCTTTGAAGTGGATACCAGTATAGGTGCCACACCAATTGATGCTAAGACCCTGAAAAAGATGGGTGCCTACAGGGAAGGTGTTTTTGAAGAGATCATTTCACCTGTGACTATTGACTGTGATGGATATACAGAAGGCGATTTCTTTGGAACCAATGTTACACTGACGGTTCCTATGGGAAAACCCGGTGAGGTAATCGAAGATCCTTCCGCATATGTTTTTGCATATTATGATAAGACAACCAAAACCTTGAGATATTTGTATCCGGACAGCTATGATCTTGAAAAGAACGAGATGACCATAAATCTTCCTCATTTTTCAGAGTGGATGGGAGGCAAGCTTAAGAAGGAAGAGCAGATAGAAGCATTCCTTAACAGTTACAGCATGAAACGTGCCATAGAAGAGGGAAGATATGATAAAGCAGCTTCTGAGCTTGAGCCTTATATCAGAGCAAAGGCACAGGCCCTTAACCTTCGTGAAGAGGCCTTAAAAGATCTGGTACAAGCTTCCCTTAATGCTGTGGCAAGTAAAGTCGGTGGAAAAATCGGAAAAGCCGGCTACGAACGGACCGGTGCAGTAATCAATTCAGTAAGTAAAGCCATGAACGGCGTAGCAAGAAGCGTTGCTGATAAAGATGATGCTGCAGCCATCGCAGGCCTTGAGGATATGGCTACTCAAGCGGTACAGGAAGCATGGAATTCTCTTAAGTTCTCTGAACGTGCAGGCGAAGTATTTGATGCTAAGATAGCAGAGGGAATATCAGGACAGGCAGTAACCGGCTTAGTCGGTGCTTACAAGATGTATAAGTACATAGACCAGGGCGATACCACTTCTGCAATGAAGGAACTTGGCAATATCATGATGAATGTTCACCCGGCTGTTGAACTTGGAACCAAGGGAACAAGATTTGTTGCTTCCTGTGTAAATGTTGAGTTTACATATTGGAAGGCCAATGAGGTTGAAGAACTTTATCAGATATATAAGAACGGATATGATGGTTGGTTTGGAAATTATGTAATAGCCGGTGACAGGGAATCCTTCCTTGAGTATCTGAATTATTCCAGCGGCTTTACCAAGGCAAAGGGCATCAACCGCTTCTATCAGATGGATAAGAGAAACGAGATCTGGCAAGATCTTAAGAAACGAAACAGCGCATGGAGTGATTATAAAACCTATGATGAGCTTCCTGCTTCTGAAAAGAGTAAAGTCCAAGCATACCTTGAAGATGGGCTCATGGACTACTTTGAACTCAGAAGACAGCAGGAGAGTGAAGCAGCGAAGATCAAAGCCCAGGAACAGCTTGTTGTCCAGACTATGATGAATTCGTACTATGGTGCTTTGGCCTTGACTGATGAAGGAACAATGATGTTCTTTGGAGAGGAGTCAAAGAAAGATTATAACCTGACAAAAAGACTGGAACATCTTGTACAGGTTCGCGCATATATTTCCAGATTTATTAATGAAGATGAGCTGAAGAAGACTTCGAAGAGTGAAGAAGGCCGTAATTATGGCGACATGATGAATGAATGGGTAGCTCGCGCTGCCAAGAACCGTGCGTGGGAAAGCGAGGAAAATCTTCAGCAAACCGTTGATGATTTCATTGAGTATCTTCAGTCAGTTGATCTTTTGAAACCCGGACTTAATACCAAGTATTCAGGATTTAATAAAGGATCCTTCTCCGGCGGTTTTTCTGCCGAACATAATTGGACAATTAAGACCTGGATCATAGCATTGTTTGCTGACCATATCTGGGATGAAGACGGAAATGAAGATATAGAGGCTGAGAAGGAAGAAAGTGATGTAGATACATTTCTTGATATTGGGGGAGGCGGTATAATTGATAAGAATATCCGTGCTATTGAAAATATGAAACTGTCGGAGGATGGATCCTTTAGCTACGATGGTGACGGCGTATCGATAAGCGGTGTGCTCAACACGGCAACCCGCACAGGAAGCGGAGTATTCTTGTTGGAATCAAGTTATTCTGGTGGCAGTGGATATTCTGTGAGTGAGGTGGATGAATTCATACACAAGCAGGAAAATCCGAATGGCAGGTTATTTCAAACACCGCTTTCATATGATGCTGATGTGACCTACAGGGGATCCTTTGAGATAGTGCCCACCAAGAGTGGTTCTCTTAAGTTTAAGATGAAGGGAGCTGCAACTATGAATTATAGCGGATATGCTGTTAAGGAGATAAAGGATTATTGCCTGAGATTTGATTATTCTAAAGCAAAATGTATAGCCGAATATTTCTCCGGATCTAAGACCTGGGATAATTATGAGACCTCTATGTATTGGTATCTGGTTCCAAAAAAGAAGAATAATTCGGGTAGCGAAGGTTAATACAATAACTGATTAATGTAAAGAAGCCCTGTACTTCTCCTGTAGAAGTACAGGGCTTCTAAATTTAAGGTAGTAATGTATTAAACTTTGTGATAAAATAGTCGAAAATTGTATACACGTAAACAATTATTTGAGGAGTAGGTAAAATGGCCCAGAAAAAGAGTGAAAAACAGAAAAAGTATGTTGAGATGTCTAAGCAGGAGCTTGAACAGGAGCGCGTAAAGCTTAAGGCAGAGTATAAAAAGTATCAGGAGATGGAGCTTAGCCTGAATATGGCAAGAGGTAAGCCCTGCAGAGAGCAGCTTGATCTTTCTATGGGTATGATGGATGCCCTTAATTCAGAGGCTGATCTGTCCTGCGCTGACGGCACAGACTGCCGTAACTACGGCGTTCTTACAGGTATCCAGGAGGCCAAGGAGCTGATCGGTGCCATGATGGAGAACAAGCCTGACAACATAATTATTTACGGTAATTCCTCTTTGAACGTTATGTACGATACAGTATCAAGAGCTTATACCCACGGCGTTATGGGCAATACACCCTGGTGCAAGCTTGATAAGGTTAAATTCCTTTGCCCCGTGCCCGGCTATGACAGACACTTCGCTATCACCGAGTACTTCGGCATTGAGATGATCCCTGTAAAAATGACACCTACAGGCCCTGATATGGATGAGGTAGAAAGACTTGTTGCCAATGACGAGTCCATCAAGGGTATCTGGTGTGTTCCCAAGTATTCAAACCCTCAGGGTTATTCATATTCCGACGAGACAGTAAGACGTTTTGCCCGCCTTCGTCCCGCAGCCAGAGACTTCAGAATTTTCTGGGATAATGCATATGGTATTCACCACCTTTATGATGATGATCAGGATTACCTCATCGAGATCCTGGAGGAGTGCAAGAAGGCAGGAAGCCCTGACCTTGTTTACAAGTTCTCATCGACCTCCAAGATCACCTTCCCGGGAAGCGGAATCGCAGCCATTGCAACTTCTCTTAATAACTTAGAGGAGATCAAGGCTCAGCTTAACTACCAGACCATCGGACACGACAAGGTTAACCAGCTCAGACACGTTCGCTACTTCGGTGACTTCGAGGGAATGAAGGCTCACATGAGAAAGCATGCAGCCATCATCCGCCCTAAGTTTGAGGCAGTTCTTGAGGCCCTGGACAGAGACCTTGCACCTGTAGGAATCGGCGACTGGACAAGACCTAAGGGAGGTTACTTCATCAGCTTCGATGCTCCCGAGGGCTGCGCCAAGGCTATCGTAGACAGAGCCAAGAAGGCCGGTGTTACCATGACAGGAGCCGGTGCAACATATCCTTACCACAAGGATCCTCATGATTCCAATATCCGTATTGCGCCTACCTTCCCTTCACTTAACGATCTTAGGCTTGCAATGGATATTTTCACAGTCTGCGTAAGACTTGTGGCAGTTGATAAGATGCTTAAAGAAATGTAATAAACGACTTCAAGATAGTCAAGAAAAACTCTTTTAATTTGGGTTTTTCTTGACTTCTTTTACATATAGAATAATTCAAACGCAAGATAAGAGTAAGGGGGTTATTCTATGTCAGTACATGTAATCGATGAGGCTAATCGCTGTCTTGGCTGCGCCAATCCCAGGTGCAGAGAGAACGGCTGTCCTATTCACACCAACATTCCAAAAATGATAAAGCTTTTTAAGGAAAATCAGATGATGGAGGCGGCAGAGATGCTTTTTGCCAACAATCCGCTGTCCATGGTCTGTTCACTGGTCTGCAATCATGAGAGCCAGTGCGAGGGGAACTGTGTAAGAGGCATTAAGGGAGAGCCTGTGCATATTTCTTCAATTGAGAATTACATCTCCGATTCCTGCTTTGAGAGACTTGAGCTTAAGCCCGCGCCTTCAAACGGCATGAAGGCCGCAGTTATCGGCGCAGGCCCCGCAGGTATCACAATTGCTATTATTCTGGCTCTCAAGGGCTATTCCATAACGGTTTTTGAGACCCATGACAAGATCGGAGGAATCCTGAGATACGGTATTCCTGAGTTCAGGCTTCCCAAGTCCATCCTGGACAGATATTACAAGAAGATGAGAGAGCTGGGAATCAAGTTCAGACCCAACTTTTCCATCGGAGGATCCACCGGTATTCAGGATCTTTTAAACGACGGCTACAAGAGCGTATTCATCGGTACAGGAGCATGGCGCCCAAGAAAACTGGGAGTTCCCGGAGAGACCTTCGGAAATGTGTTCTATGCCATCAACTACCTCAATAATCCAGATGTATATGAGCTGGGGGACAAGGTAGCCATTATCGGCGCCGGCAATGCAGCCATGGACGTAGCAAGAACCGCCATAAGACACGGCTCAAAAGAGGTTGTGGTCTACGTCAGAGGAGAGGAAGTAAGTGCCTCCAAGTCTGAATTTGAGTACGCCAAGGTGGACGGCGTTAAGTTTGAATACAAGAAACAGATTGTCCGAATTCTTGATGAGGGCCCTGTTTTTCTTGATACAGAAACAGGAGAAGAGACTCTGGTTCCTGCAGACAGCGTAATAATCGCCATCTCCCAGGTTCCCCAGGACCGTATCGTAACTCACGAAAAAGACTTAAAGCTCAACGAGAAGGGCAATCTTTACACCAATGAATCCGGCGAGACCTCCCTTCCCGGCGTCTTTGCTTCCGGCGATGTAGTTACAGGAGCTAAGACTGTGGTGGCTGCTGTGGCAGTTTCCAAGCAGATTGCCGAGGATATGGACAGGTACATGAGAGAACTGTAATATGGGCTTTGTTACCTGTGGCTAATATTTTAGTGGCTTATTTTCATGATTTGACCTATAATGTTTTTGAGAAGATTTATCAATAACAATGGAGACGATCATGACATTAAAAGATGTAAAAATAAATGAAAGTGCTATAGTAACTGAAGTTGGCGGGGAGGGAGCTCTTCGCCAACATTTTCTTGATATGGGTGTTATCCCGGGAGCCAGGGTCAAGGTTGTAAAATACGCCCCTCTTGGAGACCCGGTGGAGCTTCGCATTCACGGCTATGAGCTCACCCTTCGTCTTGCGGATGCTGAGAAGATTCAGGTTGTAAAGACTAAAGAGGCCGATGACGAGAATGTCCGCAAGGCCGTTGAGGGCAACACCTATTCCCACCCCGGATTTGGTGAAGGCGGTAAATATCATGACAAGAAGCATGAGAACCCCCTTCCTTCGGATACAGTTCTTACCTACGCTCTTGTGGGTAATCAGAACAGCGGAAAGACAACCCTTTTTAACAGACTTACAGGTTCCAATCAGCATGTAGGAAACTTCCCCGGTGTTACCGTGGACAGGAAGGATGGCGAGATTAAGGGATATCCCAACACTCTTATCACAGACCTTCCGGGAATATATTCCATGTCTCCCTACAGCAGCGAGGAGATTGTTTCCAGAAACTTCGTCCTTGAGGACAGGCCTAAGGCCATTATAAATATCGTTGATGCCACCAATATAGAGAGAAATATGTACCTTACCATGCAGCTTCTTGAGATGGGCATACCAATGGTTGTGGCCCTGAACATGATGGATGAAGTCAGCGGCAACGGAGGCACTATCAAGATCAATCTGATGGAGGAAATGCTGGGAGTTCCTGTGGTACCCATTTCCGCAGCCAAGGACAAGGGTATTGAGGAGCTGGTAAGCCATGCGATACATATCGCTCACTATCAGGAGAAACCTTTAAAATACGACTTTTGCGATGAGAATGCCTACGGAGGCGCTGTTCACAGATGTATCCACGCTGTTGAACACCTTATCGAGGATCATGCAAAAAGAGCTGAGATTCCCTTAAGATTTGCGGCAACCAAGGTGGTTGAGGGGGACAAGCTTATAATGGATAAGCTTCACCTCGATGAAAGCGAAGAGGTGATGCTGGAGAACATCATTGCCCAGATGGAAAAAGAGCGCGGTCTTGACAGGAGCGCAGCCATTGCGGAGATGCGTTTTGACTTTATCGAGAAGGTCTGCAGCAAGACTGTGGTCAAGCCCCACGAGAGCAAGGAGCATGCAAGAAGCCAGAGAATAGACAGATTCCTCACAGGAAAATATACAGCGATTCCCTCTTTTATCCTTATTATGGGACTGGTATTTTTCATTACCTTCAACGTGATCGGAGCCTTTTTCCAGGGACTTCTTGAATCAGGAATTGAATATCTTACAGGCATTGTCAGTGACCTTTTGATAAATGCCGGAGTAAACGAGGTTATCTACGGCCTTGTTATAGATGGAATTTTTGCCGGTGTTGGAAGCGTAGTGAGCTTCGTTCCAATAATATGCACTCTGTTCTTTTTCCTGTCTCTTATGGAGGACAGCGGCTACATCGCCAGAGTGGCATTCTTTATGGACAAGGTCCTTAGAAGAATAGGTTTATCCGGAAGAAGCATTGTGCCTATGCTCATAGGCTTTGGCTGTACTGTTCCGGCGGTTATGGCAACTAGAACCCTGCCTTCGGAGAGAGATAGAAAGATGACAATCCTTCTTACGCCCTTTATGAGCTGCACCGCCAAGCTTCCTATCTATGCCTTTTTTGTTAACGCCTTCTTCCCGGGAAGGGGCGGACTTATCATAACAGGACTGTATTTCCTGGGAATACTGGTGGGTATCCTTGTGGCATTTCTTATGAAAAAGACTCATTTCAAGGGCGAAGCAGTTCCCTTTGTTATGGAGCTTCCCAATTACAGACTTCCCGGTGCCAGAAACGTGGGACTTCTTCTTTGGGAAAAGGCCAAGGACTTCCTGCAGAGAGCCTTCTCAGTTATCTTTATAGCAACCATCGTAGTGTGGTTCTTACAGAGCTTTGATTTCCACTTCAATCTGGTGGAGGATTCTGCAAACAGTATTCTGGCCACACTTTCCGGCGGCCTGGCTCCTGTATTTGCTCCTCTTGGCCTGGGAGACTACAGAGTTGTCACAGCCCTTATTACCGGATTTATGGCAAAAGAGAGCGTGGTCTCCACATTGGAAGTATTATTCGGAGCAGAGGGCGGTATTTCCGAAGCACTCACAGCTGTTTCAGCAGGAACTTTGCTGGTATTCAGCCTTCTTTACACCCCCTGCGTTGCAGCTATCGCCACCATCAAGAGGGAGATGGGGGCAAAATGGGCTGTTTTCACTGTAATATGGCAGTGCTTCCTTGCCTGGGCAGTGGCTCTGGTGGTTAAACTGATACTGACTGCAGTTCTTTAAATGACAAAAAATGAGAATACACTTTCGCAATTTTTTACTTTTATTTATCTGATACCCAATTTACAATGGTAGAAGAGCTATAAAAGGGAAATTACGGAGGTGTATTTTTTATGCAGAGATGGGCAAGACTTCTTTATCAGCCGGGTGTTCCGCTTTACGGAAATACAAGAGTTACCGGCAGTAAGGAACATATTGATATTTCCAAGGCAGCAGCTGATGAGGCTATTGTTCTTTTGAAAAATGATAATGATTTACTTCCTCTTTCCGGGGACAAGCCTGTTGCCATGTTTGGCAAGGCTTCCTATGAGTATGTGAAGGGCGGCGGCGGATCAGGAGACGTTTTCTGCGAGTATATCCGCTCTTTGTATGACGGTCTCAAGGAGAGAGGTGTTTCTGTCTATGAGCCTGTTATAGACTATTACAGGGACAATCTTAAGAAGCAGTATGCGGAGGGCAGGGTTCCCGGAATGACAGCGGAACCGGAGCTTCCCGATTCTTTTGTAAAAGAGGCAAGAGAATTTGCCGATACTGCCATCATCGTGATCAACAGATTTTCCGGTGAGGGCTGGGATCGCAGCAATATAGAGTGCAACAGGGAATTCAGCCCCTGGCCTGAAGGCACCAGCATGCCTGCTCTTTCAGGCAAGATCTTCCCCGAGGGAGACTTTGTACTCAGCAGTGAAGAAAAGGAGATGGTTTCCAAGGTAACAGCAGCCTTTGACAGAGTTGTTGCTGTGCTCAACATCGGCGGAACCCTGGATCTTAGATGGATCAAGAATGATGAAAGAATAGGTGCTGCACTTTTTATGGGACAGCTTGGTATGGAAGGCGGCCTTGCCGCAGCGGATGTGCTTATTGGTAAGGTCTGTCCTTCAGGTAGACTTTCAGATACCTTCGCAGGAAGTCTAAGTGACTATCCTTCCACAGAGGGCTATCACAAGTCCTTTGACTACGTGGATTACGACGAGGATATCTATGTTGGCTACAGATATTTTGAGACTGTTCCCGGGGCAAAAGAGAAGGTTGTATATCCCTTCGGATACGGCCTTTCCTATACATCTTTTGACATAGAGGTTGTTTCTGCCCAGGCTGCCCAGGCTGTTGCCGGGGTAAAAAAGACTGTTAATACCGGAGATTTCACAGAAGGAAACGACGGTTTTGTATTCAACGTTAAGGTCACCAATACCGGCAAGGTAGCGGGGAAAGAGGTTGTTCAGCTGTACTACGGCGCACCTCAGGGACTTCTTAAGAAGCCTGCAAGAGAGCTGGCTGACTTTGCTAAGACAAAGACTCTTTTACCCGGAGAGTCAGAGCTTCTTACTCTCACCGTAAGTAAATATGAGATGAGCTCTTTTGATGACCTTGGAAAGGTAGCTGATGCTTCCTATGTGCTTGAAAAGGGCCTTTACAGCTTCTATATCGGCAAAAATGTAAGAGATGCCGTAAAGTGCGAATTTGAATTTAACAACGAAAATGATGTTGTAATACAGAAGCTCAGCCACAAGCTTGCTCCTGTGGAGCTTGGAAACAGAATGCTCTCCGACGGCAACTACGAGGAATTGCCCCTTGGAAAGCCCAAGGATATCAATGCCTGCATTTTTGAAAAGATGGAGCCCGGAACAGAGGAGGCTCTTGTTCCTGCTGTTAAGGCAAGGGACAGCTATTTCCTGACCTATCCTTATAAAAAAGATGCCAGGACCTTTATGGAGGTTGCAGAGGGCAAGGTTACTCTGGATGAGTTTATGGCACAGCTTTCAGATGAGGAGCTTATCCATCTTTGCGGCGGACAGCCCAATACCGGAGTAGGCAATGTATTTGGATTCGGTAATCTTCCTGAGTACGGTGTGCCCAATGCGGTTACCGCCGACGGCCCTGCGGGAGTTCGTATTTCTCCGGAGACAGGAGTTAAGACCACAGCATTCCCGTGCGCCACATCCCTGGCCTGCACCTGGAATAAGGAGCTTGTGGAAGCCGTTGGTTTCGCCGGCGGCGAGGAGCTCAAGGAGAACAACCTCTGCGTATGGCTTACACCTGCCATCAACATCCACAGAAGCCCCATGTGCGGACGTAACTTTGAGTATTATTCAGAGGATCCATATCTTACAGGACGTCTTGCGGGAGCCATGGTAAGAGGAATCCAGAGAAACCATGTAGGTGCTTCTGTTAAGCATTTTGCCTGCAACAACAAGGAGACCAACAGAAAGCACTGCGATTCAAGAGTTTCAGAGCGTGCCTTAAGAGAGATATACTTAAAGGCCTTTGAGATGATAGTTCATGAGTCTGAGCCTTACACCATCATGTCCTCTTACAACGTAGTAAACGGCGAGAGAGCTTCTGAGAGTCATGACCTTATTACAGGCATTCTGAAGGAAGAATGGGGCTTTGAGGGCTTTGTGACCTCCGACTGGTGGACAAGAGGCGAGCATTACAAGGAGATCCTGGCAGGAAACGATCTTAAGATGGCCTGCGGATTCCCTGAGAGAGTTAAGAAGGCCCAGGAGCTGGGCGCAGTTTCCCGCGGGGACTTTGAGAAATGTGCCAAGAGGATTCTTAACACCATACTTAAATTTGATTAATGAAGATAAGAGAAAAGTGGGGCATTGTCCCCACTTTTTTATAGGCTTTTGCGTTTTGTTTCCCTAAACTCCTGAGGAGTCATGTGGGTTTTTCTCTTAAAGGTGGAGCAGAAGGCGCTCTCGCTGCCAAAGCCAAGTTGGAAACAGATGTCCTTGCTGCTCATGGCAGTGGTGGACAGAAGATATTTGGCGTGGCTTATCCTGGCTGTGACGATATAGTCATGGGGCGTAAAGCCCGTCTCTTTTTTGAATACCCTAAGGAAGTGAAAGGGGCTTATATTGGCCTTTTCCGCCAGAACTTCAATGGACAGCTCTTCGGATAGATGGTCGTTAATGTAGGATACCAGTTCTTCGATGGTTTCTCCCGAGAGTTCTGTGCTCTTTGGCTTAACTCCCGACACTATGAGCTCTGTCAGGATGTTTACTATCCACTTATTCAGAACAGCGTCGTTTACCGAGGCGCCGGTCTTAAAGGCGGTATAGATTTTATCCAGATATTTCTCAAAATGGTAATTGGACTTCAGGGTTATGAGGTTGCCGTTTTCTTTTGTGATGACCTCATAGTATTTTCTTGCCAGTGCCCCGTCAAAATGAAGCCACAGGGCCTCCCAGCCGTATTTGCTGCCATAGTAGTGGGGCTCATAACAGTCTATAAGAACAATCTGCCCTTCAGTGGCATTATAGGTATCTTCCCCAATTCTTACTTTGCATTTTCCCTTTTTGATATACATAACAAGAAAGCTGTCAAAGGCTTCCCGATACAATTCGTAGCCTGCCTCGTATTTAAAGAAGCCTGTGATTGTAGGGGACAAGAAAAGATCCCGGGAAAGAATTCCGGGAGTGTAGATGTAATAGTCTGATTCCGGGTTGACCAGGTTTTCTTTTGAATTCATGTAAATCACTCTTTCTTAAGCAAAAACAACGGTAGCAATTTTTTTATATCATTAAGCAAGTTAGCTTAATGTAATATCAGATGGACTCACATATTATTATTTTAGCATGATAAAACACGATAGCAATAAAAATATGGAGTAGATTATGAGCAGCGTAAAAATATATGAAGAAGCGGTAAGTATACCTACCTATGAGGTGGGGGCTCCGGATAAGAATCCGATGTTTCTGGAAAAAAGAGTGTATCAGGGAAGCAGCGGCAAGATCTATCCCTATCCAACCACCAATGAGATCAGCAGAGTAAAGAAGGACAAGAAGTGGAATGCTGTCTTTCTTGAGAATGAATATATAAAGATCATGATCCTTCCGGAGCTGGGAGGCAGGATCCAGAGGGCCTATGACAAGACCAATGACTATGATTTTGTCTACTACAACAGGGTTATAAAGCCTGCTCTGGTGGGACTTACGGGACCCTGGATCTCCGGAGGAATAGAATTTAACTGGCCTCAGCACCATAGACCAACTACCTTCAGCCCTGTGGACCACAAGATCCTTGAAAACGAGGACGGCAGCAAGAGCCTTATTATCGGGGATGTGGACCAGATGTACGGCACCAAGGTGGTGACGAAGTTCACTCTTTATCCCGGGAAGGCCTTCATTGAGATCACAGGGCAGCTCTACAACAGAACTCCTTTGCCTCAGACCTTTTTGTGGTGGGCCAATCCCGCGGTATCGGTTAATGACTACACCCAGTCCATTTTTCCGCCGGATGTACACAGCGTCTATGACCATGGAAAAAGAGATGTCTCAAGATTTCCCATAGCCACCGGCGTTTACTACAAGCACGACTACAGCGAGGGTGTCGACATCTCGAGATATAAGAATATTCCGGTGCCCACCTCCTATATGGCGGAGAAGTCCGAATATGATTTTGTGGGAGGCTATGACTACAGCAAAAATGCCGGTCTTCTTCATGTTGCAGACCATCACATTTCTCCCGGAAAGAAGCAGTGGACCTGGGGCAACGGAGATTTCGGCAGGGCCTGGGACAGAAATCTTACGGATGAAGATGGTCCCTACATCGAGCTTATGACAGGTATGTTCTGCGACAACCAGCCTGATTTTGCCTGGCTTAAGCCCTATGAGGAGAAGGTATTTAAACAGTATTTCATGCCCTATAAGGCGGTGGGGCAGGTTAAGAATGCCTCTATTCATGCTGCCATCAATACAGAGGTCAGGGACAACGGAAACAAGCTCTATATCTGCGCCTATGGAACAGAAGAATATCGTGAGGCAGCAGTTACTGCTGAATATATGGGAAAAGAGATCTACTCAGAGAAGATAACTCTTTCTCCCACAGATATTTATGAAAAAGAGCTTCTTCAGGGAAAAGATTTTTCTGAGGCGGTCCTGGATGAGTATAGTCTTGAAGTAAAGATTGTTTCAGAGGGGAAAACTCTGGTTTCCTACAGAGCCAAGGATCAGGGAATTCCGAAGCTTGCAGAGCCTGCCAAGGCTGCAAAGGAGCCCTCCGAGATCATGACCAATGAGGAGCTCTATTTTACAGGACAGCATATCGAGCAGTATCGCCATGCCACATTTCTTCCTGATGATTACTATCTTGAAGGACTAAGGCGTGATCCCGGGGATACCAGGATAAACAATGCCTACGGACTTCTCCTTCTTAGAAGAGGGCGGTTTGAGCAATCAGAAGGGTATTTCAGGAAGGCCATTGAAAGGCTCACCGCCATGCATCCAAGTCCTTACCACAGTGAGAGCTACTACAATCTTGGCCTCAGTCTTTTTTATCAGGAAAAATATGATGAGGCCTTCGATGCCTTCTACAAGGCTGTTTGGGTATCAGAGCTTCAGGAGATGGGATTTTACTATCTGTCGGCAATTGCCTGCAGAAGAGGAGAATACCGGGCTGCTCTTGATCTTATAGAAAAGTCCCTTGTGAAGAATTCCCACAGCGTTAAAGCGAGAAGTCTTAAGGCTATGATACTTTATAAGCTTTCCCTTACGGATGAAGCCAAAGCTGCAATCACGGATAATCTTAAGCTTGATCCCTTTGATTTTGTATCAAGGGCTGTGCTCATTTTTATGGGAGAGAAGGAAGAGAGTTTCCATGAGCTTTCCAGGGATTTCCATGAGACCTATCTTATGGTTTCAAGGGACCTGGCTGAGGCAGGTTTTTACGAGGAAGCTGTGAGGGTGCTTTCCCTTTATCCGGGAGAAAACCCTTTGATCCACTATTACAAGGGAGCCTATCTTGAGAAGCTTGGCCACAGAGAAGAAGCCATAAAAGAATACGACCTTGGAGAACACAGTGATCCTGCATGGTGTTTCCCAAATAAGCTTGAAGACATAGGAGTTCTGGAAAATGCCATAGAAGCAGGCAAAGGCTCCGGCCCGGTTCCTGCAAAGGCCATGTATTATCTTGGGTGCCTTTACTATGACAAGCTTCAGTTTGATCTTGCCATCAGTCTTTGGGAAGATGCAATGGAGCTGGATTACAATTATCCTACACTCCTTAGGAATCTGGCTATTGCCTGTTACAACAAGAAGGGAGAAAAGGAAAAGGCCAGATCCCTGATGGAAAAGGCCTTTGAGCTTGACTCTTCCGATGCAAGAGTATTCATGGAACTTGACCAGCTCTATCAAAAGCTTGGAGTTTCCCTTGCGGAGAGAGAAGCGAATTTCGACAGGCATATCGAGCTGATAGAAAAAAGAGACGATCTCTATACGGAGTATGTAACTCTTTTGAACAATATAGGACAGTACAAAAAAGCCCATGAAAAAATAGCGTCCCATTCCTTCCAGACCTGGGAGGGTGCAGAGGGCAAGATCACGGCCCAGTTTAAGCTCTGTCTTCTTATGGAGGCGAAGGACCTTATGGAGACCAATGCAGAAAAAGCGGAGCACCTTTTGCAGGAAGCCCTGTCTTATCCTGAGAACCTTGGAGAGGGACGTCTTGAGGGGACCAAGGACAATCACATCTACTATTATCTGGGACTGTGTTACGAGAAGCTTTCCAAGCCTGAGAAGGCCAGGGAGTGCTTTGAAAAAGCAACTCTTGGAGCCCAGGAGGTTGCCGGCATGATGTATTATTACGATCAGCCTGCAGATATGATCCTTTATCAGGGACTTGCGCTGTCAAAGCTTGGCAGGAAAAGTGAGGCCAATTCCCGTTTTTACAGGCTTCTTGACTATGGAGAGCAGCATGTGAGGGATGAGTTTAAGATGGACTACTTCGCTGTTTCCATGCCGGATATGTCGGTCTTTGATTCGGATATGGACAAAAAGAACGAGGCTCATTGCTACTACCTCATGGGGCTTGGCAATCTGGGACTTGGAAACAATCAAAAGGCTTTGGGATATTTTGAAAAAGCATTGGATACTGATTGCACGTATAATTATGCAAGAAAATACTTGCTAATGCATAAATAAAAGTTTTGAGGATATATGTAAACCCGCGCTACGGCGCGGGTTTTTCTATGCTATGAAAGAAATTAATAAAAATTCAATTAATTGTCTTAAATTACTGAAAAAGCGCTTACAAATTGCCTTAAAATAAATGATAATATAGTCTGACTGATGACGTTCTTTATGTGAATCCAATGGATTGGAGGCCTATATGAACAGGAAAAAATGTATTAGGATCATTTCAATCATGTTGACCGCTATCCTTGTTACAGCCTGTGGAAGCAGCGACGTTCCTGTAAGGAGCAGAGGCGGAAGCGGAGGGATACCTACACCTCCTGAGAAACCTTCACAGATTACAATGATGGTGGACGGCACCCTTATCACTCAGGAAAATGGCCGGGATGAGTTTGAGGCAAGATGGGAAGCTCTGACCGGCATAGACCTTATAATTATTCAGCCTGAGCATGATGTGTATTATGAGGAGGTTACTAAGGCTTTTGAATCAGGGGATCTTCCTGACGTGATTCTTTTAAGCTCCACATATTATACAGACTATGCTAATGAGAAAATGCTGGCAGATATCTCACCCTATTACAGCGGATCAGCCCTGGAATCCAGGATTACAGCTGCGGGTAATCAGGCGCTTATAGATGCCATCAGGATAAACGGCAAGCTTTTCGGAATTACTCCAACAAGAGGAAACGGCTGTGTTACCTATATCAAAAAGGCATGGCTGGATAATGTGGGCATGAAGGCTCCCACCAATTATTCCGAGTATATTGCGATGCTGGATGCTTTTACCACTAAGGACCCCGACGGTAACGGCAAGAATGGCGACACCTACGGCGTTTCAGCTGCAGGAATCATCAATAATGAGGCACCATACACGAATTATCTGCCGGAATTCTATCAGGATGCATATCCCTCTTTTTACCAGAAGGATGATGGCAGTTGGGCTGACGGATTCACCGAGGATTCCATGAAGCAGGCTCTGGCGAGACTCAGAGATGCCTATTCCAAGGGCTATATCGACAAGGATATAGCAGAGAATGGTACCGGAGACTGCCGTGATAAATTCTATGCCAATGAATTCGGTGTGTTCACCTATTGGGCAGGAACCTGGGCAAAGACCCTTTCAAATAAGCTCAAGGATGCTGAGGTGGACGGAGAGCTGGTGGCAATACCGCCTCTTGCTGAGACGGGGGCGTATCTTGAAAGAGTGGCTCCGGTTTGGTGCATAACCTCTACCTGTACAAATCCGGCGGGAGTATACAAATACTTCCTGGAGACCATGCTGGACGGAGCTGAAGTTGAAGAACTCTGGACCTACAGCCCTGTTTCTGATAACTATGCCAAGAATCATATAGACCACATGCTGGCTATAGTGCCCCTTGCCAATGACCCCGGAGCAGACAGCATTTCCGAAAAACAGGCTGAGGCGGCAACCCTTTTCAATACAAACAGTCACATGGCAGATCTTCCTTACAGCACCGAGGCTTTTTCGAATTACAATGATGACCTTATGGCCTTGAAGAAAGAGCTTATAAAAAATGTAGTTGTGAACGGAGCTGATATTGAAGTAGCCTACAAAGATTTTGAAAGTGCTAACGGTTACTATATGTCACAGGCGATAGTTGATTCGCTGAACGCGGAGTAAGGAGGACCTGACATGAAAGAGAAAAGAGGCGCCAGATTCAGTATAAAAATGAAGATAGTTCTGGGCAGTATTTTTATAAACATCATTACCTGCGTGGTAATGGGACTTATCATATACAATTATATTCATGCAAGCTATGTAAAAAGCGCATCCGAAGATACTCTTGCCCTGGTTAAGGTGGCGGCCTATGAGATGAACGGAAATCTTCTGGGACTTTTAGAGGCCGGCGCAGACAGCAGTTATGCCAATACTGTCATGAGGGAAGAGATGAAGACCGTGGAGGAATCTGCTCATATCTGCGGAATTTATGCTATCGGTGAGAGAGGCGGACAGAATGTTTACCTCTGTGCACCGGAGTCCGCCGGAATAGCCATCGGAACACCTGTTGAAGCTGCTTATGCCGATGACATCGCCAAGGCATTTTCTCAGGGAGGCTATGTTACCGGAATAGTTGAAAAGAATGCTTCAGGAAACAGTTTTATAACTGCTTATGCACCTATTTATAATAAAGAGGGCAAGCAGACAGGTCTTCTGGGCATCGATTATATAGTAGATGACCTTACAAAAGCATTAAAGGCTATTATTGAGAGAATTCTGATCATCGCAGCTGTTTTGTCTGTTGTGGCAGCTGTCCTTTCTATTATTCTCGGAAACGGTATTGCGTACGGTCTTGAAGCGGTAGATAAGAAGATCTATGATCTGGTAAGTCACGACGGAGACCTTACCCAGCATATCGAGGTTAAGGGAAATGATGAGGTTTCGGATATCGCATCCAATATCAATAACCTGCTGGAGCATATCAGAAGTGTAGTAAGCTCCATTTCAGAAAGCTCAAACAACCTGTCAGGCTCAGTTGAAACAGCTCTGGAGACCACGGTTAAGACCAACGATCAGTTAAGCGGTGTATCCGCCACCATGGAAGAGATGAGCGCAGCCATGGAAGAGACCAGTGCTTCTCTTGCCCAGGTTCAGGAGTCCACCAACAAGGTAAAAGACGAAGTTCAGGAAATGTTTACCAGTGTTCAGACCGGAACAAATTATGCAGGCGAGATGGAAGGGCGTGCTATGGAAATGAGAAAGCATGCTGAGAGCGAGACAGAAGAGGCACGACGTGCAGCGGATGAGATGACTGACAGTCTTAATGAAAAGATTGAGAAGTCCAAGGCTGTTGAGGGCATCAGCGGACTTACCCAGACAATTCTTGAGATAGCATCCCAGACCAATCTTTTGTCACTTAATGCCAGCATTGAGGCTGCCAGAGCCGGTGAACATGGCAAAGGCTTTGCAGTAGTTGCTGAAGAGATCAGCGGACTTGCCACCAACTCAGCAGAAACAGCCAAGAAGATCCAGGTTATTTCAGAGGAGGTTATCGGCAACGTAAGAGGTCTCGCAGACGAAGCCACCAAGATGGTTGAGTTTGTAAGAGAGAAGACCATCGGCGGATATCATCAGCTTATGGATACCGGTGTTCAATACCAGGAAGATGCTCAGAAAATTTCTGAGATGCTTAGGAATGTTGAGAAGGCTTCCCAGACCATAGAGAGCTCCATGAACTTCGTATCCCAGGCCATGGATGATGTAACAACAGCAGTTGACGAAAGCGCAAGAGGCATCGAGGATGTAGCCGGTGCGGTTGCGGAAATGTCCGACAACATGAAATCCAACAAGATCGTTGCCAACGAAAACGCACAGATTGCCCAGCAGCTTGACGACGAGGTTAATAAATTCAAGTTCTGATCATAATAAAAAAATAATATCAGGAGAGCCGGTTTCCGTAAGGGAGCCGGCTCTTTACTTTGCCTAGGTCTTGCTTGATAACAAAGGTCTTATATTGTAATATGAGTGGAAAGTTATTTTTGGAGGAGAGCAATGTATTGTATTCACTGTGGCGCCCAGGTAAGCGACACTGCTAATTTCTGTCTTAAATGCGGAAAACCTACCGCACTGAAAGTAGACAGTAGAAATAATTATTTTTCCAAACAAAAAACGGTGAATCAGCTTCAGATGCTGACAAGATCTTCAGCAATGAAAGTCTTCGGGGAACCGGGATATTATTGCATAGGCTGCGGCAGCTATATAGACAGGGCTGCTGCTGACAGGGCATTAAGAAATACATGCCCTGCCTGCGGAGTTCCGATCATCGGAAAATATACCCGCCCTCAGACTTTTATCGGTGCCATAGCCAAGAATGTTGCAGGGGCCAATAATCCTAACAGAAACGTCAACCCTGAGACTCTTATCTACAACTACTATAGCTCACTTTATTATCAGCGCAATAACTATCCCTATGAAGAAGTGGCCGCAGATGTGGAAAAGACCGGCAAGTATCTGGTGGAAGTGGGATATCAGAAGGCCAGAGCCAGCTTTAAGAATTTCAGAACCTATATCTTTTTTGACCTGCTTATTCCCGAAGAAAACGGCTCTTTCCAGGAGATAGACGCCCTTGTGATCTTCGGATCAATGGTATATGTAATAGAGGCCAAGAACAGAAGCGGTGTGTTCAATATGAAGAGCCTCTCTGAGGATTATTGGGATTTTGAAGCTTACAACGGGGAAAAGTGTAAGATATATAATCCGCTTCTTCAGAATAATGAGCATATTGCGGCCCTTCAGCATTACCTCAGTGAAAGGCTTGATTTTGAGCCCTTCTTTTTCAACTTTGTCAGCCTTGCAGGGAACGGAACCGTCAACTGGAATATTCCGGTGGACCCTCTTGATGAGCTAAAGCTTGGCTGCTGGAGAGTGACCAACAACGCCAACATGGAGAAGACCTTTACTGATGACTTCGGAGTCTTTTTACAGAAGATGATGGAGCCCGGCTATGATGACGGCTTCCCGGACTATGATGATAAGTACGCTCAGAAGATAATCGATGCTCTGGATGAAGTGCTTAACGAGCCTGCGGAAGAACGGGACAAAAAGATAGCTGCAATGGCAGATTCCAAGGTGGATAAGGGCCAGAGACCTTATAGATATTACTACGGTGAGATCAACAGGTCGGTGCCGATGCTCTTTAGGACCAATGGAGTCCACAGCCAGGTTATTTATGCCTATACCGGAAGATGGAACTCAGCCTATAACGTTGTGGGCCTGTCAGAAAACGGAGAACCTGTACTTCTGGATGAGAAAGTTAGAGCTGAGTGGACCGTGATCAACTCCGAGGATGAGCTCAGGAATGCTTTTCTTTGTGTAAAAAACGGAACAGGAACTCATAAGGAAACGGGCACAGAGAATGGCACAGAGAAAGGCACGGAGGACGGGTTGATGTTCTTCCATGGATGTAATGATCTTGAGACCCTTAACGCCAGATACAAAAATCTGTGCAAGACCTTTCATCCCGATGGGGCAAGCGGTGATGAGGAGACCTTTAAGATGATGCAGGATGCCTATGAGAGTCTGAAGGTGAAATATTTACTATAAAGTTTGCAAATTCTAGTAAGAAAATAGCTGTTTCTTGTGATAAAATATATGAATGAGTTATGATTCGTAATATTGGGGAGATTTACGATGATAGATGGGAAGAGAATTGTAGCGCTATGCGCCTATAGGATTTATGATCCTCAGTTTTTTGACAGCGTTACTAACCTTAACGAAATGCTTAAGGAACAGAACTGCAGGTTGTTTCTTTATGCCATGAACTCTGAGATCGGCAATAGTGGGGACTATCAGGCCGAATCCTCAGTGTATGATCTGATCCAGTATGATAAGACTGATGTTGTTATCATTATGGCTGAGAAGATCAAGAAGAGAGAAGTAATACAGCATATTATTGACCGTGCCACAGAGTACAACGTGCCTTGTATTGTGGTGGACGGCGATTTTGATAATGTGGCCCGGGTGAAGTTTGATTACGCCAAGGGCTTTGAGGCTGTGGTGAGACATATCATAGAATACCACGGCGCAAAGAGACCGCATTTTGTGGCCGGCAAGAAGCACAGTGAGTTCTCCAATGAGAGAATAGATGTATTCAAGAAGGTAATAGCCGAGAATGGTATCGCCTTCGACGACAGCATGCTCAGCTATGGAGATTTCTGGTCGGATCCTGCAAGGAAGGTTGCGAAGGAGCTCCTTAAGAGAGAAGAGCTTCCGGATGCAGTTATCTGCGCCAATGACATCATGGCCATCAATATCTGCGATGTTTTTTCTGCAGCAGGAGTGAGGACCCCGGAGGATGTAATAATATCCGGTTTTGATGGAATTGATGAGGCATTTTTGTCAAAGCCCGGCATGACCACTGCCATGTGTGACAGCCTGGATCTTGCCAAGGCTGTTGACGAGGCCGTTATGGAGGTTCTCGCCGGAAATAAGGATGTGGAGAAGTGGATCGTGCCATCCTTTGTTTCCAATGAGTCCTGCGGCTGTGAGAGAAGAAGCCTCGGAACCGTTTCGGTGGTGCACAGCCTGAATAACAGATTTTATCATCATCAGGATGATATTCATGTGATGCATGTGCTCACATCCAAGATCATGGCCTGTGAGAATCTTTTTGAATGTACCAAGCTCATAAGAGATAATCTTGATGACAATATGTGCTGTGTGGTCAAGGATGCATGTTTTGAGATCGAGAAGGATTATTTCCTTGAGGATATAGATAACTCCCGCATGAGCGTGATTTATAACAGCTATAGCGATTCCGATGGGATTGTAGCCTATAACAAGGAGCAGGTGATCCCCAATCTCAAGGAGGCCCTGGATAAGGGATATCCGCTCATTTTCAATGCACTTGAATACATGGGAAAGGCTATAGGCTTTGTGTGCTATACCTTTGACAGATATGATCTTATCGATTATTCCAAGACACCCAGTGTCACCAATTGCCTGTGTATGGGCTTTGGCGGATTTATCACAATTCGTTATCAGCGGTTCCTTAAGGACAAGATTCAGAAGATGTATCAGAATGATGCTCTTACGGGACTTTATAACAGAGTTGCTTTCCTTGCCAAATATGAGGAATTTAAGAGTAAGCCTCAGAACAAAGGAAAGACACTGAATATTATCATGGCAGATCTGAACGGACTTAAGTCCATCAATGATAATCACGGACACGCGGCCGGCGACAGAGCCATAGCCACGGTGGCCAAGGCCTTCAGAGCTGAATGCCCTGAGGAAGCGTTGCTTGTAAGATTCGGCGGCGACGAGATGATCGCTCTTGTTCCCGGGGACAGGAATGTGGCCAGTCTTATCAACAAGATGAAGGAACATCTGGAGATAGACAGCAGGCGCCTGGGATACAATGTGGCAGCCAGCTACGGAACCTATTCCACTGTTCTTACAGAGGAGCTCAACCTGGACGAGATCATCGCCATTGCTGACGAGCAGATGTACAAGATGAAAAAGGGCGCCAGAGAGATTTTTTAATATTTTGAATTATTTTAGTACCGGACAGATGTCCGGTACTTTTTTTCATTTTATTTTAAGGAAAAGGTTATATTTAGAACAAATAATGACGATATACTGATTGGTGTAGAATGTTTTTTTGTGCAAAAAAGTGAATTTTTATTTCTGATTTCAACCGTTAAGAGGGAACGAAATATGAAGAAATGGCTGAGATTCATTAGTTTGACCATGAGCGCATTGCTTCTTTGCGCCAATATGCATGCGATATCCGCCAGGGCAGCTAACCTGGATGGCGCCAATGCGGCGAAAATTGCCAACGCCATCACCAGTACAGCGGTGCAGAAGGCTGCAAGGCAGGGAAAGGACTACTTTAAGACCCTGGCCAACGGCAGGATAATCTATGTAAAGGGCTTTAAGGTGACCAACCTGGACAGACCTGTACACGGCCAGATCCTTGATACTTCCGCAACGGTTACCGCAGACAGCGGAATGAGCTGGGAAGTTCCCGTTATCTGGGTTGATCAGAACGGAAATCTTCTGAAGGTTGCTTTGGAGATAGAAGGAGTGGTTAAATGCTATCCCCTTATAGCATTCTATCTTCCTGAGGGTTATGCCATGGCCCAGGGCAGCAATGTCAGCTATGACATATGGCTTCCTGATTTTGTGACTGACCTGATGGCGAAGACCGGAGTTGCAACCCTCTCTAATCCATCCAGCGGTGTCACCTACATCACACCCCTTCTTCCGGGCAAAAACAAGGTGGAGGCCAAGCCTACTCCTCAGTACTATGCCTATGATGAAGAGGTGGAGTATGAGTATAAGCCCTCTGAAGATGCAGGCAAGCCCTATGTTCCCGAGGAACAGCAGGCCGGTGGCAACAAGGGCGGCGGAGGAAAGAAAAAAGGGGCAAATGACTACACCTCCAGACCAAAGATCAGTGATAAAGAGAAGGAAGAGCTCGTTACGGTTCATGCAAAAGGAGATGCCGAGACAGTCTTCAGTGGAAATGAGGAGGCAGGCATACCCGATCAGAGCGACGAGCTTGCCTGGTTTATCAAATTCATCAAAAACGTTGTTGAGCCTGAGGCGGTAGCTCTTTTGGAGCAGAAATTCCCTGCATATAAAGATGCTGTCAAAGAAGGAAAGCAGCTGGGAGAAAATCTCGGATTATATGTTACATTCACCAAGTCCGGGCAGAGCGGAACAAGTACTGATACTGAACCAGACACAGGCACGAATGAAGAACAAGAAAACGGTGCAATAGCCAAGCTGGAGTGGGAACATGACGGGAATGGCGGAATAGAATACAGACTCGTTGTTGATGCCAGTTATTTTTATAAACTTGATACAAATACCGGAACCTATGTCTTCAGTACTGAGACCGGGGATGGTTCTGATGCATATTCACTTCTTGATAACACCATGGTCCACGAGCTCATGCATGCCCACATGCTGGATTACACCAGAACCGGAATGACAGGCATCGAGTATGATGAAGATACCAAGACCTATGTGGAAAATGATAGTCTTAAGTATCCCAAGTGGTTCACTGAGGGAATCGCGACAGCTGTTGATAACCCTTATCAGTACCGCAATAATGATTTCATTTCAAAATATGGTTATGATGCAGGCAGTGATACATATTCCGTAGATTCAATGGTTCAGAGTTATTCGTCTAATTCTCAGATGCAGCTGGCCAATGCCGATGGCGGAAATGAGATGGCGATGTACTCCAGCGGATACCTGGCCACGGTTTATCTGAGCTATCTTGCTGCAAAGGCATATGACGATAAAGATGCCATAAAGACCAATAAAAAGAATGATACCTATACCATCGACAGCAAAGTCATCGTCAGCGGAATGAATCATATTCTTGAGAATCTTCACGACGGATACAGCCTGGATAAGCTTATCGGTGAGATATCCCAGAAGATTACCGATAAGGAGAAGAGAGATTATAATTACTATTCAAACACTGATGATTTTATGAATAAGTTCATGACCTCCAAGGATCAGGAGGATTGTGACAACGGTTCATCCGCAGACTTTTGTGCCAAACTATTAAACTATTTTGCCGCAAACAGCGATGAAAAAGGCACAGTAAACGGATCCATCCTTTTGGATTTTACCAGCACTGATGAATATCAGCTGAATAAGAGTCTGAAAAAAGGAAAGCAGAAGGCCTATGTATTAGAGGACGAGATCGAGGCTTCTACAGCGGATGTAAAGACTGCCCTTGAATCCGGTGGAAAAAGCGATGTAAACTCCGGTGGAAGCACTTCGGAAGAAGAGACTACACAGGATGAAGGCGAAGATGCAGCAGCAAAACCTGCAGCTGAAAATAAGGCGCCAAACACCACAACTCCTTCCACAGATGAGAATGTATCCGAGAATCAGGACAGCTCATCTCAGGGGGGCAGCGTAGATAAGCCTTCCGATAATTCTGAGGATAATAAGTCTGAAGAAAAGCCCTCCAAGGGTGATAAGAATAAGAAGGAAAAGTCGGATGAGACGGAAGAATCTGCTTCTGAGAGTTCATCCGAAGAAACAGAGCCTGAGGAAACAGATCCGGAAGAAACTGCGGAATTCCCTGCAGAGGATTCAGATCCTGAGCCAGAACCGGAACCTCAGCAGCCTGAGCAGCCCCAGCCTCCCGCAGAAGAGGTGACAGCTCCTGAAGAAACTCCGGCACCGGAGCCTGAAGTTACCCCCGAACCGGAACCTGCGCCTCAGGAAGATTACACGCCGCCGGGACTGATCATTTCAGAATCGGAACCGGAGCCTTCACCTGAAGAGCAGCCCAATCAGGACAACAACCAGGAAGTACTGGATGCGGTAAAACCTGAGCCTGAATCAAATGATGACGGCCCTGCTCCTGAAGCATCCGGAGAATAAAATGACAATGCAATAGGGACGGTTCTTATGAACCGTCCCTATTTTAGTGGGGGTTTTTATATCAAGCGTCTTTGGAGACCCTTTTTACAAGATATCTGAACTCATCTTTATAATCATCTGTGTCATCGATTTCCTTCAGTGTCTTAAGGATTCCGTCGAGAGTAGCTGTTCCCTTGTGATCGCTGTCCTCCAGAATCATGGCGAACTCAACAACTGAACTTGCAAACAGGAAGCTGTCGCTGGGCTTTTCGCTGTAGAGCTTGCTGCCGATAACATACTCTTCAAGCTGTGACTTGTCCTCATCGGGCTCCTTGTATCTAAGGGCCAGTGTGCCATAATCGGAAGAAGGATCTGCCTCTGTATTGCTTCCCTGGTATCTAAGGCTTACAGCAGCCTCTGAGCCTGCGGGAATGATCTCGTAAAGAGCAACAACGGTGTGGCCTGAGCCAAGCTCGCCGCCGTCCTTGGTATCATCTGCAAAGTCTGTGGCAGCCAGGGTTCTGTTCTGATAACCTATAAGTCTGTAAGCATTGACCTTGGCAGGATTGAACTCCATCTGGAACTTAACATCCTTTGCAACGGCGACAAGAGTTGAGCTCATCTCTTCCACAAGAACCTTGTGACCTTCAAGCTTGGAATCGATGTAGGAGTAGTTGCCGTTACCGCAGTCAGCAAGTCTCTCAAGGCTTGCATCCTTGTAATTACCTGTGCCGAAGCCGAGAACTGAGAGGTAGATGCCATCGTTCTTTTTCTCTTCGATAAATCTTTCAAGCTCGTCAGGATCTGAGATTCCTACATTGAGGTCCCCGTCTGTAGCCATGATGATACGGTTGTTTCCGCCTTCGATAAAGTTCTCCTTTGCAACCTCATAAGCCATCTGCATTCCGCGCTGACCTGCTGTGGCGCCATGGGCGTAGAGACTCTTGATGGCCTGCTTGATCTTCTTTTTATCCTGGATTCCCACACCGTCAAGAATGAGCTCCTCGTTACTTGCATAGGTCACGATGGAGATTGTGCTTTTTTCCGGAAGATTATCAACAAGGTCAAGCATTGAATCCTTGAGAAGATCAAGCTTGTCTGAGCTGTTCATGGAACCTGATACATCAATAAGGAAAACCAGGTTGCTGTCGGGCATTTCCTCCGCAAAGTCATCCTCGGCTCTGATTCCCACAAAAAGAAGCTCGTGATCCTGGTTCCAGGGGCAGGTTGAAACCTCTGCGGTTACGCCAAACTTCTGACCTCTCTTTGGGGCAACCAGGTCATAGGAGAAGTAGTTGAGGAACTCCTCTTCACGAACCGCATCGCCATTTATATTGTGAAGCTTGTAGCCTGACTCTATCATTCTGCGGACATTGGCATAGGATGCTGTATCCACATCTGCTGCAAAGGTTGAAAGAGGCTGTGCTTCAGTTAAGAAAAATCCTGTTTCTTCGGGCTTTTCATAGGTTTCCTGTCTGTCTAAGTTGGCATAGCTGTCATCGCCTCTGCGATAGCTGTCATCAGTTTTTGCATCCCTGTTTGCGCTCTTTGAGTAAGTTGGAGAATAGGCTGAATCGGAAGTTTCCGGGCATGCTTCACATTCCGCAGCATCAGTATAATTGTAAGAAGGTGAAGGAGAAGCTTCATAGGGAGCCTGTGCAGCCCCGGTTTCATATGCCGGATACTCGGCTTCTGTGGCGGCCTTCTGCTTAATGCCGCCGCAGCCTGTAAGTGATGCTGCCATGATTGTGATACTTGTAAGAAGTGATAATCCTTTAATATACCTTTTCATAATGTTCCCTCCAAAAGACGGCTGATTATTTGTTTGTTTTTTGCCGTTCTACCCTATATACAAACGGCTGATAAAAAATGTTGCAGGTAAGATAAATTTTTTTCAAAAAATTTTTTTAGAAACTTATGGTATACTATCAATGTGCGTTTTTATGCGCTTTTTAAGATTATTAGATTTTGGGAGAGTAGTTTAAGTGAATAAGAAAAATGTTTTTGACAGTCCTGTAAAAGCGGCTGTCTTTTATGGTGCGTATACGGCAATCTTTGCAGGGATGATCTACGCGGTTTTCTATTATTTCTTTGCTAACAATGTCAGCTTCATCAATTCAGCCGATGCCTTCAGACAGCATATCAAGGCCCTTGCCTATTATGCCAAGTGGATGAGGGGCGTGATCTACCACGTTTTAAAGGACCACAGCCTGAATATCCAGACTTTTTCCTTCGGAATGGGCTATGGAACTGATATCTATCCGACCCTGCAGTATTATGCCATCGGCGATATTCTGAACCTGCCGGCTATTTTTGTTCCAAACGAGTATATCTACATATATTTTCAGGTGGCCATGATGGTGAGGCCCTTCATCGCCGGTATTACCTTTTCGGCTCTGTGCTTTTACTTAAGGCCGAAGGCATCCAAGATCGGCGTAATGACGGGAATGTTTACCTACGGCTTTTGTACCTTCTTTTTGTTTTTGGGTATCTGGCATCCCTATTTCGCCAATCCACTTATCTACATGCCTCTGGTCATCATCGGAGCAGAGAAGATCATCAGGGAAAATAAGTCCGTATTCTTTGCGGTTTCGATTTTCCTTGCGGGAAGCAATAATTTCTTTTTCTTCTATATGATTGTGCTCCTGACAATTGTGTATGTCATTGTCAGAGCGGCCTTTACTTACGGGCTGCAGTGGAAGAAGTGGGGAGAACTTATAGTTAAGTTCTTTACTGCGGGAATCATAGGAAGCCTTATGGCCATGGTGATCCTTCTTCCTGTTATTTTCGCATTTCCGGCCAATCCCAGAACCAACACGGGAATCAGCTTTTCGCTTTTCTATGGAAAAGAGTACTACGAGCAGCTTGTTAGGAATTTCTATTCCTTTGTATATCATGGTTTTTATGACACCCAGATAGGCTTCCACGGAATCATCCTTCTTGCAGTATTTATGCTTGTCATCAGGGTGATCACTCTTTTGATAAAAAAGATAAAAAAAGAAGAGTGTACAGGAGCAAAAGCAACTCTTCAGCTCTTTATAATGTTTGTGATACTGGTGCTTTTTGTGTGCATTCCTGCTGCAGGCTACGCCCTTACAGCCTTTGCCTATGTAATAAACAGATGGACCTTCGTGTTTGCCCTGTGCGCAGCCTTTATGCTGGTGGAGACCTGGGATGATCTCTTTTCTGAAAAATGGCCCCAGATGGCAGGTACAGTGGTGCTGGCAGTTCTCTTTTATCTGCTGGCAAGAGTGACCCATAACAGAGGCTACGACAGTGCCATGACCCAGCTGGGGATCATGGCTGCAGGTATAGCCGTGGTGCTGGTAATGGGACTTTTTAACAGTATTATCCGTAGCAGAGAGAGCCTGGTGCTCAGATTGTCCAGAGGTACAGCCCAGGTACTTATCATGGCCCTTTCCCTTTTTGGAATAGCTGTGAACGGTTACTACGGCTATTCTCCGGAGCAGGGAGATATGATCAAGGAGTATTTTGATGAGGTCACTACCGACAGCATGCATATCCTTCTTGAGAGCACCGAGGTTCAGGCGGTAAAAGAGGCCGTGGAGACCAAGGGAGAGGATCCGGGAAGTTTCTACAGATATACAGGAAGAGATCTGGTCTGGAATGCCTCACTGATAGAGGGCATATCCTCAACCCAGTTTTACTGGAGTCTGGCCAACGGAGTTGTTTCCGACTACTTCAAAGAAATGGGTAACAACGATCAGCAGAACTTTGCTTATTTTGCCCTTGATGACAGAGCTATCCTCAATACTCTGGCCGGTGTTCGTTATTATTCACTGAGATTTTACACGGATGAGGAAGTGAGATATGTGCCTTACCGCTTCATTCATCTTCATGACAGATACAATTTCGCGATTTTTGAAAATATGAATCCTCTTTCTCTGGGATATGCATATTACAACGTGATCCCTCAGAAGGATTACCGAGAGATGACGGCGGTGGAGAGGCAGGAGGCCCTGCTTTACGGAATAGTTCTGGATAAGGATGATACCTCATATCCCGAGGCTGAGATTTCCTACAGCTTCCAGTCTGTCCCTTTTGAGATTTCCGGAGAGGGAGATGTGAGCCTGGAGGATGGCAAGTGGACTGCCGAGGCGGGCTCTGCCATACATATTAAGTTTAAGGGCCTTGAGAACTGCGAGACCTATCTGTGGCTTGATGAGTTCTATGTGGATTCACCCAGCGACTATCCTCTTATGGATGTTCAGGCTATTTCACAGGAAAATGTGATAACCACCAAGCCTATCTGGTATAAGACTGAAAAGAATCAGTTTTACAGCGACTGGCATGACTATCTTCTGAACACGGGCTATGCAGAGCAGGCCAAGGATGAGATAGTGATACATTTCACCGAGAGAGGAATTTATACCTTTGATGATCTTAAGATCTACTGCCAGCCTCTTGTGAATTATGAGAATCAGGTCAGAGTCTTAAGTCAGGATATGCTTGAGAATATTGAGCTTAACAAGAATCCTATTTCCTATGCCACCAACAAGGTCACAGGAACCATAGATATGGAGGATAACGGCATTATGTGCCTTACTATTCCTTATTCCAAGGGATGGAAAGCCTATGTGGATGGCAAAAAGACTGAGCTTTCCAAGGCCAATACCATGTTTATGGCATTGAAGCTCCCTCAGGGAAGCCATGATATCAGACTTGAATATCACACCCCGGGGCTTTTAGCCGGATTTATCCTCAGTATTTTTGGACTGGTGCTGTTGGTAGTGCTGATCAGATCAGAGAAAAAGCAGAAGGTGGGCGAAAAAGATGCTTAAGAAATTAAAAAATGAAAAGCTTCAGGATACATTACTGTGGATATTCATGGTGATCGGAGGGCTGTTTACTCTTTTCCTGATCTACAAAAAAGACTTCTATATGGAAAACAGCGATATCGCATCGGACATGATCCTGGGCAAGCTCCTTAGTGCCGAAGGGGGCATCATGAGTCAGAACTGGTTTTACTCAACGGAGCTCCATGTTATCCATACCCAGCTGGTTTACAAGCTGTTGTTCCATATCTGGCCCGATAACTGGCTCATGGTAAGGCTTGTTGCGGCAGTGATCTTCCTTGTACTTATAGCAGCATCCTTTATGTTTATGGCTAAGGGGGCAGGGCTTTACAGAGAGGGCCTTTTTGCGGCAAGTATACTCACCTGGCCCTTCGGACAGTGGTATGTGAGAATTGTTACCTTTGGTCAGTCCTACGTGACCTATTTCATAATCGCATTCTTTTCCATGGGACTGTTCTTCAGAGCAGTAAAGCCTGTGGTGGATGCCATTTCTGATGATGAGGATAAAAAAGAGAATAAGGCTGTACTTATGGTGCTTCTGGGACTTCTTGCGGTGGTATCCTTTGCTGCGGGTCTTGGGGGAGTAAGACTTCTTATGATCTGCTATGCGCCTCTTTTTGCAGCCAGCCTTCTTGGTCTTTTGTATGCTCATTACTACATTTTCAAGAATAAGACAAAGTCAGGGAAAATTGCGGCAGCAGCCAACAGAGTGTTTGTTTCATCCCTGGTACCCTTTGTTTTTTCCTGCATAGGACTTTTTATAAACAGAAAGGTTCTCTGTAACAAGTATAATTTCCAGGATCAGTTCAGGGAGACCTGGAGAAACTTCTCATTTGATGCAATTGCAAATACACTGACTGATGCCTTTACCTTATTCGGATGGCATGCCAATGTTCATTTTGTCAGCTGGCAGGGAATAATAAACTGTCTTAATTTCATTCTGCTGGTTCTGCTGGTGGGAAGTATCATAAGAGTTTATAAGAGACTGTTCAGATACGGAGAAATGACTCAGCTGTTTTTGCTTTATGTGGGAACCCTTACTCTCATCACAACTGTGGTTTTATCCTGCAGTAACAAGTATTATTCCTACTACTGGCTTCCGGTTATACCATATTTCCTTTTGATTTTCGGAATTGAGTTCAAGTATGAGGAGTCCGGCTACATAAGGCATTATGAGCCTGTTATAGGGCTTTTTGTGGGGCTTTGCGTAGCTACAGCCAGCGTATCCGTTTATGCTGACCCCAATCCCGAGGATATCTATCAGGACTATGCCATTACAGATGCCATAGAGTGGATCAAGGATACGGACTACACCGACGGCTTTGCGCTTTTCTGGTCCAGTAACGTGATCATGGCTCTGACAGACGGCCGCATCGACATGCATACCGTAAAAGAGATCGATCATCTTGAGGATCTGGACAATGAGTATCAGTGGCTTCAGAATGCGGAGCATACAAGGTCTCTTCCTGAAGGAAGGTTCTTTGTTCTGGTCAGCGCCAGGGACTATGATCTTGGCAATCCCGGCAGCGCAGATATATTCAGACTTTCCGATCACCTTGTCTACGGAACCGACAGCGCCTATATCTACAGCTTTGAAAGCATGGAAGATTATCTGTATGCGGTGTCAAATGCTGAGTAAAATGTGAGTTTGATTTTTTAGCTCTTATATGTATAATACTATCCATGAAAAATTCATGGATAGTACAAAGTATCAATAATAAAAAAGCAGACAGGATTCCCTATTGGGGAGAGTTGTTTGGCCTTTCGGCGGTGGATGAGCTTCTGGAAAACGAAGATTTTCATCTCTACAGGTTTCAGAACGGTGAGTATGCCAAGAGCGTACTTATAAGTGACAGCGAGAAGTGGCTATGCCTGGCTCTTCGCTATTATCCGCTGGATCTTATAGCATTTTATTCCGCTACCGATGACTTTTTTGCTTTTATCGACGGAAGAAGAATTCGGGTTTCATACGGAAGTGATGAGGAAAATGAGCGCCTTGCCCTCAAGGAACTTTTTGGACCTTATGCCTATAGAGAAGGAAGACATACATATTTTTACCCGGATAAGAACCATAGGACAGGTAAGCCTCCTGTGTGGCTTTATGACCAGGAGTGTGTTCTGGCTTTTGAAAAACTGGGTTATGAGTCCCCTTTTAATGATAAATATCACAATGTTCTGGTGTCTCTTGAATATGATTACAGTCAGAAGGACAGCGAATATGGCCCCTGGAAGAAGGTGTACGAAGAATATGAAAAGGCCATGAAAAAGCTCCTTACTGCTGACTGGAGACAGCTTCGATATGACTGGGAAGTGGCAATGCTGGATGTTGAGTTCAAGGCCTATGACCCTGAGAGACAGCTGCGAATTGAGCTTAACAATCTCTCACGGCCTGACAATGCATTTAAGGCTCTTAACAGCATGGTTCTGGATGATGAGTCTGTTAAGCTGATAGCGGCGGCTGTAAGAAAGGGACAGATAGATAATTTTGATAGGATCTTTGATCTGAAGGCCTATACAGATCCCTTCTATGTATGCAACTGCATCAGGATGCTGGAGATGCTGGAGCAGCCCAGAAACATGATGGGAATTCCTTTTTTGTTTGACTGCCTGGGTGACATAACAGAGCCCTATTACGACATGGCCACGGATCTTCTGGTTACATTTCATGATGACGTGCTCATATCAGTGCTGGAAAGTCAGTTTAAAAGCGCCATCGAGGCGGAGGATGTTCTGAAAGTTGCAGGTCTTATGGCTTTTTCGGAGAGAATACACTACAAACTTGTAGGATAAGCTGTTCTTTTTGGGTTACATATACGTTATAATGGTATGGATACACTTGTTTTGTGTGTCCATACTTTTTTTATTGTTTCGAAAATACAAATACAGGCTGAGAGATGTGAAAATGCGAAATTACAAATTTATTATAAGCTATGACGGAACCAGGTTTTACGGATGGGAGAGGCAGCCCGGCAAGGACATGACCATTCAGGGCAAGCTTGAAGAGGTCCTTAAGAAAATGACAGGAACCCAGGATATCAACCTTATAGGCGCCGGAAGAACAGACGCAGGGGTCCATGCCAGAGCCATGACTGCCAACTGTGTCCTTGATACCAATATGACTGAAGGGGAGATTCAGGAATATATGAACAGGTATCTGCCGGAGGACATCAGTGTAAATGAGGTGAGGGCCTGCTCAGACAGATTCCACTCCAGATACAATGCCATTGGCAAGACATACCGCTATACCTGCTGGTATGGGGCATCCAAGCCTGTTTTTGACAGAAAATATGTGACAGTGATCGATAAGAAGCCGGACGCGGAAAAGATGAGAGAGGCTGCCAAGGCTCTTATAGGAACCCACGATTTCAAGAGTTTTTGCGGCAATTCCAAGATGAAAAAGTCCACCGTCAGATGCGTGGACAATATCAAGATTGAAGAGAGCGGCAATTATATCAGGTTCTATTTTCACGGAAACGGCTTCCTTCAGAATATGGTGAGGATCCTGACGGGGACTCTTCTGGAGGTGGGATACGGCAATATTCCCCCGGAGGAGATGAAGGATATACTGGAAGCCTGTGACAGACAGAGGTCAGGACCTACAGCAAGGCCTGAGGGACTTTGTCTTATGAAGGTAGATTATTGATCATACAATTTATGAGGGGTTGATATGACAAGAAAGAATATTCTGCTGCTGGCCTTTTTATGCGCATTTTTACTGTGTCCCATTAAGGCCAAGGCTTCGGGAACCGGGGCTGTTGCCATAGGCTCGGCCACCATAACCGGAGAAAAAGTGAATGTTACGGTATCTGCATCGGACCTTCCGGACAGCGATGACGGGAAGTTTTACCTTTTTGCGGAAAAGGTATATCAGACAGGCCCGGCAGGTGCGCCTGTTGCTTCGCTTCCCATGGGAACCTATGGGACTTTTTCTGTTTCTCTTGAGAGGAAAACTGTTTCCTGCCACCTCTATGACAAGTTTCAGGTGGCGGTGCTTCAGGGGGGCGTATTTGTCCCTGTGACCGGCAGCAGATATATAACCAATCCGGAGGTCCTTTGCGGTTATTCTCCCCAGAGGAAAAGTAACGGCAAAAAGGGACTTATCCTGGACGGAGCCAAGATAGGCAACGGTAATACCGAGGCTCCATCACTTGGAGTTCAGCAGGCTGCTTACAATATCAACCTTGAGGATGTTATCGGCGGAAACGGCGGTGTCATCTATGAATACAACGGCAAGGTGTATCACTACGATTCATCTTACCTCAGCCAGTATGACCACTGCGCCAGAACCTGCACCGAGCAGGGGATGGGTGTTACCATGGTGCTCCTTAACCCCTACAAGCCCGGGCAGGAGTTTATGATCTCACCATATTCAAGGCCCGGTATGGGCAAGGCTAACTATTATATGATGAACACCTCAGAGGATCAGGGCCTTGAGAACCTTGAGGCTGTGGTTTCTTATCTTGCCTACAGATATAACGGACAGAATGGTTTCGGACAGGTGGACAACTGGGTTATCGGAAATGAGATCAACGCCAAGAACGCCTGGAATCACACCGATGTATCGGACCTTATGACCTATGCTCAGCTCTATGCCGATGAGCTCAGGGTTTGTTACACTGCCATCAAGACCAGAAATGCCAATGCCAACGTATGCTGCAGCATAGATCAGAACTGGACTCATATACAAAACGCATCCTACTTTTCAGCCAGGAGCTTTCTGGAAGCCCTGAACGCCTGCATATGCGCTCAGGGTAACTTTGACTGGGCCCTGGCCCAGCACCCTTATAACTATCCTCTGACCTGGACCAGCTTTTGGACTCCCAAGGATTCGGAGGCGGCATCAATGATCAGGCATGATATCTCATCTCCCTATATTTCCATGGAGAACATTGAGCAGCTGACGGATTACATGTGCCAGAGCGGCATGAGGAATACCAAGGGGGCAGTGCGTCCTATACTTCTTACGGAGGTGGGCTATTCATCCACTCAGGGAGAGGAGGCTCAGGCGGCAGCCATTGTTTATGCATATCAAAGAGCCGCTACCAATCAATATATAAATATGATAGTATTTAATCGTCAGACAGACTCTGCAGATGAGGTTGCAGGCGGTCTTTCAGTGGGACTTACAAGGCAGGACGGCTCCAGAAAGCTGGCATTTGAGTTTTACCAGCAGATGAACGGACCGGCTGCGGATTCATATATACAAAGAGCAGCTTCCTACATGGGGATAGGTGACTGGGCAGCTGCCATGAACGCCAGATAGTGGGGATTACAGGAATGAGAATTATAGATTATTACAACTATATAGCTACGGCTGTCTGCATCGGTATCGGTGCGGCAGCCGTTGTTATTTTCAGTAAGAGCGGTAATGCCCGGGGCAGGAAAAAGGAGTCCTATTCCTGGGAGAACGGCATTATCTACCTTCTTCTGGCTGTAATAGTCCTTGTAGCATCTTTTCTTCGACTTTACAAACTGGGGGAGATTCCCCTGGGACTTCAGCAGGATGAGGCTTCAATAGGCTATGAAGCCTACGCCCTTGCCAGGTACGGCATAGACAGGAACGGATATCCATATCCTGTTTATCCCATAACCTTTGGCTGCGGAGGCGGAAGTCCTCTTCTTATCTACGTCAACATGTTTGCCACAAAACTTTTCGGAACCGGAGTATACGGACTTAGGCTGATTCCGGCTGTCTGTGGTATTCTCACGGTTGTTCTTTTTTTCTTTAGCCTCAGAGAGGGCTTCAGACACGGAAAATACGATACTTCCAGAAATACCATAGCCCTGTGCGGAGCAGCATTCCTGGCGGTGTGCCCCTGGCATGTGATCCTTTCCAGATGGAGCCTTGACAGCAACATTATGCCCTTTGTGCTCTGTCTTGCAACCCTGCTGTTTATGATCGCTGTGAGAAAGCACAGTACAGTGATGTATGCCCTCAGTGCCGCGGTCTATGCGGTTTGCATGTATACCTACGGCTCAGCCACAATAGTGATTCCGCTGACTTTACTTTTTGCCCTTGTTTATTGCCTTAAAAAGCGTGCCATCACAGTGGGGCAGCTCCTGATATCCGGGGCTGTGTTCCTTGTGATCTTCATGCCGCTTCTTGTGTTTTATGGAGTCAATTATCTGGGGCTTCCTGAGATACACACAGGATTTTTTACTGTTAACAGGTTTACCGCTTCCAGAACCGGCGAGGTGTTTTTGAAATTTGACGGCACATTGCCGGCCCAGCTTTTTAATAACATCAAGTCATTCATAAGTATCGTGACCTTTGGGGATGATTCGGATATGCTCTGTCACTTCATTCCGGGGTATTCGACTCTTTTTGAGTTCACCTTCCCCATTACTTTTCTTGGAGTGGTGGTTTCTTTCAAGGAGGTTTTTCAGGGCTTTAACTCAGTCACAAGAAGGGATAACAGCTATGAGCGCACCATGAACCTGGGACAGACCTCAGAGGATGACAGCAGGACAATCAATGTCATCTGGAACTCCACGCTGGCAGCATGCATTATCTTATCCCTTTTGATAACTGCTGATATCAGCAGGATGGTTATGATCTTCCTTCCCCTTTTGTTTTTCTTTGTGAAGGGCCTTGCCTTTGTGTCGGAACAGTCGCAAAAGCTGGCTTCTGCAGTGCTTATTCTGGTGATGATAGCTTCCTGCGCTTTTGTACGAGACTATTTCAGACTTTACAATGACAACACAGAGAGCATTTTCATGCCCACTTACGGCGAGGCGATTAAAAGAGCCTATGAAATAGCGGGGGATGATCACCCTGTATATTCTACATATGAGGGATTGTCTGCTCCTTACATGATCGCCCTCTATTACACCCAGTATGATCCTGCAAAATTCGCTGAGACAGTGGTCTACAGGGAGCCTGATGCGGAATTCCGGATAGCGGAGTCCTTCGGGAACTTTACTTTCGCGGATCTGCCGGAGAATATCCTGGAAAAGCAGTATTTTGACACTGTTTTCGTGGTGGCTGATTCGGAGCTCTCTGTTTTTAAGGGGAAGGACAATTATGTGGTTGAAAACAGGGGCAAATACTCGGTTGTATATCCCGCTGATTTGGAGTAAAAAATAAACAAAATTTTATAAAGTTTATAACTTGGTAATAATGCTAAAATATGCATAAAATCTAGGTTTGGCACCTATATTTATGTCCTGGAATCAGACATAATATATATATAAATTCTTTTGTTGGAGGTGCCTATGAAGAAACGGATTTTTTCTAATTTAGCAGCTATGGGGATAGCTCTTTTTTTTACGTTTGCAGTAAATCCAGCACCTCTTGATTCTTCTGTTGCTGTCGCAGCAGACCCATCAGCCCAGGGTATCAAAATTGAAAGTGAGTACACAATTCCCGATGATATGGGATGGTGCACTTATTATGTGCTTATAGCAACCAACAACACCGGTAAGGACGTTACGGTAAGTGCGGATTTTACCTCCTTTGACAAGGGTGGCAAGGCCCTGAACAAGGTAAATGATTACGCCGAGGCAGTTAAGAAGGGCCAGCAATTCATTCTTTACGGACAGTTTGTGAACAGCAAGAATCCCGGAATGGCCAGCTGCAAATATGCTCTTACGGTTAAAGAGACCGAGAACTGCACATATTCATCTGTTAATCTGGATGCTGCCAAAAAAGGAACCTGCCTTGAAGTGAGTGCAACGAATTATTCCGAAAAGGATATTCAGGGTGTAGGAGTAAGGACAGTTTTTCTCAAAAATGGCAAAGCGGTTGCTTTTGACACCGTAAACATCGCAGATTCAGGTTATACCTTCCACGGAGGAAGCACCAATTCACAGGCCATGGGAGTTACAGCCGGGGATTATGATGAGTACATTATGACCTATACCTCAGCAGGCAATCTGATGGCAGGGAATTTTTGATAGCTTATGTTATAGATAAATCCATAAATGAGAGCATTTGGCCTCGGGTAGTATTTACACTACCCGAGGTTTCTTTATAAAAGCCCTTTGAGTGTTGCCGAATCTATGCTATACTATCATTTGGTTACATATAATTATTTAGAAAAGAGATTGTTATTTGAATGGCATCAGCTTCGGGGGGCAGTAAAAAGAAAGAATACAGTAGCAGGATCAAAAAACTGCGCAGGCTGATAATTATTGTTGTGGTATTATCCTGTCTGATTCCTACTTTTATTTGCCTTGTGCTGTCCGTTCGTTTTGACAGACTCAGGACAGAGTACGAACAGGTTAGTGCCGATCTTGAGTGGTACAGAAACCGTTACGGCTCGGAGATGGATATTTTATCTTCCGATGCTTCGCAGAATATCTCCGTTACTCCGGAAACAGTTTTTTCAGAACCGGAGGCTGTAGTGGCAGAGACCAGAGAACCTACTTCCTCAGCGGAGGATTTTGAGGAGGACATAGCTGTTGTGGATATGAGCGGTGCTCAGAATCCTGAGGATATCGAGGGTACCAGATATGTATATCTTACCTTTGACGACGGTCCCAGTTCATCCACTGATGAGATACTTGATATTCTTGCTCAGTATGACGTGAAGGCCACATTTTTCGTGGTTGGCAAGCCTGATTCCAGATATACCGATGTGTACAAGAGGATTGTTGACGAGGGTCACACCCTGGGAATGCATTCCTACAGCCACAAGTATAGCAGCCTGTATGAATCCTTGGATTCCTTCAGAGCTGATCTTGATAAATTACGAGTGTTTCTTTACGAAACAACAGGGGTCTGGTCCAGATATTACAGATTCCCGGGAGGAAGTTCTAATTCTGTCAGCAAGGCCGATATGGCAGAACTTGCGACTTATCTTGAGGGGCAGGAAGTCACATTTTTTGACTGGAATATCTCAGCCGGAGATGACAAATCCGGTGCCAATAAGGATACAATTTACAATAATATCGTGAATAATGTTCCCAGGTTCAAACATTGTATAGTCCTTATGCATGATTCCGCCGATAAGAAGAGTACGGTGGAGGCTCTGCCTGAGATCATAGAGGCCATACAGGCCATGGATGACACAGTGATAGTTCCGATAACCAATGATACGTTACCGGTTCAACATATCAAATATTAAGAAACTAGTAATGAATGGAGGATATGAAAATGGGATTTTTTTCAGAGCTCAAAAGTGACCTTTCTCAGGCTGTAAACACACTTATGCCTGAGGATACAGACGCTGAAACAACTAATCCTGAAGCTGAAAAAAGTGAGGGAGAAAAGGTCGAAGAGAAGACAGAGAAGGTAGACCTTGACACAATGCTTAACCGCCTTGATGATATCAAGCTTGAGGACATCAAGGGCGATGAACCTGTAGTACAGGAAGCGGTTTCAGAACCTGAACCCGAGCCTGTAGAGCCGGAGCCTGTATATGAGGCACCCAAAGCTGAGCCGGTTGAACCAAGAGTTGAGGTACAGACAACACCAGAATATAATGAGCCTGCTCCTAAGAGCGCTCTTGAGGCTATCAGCACAGGACATGTGGATGCTTATGCAGCACACACACCTGTAGCCAACGAAAATACATATAATTATGGGGGAAATGTAGCTATGGATTTTGAACAGCAGACACCTACTGATGAGACAGCTGTCATCACCGAAGGTATGGTTATCACAGGTGATTTACAGACAACAGGATCACTTGACCTTATTGGTAAGATTTCAGGAAATCTTAAGTGCCTTGGCAAGCTCAATGTAACAGGAGAGATCAACGGAGATTCAGATGCTGCTGAGATTTATGCTGAGTCAGCAAGAATCACCGGTGAAGTTAGATCAAGAGGCAGCGTTAAGGTTGGACAGAGCACTGTTATCGTAGGTAATATCTATGGCTCTTCTGCTGTTATCGCAGGTGCTGTTAAGGGTGATATCGATGTTCACGGACCTGTAGTTCTTGATACAACAGCCATCGTGATGGGCAATATCAAGTCTCAGTCTGTACAGATCAACAACGGCGCTGTTATCGAGGGTATGTGCTCTCAGGCTTATGCCGATGTTAACCCTTCAGAGTTCTTTGAAACACTTAAGAACAGATAAAAAATCATAATGGAGTGAACAATGAGAATTTTATTAAAGCTTAGCGGAGAGGCCCTGGCAGGCCCCAAAAAGACAGGCTTCGATGAGGAGACTGTCAGAAAGGTTGCGCTTCAGGTAAAACAGCTTGTTGATAACGGAACTCAGGTGGGTATCGTTATCGGTGGTGGCAATTTCTGGCGTGGACGTACCAGCGAGAATATTGACAGAACTAAGGCTGATCAGATTGGAATGCTTGCTACAATCATGAATTGCATCTATGTTTCCGAGATCTTCAGAAGTGAGGGTATGATGACCAACATACTTACTCCATTCGAGTGTGGTTCATTTACCAAGCTTTTTTCTAAGGACAGGGCTAACAAATATTTTGCCCACAACATGGTTGTGTTCTTTGCAGGCGGTACAGGACATCCTTATTTCTCAACAGACACCGGAGTTGTGCTTCGTGCCATTGAGGTAGAGGCTGATTATATCCTTCTTGCCAAGGCTGTGGACGGCGTATATGATTCAGATCCGGCCAAGAACCCTGATGCCAAGAGATATGATACAGTATCCATCGATGAGGTTATAGCCAATAATCTTCAGGTGGTTGATATGACTGCTTCAATCCTTGCAAGAGATAATAAGGTTCCCATGAGAGTATTTGCACTCCAGGAGGAAGGCAGCATTGTAAAGGCAGCTACAGGTGATTTCAACGGAACCACCGTAACCTGCGATTAATATATCAGGAGGAAAAATGTATGAACGAGAAAGTAAAAGCTTATAATGACAAAATGCAGAAGTCATTTGATTTCCTCAAAGAGGACCTTGCTTCTATCAGAGCAGGAAGAGCTAATCCTCACGTACTTGATAAGATAAAGGTAGATTATTACGGAACACCTACACCTATTCAGCAGGTTGGTAACGTTTCAGTTCCCGAGGCACGTATCATCCAGATCGCTCCCTGGGACAAGACTCTTATTAAGGATATCGAGAAGGCTATTATGGCTTCCGATCTCGGTATCACCCCCAGCAATGACGGATCAGTTATCAGACTTGTTTTCCCTGAGCTTACAGAGGAGCGCAGAAAACAGCTCACCAAGGATATTCGCAAGAAGGGTGAGGATGCCAAGGTTGCAGTCAGAAATGTAAGACGTGACGGCAATGATGCCTTCAAGAAGCTTAAGGGCTCAGATATTTCTGAGGACGAGATCAATGATCTTAACGATGAGCTTCAGAAGATCACTGACAAGTTCATCAAGGACATCGATGCAACTATCGAGGAAAAGAATAAGGAAATCATGACAGTCTGATCTATAGACTTAAGGATATGATTATGGAAGAAAATTTAAACATACCTGCACATGTGGCTATTATTTTGGACGGAAACGGAAGGTGGGCCAAGGAAAAGGGCATGCCCCGAAATTATGGCCATATGCAGGGAGCCAAGGCTGTTGAGGATATTCTGGTGGATGCCAGAGATCTTGGAATCAAGTACCTTACGGTCTACGCTTTTTCAACAGAGAACTGGTCAAGGCCTGAGGCAGAGGTATCTGCCCTAATGACGATTCTTCGGAATTATCTCAAGACCAGTATAAAGAAGTCCATGAAGAATAATGTCCGCTGTCGTGTCATTGGTGAGAGGTCAGCTCTTTCCGATGATATCAATGCAGCTATTACAGAGCTTGAGGAGGCCACTGCAGGAAACACAGGCCTTACCTTTACCATTGCCATCAATTACGGAGGCAGGGACGAGATCACAAGAGCTGTGAGAAGGGCTGCAAAAAAGGTTGAGAGCGGAGAGATTTCTGCTGACGATATTACAGAGGAGATGATAGCTCAGAATCTGGATACAAACTATATGCCTGATCCTGATCTTCTTATCAGAACCTGTAATGAGCAGAGGATTTCCAATTATCTTTTGTGGCAGTGCGCCTATACTGAGTTTTACTTTACTCCTGTGGCATGGCCTGATTTTAACAAGGATGAACTTGTTAAGGCTATTGAAGCCTATTCCGGTAGAACCAGGAAGTTCGGCGGACTTAAAACCTAAAAATAAGGCTGGTATAACAGATTGAAAACAAGAGTTATCAGTGGTGTTATAATAGCGATCGTGCTGGCTGCTGTGCTTATTCCCGGAGGATATATCCTCTCGGCGACACTTCTTGCGGTATCCTGTATCAGTTTTTTTGAACTGACCAGGGCTATCGGTGTTCATGAGCAGGGCAAAAGCGTCAATTCCATCGAGGTATGTGGATATATTTCAATTATTGTCCACTATATCCAGATGATGATTGTCAGAGATTACAGATACTACATCTTTTCTGTAATGTTCGCTTTCTTCCTGATAATGGTATGTTACGTGGTCAGCTTTCCGCGTTACACATCAGTTCAGGCCATGTCAGCATTCTTCTGCTTTTTATATGCACCTGTGAACATGTCCTTCGTATATTTGCTTAGAATCAGACCCTACGGCAGTTACCTTGCCTGGATTCCTTTTATCGCCTGGGTATGCGATACCTGCGCGTTCTTTGCGGGGAGAGCCTTCGGCAAGCACAAGCTTGTGCCTGTCCTTTCTCCCAAGAAGACAGTGGAGGGAGCCATCGGCGGTGTCCTGGGCAGCATGGCTGTTGGATGTATATTCGGATATCTTCTCTATACGAGAGAGATCCATAATGTCAGCGTCTTTTATGTAATGCTGATCATTACCTTTGTGGGCAGCATCATTTCTCAGCTGGGAGATCTTCTTGCTTCCGGAATCAAGAGAAATCATAACATCAAGGACTACGGCAAGCTTATTCCCGGTCATGGCGGAATAATGGACAGATTTGACAGTGTTATATTTGTTATACCATGTATCTATTTTCTTGCGGCGGTTCTGTTGCCGCTCATCAGTTAAAAAACACGGAGGATCCTCATTTGGGGATTCTCCTTTTTGTTTTTGAGGTATTATGGTATTATTTTCTAGTATATAATTTTGACAAAAATCCATTTTCAGGAGATATAAATGAGAAAGATAGTATTACTCGGTTCTACAGGATCCATAGGAACCCAGACCTTGGATGTGGTGCGAAATAACCCATCTGAGCTTACGGTTGTGGGCCTTGCAGCCAACACAAATTCCAAGATGGTTGAAGAACAGATAAGAGAGTTTCATCCTGTTTATGCCTGCATGTTTGATGAAAATGCGGCTAAGGACCTCAAGGAGAGGGTTAAGGACCTTGATGTTAAGGTATACAGCGGCATGGAGGGACTTTTAGAGCTTGTTAGTGTCCCTGAGGCAGATACAGTGCTCACCGCTGTAGTGGGCATGATCGGAATCAGACCCACCATCAGGGCCATTGAGGCAGGCAAAGATATAGCCCTTGCCAATAAGGAGACTTTGGTCTGTGCAGGTCATATCATTATGCCTCTTGCCAGGGAGAAGGGCGTATCTATCCTTCCTGTTGACAGTGAGCACAGCGCTATTTTCCAGTCTCTTAACGGAGAGCCCAAGGACAAGATTGAGAAGATCCTTCTCACAGCCAGCGGCGGCCCCTTCAGAGGCAAGAAGATCAGTGACCTTGAGAATATGACAGCGGCTGATGCTCTGAAGCACCCCAACTGGGATATGGGACCCAAGGTAACCATAGATTCTTCATCCCTTGTAAATAAGGGATTGGAAGTCATGGAAGCCAGATGGCTCTTTGATGTAGATCTTGATAATATTCAGGTTATGGTTCATCCCCAGAGCATTGTTCACAGTGCGGTTCAGTTCGTGGATGGCGCCGTAATCGCGCAGCTTGGAGTTCCTGATATGAAGCTGCCTATTCAGTATGCACTTTTTTATCCGGACAGAAGACCTATGAATGAAAAGAGACTTGATCTGTTCGAACTGGGAAGTCTGACCTTTGAGAAGCCTGATACCGACACCTTCAGGGGACTTAAGCTTGCCTTTGATGCTGCAAGGACCGGCGGCAGCATGCCTACCGTATTCAATGCAGCCAACGAGATGGCAGTTAAGAGCTTCTTAAAGGGAGATATCAGATATCTTCAGATTTATGACATGATAGAGAGTGCCATGGAGCACCACAAGACAGTGGAGAATCCTACAGTTGAGGAGATCCTTGCAGCTGAGGCACAGACCTACGAATACTTGGACAGATAAGGAGATAGGTTTTTAAATGGTAGTAAGTGTTCTTATATTTTTTATCATATTCGGAGTTCTGGTGGCCTCCCATGAGTTTGGACATTTCATTGTGGCCAAGACAGGCGGTATCAGAGTCAATGAGTTTTTCATCGGAATGGGTCCTACGATCTTCAAGAAGCAGAAGGGTGAGACACTTTACAGCCTGAAGCTCCTTCCCATAGGCGGAGCCTGTGTCTTTGACGGCATGGATCCCGTGGAGGAGGAAAAAGAGGGGCTGGATGAGCGCTCCTTCAGGAATGCTCCTGTATGGAGAAGGATTGCCACACTTTTTGCGGGGCCTTTTGCCAACTTCCTTATTGCATATATTCTTGCTGTGTTCCTTGTGAGCTTTTCAACCTGGGATTTTCCCGTTATCAGCAAGATGACTGAGGATTCGGCTGCAGCTGAAGCGGGTATGCAGGAGGGGGATAAGTTTATCTCCGTTGACGGTGAGAAGGTTTACATGGCCGGAGAGGTTACTCTTATTTCCCAGTTCGCAGAAGGAAGTCCCATGGAAATCGTATATGAGAGGGATGGTCAGAGATATACCACAACCCTTCTTCCCAAGTACAGTGAGCAGGACAAGAGATATTACATGGGAATCTACCTGGGTGAATATGAGCGTATCCAGGGACCGGAGGCCCTTAAGTATGCCTGGTACCAGGTTCGTTACTATTTTAAGACCACCTACAGAAGCCTGGCTCTTCTTGTTAAGGGCAGACTTTCAAAGGATGATGTGTCCGGACCTGTGGGAATGGTCAAGATGGTGGATGACACCTATGAGGAGGTTAAGCCCTACGGAATCTCTGCTGTTATCCTCACCATGCTTTCCCTTACAGTGCTTTTATCCGTTAACCTTGGAATCATGAACCTTTTGCCTATTCCCGCATTGGACGGAGGACGTCTTGTTTTCCAGTTTATCGAAGTGATATTCGGTAAGCCTGTTCCACCAGAGAAGGAAGGCTTCGTCCACATGATCGGCATGGTGGCCCTCATGGGACTTATGGTGTTTGTGCTGTTTAACGACATAACAAAATTTACCAGGTAATCGTATCAAGCGACGAGTTTGTTAAGGAGGCCAAAATGGCATTCAGAGATAATACTAAAGTTATTCATATCGGCGACAGAGTGATAGGCGGCGGCAACCCCATCCTTATTCAGTCCATGACCAATACAAGGACCGAGGATGTGAAGGCGACCGTGGAGCAGATCCATCGTCTTGAGGCCGCAGGCTGCGACATCATCAGATGCACCTGCCCCACAGAGGAAGCTGCAAAGGCCATCGGTGAGATCAAAAAGCAGATCAGTATCCCTCTTGTGGCTGATATTCATTTTGACTATAAGATGGCTATAGCAGCCATGGAAAACGGAGCTGACAAGATTAGGATTAACCCCGGAAATATCGGTTCCAAAGACAGGATCGCTGCAGTGGTTTCCTGTGCCAAGGAGAGAAATATCCCAATCAGAGTCGGTGTTAACAGCGGTTCTTTGGAAAAAGATCTAGTGGAAAAATACCACGGAGTGACCGCAGAGGGCCTTGTGGAAAGCGCTCTTGATAAGATCGGAATTATCGAGGATCTTGGTTATGACAACATGGTTGTCAGCATCAAATCCTCCAATGTAATGCTCTGCGTCAAGGCTCATGAGCTTTTGGCCAAACAGTGTGCATATCCTCTTCATGTGGGAATCACTGAGGCGGGAACAGTTTACGGCGGAAACATCAAGTCATCCGTTGGCCTTGGCATTATTTTGAATGAGGGCATCGGCGATACCATCAGAGTTTCTCTTTCTGGAGATCCCGTGGAGGAGATCAAGACCGCCAAGATGATCCTCAGAACCCTGGATATCAGAAAGGGTGGAATTGAGGTTATTGCCTGTCCTACCTGCGGAAGAACAAGAATAGATCTCATCGGCCTGGCCAATCAGGTGGAGACTCTTGTTCAGAACTATGATCTGGATATCAAGGTGGCTGTTATGGGATGCGCTGTTAACGGCCCCGGAGAAGCCAAAGAGGCAGATATTGGAATTGCAGGCGGAGACGGAGAAGGACTTCTTATAAAGCATGGGGAGATCATCAGGAAGATCCCTGAGGATCAGCTTTTAGCAGTACTTAAGGAAGAGCTTGATAATTACCGTTAATTATTTTGAGGTAAGGTATGTCAAAAGATTTTTTTGAGGTGTTTCCTGCCCTGAACCTTGATTCCCATACCCGGGAGATCATGGAGCAGACAGTGGTTGAGAAGGTCTCCACCACCAAAAAGCAGGATATTATAAGGATTTATATTTCAAGCACCAGGCTTATAGACAAGGCTGACATTATAAAAACGGAAAACGGCATCAAGAAACAGCTTTTTGCAGGTCAGGATATTGTGATCAAGATCTATGAGAAGTTTTCCCTGTCAGCCCAGTATACCCCGGAGAATTTGCTTGATATTTATAGAGAGAGCATTGAGGCGGAATTAAAAGACTATGACCATATGGAGTATAGTCTTTTTCGTTCTGCCAATTTTTTGTACCCTGATCAGGACAATCTCATAGTTCAGCTGGAGGACAGCGTCGTGGGCCAGAAGAAGGCTCCGGACCTTATAAGGGTACTGGCCAAGATCATCAATGAAAGATGCGGCTTGGAGGTTGCCATCACACCTGAGTTTGTCAAGGTTGAAAAGGAGACTACAGAGCCCGACTACTCCGGAGAATCCGCCAAGATGGCGAAGCGCTTGGAGGCAGCTGAGCAACAGGCCGAAGAAAAGAAGAAGCTCAAGGAAGAAAAGGCTGCCCAGAAGGCAGAAGCAGCCAAGGCTCCAGCAAAAGAACAGGCAGAAGCTCCCGCAGCGGAGAAGCCGTCCTTTAAGGGCAAGTGGGCAGGAAAGAAGGGCGACTTTGGCGGAAGCTATAAGAGGTCCGATAATCCTGATGTTGTATTCGGAAGAGATTTCGAAGAAGAGGCCATGAAACTGGTGGATCTTGTGGGCGAGCTTGGAGAAGTTGTTGTCCACGGTAAGATCACTGCTTTTGACCAGAGAGATATCAGAAACGAGAAGAGTATCCTTATTTTTGACATTACAGATTTTACAGACTCCATAACTGTAAAGATGTTTGTTAAAACTGAGGATGTTCCTGAAATTTGCAAGGATATTAAGCCCGGGGCCTTTATCAAGGTCAAGGGTATTGCTGCTGTGGATAAATTTGACCACGAGCTTTCAATTCAGTCTGTAGCAGGAGTAAAGAAGATTCCTGACTTTACCACCAAGCGTGTGGACAGGGCTGAGGTTAAGCGTGTGGAGCTCCATTGCCATACCAAGATGAGTGATATGGACGGAGTTTCAGAGGTTTCGGATATTGTTAAACAGGCCTATAAATGGGGAATGCCGGGAATTGCCATCACAGACCACGGCGTTGTACAGGCCCTTACTGATGCCAACCATGTCTGGGAGTCTCTGTATGACGGAGAGAAGAAGAGAAGAAAGGAAGCCGGAGAGCCTCCTATCGACAGACAGGATTTCTTTAAGCTGATCCTTGGTGTGGAGGCATACCTGGTTGACGACCTGAAGGAAATAGTTGTCAATGACAAGGGGCAGCCTTTGGATGACACTACCTTCGTTGTTTATGATATTGAGACCACAGGCTTTTCGCCTATTAAGAATAAGATCATTGAGATCGGCGCCGTTAAGATCAGAAACGGCGAGATCATAGACAGATTTTCAGAGTTTATCAATCCCCAGGTGCCTATTCCCTACAGGATTGAGAAGCTTACCAGCATCACTGACGATATGGTAATGGATGCTCCCACAAGGGAGGTCATCATTCCTAAATTCGTGGAATTCTGTAAGGATGCTGTTTTGGTAGGACATAACGTATCTTTTGATACAAGCTTTATAAATCAGAACTGTAAGGATCTTGGAATAGATGTGGATTACACCACTGTGGACACCATGTGGCTGGCAAGATATTTCTTCCCGCTGCAGGCGAAGCATACTCTGGATGCGGTGGCCAAGACCCTTAACGTTGTGCTGGATCATCACCACAGAGCTGTGGATGACGCGGAGTGTACAGCACTTATTTTCAATAAGTTTGTACCCATGCTGAAGGAACAGAAGGCAGTTAACCTTACGGATGTAAATATCCTTGGTAAGCCAACCCCGGAGATGATTAGGCACCTTCGCCCCAAGCACTGCATTATTCTGGCAAAAAACACTTTGGGCAGAGTTAATCTTTATACCCTTGTCAGCAAGTCCCATGTTGATTATTTCAGAAGATTCCCGCTAATTCCAAAGAGCGAGCTTATGAAATACAGAGAGGGACTCATTATAGGAAGTGCCTGCTGCGCAGGAGAGCTCTACGGCGCAGTTGTGGAGGGAAGACCCCCTGAGGAGATCGCAGGTATCGTATCCTTCTATGACTACCTGGAGATTCAGCCTGTCTGCAACAACCACTTTATGGTGGATTCCGACAGGTATGAGGATATCAATTCCGATGACGATATCAGAGCAATCAATAAAGAGATAGTAAGACTGGGAGAACAGTTTAATAAGCCTGTTGTGGCCACCTGTGATGCCCATTTCCTCAATCCTGAGGACGAGATCTACAGGACCATTATCATGGCAGGAAAAGGTATGGATGAGGAGGAGCCTGCTCCTCTTTATGTAAGAACCACCGATGAAATGATGGCGGAATTCGATTACCTTGGAGGAGAGAAGGCCAAGGAGGTTGTTATCGACAACACCAGGAAGATCCTTCAGATGTGCGATTCCATATCACCGGTTCGTCCGGATAAGTGTGCTCCTGTCATTGAAAACAGTGATGAGATCCTGACCAAGATCTGCTATGACAAGGCTCATGAGATATACGGAGAGGACCTTCCGGAGATAGTTAAGGAGCGTCTTGAAAGAGAGCTCAATTCCATTATCAAGAACGGTTTCGCGGTTATGTATATCATTGCCCAGAAGCTAGTTTGGAAATCCAATGAGGACGGATACCTGGTAGGTTCCCGAGGTTCCGTAGGATCATCCTTTGTGGCCTTTACTTCCGGTATCACGGAGGTTAATTCGCTGAGCCCTCACTATGTGTGCCCCAAGTGCAAATATTCGGACTTTGAATCCGAAGAGGTTTTGGCCTTCGGCGGTAATTCCGGCTGTGACATGCCTGATAAGAGATGTCCCAAGTGCGGAACCATGATGTACAAGGATGGCTTTGATATTCCTTTCGAGACCTTCCTTGGATTCAAGGGAGATAAGGAGCCTGATATCGACCTTAACTTCTCCGGAGAGTATCAGTCCAAGGCCCATAAGTACACGGAGGTTATCTTCGGCTACGGACAGACCTTCAGAGCGGGAACCATAGCGGCTCTTGCGGACAAAACAGCTTACGGTTTCGTTAAAAAATATTATGACGGAATCGGAGCTAGCAAGAGAAAGAGCGAGATCAACAGAATAGTACAGGGCTGTACCGGCATAAGACGTGGTACAGGTCAGCACCCGGGAGGAATCATAGTTCTTCCTGTGGGAGAGGACATCAATTCCTTCTGTCCCGTACAGCACCCTGCCAACGATATGACAACAGCAACAATTACAACCCATTACGATTATCACTCCATTGACCACAACCTGCTGAAGCTCGATATTCTGGGACATGATGATCCTACCATGATCAGATTCCTTCAGGACTGCACCGGACTTGATCCCAAGCTGGTTCCTCTGGATGATAAAAATGTAATGAGCCTGTTCATGAATACTACGGCGCTTAATGTCACTCCCGAACAGCTGGGAGGAACGAAGCTTGGATGTCTTGGACTTCCTGAGTTCGGTACAGACTTCGCTATGCAGATGGTTATCGATGCCAAGCCCACATCTTTGTCCCATCTTATCCGTATCTCAGGTCTTTCCCATGGTACGGACGTATGGCTGGGTAATGCCCAGACCCTTATCCAGGAGGGCACAGCCACTATTGATACCTGTATCTGCTGTCGAGACGATATCATGATCTACCTGATCCAGAAGGGACTGGACAAATCAGAATCCTTCAAGATCATGGAGGCTGTCCGTAAAGGTAAGGTTGCCAAGGGAAAAGAGGGCAACTGGCCTGACTGGAAGAAGGACATGAAGGATCACGGTGTTCCTGACTGGTATATCTGGTCCTGCGAAAAGATCAAGTACATGTTCCCCAAGGCCCATGCGGCAGCGTATGTTATGATGGCCTGGAGAATAGCTTATTTCAAGGTTTATGTGCCCCAGGCATTTTACGCAGCCTGGTTCAGTATCAGAGCCAAGGCCTTTAACTATGAGCATATGTGTCAGGGAGAGAATCATCTTCATGCAATAATGCGTGATTACCAGAACAGGAAGGATGAGCTTTCCAACACTGAGCAGGCTGAGTACGGAGATATGAGACTTGTTGAGGAGATGTATGAAAGAGGAATTGAGTTCCTTCCCATCGACATTTTCAAGGTTAAGTCCAGGGATTTCCAGGTAATAGGAGACAAGATCATGCCTGCCCTTAACAGTATCGGAGGAATGGGAGAGAAGGCTGCGGATCAGATCGTGGAGGCAGCCAAGGACGGCCCCTTCCTTTCAAAGGATGATTTCCGCCAGAGAACAAAGTGCCCTCAGGCTGTAATAGATAAGATGGCAGAGATGGGACTTCTTGGGGATATACCGGATTCAAACCAGATAAGCTTGTTTGATCTGATGCGGATTTAAGGGCTCCGGAATAAAAAATTTAATTTTTTAAAAAAAAGTACTTGCAAAAGTTTTAGAATTGTAATATTATAATCGAGTTGCTGCTGACATGCAGCACTCGATATAAGCCTCGTTGGTCAAGCGGTTAAGACGCTGCCCTCTCACGGCAGAATCAGCGGTTCGATTCCGCTACGAGGTATTTCTTATAGCAAAAAGTACTTGCATTTTCTTTGGCTATGAGATAATATAAACAAGTCCACTTCGATGGACATCATAACCGTGCCTCGTTGGTCAAGCGGTTAAGACGCTGCCCTCTCACGGCAGAATCAGCGGTTCGATTCCGCTACGAGGTATTGACTGTTTATAACAGCCCAACCCGAATTCCAGAACATTTTGTTCTGGTTTTTTTATGCCCATTTTGACATTGTGGTATTATTAACTTGAAACATTGCTTTTATATTTGAGAGGCTAAGGTAGATTATGGAGAATGCAATCAGGATAATACCGCTTGGCGGATTTGACAAAATAGGTATGAATATGCGGCACTTCTTTTTCGCCCAATGACCTGCCGGGTATCGCCGCTTCTGTGCCGGATATATCTTATATCAGAGACAATCTGGATAGATTTAAAGAAATGCCATAAGAGAAGGTTTTTCCAAGTCGGAGAAGGATGTATACAGCCAACTTGATCATTTTCTTAATCTGTACAAAAAGAACAGGCATATAATTACCTCTTTTGCTTCAAATATGTTCCGAATCCAGCAGAGGCTTTGCTGAAGGGGAAAAATATGACAGCTTCTACAAAAAGCTTGAGGAACTTTCTTTAAATGAGCTTGCCAGATTTGTGAACCAGGGAGTTATGGATGACAGGGCGAGAAGAGGGATAGAGACCATTGTAGAGGAATATATATAAAAAGAATTGGATAAATCACCAATTGTTGTTGTAAATTTGATTGAAGTTATGTTATAATCGGTTTCACGTTTTAAAATTTTGGAATTTATTGCAGTATACAGCTGTTAATTGATGGCTAATGCTTTTAAGACTAGTGCTACGTCAATCCGGCTTTTGTGGGTTGAGTTGCCGAGGTTGTGAAAAGAAATGTGTATGGGTGGCAGAATATGAAATCAGGCATTGAGAAATGTCTTCTTTTCATATTCTGTTTTTGTTTGAAAGAAAAAGGAGAGAACAATGAAAAAATATATCAAGATAGCCAGAATTGATCATTGGATCAAGCAGTTTTTTATTATGCCGGGAATTGTGGTAGGTCTGTTTCTTACGGACATGTCATTTAAGGATATCGACTGGGTTAAGTTTATCCTGGGATTCCTTGGGGTATGCTGCATAGCAAGTGCTAACTATGTTATAAATGAGTGGCTTGATGCTCCTTATGACAAGTACCACCCTACAAAAAAGAACAGACCTGTTGTAGTGGAGAATATGTCCTTTAAATATGTGCTGGTGGAGTATTTTCTTTTTATCGTCGTTGGACTTTTGTTGTCCTACGCTGTGAATGTGCTGTTTCTCATCACTTCCGCAGTACTTCTGATCATGGGATTTTTCTACAATGTTAAGCCTTTCAGAACAAAGGATATTCCCTTTATCGATGTGCTTTCAGAGTCAATAAATAACATGCTGAGATTGCTGATGGGATGGTTTATCATCACAGATAAAGCGTTTCCTCCATCAAGCGTCCTTATTGGTTACTGGATGGCAGGAGCCTTTTTGATGGCCACCAAGAGATTTGCTGAGTACAGAATGATCGGTGATAAAAATATGGCCGGATTGTACAGAAGATCCTTTAAGTACTACACAGAAAAGAGCCTTCTGGCATCAGCTTTGTTCTATGCTCTTATTTCAACCTTCTGCCTTGGTGTGTTCATGGTGAAGTACAGAATTGAGTATATTGTTGCGACTCCGGTACTGTTTGTTTTGTTTGCGTACTATCTCGCAATGTCACTGGATGAGGACTCTGCAGTTCAGAAGCCTGAGAAGTTATACAAAGAAACCAAGCTTATGTTGATGGTGGGAGCATTTTTGATAGTATTCCTGTTATGCTCATTTGTTGATATGGGCTTTTTGCGTGAACTGACATCCAATGCGCTTATTCAGGTGGAAGTCTGATATGAACAGATTGAATGATCCTTTAAAAAGGTATGGCCTTTTCCTTTGGGGAGTGATCTGTGCATTTGTTTTACTCCTTTTTACCACAAGATCCTCCGTGCTGTTTGTCTGCAATAACTGGGACGACGCCAACAGCTATTTTACAATGGGAAAGGGCATGATGAACGGGCTGGTCATATACAGGGACTTATATGATCAAAAGGGGCCCTACCTGTATCTGCTTTATGGCTTTGCCTACCTTATCTCTCATAAAACCTTTTTGGGAGTATTTATTTTTGAAATAATATCCGGAGCTTTTTTCCTTTTCTTTTCGGGAAAACTAATACAAAGAAAAAGCAGTGCCTTCATGGCAGCGATACTGATGCCTGTTCTGGGAGCGGCGGCTTTTTCCTCCTGGAGCTTCTATTTCGGAGGGGCAGCAGAGGAGTTTTGTCTTCCTCTTCTGGCTTACAGCCTGTTGGTGCTGGATGAACTACTCCATGAAGAGTGCTCGGATGAGAGATATAAATGGATCTTTTCCGCAGTGGGACTCTGCGCCGGAGTTATCGCTCAGATCAAATACACTATGCTGGGCTTTTTGTTCGCATGGTTTGTGGTGGCGGCTATATGGGCGCTCAAGGAGAGAAATGCAGCCTTTTCTCTTAAGATGATGATCAGATTTGTGATATTTGCATGCATCCCTTCCGTTCCCTGGTTCATTTATTTTCTTGCCACGGGAAGTCTTGATGACTGGTTCAGATGCTATATCTACAACAATCTGTTCTTTTACAGTCAGGTGTCCACGGAAGAATACAGCTTTGGACACAAACTCTATGAGATCGCCAAAACTCTGTACTGGCTGATCCAGGACAGCTTTTCATATTTTGTTTTCATAATAGCCGGTTTTCTTCTTCAGCTTTTTATGGAAAAAGGTTTTGTGAAAAGAGTTTTATCTCCCTGGATATTTGCGGTGACATATTTTGTGATCTTTATTGGCGGAAACAAACTGGCATATTATTCGATACCTTTGATTCCCCTGGCTGTTTTCGGCCTGGCCTACATGGGCAGCCTTATAGAAAAAGCTTTATCTCTTATTGCCAAGAAGAGATCAAAGGAAGTACATGCTGTTATCGCTGCTTCAATGCTGGCTGCAGGCGCAGTGTTTGCTGTTACAAACAGTATGAATGCTGAGTATATGAGCTTTGATGAGGATGATGTCTGGCTTATGGAGGCGGCCACCATGCTTTCTGAGGAGGATACTCTTCTTGAGCTCAATACCGTTGATGCGGGGCTTTATACAGTCACAGGCATTGTTCCCACATGTGAGTATTTTCAGACCAACGGCATTGGTCTGGATACAATGTTTGAGGAGCAGGAAAAATATCTCAAGGAAGCCAGAACGGATTATGTATTGGCTGTGGGCTATGAACCGGAGCATATATATAATAACTATTCGTTAATTAAGGTGTTTGAGTATAAAGAGACAGATCATGACAATACATACTATCTGTATAAAAAGAACTGACAAAATAGTCAGTTCTTTTTTATGTTAATATATTAATTAACTTAAAACTTCTATGGGAGATAGAACATGGAATTAACAGCTGAAATCAAGCTTTTGGGTGATGGTTATGCAGGCGGCTTTTCCTGCGGAATGAGTACCTCTGCCAGCGATACCGCAAGAGGGTTCAACTGGATTATTCCCTTGTTAATACTTTCTTTGGACGCATGTGCCTCAGCGGTGATATCTACGATCTGGCAGACTGGCAGTGGGATATTGTGAAGGAAGGAATGGAGTTTTACAAAAAGGCTGCGGATATTATCCGCTACGGAACCACAACTCTGCAGCTTTGGGGCAGCAGACAAAGATTTTTCTGCGGAAGCGTTTATATATGGGGGAATTTTTCATAAACTGCTTGACGAAAGGCCGTATTTGTGGTATTTTTGTCGTGGAACTAGGAAGTGGGCTTGAAGAGAGCCCACTTTTTTCATGTAATTATCCAGTATGAGGATTAAATATGAAGAAGAGCGAAATAGAAGCCAGGGCTGAGGCGCTTCTTGCTCCCATCGCCGACAAATGCGGCGTTTCCATCTATGACGTGGAATATGTCAAGGAGGCGGGAGAGTGGTACCTTAGGGCCTATATCGACAAGGAAGGCGGCGTCAATATCAACGACTGCGTTGATGTGAACCATGCTTTGTCGGATGCACTTGATGAAGACGATTTTATTGAAGATGCTTACACTCTTGAGGTTTCAAGTCCCGGACTTGGACGACAACTCAAAAAGGACAGACATTTTGCCAACAGCATAGGGCAGGATGTGGAGCTAAAACTCTTTAAGCCAAAGGACGGAGTTAAGGAGTTTGCCGGTACGCTGAAGGGCTTTGATGAGACTACAGTTACCGTTGAAATAAATGGAACAGAAGAAGCTTTCGTAAGAAAAGAAATATCAGTGATCAAACTTGCACTTGATTTTTGATTAAAAGAAGGAGATTACCATGAGTAAAGAATTAATGGATGCCCTTGACCTTTTAGAGAAGGAGAAGAACATCAGCAAGGATTCTCTGTTTGATGCAATCGAGAATTCACTTATCACAGCCTGCAAGAACAACTTCGGCAAGGCAGACAACGTAAGAGTAGAGGTTGACAGAAACAACTGCGACTTCAGATGCTTTGCAGAGAAGGAAGTTGTTGAGACTGCAGATGACGTAATGGATCCCATGATTGAGATCTCACTTGATGATGCCAAGAAGATCAGCAAAAAGGCTGCTGTAGGCGACATGGTTGAGGTTCCTCTTAATTCCAAGGAATTCGGTCGTATTGCGACTCAGAATGCCAAGAACGTTATCCTTCAGAAAATCCGTGAGGAAGAGCGCGGTGCTATTTACAACGAGTATTTCGAGAAGGAGCATGACATCGTAACAGGTGTTGTACAGAGATTTGTCGGAAGAAATGTCAGCATCAATCTCGGACGTGCAGATGCTCTTCTTAACGAGAACGAGCAGGTTAAAACTGAGACTTACAGACCTACACAGCGTATCAGAGTATACGTTCTTGAGGTTAAGAACGGCTCCAAGGGACCAAGGATCCTTGTATCCCGTACACATCCCGATCTTGTTAAGAGACTCTTTGAGCAGGAAGTTGCTGAGATCCAGGACGGAACTGTTGAGATCAAGTCAATCGCAAGAGAAGCAGGAAGCCGTACCAAGATCGCTGTTTACTCCAACAATCCTAACGTTGATGCCGTAGGCGCCTGCGTTGGTGTTAACGGAGCAAGAGTTAACCTCATCGTTGATGAGCTTAACGGCGAGAAGATCGACGTTATCAACTGGGATGAGAACCCCGGTAACCTTATTCAGAATGCTCTTTCACCTGCCAAGATCGTAGCAGTATTCGCTGATCCCGATGAGAAGAGTGCTAAGGTTGTAGTTCCTGATTATCAGCTTTCACTTGCCATCGGTAAGGAAGGTCAGAACGCAAGACTTGCAGCAAGACTTACAGGCTACAAGATCGATATCAAGAGTGAGACTCAGGCTAAGGATGCTCCCGGATTCAGAATGGAAGATTATCTGGATGATGAGGATTATGATGAGGAGTACGAAGAGTACGAAGAGGGCGAGTACGAGGAAGGCGAGTACGAGAGCTCTGAGGAAGTAGAAGAGACAGAGGAATAATATATGCCAAAAAAGATTCCGATGAGAAAATGCGTCGGCTGTGGAGAAATGAAGGAAAAGAAGGATCTGATCAGAGTGATCAAGACTCCTGAGGATGAGATTCTTCTGGACAAGACCGGAAGGGCCAACGGCCGCGGAGCATACATCTGCAACAACAGGGAATGCTTTGGCAAGGCTGTAAAGAACAAGGGCCTTGAGAGGTCACTGAAGTCCCGTATTCCAGACGATGTTACCATGCGAATTGAAAAGGAGCTTGGATAAATATTGGATTCTAACAAGATGTATTCATTACTTGGTTTATGCATGCGTGCCGGAAGGCTTCAGAGCGGTGAGTTTTCTGTTCTTGAGGCTGTAAGGCATAAAAAGGCTGAGCTGGTTATCATAAGTGAAGATGCTTCTGATAACACCAAGAAAAAGTTCAGTGATAAATGTAGTTATTATAACGTTCCCATGATCTTTTTTGGAAACAAGGAAGAGCTGGGACATGCAATTGGTAAGGATGTTCGAACAAGCCTTGCGGTATTGGACGAAGGCTTTGCGAAGACGCTTCGAGAGAACTACCTTGAATAAAAAGTACGGAGGAAATGTGAATGGCAAAAATTAAAATATCCGAACTTGCTAGTGAGCTTGGATGCGAAGGAAAAGAGCTGATTAGCTTTTTACAGGAGAAGGGAATAGAAGCGAAGCGTTCGAACAGTTCTATCGAGGAGGCAGATGCGGAGGTTGCAAGAAAGCATTTTGCAAAGCCTGCACCTAAGGCTGCCCCTGAGGTAAAGAAAGAGGACAATGCTCCCAAGGCTGAGAAGCCTGCTCAGGAGAGACACGCTTCTTCAGAACAGAAACCTGTTAAGAAGCCTGCTCCTGAATCAGGAGAAGCTCCTAAAAAGAAGAAAAAGATCATCATGGTTACCAATGCCAATAATTCCAAGATGGGCGGATATAACAACCAGGGCAATGGCAACCAGGGTAATGGTGGAAATAATCAGCGCCGTGATAACAGAGATAACAGAAATAACGGACAGGGACAGAGAAAGACCTTTGCCCAGTCTCAGAATGTTTATCATCCTATCAAGCCTTTGACAGCACCTTCACAGCTTGAGAGCTACAACACACCTGTTAACAAGTCAGTAACTCCTAAGCCACAGCCCAAGAAGGAAGCACCTGTTGAGGTTGTAACACCTGTAGTTGAGGTTAAGCCTGAGGTTGCACCTCAGCCTAAGCCTCAGACACCTGCTCCCGCACCTGCACCTGCTGCACCGGCTGCTGCTCCCGTACAGGAGAACAAGCCAAGAGAGGCAAGGGAAAACAGAGAGTCTGGAAATACAGGACGTCAGGATAACAGAAACTTCCAGAATCGTGATAACAGAGATTTTGGTAACAGAGATAACAGAGGCGGTCAGAACGGCAACCGTCAGGACAACAGAAACTTCCAGAACCGTGACAACAGAGACGGAGCAGGAAGAGACAACAGAAACGGCGGCTTCCGCAGAGATGGTCAGAACCAGGGCCAGGGCCAGGGCGGCTTTGGCGGTCGTGACAACAGAGACGGCGGAAGACCCGGACAGAACGGCAAGTTCGGCGGCAACAAGGACGGCAAGTTCGGTAACAAGTTCGACAAGCAGGGCAGCCGTGGCGGCGCAGCCTTCGAGGCACCTGTTAAAGATGGCGGCAATCACAGAGATGAAGAAAGACGCCGCATGGGTCAGGAAAAGGATAAGAGAAACAAGAAGGATCTTGCTTACGAGCAGGAAGAGATGATGCCAAGAAGCAAGAGAGTCGGCAGATTCATCAAGCCTGAGGTTAAGAAGGTTGAGGAGCCTGAGGAGCAGATCAAGGTTATCTCTATTCCTGAGAAGGTTTCCATCAAGGAGCTGGCTGAGAAGATGAGAATGCAGCCATCTGTGATCATCAAGAAGCTCTTTATGGCAGGCCAGATTTCTACAGTTAACACAGAGCTTTCTTACGAGGAAGCTGAGAATATAGCAATCGAGTACGATATCATCTGCGAGAAAGAGGTTCCTGTTGACGTTATCGAGGAGCTTCTTAAGGAAGAGGACGATGCAGAGGAGACACTTAAGAAGAGACCTCCTGTAGTCTGCGTAATGGGTCACGTTGACCATGGTAAAACATCCCTTCTTGATGCTATCCGTAAGACCTCTGTAACAGACAGAGAGGCCGGCGGTATCACACAGAGAATTGGTGCTTATACAGTATCTGTCAATGACCAGAAGATCACATTCCTTGATACTCCCGGTCACGAAGCATTCACAGCAATGCGTATGCGTGGTGCTAATTCCACAGATATCGCAGTACTGGTAGTTGCTGCGGACGACGGTGTAATGCCTCAGACAGTAGAGGCTATCAACCATGCCAAGGCTGCAGAGGTTGAGATCATCGTTGCTGTAAACAAGATCGATAAACCTAATGCAAATATAGACAGAGTTAAGCAGGAGATGACCGAGTATGGTCTTATTTCCACAGACTGGGGCGGAACAACAGAGTTCGTTCCTGTATCCGCTAAGTCCGGTGAAGGTATCGAGGACCTCCTTGAGACCATCATCCTTACAGCCGACATCTTAGAGCTCAAGGCTAACCCTGACAGACAGGCAAGAGGACTTGTTCTTGAGGCAAGACTTGATAAGGGCCGTGGTCCTGTAGCCAACGTACTTGTACAGAAGGGTACACTTCATGTAGGTGACTTCATTTCTGCAGGTGCAAGCTCAGGTAAGGTTAGAGCCATGGTTGATGATAAGGGCAACAAGCTTAAGGAAGCACTTCCTTCACAGCCTGTTGAGATTCTTGGACTTTCAGATGTACCTAACGCAGGTGAGGTATTCCTTGCTCACGAGACTGATAAGATGGCTAAGCAGTACGCCAACACATACCTTCAGCAGCACAAGAAGGATCTTATCGAAGAGACCAAGGCTAAGATGTCCCTTGATGATCTTTACTCCAAGATTGAGGAAGGCAGACTTCAGGAACTTGATATCATTATCAAGGCTGACGTTCAGGGTAGCGTAGAAGCCCTCAAGCAGAGCCTTCTCAAGCTTTCCAATGACGAGGTTGTTGTTAAGGTTATCCATGGCGGCGTAGGTGCCATCAATGAGTCTGACGTTACTCTTGCTGCAGCATCCAACGCTATCATCATCGGTTTCGATGTTCGTCCCGATGCTACAGCTAAGAGCATGGCAGAGCACGAAGGCGTTGAGATCAAGCTTTACAAGGTCATTTACCAGGCTATCGAAGAAATCGAGTATGCTATGAAGGGTATGCTTGCTCCTGTATACGAAGAGAGAATCACAGGACATGCAGAAGTACGTGCTATCTTCAAGGCTTCCAAGGTTGGTAACATCGCCGGTGCCTTTGTTAAGGACGGTATCATCAAGAAGGATTGCAAGGTTCGTATCTCAAGAGACGGCGAGCAGATCTTTGAAGGTGATCTTGCATCCCTTAAGAGATTCAAGGATGACGTTAAGGAAGTTAAGGAAGGCTTCGAGTGCGGTCTTGTATTTGACGGCTTTGATCAGATTCACGAAGGTGACTTTGTAGAAGCTTATGAGATGGTCGAGGTTCCCAGGACCTAATATGAGTGATATAGGGACGAAAAGTTACATTTATGGCTGCTTGCAGACATATAAATGTAACCTTGAGGACCGAACATACATGAGAAATAAAGATATACGAATGATATGAGTATATCGAGTTTCGAATGGATGTAGACATACGAGAATGCGAAGCATGGAGTATGGCGTATATCACGGAGGAAAAAGAATAATGCGAAAAAACAGTAATAAGAATAAAAGAATAAACGGAGAGGTAATGAAGGTTATTTCAGAGGCCATCCGTTACAGCAAAGATCCCAGGATCAGCCCCATGACATCCGTTATGGATGTTGAGGTTGCGCCTGATCTTAAGACCTGCAAGGTTTGGGTAACTGTCATGGGGAATGATGAGGACAGAGAGAGAACCGCAGCAGGACTTAAGAGCGCAGCAGGTTACATTCGCTCAACTCTGGCAAAGGAGCTCAATATGAGATATACTCCCGAGCTTAGATTCATCATGGACGATTCCATTGAGTATGCTATCAATATGTCCAAGATGATCGACGAAGTAACAGCCAAGGATAACGAGGCAAGAGCTGCAAGAGGCGAAGAAATAGAAGAGCCTGATGAAGATTTTGAAGAAGAGGATCAATATGAAGATTGATGAGTTATTACCGGGCGTTAAGACCGTAGCTATAAGCGGTCATGTAAGACCTGACGGAGACTGTATCGGTTCATGCATGGGTATGTACCTGTACATTACCAAAAATTATCCTGATATCAGGGTTGATGTTTTCCTTGAGGATGTTCCACCGGAGCTTCAGTTCATCAAGGACAGCGACAAGATCAATACTTCTTTTGAGACAGATGTAGACAGCTATGATCTGTTTATCTGCCTTGACTGTGAGAAAACAAGACTCGGTGCTTCCGAGAAGATTTTTGACGCTGCTAAGAAGACCCTGAATATCGACCACCACATCAGCAACACAGGAACAGGAGATATTACCTACATCGTTCCTACAGCAAGCTCAGCATGTGAACTTGTTTTTGACTGTGTTGATGAGGAAAAGCTTGATATTGAGGCTGCCAAGTCCATCTACACCGGAATGGTAACGGATACAGGAGTATTCAAGTACAATTCAACATCTCCCAAGACTCTGCAGGTAGCTGCCAAGCTTATCGGTTTCGGCTTTGATTTTACCAGTCTTATCGACCATGTATTTTATGAGAAGACCTATCTTCAGAATCAGATCCTTGGAAGAGCACTTCTTGAGAGCATCCTTCTTCTTGACGGAAGAGTATGTGTATCTGTTGTTTCAAGACAGACCATGGAGTTCTATAACTGCACAGGCAATGACCTGGACGGAATCGTTAATCAGCTGATGTTCACTATCGGAGTTGATTGTGCGATCTTCATGTATGAGAACGAGCCTATGTCTTACAAGGTAAGCCTTCGCAGTAACGGAGCGGTTAATGTATCCAAGGTTGCCCAGCTCTTTGGCGGCGGCGGTCATGTCCGTGCTTCAGGATGCACCATCAACGGCACAGCCCATGATGCCATCAACAACCTGACCAAGTACATTCACATGCAGCTTGAAGGCGAAGAAGTATAATAAAATGAGTATTTAATCCCACCTTGATATTTGAGGATATCCCGGTGGGATTTATTTTCTAAATAGGAGTTTTAATGGCAAATAAGTATAACGGACTTATAAACATATATAAGGAGCCGGGGTTTACCTCCAATGATGTGGTGGCAAAGCTCAGAGGAATACTGAAGCAGAAAAAGATTGGTCACACCGGAACCCTTGACCCTGATGCGGTGGGAGTTCTTGTGGTATGCCTTGGCACCGGAACCAAGCTGGTGGAGATGCTCACAGACCATGACAAGGAGTATATTGCCGTATGCCAGTTGGGAGTTACAACCGATACCCAGGATATGTCAGGAACTGTTCTGGAGAAAAAGGATGTCAATGTCACCAGGCAGCAGCTTCATGAGGCCGTGCAGGCCTTTGTGGGAGACTATGATCAGATCCCGCCTATGTATTCCGCCATCAAGCAGAACGGTAAAAAGCTCTATGAGCTTGCCAGAGAAGGCATTGAGGTTGAGAGAAAGCCCCGCAAGGTAAATATCGGAGCCATCACCATTCTTGATGATGAGAAGCTTGAGACGGAAGGTCTTTTTACCATGGAAGTTAAGTGCTCAAAGGGAACCTATATCAGGACTCTTTGCCACGACATAGGGCTGTCTCTGGGCTGCGGTGCTGCCATGGCTCAGCTTGCAAGAACAAGAGTCGGAGCCTTTGGTCTTGACAGCGCCATTCCGCTCTCCAAGGTTGAGGAGCTCAGGGATGCGGACAAGCTTATGGATGTCATAAAGTCACCTGAATACATTTTCAGGGACCTGGATGCCATTCATGTCAAGGATTCCTGCAGAGTTCTTCTTGAAAACGGAAACAGCTTCAGAAGAGATAATCTTCTTGATGAGAATCCTTCGGGAGTCAATGATACAGAATATGATGAAGAAATGTTCAAGGAAGGCAACGAATTCAGAGTTTACGGAGAGGACGATACCTTCTTTGGAATATACAGATACAGCTCAAAAAAGAAGACCTTTGATGTGGACAAATTCTTTTTTGAAAAATAAAACGAAAGAATCAGATTAATGCAGATAATATCAGGGACAACAGAATTTCATATAGAGGGCAAAAGCGCTGTGGCCATCGGCAAATTTGACGGAATTCACCTGGGCCACAAAAAGCTCCTTAACTATATTTTGGAGCAGAAGGTGGACGGTTTTAAGGCAGTGGTGTTTACCTTTGATCCCTCCCCGGAGGAATTCTTTTTGGGGAAGGCTGTGAAGCAGCTTTTTACCGGAGAAGAAAAAAGAAAGGCCTTTGAGGAGATGGGAATCGATGTACTGATCGAATTTCCCCTGACGAAGGAGACCGCAGCCACACCACCGGAGGAATTTGTCAGAAGAATTCTTGTGGGACAGCTGTCAGCAGGCTATATCGCAGCGGGTACCGATGTTTCCTTCGGAGATAAGGGAAGAGGCGATCAGCATCTTTTAAAGGGCCTTAGCAAGGAATGCGGCTACGAGCTTGAGCTTATCGACAAGGTTCGTCTGGACGGCGAGGAAGTGAGTTCCACCAGAGTAAGGAACGAAGTTGCCGACGGAAATATGGCCATGGTAAAAAGGCTTTTGGGCAGCGAGTACAGCGTAGGCGGAGAAATAGAGCACGGCAGGCATATAGGCCACACCATCGGAGTGCCCACAGTCAATGTGATTCCGCCGGAGAATAAGCTCCTTCCGCCCTTCGGAGTATACGCCAGCAAGGTATATCTTGATGGCAAGGAGTACCGTGGAATGACCAATATAGGCCGCAAGCCCACAATCTCCGAGAAAGAAAAGGTCGGGGTTGAGACCTATATCTATGATTTTGATAAGGATGTGTATGGGGAGTACGCAAGAATAGCTCTTGGCAGATTTGTGCGCCCGGAGATGAAGTTTGATAGCCTGGACGCCCTGAAGGCGCAGATACAGAGCGATATCAAGAATGCTTGGGAATAATTGTGGGGGGAAATATGAATCATTCAAAGTACTATGAACTTAATTCAGAGGAAGCTACAAAAGCTTATTTAAAAGCATATTGGAGGAGGCACTTTTCATTTTACGCAGTAGCTCTGTGCATTTTTGCTGCGGAGTTCGTGATTCCGAGAACAGGATATGCGCTTATTGGCATGCCGATTTTGCTGCTTTTGATCATTGTGGTATTTTTGTACTATTTGATCAGAAGGGTGATGATCAGTCTTGAACTTGATAAGGTACTTACCACTGACTGCGATCCGAGAAAGTATATTGAGATAATGGAGAGGCTTTCAAAAAACTGGAATTTTAAGTACTCTCTCAAAAATATACCCGTCAGGCTTATGGCTGCTTACATTTTTGAAGAGGATTATGATACTGCCGAAATGAGAGCCAAGGAGGCCCTTGCAAGAAGCAAAAAAGATAAATACAAGGTGAGTTTAAAAAGTAACCTTGGCAGAATCTATTATTCAACGGACAGATATGATGAGTTTCTTGAAATGAATAAGCAGATAAAAGAGGCTTCTGAAACTCTGAAACTGAATAACGCCGCTAAAGCGATAATCGAGGACGATCTTCTCAGGCAGGAAGTTCTTATCGCCTATAAAGAGGGGCGTTTTGAAGATGCTAAAAAGTTGATGGAGGAAGTAACCGGCAGACATATTACTTCTACTATTACCAAGGTGGCTGACTCCATGCTTTTGGGTGATATCAATTATGAACTTGGCGAATATATTGAGGCTGCAGCCAAGTATGTTTTTGTTACGGAAAATGGCAATAAGCTCAAGATGGTTAAAAAGGCCGGCGAAAGAGTCGACGAGATTAAGAAAATGACAGGAGAAGCAGAATGAGACTCTTGTTTATAAGACACGGAGATCCGGATTACGAGCATGACACCTTAACTGAGAAGGGAAAAGTTGAGGCAGGATTACTTGCGGATATTATAGATACCTTTGGAATTGATGATGTATATCAGTCGCCTCTTGGAAGAGCCAGAGATACCGCCAGGTATTCTCTCGATGTTCTCGGAAAAGAGGCGGTTACTTTTGACTGGCTTCGGGAGTTTCCTGCAGAGTTTGATCCCAACAGGTCCGAGAACGTAAGAAGGGCCTATGCCAATGAACTTAAGACAGACCCTGAGACCGGAGAGTACCAAAAGCGCATTGTATGGGACATTCTTCCCTCTTATCTTGCGGAGCACCCTGAGCTCTTTGATGCGAATGCATGGAGAGAGTCAGAGCTTGTTAAGACCAGCGATATGCTTTCCAAGTACGACTATGTGATCGCTTCCTTTGACAAATTTCTTGAGGATAACGGATACAGGAGAGAAGGGCTTATTTACAGAGCGGGGCAAGGGAATGACAAGGTCATTGCGCTGTTTTGTCACTTTGGTATCACTGCGGTCCTTTTATCAAGACTATGGAACGTATCCCCCTTTGTGACAATGCAGTTTCTTGCTACGGCTCCCACATCTGTGACGGAGGTGGTTACAGAGGAGAGGGAAAAGGGCTTTGTATCCTTCAGAACTCTGAGAGTCGGTGACATTACCCACCTTAACATGGGCGATGAGAAGCCATCCTTTTCAGGAAGATTCTGCGAAAAGTTTGAAAATGAACACGAGAGACACTGACGCATTAACGTGCAGAAGGTGCCTAAATATGATAAAATTTGTTTGATATAGGGTAATACAAAAAACAACGGAGGATAAAATATGGATTATAAAGCAAGATATAACGAATGGCTTGAGCATCTTTCAGAGGATGACCCCCTTAAGGCCGAGCTTCTTGGCATAAAGGACAACGAGAAAGAGATCGAGGAGCGTTTTTATCAGGATCTTGCATTTGGAACTGCGGGCCTTAGAGGTAAGGTTGGCGCAGGAACCAATATGATGAATTTCTTTACCGTGGGCAAGGCTTCTCAGGGTATTGCCGATTATATCGTAGAGTCCGGCAAGGAAAATATGGAGAAGGGCGTTATCATTGCCCATGATCCAAGACATTTTTCAAAGGAGTTTTCACAGCTGGCAGCGGGGATTTTTGCGGCTAACGGCATCAAGGTTTATACCTTCCCGGATCTTCGCCCCACCCCGGAGCTGGCATTCATGATAAGAAGACTTGGCACTGTTTCCGGAATCAATATCACTGCTTCCCACAATCCTAAGGAGTACAATGGCTACAAGGCTTATTGGGATGACGGATGCCAGGTTTCATCTGACGTTGCCGATGGCATGACAGAGAAGATCAACGCTGTTGATATCTGGAACGGCATTAAGAAATCTGATTTTAACGAGGGCGTTAAGTCAGGTATGATCACAGTGCTTGGAGAGGAGTACGACAGAGAGTACCTTGATAAGATCGAGGGCATGGCTATTCATGAGGGAGATGAGCTGGATCTTTCTATTCCGCTGGTTTACACCCCTCTTAACGGTTGCGGTTCTATTCCTTTCAGACAGATGCTTACCGACAGAGGCTTTAACAACTGGAAGATAGTTCCTGAGCAGGAAAATCCTGATCCTGATTTTACAACAGTAGGATATCCCAATCCTGAGGATCCCAAGGCCTTCAAGCTCTCTGAGCAGTACGGAAGAGAGTTTGGCGCTGAGCTTTTAATGGCTACCGACCCGGATTCCGACAGATTTGCCATTGAAATCAGGGATGACAAGGGCAATTATATTCCACTTAACGGTAACCAGACAGGATATATTCTTGTTAATTACGTCCTTGAGGGAAGAAAGGACGCCGGCACACTTCCTGCCAAGGGAGCAATGGTCAAGTCCATCGTTACATCAACTCTTTCAACCATTATGGCCAAGGCCTATGGCGTAGAGATGTTTGAGACCCTTACAGGATTTAAGAACATCTGCGGCAAGATTCCTTATCTTCATGAGAACGGATACACATATCTCTTTGGCTACGAGGAGTCTGTAGGATATGCTGTTTGCGAGGATATCCGCGATAAGGACGGTATTTCAGCAGGTATGCTGGTGGCAGAGGCAGCTGCTTACTATCGTAAGCAGGGCAAGACTCTTTGGGATGTTCTTCAGGAGATTTATGCAAAATACGGCTTCTTTGCTGAGGATGAACCCAATATGGTTCTGGAGGGAATTCCCGGAGCACAGCGTATTCAGCGCATGATGAAGTGGTTCAGAGAGAACCTTCCTACAGAGGTTGCAGGAGCCAAGGTTGAGAAGGTTATAGACTACATCAAGGGCTACGAGGACATTCCTCCTCAGAATGCCATCAGACTGTTCCTTGATAACGGCAGCTGGTTTGCAGTTAGACCTTCAGGCACAGAGCCTAAGATCAAGTTCTACTTCTATTCCAACAGGGATAGCAGAGAGAATGCTCTGGAGACAAATAAAAAGATCAAGGCAGAGATATTTGCACTGATAAATAGTGTTGAATAATTCCCGCGGTTTGTATATGATGTAAGGCATTGGAAGTAATATTCCAATGCCTTATTTTTGTAAGTAGTGTTGGCGGGAAGTAATAAATGAACAAAGATAATACGTTTTTTTCTAGGAGCATGAAGAGGACTCATACTATCTATATGCCTGACATGCTCCATTATCATAATGATTTTCTCATTGCCGCCTTTGGACTGGGCGGCTATAAGCTTGGCATTGTTCCGGAATATGATGAGTTTCCGGACAATATGCTGTCTTTGGTTAATTCCGGTTATTGCACCTGTGCAATGGATATCATCGGCAATCTCATGGCTCATATTGAATCAAATAATACGGACAAGGAGCATATGGCTATCCTTGAGCCTCAGGCCGGCGGCGCCTGCAGGGCGGGTAATTACTATGATTTGATCATTCAGTGCGTTAAGAAAAGTGGATATAAGATTCCGGTTCTGTCATTGAATTTCCGAGGCTCAGAAGCGCATCCGGGCTTTAAGATCAGTCCTAAGATGCTGTTTGGCGCCGTTGCTGCTGTATGCTATGGTGATCTTTTGATGACACTTTATCAGCAGATAAGGCCCTATGAGAAGATTCCGGGACAGGCTAAATGCATCTACGATGATTGGAACAAAAGGATTTCTGCGGACATAGCAGCAGGCAAGAATCTCTTTTTCAGGGAAAAGAGATACCAGGAGATCATAGATGATTTCCTCAGGATAGAACGTTATTCCCGAGATGAGAAAAAGCTTACCAGGGTTGGTATTTCGGGAGAGATATACATCAAGTGTTCGCCCATAGGAAACAGGCATCTGGAGCAGTTCCTTGCGGATAATGAAATGGAATACAGAATGGAAGGCTTTTTAAACTACTGTACCTATGTGATGTTCACGGAGATGAAGTCCGCGGAGCTTAATAACGCTTCCGGGGCTGAGCTGGCGATCTACCAGAAGATAATCGACTACCTCAAGGGCATGCAGCGCAAGATGAGCCGTCTCCTTGAAAAGAATGGTTTCTACGCTGACGGAAGCTTTGATGAGATGAGAAAAAAGTCCGTGGATATTCTAAGCGAATACTACAACATAGGCGACGGCTGGCTCGTTATGGCAGAGGCCATGCATATGATAGAGCAGGGCTATGATAAGATCCTTATTGTTCACCCCTTTGGATGCCTTGTAAGCCATGTGGCGGAGCGAGGGGTTCTTAAGAAACTTCGACAGTTATATCCCCACGCCAACATCAACACTATAGAATACGATTATGACCAGTCCAAGACCCTTAGAGAGAGCAGGATCCTTCTTGCTACGTCATGAAGAACATGAATTTTGGAACTGAGAGGTACAGATAATTGGACAATAAATCAGTTGAAAAAGTAGTTGACTCAGCCCTTGGGGCAGCCTTTACCATATGAACAGCAACAAGAATAAAACATCATAAAAGGAGAATGGTATGGGAAATATTTGGATCAACGATGAAAAATTCGTAAAAAATCAGTACAAGAATTCAAATGGACTTAGCACAAGAATCTCAATTCATGATAAGTATTCAACTAACAAGATGGGGCTTCATAACTGGTATTTTACAGTGATGAAGCTTGAAGATGGCATGAGAGTCCTAGAACTTGGTGCCGGCAATGCTGCAATGTGGATTAATCACAAGGAGGAGATTAGCCGCTTTTCACAGCTTGTTTTGTCAGATATGAGCGAAGGCATGCTTTCAGAAGCTAGAGAAAGGCTTGGAGAACTGCCAAATGTCGATTATAAGGTAATTGATATCCAGGATATTCCTTATGAGGATAATTCTTTTGATATAGTAATTGCGAACTGCATGCTCTACCATGTTCCGGATATAAACAAGGCTGTCGCAGAGGTGCGCAGAGTATTGAAACCAAACGGGTATTTCTATGCCGGAACCTCCGGACATAACGGAATACTGGAGACGGTTGTAAAGTATTTGAATCAGGATATATCATATTCAAACAGCTTTTCACTGGAAAACGGCGGTGAGAAACTGGAGCCTTTCTTTTTAAATGTGGAGATAGAGCGGTATAAAGACTCATTGGAAGTAACGAATATTGATGATCTTATGGACTATATTTATTCGGGGATTACTTTTGAAAAATCCTGCACCCTTCCAAGGGAAAGAGTAAGAGAAATTCTTTTGGAGCATATGGTAGATGGAGTTCTCAAGCTCCCCAAAGATCCGGGGACCTTTGTTGCCTGGGGAGAGAGGTGATGATTATGTTACCTACAAGATCGGAAGCAGAAAGACTTTTAGAGGTAGCATATATTATCACCAAAGGGCGGTCTACTTTACAATGCGGGGAATTTATGATAGTATATGTTAGTTGCTGACAAAATGTCCGCAATAGTTACAGAAACTACCCAATACTCGGATGTTGGATACTCCAACCGCATCTGTGTACCGGGCGGATTTCAGGATTATAGTTTTATAAGGAGAAAAAACATGATTACAAAGGAAAAGAAAACAGAAGTTATCAACAAGTTTGCCAGAAAGGCCGGAGATACAGGTTCACCGGAAGTTCAGGTAGCTATCCTTACAGAGAGAATTCAGGAGCTCAATGAGCACCTTCAGAAGAACCCTAAGGATCACCACTCAAGAAGAGGTCTTCTTAAGATGGTTGGTCAGAGACGTAGCCTTCTTGGTTACCTCAAGAAGAAGGACATCGAGGCTTATCGTAAGCTCATCGCTGATCTTGGTCTCAGAAAGTAATTCATGAATTAAAAAAAGCGGGATAAGGCTGATGCAAATCAGCCTATTCCGCTTTTATGCGTTTTTGTAACATGATATTGGGATTCAAAGTTATAATAAATATCACACTTGTGCGATATTTATTATGACCTTGAAGACCTAACAAACATGAGGAAGTAGCACTATGGTGCGGATTCCGAATGTTTGCTGGATTGTGAAAATGCGCAGCATGGAGCAATCCAAGATATCATGGATAAAAATGCACTCACTATCAACATGACAAAGCCTGCACACGCCCCTGAAGCGTACTTACGGATGATGGATCGCGGATGAGCAGGGAGATTAAGGAGAGAAAAATGGTAAAGACTTATTCAATGGAACTGGCTGGTCGTACACTCAAGGTTGAGATCGGCAAGGTAGGAAAACAGGCTAACGGATGCGCATTCATGCAGTACGGTGATACAACCGTTCTTTGCACAGCTACAGCATCAGCTAAGCCAAGAGACGGAATCGACTTCTTCCCTCTTTCAGTAGAGTATGGTGAGAAGTTCTACGCTGTAGGCAAGTTCCCCGGCGGATACAACAAGAGAGAGGGTAAGCCTTCTGAGAACGCTATCCTCACAAGCCGTGTTATCGACCGTCCTATGCGTCCTCTTTTCCCTAAGGATTACAGAAATGACGTAACTATCGAGACAATGGTTATGGCTGTTGATCCTCAGTGCAGACCTGAGCTTTTAGCTATGCTCGGTGCATCAGTATCAGTTTCTATTTCAGATATTCCTTTCGACGGCCCTTGTGCTATGACACAGATAGGTATGATCGACGGTGAGCTTATCGTTAACCCTACTCAGGAGCAGTGGAACACCGGTGACCTCAAGCTTACAGTAGCATCTGTAGGACAGAAGGTTATCATGATCGAGGCCGGTGCCAACGAGATCCCTGAGGAGAAGATGAAGGAAGCTATCTACAAGGCTCATGATGTTAACCTTCAGATCATAGAGTTCTTCAAGGGTATCGTAGCTGAGGTTGGTAAGCCTAAGCACGAGTACACAAGCTGTGCAGTTCCTGAAGAGCTTTTCGCAGCTATCAAGGAAGTTGTTCCTCCGGAAGAAATGGAGAAGGCTGTATTTACAGACGACAAGCAGACCAGAGAGGGCAACATTGCAGATATTACAGACAGACTTACAGAGAAGTTTGCAGACAACGAAGAGTGGCTTGCGATTCTCGGTGAGGCTATTTATCAGTATGAGAAGAAGACCGTTCGTAAGATGATCCTCAAGGATCACAAGAGACCTGACGGCCGTGAGATCAAGCAGATCAGACCTCTTGCTGCTGAGGTTGATCTTATCCCCAGAGTACACGGAAGTGCTATGTTCACTCGTGGACAGACACAGATCTGTGATGTAGTAACTCTTGCTCCTCTTTCAGAGGCTCAGAAGGTTGAGGGACTGGATTCCTTCGCAGCTGACAAGAGATATGTACATCAGTACAACTTCCCTGCTTATTCAGTAGGTGAGACCAAGGTTTCCAGAGGACCCGGACGTAGAGAGATCGGACACGGAGCTCTTGCTGAGAGAGCACTTCTTCCCGTTCTTCCAAGCGTTGAGGAGTTCCCTTATGCAATCCGTGCCGTATCAGAGACCTTTGAGTCCAACGGTTCAACATCAATGGCTTCAACCTGCGCATCCTGCATGTCACTTATGGCTGCCGGTGTTCCTATCAAGAAGATGGTTGCAGGCATCAGCTGCGGTCTTGTAACAGGCGACACAGATGATGATTTCGTAGTACTTACAGATATCCAGGGTCTTGAGGACTTCTTCGGAGATATGGACTTCAAGGTAACAGGTACTAAGGACGGTATCACAGCTATTCAGATGGATATCAAGATCCACGGTCTTACAAAGCCTATTGTTGAGACAGCTATTGCACAGTGCCGTGAGGCCAGATTCTTCATCATGGATGAGTGCATGAGCAAGGCTATTGCAGAGCCTCGTAAGGAAGTATCCAAGTACGCTCCTAAGATTGTTTCAGTTCAGATCGATCCTGAGAAGATCGGTGATGTTGTTGGCCAGAGAGGAAAGACCATCAACGAGATCATCGCTCGTACAGGTGTTAAGATTGATATCACAGATGATGGTAAGGTATCAGTTTGCGGCGAGGATCAGGAGATGATCCAGAAGGCTGTAGACATGGTTAACATCATTGTTTCAGACTTTGAGAAGGGCCAGATCTTCACAGGTAAAGTTGTAAGCATAAAGGAGTTCGGTGCATTTGTTGAGTTTGCTCCCGGCAAAGAGGGCATGGTTCACATCAGCAAGATCTCCAAGGAGAGAATCGACCGTGTTGAGGATGTTCTTACTCTTGGCGATACAGTTACAGTTGTATGCCTTGGCAAGGACAAGATGGGAAGAATCAGCTTCTCAATGAAGGATGTAGCTAACAACTGATCTTGAATTTGGATTTAAGAAGTTAAATATTTTGGGGGCCGGAATGTCACAACATGCCGGCCTCTTGCTTGGTAAAGGATTATTTATGAGTAACACAAAAGAAACAATAAATGAGATAAACAAGCGCCGAACCTTTGCGATCATTTCCCACCCCGATGCAGGTAAGACGACACTTACTGAGAAGTTCCTTTTGTACGGCGGAGCCATTAACATGGCAGGAAGCGTTAAGGGTAAGGCTACAGCCAGACATGCGGTTTCCGACTGGATGGAGATCGAGAAGCAGAGAGGTATTTCTGTTACTTCTTCAGTTCTTCAGTTCAACTTCGAGGGCTGCTGCATCAACATCCTTGATACACCGGGACACCAGGATTTCTCAGAGGATACTTACAGAACACTTATGGCTGCCGACTCTGCTGTCATGGTTATCGATGCCAGCAAGGGTGTTGAGGCTCAGACCAGAAAGCTTTTCAAGGTCTGCGCCATGAGCCATATTCCGATCTTTACATTCATCAACAAGCTGGACAGAGATGCCATGGACACCTTTGATCTTCTTGATGATATTGAGAACAACCTTGGAATCGCCACATGCCCCATGAACTGGCCTATCGGTTCAGGTAAGAACTTCAAGGGTATCTACGACAGAAGAGAAGGACATATCGTTACTTTCTCAGAGACCCAGAAGGGAACCAAGGAAGGAAAAGAAACAATCATTGGCCTTGACGACAAGGCAATGATAGACAGCGAGATCGGTCAGGACGCTTATGACAAGCTTGTGGGTGAGATCGAGCTTTTGGACGGAGCAGGTGCAGAGTATGACCTTGAGAAGGTAAGAGCAGGACAGCTTACTCCTGTATTCTTTGGTTCAGCTCTTCAGAACTTCGGTGTAGAACTGTTCCTTCATCACTTCCTTAAGATGGCTACTCCTCCTACAGGAAGAACCTCAGCTGACGGAGAGGTTATCGATCCTCTTGACAGAGATTTTTCAGCTTTCGTATTCAAGATCCAGGCCAACATGAACAAGGCCCACAGAGACAGAGTAGCATTTATGCGTATCTGCTCAGGCAGATATGATGCCGATAAGGAAGTTAAGCATGTTCAGAGCGGCAAGGTTATGCGTCTTTCACAGCCTCAGCAGCTTATGGCTGATGAGAGAAAGATCCTCAGCGAGGCCTATGCCGGAGATATCATGGGTGTATTTGATCCCGGAATCTTCTCCATCGGTGATACAGTGTGCATGCCCAAGGAAAATATAGTTTACGAAGGAATTCCTACCTTTGCTCCTGAGCATTTTGCAAGAGTAAGACAGGTAGATACCATGAAGCGTAAACAGTTCGTTAAGGGTATCACTCAGATCGCTCAGGAAGGTGCCATTCAGATCTTCCAGGAGTTCAATACCGGTCTTGAGGAGATCATTGTGGGCGTTGTAGGTGTGCTTCAGTTTGATGTCTTGAAATTCAGACTTGAGAGCGAGTACAATGTAGACATAATATTGGAAAGTCTGCCTTATGAATATATCAGGTGGGTAGATAATGACGATATTGACATGACTACTCTTGTGGGCACTTCCGATATGAAGAAGATCAAGGATATGCATGACAGACCCCTTCTTCTTTTCATCAATGAGTGGAGTGTCGGCATGACCATGGAAAGAAATAAAGGATTGGTTCTTTCTGAGTTTAAGAAGAACTGATTTCTTATGAGCAGGGGGGAATATTTGCTTAGAAGGCATCTCGGATTTAAAAAAGTCACTGCCTTAATGAGCAGTGTTATTATTTCTGTCAGTGTGCTGTCCGGTTGCGGAAGCGAGGCTTGGGATCAATACCTGAGAGATTTGGGTATCAGAAATCCTGATGTATATCAGGATGAAGAGGCTTCTTCGGCAACCGAATATTCTTATGTCATTTCCGAGGATGTACCGGCGGAGCCACAGCTGATTTATTACGTTGAGGACAATGAAGATATGGCTTCCTCATCGGAAACAGGAACCGGCATGAGCGACGGTGCAGTTCTTTCCGAGGAAAGAACTGACCGAGAGGATATGACAGAGGCTGATGCTTCCTTTATGTCCAGTTATAAAAAGCTCAAGGATTCCGAAGCGGATGCAAGGCTTCGTTCTGCCAGAGAGCAGGTTGGAATAACAGAAGAGAATCTGGAGGCTGTTAAAAGACAGCAGGAAGGCAACTACGCCTATGAGAGACTGACAGGATCCGGTAAAACTCTTTACGCGGAGCTGCTGATCATCATGCAGGCCATGGGAGAGGATGTTCCGGTTTCCACAACCAGCGATGAGGCCATTGAGCTGGTTTTTGACTATGTAATGACGGACCATCCCGAGATTTTTTATGTGGATGGGTATCAGTATACCAATTATACCCTGGATAATGTTATCACCAAGATTACTTTTACCGGGAATTATCTGTACGATAGAGAAGAAGTGGAGAGAAGGCAGAAACTTTTGAATGAAGCTGTTAATGCCTGTCTTGCCGGAGCTCCTTCATCCACAGATGATTATTATGCAATAAAGTATGTGTATGACTACATCATTGAGAACACCGACTATGATGTGAATGCAATTGATAACCAGAATATCTGCTCTGTCTTCATCGACGGAAGAAGCGTATGCAACGGATACTCCAAGGCTGCGCAGTACCTTTTGAACAAGCTGGGAATACCCTGCACATTGGTCACAGGTACGGTTACCACCAAGAATTCCACAGGTGTGAGACATGCATGGAACCTGGTGCTTTGCAATGATGCATACTATTACATGGATGTGACTTGGGGAGATGCCTCTTATCAGACCAGTGCCGGGGAATCCGCTGACAGTACCAAGTTCCCTTCCGTGAACTATGATTATCTCAATGTTTCGACTCAGGAGATCAGCAAAAATCATCAGATTTCCGATCTGGTCTATATGCCGGTCTGCAATAGCATGAAGGATAATTATTATGTCAGAGAGGATGAATATTTTACCTATGCTGAGCCTGCTCTTATAAAAGAGCTTTTTGAAAGGCGCTACGCCGACGGTAGTGAGAACGTTACTATCAAATGTGCGTCGGATGCTGTATATGATGCATTATTCCAGATGCTCATAACCGACAGGGGAGTATTCAATTATTTGCATGATGAAACGGGAGTTGTATCTTATACAACATTTGCAGATACCAAAACTATGATATTCTGGCTATAATGTGATATACTGAATATGTATGTTTATACAAAATTTATGCGAGGTATGTATAATGGGAAAAGAATTAGCTGAGGTTGGAACAGTCAAGATTGCTGATGATGTGGTGGCAAGAATTGCAGCCCTTGCAGCTCTTGAGGTGGACGGAGTATCTGCCATGGCCGGTAATTATACAAGTGATGTACTTGAGAAGGTCAGCAGGAAGAACCTTTCCAAGGGAGCCAAGGTAGTGGTTGCCGCATCTGAGGTCAAGGTTGATCTTGCACTTATGATGGCTTACGGATTCAATATTCCTGCTACATGTCAGCAGGTACAGACAAGGGTTCAGACAACAATCGAGAATATGACAGGTCTTGATGTTACTGATGTCAATGTCAGGATCGCCGGAATCACAATGCCCAAGTCATGAAACTTAACACAACCTTTTGAATATTAGGAATGGACAATATTATGAATAGAAGTATGCTGAGAGAGAAGATATTTGAGCTTCTTTTTCGTGTTGAATTTAATCCAATAGAAGATATGCCTGAACAGGAAGAGCTTTATGCTACAACAGGCGATGTAGAGTTTTCCAAGACTGATGCGGATTACATCAGAGATAAATATGAGAAGATCGCCGAGAAACTCGAAGAGATCGATGCGGCTATCAATGAGAAAACTCAGGGCTGGGACACCGGTCGTATGGCCAAGGTGGACCTTACAATTATCAGACTTGCTGTGTACGAGATCAAGTACGACGAATCCGTACCTACAGGAGTAGCAATCAACGAGGCGGTTGAGCTTGCCAAGAAGTATGGGCAGGATGGTTCTCCGGCCTTCGTAAACGGAGTGTTAGCTAAATTTGCGCAGTGAATATACAGTCTCACAGGTTAATGCATATGTAAAAAATATGTTCACTCAGGATTTTCTCCTTAGATCCGTAACTATCAAGGGAGAGGTGAGCAATTGTAAATATCATTCCTCCGGCCACATATATTTTACTCTTAAGGATGCCGGAGGGGCTATTTCCTGTGTCATGTTCCGCTCAGATGCAGAGCGGGGCGGCCTTAGGTTCAGGATGAAGGAAGGCCAGCAGGTTAAGGCGACCGGTTCGGTTACCGTTTATGAGAGAGACGGCAAATATCAGCTCTATGCAAGAGAGATAGAGCTTGACGGAGCCGGAACTCTTTATGAGAAGTATGAGGAGTTAAAGAAAAAGCTATTGGAACAGGGTATGTTTGCAGAGGAGTACAAACAGCCTATTCCGGCATTTATAAGAACTCTTGGGGTTGTGACCGCTCCTACCGGGGCAGCTGTTCGCGATATCATCAATGTTGCGACCAGGCGAAATCCACATATTCAGATTATTCTTTATCCTGCCATCGTACAGGGGGATCAGGCCGCTGAGAGTATTGTCAGGGGCATAGAGACCTTAGCACAGCAGCAAGTTGATGTGATCATCGTTGGACGAGGCGGAGGTTCTATAGAAGATTTATGGGCGTTTAATGAAGAAATAGTCGCACAGGCTATTTTTGACTGCCCAATTCCCATTATTTCAGCAGTCGGACATGAAACAGATACAACTATAGCAGATTATGTCTCGGACAGAAGGGCACCTACGCCGTCTGCGGCTGCGGAGCTCGCAGTTTTTGAGTATGAGAGATTTGTGCAGGATCTGGAGGACTATTCAGCTATCCTGTATAAAAACATGGATAAGAAGATAAGCGGCTACAGGCATAGGATAGAGCGCTTTTCAGAGACGCTGAGGCTCCTGAGTCCCGCCGGTAAGATAAAAGAACAGTATCTTCGTATGGATCAGTATGAAGATACCCTGAAGGCACTGATGGACAGGCGAATTGTTTCCCTGCGCCACAGGCTTGATATTGATATTGAGAAGCTAAAGGGCTTGTCTCCTCTGGACAGACTTAAGGGCGGATATTCGTACACAACCGATGCCGGTGGTAAAAACGTTAGAAGCACCGGGGATGTTTCCGAGGGAGACAGGATAGAAGTATATGTGACTGACGGTGTTATCGATGCCACAGTTACAGGCAGCCGTTTAATTGACAGAAACTGAGGTAAATATGGCAACAAGGAAGAAAACAAATGAGGAAGAGCAGAACTTCTCAGTGGAGGCTGCCTTCAAGATGATAGAGGAAAAGATAAAGGCTCTTGAGGACGAGGATATTACTCTTGAGGATTCCTTTAAGGAATACCAGGAGGGAATGAAGCTTTTAAAGAGCTGCCACGAGGCTATTGCGGTAGTGGAACAGAAGGTTCAGAAAATATCTGAGGATGGAAGCCTGGAGGATTTTGAATAAATGCCGGATCAGTCATTTGAGAAAGAACTGCTGGAAAGAGCAGCTCACATAGAAGATGTTTTAAAGAAGTTTTTGCCCAAAGAAGAGGGATATGCAAAGATCTGTATCGAAGCCATGAACTACAGTCTTCTGGCAGGGGGAAAGAGGCTCAGACCTGTTATGATGCTGGAGGCCTACAGACTTTTTTCTGAAAATGCAGATGAAACTGTTGTGGAGCCTTTTCTTGCGGCTATTGAGATGATACATACCTATTCACTGGTTCATGATGATCTTCCCTGCATGGATAATGATGAGTACAGAAGGGGAAGAAAGACCACACATGCGGTATACGGTGCAGGAATGGCAACATTGGCCGGTGACGGACTTTTGAATTTCGCTTTCGAGACAGCTGTAAAGGGGGCAATGTCAGCCGGGGAGCTGCCGGATTATGACGGTGCAAATAAGAACAGATTTTTATCAGCCCTTGATGTTCTTGCCACCAAGGCCGGTATCTATGGCATGGTAGGCGGCCAGTGCGCAGATATCATGGCGGAAAATGCCGATCTTGGCAGTGATGAGATGAAGGATGTTCTCTCATATATTGATGAAAACAAGACCGGAGCTCTTATAGAGTCTTCCCTTATGATAGGAGCAATTCTAGGCGGCGCGGCTGACAAACAGGTTAAGATGATTGAAAAAGCCGGCAGCAATGTTGGAATAGCCTTCCAGATTCAGGACGATATCCTTGATATTGTGGGTAATCAGGAAGAGCTGGGAAAGCCTGTAGGCTCTGATGAGAAAAACAATAAGACCACCTATGTAAGCCTTTATGGTATGGAAAATGCCAAGAACAAGGTCAAAGAATTATCCGATGAGGCTTCAGCTATTTTGGCAGAGCTTGGCTTTGACGGAAGCTTTTTGGACAAGCTTTTTGAATACCTTATTTACAGGAACAAGTAATGACAGCGAAAGGAGCCGACAATGCTTCTGGATGAGATAAATAAAACAGGTGATATAAAGGGAATTCCCCAGACCAAATATCCTGAACTTGCTCAGGAAATAAGGGATTTTCTTATAGAAAAAATATCGGTGACAGGCGGCCACCTTGCTTCCAACCTTGGAACCGTTGAGCTTACCATGGCTCTTCATATAGCTCTGGATCTTCCAAAGGACAAGATTATCTGGGACGTGGGACATCAGTCCTATACCCATAAGCTTCTTACAGGAAGAAAGGATCAGTTTGACACCTTGAGGCAGTATGGAGGAATCAGCGGATTCCCCAAGAGATGTGAATCTGACACGGACTGCTTTGATACGGGACACAGCTCGACCTCCATTTCAGCAGGACTTGGAATGGTCAAGGCAAGAGACCTCATGGGAGAGGATTACGCCGTTGTTTCAGTTATAGGTGACGGCTCCCTCACAGGAGGCCTGGCCTATGAGGCCCTTAACAATGCGGCAAAGCTGGAGACCAATTACATTATTATTCTAAATGACAATGAGATGTCCATCTCCGAGAGCGTTGGAGGAATGAGAAGATACCTGGATTCCGTCCGTACTGCGGAAGGATATCTTAATCTTAAATGGGATGTGTATGAGCAGCTTCGTAACTCCAATCCCAAGATGGTAGACGGCATCAGACGTGCCAAGAACAGTTTCAAGCAGCTCTTCATTCCGGGAATGGTATTTGAGAACCTGGGAATTACCTATCTGGGGCCTGTGGACGGACATAATACCGCTGCCCTTGTAAGAACCATCAAGGAGGCCCGCAAGGTCAAAAAGGCGGTTATGATCCATGTTATGACCAAGAAGGGTAAGGGCTATGAACCCGCAGAGAGACATCCTGCCAGATTCCATGGCACGGAGCCTTTTATCGTGGAGAACGGACTTCCCAGAAATCCCAGGACCACAGCCAACTATCAGGATATTTTCAGCACTGTTATGTGTAAGCTTGGGGCAAGGGATGACAAGGTTGTGGCTATAACAGCAGCCATGGCTGACGGAACAGGACTTAAGAGATTCAGGAATATGTATCCCGACAGATTTGTGGATGCAGGAATTGCAGAGGAGCATGCGGTTACCTTTGCGGCGGGCCTGGCAGCCGGCGGATACAAGCCTGTTTTTGCAGTATATTCCTCATTTTTACAGAGGGCTTATGATCAGATCTTGGAGGATGTGTGCCTCCAGAATTTACCGGTTACCTTTGCCATTGACAGAGCCGGACTGGTAGGAAGCGACGGAGAGACCCATCAGGGTATTTTTGATCTGTCATTTCTTTCTTCAATGCCCAATATGACTATTATGGCTCCCAAGAATAAATGGGAACTTTCGGATATGCTCAAATTTGCGGTCAATCTTGGCTCTCCTGTGGCCATCAGATACCCAAGAGGCAATGCTTATGCGGGCCTTTCTGATTTCAGAGCTCCTATTGAGTATGGCAAATGTGAGCCTATTTACGAGGAGAAGGATGTCTGCCTTATGGCTGTGGGCTCCATGGTCAAGATCGCCGAGCAGGTAAGGGAGATCCTTAAGAACAGCGGAATCAGATGCTCCCTTGTGAATGCGAGATTTGTTAAGCCTATAGATACTGAGTACGTTCATCTGGCCTCCAGGGACCACAAGCTGTTTGTGACCATGGAAGAGAATGTAGCCAGTGGCGGTTTCGGTGAGAAGGTAAGAGCATATATTGATGAGCACAGACTGGATGCAACCGTGCTTCAGATCGCGATCCCGGATAAGTTTGTAACCCATGGAAATGTTGACAAACTCAGGGAAGAGCTGGGCATTGATGCGGAATCCATTGCGGAAAGAGTATTACGAGAGATACAAAGGTGATTTATGGCTAAGGATAAAGAGAGACTGGATGTCCTTCTGGTAGAAAGAGGACTTGCACCTTCCAGAGAGAAGGCCAAGACACTTATTATGGCCGGTGACGTTTTTGTTAACGGTCAGCGTGAGGACAAGCCGGGAACTACATTTTCAGAGGATAAGATCACTTCCCTGGAGGTCAGAGGAGAGAAGCTCCCCTACGTCAGCAGAGGCGGTCTTAAGCTCGAAAAGGCAGTTAAGAATTTTGATTTTTCTTTAAAAGATAAGGTTTGCATGGATATAGGTGCTTCCACCGGAGGCTTTACGGACTGCATGTTGCAGAATGGTGCCACAAAGGTGTATTCCGTGGATGTGGGCCACGGCCAGCTGGACTGGAAGCTGAGAAGTGATGAGAGAGTGGTCTGCATGGAAAAGACCAACTTCAGATATATGGTAAGGGATGACATTCAGGATGATCTTGATTTTGCATCCTGTGATGTGTCTTTTATCTCCCTGACCAAGATCCTTCTTCCAGCAAGACGCCTTCTTAAGGACGGCGGCGAGATGGTGTGCCTTATCAAGCCCCAGTTTGAAGCGGGAAAAGAGAAGGTTGGTAAAAAGGGCGTTGTCAGAGAACCTAAGGTTCACGAGGAAGTAGTTCACAGAATCATAGATTTTACCGCCATTGCAGGATTTGAGGTTCTGCATTTGGATTTTTCTCCTATCAAGGGACCTGAGGGAAATATAGAATATCTGGTTCATATCAGAAAGAATCCCGAGATGAACGAAGAGGTGGCAGAGCTCACCGAGGCGGAGGGAGAGAAGAAGCTTCATGATATAGAAGCAGAGAAAAGCGGATTTTCACATACCAAAGAAATGAATGACCTCATAACAAAAACCGTGGCAGCGGCCCATGGAAATCTGGATGTGTAAGAATGGAACACTTTTGCATAGTTACTAATAAGAGTAAAGATGCGGACCTGGGGGTTACGCATTATATAAGGGACTATCTTCTGGCTCGGGGGAAGACCTGTGACATCGCGGAGGATCTGAAAACTCCGGTGGATACCACGGGGGCCAGGAAGTTTATGAGTACTATTCCGGAGAATACGGACTGCGTCATTGTTCTCGGGGGCGACGGTACTATGCTTCAGGCTGCCAGGAGCATTGCTTTTATGGATATTCCGCTTATCGGTGTTAATCTTGGAACCGTGGGATATCTTGCAGAGGTTGAAAAGGGCAGTATTGATGAAGCTCTTGAGAGAATTCTTTCAGGGGATTTTTACACAGAAGAAAGAATGATGATAAAGGGAAGCATAGGCGAGAAAAAGGACTATGCCCTTAATGATATCGTGGTTACCAGATCTTCCACGATTCAGGTCATCAATTTCAATATTTACATAAATGATATGCTTTTAGCCTGCTATCATGCGGATGGTGTTATTATTTCCACCCCCACAGGTTCTACAGGCTACAATATGTCAGCGGGAGGCCCCATAGTTGAGCCCTCTGCCAATATGATACTGGTGACCCCCATCTGCCCACATACTCTGAACTCCAGAAGTATGGTGCTTTCGGCAGATACCAAGATCTCCATTGAGATTGGGCCCTGGAAGGATGATTCCACTCAGAATGTGATCGCTTCCTTTGACGGAAGCGGAGTTATCAATCTCAAGACCGGGGACAGGATTGAGATCATCAAGTCCAAAAAGACCACCAAGATAATCAAGCTAAACCGAGTCAGCTTCATTGAAGTTCTTGGAAAAAAATTTGATAAATGATTATAATGAACTAGTCAGGGAACTAGTATCTTTTCAGGAAAAGGAGACTTGATATGAAGAGAAACAGACATGACAAGATTATCGAGATCATTGCCAAAAATGTAGTTGAGACCCAGGAGCAGCTGGCATGCCTTCTTAAACAGGCAGGCTATGATGTTACCCAGGCCACTGTTTCAAGAGATATAAGACAGATGAAACTTACCAAGCAGGTAACCGAGGACGGAAGACAGAAATATGTTTATACCACAGCAGACAGTGATGTTATGCAGGATAAGTATGTAAGTGTACTTAAGGCAGGCTATCTCAGCATGGATACAGCTCAGAACCTGATCGTTGTCAGAACTGTTTCAGGTATGGCAATGGCTCTTGCAACTGCTATTGATGCTCTGGATTTTCCGCAGGTACTTGGATGTATCGCAGGTGATGACACCATCATGGTTGCCCTTAAGAACAATGAAGAGGCGACACAGGTTATGAATGAAATGCAGAAAATGATCAAGGAAAACTGATTCCTGGTCATTTCGATATATTTGCTCTAACAGGCAAGGCGGGGAACTCATTTTTTAGAAGGATGAGGATAATATGTTATACACTTTACACGTGAAAAATCTTGCTCTTATCAAGGAGCAGGAGATCGAGTTTGGGAAGGGGCTGAACATTTTAACCGGTGAGACCGGAGCAGGTAAATCTGTGGTGATCGGATCGGTTAACCTGGCCCTTGGAGGAAAGGCTGACGGCAGCCTTATAAGAACCGGGGAGGAATATGCACTGGTTGAGTTGACCTTTGGAATTGAAAGCGATGCTCAGAGGAAACTCCTTGAAGAGATGGACATTCCCATCGAGGAGGATGGAAGTCTTACCATTCAGCGCAAGCTGATGGGAAGCAGGAGCGTGTCCAAGGTTGGCGGGGAGACCGTTACAGCCAGACAGCTTAAGGAAATCTCTAACATTCTTATAAATATCCACGGACAAAATGATCATCAGGAACTTCTTCACAAAAAGAAACACATGGAGATTCTTGATGATTATTGTATGGATAGGTTAAAAGACCTTTTCGAAGAACTCTCAACTGAGTACAAAAAAATGAAGGATATCTCTGATAAACTGTCAGAGACAGAGATTGATGAAGCTTCAAGGATAAGGGAGCAGGAACTCCTTGAGTTTGAAGTGCAGGAGATCTCGGATGCTGCGGTAGTTATTGGCGAAGATGAAAAGCTGGAGAATGCTTATCACAAGATGGTCAACAGCCGCAAGATATCAGAGGCTGCCTATGCGGCATCATCCATGACAGGATCGGGAGAATCAGAAGAAAGCGCTTCTGACATCATAGGAAGAGCTGTGAGGGAGCTTTCATCTGTGGCATCCTACGATCAGGAGCTCCAGGGACTTCTGGACCAGCTCTCTGATGTGGAGAATCTTTTAAGCGATTTTAACAGATCTCTTTCAGGCTATATCAAGGACCTTGAGTTTGATGACGAGGAGTTTAAGGTAACAGAGGACAGGCTCAATATCATCAATCACCTGAAGGATAAGTACGGTGGAAGCCTTGAGGCGGTTTTAAAGGCTCTCGACGAAAAACAGGAAAGACTTGATACTTTATCGGATCTTGATCAGTACAGAAACAGACTCACCAGGGAATATGAGGCTTCAAAACAGACAGTTTTAAAGCTTTGTGCCGATATTTCAGCCATTAGAAATGAAGGTGCCAGGGTTCTTGAAGAGAAGCTTAAAGATGCACTTATAGATCTTAATTTCCTTGATGTGAGATTCAATATAGAGGTTAGAAGCAATCCTGATAATGCAACCTCGAGAGGATATGATGATGTGGAATTTATGATATCCACCAATCCCGGAGAGGCCTTAAGGCCCCTTGAGAAGATAGCCAGCGGAGGTGAGCTCTCAAGAATTATGCTTGCTCTTAAGACAGTGGTTGCGGATAAGGATGACATCAGCACTCTGATCTTTGATGAGATCGATGCCGGAATCAGCGGAAAGACCGCATGGAAGGTCTCCAGAAAGCTGGGAGAACTGGCAAGAGATCATCAGATCATTTGCATTACTCATCTGCCACAGATCGCGGCCATGGCAGATACTCATTTTATGATAGAAAAAGGACTTGACGAGGGCAGGACCGTAACGGGAATATTTGCCCTCGATGAAGAAGCTTCAACAGGGGAACTTGCTAGGCTCCTGGGAGGAGAAAAGCTGACAGAGGCTACACTCCAGAACGCCCGAGAGATGAGGAAGGAAGCCAGAGAAGCCAAGGCTTGATAAAAAGGACATAAGAAAATGACTATAGATAATGATGATCTTATGAATAGTGTTATAGCATCCCTTGGAAGGATCAATCCGATTCCTTTGGAGGATATGCCGAATATTGATCTGTATATGGACCAGCTCACTACCTTTATGTCTGAGCGCCTCAAGCGCACCACCAGACATCCTGACGTGGACAAGGTCCTTACCAAGACCATGATCAATAACTATGCCAAGAATGACCTTCTTCCGCCACCTGTCAGGAAGAAGTATTCCAAGGATCATCTTATTTTGCTGATCTTCATTTACTACTATAAGAATCTTTTGTCCATTAATGACATTCAGACTCTTATAACTCCCCTTAAGGAGCGATTTCATGTAAGTGATGATGAGCTGAACTTAAGTAAGATCTACAATACTGCCTTTGAACTTCAGAATGAAGAGTTAGAGCCTTTGATCGAGGATCTTAAGAAAAAATATGACAGGTCACTTCAGACTTTTTCCGACATGGATATAGATGAAGAAGAGAAAAAGAGAATGCAGATGTTCTCTTTCATATCTCTTTTATCCTATGACGTTTATATCAAAAAGCTTCTCATAGAGAAAATCCTGGATAACATAACGGACAAGGAGCTTGCTGAGAAAAACAAGGAAAAGGCCAAGGCAAAGGAAGAGAAACAAAAGAAAAAGAATCAGTGATTATAAAGGAATTATTTAATGGGAATAAACGATACACTTAATGCGCAGCAGAAGCAGGCTGTTTTTCAGACCGACGGACCGGTTCTTATCCTTGCCGGTGCCGGTTCGGGAAAGACCAGGGTTCTGACTCACAGAGTTGCGTATCTTATAGACGATTGTGGGGTAAACCCATGGAACATCATGGCCATCACCTTTACCAATAAGGCAGCAGGGGAGATGAGGGAAAGGGTAGACAAGATCGTGGGCTTCGGTGCCGAGAGCATCTGGGTTTCCACCTTTCACTCCAGCTGTGTGCGTATCCTTCGTAGATATGCCGACAGGCTTGGCTATGACAGCAATTTTACTATCTATGACAGCGATGATTCAAAGACTCTGCTGAAGGATATCTGCAAGAGATTCCAGCTTGAAACTACTCAGTTGAAACTCAGACAGATCACCAACAGCATTTCCAGGTGCAAGGACAATCTCGTATCTCCCGAGGAGTACTATGCGGCTTCCGGAAATGAGTTCATCAAATCCAAGATATCCAAGGCCTATACCGAGTATCAGCTGGCTCTTAAGAAGAATAATGCCATGGACTTCGACGACCTTATCATGAAGACCGTGGAACTTTTTAGAAATAATCCGGATGTTCTTGACTCCTATCAGGAGAGATTTAAGTACATCATGGTGGACGAGTATCAGGATACCAACTCTGCCCAGTTTGAGCTTATAAGGCTCCTGGCAGATAAATACAAGAACCTCTGTGTTGTGGGTGATGATGATCAGAGTATCTACAGGTTCAGAGGGGCCAACATCAGGAACATTCTTGATTTTGAGAAGTTCTATCCTGATGCTACCGTGATCAAACTGGAGCAGAACTACAGATCCACTCAGCAGATCCTGGACGCTGCCAATGCCGTTATCAGAAATAACTACGGACGTAAGGACAAGGCCCTTTGGACTGATGAGAAGGATGGAGAAAAGGCCAAGCTGATGCAGTTTGACACAGCTTACGATGAGGCGGAGTTCATAGCCTCCGATATCGGCAAGCTCAAGAGAAACGGCAAGCTTTCTTACAGTGAGTGCGCGGTTCTCTACAGGACCAATGCCCAGTCCCGTCTTCTGGAGGAGCGTTTCGTCCATGAGGGAATCCCTTATGATATCGTGGGGGGCACCAACTTCTATTCAAGACGAGAGATCAAGGACATCCTGGCTTACCTCAAGGTAATTGAGAGCGGCAAGGATGATGTGGCTGTTAAGAGAATAATAAATGTTCCAAAGAGAGGCATCGGCGGAACAACTATAGACTATGTGCAGAACTATGCTGACGAGAGGCAGATCACCTTTTTTGACGCCCTCTGCGAAGCAGATCAGATCGTGGCGGTATCAAGAAGTAGCTCCAAGCTCACAGACTTTGTCACCATGATAAGAGCCTTCAGGACCAAGCAGAAGATGATGTCTCTGGAAGAGCTTATGAAGGATGTCATTGAGACCATCGGATACATGGATTATCTTAAGACTCTGGATGACGAGGATGACAGCGGAGACAATGACAGAGCCCAGAACGTGGGAGAACTTATCTCCAAGGCAGCAGCCTATGAGGAAAATGATGAGATAGAGCTTCCGACCCTCACGGGCTTTTTGGAAGAGGTTGCCCTGGTGGCAGATATCGACAGGATCGGTGAGGACAATGAGAAAGTTCTTCTTATGACCCTTCACAGCGCCAAGGGCCTGGAGTTTGAGCATGTATATCTTGCGGGCATGGAAGAGGGCACCTTCCCAAGCTATATGACCCTTGAGAACGAGGATTCAGATCCTGAGGGCATTGAGGAGGAAAGACGCCTGGCCTATGTTGGAATCACCAGAGCCAAGAGACATCTGACCTTAACCGCAGCCAGAAAGCGAATGGTAAGAGGACAGACTCTTTACAATGATGTGAGCCGCTTTGTAAGTGAGATTCCATCAAGTCTTCTGGATAAATCAAAGGTGTCCGCCAAGGCAGCATTTTTATATGACGACGGCGACTCCATAGATGAATATGACGGAGTTGAGGACGATTTCAGAGGAAAAGGCGCCTATGAGAGCGGCATGGAGGACTACGGCAGGGGCTCAGGGATTAAAAAAGCCATTAAGCCCGGCAGCAGCTTCTCAGGAGGCAGTTCATCTCTTGCGGGAACCTACAAGATCAAGGCAAAGCCGGCACCACCAAAGCCAAGAGCTGTGCCCCAGAACAAGCCTTACCTGGCATCCGCGGCCAAGACCTATACCAAGGGCTCTTTGGCAGGGCTTTCCAAGGGAATGCCAACCTCCGCATCAAAACCTGAGTATTCGGAAGGAGACAGAGTTTCCCATGTGAAATACGGCATCGGAACCGTCACCGGTCTTGAGGAAGGACCAAGAGACTACAAGGTAACCGTGGAGTTCGATGAATGCGGACAGAAGATTATGTATGCTGCTTTTGCAAAGCTAAAGAAACTATAAAAAAGCCAAGTATTTTGGCACTGAGTATGGTTCCATGGTAAAATATTTTTATACTATTGTTTATTAGGAAAGGGGCTACAAATGGAAGTAAAATCTAAGATTGACGACATTATTGAAATGACACGTATCAACGAACTTCTTGATAAGAGAGAAGCTGCAAATGCAAAGAAGCCTTCCAACGTTATTCTCTGGATTCTTGCGGTTCTGGGATCAATTTCTGCTGTAGCAATCATTTCTTATCTGGTATATTGCTACATGACACCTGCTTTTGAAGATGATTATTATGATGATGACTTCGACGATTTCGAGGATGACTTTGACGACGACGATTTCATCAAGGAAAGTTAAGAATTAAAAAGTGAAGAAAAAAGATATAATAGAGGGAATTGTTAAGCGAGTAGAATTCCCCAATAAAGGAATAATTGAAACAGAAGAAGGGAAGGTCGTTGTAAAAAACGTCCTTCCCGATCAGAAAGTATCTGTTCAGATACAGAAGGTCAGAAAAGATAAGGCTGAGGGAAGAGTTCTGGAGGTTCTGGAAGAGCCTTCTGATTCCCATGAGAGCCCCTGCATCCACTTTGGAAAATGCGGAGGCTGCAGCTATCTTACAATGCCCTATGTTAAGGAGCTTGGTCTTAAGGAACAACAGGTGAGAAGTCTTTTACAGCCGGCCTTTGAGAGGCAGCAGGAGAGATGGACCTGGGAGGGAATCAAGACCAGTCCCGTTAAGTATGCATACAGAAATAAGATGGAGTTCACCTTTGGAGATGAAGTCATGGGTGGCCCCCTTTGTTTGGGTATGCATAAAAGAGGCGGCTTTTATGATATTGTAACTGTCAGTGGCTGTCGTATTGTAGATGATGATTATAAGGCTATTCTTTCCGCTACAGTGGACTACTTTGCTCCGATGTATGACAGGAAAGAGATCAGCTTTTACCACAGAATGAAGCAGGTGGGATACTTAAGGCACCTTCTTGTAAGAAAGGCTGTCAGAACCGGAGACATCCTGGTGGATCTTATCACAACCACTCAGGAGGAACATGACCTTACCGGTTTTAAAGATGCTCTTTTATCATTGGAGCTCACAGGCCGCATTGTAGGTATCCTTCATACCAAAAACGATGCTCTTGCGGATGCTGTAATTGATGAGGGCACTGAGATCCTCTATGGCCAGGACTTCTTCTATGAGCAGCTCCTGGGCCTTAAGTTCAGGATCACACCTTTCTCCTTCTTCCAGACCAACAGCCTTAGCGCTGAGGTTCTGTACCAGACAGTAAGAGGCTATATCATCAGTCTCTTTGACCAGAAGAAGATCAAGAAGGACGGAGTTATCTACGATCTCTATTCCGGAACCGGCACCATTGCCCAGCTCCTTGCGCCCATTGCAGAGAAGGTCATCGGTGTTGAAATCGTGGAAGAGGCGGTGGAAGCAGCCAAAGAGAATGCCAAGCTTAACAATCTGGACAACTGCGAATTTATCGTCGGAGACGTTCTCAAGGTCCTTGACGACATTGAGACCAAGCCTGACATGATCATCCTTGATCCCCCCAGAGACGGCATCAACCCTAAGGCCCTCCACAAGATTATCGGCTATGGTGTTCCATATATGATCTATGTTTCCTGTAAGCCCACATCTCTTGCCAGAGATCTGGAGATACTTCAGGACAACGGATATGTTGTTACCAGGGCTGTTGCTGTAGATCAGTTCCCTTGGACCAGTCATGTGGAAACCGTCGTCCTGTTAACGAAGACGAGCGTTAGCGAAGGCTGAGTGTTACAGGCGCGGTTGTTCTGGATTGCCCATGAAATGGGCAATAGCAGAACTTCCGTGTGAAAAAGTGGTGAGAAGCCAACGGGGTTGAACCGCTTGGTTGACTTTTATTGAGAGTATATTATAATTCATTTCTGAGATTATTCTAGTTATCGCGGCTGGCGCACCAGCCGCGTATCTATTCCGCACAATGGCTTGAGGCTGTTGTGATCGGATAATCCGCATAATTGCAGTTTTATGCCATTATGATCGGAGAATTTCCAAGATTTTTAAACAAGATTTGTTTGGAGACTGTTGAAATTTGCTGTCTTGGGCTTTTCAACAGGCTGAAAGTTTTGGCTTTTTCTGTTGGAATTGATGAGCTGTAAGATTTCAACAGTAGCTTAAAGGGGGATTTGCCTGTTGATATTTGTAGTTTTATGAATTTCAACAGTAAGAAATTGGGCTATACATCTGTTGGAATTTGAACATTTATACTTTTCAGCAGATGAAACTAGCATTAAATATCTGTTGAAAAGACCAATTAGCCAATTCCAACAGATGAAAAGCTACAAATCATACTGTTGGAAACATGAATATCTTGATTTTCAACAGGTTATAGCGGGGAAAACAGCCTGTTGAAAATAAACAAAAGATTAAATTCAACAGACAAACAAGAGTAGGAGCTTCATGTGAGAGCAATAGGATAGTAGTACCAGAACATTTTGCTGACGCCAGCAAAATGATCGTAATAGACGGAAAAGAAAAATATACAGGCGTTAATAAAAGAAAAGAGGAAAAATGCAAGGATTAAAAGAATTACTGACAAATGAAGAAAATCGATTAAACAATATCAAGAAAATAGTTGATAGCAGACTTAAAGATGCACCTTGTGGAACTGTCAGAGTAACCACGGCAAATAAAAAGGTTCAATACATACAGTGTGTCGGAGATGACGATGGAGATGGATATAAGCTTTCATATATCAAGAAAGAAGATATAGCCCTTGCCTACTGCCTTGCCCAGAAGGCCTATGACCAGAAAGTAAAAAAGCTTGTAGACAGGAGGCTTAAGCAACTAGACAAGCTCACTATAGAATACGAGGACAATGAGATAGAAAAAATCTACAATAATCTTCATCCAATCAGAAAGACGCTTATCAATCCGGTAGAAACACCGTGGAAGCAACGGCTTGAAGAATGGAAGGCTATTCCATATGTGGGGAAAGAGTTTGCTCCGGGCATTCCGGAAATCTATACAAAGAAGGGCGAAAGGGTTCGTTCCAAATCAGAGAAAATTCTTGCTGATACTTTTTATGATCTTGGCATTGAATACAAGTATGAGTGCCCTCTGAAACTCAAGGGGTATGGAGTCGTATACCCAGATTTTACATTCCTTAGGAAAAGAGATGGCAAGGAAATCTACTGGGAGCATGACGGAAGAATGGATGATCCGGCTTATGCTGAAAAGGCTATACGCAAGATAAATTCATACATCACAAATGAAATATTTCCGGGAGAACGTCTTATAGTATCCTATGAATCATCTGGAGTAGTAATTAGTGATAAGATAATTAAGCAGATGATCGCGAAGTATTTATTCTGATCTGTCATTTTGGAGATGTTAGCAATATGATAAGTCCTGAGATTTTTGAATATTATCAGACATGCAGGTGGTGGAAGTAGTACTTGATTGTAGCTATTGAGGTTTATTTGCTATAACTTGGAATCATTGGCTATAATGATTTTTGTAAGAGCTATCTTGCAGGATAACTTTGAATTTGAAATCTGTATTTTAGGGGAAGACATAATGAAAAAGACCTTTATCGAGATGAAACTTTTTCAGGTAAAGCCTGATAGACTGGAGCAATTTGAAGCAAAGATTGAGGAAATCTCTGCAAATCAGCTTAAATGCGAAGGCTGCATGTCTATTAAGTATTTCAAGAGATTTTATACCATAGACGGGATTGAACTTGGTGAGTCACCAAGAGAGCTAACTAAGATTGTAAAATGCGTAAAGTACTACTCATTTTGGGAGTTTGATACCAAAGAAAACTATGGTAAGGCAATAAAAGTCTTTTTCGAAAATTATAACAAAGAGTTGCAAAAACTACTGATTGTCCCGTTCGATATTAATTTGGGATATTCAGTGTGATAGTAAGTTCTATCTGAATATTCTTAATAATGCGAACTGACAGTTATCTTATAACTATATGTACGATGGAGTGATAAGGATATGCTTAAAGGAGAAAGACTGTCTTTACATGATTCCACAAAGGGAAGGTTTCAGGGAATAAGCTGCGCTTATCTAAATTCATATTATAAGATCATGACAGTATATGAGGGATTTGCTGATAGAGAATGTGGCATTCCTGTGGATGAGAATACTTTATTTCCAGCATGCTCTATTTCTAAGTTCATTACTGCATTGTGCGTGATGAAGGCAAATGAGAAGGAAATAATAAATATCGATGCACCGATTAATCATTATCTGAGTCACTGGAAGCTTTGTACAGTTAATGGTACCGAGAGTGATGCATCTATACGCATGGTTTTGTGCCATGTTGCAGGCATAGTTGATGGGGAAGACGCATTCTATGGGCTTCGAAGGTCTGATCCTGCAATTAGTCTGATAGATATTTTAGAAGGAATAACATCTTATAATAATCGTCAGGCGCGTGTGGAAAAAGCGCCGGGGACAGAATTTGAATATTCAGATGCCGGCTACTGTGTTCTCCAGTTACTTCTTGAAGAGATTACAGAAAAGCCATTTGAAGATATTGCAAAAGAATATTTTTTTGATCCATTGGGCTTAAAGGAAACATTTTTCGCATCACAGGAGAATGTGGCATTTTACGAAAAGAATTATGTAATGGCCACCGGGTATGATGAAAATGGTCTGCCTATTCCCAAAAAGTATCCTCAGATTCCTGATCTTGCGGCATCAGGATTGTGGAGTACACCTAAAGAGCTATTGATTATAGCAAAGGAATTTGTTAACGCATCTAATGGCAATAGTTCTTTACTGAAGAACAAAACTGCTCATGAAATGGTAAAGCTGTTTGAGAGATTTCCTTGGATTGGGATTGGTTTGTTTATGGGAGGAGAGAATGAAGTCATATCCCGTGGTTGGGGAGAAAACGGACAAAGTATGTTGAAGATCAATTACCGTACCGGAGAAATAGCGGCTGTAATGACTAATCAGAATCCGGGAGTTGATCAGACAGAATCAGGGATAGAAAGGCTTGTTAATAATATACACCGTGAGTATAAGGCGTTATAAAAGAGATGTGTAAAAAGTGATAACTTTTCTGATTGTTTTATGAAAAAAATATAAGGTTAATTGAAATGACAAAGAAAGTGAGAGGCATTCTTTTATAGACTGCCTCTTATATTTTGTGCAGAAATACTTGATTGTAGCTATTGTGTATGCTGCAAAGCCCTGCTATGCTAGGATTATTCGGTGCGAGAGTTATAATCGGCGAGGAAAACTTAAAAGGATTTTAGTATGGAAAATATATGTGCATTGGTAGCACAATGCGGTTTGGGGACAATTAAAGGGCAGATTCTTCCTGTATCAGGTGGGTTGATGCATAAGATGTACAAAGTGAATACAACAACAGGAACATATGCAGTTAAATGTCTGAACCCTGAAATAATGAGTAGACCGGATGCCATGAAGAACTATGCTGAAGCAGAGAGGCTGGAAAAAATCCTGGAAGACAACAAACTTCCTATTGTGGCGGCATTATCTTTTGATGGTAGAAAAATGCTTTCGATTAGTGGAAGGCATTATTATATTTTTCCTTGGCAAGAAGGCGAAATAACAGATTTTAATGATATTTCACATGACCAGAGTTATAAAGCCGGTGAGATACTAGGAAGAATTCATGGTATTGACGCTAAAAATATATCACAAGAAGAACCTACGTTAAGTGAGGTTGATTTTGCGAAATTACTTGAAAGTGCTAAGGCTAAAGACAGTGAGATAGTACCTCTGCTTGAAGCAAATATGCTTCTTCTTGTTAAGGCACAGGAAAAGTTAAATGAGGCCAGGAAAAATCTTCCTGCAATGAGAGCAATCAGTAATGATGATATGGATCCCAAGAATATTATGTGGCATGACGGAAATGCTTATGTGATTGACCTTGAATGTTTGGGATACAGTAATCCTATATCATCATGCCTTGATGTTGCGCTGCAATGGTCCGGAACTGTGAGCAGCAGGTTCAATAAAGACAATTTGGAGGCTTTTTTCAAGGGGTATCTTAATGCTTATGACAATGGATTCAGGTCTTATGATGATTTGTTTGGAATAGCATTTACCTGGATAGAATGGCTTGAATACAATATCAGGCGCGCATTAGGCCTGGTGAGTAATGATGCTGAAGAGATAAGGCTTGGAGAAGTAGAAACGGAAAATACAATAAATAGGATAAAATATCTTGCTTCAGTTGAGACTGATATATGCATAGTTTTAAAAGCCTTAAGAGATGAAAATAAAAGTGTAAAGCAATAGACAAATTAGCGGTTGGGAAAAGTGCATGGAGATAAGTGTAGATAATATTTCATCATGCTATTGATTTATAAAAGATAGGTTTACGGGGGAAAAATAGTGGAATATACACATTTTGTATCAGTAGCGGGACTGGTATGCAACGATAAGGTCAGTTGCTTTAATTTCACGAGAGAACCTTTCGAGGTAGTTACGGAAGGCAAGTACACTGTTGGAGAGTGATATATGAGCACTGATAGAATTGCCCGAATACGGGAAAGCGAAAAGAAATCACACACAGAAATCTATTCTAATGAAAAGAGCTGTTTTTATCCATGTACCAACAATGAAGAATGTGGATGAGGACTTCGATCAGTCAATGAAACAAGCAAATTTAAAGGGGTAATTATGACTTTTTATGAAATAACTGAAGAAGACAGAGAATTGATTGAGACAGCATTATCAAAGCTTGAAAGCAATTTTGATAGCGAGAAGTACAATCATACGGTAGGTGCTGCGATTAAATGTATAAATGGCAATATATATTCAGGCGTGAACTGCGACGGAATACATGGATCTTGCGCAGAATACATTACTATGGGAATTGCGATTTCCGCTGGAGAGCGTGAATTTGACACCATTGTGGCGGTCCATAAAGACTTTCCAAATAAAGTTATCGCACCATGCGGAAACTGCAGACAGCTGCTGATAGAGTATTGCCCGGATATTAAGGTTATCCTGAATGATTATGATAATAATTTGGTAAAAGTGGGAATAAAAGATTTACTACCATTTGCATGTTTATAATATTGGGAAAAACTATCTTATGATATGATTAGCTGCATGGAGGGTGTCAACATTAAATTGACACTCTCTTTTTGAATAGCTATAATTGTGTCATAAAAATCTTGACACAGGAGACAAATATGATAACTACCTTGGAAGAGGCTCTGAAAAGGATCAGTGAACTTGAAGCGGAAAATGCTAATCTGAAAGCTGAGCTTGAGGAATACAGAGGTCGTAAGTTTGCTGGCAGACAGAAACATGATGCAGCTTGGACGCAGTCATATAATGACTTTGCTGTCAAATTTGAAAGTGGCATGACGATCATGGAGATTGTAGCAGAAGGCAAAATAAGCAGGAGAACTGCATATCGTTACAAGGCTTATTATGATGCTTTACGTCAGACTGAAGCCACGTTGGAGATTAGCAATCTCAGACTTGGTGATTCAGGAAAAAAGGAGCTTGGAAGGATGCTCAATGGTGAGGCGACTCTTGAGGAGTTTCAGAAAGAACTTAAGGAGAAGTATAAGAAATGAAAGTTCTTGTAATACCTGATATTCATTTGAAAAGTTGGATTTTTGATATAGCAGAAGAAATAATACGCAGTGGCAAAGCTGATAGAGCAGTGTGCTTAATGGATGTCCCTGATGACTGGGATAAAGAGCTTGATATTGCACGCTATAGAGATACATTTGACCGGGCAATCAGATTTGCTACCGGAAGAGGAAAAGAAAAAAATACTTCGTGAGGCAATGACTACTACACCGTGGATATATGGAGTTATAAAAGAGGTATGTAAAAAGTGACAACTATTGCTGATTTTTTTATGAAATAAATATAAGGTTAATTGAAATAACAAAGAAAGAGAGATACAATGAAACCAAGAAACAAAGAAATTTGTTTTTGGACTGTTTCGGTTAGGAGGTTCGTAATGATAGCTGAAATGAATAAAAAGATTATAAGCATTTCGTCAAAAAGACAGCTAACTATCCCAGGAGCTTTTTATGCAAAACTTGGGTTTGAAGATAAAGCAGAATGTATCATAAGGGATAATGAGTTGGTTATACGCCCGGCTAGAATTGATTCTAATGGTGAATTTGCAGAAGAGATTCTTTCTGATCTTATAAAGGAAGGATATTCTGGACAAGCTCTACTTAAGGAATTCAAGAATAGACAGGCAAAAGTAAGGCCAGCAGTTAAGAAAATGCTTGATGACGCTCATAAGATGGCAACCGGAGAGCTTGAGTCAATGTCATATGATGATGTCTTCGGCGAGGAGGAATGATTAGTGGCAAAACTTATTATTTCTCCTGCAGCAGGTAAATATCTTAAAAAGATTAAGGATAAAAATCTTAAGGGGTTGTTTAAAGATGCAATTGATGAGATTGTTGAAGATCCATCCATAGGAGATGCAAAAGTAGGTGATCTGGAAGGAGTGTCTACCTACGATTTCAGGTATAACAAGACTGATTACAGAGTGGCTTATACAGTGGAATATGTAAATGATGAAACTGTAGTAGTGATTTTGGCAGGAACACACGAGAATTTTTACAAAGAATTAAAGAAGTATTGGAATTAAGAACAAGTATAGACGTGAGTGGAATTATGCAAGTCTACTTGCACAATTGCCTCGAATTCGAGGCAATTAAAGGTGATTAGTATAGTAAAAGCAAAGAACATAAGTAATACGAGCAACTATTTCCAAAATGGAAATGGTTCAAAGGTAGTGGTTGTTGCCAAAAATGCAACAGCCGCTTCTTATTGCATTATAGGGAAACATAAATCCCTACGCATGTTGAGACGGTTGTCTTGCTTTCCAAGGGCGAGATACCCAGTAAGAAAGTCAAGGTTGAATTCTCATTAGAGGGTATGGATACTGATGGTTTCAAGGATGGAGCTACCTATGATGAGATAAGAGAAAGAACGGAATTATTGAACGAGAGAATTACAATAAGCCTAAGTCTGAAGATAGCAAACAGCCGGGAACAACTCCGGAAAAGGAGAAGGCTATCACTGAGGCTTTAAAGCATTTTAATATGATATGAGTAATAAGAGGTATTCAGAAATGAGTACCTCTTATTTTTTGTTAAAATCTATGCTTAAATAACAGACTGAAACTGCTTAATATATAGGATTACAGTTGATGTTATGTTATGATTATAAGGCTCGTATCTGCTTCGAGCACTAATAACTGGGGGATGTAAATAATGTCACTTGAAAAAAGTGTTTTAGATATTGATAAGATTAGGGGGCTTCTTAACAGTGAATATGGTTTGAAACTTTTGGATTGTATAAGTCTGGAGCTTGGCTCAGCTAATTGCTATAAAGTTCACTGCAAAGAAGGTGTTTTCTTTTTCAAAGAGTATCAAAGTGAGTTCACTAAAGACAAAGTGGATAAGGAAGCAGATATTGTTAAGTTCCTGATTTCTAACGATTTTCCTGTTGCTGAATTTATAAAAACCGCCAATGGTCAAAATAGTGTTTTGTATGAAGGACATGTTATCAGTCTTCAGCAATTCATAGAGGGAAAATCATATCTTAATGATCTTCCACATTCTCTTTTAATGGAGAGTGCAAAGTATCTTGGTGCTATGCACTCACTTCTTAAAGATTATCCTATGGAAAAAAGCATGGACTACGATTGGGCTGTGGGATTTTCTTCAGAAGCTGTTTCACAAAAATTTAATGGATTATTATCTGCATTGGATGAGAATAAGTCAGATCCGAATTATGTAAGGATTCATGATGATCTTGTTTTTAAAATGAAACTGATGGATTCAATAGATGCCTGGAAAGAGTATTTTAAAGGTATAACATATACTTCAACTCATGGGGATTACACGGCTTGTCAGTTAATCTGCGATGGAGGAAGAATCAAGGCGGTTATCGATTTCTCTTCAGCAGGCTGTATTCCTGCAGTATGGGAGATTATGAGGTCATATATCCAATCAGGCGGAGTAAGCAGAAACGGATCATATTTTGATGTTGGGGATTTTTCTTTATATGTGAAAGAGTACGTGAAATACTCGCCGCTTACTGAAAGAGATTTGGAGGCAATGCCTTATATATATCTTTTTCAACTTGCTCAAAGCAGTTACGGATATAAAGAGTATCTGGTTACAAAAACAGAAAACAAAGAAGCACTGCTGGACTTTGGATTTTGGCGGACTGATATTTGCAGAGAGATATACAAAAAAGCATCTGAAATATCAGCAGCATTATTACTTCTGTAGAGTATAAGGGATTAAGGAATAAATGAGACTTTTTGTCGGATTTAAGGGTAAAAATAACGCATCAAGTGTGCTAGTAGAAGAACTACCTTCCGAGCATCTGCTTCTCACCAATTCTTTTACCGGACTTATCATGTATGGAGCAGATGAAAAGCGGCTATATATGGCAGCTTTGACGATCGAAAAGATGCTTATTAATTATCATATTGGCAGTGAGGAACAGGAAAAGAAAAGCTTATAAAATGAAGAAAAAGTGGAGTAAATATAGCCATGAACATAATCTTTTTAGACATTGATGGCGTTCTCAATTCCAAGTTCTGGGATGAGAGTCACCAGATGGAAATAAGTGACGGGAAATATATAGATTCGGAAAAAGTAATTCTTTTATCAAAACTTGTAAAAAGTACAAAGGCAAGCATCGTTCTACACTCTGGTTGGAGATTTTGGTTTGATGAAAAGCTAAAGCCAACACGTAAAGAGGCAGAGCATCTTGTTTCTCTTTTAGAAAAAGAAGGTATGTATATTTTAGGTGTTACACCAGACTTAACTACAGAAGAAATAAGGAAAACAAAGAGATTCAGTAAAGTTAAGGCAGATGAAATACTTACATGGCTTCATGAGCATGAGGACACGGAGAACTGGGTTGTGCTTGACGACCTTGACTTACACAATGAAGCAATTGCCATGCACCAAGTTATGACAGATTCAGAGTGTGGGCTTACAGAAGTTGATGCCACCAAGGCTGCAAAAATGCTTAATATGGAGCATCAAGGATACAACTTGGAAAGGCTACTTGATGAATTGTAAACGGCAAGTAGTTTTCCATAAATTACGGCATTTAATTTTCCATACCGACAGTTACTATAACTATCAGCATTTGTGGGCTCCGCCCACAAATACCGGTAGTATTCTTGATTAAAGAATTGCTGCGTACTTGGGATTGCTTCGCAGTTTAGAAATGACATCTTCTGAGAAAAGCCCGATATACTGTTTAAAAGTTCCTTCATTGATATAGACAAAACGGGAAGGCAATTCAGTTGCGTTACTTATGCCTGCACTGGTCGGCCTTTTTATGGGCTCTTTGGCGGCTTCTGTAAAGCAATCACCATGATCATGGGCTTTTTCAAAGCAACTTATGGCTTGTTCATAATCTTTATTTCTGTTACAAATACGTGCTGCATTCAAGTAAAGCAAGCATATATCGCTATTAAACCATCCATAATTACCATCTCCAAAAGCAGACTTATAAAGCATAACAAGCGAAAGATAGATCTCCGGATTGTTGGTAGTTGCAAAGTGTTCAAAATTCATGTTTAGCACATCTGCCAGTTGATGAAGTAGTGCAAGAAAAGCTTCACTTACATATCGGTCATAATTGCTGTCGTGTAACATCAATGTACGCACCAACTCTCTGCAACTTGATAAAGAAGAACTCTGACCTGCAATCTCTTTTATCTTCTGATAATCTCTGAGTGTACCAAGTACGCCAATAAGTGAGGAATGAATACGCTCTTTCATGTCTTTCCTGTAAATGCCATTCGTTAGGAAATTCAGATAGAGCCTCGCGAAGAAACTTTTCATGTTTTTTTAACTGCTTTTTATCAGGTTTAAAACCTGGCTCCAAAAGTCTATTCGCTTTCTCAATGTATCTTGAAAGAGTACTTTCACGATCATTGTTGTAACCGAACAGCTCATCGATTGAAACATGAAAGTAGTTGGCAATAGCAGGTATCATCTCCATATTTATTTGTGATTATGCGATTTATGAAAGAGAAATGCTTGGGTCGCCCTCTTAACGAAGACGATTGACAAAGAAATTTCTTAAGGAATAACAATCTTTCAATTTTGTTAGATTATCGATATTACATTGTCATTTGTTATAAATCATTTTATAATTTCACTATCAAAAAATGGAAATGGATGATATAAAATTCATTTTAATGGGGGTGATATAATGAAGACTTTTGAAGTACCACAGTTAATGGAACTTGGCCTCGAATTTACGGCTGAAGGTGTTTTTGCCGGAAGTGGAACTCCTGTTCCGAATCCACCCAGCGCATGGCTTAATGACGATAACAACAATGGCGGATCTCATACAGACGTCAGAGTACACTTCCAGAATCCATTAAATGAGGCTTGGGAGAGATTCACTATCTATATTGATTCAACAATACCAATTAAGAGCTTTGGAAGTTCTGAGTATACAATAACAAAAGAATCTGATACATCTTTCCGCATTGATGTTAATAGACATCTTAATGCTAACGAATGGACAGATTTCATTTTCCAAGCTATTGTTGAAGGCGGTTCTATTCGTGAATCAGGTACAAGTGGTACAATGACTGAACTTAGAATAAGAGATGTACGGCCTAACTAATTATTAAAGATTTTTATTGGAGCACCACATATGAACGTGGTGCTTCTTTTTTACGATATGGGGAAGATAAGATATTATTTCAACAAAATTAAAGAAGGAAAGCTAAAAGACAAGCTAATGATATTCAAGTGGATATATGGATATGCAATAAACCATATACCCGCTATTGTAATATACACTTTACTTGGCATGACCGGCATAATACTTGGTCTTTTTACAAGCCTTAATTCACGAAACCTGGTAGATATAATCACAGGACATCGCACAGGGGAACTTTTGCGCACATTTATAATCATGATTGTACTTACAGTAGTGAATACTTGTGTTTCGCAGATATCAAGTTACCTTTCCACCAAAATCAGTCTTAAGGTTAATAATGAGATAAAGGCGCAGATCTTTGAAGGAATATTACGAACGGATTGGCAATCCCTATCTAAATATCATTCCGGTGACCTTGTTATGAGATGCGGAAGTGACGCTTCCAATATTGCATCAGGAATTTTGACACTTGTACCAAACCTTATAATCTATATTTTCAGATTTGCATCCGCTTTATATATGGTTTGCATATACGATTGGACATTCGCTATTTTTGCGCTTGCCAGCATCCCGATAACACTGATCAGTTCGCGCTATTCTATGAAGATGATGAGAAAGAGCGGAATGGGAACTATGTCAGCATCCGCTAGAATGAACGGTTTTCATCAGGAGACCTTCTCGAATATTCAGACAATAAAAGCTTTTGATATGCTGTCATATCACATAGACAGGCTAAAAGAAATACAAAAAGGATATTCAGAAGCTACGCTTAAGTACCAGAAGATATCAATGCTCAATACTTTTATACTGACATTTGTATCTATGCTTGTATCCTACTCTGCACAGGCATGGGGCGTATACAAGGTTTGGAGCGGAGCTATCACATACGGAACAATGACCATGTTTATAGGCCTTTCAAGTTCTCTTACAGGCTCAGTTTCTAATCTTATCAGTTTTGTACCAACGTCTCTTAACTTGTTTAACTCAGCTGACCGAGTTAAAACCATACTGGACCTTCCAAGAGATGATTATTCCAATGCCGAAGAGGTTGAAAGATTTGGGCAGGAGCATGCAGGTAAGGGAATAGGAGTAGAAGCCAGGAACGTGTCATTTGCTTACGAAGGTGCAGAAAATGTCTTTTCCAAGGCTGAATTTAATGCTAATCCTCATGAGACAGTTGCATTTGTCGGACCTTCAGGCGAAGGAAAGACAACTATGCTAAGACTACTTCTTGCTATAATAAGGCCCGGTGAGGGACAGGTGCGTATAACGACCGGTGATGGGGAACTTGAAGATAGTCTCTATGCAACAGCTGCAACGAGAAGTCTTTTTGCATATGTTCCACAAGGAAATACAATGTTCTCGGGAACTATAGCTCAAAATATGAGAAATGTAAAAAAGGATGCAACGGATGACGAGATCATCAAAGCCCTGAAAATGGCTTGTGCGTGGGACTTTGTCAAGAAACTTCCTGAAGGCATAAACAGTGAGATGGGAGAGCACGGCAGTGGCTTTTCAGAGGGACAGGCCCAGAGGTTGTCTATTGCCAGAGCAATCCTTAGACAGTCGCCTATACTTCTTCTGGATGAAGCAACCTCTGCTCTTGATGTATGGACAGAAAAAGAGGTCCTTAAGAATATCATGGCAGATGAATATCCTAGGACCACTATTATTACTACACATAGACCTTCAGTATTAAAACAATGCGATAGAGTATATGCTATCAGAAACGGCAACTGTTGTAAGTTATCTGCTGAGGAAATCAGCGAGATGGAAAGCATCGCCTGAATACTTAAGCTGTTGTACTATCGATTTGGGACTTTATGAATGCAGCTGCATCATCTGAGGTGTTGCAGCTGTAATTCCATACTGGATAGTCAGCGCTAACTTCCTGCGCGAAGCGAATAACGCTTAAGGACATCTCACTATTCCACATCGGAGAGATGATTCGGTTCATAATAGCCAGAGCTTTAGCTTCCGGCTGCAAATGACTTACAAAATTCTTGGGATCCTGACGAAGCAGTACTATTCCTTTAAGCTCATAGTCTTTAGCATCATAGATTCCTGAAGTTCCACACCATGGCATGCCATACGCATATATTTTGCCATCATCACCTTTTCCCAATAGATTCAAATCGCCGTTGATCTGTCTTACGCCGTACAACCTATTCCAAAGCGCTGCATGTGTACTTTTGCCGATTCCGGATCCGGCAGAAAAGAGAAGAGCCTTGTGATCATACTCTACGGAAACCGAATGTATGGCAAATAAGTTATGGATTCTTGCCATATAAAGGAAAGCGTGACGAATAGCCCAGAATACTTCTTCCTTGGCATTATCAGTATCTTTAACAAAAACAGATACCATCTGTCCGTCCGGTGATATATGAAGCTCGTCAACATGCTCCCATAACGGGAAAATGAGAATATATTTATCACATGTTTTTATGACGGATACCTCTTTATCACGAATGATCAGTTCACCGGATTTATGTATTACAGGTGCAATATGATAGACATAAATATTCTGGGTTTTATCAGCTGAGCAAGTGTATTCATCATCAGCAAAAGCCATAAAGCTATCATCAAACAGTTCTTCCTTACCGAACAGATTTACGCAGATACCGGCAATATTCATGCTGACATATTTCTTGAGTTTAAGTTTTTTATAAAAATCAGTATCTATAACCATTCCTGAATAACAAAGGGAATCCATAAAGCTTTGAATGGAACGCTTTGCGTCAGGGCGATCTGCCTCGTCTATCTCAAAGTGTTCATAGCAACTATCAAAGATTTCTTCAATTGTCAGATCTTTGGAGAGTAAATTCCAGATAAAAACACCGGTATCATTTAGAAATAAGCTTTTCTTCCTATCTGCTGCGCTTTGACCATGCGTTAGCAGACAAGGAGTGTCGCCGATATATTCAAGAGTAAAATCGTTATTTCTGATCATAGGTCCCCCACTCTTAAGAAAATAAGGTTTAATACGAATAATACCAGCATATTATAGCATATTAAAAATGATGAATCACCGCTTTGGTACAGGCCGCAGTATAAAGATGTGGAGGCTTTTTAGGAAAGCCCTGCTATGCTATGATTATTCGGGGCGAGAGTTATAAGTCGGCGAGGAAAACTTAATAGGAGGAAATTCAGTATGCATAAATTAATTCCATTCATTCATGAGAAGCAGCTTAGCCCGGATATACCTTTTGATCCCGACAAACAGATAGCTGTTATTAAGTGCAGTATCTGTACAGGAGAGCAGGTTGCGGGATTTAAGAGTAAAGAAGACGGTCATTTTACAGAGGTAATGCTGATCAGAGACTCTGATGATTTAGAAAGGTTTAAGGAGGTATACAAAATAGCAGATATTAAAAAAGAATATTAACCGGGTCAGATAAAGATTACAAAAAATTAAAGCCACTAAAAATTCTTTATTAAAATACCGATTACAACCTATCTTTTCCAAAGAATTATTTTCCAGGAAGTTGCAGTTTATATTGCGATGCTTATTCTTGGCCTTATCACTGTATTTACAGCAAGTAGTGGAATTACTACCATTATTTATAGTGCTGTAATTGCCAGTACAAATGAGGTTATTACATTCCAGGATTTTTAGATTATCTGGATCAGAGTATTCTTGCTACTCAGCTTGCAGGCGGATCGGAGATGACAGCCAATGTCAGATCATCCGTAAATGCTTTTTTAGAGGTTGTTGACAAAATGGTAGTTGCATTCAGGGCAGAGGATTCCGGTACTGCCATGACTATTTACCTGAATGAGTATATAGCAGCTCAGGCAACTATGAATGAACATCTTGCAGCTTCATCACAGGGTATACTTACCCTGCAGGATGGACTTGGAGGTTATCTTACAGCTATACAAGGCGGAGTTATGCAGAAAATCTACATCTGTGTATTTTTCTTTGCTTTAGCTATTATTGTTGGAGTTATCCTTAGCATAACAAGAATCAGCAACAAGATTACATCTATAGTAAAAGAGCTTTCAGCAATCATTACAAATATTGAAAACGGAAAAGGTGATCTTACAGCCAGAATCCATACAAGTACCGCCACAGAGCTTTCTTTCATAAGAAATGGTATCAACCAGTTCATTGAAACTCTTCAGGGAATCATCAAGGAAGTTAAGCAGGCAACCCGTGAGATCAGAGAAGAGGCTGAAAACGGTGCTCAGAAAGCAATAGAAATTAAGACTGAGACTGATGAGATTAAGTCCGGTGCCCTTAGAAAGAAAGAGAATACCGGAGCCAAGGTTGGCGAGCTGAGCCAGATTCTTGAGAAGTCTGTTAAGAATAGTGAAAAAGTTAGTCAGATCAACGAGCTTACATCTGTCATCCTTGATATCGCATCCCAGACAAACCTTCTTGCTCTTAATGCAAGTATCGAGGCAGCAAGAGCCGGTGAAGCCGGTAAGGGATTCGCGGTTGTTGCCTGATTCTTTCGGCACTGATGCCTATGATAAGAGGGAAGATGTCATCGCCATACGAGCATGTGTGGACAGCGCATTGGACAAGCTCGATGAAAAGATGCATTTTTCACAGCAGCTGGCAAACAACCGACCGGTGGTCATCAAACCCAACCTGGTTTCAGTCTATCACAACAGCGGTTTTGACAAGGTGGATTACCCCGAGACAACGGATCCCCGTGTTTTTGAGGCAGTAGTACGATATATCAAACGTATTACCAATAAAATCACCATTGCGGAGTCCTCAGGTAAGCCCATGCCTACCCCTGCAAATTTTCGTATAGCCGGTTATGACCGTATTGCAAAGTATTACGGTACCGGGCTGGTGGCCTTGGAGCTGCGGCCTGTGATCCGATACATGTTGCCAAAGGCGGAAGTTATGAAGGAAGTTTATCTTCCGGACACCCTTGACGAGGTTGTAAAGGGCAACGCCTTTTATATTTCCGTACCCAAAATGAAAACCAATCTCTATACCGGTGTGACCCTGGGCTTTAAAAATGCCATGGGAACCATTCCTTATTTTCTGCGAGAGCGAAACCACAGCTATCTTATCAACAAAAAGCTGGCTGATCTTCTCTATCTTTTCAAACCTGATCTGACTGTTATCGATGCCATAATAGGAGGCGAAGGCAATACCCCTGCCCCGGTGGACCCTGTGAGGGTAGGAAAGATAATCGTGGGAAACAACAGTGTGGAGGTAGACAGGGTTGCCACCCGCATGATGGGCTTTGACCCTGATAAAAACAAACTCATGGTAGAGGCAAAGATCAGGGGCTTTGGAGACCCGGAGGCGGTAATTATCGGCGACCCTGAGGGCATCCCCTTTAGACCTGCCATCAGCAGCCTTATGGATGAAAAGACGGCACGGGAGTTCCCGAATCTTCTGGCTCTGGCCGGCCACACCAAGAATGATGCGCCGGTGATAACTGACAAGAATACTGTAACCCCGGAGCAGGCTCTTGCCTTGGAACAGGCATGTGTCGGTGGCTGCCTGTCAGCTGCCAAGTCCGGACTGGATTATTACAATTTTAAAAAGAGCGCCCGCCAGGACTTTTCGCTCTGTATTGTAGAAGGCGAAGGTGTGGAACTGGAGGGCACCCGCTGGTGGTTTGACAAAACCGGCAAACCCTATAGCCTTCAGGATATTGCAGCTCTGCCGATGAATCGAATGGCACTGGGCAACTGTGCCGCTGCTGCGCGCCCCGCCTGTAACTACTTTGCTGAGGGCTGCTGTGATACGGCCAAATGTATGTCGGTGGTATGTCATGCGGCAGGGGTTACGATTCCGGTTATGAGCCCGAAGAACAAGGGGCTTATGCCCACGTTGACAGGCATGCTAGGCACGATCCTCACCCGCAGAAAACATATCCGTAATGGCGCATATGTGGATTGCCCCCATGCCCAGGAGGATAGGATATTCCCCCTTCCGGAGCTGGATCCGGAGGCTGCCCGGAAGGACTTTATTTTATGGCCCCTGCCTCCTATGTCAAAAGAGGAAAAGAAGGCACAGCTTCGTGACCAGTGGCGGATCATGTTCTCAGCCATAGACTTTGGGTGGGTTCCTATACGCAGGCGCATGAAGCATTGAAAAAGTACGATTATCAGTTTTCGCTGTATTTTCTGATCCGGAGTGGAATATCATGCTCTTGAGACAGGGCGATACACCTGTTTTTTTCCTCTTCCGGCAGAACATCCACGATGGACCAGCGGACATCTCCGATGACTTTACGGCTTCTTTTTGTGAACTCCAACATGTTTTCAAAACCGTTGTCGAGAAGAGGTCTTGTAACAGCTTCATATTCCTCTTTTGAAGGTGCATTAAGACTTACTGAGACGCTGTCGATGACCTCCGCTAATTCAGGAACTATATCACGGCCATTTTCGGCGCTGCCCTGGCCATTGGTATTGAGCCTTGTTTTCAGCCCTTTTTCCTTCTTGGCAAAAGCTGCGGCATCAAGAAGTATGTCAAGCTGGCAGGTGGGTTCACCGTAGCCGCAGAAGACAAGCTCTTTATAGCCTGTAAAATCGAAGTTTTTGATGGCCTCCAGAACTTCTTCTTTGGAGGGATTCACCTGATGCCACAGAGTCTTGGCATCACCAACACCATCTTTTACAAATCTGATACAAAAAGTACAACGGCAGTTGCATTTGTTAGTTATGTTGGCATAAACGGAATCTTTGTATGTGTAGATAATATCAGCCATTTGCCACCTCCACCTTTGATTTGAAACTGATCTTGTCGAGGGCCTGTCCCAGAAGCAGGAAAAATATCATGCTGCCACCGGATTGTATGATGCTTCCAGCCATACTGGAAAAAAACGCTGCCTTTACTCCGAAAATGATCGCCTCGGCCAGGAAATATCCGGTGCCTGAAATTAGATACGATATTATCGGCGCGAAACAATTTCGTTTATTTAGTATAGTTGTTCCTTTGTTTGTAAAAGGAATTACTATGAGGGATTTGATAATTACAGTGGCTATTGTCCACGCCGGCGCAGTCAGAAGGTCTGCAATGCCTCCGCCTATGGCGCCTGCAGCAATCGCATAGGGCATGGGCAAAATGGCAGCTGCAAGGTAGATAAGTGTATCGCCGAAATGAACATATCCGCCGTTTACCCCCACCGGAATATGACCGATGTACGCAGTAAATATGGTGATAAGAGCTGCAAATATTCCGGTCAGTGTCAAGTTGTAAATTCTGCTGTTTCTTCTTTTCATCTTCAAGTCTCTCCTTTTTATGATATAAGCATTTTTAGATTCTTTTCGTATTCAACACCGGCATTGGGCGATGTATCTGTGGGTGTATCTATGATGGAGCTATAGATAAATCTGCTGGCAAGATCGGCAGCATCAAAAGCGCTTTTTCCTGATATATATGCCCCCAGAAATACTGCAGCAAAAAGATCCCCTGTGCCCGAATAATGAACTTTGTTACTTTTAGAAGAGATTATCTTGCTGACACCATTCTCCAGAATGAAGTTACCGACTTCATCGCTTTCTTCCAGGGGAATTCCGGTAACTGCCACAATTTTTCCCCTGTCACCTCCGACTGCCATGGAGAGCTTGGAAATCTCGCTGATAAGGTCTTCACCTTTTAGTTTCATTATGTTCTCGGGGCTTTCATCTGCAAGGAGTATAAGCTCCGTGAGATTTGGGGTGATGATATCAGCTTCTTTGGTCATTTCCCGTATTGTCTGAAGGAGATCCGCAGAGAAATTCGTATAGGTTCTGCCATCATCTCCCATAACAGGATCCACAAGCACTGTAGTACCGCTTGTCTTAAACTCTTTTATAAAATCCAGAGAATTAAGAGCCTGTACATTGCTCATCATGAACCCGGTAATTATTCCATCAAAGGTCTCAGACTGTTTTTCCCATTCCCTGGTATATTCAGGTATTATGCCTGTGAGATCCTTGCTGTAATAAGAGGAATATCCTGTCTGGGCGCTGAGTACAGCGGTAGGCAGGGGACAACATTGAAATCCCATGGCTGACAAAACAGTCATATCTGCCACCAGTGAACATTTCCCGAATCCCGACAGATCATTTATTGCTGCTACTTTCATATGCTCTTTGCTCCTTTATCGCTTTGCTATGATAAAGAATATAGTCCCAAAACTGGTAATAATAAAATAGTCAGATTTAATTATTTTAGTAATACCAGATTTTTATAGCTATTGTGCATGCCGCCCGGGGCTGTTATTCTATTGATTTATAAAGAAGAATGGGAGACATATCAAAACAAATGTTAATGACCATATTTTTAACCTTTGCAAAGATAGGACTGTTCACCTTTGGCGGTGGATATGCGATGATTTCGCTGATAGAGAATATTTGCGTGGAGCAAAAGAAATGGATCAACCATGAAGAAATGATGGATATTACGGTGATTGCAGAATCCACCCCCGGACCGATTGCCATCAACTGCGCCACCTATGTGGGCTACAAGAAGATGGGAATAAAGGGCGCTATAGCAGCCACTTTTGGTGTCACATTGCCTTCATTTATCATCATTTATCTGATTTCCAGGTTTTTGGATAACTTTCTGGAGATTATTTGGATAGCTAATGCATTTAAAGGCATTCGAATTGCAGTGGGAATTCTGATTCTCGATGCGGGAATAAATATGTTCATAAAGATGAAAAAGAAGATTGTTCCCTGCGTCATTCTGATATGCTCTTTTGTTGTGATGACTTTGATCAGCTTTTTTTCATGGAGCTTTTCTTCGGTATTTCTTATGCTGATCGCTGCGGTCATAAGCCTTGGAATTTTTATGATTCAGGGCGCACCATCAAAGGAGGGCGGTAAAAAGTGATGATCTATATTGAACTCTTTATAGGATTTTTGACAGTGGGATTGTTCTCCTTTGGCGGTGCATATGCGGCAATTCCGCTGATAAGGGATGTGGTGCTTTCTTACGGGTGGCTTGACGAAGAAACTTTAACAAATATGATCGCCATAGGAGAGAGCACACCGGGGCCAATCATGGTAAACCTTGCGACATATGTAGGAAGCATCAAAGGCGGATTATTTGGGGGAATACTGGCAACTTTCGCCGTTGTACTTCCCGCATTTTTTATCATATTGCTGATAATGGTTATATTCAGAAAGCTGCTTGGAAATAAATATTTTCAAGCTATCCTGCGGGGGCTGAAGCCATGTATCATTGGAATCATCTCTGCTACAGGCTTCTACATGATATTTAATAACTGCATTCCTATGTTATTTCATGAAACTCGTGATATAAGACCAATGATCATAACCATAATTTTGGTAGCTCTTTATTTCGGAGTGCGCAAAGGCTTGAAGAAGAAAATATCTCCCATTATGCTTATAGTTTTTTCTGCAGTTTTGGGAGCGGCGGTATATGGACTGTAATTCCGGGAGTTTTATCTGTTGGAGGGAAAAATGAATCTCATATTGCTTATAGGAAGTGGCGCAGTGGGGAAGATTACTGGCAGAATCATTTAGTGCAGATTTCCGGCTTGTAAAATAAGGTGATTTTGGAATATAATTATTATCCATTTCCGGTTAAGTAATTATGTTTTTTTAGTAATAACGAGGTTTTTTAAATGTCTTTCGAATGTGTGAAGAAGCTTCCTACACCTGAAGAAATCCGTGAGAAGTTTCCTTTAACAGATAAACTTGCCATATTAAAAGCTGAGCGCGATAAACAGATTTCAGATGTTTTAATGGGAAAGAGCGACAAGTTCCTGGTGGTTATAGGCCCCTGCTCTGCTGATAATGAAGATGCGGTTATAGATTATGTTTCCAGACTTGCAAAGGTAAATGATACAGTAAAAGAGAAGCTTTTGATAATTCCGCGAATTTATACCAGCAAACCCAGAACAAAAGGTGTTGGGTATAAAGGGCTTATTTCACAGCCTGATCCCAACGGCAGGGTAGATCATTGTCTGGGACTTTCTGCTATGAGGCGTTTGCAATTAAGAGCAATACAGGAGTCCGGACTGACAGCCGCAGATGAAATGCTTTATCCCGAGAATCTGGAGTATGTATCAGATATTATCTCATATGTAGCTGTGGGAGCCAGATCCGTGGAAAGCCAGGAGCATAGAATGACTGCCAGCGGTTGCAGTATAGCAACAGGAATGAAGAATCCCACCAGTGGGTCATTAAATGTCATGCTCAACGCGGTTTATGCAGCACAGCAGGAGCAATCATTCATTTTCCGAGGCTATGAGGTGAAGACATCAGGAAATAAGCTTGCCCACTGTGTTCTGAGAGGCGGCTTGACGGATCAGGGACAGTCCGTACCCAATTATCAATATGACGATCTGCGTTTGCTGCTATCTCTTTATGATCAGCGAAATATTGTCAATCCGGCTGTTATTGTGGATGCTAATCATAATAACTCAAATAAGCAGTTCAAAAAGCAGATTGACATTGTAAAAGATGTTCTCAATTCAAGAAAAGCAGATTCTGACATAAATAAGCTTGTAAAGGGCGTTATGATAGAAAGCTACATAGAAGAGGGCTCACAAAAAATCGTAGAAGGGGTATACGGCAGATCAATCACAGATCCCTGCTTGGGATGGGATGATACGGAAAGACTTCTGCTTGAAATGACAGAAATTGTTTAAAAAAATAATACTTGAAAAGAATTTTTAATTACTTTAGCCTTTTCTTAGGACGTCCAGATAATTTTCTAAGAGGAGGCTTTTTCTAATGAATAAAGAACAATTGCATAGCTTTATTTCCCGGAGTAACGGAAATGAGAGCAATATCTGTCAGATTTATGTGATGAGAGAGGGCGAAACCTTATATGATGGTTGCTGGCACGGCTTTAAGACTTTGGATGCGATGAATGTCAATTCAGTAACCAAGGGAGTGATGGCGTTACTTGCCGGTATTGCGCTGGATAAAGGATTTATCAGAGATGTGGACCGGCCTGTTATGGATTTTTTCCCTGATTACACGGTGAAAAGAGGAGAGAAAACCATATATGATGTGACCGTAAAACATCTCCTTACGATGACGGCTCCGTATAAGTACAAGTCTGAGCCCTGGAAGAAGGTGTGTACTTCCCAGGACTGGACCCTGACAGTATTGGACTTTCTTGGCGGCCGAAAGGGCATAACCGGTGAATTTAAGTATGCTACTCTTGGGATACAGATCCTGGCCGGAGTAATAGAGAGTGCTACAGGGATGAAATGTATAGATTTCGCCAACGAGAACCTTTTTAGACCGCTGGGGCTTCCTGATAGGATTCCTCATGGGGACAGCTCTAAAGAGGATCAGTTTGATTTCTTTATGAATAAGAATCCCAGAAGATATGAGTGGTACACGGATCCCCAGGACAGTGTTACCGCCGGCTGGGGACTGTGCATGTCTGCAAAGGACATGGCCACTATTGGCGAACTTGTGCTTAACAATGGAATGTATGACGGTAAGAGGATCATCTCTGAAGAATATATAAAAGAAATGCTGATGCCACGTCAGAAACTGGGCGAGAGAATGGGAAATATGAACTACGGATATCTGTGGTATAAGCCTTATGACGACAGAGAAGTTTACGCAGCCATCGGAGACAGTGGCAACATAATTTACATTAACAAAGAAAACGCTGTATCAGTTGGTATGACCGGAACGTTTAAGCCCAGGATCTTTGACAGGGTAGAGTTTATAGAAACGAAAGTGATACCTTCTTTGATTCCATGATAATTATTCTCAATAATGCATATTGTGCTCTCTAAAACGTTAGCCTATACTAACAATGCTACCCATTTCCTTCATGGAATGGAGTAGCATTAAAAAGTATGAAAAGTTTAGGGGGGTCAAATGAAAAAAGTTATTTCTGTTTTCGGAGCAGTCACTCTGACTGCATCTATGTTTTTCCCGTGCACAATTGTACAGGCTGCTGACGTAGATACATCGGCAGAAGAAATCCTGATCGATGAGGACCAGGCTATTGAACTACTGGAGGCGGAAGATATATCCACCTACAAAGATGGCGTTTACACAGGTGTAGGCGCCGGTAAAAGAGGTGATATCATTCTTTCAGTTACTATCAGTGAGGGAAGAGTTTCTGAGCTTTCTGAAGTATCCCAGAAGGAAACTCCAAGTTTCTGGGAAAAGGCAAAGGCTCTTTTGACAAAGATTGTCGAGCTTAAGCCTTCTTATGATGAAATTGATGGAATTGATACAATAAGCGGTGCAACGGTTAGTTCAAATGGTATCAAGGAGGCACTTAAGGATGCTTTTGCACAGGCTAAAGAAGCAGCGGAGAACCCGGAGGAGCCTGTGGAAGTGGTTATTCAGGGCTCAGGTACATGGGATGATCCTTATCAGATCGGCACTGTCAGCGAGCTTGAAAAATTCGCACAGAATGTTGACGAGGGAACTACCTATGCCGGTGAGTATGTGGCTCTTGTAAATGATATCGACCTTTCAGAAGTTGAGTACTTCAACGCCGTAGGTACAGAGGATGGTTTCAGTATCTTTGCGGGAAACTTCGACGGAAACGGTCATGCTATCAGCAATGCAAAGGTAAAGGCAGAAAATGCCTCAAATGCGGGATTCTTTACTGTTCTTAGTGCAGGCGCCACAGTAAAGGATCTGAAGCTTGAAAATGCATATGTGGAAGCAACCGGTGATTATAGCCTGTATGCGGGTCTGGTAGCCGGAAATATAAAAAAATCTGCGGTGATCGATCATTGCGATGTTAACGGGCAGCTGCAGATAAAATCTGATTCCGCCACAGTTGAAGCCGGTGGAATCGTAGGAAACATGATGCTTAAGTCATCGGTTCTTAACTGCTCATCCAACGTTTCCGTTAACGCTGAACTTGCAGAAGGAATTGTTGGAGACTTTGGCGGCATAGCAGGTCTATCCAAGATGAATGCCTTGGTGCTTAACAGCGCAGCAGCAGGAACAGTCACAGTAAGCGGAAGTGACAGTGTTCAGGCAGGCGGAATCCTGGGCAACGCCATGGGTAATACAAGAAATGTGGTTTCTTCAGTGGAAGTTAAGGCTGCAGGAAGCGCCGGAGCAGTATTCGGTGTTCTTGATTCCTTCGGGGCAGCAGCTGATTATTACAGTGTTGGAACAGATCTTAAGCCTGTAGGAAATACTGATGAAGAGGCTGCAAAAGAGGTATCGGTTCAGCTCTTAAACAGCAATATAGCCGGACTTCATCAGGCTTATGACTCACTTACTTTCTATCAGTGGGGTGAGGATAGAAATTCCTATAAACCTGCAGGAGAGCAGTGGTTTGAAACAGAGATCGACGACTCTATATTTGAGGGCGGCGACGGATCAGTAGAGGATCCTTTCAGAATAGCGACCAAGGAGCAACTTGTGGCTTTCGCAGGTTCTCTGGATAATGAGATCCTTTATGATGGCAAGTACGTTGTCCTTGTGGAAGATATTGATATTTCCGATATTGCAAACTGGGAACCTGTTGGAAAGTCAGAATTCGCCTTCAATGGCTCTTTTGACGGACAGGGACACACCATTACAGGACTTAGAGAAGGAACAGAGGATAGTCCAAGAAAGCTTAGCACAAACTATGAAGACTTCTCCAATTCTCTTGGATTTTTCGGAACTCTTGGTGTGGATGCAGTAGTCAAAAACCTTAACCTGACTGATGTAGCAATGTATGTTTACCGCGATGACGCAAGTTTTGTAGGCGGAATTGCCGGATATATGCAAGGACTTACCGACGAGAGCTCCAGAAAGGGCGCCATCATCGATAATTGCTACGTTCAGGGAAAAATTTATTCCACAACCCACGAGAATAATGCATATGTGGGAGGAATTGCAGCCCGCCAGTACAAGGGCGCAATCATAAATAGCCATACCGATGTGGACCTCAGAGCCACAGTTGAATACGGCGAATCCATTGCATCTTCAGGTGGTATCACAGGTATGACCAACAGAGGTCTTGTGGCAAACTGCTATACAACCGGAACTTATTATGGAAGTATGGCCCGTGACATTGAAAACGAGATTGAAGGAATGTCTTCTGTTGGCGGTCTTATAGGTGTTGATGCCGGCAGCCTCGTAAACTGCTACGTTAGCGGTGACATGACATCAGAACATTACAGTATCTATACCGGTGCAGTAACCGGATGGATCACGGGAATCGGTAAGGCATATCAGTGCTACTATGATCAGAACGGTGTTATAACAATCGCAGGTAGAAAAGAGGCAGAGATACAGCCTTACGGAACACAGACTGTAGGCGGCGTAAATGAAGAAGGTGTTGCCTATGAGGGCGGTGTTTCAGACTTCCTGGAGCCTTACGGAACAGATTCCTACAGCCTTGTAGCCGACAAACTTAACGACAACTTTAGTTCTTTTGCCATCGATATCACAAAGTATGGCTTGTCGGAGAATTCCCTCAGAACCTGGGAATACAGGGATGGCAAGGTGGTTCTGACAGACAACAACGCTACAGTAGTATATGTTCAGCCGGAGGTGGAGATAGTTCCGGTAGAACCTCTTGTTATGCAGGATGGAACCTGGTACGGAAGAGACAATACCGCTACCGTTACAGTTAAGATCCTGATAAAAGATGGAGCTTTGGCCAGTGAAGAGCTTCTTACCGGAAGTAAAGAAGATAATGATAAGTATGAAAGTGCCCTTTCAAGAGCTAAGAACAAGGCGATTTACGGCGATACAACAGGTTACGGAGCCGGTGATCCTTCTGTGTTTGCAGGTGGTGACGGAACCAGGGAAAATCCTTACCTTGTAGCCAATGAGGAGCAGCTTCGCTATGTTGCAGAGGCCATCTGCGAGGATGAGACCTGGGAAGGCAAGTATTTCAGACAGACTGCAGACATTGTTCTTTCAGATAAAGAATGGAAACCTATTGGATTTGCTATTAAGGCAAAGATAAAGGGAGACCCGGTATTATACAGTGCTTATCCTTTCAGAGGAAGCTTTGATGGCGGAAACTATACTATCACCGGCCTTAAGATCGGCGAGCGAACAAACCCTGCAAGCCAGTATACAGCGGCAATGTTCGGATTTACCGGTGGCGACTACGAGTCAAATCTTTTGTTTGGCGACGATACTCTGAAGGTTGAACTTAAGAACATAAATCTTAGAGATATCTATATTAATAACGAGGTACTTTACGACACTTATACTGCAGGTCTTGTGGGCACAGGACAGAACGGTGTGTTTATTGATAACTGCAGCGTTACAGGAAAAATCTCTGTAAAGGCTGATGATATCGCAAGCCGCGGAGCAGGCCTTGCAGCCAGCATGTTAAGAGGTGCTGTAACCAACAGCTGGACAGACGTAACTATCAGCGCCGTTACTGAAGAAGGCGATGTTTACGCCGGTGGTATGTTTGGTGTTACTAACAGAATCACAGTTGCTAACTGCTATACCTTGGGGGATGTTTACGGAACCGCAAACACCAATAATAAGGTTCATATCGGCGGATTTACAGGTATGGCCGGCGCTTTCCAGTATAACTGCTATGCAATGGGAAATGTTACCTCCAATAGACCGACTATTGATATTGGAATAATGGACGGAAGAATTGCCAATATTGCTTACGACAGGAATTGCTACTTTAATTCTGATGCCAAGCTTGTGGAGAATGGCGTTGTTATCGAGACTGTCTACACCGGTGCTGACGGCACAGGAAGCAGCAAGGATTTCACCTTTGGCAAGACTGCTGCGGAGATTGGAAGTCAGGAATTTGCGGACATTCTTAACAATAACATCGACAACGTGGTAAAAGAGCTTGAGGCTGCCGACGAGGAACTTGGCGGAATCATGAGTATTTACTACAACGAAGGCCCTTCCGGACTTAACAGATGGGTGATTTCCGATGGTAAGGCAGTATTTGGCAAGGCTGGTTCCGGAGAGGTTGATCCGGAGGAACCTCAGCCACAGCCGGTTGTTCTTAAATTAGTTACCAAGTGGGGAAAGACATATTGTGTAACAGAGGACGGAACAAAGCTTACAGGATTCCAGGCAGTAGATGGAGTTACATATTTCTTTGCACTTAAGAACGGAGCAATGGTAAAGAGCAATTTCATTGAGATGGATGGCGTCAAATACTATGCCCTTAAAGACGGCACTATTGCAAAGAACATGCTTGTTTCCAAATGGGGTACTGACTACCTCTTTGGTGAGGATGGCAGGCTTCTTACAGGCTTTAACACCTTCAATGGAAATGATTATTACAGTAAAGAAAATGGTGTAATTGCCAAGTCTTATTGGATCAGACTGGAGGACGGAACCTATTATGCCAAGGGGGACGGACGTCTGGCTAAGAATGAGACCATTAAGAAGTGGGGAAAGAAATATACCTTTGATGAGAACGGTAGATTGATAAACAGATAATAAATAAGAGCCCTGGGGACGGGGTTATGGGACCATTTTCAATAAATGGACCACGAACCCCGTCCCCAGGGGCCATCATACATGATAAAACTTATCATATGTGGAGCTTATACATTATTGAAATAGCAACAATGATATGTTAAGCTTTCATGTGTTAGCAATTGCTAACTTGAGTAAATCATGTGAAAGCCCCGGAGCAGCCAGGAGCCCATGCAACCAACACAGTAGATACCCAGGAGTTTATGATCATGCCTGTCGGGGCGCCTTCTTTCAAAGAAGCACTCAGATGGTGTGCTGAGGTTTTCCATGCACTTGCAAAGCTCCTTAAGAGTAAAGGCCTTGCCACATCTGTTGGTGACGAGGGTGGTTTTGCCCCCAACCTTAAAAGTGATGAGGAGACAATTGAGACAATCCTTGCTGCAGTCAAGGATGCAGGATATGAGCCCGGAAAAGACTTCATGATCGCAATGGATGCTGCGTCATCAGAGTGGAAGAGTGAAAAGGGGAAAGGCTTCTATAAGCAGCCCAAGTCAGGAAAAGAGTTTACATCAGATGAACTTATTGCTCACTGGGAATCTCTTGTTGACAAGTATCCTATCATTTCCATCGAGGATGGCCTTGATGAAGAGGACTGGGATGGCTGGAAGCGCATGACAGAGAAAATCGGCCATAAGGTTCAGCTTGTTGGCGACGATCTTTTTGTTACAAATACGGAGCGTCTTGCAAAGGGAATCGAGAATGGAGCAGCCAATTCAATCCTTATTAAGCTTAATCAGATTGGTTCAGTTTCAGAGACCCTTGAAGCGATAAAACTGGCAAACAAAAATGGATACACTGCAATTTCATCACACAGATCAGGTGAGACAGCCGATACAACCATCGCAGATCTGGCAGTGGCACTTAATACAAGGCAGATAAAGACAGGAGCACCCTCACGTTCAGAGCGTGTAGCTAAATACAACCAGCTTCTTCGTATTGAAGAAGAGCTTGGGGAAGCAGCAAGATATCCCGGTATGAAGGCATTTAATGTAAAAAAGTAATGCAAAACAACCTAAAGGAGGAAAAATCAGTATGAGTAAAGTAGCAGTTGTATATTGGAGCGGAACAGGAAACACAGAGGCTATGGCAAGTGCCGTTGCAGATGGTGCAAAGGGAGCAGGAGCAGAAGTTACACTCTTTAATCCGTCAGAATTCGGAGCAGACAAGGTTTCCGGATTTGACAGCATTGCCTTTGGATGTCCCGCAATGGGAGCTGAGGTTTTGGAGGAAAGTGAGTTTGATCCTATGTTTACAGCAGTAGAGGGGGCACTTTCAGGAAAGAAGATAGGCCTGTTTGGTTCTTATGGCTGGGGAGATGGCCAGTGGATGAGAGACTGGGAAGACAGATGCAAGGGCGATGGAGCTGTACTTGCATCAGACAGTGTGATCGCAAACAATGCACCGGATGATTCTGCGCTTGATGAGTGCAGATCACTTGGAATGGCACTTGCATAAAGAGCATCCACGAAATTTATATCAGCACTACAAAAGGCGGGGAAGGGTAATCTACTCTTTCTTGCCTTTTCTTAATGTGCTTGCTTTTGGTTAGCTATTGCTAACGAGATTATAGCGTAATATAATCTTGTTAGCAAAAGATAAATGAAAAGAAGGAACGTACAACGAAATACTTAACTATATTTCTGAATAACAATATGAAGACTGCCGGTAAAATAGTAGTGGGGAGAGATTCCATATGTATGATCTGATCAGGGAGACTGCATGAAAAACTATATAAATACAATGGAATGTGCAAAAGGCGGCAAGATGAAGTGGGCCATCATAAATGACAATCTTCATGTTGGCTATATTGATATCTGTTCTCAGAACCTTCCTGAAGCTGTTTTTAAATCTTCGTCCCTTAAGGAGAATAGTGTAGTGCCAATTAAGATAAACTACTGTTTTCACGGAAGATGTGAAGTGATGCTAAACTGTGGTGTGACTACGTTTGTTGTGGGAAACGAGTTTGCTCTGGATTATGGCACATCTGGAAATGGAGAGGCTGCATTTTTTTACCCATCCTCCGAGTATGAAGGTGTTGAGCTGATACTGTACCCTTCAGTGGAACTTGAAAAAGAACTGTCGGCCTGGGGAGGGGACAAGGTTATACAGGATATTATGAACAAGTTCAAAGACAAGGATATTCCTATTATAACTCCAGTAGATACAAAGCTGCTAAGGTGCATGGAAGACATAAGGGATGAACTTGTGAATTTCACGGATATCAATCTTCTGAAAGCGGATGTTATAAAAACGGTTTTGTTGTTAAAAGGGATATCTTTTGAGGTGAACAACAGAAGAACCTATTACACAAGATCTCAGGTGGATATAGCCAAAAAGACCTTTGATATCATAACCGGCGATCTGTCAAAAAGGTACTCAGCCGCTGAACTTGCCAGTTATTTTGGCGTAAGCGAATCGTCGCTTAAGAACTATTTCAGGGCTGTTTTTGGAAGAGGCTATAAAGAAATGATAGGCGAAATAAGAATGCAGAAGGCGGCCGAGCTTATCATGGAAGGAGAAAAGAGTATGGGGGAAATCGCAGAATTCGTTGGTTATCAGAATCAGTCCAGATTCTCTGAAGCTTTCTTTAAATATCACAAAATGCTCCCGATGGAATACAAAAGAATAAAATACATTGCTAAAAAGGATAAAAATGCTGTTTGAGCGTTGAAAAAATCCGTATGAGTAAATACAATCTTATATTGGTGTTAGCATAGACTAACTATTGCATATAATATCATAAGCCTCTTAGGCAGAAGGAGAATAGTATGGATGGAGTAATGACGAGAAAAAAGACAACTGAAAAGCTTGGAGGAAAGGATCTTATAAATATCGGTATCTATGCAGCGATATATTGTGTGATTATGACTGCTATTTCGATGCTTGGGTTTATACCGATCATGATGCCGATGCTTTCAGTTTTGTGTCCTCTGATCGGTGGGATAACAATGATGCTTTTTTATACGAAGGTTAAAAAGTTTGGGATGATAACAATAATCACAATAATTATCGGGGCTTTTCTTTGGGTGACAGGAATGGGTTACTGGCCGTTTATCTTTGGGATCGTTTGCGGAGTTATTGCTGACCTTGTAGCCAAAATGGGAAATTATTCAAGTAAGAAGATGACAGCCCTGAGCCATGGAATCATGAACATTACAATCTTTGGTTGTTTCCTGCCTTTATACCTGGACATAAATGGCTATTTTTCAACAAGAACATCCTTTGGAAGTGAATATGTAGAGGCTCTTACCAAAATATTCAGACCATGGACAGCTCCCATAATATTGGCATGCTCATTTGTGTTTGGAATTCTTGGAGCGCTTCTTGGTATGTACTTTTTAAAGAAACACTTTGAAAAAGCAGGGATTGTTTGATGAATAATGATACTTATAATCCGAAAAAGGTGGACCGGGGAATTATTTTGGACCCAAGGACAAAACTGCTTTATCTGATTACCATAACGACTTTTGCCCTTGGAGGTGCCGGAGGGAAGAGATGTGAAATACTCATACCTGTGCTATGCATGGTACCGTTTTTGCTTCTGCTTAGTGCAAAGAGGTTTAGGACAGCTTTAGTTGGAATAATCTTATTTGCCGGTTCCAGTGTGCTTTTGGAATATGCAAATGCGTTGAGCATGGGGGGCCTTTTGTATTATCTCATTCTAGGCTCCTGCGGAATCCTCGGAAGATTTTTACCCGTCGTAATGATGGGAAGATATCTCATGGAATCCTCGACAGTCAGCGAGTTTACAAAAGCCATGAAAAAACTCCATGTAAGCGACAAAGTGATCATCCCTTTATCTGTTATGTTCAGGTTTTTCCCAACTGTGATTGATGAGGCAGAGTCAATCAGTGCTGCCATGAAGATGAGAGGGATAAGTCTTGGTGGGAAGCACGCTTCCAGGATCATAGAATACAGAATGGTCCCTCTTATGACTTGCTGTGTAAATATTGGAGAAGAGTTATCTGCGGCAGCTCTTACAAGGGGACTTGGTGGTGATGTAGATAGAACAAATATCTGCAAAATAGGATTTCATGTACAGGATTATGTTTCGATTATACTATGCCTTGTTCCCTGGGCACTTTTGATTATGGATGTGATCATATGATTGAGTTTAAAAATGTGAGTTTTAATTATGCAAGGTCGGATGAGGCTTCTGTAAAAGACATTACTCTGACTATAAATAACGGAGAAACCGTCCTGTTATGCGGTGAATCAGGCTGCGGAAAAACCACACTTATGAGACTGATTAACGGACTGATTCCTCACTTTTATGAGGGGTATATGTCTGGAACTGTTCATGTGGATGGGATGAATGTTTCAGAGGCTGAATTGTATGAGACAGCAGTGAAAGTTGGATCTGTATTTCAGAATCCCAGAAGCCAGTTCTTTTGTGTGGACAGTACTAGTGAGCTGGCATTCGGACCGGAAAACATGGGATTTCCGGAAGCTGAGATATTATCAAGAATTGATAAGACTGTTTCATCCATGGGAATCAGATCGCTGATGGACAGAAGTATTTTTGATATGTCAGGAGGAGAGAAGCAGAAGATAGCCTGTGCTTCCGTGGATACGTTGAATCCGCAGGTGTGTGTCATTGATGAACCATCGTCAAACTTGAGTTTGGAGGCTATTGAAGATTTAAAGCACACTATATCGGAATGGAAAAAAGAAGGTAAGACTATAGTTATTGCAGAACACCGGATGTATTGGCTTAAAGAGATTTGCGACAGGGTGATATGTCTAAAAAATGGGAAGATCCTTTTTGACGTATCAATGAAGGAATTTAGAACTTACAAAGATGAAAGGCTGAGGGAACATGGCCTTAGGTCAGTCAATGAAGATCTGTCAATGATTCCGATGCGGGCTGAACCTGAGGAAAATGGTGTCATTACGCTTGAGAAGTTTTCATATAGCTACAAAAAATACGACGCTCTGCATATTGACAGACTTAATATTCCCCGGGGAGAAGTGATTGCAGTAGTTGGACCAAATGGCGCAGGTAAATCGACTTTTTCAAAATGTATCTGTGGTCTCATGAAGGGATTTAAGGGCAGTGCTTCAATCGATGGCAAGAGATACAGGAGCAGAAAGCTTCTGGATAGATCATATATGGTCATGCAGGATGTGAACCACCAGCTTTTCTGCGAAACAGTAATGGAAGAAGCCACTCTTGGAATGAATGATGAAAATGAAACAGTAGCTCGGGAAGTGTTAGATAAGCTTGGCTTAAGTGAATTCTCTGAGCGTCATCCCATGAGCCTTTCCGGAGGACAAAAGCAGAGGGTGGCCGTGGCCAGCGCAATACTTTCCGATAAAGATATCATCCTGTTTGATGAACCGACCAGCGGGCTTGACTATTGCAACATGGAAAAGGTTGCAGAGCTGATAAGGTCGCTGAGAGGTAGCAAGACCGTTTTTGTCGTAACTCATGATCCGGATCTTATAAGGCGCTGCGCTACGTGCGTGCTTCGTCTTGAGAAGGGGCATGTGGCTGAATTTAATAGAGGTGGAGAGAATTATGGAGAAGAAGAAAAGTGTTATAACACAGCTGTTTGATTACGCAGGTAATCACAAGTATTTTACTATCAGTTCATGGATATTGGCCGCAATAAGTGCATTGATTGCATTGGTGCCATTTTATTACATCTGGCAAATTATCAAAGAGGTGGTGGAGGTCAGACCTGATTTTTCCAAGGCAACTCATATTGTGAGTTACGGTTGGAGTGCTGTGGGAATGAGCCTTCTTGCAATGCTCATCTATATTGCAGCTCTTATGTGTTCTCATGTTGCAGCCTTCAGAGTTCAGGTAAATATGAGAAAAGCCATGATGGAGCATGTCATGAAGCTTCCGATGGGATACATCGAATCTGAGGGAAGCGGTAAGATCAGAAAGATCGTGGCTGAGTCAAGTGCGGCTACAGAGACTTTCCTTGCTCACAGTCTTCCGGATAAGGCGGTAAGCTACGCCACACCGGTGGGGCTTATTGCAATGCTTCTCATCTTTGACTGGAAGATTGGGCTTATCTGTCTTATTCCTGCAGTTTTGGCATTTCTGATGATGGGAGGAATGATGGGGGAAAAGATGCAAAATGACATGAAGGAATACCAGAATGCTCTGGATGAGATGTCTGCTGAGGCGGTTGAGTATGTCAGGGGGATTCCGGTAGTAAAGACCTTTGGCCAGTCTGTCTTTTCTTTTAAAAGGTTCAAAGAAGCCATTGATAAATATGAGAAGTGGACCATCACCTATACAATCGGCATGAGAATGCCAATGATAGGGTTCACCACAGCGGCCAATGCGGTATTTGCAGCTTTGGTGGCCTGTAGCTTTATTTTTGCAAGAAATGCTGTTACAGATACGTTCTTATATAATATTCTCTTTTACATCATCATCACACCGATACTTACAGTTACGCTCATGAAGGTAGCCTATGCCGGTGAGAGTCAGATGGTGGTAAAAGATGCACTGAACAGAATGTATACTCTGCTGGATGTGGAGCCCTTAAAAGAGACAGAGAATCCGCAGCAGCCTAAGGACAGCAGTATTCAGATCAATAATATCGTGTTCACCTATGACGAAAAGAAAGCTAATGCCATCGACGGCATTAGTCTTGATATTAAGCCCGGAGAACATATCGCCTTTGTTGGGCCTTCCGGTGGCGGTAAGACAACCCTTGCTTCTCTCATTGCCAGGTTCTGGGATGTTAAGCAAGGGAGCATAAAGATCGGCGGAGTGGATGTAAGAGATATTTCCTCAGCGGATCTTATGAGAAATGTATCCTATGTTTTCCAGGACAGCAAACTTCTTAAGATGTCTATCCTCGATAATGTCAGAATGGGAAAGCCTGATGCCACAGAGGCTGAGGTCATTCAGGCCCTTAAGGATGCCATGTGCTGGGATATCATTGAAAAGCTCCCTGATGGCATTAACACAATGATAGGAAGCAAAGGAACCTATGTGTCCGGCGGAGAGGCTCAGCGAATTTCCATCGCAAGGGCTTTCCTAAAGAATGCTCCGATTCTTATCTTGGACGAGGCCACAGCTTTTGCGGATCCAGACAACGAGATCATGGTTCAGAAGGCCTTCGCAAATCTTTCCAAGGACAAGACTGTAATCATGATAGCGCACCGTCTTTCTACTGTTGTGGATGCGGATAAGATCTGCGTACTTTCCGGAGGAAAGATCGTGGAAAGTGGAAAGCATGATGCCCTCCTTGCAAAAGGCGGCATCTATGACCACATGTGGAAAGAATACAGGAAATCAGTTAATTGGAAAATGGGAAGGGAGCAGAATGATGATAGAAAAGTTACAGCATAAATACGCGCTCTCTGAGCAGGGAGCAAAAGATATGGTAAAGGCTTTCGGAGCCTGTACCTTGGCAAATCTGGCACAGATGATGCCTGTGGGAATTCTTTTCATGATGACAGGAGACCTTTTAAACGGAGCGCTTCCGAGAAACCATGTTCTCATATTCATTGTGGGATCTGTTATCTGTCTTTTACTTATAGCACTCACAGAATATCTTCAGTACAACGCCACATTCTTTTCCACCTACGTTGAAAGTGGCGTGAGAAGGCGCTCACTCGCTGAGAAGCTCAGAAAGATTCCGCTCTCATTCTTTGGGAAAAAAGATCTCGCGGACCTGACAAACACTATCATGGCGGATTGCGCTATGTTGGAAACAGCATCTTCGCACTGGCTGCCGGAGCTTGTTGGTGCATTTATCTCAACTACAATAGTGGTCATAAGTCTTTTCTTTTTTGATGCCAGAATGGCCCTGGCTGCGGTATGGGTGTTGCCTGTAGCCTTTGTGATTGTGTTCACATCAAGATATGTTATGCATACCGTTAACAGAAGAGGAAGCAGATACAAGGTTGCATGTCTTGATGGAATCCAGGAAGCGCTGGAAACTGTAAGAGATTTAAAGGCTTATAACGCCCAGGACGTATATATGGTGGGGCTTAATAAGAAGATTAAGGCAGTTGAATCCCACAACATTTTCTCGGAGTTTTTGAATGCAGCTTTCGTATGCAGTGCTCAGATGATCCTCAAGTTTGGAATCGGAACCGTGGCTGTCGTGGGGGCATCACTTCTTTTGAAGAATGAGATAAATATAGTCACATTCTTTATGTACCTGTTGGTGGTCTCCAGGATGTATGAGCCACTGCAGATAGCACTTCAGAACTTCTCGGCTCTTATAGCGACAGATACTCAGTGTGAGAGAATGGATGAGATACTGTCTCACTATGAGCAGACCGGAAGCGAGGAGCTGACAAACAAGAACTACGATATTGAATTTAAGAATGTGCGGTTTTCTTACGAGGACGGAGAGATAGTACTAAAGGATGTTAGTTTTGTGGCCAAGCAGGGGGAGGTCACAGCACTCATCGGACCTTCTGGCGGTGGAAAGACAACAGTTTCAAGGCTTGCAGCAAGATTCTGGGATATTGAAAAGGGACTCATTACGGTGGGTGGCATGGACATTTCTAAGATTGATCCTGAAAAGCTCCTTTCCATGTATTCGATCGTTTTTCAGGATGTAACGCTGTTCAATAATACGGTTCTCGAGAACATCAGAATCGGCAAAAAAGAGGCAACAGATGAAGAAGTTAAGGCCGCAGCGAAACTTGCCCATTGCGATGAGTTTGTTGATAAGCTTCCTGATGGCTATAACACGCTGATAGGTGAAAATGGTTCTGAGCTCTCTGGTGGTGAACGCCAGAGAATATCCATAGCAAGAGCCTTCCTTAAGGATGCGCCTATTATCCTTATGGATGAAGCAACAGCATCTCTGGATGTAGATAACGAATCTGTTATACAGGAAGCTATAAGCGATCTTATAAAGGACAAAACAGTTCTTATAATTGCTCATCGCATGCGTACTGTAGATGGTGCAGACAAGATAGTGGTTCTTAAGAATGGCAAGGTTGCTGAATCGGATACTCCTGCAAAGCTAAAGGAATCAAACGGAATCTATAGCCATATGATTTCTGTGCAGATGCAGACAGAAAACTGGAAGATGGCATAAATAATAAGACCGGACCCAAAGTTTACCAATTTAATTGTGCGAAACCAGAAAAAATCTGGGTTTTTTAGAAAAATCTTATTGACAATTATTGTTGATAAGAATATCCTATGAATTGAAGTTAGCATATGCTAATATATGTAATACAATGCTAACAACACTTGAACAAATAGGAGAGAAAAATGTCTATGTCACTTAATGAAGCAGCCCTGGGTACAGAATATACAATCGAAAATGTCGCAACTGGAGGAGATGAGGAGATGGAGAGCTTTCTCTTTTCACTTGGTTGCTATAGTGGAGAGAAGATCACAGTTGTAGACAAAAAGAGAAATTTGGTAGTCGCTATTAAGGATGCAAGATACAATATTGACCCTGAGTTAGCAGATGCTATCAAGATTCAGTAAGATTCAAAGACACATTTAAAGGTGTTTTGAATGATATAGAAACTTTTAGGAGGATGAAAAAATGAGAATCGCTATGGCGGGTAATCCCAACAGCGGCAAAACAACCATGTACAACGCCTTAACCGGTAGATCTGAAAAGATCGGTAACTGGGCCGGCGTTACTGTTGACAAGAAAGAGAGTGCTATCAAAAAGAGCTACTATGATGGCGACAAGGAGCTGATCGCAGTAGATCTTCCCGGAGCATATTCAATGTCTCCATTCACATCAGAGGAGAGCATCACAAGCGGATATGTTAAGAATGAGCATCCTGATGCTATCATCAACATCGTGGATGCAACTAATCTTAGCAGAAGCCTCTTTTTCACAACACAGCTTCTTGAACTTGGGGTTCCTGTAGTTGTTGCTCTTAACAAGAACGACGCCAATGACAAGAAGGGCAACCAGATTGATGAGAAGCTCCTTTCAGAAAAGCTTGGATGTCCTGTAATCAAGACTGTAGCTACTTCTGAGACAGGCCTTAAGGAAGTTGTTAAGGCAGCTGCAGAGCTTGAGGGCAAGGGTCAGAAAGAACCTTATGTTCAGGGCAATGTGGATCTTACCAGCAAGGCTGAGGTTGAGGCTGCTGACAGAAAGCGATTCGAGTTTGTTAATAAGATCGTAAGCGAAGTAGAGAACCGTAAGGTATTCACCAAGGACAAGAACTTTGGCGATACGATTGATAACGTGATTACACATCCTATTCTTGGTATCGTGATCTTTGCGGCCATCATGTGGCTGGTATTCTATATCTCACAGACAACAGTTGGAACATGGCTTGCAGATATCCTTGCAGGCTGGATTGAATCCTTCCAGGGAATGGTTGGAGATGCTATGGCAGATGCCAACCCACTCCTTTATGCTCTGCTTGTTGATGGTATTATCGGTGGTGTAGGTGCCGTCGTTGGTTTCCTTCCACTGGTTATGGTTATGTACTTCCTCATCGCTCTTTTAGAGGACTGCGGATATATGGCAAGAGCAACAGTTGTTCTTGACCCTATCTTTAAGAGGGTTGGTCTTTCAGGTAAGTCAGTTATCCCTATGATTATTGGTACCGGTTGCGGAATCCCGGCTATCATGGCCTGCAGAACTATCAGGAATGAGAGAGAGAGACGTGCAACAGCCATGCTTGCAACCTTTATGCCATGTGGAGCCAAGCTTCCTGTAATAGCTCTTTTCGCCGGAGCATTCTTCCCGGAGTCAAGATGGGTCAGCTTCATCTGCTACATGGGTGGTATCCTTCTGATCCTCCTTGGAGCACTTCTTATCAAGGCTATCACTGGTATGAAGTACAGAAAGAGCTTCTTCATCATTGAGCTTCCTGAGTACAAAGTTCCAAGCCTTTCATTTGCTCTTAAGTCAATGCTTGAAAGAGGTAAGGCATATATTGTCAAGGCCGGAACAGTTATCCTTGTATGTAATACAGTTGTACAGATCATGCAGACCTTCGACTTTAGCTTCCAGCCGGTTGAAGAGGGAATGGAGAGCACATCAATCCTTGCAGGAGTTGCAGGACCATTTGCATACCTTCTCGTACCAGTGGTTGGCATTGTAAGCTGGCAGCTTGCAGCAGCAGCTATTACTGGCTTTATCGCAAAAGAGAACGTTGTTGGAACTATCGCAACAGTATTTGCAATCTCCAACCTCATCGATACAGAGGAACTTGAGCTTATCGGTGAAGGAAACGCAGTAGCAGCAGTAATGGGAATCACCAAGGTTGCAGCCCTTGCATACCTTATGTTCAATCTCTACACACCACCTTGCTTTGCGGCTCTTGGAGCTATGAATTCCGAGATGAAGTCAGCTAAGTGGCTGTGGGGTGCTATTGGACTTCAGCTTGCAACAGGCTTTACAGTTGGATTCCTTGTATATCAGATCGGAACCCTTATCACAACAGGTTCTTTTGGAGCAGGTTTTGTATACGGACTTATCGCGATTGCGGTTTTTGCAGCAGTTATTGTATACTTGATCCAGAAAAACCAGAAAGCGATGGCTCTGGAGTACAAGCTGGACTGATCTGTTTTATAAAAAGAAAGTGTAAGTAAAATGGCAGATTTTATTGCAATTGTAATTATCGTAATGATTCTTGGACTTGCGATCAGGTATATCTATAAGGAAAAGAAAAAAGGTGTACACTGCATCGGATGTCCGTCAGCAGGAGCCTGTCACAAGGCTACCTGCTCATGTAAAGACAAATGATGAAATAAAGCCCGTCCCAAAAACGGGCTTTATTTTTAGGGGACAGTTAGCTGAGACTAACGGAGAATAAGATTATGAGCAACGAACAGATTATCACAGCATTGAAAAGCAGCGGAATGCGCATAACAAAACAAAGAAGACTGGTAGCAGATGTAATTGCAGAAAGCGATGGGGCCTCATGTAAGGATATTTGCTGTAATGTAAAAAAGAAAGATGATTCAATAGGTACTGCCACAGTCTACCGTATGATCAGGGTTCTGGAGGAAATTGGCGTGATAGACAGGATTGACATAGTCAAACTTAAATGAGGTAGATTAAGATATGACAAATGTGATTGTTATTATAATTTTAATGATAGTGATCATAATGGCCACAAAAGGCGCAGCAAAGCACCTTATGGGACAGGGAAGCTGCTGCGGAGGTGGATCATCTACAGTTAAGGAACCGGACAAGAAGCTTTCCGGTCCTATAGTTAAGACCATGGCCTTTAAGATTGACGGGATGCACTGTGAGAATTGCAGTAACCGTGTAAAAAGAGCTATCAACAGAATCGACGGAGTATCAGCCAAGCTGAATTTACGGAAGAAGGAAGCTGTGGTCGAGTATGATAGGGAAGTGGATGATGCCACGATTATAAGGGCTATAGAGACTTTGGATTACAAAGTTATATCTGTGATAAAGAAATAAAGAAAACCTCGTAGTTGCCGCTACGAGTGAGAATTTTTATCAACAAAGTGGTGGGGTATGAAAACTTTTCTGAGCAAATTAGATATGTTGGCTAATCAGCCTTAAAAAGTCTGAAATGACTTTTCCTATACTCTATAAGCCCTTCATCTTGCATGCGTGAGAGTTCTTTTGACATATTGGTGCGCTCAAGGTTCAGATAATCAGCAAGCTGTTGTCTGTTGAATGGAATATCAAATTCTCTGGAGTCAGACTGCAGTGCAATGGCATTGAGATATGACAGGAGGCGTCCGCGGCAGCTCTTGGAAGAAGTATAAAAGCTTCGTCCGGAGAGGATAAGGTTCTTTTGTGATGAGATGATAAGTATATTTTTAAGGAGCTTTTCTTTCCAGGGAGAGCTCTTTTTGCTATCTTCGAGAAGGTTCTTTATATTGCAAAAGAGAATACGGCTTTCCTCATTTGCTCTGACATCCACCAAAAGGACTTCGCCAAGAAGAGCGTATGTCTCGGCAAAGAATTGGTTCTTTCCAACATGGCTTAATACAGTACGGTTGCCCCAGATGTCGTTGCTTTCAACAGTAACACTACCAGAAAGCACCATGCCTATTTGGGAAGTCTGTTCTCCGGCGTGGAGAATCACATCGTCTTTTCGGAATCTCTTTTCCTTTGCATCCAGGAAGTCAAGGCACGAGGATAGCTCTTTTGTTGTCATTCCCTGGAACAATCTGCTTTTTTCTATACCTTCAAGATTCATAAAAAATTTCTCCTGAAATGTGGTTTAAACAACATACATGTTATGGATAGTATATTATACTGACAGCATCAGAACAAGGTTAAAGCTAAGAACAGAGAGGTTTAAAGATGGTAAGAAAGATAATAAAGATCGACGAAGAAAAGTGCAATGGCTGTGGTATTTGTGCCAGTGCATGCCACGAAGGGGCTATTGATATTGTGAACGGAAAAGCAAAGCTGGTAAGAGAGAACTTTTGCGATGGATTTGGCGATTGTTTACCGGGATGTCCTATGGGAGCGATCTCTTTTGAAGAAAGGGAAGCGCCTGCTTATGATGAAGCAGCAGTAAAGGAAGCGCATGGATGCCCGGGATCAAGGTTTATGCAGCTTCAGAGTGCTTCTCAGGGCAACGACGATTTCGGGCAGGACATGATTTCAAGAATGAGCACTCATCCATCAAGATTAATGCAATGGCCATGTCAGATAAAACTTCTTCCAACACAGGCTGATTTCTTTAATGGAGCCAAGCTCCTCATTGCAGCTGACTGCACAGCATACGCCTATGCAAACATGCACGAAGAGTTCATGAATGGGAAGGTTACAATGATAGGATGCCCAAAGCTGGATGATGGCGACTACACAGAAAAGCTGACAGAAATCATATCAAATAACGATATCACCAGCGTGACCATAGTAAGGATGGAGGTTCCATGCTGCGGAGGACTCCAGAGGGCCGCAGAGAATGCTATAAAGAACAGTGGAAAGTTCCTTCCCTGGCAGGTTTTAACTATCTCTCGTAACGGAGAGGTACTTGATTAAATTTCCCAACAAACAGTCAGATGACTTTTTTTTGAAATCGGATATAGTAGATGATAAATATCAGAAATTGTCAGAGAAGGCCAGTATTCATACATGGTAGAGGAGGTATTATTTGAAAAAAGCAATTCGCAGTATTTTCATTTTTTTAACGCTGATTATTGTTGTGCTGGTGGGACTTTTGATAAAGCTACGGATTCAGACAGATAGAATTCTAACTGAATATTCGTCTATAAATAAAGATGATAAATATAGCACTCCGGTATATGTTGATGGAGTAAAGGTAATAATTCAGGATGTTTCCTGTGGTTATGCCTGTATTGAGATGTTTTCTGCATGGAATAAGGGGCATCTGACAGAAGAGGATCTGTACAATGAATATGGCAAGGTCATAACCTCAACAGGAGATAAGTTTTGCGAAGAAATGAACAAGCGCTTTCCGGAGTATACTACGTCTATCCATAAATACATGACAAATACGGAACTGATAGATGTAGCTTATGAAAACCTGGCAAGAGGAATACCTGTGCCATTTGAGTGGGCAGCTAAGTATGGTGATGTGTGGACGCTACATTATTCGCTGCTTATAGGAATGGATATTCCAAATAACAAAATTACTGTAGCCAATCCATATGGCTACATTGAGGAGATATCCATTGAGGAGTTTTTAAAGCGAACCAGTTTCGAAGCCTATGAGAATATGCCTTTTTATTTTAAATTGGCATTTGCTGTAGGTGTGTTTGAGAAGAATACAATCTTTACTGTCCACTGATTGAACGAGAACTAAAATTGGAAGAAACCCTACCAAGGCATTAAATAATAAATGGTGTTTTGCTACACCAGCGTTGCCACAATCGGAACGTCATATATTATGAGACAGGCAACTAACCAGGGAAAAGAACCGGTGCAAGATTTTCCGGATGACGCGGATTATTATGATGTTGATAGTGACGGAGCATCTATGATACAGAAAATGCTTGAGTCACAGGGGACAGATGTTGATACTGTTTCGGGGGCGACCTATTCCTCTGAGGGAATTATAGATGCAGTGAATGCAGCGCTTTCAGAGGCCACATCGTAATGGCGTGGTTACCTATTGCTAACTTCTTTATAGCGTACTATAATTTTGTTAGCAATGGACAACTTAAAATGAGGAGTAGTTATGAAAGAATTTCTTGAGATTAAAGACCTGAAAAAGAGCTTTGGCAGTGGTGAAGCCAGGCAGGATGTCCTTAGAGGCATGAATTTCACCGTTAAAAAAGGAGAGTTCTGTGTTCTCCTTGGTCCTTCCGGTTCCGGAAAGTCTACGCTGCTTAATATCATAGGTGGAATCGATACTCCTGATGAAGGTTATGTGAGCATAAATGGCGACAAACTGGAAGAGATGAATGAGAAGGAGCTTACTCTGTACAGACGTAAGCATTTGGGCTATGTTTTCCAGATGTATAACCTTATCCCTAACCTCAATGTTAAGGAAAACATCGAAGTAGGAGCATATCTATCGGATAATCCCCTGGACGTGGAAGAAGTACTGACAACTCTAGGACTCCAGGATCACAAATATAAGTATCCCAATCAGTTATCCGGGGGACAGCAACAGAGAGTTTCAATAGGCAGAGCTGTAGTCAAGAATCCGGATATTCTTATGTGCGACGAACCAACAGGCGCTCTGGATTATAAGACGTCAAAAGAGATTCTGGCCCTCATCGAGGACTGCAACAAAAAGTACGGCAACACCGTTATCATGGTTACTCACAACGAAGCAATCAGGAATATGGCTGACCATGTCATCAAACTTAGAGATGGGGTGGTGCGTCACAACGACATAAATGAAAACAAGATGACTGCAATGGATCTTGAATGGTAAGGAGGGCAGAGCAATGAGAAATCCCCTTATCAAGAGAATTCCAAGAGAGCTTAAATCCGACTGGCATAAGTATCTGGTAATCATCCTCTTCATGGTCATCATGATCGGTGTCATCTCAGGTATGTATGTGGGCCACGACAGTATGCTGGCTGCGGTCTATGACGGAAGAGAGTCATTGAACCTGGAGGATGGAAGTTTCGAGCTGTCAAAGAAGGCAAATGCCGAACTCCTTGATGGTATCAGCTCCGGAGAAAAAGCCGACGTCAAGGCCTATTACATCAACAAAGGCAATAAGGAAGCCGACGAAGAAGTTGCGAAGGCCATCGACGAAAAGCTAAATGAACAGGTGACAGAGGCCATAGAAGCAGGTGTTCGCACACAGTGCGCAGCTTATGGGATAACAGATGAAAAGACCATACAGGAACAGATAGATAAGGCTATCGAAGATTCTTTTGACGAAGCATTGGAAAAGGCAAAAGAGACAGAGGAGTACAAGAAGGCTGTCGAGGATGCCTACAACGAAGCCCACGAGGAGGTCATCAAAAAAGTTGATGAAGAGTGGGATGAAGTGGCTGAAAGATATAACCTGAATGACGATATCACTCCTGCGACCGTAAGGATCTACGAACATTTCTACAGAGAAGAAGCCGAAGACAATAACAACGATGGCGTTGAAGACGCCACAGTAAGAATCTACAAGAGCGACTCCGAGATTGACAAAGCCTCTTTTAATGAGGGCAGAGCTCCGGAAAAAGATAACGAAATTGCCATCGACAGAATGCATGCCGATAACGTGGGTATTAAACTTGGAGATACCATCACAGTAGGCGGAAAAGAATTTGAGGTTGTGGGCCTTATTTCTTATGTGAACTACCTGACTCTCCATGCCTCTAACACGGACCTGATGTTTGATGCTTTCGGATTCGATGTGGGAATGGTGACTTCCGAAGCCTTTAACCGGCTGAGGGCAAGAGTTCACTACAGCTACGCATACAAATATGTAAATGCACCACAGACAAAGGTTGAACAGGCAGATTATTCCGAGAGCTTCCTTAAATCTCTTATCACGCAGACCCTTGTACACGACAACGAGATAGAGGATTACCTTCCTGAGTATCTTCGCCAGGCCAGCAATTTTGCTATATCAGATATCGAGGGAGACTCTTCCGCTACCAGTATTTTGTGCTACATCCTTATCGGTGTTATTGCCCTTATTTTTGCTATTATCATCAGCAATACCATCGACAAGGAGGCTTCAGTTATAGGGACTCTTCGGGCTTCAGGCTACAGCAGATCGGAGCTGGTGGTTCATTACATGTCTATGCCGGTAATTGTGACGCTACTGGGGGCGATAATTGGAAATGTCCTTGGCTATACTGTGTTTAACAAGCTGGCAGTTTATCTATATTACAACAGCTACAGCCTTCCCACATGTCATGTGATATGGAGCGACGCAGCTCTTGTAAAGACTACTATAATCCCGCTACTTTTAATGTTCTTTATAAATCTGTTTGTAATAGTAAAAAAGCTACAGCTGAGTCCACTGCGGTTCTTAAGACATGACCTTGTAAAAACCAGAAGGGCAAAGGCCATGAGGCTGCCAAGATGGTCGTTCCTTAGAAGATTCAGACTGAGAATTCTTTTCCAGAATATGCCCAATTACCTGGTTCTGATATTTGGTGTTGTATTCATCGAACTGATGCTATGCTTTGCCTTTGGCCTTCCGGATTCCCTTAAGCACTATGCAAAGGAAGCTCATAACATGATGTTCGCTGATTATCAGTACATGCTTATGGACTATCTGGATGAAGACGGAAATGTCATTGAAACTTCTGAGAAGTCCGCTGAGCGTTTCAGTACCACTGAGCTTTTGTATCCCAAGAAAAAGAGCACCATGCGTACAGGAATGGGAAGTGGCGGTGATGAAAGTGTTACAGTTTATGGAATAGCAAAAGATAGTTCTTTCATCACTTTGGAAAAAAACACAGCTCATGGAGTGTATATTTCAAGCGCTTTTGCCAAGAAGTTTGAAATCTCGGAAGGTGACACGATCACTCTGAATGCTGAATATGAGAATAAATCCTATACCTTTGATGTGATTGGAATAACTGATTATGATGGCGGAATCGCAGCTTTTTTAAATGTTGAAGATTTTAACGAGACTTTTGGGAAAAAAGCTGAGGAATTCTCAGGATATTTCTCAAGAAATGAGATTACTGATATAGATGAGCAGTACATTGCCACAGTTATTACCTCGGAGGCCATCACAAAGGTGACAAATCAGCTGATGCACTCCATGGGCAAATTTATGGATGTGTTCAAATATGCGCTGATAGTTCTTTCCGCGTCTTTGATATATCTTTTGGCCAAGATCATCATAGAGCGAAACGAAAATTCAATCTCTATGGTTAAGATCCTTGGCTTTAAGAATAGTGAGATTGGAGCGCTGTATATTGTTCCTACAGCCATAGTGGTAGTGCTTTTTTCAATCATCAGTTTTTTCATTGGATACAGACTCATGATCTGGATTTTCCATGCATTCCTGATGCAGATGGATGGTTATTTTGCATTCTTCATGAGCAGGGAGTCAATGGTGATGTCAGTGGTCTATATGCTGATAGGATATGCATTTGTATCACTGGTTGACTTTAGAAGAATTAAACGGATACCACTGGACGTTGCACTTAAGAACATTGAGTAAATGACCTAGGGGGACGGGGTTCATGGATCCTAAAATGGTCCATGAACCCCGTCCCCCCGGTCCATTATGATACCCTCGATTTTACAATCATCTGTGATAAGTGTCTGCCGCGAGACAGGCACTTTTTGTATACTTCGGTACACTTTCTGTAGCTTGAAAAAGTCTTTTCAGCCTTCTCTTTGTCACCATAAACCTTCCAATATCCTACGCATTTAACGCCTTTCCTTGTGTCCTCCATAAATCCTCTGACGTCAATAGGAGGATATCCCAGGAAAAGTCCTATCTCATGGGGAAAAGATCCATCATGATGAATATGATGGATAAGGCGCACAATATCGCTTTCTATGGACTTGCAGCTGTATCCTTTCTTAAGAAGGATCTCTTTTGCCTCGGAAGAGGAGAGATCTGCCTTCAGCTTGTCAGGACGGTAGAGATAAATCAGGACATTTTTCTCGGATATACGAAGGGGAATGGCCCTAAGTCCCTTGCCGGTAAGGCAATGGTTAAGGTCACAAAGTTCCTGCTTTATGTCAGATATCAGATTCCTGTCTATGGTAAATATATTTCCTGTTTTTAACCCGGCCAGGGTGGGTGAACAGTTTTCAATTATTATATTGTCAGGCACGAATAAGTCCTCCGCTAAATACAATTTAGTTAGCAATCGCTAACCGAATTATAGCGTAAAATAATCTTGTTAGCAATAGATAACTGGACTGTTGACAGAAAAATTTAAAAGGTCCATAATATATCAAAATGTTATATATCGAATTGATATATTATACGGAAAAGTATTAAAATATAGTTGGAGGTGGAAATAATGGCCAAAGACAGAAAGATAGACATGGTGATACTGGGATTATTATCCCACGATGACCTGACCGGATATGATATTAAAAAGCAGATTGACGGAAGCATAAGATTCTTTTGGAAAGGGAGTTTTGGCAGCATTTATCCTGCTCTTTCGGAGTTGGAAAAAGAAGGCAGTATTAAGCGCCTTAAGAATAATGATAATGGCGGCCGGGAGAAGATCAGATACAGTATCACCCCTCAGGGGAAAGAGATACTAAGAGCCTGGGTAAGAGATGAGAAGGCCAGTAACGATCTGAAATATGAGACTTTAATGAAGCTGTTTTTCGGAGGAGTGGAAAGCAAAGAGACATCCCTTCGGAATATCGAATTGTTCGAAGAGCAGATAAAGGCAGATCTCAAGGTATTGCAGGTATACAAGGCCAACCTGGAGAAGGCCCTTGATGAAGAAGACCACGTGTATTTCTATCTTACGATACTGTTTGGAATTGATACTTATGAGGCTTATTTAAAGTGGTGCAATAAAGCAAGAAAGGTGTTGGCATGAAAAGTATAATTGTTTATTTCTCATTGGAAGGTAACACAGAGTATATAGCAGATGAACTGACGAAGGCGCTTTCAGCGGATAAATTAAAGCTTGTGCCAAAGAAAGCATATTCCACCAGTGGATTCTCCAAGTTTTTCTGGGGCGGAAAAAGTGCTGTTATGGCAGAGAAGCCTGAGCTTGAGCCCTATGATGTGGACTTGTCGGCGTATGATCAGGTTGTTTTCGGATTCCCTGTATGGGCCGGAACCTTCACTCCGCCGCTTCGAACCTTTATTTTGGAGAACAAAGAGGGACTAAAGAATAAAAAGATAGCCGCATTCGCCTGCCAGAGCGGAGCCGGAGCAGAAAGGGCTTTTGCTAAGCTCGGAGAATGCATTGGAATTGACAGCTTTGCAGCCACTGCAATTTTCATAGATCCGAAGGACAAGCCTTCAGAAGAAAATACCCATAAAATCGGCGATTTTTGCAAAAACTTACAGTAAAATAGAACGATATTCTATTCCTTTATTATCCAAATGAGGACTAACCCAGGAGGAAGATAAAGAATGATAAATGGTTTTGATTTTATATTTGAATATATATGAGGGAGTAATCAATGAAACGTCAGCAAATAAGAAGAACGATTATTTTCATATCATTCCTGCTGTTTCCAATAACAGCGTGGTACTTTTCACCATACCTGATAATAATGGCAGCATCAGAACATATCATGAACGGAAGCTTTATAGTCTTTATGAGCTTGCTTATTTTTTCGGTGTTCTTTGGACGTGCCTTTTGCGGATATCTCTGTCCTGCAGGAGGGCTACAGGAATGTGTAGCAAGATGCAATGATAAGTCCGCGAAGCAGGGCTGGAGGAATAAGATTAAATACGTTATCTGGATACTGTGGATCTCCGCTATAGTTGTGACTTTCATCCTCGGGAAAAACCATGTAACCATAGATCCGTTTTTCATGACAGATCACGGTATTTCAGTGACAGAAATACATAACTATATTATCTATTACGGAGTACTTCTGATATTGGTTCTTCCGTCACTGATACACGGTAGAAGAGCGACTTGTCATTATTTATGCTGGATGGCTCCATTTATGGTTATTGGGAGCAGTATTGGGCGTTTTCTTCATGTCCCCCAGCTTCATGTTGAAGCATCCGCAGAGGACTGCATTTCATGTAACAGGTGTTCAAGGGCTTGTCCAATGGGGCTTGACGTCGCACATATGGCAAAGGAAGGCAGCAATTCAAAGTGCACCGAGTGCATATTGTGCGGAGCTTGTGTTGATGAATGTCCGAAAAAAGTTCTAAAATACTGTTGGAGGTGGAAATAATGGCCGAAGACAGAAAGATAATCAAGCGAGTTTTGAAAAAGACTTAGTAGTGTAAAACAGACCTATATCCGTGTAAAGGGAGGTCTGTTTTTGGTTATAAGATAATATGGAATCAAGAGAAAAAAGGCATTTAGGATAGGAATGGAAAATGATGATTGAATCACGAAGAATAAGAATTTATCCTGCTAGTAGAGATCAGATGGAAAGAATAATCAAAGTGGAAAAAGATGATGAGCTCAAGAAGGCATATGGTGAGATGCTGGAGGGGTGTATTACGCATCCGGATCAGTGGGACTGGTACGCCATGTGGTTGATTGAGAAGACAGACGGAACACATATCGGAGATCTGTGTTTCAAGGGGCTTGAGGAGAAAAATCCTGAAATCGGATACGGAATTTTAGATGATTTTCAGGGACATGGCTATGCAACAGAGGCTGTGAGTCTGGCAATAAAATGGGCATTTGAACATCCGGAAATAGTGGCTGTTGAGGCAGAGACAGATCCTGACAATGCTGCGTCGCAAAGAGTGCTGATGAAATGTGGATTTGTAGCTAATGGAGAAATTGGAGAAGAGGGACCCAGGTTTATTGTTTATAAGGAGCAGGGCAAATGAATTTCAAGAAATATGCAGATAATGATTATGAGGTAGTATGTGATTTTGTTATAGAACTAAATGCTAGGGATACAAGCTATATTAATTGGAACTGGGCGAGATTTGAGTGGATGTATGAGCATCCGGAATTCAATAAGGATTTGATTGAGTCCATTGGGCTTTGGCTTGATGATGGTAACGTTGTTGGTGCAGCAATCTATGATATGTATTTCGGTGAGGGATTTTGTGGAGTCTTACCTGAGTATAAGCAGTTATATCCTGAAATATTAGATTATGCCTGCACTAATCCCATGGATGATTCTGGATTTTCCCTTGCAGTCTGCGATGACAACACAGATGAAATAGATTTGGTCTTAAACAAGGGCTTTATCAGGAATGAGCAAACAGAAAATATCATGGAGCTGGACCTGGAAAGGGAATTTGGAGCTCCTTTGCCAGAGGGCCTTAAGTTTGTGAACCCGAATCCTGTTAAGGATATTTATGAGCTGTCATGGCTTTTTTGGCAAGGGTTTGATCACGGAGAAGATAAACAAAAGTTTGAAAAAGAAGGGATCGCTACCCCAAGGGCGCGTAGGCACTTTAACAGGGATATCTGTGTGGCTGCATGCAATGAGGAGGGAGAACTCATTTCCATATGCGGTCTATGGTATAACCCCAAGACGGACTACGTGTATGTAGAGCCTGTCTGTACTATCCCAAGCTATAGGGGAAGAGGAATAGCTAAGGCTGTAATTCATGAAGCGCTGAGTAGGGCAAAGAGGTTAGGTGCTAAGAGAGCTTTTGTAATATCAGACATGGATTTCTATTCCAGACTTGGATTCAGAAACAAATACCACTACATGTTTTATCAGAGCAGAAATTGATTATGTTAATTGAACAATTGAGTGGCAGATTAATAGTATATTTTGATGATCCTTTCTGGGTTGGAGTTTTTGAACGCATAGAAAATGGGAAATTGTCTGTGGCAAAAGTAACTTTTGGAGCAGAGCCCAAGGATTATGAGATTCAGGAATTTATTATCCGAAAATATTATCGGCTGAAGTTTAGTCCTGCTGTAGATACAGTGGTCAAGGAAGGAAAAAGGAATCCTAAGAGATTACAACGTGATGCAAAGAAAATGGTCTTAGAAAAAGGTATTGGCACAAAATCTCAACAGGCGATAAAGCTATTGCAGGAGCAGAATAAACTTGAGCGCAAGGTCAAAAGCCGGGAACAGAAAGAGGCAGAGGAGTTAAGACTTTTTGAACTAAAGCAGCAGAAAAAGAAAGAGAAGCACAAAGGACATTGATGGATAATGTAAGACCAGAAGGAGATAAAATTTATGAATATCTACAAAGATTGGGAGGCTACTTTGAGCAAACGAACGAGGCAATATCTTGGCTTATTTGTGGCGATAATTTCATACTATATAATCCACGAAGGTGCTCATCTGGCATACGCGCTGATTACTGGAGTGTTTAAACAGGTTAATGTAATAGGGCTTGGTGTTCAGATAGACGTATGTGCTGAAAAGATGACAGACAATCAGATGGGGTTTTTTTGTCTCGTGGGATCCCTTGCTACGCTTATAGCCGGATATATTCTTGTGGGGATAATAAACGTTTTGATCAAATCGACCTCAGATATATTTAAGGCATGCATGTACTATGTGACGATAATTATGCTGTTTATGGATCCACTGTATTTATGTATTCTCTGCTCTTTTTTTGGTGGAGGGGATATGAATGGGATATCTCTTATCATTCCTGAAATTGCCGCAAGAGTAATATATGGAATCCTGTTTGTTGTTAATGCAGTGATTTTTATCAAAGTGGTTTTGCCAAAATATAAGATGGCTTTTAAATAGAACAATTTTGATTGTGTAGGAGGTTAAGAAAGTGAATAAGTATATTGCATATTGTGGACTAAACTGTGAAGCATGTGAAGCACGTATTGCAACAGTTAATAATGATGATAAACTGCGTGAAAAAGTTGCAATGGAATGGTCAGAAATGAATAAAGCTGATATTACACCGGAAATGATTAACTGTGCGGGATGCAGAATCGCCGGTGTTAAATTTCCCTATTGCGATTCAATGTGCACAATCCGTCAATGCGCTATGAGAAATGATTACGAAACCTGTGGAGCTTGTCAGGATGTGAAGAGCTGCGACAAAGTGTCTATGATCATCGTGAATAATGAAGAAGCGCACCGAAATTTGAATCTTTAACAAGGTGTACTGGTTCTTATTAGTTTGTTTTTCTTTGACACATGGAAGTAGGAGGTCACTTTGAGCAAGCGAACTATAACTAAAGAGGAACTAAAGTCGGCATTGCAAAAGCTTGGAATTGAAAAAGGAATGACTTTGGAAGTGCATTCTTCACTTAGCAGTTTTGGAGAACTTGAAGGTGGTGCAGAGACAGTCATAGATACATTAAAAGAACTGGTTACTGAAGAGGGCAGTATCTTTATGCCTGCACTCAGGCTGAGTAAAGAGTTGGATCTCTCAGAGGAAGATAAGAAGCTGGGGATTACTGTTAAGATAAAGATATTGGAGGCTGATGCTGAAAAAACAGCGATGGGTATTTTGGCTGATACTTTTAGAAAGCTTCCTGACACTTATACCGGAGCAGACACTATAAGTACGTCCGGATGGGGTAAACATGGCGGGGAAGCACTAAGTGGCGGGTTGGATTATCCGATTCATAATGGTGGGAAAGCACTTTTACTTGGAGTTGATATTTACAAGCTTACGGCAATGCACTACGTGGAAGGAATAACCCCGGATGATATAAATGAAATCTATGCTCCGTCAGAAGAAATTTGTAAAATCTATCCGCCAGATAAGTGGATGATAGAAGCCGGGCATCCGCCGGTGAAGGCATGGTACAAGATACAGGATATGGCATATAATAAGAATCTGATAAAAGAAGCTTATATAGGGGATTGTAAGGTGATGTTCTTTGACATATTGTCAGTAGTTTCTTTATACGAAGAAGAACTTAAGCGTGATCCTTACGGTCTGTGGGGACTAAAATGAGATTTAGTGACAGCTGTGCAAAATGCATGTACGACAGACAATTAAAGAAAACAGATAATGAGGACTATCTGTCAGAGATAAAGGCGGTATTGGATAACAGGCCTGAGGATATTACAAGTCCTGAACTTGTTATTCAGATCAACAAAATACATGAAAAGTATTTTGGACCATTGCCGGATTTTAAAGGCGTAAAGAAGGAATACAACGATCTGGTTCTTTCCATGGAAGATGATTTGCGAAAGGAAATCGAAAGCAGCGAAGATCCACTGGCTACAAGCATAGTAATGGGCAGGATAGGAAACTATATAGATTTTGCAGCACTACATCAGGTTGACAAGGAGACGTTTTTGAAGCTTTTTGATGATACCAAAATGCGTGATGATGAGCAGCAGGTTTATAAGTCATTTTGCGATAAATGCTCTAAATCGAAAGACTTTCTTCTTTTGACGGATAACTGCGGTGAGATCGTTCTGGATAAGCTAATGCTTGAGCAGCTAAAAAAGAAGTATCCGCAGCTTGACCTTATGATTATGGTCCGTGGCGGAGATGTATCTAACGATGCAACTATGGAAGATGCGCTGTACGTGGGTCTTGATAAGGTAGGGAAAGTTATTACCAATGGCACACCGATAGCCGGCACAGTATATCCAAGGCTTTCAGAGGAAGCAAAAGCGGCCGTGGATAATGCAGATATTATCTTTTCCAAAGGCCAGGCAAATTATGAATCCTTCGCCTGTGAAGGGCTTCATGCCTTTTATACATTTCTGTGTAAATGCGATTTATTCATTAACAGGTTCAAAGTTCCGAAGCTTACGGGGATGTTTGTTGAGGAGTAATGTAAAAATCATACCTTTGGATAATTAGTAACAAAACTATTATGGAGCAAAATGAAAACCGGGCAGAAAGGGGCATGAGGAGAGCAACGATGAAAGTTTTTTTGCTGGAAGATGACAATGCCATAAGTATGGGACTTAAGTATTCTCTTGAAAAAGAAGGGTATGAAGTCACTCTTACGGAAAACGTCCAGGATGCCAGAATTGCCTGGGAAAACGGCATCTATGACATCTGCATTCTGGACATCAACCTCCCTGATGGCAATGGTTATGACGTATGTAAGTTCATTAAGGAAAAAGAGGATGTACCTGTGATTTTCCTTACCGCCAGTGATGCGGAAGTTAATGTGGTCATGGGACTTGAGATGGGAGCAGACGATTACATCTGTAAGCCCTTCAGAATCAATGAGCTTATGGCCAGAATTAAGACAGTGCTCAGACGCTCCGGTAAAAGAACAGGCAGCGCAGGCATGGTAGATGCATCTGTAGAAAAACTTGGTAATATCACTATTTACACAGGCGAAGCCAGGGTTACAAAGAAAGAGGAAGACACCGGAGAGGAAACAACTGTTGAACTCACTGCTCTTGAATACAGGCTTCTTCTTACATTTTGCAACAACAAAGGCGTGGTACTTTCAAGAAATCAGCTGCTCCAGGATTTGTGGGACGTGGCCGGGGACTTTGTAAATGACAATACGCTTACGGTTTATATAAAAAGACTTCGCGATAAGATCGAAAAGGACCCGGCAGATCCGCAGATTATCAGGACTGTCAGAGGAATGGGGTATATTAGCTGAGATAATTTAGTGAGGTTCTATCGAGCTTAGTTCTAATGTTTACGGCGAGCTAAGCCTTAGCAAAACTTTTTTTTGAGGAATTGTATGAGAAACCAGGACTTTAGAAGGATTATGTTTATTGGATCCACTGTAACCATTTTTATGGCTTTTGGCGGATTCATTTTTGCAGAAATAACAGCAGGGATATTGCCCCTTATTACCGGGGGAGTGCTCCTTGCTGTCTTTTATTTTTACACGAAACAAAGGTATAGCAGGATTGAAGAGCTAAACGACTATCTTGTAAAGGTTTTGTCAGGCAGTGATACGCCTGACATCCTAAATCAGGAGGAGGGCGAGCTTTCCATCCTTGTAAATAATATATATAAAGCCTCATCCACCCTTAAGGCTCAAAATGAGATACTTAGTGACGACAAAAAGCAGCTTGCGTCCGCAATAGCGGATATAAGCCATCAGCTGAAGACTCCGCTTACGTCAATGATGGTTATGAATGACCTTCTGGCTGTGGAAGACAATCCGGAAAAGCGCAGGGAATTTCTGCAAACCCAGTCTGCTCAGCTTTCAAGAATGAACTGGCTTATACAGACTCTTTTGAAGCTGTCAAAGCTTGATGCAGGTACCATAGAGCTTAAGCGGGACCAGCTTTTGGCAGAGGCATTGCTGGCAGAAGTCATAAAGCCTTTCGAAATTCAATTCGAGCTTCGCGGAATCTCATATAAACAGGCTGTAACCGATATGTCTTTTATCTGCGATAAAAACTGGACGGTGGAAGCGCTGCAGAATATCATCAAAAACTGCATTGAGCACATGGACGACGGAGGAGAGCTTGAAATTACTACCCTTGATACAACTCTTTTTGGCCAGATAACCATAAAGGATACCGGATGCGGAATTGCCGGTGAGGATATCCCTCATATATTTGAACGTTTTTATAAAGGCAAAAATGCAGGAAAAGACAGTGTTGGAATCGGCCTGGCACTGACTAAGGCTATCATAGAAGATCAGCACGGCGAGATTTCAGTAACCAGCAAAGAAGGCGTGGGATCTACTTTTGTGATTAAGCTGTACAAGACCATTGTGTAAGCGACAAGACTCGGAAATGTAAACATTTCCTCGTTTGACGATACTCGTCAAATGAATATAACAATATGACAAAACTGTAATAAAACAGTCACTTGATTGTAATCTCAATATAATAACCTTTCATCAGAAACAATTAAACGCACAATGTAAATGATGAGAAGGGAGAATACGTATGAAGATTTTGGAAATAAAAAACCTGTGTAAGGTCTACGGAAGCGGGGAGACAAAAGTAGATGCTCTTAAGAACGTTTCCTTTGATATAGAACAGGGAGAATTTGTTGCTATAGTCGGACCATCCGGTTCGGGAAAATCTACTCTGATGCACATTCTGGGCGGTGTTGATACACCTACTTCTGGAGAAGTGAATATCTCAGGTACCGATATCAGTAAGCTGAATGAAACAAAGCTTGCTATTTTCAGAAGAAGACAGATCGGACTTATATATCAGTTTTACAACCTGATTCCGATCCTCAATGTGGAAGAAAACATGACTCTTCCGATTCTTTTGGATGGAAAGAAGCCGGATAAGAAGCTGTTAAACGATCTCGTTCAAAAGCTTGGATTATCAGAGAGAGTTGGACATCTCCCCAATCAGTTGTCCGGTGGACAGCAGCAGAGAGTTTCAATCGGAAGAGCGCTTATGAATCATCCGGCAATTCTTTTAGCGGATGAGCCCACAGGTAACCTGGATTCAGAGAACAGCAGAGAAATCATAGCGCTCCTTAGGAAATTCAATAAGGAGAACAGGCAGACAGTAATCATCATAACCCATGATGAGAGGATAGCTCTTTCAGCAGACAGAGTAATAACAATTGAAGATGGTCAGATAACCCATGACTCTAAGAGGGAGGAGGTGAGTGCGTAATGAATATCATATCAAAACTCACCATAAGGCACCTTTTGGAAAATAAGAAGAGAACTGTTGTTACGATCCTTGGAATTGTTGCATCTACAGCACTTATCACAGCAATATTGGTTGGTGTTTTTTCATTCTTCAGTTTTTTTGGAACCATCAACAGACTTACGGATGGTGATGTTCACGCTGTTTACGACAAGCTGACATGGGAAGATGTTCAGGCTATTAAAGATGATGCCAGAATAAAATATGCAGGAACTGTCTGCACGGATCCAACCATCACAGGCGTAAGGATGCCTACAGACAAAGAAATGCGTTTCAGGGTTGGCAATATTTATAATGGCGGCGGGGATATATATAGGCAGCTCGTGGTTTCTGAGTACGAGGGCAAGCTCCCCGAAACATCTGATGAAGTTGCAGTTGAAGAGGCATTTCTAAAGGATAATGACCTTGATCTTCATGTTGGAGATACCATTACTTTTGAGCTGGGAAACAGATACGAAATAGAACCGGATGGAACAAAGGTTTATTATGGCGGATCATACAGATCTGAAGAACAGTTCGAAGTTCTTACTGCAGAGAGCGCTACTATTACGGCAATCCTTCATGGCAACAGACCCACAAAGGATTTTGATATCCTCAGGGGTATGGATTTTGGTACGAACGTAGGGCTTGATGATAATGGTGATTCATACCTTGACTGTCGCATAGCTTTAAAAAAGGCTGACAGTACTTCGGCAGTTCAGATACAGCAGATTGCGGAGGATTACGATCTTCATATCGGGGATATGAACACTGAATTTTTAATAAGTGTTTTTGCTACCAAGGGAATGGGCGGTACCTACATTCAGTTTTTTACATTGATGGGAATTGCTCTTTTGATAGTGATCGCTACTTCGGTGGTCCTGATCTACAACGCTTTTGGAATGTCACTTACTGAAAAAGTGAGATATCTTGGCATGCTGGCCAGCGTTGGTGCTACAAGGGCACAAAAAAGATCATCCATATATTTTGAAGGATTGGTGCTTGGACTTATCGGAATCCTTCTGGGTATTCTGGCAGGATGTGCAGGTGCTGCAGTAACCCTGGATTTCCTTGGAAGGAAAATTCTGGAGTCTGATATGATTGCTGGAGCTGAGGGCATGCGAGGTGCTATTCCGATCATAGTTAACCCTTATGTTATTCTGGCAATCATGATTGTTTCAGCTGTGACAGTATTTATATCCGCTCATGTTCCGGCGATCAAAGCATCTAAGATAATGCCTCTCGATGCGCTTCGCCAGACAAATGTAATTAAAGTGAAAGCAAGAAAGCTTAGAGTTAATCCTCTTATTAGGAAGATTTTCGGTTATGAAGGTGAACTTGCTTACAAAAATATAAAGAGAAACGGATTTAAGGGAACAGTAATTGTCTTTTCCATGGCGATATCGATCATAATGTTCCTGACTATAGACTTTTTTAATAATACATTTATAAAGCTGAATCAGTATGAGATTGATCTTCCGTTCAACATATATGTTTCTTGCGGGCTGGATGAAAAAGACAGGTTAAAAGAGGAACTGGAGGCTCTTCCGGAGGTTGAAAGAGTTGTATCCGCAGACTATGTCACCTATCTTTTTAAGGATCATGACAATAAATCTGATTTTGTTCCGGCAAACAATAGCTTTTTAAATAAGGATTATCTCACAAACGATTATAAGGCACTGTTTGACAGCCTTGACGGTGTTATGTTGATCCTTGTGGATGATGGAGATTTTGATAAGCTCCTTAACGAAAACGGGATAAATCCTACTGATTATCATGGAAAAGGGCTTAAGGGAGTAATTCTGGACAGCTACCTTCATACAGAGAATGGTAAGCCTGTATTTAATGAAAGTATAATTGGTCAAAAGATTTTTTATGATGATCCCACGAATAATCCTCCGGTTGTAGAAGTGAGCGGAATCGTTAAGTACAAAGAGGATAGCTACGTTTGTAATCTGGCGCCCAAGAACACAGTGGATGTTTACGTTCCCGTATCTATGTATTATGAAATAGCGCAGGAGCACTTAGACAAAACAGCTCTTAGCTATACATACGGTGTGTTCCCCACAGGTAGTGAAGAGGGACTTGTATCAAAGATCAGTGACATCACAACTTATGGCGGCTACAGCAACTGTGTGGTTCAGGATCTGTCACAGGCAATAAATGCCATGGATACAGTATCTCTTATGCTTAACACAGCAATGTATGGATTCACTATTCTTTTGACACTTATCGCAATCGCAAATATTGTGAACACCATATCTACAGCGGTACATATGAGAAGGCAGGAATTTGCCATGTTCAGATCAGTGGGAATGGAAGAAAAGGGCATAAAGAAGATGCTTATTCTTGAGACTATTCTCTATGGACTAAGAGCTTTGGTTATTGGAATACCGGTATCAATCCTTCTTAGCTTATTGATGTTTAACACAATTGAAAGCAAGGTATTTGCCTTTGAGCTGAATTATCCTATGTATCTGATGATGGTTGTTGCAGTATTTATTATCATTGGATTCAGCATGTTACTTAGTGCATCAAGGATCAAGAATGACAGTATTATTGAGGCGCTTAAGTGCGATACCATGTAATGGACCATAAGGACGGGGTTGGTGGTCCAAAATGGAAAAATGGACCACTAACCCCGTCCCCTGGGACCATCATCTTGGAGTGACCGATAAAACAGTCAGTAAATGGGAAAACGGAAAAGACAGCGGATATGCTATTCTCGCGGAATTAGTGAATGCAGTGCAAAACAGGCCTAATGCGGTGTATACCGGGGCCTGTTTTTTCTTTGCGTGTTAGAGTAAACATATCAAGAAATGCTTTAAATACCAGGAGGTTAGAATTCATGACAGTATTGTACTTTAGTTCTACAGGCAACAGCCTGTATATAGCAAAACGTATCGGAGGAAAGCTCTTATCAATACCAGAATGTATACATAAAGAAGTATTTGATATAGAAGACTCAGAAGTAGGAATAATTTTCCCGGTTTATGGGCTATGTGTACCGCCATTTATTATGGATTTCATAAAGAATGCTTCTATCAGGACGTCTTACCTGTTTGCGTTGGCGACCTACGGCTTTTTTCCGGGAGCAGTTTGCGGTCAGCTTTCCGGAATAAGGACAAAGAACGGAAGAAGTTTTGATTACATAAATCGTCTGAAGATGGCGGAAAACTGCGTGACTTTTTCTGATATGGCAAAGTCGGAGGGCGACAGCAAAAAGCAGCAGGCGCAGATAGATGAGCTTTTGGCGGATCTGACTGATCATCGAAGATTTATCAGGGGTGACTCGCCATTTAAGAAGCTAATGACAAAGAACCACCTTAAGAATTATGAGTTTGAAACCGGCGTGGGTATAGCTGATATGCTCACAGTTTCAGATGATTGCAGGGGTTGTGGCACTTGTGTTTCTCTGTGCCCAATGAAGAATATAAGCATTAGTGACAGAGCTCCTGTCTTTGGCAGTAACTGCATAAGCTGCGGTGCATGTCTGCAAAACTGTCCTCAAAATGCAATTAATCATAAGAAGGAAAAAAGTGTAGCAAGATACAGAAATCCACATATAAGTCTTGAAGAATTAAAGATTTCTTCATGAAAATGACTGTTTTTACTAAGAAAGGAAGGAACAAAATGAGAAGTTATCTGGAAACAAAAAATCTGACTAAACAATACGGTTCCTTTGAGGCTGTTAAGGATATGAATATTCACATTGACAGAGGTGAGATTTACGGTCTCATTGGTCCCAACGGAGCAGGAAAAACAACACTTATGAAGATGCTGGTCGGATTCGCAACTCCGACCAGTGGAGAGATTGAAGTTGCTGCAGGCGATAATTACCTTACAAAGGTCGGATGTCTTATTGAGAGTCCGGGAATATACGGGTATCTCAATGCTTTTGACAACATGAAACTTAGAGCAATTTCAATGGGATTACATGACCAGAAAGAGATACTGGACATTCTTGATTTTGTAGGATTGTCAAGAGAACCCAAAAAGAAGGCAGGAAAGTTTTCCCTGGGCATGAAGCAGAGGCTTGGAATTGGCATGGCTCTACTGGGAAGCCCTGAGTTTCTCATACTGGATGAACCCATTAATGGACTTGACCCCCAGGGAATAATCGAGATGAGAGAGCTTATAAAGAGGCTTAATGAAGAAAAGAACATGACGATTATGATATCAAGCCATATACTTGGAGAACTTCAGAAGGTTGCGACGGTATTTGGCATCATTTCAGAAGGAAAGCTTGTAACAGAGGTAACTGCTGAGGAGTTAAAGAACAGCTATATTGGCGAGGCTGATTCTCTCGAAGAATTCTATTTGGATATTATCAGGAAAGGACAGAAGGCATGCTAAATCTTATAAAAATGAACCTATACAGATTATTTAAAACAAGAGTTTTTTATGTGATGCTTTTAACCACTGTAATTTTGACCGGACTTCTGGCAGGAATGGAAACCGAGTCTGCTTCAACCTTCGGAGAGTTCTATGCAAGCTTTGCATCTTCCGGATACGTTCTGATCATGGTAGGTGTATTCGCAATTGTTTTTTCAGAAGAAGAGAGAAAGAGCGGATTTTTGAAAAACCTTCTGACGACCCGCAGCGGGAAGAAGAACATTTTTTTTGCTAAGATCCCGGTGGTGTTTCTGTACTCCCTTTTTATGTTTCTGGGGGAACTAGTTGCATCATGGTTTGGAAGTCTTTTCTGGGCACCGGGTATTTACTTTGGCCGTATTGGCTCACTTATAAGCTTCATAACATTCGAAGTGATGCTTCATACAGTATTTGGCATCGCTATGATGGCTCTTTATGAAATTACCAGAAATACCATCATACCAACCATTATTACTATCTTTGGTTCAGCAAATCTTCACGGAATGCTTATTAGTTTTCTTGAAACAAAGCTCGTGTCCAGGATCCCGGCCCTTGCGGGCTTTATGGATAAATATGGTCTTTCAAGGAACTTGATTGTGACTAAGACTGAAGACCTTGGAATTAGCGGAGTATCTGTTTCCTATGTGAATATAATCGTGGTTATTGTGATAGGGCTGATATTATACTCTGCCATGGGAACGTTCATATTCACAAAGAGAGATACGATATAAGGGGGAAAAATTGAGATGAAAACAAAGACTAAAAAGAATAAATTGCCAATTATCATAATTACAGCCTTTATAGTGACTGTAACTGTTGTTGGAGCTGTATTTTCACATTTTGGAGGCTTTGGGACAGGTGAAACCGCAGATATAAAAGAGTATGAAAAGTATGCCGTATCTGTTGCGGATATCACAATTCCTGAGGATACAAGGATTGTAGCCCTTGGTGAAGCAACTCACGGTAATGCGGAATTCCAGGAGCTTAAGCTTGACGTGTTTAAGGTGTTGGTTGAGAACTACGGATTCCGGGCTTTTTCCCTGGAGGGGGATTTGGGCGGCTGTGAGGCAGTCAACAGATATATAAACGGCGGAGACGGAACCGCGAAAGATGCAGCTTGGGCCATCGGATTTGCTATCTACAGAACAGAGCAGATGGAAGCGCTCATTGCCTGGATGCGTGAGTACAACGATTCTGCTCCGGAGAGCGATAAGCTTAGATTCTATGGCTTTGACATGCAAAGAGTTGAGTATAATCACAAGTATCTTTTGGAAGGTGCAAAAGCGCTTGGAGTTGATGTGACCGAACTTGAGAAAAGCTGGGACTATGAGACAGATGACTTTAGTGCTGAGTATGATCCTGAAAGAAGAGCTGCGATTTATGAGGGGTTAAAGAAGGAGCTTGCCGGAGTTAATTCCTCAAAGGTACAGTATGCCTCGCATTTTGCGGATATACTGCTTCAGAATATAGAGCTGGGGAAAGCTTATAGTAGTGGGGATTCAGGAGGAGCTGCAATCAGGGATGGATATATGGCCGAGAACATCAATTGGATCCTTGAGCAGGAAGAAAGACTTGGAAACAACAGGATTTTCGTGTCTGCTCACAATGGCCATGTGGAACGCTTTGGAACCTACGGAGATACAGGCAAGGTGACCGGAAATATTCTGGCTGACGCCTGGGGAGATCAGTACTTTGTAATTGGCACTGACTTCTACGAAACAAAATGCAATCTTCGCAAAGGAGATAATCCAAAGAGAATCACTAAGACGTTCTTTTCCCATGACCCGCTGGCGAAAGCTTCATGGAAATGCGGCTTTGAAGAGAGTTTTCTGGATTTCTCCAGGATACCTGAAGACTCACCCCTTAAGGACAGTATCAGTGAATATACATGGCTGGGGTCACTGGGAGAAGCATATTCCCCGGTTATGGCGATTCTTCCCATGGCATACAGGATTTGGCGATCGCCTGAGACTCTTTATGATGGTATGATATATATATCAAAGGCCCATCCCACAAAGATCATGCCTGAACAATGATTGGGATAAAATGCTAGTGGCTATGGTGAAATAATTACAAATGATGGAATGGAAATACAGGGGGAAAATTCACAATGCTTCGTATAGCAATATGTGATGATGACAGATCCGACAGAGAGCGAATTCATGGCTATTTATCTGAATATCTTGAGGGAAAAGAAATCCATGCGGAAGTCAGGGTATTCGACCATCCGGATAAACTGATCCAGGAATGCGAGAGTTTCAGACCGCAGGTGTATCTGCTAGACATAGTAATGCCTATGTTGACAGGAATCCAGGCGGCGAGAGAACTGCGATGGAATCAGCCGGATGCACAGATAATATTCGCCACATCTGAGAGTTCATACGCTCTGGAATCTTTTGATGTAAATCCCATAAATTATATAGTAAAGCCCGTGGCTAAGGACAAGCTTTTTTCAACCCTTGACCTTGCTTTGTCCCGGGTTCAGGCAGATGATAAAAGATCTGTAACGGTGAAAATAAAGGGCGGTCTGTGCTCCTTAAGGCTTGATGACATGATGTATATCGATTACCGCAACCATGTGGTCAGCTATCATATGGCAGACGGTGAGGTGGTTTCGACTCCAACCCTCAGAATCGGTTTTTCTGAATATATGGACGAGACCCATTCCGGTCAGGATTTTATCAGATGTCATGAGTCCATCAGTGTGAATCTTGCTGCCATTGATAAGCTTACAAAGACAGATATAACTCTCAGAAATAAGGAAGTAGTGCCGGTATCCAAGAGCAGATATGCTGAGGTGGCTGACAGGTATATGGATTACAGATTGGAGTAAAGATAAATGCATGATATTCTTTTGACATCAATCATTATCAGTATATTTGCCATGCTCCTTGAAGGTTTCATCGTTTTTAAGAATCTTAAGAACAAGCTCCATGCTTATCTTTTTTTTAACTGTATGGTGATGCTGGTAAACAATACAGGTTATCTTTTAGAGCTGTTATCGAAAACAGAGGACGAATATGTTGCTGCCCTGAAATTTTCCTATGCCGGCAGGGTGTGGATCATTTTCTCATTTTTTATGTTTACGGTAGAGTTTTGTCATATAAAAGTTCCCAAGCTTTTTGTAAGAGCATTTGTGCTTTTTGACGTGCTCGTTTATACTGCTGTGTTTACCCTGGAAAATCACAGCCTGTATTATTCAATGGTCTGGTTCGATAAGGACGGACTTTTCCCGGTTCTTTTGCATAGAAGCGGCATTGTGCATCAAGTATTTATGCAGTCTCAGGCCATTGTAATTATAGTCGCTATCTACTGGCTTTTTAGGAGCCTCAAGAGCTATAAGGGCAAAATTGCAAAAAGACGCGCAATGATAATTATTTCCGGCTTCCTCATAGAGGCTGTGCTTTTTATCTGTCAGGTTTCGCATATGTTCTTTGTCACATACTTTTTCGACATATCTGTATTTGGACATGTGGCGGTTACGATTTCTATGTTCATTGCAATATTCAGATACAACCTTCTGGGAATCATCGACATGGCCAGAGAGTATATTGTAGACAGGCTGTCTGAAGGTGTTATCGCAGTGGATCCGGATGGAAGGCTTCAGTATTACAATGAGCATGTAAAAGAGCTATTTCCGGAGATAACCGGGGATGCGGAAAGTGTAGTTGATCAGTTAAAAAAAGCCATCATAAAAGGCGACACGCTGGCAATAGGTGATAGATTTTTTTCTCCGGAAGAAAAAGAACTTTATACGGATGGCGAGCTCATTGGAAAGCTGTATGCTCTGGTAGACACAACAGATCTTAAGCAAAGGGAATATAAATTAAAAGCTGATGCGGCCATGCTGGAAATGGCGGCAGACAGCATGAAAGAACGCCTTGGAGCAACAGAGGAAATGCTTAGTCAGGACAGGGCAATGCGACATGACAGAAGACATTTTGAGGCTCTTATTTTATCACTGATCCAGGATGATAAAGTAGATGAGGCAAGGAAATGCCTTGAGGAAAGGCTGTCTCAGGAGCCAAGCACAGGACAGCGCTATTGCGAGAATCCAACGGTCAATGCAGCTATCATGCATTATGTGGCAGTTGCAGAGAAAAAAAGCATCAAGGTAAAGGTATCAGCGAACATACCTTATAAGCCGGGCGTAGATGAGATGCAGCTTGCTATTGCTATTAGTAACCTCTTTGAGAATGCAATCCATGCCTGCGAAAAGGTTCCGGAAAATGACCGTTTCATCGAGATCACAGCCAAGTTTAAGCAGCAGATATTGTTTGAAATCGTCAATTCCTGTGATGGAAAGACAGTACTAAGCGAGGAGGGTTACCCTGTCACAACCGAGGTTGGGCATGGCATCGGAACTCGCAGTGTTTTGGATTTTGTACAGAAGACAAACAGTGAAATAAGATATATTGCTGAGGACAATAAGTTTAAGGTGAGAATGATCATATGAAACGAGCAGCATTGTTTTTATTATCTATAGTTATATGCGCAGCTTTTATCGCCGGGTGCAGTGCAGACACCGGTAGAGGAGTAACTACGGTAACCTTCATGACCTGGAACCCTGCTGATGTCGGCCCTAACAGTCCTATCTTCAAAATTATAGAATCATTTGAAAAAGAAAACCCTGATATAAAGATCAAATATGTTTTTGAGGGTGCCGGGGATTACCAGAATCACCTCAGGGTAAAACTGATGGGAAACAGAGGCCCTGATGTGTTCGGCATCCCTACAGGTACAGATTTTGATACGACCAGAGCATTTGAGGAAGAACTTACATCGTATTGTGTTAAGGCCTGGGGGCAGGACTGGCAGACTAAGTTCTTTAGTTCATGCATAGAAGATGTAAGTGATGAAAATGGTTGTATCTACGGACTGCCATTGGGACAGACCTATGCTGGGTATATGTGGGCGGACATAAATATGCTTAAGGAATACGGCTGCGAAGTACCGACAAGTTATGAAGAAATGTTAGGAACTTGCAATAAACTTCGCGAAAACGGAAGTTATCCGCTGGCAATCGGAGCTAAGGACGCATGGCTTAATCAGGACATGTGGATGTCTATAGCAGCTGACTGCGGCAGGAATGCACTATATGATGCCATAGAGGGCAAGGCATCCTTTGAAACAGAGCCTATTATAGAATCCTTCAGAATATGGCAGGAGAGCTTCAGTAACGGTGTGTTTCAGGACAAAGCCATAAAAATGACGCTGTATGACGACGTTAATGATATGTTTCAGCTCAAGGGAAGTATTCCAATGTTTGCAAATGGTTCCTGGGCTATGAACATGTATACGCGAACCGATGAGATGACCTACGCCAATTTTAATGGCGAAGGTGCGGATCATGAAGTTTTCCTTATAGATTGGAATAGTGATGGCGCAGTAGCACCGGTAACAGCTGCTACAGATGTGATTCTTTGTATGAATCCAGAGTCAAAGGATAAGGAAGCAGCATTTCGCTGGATGAATTATCTTGTTAATGAAGGGCAGGAGATTCTTGTAAACCAGTATCTTGAGTACATGCCCTCCAGAACTGACATGGAACTGAATGTACAGGGGATTAATGAGGATGGGCAAAAGAACCTTGAGTATATCGTTGAAAACGGTAAAACAAATGTTGCGGGATCAAGGATAATACCTTATGAAGATCTTTATATAGCCGTTCGTGATGCCCTTGAAGATCTGGCAAAAGGCGACATCTCTCCGGAAGCAGCTGCAGCCAGAGTTCAGAGAGTCTCGAGAAAAACATTACGGTAGGAATGACAGTATCATTGAGGCACTTAAATGTGACGCTATGTAAAACAATACAGTGTAAAACAGACCTTTATCCGTGTTCGGAAGGGTCTGTTTTTTTATGCGTGTTAGATTGTATATGAGCAAAGAAGTAAGTGCCATTTATGAGGAGGAAAGAGCGGTAAATGGAAATAAATTCAAATAGATATGAAGTACCCAAAAGAGATGGAAGCGTCTGGCCGGAGGATATCTGTCCTGCATATACACCAAGAGAGGATGCCATACCCTCAATACAAGGCTGTTGGTACTGCAAATATGCAGATTTTCACCTTAAAGAAGAACGTGCTCTTGAGGTTGGGATATGTAAATGGCCTGAGAAAATTATTGAGTAGCTATAAGAATATGCATATTAAATAAAAGAGATACGATATAGGAGGAAACTGAGATGGAGAAGCAACATGAAATAAATTCAATGGGTGTGGTATATGTTATTTTGTTATTGGGAAATATAGTAATATATACACTGAGTCTGATTCTCCCAAATATGGGAATCCGGCTGCCATCTACAATGTGTACTGTTTTATGCGAGATTGCAATACTTTTGCCAACTATCATTTATATAAAGTCCAAGGGTGATAATATCTCTAAGAGACTTGGCTTTCATAAAATTAAAATTAGTACGGTTTTGCTTACAGTTCTTCTGACACTGGCAACTACACCAATATATATTTTTACAAACCTGTTTTCTCAGCTATTTGTTAAAAATACTGTTGTCCAGAATTCCAGTGAAATGTTAGGTGGGTCAGCCATATTGACACTTATAGTTGTCTCAGTTATGGCACCGATTTGTGAAGAGATTGCCTTCAGAGGCTTTTTGTTTGACGGATTAAAAGGTATTTTCCCGATTATAAAGGCTGCTGTTGTATCCGCACTATTGTTTGGAATCATGCACTTAAACTTTAATCAGTTTTGCTATGCTTTTGTGCTTGGGGTGATTTTTGCCCTTGCCAATCATGCCAGTGGCAGCACCTGGACTTCTGTTATAATGCATTCCCTTTTCAATTTTGTAAATGTATCGATCTTTTTAGCTATGCAGTTTAGCCTGGAGGCACAGAATATAGATATTGTCCAGGAACAGGAGGCCGTAAGAAGCCAGACAGGTGCCATGCTATATGCAGTGATATTTTGGGGATTAATTTCAGTAATATGCGTATTTCTGGTTTGGCTACTCCTTAAGGCAATTGCCAAAAATCAGGGAAACCTTGAGGCTTTCAAGAGCTCTTTTGCCAGAAAGGACCAGTTAGATGCGTCAACTGATACAGGCGTAAGAGTACACAGCCTTTTGAATGTTCCTATGGTGTTTAGTGTACTTATTGGAATAGCTGCGATGATAATATATCAAGTAACTGTTTTATGAGGGGAATCTACAGGAGTGGCATGAATAGAAAGAAAGAGATATTTTGATTTTCATGACAATGAAAGGAATAATACTTTGGAAATAAAGCTTATTGACAGTAATAACTTCACCCGGGATTCGCTGAAAGACTTTCGGCGGTATCAGGAAGTGAAAAATGTGTACCGCCTGCAGAACGGGAATTTGACGTTGATTTACCATCCTTTCACTGAGGATTGGGATGCTGCGCGTCGTATCGAAAAAGCCGAAGATATTCTCAGCTGGCAGTACGTGACATATTGCGCTTTTGATGGAAATCGAGTGGTTGGTGAAATAATGCTGATTCCTAAACTTAACAAAGGTCGACTCATTATTGACAGTTTCCATGTTTCCGAGGATTATCGCCGCCGTGGAATTGGTAGAGCCTTGTTTGAAACAGCCAGACAGGAAGCCCTGAAGATGGGAGCACATGCTTTGTATGCATCCTGTTGCTCTTCTGAGGAAACAATAAACTTCTACTCCGCTATGGGGTTCCGCCTAAGTTCTGACCCTATTCCTTCTTATGCGGAGTCAGAGCCTTGTGATCTGCAGATGGAATGTATGACTTCTTAGATGAAATTACAGAAATCCGCACTAGCTGCGGATTTCGTGAGAACATGATACGAGAGGCAAATGCGCTTACGAGTGGGGAATTTACAGAGTTCATTGAAAAGAATGGAATTAATGAGTTCTTTGTTGCCGGTGCGGATGCCACAGGCTGCGTAAAGTCCACATGCTTCAATATGACAAAGGCAGGATATAGCGTTCACGTGATATCCGATTGTGTTACAAGCTATGATCTGAAAAAGATGGATGAAATGTACGCATACTATGCGAAAAATGGCTGTGAGGTCAAAGAACTTAAGGATTATAGTGATATTTGGATATCTGCTGTTTGAAATGATACCGATAAATCACACTTTATTGGGCTGTGTTTATTTTGCTGGTGATCATCGGAGCGGTGAAGATTCTTTTGACCGTAATGTTTCTGATGATTGTGGCAAAGGGAATATTGATCTACAAAATGAGATAAATGAAGGAGAAAAACAATGAGTAATTATATAATTCGTTTAGAAGAAAAGAAAGATCATAGAGAAGTTGAAAATCTTGTAAGAGAGTCATTTTGGAACGTGTATCGTCCCGGGTGCAGTGAGCACTATGTAATTCATGTGCTGAGGGACGACCCGGCATTTATTCCGGAGCTTGATTTTGTCATGGAGCAGGACGGAAGGCTTATCGGGCAGAACATGTTCATGAAAACCGTTATTGAAGCTGATGATGGCAGGGAGATCCCAGTACTTACCATGGGACCAATAGGAATCACACCGGAGCTTAAGCGCAAGGGCTATGGAAAAGAACTGCTTGATTACTGTCTGGAGAAGGCAACAGAAATGGGATTTGGTGCAGTTCTTTTTGAAGGAAATATCGGATTCTACAGCCATTGCGGATTTGATTACGCAAGCAGGTTTGGTATACGTTATCATGACCTGCCAGAAGATGCGGATTCATCATTTTTCCTGTGCAGAGAGCTTACCCCGGGATATCTTGATGACGTAACCGGAGTATATCAGACCCCTCAGGGTTATTATGTTAAAGATGAGGATGTAGAGGAATTTGACAAGCAGTTCCCACCCAAGGAAAAGCAAAAGCTCCCGGGGCAGCTGTTTGACTGATTCCAGAAGAAAGAGGTTGTTATGTTTGAAACAGATAGAATAAAGATATATCCTGCCAGTAAAGAGCAGATGGAAAGAGAGAGGATAATGCATTTCAAGAAATATACAGATAATGATTATGAGGCAGTATGTGATTTCCTAATAGAACTAAATGCTCGGGATACGAGCCATATTAATTGGAACTGGGCGAGATTTGAGTGGATGTATGAGCATCCTGAATTTAATAAGGATTTAATAGAGTCCATTGGACTTTGGCTGGATGACGGTAAAGTGGTTGGTGCAGATGATATGTATTTCGGTGAAGGCTTTTGCGGAGTCTTACCGGAGTATAAGAAGCTGTATCCGGAAATATTGGATTATGCCTGCACTGATCTTAAGGATGATTCGGGATTTTCCCTTGCTGTCTGCGATGACAACACAGATGAAATAGACATGGTCCTAAATAAGGGATTTACCAGGATTGATCAGACAGAAAATATCATGGAACTTGACCTGGAAAGGGAATTTGGAGCTACTTTGCCGGAGGGATTTAGGTTTGTGAATCCTGATCCTATTAAGGATATTTATGAGCTTTCGTGGCTCTTCTGGCAAGGGTTTGATCACGGCGAAGATAAACAAAAGTTTGAAAAAGAAGGCATCGGTACCCCAAGGGCGCGTAAGCACTTTAACAGGGATCTCTGTGTGGCTGCATGCAATGATGAGGGCGAACTGGTTTCAATCTGTGGGCTATGGTATAACCCTGAGACAGATTATGTGTATGTAGAGCCTGTTTGCACAATTCCAAGCTGTAGAGGAAAGGGAGTAGCTAAGGCTGTTATTCATGAGGCACTTAACAGAGGAAAGAAGTTAGGTGCTAAAAGAGCTTTTGTAATATCAGACATGGATTTCTATACTGGGCTTGGCTTCAGAAACAAATATCACTATACGATATGGCAGAAAGAGGTGAAAAAAGATGAACTATAAAGTGATCGACAAAGAGAAATATTATAGAAAAGGTGTATTCCGTCATTTTTCTGAGGATTGCAAATGCTCAACTTCCATGACGGCAAGGATAGATGTTACAGACCTTGTACACTATTCCAAGGAAAAGGGGACTAAATTCTATCTAAATTTCCTTTACATTCTTTCAAAGGTCCTCAATTCCCGGGAGGATTACAGGATGGGATATCTTTGGGAGACAGATGAACTTATTTGTTATGATGTGATCAATCCTACACAGTATATTTTTCATGAAGACACAGAAACCTGCACCCTGGCTTATACAGAATACCATGAGGATTATGAAAAGTTCTATTCCGGTGCATCCCGTGACGTGGAGGAGGCCAAAAAGACCAGGGAATATGGATTGGATATGAAAAATCATCCCAACTGGTTTGATGCATCCTATATTTCATGGTTATCCTACGATTCTCTCAATATTGAGCTTCCGGATGGACATTTGTTTTTTGCGCCCATCGTCAATTGGGGAAAATACCGGGAAGAAAACGGAAGATATGTAATGCCCGTGAGCGTACGCCTAAACCATGCAATCGCTGATGGTTATCTGCTGGCGAAGGTCTATCGTTTATTGGAAGAAGAAATAAAATCATTTACCGGGGGAAAGCATACGAGATAGATTATGTGGTGCGAATCGCATATCTAAAAGATATGGAATTATCACTTACGCCGATGGAATATCGGCTGTTATGCCTTTTGGCAAAAAATGTCGGCAAGGTTTTGTTTGGAGTAAATGTTTCTCCATCATACTTGCTTTGCTTGTGATCCATGGCTCGTTAATCTTTAGTTCCATACCATCACCTCCTTGGTATAAATTCACGGGAGCTTAGGTTATTAAATATGTGAGAAAGGGCCTGACGAATAGATAATGTTTGTCAGACCCTTAAGGTTTTCGGGAATTATGCTTTTTTATCTTCCGGATTTCCGGATACTTTCTCATATATCGCCATAGCGATTATCGGTGTGATAACTCCTGTGTAAAGTGAGTTGAGTTCATGCCCTGTGCTGTTGCATATTATATTGACAACAATAAGTGCAACAAGGATTCCTAATGTTATCACAGCTCCCTTAATTACATTTTTCATACAGCGTTTTTCCTCTCTTCCCATAAAGTTTTTACTAACATGATTATAAGGAAAAACATGGAGAATTCGCGTTTCTGCAGTAAAATGCTGATTCCCGGTCTTTTTCGTAATGAAAGCTGCAAGCTTTATACGTTTATGATTCCGAAACGTAAGATTTGGGTGTTATCTGAGCTTCAGCTTTTCCTTTAGTCCTCGAATCTGCCTGAAGGATAGAAGACATTCATCTCCGTTTACCATACGTATAACGCTGTTTGAGGTTTCCACCTCTTCAATATTTTCAGTATTTACCAAAAAAGATCTGTGACACCGATAGAATCTGTTATCCAGTTCCCGCTCGATCTCTTTTATTTTCCCGGGGAATTCCAGCTGTCTTGTTTTGCAGTGCAGAATTACCTTATGGGCATTGGCTGAGGTTTCAAAGAACAGTATCTCATCATAATCTATGGTGTAGATCTTATCTGCAACTGTAATGGAATAGCCTTCTTTGGTCTTATTATTGGCTAAGGAAAATCTTTCATTGGCTTTCAGAATACATTCATGCACGCGCCTTGACATTTCCTCCCGGTCATCCTTCAGAATAAAGTCCAGTGCCTCCAGCTTGTACATAAATGTCATGTAGCTCATTTCCGAGTGGGTAGTGACAAAAACAATGAACCCACGGGGGTCGTATTTTCTGATCTCCTTGGCCAGGGTAAGGCCTGTCATATCAGTTTTTAGATCTATATCCAGAAAATAGAGTCCGACGTTATCCTCTGAAGCTGCCTTATCAAGCAGGGCGTAGGGATCGTCGGTAACACAGGCAAATTCCATGTCCAGGTTTTCTATAAGAACTGCATTTTCTATTACTTTTTTAAGATGATTTCTTTGCTGGACATCATCTTCACATAGATAAAGCTTGATCATTTGAGCATTTCTCCTGCCAAAAAGAAATAATATAGTCTATAATAGTCTGTAAATACCCGATTTTACAAGGAGTATCTATGCTGGAACATGCTTTATCCAATGCTTTGAGCAATGCAATTCTTTTCACTGTGGGACTAAGGGCGGTTTATTCTCAGGCTTTGAAGGTCAGGGACTATTGTTTATTCTGCGGGCTGTTTTTTGCTGTGCTTTTCACTATTGTTTTTTCCGATTTCAGGCCGTTGATGATCACATACTATATTATCCCAGCCCTGGCTATAAGCTGGCTTACGGGCAGGAAGCGGTCTATGATCGTGTATTATATTCTTTATATTATTATCGGACTGACGGTATTGCCGGTTAGTTCGCTCATTAACGTTATTGCGGGACATCAGATGTCCTATACGGATCAAAATCCCATGGAAATGGCGATAACCGTATTTTTTTCAGCAGTCATTTATTTTCCTGTTATTTGTGTCCTAAAGAAATTGTATCTGAAATATCTGGCCAAAATAGTTGACAGGCTGGACGGAAAGCTCTTTTTATATATAACCGTTTTAATGGGATTCAACGCTTTCTTTATTTATGGAATAATGACCATATCCGCAGGTCTTCCCAATGAGGAGTACTATCTGTTGATCGGACTGGTGGCTCTTTATATATTCCTGAACTGCGCTTCAATTATAGTAATTCTTATTACAACCAGGAAAAATTACGAGCAGCAGCAAAGAATCAGGGATCTCAATACTCTCAGGGAATACACGGATAATCTGGAGGCAACCTACAACAACCTCAGGTCCTTCAAGCACGATTACGTCAACATTCTTTCTACGTTGTCTATTTATATTGATGAAAAAAAGTATGATGAACTTGATGTATTTTTTCATGAAAACATTATGCCTCTGACAAAGGAGCTGACGCAGAAGAATGCTTCCTTAGCCAATCTGTCCCGGATAAAAAATCTGGAGATAAAGGGCATTTTATATTCCAAGCTCTTGTCTGCGATCAATAAAAATATCGAGGTAACTGTTGATATTCCGGATGAGATCAATAAACCCGGCATCGATTCAATAGATTTGACACGAGTACTGGGAATTTACCTGGATAACGCCATTGAGGCAGCACTGGAAACCGACAATCCTGTGCTTACTGTTCATTCCGGCACATCGGATAAGGAAACAGTCTTTATAATCTCCAACTCCTATGTTGATCATGGCCTTTCTGTTTCTCAGATGTACAAAAAGGGCGTGTCCACCAAGGGTGAGGATCATGGCCTTGGCCTGTATAACGTATCTGAGATCCTCAGTAAATATGCTAACGTCTTTACCGAGACATCCATGGAAGACGGACTGTTTGTACAGAAACTTCAGATAATATAAAACTGCGAGGAGAAATGTATGAAAAAAGAAAAGAAAAAGCGGGAGATTTCCCGGGGGAGAGCCATAAAGAACAATCTTTATGCAGTTAAGCTGCTGATAAAGCTTTGTCCTTCAATGGTTACGCACGGAGCCATAAGCAGATTCCTGGGCTATTTCGAGTGGCTGTTTTACAGTGCGTTCTTTATGCGATTCGTTATAAATTCCCTTCAGTCAGGAGAGAGCTTTGGAAGAATAATGATATTCGTTGCCATTGTAACCGTTGTTTCCTGTGCTATGAGTTTTTACGATAAGTATCTTGTTGGATACCGTTTCCCTGTTAATAACGTTATCGTCAATAAAGAGCTTTATAAGCTTCTGTTTAAAAAATCAAGAAACGTAGAGCTTGAGTGTTTCGAAAACAGTGAGTTCTACGATAAATACACTCTTGCTATGGAGAAAGCTGACACCCGTCTTGTTGAGACGGTGCATGCCGTGTTCAGGACCATTTTTGGAGCCATAGCGGGCGTTTGTGCTTTTATCTTTATGTTCCAGGTGGACAAGATCTCTGTCTTGTTCCTTATTTTTCCCTGCCATCGGAAATTTTATATTCAACAGGATGATCAGTCATATCGACTATGACAGAAACAAAGATATGAACCCCCATAACCGTAGGATAGCTTATATAAACCGAGTTATGTATCTTCCTGAATATGCTAAAGAGATGAGGCTTACGGACGTTTTTTCACTTATGAGACGTCAATATAAAGAGGCTATCACAGGTCTTTCGGATGTAACAAAGAAATATACCAAAAAGGCCATGGTTCTTCACTGGTTATATGTAATGTTCACCTTTACATTTATCTTTGAGGGCCTTCTTATTTACGGAGCATTCCGCACGTTAGTGCTTAAGAGCATGTCCCTGGCGGAACTGTCGGTTATTACCAGCATGATGGTATCCACCACATGGATCCTGATTGGGTTTACCGAGTCTCTCACAAGTCTGTTTAAGAACGGACTTTTTATCGAGTACCTGAGAACATTTCTGGAGTACAAGGAAAAGATTCCTGAAGATTATGAGGGAATCGATCCTGGAACTGAGATAAAGTCCCTTGAGTTTAGAAATGTTTCATTCTCATATAAGGACAAGGAAGTTTTGTCGCATTTAAACATGGAGTTCAGAGGCGGAAAGACCTATGCTCTGGTTGGTCATAACGGCGCAGGAAAGACCACACTTATTAAACTGCTCCTTAGATTATATGATCCAACCGAAGGAGAAATTCTGTTAAACGGTAGGAATATTAAAGAATACGACCTTAAGAAGTATCGTGCACTTTTTGCGACAGCATTCCAGGATAACAGAATGTTCTCCATGTCCGTAAAAGAAAATGTTGTTATGGGTAAAAATATTCCAGAAGCCGAAAAAGAAGATCGGGTAAACGAGGCTCTTAAACTTTCCGGAGCCTATGACAAGGTAATGAGCCTTAAAAATGGAATGGAGACAACTTTAACCAACGAGTTTGATGATGAAGGAGCAGTGCTCTCCGGAGGTGAGGCCCAGAAAATTGTTGTGGCCAGGGCCTTTGTAAAGCAGTGTCCTTTCAAAGTATTTGATGAGCCTTCCAGCGCACTTGATCCTATTGCTGAGGCAACACTTTTTGACAATATCTATGAGACCTGTAAGGACAACACACTTGTCTTTATTTCCCACAGGCTTTCTTCCGTGCAGAATGCGGACTGGGTATATCTTCTTTCCGACAAGACAGTTAAGGAAGAAGGAACTCACAGGATGCTTATGGACAAGCATGGCATCTATGCAGATATGTATACAAAACAGGCTAAGAACTATTTAGCCATATCAGGAGGTGCCTGCTGATGAAACGAGTATTGCAGAACCAGCTTTTTCTTTGGAAGCTATGCTTTAAGACATGTCCGGGATATGTGATTTATTTCCTCTATGACGGCTTCAGATATCAGGGCATTATTTTCCTTGAGCATGTGCTTGGAATAAGGTATGTACTTCACTGTGCGGAATTTCAAGAACCTTTCTGGAAGGCTTTTTTGTTTATCGGAGTCATCCTTTTGATAAATATGATCCAGATAGTGCCGGACGGCTTCTTTATTCATGGATGGTCCTATAGGGCAAAGCCTAAGCTCTACAAGGCTCTTAAAGAGCAGATGTACCAGAAGGCAGCGGACATCGACCTGTCATGTTACGATGACCCCAAGTACTATAACGATTTTGTCCTGGCAGTGGCTGAAGCAGAGAGTTCCATCGACAGGTTCCTTTCTATGTGTAACCTCATCGTTCAGGCAATAACGGTTATCGTGACCACCGGTGCCTTTTATATTGCTACGGATGCAATGGGTATCGTGTTTGTACTTGCTTCTTTCATCCTCAGATTCCTTATCGCAAGAGTGATCAACAAGCTGAACTACGAGGTTCGCCTTAAGGTTAACCCCTTGGAGAGGAAGAGAAATTACGTCAGCAGAGTATTTTATCTTAATGATTATGCAAAAGAGCTCCGTCTTCATCCTGTGGTAGGAGAGGAACTGGAAAAAGAATTTGAAGAAGCCAACGATGCGATCATTGAAGAACAAAAGGCTGTGGGCGTAAAGAGAATGTGGCTTAATTTCTTGAACAATTATGTGGTGGGCGACTTTATTATGGATGGCCTCTACATCACATACCTTGTGTTCCAGGCTGCTGTTCTTCATACTGTGGCATACAGTGATGCGGTGGTTCTTTTTAACAGAACAGGGAGCCTTCGCCGTGGATTCCAAAACATGGCAGATGTGTTCCCTATGGCCCAGGAAAACAGTCTCTATATAGAAAAAATCAGGGCATTCCTTGATTATGAGCCCAAGATTAAAGTAATGAAAGGTGAGGTCGTACCTGAGGGCAATGCGGATATCAGCATTGAAAACATCAGCTTCGCTTATAAAGAAGATGCGGCAGAAACCTTGAAGAACATCAGCTTAAAGGTTAAGCCCGGTGAAAAGGTGGCAATCGTCGGATATAACGGAGCGGGAAAGACTACACTTATTAAGCTTCTGATGCGTCTTTACGATCCGACGGAAGGTAATATTCTGTATCATGGCCGGAATATAAAGGAATTTAGGCCCTATGATTACAGAAGAAGGGTAGGCGTAGTATTCCAGGATTATCAGATGTACGGCGCCAACCTTGAAGAAAATGTAATCATGGCAGATCCCTCCTTTGCAGCCGATCAGTTGGAAAACATGATGCAGAGTAAGGAAAGTGCTTCCGATGTGTCATTCTATGAAAAGCTAAAGCTTGGCGCTGTCTCTGCCCTTGAAAGAGCAGGCTTTGGAGAAAGATACAGGAGCCTTGATAAAGGTCTTGATACTCAGGTTACAGCGGAGTTTGATAAGGAAGGTGTTAATTTTTCCGGTGGAGAAAGCCAGAAGATTGCGATATCGAGAGCATTTTATAAGGATGCGGACATACTGATCATGGATGAGCCTTCAAGCGCCCTGGATCCTATTGCGGAGTATGAGCTTAATAAGGCCATGGAGTCAGCAGCAAAGGGAAAGACGGTTTTCTATATTTCCCACAGACTTTCCACCACAAGAGATGCTGACAGAATTATCCTTCTTGAGAACGGACGAATCGCAGAGGAAGGAACCCATGATAGCCTGCTTGCCATGAACGGAAAATACGCCGAGATGTGGCGTGTTCAGGCAGGACGTTATGAAACCGCATGACAGATGCATTCCTGTTTGAGGAGGGGAAAATGATTAAATTTTGCGGCTGAAAAGCCGGAATAATAACAGCGATGTAAAGTGAAGGGAGTATGCGATATTGATATTGTCTGCAAACTTGCGAATGACTTGAATGAGTTCGGGTGCAATAACAGGGTAAGTGCAGACGGACGTGATATAGGTGAAGGAGCCGCGGGTATTGGCGGTAAGACTTCAGATGAGATCAGAGAGTTTTTTGAAAAAAGAAGATATGAATGATTGCAACATCAAAATTTACACAATCCTTGTTCGAATTATGAGAAGAAATATGCTCAAAAGAAAGATATGATTTAATAACATAAAGACCGGAAGTATTGAATCAGGTTGCATTTAACGTTATAGGAAATGATGTTACCATTACAATGGCAGCAGAAGCAGGTCAGCTTGAGCTGAATGCCTTTGAACCCATTATCTTCTATAAGCTTTTCCAGTCCATTGATACCCTTGGCTTTGCGGTTGAGACCTTCGTAGATAACTGCATGACCGGAGTTATTGCCAATGAAGAAAGATGTAACGAGCTGGTAAGCAACAGCATAGGAATCATAACAGTTCTTGTACCGGTCATCGGCTATCAGAAATCCGCCGATGCAGCCAAGAAGGCCCTTAGAGAGAATAAATCAGTGCTTGATGTAGTGATAGAGGACAAGCTCCTCAATCCCGACAAAGCCAGAGAACTTCTCAATCCCAAGAACATGCTTTGAACAATAAAGTGAAAAAAGCCCTTATCCGTATAGGATAAGGGCATTTTTTGTTATACAATAAAAAATAAATGATTTGAGAGAGGCACTGAAATGATAGAAAAGGAAATACCACCGCATCTTCAGGAGATGGAATCAATCTTAAATAAGGCCACTGATACTCTGGACACATTGGAGGAAAGCATTTCAGAGCTGCAGCGTTTGCAGGGAGATATACAAAGGCTCGCTGATTATTATGACAGCGATGAGTGGCGTAAGGACTTTGAAGCTGATGAACAGGGGCTTTATCCCAGGGATATGGCTAGAGGAGTTTTATCGGAGGATGGAATTTACAATCTGCTTGAGCGCAATAAGGAGACAATGGAACTGCTTAAGCCGTTTTTGGGGGAGACGATATGAAAGTATCCGGGATCAATAAAAGGAAAACTTCTGTATTTTTATCGTTAATACTGGTAGTCTGCACTTTATGTGGCTGCAGACTGCCTTTTTTTGAAGATGATCGAACCTCGGGAGAGAAAAAGTATCCTGAGTTTATTACAATAGATGTTTTTGACGTTCAGTCCAACACCAGAGGAATCCAGAGAGGCTGGTTTGCCAAGATCGTCCGTGACAAGTTCAATATGCAGCTTAACATCATTGCTCCCAATCAGGAGGGCCATGGAAACGCCATTTTTGAGAGCATGAGAGCATCGGGGAACATCGGCGATCTTATATTTATAGGTGCAGAGGATGGAAATCTTCGGGATCTTGTCAGAGAAGGTCTTATTCTGGATATGACAGATTATATAAAGAACTGTGATAATCTTTTGAAATATGAGGACCAGATAAGACTCACCTCTGCCAATGCCGACGCAGAGGGCTTGTTTGCTATTCCCAGTGAGATTTCTTCCAATACAGAGGTTGGAGAAGCGGATTTCAGCGAGCCCACCAATGCACCCTCCATCAGATGGGATCTTTACAGGGAGCTGGGATACCCACAGGTTGATACTCTTGAGGACCTTTTGCCTGTGCTGTCCAAGATGCAGCAAAAGGCTGTAAAAAGCGACAGTGGGAAAAATGTCTATGCCTTCAGCCTTTTTTCAGACTGGGACGGAGATATAATGCAAAATGCCGGAGCCATCACTTCACTGTATGGATATGATATTCTGGGATTTGTTCTGATGAATCCTGAGACCGGTGCAATGGAGAGTGTTGCAGATGAGGATTCTGCGTATTTCAGAGCACTGAAATTCTTCTTCGAGGCTAATCGCCAGGGACTGGTGGATCCTGATTCTCCTTATCAGAACTATGATACTGTTGCTTCCAAATACAGAGACGGAGCGGTTCTTTACTCTTTTTGGCCCTGGATGGGTCAGTCCCTTTATAATTCAGAAACAAGACTTCGGGAAGGAAAAGGATTTGCATCCCTTAAGATAGAGGATGCCAGTTATGTTACCTGGGGAAATGATCCCGGGGGCAAGCAGAGTTTTTCCATGATGATCGGTAAAAATACCAAGGATCCCCAGAGATTGGTGGATTTTGCCAACTGGCTTTTTTCCCAGGAAGGAATAGAGTGCTGCGGTTCTCCCACCGGGGATTTCAGAGGGCCTGAAGGGCTCACTTGGGAAATGACGGAGAATGGCCCCAGGTTTACTGAATTTGGTGTAAAGGCCTTCATAGATATGGAAGAGGATCTGGAGGTGCCTGAAGAATACGGAGGAGGTCTCTGGAGTCAGGGCGTTTCTGCTCTTAATTTCAAGCCTGTTGACGTACAGGACAGCGATGAAAATGGTATTCCATATCGGTATCAGCTCTGGGATGACTATACAAGCCGAAGTAAGACCGTGATCTACAGCGACTGGAGCAGACTTTACGGCACAGAGAAGGAGCCTATAGCATATTTTAAGGAAAACGACATGCTTACGATAATCCCAGGTGTTGAGTGGGGAGGCTTTGCGTACCCGGAGTATCTTCAGACCATTGAAGACCAGTGCCGTCAGACCATAGTTGATCACTCCTGGAAAATGGTATTTGCTTCCTCCGAGACTGATTATGAACTTCTTAAAGAGGATATGATCAGTACTTTGGACAAGCTGGGATTTGATCAGGTTTTGGAATATAATCTGAAGGCTGCAAAAGAAAAGCAGCAGCTGTTTGATACAGCATTTAAGGGGGATACATGATGCGCAGGGGACGAGTGGGCGGTCAGATGTACCGGGTTTTGATCTTGGCCCTGATAATTCCTATGGTCATTATAGGTATTGTGTCAGTTTCTATCCTTATGCGCCAGATGAAGGACAGATATGAGGAACAGCTAAGGGCTGAAAACATCAGGATCAGATCCATAGTATTCGATATTACTTCAATTGTTTATACCAGTCTGGAACCTATCATATCCTCTCAGGAGTACAGGGATATGTTTGCTTCAGACAGTTACGAAGTTGTGACCAAGGGCAGATATGATGCCTTGGATGCGGCGGTTTCTTCGATCATAAGGACAACGGCTGCAATTTCTTCCATCAATATCTATACCAATAATCCTCAAATACCCACCGGCAGCCATGTGGTAAATGTGGGTATCAGCGGCGCAGAGAGATTTGGAGATAATGCGGATAAAGCTGCCGGCAGCGGAGTTACGGATGATTCCTTCAGCAGATTTGAGTGGTACAACGACATAGATAATTCAGCCTGGGATTCCTACACCTGCACCCATATTCCGCTTAATGAACATGAAAATGACTATGAGCTTACTCTTGTGAGACGTTTCAACACAGGATCCTCTGAGAACAGAGCCTATATTGTAGTGACGGTGAGCACAAACTATCTAAGGAACAGGCTTCTTACAACGGATAATTACATGCTTATCAGTCTGGACAATCATCCTGTATTTTTTTCTTCGAATTACAATGAGCGTGAGATCGAGATGCCTGAGATTGAGGGAAACGGCGTAGACGAGTACAACTACATGGGAGATATGATGCTTGACGGAAAGCTGGCTCTTACCTGCATTTCCAGCTTTGTGCCCTATAAGATCACTTCAAGATTCTATGTCCTGACAGGAGATTACAAGGCCCATGAGGCCATAAAAGATATTATGAGAGGCTTTATTCTTGTATTACTCCTGGTAATAATTGTCCCTTTATTCATAGTTATTCTTTATTCAAGGTATTTCACATCCAGGGTAAATACTCTTAGAGAAGCCATGCACAGAGCCAGCACCGGCAACTATGACATTATCGAGAATATAAGCGGTGATGATGAACTGGCGGATACCTTTAAGGATTTAAAGGCTACAACCCAGCAGATAAGAGAGCAGGAAGCCAGATTCTACGAAACAAAGATCCATGAGCAGCAGCTTATCAACATGCAGCAGAACATGGAGTTTAAGATGCTGTCGGGCCAGATCAATCCCCACTTTTTGTACAATACTCTGGAGGCTATCAGGATGCAGGCCATAAGAGGCGGAGACAGGGGAGTGGCCACCAGCGTCAAGTATCTGGCAAAAATCATGCATTATGTACTTGAGAGTACCGGAAAGTCAACGGCAACCCTGGCGGAGGAGCTTACCCATGTGGAGAGCTACCTTCAGATACAGAGACTTAGGTTTGGGGACCGCATCAACTGGAATTTCTATATCGCTGAGGATTTTGACATTTCAAAATATTATCTGCTGCCCCTTCTTCTGCAGCCAATAGTGGAAAATGCCGTTAGCCACGGCCTCAAGGATATGGATCAGAACGGACATATAAGTATTATTGTTGAATCTGAAGAGGAGAAGCTCCTTATTACGGTAAATGATGATGGAAAGGGCATGAGCCCCGAGCAGGTTGAAAAACTGAACTTCTCCATTAATGAGAAGAGACAGGAAGATGATGAAAAAGGTGTAGAAAGCATCGGACTTTACAACATTAACCAGAGGATCAAGTATTTTTACGGAAGTGATTATGGTCTGACAATAAGGTCCAATCAGGGCAAGGGCACCAGCGTTGAGCTCAGACTTCCCATAAATACCCAGGCCCGGACCAATGTACAAAATGTACAGTAAAAAATGTAGGATTAACAGGGTATTTAATCGACAGATTGTCATATAAAATTGCACGTGTAAGCGATATTCAGTATTTGCTTACAGGTGCAATTTTTATTTGGGGTCTGCGCTTATAGTTGGGGGAGGGGAAACGTGTCTAAAGAAAAACTGGCTGGATATGTCTATTACCCATATCGGGCAATCTCAGTACTGCTTCTTGTAGTCCTGTTTTTTCCGGCGCTTAATGTTGCCAGAATTAGCGGACTCATAAACAGAAGTATATCTCTTCTTACAACCGGATTTTCCTACGGGAATTTAATATCCAATTTCGGCAGGGCCTTTAAAAAGGGATGGGTCATGGAATCTACCCTGAGGCTTTTGAATGTATCAAGCATGATAATCTGCCTGGGAATCATAGCCTGTGCTGTTGGGGCCTGCCTATCTCTTGGAAACAGGAAATGTAAGTTCTTCGGAAACCTGCTCAATATGGCAGGAGCCCTTGTTTCTACTGCTTCTATGGCAGGTATTTGGACTGCCTATTCACAGATGGCGGCAACCACCAAACCCTCCAAGATAGAACCGATGTTTCCGGGCTTCTTTTTTGTAATGCTGGGTATGCTTTTGCTGATGATACTGATAGCTGCTTTTGAAATGTATCTGGTGGGAAGACCTGCCAAGACCGAGAAATTTGAGATGGAAACAAGATTCAGATTGTTTCTTATGTTTCTTCCTTTTATCCTTTTGGCCTTTGTCTTTTGCTATTTACCTCTGTGGGGATGGAGATATGCTTTTTTCGACTACAAAGCCGGAGACACCCTGTCAATGGATAACTTCGTGGGATTTAAGTGGTTCCAGCAGCTTGTCAGAAACAGATCCACCACCAGGGACATCCTCAGCGTAATGAAAAACACCCTTGCCATGAGCGGTCTTGGAATAGCCACCAGCTGGGTTCCCATGGCATTTGCGATTTTTCTTTCCGAGATAAAAAATGACAAATTCAGAAGAGTAGTACAGACCTTTACCACCATTCCAAATTTCATCAGCTGGGTTCTGGTATTTGCCATCGCATTCTGTATTTTCTCCACAGATGGTTTTATCAGTTCTTTAATGATGAATCTTGGTATCTGGACTGAGGGAAAAAACTTCCTGATGGACGGAAACCATACCTGGATAAAGATGCTGCTTTGGGGAATGTGGAAGGGCCTTGGATGGAGCGCCATCATCTATATAGCAGGTATCGCCGGTATAGATCAGCAGCTGTATGAAGCGGCAATAGTGGATGGTGCGGGACGATTCCAGAAAATGTGGCATGTAACAGTGCCGGGACTTATGCCTACTTTTTATGTGCTTCTTCTCATGGCTGTGGCAGGAATCCTATCCAACGGAATGGATCAGTACCTGGTATTTGAAAATTCCTCCAATACAGCACAGATCATGGTTCTGGATCTGTATGTTTATAAGATGGGTATCGTAAAAGGAGCAATTCCTTTATCCACCGTTGTGGGCATGCTTAAATCAGTCATCAGTGTGACGCTTTTGTATGGAGCAAATACCATATCCAAAGTGATAAGAGGTGAGACCATAGTTTAATGGGGGATCGAGATGAATAAGAAGACCCGGAAGAAAAGAATAAAGCTGAAATTTGGGGATGTTGTATTTAACATCATCAACTACTCCGCATATGCTGCCTTTACCCTTATTTGCATTTTCCCGTTTTATTACCTGTTCATCAATACCATCAGTGACAATGAACTGGTGAGAAAAGGACTGATCAACTTTGTGCCAAGGGGTGTGCACTTTGAGAACTACATTCGCCTTCTGCAGGTAAATGATCTCTTTGGTTCCTTTGCGGTGACCCTGGCCAGAACAATATTCGGAACGTTTCTTATGGTATTGGCATCAGCCTTTGTTGGATATCTGGTGACCCAACAGGAAATGTGGGGAAGAAGTTTCTGGTATAGATTCCTTGTTATAACCATGTACTTCAATGCGGGAATTATCCCCTGGTATCTGAACATGGCTATGCTGGGGCTTACCAATAGATTTTGGGCATATATAATTCCGGGAATAGTTGCACCCTACAATATTATTCTGGTAAAGACCTATATTGAATCGGCAATACCCGCGGAGCTGGAGGAAAGTGCTGCACTGGACGGAGCTTCTCATATGAAGATCTTCCTTAGTATCATACTTCCTTTGGCCAAACCGATTCTGGCTACTATTACAATATTCGGTGCGGTGGGGCACTGGAACTCCTTCCAGGATTCACTGATCCTCATGCAGTCGGCGCCAAAGCTCTATACACTTCAGCACAGACTGTATATTTACCTTAATACCACCAGTAATCTGGCAGCTCTTATGAGCGCCGGAAGCACTTCGGGAATAAGTAAGAGCGTTATGGACTCTGCGCTAAACGGAAAAGTAATTAAGTACACCATTGCAATGGTTACAATAATTCCGATTCTTTTAGTCTATCCCTTCATGCAGCGCTATTTTGAAAAGGGAATCATGATCGGGGCAGTAAAAGGGTAAGAGACCCTTAATGATAGTTTTGAAACCAAAAAGGAGGAAAGCTATGAAAATGAAAAAGTTACTGGCTCTTATTATGACAGGAGCAATGACTCTGTCTCTGGCAGCCTGCGGATCCTCACCGGCTCCTACAGGTGCATCGGAAGGCTCGGCCGGGGAAACGGAAACTGTGAAAAGCTCCGATGACACAGGCACTACAACCATCGATGAGGAAGAAACTGCCACAGCGAGCGGTATTGAAGGGGATCTTTCAGATATTATTCCTGCTCAGACAGTTACCCTTGACGTTTACGATCAGCTGGCAAACTATTCCGGAGAGCAGACCGGATGGTTTGGAAAAATAATGCTTGATAAGTTCAATGTTAAGCTTAATATCATCCCTGAAAACGATGGTGTATATGATACCCGTATGGAATCCGGAAACCTTGGAGACCTGGTAATCTGGGGAAATGACGGCGATGATTATCAGCATGCCATTGACAAGGGAATGCTTTTTGACTGGGAAGAGGATGACCTTCTCAATGAGTATGGACCTTACATCGCTGAAAATATGAAGGCTGCCCTTGAAAAGAACAGAGGAATATCTTCCGACGGAAAGCTCTATGGCTACGGCTTTGATGTAACACGTTCAGCGGAAGATCCCGGATCTTTCATGTATACCTGGGACTTGAGATATGATCTCTATGAGCAGATCGGATCCCCTGAGATCAAGGACTTTGACGGAGTGGTTGCTGCCCTTGAGAAGATGAAAGAGATCTGTCCTACAGATGATAACGGAAATCCTACCTATGGTGTTTCTCTTTTCAATGACTGGGACGGTGACATGGTAATGTACGTCAAGTCAACAGCAACAGCTTACTACGGATTTGATGAATTCGGACTGGGATTATACGATCCGGATACACAGTCCTTCCATCCTGTTCTTGAGGAGAACGGTCCTTACCTTACAGCTCTTAAGTTCTATAACACACTTTATCAGAAGGGCCTTCTTGATCCAGACTCACAGACACAGGGCTTTAACGGAATGCAGGAGGATTACCAGAACGGTACAGCATTCCTCAACGTATTTAACTTTATGGGATCCGCACTTTACAACTCACCAGACCATCTTGCAGCAGGAAAGGGGATGTTCCCTGTAAAGCCTGCAGATGCAACACCTATCAGATATGGCCTTAACGTTTACGGTGGAAACAGAATCTGGTCTATCGGCGCCAATACTGAATATCCCGAACTTTGCATGGCTATCATCAACTGGCTTACAACACCTGAGGGAAGAATGATCTCTGAATACGGTCCTAAGGATGTTTGCTGGTACTATGATGAAAATGGAAAGACCTGCTTCACAGATATAGGCCGCGCCTGCAAGACAGATATTTCAACAGAAATGGGCAATGGCTATGAAGGAACCTATGATGATGGCTCCTTCAAGATGAATAATTCAACCTGGTCACTGGATGCTCCTAACCCTGACAGTAACGGTGAAACCTTCAACTACCGTAACTGGGCAAGTTATTCCACAGAAGCCGGTTCTGACATCGAGCAGGATTGGAGAGACTGGGCAGGAGCTGATACACCGGATGAGTATCTGGACAAGTTTAAATATGTTCTTTCTCCCGGAACCATGTACACCGGCGGCGTTCGCTCAGATGAGCTCCAGGTAGTCTGGGATCAGGTTTCAACCTGTGTAAAGGACAACTCCTGGAAAGCAATCTATGCATCAAGTGACGAGGAGTTTGACGCAATTGTAGCTGATATGAAGCAGCAGGCAGAAGAGTATGGCTATGCGGAATGTATCGCATTCCAGGAAAATGAGGCCAAGCTCAGAGCAGCTGCAGAAGATGATGCAAGATCCAAATGATTCCCATTTTCCTTACATACAATGGAAAGGCTACGGCGCTGTATGCCGTAGCTTTTTCATGTATAATCCTTATGATAGAATGAAAGAAGCTGGTAGACCAGGGGAGTATCGCAGAATATGGAAACAGTGCTTATTGTTGATGACGAAGAGAATATAAGAGAAGGCATAAAGCTCATCATAGACTGGGAGGAGCTTGGCTTTGAGATAATCGGGGATGCTTCTAACGGGGAAGAGGCTCTTTCCGCAGCAGAAAGGTTTGATCCTACTTTGATAGTTATTGATATGCAGATGCCCAAGGTTCATGGCATTGATGTTATCAAACAGCTAAGAAACAGGGGATATAAGGGCTATTTTATCATTCTTTCAGGCTATTCCGATTTTGAGTACGCCAGGGAAGCCATCAGAAATAACGTCACCAATTACATAACCAAACCTGTAGATGAGGATGATCTTTTAGAAACGGTCAAAAAGATCAAAGCGGATATCGAGAAATCCAAAAAAGAAGGAACAAGGCTTGGTGAGATCAAGAGCAAAGCAAAGAGTGTGATCGTAAGGGATCTGCTGTCAGGCATACCGGTGATGGAAGAAAACTTAGCTTCCATGAATCTGCTGTATCCCAGATACCGGGTTATTGTCCATGAAACCTACAACGTAGGGAAAGAGGACATCGGATACAGGCTGTCAGACCTGATATCTGCTTTTCTGGATGAAAAAAGCTATGAACTTTGTACTGTGGAGAGAAATGAGTGCATTCTGCTTAAAGGAAGGACTGCTATTTCAAAGTTTGAGGATTTTATAATGCATTATCAGAAATCTCCCATTGAATCCGACAGTCCTTTGGACAATATATTTATTGCCCTGGGAAATGAATGTGACCTGCCTTCAGAGATAGCCGGTTCCTATGACAGGGCAAAATGGCTTGCCAAGAGAAGATTTTTCTGCGATGAAGGAGAACATTTCATAAGAGAAGATAAGGCTGATCTTCAGGGGATTTCCGAAGGTCGGGATGATAAGGCCCAAAAGGAACTTTTGGAAAATGTAATGAATGCCGTAGCCTTCGGAAACAGAAATATGATGGTGAATGCTCTGGATGAAATCTATGAGTATGTGAAAAAGCATGAGAAGGAGAGTACGGATGCCTGCCTTTTTATGACCGAGATCATGCTTTCCTTAAAGGAAAAAATGACAAGACAGTATCCGGTGTTGTCAGAAGTTTTCGATACCAGCGCAGGCATTATTGAGTTTATTGAGAGTAGGTTCTACCTGTATGAGATCATACAGTATATTTCAGATACTCTGGACGTTGCAATGAACAGGATATATTGCAGGCAGGACGGAGAAAATGTGATAGAGGACATTATCTCATATATTGACAGGTTCTATGCCCAGCCCCTGACTCTGGAAGAACTGGCAGTTCAGTTTGGTTATAATTCAGGATACCTGGGACGACTTTTTACAAAGACCACAGGTTGCGGATTTACCTATTATCTGAATGAGTGCAGGATCAAAAAGGCCAAGGAGCTCCTGTCAGAAGGCAAATACAAGGTATACGAGGTGTCGCAGCTGGTAGGCTACAGTGATGTGGATTATTTTGGCCGTAAATTCAGAAAACACGCCGGTCTTACTCCTGCAGAATTCAAAAAGCTGTGATTGTAGGCATTAAGCCCTCCGAATGTAGTATAATGAAAGCGAAACTACAAGCCGGGGGGCATTTTTATGAAGAAAAAATTAGGTTACATCGGAATATTACTGGCAGTACTTCTTCTGCTGAGCTGGCTGCTTTTAATGGCTGAGAGTGGCGCAGAGGGCGCTTCCATACGAAGCATCAGTGATGCGCTGTGGTATATGATAGTAACCCTTACCACTGTTGGATACGGAGATCTTTATCCTGTGACAACACTTGGAAAGATCATTGGTATCATCTTTGTGCTATCCAGCATGGGGCTTTTGGGATTTCTGCTGGCATCTATAATCAGCACCTTTAATTCCGACGGAGTGAAGCTCTTATATTTAAAGAGGCACAGAGACGAGGAGTGGTATGTTTTTTCTGAGTTTAATGAAAAAACCGGTTTTCTTATCAGAGATATTAAGTCCAAGGGCAAAGGAATCTTTGTATGTCTGCAGGAAAAGGAAGATACTTCCGTAGATGGTGTCATAAATATCGGATGTTCCTTTGATAAGATAATTGGTCTTAAAAACGATAAATCAACTCTTCATCTCTTTTTTATGAAGGATTGTGACAATGATTATGAGAATTACTCAGACTATCACAATTCCTGCAATGATTATTTAAGTGACAATGTGCTGCCTTTTCACTGCTATTGCCTTACGGAGTATGTCCCTGAGGTTATTCCTGTAAATCTGGTCTGCTTTAATAAGTACGAGAATGTCAGCAGGCTCTATTGGAATATTTATCCTATAAGATGTGATCTTGGCTATGATGAAAAGATAGTGATAATTGGATCCGGAAAATACGGCAGCAGCATTTTGGAGCATGCCCTTAAGGGAAATGTATTCAAGGTGGGACAGGAGGTTGAATACCATCTCTTTGGTGAATGGAATAACTTCAGAACAGAGCACTACCGCCTGAAGGAGTATTTTTCAATAGATAAAAAGGGCGATGCGGTGGACAGCATTTTTTACCATGAATCATCCTGGATGGAAAACAGGGAGGTTGTGGAAAATGCAAGCCGTATCATTATCTGCGATAATGACGAAGACAACAATCTTATGATCCTCAGTAAGCTTCGCACCTATTATGCCCTCAGAAACAAGGACCTTCAGATCCATGTTCTCTATTCAAGAAAAATAGATGACACCGGAATCTATACTTTCGGTGCGATAAATGATATTTATTCGGATGAATTTGTCATGAAGGAGAAGCAGAATAGGGCTGCCATAGGGATGCATGAGATCTACAGAAAAGAAAATGACAAGGCTACTGACTGGAATCATCTGTCAACCTTCAGAAGACAGTCTAATCAGGCTGTGGCAGACCATATGGCTATTAAGATGAGGATTCTTGATGCTGTCACTCCTAAGGAAGCCTACGACAGATATAGGGCTCTTTCTGACAAGGAGAAGCTTGTGCTGTGGCATTTGGAGCATGATAGGTGGATGCGTTTCCATATACTGTATAACTGGCATTACGCCTCCGTAAGAGATGATTCTGTCAGGGAACATAATCTTCTTGTGGCCTTCGACAGACTTCCCTATGAGGAGCAGAAGAAGGATGCATATTCCTGGGAACTGCTGTCAAAGATTGAAAATTTGTAAAATTGTATGATGATTGTTTGAATTGTGTACATCAAACAGTATAATTGTATCATGAGATATCGTAACCGTCATTGCTGAGAAAGGCTCATTCAGGGGAATGAGCAAGGTGAACCACATGTCAGAACGAAACGATTTCCACTATGATGCATTTATAAGTTACAGACACAATGAGTTTGACAGCTTTGTGGCAGAAAATCTGCACAAAAAGCTTGAGAACTTCAAACTTCCCAAATCTGTTCTTACTAAGGTAAAGGACGGAAAGAAAAAAATTGAGAGGGTTTTTCGTGATGTGGACGAACTTCCTCTTACAGATAATCTTTCCGATCCTATCAGTAAAGCACTTCTTAACTCGGACTACCTGATAACCATCTGTACTCCAAGATATCCGGAGTCCAGATGGTGTATGAAGGAGATCGAGGTCTTTTTACAGACTCATCCAAGAGATCACATTCTTGTGGTACTGGCTGAGGATGAACCTACAAACTCTTTTCCCGAGATCCTGTGTTATGAGGATGTTAAGACCACAACTGAAAACGGAGAAATTGTGATAACCAGGCGGGAGCTGGAGCCACTGGCGGCAGATACAAGAGGAACCACTAAAAAAGAGGTCCTGAAGGCCATGGACATAGCAGTGATAAAGCTTTGTGCGGCCATGTTCGGCCTTAATTATGATGACCTCAAGCAGCGTCACAGAGAGCAGAGAATCCGAAGACTTGCTGCGATTTTGGGGGGCATCGGAGCTGCTGTACTGGCCTTTGCTGTTTTCGCCACCGTGATGCTGATAAAAATAAGTATTCAGAATGTTACCATAAACGAACAGTATCAGGAACTTCAGGACAGTTTTGCATCCTCCATGGCTGCGGCAGCAGGAAATCTTATGAAAGCGGGAAGAAAAAAAGACGCTGTTTATGCCGCAAGGAGCGTAATATCCGAAAATGAAGAAGATGATTACAACGCAGCTGCGTTGAAGGAACTTTATGATGCCATGGGGGTATACAAAGTATCTCAAGGCTATGAGCCGGTTTGTGCCTACGATGCCGGCTCTATGCTCTATGGTTTTGCTGTTTCAGCGGATCAGAAATATGTGCTGGTGGCTGAAGGAACAGCAGCCTATGTATGTGATGCCGAAACAGGCCTTACATTACATAGTATTGTCAGTCCAAACGGCTGGATCAATGCAGCTTTTTGTGGGGATGACGGCGTCTTATGGAATAATGGTGATGACAGCTATTATTATTCCTTTTCTTCCAAGGAGAGCACGCAGGTGCAGGTGCCGGCTGACTCAATGTTTACGCCGGTGAAAGAGAGCAGGATTGTACTCGTGGAAGATTTAGACAATAATGTCATTTATGCGGTAGATAATTCAGGAAGCATTGCTTTTACATTTGACTACAGTGATATATTTGGAGAGGATATAGTTACCCTCGGCGATGCCTTCTGTAATGAAAATGAGATTACATGCTGTTTTTCAAATTTTGATACATTTTATCTTGTAAAAATCGATGCTTCAAATGGGGAGATGCTGGATCTTTACAGGGGCGAATCCATTACCAATCCGCTGGTTTCTGTTCTGGGTAATATGATGTATTTGGCCAGTTCAAGGTATTCGAATGAAATACTGATGACTGATATCATGGCCGTGGATAGTGATGGTAAGAAGGAACTGTGGAAGATAACGCTGGAAGATTTTGAGCTTCAATACGGCACTTTTCTTAAAGACGACAAATATCTGTATACATGTGGTAAAAATGAAATTGCTATAATTGACAACAAAAACGGAGAGTTGATCCAAAGGTATTTTGCCGCTGAACAGCCTGTTGAACTATGGTTGTCTGTTGAGGGACTTGAGTATGTTTCCACAGGGGGAAGGATCTATTTCTGCAACGAGTTCAATCAGGGTGAATTGACTGATGTATTTTTTAAAACAGTTCCAAATCAGAAGGTAACTAATGCAAAATACGTAGACGGGAATCTATACCTTGTTTTTGGAAGTGAGAGTTATGTAACACGCTATTCAGATACTGTGAGTGATCTGGCAACGATTTACGGATCGGAGCTTGACTACGGCGATCTGCAGAGTTGTCTTCCGGAAGAAGTATTTGCTGACAGCGAGAAATTCGATGTTAATCTCAAGCTTGTGGACAATGTATTTTATTCTGATGATAAGAAGTATATCCTGACACTTTTCAGTAATCACACGGCGAAAATTTATGATGCTGAGTCCGGGCAGTGCGTAAACTCCTTTGATACCGATGAAGAGATGTTTTACGGATTTGAATATAGTGATGTGACAGGAAGCTACATCATTCGGGGAGAAAAGGGATACATTTTTGATAAGTCCATGAGACTAGTATGCGAGACAAGTCAGGTTTTCTCCCGGGAGGGCAAAGATCTGATTCTCTCCGGTTACAGCGATGATTATTCGGTTCCGTACATTGACCGCACTGCGCTTTGCAAGATGGCAGACGAGTATCTTGGAGACTACGAACCCTCTAATGCCATAAAGCAAAAATACGGATTAAGGTAAAAAAATCTGAAGATGCCCTTGCATACTGGATTGGCAGGTGCTATTATGGGCAATGAAATTAAAAACTGAATAGACGGGAGCTTGTATACAGGCTGAGAGGAAGGTGTGACCTTCGACCGAGAACCTGATTTGGATAATGCCAACGTAGGGATGCCTGTTTTACAAGGAGAATTTTGCGGAAGCTGTCTGAATTAGGTAGCTTCCTTTTTTATTGCCTGTATGCAGCGCCTCCACGGAAGGAGAGAGTATGAAAAAAAGTAACTATTTGAGAAGAATGGTAATGCTTGCGATGTTTGTGGCCCTGGGAACGGTTATATCACCGATTCTTCGAATCGAGGGGATGTGTCCTATGGCCCACCTTATCAATGTGACCTGCGCGGTGTTTTTGGGGCCCTGGTATGCACTTTTATGTGCGCTTTTGATCGGCATTATCAGAATGATGATAATGGGGATTCCGCCTCTGGCCCTTACCGGTGCTGTGTTTGGAGCAACCCTTTCGGGAATCTTTTACAGACTTTCCAAAGGAAAGATCATAGCGGCTGTTCTTGGGGAAATAATCGGCACTGGTATTATCGGAGCCATAGTTTCATATCCGGTAATGACCTATCTTTGGGGGAAAGAGGGACTTACCTGGTTTTTCTATGTGCCTTCTTTTATCTGCGGAACTCTTATCGGCGGAAGCATTGCTTTTGTCCTGTTAAAAAGGCTTGAAGCTACCGGCGCGTTATCCAAAATGCAGAACGGACTTAAGGATGAACCTGAAAAGGAAGACCATGCAGCATGAAAAACAATGACTACAGACCACTTATTCACTGTATCACCAATCCCATATCCATGATGCAATGTGCCAATACTGTGCTGGGATTGGGGGCCAGACCCATAATGGCGGAGCATCCCCTGGAGGTTAAGGAGATAACAGCCACTGCGGACGCTCTTTTACTAAATCTGGGAAATATATCGGATTCCAGGATGGAGGCCATGGGGATAGCGCTTTCGGAGGCAAAAAGAAAGGATATACCCATAGTTATTGATGTTGTGGGCGCAGCCTGCTCGGAGCTTAGAAGGAACTTTTTTGCAGAGCTTATGGAAAAAAGAGCCGGCAGAGGCCTATGTGTGGTCAAAGGAAACTATTCTGAGATCATGGCATTGCAGGATGAAAAGTACAGGGCTGAGGGTGTGGATGCCAAGGCCGGGATAACGAAGGAAGCAGCTACTGAAGCTGCTCTGGAATTATCAGTAAGATACAATGCCATTATTCTTGCCACCGGAGCCAGTGATGTGGTTACGGATGCCGTCAGGACAGAATATGTAAACAACGGATGTCCTGAGCTTTCCATGATCACGGGAACCGGCTGCATGCTGGGGGCGGCAGTGGCCACTTTTTTATCAGTGAACAGAACTATGGATGCTGTAACAGATGCCTGTGCTCTTATGGGAATTGCAGGAGAAATCGCCGCAGAGAAAAAAGATACCGGCTCAGGAACCTTCCTGGTAAGGCTCCTGGATGCCATATCACTTATGACTGATGAGATGTTACAGGAGAGGAGAAAATGAAAAGATTAAACAAAGACCGGCTGAGGCTCTACCTGGTCACAGACAGCACAGGGATGACAGAGGATGAGTTTCTTGGCAGGATCGAAGCTGCTCTGAAGGGCGGCGTGACTTTTTTACAGATAAGAGAAAAAGAAAGGACTACCAGAGAGTATATTCATCTCGCAAAGAAGGTACACGAAATAAGTCTTCACTATGATGTGCCTCTGGTGGTGGATGACAGAGTGGATGTGGCTTTGGCGGCGGATGCAGAGGGAGTGCATTTGGGACAGAGCGATATGCCTGTGGATCTGGCAAGAATAATTCTGGGTAAGAAAAAGATAATCGGTGCCACCGCCAAGACCGTGGAACAGGCTAAAGAAGCCCGGGAAATGGGGGCGGATTACCTGGGGGTGGGCGCTATTTACCCGACAACAACCAAGGTGAAAACAGTTCTTACTTCAGTGGATACCCTGAATGATATCTGCCATGCCGTGGACATAGGAGTCAATGCAATCGGCGGCTTAAACAGTGGCAATCTGGACATCCTGAGGGGACTTCCCATAGACGGGATATGCGTGGTGTCTGCCATTATGAAGAGCGAAGATCCCTGTCAGGCTGCGGCGGGACTTATTAAGAAAATGGATGAACTTGGTATTTCCGGGGGACAGCGTCTATGAAAACAGTACTTACAATTGCAGGGAGTGATCCTTCAGGAGGAGCCGGAATACAGGCTGATCTAAAGACTATGGAGGCCCACGGCGTGTACGGCATGAGCGTTATTACAGCCCTTACGGCTCAGAATACCATGGGTATCAGCGGGAAATTACCTATTCCTGCAGATTTTGTGAGGGCACAGCTAAGGGCAGTATATGAGGACATTTTTCCTGATGGGGTGAAAATAGGAATGCTGCCGGACCAGATGGTTATGAGAGCAGTTAAAGATACTGTTTTGGCCTATGAGCATAAGAATATTGTTCTGGATCCGGTGCTGGGTTCTACATCGGGAACGGCTTTTTCATCCTATGAATCCAGGGAATATCTGATGAGAGAACTCTTTCCTGTGTGCACCCTGATAACACCTAATGTTCCCGAGGCGGAAATACTGACAGGAAGGAAAATAAACTCTGAAACCGCAATGGAAAATGCAGCAAAAGCTCTGGGGGATGCTTATGGCTGCAGCGTCCTTATAAAGGGCGGGCATTTTACCGCTAATGAAGGCTTCAGCGATGACTGTCTGTATCACGGCGGTGTCTTTGAATGGTTAAGCGCCATAAGAGTTGATAATCCAAACACCCACGGCACCGGCTGCACTCTGTCCAGTGCCATTGCCTGCAACCTGGCTCTGGGGTTTGAACTTACTGATGCTGTGAAGAGAGGGAAAGAGTATCTTACCAAATGCATAGAAAAGGGCCTTGATCTTGGCAAGGGGAGAGGCCCGTTGGAACACAGAATTTTTTAAGTTGTTAAATATATGAAAAAAAGATAATGGGGAAAAACAATGAGAGATTACACAACACAGATGGATGCCGCAAGACAGGGAATAATCACACCGGAAATGGAGAAGGTGGCAAGGGATGAATACAGGACTCCGGAAGAGATCAGAGACCTTGTGGCAAAGGGACAGGTGGCGATCTGCGCCAATAAGAATCACAAATGCATAGAGGCCAAGGGCGTTGGTTCCATGCTCAAAACCAAGATAAATGTAAATCTGGGAGTGTCCAGGGACTGCAAGGATTATGATATTGAGATGGAAAAGGTCATGGCGGCCGTAGATATGGGAGCCGATGCCATCATGGACCTTTCTTCCCACGGAAACACTCAGCCCTTCAGGAAAAAGCTGGTGGAGAGCTGCCCTGTTATGCTGGGAACAGTTCCTGTTTATGACAGCGTGATCCACTATCAGAGGGAGCTGTCGGAACTTACAGCCAAGGATTTTATAGATGTTATAAGACTTCATGCCGAGGATGGTGTGGATTTTGTTACATTGCACTGCGGCATAACAAGAAAGACCATTGAACAGATAAAGAAGCACAAAAGAAAAATGAATATTGTTTCCAGAGGCGGGTCCCTGGTATTTGCCTGGATGAGCATGACAGGGCAGGAGAATCCTTTTTACGAGTATTATGATGAGATTCTGGAAATCTGCAGAGAGTATGATGTTACCATTTCCCTTGGGGATGCCTGCAGACCGGGATGTCTTGCGGATGCCAGCGATGTATGCCAGATCGAGGAGCTGGTAAGACTTGGAGAACTGACAAAGAGAGCCTGGGAAAAGGATGTTCAGGTCATGGTGGAGGGCCCGGGTCACATGCCTATGGACCAGATCGCAGCCAATATGAAAATGCAGCAGACAATATGCATGGGAGCTCCTTTCTATGTACTGGGACCTCTTGTTACAGATATAGCTCCCGGCTACGATCACATCACATCTGCCATTGGCGGAGCAATTGCAGGAGCAAACGGTGCAGCATTCCTTTGCTATGTAACGCCTGCGGAACATCTTGCTCTTCCCAATGTGGATGACGTTAAGCAGGGCATAATCGCTTCCAAAATTGCAGCTCACGCAGCGGATATAGCAAAGAAGATACCCCACGCCATGGATATGGATAACAAAATGGCGGATGCCAGAAGGAATTTTGATTGGGATACTCAGTGGGAATGTTCTATAGACCCTGAGACCGCCAAGGCCATCCGCGCCGACAGATCGCCGGAATTTGATGATACCTGTTCTATGTGCGGAAAGTTCTGCGCAGTAAGAAGTATGAACAAGGCTCTGGCAGGAGAGCATATTGATATACTTTGAAAAATGATTAAAAAATCGGATTGAAAATGTATTTTTCAATCCGATTTTTACTTCACATTTTCCTGTGCTTGGAATAATATATAATGTGGCTATTTATTTTGGGGAGGTTTGAGGGGATGTTTAATGGTTTTTTGCCCAAGGATAAAGATGAAAGAATGCAGTACATTATTACGCTGATAATATCTGCATTTCTTGCAGTATTTACCTTTGAAGGCTTTTGGGTTGCAGCTAAGACCAGGATGTATCTTTTAGGCGGACTTTTGGGAGCTGCGATTATTCTCTATTTTGTTTTTTACAAGAAGATTTATTTAGAATTTGATACATTTCTTTTTGCTTCTTTCTTTTTGCTATGTTGGATTTCGGGCATAATTGCCTTCGGAGTTTCGGCTTCCTTTTTTCTTTCCCAGTTTTTCTGTGCATGGATTGCATTTTTAGCTTTGTTTTATGCTGCAGGTTCGGTTAAGAATTATGAGAAAATGTTTGCTGTATGCGCTTTTGTTTTTTCTCTGGCTGAGCTTGTTGTTTGCATATTTGTTCTTTTTATGGCAACCAGGACTATTTTCACGGAAAGGGTGGCTCTTTCTTCTGTACTTGGTCTTGTACGAAATGGCAGATTATGTGCTTTCGGAAACGCCAATCGATTTGGTTTTGCATGCACTGCCTTTTTGATGGTTTCGGTATTCGGATTGCTGTTATCAAAAGGCTTTCTGAGAATATATTATTCGGTATGCATTTTTGTTGGATGGTTCTGCCTGGGACTTACAGGCTGCAGGACCGGAGCCATCGGTTTTTCTGCTTCTTTGGGAATTCTTATTTTTTCATCAGGAATAAAGAAATACTGTATCGGTAGAAAAGATCATTTGATAATCCGCTACGCAGCTGTTTTCGCTATTACCGGAATAGCTACAGTACTGGCAATAGAGACCTTTGTTCTGCCGTCAAAGATTTATCACGGTTTAGTGGGACTTATTGGCGGAGAAGAGTTCCTTATGAGAACAAGAAGCATTCATGACAGGAATGGAACAATAACCGACAGAAGTTATATCTGGGTTGCCACTCTCAAATCTTTGGTGAGGAATCCCAGGAGATTGCTTTTGGGAATATCATCCCTGAGTAAGGAAGAAATCGAGAGAGTTTATATAGGTCATCATGAAAATAGTGCACCTCATTCTCATAACGCATTTCTTGAAATTACTCGTGTTCATGGTATTCTGGCCCTTTTTGTATGGCTGATATTGCTTGTGAGGTGGGCAGACAGATGTATCAGGGGATTGTTTAATTATGAGTTAAAGCCTGCATTTCGCTATATGGCAGCCTGCGCAGCAGGAATCATGATTATGGGACTTACGGAACCGGTTCCGTTCTTATATAAATCATCCTGGCCGCTTACAATGACATTTTTTGTAATCTGTGGTTTTTTTGCAGGATTGAAAAGGAGTGACAAATGAAAAGAAAAACAGCATTGATCTTATATGGAACTTTGGCAATAGCGTTTGTTTCAGTGACGGGTTTTGAAATCGGAAAACTACATGCTGCAGGCAGGGGCAGTTCAGAATATGTGTCGGTACAGGAGGCATCAGATCCATATAATGGCCTTGTTCAGACTGTTTCAGGAACTACAGCGGATATGCTAAAGCCCGAGTATTGGCTTTCTTCATATGATGGAAAGGTGCTTTTTTCCGGAGAGGAAATAGAAGAATTTACTTACAATAATCCTGCATTTGTCGAGTATAATACGGGGCAGTTCGGAAGCAATAAAAAACTATACATGTATGATCTTCCCGATGCCATCGATGGAGCTGTAGTAAAAGCACTTATTGACCCGGAAATAATAGACGATCTCACCAAGGACGGAGATGCGCTTTATGCAAATAAAGAAGCGGTTTCCGATGATTATTGGGCAAATATCAGAGATAACCTGAATATTGAGGCTGTTCCCGATAAAGTTACGCCAATCTATGGAGTATGTGTTGAGAGGACAATGGCAAGGACTCTTCCCAGTGATGATTTTATCGCGGAGGATCCACAGGAGTTATATTTTGACAGTCTGATCAGCGCTGAGGTTATGCCATTTTCACCTATAGTTGTAATTTCTGAAAGCAGAGACAGCCAGTGGTATTATATTTTGAGCGGTTCATACTGCGGATGGGTTCATAAGGATACCATAGCGGTATGTAAAGATAAGGATGAGTGGAATAATGCTTCATCTGCAGATGAGTTTTTGGTAGTCACCGGAAGCGAGATCGTTCTTGAGGATACTGCAAGAGAGAGCGCCCACGCCGGAATGGTTCTTCCCATGGGAACAAAGATCAAGCTTAAAAATACAGAGGCAGAATTTGACGCTGACAGGACTTCCTGGGGATGTTACAAGGCAGAATTGCCATGCCGTGCTGAGGATGGAACTCTTTATTCGGAGGATGCACTTATACCTGTTTCCAAGGATGTTCATGTGGGTTATATGGATATGACATCTGAGGCTGTTTTGAATCAGGCTTTTAAATTTCTTGGAAAGATTTACGGCTATGGAGGAACACTTTCTTCTAATGATTGCTCAGGATTTGTGAGGCAGGTATACAGCTGCTTTGGGCTTGAACTTCCCCGTAACGCCAGGGCTATTGCCAAGACTTATGACCTGGGAAGCATTGACTGTGACAAGATGACTGAGGACAAAAAGCTGAGCATTCTGGAACAGATGGCTCCGGGATTGTTACTTTATATGGACGGGCATATCATGATGTACCTTGGAACAAAGGATGGAGTTCCTTATGTGATCAGCTCATGCGCAACCTGCATTGAACCGGGACATGCAACCTCTGACATTGTTGATGCGTATGGAGTATTTGTATCAGGCATGAACCTTTTGAGAGCAAACGGAAAGACCTGGCTCGAAGATCTTGATTATATTCTTTGGAAGGAATATTAAATGATAAAAAGACTCTTTTCTCCGGGAATACGTATCTTATGGGCAGCCATGATGCTTGTGACCTTCCTTTATGCGATCATGGTATTTCTGGTGGGCAGTGGAACATTTTCTTTTGTGATATGGTTGGCTGCGGGGGCTTTTTTCAGCCTATGTTTCTTTCTCGCGGGAAAAGGAAGATGGGGGAAATGCCCGAAAAAACTGAGAGTTGTCGCATATATCCTATTGGGAATCGGACTTTCGGTGTTCCTGATCTGTCAGTGCTGCATCTTGTCTCACTTTTTTGACAAGGGAGAGCCTGACCTTGATTATGTTATAGTTCTTGGAGCTCAGATGAGGTCAACAGGCCCCAGCGTTATCTATAAGTACAGATTACAGAAGACCAAGGAGTATCTTGACAGTAACCCGGAAACCATCTGTATTACCACAGGCGGACAGGGATTCAATGAGAGCATGAGCGAAGGTGAGGGTGGAAGAGATTATCTTGTTTCTTTGGGAGTGGATCCGGAGAGGATACTGGTTGAAAACAGATCCCTGGACACTGTTCAGAATATCGAAAATGCCATGGAGATCATAAGATCCGGTTCCTCTGATGACAATGAATTAAAGATAGGTATAATTACCAACGGCTTTCATGTTTTCAGAGGTGTACATATAGCAAAGAGGATCACCGATGCAAAAGTCTGCGGAATCGCTGCATACATGCAGTTTCGCTTCATTCCCAATAATATGGTGAGAGAATGTTTTGGGATTTTGAGAGATTTTTTTGCGGGAAAGCTTGCGTAATTATTAAATTAATATTAAAATAATTTGGTGATTTGCTTGATTAAAGTGTTAAAATCTAGTATAATTTCTGCTTAAGTGGTAGATAAATACTTTAACGATGCAAATTGTTAAATAAGCACTTAAGAATCTGGAGAGACTATGGGATGTTTCTTACCACTTACAGGTGAGAAATATCCTTTTTGTTTTACGTTTTTTCGATAAAGGAGTATCATTAATATGAAATTATCACAAATGCCATACGAGCATATTGATCTGGACAAGGTTAAGGCGTTTTTTGAACAGCTTATTGCAGACAGTAAGAATGCTGCCAGCGGCGAAGAGCAGTTTGAGCTTCACAAGAAGTACTATGAATTTATGGGAGATGTTTCTACCAACATAAGACTCGGTAGATTCAGACATGACATTGATACCTCTGAGGAGTTTTACTCCAAGGAGAATGATTATATCGATGAGATCGGACCTGTTATTTCCAATTTAAATAATGAATACAGCAAGGTCCTTTTTGAATCACCCTACAGAGCTTATCTTGAAGAAAAGATCAGCAAGGTTGCTTTCAAGAATATTGAGCTTGCCAACAAGTCCATTGATGAGAAGATCCTTCCTCTTATGCAGGAGGAGAACGCTCTTATCAGTAAGTATGACAGCATTATTGCTTCCGCCAAGATCCCTTTTGACGGAGAGGAATACAATATTTCACTTCTTCGCAAGTGCCTGACTCATCAGGACAGAGATACCAGAAAGCGTGCCTGGAAGGCTCTTTCTGAGTATTTTGAATCTGTAACAGATGAGATCGACGATATTTACGACAAGCTTGTTAAGAACAGAACCCAGCAGGCCAGAGAACTTGGCTATGACAGCTATGTAGAGCTTGGCTATAACAGAATGACAAGAAATTCTTACAGAAGAGCTGAGGTTGAGAATTTCCGCAAGCAGATCAGAGAGTCCTTTGTTCCTTTTGTCTGCGAGATCCAGGAGAAGAGAAGACAGCAGATCGGTGTTGACGAGCTTAAGTATTATGACAACGATGTTTTCTTTACCAACGGCAATCCGGCTCCCATAGGAACTCCCGAGGAGATTCTTAAGTCAGGACAGGAGATGTATTCAGAGCTTTCTCCCGAGACTAAGGAATTCTTTGATTTCATGACTGAGAATGAGCTCTTTGACGTTCTTGGAAGAAAGACCAAGAAGGCCGGTGGTTATATGGACTTCTTACCAAAATATAAATCACCATATATTTTTGCCAACTTTAATGGCACCAGCTCAGATGTTGATGTTATCACCCATGAGTGCGGACATGCATTCCAGGGCTATGTTACAAGAGATGATGAGATAACAGAGCACAATGACATTACCATGGAGACAGCTGAGATCCATTCCATGTCAATGGAATACTTTACCTATGGCTGGATGGATAAGTTCTTCGGAGACAGGAAGGACGATTATCTCAAGATGCACCTTCAGGATTCCATCACCTTTATTCCTTACGGATGTATGGTTGATGAGTTCCAGCATATCGTATATGACAAGCCGGAGATGACTCCTGCCGAGAGGAAGGCTGTATGGAAAGAGCTTGAGAAGACCTACAGACCATGGCTTGACTTTGACGGAGATCCCTTCTTTGACGAGGGCGGCTTCTGGCAGAAACAGGGACATATTTTCTGGTCACCTTTCTACTATATTGATTATGTTCTTGCCAGCGTAGTTGCAATGCAGTTCAAGGTATGGATGGACAAGGACTACAAGGAAGCCTGGAATCATTATTTACAGCTTTGCAAACTTTCAGCCAAGGATTTCTACGAGCCGATGCTTGATAAGGCTGGTCTTAAGAGCCCATTCAAGGATGGAACAATAGAGGCTCTTGCAGCTGAAATGAGAACGAAAATCTGATAAAAATGAAAATTATAGCTACCTATAATTAATTAGTTCTTGCAATATTTGATGCGGCAATTTAAAATGGTAAAGTGATGATACACTTAGGCGTTACAGTATTGCGGTGTTAACGATTTAAAAAAAGTATTGTTGATATGTACACATATTGCAATAAAGCAGTAGGTGTTTACATATAAATAAAAAAACGGGAGGCAAATATGAAAAAGAAAGCACTTGTATCTCTGCTTGCTCTTTCCATGGTAGTTGGTTCATTATCAGCTTGCGGAAAGCAGACACCTGCAGAGACAACACCGGACACTCAGGTTACTGAGGAACAGCCAGCTGATACAGCCGTTGAAGAAGCAACTGAAGCTACAGAAGAAGTTGCAGAAGAAGAGGCTACATCAACTGCAGACGAGCCATCATCAGTTCAGCTGCTTGAAGGCAAGGAATACGGAGAGGATAAGGATTATGTATCTCTCTATGACAAGTTTGGAAAACAGATCACAATCAACGATGTAACAGAGGATGAGTCAACAGGACTTGCATATCTCAACGTTGATGGACAGAGCTATGAGCTTGGTCTTGACTTCCTTACAATGGCAATGGTTTACAACACATCAACAGAAGGCACAAGCTTCGCTACAGAAGATGAAGTTTATGCTGAGTGGTGGAAATACTACATCACACGTTGGAATCACCTTCTTCCTGAGATTCCTCTTTACTCAAACGAGTACTATGATCTTTACAATGCAGCTATCAAGGGCGTAGACAAGTTCCCTACCAACCCTTACTGGGATCCTGCAAGAGCTCTTATTGACTGGACATCAGAGAAGGATGACAACTCAATCATCCTGGGAAGCTCAACAGACCTTTCAGGTAAGTTCAGATACGCAATCTTCGGTGCAAGCTCACCCGGATCATCTGACCTTGATATCCAGAACCTTACAGAGGGTCTTGAGACTGTAGCTCCTACAAAGGAAGGCGGCTATGTAGTTAACGACACAGTTGTTGATTCCTTTGAAGATACAGACAACGATGACGGATCCAAGACATACACCATCAAGATCAAAGATGACCTTGTATTCTCAGATGGTTCACCTATCACAGCTAAGAACTATCTTTACAGATTACTTGTATTCTCAACACCTGTAGCTGCAGAGGCAGCAGGCAAGGATCACAGATCCATGCTTCAGATGGTTGGTTTCGACGGCTTCAACGCTTACGACGGAACAAACGATGGTGTTGACGGAGCATCAAAGGTTATGAAGGGTGTTCATCTTATCGATGATTACACATTCTCTATCACAATAGATCCTCAGTACCTTCCTTACTTCTATGCAATCACATACGCTTCAGTATATCCTACTTATAAGGATCTCTGGCTTGGTGACTTCGATATCGCTGATGACGGTGAGGGTTGCTACATTGAGGATGGTTTCTATGAGAAGAGCGGTGACAGCTACAAGATGGCTGCACACATCTCAGATTCAGCTAACAACACAGATACCAAGTATCCTTACTCAGGTCCTTACGTAGTTAAGTCCTTCGACGAAGGCGACAAGTCAGCAGTTCTTGAGCTCAACGAGAACTTCAAGGGCAACTATGAAGGTGCTAAGCCTTCAATCCAGAAGGTTATCTACAAGAAGGTTATCGCCGAGACACAGCTTGAGGACTTCAAGGCTGGCGGTGTAGACGTTCTTGCAGCAATCACAGGTGGTTCAGCAACTGATGAAGCTATCGCACTTGCAGATGGTTCAGACGGCGCTTATGTTTACACACACTATTCAAGAGCTGGTTATGGTAAGCTTGGCTTCCGTAACGACTTTGGTCCTGTACAGTTCACAGCAGTTCGTCAGGCTATTGCATACTGTATGGACAGAGCTACATTCGCTAAGGACTTCACAGGTGGTTACGGCGGAGTTGTAGATGGACCTTACTATTCAGGATCTTGGATGTACAAGGCAGCTGTAAATCAGGGAATGCTCCTTGATGCTTATGATACTTCTGTTGATTCAGCTATCGAAGTTCTTGAGAACGATGGTTGGGTATACAATGCAGAAGGCGGCGAGTACACAGAAGGCGTTCGTTATAAGAAGATCGCCGGCGATGTTGCTACTGAGAAGGATAAGAACTTCCAGTCAATCGACGGAGCTTACAAGACTGTAGAAGTTAACGGTGACTACTACATGCCTCTTGCTCTTAACTGGTATGGTACTGTTGATAACGAGTTCTCAGATCTCCTTGTAACAGGTTTCGAGCAGAACGACAACATCGCAGCAGCTGGTTTCGTAGTTCAGAAGACAACAGGTGACTTCGGCCCTATGCTTGATGAGCTCTATCAGCAGCAGGTTTATGGTTACTACAGCGGAACACCTATGTACACATGCTTTAACTTTGCAACTGGTTTCAACTCAGCTGTATATGACTATTCATTCAATATGACAATTGATCCTAGTATGTATGATGACAATTCTGCTTACTATATCAAGGACAAGGCAGATATTTATTGGAACAACTAATTTCTACTTCCATTATTTGTAGAAATGTGTTAATATGAGTAGCTGACTTATGATCCACGGTCATGATGAAGTATATCATGACCGTGGATTTATGTTGGTTTAATGAGTTAAAGATTTAAATTGGTAGATTGATATTGACTTTGAATATTTCTACCCTTATTGTGGTAGTTTATATATAAAGAATTTTTTAGGAGGTTTCATCAAATGGGAAAGTATATCCTTAAGAGAATAGGCTATATGTTAGCTGTTCTTGTAGTGTTATCCTTTATACTATTCCTTATATACAATCTTGTGCCCAACAACAGAGCTTACACAGATGCTAAGGCTGAGATGACTACTCAGAAGACACGTCTTCGTAATGCTACTGCGGAAGAAAAAGAGAAGATGTTTGAGGATTTGTATGTGGAGTATCAGCGTAAGTATGGAACTGATACAAAGAACATGGTAGTTAAGTATTTGAGGTGGGTTGGCTTTATGCCAAATTATTACGGAGAGTATTCCGGACTTGTTCAGGGGGATTTCGGATATTCTTACGAGTTTAAGGACGACGTTATCGATGTTGTCAAAGAACCGATGAAGAATACCGTTTTCATTAATATATTTGCAACTATTCTTGCGCTTGGAATTACAATTCCTCTTGGAATTGTATGCGCTGTTAAAAAGGGAAGTAAGGGCGATCAGGTCATGCAGGTCGTAACCATTATAGGTTATTCACTTCCTTCCTTCGTAACAGCTATTCTCTTCGTTTGGATCTTCTGCTCACTTCTTGGATGGTTCCCACCAAGTGGTATGAAGACTCCCGGAAGTAACTACACAGGATGGAAGTGGTTCACTGACAGAATGTATTACATGGCACTTCCTCTTATTACTATGACCTTCTGCTCACTGGGTTCCATGACCAGATACGTAAGAGCTTCAATGATCGATGCTCTTTCACTGGACTGCATCAGAACTGCAAGAGCTAAGGGTGTTACTGAGAAGGCTGTTATTTACTCACATGCATGGAGAAATGCGCTTATTCCTATCGTTACACTGGTTGTAGGATGGTTCCTTGGTATTTTCGGCGGATCACTTATGTTCGAGAATATCTTTGGTATCAACGGAATGGGTAAGCTGATGATCTCATCACTTCGTACACAGGACTTTGATGTAGTAGTGTTATTACAGCTTTTCTATGTTGCTATTTCTCTTATAGGCAACCTGATAATTGATATTGTATACGGACTTGTTGACCCCAGAGTCAGAGTAAGCGCCTAAGGAGCATGGAGATTGAGATGAAGAAGAAGAATTTATTTAGCCGCATGTGCGGTTGGGTTCGCAGAGCTTTCTTCGGCGGAAGCAGAGATCTTGCTAATTCCATCGATGTCGAAGAAGTTGTGACTCCAATTCAGCAGATTATAAGAAATTTCTTGGAACGCAGACTCGCTGTGGGTGCGTTATGCGTTGTTATTGGCATGTTCTTACTGGTATTTATCGGACCACTTTTCATGCCTAGATATTATGATTCATACACTGAGGTTACCCAGAAGAACGTTGCTCCTACCATGAGCATGATGAAGGTTCCCTCAGAACTTAAGAATGACATTAAGATGATCGACAGCTACGGAAGTTTCTCAGTTGGTCTTTCAAACGCTGGTAAGGTTTATGTTTGGGGCGCAACTCAGCTTGGAACAACCGGCATTGATATCGGTGAGATTCCTGAGGCTGTTCTTAATGACAAGATCGCTTATGTAGCAGCAGGTATCGACCACATTATTGCTATCAGCGAGACCGGTAAGGTTTACGGCTGGGGTTCCAATAAGCATGGTCAGTATGTAACAACTGATAAAGAAGTCCTTGAGATGCTGGAAGAAGCTGAGGAGTCAGTAAGTGACGAAGAGGCTGCTCTTCTCGAGGAAGCCGGTGTATCAGCAGCAGAGGAATCTTCAACAGAAGGTGAAGAGGGTGCTGAAGGCGAGGAAGTAGCCGAGGCTGCTGAAGAAGCTGTAGAGGAAGTTAAGGAGATGGACAAGTCTGTTTCAACAGGTGAGAACATCATTCCTATGCCTACAGAACTTGTTACAGGCACCATTGATGTGGCTAACATCAAGAAGCTTGTTTGCGGATATCAGTGTACAGCTATCCTTATGAATGACGGTAAGCTTTACATCTGGGGTAACATGAATGCATACCAGAACATCAGCAGCTTCGTTGATAAGGAAGGTCTTGTAGATATTGATTTCACACTTAACTACATCGTTGGTCTTACCGAGCAGGGCACATCAATCTTTACCGGTAAGAGAGGCCTCTACGATCAGTACAGAAGTAATATCAATACATCTGCTAAGGCTTCCAAGAAGTTCCTTAACGGCAGAAAGATTACTTCTATATATGCAACAAACAACCACTTATGTGGACTTTTAGATGACGGAAGCCTCTTCTTTGCAGGCAACTTCCCATCTGACAGTGTTCCTATGCCAAAGCTTCATGATGGTGAGACTATTAAGCAGATTGGCGCAGGCACATACCATTACACTGCTCTTACTTCTGAGGGAAGAGTCCTTTCATGGGGCGGTTCAACTCTTGGACAGATTGATGTTCCTGATACTGTAAACGGTAAGACTGACAAAGTATTGGTAGGTTCATTCCAGAACTATGCTGTTGATGCCAACAATGCTCTTGTTGATAAGTGGGGACTTAAGGGATATCTCTTTGGTACAGACGGATATGGTGCTGATATTCTCCAGCGTATTATCCAGGGTGGTAAGATGACCATGACCATCGGTGCTGTTGCGGTTATTATCTCAACAATCATCGGTATTATCGTTGGATGTCTCTCCGGATACTTCGGAGGAGCGGTTGATATCATCCTCATGCGTGTAGCTGAGATTTTCGCAGCTATTCCTTTCCTTCCTTTCGCACTTATCCTTTCAGCTATCATGGCTCAGATGGATATTTCAGAGAATGAGAAGATATTTATCCTTATGGCAATTCTTGGTATCCTGACATGGACCGGACTTGCACGAATGGTTAGAGGACAGGTGCTTGTTGCCCGTGAGAACGAATATGTTACAGCTGCTAAGGCTATGGGTGTAAGAGAGGGACGTATCGCTTTCAGACATATCCTTCCTAACATCGTATCAATCATCTTCGTTACACTGACCCTGGATTTTGCAACCTGTATGCTTACAGAGTCATCACTGAGCTACCTTGGTTTCGGTGTTACATATCCAAGACCTACATGGGGTAACATGCTTAATGGTGCGAACAATTCAACTATTATCAAGAACTACTGGTGGCAATGGGTATTTACATCAATCTTCCTTGCTGTTACCTGTATCTGTATCAATATTGTAGGTGACACACTTAGAGATGTAATGGATCCAAAATCTGACCGTGACAAATAAGGGAGTAAAAAAGATGGCTTTATTAGAATTAAAAGATTTACATACCTTTTTTAGAACTAAAAAGGGAATAGTTAGAGCTGTCAACGGTGTTTCTTATTCGGTTGATGAAGGAAAGACCATTGGCGTAGTAGGAGAGTCCGGATCCGGTAAGAGTGTATCTGCCATGAGTATTCTGCAGCTCCTTGACGGTAACGGATATATAGACAGCGGTGAGATCATCTTTGACGGAAAAGACCTTACCAAGCTTTCAGAGAAAGAAATGTATCAGGTTCGTGGTAACGACATTTCAGTTATTTTCCAGGAGCCTATGACCAGCCTTAACCCTGTCTTCACAGTAGAGAGACAGGTAAGTGAGCCCTTCATTATCCATCAGGGCATGAACAAGAAGCAGGCTGCAGAGAAGGTTATCGAGATGCTTAAGGACGTTAAGATCCCTAACCCTCACATTGTTGCAAAGCAGTATCCTCATCAGCTTTCAGGTGGTATGAGACAGCGTGTTATGATCGCTATGGCGCTTGCATGTAAGCCCAAGCTTCTTATCGCTGACGAGCCCACAACAGCTCTTGACGTTACAATTCAGGCTCAGATCCTTAAGCTTATGAACGACCTTAAGACTGAGTATAATACTTCAATTATTTTCATTACTCACGACCTTGGTGTTATCAGACAGATCGCTGATACAATCGCTGTTATGTACTGCGGACAGGTTGTTGAGCTTACAGATGCTGAGACAGTATTCCATATATCTGAGTATTCACATCCTTACACAGAGGGACTTATGGTTTCAATTCCGAGACTTGATACTCCTTCTAACCAGAGACTTGATGCTATCCCCGGCGCTGTGCCTCATCCCCTTAAGCTTCCCAAGGGATGTAAGTTTGCACCTCGTTGCAAATATGCAACAGAGAAGTGCATGAATGAGGAACCACCGCTTACAAAAGTACGCGAGGGCCAGTTAGTAAGATGTTTCTATGCTAGAAAGGAGGATCGTCATGCCACAAAATGATAAAGTCCTTCTTAAGATTACAAACTTAAAACAGTATTTCCCTGTTGGTAAGAAGGGAATGTATGTAAAGGCCAATGATGGCATTTCACTGGATATTTACGAAGGCGAGACCTTAGGTCTTGTTGGTGAGTCCGGATGTGGTAAGTCCACATTTGGACGTACACTTCTTCAGCTTTATCGTCAGACAGACGGAAGAACAATGTACTATGGATCATCTCTTGATGAGCTGGCTCCCAAGTATGTTAAGAAGACCGTTGGAAATCTTACCAAGCTCAAGAAAAAGATGAATGAGTATCAGGCTGAGTACGAGAAGGCTCAGAAAGAGTACGATGCAGCAGATGAGAAGAAGAAGCTTCAGCTTCACACTGACCTCATGGCTAAGAAAAAGACAGCTGAGGATGCTTACCTCAACATCGTTAACCTTGTAGGTGGTTTCATTGTTGCTGATGATCTCTCACCTGTAGAGAAGATCTACACAGAGAGGTATGAGGCCTGTGCAAAGCTTTCCAAGGATATCGGTAAGTATCAGGCTGCCAAGCTTGACTTCGATGAATTTGAGTATATTGTAAACAAAAAAGAGAGAACTACCTCTGACAAGGATAAGAATAAGCTTGCTTCTCTCAAGAACAAGGCAGATGCCTGGGAAAAGGCAATGGAGGAAGATACAAAGGCTATCTCCAAGATTGATGAGAGAATAGAGGAGCTTAGAAGCAAGTACAAGAGCAATCCTGAATTCGAGAAGCATGAAGCCAACAGAGACAAGGGTATTGACCTTGCAAGACTTTCCTACAACGAGGTTCGTCTTATCAGAGATCAGCTTCAGTACATATTCCAGGATCCATATTCATCACTGAATCCCAGAATGACTGTAGGAACTCTTATCGGAGAGGGACTTAAGGCTCATAAGTACTGCAAGAAGGATAACGAGAGAATGCAGGACATGGTTATCAAGATCATGGAAGAGTGCGGACTTGCAGGATACTTTGTAAACAGATTTGCTCACCAGTTCTCCGGTGGACAGAGACAGCGTATCGGTATCGCTCGAAGCCTTGCAGTTAACCCTAAGTTCGTTGTATGTGACGAGGCTGTATCAGCCCTTGACGTTTCAATTCAGTCTCAGATCCTCAACCTGCTTTCAGACCTTAAGGAGCAGAAGAACCTTACATACCTTTTCATTACACACGACCTTTCAGTTGTAAAATACATTTCTGACAGAATCGGTGTTATGTACCTTGGTAACCTGGTTGAGCTTTCAACTTCAGAAGAGATCTTCAAGTCACCTGCTCATCCTTACACACAGGCTCTGCTTGAGTCCATTCCTACAACAGAGGAAAAGAAGGACCTTGTAGTTCTTGAGGGAGATATTCCTTCACCTGTTAACCCTCCTAAGGGATGTAAGTTCCATACTAGATGTAAGTACTGCACAGAGATCTGTGAGCATGTAGTACCTGATTGGGAAGAGATTTCTCCTAATCACTTTGTAGCTTGTCACCATAAGCTTGTATAAGGTATTTTTATGTGGTGGAATAGGAAAGTAGACAGATTATTTAAACTAAATAAAAAAGATCAGAAGAAGGATGAGACGCCTGATATCTATGCCGATGAATACTATAATCCTGATGAGGACAGAGTAGAACCTACGGTAGGAGATAACCTTGAAAAAGGAGACCTCTTTGCAATGATAGTATCTGCATGGATCACTATATTGCCTATCTGTCTTGGATTATTGATAGGTATCGTTCTTCTGGCCTGGCTGCTGCTTGGACTATTCTGACAGCTCATATATGAAAAAAATAACCCGGAACTCAAATAAGAGTTCCGGGTTAATTATATTAGTTTAATCTACTGTGGTATCTTCTGCGGCTGTTGTAGCCCCTTCAGCAGCACTCAGATAATCGGTTACCTCTGTTATGACATAAGAGTCTGTTTCGGCATTTTTTTCAAGTTTAAGGGCTATTGCGTAGTCCTGCGGGGATGAATTCCGGATTAGGTCCTCATAGGTTTCAAGGGCTATCAGAAATACATCATTCAAAATCTTTTTCTGGGTTGTTTCTTCGCCTTCTTCTGCATAGAGAGCAGCGATTTCTTCTTCATGTTCTGTGGAATAAGTACCGGCAGCTTCCATGACCTTTTCTGAAGTGGAGCTGCTTTTAATAATGTCTACAGGAAAATCTGTGGTGATAGTTGCTATAGCCGTGATGGATTTGTCATCATTGGCAGTTATTTCTTTTACTTCATAGGCTGTGACCATATTGGAGAAAAGCTTACAGAACTCATCCAGTTCATTCAAGGTTTCTTCTGTAAGAGAGGAGGTGTCCTGATCAGCCAATATCTGGTCTGCCAGGTAACCGGAATCAAAGAGCTTAACAAAATCGCCTGATGCAACTTCATCGGTACAATAATCGGTTATCCCTTCCGTGGATCCTGATGCCACCAGCTGTAGAAAACCTTCGACGGTTTCTTTGGCAGAATTTTTGTCTGCGTTGGAAACACAACCTGTTAGAAGAGAAATAGATAAAACAGCGCTTAATAAAAACGCGCCGGTTTTGCCAAATCTGACCATAAAAAACTCCTTTTAAATTCAGTAATTATAATTCTTGCACAAAGCTTAGTATAGCATAAACGGGCAAATTATCCAAAGAGTATCGCAATTACAATTATTTAATGTTAAAATATTGTTAGCGTTTTTAAACCAAATTAATAATCAAGGAGGTTTTTTAATGAGAGTTCTTTTTAGCGAAGGCGTGGTTAAAGAGGTTACTTCAGTTGAGGTTAAGCCCCTGGATTTTGGAGATGGTCAGATAAGTGGAACAGAGATGGATTTCCTGCTTAGTACCGGTGACAATATCAAGTATATTTATAGTCAGAATGTACCGATAGAAGAGTCTGGACAGAGGGCTATTGATTTTGTGAGAGCGCTCTATAATGATGGTAAAGCAGATTTTTCACATGAACCTGTGGAAATGCTTTGATAATTAAATAAATAAAACAAAGGAAAAGGTCCTATGCTCTTGCGGCACAGGACCTTTAATATCGCGTATCTTCCATGGTTTTCTCCATTTATTTGAGAAAGATCATCTTTTTCCAAGACAACCCTGGTTTTTAAGTTCGATTAATAAATCAAAAACAACCCCCAATGGTAAGCCGGTGATATGAGCAACTTTCTCGGGATCAGGATAGTACTCATCTTCGCAGTCGCGTCTGATGCAATCCATTATCTCCATCTTAACATCGCATGTAGCTGTCATACACATTTTCCTCCTTTCCTGAATAGTCTAAAAATTTAAGTCGCAGATATTTACTGCTCTCTTATATTATATCGTATATTTGGCGCAAAAGTTAACCTTTTTGTGTAAAAAAATTAAAAAATTTATAAAAACTGACATTAAAAAACCTCTGGCAGATAACTTTATAAGTTGCTGCCAGAGGAATGGTATTTAGTTAAAAAAATATGATAAATTCAATTAATTTAATTGCTTTGCATATCTTTAAGCTTGTTAGCCTGCTGGAAGATGTTTCCAAGGATTCCCTTGAACTGATTGAACTCCTCAACAGCCTGATCGGAGCTTCGTACACCTTCGTTGGAAAGAGATGCAACCTCCTGGCTGGTAGCAGAGAGGTTTGAGATACTGTCGTTGATCTCGGTGGTTGATGCTGCGATGGATTTCATTCCTTCGCCAATCTCAGAGAAGCGAGAGAGCATCTCTGTTACATTCTCGTCTATACAGGAGAAATTCTCACCAACAGATTCGATCATCTCATTCTGCTCTGTTACGGAATTAACTGTATCATCGATGCTGGCCATTGCCTTCTGAACGTCTTCGTTAAGCTCGTTAATGATATTTGTGATCTGTGTGGAAGCGGTGTTGGTCTCTTCCGCAAGCTCTCGTACATCGTTGGCAACTACTGCGAAGCCTTTTCCTGCTTCACCGGCTCTGGCTGCCTCGATGCTGGCATTAAGAGCGAGAAGATTGGTCTGCTTGGAAATGGACATGATGGAGCCAACAATTTTCTGAACTTCTTCAACCTTATTGATAACAGCCTGAGTTGCATCAACAGTAACCTGGCTTTGCTCAGATACGTTTTTGGCTTTCTCTTTAAGTGCCTTAATACCTTTAACGCCATCCTCAACTGCAGTCTGGGCATTTTCTGAAGCAGTGGTCATATCCTTGCGATGCTGCTCGGTAGTGTTTGTTTCTTCCTGAATCTGCTGAACTCTCTGGGCCTGAGATGTAATAGCCTGAGCTGTGCTTTCCATGCTGCTGGCGATATCCTGCATGCCTGAATGCTGCGCTTCAATGATTTGCTGAAGAGACTGCATATTATCCTGAGATGAATTGAACAGATCGGTAATAGTATTGGCAATCTCAGCCATCTGATTGCCGGTATTCATGGTCTTTTCCGCACTCTCATTTATAACCGCATTGTTTTCCTCGTTAAACCTGGTAAGAAGAGTTACCGTATAAAGGCAAGCGATAAATGCCAGGGCAAGGGTGATAAATGCAGGTACATGAAACATATCCAAAGTATGATTTACTACATAGCTCTTTATACACGTAATAGTAAATGAAAGAACAATTGCTGATATACCAATCTTACACAGTTTAACATTCAGATAGATGATACTGCAGATAAGGATAGGAAGGCCAAAGGCAAAGTAGATAAGATCATCCTCTGCAATAAGAAGTATAAAATAGAAGATTGTAGCTCCGCCCATAATTAGTATGGATCCCTTTTTTATTGTAGGAAATTTGTAATTTCCTACAAAGATCAGGACTCCGCCGAATAATGCAGCTATGAATATTGCAAGTTTTCCGGTTGAAAAACCTTCTCGGAAACTGTTAAAGATTGTTATTCCCAAACCGCTAAGGATAATAACCATACATACATAGAAACTACTTCTGTTGGCGCGACGATATTGTTCAGCGTTCATAGATAGTCCTTTCTGCTTTTACTCAAAAAAGCACACACATTTTCTTAGTTTAGATTTTACCATATTAGTGATCGTGAATATATTAAATAACGATAATATATTTGCTTAAAAGACTGTCAGTCATTTATCATCTTTTTATTCAAATTTATACTTTATTTAGACTAAAAAATGACCGCTTATTGTAAAATGAATCTAGGATTTTGAGCAACAATTTCCAAATAAGTCACAAATTATCAGAATAAGGAGCAATGATTATGAAGAAAATGAGCATTAGGGCAAAGATGTTATTGTGTATTCTTCCGGTTGTGGCGATTGCAATGATCCTTCTGACCTATATTGCCAGTAACGAGCTATCGAATCAGATTCAGGTGCAATCCACGGAAGCAATGAATGCAACCACGATTGCAGCAGCTAAAGAGATGAACGGAAATCTTAATCTGATCAAGAATTCTGCTGTCAATATAGCAGCAATGGTATCCACTTCCTATAAGCTTGGGGATACACAAAGCTTTGGAACCACAATTTCGAAGATCATAAATGAAAATGATTCAATGCTTGGATCTGGCCTGTGGTTTGAGCCTAATGTTTTTGACGCGAATGAGAAATATATAGGTCCATACTGGTACAAGGAAGGCTCACAGATAGTAGAGACCTGGGATTACAGTAATGCAGAATATGATTACCTTAGCCAGGAATACTATACTAATGCAAAAGCTTTGCCGGAAGGACAGGCGATCATAACCAATCCATATTATGATCCTACTTCGGGAAAGGTCATGTCCAGCTGCTCCGCTCCAATCTATGACAATGGAGCATATGTTGGATGTGTTACTGTTGATATGGAGCTGACTGACATCGCTAATATGGTTAAGGCCATCCAGTTTGGTGAGACCGGAAGAGCTATGCTGGTAGATTCAGTAGGAACATATATTTCCTGCGATAATGATGACTATGTCATGAATGGCGTAAATATCTCTGCGGATGAAAATGCCGAGCTTGCAGCTCTTGCTGAGATGATCGTTTCCAAGAGTGATGAAGACCCTCAGATGGCTGCCTTTATGGAGAACGGAACCAGAATAATCATTGACTTTGTAAATATTCCTGAAGTTAACTGGAAACTTATTACCAGAAAGAGCATAACAGAGCTGGAAGCACCTGTTACCAGTGCAAGAAATAAACTTATCGTTATCTGCCTAATTGCCCTTGCTATAGGCGCAGCAGTTATCTGGACATATGTTATGAGTATTGCCAGAAACATCAACGATGTTAAGAAGTTTGCCGGCGTACTTGCAAGCGGAGACTTCACAGCAGAGAAGATTAAGAGTAAGAGCGGTGATGAGCTTGGACAGATGAGTGAATCACTTAACAATATGTTTGAGAACAACAAAGATGTTATCAGCAAGATTTCCGATGGATCTGTTCAGGTATCTGAAACCTCCACAGGCCTTGCAAACATGGCTAATGAGCTTTCAAGTCAGTTCTCCAGCATCCAGGGAAATATCTCCGGTGTTAATGATGCCATGATGTCTTCCGGTGCTGCAACAGAGCAGGTTAATGCATCAGTTGAGGAAGTTAACGCATCCGTACATCAGCTGGCTGCTGAAACTGAGAAGACCAGCGCCGATGCTGCAGATATTAAGGCAAGAGCAAAAGAGATCGAGAAGGAATCAAGACAGGCTCATGATTATGCGATTTCAATCGCAACCCAGAGAGAAGCAGATCTTATTGAGGCCAACGAGAAGGCTAAGATCGTTGATCAGATCGGAACACTGGCAGATACAATTGCTGAGATCGCAGACCAGATCAACCTGCTTTCACTTAATGCTAGTATTGAGGCTGCAAGAGCAGGAGATGCAGGTAAGGGCTTTGCTGTAGTTGCTTCTGAGATCAACAAGCTGGCCAGCAGCACATCCGAAGCTGTAGAACAGATCAGAGATACCATCGATGGTGTACAGGGAGCTTTCGGAACTCTTTCAAGTTCCTCCGGAGAACTTCTTGGATTCATCAAAGATACAGTTACTCCTGACTATGACAAGTTCGTAAATCTTGCAAAGCAGTACGGTGATGATGCCGGATCCTTCGGCGATTCTTCAGAGAACATCGCTTCAATGGTTGAGAATATCAGAGCATCCATGGAAGAGGTTTCCAAGGCTATACAGAACATCGCAGAGTCCACACAGGATACTGCAGATCTTTCAAGCCGTGTAACCGATTCCGTAATGGCTGCGGCAGATGTTGTAGAGAACGTTAACGATATGTCCTCCAAGCAGGAAGCTATCGCAGGAACTCTTGAAGAGATCGTTGGTAAGTTCAAACTTAAATAATTGCAGGATATTCAAAGGGGCCTGTGCATTTGCACAGCCCCTTTATTATGTCCGATATATCTGTATTAAAGTGTGTCCATACGACGGATGTACTGAGGTGAATCAGATTCGCCGCGGATGTTCTTGGCGTGGATGATCTTGGCCCACTTATCAACTACGGCATTTTCTACACGGATGCCTTCCTCCACCTGGGCGTAAGCCATGATGATGGAATTCTTTATAACTGCGCCCTTCTTGATGGTAACGCCACGGCCTATGATGGAATTCTCAATGGTTCCTTCAATGACGCAACCGTTGGAAACAAAGGAATTGGTGACCTTGGAAGTATCAAGATACTTGGTAGGGCAGGAGTCTGTGGTCCTTGTATAGATGGGCCATTCTGCTCTGAACAGGTCACTGGCGATATTGTAATCAAGAAGCTCCAGTGAAGCATTGTAATAGTCGTTAAGACTTGTAAGTGCTGCGAAATATCCTCTGTGCTGATAGCCTCGGATATCAAGATCCTTGCACTTGATGTTAACGATATCTGCCAGAGTGTAGATGGAAGACTCCCAGGCTGCTGCCTTAATGAGGTTAACAAATACATTCTTGCTCATGCAGTAGGTGTCCATAAATACATTCTTTTCCTTGGCTGTTCCAAGGTTTTTCTCAAGGGAATCTACACCCTTTTGCTTATTCATGTTGATGGTATTGCAGCCTCTGAAGTATTCTCTTGCGTTATCAACCTTGTGGTACAGAAGTGTTACATCAGCGCCGGATTCGATGTGTGAATCCAGGAGCTGTCTGTAGTCCTGCTTGTAAACCATGTAGCTGGGTGCGATGATAACATAATCCTGATGCATTCTCTGAATGATATCAATGTTCTCGAGGAATGCGGAAATATCAGTGTTATAAATCGAGCGGGAAGAGCTGTTCTCTGAGAAAAGAAGCTGTATCTTACCGCGCTTGGAGTTGATGTTGTAATGTCTTCCGGATCCTACGTGCTCAGCGATGGATCTGGGACGGGAACGGACATAAACCTGAATACGGTTGATGTCACTGTTACTCATGTTGGAGATAGGGAAGTCGATAACCCTGAATCTTCCAAGAAATGAGAAAGAACCGATGGGACGATAATCGTGAAGTCCCTCTACATGTATGCTGTTGTCAGCGGAGGATACAATACCGAATGCTTTAGGTGCCATTACTTGTTACCTCCTTTCACATTTTTTGCCACAAGCAGGATATTTTCGCTGCCTCGCTGTCCGACTTTGGCCTTTTTGCCGATCTTAACATTCTCTGCTACAAGCGCTCTTGTAACGGTTGCCCCTTCTTCAACTACAACGCCGGGCATAAGCACGGAATCAATAACCTTGGCGCCGGGACCAACCACAGCACCGGTGAAAAGAACGGAATTGGTGACCTGGCCTTCAACCCGGACACCCTGGGTAATATATGCATGCTTAACCTTGGCATCTTTTCCGATGTACTGAGGAAGAGTGGAGACATCCTCGGTATAGATAAGCCATGAAGAGTCATTGAGATTGAGCTCGTTCTTGGGATCGAGAAGGTCCATATTGGCTTCCCAAAGAGAATCGATGGTTCCTACATCCTTCCAGTAGCCGCTGAACTCATAGGCAAAAAGCTTCTGATTCTCGTTCAGCATTCTCGGAATGATATCCTTACCGAAATCGTGATCGGAATCGGCTTTCTTCATATCATCAACAAGCATCTTGCGAAGATTCTTCCAGCTGAAGATATAGATACCCATGGATGCGAGATTGCTCTTGGGCTTGGCGGGCTTTTCTTCGAACTCAACGATCCTGCCGTGGCCGTCGGTGTTCATGATTCCGAAGCGGCTGGCTTCCTTCATGGGAACACCACGAACAGCGATGGTGGCATCAGCACCCATCTTTTTGTGGTAGGCAAGCATTTTGTCGTAATTCATTTTGTAGATGTGATCTCCCGAAAGAATAAGAAGATACTCGGGATTGTACGTATCGATAAAATCGATATTCTGAGAAATTGCATCAGCGGTTCCGCGATAGACATCCAGCCCCTCATCGGCCTTTTCGCGGGGAGTGAGAACATACACACCACTGTCCTTGGAGTCGAGACCCCAACGTCCGTCCTGAGCTACATAACTGTTAAGAAGAACGGATTCATACTGAGTAAGAACACCGACAACGTCGATGCCGCTGTTAGCACAGTTACTAAGCGGGAAATCGATTATACGATATTTTCCTCCATAGAAAACTGCGGGCTTGGCTACTTTTGTAGTCAGGTCTTTTAACCTGCTTCCACGACCGCCGGCCAAAATCATGGCTAACATTTCAACTTGAGCCATATTAAGTTTCCCCCTGTGTCACTTTTTGAAAAGAACTCTTGTAAAAATGATTCTATACTTTATGATACCACATATTTAGCGGTTTGGCGCTTGTTTATGGCTATTTTTTACTACAATTTGTGGTGCTCCTTAATAAGGTGAAAAATATTGTCGGAAAAGCGATAGGAATTAGCGGAATTTAATAAAAATATAATATAATTACCCGTTTAATTTTGTTAAAATAGACTTAAGTGGGAGTATGTCTTTATGCACGTGAAAGGAGACTTTTTATGCTAGCTACACTTATTCCTTTGTTTGACGACGATATGTCAGTATGCGCATATTCTGTTTTTGCGCGCAAGGAAAACCACTTTCTGAATCCAAGTTATGAAGGCGGCGCCAGATATGACGGCGCAGGAACTGTCCATGAGCTGGAGGTTGTAAGCAGCATGGGCGTTGCCACTTTGTCAGGAGGAAAAGAAGTCTTCGTTCCCATAAATCAGTTCTCCATTTTTGCAGAGATCTCACTTCAGTGCACAGTGCCGGCCAGCAAGGTTGTTCTTCTTATGGATAACAGCATTACTCCCGAGGAAACATATGTTAAGAGAGTAAGGGAGCTCAAAGAGCAGGGATATAAGCTGGCTATCAGAAAGCTTCCTATCGCAAGTTTTGATGCATATCAGAATATCTTAAACAAATGCGATTACATATTCCTGGATCATGTAAAACTGGATGTAAATAAAGCAAGAAAGTACTTTGGCAGAGTTTATCCGTCAATTAAGCTCTGTGCCGTAAATGTAGACACTCAGGAAGATTATCAGAAACTTAAGGAGGACGGAGGATATGACCTTTATGAGGGCAGCTTTTTCAGAATGCCCGTTAAATCCTCTGAGACGGAAGTAAATCCCTTAAAGGTTAACTATATTGAACTTTTGAATGTCGTAAATGCACCTGACTTTGATCTTACGGATGCGGCTGATGTTATCGGAAAGGACCCGGCTCTTGTTATCTCACTTCTTGAGATGGTAAACAGAATGGCTCTTAATTCCGAGATCACCTCTATCCGTCATGCCGCTGCTATGCTGGGACAGCGTGAATTAAAACGCTGGATCAACACAGCTGTAACAAAAGAGCTTTGCGCTGATAAGCCTAGTGAGATCACAAGGCTTGTAATGATAAGAGCGAAATTTGCCGAGAATCTGGCTGAGAGCTATGAGCTTGCTATGATGGCACAGGAACTGTTCATTATGGGACTGTTCTCTGCGCTGGATATCATGCTGGAAAAAACCATGGAAGAAGCACTGAAAATGGTGCAGGTATCAAAGAATGTCAAGGAAGCTCTCCTTGAGGGAAAGGGCGAGTTTGCACCTGTCCTGAATTTCATCAAGAGATATGAGGATGCAGACTGGACTGAGGTATCAAGACTCATGGTCATGGGCAATATGGATATGGATAAGGTTTATGATGCTTATCTGAATGCTCTTAAGTGGTATCGTGATTTGATTCCTCAGGGATGAGTGGCAGTATGCTCTGCCTGAGCTTAAGGTGTTTTTATGGACATTGCTGCGAACTTTGGAAGCTTAACCTTTAATCTTGCTGCGGTAATAATCAGTGTTACTTGCATTTTCTATATGGTCCTGATGAAAAACAGAATGAGGGGTAAGAACAAGCTGTTTCTTGCGCTCCTCATTATTGTTGCAGTTGATGCGATCACAGGTATTATTGGTGAGCCCTTAACAACAGCCTCACTTCCCTTTGCTACAAAGTTTATTCTATTTCATTTATGTCAGTTCATATATTTCTTTACACACTTTGCCATTGCAGCCATTTTTGCTCTGTATATCCTTCTGGTGTGTAATGTCGGCTACAGATTTTCCAAGAGAATTAGGGCATATATCGCGGCTCCTTTTGTTTTCATGGAGATCATGGTGGCAACCAATCCCATTTTCCATATGGTCTACAGTGTAAGCAAGGATTTTGTGTTTCACAGAGAATACGGCGTTTATATTGCCTATGCCGTAAGTGCATTCTATGTCCTTTTTGCGATTGTGTCTCTTTTTATCTATTGGAAAAATCTCAATCATCTTAACAGAATAGCAGTGATCTACTTTTTCGTGGTAGTCATCGTAGGAACCGTGATACAGATGGTAAAGTTCGAGATAAGATGCGAGCTTATGTGCGAAGCCATCGGCCTTATGGGACTTATGATCATGCTTGAAGATGATGATGAAAAGATGGACTATGCCACCAAGGCATATAACCGTAATGCCTATATTCTGGATGTTTCAAGTTACTTTAAATACGGCAGGAGCTTTACCACTATTGCCGTTCATATCACCAATGCGGATATTTACAGGAAGATATCAGGCTATGAAGTGTTTGAAAGTCTTTTGGGCGTAGTGGTATCTTTTCTTTCGAATATTCATCCCACAGCAGATGTTTACAGAGTAGGACTTAACTGCTTCTTTGTGGTATTTCAGGCTATTGATAAGGAAAAAGCTGACAGTTTCTCCGGAAAGATACTGAACAGATTCAATGATGAATGGGTACACGGAGTTAACAGCATCAAACTCAAAGCCCTTGTTCTTCAGGCCAGGACCCCTGAGGAATTCGGGTCCATTGAGCAGCTGTTTCTTTTGTCGGACACTGTCTTTGAAAATGAGGCTGACAGAGTGCTTTCTGGGCAGGATCTGGATTTCCTGTTAAGAAGATCTGAGGTTGAAAAGGCCGTAAGAAGAGGAATTCAGAACGACGGATTCAGAGTGTACTACAAGCCTATTTATACCAAGACTGAGCTCAGTATCTGCGGCGCGGAGGCAAAGCTTCAGTTTGTTGACAAGGAGCTGGGAGAGATATCTCCCGAAGAATTTATGCCCATTGCGGAGCAGACCGGCATGATCGAAAAACTGGGATGGTTTGCCCTGGAAGAAGTGTTGTATTTCCTTGGAGGCGGTATTGCTGAGGAAATGGGCCTTGAGTTTATAAGTCTTGGACTGTCTTCAGCCCAGGTGATTCAGTCTGATTTTATTGTGAGGGTCAGAACCCTCCTTAGCAGGTTCGGTGTAAGACCCTCACAGATTGTCTTTGAAGTGACGGAATCAGCGGCATCTGCGGATCAGAATGTGCTCGGAATCGTAATGTCAGAGCTGGCCTGGGACGGTGTGCGTTTTTTCATGGATGAGTACGGCAACGGCTTTTTCAGCATGCAAAGTGCTACTCAGCTGATGTTTGAAGGCGTAAAGATGGATGCTGCACTTTTGGATGTGTCCAATAAGCATTTGCAGGGCAGGATCATTCTGGAGAACAGGCTCAAGATGATGAATCAGATGGGCAAGAAGGTCATACTTCAGAATGTGGACAGTCCTGAACTTCTTGAGATTTCCGATTCGGTGAAGGTGGACTATCTGACAGGTGAGTACTTCTCACATCAGGTCAGCAAAAATGAGTTTATCGCGATCCTCAGAGCTACAGAGCTTGCCCGCATGGAGGAAAGAAGGGCCAAGGCGGCCAATGAGGCCAAAAGTAATTTCCTTGCCAATATGTCCCACGAGATCAGAACGCCTATCAATGCGGTTCTGGGTATGAATGAAGTAATCCTTCGAGAATGCAAGGATGAAAAAATTCTGGAATATGCCCAGAATATCGAAGGCGCCGGCAAGACACTTTTATCCCTTATAAATGATATCCTTGACTTCTCCAAGATTGAGGCGGGAAGCATGGAAATCACAGAAGCTGAATATGACTTCAGCTCAGTTCTCAATGATGTCTATAACATGGTCAGAATAAAAGCTGAGCAGAAGGTGCTGAAGCTGGTATTCAATGTTGATGAGAATCTGCCAAACACCCTTTTTGGTGACGAGATGAGACTTAGGCAGATAATAGTCAATATTCTTAATAATGCAATTAAATATACTCAGGAAGGAACCGTAACACTGACGGTAACTGCAGATGAGGGATTTGATGACCAGATCCAGCTCAGAATGGATGTGACGGATACCGGAATAGGAATCAAACCTGAGGATCTGGATAATCTTTTTGACAAGTTCAAAAGACTTGATATGGAAAAGAATAAGACCATTGAGGGAAGCGGACTGGGCCTGGCCATAACCAGCAGTCTGCTGGAACTCATGGGGGGCTCCATAACGGTTAAAAGTGAATATGGCAAGGGCTCCACTTTCATGATGATGCTTCCTCAGAAAGTGATAGGAGATTCTAAGGTCGGTGATTTCAGAAAGAGGCTCAGCGAGGCTTCCAAGGAGAAAAAGAAGTATAAGGAAAGCTTCACTGCTCCCGATGCTAAAGTGCTTGTGGTTGATGATACACCTATGAACCATGTGGTAATAAGGGAACTTCTAAAGCCCACAAACCTGCAGATATCCACTGCCAGAAGCGGCGCGGAGTGTCTGGAGAAGCAGCATAAAAAGAAATACGATCTTATTTTCCTGGACTACAGAATGCCTGAGATGGACGGCATAGAGACTCTGGAAGCCATGAAGAAGGATCTGGAGAGCCCCAATATCGATACTCCGGTGGTTGTATTAACTGCCAACGCCATTACAGGGGCAAAAGAAAACTTCATGAAAGAGGGCTTTGACGACTATCTTAGTAAGCCCATAGAAAGCGATAAGCTGGAGGAATGTTTAAGAAAGTTCCTTCCCGAAGAAAAGGTCATAATATCCAAGGACGACATAAGTGGTGAAAAGGGCGATGAAGCCGAGAACACTTCTGAATCCGGAGCTGAAGAAAATCAGACATATGCTGAGTGGATGGATAAGCTGGAAGAGATCAATCCTGCAGAGGGACTTAGGAACTGCGGCACTCTGGACAGCTACATCAGTATCCTGAAGGTATACTATGAATCCTCCGAGATGGCACAGCGCAATATTGAGACCACCTATGAAGAACAGAACTGGAAGGATTACACAAGCTATGTTCATTCATTGAAGAGTACCAGCAGAACTATAGGAGCCATGAAGCTTTCAGCCCTGGCAAAAAAGATGGAGGATGCAGGAAATGCTCTGGATATTGAAACCATCGAGATGCATCAGAATGAACTATTGAATCTGTTCTCCATCGTAAAATATTCACTTTCGGAAATTCCTGAGATAGCGGGAAGCAAGGAAGAAGAGGAGGACGACAAGCCGCCGATTTTGGATTCGCAGCTTAAGGATGCCTACAACACCATAATAGAAGTAAGTAAGAGTCTTGACTACGACACATTGCAATTCGTTTTGGACTCGATCAAGGTATACAAGCTTCCGCCGGATGATGCAAAGGCGGTCTCACAGATAAGCGAGCTTTCTTATAAACTTGCCTGGGAGCAGATACAGAGTGTAGCACAGGATAGACTGAGCAGTCAGGAGTAATGCTATGAAAAAAAGGATATTGCTTGTAAGAAATGATGAAACGTTTTTGGTAAACGCCATAAAAAATGCACTTCTGAGCAATAAATTCGAAGTGGTGGATTCTTCTTATGCCCTATCGGATCTGGCAGTAAAAAAGAATGCTGTGGATCTGATCATTCTTTATACAGATCAGGATTTCGAAGAGCATAAAGACGCCATGGTTTATTTCAAAGACCTGTGCATGGAAGAAAATATGATCATGCTCATCATAGGAGATAAGCCGGCCTTTGATCTGGTCCATAAGTTCATCCCAAAAGAGGATATTGCCTTTGAAGTAACCAGACCCCTTGATATGGCGGATCTGATCAATAAGGTTGCAACAGCCACCGATGAAGAATTTGAGCTTGCACGAAGAAAGAGCATTCTGATAGTGGATGATGATCCTACATATATTCAGATGATAAGAGAATGGCTCAAGGAGACCTACAGGGTTGGAATGGCAAACTCCGGAACCCAGGCTGTGGCATGGCTTGCCACAAACAAGGCAGATCTTATTCTTCTTGACTATGACATGCCGGTTCTGGACGGTCCCAAAGTTATGGAGATGCTTAAGAGTGAATCTTTTTCCAGCTCGACTCCGGTGATGTTTCTTACGGGAAAAAATGACAGAGACAGCGTGACCAACGTTATTTCCCTGAAGCCTGCGGACTATCTTTTAAAGACCATAAGTAAGGATAAGCTTCTTCAGACCCTCGACACCTTCTTTAAGAAAAAAATGAATGAACGGAAGTAAAATTCTATGATGGATACCAGTGGATTCAGCAGCATGACCTTCGAGATTGCTGCGGCAATTATGAGCATAACGTGCATATTCTATACGCTTCTTATGCGTAGCAAAAAGAGGGCCAGGAGCAACCTTTTTGTTACGCTTTTGGTGCTTACATTAATTGATTCCTTTACCGGTATCATTTCCTATGGGGTTATGACCTCTGACCTTTCCTTCAGCGTTAAATACTATATCATTTACGCCTGCAAACTGATTTATTTCATCACCCATTATGCATTTATAGCGCTCCTGCTCTTTTATATTGTTCTGGTTTGCGGCATTATGTACAAGCTGAAGACTATGCATAAGTTAGTTATAGTTCTTCCTATCGTTGCGCTGGAAATACTGTTATTCCTTAATCCCTTCATCAGTTTTATGTTTGCCCATGAAGGAAACCTCATATTTTTCAGAAGACCGGGGATTTATGTGGCTTATTTTGTGGCCGGGATATATGTGCTCATCAGTATTTGTCTGCTTTTGAAATATTGGAAGAACATCGGCAACGTAAAAAGAGTTGCCATGAGCTATTTTTCCCTGATCGCCATTGGGGGAACAATAATTCAGATGTTATTTCCTGCTATTGGCTGTGAGCTTTTAGCAGAAGCAATAGGCCTTATGGGCATTATGATCATGATAGAGAAGGATGATGACAGAATTGATGTGGGAAGCGGCACCTATAACAGGAATGCCTTTCTCTATGACCTTAATAATCTTTTGAGCCTGAAGCGTGATTTTGTTGCAATCTGCGTGCGTATAAGCAATGCGGATACCTACAGAAAGATCGTTGGTTTTGATAATTTCCAAAAGATAATCTACGCCATCGGAAGTTTTCTGACGGGGCTTGATGACAGATATAATGTCTACAGGGCAGAAGATTCATGTTTTTACATTCTTTGCCCGGATATCACTGACGATTATCTTGAAAACATGGTTTTAGTAATTGATAAGAGATTCAGAGAGGGCTTTGATGTGGGCGAAGGCGCCAATGTTATCAAGGCAAGGATTCTTGCGGCTAAAACACCGGGGCAGTTCAACAGTGTTGATGATATCTTCCTTCTGGCAGAGGCGGATGTTGAGAGCGGGGAAAAGAGTGTTTTCCTGGGAGAAGATCTGGATTTCATCGTAAGAAAGATAGAGGTTGAAAAGGCCATCGGACGTGGAATCACCGAGAAGAACTTCAAGGTGGTCTATCAGCCTATGTATAATTTTAAAAGCGGAAAGATCATTGCTGCGGAAGCCCTTCTGACTCTTACGGATTCTGTGCTTGGGCCCATAAAACCTGAAGAGTTCATGAGCGTTGCCGATAAATCCGGATTTATTGAGGAACTGGAGGTCAGAATGATAGAGGCTGTCTTCAGATTCCTGGGGACCGGCGTGGACAGATCGGACATGAGAATCGAATATGTTCTTATTCATTTTATGTCTATCAAGACCTTAAAAAGATCAGTGGCGGATTCTATCAGGGATTACCTGGAGCGCTTCAAGATAGATCCTTCCCTTATAGCTTTTGAGATCAGTGAGCATGATGCCTATATGGGAATCGATTCGCTGGAATATATCATGGATGTATTTAAGAAACTGGGAATACGTTTTTATTTAGGTAACTACACATCAGGCTACATGGATTACAGAGCCGGTTATAACAAAGGTTTTGACGGAATGATCATCAACGTTCGAAATATTCTGGATGGAACCAGCTACGAGAACGGCAAGATCCTGATAAATACTAGAGTAAATTTGCTGGGACAGCTTAAGAAAAAGGTCATCATTTCAAGGATAGACTCAAAGGAACATTATGATATAGTAAAAGACCTTTCCGCTGATAGCATAAGCGGCAGTTATATTACGCCTTCAATGACTAAAAATGAGCTTCAATTGAGGTTCTGGCATGGGGAGAAAATAGAGTTTACTGAGGACGGAGTTAAGCACTATGAGGAGGACGAAAATAACCTTTGATTATTAATTCATTTTGAAGTATGATGTTTTTGTTTATGGGGAGAAGAGGAGTAATATAAAGTTTTGATGGGAGAAAAAATATGGATCATTATGTCATGACGGTGTTGGCTGTTTTGCCTGCAGCTGTCCTTCTTTGGTTTATCTACAAAGAGGATAAGGTTGAAAAGGAGCCAATAGCCCTTCTTGCCAAGATTTTTGTCTGTGGCGTTCTTTCCACTGCAATTGCATGTGTACTTGAATATGCCGGCCAGATGATATTGCTTTTATTGTTCAATGGCGACTTTAATAACATTCTCTGTATTCTTATACTTAATTTCCTTGTTGTTGGTCTATCAGAAGAATTTGTCAAATATATGGCAGTCAAAATAGTAGCCTGGAAGGATAAGGACTTTAACTATACCTTTGATGCGGTAGTGTACTGTGTGACTGCTTCTCTTGGTTTTGCGGCCCTGGAGAATATCAAATATCTTTGGGATGCTCCCTATGAGAGTGCTGCCTTGAGAGGCGTGCTTTCTGTTCCCGGACATGCAATATTTGCTGTGTTCATGGGTATGTACATGGGATTTGCCAAATACTGTGAGGGGCAGGGGAATATTCGCGCCATGAAGAACAACCTGTTTAAGGCGCTATTTGTACCTATGCTTGTTCACGGCTTCTTTGATTTTATCCTTTCATTTGAAGGAATTCTTCCGAAAATTATATTTTTCGCCTTTGAGATCACCATCGTAGTAGTTGCTTTCAAGAAGATCAAGTTCCTGTCCTCAGGTGACACAGCGATTTTCCAGAACTATTATGCATATCTGTGGGAGACCAGGAAGAATGCTCAAAAGGAGCAGATACGTCAGATGCAGTACAATCAGCAGATGCAGCAGATGTATGGTCAGCTTCCGGGAATGCAGAATACTATGGGAAATCAGAACCCTCAACTGGGAGCACAGCAGGGACAATACAATTATCAGATCAGTCAGAATAATAATTTTCAGCAGGCCCAGAACATGAACTGGCAGCCCGCTGCGAATGCATATCAGCAGCAGGTTATGCAGAACAAAAATCTGAGCGCCCAGCCCGTTAATACATATAATCCTGCGCAGCAGCCTACAGCCAATTGGCAGCCAAATCAGAATGTCAATTTCCAGCAGGCCCAGACTCAGCCACAGGCTCAGAACCCCGGCCAGGGTATGGGACCTCGGGCATAAGAAGACATTTAGTTGACAGGAATAGTACAAGTTAGAGGTAAGAAATATGAATTGTAATAATTGCGGTAGCATTTTGCAACCGGGAGAAAAATTTTGCAGAACCTGCGGTGAGAAGGTTAATACTGCGCAGGAACAGAATATGGGAGGACAGCCCTCAGGCGGACCTGCGAACATTGTATGGGCACCGCAGAGCCAGATGCCCAACATGGGTCAGGCACCGGATATGGGTCAGGCACCGGATATGAATCAGATGCCTAATATGAATCAGATTCCAAATCAAATGCCTAATATGGGACCTATGCCCGGTATGGAGCAGGCGAGCCCTGAATTTGCCCGGATGGCAGGGATGACCGGAAACAGGTCTATGCCTAAAAGTAAGTATATTCTCATAGGAGTTGCAGCCATACTGGCCCTTATGCTTGGCGCATTTACATGCTTCAAGGTAATTCCTGGAATAGTGAGTCGTGGAATGCAGCTGGTAGGTGCACAGCCTTCAGGTAATAACGGTTCCGGAGATAACAATGGAACATCAGGAGGAAATACACCTTCGGTAAACAATGGTCCTGATGATCCGGAACCTTTGGAAGAACCCGATGATCCTACCGGAGGCAGCGGCAATGGTAATGGTAATGGTAATCCCGGTTCTGTAGATATGGAAAAGAAGGGAACCCAGAACAGGCAGGAGGGTAATGTTATCTATGTTGTGGATGGCGGTATTTACAATGATACCGGCTCCTACAATATGGATTTCCGCAAGGATAGCGGCTATCTGAACAGCTATTTTTCAAGGGCCAATTCCAGCATGGTTGTTATTGACAGTAACGCACTTTATTATATCAATTCCGCCCTTGACGTGGAGGTGGAAGCGGTTGATGTCAACTATGGCGGAATCAGCTATAACGGTAACGCTTTGTACTATGTAACCAGCTACTCCAATGAGAATGCATCTCTTTATATTGTTGACAGAGATCAGAAGAAAAAGTATAAGGTGGATGAATCTGTTGCCGGTTATGACATGCTGATTTCTCCCAATGGTAAAATGGTTGCATATACCAAGTATACTGAGAACGGCACAGAGCTCTTTGTGGCCGGAATAGAGACAGAACCTCAGAAGGTTTATACAGGCTATTGTGATATTTTTTCCTTATCAGATGATGGACAGCTTATCTATGGTGCAGCCCCTGAGGATGATGAAACTAACTACAGTATGTACTGTTTCAAGGTTTCTGATTTCAATAAGGAGATCGGCAAGATCAAGCCTAACAGAGTTTATATTGACAATGAATGTAAGTCGGTATTGATCAAGCAGAGAGAGAGTTATAACCTGTTTTACTATGATGATTCCCTGGATGAGGCCAAACTTGTATATAATAAGGTTGTTGACAGTGTGTCTACCGGTGATATAGGACTCAAGCTTGGCTACATGGTGGAGATCATTGACAGCCCTAGCCTGTATGGAATAGCTTTTGGAAGTTCCAAGAATGGTGTTTTCATTTTTGAAGGCCCCGATAAAGACCCTTATGAGATCTGCGATAATTATGTTTATGAGCTGGCAGTTTCTTATTCCGATGATGTCTGTTACTATCTGGCTCCGGGAGAAGAGGACGGCACTTTCTGCAAATATGAGTACAAGAAAGATCAGGGCGTTAAGCTTCTTGATACTATTACTGTAGAGGGATATGTATCTTCTGTGAGCTGCGATCTTAGTTTTGAGCGCCTCTGGTACTGCAACAGGGAGGGACAGCTTTGGAAGGTTGAAAACGGTGATTCAAAAATGATCACCGACGGTGCAGATTATAACTACACCTATACAACACATTACAATTTCCCGGAGGATCGTCTTTACTTTGTGAAGGATGGAAAATTGTGCTTTGTGGATTCGAATGATAAGATTACTGATACCGGCTGCGAATGTGACAGTTTTTATTCTTCTTATTCTGTAGAATATGCAACCTGCTTCATGGATGGCGATTATCACAGATATTTATATATTGGCGGCAGAGTAATTCAGGATAACTGATCCGATCACGCATGACTAAAGCGCCACACTCAGATAGAGTGTGGCGCTTCTTTTAGTTAAGTGACATTACATTATACGTCGTATTTTTTGAGTAACAGATCCAGAGCCTCACGAAGAAGGAAAGCTTCTCCGATACCTTCTCTTGCGGCCAGCTTGGAAAGACGCTGAAGCTGGTCCTGTGTGTAATGGCTGGTCTTGGGAATCATCTTTTCCTCTCTGGCCATTGCGATCTTGTTGCGGCCTCCTGCCTTGGCGCGGAAGAGAGCGCCGTCAGCCTTCCTGGTGAGCTCAGCGCAGCGATTGGCATCGATAAATGCGGTAGCCATGCCGATTGTAAGAGTGTGCTTAGTTCCATCGGGAGTTCTGACATCGTAATTGTTCTTCAGATCATTGAGGAAAAGGAAAATGTCCTCTCTCTCTGTAAGCCCCTTGAAGATAATACCGAATTCGTCACCGCCGATACGGTAAACCACGCTGTCCTTGGGGGCATTCTCCTTGATATAGTTGCCGGTCTCAATCAAAAACTTATCCCCGGCCTCAACTCCGAATTCCTTATTAACTGACATGAATTCATCGCAGTCGATAAGTGCGATGACAACGGTCTCGCCCTTCTCCTCTGAATCCCCGGCAAGAATCTCGGTAAGATCAATATCAAACTGATCTCCTAAGGGAAGTCCCAGTGCCTCATTGACAGTGTTGGGCTTCTTACCGTTAAGCTTTTTGTGATCATCTGCAGTAATTGGTCTGCTTTCGTTTTCTACAACTTTTTTTGCCATATAACCCTCCTTATAATATTTTTTAGATATTATTTCAGAAATAATATGTCAGACAAATATTTTATAGCACATATATTTAAAATGTGTCAAGAAGTTGTTTTGATATACAGGAAACTTTTTATGGGATATGTATAAAAACACTGATAATTCTGCAAATAATTGGAAACCGATAAAGATAACAGAAAATTAGCGGAATTAATAGCAAATTGTGCAAAAACAGAAGCAATATTTGGGATGAGAAACGTTTCCGGAATTGCTATGATGGCCCTGGGGGACGGGGTTCTAGGGCCAAAAAATGGCCCCAAAACCCCGTCCCTGTGGACCATTTACAACTATATTTTTATATGGAGAAGGGCGGTTATGAAGAAAGTAGGTAGAATTGCCGGCGCCTTGATGGCGGCTATGATTGTTGTGGGATTGTCTCCGGTGACAGCAAAAGCGGATAATCCGATTGTTCAGACTATTTATACTACGGATCCTGCGCCTATGGTGTATGGGGATACACTGTATGTGTACACGGGACATGATGAGGATGGGGCCTCATATTACGACATGAGGGACTGGCACTGCTATTCAACCAAGGATATGGTAAATTGGCAGGATCACGGCGTTGTATGCTCACTGAATACCTTTAGTTGGGCAAAAAGTGATGCCTGGGCAGGGCAGGTAATTGAAAGAAATGGCAAGTTTTATTATTACGTTCCTGTAATAGCAAAGCAGGGCGGAAATTCTATAGGTGTTGCGGTATCAGACAGTCCTACAGGACCTTTCAAGGATGCTATCGGAAGACCTCTTTGTCAGGGGGCAAGTTTTATTGATCCTACTGTTTATGTGGATCCAGATGGATAGGCTTACCTTTATTTTGGTAATTCCAATCTTTATTATGTAAAGCTTAACAGAGATATGACCTCTTATTCCGGCGGTATCAACAGAGTATATAATATTTCCTCTAGTGATAAGTATATAGAGGGACCATGGTTCTATAAGCGTGGCAGCCTGTATTACATGCTTTATGCAGCAGGTGGAATTCCGGAGCATATTTCCTATTCAACCAGTACTTCACCTACAGGCCCATGGACATACCGCGGTGTGATAATGCCAACTGAGGGAAAGAGCTTTACCAACCACTGCGGTATTGTGGATTTTAAGGGGCATTCTTATTTCTTTTACCATAACGGAGCACTTCCCGGAGGAAGCGGATTTGCCCGTTCTGTAGCTGTTGAGGAGTTTAAGTACAACTATGACGGATCGATTCCGACTATTAAGATGAGCAAATCCGGACCCTCTGCTATTGCCACACTTAATCCTTACACCAAGGTTGAGGCTGAGACCATCTGCAACTCTTCTGGAGTGGAGACGGAAAGCTGCGGAGAGGGAACACTTAACGTAGCCTACATTGAAAACGGAGACTGGATCAAGGTTAAAAATGTTGATTTCGGAAACGGAGCCAATTCCTTTGAGGCTAGGGTTGCATCAGCTTATGGCGGTGGAAGGATTGAGCTTCGCCTGGACGGTACAAACGGAAAACTTATCGGTACCGTTGATGTGGGTAAAACAGACGGATGGCAGAAATATGTCACTAGAACCTGCGATATAAGTGGAGCTACAGGTAAGCACGACCTTTACTTTATGTTTAAGGGCGGCAACGGATCACTTATGAATTTCAACTACTGGAAATTCATAGCTGCAAGCGGCACAGTACAGCCTGATCCCGAGCCTACACCTGATCCCGGTACACAGTCCGGCGGCCAGAATGTAAACAATAATCAGACAGCCCGCATAAATGATGGCTGGTATTATCTTAAGAACACTCTTTCAAAGAAGTATCTGACAGTAGAGGGTAACAGGTTCAACAGTTGGACCAATGTGTGCATCAGCACCGGTACAGGGGCTGAGGGACAGAAGTGGTATGTGACCAACACCGGTGATGGTTATATCACCCTTACAAGCGGCCTTGGAAATTACATGCTTGATATTCAAAACGGCAGTGACGAAGATGGAGCAAATATCGGTATTTACCATGGTTATTCAGGCGATGCTCAGAAGTTTCTGGTTAAGAATACAGGAACAAACGGTGTTTATACCATCGCAACAAAAGCTTCTGATAAGGTTCGTTACCTGGATGTTTATGAGCACAAAACAGCAGACGGAAGCAATGTATGCCAGTGGCTCTACTATGGAAATCCCAACCAGCAGTGGCAGTTTGAGGCTATAAATGATCAGCCAAGCCAGGATCCTGAATCGGTACAGCCCGATCCGGAACCTGTTGTAGAGGAGCCGGATCCGATAGTTGTAGAGCCGGACCCGGAGCCAACTCCCGATCCTGATCCTGTTGTGGTTTCATCAGGCCTGGAGCTTACATACTCTATTAACAACTGGGGGTCAGGTTATCAGATCAGCTACAAGATTTCCAACAACACCGGAAGCACAGTAAATGGTTGGACACTTAAAGTCAACAAAAATCAGGTGAATATAGATTCTAGCTGGAATGTAAATGTCACCACCAGCGGCAACTATTATGTGATAACTCCGGTTGACTGGAACAAGACTATTTATGATGGTTCAAGCATTGAGTTTGGATCAACCGGTAATGGCAAGATAGGCAATTCTTTTGATTACATATTAGAATAAAATGAACCTGGGGGACGGGGTTATAGGGCCAAAAAATGGACCCTAAACCCCGTCCCCTAGTACCATTATATTTCTTTACACAATCTGATAAAACAAATAGGAATTTTTGGTAATCGGAATCGTCTTCAAAGATGATATGCTGATTAACAGAACGAAGTATGATATGATATATGCCAGTTGAACTCATGATTCTGGGTTTTCTTGGCATATTTACTCCTAAAAAGATTTTTGGATTTAAATACTTTTTTAGCATTATATTCGTTTAATAAAGGAAAAGCAATATGTATTTAAAAAATGGACCACAAACCCCGTCCCCTAGGACCATTTCGCAGATGTCCTTCCAAAATTTTGCAGATGATATTACTACTAACGGGTGGAATGTATATGGAGTTGAAGTCTATGAAAACGGACTATTGACTCATACCTACGGGGATGTAAATGACGGCATCTATGATATCTATTCCGCCACCAAATCAGTATTGTCCATAGCCTTTGGCATAGCCTATGACAGAGGCCTTGTGGATCTTCAGAAATCAGTTCTTGAGTACCTTCCCAAAAACAAAGTAAATGAAATGAGTGATGACCGGAGACGGGCTTTTTCAGAGATTACTCTCCACAGACTTCTGACTATGTCAGTGGGGGGCTTTCCCTTCAGGGCTGAGGGGGATAATTTCCTGGATTTTAGTTTGGGTTGTGAGATAGATAATCCTCAGGAAAAAGTTTTTAATTACAACAATATTAATGCTTATCTCATCGGTGTGGCGCTCACTGAGATTCTGGGGGAAGATCTGGGGAAGTTCATTGAAAGGGAAATATTTGCTCAATTGGAGAGTACACATTTTGATTATACTAGAAGTCCGGAAGGATATTTTTACGGAGCGTCAGGCATGAAACTATCTGTTCATGACCTTAGTAAGTTCGGTATACTTATGAGTAAAGGCGGAGTCTACAACGGACATCGAATCATTTCAGAAGAATATGTTGAAAAAGCTACTTCGGTTCAGCAGATGAACCGGGAAGGGGGCTATGGATATTTCTTTTGGAAATACCGGGATGGATTCAGCATTAACGGAAAGTGGGGGCAAAAGTGTTATGTGCTCCCTGAAAGAAATAGAATAATAACTTTCCTTTCCCATATTGAGGAAGATACGCTGATGCTGCGGGAGAGCATGGAGAGGAATATTTTGTGATAGGACGGCGCTTTGAATATTAAGGAGGGCTTGGGGAATCATGAGGGGGATAAAGATTCAGAAATCACAGATCAAGAGAAGGATACTTGAAAAAACCGGCGGAGTATGCGCAGTCTGCGGACGCTCGCTGGAATACGAGAAAGTTACGATAGAGCATTACATACCAAAATATTACGGCGGAACCGATGATGAGAGAAATCTTTTGCCTCTATGCAAGAATTGCAATAAGAGTAAAGGTTCCCGCATAGTCAGGGCTGAGGAGCATTATCCTTTTTTGCTGGATGATTATTTTGGTGAGGCTGATGAATACAGAAAGGGTTGGGAGAAAGAATAATGGAACTGGCAACAATGAGGCAACTTAACTTTATTGGGGAACTGACATAAATGCTGATTTCGGAATTGACTACAGAGAATTTGACAGATGAGATAATAGACAGAGTGTTGTTTGATGGAATCGAAGACACCGGAGAAGATGTTGACTGCGTTATAGTCCTTGGAAGCACTAAGGCATCGATTTACAGAGTGCCTGTGGCAACGAAGGCATATCATGCTAAACGCACATCGAAGCTTCTTTTGTCCGGAGGGATCGTCAATGGCTGCGATAAAGGTCATGCGGAGGATATGCGCAAAAAGGCCATTGAACTTGGGATAAAGCCCGAAGACATCATTATCGAGAATGAGTCGCAGAACACGGTTGAGAACATGCTATGTTCATTGCTGGCACTTCAGAGGACTTTCTGGATAAACAGAGTCAGGAAGGTGCTGCTGGTGACTACGACTTATCATATGAGAAGGAGTCTTGCCATTGCGAGATATCTTTTCCCTGACCATATTCATATAATTCCGGGGCCTGCTGATGACAACAACACAAAGCGCGATAACTGGATGCTCAGCGAAGAAGGCAGGATACGAGCTGAGAGTGAAGTTAGAAAGATAATCAATTGCGTTAATGACGGATTATTCCCGGATTTTGAAGTTTGATATTTTGGAGGAAAAAAGTAATGTGGGAAATGGATTATGATAAGACAGCATTGGAACTGAAAGCGATTTGAAGAGGATATAGCATGAAAATCTGTGAACTGAAGCTCTGTTATGACCTGGAACTGGCGGAGCTGATCAGGGTTAATTTAAAGAAGCATAAGCTGGATATTCCGGGAACGGTCTATTTTGATGATAATCTGAACCATCTGAGTGATTTTTACCTGGCTGATAAGGACAGGCGCTATTATTTTGTTGCGATTGATGACGGTGGGAAACTTGTCGGTGGAATCGGGCTTGCAGAGTTTGAGTTTTTTGAGGATTGCTGCGAGCTGCAAAAGCTCTATCTTGCGGATGAGGTCAAGGGAGCAGGCTTTAGCTACAAGCTTATCGCTATGATTGAGGATAAGGCCAGAGAGATTGGCTACAAGAGGATGTATCTAGAGACTCATGACAATCTCGCAGCTGCCATACATGTCTACGAGAAATGCGGATTTAAAAAGATAGAGAAGCCAGCGGGTGTGGTGCACGCAACGATGAACAGGTTTTTTATTAAGGAACTCTGATCCCCGGGACGGGGGTGTAGGGCCATTTTGGTGCATAGGAGGTTCTAGAATGAGACTTTTTATTGCAATCTGTTTTGAAGAGGATATGTTGGATTCACTTACAGAAATTCAGGATGATCTAAGGCGATGCGGCGTGAAGGGCAGCTTTACGCCAAGGGAGAACCTGCACATGACACTGGCTTTTATCGGTGATTATGATGATCCGGAGCAGGTCGTTGAAGTTATGCAGAAGGTTAATCTCAGGTCCTTTTCTGTGAAACTAAGTGGTTATGCGCCTTTCAAAGACATGTTCTTTGCAAATTTTGAAGAGAATGAAAACCTTCGAGATTATGTAAAGAGGCTTCGAAATGCTCTTTTGGAAGAGGAAATACCTTTTGACAGAAAGAAGTTCCTGCCTCATGTTACGCTGATAAGGAGAGCTGACTGCACCAAGGGAAAGGCTTTTTTACCTGAGTTTCAGGAAAGCGAGCCCATGAGAGTGAGTGGAATATCCCTTATGAAATCCGAGCAGGGCAGGCACGGAATGGTGTACACAGAAATCGGCTATGTGTGGGCATTCTAAGGAGTAAATATGAAAAGAAAATCTGTAGATCTTACTTTTTCGATGGTGGTTCAACCATCATTTATCATAGGAACCAATAATGAAGACGGTTCCTACAACTTTGCCCCCATAACATGGGTGAGTGCGACCTGCGAAGGCGGCGATGATTATCTGATAGTTATCAGTATGTTTGGAACGAAAGCAACTAAGCAGAATGTTGTAAGAACCGGCCTTCTGAGCGTGAATCTTGTGAACAGAGAAATGCTGCCCATCATGGATTACTTCGGTTCAAAACACGCCAAAGACGGAGAGAAGAATGATATCAAATATGGTGTGAGTCGTGGTGCTGTTTTGGATGTTCCTACTCTGGACGAAAGCCCCTGGGTATATGAATGTGAGGTGGCTAAGTCTGTAGAGACCGGCGATTCTACCACTTTTTTCTGCCATATCCGAAATGTCCAGATGGATGAGAGAATTTCTCCCAAGAACACTTTTGACATTGATCTGACAGAGTTGGATCCTGTCATTTACTCAGGCAAATACCATAGCCTTGGGGAAAAATTGGGTGAAATCGGGGATTTTTGTAAATAAGACTTAAGGAGAGCATAATGGACCACAAACCCCGTCCCCGGGGATCATCATCCTCTAAGGACATTATTTGAGAACGGAGTTAAGATTACGATAAACACTGATGATCTGCTGATACTTGATAGCTCAATCGAAAATGAGTATCTTTTGTTATTTCAGGCAGGGACATTGAGTGCAGAACAACTAAATGAAATCAGAAAATTGGGATTGAAAGATGATAGAAACTAAGAGGCTCCTACTGAGGGAGTATCCTGACGAGGCCAATAAGATCACTCATGTTTCGGTGATACATAGAAAGGATATAAATGAGCATTCTTGAACATGCAAAAAATCTGTATGATTTAAAAGAATATGAACTCAATCAAGTCCCCGGACATGAAGGCGGGCGAAATCTGGTTTATGAATGTGTCAGAGAAGGAGAGCCCAAATATGTACTGAGGCTTTCGATACTAGGAGACAGAAAGGTCGAAGAATACCAGGCAGAGGCAGAGTATATGCATTATCTTGCAGAAAATGGTGCGCCTGTGGCGGATGTGATTCCTTCTCTTGACGGAAGGCTAGCGGAATCTTTTTCAGAGGATGGAAAAGAGTGTTTTGCGATGCTGTTTTCTTTTGCCAAGGGAATGCTGATCTCAGACAACGGTTACAGGTACAGGGATGGAGCGCCGCTTGAGGAGTATTTTTACAACACTGGTAAGGCTCTGGGTGCGATTCATAGGCTGTCCAAGGTGTACAAGCCTGTGAATAGAAGACCGGAGTATTTCGATAAATACAACTCTGAGTATATCGATGCATTGATACCTGACGACTACGAAGAATTGAAAAATGCAATCGTTGAACGCTTGGAGAAATTCCGTAAGCTCCCTGTGAACGAGAGTGTTTACGGGCTTGTTCATTTTGATTTTAGTGATGGGAATTACCATATCGACATGAATTCCGGTGACATCACGGTGTTTGATTTTGACAACTGTATGTACTGCTGGTACATGTTCGACCTTGCTAATCTCTGGATCCATGGGACCGGATGGTTTCAAAATGAGCCTGACCCCGAGAAACGCATGGCTGGCATGAAAGGCTATTTTGACACAGTGCTGGCAGGCTACAGGATTGAGACTGACATTTCAGACGAGGAGCTCTCACAGCTACAGCTGTTAATTGATTTGGTACATATTGAAAATATAGTTGATGAGTTTGAGTGTTGCGCCCGTGAAGGAGAGGACCTGGATCCGGAAGATATCGAGGATGCTGCTGAGTGTCTGATAAAACACATACCCTATGCGGGATTTGGAGAGGAATAAGGAGTCATAGAATGATAAGAATTTTGTTTGTCTGCTACGGCAGGATTCTGACATGTACCTTGGAATGGCCTGTTTTAGTCACTTTCGGAGCAGATTATGTGAGATTTGCACCTCATTTGCACCTTTTGCTGTAACAATTTAAATCGGCTCCGATATGGCATGAATATTGAAAAAATGATAATTGGGTGAAATATGAAAAGATTTTGATGTCAGAAAAGCTGACATCAAAATCTTTTTATGTTATCATAAAAAACGTAGTGTCAATCACAGTTTTGGAAAAAGGTTTGTCGAATGAACAATTTGGGAAAAAGGCTAAGAGAAGCAAGAAATAATATACATATGCACCAAGCTGTTGCTGCAGAGAATATGCAAATGTCGAGACCCACGCTCAGTGCTATTGAAACTGGTAAGAGACAAGTAACAGCGAATGAATTGGTACAATTTGCTGAGTTATACAAAGTTGATGTTAGCGAACTTTTGTATGAAAAAGATGACAATAACAGAAAAAGGCTGATGGAGTATTATCAGAGATTTGTGGCTTTATCGGAGGAAAAGCAGATAGAAGTCATGCGTTTTATAGATGATGTAGAAAGGTAATCGTTTTGGGGTGGGAAGATTTGAATATCAAGGAAAAGTTACTGGAGTATGGCAAGAAAACAATAACGTTGGAAGATATTAAGAATATTATGAAAATAAACCTAATGGATGAACAGAGTGCGTATGAACAGATTTCGGAAATGATAATGGAAGAGATTATTGAACCGGTCAAGTCGTCAGGTACAAATGGTAATATCGCCTATCCCCTATACAAAAAATACAGGATTTTGGTAAAAGAGGAAGTAGATAAAGAAACCATAGACGAAATAAAGAGGCTCCATCCTCTGCTGTTAAGGAGTGGGCATTTATCTGCTAACCCTTTGGAATTCCAAAGGAATAGATATGTTGTTGAAGGCCTTAGTGACTATTTGTTTGGAGATAATGACGAGACTTATGTATCCAGAAAAGAACGTTCCTTTGAGATATTTGGACATGAAAAAACGCTTGATGATAGCATGGTCAAAGCTCTTTTACGAAAGCTGCAGATTACAGAGTCGGAGCTGAGATTCTATGATACCCCCGAGTACTGTTTTCATGATTATATTCCGGTCAGAAAGGATCACATGATGCTTTTAATCTGCGAGAATAAGGATATCTGGTTTAATATCCGAAGGCGTATGTTTGAGGACGGCGTAAAAGGCCTGTTTGGGATACCAATTGATGGAGTTGTTTATGGCGAAGGTAACAAGGTTTCTGACAGGACAGGAGCACTTGAAGAGTATGTTAAGTTCATGGGTGAGCCTGATGTGAAATTCCTGTACTGGGGAGACATTGACAGAGAGGGCTTTGACATATTCAGAAGGACTAAAGATGCCAATGACAGGCTTGATATATCTTTATTTGTGCCCGGATATAAGAAAATGATAGAAAGAGCAATGAATATAGAACTGGAGGATAGTCCGTCTTCCAAGAAGCAGAGCATGCGTTTCGATGATCTTATCAATGAGTTCTCCGATGATGAACGGAACTTCCTAACAGACATATTTGATAATAATAAGCTTATTCCACAGGAGATAATATCATATAAGTATTTGGAAGAAGGTTGCTAGTCGACCACAGCGAGGCACGAGCTGATGAGAGACTGTATCCGTAATGAAATGGAGGTGAAGATTGATGCTTCGTTCTGACATAAAAGAGATGCTTTCGGATTTTCAGAACAGAATGAAGTTTATTGATATCGTCAGGAGTATCACTGTTACAAGTTATCCGGATGATATAAAGAAGATGTTCGGTGGAGATTACGATTATATAAACAACCTTGTGGTTGCTGTCCTTTTGTATATCAAGGAACGTACTTTGAGCGACAGACAGTCCTGTACACTTAAGGATATTGCAGGTTTTCTTGACAGCATAATCCAGATTGTCCCTGAAGAATATGAAATTGACACTTATAAACTTGCCAGTTTCATTGTTGTAAATGTTCTTCAGAATAACGGAAAACTCGTTGAATATAATACTTTTTATGCGGATTCAGAAAGCTTTAAGAAGATGCCAATCCGTCTTGTTAATGAGGAAAAGGGTTCATATCATCTGACAGATGATGTTTTTGATTTCCTTTACAGATCAAAAGAAATAGAGTCTGAACTGGATTATTCTGTTACACGTTTTAAGATGCAGGAATATATGAAACGCAAGAACTATTCTGAGGCTCTTTCACAGAGTAGGGAGCTGGTTGCCAGACTGCGCAACATGAGTCACAGCATGGATGATTTCATAATGCGATGCCGGGAAAACATTGCAAAGATAACAGTTGATGAGTACGAGAGAATAGTGGGCCAGTTCAGAAACCTTATGTATGATGAGCAGAAGGAGCTGGAAGAAATTCAGAAGAATGCCCGCAAGGAGGCAGAGGCCATAAGGAGCGCACTTGAAAATGGTGCTGATACTGAAGAAGCCAGGAAAAATCTGAAATCTCTTAATGAGATCAATGAGAATCTGGATATTACCATATTGGAGCAGCGCTCCCTTATTAATGCCAAAAGCTCTGTTTCTGAAAGCTATAAGCAGATGCTGAGGGACAGCTTTGTGATAAAAAGCTTTGAGCGTATGAACTTTGAGCAGGACATTATGACAAAGCTGCGAAAAATGGGAGATGGACTGGGGGATGCAGTATACACAATCATGGAGCCGCTACTCAGTCCGGAATTTGATAAGAAATTTAGTATCGAAAACTTCTATGCAGCCTGCGGAACCATAAGTAATGAGGAATACGACAAAGGGTTCAGCATAGATGATGCTGACATAAAAGCTGAGGAACTGGGTAGGAAAAGAAACGAAATATACATGGAAATATGCATGGCTTTTTTTGCTTTTCTTCAGAAGGAGAGCTCTTTTGAGATAAAGAAGTTCATAAGGACGCTTTCAATGGATGAACTTATGAAATGGAATAAAGAAAGTGCTCTTCCTAATACACTTATGACCATATATCAGAAAAGAGAGATTGATTTTGAGGCGCTCCATGGCGATGAGAGTTTGTTTGCTAAAGAACCACTTGGCGAGTTCGACCTTCTCTGGGTTTTTAGCAATATGCCACAAAATTATCTGAACATGAAGAAAATAACATTTTGTACATCTGATCAGAAATGCGAGTTTACTGTGGATGATGGGGAAACGCAGGTGACAATAGAAATGACTAATTTTACAGTTGAGGTAGAACGATGAATAAAAATGCGCTTAAACTTTATCATGAGCTCATGAAAAAAGGCTGGATTGACCGCGATGAAAACAGCGTATTATGGAGCTTTGTGGAGGACCCGGAAGCAAGGGATGAACTTGATCAGATGGGGGCTGAACTTGGATTTGAAATAATGCCTGCACAGAACAGGATATATATGGTTCCAACCCAGGACAACGATCTGTTCCTAAAAAACAATATTGATTACAGGGCCGATATCAAGGCAAGCAATGATGTAAGAACAAGGGACCTGTATCTGCTAAATTATCTTGCTATTTATATTTTGTATATTTTCTTCAAGGGTGAAGGCTCAGAGGCACTTGTCAGAGACTTCATCACAAAGGAAGAGCTTATAAAGGAGTTTACCGATCACTGCCTTAGCGTGACACAGAAGGGCGTAGATGGTGAAGATAAGGCAGAAGATTTCAGCGATAGTTTTTATATGCTGGCTGAAGATTGGCTCGGTAAAAAAGAAGGGGATCCGACAAGCAGAAGAGTAGATGACCGTTATGGCATTGTAAATAAAATCATTCTTAAGCTTCGGGCAGATGATCTTTTTGTAGAGGGCGATGATGGAAGAGTGGCTCCTACAAAGAAAACAAAGGACCTTATGCCATATGTACTTCGAAAAGAGCGTGTTCAGGTGATAAATGCATGGATTGAGGGGGATTCACATGCCACAGATAAATAAGATCAGGATTGTAAACTTCAATTATAACGATGGCAACCGTTTTATACCTGATGAATTATATGATCTTTCATCAGATAAAGGAGAGGCGCTTAATTCACTTTTTAACCTGAATAATGGTGGTGGTAAGACAGTCCTGGTCCAGCTTATGATGCAGCCTGTGCATCCGAGGGCAATGGCAGGCGGAAGGCATATTGAGGACTATTTTGGCCGCCCAGGAGATCATTCTTTTGTACTTATAGAATGGAATCTGGACGGAAGCGATGACAAGCTTCTGACAGGTATTGCCATAGCCGGAAGTGCCAGCGAGAACACTGATGAGAGACTGAGAGGAAATAGCATCAGGTACTACACCTTTAAGACTGTTTATGAAAACAGTTATTCTTCCTACAGTATAGCGGCTTTGGAACTTTCCAAAAATGAGAACGGAAAGTATGTACCTGCACCTTTTGCCTATGTAAGGGAAAAGGCTAAAGCCAGCAGAGGTATTTTGGAAGTTTATTCGTCCGATGAGAGTACTAAATGGATTAAAGAACTCTCCGAATATGGAATCTACAGATCTGAGTGGGAAACAGTAATAGAGGCCCTCAACAAGGATGAAGGCGGACTGAACCAGTATTTTGATGATGCAAAAACATCTGACAAACTGATCGCCAAATTCTTTATTCCGGCCATTGAGAATAAAATGAAAAGTGTGGCTTCAAACGGGATGGATTCATCCCTTGAAACCATGCTTATCAACTATGCAAAAAGAATCTCAGAAAAAGAAGTTGTCATCAGGGAAAGAGATACTAACAGAAGGTTGATTACAGATTTATCAGAGCTTGGGGAGATGAGCGACGATCTGTATACTGCCGGAGAAAAACTGTCAGATAGTATAGGGGAAGTCTGCGGTTTTAAGGCTTCCATTGGCAGGAAGATTGGAACCATAGATGAAAGTATATTTGGAACTGCAAATGAGATCCAGAGTCTGGATTCCAAGATCATGCATATAGAATATGAGGAAAAATCAAAAGAATACTACGATGCAAGTGGTGAATATGAGGTAGCAGCTAATGCTCTTTCGTATGCAGAAGAAGCCCTTGATCAGGCAAGGGAAGAAACAAAAGTAAAAAAACATGATGAAGATATACTGCAATCAGCAAGGCTCTACAGGCAGATTTTAGAAGCTGACAGCCAGATAACAGCATATAAGAAACTCATTGAGGAAAAAGAGAACGATTCAGAAGATGCGGAAACTGTAGCAAAGCTTAAATACTCCTGCCAGCTGAAGGCAAAAAGTGAAAGTGAAGCCCTGTCACAGAGTATCGCTCAGAAGGATGATCAGATTCAGAGTAAAAAAGATGAGCTGCGTGATAAAAAATCTGAAATGGTAAAAGCAGAAGCGCTTTTATACGATGCCAGGCAGAAACATACGCAGATTTCTGCTAATCTTAACGCTTCAAAGGACAGTACTGACGCGAAAGTAAAGACATTAAAAATAGAAGCTGCACGCATGCTGGACGGATTCTATGCTGAAACGGATATAGATGCCAAGCGGAGTAAGCAGGCTGAGAATAGCAAAAAAGCAGCTGCCTTAATAGCAAAGATTCAAGCTGAAATAAAGAACCTCGATGAAAGCAAAAAGAAAATCCCGTATGAATTGGCGGATATAATAATTGAGCTAGACAGGCTGACCGGTGAGAAGAAAGTAGCTGAGGAGGCCCTTTCAAAATATAGAGAATTAGTAGTTTCACTTGAGGATATCTGCACCAAATACAGTCTTGAGAATAACACTATCTTTTCCGGCAGACTAAAAAGTGTACTGCTGGAAGAAATAGAAATGAACGCTGCAAAGCTTAGAAAGCATCAACAGGACAAGCAGTCTATGGAAGAAAGGCTTAAAGCGGCGGAAGAAGGGCATGTTCATATCCTGCCGGATATCATGAAATATGTGATGTCCACAGGTACTAATTGTCAGACCGGTGAAGAATATATTGCAGGTCTTTCGGAAAAAGGTGCTATTTCACAGGAAAAAACCAGGAACTTTATGGAGCGACACCCGGAATTTGCGTTTTCACTTCTTTTTGATAATGAAAAGGATATGGAAAAGCTTTTATCTGCTGGTAATGTGGAGTGGCTCCCCGCTTCTGTTCCACTTTTTACTATGGAACAGGTAAATTCCTTTATGTCAGGGACCATGGAAAGTGCTTCTCATCTTGCTGCTTTTGACAAATCATATTTTGCGGACAGGTCAGGCTACTATGACAGACTGAAAAATGAAATAAGTGATAAAGAGGAGAATATACAGCGCTTTAAAGAAAGGATGCGTGAGTGCGAAGACGAGAATAAACTCGTTGAGCAGTTTGATTATCCTGAGGATTGGAACTCATCACAGGAAAACGTCATTGAAAAGCTGCAGGAGAAGATCATATCTTTGGAGAACAGCAGGAAAGAACTGGAAGAAGAACAGGGGAGAATAGAGGAAAAGACTGCTGAACTTAAGGACGAGCTGAATGGTGAAGAAAAGCGCTTACAGGAGCTCACGATTTGGCTCGAATCATTTTCTGAACTCAGTATAATGCTTGCCAAGGAAAATGAGTGGTATACAAAAGCACAGGAAGCATATGTTGCCCTGAAAGATGCAGAAAGCTCATATAAAAAAGCATGTGATGAGGTGACTAAGTGCCAGAATGAGCTGACAGCATTTGAAAATGGACGTAAGCAGCAGGCTGATCATTTGAATCGCGTCCGCACAGTTTTAGAGAATACGGGTAGTGCAAAGGAAGCAGAAACCGTTGAAGGATCATTGGAAGAACTCTACTCTCAGTACCAGACTCTTCTGGGGAGTCTCAGTGAAAGCCTGGATAATCTCAGAGTCAGCCTTAATAAATCGCAGCAGGACAAAGCTGAATATGAAAAAGAACTTGGTGATTATGAGTGTGAAAAGGCCGAATATGAAGCGGTCCATTTTTCATCTGAAGCCCTCAAAAATGCTAAGGATGCAGTGAGAGCAGCTTCAGAGAAAATGGAGAATGCCAGGTCCATATTTGGAGAATGTAATGTGAAAGAGGCATCTGCCAAGCAGAGATATGATGCAGCTGGGAAAGCACTTGAAGATTTTGACGGTGTAGCTCTTCCACAAAATGAGATAGGAGAGGATTTCAAAGCCAGAGTAAAGGCCGCCAAACAGGAGATAAAGCAGTTAAACGAAAGGAAAGATTCACTCGAGCAAGAAAAGCATTCATTGGAGAGAATCTTTGATCGAGTAGGAGACGTCTTAAAGCCTATTCAGTTTGGAAACATAATAAAGACAGTTACTCTTTCTGAAAGACCGGATGTTCAGTGGGAGTCTATACATGAAAATCTCATCCATGTAGAGAAAAACTTCCAGGATCAGAAAGAAAAGCTTAAGAGCAGCATAAGAACAACAGTAGCAGAGTTTAAGGACATAGCTCTTTCTGAAATAGTGAATAAGCTCAGTGCCATCGGCGAGATGCTTGATGATTCTGAGATGAAGGGCGACCGGCTCTATACGGTCAGCGAGAGCATCAGCACAATGACAGCTTCCATAGAGAAGATTAATAGCAGGATTGAGACTGATCTAAGGGAAATAGAAAATGACTTTAATGACATCGTAGACCAGTGCATGAATCAGGGAAAGAGGATGTATATTGATCTTCGCATGATAGCAGCCAGCTCCAAGGCTCATATTTTTGAGGGCAAGCCACAGACCCAGATGGTGAAAATGGATCTTCCTGAGGAAAAAGAGATATCCGAGGAAGCCTCAAGAGTTTCTATAAAGACGGAGATTGAACAGGGGGCGAATGAGATCAAAGAACTCCTTAGAGGAGGTGCTGATGAAAAGCAGATACTAAAGCGCGCCAGAACGATAGTCTCAAGTGAGAGGCTACTTCATAAGTATATACGCCAGGAATCTGTAAAGATCAAGGTCTACAAGATTGATATGAACATTGCAAACTCTGTATATAAGGGCTGGGAGGAAACTCTGACACAGAGCTCCGGTGCAGAGAAATTTGTGGTATTTTTCTCAGTGGTACTGACACTCATGAATTATACTAGGTCATCAGCAGGGCTTGTCAGCAAAAACGTCAAGAGTGTGTTGATCCTTGATAATCCTTTTGGAAAAATAACCTCAGCACATCTTTTGAAGCCGATGTTTGATATAGCAAAGCACTTCAATGTGCAGTTGATTTGCCTGTCAGATATTAATAAGAGTGATGTTGTTGGCTGCTTTGATTGTGTTATCAAGCTTGTTATAAAGGCACAGAACCTTTCAAACTTCGAAATAATGACGCATGAGGGTAATGAGAGGATAGAGCATGGCTACTATAAGATCATGAACGGACAGATGAGTTTGTTTTGATGATAAAGACTTTTTTATTTGGCTAAACATATTAGTTGGAGGTATTCATATAATGAATGAATATGGGGAAGTTATCATCTACCAAACAGATGATGGCTTAACGAAACTTAATGTAAGTCTTCAAAATGAAACTGTATGGCTTACTATTGACCAAATGGCAGAATTGTTTCGGAGAGATAAATCTACAATCTCCAGGCATATAAATAAGATTTTTAAAGAGGGAGAGTTGGTTAGAGAGGCAACTGTTGCATTTTTTGCAACAGTTCAAATTGAAGGTGGAAGAAAAGTTGAAAGAAACATAGAGTACTTTAATCTGGATGTTATTATTTCTGTTGGATATAGAGTTAAATCTAAGCGTGGTACACAGTTCCGAATTTGGGCAAATTCCGTACTGAAGGAGTATATCATTAAAGGATTTGCTATGGATGATGAGCGCCTGAAAGGTAATGGCGGTGGGAATTATTGGAAAGAACTATTAGATAGAATCAGAGATATCCGTTCATCGGAAAAAGTTCTTTATAGGCAGGTTCTAGATCTTTATGCAACCAGCGTGGATTACAATCCAAAAAGTGACGAGTCAATCCAATTCTTCAAAATTGTTCAGAATAAATTACACTATGCAGCACATGGTCATACAGCAGCTGAAGTAATCTATGAGAGAGCAGATGCCGAAAAGCCATTTATGGGATTAACTTCATTTGCGGGTGAGTTACCCGCTCTTAAGGATATTGGAATTGCAAAGAATTATTTGAAAAAGGATGAGCTAAAGATTCTAAATAATCTTGTATCCGGTTATTTTGATTTAGCAGAGATTAATGCAATAGAGCATAAACCTATGTACATGAGCGATTATGTTGAACAGCTTGATTCGATATTGACTTCCGGAAACAGAAAACTGTTGGAGGGACCGGGAAAAGTAAGTCATGAAAAGGCTCTTAGTAAAGCAAAGGAAGAATACAGAAAATATCAGGAGATAACCTTTTCACCTGTTGAAGAAGAGTATATGAAGAGCATAAAAGATGTTGCAAAAGAAGCAAAAATACAAAGCAGGAAAAAATAAGAATCTGCTTTACTTATGAGTACTCTTGTAACAGAATAGTTATGTCGGTGCAAGACCGTCTATATTGCACCTTCACTTGCACCTTTTGCCGGTCAAACTATGCCAAATATTGCCAAGGATTGCCACGAAAATAAGAAGAATAAGTCGAGCAAAAATGAGCTTTATGCCAGTAATTACGCAGAAATAGAGGTTAAAAAGTTAAATGATAAGTATATTATTCGTTTGCCACGGCAGCGTACCAACTATAGTGGCAAAACGCCATAGTTAAGGCATTTCTAGAGATATCTATCATCCGATTTGCACCTCGTTTGCACCCTTTACAGTAACAATATAAATCGGCTCCGATATGGCATTTCTTATAGGATAGATTATATATGTTAGGTACAGAAGAAATAGATAAACGCATAGAGAAATATCAAGACAATGATGATCTTCAAGGTCTTATTAGAGAGTACAGAGCCTTGAGGCTCATGAGACCAGATTCTGATACACCACGAGGGTATGCTATATCAGTTCATAATAGCAGTACAGCAAGAATTGATAAAGCTATTATAGGCTTACTATACGCGTTTTTCTATATTCTGAGGGCGTCAGATCATATATTTTTTTAAATACTTTCACAAAGTAATTGTTGTCAGAATATCCGACGTAGCTGCTGATCTCCTGGACCGGAAGATCTGTCTTTTTCAGGAGTCCGGCAGCTTTTTTGCAGCGCATAAGTGCGATGTACTCCGTCATGGTCCCGCCGGTTTCTTTTTTGAACACCTTAGACAGGTGAGAGATGGACATACTGGCATTTGCCGCCAGATCATCGTTTGATATATGGTCCCCCAGATGAAGATTGATGTATTCCATTACCCTCTGAATGGGGGGAGAATACTTGTCCAGAGACAGCTTGTGGTTGTGAACAGCTTTTGTCAGCTCAACTATCATATCGATCTGATAGCGCGTCTGAAGTTCTGCATTGTTTGTAGCGGATGAAAGCTGGGTGTATTTTTGGGTTATCTCATCTATTGTAATGACTGAAAGACCTGATTCTTCCGCAGCTTTTCTGGAAAGAGCTTTAAGTATTGCCAGACCATAGCCCGAGGCATAGTAGTTAAGAGTCTCTTTGGAAAAATCGGAAAGAGCCTCCGGACCGGACAATTTTTCAAATGCGGACAGGATGTTTTTGGTATCCCCGTTTCTTATCATCGAAAGGAACTGCTTTTCCTGATCATATCTCCTGTAGATTTCACTGTAATTCTTCTCGGACAGTTCTGTCTTATCATCTTCTTCAGATATATCCTGAATAAATCCCGATAGTCTTCTGTATGAATACTCACTTTCTGTAGGGGAAAAAGAGATTATGCATTTATTTACAACACTGGTGATCTGCTCGGTATACACAATGGGAAATGCTGTGTAATACAGCTTAAACGCCAATGATTTGGATGAGGATTCATCGTTTTTTGCAAGTACGGTTTCTGTCTTAAGCTCTGAATATTTCTCTTTTACATAAGGTCCGATTATATAAATCCTGTTATCAAACGTAAAAAAGGACAAGCAGATACCGAGCCGGTCTATGAGCTCATAGATCATGCTTTCTTTGGAGGAGGACAGAAGATAGTAAAGCGCCTTGTTTGTAAACATGGGCTGCATCTTTATGCTGAAGCAGTATTTCTTTTCAAAGGCGTAAAGAGAGCTGTCCATGTCTGTTGCATCCGTGACCTCCACAGAGAGCAGGTTTTTTAAAAGAGCTGAAAAAAGAGTGTGGTCCATATTTATTCCTCAAAACAATAAAATAATACTAATCGGGATAAAATAATTCTAACATAATGCGAAACTAAATGATACTATGACAATAACAGGAAAGCTTTCAAAGATTATCATGCAACTGAAAGGGGTTAATAATGGGTAAGAACAAATCTCTGATAAGAGAAGAAAATGGGGTAACCTATAAAAGAGCTAAAACCTGGCATATTGCGCTTGCGATGATGACAGGTGCAGGGCAGATGGCATTTTATCTGCTGATGAATGGTGCAACATATATTGGAAATTCCAACTTTGGAATTCTTGTTGCAGTTACAGGACTTATTATCACAGGATCAAGGCTTTTGGATGGAATTACAGACCCGGTAATAGCTTTTTTCCTGGAAAGATTCAATTCAAGATTCGGGAAAGTAAGATTTTCAATCATGTTTGGATGGCTTCTTATGGCCATTGCTACAACACTGATGTGTAATATAGGGGCAAAGCTGTCACTTACGGGCGCAGCAGGAATAACATTCTTTGTTCTCTGTTATGTGATCTATATCATTGGTTATACATTCGTAAGTATAGCCGGCCAGATCAACATGAACATTCTGACCAACGATCCTAAGCAGCGTCCTACAATCGGTGTCTGGAGTACAGCGTATTCATATCTGGTGCCAATGATCATGAGCGTTGTGGCCTCGGCTGTGATTCTCCCAAGATTTAATAACATTCAGGGAACAGAATACTTCGCAACTTACAATGTAGTGGTAATACTTGTTTCACTCTTTTTCTACATTCTGGCATGCATAGGAATTGCTCCATACGACATTCCCGAGAATTTCGAAGGAATCAAAAAGGATGGCAAAACCGATGAAAAGCCAAGCTTTAAGGATATGCTGGCTCTGATTAAAGAAAACAAAGAGCTTCAGAGATTCATCATGGCTGCAACATCCGATAAGCTGGCTCAGACAATAGGCTCTGCAGCGGTAGTATCCACGATGCTTAACGGAATCATGCTTGGATCAATGGCTATTTCATCAATTCTTTCTGCTGTGGCAATGCTTCCATCCATTATTTTCGCAATCATAGGTGCGAAGATTGCCGGCAAACAGGGTAGCCGAAAGGTCATGATCGACTGGACCAAGAATTGTATCGGACTGAATATCGCATTTGCGGTATATCTTTTATTCACACCTACAACTCTTGTGGGAACAGTATTCGGTGGCAACTTATCAACCGGAGCAGTTCTCATGGCAATCACTTATGTACTCTTTACATTTGGAAATAACGCAATGAAGATGGTTGTTTCTGTATCAACAAGCGCGTTCAGAATGGATGTTGTTGACTATGAGATGGATCGCTCAGGAAAATACATGCCTGCGACAGTATCCGCTACTTACAGCTTTATTGACAAAATAGTTTCATCCTTTGGTGCAACTATCGCAACACTCATGATCGGACTTATAGGATATACAACTACAGCGCCTCAGCAGGGTGATCCGCTTACCTTCGGCGTCAGAGTTATGACCATAATACTTCTTATCGGATTCCCTATAGTGGGATGGATCTGCACACTTCTGGCAATGAAGAATTCTGAGCTCACATACGAGAAGATGGAAGAGATCCAGAAGAGTATCGGCGAGAAGAAAAAGGCTGCAATGGGTCAGTAAAAAGTAGGAGAGGTGAAACATGCGAACAACAATTCTTTGGAATGATAACTGGATATTTGAAAAAGAGGAAAAGAGCAAAAGCATAACTCTTCCTCATACCTGGAATGCTGTTGATGGACAGACGGGGCCTGAGCAGTATTACAGAGGAACCTGCCTTTATAAAAAGACATTTGAAAGACCGGTAATGGAAGAGGGACAGCGGGTGTTTGTGGAATTTCGAGGCGCTAACTCCTCTGCAAAAGTTGTTTTAAACGGCCGTGAGGTTGCGAGCCATGATGGCGGATATTCCTGCTTTAGGACGGACATTACAGAGGCACTTTCAGATTTAAATGAGATGGTAGTTTCTGTTTCCAACGAGCCCAATACAAGGGTGTATCCACAGAAAGCGGATTTCACTTTCTATGGTGGCATTTACAGGGATGTTTATCTTGTGGTTGTGGATGAAAAGCACTTTGACATGGACTATTATGGTGGAAAAGGACTGTACGTCACACCAAGACTAAACGGAAATGATGCTGAAATTGAAATAAAGGCATACACAAGCGGCGGAGAGCGCGTAAGAATATCAATTGATGGTGTAACAGAGCAGGAGTTTGAGGTGGTTCCGGCAGAGAATGCATCCTGTGGATATGTTGCCTGCGGTAAGATCACGATAAAAGAGCCACATTTATGGAACGGTCTCAAGGATCCGTTCCTGTACAATATAACAGCGACTCTTTTGGATGGAACAAAAGAGTGTGACAGAATTTATGACAGATTTGGAGTAAGGCAGTTTCATGTTGATCCCCAAAAGGGATTCTTTCTTAACGGAGAAAGCTATCCGCTTCGAGGAGTTTCAAGGCATCAGGACAGGGCAGGAGTTGGCAATGCACTGACAAAAGAGATGCACAGGGAGGACATTGAACTCATCCTCTCCATGGGCGCCAATTCCATAAGGCTTGCACACTATCAGCACGATCAGTACTTCTATGATCTTTGCGATGAAAAGGGCATAGTGGTATGGGCTGAGATTCCATATATTACCGTACATATGGACAGTGGAAGAGAGAACACCATATCCCAGATGAAAGAGCTGATAAGCCAGAATTACAATCATGCATCAATAATGTGTTGGGCACTTTCAAATGAAATATCTCTGCAAGGCGTAACTGAAGACCTTTTGGAGAACCACAGGATATTAAACGATATTGTCCACGAGATGGATCCTATCAGATATTCTGCCATGGCAAATCTGTTCCTTCTTGAGACAGACTCGCCTCTTGTAACACTGCCTGATATTCGCGGCTACAACCTCTACTATGGCTGGTATGTAGGCGAGATGGAGGACAATGACAAGTGGTTTGACGATTTCCATAATCAGCATCCCGATGTGGCAATAGGACTTACGGAGTATGGCGCAGATTCAGTAATTACGCTTCAGTCTCCAATACCTGAAAAAGGCGATTATACAGAGAGTTATCAGGCTGTTTATCACGAGCATATGCTTGAAATGTTCAGCACCCGTCCATATATCTGGGGAACATATCTTTGGAATATGTTTGAATTTGCTGCAGCTGGACGAGATGAGGCAGGAGATCCGGGCAAAAACCACAAGGGCGTCATCACCTTTGACAGAAAGCAGAAAAAGGACGCTTATTATATCTATAAAGCATGGTGGTCTGATGAGCCTTTCGTTCATCTTTGCGGAAAAAGATATCACGACCGCATCGAGGATAATACAGAGATAAAGGTATATTCAAACCAAAAGTCCGTAACTCTCTTTGTTGACGGCGTAGAAGTAGGAAACGCAAGTGGAGAACATATCTTTAAGTTTAATGTTCCCATAAGCGGAGTTCATACCATAAAGGCTGTGAGCGGAGAACTTTCGGATGAGATGGAGATAACAAAGGTTTCCGAGCCCAATCCGACATATTTTGCACCGGATAAAAAGGTCAGAAACTGGTTTGACAAGAAAGATGAGCCTGAGGAAAAAGAGGGATATCTCTCCCTTTCAAGTACAATGGCAGAGATTCAGGCCATACCTGAAGGAAAAGCAATTCTCGACAGGATGATGGCAGCAATGACATCAAGAACAGCAGGCGGAATGGGAGAAGGCGTAGAGATTTCAGAAGCAATGCAGCAGATGATTGCCCGCCAGCCCCTTAAGAAGCTCCTGCAACAGGGCGGAATGGATATAGAATCTGACGAGATTAAGGCACTTTCAAATGCTCTTATGAATATTAAAAAGCAGTAAAGAACACAAGAGGTGTTAGATGGAAGCGGCTAAGATTTTTGAAAAAGCAAAGTGGATATCACCTGAAACCGTGACAGAACCTGATAAGAGAAAGGGAGCAGGCTATTTAAGGACCACATTCTCTTATAAAGAGGGGAAAGTCAGCATATATGCTACGGCCCATGGCTTGTATGAAATATTGATAAATGGCCGGAAAATTACGGATGCACGACTGACACCGGGATGTGATGAGTATGATAAAAGGCTTCAGTACCAGGAGTATGAGATCACTGAAGTGCTAAAGCCCGGTGAAAACGAGATATTTATAACGCTTGGTGATGGCTGGTACAGAGGATGCAACGGAATTGACGGCGTGAGAAACCTCTACGGCGAGGATATTTCATTTCTGTGCGCAGTGATAGGCGATGGAGACATGGAGAATCCGATACTTGTCACGGATTGCAGCTGGGATGCCTGTGAAAACGGGACCATTAAGCTTACGGACCTTGAACTGGGAGAAACTTGTGATGCCGGTGCGGGCTTTGGTGAGTGGCATAAGGCCGGGGAGATGTCTTTTGACAAAGGGAATCTTATAGCCCAGACATCGCCGTTTGTTACGGAACATGAAGTGTTTGAAGGCAGACTTATCACAACTCCGAATGGAGAGAGCGTATTTGATTTCGGACAGAACCTTGCAGGTTATACGTCTTTTGTTGTAGAAAACGCCAAAGGCGGTGAGAAGATCTGCCTCGTCCACGGTGAAACCCTGGATGAAAACGGAAACTTCACAATCAGTAATTTCCAGCCCGGAGACAGGAACAAATCAGGCGGAATAAAACAGGAAATAAACTATATCTGCAATCCGGGCAGGAATGAGTTTAAGCCTCATTTTTCGATGTTTGGATTCAGATATGCCAAGATAACGGGTGATATTTTACCAGAAAACATCAAAATAAAGAGCATAGCTGTGTATTCTGACATGAAGGAAACAGCAGGCTTTGAATGTGGCGTGGATGCGGTAAATAAGCTCTTTGCAAACAGTGTATGGTCCATGAAGTCGAACTTCTGCGATATACCGACCGACTGCCCTACAAGAGAGAGAGCAGGCTGGACAGGCGATGCAGCGGTTTTTGTGAGGACCGGAGCATATCTCATGGACTGTAAGAATGTTTACGAGAAATGGCTTGCAAACGTGAGGATAGGGCAGCACTCCGACGGTAAAATGGCGTATATCTGTCCCAAGAACTCAAATCCGGGCAAGATAGCAGAGATGTTCTCAGCTTCTGTAGGCTGGGGCGATGCGGCTGTTATAGTGCCCTGGAATCTGTACAGAATATACGGTGATAAGCAGGTACTTGCTGACAATTATGAAATGATGAAGAAGTGGGTGGATTTCCTCGGAAGAAGAGCAGGAAAGAGCAAGCTCAAGAACCGCTTTGGAAAGAACCCTTACAGAAAATACATCATCGACACCGGAATGGACTATGGTGAGTGGTGCGAGCCAGGAGCAGACGTTATGAAGACTATGATGGCTGCTTTCAAGGATGGCCAGCCTGAAGTGGCAACAGCTTACTATGCATATTCATCGGGGATTCTCGCCAAAATATCTGAGATTCTCGGAAATAGCGCTGATGCAGATAAGTACAAAGAGATCTCGGAAAAGGCGACTGAGGCATACAGATATCTGGTTCTCAAGGACGGACATATCAGGTCAGACAGGCAGTGCGAGTACGTAAGGCCTCTTGCGTTTTGTCTTTTACCTGAAAAAGAGGCAGTGGAAGCTGCTAAAGACTTAAATGAGCTGGTAGTGAAAAATGACTATCATCTTAATACAGGCTTCCTTTCAACGCCTTTCCTGTGCGGCGTGCTTGCAGATTACGGTTATGTGGATACTGCATACAGGCTGCTGTTGCAAAAAAGCTATCCTTCGTGGCTCTATGCGGTGGAGAAAGGTGCTACCACTATCTGGGAGACCTGGGATGGCGTCAGAGAAGATGGCACTGTCCATGATTCACTGAATCACTACTCCTATGGAGCTGTTTCCGGATGGCTTTTGTCCGGTGTCTTGGGAATCAGATACGATTTTGACAAGGTCCTGATAAAGCCAGTGCCGGATGAGAAACTTAAGTTTGCAAAGGGCTACTATGATTCGCCGAAAGGCCGCATAGTATCCGAATGGAGATATATTGAGAACTCGAATACTTTTGCTTACCATTTTGAAATTCCTGAAGGAATGGAAGCAGAGCTGGAGCTCCCCGGCGGGGAAAAGAGAATTCTGACAAGCGGAAGTTATGAGATTTAAATTATGGAGGATAGGAAAATGAACAAGTTCGAGAACGGATTTATGCTGGGCGCTTCTACTGCAGCCCATCAGGTTGAAGGAAACAATACAAATTCAGATTACTGGGTAATGGAGAATATGGAGTATTCACAGTTTGTTGAGCCTTCACTGGATGCTGTGGATCACTATAACAGATACGAAGAAGACATCAAGATGCTTGCGGATGCAGGCCTTAACACTTACAGATTCTCTGTTGAATGGGCACGTATTGAGCCTGAGCAGGGCAAGTTTGATGAAAAAGAGATCGAGCATTACAGGAAGATGATCAAATGCTGCAGGGACAATGGTGTTGAGCCGGTTATTACCCTCATGCATTTCACATCGCCTGTCTGGCTTATAAAACTGGGAGGCTGGGACAATGAGCAGGTTGTAGAGCTTTTTGCCAACTATGCAAGGTTCGTCACAGAGCAGCTTGGAAGCGAGATAAAGTATATCTGCACCATAAATGAGGCCAACATGAGACTTCAGATAGGCGCTCTCATGGAGAGATTTAAGAAGCAGATGATGGCGAAAATGGCAAATGCAGCCAAAAGCAGTGGTGACTCCATGGAGGGACAGGTTCAGGTTGGACTTAATCTCTCTGACCCGATGGAGAAAATGAAGCTGGCAGCAATGGAGAATGCCAAAGTATTCGGAGATCCTCAACCGCATACATTTGTTTCTGCAACAGATGCAAATGGCGATATGATAGTTATAAAGGCGCATCAGGCAGCCAAGGAAGCAATCAAGGCTGTTAATCCGGATATTCAGGTTGGTATTACGCTTTCCCTGCACGACTGCCAGTACATAGAAGGTGGCAAGGAGCGCGCAGACAGCGACTGGAACGAGGAGTTCAGTCATTACATTCCTTACATCAAGGATGATGATTTCTTCGGACTTCAGAACTATACCAGAACAACTTACGGCCCTGATGGAATAGTGCCTGTTCCGGAGGGAACAGCCATGACACAGATGGATTACGAAGTATACCCTGAAGCCCTTGAGCATGTAATAAGACGCGTGCATGAGGAGATGCCAAATGTTCCGATCATGGTTACCGAAAATGGAATAGCAACAGCAGATGATAAGCAGAGAGTTGAGTTTATCGACAAGGCAATTGAGGGTGTTCAGAGCTGTATAAATGATGGAATTCCTGTCATCGGATACTGCCACTGGTCACTTATCGATAATTTTGAGTGGCAGAAAGGTTATGCGCTGACATTTGGTCTTTGCGCAGTTGACAGGAAAACACAGATCAGGGCACCAAAGCCCAGTTTGAAGCATCTTGGAGGCTATTTGAAATAATGAAAGACACAGTACTGACGGGTGTGCAACAGATAATGATCGGAAGCAGGTGCAACAGTCATGAGAGTGCATTTAGCACACTAAAAGCAATTAAAGATGCCGGATATGACGGCATTGAGCTAAATGAGTTTATGATAAAACCAACTCCCTTTATTGTGAGGCTGCTTACTAAATTTGCCGGCATGCCCACGGGAAGTGGAGGGAAACTTAACTGGAAGGAGCTGATCGCTGAAAGTGGGCTGAAGGTTATAAGTCTGCACAGCTATCTGAACAGCATTGAAGAAAACCCTGAGGCTGTTGCTAAAGAAGCCATGAGCTTTGGAACAGATACCGTTGTTATAACCGGTATGTACAGGTTTGATTACGGGAATGCTTCTGAGGTAAAAAAACTTGCTGAGAGGCTTAATAAGGCGGGAGAAGCTCTTTTACCCTATGGAGTAAAACTTCTTTATCACAATCACAACGTAGAGCTGCAGAGGGTCTCAGAAGAAAAGACCGCCTATGATCTGATCGTAGAAAACACAGATCCGCAGTATGTCAACTTCGAGCTTGATACATACTGGATGGCAGATGGAGGTGCCGATGTCACAGCCCTTATAAACAAACTGTCAGACAGGATGGTGATGTGGCACATAAATGACAGGGGCTGCAGGAAGAAGGGGCCTTTTATTACGCCTATACTTAAAGAGGACGCCGCGGAACTAGGCACAGGTAATATGGCTCTCGGAACTATCTTGGAAGCCGTAAAGGCAAATACCAGAGTAGAAGCGATCGTTCTTGAGACCCACAAAAACTGGATAGATAATGACCCGGTTAAGAGCCTTCAGGTGAGTTCAAAGTGGTTTATAAAGCAAAAAATGGAGCATGACCAATGAAAAATGTATGTGTAATAACAGGCGGTGGAAGTGGAATGGGACTGGAGACAGCAAAGTGTATGCCTAAGGATAAGATTATTGTACTATCCGGAAGGACAGTCTCTAAGCTGGAAGGCAGCCTATGTGCTTCCTAAATTCCTTATAAGCAGGAAGGTGTATGCTCTTGCAGAAACAGATGAGGAATTATTTGTAAAGAAATTGGTAAAAAAGAGCAATCTGGCAAAAGGTGAGTATCAGAAATCAGGATTTGCAATTGCTACCGTGGCAGATGAGAGAAACGGATATCTTGCAGGTGTTGACGTCTTATGCGATGGTGGATGCACAAACGGAAAAATGTTTAAGAAATAATCAAGAGTTTTTACTTTCAATTTACCATTAAAGAATATCCTCATATTATCAACAGGAAACAAAAGCACGCAGGTGCTTAGGAATAGCAAATTGATAATATGGAGGATATTTTTATGTCTAAGAATAACAATAACACAATGATTCTTGTAACAGGCGCAGCAGGCTTCCTTGGCGGAACAATCTGCAGACAGCTGGTAGAAAGAGGAGATAAGGTAAGAGCTTTTGTTCTTCCCAATGACCCGGCAATGAGATTTGTTCCTAAGGAGGCTGAGGTTGTTGAGGGCGATCTTACAAATAAGGAGTCTTTAGAAAAGTTTTTTACTGTTCCTGAGGGAATGGAGAGCATCGTGCTTCATATAGCAAGTATTGTCTCAATAAACCCTGATTATAACCAGAAGATTATGGATGTAAATGTGGGCGGAACCCAGAACATTATCGACCTGTGCCTTTCACATAAAGAGTGCAAGAAGCTTGTATACTGCAGCTCTACAGGGGCGATACCTGAGCTTCCAAAGGGACAGAAGATAAGAGAGGTTGATCATTTTGATGAGGACAAGGTTCTTGGCTGTTATTCGCAGAGTAAGGCGCTTGCAACACAGGCTGTACTTGATGCAGTAGAAAATGAAGGACTTAATGCGTGTGTTGTTCATCCAAGCGGAATAATGGGCCCGGAGGACTTTGCAATCGGAGAGACCACAGGAAATCTTATAAAGATAATAAATGGTGAAATGCCTGCAGGAGTCGATGGCACTTTTAACCTATGTGATGTAAGGGACCTAGCTGCCGGAACAATAGCAGCTATTGATAAGGGAAAAAAGGGACAGTGCTATATTCTTGGCAATGAGCCTGTTTCCTTCAGGGAGTTCTGTAAGCTGGTAAGTGATGAGAGCGGATGCAAGCCGGTAAAGATGTTCCTTCCTATATGGGCAGCAAATCTCATGGGCAAGATGATGGAAAACAAGGCAAAAAGAACCGGAACAAAGCCTATTATGACTACTTTCTCGGTTTATAACCTTGCTCGCAACAATACATTTGATTCATCGAAGGCAAAGAAGGAGCTTGGATATCACACAAGATCCTATCAGGAGACCATACATGATGAAGTTAAATGGCTTAAAGCTGCCGGCAAGATTGCATGATATATGTAAATTGAATTAAAATGGAAAGGAAAGAATACTCATGAATAAAATTGGAATTGGAACTGCTGTTGTAGGTGCGGCTGTATTTGCTATAGTAAAGCTTAGAGAAAGATGTAATGATTAAGATTCTTTTGGTGGAAGATGAAAAAGCAGTACGGCTCCTTACCAAGGTTAAGCTTCGGGATAAGTATGAGATAATTGAGGCTGTAGATGGCAAGGATGCCTTAGATAAACTTGAAGAGACAAAGGTCGATCTTATGATTGTCGATGTTTGCATGCCAAGAATGGATGGTTATGAACTGGTACGGGAGTTGCGCTCTATAGGGGATGCAACTCCCGTTATTATGCTTACTGCCATGGGAGATTTCTCCCACAAAAAGAAAGGTTATGAGCTGGGGATAGATGAGTATTTGACCAAACCCATAGACTATGAGGAGCTTACTTGGCATATTGAGGCGATACTTCGAAGATCCAGGATAAACAGCGAAAAAGAAATTTGTGTTGGAGACTTTGTTATATCAGAAAATGGTATGTATGCAAGGCTGAATGATAAAGATCTGGATCTGACGGATACTGAGTTTAAGCTCCTTTATAAGCTTTTGTCATATCCGGGTGTTACCTTTACAAAACAGCAGATAATGGATGAAATCTGGGGATATGAGACTGAGACTGATTACAATACTATAAAGGTTTACATTAATCGAATCAGGAATAAACTGGAAGGCTGTACGGCCTTTGAGATTATTTCTCAACGGGGAGTAGGCTACAAGGCAGTAATAAACCAATAATTTGTAAATCAGAAATTATTGACCTAAGGGTGAATAGCATGAAAAAATACAAGACAGATGCGAAAAAGTTCAAGATAAAAGGCTTGAATTGGGTATATTATATAGGCATGATGGTTACTATAGGCGGTGTGATGGCCTATGGACTTATTGGAGCTGCGGTTTTTGATTTCGATGACAGAAGCTCTCTCACGATGCTTGCAATGATCCCATTGATGGGCCTTGTTTGTTATTTTTCATTAAGTCCTGTTGTGAAATCCATATCCCGGAGAATGGAGAGACTTGCCCAGGGAATGAACGAGGTTTCCGAAGGCAACCTTTCATATCAGATAGAGCTTAAAGATGCAGGAGAGTATAAGGTTTTATATGAACAGTTTAATGCTATGACTGCTGAGCTAAAGAAAACAAGGCAGGAGATGGAGGATTTTACAAACGAGTTTGCCCATGAATTTAAAACTCCAATCACAGCGATAAATGGGTTTGCAGAGGTCCTTTTGCAATCTGCGGATGGGCTCGAAAAAGAGGAACGGGATGAATACCTTAAGATGATAGAGGATGAGTCACGAAGACTGCTGAATCTGTCGCAGAACACCCTGCTCTTGTCCAAGGTTGAAGCAATGCAGATAGTGGCAGATAAAAAGAGTATTGATTTGGCCGAGCAGCTAAGGCGTTGCATAATCCTTTTGGAAAAGCCAATTGAAGATAAAGAAATTGAGATAGTTATGGACGAGGATTTAAAGCTCTTTTACAATGGCAATGAAGAAATCCTTGAGCATGTCTGGATTAATCTGCTTAACAATGCAGTAAAGTTTACCCCTCAGGGCGGTAGAATTGAAATAAAAGGTAGAAAAGAGAATGACAATGTTATCGTGAGCATAACGGATAGTGGCATTGGAATGGATGACGAAACATGCCGTCATATCTTTGACAAATACTATCAGAATGACACTGTCAGCCTTAACAAGGGAAGTGGCATAGGACTTGCAATAGTTAGACGTATCGTCACGTTATGTGGTGGAGAAATTACTGTTTCCAGCTGGCCGGGAAGCGGAAGTACGTTTACGGTATCGCTATAGTATCGGTGCGAAAAAACGCACAGTGGGAACGAATAACAGAGACATTTTATTCGTCTGCCACGGCATAGTACTAACAAAATGTAGCAAAGCCGTGTGGTGAGAACATTCTATTAAGAGATTATAATGTTTACCCTCGATTTACCCTTTTTGTTTTTTAGAAAGTGCTTTGATTATCTAATATTTTGAATTGCAACTTGTCGTTAGGGTAATCGGGTAAACAACAATAATAAAAATGTCGGTTGACTGTATAGTTGATCGACATTTTTTATTGACAACACGCATCGCGTATGCATATACTGATAATACGCATTGAGTATAAAGGCATTGAATGAACGGGGTGACTTGCATGGATAGCAGAGATTATTTGATAGAATTAAGAAACAGTACTGGAATGTCGAGAAAAGAGTTTTGTGCGTATTTTGAAATTCCGTATCGTACACTGCAGGATTGGGAATTGGGAAATAGGAAAATGCCAGATTATCTTTTGAGATTGATGGCGTATAAAATCGAAATGGAAAAACTGGTGGGAAGTAAAAATGTAGAGAAAAATGGGGACAACGATGATGACAGATAAAGTACAATTATTTGAAAGTCAACCTATTAGAACCGCATGGGTAGAAGATGAAGAGGAGTGGTATTTCTCAATAGTTGATGTGGCGGGTGTTTTAACTGAAAGTAAGGATCCGACTACATATTGGAGGAAACTAAAGCAAAGACTGAAAGAAGAAGGAAATGAAACCGTGACAAATTGTCACGCTTTGAAAATGACTGCTAAAGATGGGAGAAAGCGATTTACTGATGTAGCAAATACTGAACAACTTCTAAGAATTATCCAGTCAATTCCTTCCAAGAAGGCTGAACCATTTAAGATGTGGCTGGCACAGGTTGGCCGTGAAAGGATTGAGGAGACTATAGATCCTGAACTTACGATAGACCGAGCGCTGGAAACATATGCAAGACTAGGATATGATGCTGACTGGATTAATCAAAGACTTCAGACAATTCGTGCAAGAAAAGAGCTAACGGATCAGTGGAAAGGCCATGGTGTTAAACAGGGAAAAGAGTTTGCTATCTTGACAGATGAAGTTACCAGAGCCTGGTCAGGCATGTCAACAAGACAGTACAAGAATCTTAAGGGACTCAAAAAAGAAAACCTAAGAGATAACATGAGTACTCTTGAGCTTGCATTAAATATGTTGGCAGAAGCAACTACTACTGAGCTAACTAAAGTACATAATCCGCAGGGACTTGATGAAAACAAAACGATAGCAAAAAGAGGCGGACAGATTGCTGGAGATGCCAGAAAGAATATTGAGGCAGAAACCGGTAAGCCCGTCATCACAAGTCAAAATGCGATGCAACTTAATGATGCTGTTGTTGGGCTTATAGAGAACATCATAGATATCGAGTATGAAAATGATAATGATAATGAAAATGAAAATGGAGAATAACTAAATGGGACAGTTCGATTTAGAAAAATTGGATAAAGCACTTATTTATGTAAATCGTATAGCAGATGGAAAAAATCCTATAAACAATATGCCGGCAGATAATGATGATGTTATGAATGATCCTAATGTTATCAGATGTATGTTTTTTATCAAAGATGTGCTTTTAGCGCTTAAGGAAAATGGTGGAGTGATTGGAAAAACTTCAGGGATTAAGAAAAAGGAATTCCCTATGGAGTCACTTTCTGAGTATCAGTTTATAGAGACAAAAACGATAACAAGATTTACAGAACAATTGAATTCTGGGATAGATGAAAAAGAATACAAAAAGTTGTCATATAAAGTGATAACTGATTGGCTCAAGAAGAATGGCTATTTGATAGAAAAAGAGGATAATCAGCTAAATAAAAAAGTAACATTGACTACAGAAAAGGGACAGGCTGTTGGAATAACACATTCTTTGCAAACTAGCATGAACGGAACCGCCTATTACAGGATAGAATATGACAAGATGGGACAAGAGTTTGTTTTGCAGAATCTTTCTGAAATTATAAAAAGCCAATGTTCAGAATAACATACTTTTACTTTTAGACGATACATGATATGGTTATGTAAGCGAGATAAATCGTCGCAAACTGCATGAGGATTTAAGGCAGATGATAAGCTGTCCGGTCCGGCGTTCTTGTTAGAAGGACATTCCAGATATGGGATGTCTTTTCGTTATTATAAAAAAGAAGGGCCCATTGGTCCTCCTTCCGGTCGCAGGCATCGCAAGTTTCTGCAACCTGATCACTGTTGTTATATGCGCACTGATAATTATTGTAAATATATAGCTAAAAGATAACGTTGATTTTTCCGTTGTCTGCCAACTTGTCGCTCAACTTGTGCGACTAAAACCGCAGAAATAGAGGGCTTTAGAGAAATGATAAGAATTTTATTCGTCTGCCACGGCAATATATGCCGTTCAACAATGGCCGAATTTGTTATGAAGGATATTGTTAATAAACAGGGGCTTTCACAGGCTTTTCATATTGAGTCATCGGCGACTCATACCGATGAGATATGGAATGGAGTGGGAAGTCCGGTGTATCCGCCGGCCAGGGCCAAGCTCAGAGAGCATGGGATAGGAACTTCTGACAATGAGCTGGGAGTTAGTGCCAAAAGGGCGAGGCTTACCAGCAGGGCTGACTATGGCAAGTTTGATTTCATCATCGGTATGGACAGCGCAAATATGAGAAATCTAAATGGTATATTTGGCGGTGATCCGGATAAAAAGGTCTACAAAATGCTGGACTTTACTGACAGAAGCGGTGATGTGGCGGATCCCTGGTATACCGGGAATTTCGATGCTACCTGGCGCGATGTATCGGAAGGATGCCATGGGCTTTTCAGGAAGATACTGACAGACCCCCAATATGCATCTGAACTTGTTGAATATGCAGGGGATGCAGATGTATTTGGTGATGCCGGATATGATGATTATGATCCAAGAGATAACCTTAAGTATGATGATTTTCCTAAAGGATAAAAACAGGAGCTGCTATTGCGGCTCCCGTTTTTTTATGCTATCCTAGTGAGCGGTTTGGAAACTACAATAATAAAAAAGACACGCATAACAGTAAATAACAGCATGGCGTGGAAACGAATACGTTAAAATAATGAATGTTGGTCATAATAATCAATAGGGGAAAACAAAGCTTTTTATTGGGAGGAGTTCTAAAATGGCAGTCAGGATCATTACGGATTCAGCAAGTGATATATCACAGGAGAAAGCAAAACAGTGGGGAATCACGGTGCTTCCCCTCAAAGTCAGATTTGGGGAAGAGGAGTATCTTGACGGCGTCACACTGTCCTGTAAAGAATTCTACATAAAATTGGTGGAAACCGGAGAAGTTCCTAAAACCAGCCAGATAACTCCATACGAGTACGGTGCAGAGTATGAGAAGGCCATAGAAGAAGGGGATGATGTGGTCTGCTTTACTCTTTCTTCCGGAGTATCCGGCTCATACCAGAGTGCGTGTGTAGCTGCACAGGAGTATCCGGATAAGGTGTTTGTTGTGGATACCAAGCAGTTTTGTATTTCACAGCTTGTCATTGTACAGAGAGCAGTTCAGATGAGAGACCAGGGTATGAGCGCAAAAGAAATAACTGAAGCTATTTCAGAAGAACTGAAGTATGCCCATGTTATCGCAGCCTTTGATACCCTTGAATATCTGAAGCTTGGCGGAAGACTGTCATCTGCGGCTGCCTTTGCGGGAAATTTCCTGATGATCAAGCCTGTACTGACAATAGAAGATGGAGTAGTAAAAATCCTTGGTAAAGCAAGAGGCTCAAAAAATAAGCACAATATGCTGATGGAATTTATAAGGAAAACAGGCGGCATAGATCTCTCAAAGCCTACATGCCTTGGATATACAGGATTATCTGATGAACTTCTTAGAAAATATGTTGAGGACTCCAAAGAACTCTATGAAGGAAATGAAGATAAGATCCAGTATGCTGAAGTTGGCTCAACCATCGGAACCTATGCAGGCCCCGGAGCTATAGCCTTTGCATACTTTGAGAAACATTGATGATTCAAAATCAGACTAACGTTCATCTGTAATGATATCAAGAATATTATCGAACTCTATCTTAGTGTTAACGATCTGAAGAATACGGGCTACTTCATCGAATCTGGCCACCAGGCCGGTGAGCTTGATGTATTCGCCTTTTTGATAGTAGATGCAGGTGATGATGCGGCCTTTTCGCACCTCATGCATCTTTTTATCAAGCTCTTCCAGCATATATTCTGAATACTCAGGCTTTTCTACTACGATTTTTTCCTTGGACCTCAGGGCCTCATCCAGTCCCTTCACTGCCTGGAAGGGTAGGAACTGAGCAGCCCTTTTGTCCATACTCATCTTTTGTCTTGCCATATATCAATCCTCAAATAAAATCACTATCACGCTTTGTGGCCACCTATCTGATTGTTGCGTTCTCTTGTCGTGGCCCCTTCTTCAAAGTTAAGTCCCTTTAAAATAGCATTTTTGCCGAATTTGTTTTTTATCTCCAGTACTGCCTTCTGAACCTTCCGGTTTTTCTCAAGATCCTCAGCGGGCATAAAGAAGGAGTACTGCATATATTCTTCGTTGGTGACACCGTTGCAGACCACATACATCCTCCGGACAAGGTACGCCGGATTCACAATCTGAGTATAGAGCTCCGCGATCTTTGGAATCAAAATAGAAGAAGCATTGGTTGGTGTGTCCAGGGAAAATGTGCCCTTGGCGGAGGGGAGAGGCGCACTCTTGGCGTAGCCCACCATCAGGGTAAAGGACTTGGAAACCAGCTCCTTGTCCACCAGATCAAGGCACATGACATCCATCATTTCCTTGGCTATAACAAGACCCTTTTCAAAGGTGTAATCACTCATAAGAACCTGGCCCTGAGTGAGGGAGTGGGACTGGGATTCGTAGGAGCGTATATCCTGGATGGAAACAGGCTCCCGGCCCCAGGCGTGGTCAATAAGCAGCTCTGCATTGACACCAAAAAGCTTGTACAGAAGATCCTCATCTCCATAAGCTATATCCCGCATGGTGAGCATTCCGTAGGTAGCAAGCCTGTTGGCGATACCCTTGCCCACCCGCCAGAAGTCAGTGAGGGGCTTGTGATCCCACAGAGTCTCGCGATAGGTCTTTTCGTCCAGTTCTCCGATAAAGTCAGGGGAGTGCTTGGCGGTTATATCCAGAGCAACCTTGGTAAGAAAGAGGTTGGTCCCGATGCCGCAGGTGGCCCGAAGTCCAAGAGTTTCGTGAATATCACTGATGATCCTCTGGCCCAGCTCCCGGGCGCTCATCTGGTATAGCGACAGGTAATCCGTAACATCCATGAAGGCCTCATCCACGGAGTAAACATGGATATCGTCCTTAGAAATATACTTAAGATAAATGGCGTAAACCTCTGCGGAGTAATCCAGATATTTCTGCATCCTGGGAGGGGCCATTATGTAATCGATGTGCTTGGGAATTTCAAAAACTCTGCATCTGCCGGGGATCCCGAGGGCCTTCAGGGCCGGGGAAACCGCAAGACAAATAGTCTTGTCGGAGCGGGTAGGATCCGCAACAACAAGACGGGTAGTCATGACGTCAAGCCCTCTTTCCACGCACTCCACCGAGGCATAGAAGGACTTGAGATCTATGCAGATGTAAGAACGTTCTTTTTCCATATAATAATTATATGAACTAATGTTTGGATGGTCAACTGTGGCTACCACGTAAGGCGCATGTAGTGCTATAATAGTAGGCAACTGAGTTTACGATAAACTTAAGGAGGAGAGTATGTATAGAGAAGGTAAAGTTTGGGTGGCTAACACCCTGGATGGGGAGAACGTATATCTTTTGCCTAAGATGGCTAACAGACATGGCCTTATTGCCGGCGCCACCGGTACCGGTAAGACCATAACTCTTAAGGTTCTGGCAGAGTCCTTCAGCGACATGGGGGTTCCGGTATTTCTTGCGGACGTCAAGGGAGACCTTTCCGGAATGGTTGTAGAGGGAAAAGACTCAGAGGACATGCAGAAGAGAATACAGAAGTTTGGTCTTGAGGAGGCCGGCTTTAAGTATCAGAAATATCCTGCAACCTTCTGGGATGTATTCGGTGAAAAGGGTATTCCCTTAAGAACCACAGTTTCAGAGATGGGACCGCTTCTTCTTGCGAGAATTCTTGGTCTTAACGATCTTCAGAGAGACATCCTCTCAATTGCATTCAAGATTGCAGATGACAATGACCTTCTTCTTATCGATACCAAGGACCTGAAGGCCATGCTTAATTATATTTCGGAAAATAATAAGGATTTTGCGGCTGACTACGGCAACATCAGTAAGGTTTCCGTATCCGCCATCATGCGTGCCATTGTTTCCCTTGAGATCGCAGGGGGAGACAAGTTCTTCTTTGAGCCTGCCCTTAACATCAAGGACTGGTTTGCTCAGGGCGAGGGTGGCAAGGGCATGATCTCTATCCTTGATTCCACAAGCCTTATCAATAACGGCACTCTTTATGCCACATTCCTTCTCTGGATGATGTCTGAGCTCTTTGAGACACTGCCTGAGGTTGGAGATCTGGACAAGCCCAAGATGGTATTTTTCTTTGACGAGGCTCACCTTCTTTTCAAGGATACGCCTAAGCACCTTATGGATAAGATCGAGCAGGTGGTTAAGCTCATCAGATCCAAGGGAGTTGGCATCTATTTTGTAACCCAGAATCCAAGGGATATTCCGGACGGCGTTCTGGCTCAGCTCGGAAACAAGATCCAGCATGCGCTCCATGCCTATACACCTTCCGATATGAAGGCTGTCAAGGCAGCAGCTGATTCCTTCCGCGAGAATCCAGAGTTTAAGACTGTGGATGTTATCCAGGAGCTGGGCACAGGAGAGGCTGTCTGCTCATTCCTTTCCGAGGACGGAACTCCCACAGTGTGCCAGAAGGTCAAGATCCTTCCTCCCCAGAGCTATATGGGCGGCATAGACGATGCTCTCAGGGAAAAAGAGATCAAGCAGAGCCTTCTTTACAGTAAGTATTATGAGCCTGAAGACCCCGATTCAGCCTATGAGTTCCTTGAGAGAAAGGGCCTTGCGGATGCCAAGGCAAAAGAGGAGGAAGAAGCAGCCAAGGCTAAGGCAAAAGAGGAAGAGGCAGCAGCCAAGGCTAAGGCCAAGGAAGAAGTTGCAGCAGCCAAGGCAGCTGAGAAGGCCAAGGCAGCAGAGGACAGAAAGAAAAAGCAGGCTGCCAAGGCAGTGGGTAACGCTGTTGCAGGAACCGTGGGCCGTGAAGCAGGAAAGGCCTTCGGCGGAAAGTTTGGTAAATTCGGTAAGACTCTCGGAGGCAACATCGGAGCAAGCCTTGGAAGAGGAATTCTTGCCACACTGTTTAAATCATAATATTGAATCTATTAAGATGCCTTGGAAGCTCGCACTTTCAAGGCATTTTTGTCTAAAAGTTTAAGAAAAGTTAATGGCTTTATCATCGGAATAAGGCTAAAATGATAATGAGAAGATATGTAAATTCGTTACCATGTTGTCAAAAATTCGAAACAGGGTATCAATTTTATGGGTGTAGAAGTCAGTAAACTTAAAGAATATGTAAAGAGCATGCAGGGCATGTATGACGTGGTTCGCCTGGTAAAGCCCGGCTCCTGTCATACTATGAATGCGGGCAAAGACGGCAATCTGGCGGAGGAAGAGCTGTGCTATACCATCTGGGGCAAATGCGACAGATGCAGTAATTGCACCAGCTACCAGGCCTGCGCAAGGCACAGGGTCCAGGAGAAGACCGAGATCAAGGATGGAGTGGAATGCCACGTTATCTCTATTCCTGCTCCTGTCATGGAGGATGGCCAGAAGCTCAATTCCTATGCCATAGAGCTTATTTCCTATGGAAGAGAAGTCGATGATCCGGCCCTGGAAAACAGGACAGATTGTGCTACTGCCAACGAGGATGCGCTCTATGTGAGTATCGTGGGTAATAAGAACCTTAGCGATACCATTATTTCCCAGGCTATGCTGGATTCTGAGATAGGACTTATCTGTTTTGACGAGGATAATAACTGCATTTATTCCAATAAACAGGCCTTCAAGATGTTCCATATTCCAAACGAACTCAGCAGAATGCAGGAGTTCTTGCGGTCCTGGATCATGTATGATTACCACAAAGCCCAAAGCACTATCTGGAGTCAGTTCTATTCCTATGAGGGTGAGGAATTTCTTTATGAAATGCACCTGATGACGGCAATGGATGGAAAGAAAAAGGAACTGATAGGCTTCTGTATCGCTGTGATGGACATTACCTATGAAGCGGTGAACACAGGAGGCGTAAAATATAGAGAAACTCATGATTCGCTGACGGGAATCTATAATCAGGAGGGCTTTTACAAGGCTGTAAGAGCTGCCCTCTCCGAGCATCCGGACGATAGGTATTATATGATCTGCTCCAATATTAAGCAGTTTAAGCTGATCAATCAGCTCTTTGGTATGGAGAAGGGCGATGAGCTTCTCAGAACTATTTCAAGAAATCTTGAGAAGTGGAGCGTTGGAGATGATATATACGGAAGAACTCATTCCGATGAATTTGTTATGTTCATGAGAAAAGACCGCTTTGATGAGCAGAGATTCAGGGACGGAGTCCATGAGAGTGCCAAGCTTTTGGATAACAGCGTCTTCAGCCTCAGGTTCCAGCTGGGAGTTTACGAGATAGAGAGCAACTTCCTTCCCGTGCATGATATGCTTGATAAGGCGAGAATGGCTATTGATACCATATCCTTGAATAATAAGGAGCTTTCCATTGCATATTATGACGAAGAGATAATGAAAAATACTCTTCATGAAAACGAGATCATAAACAGCTTTAACGAGGCCCTGGAAAACGGTGAGTTCCACATATTTTTACAGCCTCAGGCGGAGTGCGACGGAAGAGTCATCGGCGGCGAGGCCCTGGCCAGATGGATACACCCTGAAAAGGGAATCATTCCTCCGGGAAAGTTCATCGGAGTACTGGAAAGCGCCAATCTTATCTATAAGATGGATCAGTATGTATGGGAACTGGCGGCAAAGCAGCTGGCTGAGTGGAAGGGAACCGATAAGGATAAATACAGGATATCCGTCAATATCTCACCCAAGGATCTTCAGTTTTTGAATATCGAGGTGGTATTTAACGACCTTGTAAAAAAATATGATATTGATCCGGAGAAACTTAATCTGGAAATCACGGAGACAGCCATTGCCGGCAATATCGGCAGATGCATTGAACTTATGGAAAGGCTCAGACAAAAGGGCTTCATTGTGGAAATGGACGACTTTGGATCCGGCTATTCATCCCTTAATCTGCTGAAGGATTTCCATGTGGATGTCCTTAAGATAGATATGAAATTCCTGGATTCCAATAAGGACAACGGAAGATCCAGAATCATCCTGGAGCACATTCTTCATATGGCCAAGGCCCTTCATATGGTCACCATCGCAGAGGGCGTTGAGACCATAGATCAGCTGGATATGTTGAAAGAAATGGGCTGCGATCTCTTCCAGGGATACTATTTCTCCAAACCTGTAAGTGTAGGAGAATTTGAGGATTATGGCGGCATGATCAGAATCTGATAAGTATAAATATGATAGAATATGTAAAAAGAGGCACAGACCCACTGACTCATTATTGATTTCTCTGAGTTTAGCTTGCTGGCATAAATACTGTAACTCCCGGTCCGATGGGGATTCCCAGCATCATCCATACCACAAGGAATACGATCCACAAAACGGTGAGCACTACAGAAATCGGGATAAGATTCGACACCAGCGTACCGAGCTTAAGCTTTGGATCGTACATATCCTGGGCAGCCTTTAATGTAACCCACAGATAGGGCGAAAACGGAGTAAAGCAGTTGGTTGCCGAATCCCCAAGTCGGTAGAATATCTGCGTCATGGCGGGGTGATAATTGCCCGCTAGGATCATCATAGGGATGAAGACCGGCGCAAAGATTGCCCACTTGGCCGAAGCCGAGGTGATAAAAATATTAATCAGGCTGCTGAAGATGATAAAGGTGATTATCATGCCATAGCCCGTAAATCCTGTGGCATTAAGGAAATTAGCGCCGTTTATAGCCAGCAGCTGATCAATGTTGGTCCAAGAAAAGGTCTTTTGGAACTGGGCGCAGAAGAAGCAGAACACCAGGTATCCACTGAGCCTCCCCATGATCTTGACCATGGCACTGTAAATATCATTAAGACTCTTGAACTTGCCGGCGATGGCGCCGTACACAATACCGGGAACAGCGAAGAAAAACACCAGTATAGTCACAAGGTTCTTAAGAAGATATGAGCCAACGAAAGCTCTGGCACCTTCTTCCTCCTTCCCAACTACAACTCCAAGTGGTCCCCATATTGTCAGAACCACTATCAGCACCAGGAAGATCTGCATGGAGATTCCTGCCCAGAGAAGAGCCTTTTTCTCAGCAGGGGTCGCCTGTCTTTCTCTCTTTATCTCCATTCCCTCCACAGGAACATAAGTATCAAATCTCTTGTCCACGAAGTGGTTGCAGACAAAACCGATCACTGCTGTGCACAGGAAAGTGGATGCTGCCATGAAATACCAGTTACAGGTAATATCTACCGTTAAAACGCCTTCCCCAAGGAAATTGTCTACCACCCCCTGGGTAATAGACTGTAAAAGCCCGTCAGTACCTGCCACCATGAGATTTGCGGAAAAGCCTGCCTGAACAGCCGCATAGCCACAGATCATGCCTGCTACAGGATGCTTTCCCGCAGCCAGGTATAAAAGTCCTGCAATGGGCGGGATAATGATAACCGCTGTATCCGAGGCTATATTGCCCATTATTCCGATAAAAGCTACAACATAGGGCAAAAGTGCAGGAAGGATATGTTTCATCTTTTCATTTAACAGGGTCTCGATAAGTCCTGACTCCTCGCAAAACCCTACCGCCACAGTCATTACAAGGACAAGTCCCAGGGGCGGGAAGGATGTGAAGTTGGTGATCATATTGGCCAGAAACCAGTAAAGTCCCTCAATGGAAAAGAAATTTCGCACCACAACCTCAGCTCCCGAAGCGGGATTTACCACCGTAATATGAAAACAGGACAATATAAGAGATAATACTGCCGTTATCAAAAAGAGAAACATGAAGATAATGGCCGGTTGGGGGAGCTTGTTACACCCCGTTTCTATTACCTTTAAAAATCTGTCAAATTTGGATTCTTTAGCAGTTTCTTTCATTTTCACCTCTGAATAATATAAAAAGTTATATTCTAATTATCGTTCATTTTGAAACTCAATATCAAGGCTAAATTTACTAAATAAAAAAGAGTCAGTGGGGCGTTACAGTTTGAGTCAGTCTGGGCCTCTTTTTTGTGATATTATAGAAAAAGGTTATTTTCATTTAGAAAGACAAAGAAAAACCACCGGCAAAGCGGTGGATATTTTAGGGAGGAGGGGTTGTTCGGTGGGGAACCAAACAACCCGTGTATGAAAAAAAGTATTGTTGGGGGTTCAGAAGTTGTCCTTCTGATAGATTATATATTACAGATGACTTGTTGCTAAACTGTGTCAAAACTCTAAAAGAAATATAACCTATTCTAAAATAACTATAGGAGACTAAGAAAAAATGTCAAAAAATAAACGCAATACAGTTAAATATGATACCACAGGGCCCAGCAGAAGCGGGAGTATGACTAGGCTCATCTTTACATTGATAGTATTATGTGTTGTGATAATGATTTTTATAAAAGTTGCACTTCCTATGATAAAGCAAAAAACAAAACAGGTTGCAGCGGAAAAAACTGTTGAGGTTCTGACGGATCATGCTGAGATAATTGCCGGTGATAATGAGAAGGTTAAGGAAGCCATCGGCAATATGAGTAAGGAAGATAAAGAGACTTTGGCAGGAATCGTTGAAGAGCATATGGATGCCGAAACTGTTACTGAGGTGATGGAATACGTAAATAATAATGATAAGGAAGGCCTCATTGAATATGCTACGGAAAACTTAAGCCAGGAAGAAATAGAAAAGCTTATGGGATTATATAAGAAATATTCGGATTGAATAATAATTCATCCTATAACGCAAAAACACCCACGGGGGGACGTGAGTGCCTGCGATTTTCTTATGAGGGGGAGATAGTGATTGGTTCGAATGAACCGTTGCATCACTAACTTGATATTATAATAACTCTAAAATGTGTACAAATCGTGAACATTTTATAATTTTTTTAGATTTTTTTTATTTTTTCTTATTTTTCTGATCCGTTCTAGGCTTATTCAATTAAAAAGCATAAAAATGCAGGATAAAAAATTATTTCGTCTTCTTTATTTCCAATCTGAAACAAAGACCCGTTTAACCCCGGATTTTATACTTTTTAAATAATTTTTTCTGTTGACCGGTGTTAATATAGGGCTAACGAAGGAACAAAACACATGGATGTGGCCGGCAAGGTTGTCGGATTTAGCAGGGAGGCTAACGCAAGGATGCGAAATAAACGGCAAAGAGGCTGACGCAGGGACGCGGAATAAATGGCAGGGAGGCTAAAGCAGGGAAGCTGAATAAAATATAGCAGGGAAGCTTAAGCAGGGATGCGAATAATTGCAGGGAAGCGAATGCAAGGATGCTTATAATGCAGGGAAGCGCTTGATCGGCAGGGATGGCCGAAGATTAGGAGGTCATTATGAGTAGCATTTCTTCTGTGAGCGGATATTCTGCTTACTCACCATACCAGAACATGACAAATAACGTTTCTGCAGAAAAAACTCAGAACGTTGTTGAAGATAAAAACCAGAAGGTTACTGAAGACAAGGCTCAGGCTCAGAACGTGGCTCAGAATAAAAAAGAAGAGTCCGGAATGTCCAAGATGGCAGAAAAGATCAAAGAGCTTTCAAATCCTCAGAAGACTTCAGATCCTCAGGAAGTAAAGACAGCTACACAGGCCATTAAGGAAAAGGCAGCTGAAAAGGCTGAAGCTGAGGAAGAAGCTCAGAAGAACCCCAAGAAGGCAGCTTATGATCCGGCTCAGGTTCTCAGTTATACATCAAAAGCAGCTATGGACCTTGGCGTTGCTCCACAGAAACAAGAAGAGGAAACAGCAGTAAAAGCTCAGCAGGAAAAGAGCAACAAGCAGGTTGTTGAGATGTATCAGCAAAACCAGCTTCAGGCACAAAAGCAGCAGTCTATGAATGTTATGTTTGCTTAAAAATATAATAACGATATTACAGTCCCCCGCTTTTGCGAGGGACTTTTTATTGTTCATACTTATAGGGAATTGTGTTAAGATAAACTGTGTTTCAAAGAGTAAACAGATCACAGGAAGAATAATTTATGTTCAGATATAAAATCTACGGACTTTTAATAGAAACAGATGTGGAATTTCTTCAGTTAGTTCCTACAGATGAACCGGAATCTGCCGATGTTGTTATAATCCGAGGAGAAATTCGGGAGCAGGTTACAGATTATCTGGAAAAAAATAATATCAGGGCCTATGATATCGGTTTTGAAAAATCCTACTTGATGAATAAGGGCGGATATTACATTATTTCTGAGGGAAAAGAAATAATGTATGAGCCTAAGGAAGGGTATACTCCTGAGATGATAGGACCCTGGCTCCTTGGCTTTTGCCTTGCTATGCTTCTTTTGCAAAGGCATACACTTGCTGTACATTGCAGCGCCATTGCTGACAAAGAAGGTGCATTTCTTATTTCCGGTGTTCCCGGAGCAGGCAAATCCTCTCTTACCAGAGTACTGCTGGAAAGAGGATATGGAATAATGGCTGATGATGTTGCCGCTGTAAAGACAGAAGAGGAGGGGACCTTTGTATATTCCGCCTTTCCGTATCAGAAGCTCTGTAGGAACGAGGTAGAAAAAAGAGATCTTGATCAGAATGATCTTATCTATATAAATGAGGATAAGGATAAGTTCCTTGTTCCTGTAAAAGAAGCCTTTGTGGGAAACAGGAGAAAGCTGAGATATCTGATATTTATCGTGGTGTCAGCCACTGAAATAGTTCAGGTTCACAAGCTGTCCGGTCTCAATCAGCTCTTTGCTCTTAAGGAGAATCTTTTCCTTAGCAGATTAAAGGGACCCTGGCAGAATGACAAGACTCTGCTGGATCTTTGCCTCAAGGTGGCGTCCGGGTGTCCTGTTTATCTCATTGAAAGGCCTGACGGAGTAGATACTCTGGCTGAGATGGCGGATACCGTCCAGCGTATTGCCGATGAGGTCAGTTGATTTATATTTATATTAATATGAAATATGACCCCTATGGGAAAATGCATCGTGTTTTCCTGTAGGGGATTTTTTATGACCATAAGTTCTTAAAATTATTTTTAAAATATACTTTAAACGTAATACCGCTCGAACATTATTTGTATTATAATAAAAACATGGATTTAAAAATGTCCGTCACTGGCGGATAGATGTGTTTTAGTAGTGGATACTTGATTAAAATTAATCAGTTTGACCATATTTAATCCATTGTACTTGACATAAAGTCCCGTGAAACGTATTATAATCCATGTTTGTACGTGATTATTCATGTATACAATTTCACATTTTTAATCTTGGATTGTGTACAATCTTATGGTTCTGAGTACAATGATGTGCTTTTGTATGTCATTGTATATTTTTTAAATTTCACACGTTAAAGAAGTAACGCTTTGACGGGTTGGCAATTCAAAGCATCATACTAATAAAGGACAGGTTAAGGATTTATGAACACAAAAACACTTATGTACATTGTTAAGAGAGTAATCCTGGCAATCGTTACGATCTGGGTGGTAATCACTGTCACCTTCTTTGTAATGCATGCGGTTCCGGGAGGCCCTTTCACCGGTGAGAAGGCTGTAACAGAGGCGGTCAAGGCTGCCATGGAGGCTAAGTACGGACTGGATAAGCCCCTGGGAGTCCAGTACCTCACATATCTCAAGGATATAGTTACAGGTTTTGACTTCGGACCATCACTTAAGCAGAGAGGCCGTAATGTTAACGACATTATCATCGACGGAATGAAGACCTCTGCCAAGCTCGGTATCATCGCTGCTTTTATAGCACTTATCTTCGGCGTTGTTCTCGGTTCTGTGGCGGCCCTTCGAAGAAATAAGCTTATAGACAGGATCATTATGATAATAACCACGGCTTTTGTATCGATGCCTTCGTTTATCATGGGTTCCCTGCTTCTGATACTGTTTGCCATTAAACTCAGATGGTTCCCGGCCAACGGAGCATCAAGAAACGGTTTGTTCCTCCCGATACTTACCCTATCTCTTTATCCAATGGCATACATCACCAGGCTTACAAGATCCTCTATGCTGGAGGTTCTCGGACAGGACTACATCAGAACAGCCAAGGCAAAAGGTGTTTCCGGAGCCAAGATTATTTTCGGACATGCCCTTAAGAATTCACTTATTCCTGTAATCACATATTTCGGCCCCATGCTTGCGGGTATCGTAACAGGTTCCCTGGTTGTTGAGCAGATATTTGCTGTTCCCGGAATCGGCAGAGCCTTCGTAAACAGCATAACCGGTAGAGATTATCCTCTGGTAATGGGCACAACCATTGTACTTGCAACTCTTATCGTTATCATGAACCTTGTGGGTGACATCATGTATAAGGTTGTTGATCCGAGAATAACATTAGAATAATCAGGAGATACTTCAAATGGATATAACAAAGCTTAGCACACAGGTGAATATGGATGATTTTCTTCCTGCCACCGATGAAGAAAAAGAATATATGGTCCAGATGCGTCCTTCATCCACCTTTTTCAAGGACAGCGTCAAGAGACTTTTAAAGAACAGAGTTGCAACGGTTTGCTTCTTTATAATAGTTCTGATCACACTGGCAGCTATTTTTATCCCCATGTTCTGGCCTTATTCCTATGACCAGATGTTGGGTATGGTACCCGGTAAGCCAGTTGACAACAGCTTCAAGGATCTTAAGCCCTTCGAATACGGAACCTCGGAGCTTGCCAGAATAGAGAGCGGAGAGAGTGTCGTTCCTCACATCTTCGGAACAGACTCCCAGGGCCGTGACTATTTCATCCGTGTTGTTTACGGCACAAGAATTTCACTGGCAGTTGGCTTTTTCGCAAGTATCATCGTACTTATCATCGGTATGACCATTGGCTCCATCGCCGGTTACGCCGGAGGAAAAGTGGATCTTATCATTATGAGAATCGTAGATATCATCTACTCCCTTCCCGACATGCTGATGGTTATCCTTCTTTCATCAGTACTTAAGGTGGTAATGGAGGGAGCCCTGGACGGAACTGTCCTTGCCAAGATCGGCTCCAACATCATAAGCCTTTTCATTGTCTTCGGTGTCCTTTACTGGGTATCCATGGCAAGACTTATAAGAGGACAGATCCTTTCACTTCGCGAGCAGGAATATGTTCTTGCATCACAGGCAGCGGGAGCAAGAGGAAAGTGGATAATCTTAAAGCACCTTCTTCCCAACTGCTTCTCTGTGATCATTATTTCAACAGCACTTCAGATCCCCAGCGCTATATTTACGGAGAGTTACCTTTCCTTCCTGGGACTTGGTGTTAACGCACCCATGCCATCTCTCGGATCTCTGGCATCTGATGCACTTAACGGTATTTCCTCATATCCATACAGACTGGTAATACCCGCACTTGTTATTTCTCTTATCGTTCTGTCTCTGAACCTGTTCGGTGACGGCCTGAGAGATGCATTTGATCCTAAATTAGACACCTAATCTGGAGGCTATATAAATGAGTTTATTAGAAGTAAAAGATCTGCATACCTCATTTTTTACGGATGCAGGTGAAGTAAAAGCGGTAAACGGTATTTCCTTTTACCTGGACAGAGGCAAGGTCCTCGGAATAGTCGGAGAGTCCGGAAGCGGCAAATCCGTAACCGCATATTCCATAATGCAGATTCTCGCAGGAGCGTGAAAAATAGTATCCGGTTCCATCAAGCTGGACGGACAGGAGCTGGTGGGAGCAGGAGAGAAGGTCATGAAGACCGTCAGGGGCAACAAGGTATCCATTATCTTCCAGGACCCCATGACCAGTCTTAATCCTACCTATACCATCGGACATCAGCTGATGGAGGCCATACTTCTCCATACTGACAGAAACAAGGAGCAGGCAAAAGAGCGCGCCATCGAGATGTTGAAACTCGTTAATGTAAACGAGCCGGAAAAAAGAATGAATCAGTATCCTCATGAGTTCTCCGGTGGTATGAGACAGCGTGTTATGATCGCCATGGCACTGGCCTGTGAGCCGGATATCCTTATTGCCGACGAGCCTACAACAGCTCTTGACGTAACAATCCAGGCCCAGATCCTTGACCTTATGAGATCCCTGCAGGAAGAGCTGGGAATGGCCATTATCATGATTACCCATGACCTGGGAGTTGTGGCTCAGATGTGCGATGAGGTTATCGTTATGTATGCAGGTTCCATCTGTGAGCAGGGAACCGCCGATGAGATTTTCTATAATCCCCGCCATGAGTACACCAAGGGACTTCTTCGTTCCATCCCCACAGAGGGCAAGGAAGGTAAGAAGCTTGAGCCCATTACAGGTACTCCTATCGATCTTTTGAACATGCCAAAGGGATGTCCTTTTGCACCTAGATGCGACGCTGCCATGAAGATATGTCTTCGTGAGAGAGCAGAACGTATGCAGATAAATGACTGGCACGCAGCAGCCTGCTGGATGAACGTAAAGAAGGCTATGGAAGGTGGTGAAGCTAATGAGTGAAGCAAAAAATCTCGTTGAGATAAAACACCTTAAAGAGTACTTCAATGTTAATGTGGGTTTCTTTAAAACAAGACCTCTTAAGGCTGTTGATGATGTTTCTTTTGCAATTAAAAAGGGAGAGACCTTAGGTCTTGTAGGAGAGTCGGGATGCGGTAAGACCACCGTTGGACGAACAATCCTCAATCTCTATAAGCCCACCTCCGGAGAGATCTGGTATGATGGCAAGCTTATTAAGACCGAGGCTGATATCAAGGAATTCCGAAAGAAAGCCACCATGGTTTTCCAGGATCCTTATTCATCCCTTAATCCAAGAATGACAGTTTCGGATATCATCGGTGAACCTCTGGATATCCACAAGCTCTATAACACCAAAGAGGAGAGAAGAGAGCGAATCCTGGAGCTCATGAGCTATGTAGGACTTAACTCAGAGCATGCTTCCAGATACGCCCACGAGTTCTCCGGCGGACAGAGACAGCGTATCGGTATTGCCAGAAGCCTTGCGGTTAATCCCGAGTTCATTGTCTGCGATGAGCCTGTATCAGCCCTGGACGTTTCCATTCAGGCTCAGGTCATCAACATGTTTGATGAGCTTCAGGACAGGCTGGGACTTACATATCTTTTTATCGCCCATGACCTTCTGGTTGTAAGACATATCAGTGACAGGATTGCCGTTATGTACCTGGGTAAACTGGTGGAGCTGGCGGATGCCAATGAGATCTACAATCATCCGATACACCCTTATAGTAAGTCACTGCTTTCTTCGGTTCCTGTACCGGATCCCAAGATTGCCAGAGCCAACAAGAGAATCATTCTCTCGGGAGATATTCCAAGCCCGCTAAATGCACCTTCGGGATGTCCCTTCAGAACCAGATGTCCTTATGCAACAGAGGAGTGTGCAGAGACAATGCCGGAGCTTAAGGAACTTAGTACAGGCCATTTTGTTGCATGTCATCATCCTGAGGATGTGACATCTATCAAGAAAGGTATTTTACTTAACTGATCAATATTACTTGATGAAAAATATGGCATAACCATATTTTCAATAAAAAACTTCATATTAAGGAGGGTAATTATGAAAAAGAAGTTATTATCAGTAGTACTTGTTTTATGCATGGTTCTCAGCCTTGCAGCCTGCGGACAGAAGGCAGACACCGCAAACAGCAGCACAATCAGCGTTTGTCTTGCTTCCGAGCCTGCAACACTTGATCCTGCACTTAACTCAGCTGTAGACGGAGCTACACTTATCAGCCACCTTTTTGCAGGTCTTGCTAAGTGGGGGCTTGATGCCAGCGGCAAGCTTGAGATTCAGCCTGATTGCGCTGAGGCTCTTGTTGAGGGTGTTGAGAACGCAGACGGAACAATCACTTATACCTACAAGCTCAGAGACGGCCTTACATGGTCAGACGGACAGCCCGTTAAGGCAGCTGATTTCGAGTTTGCATGGAACAGAGCAGCAGGACAGGCTCTTGCAGCTGACTATGGTTACATGTTTGAAGTAGTAGACGGCTACGAAGCAATCTGGGCAGATGGCGCTACAGGCGATGAGAAGCTCAATGTTCACGCTGTAGATGACAAGACTCTTGAAGTTACTCTTACAACACCTGTTGCATACTGGAATGAGCTTCTTGCATTCCCTACATACTTCCCTGTACGTGAGGATGTAGTTGCTAACGAGTCATGGGCTACAGATCCTTCAACCTATGTAAACAACGGTGCTTATACAATGACAAGCTGGGAGCACAACTCAGTTATCACACTTAAGAAGAATGACAAGTTCGTTGATGCTGCATCAGTTAAGATGGGCGAGATCAACTTCTACCTTTCAGATGATGCCAACAACCAGCTGGCTAACTTCGAAAACGGCGACTGGCAGTTCATCGATGACGTTCCTACCAACGAGATCGCAAACCTTAAGACAAAATATCCTACAGAGTTCGTAACAGCTGGTCAGCTTGGTACTTACTATGTATGCTGGAACATCAACGAGAATATCCTTCCTGAGTCAAGCACACTTACAGGCGCTGACAAGGCTAACGCAGAGAATGAGATCAGAAATGCTCTTGCACTTCTTATCGACAGAAATCACATCGTAAACGACATTGCACAGGGCGGACAGGTTCCTGCTTCTTCCTTCGTTGCTATGGGTCTTACAGATGCTGACGGAACAGAGTTCTATCAGAATGCAGGTAACGGTTCAGGATACGTTGGATACTATGATGTTTCTACAGCAGCTTATGAAGCAAACTGGGCATCAGCAATTGATACACTTAAGAAGTATTACACCTATGACGAAGCTTCAGGAACATTCTCCGACTTCCCTACACTTACATACCTCTACAACACATCTGAGGGACACAAGGCCATCGGTGAGGCTATCCAGTCAACATTTGCAGGCATCGGCATCACAATGAACCTTGAGAACCAGGAGTGGGCTACATTCCTTGATACACGTAAAGCAGGTAACTACTCAATCGCGCGTAACGGATGGCTCGGTGACTACAACGATCCTATTTCCTTCCTTGATATGTGGACAACAGCTTCCGGTAACAACGACGTTCAGTTCGGTAAGGGCGACAATGCTTCTGTAGCAGCTTACAGCCTTGACCTTACAGACCTTGGCTATGATGTTAAGGTTGAGAACGGAACCTGGGCTGACACCTATGATGTTATCATCGGCCTTGTCAAGAAGTGCACAGATTCCAAGACACGTTATGCACTTATGCACAGAGCAGAGGACCTTCTTATGTCAACAGGATGTATCTGCCCTATCTACTACTACACAGATCTTTACATGATCGACGACAGCGTAAAGGGCTTCTTCTCAAGTCCTCTCGGATACAAGTACTTCTTATACTGCGAAGTAAACAAGTAATATAAAGTAATCAAAAAAATAAACAGGAATCTGCTTTGATATTCTTAGCAGATTCCTGTTTTTATTTTCGTCTAATATTATTTCAAATCTCATCCAAGAAATGCATTCTCAGATTCCTTGATCAGATCACTAAGCTCCATATCTGTGACGTCCAGAACCCAGGCCAGCATGGTGATATTGTGAGCATGCTCCTCCACAGAAAACTTTGGGCATGTCAGATATGTATCTATTTCATCCTGCAATTTCTTCCTAACGTCATCTTCAGTTCTCATAAGATTTGCTCACCCACCTTCCGGAAATAATATGTTCCTGTCACCATTATACCAAAATGTAGCAATTAAAATGTCTTATTTTTCGTGATTGAATGTTGTAATTTTGTTGTTGATTTTAACGAAATTCTATGAGAATTTTATCTGTGTCTTTTCTGTGTTTTTTCTGTGAAAAAGGTTGAAAACACCAGATTTTTTCTATAGAATGACGGAAGTTGTTTTATTAGGGAGGATGAAAGAATGTTTCAAAAAAAGTTTAAGCAGTTTATGGCTGCGACTCTTTCTGCAGCAATGCTTATTGGACAGACCCAGTATGTAGCAGCCGCAGATGTAGAGAACACTGATGTTGATCTTTTTGAAGAGGTCGAAGACGCGGATGCACTTGTATTTGATGAGGACGTCGAGGAGACAGAAGAAGAGGTTGGGGGCATCGAGGAAGCTTTTTCTGAGGATACAGAGGATTCAGAAGAAGCAGTTGAAGATTCAGACGTAGAAACTACAGAGGAAACAGATTCTGTAGAAGATGGCGAAGTAATTCTTGAAGCTTTAGATGAGGCTGAGGAAGCTGCTACTGAGGCTGCAGCAGAGCTTCCTGAGGGCGTTGTGGGAATGCCTGAGAACTATGAGCTCACAGAGTCAGAGGCTTCTATCAAGGCAGATTCCATTGCAAAGAAAAATGAATATTTTGCTAACTTCTCATTGCTCACAGAGGGCAGGGATTATGCTAAGGATGAGGTAGTATTCCTTTCAGAGACCGCTGAGCACGCAGAGGAGGTTGCAGCTGCATTTGGCGGAACTCTTAAGAGTTTTGAGAACGGTGTTGCGGTAATTGATCTTTCTGTGTCAGAGGTAAGCGTAGAGGATGCTTACAGCTGCGCATTTGTTGAGAATATCAATCTTCCTGTAGTTACTCCAAATTATTTCTTTGATGTAGAGGAACTTGAGACTACAGAGGTTTCAGAGGATGTTGTTGCAGAAGATGTAGCAGAGGCAGAAGAGTTTGAGGATGCTTCAGAAGAAACAGAAGAGGAAGAGGCAGATATTGAGTTTGCTTCTGAGCCTTATCTTAATGCAGCAGCTTCTGCATACCAGTGGCATCACGATATGGTTGATTCCTATTCAGCATGGATGGATCTTGGAAGAGATGGTCTTGCCAAGACTGCTGATGTAATTGTAGCAGTAATCGATGACGGTATCGCAGATATCGCAGAACTCAACCTGGTAAATGATGCTGATTTCGACGGAAACCACGGAACAATGGTTGCAGGCGTTATCGGTGCAGAGTTTAATGAGAACGGCGGCGCAGGTATTGCTCCAGGCGTACAGCTCTTAAACCTTAAGTCAGATCTTTCATCAGCAAGCGTAATGACTCAGCTCCGTGCTGCAGTTCTCGCAAAGGCTGATGTAATCAACATGAGCTTTGGCGGATCAAATATCGATCCTCAGATGGCAAGCGTAATTGATGAAGTATATGAAGCAGGCGTAACAATGGTAGCAGCAGTGGGAAGTGATGAGGCAGCTACTTATCCTGCAGCTTATGCGAATGTAATTTCAGTATCAGCAGTTGGTAAGGATGGCGATGCACAGGCAGTTGTAAACAGCGACATCGCAGCTCCCGGTTCCGACATCTTGACAACAGACACAGACAACAGCTATGTAATGGCTAGCGGTTCAGCACTTGCTTCTTCTGTTGTAGCAGGTGCATCAGCTCTTTATATGACCAAGTATGGCCATGTTTCTCCTGAAGCTATGAAGAATCTCCTTGTGGCTTCTACTGATGTTAATGAGAATTCAGAGAATGGTACCGGAGTTATCAATGTAAGCAAACTTCTTGGCGCTAATGTAACAGCCGGTAAACAGCCTTTAACATCTCTTACATTTAGTGGCAAAAACTATTCAAGTGCTGCGGGCGTTTTTTATGCACCTAAGGGCGGCAGCTGCAAGATTACAGCCAAGGGCAACAAGGGTGCTTCCACCAAGTCCTTAACATGGACTGTTTCACCTGCCAATGCCGGTGTTACAGTGTCTAATAAAGGTGTTGTAAAAGTAGATAAAACTGTAGCTGAAAATAAGACATTTACAGTTACCGCGAGATCAGGAAGCGTTAGCAAAAATTGTACAGTTCAGGTTGTTACAAAGACAAAAACTATTAGCGCTTCTCAGAAGTCACTTAAGCTTGGAGTTGCTGCAAGAGGATCAATTAAAACTTCAGGAACAGTATCAGTTAAAGTTGAGAATAGTTCACTTGTTAATTTCAAGTCTTCAAATGAGAAGGTTGTAAGTATTTCCAGAAGCAATAATAATGTGACTATAACAGCTCGTGGTAAGGGATCAGCAAAAGTTACAGCTTCAGCTGCTGATGGTTCAGGAAAAAAGGTTACTATCAGTGTTAAGGTTGTTGTTCCTGTAGATAGTATTGCAGTTACACCTAGTGTTGGTAAGCGTACCCAGGATGCATTTGTTACCGGATCTTCATACAAATTTAAGAAAACAGTATATGGTGTCAATGGCCTTAAACCAAGCAGCAAAAAGGTAACATGGAAAGTTCATGTATATCTTCCTAATGGAGCCGAGATCAAGGATCAAAATATTGTTAAAAAGGTTGCTACAGTAAAAGGCGGCAAAATTTCTGCTAAGTCCAATGCAATCAGTTATCTTCAGGGCTTGGGATTGCTCGGATCTACAACTGTTAACAAAGTTGAGCTTGAGTACGTAACTGTTAAAGCAGAGGCAACAGCTGCAGACGGCTCTGATGCACATATGACTTCAAGATCTGTAAAAATTTGTCAGAGACCTAAAATGTTTGGATTCCCTCAGAGTTCAAGATGGTTCAAAATCTATGTTAAAGTAGATGCAGGCTATGACGGTCTGGTTACAGGTGTTGTTGGACATCCTGAGACAATCGTTTGTCCTACAAAATATAACATCACAAGCAGTAACAAAAATATATTAGAAGTAGAGTGTGTACCTCAGACATATAAAGGCAGAACATACTATTTGGCTCATTTTATAGCACATAAGGCAGGAACTGTAAATCTTACAGTACAGGAAAATGATGGCGCCGGAACGAAGTCTTCAATTGAGTGTCAGGTATACGGAAAGAAAAAATAAGTAAACATAAGGGCTTTCGCAAATTGATGCGAAAGCCCTTTTACTATTGTATAATGGTTTTATATTCACCTAAAAGGAAGTGGCCTATGTTTTTACATTTACTTAAAGAGAATGAAAAAGAAGCCTTCATCGACCTGGCGAGACTGGCTGCGGCATGCAATGGCAGTGTCAGTGAGGAAGAGGAGATAACTATAGAACAATATTGTGCTGAGATGGGGATTCCGCTTCCCATGAGCCATGCCCATACCCTGGAGGGGGTTCTTGCCTGTTTTCAGGATTCTGACATAAGAAGCAGGAAGATTGTAGTTTTTGAGATAATAGGTCTTATCTTTGCAGACGGAGACTTCGACGAAAAAGAAAGCCAGTTCATAGAGATGATTGCCAATGCACTGGGTATCAGCATCCATCAGGTTCAGGAGATGCTGGAACTGACCGGCAGATATCTTCATGTACTTAACGATATCCTCTGTGTTATCGAGGATGATCAGTTTGAATAAAAAGTAAGGCGATTTGACTTGAGTCAAACCGCCTTTTTATCTTTTATTTTACTTTCAGAAGCTCCTGTGAGAAATCTATGTAGTCCAGGCAGGTATTGCACTTGGGTGCATAGTCGATAAGGAGCTTTTTCTGTTCCTGGGCCTCCTTGGTCTTGACGCACTCTCTGATAACTGTCTTAAAGAGCCTGGTGTTCATCTCTTTAGCGCTGGCCTCGATATTTTCCCTGGTTTCCCTTTCCAGATTGGAACGTCCGGAATATCTTACCAGCAGGAGGCCTGCTATGGTGAGATCTCTGTTCTGTCTGCGCTTTACTGCCATTATGGTGTCGTAAAGCTGCTGGATTCCCTGCATTGCGTAGGAGTCTGCAGTAACCGGTATGATCACCTTGTCTGCGGCGATAAGGCAGTTGTAAAGTATGATATTAAGCGAAGGCGCAGTGTCGATCACTATGTATTTGTAGTCATCAAGAGCGTCCAGGGCATCCTTTAATCTGTAAAAGCCCTCCACATCTCCGTCAAGCATCTTCTCAGCTTTGACAAGAAGCGGGTCGGAGGCTACGATGTCGCCGTTTTCAGTGTGCTGGATGGCTTCCTTGATGGGTAGCTTATCCGAGTCGATTATTACGTCGTAGAGAGTTGCCACATCCTCTACCTTAGCTTCATAGGTGCTGGTGCTGTTTCCCTGGGGATCAGCATCGATAAGAAGTGTCTTGGCCTTCTTCCCCAGAATTCCGGCAAGATTGGTTGCGGTGGTACTTTTTCCGATACCGCCTTTTTGATTAGCTACAACAAAGACTGTTGCCATTTCTCCCTCCTCCTAAAACCTTAAAAATCCACGCTGCCGTTTACATCATTGTTGATAACGTAGAATACTTTCTGTTCCTCGGGCTTGATATAGACGTCAACCTTTTCGAAATCTGAATCCTTCAGGCCTTTGGATAGGGCATCCTGCTTGATAAGCTGCAAAAGATCGTCTGCTTTACGTTCTTTTTCCCTAAACTGAACTACAATTGTCTTCTGAGCTTTAGCAAAGCCGCCGGTAAGTTCGTTTGCTCTTTCAACACTTTGTTTTCTGGCCATTGTTTTTCTCCCCTCATAAATGATTTTTTGTCCTTAATACAACATTTTAGCACAAATTTTGTAATATAATAAAAATATATGCCATAAAAGCCTTAAATGTATAAACAAAAGAGAGGATTTTATATGAATATCTGCTTACTTAATGACTCTTTTCCGCCGGTTATAGACGGCGTTGCAAATGTTGTAATGAATTACGGAAGGGTGCTTACTCAGGAACTGGGAGAAAATGTTGTTGTGGGAACCCCAAGATATCCTGAGGGCAAGTATGACGGCTATCCCTATAGAGTTGTAGCTTATCCCAGCTTTGACACTACGGATTTTGTTAAGGGTTATCGCACCGGAAATCCGCTGTCCATTAGAGAAATAGCACAGATGGCAGAGTTTGAGCCGGATATTATACATACTCATTGTCCTGCGGCTTCTACCATTATGGGCAGGATCCTCAGAAAACAGACAGGATCACCCCTTGTTTTTACCTATCACACCAAGTTCGACGTGGATATAGCAAGGGCTGTGGGAGAGGGCTTCCTTAAGCAGGAGACCATTAAGACCATGATAAGCAATATCGAGGCCTGCGATGATGTGTGGGTTGTTTCTGAAGGTGCCGGTGAGAACTTAAGATCCCTGGGCTATGAAGGGGAATACCGGGTTATGAATAACGGCGTTGACTTCCCTAAGGGAAGGATTCCTCAGGATATAGTTGCAGAGACTACCAAGGATTTTGATCTTCCGGAGGGAGTTCCGGTGTTCCTTTTTGTGGGAAGAATGATGAAGTATAAGGGGCTTCCAATAATCGTGGATGCCATGAGAATCCTTTCTGAAAAGAAAATGGATTACCGCTGTGTATTTGTAGGCGGAGGCGCCGATGCGGCAGAGATGCAGCAGCTTGTAAAAGATTACGGAATTTCCCTGGATGTGACGGAGGACGGAAATATTGTCCATACCGAGGGGAAAAGCGAAATGACAGGCAAGGTGATCTTCACAGGGCCTATCCATGACAGAGAAAAGCTCAGAGCCTGGAACACCAGGGCGGATCTGTTTCTTTTCCCGTCTGTCTATGATACAAACGGCATTGTTGTCAGGGAGGCCGCTGCCTGCGGACTTGCCAGCGTTCTGATAAAGGACTCCTGCGCTGCAGAGGGCATAACCCATGACAGAAACGGATTTTTAATCGAAGAAAACGGCGAGTCTATGGCGGAGCTTCTTCTGGAGATTGGAAAAGATCTGGCCCATATGGATGAAGTGGGACTAAGGGCCATGGATGAGATCTATATTTCCTGGGAGGATGCCGTAAAAGTAGCCCACGACAGATACGGAGAGCTTCATGAGATGTCCGGGGCCGGAGTGTTCGGTCACAGAAAGCATCAGAGCCTTGAATATCTTATTAAGTCCACGGGAATCATTTTGGACAGCACAGAGATGATATTTGATGCACCAAGATATTTCTATGAGGGCATGAGAGAGAACTTTGAGGAATTTGAGGAGTCGGTGGAGGAGAGAAGGATCAAATTCAGTGACAGACTTGAGAAGATAAAAGAAGAAATTGCCGAGGACTTTGAGAACATCAGTGATGATATTTCTGAGATGAGGAAAAAGATCAGTGGACAATCAGAGAATGAGTAAAAAAGACTGGTATAAGGAGATGAGCTTCTATCAGATCTGGGTCCGGAGCTTTGCGGACGGAAACGGTGACGGCATAGGAGATCTCATCGGTGTATATAACAAGCTTGATTACGTTAAGAGCCTAGGGGTGGACGGAATATGGTTTTCTCCGATCTATCCTTCTCCCAATGCGGACTATGGCTACGATATTTCTGACTATAGGGATATCCATCCTGATTTCGGAACGCTGGAGGACTTTAAAAAGGTCCTTAATAAGGCCCATGAACTGGGGCTTAAGGTCATAATGGACCTGGTGGTAAACCACACCTCGGACGAGCACAGGTGGTTTATTGAAAGCAGAAAAGGTAAGGATAATCCCTACAGTGACTATTATATCTGGAGAGATGAGCCCAATAACTGGGATTCCCTGTTTGAGGGGAAAGCCTGGGAATATGATGAAGTAAGAGAACAATATTATCTCCATATTTTTGCAAAGAAGCAGCCCGACCTCAACATGGACAACCCAAAGGTCCGTGAGGAGGTTAAGGGCATTATGCGGTTCTGGCTGGATATGGGGGTTGACGGCTTCAGAGAGGATGTCATCAACTTTATCTCCAAAAGAGAGGGTCTGCCGGACGGGATACCGCTTCTTCCGGCAGCCAAGGGCATGAACCATTACAAGGACGGCCCTCATATCCATGAATATATGGCTGAATTTCGCAAGGTCTGTCAGGAGTATGACTGCTTCCAGCTGGGGGAAGGCCCCATGACCACAGTGAAATCCGCAAAGAAGTACCTGACCGGCCCCACCAAGAGCCTCGATATGATGTTTTCCTTTGATCATATGATGGCGGACTGTATGCTGACAGAATATATCCACAGACCCTTTTCCCTGACCAAGCTGAAAAAGGCCTTTTCCAAGTGGCAGTATGCTCTGGCGGATGACGGCTGGAATGCTTTGTACCTGGAAAATCACGATCATCCCAGGATCATAAGCCGTTACGGAAGCTCAATCTACTGGAGAGAGAGCGGAACCATGCTGGCTGCAAGCTATATTTTCCAGAAGGGCACGCCTTTTATCTACCAGGGACAGGAGATTGGCATGACCAATATCCGCCTGGCTTCCATTGAGCAGTATGTGGATGTTTCTTCCAAGAACAATTATTACTCCTACCACCTTAAGGAGGATCCCGAGAGGAGACTTCACAGAATACATCTCTCCAGCAGGGATTCCGCCAGGACACCTATGCAGTGGGATGATAGTGAGAATGCGGGCTTTTCCAAGGCTCGTCCCTGGTTCTATGTTAATCCCAATTATAAAAGGATAAATGTGGCTTCCCAGGAAAACGATGAATACAGCATCCTTAATTTCTACAGGAGATGCCTGAAGCTCAGGAAGAGCTCACAGACCCTGCTTTACGGCAAATATAAGGAGTATAACCGCAAGGACAAGAATATCTATATGTATGAGAGAGCTCTTGATGATGAGGTATACCTTATCGTCTGCTCTTTCGCGGGGGTTCCGGTAAGACTGCATCTGCCTGATAAATACGTCAGCAAAAAGAAGAAGCTGGTACTATGCAATTATCCGAGAAAAACAGACAGAACCCATGAGAATATCTTGCAGCAGATAAAGGATGATGCACATCTTCTTGAGGCACGACATGGCCTTTTAAGGCCCTATGAGGCAAGAATTTATAAGATAAGCAAATGATTTATCGTGTATAATGATATTAATATAACAAAGTGTGTGGGGGATAATATGTACGATCTTTTATTTAGTCCAATGAACATTGGAACTATGACCGTTAAGAACCGAATCGTTATGTGCGCCGCAGAGTTCAGTCTGGGAGAGCCAAGCGGCAAGGTCACGGATACTTTGTCCGATTATTATGAGGAAAGGGCAAAGGGAGGTGTGGGACTTATTATTCCCGGAATCTGCAGAGTTAATGACATGGCGGGAGCTGCCACCTACACCCAGCTGGCCATGAGTCATGACTATCATATTGAACCAATGCGCAAAATGGCCGATAAGATCCACAGTCACGGCGCCAAGCTGGCTATACAGCTTCATCATGCGGGAAGACAGGGCCTTGCCAGTTCCATCAATTCCCTTCCCATGGTCATTCCCGTGGCTGAGAGAATCCCACAGTTCATGAATCTGATGTACAAATGTACTCCGCTTCTTCTTGGCATGGAGGAAAAGGGCATTTGTTTTTCCGTACAGGCACCTTCTAATTGTCCCAAGGCTCCCCATGGCGCCGCAAGACTCCATGAGATGAGCAAAAAGGAGATACGACAGCTTATCCGTGATTTCATCGATGCCGCCGAAAGGTGCAAAAAGGCTGGTGTTGACGCGGTGGAGCTTCACGGCGCTCACGGATATCTTATACAACAATTTTTATCCCCCTATACAAATTTCAGAACAGACGAATATGGGGGCAGCTTCGAGAATCGTCTGCGCTTCCTTGAGGAAATCGTTACAGGAATAAAGGAGCGCTGCGGCAGGGACTATCCCTTGATCGTAAGGCTCACTGTGGATGAGATGTATGCCCGCATTGGACTTCCTGACCGGGGCTATAACCTTGAGGATGGCAAAAGGATTGCAAAGCGCCTTGAGGAGCTTGGCGTTGATGCCATAAACGTATCCAGCGCAGGTTATGATGTATATAACTGCTGGCTTGAGCCCACAACCTATGAGCCTGGATGGAGGAAGTATCTGGCAAAGGCAATCAAGGAGACGGTGAAGATCCCCGTGATAGCAGCCAATGTTATAAGAGAGCCTGAGCAGGCGGAAAGACAGCTAAGGGAGGGATATCAGGATTTTGTGGCTTCCGCCAGAACCTTTATCTGTGATCCCCACTGGGCCCAAAAGGCCGAGAGCGGCCATCCCGAGGATATTCAAAGGTGCATCGGCTGTCTTAACTGCATCAGGTCCTTTATGACCAATGCGGGGAAAGGCCTTCCCGGAGAGTGTGCTCTCAATATGAGCATAGCCGATGAAAGAGCATACTATAGCATGCCGAAGGAAAAGTCAGGCCGGCAAGCACTGGTGGTTGGAGCAGGACCTGCGGGTCTCACCGCAGCCAAGACCCTTGCCATGAGAGGCTATGAAGTAGAGCTTTTTGAAAAAGAAGAAAAGGCCGGAGGCCAGGTGATTGCTGCATCCTCCGGAATAAATAAGGAGAGACTGTACTGGTGCGTTGAAGACCTTCTGACGGCGGCCCGCAAGCTGGGAGTAAAGGTTAACCTCGGAAAAGAAATAACCGCCAGGGAAATCGCCGATAAGAATCCCGACGTGGTATTAATCGCCGCCGGTGGAAAGCCTCTTTTCCCAAGATCCATAGAGGGGCTTGATGGTGATAATACGGCTACCGCTGTGGATGTGCTTCTTGGAAAAAGAAAGATAGAAAACAGCAATGTGATCGTGGCAGGCTCCGGAATGACAGGTCTTGAGACCTGCGAAGTCCTTTGCGAAAAGGGCAATAAAGTAATCGTAGTTGAAATGGCAGATGCTGTGGCTCCGGGGACCTGGTTCCAGCTGGTGGACGATGCCATGGAAAGACTAAAGGGCAAAAAAGTAAAGTTTATGACCGGAACAAAGCTTCTTTCAGTAGATGGGGAAGGTGTTCTTTTAGAGAAAGTAAGAAGCGGAAAACAGAAAAAGATAAAAGCGGATGTGGTGGTAAATGCTCTTGGAGTGACCCCGGTAGATAGCCTCTACTCGGAACTTTCGGAGCTTGGCATGAGGGATGTATATAAAGTAGGGGATGCGAACACATCGGGAACCATAGCCCATGCCTGTCACGATGCCTATGATGCGGTAATGAGATTATAAGGGGGAAAGCTATGAACAGAATGAATCCGGTAACAAAGCAGAGTATCAAAAGGAAGATCAAACTTGTAAGGGGGAAGAACATCGTAATTACCGGTGCTTCCAGCGGTATTGGAAAAGAGCTTCTGGATAGACTCTCAGCTCCTGAAAACCACAACAGGATCTTTGCTACCTCAAGAACCATTGAGAAGCTCACGGGCTACGGCAAAAACGTGCATCTTTTTAACTGCGACGTAAGCACAAAAGAGGGGGTTGATGCCTTTATGGAAAAGGCCCAGAGCATCCTTGGCAAGATCGATATTCTTATTGCCAACGCCGGAGCACCCTATTATGAGAAGCTTGACTATGTAAACTGGGACCGCGTTCAGAATATTTTTAACCTGAATACGATATCACCTATATACACATACACCAAGTATCTTGAGCATTTAAAGGGCCGCCCGGGGCATATGGTCTTTACTATTTCTGCCATGGGTGAAATGGCTATTCCCGGCTATGCGCTGTATGCAGCCACTAAATTTGCAATGAAGGGATTCCAGGAGGCGGTAAGACTGGAGGCTCCAAAGAACATGAAGCTTACGGCTGTATATCCTGTTTCCACCGCCACCAACTTCTTTATGGTGGGAGGTGATGGAATTGATGTGGGCCAGCCCTTCCCGCTTCAGAAGGCAGATGTGGTGGCAGAGCGCATGATAGGCGGCATTGCGGAGGCCAAGAAGCACATTTATCCCTGCAAGATTTTCCAGCCCTCCAAGGTACTCATGGACGTTCTGCCGCCTGTAAAGAGCTTCTATTGGGGCATGGAGAAAATGAGACTCAAGAAATTCCTTGAGAAGAAGGCAGCTCTTGATCTGAAACTTGCGGAGAAACTGGGAAAGTAAAAGGCGGAGGATAATACAAGTGGGAAATATTCATGATATTACAAGAGATGAGTGGATGCTTCGGGGCCCTTTGGCCAAAAGAGGCTACGACTGGTGGTGGCATTCAATGACCGCGGAAAATGAAAGAACCGGAGAAAAGAAGGCCTTTTACGTGGAGTTTTTTACCTGTAATCCCGCTCTTGCAGAGGATCAGCCTGTGATAGTATGGAATGATCCTGAAAAACAGAAGAAGGGAATAAAGCCATCTTATCTTATGGTGAACGCAGGTTTTTGGGGAGAGGACCACGGCCAGCTTCACAGATTCTTTTCCCTGAAGAATGTGGAGATCCATAAAGATGCGCCCTACAGCGTAAAGGCAGCGGACTGCCTGTGCAGTGAGACTCATTCAGAGGGAAGTATAAATGTCAGCACTGAGGATGTGGCAGCTCACCCGGAGTGGATGAGCGATGCCGGGTCCATTAGCTGGAACTTTGATATCAAAAAAGAAATTGCCTTCCATGTGGGCTATGGCGCAAGCAAGTTTTTCAGAACCATCAATGCTTTCGAGATGTTCTGGCATGCTGAGGGCATGAAGACAAAATTCGAAGGGGAGATTATACTAAACGGAGTGAAGTATCTTCTTAAGCCCGAGACCTGCAACGGTTATTCCGACAAGAACTGGGGCGGAGATTTTACCAGTCCCTGGGTGTGGCTTTCGTCCAATAATCTTACCAGTAAGATTACGGGAAAGAAGCTTGAAAACAGCGTTTTCGAAATAGGCGGCGGAAGGCCCAAGATCTTTTTCCTGGCCCTTAATCGCAAGCTCCTTGGAGAGTTCTATTATGAGGGAAAAGACTATGAGTTCAATTTCTCCAAGTTCTGGACCCTTTCAAGGACCATTTTTACCTGCAGGGAGACTCCCGATGAGATCCAGTGGAATGTCATGCAGATAACCAAAGACGCCAGGCTGGAGACCAGGATAAGATGTAAGAAAAAAGATATGCTGAACATCAGATACGAGGCCCCTACGGGATTTAAGAAGCACAACAGGCTCTGGAACGGCGGCACCGGATACGGAACCTTGAAGCTTTATAAAAGATCGCTTTTCGGATTCAAAGAAGAGCTTATAGATGAAATCTACGCAGAGGGAGTTGGCTGCGAATACGGAGAGTACTGCGATCTGCAGTAAAAGAGGAATTATATGTATAACGAAGAAAATATACGACAGATAGTTGAAAAGCAGAGGGAGTTTTTCAGAACAGGAAAAACTCTTGATGTAAACTGGAGGATAAGACGGCTTAAGACCCTTAAGAAAGCGATTATGGATCATCAGAAAGAACTGGAAGATGCGTTGCATGAGGATCTTGGCAGAGCTCCCATTGAGGGATATTTCTGTGATGTGGCAACGGTGATCCTGGAGACCAATGAGATGATTAGGGGCCTTGAGAGATGGGCAAAACCTGAGACTCATTTTAGCGGAATACACTGTTTTCCCAGCATCATAACCAAGGTGTACAAGATGCCCTACGGTGTCAGCCTTATTGTAAGCCCCTATAATTTCCCTGTTATTTTGTCTCTGGGGGTTCTGGCGGCCTGCATTTCCGGTGGAAATACCGCAGTCATAAAGACCAGCTCCAAATGTGTGGCCTGCTCGAAGATTATAAAGGAGATCGTGGAGAAGATTTTCCCTGCAAAGTATGTGGCGGTTATTGACGGCGGTCATGATGTGGCGGATATGTGTCTTTCCCAGCGTTTTGACAAGATCTTTTACACCGGATCACCCAAGGTTGGAGTTCACGTTCTGGAGATGGCGGCGAAAAATCTCACTCCTACAGCTCTGGAGCTGGGAGGAGAGACAGGAAACTGGTGCATTATCAGGAAGGATGCGGATATAAAGGACGCTGCAAGAAAAATAGCCTTCTTTAAGGCTCTTAATGCCGGGCAGATCTGCATCAACATCAACCAGGTAGCGGTGGCTCAGGAGGTTGCGGAGGAGTTCCTGGCGGAGCTTAAAAAGGCCGTTATCAGGCAGATCGGGGAGAATCCTGTAGAAAATCCTGATTATCCCAAGCTCATAAACGAAGCAGCTTATAATAAGTGCAAAAAATATGCTGAAGACTATAAAGACAGGATATATTTTGGAGGAAACGGAAATGATAAGACCTTTAAGTTTTCTCCTACCGTGATCTATCCTGTGGATATTGATGAACCTATAGTTCAGACGGAGCTTTTCTGCCCGCTGCTGCCTATAGTGCCCTACAAGGACAGTGAAATAAATGAACTGATTGACACGATAGAACGCAGAGAGCACGGCCTTTCCCTGTACCTGTTCACAAGGAATATCTCCTGGGCCAAAAAGGTCATGAGTACCATGCAATTTGGCGGCGGCTGCATAAATGAGGTATGCCTTCATATGATGGTTAAGGGCGTTCCCTTTAATGGTGTTGGACATTCAGGAATGGGAGCCTATCACGGCAAGTGGGGCTTTATGGAGTTTACACATACCCAGACTGTGCTCATAGGACACAACAAATTTAACTTCTCTACAAGGGAACATCCCTATGGAAAGTGGTGGAAGGAGGCCATGATTAAATTTGTCGAAAAATAGAATAATTCATTGACGACAGATGACTGCAAGACTATAATTTAAAACGTTTTGTATGTTAATAAGAGGAGATTGAGGAGATTATGGAAAACGAAAGACTAAAACCAATGTTGTTTACCGCTTTGAAAGGGTATAACGGAAAACAGTTCATGAGTGATCTTGTTGCCGGTATCATAGTAGCAATTATTGCTCTGCCCCTTTCCATTGCGCTGGCTCTGGCATCAGGTGTAGGCCCCCAGGAAGGCCTTTACACAGCAATTGTTGCCGGATTTATTATTTCCTTCCTTGGAGGAAGCAGAGTACAGATTGCCGGACCTACAGCGGCCTTTGCGACAATCGTTGCCGGAATTGTTGCCACCAAGGGAATGGACGGACTGGCTCTTGCCACTATTTTTGCAGGTATACTTCTTGTACTTATGGGGATTTTCAAACTGGGTTCCCTTATCAAGTTTATTCCATATACTATTACCACCGGATTTACAGCGGGTATCGCTGTGACTATTGCCATCGGACAGATCAAGGATTTCTGCGGACTCACATATCCTGCGGGAACAACTACCGTTGAGACAGTAGAAAAGGTAGAAGCTATTGCGAAGAATATTTCAACACTTAATTATCAGGCACTGATCGTTGGCCTTGTATGCCTTGCGATTCAGATCGTATGGCCCAAGATCAATCAGAAGATCCCCGGATCACTTATAGCTGTAATCGTGGGAATCCTGATGGTCAAGTTCCTTAATATGAATGTATTTACAATCGGAGATCTCTATGAGATTTCCAGCAAGCTTCCCACACCTCACATTCCTTCCTTTGATTTCAAGACCCTGAGATCAATCGCGGGAGATGGATTTACCATTGCGATTCTTGCTGCCATCGAGTCACTTTTATCCTGTGTGGTTGCGGACAGCATGATCGATTCCAAGCACAGATCCAACATGGAGCTGGTGGCTCAGGGTGTCGGTAACATCGGATCTGCTCTTTTCGGAGGAATCCCAGCCACAGGCGCTATTGCAAGAACAGCAGCCAATATCAAGAACGGCGGAAGAACTCCTATAGCAGGTATGATCCACGCGGTTTGCCTTGTGCTTGTGCTGGTGGTACTTATGCCTCTGGCAGCACTTATACCTATGCCCACCATTGCAGCGATCCTTTTCATGGTTGCTTACAATATGTGCCAGTGGAGAACTTTCGTACATCTTTGCAAAACTGCACCTAAGAGCGATGTGCTCGTTCTTGTTGTAACCTTTGTTCTTACAATCGTATTTGACCTTGTTGTAGCTATAGAGATCGGCATGGTTCTTGCCTGCATCCTCTTTATGAAGAGAATGAGCGAGGAGTCCAGAGTTCGCGGATGGAAGTATTACGATCCCGAGGATGATCCGGACGGACCTGAGCTTAAGAATATTCCTAAGCATGTCCGTGTTTATGAGATCAGCGGTCCTATGTTCTTCGGTGATGCCGAGCAGATCGCAGAGATCAGCTTCAAGGATTTCACAAGAGCGCTGGTTATCCGTATGCGTGGTGTGCCTGCTATCGATGCCACAGCCATGCATTCCTTTGAACAGCTCTATGACAGATGTAAGAAGCACGGTGTTCAGCTTGTATTTTCACATGTTAACGAGCAGCCTATGAATACCATGGAAAAAGACGGTTTTGTTAATCTTGTGGGAAGAGAGAACTTCCAGCCCCACATAAATGATGCTCTTAAGAGAGCCGCAGAGATTTAAGGAGATTTTAATGCCCCGAAAGATTTTAATTACCAATGATGACGGAATACATGCAGACGGACTTGTGCGCCTTGCCAGATGTGCCATGGAGTTCGGAGAGGTTTGGGTTGTGGCCCCGGACGGAGAAAGAAGCGCAGCATCCCACAGCATAACCTTGAGACACCAGATCGAGGTAAGACCCTATGAGTTTGATGTGGAGGGAGTACATGCATTTGCCTGCAGCGGACAGCCCGGAGACTGTATCAGAGTAGGAAGTCTTAGTGTAATGCCTGAAAAGCCGGACCTTGTTATGACAGGAATCAACCGCGGATACAACGTTGCTTCGGATATTCAATATTCCGCCACAGTGGGCTCTGCCTTTGAGGGTGAGTTCCAGGGCTATCTGTCCATCGCTTTTTCAGAAGGAATAAGTGGAGAGCATGAGGCCACTGACAGATATCTCAGGGAAATAATGGCCGAGCTTATCGAAAAAGAGTATGTGCCCGGTTATGTTTACAATGTTAACTTCCCTCAGTGCAGCCTCGAGGAGTGCAAAGGCGTTCTTTATGACAGAAAGGTTTCAAGAAAGGCCTTTTTCACCGACCGTTACAAATTGGAAAAAGAGGAAAACGGTTCCAAATTCTATATGGTTGACGGTAAATATTCCCCAAGCCATGAGGAGGGCACCGATTTTGGAGCAATAATTGATAATTACGTGTCGGTTGGCGTTGTAAGAAATATAAGCTAACGAAATATAGTATATTATTACTTAATATGGTTTTAAGTACAGGAGTTATGCCAAAAGGCATGACTCCTGTATTTTTTATTTTTATTACGAAAATATTAAGAAAACGATTGAGAAAATATATGCAAAAAATATGCGATAATTAAGGCTTTTTGGTGGAAACTGCACATCAAAATTGTCTGACAAAACAAAAAATATTAAAAAACTGTACAAAAATATGTTGACGCACACGGTTTTTTGCTAATATTATATATTTGTCGCGACACACTAAAAGGGAGGTGCGTATGATGCACAATACAAAACTTAAAGGCATTAAAAGAGCTTTGACCGTTTTGCTCTCAGCAATGGTTATTGTATCCGCAATACCAGCTAAAACGGTTCAGGCTGCCGGTGGCACTAACAAAACCGCAGCAGAAGTTGTCTCCGACATGACAGTTGGTTGGAACATCGGTAACAGCCTTGATGCTACCGGTCAGGCTTACTTGTATCCTTGCACAACATCAATGGAGACCTATTGGGGAAATCCTGCAACAACCAAGGCACTTATCGATGAGGTTGCCAAGGCAGGCTTTAACACAATCCGTGTTCCTGTATCATGGGGCCAGTATACATCCGGTTCTGATTATAAGATTCCTGCATTTTTCATGAACAGAGTTAAGGAAGTTGTTGATTATGCTATTGCTAATGATATGTATGTAATCCTTAATTCACATCATGATATCGGCGACCAGAAGAACTTCTATTATCCGAATAATGCTAACAAGAGCCGTTCAGAAGCATACTTTAAGGCAATCTGGACACAGATCGGCAATGAGTTTAAGAACTATGACTATCACCTTGTATTTGAGACCATGAATGAGCCCAGACTTGTTGGCCACGGCGAGGAGTGGTGGTTCCCAAGAAACAACCCGAGTAACGACATCAAGGAAGCTGTAGCATGCATCAATGATTACAACCAGGTTGCACTTAATGCCATCAGATCCACAGGCGGAAACAACGCTACAAGATGCGTTATGGTTCCCGGCTATGATGCTTCAATCGAAGGCTGCATGACAGATACCTTCAAAATGCCTACCGATACAGCAAGCAACAGACTGATCCTTTCAGTTCATGCTTACATTCCTTACTACTTCGCACTTGCAAGCGACAAATACACCACAAGATTTGACGACAGCAACAAGGGAGATATTGATTCATTCTTTAATGACCTTAACTCCAAGTTTATTTCAAGAAACATTCCTGTAGTTGTAGGTGAGACAAGTGCTACCAACAGAAACAATACTTCAGACCGTGTAAGATGGGCTGATTACTACTGGGGAACAGCAGCTAAGTACAGCAATGTTGCAATGGTTCTTTGGGATAACAACATTTACGAGAATAATTCAGCCGGATCAAATGGCGAGTGCCATATGTACATCGACAGAAATACTCTTCAGTGGAAGGATCCCGCTATCATCAGCGCTATCATGAAGCACGGTGACGGAACACCTGCTACCATCAATGGCAGCCAGATTCCTTCAGACGAGCCTGTTGTAGAGCCTGATCCGGAGCCTATTGTTGAGCCCGATCCCGAGCCTATCGTTGAGCCCGATCCTGAGCCCATCGTTGATCCTGATCCAATCGTAGAGCCTGATCCAACTCCTGTAACCGGTGACCTCAATGTTTCTTACACAATCAACAACTGGGGATCAGGATATCAGGTACTCATCAAGGTTAAGAACGATTCTGCAAGCACCGTTAACACCTGGACAGTTAAGGTTAAGAAGAGCGATGTAAGAATCGACTCCAGCTGGTGCGTAAATGTTGCAGAGCAGGGTAATTACTATGTGATCACTCCTATGTCCTGGAACTCAGTTCTTTATCCCGGCAATTCCGTTGAATTTGGTATTCAGGGAGCAGGAAGCATTGGAAACTCTGTAGAAATTACAGTTCAGTAATGTAATTGTTTACATTTTTAAAACAATTAGCAATGCCAACAAAGATGTGACAGAAATGTGACAACTTTGTTGGCATTATTTTTATATTTTGGAAACTTTGCGTCTGAATAATTTAGAAAAAGAAATAAAAATGTAAAATAAATTAATTAAATTTTTAGAAATTATTTACAAACTAAAACGTTTAAGTTACAATAATGGTTGAAAACGCTATTAATATTTGTGAAAATGATTGTTTCTTCAAGAACTGTTTGAAAATTCTATTATTAACATATTCGTAACATTATGGTTTCAACTTTGTAATTTCAGTGTGGGAGTAATGCATGATATCAATGCGCGCAGGTATCATTTGAATTACTATACAATGTAATGTAAGGAGGGAATATGTTATATGCATAAAGGTGTAAAAGCTTTTTGCAAGAAAGTGTTGCTGGGTTCGTTATCGGCCGCACTTGTTATTGGCGGAATGAACTTCCCGTCAATCAAGGTAGAAGCAGCCGGCAACTACAATTATGGGGATGCTTTGGCGAAATCTTTGTTGTTCTACCAGTTACAGGAATCCGGAAAACTTTCCGAAGAAACACTTTCCAGAACCAACTGGAGAGCAGATTCAGGACTTAATGACGGTGCTGACAACGGATTGGATCTTACAGGCGGATGGTATGACGCAGGTGATAACGTTAAGTTCAACCTGCCTATGGCATACTCGTCAATGGTACTTGGATGGTCATATCTCAACAATCCTAAGGCTTACAGCCAGTCAGGCCAGACCAAGTGGATTCTCCACGATATCATGTGGGCTAATGATTACTTTGTAAAATGTAATCCTGATTCACGTACTTATTATTATCAGGTAGGAGATGGTGGTAAGGACCATGGCTTCTGGGGAGCTCCCGAGCTTGTTGAGGCCAAGATGGACAGACCATCCTTCAAGGTAGATGATACCTCTGCTAATGGTGGTTCATGTGTTACAGGTGAGGCTGCAGCTTCCCTGGCAGTTGCTTCTCTTGTTTTGAAGAACACTGATGCCACAAGAAGTGCAACATACTTAGCACATGCTAAGACTCTTTACGGAATGGCTGAGAGAGCTAAGAGTGACGCAGGCTATACAGCAGCCAGCGGATTCTACACCTCATACAGCGGATTCTATGATGAGCTCGCATTAGCAGGATGCTGGTTATATAAGGCTACTGGAGACAAGACATATCTTACAAAGGCAGAACAGTATGCCGAGAACTTTGGTACAGAGTTCCAGGGCGGCGACGAAGTTGCTTTCTCTTGGACAATGTCATGGGATGACACTCATATGGGTGCCTGCCTGTTACTTGCTGAGTTAACAGGAAAAGAGAAATACTACACACCTATTGAGAACAGTATTGATTGCTGGAATGGCAAGATCAAGGGTTCTAACCCTATTACAATCAGCCCCGGCGGACTTTCATTCCTCAGCCAGTGGGGATCAGTCCGTTACGCTAACAATCAGGCTTTCATAGATGCAATCTATGTTGGACTTCCTAAGGCTGATAAGCAGCACATTGCTGATGCCAACAGCTACATTGAGAGAACAGTTAACTACACACTTGGCAGCTCAGGTCAGAACTTCATGGTTGGTTACAACTCTCAGTCACCTAAGAATCCTCATCACAGAGCAGCTCATGGTTGCTGGTCTAACAACCTCAACGCTGAGCCTGCAACTTCAAGACATACTCTTGTTGGTGCTGTAGTTGGTGGACCAAGTGGTGCAAACGACAGCTACAAGGATGATCGTAGCGATTACATCGCAAACGAAGTTGCTTGCGATTACAACGCTGGATTCACAGGCGCTTGCGCTTATCTCTATGAGAAGAACGGTTACGGCTCTGTTGTAACTCCTTCAGCTATTGAGAATACCGATGGCGCTGAGTTCGTTCTTAAGGCCGGCATCAATGCACAGGATAAGAACAACAAGATCAACTTTGTAGAGATCAAGGCTGTTATCGAGAACCACACAGCTTGGCCTGCAAGAATTACTGACAACTTAACACTTCGTCTGTTCTTTGACCTCAGCGATGTTATCGCTCAGGGTTACAAGGCATCAGACATGACAATTTCTACAACCTATATGCAGCACAAGGTTAAGATCTCTGAGTTCAAGGCTTCCGATAAGGCTGGTATCTACTATGTAGATGTTAACCTTGCAGGCGCTGAGATCTATCCCGGCGGACAGAGCGAGTGCAAGTGCGAGCTTCAGCTCAGATTCACAGCTCCCGGTAAGTGGGATTTCTCAAACAGCCCTTGCGTAAAGGGTCTTGGCGGTACAAGCAACAACCAGATGGCTACACCTAGCGGAATGCAGCTCTTCGAAGGATCCAAGATCGTTCTCGGAGAAGGCTATGCTCCTGAACCTGTAGTTATCGACGAGCCTGTTATCGTAGATCCCGATCCGGATCCGACACCTACACCTGTTCCGGATCCTGAACCCGAGCCGGAGCCCGAGCCCGAGCCAGAGCCCGATCCAGAGCCTACTCCTGATCCGGAGCCCGAGCCGGAGCCTATCGTAGATCCCGATCCTACACCTGTTGTTACCACAGGCCTTACAACTGATTACACAATCAACAACTGGGGATCAGGTTATCAGGTACTTATCAAGGTTAAGAACACAGGCAAGACCAAGGCCGACACTTGGACACTTAAGGTTAACAAGAACGACGTTGGAATTGATTCAAGCTGGAATGTTAAGATTGCAGAAGATGGCAATTACTATGTAATTAAGCCTATGGAGTGGAACTCCATAATCGAGCCCGGCAATGCTGTTGAATTCGGTATCCAGGGTTCAAGTCACGTTGGCAATAAGGTAGAGATCCTTGTAGACGGACAGGAAGCTGTTGTAGAGCCCGATCCCGAGCCAACTCCTGACCCGGATCCGGAGCCTACACCTGATCCCGAGCCTACTCCCGATCCAGATCCGGAGCCTACTCCTGATCCAGATCCAACACCTACACCCGAGCCTCAGCCTTATGATCCTTCAGTTGCTGTAACAGGTGATGACTGGCTCCACACAGATGGATCCAAGATCCTTGATATGCAGGGCAACGAAGTTTATCTTACTGGTGCTAACTGGTTTGGTTTCAACTGCTCAGAGAGAGTATTCCATGGTCTTTGGAATGCTAACATGAAGAACGTTGTTGAAGGAATGGCTGACCACGGTATCAACCTTGTTCGTGTTCCGATTTCAACAGAGCTTCTCCTTGAGTGGAAGTCAGGCAAGAAGATTAAGACAAACATCAATACCAATGCAAATCCTGAGCTCAAGAGAGCAGACGGATCTGACATGGATTCAAGAGAGATCTTCGATACTTTCCTTGCAATGTGCAAAGATAACGGTATCAAGGTTATGATGGACTGCCACAGTGCAGATGCTAACAACTCAGGCCACAACTACAACGTTTGGTACGGACCTAAGGGCTTCACAACAGAAGACTGGATCGATGCTTGGGTATGGTTTGTTGGCGAGTACAAGAATGATGATACTATCATCGCTTGCGACCTTAAGAACGAGCCTCACGGCAAGTATTCACAGGGCGAAGCTAACGCGGCTAAGTGGGATGATTCTACAGATGAGTGCAACTGGCGCTATGCAGCTAGCCGCTGCGGTAAGGCTATCCTTGATGTAAATCCTTACCTCCTTATCATGGTAGAGGGTATCGAGGAAACACCCAGAGCAGGTTATGACTACAACTCAGGCACACAGAATCCTAACGCTACAGAAGCAGAGCTTAAGTACTACGGCGGATGGTGGGGCGGAAACCTCAGAAATGCCGGCAAGTACCCTGTAGATCTTGGAAGATACCAAAGCCAGCTTGTATATTCACCTCACGATTACGGCCCACTTGTTTACAAGCAGTCATGGTTTGACAAGGCATTTACAGAGCAGACACTTCTTGATGATGTTTGGTATGACAGCTGGTTCTACATCCAGGATGAGAACATCGCTCCTCTTCTTATCGGAGAGTGGGGTGGCTTTATGGATGGCGGTGACAACGAGAAATATCTCAACATCATGGCTAACTTCATCGCTAAGAACCACATCAACCACACCTTCTGGTGCATCAATCCTAACTCAGGTGACACAGGCGGACTTCTTAAGGACGACTGGGCAACATGGGATGATGCTAAGTACAACATGATGAAGAAGACCCTTTGGTCAGATTCAAGAACCGGCAGATTCGTTGGTCTTGATCATGAAGTACCTCTTGGCCAGTATGGTGAGACAGTTTCAGCATATTACGGCAGATAAAGCATAATAAATTAAAACGGGTACAGGCTTGGATCTTTGATCCAAGCCTGTATTTTAGTGATTGACAAGGTTAATGCGGTAAAGTTATAATAACTACAATATATTGAAGAAACCTATGATACGGAGATAAAGCGAGTAGGGCACTTCCAGAGAGTCCGGGTAGGTGTGAGCCGGATAGAACGCTGATTCGCAAATGGACCGTTGAGGGCATGGTGAAAGGGGATTTCCCGAGTATTCATGACGGGCAGACACCCGTTACCAGGTCAGAGATATGTTGGTATCTTATTAAGCGTGTGATGTATCACAAATTGAGGTGGCACCACGGGTAGATAAATGTTTACTCGCCCTCAGCAGAAATAATAGTTGTTTCTGCTGAGGGCTTTTTAGTTGTCAAAATGACCCGAAGCAGGAAGAAGGAGGAAGAAATGCATCAAACTACTTTTGAGGAAGTAAAAAAAATTGCAGGGACAGGTGACTACAAGCTCATACCTGTTGTAAGGGAGATCCTCTCTGACATTGCTACTCCTGTTCAGGTCATGAGGAAGCTTAAAAATGTCAGTGATCACTGCTTTCTTCTGGAAAGCGTAGAGGATTCCAGACAGTGGGGAAGATATTCCTTCCTGGGCTACAATCCCACAATGGAGATCAGCCTCAAGGAGCACAAACTCTATGTGACTGATGAAAAGGGCGAGGTCACTGTTACGGAAACCGATGAGCCGGGAGCCTTTTTAAAGGAACTGGTTCATAAGAACAGATCCCCGAGACTGGAGGGAATGCCTACATTTACAGGGGGCCTTGTGGGTTATTTTTCCTATGACTACATGCAATATGCAGAGAAGTCACTGAAATTCAAGGCTAAGAACGAATACGATTTCAGCGATATGGATCTGATGCTCTTTGAGAATCTTATCGTTTTTGACAACTTCAAGCAGAAGATAATCATCATATCCAATGTTCACACAAGTGCGGATCAGGATGAATTTAAGGGCAGCTATGACAAGGCTGTGGCAAGACTTGATGAGATGGAGGATATCATCGTAAACGGTGCTTCCAAGGTCATCGAGCCCGGAAGGCTCCTGGATGAGATCAAGCCTGTATTTTCCAAGGAGGAATACTGTGAGAAGGTAGAGAAGACCAAGCAGTACATTGTGGACGGTGATATATTCCAGCTGGTTTTATCCAATCCCATGGAAGCAAGGTTTGAAGGAAGCCTTTTTGACACCTACAGAATACTTCGAACCACCAATCCTTCACCTTATATGTTCTATTTTTCAGGGGATACGGAGATTGCAGGGGCTTCTCCGGAGACTCTTGTAAAGGTTGAGGACGGCATTATCAGAACCTTCCCTCTGGCGGGAACAAGGCCAAGAGGAGCCGGCTACGAAGAGGATCAGGCTCTGGAAAAAGAGCTTCTGGCTGATGAAAAGGAAAAGGCAGAGCACAACATGCTGGTGGATCTTGGAAGAAATGATCTTGGAAGGCTCTGCGAGTTTGGAAGCGTTGAAGTTGAGAAATACATGGGCATCGAGAGATATTCCCATGTAATGCATATAGGATCTTCGGTAAAGGGTAAGCTCTCTGACAAGTATACTGCCGTGGATGCAGTGGATAGCGTTCTTCCTGCTGGAACTCTTTCGGGAGCACCCAAAATTAGGGCATGTCAGCTTATCGATGAGCTGGAGGGAATAAAGCGCGGTATCTATGGCGGCGCCATCGGATACGTTGATTTTACAGGCAACCTTGATACCTGTATCGCCATTAGACTTGCTTACAAGAAAAACGGCAAGGTATTTGTCAGAAGCGGCGCAGGAATCGTTGCGGATTCCGTTCCGGAAAAAGAATTTACAGAGTGCGTAAACAAGGCCAAGGCTGTTGTTAATGCAATTAAAGAGAGCACTCTTATGAATAAGGAGGTTTAAGCTATGATACTTATAATCGATAATTACGACAGCTTTACCTATAATCTTTATCAGCTCATAGGAACCATTGACCCCGATATCAAGGCTATCAGAAATGACGCCATGACTGTGGAGGAGATTGAAAAGCTGGCTCCCTCCGCAATAGTTCTTTCCCCGGGCCCGGGCAAACCCTCAGATGCCGGAATCTGCGAGGACGTTGTAAGGCAGCTGGGACCCAAGATCCCGATCCTTGGTGTATGTCTGGGGCATCAGTCAATCTGTGAGGTCTACGGAGGAACCGTATCCCACGCAAGACATCTTATGCACGGCAAGCAGTCTGCTGCAAAGGTGGACAATACATCCCCGATATTTGAAGGCCTTGAAGACACCGTTAAGGTGGCCCGATACCATTCACTGGCTCTGGTGCCGGAGACACTTCCTGATTGCCTTAAGGTGATATCTACCGCCGATGACGGAGAGATAATGGCGGTGCAGCACAGGGAATATCCGGTGTTCGGACTTCAGTTCCATCCGGAATCCATCATGACTCCCAGAGGAATAGATATGCTGCGCAATTTTCTTAAATTTGCATCTTAAAAAATCAATAAAATATAGTATAATCATTCAAGTAATCGGTAATCGTCAGGTTACCGATTATTTAGTGTCAGTAATATATTTGAGGTTTTTGTTTCATGAGAAAGTTTTTAAGATTTTTGGATAAGCTTAAGAAAAATGCGAAGGATAAGCATGCGAGCTTTTGGAAGAAAGTAACTGATTTCATCAATATTTCTATATTTATGGGCCTGCCTGTGGGCATGGGGCTGGTGGTATATTGTGGGCTTGCCAATGCAGGCAAACAGGCCCTTGGAATTCTTAGTTTTCTGATAGTTACAATGATAGCCTTTTATCTGGAGACATATATAGTTCCGCTTTTTCATGAGGTACATGAACAGTATAAAGAGGATGAGCCGGAAGAAGTTTCGGAGTCAATGGAAAAGCGATATATAAAGAGAAAGATGCCCTATTTCGGTGAGAAATTCGGAACGGAACTCTTTGACAAGGTGACGGAAAAAGAAAAATATTTACCTTTAATTTATGCTGACGGACATACTTCAGATATAATAAGTATAAATGATGCTGATAAGTGGGTTTGCATCGACGGACAGTATTTTCCCCTGGATCTGATATACGGATACAATCTTGGAAATAATGAGCTTTATACTGTGGATGGCAGATCGATAAAACTTTCCGACAACATTGTAAAAAAACAGGGCCGATATGAGCTGAAAACCTTCCTTGAAAAAAGAGGATGTTTTCGCGAAAACAAGATCAACAAGGCCGGTACCTATTATAACAGAACCTTTGCCGGGCATGATACGGACCTGCCCAAGGCTGACTGGGCCAAAGGACGCTATTTCTGGGAAAAAAAGGTAGCCAATGAGCTTCATGGGCAGAACAGTGTTCCGGCTTTTATTCCCGTTGATGAATTGAGAAGAGTAAATCCGGAGATTTTTACCAGGGTTTTATCAAAACATGAGCTTTCAAAGCTTAAACAGGCAGTCAGCGGAGAAGAGGATGAACTTTTACAGGCTATCGATTTTAACAGATATGCCAATGAGTTTACTCTTTGCAACGGAATTGAACTGATAAGGCTTTTGAATAATTCCAATTATGAGCCGGGAATGGATTTTTTGTTTGACTGTCTCAGAGATATAGATGAAGCCTGCTTTCAGGTTGCGGTTTCGGCTCTTACTCGTTTTCCGGCCGATAAGGTAAAGGAGAAGCTGGAGGAAAGAGCAAGGCTTGCCTATGAGAGCGGCGATGCGATCCATCTTGCGGGACTTTTGTACCTGGCTAAAGAGATGAATATCAGTATTGATTATATTGAAAATATTAAAAAAGGCGATTTCGCCGGCGAAGTTCGTGAGTTCTTAGTGGAAGAGCAGGAGAAGGAGCCTGTTGCCTTCGAATTGGGAGGCAACGCTTATCTGAAGCAGTAAAGGCTGTGCTCTATTATTCATTGGGGGAAAAGAGTTGAGGGTTGATATTCAGAGAATTGAATCCGGAGAGGACGAGGTGATCCTCAGATACAAGGAAGAAACAGGTAAGATCAGAGCAATCCTTGACGCCATAAGAAGCGGTTCGGGCAAGCTCTATGGCAGGAAGGATGAGGAGAAGGTGTCGGTCAATCCCGGTGAAATTCTGTACATTGAGTCCGTGGATGACAAGATCTTCGCCTATACCATGAAGGATGTGGTGAGGCTTGAGGGGACTCTTTCGGGACTTATTGAGGATCTGGACGACGTCAGGTTTTTCAGGTGCAGCAAGTCCATGATCATCAATATCGACAAGGTGGAGAGACTTAAGAGTCTTTCCTCTAACAGGATAGATGCCACCATGGAGGGCGGAGAGCATATCCTTATTTCAAGGACATACGCTTCGGAGTTTCGAAGGATTCTTAAGGGGGTATAAGAATGAAGGATAAGAAAAAAACAACTCTTTGGGAGAGGTATCTCACCAAGGAGATAGGAATTGAGTTCAAGGCCTGCCTTTACTTTTTTGCCATATTGTTTTTCTACAGTATGTACCGCATCTGCATAGGTTCCCTGGAGGCCAGTATCATTCATATGGCGGAGATGATCTTTGCCTGCTATATCATCGGCTATGTTCAGGTGTATCTTTTGTGGAACTTCGATGAAGCTGATTCGGTGGGAGCAAAGGAAATCGCGGGAGTTATCATCTGCACGGCGATTTACAGCCTGTTATCCTATTTCCTGAGATGGTTTGACAAGAATATCTATGTTACGCTGGGGCTGGCGGCCTATGTGCTTGTTACTTACATCTGCGTTATCCTGATCTACAAGACCAAGAGAAATATAGACGACAAAAAACTAAATGAAGACCTGGCACTTTTTAAGACTGAGCATAAAAAAGTGCAGGATAGAGTCGAATAAGTGTCACTTGCGGGAACATGTATTGTTCCCGCTTTTTTAGTGCCTTAAGATAAAAATATAGAGAATGAGATGGGACTGAAATGCAGTTTTGAAAGGAGTGTTATGGGAAACGTAATAAGTATTAAGAACCTTACAAAGACCTACGGCAAAAAGCGGGGCGTTGCTGATGTATCCTTTGAGGTTCAGGAGGGTGAAATATTCGGATTTATAGGACCTAACGGCGCAGGAAAGTCCACCACCATCAGGTCTATGCTGGGATTTTTGAGATTTGATTCCGGGAGCATTGAAATCCTTGGAATGGATGCGGTAAAGGACCATGAAAGGATCCTTAAGGAAGTTGGCTACATGCCTTCAGAGGCGCTTTTTTATCCGGCAATGAAGGTGTCAGAGGTGATAAAGTATGCTGCGGATGTAAGGCGCATGGACTGCAGGGACGAGGCTGCAAAACTCTGCGAAAGGCTTCAGGTGGATACTTCCAAAAGGATAAAAGAACTGTCCCTGGGAAACAGAAAGAAGGTTTCCATTGTATGTGCCATGCAGCACAGGCCAAGGCTTTTCATATTTGACGAGCCCACCAGCGGTCTGGATCCTCTGATGCAGAATACCTTTTTTGAACTGATAAAAGAGTATGTGAAGGAGGGTACAACCTGTATGCTCTCCACCCATGTGCTTCCTGAAGTGAGAAAGCACTGCGACAGGGCGGCCATCATGAGAGAAGGACATCTTATCAAGACAGACACCGTGGAGAACCTTATCAAGACCTCAGTTAAAAATGTTAAGCTCACCGCAGAGGGAAGGACTGAAGAATACATATTTAAGGGCGATATCAATGAGCTCATAAGAGATCTTGGACAGAAGAACATTCAGAATCTGACCATTGAAGAGCCCTCACTGGAGGATATGTTCATGCATTTCTATGAGGGAGAGGAGGAAGTAAAATGACAGCTATAATCAAACAGGAACTTAAGCTTAACTTAAAGAGCCTCCTTATTTGGGCCCTTACCGTGGGAGGCCTGGGCTTTATCTGTATACTGATGTACACCAGCATGGAGGGGGACGTCATGGAAATGGCGGATACCTTTTCGGATATGGGTGCCTTTGCGGATGCTTTTGGTATGAGCACCCTGAGCATTGCCACACTGGCGGGCTTTTTCGCCACAGAGGTGGGCACCGTTCACGGCCTTGGAAGTGCCATGTTCGCAGCATTCTTTGCCTCTGCGATGCTTTCCAAAGAAGAGGACGGCCACACTGGAGAATTCCTCTTTTCGCTGCCTGTTTCCAGAGGAAAAGTAGTAACAGCCAAGGCCATTACAATTCTCATCAATCTGATCATTTTTACAGCAATCTGCGGAGCCTTCTACGTACTGGGCTTTGCCTGCCTCGGAGAGGAAGTTCCGGCAAAAGAGATGATCCGCTTCCTCCTTTGCATGCTCCTCATGAATATAGAAGTAGCAGCAATATCCTACCTGATCTCCGCCACCGCCAGCAAAACCCGCATGGGCCTTGCCCTGGGCATAGCTCTAATCATCTACACCTATGACATCATGGGGCGCGTAATCCCTGACCTCAAGGACTACCTCTTTATCGGCCCTTTCTCCTACGTCAACGCCTCCGAAATCTTCGCCGGCATCGCACCCCCCGGGGGGAGCTTTCTTCTTGCGTCAATCGTGATAGTTGCCACTATCGTAGCGACTTTTATATGTTATACCAGAAAAGATCTTGCCAGCTAAGCTTTGGAATTATGGCGCGCTCCCCCGCAAAAATCCTCGGTATATTTTTGTTTTTCGCGGGTACAAGATATGGTATAATAAACTTACAAGTCATATACATATAGGGGGATCTACGCATGAAGAAGATCTATGTTTTGGACACCAACGTTTTGATTCAGGCACCTCATGCATTGAAGTGTTTTGAAGATAACGAGGTCGTTCTTCCGCTGGTAGTCTTAGAAGAACTTGACACCCACAAGAGGGATGAGGGTGAAAGGGGAGCTAATGTCAGGGAAGCGATCAGGATCTTGGAACAGCTACGTGGTTCAGGGGACCTTATCAAGGGAGTGAAGCTGGACAATGGCGGCTTTCTGCGGGTTGAGAAGAATTTTAAGGATGTGGAGCTTCCTAAGGACTTGTCAGAATATAAGTCTGACAACCGCATATTGAAGGTCTGTAAGGGTCTTACAGATACCAGCAAGAACAAGGTTATCCTGGTAACCAAGGACATTCTTATGCGCATCAAGGCCGAGATTCTCGGCGTCAAATCAGAGGATTTCACAACTGAACAGGTACCGGGGCACAGTGAGCAGTACAGCGGCAGAATTGACGTTTTTGTGCCTGAAGATGTTTTTAAGGATTTCAAGAAAAAAGGCATTCCGATAGACAAGGTATATTGCTGCGATGAGGATGGCAAGCAGTATAAGCCTGAACTGTTCGAGAATGAATTTGTAGTGGTAAGGGCAGACCAGTCCACCAACAAGACCCAGATGGGAAGAGTCTGTGGCAAGGTCATCAAGAAGCTCGAATATGAAAAGAGCCAGCCCTACGGCGTTAAGCCAAGAAACGCAGGTCAGTATTTCCTTCAGGAAGCATTGATGCAGCCTGCTGATGTGGCACCACTTGTTATAGTCAAGGGTATGGCGGGAACAGCCAAGACCTTTTATTCGCTGGCTGTGGGCCTGGAGAAGATGATCAACCGCCCCACCGGAGAATACAGAAGGATCCTGGTGTGCAGACCCAATTCACAGTTTGATGATGACATCGGATTTTTACCCGGTGATGAGCAGGAGAAGATATCTCCACTTATGAGACCCATCATCGACAACCTGGAGCAGCTCATTGACTCCAACGAGGAGGAGCGCTACAAGGATGAGAAGGAGCTTCAGGGCAAGACCGATGAGGTATTTGAGAGAGGAATAGTACAGTGTGAAGCCCTTAATTTCATCAGAGGACGTTCTATTCTTAAGACTTACCTTATCATCGATGAGGCCCAGAATATGACTCCCACCCAGGCCAAGGGTATCATCACCAGAGCCGGTAAGGACACCAAGATAATCCTTCTTGGAGATCCCAACCAGATAGACAGGCCCTTCCTTGATGAGAGGACCAACGGTCTTTCATATGCCTGTGAGCATATGAAGGGAAGTCCCCTTGCATGGCAGATATCTCTTTCCGCTTCCGAGTGTGAGAGAAGCCGCCTGGCTATGGATGCCATCGAGAGAATGAGAGATAAAAAAGATATTTAATAAAATAAAACGGTAATTTCAAGGCCCGGATACTTTTGTGTCCGGGTCTTTAATAATGATATAATAGAATAGTGGAGGCAAATTATGGATACTAAAACTATTCTTATCATTGATGATGATCCCGGATATATGCAGCTTGTTAGACAGTGGCTCAAGGAAAACTACAAGGTTGCCATGGTTACAAGCGGCAGTCAGGCCTTTAGATGGTTTGAAAAAAATACCGCTGATCTTATTCTCCTTGATTATGAGATGCCTGTGGAAAACGGTCCCAGGGTATTTATGAATCTCAGACAGAAGGAGAACATCGCTGATATTCCTGTTATGTTCCTTACGGGAAATAATGATGAGGCTATTCTTGAAGAACTCCAAAATCTGCAGCATCAGGGCATTCTTCTTAAGACCATGAGCAAAGATGAGCTTGTGGACAAACTTTCTGAATTCTTTTCATGTTAGATCTGTATACCTTTTTGGTTTGGTAATTTATTATCATCGATTAAGATCTTACGAGGCTATCACATGCTTCTGAAAGCATATCCACGGAGAATACAGTAGTATTGTATTTTTTTGAGATTTGACGATATTTTTCCGGCAGGAGCCTGTGAAGTTCATGTACATCTATACGCCAGACTACGCCGTCACGCTTTTACATATCCTTTAAGTCATTTTCTGTAACAGAAAAGTGCAGAGCAATAAGTGGTGAGAATGACCAATCCAGAAGCCTGGTGGGAAGTCCATGGTTCAAGTTCCTGTTTCTTTTCACGGCAGTTCCTTTACAAGCTCGTTGTCAGTCTAAATGTAGCATCCGGCTGACCGCGATATACAAAAAGATTTCTGTTTCGCTTAAGATCTTCCCTATACTCCTGCTCATTTAAAATATCATACAGATGTTGCATATCCTCTATTACTATAGTTTTGATCATAGGGGGCTCCTCTCGTTAATCAGCCTGATTTCTCTCATTCATGATTTAATTGTAACTTCTATGGATGAGGCAGATTATAAAACTTTTGTTAAATAGCTGGTGCTCAAAAGTGCAATTACGTTTCAAAATGGGCGAAAAAACATGATGTACTGTCTAGCTAACACTTGAGAATTGATAATACAATTACTTTTAGGTTTATTTGTGATATTCAGTAACATAATTGTGTTATAAATGAGGAGAGTGAATAAATGAGCAAGAATGTGGTTAAAATAATTCTTTGTGTGATACTTTCTGTTGCACTATTATTGCCTTCAGTAGAAGCTATAGCTGCTGAAGAATTTTCAGAGATGGATTTAGTGGAAGAAGACTTTTCCGAAACAGAATTTGTTGAATTAGTTGATAATACAGAGGAGAATGCTTTTACATCAGAGAATATTCAAATAGTAGAAGATATAGAAGAGAGTACAGATCTTGCAATAGATGTCAGTGGTGATTATAGTGAATACGCTACTGGATATGTGCCATCAGAAATTCCTATACCGGTAAAACATAAGCAATTGGAAGAGGGAAATGATTCTTGGACCTTTTTTGAGAATCTTCCAAAAAGCTATACAACGCCAAATTTGCCTAAAGTAAGAGATCAGAATCCCTATGGAACGTGCTGGGCATTTGCAACATTAGGTCTTGCAGAGACTAGCCTTTTGAAAAAAGGGCTTATTAGTGATCCGGATTTGTCAGAACTTCATTTAGCCTGGTTTTTGAATAATTCAGTTGTTGATCCTTTAGGAGGAATAGAGGATAACTATTCCCGTGAGGGCATGAGTGCAATAAATGATGGAGGAGACTTTGAAGGAGCTTTTTTTACTTTGGCTCAATGGAAAGGTGCTGCAGATGAAGAAGTTGCACAATATGACAGAGATATTGACGTTGTAAGTTGCAGAGGCATTCAAGATGAACTTGCGTATGAGGATATTGCGCATTTAGAAAATTTTTATATAGAAAATGTTGACCTAGATGCTTTCAGGGATAGTAAAAACATTTCAATGTTGGCTCCTATAAAAAATATGATTTATGAATATGGAGCTGCCGGCATTACCATTTTGGTGCCAGGTATTTATGATATGAGGTCTGATCTTCCTAGATTTAATGTTCAGCACAACTGTTATTATAGCCCTGAGTCTGCTGGATCTGGTCATGCTGTAGTCATACTTGGTTGGGATGATGACTTTCCTAAGGAGCATTTTGCAATTGAAGCACCAGGAGATGGAGCTTTTCTCGTAAGAAATAGCTGGACGACGTCTGGTTCTTCTGATGAGAATAGCTTTTCCGGATATTTTTGGATGTCATATTATGAGGCTTCTTTAGGATCAACTTTCTATGCAGCAGATTTTAATGTTGCCTCAAATTATGAAAACAATTATCAGTATGATGGTTATAATGCTTCGTATGGTGGGTATAGTATAGGAGCAAATGTTTTTACTGCTCATTCTTTAGAAGGCTATAATGGAGAAATCCTGAAAGCAGTATCTTTTTTTAGTGATACTACAAATGTAAACTATAGAATAAAAATATATAAGGATGTAGTTGATGCACCAGACAGTGGGAATCTGGTCGAAAAAGCAATAACGACAGGGACTACCGGATATGCTGGCTACTATACAATTCCTTTAACTGAGGCTGTTGAGATATCAGCTTTGTCAAAATTTGCTGTAGTTGTAGAACTAGATGCTCCTGCTCTTCATAAGGAAATGGAATCTGATTGTACGCGTTCAAATCATGGAGAGAGCTTTAGCTACGATAGTTGCTGGGCTGATATGGAAAGTGAGGGAAATTTTAGAATAAAGGCTTTCACTGATAATGTTAAAACTGATGATGTGATTTCAGTGGAGGAGATAAAGTTTTCAAATATTAGTGATAATAAAGTTTCTTTAGGAGTAAATGAGGCATTTAAGGTTTCAACGACTATTCTTCCTGTTAGAGCTACGAATAAGAAACTAGTTTGGACAAGTTCTGATGACGATATAGTAAAGGTAAATAATGGACAGCTTGTTGGAATTACTGAAGGGAATGCAGTGATAACAGTTTCAACGGTCGATGGCTCTGTGGAGAACAAAATCAATGTCATAGTTGAGAAAAAATTACTTTCAATAAATATTAACCTATATGAGTGTGCTGATGGATCATACGAATACGCTATAAGCTATAATCCTTACGATTATGTTCCTAAAAGTGAAATAAAATGGACTTATGATAAGGATGTTTTGTCCATAGACAGTCAAGGGCGTGTTACAGAAAAAATGCTGGGAATAACTACTGTTAAAGCATTTTTAGATGGAGTGACTGCCACTAGAAAATACATAGTACACCCCAGTTCAAAAACATTCAGGTACAATGTTGAGAAAGGCAATGTGATTAGCTTTAGTTGGGAAAGAGCTAAGAATATTCAGGATTTTTCTTTAATTAGAAATGGTGAAAGCATATTGCCATATAATAATGGAGATATATTTGAATATCGTGATGAGGGCTTGAAAAAATCTGTTGCGGATGAGGTCTCTTATGAGTTTATATATGGTGATAATGATATACTTGCTCGGTATAGCTTCAATGTTGGTCTGGGCCCATATAATAATATAATATATCACCTTAATGGAGGCATTCAGAATCCTTACAATTACAGCAAATATTTGAGCGGCGTTTCATATCGACTTCTAGAACCGACTCCACCTGATGGGATGGTTTTCGAAGATTGGTATCTGGATGAGATGTTTTCAGTGAAAGTTGAACAAATCTCAGAGAACATGACAGGGGATATACACCTGTATGCAAAATATATAACTGAAGATGAAAATGAATGGAGAGATGTTCCAAGTGAACTTAGAGAGGTGTTTGATAATTCTGCACAGAATGTCTCAAAGAGTTATTGGTGTGCAGTGAAATATGAAGACCAATATTATATATTTTTAGATGGCTCTTGTAACGAGACATCCATAGAAATGCCATATACGGGTTCTGAAGCATGTTTCGACAGCATATTAGTTTTTTATGGTAAGAAACTTTTGAAAGAACAACGAGATTATACTGTATCATACAATAACAATGTTCAAAAAAGCTGGTGGTCATCTGTTTTAGAGGATAACCCCTATTTACGCATATACTTTATTGATGATGATAAGGTACATGATATTACTATTTGCTATTCAATCGTACAACCAACTTTGGAGAAGGCTGTTTTTTCTTCAAATCTAATTATTTTAAATGCAACGGACGGAGAAAGTCTTTCAAGTGTGAAGCCTGTTCTAACATATTATGGTAGCATATTAAATCCTGATACAGATTATTACCTTAGATATTATGAAGGGGAATCAGAAGTTAGCCCCTATACAGTGCTTGACCAGGCTGGAAAAATATACACCATATATGCTAATGGCATAGGAGAGTATATTGGAAAAACAAAAGATTATGTAACTGTTAAGGTTATTAGTAAATCGGAAGACTCAGAAGAATCAAAAGACTCGGAACAATCAGAAAAATCATTGTCTCTAAGTACAGTTAAGATAGCAGGATTAAAAACATCTGTAAGCTATACAGGAAGTATTCTTACTTTGCAGGATCTATTTAATAGCAATGATAAAAAATGCAAAAAAGAACACTGGGACGCAGTGACTTTATACTCTTATGATAGCAAAACTAAAGTAGTAACGCCGCTTATAGAGGGCAGGGATTACACGGTATCTATTGGAGAAAATGATAGTGTTGGCAAAGTGCCTGTAACATTTATTGGAATAGGTGGAGTTACGGGGGAAATTATTAAGACAGTAACAATAAAGCCACTTAATGCAGCTAAAGAATTTGATATTGAAGTAGAGAATACAACTTTTACCAAGGGCGGAGCTAAGCCTGAAGTTACTGTGACCTACGCCGGAAAAACTCTTATTGCCGGGACAGACTATACTGTTACATATAAGAACAATAAGAAGGCTGCACTTAGCACTGCTAAGAGTGCGCCATATGTAACCGTAAAGGCAAAAGGAAACTACTCCGGAACATCAAAGAAAGTTAAATTTTCCATCGCTCAAGCTGATGTATCAATTCTTGAGATGCAAGTAAAGGATGTTACCTTTAAGGCGAACGGCAAGAAGGGCTACTTCCTTGTAAAGCCTACATTTACAGAGGCTGGCAAGAAGGTTACTGTAGGTAAGAACAAAGACATAAATGCCGCATATACTTACACCTATGCAGAAGACACCAAATTAAAGGATGGAACAGTTAAGAAAGTAGGAGAGGTTGCTGAACCTACGGATAAGCTTTCTGGACCAACTTCTATCAAGCTTATTGCTGATATTGAGGCAGGAGGCGCTAAGAGCTCATATACAGGCAGCCATACTTTTGTATATGTTTATCGTGTTAAATGATGAGCTAACGAGAAAGTGTTGCACATAACATGCGCAGGATATGTGATTTTTGTATGAATCCATGGAGGTTTCAGCAAAGCAGTAGACCAATAAAACGGTCTACTGCTTTTGTTCGTAATACGACAACATAATGTAACTCAATATTGATAATGGCCATTGGTAAGAATAAAATTATAGTAGTGATTTTTTTATTCTGGAGGGAAAATGAATGAAAAGAAAGTGTAAGCAATTTTTGGGGCTGGCTATGGTAGGAATGCTGGCCTTCTCATCTCTTAGCGTAAATTCCTATGCGCAATCTTATATCCAAGAGGAATCATTTGAAGAGATAATTCTCACAGATGAAAATGATAACTCATTTGATGATCTGGAAGTTCTGGATGAGGATGAATCGCCTTTTGTAGAAGAATTTCAAAATGAAGAGATTATATATGAAGATGATACTTCTTTTGAAGGTTTTCAAAATGAAGTGATCCTTGATGATGATGACGATGAAACAGTTTTTGAAGATGATGAAGAAATATATAGAGAAATCAAAACTGGACATTACGGCATTGCAGCAGGGCTTAAAGAATATAGCACTGGAGTAACCAGTATCGAAGAAGCAGAAGCACGCCTGGCAGAACTTACTGCAGCCCTTCCGGCAGGTACTTACTTTTCAACAGATGGAGGGCCATGTAATCACAGCAGCTCGGAAACATGTGATAAGTGCAATTATATAAATGTCATGAAGCAAAGACTGGGAATGAATACAACTGGTCTGGCGGGTGGATGGACCTGTTACGGGTTTAGCTGCTTTGTGTATTATTATCTATTCCACCAGGATATGGGAAGGCGCATGAGTAGTACAGATACCAGATCAATTGTATGTGAGTGCCCTTTCAATGACGTAGTTAACCATGCTGTTCCTGGGGATATTTTAAAATACAACAGTCACTGGGTAGTATATTGCGGTAACAGTGGCGGTGGTCCTATTTGTTATGAAGCCAATAGCGGCGGAACAAATATTATTCGTTATGGAATAAAAACATTAAAAAATGGTAATACCACAACTTATATTTGGAGGAATTACAATTACGCCGCAGCACTGGCAGAAACAAATAAGGCTCCGGCTGATACCAAAGCTCCGGAAATACATGATATTCAGATTGGCAATATAACCGCTGATGGATTTGATGTTTCTTGTGTTGTTACTGATGAAACGTCAGTAGCAAAAGTCCAACTTGAGTCATGGCATTGCATGACTTTGACTGAGGATGAAACACCGACTAGAAAAGAAGAAAATAAGAAAATGATGGAAAGCAATTCCGGGCGATACACATACCATGTTTCCCGAGAAGCATGTGGAGGAAGGTATGGCCGCTATCAAACATATATATACGCCACTGACCAGGCAGGAAATGCTTCTGAAGTTTTTGCAGGTGTTACAATGCTTGGAACCTATGCGGATAGATTTAAAGATGCTTTTTTTATCATTATAACAGGAGTTTGTCCTGTTGGTTTTACTTACAGCGTTGGATTCTCATCTTTTCCTGATACCGACTTTGGAATTATTGCTAATAATTCATTTAAAGTGTGGTCAGAAAAAGCTGGAAGAGACTATGTGTTTGATGATGAACTTGCTATAGCAAATATTGTTGCACAAACTGGCGGAATGCGTGCTGGCGGAAGCGGTGATATCACTTATTACACATCTTATTTAAACTTTGGAGTATCAGATAAAGCATACGGGTATGCTGATGGAATATATCATTTGGAATACAGCGCCATGTTTACAGATGGATCAGTGTTGAACCTTGAAAAGACTGTAGAACTGAAATGCACAGGGGAACCCGCTAAAGAAATGACCTGGAACGGGCATACCTACAAGCTTTTCTTTGATAACATGAGCTGGGAAGAAGCAGAATTTGAATGTGAACGTTTGGGAGGCCATCTTGTAACAATCACCAGTGAAGAGGAATTTAATGCTCTTACAGATAAGGAAAATGGTCTTGTAAATAATATTTCATCAGGGGGGATTATTTCAGGTGCATTCCGTGATTATTATTATACCGGTGGTGGAATTGATCCCGTTAGCGGGAAAGTAAGCTGGATTACCGGCGAAGAAAGTGATTTTACCGCTTGGGAAAATGGGGGCGAAGGAATTGGATCTGATGATCATATTTTGATGCTAAAAGATTCAATACCATCTGCCAGTTATAAATATGGAATTTGGAAGTGGAGCAATGTTTCTGCCAATGCACATAAGTGCGGTTATATATGTGAAATTGATGGAAAGAAACCTGCAGGCAGACTTAAGCTCAATGAAACCAATGTGGAACTTACTTTAGGAGATAGTTATGAGTTATCCGGCATTGAGTTTCCTAATTATGCAAATGAAGATATTACCTTATTATCTTCTGATCCTGCTGTAGTATCAACAGATGGAAATGTGATAAAAGCAGTAGGTACAGGTGAAGCAGTTGTAACAGCATGGGATTTTAGTGGTTGGGAAAGTGCTGAATGTAAAGTAAAAGTTACAGTTCCATTGCAAAATGTCAGTGTTAATAAAACAAGCCTACTACTTAGACCTGGAGAATCTGTAGATCTTGTATGGAACGCTGTTCCGACAAATGCTTACCCTGTAAGCTTTGATTACTCTGTTCTTGAGCAGAAAGCAGACACTGAAGGAGAGGTGATCTCAATCGATGCATCTGATTCATCGAAGGGGCATATCGTCATATCCGGAGTAAAGGATGGCACTGCAAAAATAAAACTTGGTGTAAGTAGTGATGATAAGAGCTTTTACACTGAGTGCATGATCAAGGTACAAGATATTCCAACGGATATCGGCAATAACGAGGAAGATGGCAAAGAAAAGGATGAAAGGGAGGCATCAGGAGAGGACACTTCAGGTTTCTGGGTTGTCGGTATTGACTCACAGGGGTACGAATACACAGGGGCAGCCATTATTCCTGATGTGCGTGTATACTATGGAGATAAGTTATTAAGAGCCGGAACTGAATACAGTATAAGCTATAAAAACAATGTAAACGTTGGTGAAAACAGCGGCAGGATCCTTATTAAGGGATTAGGCGCATACAGCCAGACGCATACAGAATTTTTCACTATTAAAGCCTGTGATCTGGAAAAGAACCCATTAGTATCTGTCAGCGCATCAAGAGGAAGCAAAGGGGTATCCGTAAGCGTTTTCGTTGCCGGAAAGCTCCTTAAGCCGACCAAAGATTTTATTTTTAGTGAAGATGATACTACTGTTACGATAGAGGGAATTGGAAATTATACCGGCAAGCGTACGGTGGATATCCAGGATACAATTCCTGTTTCTATAAGTAATGTAGTGGTTAATCTTCCTAAGACAGTAGAGTATTCTGTAGAAGCGATAACTCTTTTGGAAAACGAATTGGTTGTTTCAGATAAGAATGGAAAGAAACTTGAAAAGAATAAGGACTACAACGTTCGTTATGAGAACAATAGAAACGTTGGTAAAGCAACAGTATATATTACCGGCATTGCAGATGGTAAAGGCACTGAGTATTTCGGAACAATTAAGAAATCTTTCAAGATAAGTTCTGCAAAGTTTACAGATGCAAACACCGAAGTAGAGGTAAATACAAGCGTAGCGTATCTAAAAGGAGGAGCAAAGCTAGAACCTACTCTTGTATGGACATGCTCACGTACCGGAAAACGTTGGCTGTTGCGAGAGGGTGTTGATTACAAAACATCATATGCAAAGAATAACAAGCTTGGAAGCAATGCAGAGTTGAAAATAAACGGACTTGGATGTTTCAAGGGAAGCAAGCTTAATCCAATAGTTTTTGCTGTTACTGCGCAGGACATCAGCAAGTTATATATTAATGCAGCAGATAAAGCATATAATGTCAAAAAGAAAGGTTCATATTACAAGAGTGCACCAGTTATCTATGATCTTAATGGTAAAAAACTGATTTTTAAGAAGGACTATACTGTGAAGTATCTGTATAATGAGGCAGAGCTTACAGAGAAAACAGTTCTTGAATCTGGTGATAGTATAATTGTTGAAATAACAGGTGTCGGAACCTATGCCGGCAGCAGTACTTCTGTAGATTACAGAATTGTGACCTATGCAAATGATATATCCAAGGCACAGGTGGCTAAGACAGCGCCTCAGGAATACACTGGTTCGACCATAATTCTTGACCCATTCCCGACAGTTACGATTAAAGGAATCGGAAACTTGGAATATGGTAACGATTTTGAAGTTGTGGGCTACTTCAACAATGTTAATAAAGGAACCGCAGCTGTGCTTATCCAGGGTAAAGGAGCGTATAGCGGAGCCAAAATGATAAATTTCAATATTGGCTCACAGAATTGGAAATAAACTGGAGAAACGGTACCTGGTACCAATCAGGGGAATTAACCAGTTTCTCAATAGGTTGGAAATTTCAGAGGAAGGAATCTATATGAGTAAAAGAACATGACGGAGCATATCCTGAAAACGGCGTGGATGTATTTATTGTAGCCCCAACGGTAGGCCTCTTATTCTTACCGGATTATCCAAGGGTGCGGACATGTGCTACAGGATACTTGAGCAGTACTATGGCGGAAACTCTGAGAGTGCTGCATCACTGCGGGATAATCTGATCGCTGTATATGCAATAGGCTGGGATATGACTGAAGAGATGGTCGCAAAGTACCCTCAGATCGTGCCTGCAAAAGGTGAAACAGATACCGGATGCAGCAGCGGTGAGCTTGAGTTGTTGCGCAATAAGTATTTAAAAGAGTGTTAGGAGCAGATAGCACAGACCGAGGTTATGTAAATGAACGATAGTATCAGAATACTTGAATATACAGTCTCCGGCGGCGAAGAGGGCATGTCTGTCAAGGATATCATGAAGACGGTTCTGGGGCTTTCTACCAAGGAAATAGCCAGATGCAAACAGTTTGATGACGGTGTTCTTCTAAAAAGAGACGGCGGTGATTTTGCTTTTTCCAGAGTGATAGAGAAGGTGAAGGCCGGGGATGTCTTAAGGATCAGCCTTCATGAGGACAATGACAATTCCTCGGAGATCATTCCTGCGGAAGGTACGTTGGATATCGTCTATGAGGATGAGGATCTGATTCTTCTCAACAAGCCCGGAGATATGGTGGTGCATCCTTCCTATGCCCACTACAAGGACTCCCTCAGCAATATCCTTGTGGGATATTATGAGAAAACCGCGCAGCAGCATGTTATCAGAGTTATAGGAAGACTTGACCGGGAGACCTCGGGACTCATTATTTTTGCCAAAAACAGGCACAGCGCAGCTCTTTTGTCGGATCAGACCAGGAATATGTCCAGGAGAAAAGAGTACCTTGCTCTGTGCTCCGGTGTGTTTGAAAAGACGGAAGGCACTGTGGATGCCCCCATCGGACAGATTCCGGGGGAGAGGATGCTTAGAGAAGTAAGAGAAGACGGTAAGGAAGCCATAACCCACTATAAGGTTGAGAAGCAATTTGAGGATTATGCTCTGGTACGGCTTCATCTTGATACAGGACGAACCCATCAGATAAGAGTGCATATGCAGTATATCGGTCATCCCCTTCTGGGGGATGGCCTCTATGGCACCGGCATCAGGGATCATCACAATATGAAAAGGACAGCGCTTCACGCTGCCCATCTTGAGTTTAAGCAACCCATATCCGGAAAAGAGCTTATTTTTGATGCTTCCCTTCCTGATGATATGGCAGGTCACTTGCTTTCTTGATAATGCCTTTTCCGTAGGTGCTTGTGAGCTTTTCGGTCATGGCATCAAGCTTTTTCATTTTACTGCTGTCAATGGTGGGCGCAGAATTCTGCCCCATCATATCAAATAGACTCATCTGTCTGTAGGAACCGTCGTCCAGTTTGGAGAGACCTACTCCCACAAGTCTTATCACTTCGCCCCTGGCAAAAAGGCCTGAGGTTCCTAAAAGGAGCTTGTCCGTCAGGGCCTTGGCATGGGTGAAGATGGCGTTTTCATCATCTGTGGAATTGTCCAGCTGAAGCTGGGCTGAATGTCTTTTAAAATTTCCTGTTTTAACCGAAACTGTTACCGTGCGGCCATATACATGGTCTTTTTTCATTCTGGCGGAGACTTTGCCGGAGAGATAACGAAGAACCGGGATAATATCCTTGTCATAACTGTCTGCCGTAAGATCTGAGGACAAAGTGGTCTCGTTGGAATAGCTCTTGGCGTCGTCATAGGAGCCGGAAACATTGGTGGAGCCGTAGCCGTTGGCGCTGGCATAGATATAGCTTCCCGCATTATCTCCCAGGATGGAAAGAAGCATATCAGGATCGGCATTGGCTGCATCACCGATGGTCCTTATACCTATGCTCTCTAGTCTCTGGGCTGTCTGCTTGCCGCAGCCGTAGAGATCCCCTATGGGAAGAGGCCACATTTTGGATGGGATCTCCTCAGGGAAAAGAGTGTGTATCCTGTCCGGTTTGGTGAAATCACTGGCCATTTTAGCCAGAAGCTTGTTGCAGGAGATTCCGACATTAACGGTAAAGCCCAGGGTGTCCCTGACTTCATTTTTTATTTTATCTGCGACACATATGGGAAATGGGAACTCTTTTGTTTCAAGGTCTTTGTACATGCTGTAGCTTCCCGAAAGGTCCATAAAGGCTTCGTCTACGGAGACCTGCTGGATCACGGGAGAGTATTTGTGAAGTATTTCTATGAAGGCCCTTGAATACATTTTGTAGGTGGCAAAATCAGACTCCACCAGTACCAGTTTGGGGCATTTTTGAAGTGCCTTTACCACAGGCTCGCCTGTGACGATTCCGTATTTTTTAGCTGGGATTGATTTTGCTGTAATGATACCGTGGCGGGATTTGACATCTCCCCCCACGGCTGAAGGAATAGTGCGCAGATCGACAGATCCCGGCTCCTCCTGGAGCTTTTTCAGGGCTGACCAGGATAGAAAAGCCGAGTTGACGTCGATATGAAATATGATGTTTTCGTAGGTTTTATAATCGGGAGTATTATACATTTTCCTGAATCTGCTGTGGCTCTGCAGGAGCAACCTTTTTGGGCCAGATGTTTGTGTCTCTTTCTTTTTTCTTATTTCCGAAGTAGAAGGTTACGGCGCATGCGATGATAAGGACGAGCACTGAGAAAACTGTTCCTTCAACGCCGAAGGCCACATTGTAGAAAAAGCTGTCTAAAGCGGTGGAGGCATCAAGTCTGAAAATTGAGAATGAAGCAACCGATCCGCTGTTGGGAAGACCCAGGACAATGTTCTGCATATAGTTCCAGGCTGTGTGTGCAGCAAAGGCGCACCAGATGCTGTCATAGTAGTAAACCATAAATGAGAACAGAAGTCCTGAGAGGCAGATATCAAGAATTGCAAGCCATGTAACTCCTTTATTGCCTAAATGAATAAGTCCGAAGAAGATTGAATTTCCGACAATTGCAACCCAGGGATTCTTAAAGCTTCTTCGAAGTCTCTGATAAATAAAGCCTCTGCAGATAAGTTCCTCCGCTGAAGACTGGATAAGCACAGCTATAAAGATCAGGATCAGCCATACCGGACGGAAAGAATCAAAGTAGAGATAAATATCCTTATGAAGCCATGCTCCAAGAGCGCAGAGTCCGTTAAGGCCACCGCCCGCAAGAAGTCCGATTCCAAACATGGCAAGAGTATTTCCTTTTACCTTGGGGCCTATAGCTTTGTATATGGGTCTGTTTGTTTTTAGAAGAAACCAGAGAAGTGCTACGATCCATATTCCGGCAAAAGAGAGATACATCGACAATGTATTGAAAAGTCCGGTATATTTAGTGGGATCTCCGGCAAAGATCATAAATGGTATGTAGCCAAGGAGACCACCGAATTCCAAAATCAGATATGCTGCAAGGAACGGAAAGATAATGATATCATTCCATCTGAAACCTTCATTATGAATTTTTGATAATAATTTTTTCATACTTTTTCCCCTTAAACGAATAATAGTTGCTGTCATATTAGTAGTATACTACATCTTGTGATGATGGTCGCATCAAATAATTAAATTTCAAAATGAACTATCAAACAGTGAAATAATAAACTTATTTTCATAAAAAAGTAATCTTAATTATATTGTTTAGCAAAGTTGGCTAAGGTAATATTTAAGTAGGAATATGGGGTGAAAAAATGTCATATTTCCTAAGCAAAAACTATGTTAGGAGATTACAATTATGAAAAAGTTAAAGAGAATTTCTTCAGTAGCATTGGCTGCTGTTATAGGATTATCCCTGATGGCTTGCGGAGCAGCTTCGGAAGAGAGCGTAGCAGATGTAGCTGCCGTTGAGGAAGCTACACATGATTTTCAGGCCATCGACGATCAGGCAGCCATAAGAGGACTTGATGAGGGCGTAGGCGAGTACTATATCGATGATGAGGCTATTGCCCTGGCAGGTGAAGCGGTGCAGACACAGGCAGCACAAGATGCATGTGAGGCTGTATATAATCTTATGAATCAGAGGAGAGCAGCACAGGGACTTCCGGCACTTGCTAAGAGTGACAAGCTCACAGCTGCAGCACAGGTTCGTGCCAGTGAGATCACAACTCATTTCTCACATACAAGACCCCATGGCGAAGCATTCTGGACAGTAGACAGCAGCGTACAGTACGGCGAGAACCTTGCAAAGCTCTATCAGTCAGCTGACAGCGTTTTCACAGCTTGGATGAATTCACCTACACACGCAGCCAACATTATGGATGCAGGATACAAGACAGTTGGTATCGCAATTTGCCAGACCGCAGACGGTAGCTGGTACTGGGCACAGGAATTTGGATATTAAGCGAGTCAAGAATAAAAGGCACAGCGCTTTGTTTACAAAGAGCGCTGTGCCTTTTTATTTTTGACTCGCTTAATATCCAATGTAGTGGGTATCACCGTTACTATTCACAGTCTTATGACTGCTCATAGTAACATTCGGGGCGATATTAAAGTTTTGCTTCGCAAAAGATCGCCCCCTCACTCTTGTATCATATTCTCACGAATCACGCAGCTAGTGCGTGATTCTACTGTGAATAGTAACGTATCACCTCTTCTACAATACAAAAATATGTGCTATCCTTATATGTAGCAATTAACTACTTTCCATCTATAAAGGAGCAGTTTATGCCACGAAAAAAAGACACCAACAACCTCACAGAGAAAGAGTTTCTTGAGCAGTATACGGATGCGATATATGACAAGCCCTCGGTGACCACGGATATTATGGTGCTGGGTGTTAAGGAAGATTTTTCCGGACTGAAGATACTGCTTGTCAAAAGAGATGAGCATCCCTTCCTTGACTGCTATGCATTGCCGGGAGGCTTTGTTCTGAAGAATGAGACTGCATATCAGGCGGCATCCCGTAAACTTAAGGATGAGACAGGGCTTGAGGATATTTATCTTGATCAGATATATACCTTTACCAAGCCGGACAGAGACCCCAGAACCTGGGTTATGAGCATCGCATATCTTGCTCTGGTAAGCAATGCTTCGGAGATAGAGACCAAGGGAGAGTGGTTCGATCTTAATATCGAGCCCGAGAGGATAGAGCTCTACAGCTCTGAATCCAATACCAGGATAGAGTACAGTATCAAGAATGAGAGCTTTAAGAACGGCAAGATAAGCTATGAAAACTGGGTGGCAACTCCTGCAACCAAAGAACTGCTTGCCTTTGACCATATCGAGATACTGATCGAGTCCTTTATAAAGCTGAGATCCGTATTTGAACACTGGGATCTGGCCTTTAACATGGCGGGAGATACCTTTACACTTCCTGATCTGCAGGCCCTGTATGAGCTTGTTCTTGGGAAAAAGCTCTACAAGACCAATTTCAGAGCCATGGTTACCCCTAAGATCGAGGCCACAGGCAGCAAGATAAAATCAAGGACCAGTAACAAGATGTCCGCGGAATACAAATACTCTTTATGATATTTTAATTTTTGCTGAATTGAATGGAAATGACTAAGTGTTATAATTTAGTTGACGAGGGAGTTGTTTCTTATAGGAGGTATTGCCATGTTTGGAAAATCTTCAAAGGAAATATATGTTAACAAGGAGACACAGCCCATTTCTGTTTCCGGCAGTAATGATTCTCCGTTTATGCAGGAGATGCTCAGGGGCGAAGAGAGAAGGAGAGTTAAACACAGCGACGATATTTACAATCGTCAGAACGGATACATTAAATAGAAAAAAGAATAATTATGATATTTTGCATAGTCAGCAGATTCCATTGATACATACGGAATCTGCTTTTTTTTTATGAAAATGATAAGACATTTTTAATTATTTTCCAGGCCCAAACAAACTATAATGTATATAAATGCATTATAAAATAACGTGTACTTTGCTGCAATATGGTGAGATGTGCGTGAATGGTGCACAGGGTGATTTTTAGTGAGGTGAATAATTATGAATAAAGGTCATTTTCTCCGGACATTAAAAGGCAAGATTCTTGTAATGGGTGTTCTTGGTATCGCCGCAGCAATTCTCATTGGTCTTGTGGGTATCACTTCCATAAACAGAAATGCCAAGAACAGTGAGATAGTATCCCTTGTGGATGAGATCAATGTATTACAATCCCAGAATCTGGCTAATGATGCTCTATATCAGTATTATGTGGATAAGAGCTATCTTGATACTACTTTGTCTAATCTCGATGAAATGGAGCAGAAGGCGGTGCAGCTTTCTCAAAAGGGCGATCCGTCAATTCAGGGCTCTGTCGGTTCGGTTATCGATAATATAGATCACCTGAAAGCAAACTATAATGAAATTTCCCGCATTCATTCAGAGAGAGGTTATGCGGATTCTGTAGGAAAGTACCAGGAGTATGCTGCCTCCAGCCAGGCCCTTCGGGACAGCTTCGGAAGCCTTGTAAATCATAATGACTGGGTAGAGATTCAGTGGATGACCTGCACCTTCGGTGAGGAAGGCACACCAGCCAGTGTTGACGGCAAAACCTATACAAAGGTCGAGTATGACCTTGATCTTCCTGAGACCGGCAAGCGAAATAGCCTTATTTTCCGTGTGGGAGGTACTTTTACCTACAAGGGAGCTTATTATATAAAAAATATCCAGTTGACTGACGGCTCGGAGGTAATTCCTGTGGAGCTTAAGGGGGGTGAAATAGCCGAGATGTCGGGAGACGGACTGGATAGCGCGGAAATAACAGATTTTGGCGGTGAAGCAGCTGTAAAGGTAACCGGTAAATTTGATGCCACCTATGAACGATGGGAAGAGGTTTCGATCACACTTTCCGCCGTAGATTATCCTATGGAAACCCATTCACATCTTAAGTATGAACTGTACCTTGATCCGGAACTTTATGAGGAAGGAATTACATATAAATATGGCGGAGCTGTTTCGGGAGTATACGGATTTTCTTCAAATCTTTCTAATCTCGATAGTATGGTAGCAGCATACAGCAAGCTTGTTGTGGAAGGAAAGGATGTATCATCAAATCTGGCCGAAATAGAAGGGCTTTTTACCGAGATTGGTGACAATATCCCGAAATATACCACAGACCCGGCTCTGGCGCAGGCATCTTTATCATGTCTTGAAACTAAAAAGACTGTTTTTGATCAGCTGAAAAAAGAGGATTCTACAACACTTTCTCTGAAAGCTGATAATGAAAATATAAAGGCTGAACTCAGCAGCCTTTGTGCTAGTGTTCAGGACTATGCTATCGAAAACATGAATATGGTAAGAGCTACGGTTACTGTTTTCATAGTTATCATTCTCATTATCAGTATCATTGTTCTCACCCTTATCCTGGCAAGAGTAAGCATTGGAATCAACAGAAGTGTAAAATCCTTTCATTCTGCGATTGAAGAGATAGCAGCGGGAAAAATAACAGTAAGAGCAGATGACTCCGGACATGATGAATTTGCTATTTTTGCATCAAGTCTTAACGGCTTTTTGGAGACCTTGGAAAATACCATCACACAGGTTAAAAATCTTACGGGAGTGCTGGCAAAATCAGGAGATCTTATGGAGGAAAGTGCCACCAGGACTAAGGTGGTAGCCGGGGAAATCAACGAAACCATAGGCGAGATCTCAAAGGGCGCGGGAGAGCAGGCCAAGGATATAGAGACCTCATCTCAGAGAGTAATGGATATTATATCCAATATTCGGGGAATCACGGATAATGTATCAAATCTTTCGGAAAGAGCAGTTTCCATGAGCAGCGATGGCCAGGAAGCCAAGGCAAACATGAACAATCTGACTGTTTCCAGTACCTCCACCAATGAGGCTTTCGGAAAGATTGTTGAGCAGGTAAATAAGACAGATGAATCCGTAGGAAAGATCCAGGATGCAGTAAGTCTTATCTCATCCGTGGCTAATCAGATAAATCTTTTGTCATTGAATGCAAGCATAGAGGCTGCCAGAGCCGGTGAGGCGGGAAAAGGCTTCGCTGTAGTAGCCAGTGAGATATCCAACCTGGCAGATCAGACCAATCAGTCCACTGCAATAATTGAAGGAATCATAAAAGGACTGTCGGAAGAATCAAATAAGACAGTGGCTACTATAAACGAAGTGACCACCATGATAGAGAATCAAAAGAATAGCATTGATTCAACAAGCAATATATTTGCCGGTGTAAGCGATGGAATCAGCTTTACCAGTGAAGCAGTGGAAGATGTGCTTAAGCAGGCAAAAGACTGCGAGGAATCAGGGCAGACGGTTGCCGATCTGATGACAAATCTATCCGCCATATCAGAAGAAAATGCGGCTTCTGCGGAGACTACATCCACTGCAATGACAAGACTTAACGAAGAAACAGCCAAGCTTGCGGATGCATCCGCAGAGCTGAAGGAACATGCTGATAATCTTAAGCATGATCTGGAGTTCTTTGTGCTGGAAGAAAAATGAAAAATCTTTAAGAAAAACTGTTGACATATCCGGGATTATTAATTATATTGAATATGTAATCAATGAATGAGCATTCAATGAAATAAAATTCAATAAATAATCTCGGAGGCGCGGTATGAAGAAATTTAACAAAGTAGTGATCATCGGTGGTGGAGTTGCAGGACTTTCAGCAGGTATCTATGCACGTATAGCGGGACTTGAGGCAGAAATCTATGAGAAGAATTCCATTCCCGGGGGCGAGTGCATCGGCTGGAACAGAGGCGGTTATCATATCGACAACTGCATCCACTGGCTCACAGGAACCAGGAAGGGAACTGAACTCTATGATGTTTGGAAGACTGTTGGGGGCCTTTCCGATGATACACAGTATGCTGACCTTGATTCTTTTTACACCTCCTGTGTCGATGGTCAGAGAGCTACTCTTTACAAGGATCTTGAGAGAACAAGAAGTGAGCTGACAGCTATTTCTCCTGAGGACAAGGAAGAGATTGATAAGTTCATACAGTATGTGGAGGATTCCAAGAGCTGCCTTATGCCGGCAGATAAGCCTATGGATATGTTCACTGTCGGTGATTACATCAGACTTGGCAAGTCCATGGGAGAATTCATGAACGTCATGAAGGAACTCTCCAAGGTTTCCATAGAGGAATACAGCAGACGCTTTAAATCCCCTGTGCTGAGACAGCTGATGTGCGACTATCTTCCCAAGGACTATACAGCATACTCACTTCTTGTTTCTTATGCTTCAATTGCCGATGAGAACGGAAATATTCCCATGGGCGGATCTCTGCAGCTGTCCCTTAGAATGGAGAAGCGCTTTAAAGAGCTTGGTGGTAAGATCTTCTATAACAGTGCTGTTAAGGAGATCGTAGTTAAGAACAAGAAGGCTCAGTCCATGATCCTTGAGAACGGCACAGTTGTTACCGGAGATTATTTCATTGCAACTCTGGATACCTCATTCCTTTTTGGCAAGCTCCTTGATGAGAGCTATATGCCAAAGGCCTTTAAGAAGGCTTATGAGGAACCTTCCAAATATCCCGGAACCAGCGGCTTCCAGGTGGCCTTTTCAGTAAATAAGGACTTCAATCCCGGAGAGACAGTGTTTATCAATATTGATCCAATTAAGGTCGGAGCCAACACATTTAGCAGAATGTATGTTAAAGTATATGGGTACGATAAGACTTTTGTTAAGGGGGACAGACAGGTTCTTCAGAGCAATTTCTGCCAGCAGGATGATGACTATTTTGCCTGGAAGGCTATGAGCCCTGCTGAGTATAAGGAGACTAAGGAGAGGCTTGCCAGGGCGGTTAAGGAGAGAATCGAGAGCTTTTTCCCTGAGGTGAAGGGAGACCTTGAGATCCTTGATACCTGGTCACCGCTTACCTACGAGCGCTACTGCAACGCTTATCACGGAAGCTACATGAGCTTTGTGACTACACCTTACGGACCTCAGGTTAGAGAAAAGGGTACAGTGAAGGGCATCAAGAACCTTTGCTTTGCCGGACAGTGGAATTCATCACCGGGAGGACTTCCTGTAGCAGTTACCAACGGCAAGTTTGCGATCCAGAGAATATGTCACAAAAAGAGTCTGTCATTAGGGGGAGAGTATGACGAGAGAAGAACAGAAGGAAGAGCGAAAACAGGCAATACTTATGACGGCCTTGAGGCTGTTCGTGGAAAAAGGGTATCATGAGACCAAGGTAAGTGATATAGCTGCAGCTGTGCCCATGAGTACAGGCCTGATGTTTCATTATTTTAAATCAAAAGAGGAACTTCTGATGGCGCTGGTCATCATGGGACAGAAGTATACCGGTGCCACAGGAGAATACGGGGATATACCCGGAGATCTTTTCCTTAAGGGAATGATCGGTGAACTTTTTAAATATGCCAAGAAGGATCCCTTTGTTGCAAATATGTTTGTGCTGATGGCTCAGGCCAGGCGTGCCGGAATGCCTGAGGAGATCAGAAAGGTTGCTTCCTCCACAGGTGCGGTGGAGAACACTGCATTGCTTATAGCAAAGGGACAGAAAGAAGGAATTTTCCGTCAGGGCGATCCCAAACTTCTTGCCATGTGCTTCTGGTCTGCATTCCAGGGGATCATGGAGGAGATGACCATTGATAAGAATCTTGACACCCCGGATCCGGAGTGGCTCGTAGCTATACTTAGAGCGTAAGAGTAGTAGGAGGAGTATGAGAAATGCGTGAGAAAATGAAACCGGCGGTGCTGGCTCTGCTGATAGTCCGCATATGTCTGTGGATCGTTGCTTTGGCAGCAACAATCTATTGGATGTATTATTCAATCAAGCTTCACAGGGAGGGCATATTTGTTCCCGAGGAGTATTCGCCGCGTCTTAGGCCTGTGCTGTACACCTGTCTTATTATCTCAGTGGCAGCAGTGTGCATCAGCTTCGTGCTAAGAGCAATATCAGTAAGGATCAAGAACCAGGGCGTAAAAGAGTAATAAGCTCAGACTTTTCGTAGCAGCAGCTCTACAACGAAGCCATTATCATTGTAGTATTCCATGCCTCCTCCCTGCCTGTTCATGTAGGTCTTGCACAGGTACAGGCCAAGACCGTAACCGGTCTTACCCTGAGTATTTTTACCGCGATAATATTTTTCAGCGATAAGTGGAAGGTCGTCCTTGTCGACGCCGGGGCCGCTGTCGCTGATTTTTATTTTGATGAAGCTTCCGGTCTTTCCGCCTTCCATCATCATATCTTCGGTCTCAGAGAAATGGACTCTGATATCGGTCCCTGCATACTTGGCGGAATTGCCGATTATGTTTTCAATGACCTGCTCCATACGTCTTGAGTCCATATAGACAAGGCATGGGTAGATGTGGTTTTCGATGATGATATTTCCAAGGTTCGAGAGGCTTTTTATTCTATCCTCCAAAATGACAGTGCTTTCTTCGCTGACATTTATATCTATTTTTTCCATTTCTTCCAGGTTGGCGTGCATAACGTCGCTCATAAGAGAGCTTACGCTGTCAGCCTTAGAAGAGATGGTTCTTATCTTATCAAGAGTGTCGCTGCATTCCTCGACTCTGGCATCCCGCTCAGAGCCGGAGAGGGAAGTTGATGCTTCCGCGAGCTTTCGGGAGTATTTGAGTTCCATTACCTCGCAGGTTGCATTTATAACCGCAAGAGGAGTTTTGATATCGTGGCTTAGTCCCTGAACCAGCTCTTTTCGTGCAATCTCAGACTGGCGTTCCCTGTCGATGGAGAGTTTAACCTGTTCGCGCATGATATCAAAGCCTTCCACGAAGGCTCCGAACATGTTGTTCTTGCGGATGGGCAGGGACTTATCCAGATCCCCCTTTGCAATATCGGCCGCAAAGTTTTTCAGATCTTCTATTGGTCTTAAAAGGGCTGAGTACATATAGAACATCAAAAGATAGCCACATACAAGTACCGCTATCCACAGCAGTATGGTGGCCTTCAGAAAGGAAATTCTTATGCTGTTTAAGTTTTCCTGCTTGTCGTTCCAGGCGACCTTGCCGACGTAGTCACCGTCAACATTAAGGTCAAGAACAAGAGCACCGGATGCATATAGTTCGGAAAGCTCCACATCATCAATTTCTTTGGCCATGATGATATGGCATGAGTATCTGGCTTCGATATCTTCCTCATTCATGCCTTCCGAAATAGCCTGCTCCACCTGGTGCAGCTGATCGTTGTAGAATACGAGATCCCTTTTGCTGATCACGTTCGCCTTACTAAGATTGAAGAAGATGACGATGACGATCAGCATAAATATGGTAAAAGAAATAAAAATCCGTTTTAAACTTTTCATGGCAGTTCCAGAATGTACCCCGTCCCCCAAACTGTTTTGATGAGCTTTGGCTCGTTGGGATTCTCCTCAATCTTTTCCCTCAGTTTCCTTATGTGCACGTTAAGAGTGCTGTCGCTGAAAAAAGTATCTCCCCATACTTCATCAAAGAGAACTTCCTTTTTGACTATGGTATCGTGGTGCTTGTAAAGGCAGTCCAAAAGGGCATATTCCTTGGCTTTGAGAGCGATGCTAGTTCCGTTTATGACAACGGACATGGTGGGATAGTCCATGAAAAAGCCCTTTTCCGTAGAGGTGGCAGCTTCGTCGGCACTGATAACCGGTACGGTTCCCATCTGTTCCATCTGCCTGATTCTCTTTAGATTGACCTTGACCTTGGCAAGAAGAACTGAGAGACTATAGGGCTTTTTAATGTAATCATCCCCCCCGATGGACAGGGCGATCAGCACATCATCATCGCTCTGCCTGGCGCTTATGAACAGGATAGGGAGCTGCATGTCTTCACGAAGTTTTTTGCAGACATCAAAACCTGTTCCGTCCCCCAGGTTAATATCCAGAAGGACCAGGTCTGTTGTATTTCCTTCTTCAAAAAAGCGAAAGCAACATGTCGCACTGTCCACATATTCGGTGGAAACGTCGAACATCCTGAAGTACTCGGCTGTCATCTTAGCCAATTCAATTTCATCATCCAAAATAAGACAGTTATAATGCATAGTTAAAAATCTCCAATATGCTTATTGTATCATAATCATATTATTCTTCCGTGATCATTTTTACGGGATCAAGGTTTTTTATCCTTCTTCCCATGAAGGCAGCAGTAGCCAGGGCAACTCCGCAGATGATAAGTGCTGTGAGGATGAAGGACAAAAGACCGATACTGAAATCCATCTTCTTGAAGCCGAAGATTATCATAGTGGTTACCATGAGCTTGCCCCCGAGGAAAGGAGACAGCAGAAGTCCGATGGCTACTCCGATCATTACGGAAGGGAAATTTGATATCATGACCTGCTCAATGAGCTGCCTTGAAGTAAAGCCAAGGGCTTTGCTGACACCTAAATTTCTCCATTGTCTGTTGATATTGGTCCTGACTATAAGGGACTCAACAAAGGCAACGATGAGGATAGTAAGGAGCGCAACAAAATATGCAAAACCTTTTATGCCACCTGTAATAAGGCCTATGGTCTGACGGGATGCCTCTGCAAAATCATTGGCTGTTACATCGGGATAGACTTCATTAAACTCTTTTTCAAAATCCGCAAAAGTATATCCGGGATTTAAGTTTACATGGATACTCATGGTATCGGGCAGGGTGGTGGTCTTTGCAAGGCCCTCAAGAGTCATGAAGGCCATATAACCCATATTGTTCATGGTCTGGCAGGTGCCGCATACAATAAAGGATTCCTCTGCCATTTCATTTTTTACAGTTACCACATCACCCATGGAAACCCCGAGCTTGTTGGCGGCATTTACCGCCAGAAGAACCTCATTGGAGTACTTTGGCCATCGGCCTTCAAGAATAGAGCCTCCCATAATGGTTGAAGTGTCGGAGAATGCTCTGGTTGTCAGGGACTCCTTTTTCTTTTTGTAATAGAAATTATTCCCCATTCTTATTTCCCGGCGGGTATTTTTGACACTTTTAAAGGTCGCAACCGTTGATTCCATGGCTTCATCGCCAACAAAAAAGGCATCATATACATCAAAACCGGCAATTTTAAGGACTCCTTCATCGGAGCCATAAGTATCAACCATGCCAAAGGCAACAATTGTAGAAATGGTAAGGATCATCATAATAAAAATGACGCCAAGCTGATTCCTGAATTTGCCGAAGGTATCCTTAAGGGCAAGGGTAACCGGGATTGAAAAAGAACTTTTGTCAAAGGCAAAAAGATTTTTTTTAAAGTTGTGGGTGTTAACACCGCCGCGAAGAGCAGACAGAACGCTTATCCTGCTGTATTCCCTGCCAAGAAGGATGGTAAGCAGTGTGACAAGAAGGACAATACTCAGGAAAACCAGCAGTACCACAGGAATGTTTACCGGTTGATTCCAGGCAAGGCCAAGGGTAATGAGAATCAGGATTCCAATCTTGTCTATAAGAAGTGCGCCTAGGAGGATTCCCAGGGCTGACCCAAGGCCTGCAACCAAAAGAAGCTGGAATAAAAGGATAAATACAAGCTCTTTTACTGTATAGCCGGAGGCCTCCATAATGGCGGTGTTCTTCATGTTGGTCATGATAAAGTTTTTTACGCTGAAGTTTATGATAACTATAGCGATTACCAGTATGATCACTGCAAAAAGAAATATCAGCGCAACGAAGATCAGGGGAAGGATCATGGAACCTGTCTTCATAAGAGGTGCCGGAAGGATATTCAGGTTCACAGATCTTTCGGGATACAGCTTGGTATATTCGTTGTACCAGGTAGTTAACTCGTCACCAACCTCATCTGACAGCTTATTTACATCAATGTGCTTTCTTTTGGCGGTGTCGGTAATCTGGGTCTTGATATAGCTGCTTTCTTTTGCTCCGACCTGGTTTTCAAAAAGAACATCCTGATATAGTTTTTCGGAAATGTATGTCTTATAGGTTCCCATATTCATGGGAGAGCAGTAGATATTATCTTCGTTGTAACCTGCTACCTTCATATCATAAATGTTGTCGCCGATCTTAAGCTGCAATACAGAGCCTATCTTAAAAGATGTACTTAAGGATATGGGGATAATGGCTTCATTTCCTGAAAGGCCGGTAGCGTCGCAACTAAGGGTCTGGATCTCGGCTTTTCTTTCGTAGCTGCTGAGATTAAAAGGATAATCGATCCAGGTTTTGCTGCCTTTGGCCCTGTATTTTGAGTTGCAGTAAAGATAGTCTTCAACTTCAAAGTTTTTCAGGTATACATTGCCTTTAATGATCTCTTCAGCCTTTGAAAGAAGATCTTCGTTGTAATCCGCTATCATAAGAATATCGGCGGCGTTTATCTTTTCCATGTTGGTGTCCACGACTTTCCCTGTATCCGCAAGGAAAGAAGCGCTTATGAATATGAACAGAGCAGCAAGCATGGACAGGATAAAGAAGGTTATCATGTCGCTTCTCTGCTTTTTTATATTATTCTTTGCGATAAAGAAATATCGGTACACGGTTTTTTCCTTCCTAATAATCTTGTTATAGTGGGAGATTACCAACCCATATCCTGGAGGAAATTCTTAAGCTTCTGATGACGCTCTTTGGATATTTCCAGATTTGGGTTGGATTCATCTTTGTAGTCGCCGGCGTAGGGACCCAGGTCTATTTCATCGCTGATAACTCCGTCAGCCAGGTATATTATCCTGTTGCCTCTTTCTGCAGCCTTGATGGTGTGTGTGACCATGACAATGCTCTGGCCTTCATTGTTGAGGTTTGACAGGATATCCAGGACATTCTCGGTGTTCTGGGAATTGAGGGCTCCTGTGGGCTCGTCCGCAAAAAGAACTTCGGGACTGTTGATGACACCACGGACCACTGCAACTCTTTGCTGCTGACCACCGGACATCTGTGTTGGAAATTTGCGATAATCATTTTCGTTTATCTCAACGCTGGATAGGAGGTCCTTTGCCTTTTTTGTCAGAGCTTTTCTATCGGTGTTTTTCAAAAGACCGCATATCATTACGTTATCCAGTGCGCTCATTGAATCATTTAAATAGTTCTGCTGAAAAACAAAGCCCACGTGGTCTCTTCTGAACATTGCCAATTTGTCATTGTTATAGGTAGATATCTCTGTATGGGAATCATCCGTAAAATATGTAATTGTTCCCATGCTGGGGCGGTCCATGCCGGAAAGCGCATATAGGAGAGTGCTTTTTCCTGAACCGGAGTTACCCATGATAACAGTGAAATCTCCCTTATATATTGAAAGATTGAGATTCTTGAGTACATGCTGCTGCACGGAACTGTTTGAAAATGTTTTGGAAAGATCCTTTGCAGTTAGTATTTTTTCTTTTTCAACAAACATCAGTTATTCACCTTTACGCCCATACCGTCGGTAAGTTCAAGGGTGTCCTTCCATACCACGAGAGTTCCTTCTGAAAGACCGGATCTGATCTCCACCATTTCTTCATTACGGATGCCGCATTCCACAAATTCCTTTGTAGCTTTTCCGTCTTTTGCTACAAAGACATAGCTTCCTTCCTCATCTTCACTTAAAGCATCCAGGGGAATACGAATCACCTCGGAGAGGTTAGCTGTACTGATGGTGGATTTGGCTTCCAGACCAAGAATGATGTCATCTCCTGGTTCATCAAGGGCTATCTCGATCCCTATGCCTGAACCGGTGCCGGAGTCTTTGGTCATTCTCTCGATTCTTGAAACTTTGCCGCTGTATTCACTGTTTTTGATTTTTACAGTGGCGGGCTGACCCTCTTCAATATTTACTATATCATACTTGTTTACGTTGCATTTAACTACTATATCAGATGAAGACTTCATTGTTAGAAGCTGGGTGCCCCGAAGTACGCTGCTTCCTTCGATGACGCCAATATTTGTGATGATTCCGTCAAAATCAGCCTTGATACCTTCCTTTGCCAGTTTATAATCGGAGAGCTTTTCGCTGCTTGAAAGCTCGTTGGCTTCCCTGACTGCCTCAAGCTGCTCTTTTGCGCCATCGGTCATAAGTCCCATTACAGTGCTGGCTTTCTGACTTGTCATCTCAGCCTTGAATTCCTTGAGATTTGAAAGCTGAAGATTAAGAGAATTAAGCTGATTCTGCAGCTGAACAATGTCAGCGGCGTATTGCTGTTCATAGGCATTGGTCTGAATGAGCTTTTGCAGATTTTCATATTCTTCTGAATCAGGCTTTTCTGCCCAGTCAATGAGAGAAATCTGAAGCTTTGCTCCAAAATCAGCGTAATAAGCTCTTCTTTCTGTAAGACTGTTCTGTGTGGTCTCGATGGCTGCCTGGGTTTCAGCAATCTGGGTTTCCAGGGTGGAAAGATTCCTCTTGGCTTCGCCATAGAGCCCTGCGGTGCGATTGCCGGTCTGGATGGAGTTGTTATAGCTTCCCTGATCTGCCTGGGCCTGGAGGTTTGCCATGGTTTCAAGACGCGCAAGATCTTCGGCATCGTAAGAGATGATCACGTCTCCCTTTTTTACAAAGTCTCCTTCCTTTACATGGATTTTTCCGATCCTTGCATCGATATCGGAATAGAAGACCTTCTGAGAATTGCTTTCTACAGTGCCGTTTACCTCGATCTGGCTTTCAAGACATCCCTTGTCCACGGTGTAAGCTGTGACAGCCACAGATGCATTGGCACTTATGGAAATACCGCCTACAGCTGCGGCGGCTACCAGTGCGGCTACTAATAAGACTGCTTTCTTTTTCTCCTTAAAAATATTATTCATTGTTATACCCTCGCTTCTCAAACGTTTTCGTTAACTTATGAAATTACTTTACTGCTCAAAGGACGGAAAGTCTTAATCTGTATCTTGCGCAATTCTTAACTGATTCTTAATTGGTTGTATTCTTTTGAGAATTACTCTGTTACAATGTTCTAGGATGCCTCAAATACCTTAAAATATGGGGCTTTGGAAGAAGAACATTAATCAGGGAGCAGCAAATGACTATGATAGATGTGTTTGGCACCTTGGGACCGGCCTGTGAAGATGAAGAGACATTAACGGAAATGTTTGCAGAGGGCATGACCGGGATGAGGATCAATCTTTCCCATGTCATGCTTAAGGACTGTGTTTCAAAGATAGAAATAATTAAGAGAGCAGCTGCGAAAAATAATGTAATGCCAAAGATTCTTATTGATATGCAGGGACCGGAGATAAGGATTGGAGACCTTCGTGAACCTGTAGAGCTTCGGGAGGGCGCAACTGCGTTTCTGGGAAAAGATGGAATTCCTGTAAGTCAGATTGTTCTTGATGCCATTACTTCCGGGCAGCAGATCCTTCTTGATGATGGAAAAATACTTGCTGAAGCGGTAAGTGTGCATGGAGATATTGCAGAAATAAAGATAGTACGTGGGGGACTTCTTTCCGGCAGAAAGAGCCTTGCGCTTATTGGAACAGACCTTGATACTCCGGCGCTGACAGAGGACGATATCAGCAATATCAAAATTGCTGCAGAGTGCGGAGTTACCGGAGTGATGCAGCCCTTCGTCAGAAGCGCTGATGATCTTAATAAGCTTAGAAGTGTGCTTAATGAATACGGCGGAGAAAAGATCCGTATATATGCAAAGATTGAAAATATGAAGGGAGTTGATAACCTTAAGGATTTCTTCCTTGTCGCAGATGAAATAGTTATTGCAAGAGGAGATCTTGGAAACGCCATGCCTCTATGGGAACTTCCCAGAGTTCAGAAGCAAATTTCTAAAATTTGTAACGAGCATAAGATTCCATTTATGGTTGTCACCCAGATGCTGGCCTCTATGGAAAACTCCCAGGTTCCCACCAGAGCAGAAGTCAATGACATTTACAATGCAGTTCTTGATGGCGCTTCATCAGTTATGGTCACAGGTGAGACCGCAGTTGGCAGGTATCCGGTGGAGGTTATACGTTATTTATCACAAACTGCGAAATGTTAAGAAAAAGGAGGGCTAAAAATGACAACCGAGATTGAAATAGTATCTCTTCCAAAAGAAAAATGGAAAGGAGTAGCTATCCCTCTTACCACAAGAAGTGACAGCTACTACGATTTTAAAATAGATCCCTTGGACAAGGATGGATGCATAGTTAAGCTTGTAAAGAAGCAGGCGGAGAAAGAGATAGTTCACACTCCCGAGGAATATGATTTCCCGGATTCTTTATATCAGGACCATTGGGAAGATGCAGAGGCTTACGGCGTTGTAGGAGAAGACGGCACCTTAAGAGCCTGCATAGAAGTCTGTCCCGAAGAGTGGTCCAACAGACTGCTGGTAACAGAACTGTGGGTTTCTGATGAACTCCAGGGAACCGGACTTGGAAAAAGACTTATGGACAAAGCAAAGGAAGTGGCCATGGCCCAGAACAGAAGAGCCATTATGCTTGAGACTCAGTCCTGTAACACCAAAGCCATAGGTTTCTATCTTCATCAGGGCTTTGAGCTCATCGGCTTTGATACCTGCTGCTATACCAACGATGATATCGGCAGACGAGAAGTGAGAATCAATCTGGGATACTTTTTCCATAGAGAAGGACGTAGAAGGTAATTACTATATAAAAAAAGAAGGAGCATTATGGCAAACGAAAAATCTTGTGGGGCAATAGTTTTTACTTACGAAGAAGGAGTCAGGAAATATGTGATTATCCGTGGAACCGGTATGTATAGCGGATTTTGTGGATTCCCCAAAGGGCATATGGAAGCCGGGGAGACGGAGCAGGAGACAGCCCTGAGAGAGGTAAAAGAAGAAACCGGTCTTGAGGTTAAGTTGTATGATGATTTCAGAGAAGTAGATGAGCATTTTCTGGCCAGGGAGGGTCGTCCCAATGATAAGAAGACCAATGTCTATTTTCTGGCAGAATATCATGATCAGAAGATTCATGCACAGGAGAGTGAGGTTTCAGAGATTGTATTATTGAGCTATCAGGAGGCGCTGGACAGCTTACAATCTGATGAATCAAAGAGAGAACTGAAGGCAGCAGAAGAGTATTTGAACAATGGAAAGAATATTTTAAAAGAACATTAACGGAATAGATGTAAAAGCCACATACAGTGAAGCTTCCATAAATGAGATTTTTTTGCCGCTCCTAAAAAGGCTCACTGCGACTCAGAAGGAAAAGGGAGAGAGAGTTCTGGTTATGCTGGCAGCGACTCCCGGTGCGGGGAAGAGCACGCTCTGCAGCTTCCTGGAGGAACTGTCCCGGGAACACTAGGTTTAAATATTGATGAGAATGGGGAGTATTCAAAACAATGAAAATGTAAAACAGCTGCTTAACCTCAATAAGCAGCTGTTTTTATGTTTAAGTCATGTTATTCAATGTTTTGTAATATCCGCTTCAGAATACTTTTCATCACAATACTTGCAGCGGTAGATCTCTTTCTTTTCATCTGACAGATAGAAGATCTGCGGAAGCTCCTGCTCAATGGAAGAGATGCATCTTGGGTTGTGGCAGCGGATGACATCCTTGATCTCTCTGGGAAGTACAAGAGAGCGCTTCTCGATGATCTCGCCGGCCTTGATTACATTGACGGTGATGTTGTGATCGATAAAGGCAAGGACGTCCAGGTCCAGGGTGTCGATGTCACATTCTACCTTGAGGATGTCTTTTTTGCCCATGGCCTTACTCTTGGCGTTTTTGATGATGGCCACAGTGGAGTCCAGTTTATCAAGACCAAGGTGTCTGTATATCTGCATGCTCTTTCCTGCCTGGATATGGTCAAGAACAAAGCCTTCTTCAATTTTTCCAATATTTAACATAGGTTCCTTCTTTCTACAACGCTTACGCGGTCAACTAATTGATTCCTGAATGACATATCAAAACTTCCGAAGAAGATCGTGGTTCATATGAGCATCGGTCATATCAAGGAGAGTTAAAATAAGAGCCATTCTCACAAAAAGACCGTACTGAACCTGCTTGAAGTAAGCGGCTCTGGGATCATCATCAATCTCCACGGAGATCTCGTTTACTCTTGGAAGGGGATGAAGGATATACATCTTTTCCTTGGCGAGTTCCATCTTAGCCTTATCAAGGATATAGAAGTTCTTCAGTCTTATGTAGTCTTCTTCGTTGAAGAAACGTTCCTTCTGAACTCTTGTCATGTAAAGGAAGTCCAGCTGAGGCATAACTTCTTCCAGCTTGATAACTTCTTCGAAGGGGATACCCTTGGAATCCAGCATTTCTGTAATATAGTCCGGAACCTTAAGTTCTTGTGGTGAAATAAATACGAATTTGATGCCTGAGTATCTGGTCAGGGCATTTATAAGAGAATGGACGGTACGGCCGAATTTGAGGTCGCCGCAAAGGCCGATGGTGAAATCACCAAGTTTTCCGTAAAGGGAACGGATAGTAAGAAGATCTGTAAGAGTCTGAGTGGGATGCTGATGACCACCGTCACCTGCATTGATCACGGGAATACCGGATTTGGAAGCTGCCACCATCGGTGCGCCTTCCTTGGGATGCCTCATGGCACAGATATCTGCGAAACAGGAAATAACTCTGATAGTATCGGAAACACTTTCTCCCTTGGCTGCTGAGGATGAGCCTGCATCAGCAAATCCGAGGCACTTACCTCCCAGACGGAGCATTGCTGTTTCAAAACTGAGTCTTGTTCTGGTACTTGGTTCGTAAAAACAGGTAGCCATTATCTTTCCGTCACATTTGTGGGAATAGGCTTCCATGTTGTTTTCGATGTCATTTGCCACATCGAAAAGTTCCTCTAATTCCTCAACTGAGAAATCCAGAGGGTTCATCATGTGTCTTAAGTTTTTCATACCGTCTCCTCAAAAAATTGAAATAATAGAAAAATAGCTGTATATGGGATCAGCCGCCTACAACGAAAACAGAAGGCGCTCTGGAACCATCCAGGGGCATATGATACGTGGTTTTTTCGTCCCCAAAAACCTTAAAATAAACATAGCGGGATGTCAAGTTAATACTGTTAACAATTCCGTCGTAAAGAACATAAATATTTCTTCCATCCAGATCGCATCTGCGAAGGGATGGATTGTCACTGTTGGAAAAAGCGTAGTAGATGTGCTCGTGATCCATGGTGAAGGAATCGATCCTGTCGGATACCACCAGTTCCTGTACGCCGCTGTATAAATTTGTTCGCCAGAGACTGTAATTGGAATCGCCGTTGAGATAGTAGAGATATCCGTCCATGACAACAGGGAAAAAGCAATGCCCTGACTGAACCACTGCATTGGCATTATTACCGTTGACCCCCAGAGAGTGGATGGCGTGATCCTTGGAAACACCGGTGTAGTAGATCACATTGTTATCATAACAAAGGGGAGAGATAAGTTCATCAGCCACCTTTTGCTTATCTTTTTTATCAACGCGCATCTTGTTGAGTGTGCCGTCAGTTTTTATCTGATAATAAATATATTCGCCGCAGAGCTGCATCTCGCCGCAGAAGTCACGAACAAGACAGGTCTGATCTCTGCCCTTGGTGTTGCAGCGGTAAATGCCGAACTGATTGGAAGCAGCTCCGAGACCGGTTACCTTTCCGGATTTATGAGTTGAATCCATGTAGAAATAAAGGTGATTGTTGGCACCACTGATATATTTCACGCCCATGGTAGTAAGTCTCTTGGGTTTGGATTCATCAAGATTCATGGAATAAAGGCAGTTATCTTCCTGAGAATTGGAAAAGTAGACCTTGCCGTCCATTTCGAAAAACAGACCGCCGTTTTGAAGGTTGCCAGCCAGATTCCCTACGTCGGAAGGATCCATTGGAATTCTCTGCTCGTAGAGATTAAGTGCAACCAGACCAATTGATAAAAGTGCCACAAGTAAAAAAATAATAACGATTTTCTTATTCATGGTAAGCCCCTCTCTTAGATTTATTATAGGCTCGTTAAACCTTGCTATCAAGCTAAAAATCAACTATCATGGTTATATATATGGTTAGTTGGGAGAAGAAAAAATGGATTTAAAAGACCTTAGGGTAGAGATAGACAAGGTAGACAAACTGATCGTGGAGCTGTATGAAAAGCGTATGGATATTGCTTCACAGGTTGCTGATTATAAAATAGCCAACGGCAAAAAGGTTTATGACAAGGAAAGGGAAGAGGCCAAGCTCAAGGCAGTAGGCGATATGACCCATTCCGAGTTTAACAGAGTAGGTATAGAAGAGCTTTTTTCACAGCTTATGTCCATGAGCCGCAAGCTCCAGTATCAGAAGCTGGCTGAGCATGGAGCATCAGGAAGGCTTCCCTTTATCAGAATTGATTCACTGGATTATGCCAACTGCAGAGTGTGCTATCAGGGCGCCGAGGGTGCCTATTCAGAGATCGCCATGAAGAAGTTTTTCGGTAAGGATGTTCACAGCTTCCATGTGGAGACCTTCAGGGATGCCATGGCGGTTCTTGAGGACGGAAGCGCAGATTACGCGGTCCTTCCCATTGAGAATTCAACAGCGGGAATTGTCAGCGAGATTTACGATCTTCTTACAGAGTATGAGAATTATATCATCGGTGAACAGATAATTGAGATAAGGCACTGCCTTATGGGGCTGAAGGGAGCACAGCTTTCCGATATCAAAACGGTTTATTCCCATCCCCAGTCTCTTATGCAGAGCTCCAAATTTTTATCCGAACATGGCGATATCAAGCAGATAAGCATGAAGAATAACGCCTTTGCGGCTAAGAAGGTGGCAGAGGATAAGGATATAACCCAGGGAGCCATAGGCAGCAGCCTTGCGGCAGAGATCTACGGACTTGAGGTGATTCAGGAAGGGGTCAATCAGGCTGATTCCAACTCCACCAGATTCATCATTGTGACCAATCAGAAGGTGTTCCTCAAGGGGGCAGGCAAGATCAGCATTTGCATGGAAATCCCTCACGAGGCGGGCTCTCTGTATCACATGATGTCACATTTTATCTACAACAATCTGAACATGACCAAGATCGAGTCAAGACCTATTGAGGACAGAAACTGGGAGTACAGGTTTTTTATTGATTTTGACGGCAATCTTGAAGACAGTGCGGTGAAGAATGCACTGAGAGGACTTCGTGAAGAAGCCAAAATGCTGAAAATTCTGGGGAATTATTAACTTTAGTCTTTGAGCGAATGAGGGGTTCTTATGACGGGTGAAGTATTTGCAGCAATAGATGTGGGTTCTTATGAGATGGCTCTCAAGATATTTGAGCTGTCCCAGAAAAAGGGGGTAAGAGAGCTGGACCATGTGAGACACCGCATGGATCTGGGAACAGAGACCTATGCCACCGGCAGGATCTCCAGTTTTCATGTAGAAGAGATGATAAGGATCCTGAAGGACTTTCGCAATATCATGGAGGGTTACGGTGTAACCCATTATCAGGCCTATGGCACCAGTGCCATGCGTGAGACCAGGGATATTGTGGTGGTTCAGGATCTTATTGAGCAGAGCACCGGGATCCACATCGACATCTTAAGTAATTCTGAACAGCGATTTCTGGACTATAAATCTATAGCCCTAAAGCAGGACCAGTTTGAGGAGATAATCAGGCGCCCCACAGCCATTGTGGACATAGGCGGAGGCAGCATTCAGATATCCCTTTTTGAAAAGGATGCCCTGGTTGCCACCCAGAATCTCACAACGGGAGTTCTGAGGATCCATACCACCATGGAGGAAGTACATGCCACAAAACTCAAGTACAGAGACCTGGTTTCAGAGCTGGTCAATTCCCAGCTTAGTGTTTTTTCCAAGATCCATCTAAAGGACAGAAAAATAGAGAATATCATAATCATAGACGACTATGTATCGCCGATAATTCAGAAGCAGCGCATGGGAACCGACAGGGAGGGCTATGCCACAAGGCAGGAATTTCTTAAGTTCCTGGAAAAGGCCAGCGTCACCAGTGCCATAGAGGTGGCCAAAAAGCTCAATATCCCCGAGGACAATGTGCCAATGCTGTATGTATCAGGAACAGTTATCAAGTGTTTCCTGGATGAGACCAAGGCCGATAATCTCTGGGCTCCCGGAATCACCCTCTGCGACGGTATCGCCTATGAGTATGCGGAGAAAAAGAACTTTATCAGTTCACCTCATGATTTTGAGCAGGACATCATTGCCTGTGCTCAGAATATTTCCAAGAGATTCATGGGAAGCAAATCAAGGCGTGAGACCCTTCAGAAGATCGCCCTTACTGTATTTGACAGCACCGCGGATTTACATGGTCTTACCCAAAGAGACAGGCTTCTTTTACAGATCGCTACGATACTTCATGATTGCGGCAAGTATATAAGCCTTGTTTATCTGGGTGACTGCTCCTATAACATCATCATGTCAACGGAGATCATCGGACTGTCCCACAGAGAGAGGGAGATCGTTGCCAACGTTGTCAGGTTCAACCACGAGGAGTTTGAGTATTACACCGCCAACAGCAAGTTCTTTGAGGGCTTCACCAGAGAGGACTATCTGAGGGTGGCCAAGCTCACTGCGATCCTCAGGATAGCCAACGGCCTGGACAGAACCCATAAGCAGAAGTTTAAGGATGTCACCGTTACCGTCAAGGACAGGGAACTGGAGATATTTGTTGATACCAATGCAGATATCACTTTGGAAAAAGGACTTTTTGGAAACAGAGCAAGCTTTTTTGAGGAAGTGTTCGGTATAAGACCTGTTATCAGGCAAAAGAGGATCATCTGATATGGGAAAAACTAAGGATAAAAAGAATAACAATTCAATCAATTTTGAGGATTCAAGTCTCTATATCAACAGAGAGCTCAGCTGGCTTTCATTTAATGAAAGAGTTTTATCGGAGGCTGAGGATGAAAAGAATCCGCTATTTGAGCGCCTTAAGTTTCTGGCTATCACCGCCAGCAACCTTGATGAATTCTTCATGGTAAGAGTTGCATCCCTGAAGGATATGATAAACGCAGGCTACAAAAAGCTTGATATTGCAGGAATGACTGCCACGGAGCAGCTGGATGCGGTCCTTATCGCTGTTCATGACTTCGTGGATAAACAGTATGAGATATACAATAAATATCTGATGCCGCTTCTTGTGGACAAGGGGCTCAGGATCAGTGATGTCTCTGAGCTCACCAAAAAGGAAGGGGAATATGTGGACAGGTATTTCGATGAGTTCGTTTTCCCTGTTCTCACACCGATGGCGGTGGACTCCTCGAGACCTTTTCCTCTTATCAGAAACAAGACTTTGAATATAGGAGCTCTGCTCAAGAAAAAAGAGGGCAAGGACGGTGTTGATTTTGCCACGGTTCAGGTGCCTGATGTGCTCCCAAGAATACTGGAGATTCCCGCCACAGATTCTGATACGGGACTTCGCAAAATAGTTCTCTTGGAGCAGATAATCGAGAGAAACTTAAGTAAGCTCTTTATGAACTATGATATTATAACCAGTGCTCCCTACAGAGCAGGAAGAAATGCCGACCTTTCAATCGACGAGGATGAGGCGGAGGATCTTCTTAAGGAGATTGAAAAACAGCTCAAACTCCGTCAGTGGGGACAGGCCATCAGGCTTGAAGTATCCGAGGATATGGATAAAAAGCTTCTTAAGCTCATATCCGAAGATCTGGGTGTGGAGGACAACGAGATATACAGGATCGACGGACCTCTTGACCTGACCTTCCTTATGAAGGTGTACAAGCTGGATGACTTCGAGCATCTCAAGGAGCACAGCTACAAACCGCCGCAGCCTGTGGTGGCCTTCAGCGGTGACAAGGATATATTTGAGGTCATAAGGGAGGGCGACGTTCTGATGCACCACCCCTACGAGACCTTTGAAAATGTGGTTAAATTTGTAGAAAAGGCAGCGGTGGATCCGGATGTTCTGGCTATCAAGCAGACACTGTACAGAGTAAGTGGTAACTCGCCCATCATTGCAGCTCTGGCCAAGGCAGCAGACAATGGCAAGCAGGTCACGGTTCTTGTTGAGCTCAAGGCAAGGTTTGATGAGGAAAACAATATCGTCTGGGCCAAGATGCTTGAGAAAGCCGGCTGCCATGTTATCTATGGTCTTGTGGGCCTTAAGACCCACTGTAAGATCACCCTGGTAGTAAGACGTGAGGAGGACGGTATCAAGAGATACGTTCATCTTGCTACTGGTAACTACAACGACTCCACTGCCAAGCAGTATACAGACGTGGGACTATTTACCTGCGCTCCTGCCTTTGGCGAGGATGCCACTGCGGTCTTTAATATGCTTTCCGGATATTCGGAGCCCCTTGGATGGAACAAGCTGTCTCTTGCACCCCTGTGGCTCAAGGACAGAATATTAGATCTTATCAAGAGAGAAGAGGAACATGCCAAGGCCGGAGAGCCTGCAAGGATCATTGCCAAGATGAATTCCATCTGCCACAAAGAGGTCATTGCGGAGCTGTACAGAGCCAGTAGCATGGGAGTTAAGATCGATCTGATAGTAAGAGGCATATGCTGTCTCAAAGCCGGAATTCCAGGTGTCAGCGAGAATATTACCGTCAGATCCATTGTAGGTAACTTCCTTGAGCACAGCAGGATTTTCTATTTTGAGAACGGCACCAGCCCTGAGTTTTATGCTTCCAGTGCTGACTGGATGCCAAGAAACCTGGAGCGAAGAGTTGAGATCCTTTTCCCTGTGGAAAATGAAAAGCTTCGAAACAAGCTGTGGCACATTCTGGATACAGAGCTTAAGGACAATGAGAAGGCTCACATCATGAATCCTGACGGCAGATTTGTAAAAGAAAAGATCTCATCCGACGGTTTTGAGGAGAGCATCAATTCCCAGAAGATATTCGGAGAAGAAGCGGCAAGTGCTGCCAAGGTTATGACAACACAGAACACCAGGGTATTTGTACCTGAGAAACATGTTTGATAATAGGAGAAAAATAAAGTGAAATATATACTTGCTTCGGGATCGCCAAGAAGAAAGGAACTCCTTGCAAAGGTGGTACCGGAATATGAAGTTATACCTGCCATAGGTGAAGAAAGCACAAGCAAAGTGCTTCCTGAGGAGATAGTTGAGGAGCTGTCTTATCAAAAAGCTTCCGAGATTTTTAATAAAGTTTTAACCAATTCTACAGATATCCCCGTTGTAATCGGCGCGGACACCATTGTATCATATAAACGAAGAGTACTTGGTAAACCCACAGACCGCACAGATGCTGCGAATATGATAAGGGCATTTCAGGGAGATTCACACGCGGTTTATACTGGGGTGACGGTCTTTACACTCAGGGACGGAAAGCCCTTTAGCTTTACCTTCCATGAGGAGACGCTGGTTGACGTCGCACCCATGACGGAAGAAGAAATTGCTTCCTATGTTGCGACGGGAGAAGCTGATGACAAGGCAGGTGCCTATGGCGTTCAGGGACTGTTTGGAATTTTCATAACCGGAATTAAGGGTGATTATTATAATGTTGTGGGGCTTCCGATTGCTAGACTCTATCATGAACTGAAAGAAAATAAATTATTATAGGGTTTGGAGGTTTATAGTTATGCACGAGTATGATGAGGCAGTATTAAAATGCTTTTTGGAGAATCAGGGGCAGCTTTTTCCTGAGGATGTGGCAGAGAATATGGAAGAGGCTGAGGCTTTCTTAGAGGACTGCATGGCTGTAGTGGTTGATGGCCCCGACGAGGTAGAGGAATATTTCGAAGAGACCGGAATCGACACCGAGGGCGGCAATGTTCTTGATGCTGACGAAGTATTCGATATCGGCGACGGCAGATACCTTATAGTTGAGGGATAAACTTTTTTGTTCAGAATGTAAGATCCCATGGTAGAATAGACAGGTCTACTATGGGATTATTTTTATGCTTTAGAATAATTGGAGAAACACAGGATGAATAACGAAAAGATCTTTTTCTTTGATCTTGACGGAACACTTTTGAACAAAGAGAAGAAGATTACGGATAAAACAATGGATGCCCTCAGGGCTTTTACTGAGGCAGGCAATCATTTTTGCATCAATACCGGAAGGGCTATAGACAGTGCAAGGGCTGTATACAACGGACTGGGGCTGGACTTTAAGGGCAGCTTTATCTGCGGATCCAACGGCACTGAGATCTACAGTATCGATGATGAAAAATATGTTTTCAAGACAGGGATAAGGTTAGCTCTGGTTCCCAGGATACTGGATCTTGCGGAGGAATATGATATTCACTGTCATACCTACAACGAGACCCATATCATCAGCAGATGGAACGGCGAGTGCATGGACTATTACAGAAGAGTGATCAAGACTCCTCTTATAGTGACCGACAGCGTTATGAAGTACATTTCAACTCCGCCCTCTAAAATGATAGCCATTGAGCTTCACGACCATGAGAAGCAGGAGAGATTCAGAATCGCCCTTCAGGAAATGGTGGGAGATGAGCTTACTCTTTTGTATTCCAATCCATATTACATGGAGATTTTTCCTTCCATTGCGGGGAAGGGCAGCGCTGTAAAGAGGCTGGCTGAGTATCTGGACATACCTATAGAGAATACTTATGCTGCCGGGGATGAGCAGAATGATATTTCCATGATAGAGGCAGCAGGACATGGCATTGCTATGATTAACGGCACAGATATAGTTAAGGCCAGCGCAGATGAGATAACATCGTTTGATAACAATAATGACGGCCTTGCGGAGTATATTTTAAGAGCAATATGATTTTAGAATCAGTATATGGAGATGAAACTATGAGACCAATAGATTTACATACACATTCAACCTGCTCAGACGGAAGCTTCTCTGTTAAGGAACTTATAGATTATGCCCATGAAAAGGGACTGGCTGCCATAGCCCTCACCGACCACGACACTGTGGCAGGTCTGGATGAAGCTATCAGCTATACCGCAGAGAAATATCCCGATATGGAATTTGTTCCAGGTATAGAGTACTCAACAGTGGAAGAAGGCAAGGATGTCCATATTGTTGGTCTGTATATCAATCATAACGATGATGCCTACAAGAAGAAGCTTCAGGAATTCAAGGATTCCAGAATAAACAGAAATATCAAGATGTGCAAAAAGCTCAGTGAGGAGGCGGGGATCCCTATCACCTTCGAGGAACTTACACAGAGAAATCCCGGAGCTGTCATAACAAGAGCTCACTATGCCAAGCTTATTGTAGAGAAGGGCTTTGCCAAGAGTAATCAGGAGGTCTTTGACAGACTGATTGGAGACCACTGTCCTTATTTTGTGCCCAGGGAAAAGATTACTCCTGAGCAGGCCATTGAGCATATTCTTCAGGCGGGCGGGGTGCCGATACTGGCGCATCCTATTCTTTACCGCATGAGCGATGAGAGACTTGATGCTCTGGTTAAGCGTCTCAAGGCAGCAGGACTTATGGGCCTTGAGGCAATCTATTCAACCTATGAGACAAGAGAAGAACGGGATATGAAGGCCCTTGCGGGAAAATACGACCTTCTTGTCAGCGGAGGTTCTGATTTCCACGGCACCAACAAGAAGGATATCGACCTTGGAACCGGAAGAGGAAAACTCTTTGTTCCCGAGGAACTTCTTCCTCCAATCAAGGTGGCTGCAGGAAAATAAATAGACTTTGCAGACAATATCTGCTAAAATCTTTATGGATTTAATGTGTTAAAGTATCTTTTATGGAGGAGTATATTTTATGAACATCGTTTGTTTGGACCTTGAGGGAGTACTTGTACCGGAGATATGGATCGCCTTTTCAGAGGCCAGTGGGATTCCGGAGCTTAAGAGAACCACCAGAGACGAACCTGATTATAACAAGCTTATGAAATGGAGACTTGGAATCCTGAAGGAGCACGGCCTTGGACTTAAGGAGATTCAGGAAACAATAGCCAAGATCGATCCCCTTCCCGGAGCTAAGGAGTTCCTGGATGAACTCAGAAAAGAGACTCAGGTCATTATCATAAGTGATACCTTTACTCAGTTTGCAACCCCGCTTATGGAGAAACTGGGCTGGCCCACAATTTTCTGCAACAGTCTTGTGGTTGCTGACAACGGCGAGATCACAGATTTCAAGATGAGAATAGAGAACTCCAAGCTCACAACTGTTAAGGCTCTTCAGTCCATCGGATATGAGACCATCGCAGCAGGAGACAGCTACAATGACCTTGGTATGATCCAGGCTTCCAAGGCAGGTTTCCTCTTCAGAACAACTGAGAAGATCAAGGCAGATCATCCTGAGCTTCCTGCATTTGAGGAATACAGTGATTTCCTTGCAGCTATTAAAGCAGCTCTTTGATCGTAATAATATGTAATCAAAAAGGCTTTGCCGGAATGATATTCATCCGGCAAAGCCTTATTTTTATGAATTATGCCTGAAGTTCTGATCCTGTAAGAAGTCTGTAAGCTTCAAGATACTTATCAATAGTCTTGTCGATTACATCCTGAGGAAGGTTGTAGTCACTGTCGGGGTTGGCCTTGAGCCAGTTACGTACGAACTGTTTGTCGAAGGAAGGCTGATCATGTCCCTCTTCATAGCCCTCTACAGGCCAGAAACGTGAGCTGTCGGGAGTGAGCATCTCATCACCGATAACAACCTCGCCGTTCTCATCGATACCGAACTCAAACTTGGTATCTGCAATGATGATGCCGCGGGTGAGAGCGTAGTCAGCGCACTTCTTGTAAAGAGCAAGTGTGTAGTCTCTGATCTTGGTGGCGTATTCCTGACCATGTCCCGGGAAAGCCTTCTCAAGAACTTCTACGCTGCGGTCGAAGTCGATGTTCTCATCGTGATCACCGATCTCAGCCTTGGTGCTGGGGGTGTAGATGGGTTCAGGGAGCTTACCGCATTCCTTGAGACCTTCAGGAAGCTTGATACCGCAAACGGTTCCGTTTTCCTGATAGCTCTTCCAACCGCTACCTGTTATATAGCCACGAACGATACACTCAACGGGGATCATTGTGAGCTTTTTGCAAAGCATGCTGTTTCCTGTAAATTCAGGAGTTCTGAAATATTCGGGCATATCAGCTGTATCAACGCTGACCATGTGGTTCTTAACAATATCCTTTGTCAGGTCAAACCAGAATTTTGACATCTGTGTAAGAACAGCGCCCTTCTTAGTAACCTTGTTTTTTAAGATAACATCAAAAGCTGAAATTCTGTCAGTTGCTACCATGATAAGGTTCTCACCTATATCATAGATCTCTCTTACCTTACCTTCTTTTACGGGACTAAATGTCTGCATGCTTTTTCTCCTCCGATAAAACTTTGTTATTATATGTACTCGCAATAGAGCGGGGTACAGACTACATTAATCGTCTTCTTCCTCTTCAGCAACAGTGTTGTAAACTGTACGCTTTCTGGCCATTTCGTCATTTTCAAGGTACTCATCATAGGTGGAGCGCTTATCAATAAGTGATCCGTCCGGCAGAATCTCCATGATTCTGTTGGCTGTTGTCTGCACAACCTGGTGGTCACGGCAGGCAAAGAGCTCTACTCCCGGGAATTTGATCATTCCGTCGTTAAGAGCTGAGATTGATTCCATATCAAGGTGGTTAGTGGGCTCATCGAAGATAAGGCAGTTGGCACCGCTTATCATCATCTTGGAAAGAAGGCATCTTACCTTTTCTCCTCCGGATAAAACCTTAACCTTTTTAACACCGTCCTCACCGGCAAAGAGCATACGGCCAAGGAAGCCTCTTACATAGGTAGCATCCTTAACTTCTGAATAGCCTGTAAGCCATTCGGTGATGGTGTAGTCGTTGTCGAATTCCTTAGTGTTGTCCTTGGGGAAGTAAGCCTGTGATGTTGTTACACCCCATTTATAGGTTCCTGCATCGGGCTCAAGCTCTCCTGCAAGGATCTGGAAGAGGGTAGTCTTAGCAAGCTCGTTACCGCCTACAAATGCAACCTTGTCCTCTCTCTGGATCACGAAGGAGATGTTATCGAGAACCTTCTCGCCGTTGATTGTCTTGGTAAGCCCCTCAACTGTAAGAACCTCGTTACCGATCTCACGGTTAGGTCTGAAATCAATGTAAGGATACTTTCTGCTGGAAGGCTTGATGGTATCAAGCTCGATTTTCTCGAGAGCCTTCTTTCTGGAAGTAGCCTGCTTACTCTTACTTGCGTTAGCAGAGAAACGAGCGATGAACTCTTTAAGTTCCTTGATCTGTTCCTCTTTCTTCTTGTTGGCTTCCTTCATCTGACGGATCATCAGCTGGGATGACTCGTACCAGAAGTCGTAGTTACCGGCATAGAGCTGAATCTTGCCGTAATCTATATCTGCGATGTATGTGCAAACCTTATTAAGGAAGTAACGGTCATGGGATACTACGATGACTGTGTTCTCGAAGTTGATAAGGAACTCCTCGAGCCATGCGATAGCGTCCAGATCCAGGTGGTTGGTAGGCTCGTCCAGAAGCAGGATATCGGGATTACCGAAGAGGGCTCTTGCAAGAAGAACCTTAACCTTCTGAGCACCGTCAAGCTCCTTCATAAGCTTGTAGTGATATTCTGTTTCGATTCCAAGGCCGTTAAGAAGGCTCTCTGCATCTGACTCAGCTTCCCAGCCGTTCATCTCGGCGAATTCTGCCTCCAGCTCGCTGGCACGGATTCCGTCCTCATCAGTGAAATCCTCTTTGGCATAAATGGCATCTTTCTCGTTCTTAACTTCGAAAAGACGGGCGTTACCTGCAATTACAGTATCAAGAACAACGTCCTCGTCATATTTAAAGTGATCCTGCTCAAGGAAGGAGAGACGCTCGCCGTCGGAGATGACTACATCACCGTTGGTGGTCTCGATCTGTCCTGAAAGGATCTTAAGGAAAGTTGACTTGCCGGCACCGTTGGCTCCGATGATACCGTAGCAGTTACCGGGAGTGAACTTGATGTTTACTTCTTCAAAAAGAGCTTTTTTACCAACTCTTAAGGTTACGTTATTTGCACTAATCATTTAAAAAATAACCTCTCAAAAATTCAATTAATCTATCCTTTGCAACATTTCGTATTATATGAGAATCTTCTATAAAATGCAACCATTCGTATTGTGGCTTTTTCACATTGCAGAAAGCAGCTTATTTCCTTAATATAATATTTAGTGAAAAAAGATTGGGGGAATCAAATATGAAGCTCAATTACAAACGTACTATACTTATTGGTTTTGCGTTCTTTTCTATCTGTGCATTTTGGCAATTCTATGACAACGAGATCCCTAAGATACTGAAATATACCTTTAATCTGGGCGAGACGGCAACCGGCGTGGTTATGGCTCTTGATAATGTGCTGGCTCTGTTTCTTCTGCCGTTTTTCGGAAGTCTATCCGACAGGATGGATACCAGAATGGGTAAGAGAATGCCCTTTATTCTTTTGGGAACACTTCTTTCCACAATCCTTTTATTTGTACTTATAACGGTGGCAAGGCCCAGCAGAAGCCTTCCGTTTTTTATCATTGTGCTTTTGCTTCTTCTTGTGGCTATGGGAACCTACAGATCCCCGGCGGTATCACTTATGCCCGACCTTACGCCGGCTCCTTTCAGAAGCAGTGCCAATGCTATAATCAATCTTATGGGAACCCTGGGTGGTATCTATATTCTTGTTATGATCAAGTTCCTGTTAAAAGAGGCTGCGGATCCCGCTCAGACCAATTATATTCCACTGATGCTGAGTCTTATCGGTATCATGCTGGTGGCAGTCCTTGTGGTATTTGTCACTATTGATGAGAAAAAGATTAAGAAAAAAATAGAAAAAGAAGGTGGACTTCATTCATTGGGTGAGACCTTTGAGGAGGGAGAAGATAAGGCCTCCGGAGACGGAAAACAGGATATGCCCAAGGATGTAAAACGAAGCCTGTTATTCCTTCTTTTATCTGTATTTTTATGGTTTACCGCTTATAACGCTGTAACAACCGCATTCTCACGTTTTGTGGTGGAAGTATGGGACCTTCATGACAACGCCTATGCAACCTGTCTTCTTGTGGCTACCGGTGCAGCGACCCTCAGTTATGTTCCTATCGCGCTTATTTCCGGCAAACTTGGCAGAAAGAAAACTATTCTTATCGGAATATGCATAATGGCAGCAAGCTTTATCATAACCGGATTGTATCCTCATTTTTCCACCTCCATTAATATATTCTTTGCGTTGGTGGGAATAGGCTGGGCAGCCATTAATGTCAATTCCTATCCCATGGTGGTTGAGATGAGTAAGTCCGGGGATATCGGTAAGTTCACAGGTACCTATTATACTTTTTCCATGGCAGCCCAGGTGTTCACTCCGATCTTTTCAGGCTTTCTTTTGGAGCATGTATCCTATAAGACGCTTTTCCCATACGCATTTATTTTCTCGGCTCTGGCCTTTGTAACAATGCTTATGGTTAAGCACGGAGATACAAGACCCGATAAAAAGAAGACTATTCTTGAGCATTTTGACGTGGATGACTGATAATTGAAAATTATTAAAATTCTATAAAAATTTGCTTTATAAAATATAAACTTTATTGTAATATGAATATGAAAGATTATAGGAGTAAAGCAATGTTTTTTAAGAATTTTACTATCAGCGGCGGCGCTGCCGATAATGGTTTTACTACCGAAAAAGGCTATGGTACATGGGAGCCTCATATTGAAAAAAATCTTATGCCTACCGCTTCAGGCACCGCGATCAAGAGCGGAGGCTGGAGCAGAAGAGTTTTTGAGAAAAAGCTTTCGCTGCCGGATAGGGAAGTATTTATTATCAAGACCGAGGTTCCTTCTTTCGGAACCTACAAGGTTAAGGTAAGGATATCTTCCGAGTATGTTCATTTGGAGGATCTGATCATTTTCTCCGGCAGAAGGAATATGATCAGCAGAGGCAATATTGTAGATGCAGGCTCTTTTTGTGAAAATGAGTTTTATGCTGCTGTAATGCCATACATTCCTGAACTTTCCTCTGACAGATGCAACGACAAGTCCCTGTTTATAAGTCTTTGCGGAAAGAATCTTTTATACATCGGCGAGGATGGTCGTTCTCCTGAACTCAAGGATGGAATAACAGTATCAGTGGAGATCAGTGAAGAGCAGGTCCCTGTTATCTGGTTGGCCGGTGATTCGACTCTCACTGAGCAGAGTGCAGGAATACCGTATTTCCCCAGAGATAGTTTCGGCGGATGGGGACAGGTGTTTCCGATGTTTATCAGAGGCGCTGCTGTTTGCAATCTGGCTCATTCAGGACTTACAACCAACTGCTTCAGGGATGACGGACACTACGAGATTTTTCTGGAGTTTATGAAGCCTGACGATGTGCTGATTCTTCAGTTTGGCCATAACGATCAGAAGAGAAGAAATCTCAAGCCCTTTAAGGGATATTACAACAATCTGCTCAGGTATGCCGCAGAGGCTAAGAAAGCAAAGGTCAGAGTTATCATCTGCTCACCTGTCAGTCGCATTCCTTTTTCACTTTCGGATAAGGAATCCCGTGAGCTTGATATGCCTTGCAGATATTCACTGCTTGATAGCTTCGCTAAGGCGGCTAAAAAGGCAGCCCTGGACAGCGGTGTTTCCTTTGCCAATCTTCATGAGCTTACCTTCAACGAGTGGGTAAGGCTTGAGGATGAGTGCCGGAATTATTTTATAAACGGCGATATAACCCATACCAATGACATCGGATCAATGCTGATCGCAGGTATGTTTATGGAGGAGTGCAGAAGAGTTTCTTCCAATCCTATTAACGATTTCGATAATGATGCTGACTCCGGTATATCCGTTACAGCTTCGGATATGCAGCAGGCACCGGCACAGGTTTATGATCCGGAATATCCGGTTATGGAACTTCCTTATGTTGACATTCCCAAGATAAGGGATTGCATTTTTATCAATGAGGCGTTTAAATATGGCATTTTGGATCCCTGTGTAATGCATCTTCACCCTGATGAAGAGATGCCGAGAGGCCAATTCCTTATGACAATGTTCAAGGCTATCCATAAGGACGGAGTAAGGCCCTATCATAAAAAATACGCCGATCTGGAAGTGGATGAATGGGATTCGGCTTATGTTCAGGCTCTGATTGATGAGAATCTTATAGATGACATTACCATCAAGAAGATAGGAGATAAGCTTTTCTTCAGACCTGATGATGCCTTATCCTACGGGGAATACGCCAGCTTTTTGATAAGAGCCATGGAAAAGGATAAGAACAAGAGAAATATTTCTATGGAAGAGTGCCTCAGAAGGGCTTATGAGCTGGATATCATAGGAGATATCTGTAAGGACAATGAGAACGAATTTGATTTCTGTGATGAGACAGATTCGGAGGAGTCGGATTACAAGCATGCCGGATGCCCGTATATTTCCAGAGCAGTTGCCTACAGAGGTCTTGCACGAATGGTGGATCTCACTGAATCTATAGGAACAGCGCTTCCTGACGATACAGGAGTTCACCCTGCTCACTGATACAGGATAAGAGTTATCACAAAATTGCGTTAATTATATAACAATAATAAAAAGTTCCGAGAAATTTATGTATTTTCGGGACTTTTTTTGTTGCTAAATTAACAAATAGTGTGTAAAATATGTAGCGGATTAGTTAAAAAATTATCAGTAGGAAGTGATTTAATGTTTTTCTTTGAGGTTTTATGCTTTATTTTACTGGCACTGGCGGTGTTATATTTTCTTATGATAATGCCCAGAATGCTGCATAAGCCATCAAGAGAGCCTTATACGCAGGTGCTGTATGCGCACCGGGGCTTACATGATAATACTTCCCAGGCTCCTGAGAATTCCATGGCTGCTTTTAAGAAGGCTGTGGAGGGCGGATATGGCATAGAATGTGATGTCCAGCTGACTAAGGACGGGATTCCCGTTATTTTCCACGATTTCACACTTGCCAGAGTTGCCAGATACAATGAAGGCTGTTCAGAAGAAGGTGTCAAAAACCCTGATGGTTCAATAGGAGTTACCGGCAAGGTAATAGACTATACTTTCCAGGAATTGCAACAGTTTCACCTTCTTTCTTCTGATGAGAAGATTCCAAGATTTGAAGATTTTATCAGGATGGTAGACGGAAGAGTTCCGCTTATCATTGAGCTCAAGATAGAGCTTAAGGACGTTTCCGTATGTCCCAAGGTCAACGAGCTTCTCAAGGATTACAAAGGGGTTTACTGCATAGAATCATTTAATCCGCTGGGGGTTTTCTGGTATAGGAAGAATCGCCCCGATGTTATGAGAGGACAGCTTTCGGATGAATTCCACAAGGACAAGCCTGAGGAGTTCAAGGGACCGCTGTATTTTATTCTTACGAAATTATTGCTTAATTTCCTGACCAAACCGGATTTTATAGCATTTAATCATAAGTTCCCCAGAAGCCATTCGCTTTGGCTCTGCAGACATTTGTACGGGAACGTGGCCGCAGGCTGGACCATCAAGAGTGAGGAAGAGCTGACCAGGGCCAAAAAGAACTTTGACATTTATATTTTTGACAGCTTCATTCCCAAACAGGGGAACAGGGTTTGATAATTATCCATAGCTTATCAATGTCTTGCTACCGCCGTGATGTATATGTACTCAAACAGTTGCTTGAATACATATATGTCATTGCGGAAGCGTCCGTACATGATAATGTTGTGGTGGTTATAATATGCAAATAGAAAGGTTACCGATTTAGAGGTCGGTAAGAAAGGTAAAAACATGGCGAACAAGTGGGTTTATATGTTCAGCGAAGGTGACATGACAATGCGTAACCTTCTTGGTGGTAAGGGTGCTAACCTTGCTGAGATGACAAGCATTGGTCTTCCTGTACCACAGGGCTTCACAATCACAACTGAGGCTTGCACACAGTACTACGAGGATGGTCGTAAGATCAACGACGAGATCATGGCTCAGGCTATGGAAGGCGTTAAGAAGATGGAGGAGATCAACGGCAAGAAGTTTGGCAATCTTCAGAATCCTCTTCTTGTATCAGTTCGTTCAGGTGCTCGTGCTTCAATGCCCGGTATGATGGACACAATCCTTAACCTTGGTCTTAATGACGAGGTTGTAGATGCAATGATCAAGGGCAATCCTGATCCTGCATTCGAGCGTTTTGTTTACGATTCATATCGTCGTTTCATCCAGATGTTCTCTGACGTTGTTATGGAGGTTGGTAAGAAGTACTTCGAGCAGCTCATCGACAAGATGAAAGAGGAGAAGGGTGTTAAGTTCGATGTTGACCTTACAGCAGCAGATCTTAAGGAACTTGCTACACAGTTCAAGGCTGAGTACAAGAGCCAGCTTGGCAAGGACTTCCCTTCAGATCCTGTAGAGCAGCTTAAGCTCGCTATCGAGGCTGTATTCCGTTCATGGGATAACCCTCGTGCTAACGTATATCGTCGTGATAACGATATCCCTTATTCATGGGGAACAGCTGTTAACGTAATGCCTATGGTATTCGGTAACCTTAATAATGAGTCTGGTACAGGTGTTGCTTTCACACGTGACCCTGCAACAGGTGAGAATAAACTTATGGGTGAGTTCCTTATCAACGCTCAGGGTGAGGACGTAGTTGCCGGTGTTCGTACACCTATGCCTATCGCTCAGATGGAGAAGGAATTCCCTGAGGCATATGCTGAGTTCATCAAGGTTTGTGAGACTCTTGAGAATCACTACCATGATATGCAGGATATGGAGTTCACAGTAGAGAACAAGAAGCTCTACATGCTTCAGTGCCGTAACGGTAAGAGAACAGCTCCTGCTGCTCTTAAGATCGCTTGTGACCTTGTTGATGAGGGACACAAGACTCCTGAAGAAGCTGTAGCAATGATCGATCCTCGTAACCTTGATACACTTCTTCACCCTCAGTTCGATGCTGCTGCTCTTAAGGCTGCAACACCTATCGGAAAGGGTCTTGGTGCTTCACCCGGAGCTGCTTGCGGTAAGGTTGTATTCACAGCTGATGACGCTGTAGAATGGGCTGCAAGAGGCGAGAAGGTTGTACTTGTTCGTCTTGAGACTTCACCTGAGGATATCACAGGTATGAAGGCTGCTCAGGGTATCCTTACAGTTCGTGGTGGTATGACATCACACGCTGCCGTAGTTGCTCGTGGTATGGGTGAGTGCTGCGTATCAGGTTGTGGCGACATCAACATGGACGAAGAGAACAAAAAGTTCACTCTTGCAGGAAAAGAGTTCCACGAGGGAGACTTCATTTCAATCGATGGTACAACAGGTAACATCTATGATGGCCAGATCGCAACAGTTGATGCTCAGATCGCCGGCGAGTTCGGACGTATCATGGCATGGGCTGATGAGTTCAGAAGACTTAAGGTTCGTACAAACGCTGATACACCTGCAGATGCTAAGAAGGCTAGAGAGCTTGGTGCTGAGGGTATTGGTCTTTGCCGTACAGAGCACATGTTCTTCGAGGAAGACAGAATCGCTGCTTTCCGTGAGATGATCTGCTCAGATACAGTAGAAGAGAGAGAGGAAGCTCTTGATAAAATCCTTCCTTACCAGCAGTCAGACTTCAAGGCTCTCTATGAGGCACTTGAGGGATGCCCTGTTACAATCAGATTCCTTGATCCTCCGCTTCACGAGTTCGTTCCTACAACAGAGGACGAGATCAAGAAGCTTGCAGAGGCAAAGAATAAGAGCGTAGAAGAGATCAAGGCTATCATCACATCTCTTCACGAGTTCAACCCTATGATGGGTCACAGAGGATGCCGTCTTGCAGTTACATATCCTGAAATTGCTAAGATGCAGACTAAGGCTGTTATCCGCGCTGCTCTTGAAGTACAGAAGGAGCACCCTCAGTGGAATGTTAAGCCTGAGATCATGATTCCTCTTGTATGCGAAGTTAAGGAGCTTAAGTACGTTAAGAAGGTAGTTGTTGAGACAGCTGATGCTGAGATCGCAGCTGCCGGTGCTAAGCTTGAGTACGAAGTTGGTACAATGATCGAGATCCCAAGAGCTGCTCTTACAGCTGATGAGATCGCTAAGGAAGCTGATTTCTTCTGCTTCGGTACTAACGACCTTACACAGATGACATTCGGATTCTCTCGTGATGATGCCGGTAAGTTCCTCAATGCTTACTATGACACAAAGATCTTCGAGAACGATCCATTTGCTAAGCTTGACCAGACTGGTGTTGGTAAGCTTATGGAGATGTCACTTAAGCTTGGTAAGCCTGTAAATCCTTCACTTCATGTTGGTATTTGCGGCGAGCACGGTGGAGATCCTTCATCAGTTGAGTTCTGCCACAAGATCGGACTTGACTATGTATCATGCTCACCTTTCCGTGTTCCTGTTGCAAGACTTGCTGCTGCTCAGGCTGCTATCGCTGAGAAGAGCGCTAAGTGTTCTTGCGAGGGTTCAAAGTCTTTCGTAGATGATGAGACCAAGGAGAAGCTTAAAGAGGCTGCTGAGAAGGCTCAGGTTATCGCTAAGGAGCTCGCAGAGACATCTGCTGAGGTTGCTAAGGCTGGACTTGCCGGACTTAAGGCTGGTCTTGAAGAGGCTAAGAAGGTTTACAACGATAACAGAAATAAATAATATTCTGAAATGGATATATAAAGAGGGCTGCCGAATCGGCAGCCCTTTTGTTATGCAATAAAAGTAATTAACTTGTTATGGATTAACCTCATGAAGGATTCTGACCCACTGGGGATGCTCTTTACCCTGGTTGAAACTAACGGTTATGGTACTGTTGAAGTCGTCATCAAACCGAAATGTATAGGCGGTGGAATAACTGCTGTCATTGGTATATTTCGGCTCACCCATGGTGGCAAGAACTTCCTCACGGGTAGTTGACGCCAAAGAAAGTTTGCCGTCATAGAATGTGGCATCAGTGCCAAGCTTCTCCAGAGAACTGGAGAAGATCGAGATACATACCACCTGACAATCACGTATATTTGCGGGAGATGATGAAAAGTTCCTGGCATTTATCTGGAAGTGCTGGCTATGATCACCGGGGCAGGAAAGGTCAATATATTTAGCTTCATCGGCTTCCAGTGTTATATCTTCGTCAGTATCTTCAAAGAAGTTCCAACCTCTGTCCAAAAGAGCTTCCAGGCTGACAGGAATAGAGTAATCTATATCATAGAGGTTAAAGGAAAAAGTGCTGTCCGCTTCATTGTACGCCGGTATATCATAACTGATCTCCCGTACCTGAGTATCATCATCTTCTGAAACTTCATCTGAGTATTCATCTGAGAATTCTTCCGAGGCATAATCAGATCCTTCAGCTTCTTCAGAATAGTCTGATGGGGGAGGAGACTTAAGCTGACCAACTATGAAAATAGTCCCTGCAATCAATACGCCAATCGCTGACAATAATACGACCGATAGTAGGATTATGTCTTTCTTATTGTATTTTTTCAAACGTTATATACTCCTTGTTAATGTGTTTTTAAAATGATTTTTATTATATTACATGTACGTAAAAAAATAAATGCAGGAATGTTTTTTCCTGCATTTATCATATTTCTTTATTGTTGTTTTAGTTTCCGGTATGGGAGAGCTGCGCTTATTTTTTGACTGATAAATTAGAATCCAACGCAAGTTCCCTTTAATGAAGCGCCCTTGATGTTGTTCTTTCCGTTCTTGGATGTGCAGCTGTCGATAATAGCTGTACCGAAGGTTACCTTTTTGCCAAGAGCTGAAGGAGTTCCTTCCTTAGGCCAGTTGTAGTTGTATTTCTTGTTGCCGTCTGCAAGGCAGTTCTTCATGGTTACAACACCGTTCTGGTTGTTTCTGTCGAATCCGCTGGCATAGTTGCCGATTGCCTGACATCCCTCAAGATAGTGGTTAAGAGGATCAAGGTGAGCTGCAACGCCTGATGTCTTGTTGTCTACACCACCCATTTTGAATCCGTTGCCATCACCGTAAATACCATTGCAATAGCCGTTGTAGTTAGCCTTGCAGTTCTTAAGTGTAACTGCACCGTGAGCTGCATAGCAGTCCCATCCGTCATCACTGTTGTATTCGGCTACACAGTTCTCGAAGTAGTTGCCTACACCTGAATGAAGCTTAACAGCAAATCCGTCTGCGTTCTCACCCTTAGGATCTGCGTTGTGGTGTGAATGGCAGCTGTAGAACTTGTTGTTGGCACCGCCGTTGCTTACCTGGAAGCCTGCATCCTTGTTGTAGCAGCAGGTCACATTGGTGAAGGTGTTGTTGTTTCCGTCGATGAAGATACCGTTGTCGGCTGCGTTCTTAACTGTAAAGTTCTCAAGCTTGCTGCCGCTTCCTGAGATTGTAATTCCTCTTCCTGAGCTGCCACTGGTAGAAGAGAAGTCGATTGTTGCATTGTTCTTACCTGAAATATGTACTCCGCTCTTAAGCTTAACAGCGCCGCTCTTTACAGTACCATCGATAATAATGGTTGTTCCTGCTGAAGCCTTGCTGATTGCTGACTCAAGAGTTGTTCCACCATTTTTAACTGTGATGGTGTTGCCGGAAGGTGTTGTTGAACCTGATCCGGAACCACTTCCTGAACCACTGCCTGAACCTGAGCCACTGCCTGAGCCTGAGCCGCCGCTTGAACCTGAACCGCTTGAACCCTGATTGCAGGCTTCAAATTTGAACTGCTGACAGGCTTTTCCGGTGTATTTCATTGTGATAACATTGGCACCGTCTGAAGAAGATGAGCCGTTAACATCAACAGCCTGCTTGTTATTGCTGCATTTTGTCTGAAGTGCTACCACACCGCTGGAGATTTTTTTAACCTTAAAGGTCTGTGAATCTCTGCCGTTGGCAACCCAGATCTGAATATTTGTGCCATTGTCAGCCTTACCACCGTTAACATCCAGCATGCGGCCACCCTTAAGACCGCTTCTGATAGTGATATAATTACTTCCCTGATTAGTTACATACCATTTCTGAGGATCTCCACCAATGCCCTTGTACTGCTGAACATTGGCCCCGTTGGAGTCATTGCCTCCTGCAACATCAAGGTATTTCTGGCTGCCTATGTCCTTGATGTAATACCATCCGTCTGCAATGATGTTTGATCCCGCCTCAGCGGTTTTCCCCGTTGTAGCCACGTTGGCTGTAGATACTACCACAGCTGCCGTCAGTATGGCTACCAATAGCTTTTTTGCATACCTACGTAACATTTGTTTGTCCTCCCAATATTCTGAAAAATGTTTAAGCCTCCCAAACCAAAACACGATAGTATCATAGCACACGGATACTGGGAATGAAAGCGCTTTCATTATGTGAAAACGTAGAAATTTCCGGGGGCAAATTTGGTCAAAATGTCATTTCGTTTCATGGATAAACGCTAAGTTGTATACCTAATTCTAAAAATTCAATAAATACTGACTGACATATACTGTATATTGATAGTAGATGACCTGAAAATGGTTTATAATATTGATATGGCATCTGATATTGAAATGATCGATGAACTTAATATTAATGCGGGTCTGGACTCCTTTGATACCAAGGCGTATGAGAAGGAGTTACAGCTATGCAAAGAGGCAGGGGCTGATGTTGAGAAACTGAAGGCCCTTAAGTTTAATGCGCTCCAATTATCAGAGATCAGAAAAGGTATTTTGGCGAAGGTTGATGTTTCCAAATATTTTAATCCCAAGCTCTCCTGGACAGCCATGGAAGAGATGAGACTTGAGATGCAGCAGAAGGTGGATATGACTGAGTACAGGAAGCAGGGCTTTGATACCCAGCAGCTTTCTCAGATCAGGCAGGGAATCCTTGATGATGTTGATGTGTCAACCTATGCAAAAAAAGAGTATTTTGCGGACCAGATGAAGCAGATAAGGCTGGGCCTTAGTAAGACTGACGGCGTTCCTGTAATTTTTTACCTGGATCCAGCCTTCAGCTCCCAGCAGATGAGAGAAATACGAAAGGGCTTACAGGCAAGTCTTGATATCTCAGTATATGCTAAGGTTGAGATGCCTTATCTCAAGATGCGCGCCATCAGAAAAGCTGCTGAGGATGGTCTCGTTTTTGATCAAGGGACAATAGATAAATATAATGCAAGCATATTGCAACAGATGCATCTTGCTTACCTGGATAAAGTAGATATTTCCTCCTATGTGGGACAGAGATTCGACGAGGAACAGCTGGAGCAGGTCAGAATAGCCCTTAATAATAATCTGCCCATTGACCGCTATATATCCGTAAACATGAGAGGCGACGCCATAAGAGAAGTGCGTCTTGGCCTTGAGGTTGGTGTTGAAGTTGGAAAATATGCTGATGCGGCCTACAGCTGGCAGCAAATGCGTGAAATGCGCCTTGGCCTTGAGCATCAGATAGATATCACTCCTTATTGTAAGCCCCTGTACCAGGCGGATCAGATGTTTGAAATAAGGATGGGCATAGAAGAAGGCCTTGATATAAGCAAATTCTCATCCATGATGTATACCGCCAGGGACATGCACAGAATAAGACAGAAGCTTCTTGATTCCGGAGCTTATAAGCTCAAAAAATCTGTGGGACCCAACGGCGAGATTATAGAGAGTCAGGACGGCCTTTACTCCAAGCCTGAAGGAAGGACTGAGGACGACCGCGTAGCTGAGGAGATGCTCCTTAGAAGGGATCAGATCATCTCCATTGAATCAAACAATATGATCTGTTACATGACTCTTCCTATCAGACAGGACGGGGCAGCTTACACAGAAAAGGCTGTACTTGGCTTTTTGACAAGGGCAAGAGTTGCCTTTGGAATTGATTATAATGCCATTGCAGATGTGGTAAAAAACAAGAAGATTGGCCATAAATTCGTGGCAGCTGTTGGCAAGGAACCCGTCAACGGTCAGGACGGACATTACGAGTTCTTCTTCGACACCTCGGATCTGGCGGAGCCCATAATCCTTAAGGACGGTACCGCAGATCTTTCAAATATCGAAATGCTCAAACAGATAAAGGTGGGCGATAAGGTGGCGGTATACCACAAGGCTACCAAGGGCGAAGACGGATATGATGTTTTCGGAAGAACTCTTGTGGCCAAACCGGGCAAGGAGGTTCCTATCCTTAAGGGAACAGGCTTCATGATCCTAAATGACAGAGTGACCTACGTTGCCACCTACAGCGGAGCTATCAGAATGGAGGATGGAGAGGTACATATCCAGAAACTCCTGGTGGTTCCTGAAGTAAATATTACAGATAAAAAGATCAAATATGACGGAACAGTATATGTAACGGAAAATGTAAATTCCGGAAGTGAGATTGAAGCTACCGGAGATGTGCTCATCGGAGGACATATGGAATCCTCCAGCATCATCAGCGGAGGCAATGTCATCATCAAGGGAGGCTGCACCTGTCCTCTCAGAGGCGGTGTAGAGGCCAAGGGCGATGTATCCGCCAAGTACTTCGAAGGCGCGGTGGTAAAAGGCAGAAATATTACCGCCAACTTCTTTATCAACTGTGAGGTTCAGGCCACCGGAATGCTTAAGACCTATGGAAGAGCCGGTATTATTTACGGAGGCTCAGCCAATTCTCTGTATGGCATGGAAGTTGCCCATCTTGGAAACAAGAGCGGCGTAAAGACTATAGTCAATATAGGTGTTAATAACCAGATTCTGACTCAGTATAACGCCATCTGTAAGGACCTTAGCAGAGAAGAAGATGAACTTAACGCTCTGGAATCCGAGAAGCTCCGTCTTCAGGAACTGGGGGCCGGTGATAAGCGTATTATGCAGTGGAAGATCAAGATCAATGCTGCCGTAAGCTCCAAGGAACTTCATATTAAACAGATGAGGGAGAAAAAAGAGGCTCTGGAGGCTGAGATCAATAAGGGAAGAGGTGCCAGAGTCAAAGTAACTGAAGTTGTATATGCAGGAACCTTCTTTATCATTGCGGGAATAAAGCTAAAGATAGAGGAGGACAGAAAGGCATACGGAAATCTTACATTTAAAGCGGACATTGAAAGTGAGTCCATCGTAGCGATCTAAACAGATAACGGGCAGGCAAATTATCGCTTGCCCGTTTTTTTGTGTGCCATGAGCATTTATATGTATTATAATAAAAATGGTATGTAATACCGCGGGGGGAATATAATATGGCAAACAAGCAGGGGAACGCAGGCAACAGCTTTATGCTGAAGATCTGTGGCTTTATCGTCGACAAGCGAAATCTCTTTTTTCTTATTTACGCTATTCTGTGTATATTTTCAGTGATTGCAAATGGATGGGTCAAGGTTGAGAATGACCTGGCATATTATCTGCCTTCTGACTGTGAGACCAGGCAGGGTCTGGATCTTATGGAGGAAGAGTTTACTACCTATGGCTCTGTAAAGACCATGGTGGCTAACATATCCTATGATCAGGCACTTATGATACAGAAAGACATACAGAACATCGAGGGCGTTTTTTCCTGCGAAGTTGATGACAGCAGCGACCACTACGCCAATGGCTCAGCCCTTTTTAATATCACCTTTGACTATGATGAAAACGACGAGGAGTGTCTTGTTTCACTGGCTCAGGTAAGAGAATATTTCACGGATTATGATTCCTATGAATCAACCACACTTGGAGATATTCAGCCTGAACTTATTGCAAAGGAGATGGATGTCATCTCTGTTATTGTTGTATTTATTGTAGTGGGAGTTCTTCTTTTGACCTCCCAGGCCTATGCGGAAGTGCCGGTGCTGCTTCTTACCTTCGGCTCCGCGGCCCTGGTTCAGATGGGAACCAACTTCCTTTTTGGCACCATATCCTTCGTTTCCAATTCCGTTACTATCGTTCTTCAGCTGGCACTGTCTGTTGACTATGCCGTTATTTTCCTAAACAGATTCAAGGAGGAGAGACAGAAGATGGAGGCCCGCGAAGCCTGCATTGTCTCTTTGTCCAAGGCTATCCCCGAGATCTCCGGAAGCTCCCTTACCACCATGGGTGGTCTTATTGCCATGCTGTTCATGCAGTTTGGAATAGGTAAGGATCTTGGCATTGTACTTATAAAAGCAATTCTGTTAAGCCTTTTGTCCGTATTCCTTTTGATGCCCGGAATCATTATGCTTTTTGCCGATCTCATGGAAAAGACAAAGCATAAGAATTTCATTCCACAGATTCCCTTCGTCGGCAAATTTGCCTATGCCACCAGATATATAGTTGCCCCGGCCTTTGTGGTGGCCATTATTATTGCCCAGAGGCTGTCTTCGGGAACTCCTTATGTATATGGTTACAGTCAGATTACGCCGCCCCTGATTAACGACGTTCAGAAGGCACAGAATCTTCAGAATGAAAATTTCTATTCTGATAATATGATGGCCCTTGTTTTCCCTTCAGGGGATTATGAGAGGGAAAAAAGACTTATAGACGACCTTGAGAACAATCAGCATGTGACCTCTGTTACAGGCCTTGCCAATGCAGAAGCCATCGGAGGATATACTCTTACTGATAAGCTTACCCCAAGACAGTTTTCAGAGCTTCTGGATGTGGACTACGAGGTGGCAGAGCTTGTTTATGCAGCATACGCCGTTAATGACTCGGACTACGCCAAGGTTGTCAATGGCCTGGCCAATTACAAGGTGCCTCTTATAGAGATGTTTATGTTCGTGTATCAGGAGGTGGAAGAGGGCTACGTAACTCTTGACGATTCCCTTATGGAAAAACTCAATGATGCCGACAGAATGATGAATTTTGCAAAGAAGCAGCTTCAGGGTGAGAACTATTCACGTGTCCTGGTTTATGTTGATCTTCCCCAGGAATCGGAGGAGACCTTTGACTTTATACAGGAGCTCCATAGGATCACTGAGAAATATTATGATGAAGACAAGATATATGTAGTAGGAGAATCCGTCAGCCAGTATGACCTTAAGAAATGTTTTGCCAGGGACAACACTGTGACCAGTGTGATATCAATACTGGCGGTACTTATCGTACTTCTTTTTACCTTCAAATCAGCAGGTATGCCGGTGCTGCTTATCGCTGTTATTCAGGGATGTATCTGGATCAACTTCTCCTTCCCTGCAATACAGCATGACAATCTGTTTTTCCTGGGATACCTTATCGTCAGCTCCATTCAGATGGGTGCCAATATCGACTATGCCATTGTTATAGCCGGCAGATATACAGAGCTTAGAAGCACCAGAGGAAAGAAGGAAGCCATCATCGACACTATGAATCTTTCCTTCCCTACAATTATTACTTCAGGAACCATGCTGGCGGTGGCAGGTACGCTTATCGGTAACATGACCTCCGACTGCGCCATCTACGGTATTGGAAAATGCCTTGGTCGAGGAACCATCATTTCCATCTTTGTTACCATGTTTGTACTGCCTCAGATTCTTCTTGTGGGTGATAAGGTCATAGAGCTTACTGCCTTTGTTATGAACATGCCTATTCAGACGAAACAGATCTCCGGAGCTATGCGAATTGACGGCATGGTAAGAGGAAGGATCGAAGGTACTGTAAATGGTATTGTCCATGCAACGGTAAGAGGAAATGTCAGTGCCTTTATAGATAACGGAGAAGTCCACAAGCTGGATGAGTCAGAAGAGGAGCTGGAGACAGGAACGGATATGACAAGCAGGGAGGGCGTGTAATATGAAAAAAAGATATTTGGCAGCCCTTATGGCTATTATGATGTTCTCTGCTTCAGTTACAGTCTCTTTTGCGGAAAATGATACCCCTGCCCAAGAGGAGACCGAGAGCACTTCGGAGCTTACCACGGCTTCCCAGAAAAAAGCTGAGGAAAAAGTCGTTGATGTTGATGAGGATATAAGAGCTGATATTGAGGAGTCTATTCCCAAGGTTATTCAGGAAATAAAGATCAGCACCGCGGATGAGTTTCTGGAATTTGCCAGAAACTGCAGCCTTGATACCTGGTCGGTGAATAAAAAGGTTGTTCTTATGGAGAACATCTCTTTGCTGGGAAAAGACTTCAGGGGCATACCTTCCTTCGGTGGATATTTTGACGGTCAGGGCCATACCATATCTGAGGTTAATATCAGTAAAGGTCTTTCCTACGCAGGCCTTTTTACCTATATTCAAAAGGGTGCGGTTGTAGAGAGCCTGAATGTGACAGGCATTGTTCAGCCCGACGGTAATACCACCATTATCGGCGGAATAGCGGGAGATAATTGCGGAACCATTCATGACTGTTCCTTTAAGGGAATAGTATGCGGCAATGATTATATAGGAGGAATTGTCGGTATCAACGAGCTGACAGGAAGCATCACCTCCTGCAGAATGGAAGGCTTCATCAGCGGCATGCACTTTATCGGAGGCATTGCAGGTAAGAACGATGGCAATCTGTCCAACTGCAGAAATGATGCTCTTGTAAATACCACCAATACCGACACTGAGATCACCATTGATTCTTTTGAAAAGCTCAATTCGGTGCTTAATCTTTTAAGGGACGGCTTTAATCAGAGCCGTGAGGAAGCCAAATCCGACGTGACTGTTTCTGATATAGGCGGAATTGCCGGTGTGAGCATTGGTATTATCTCCCATTGCATCAACAACGGAGAGATCGGCTATGACCACGTTGGCTATAACGTGGGAGGAATTGCGGGAAGACAGTCAGGCTATGTTCTTCGCTGCTCCAATAACGGCAAGGTCAAGGGCCGCAAGGATGTGGGCGGAATCGTAGGCCAGGCTGAGCCCTTTATTACTGTGGATCTTAGCTCAGATGTTGCTTTCCAGCTGCAGCAGGCAATGGAGAAACTCCATGACAGTGTTACGGTAACCCTTAAGGATGCAAAAAGTGAGTCTGACACCGTGACCAACAGACTGGCGGTGATATCAAGGTTTACTGCAGGTGCCATCGATGATACAAGGTATCTGGCAGCAGGTACCGTGGACTTTGCAAATGGCGTTACAAGCGCCACCACTGAGGCTTTTTCCAGGATAGATTACATTCTTGATGAGGCCTCCAAAAACGGCGGTCCCATGGATAACGCAGGCTCAGCCGTGGAAAATATCGGTGAGGCTTCCAAAGATATAAAAAGGACAGTGGGAGACATTGATATTGAAAAATACATAAGGGATGAGGATGAGCTTAGGCAGTACAGACAGGCAAAACTCATTCTTGAAAGTGCCTCTGCCCAGTACAGCGAGCTTACCGAGAGATCCAAGAGGACCTTTTACAATCTGGCCATCATGAATTACAAGGGAAGCTATGATGGCACCACGGATCTGCAATTTGTGGACTCTGTGGGAAATGTCATAACGGACTATTCCGGCTGGAGCCAGGATAATATAGGAACCGGCACCAATGCCGACGCCCAGGGAAAATGGCAGCATGGTTCAGGTGAAGAATTCCCTGTAAGCGGCAATTCCGAAGATACCCAGCTTCATGCCATTGCCCAGGGAGAAGCTGATTCCAAGAGCGATGCCTATGCCAGGGAGAATTATGTAAATCCTGTCACAGGAACAAAGGGAACCTATACAGAGGACATCATCACCCAGACCTCAGTGCTTATTAGTATCTATGAGAAGCATCTTCCGGAAATGACAGATGCGGCAAGGGTAGATGCCCAGAATGCCATGAATGATATTGAAGCGGCAGCAAGTGATTTCAGAAGAGCCGGAGCCCAGACAAAAGACATAGTGGGTAACATCGCAGGAAGAAGTAATATAACCTTCCCGCAGTTCTCCTCAGAATATAAGGCCCATACAGCCAGTCTTGCAGACAATATGCAGGGCATGAATGACAACTTCGGTCTTCTTGCTTCTGAGATAAGGGATGGTAACGGTGTTCTGGTAGATGATCTTTTGAATATGAGCGATCAGTTTACCAATATCCTTGAGCTGTATACCGACGCCATTGATGGAGTTTTGGAAAAAGACTACACGAATCTTTTTACTGATGAATCCTACGCGGCAGCAGAGCATACCACCGATGCAACCATCGATTCCTGTTTTAACTTCGGAGAGTGTGAAGGTGATATCGACTGTTCGGGAATCGCAGGAACAATGGCTATCGAGTATGATTTTGACAAGGAGAGCGATATCACCGGTAACAAGGACAATCCTCTCAACACCTCATATCTCACCAAATGTGTTCTCAGGGATAACAGGAACTACGGAGATATAAAGTCGCTCAAGAACTACGCCGGCGGAGTGTGCGGTCTTCAGGAGATGGGAACCATTATTGATTGCGGAAGTTATGCGAAGGTTATTTCTACATCAGGTAATTATGTAGGTGGTGTTGCCGGTTCATCAATTTCTCATATAGTGAAGTCCTATGCCAAGGGAGAACTGGAAGGCAACGATTATGTTGGCGGAATAACCGGTGACGGCAAACATATCAGGGAGTGTCTGACCATTGTTACTGTTGGAAATGCCAAGAACTGGTACGGCGCCATTGCGGGACATGTTGCCGAGGACGGAGAAGTAAGAGATAACTATTTTGTCAGTGATGATCTCTGCGGAATAGACAGAGTCAGCTATACCATGAAGGCTGAGCCCATCAGATATGATGCGGTTTCCCAGAATAAGGTATTTATTGAGCTTGAAGAAGAGACTGAAGAAAAGCATGAACAGGAACCGGTGTACAGAGAACTTCCCTATGAATTCAGCAATCTGAAGGTCACCTTCATTCTTGAGGATGAGGACCTTGAGGGTGGCAGTAAAAAGATAGGACAGATATACAAGGAATATGGCCAGACTTTGTCAGAGGAGGAGTATCCTTCCGTGGATCCCAAGGAAGGCAATTATGTGGTCTGGGACATCGATCATGTGGACAAGATCACCAGTGATATTACTGTTAAAGCCGGCTATAAGAGGTATCGTACCACTATTGCCGAGGACAACAGACAGGAGGGCTTTTATCAGTCAGAGCTTCTGGTGGACGGCTCTTTTAAAGAGGATGACAGACTGGAGGTTAAGAGGAATTTTGAGAAAACTCCGGAAATGAGCTTTTCTGATTTCCTTGATAACTACGAGATACTTACTGTAAAGGTTCCCGACGACGGAAACAGTATTCATCAGATAAGGTTCAGACTGAGGGATGATCTTGGCAAGCTTTATGAGATGTTTCCGGGAATATTCAAGGAGCAGCATGTTCTTTATCTTGTAAAAGGGAATGAGAGAATCCGTCTTGAGAAAACAGGGTCCATGGGCGGATATTCCACCTATGACATAGAAGGCAATGAGTTTGTTATATCAATTGGCATATATAACAGCGACAAAGTGCTTGTTCTGATGGTGGCCGCACTTGTAATCGCAATACTGCTGGCACTGATCATTCTAATTGTTGTTATATGGAATATAAGAAAGCACAGTAAAAAGCTTCCTACGGCCCTGAAGATACTAAGGACCAGCGTATCAGAGAAAATCGAAAACAAGGAACAGCTTTTCTATGATGATTCCCAGGACGATATCCTGAAGAAGGAAATTGAAGAGTATAAAAAATCTTTAACCGGTCAGGTAGATAAACAGGAATCCCAAAATGAATCCGGGAAGAAAAAACGTAGAAGACAAAAAAGCAAAAAGTAAGTAACAATTAGCAGGATTTTAGGGCTGAATGAGGCAAGTTTTCATTGCACATTCAGCCTATGTTTTTTATAATAGAAAGGTAGATTTTTTGGGGGATTGAAGGTATGGAAATAAAGGAAGTTTTGAAGGAACTGCTACTTGAAGATAAGACACTGATCCACATGCCCTTTGGCAATGGCAACTGTGATTTTAACAAGTCCATTGTACTGTCCTGGGTGTTTATTTTAGTTGTCTTTATTTTGATTCTGATTTTTACCCACAATATGAAAGTTCATAATATCTCCAAAAGGCAGGCAGCCGTGGAGGGTTTTGTGCTCTGGATAAGAGGACTGGCTGTAGGAATGTTGGGAGAAGAGGGCAAGGATTATGCCACCTACATCATATCGGTGCTGGTATTTCTTGCATGCTCCAATGTAATGGGATTGTTTGGCGTAGTGCCTCCGACAATGGACCTGAATGTCACTGTTGCGCTGGCTCTTGTGAGCATAGTTATGGTTGAGGTGGCCGGCATCAGGAGCAAGGGAGTTAAGGGATGGGCCAAGGCCTTTGCACAGCCCATGGCAGTCATTGCACCCATGAATGTGTTGGAGCTTGCCATCAGACCTTTGTCACTGTGCATGCGACTCTTCGGTAATATTCTTGGAGCTACTGTTATCATGGAGCTTCTTAAGCACCTGATCCCTGTGGGATTCCCGGTGCCCTTCAGTTTATATTTTGATATCTTTGATGGCCTTATCCAGGCATATGTATTTGTGTTTTTAACATCATTGTATATAAAAGAGGCAGTTGAATAATATTAGAAAGGGGAAATAAAAAAATGAGTTTAACAGCGATCGGAGCAGCTATTGCTGCATTTACAGGATTGGGAGCAGGTCTTGGCATCGGTATAGCCACAGCCAAGGCTACAGATGCTGTTGCAAGACAGCCTGAGGCTGACGGCAAGATCATGAAGCTTCTTCTTTTGGGATGTGCCCTTGCAGAGGCTACAGCTATTTACGGTTTCGTAGTAGCTATCATGATTATTCTGTTTCTTGGATGATAAGTCATTTATACAAAGGGGAAAACCGTGCTAAACGTTAATCTTTGGAATATTTTATGGACAGTTGTAAATTTACTTATTCTCTATTTTCTCATCAAAAAATTTCTTTTCGGAAGAGTTGATGAAATTCTTGAAAAGAGAAGAGCTGAGGTGGAAGAGGCTTCAAAGGCAGCTGACGAGATGATCGAGGAGGCCAAGAAGGCCAAGGCTGAATACCAGCAGAGAATAGAGCTTGCTGATGAGGAGAAGGAGCAGATCCTTGCCGACATCAAGAAGCAGGGCTATGACGAGTACGAGCGCATTGTGGGCGAGGCCAGGAAGAAGGGCGAGCAGATCGTCACTGAGGCAAGGCACAATGCAGAAGTTGAGAACGAGAGAGCCAAGGAAGTATATGCAGCTCAGCTTGCTGATATGGTTGTGGAGGCAGCTTCCAAGATTGCTGCAACCAAACACAGCACTGCACAGGACAGAGAACTCTATGACAAATTTATAAATGAAGCAGGGGCAGGAAAATGAGTAAGAATCTTAAGGCAACATTACGATATGCTGCCACAGCTCCCAGCGGGGAACAGATTGAGAAGATCAAGTCTGTCCTTTGCGGAAAATTCGGTGTCAGTGCTTCTGATATCGAAGTGGAGATCCGGGAAGATTCTTCCATCGGAGGCGGCTTTATTGTTTCATGCGGTAATTTTGAATATGACTGGAGTGATGCCGGAAGAGCCAAACAGCTTCGCTCTGAGCTAATAAATACCCGCAGTGATGACACAGATCCCGGCAGGATCATTTCCATGTTCAGCCAGAAGGTTGAAGATTTTGATACTTCTGTGGGCAACAGAGAAGTGGGATTTGTTGACTGGGTAGGCGATGGCATAGCCAATGTAACAGGAATCGAGCATGCATTTTACGGTGAGATCATAGAATTTGAAGATGGAACCAGAGGCATGGCTCAGGATATCAGAGAGGATCATATAGGTTGTATCCTTTTTGGCAACGATGCAGGAATCAGACAGGGAACAAGAGCTGTCAGGACCTACAAAGAAGCCGGTATTCCTGTGGGAGAAGCATTTATAGGAAGAGTTGTAGATGCTCTTGGTATGCCCCTTGACGGACTCGGAGATATCAAAGAATCAGGATACAGATCCGTAGAGGGAAGGGCTCCCGGAATCATCGAGAGACAGTCTGTTAATGAACCTCTTCAGACAGGTATTCTTTCTATTGATACTATGTTCCCTATCGGAAGAGGACAACGAGAGCTCATTATCGGTGACAGACAGACCGGTAAGACTTCCATTGCGTTAGATACCATCATCAACCAGAAGGGCAAGGATGTTATCTGTATTTATGTTGCCATCGGACAGAAGGCATCAACCGTTGCCAAGCTGGTACAGACTCTTAAAAAGACAGGAGCCATGGACTACACCATAGTTGTCAGCTCAACAGCTGCGGACATGGCACCTCTACAGTATATTGCACCTTATTCAGGAACAGCCCTTGCTGAGTATTTTATGCTCCAGGGCAAGGCCGTACTTGTGGTATATGACGATCTTTCCAAGCATGCGGTTGCTTACAGAGCAATTTCACTCCTGCTGGAGAGACCACCGGGACGAGAAGCATATCCCGGAGACGTATTTTATCTGCATTCAAGGCTTCTTGAGAGATCAAGCAAGCTTTCATCGGAATTGGGAGGAGGCTCTATTACAGCTCTTCCTATTATTGAGACCCAGGCAGGAGATGTTTCTTCATACATTCCTACCAATGTTATCTCTATTACAGACGGACAGATTTTCCTTGAGAGTGATCTGTTCTTCGAGGGTATGAGACCTGCTGTCAATGTAGGACTTTCTGTATCCCGTGTAGGTAGTGCCGCTCAGACAAAGGCCATGAAGAAGGCTGCGGGAAGCATCAGAGTTGACCTGGCACAGTACAGAGAAATGGCAGTATTTACCCAGTTTAGCTCAGACCTTGATGAGACCACCAAGAATCAGCTTCGTCACGGCAATGTTCTTATGGAGCTACTTAAACAGCCCCTGGAGCATCCTCTTTCTATGCATCAGCAGGTAATCATACTTGTGGCTGCAGGTTCCGGCAGGCTTGATATGGTTCCGGTTCCTAAGGTAAGAGAGTGTAAAGAGAAACTCCTTAAGTTCTTTGAATCGGAGCATGCCGATATCTGCGGAGAACTTGAGAGAAGCGGAGAAATGTCAGATCAGCTCAAGAGACGTATCCTTGATGCTGTAGATTCATTTATGGAAGATGAGAAAGAGTAATGGCGACGATCAAGGAAATAAGGGATCGTATTAATTCCGTTAACGATACCCGTAAAATTACAAATGCGATGTACCTTATATCCTCTACCAAGCTTAGGAAGGCAAGGAAAATGCTCACGGATACAGAGCCCTTCTTTTTCTCCACCATAGCTATGATCAAAAGGGTTGTAAGTAATCTTCCTGAGGGTGTTGATAATATTTTCCTGGAGTCAAGGCTTGATATCCCCGAAAAGGAAAGAAGAAAAGGCTACATCATTTTTACAGATGATAAAGGACTGGCCGGGGCCTTCAACCACGATGTGTTATCTGTGGCGGAGGAGCATATCAGAAGCGACGGAGATAAATGGAAGCTCTTCGTTATAGGTGAAGTGGGAAGATTCCACTTTTTAACAAAGAATATGCCTATCGAAGAGTCCTTCATGTTTACTTCTCAGAACCCGACACTTCATCGAGCCAGGAAAATAGCGGCTGAGATTCTCGACTACTATTATTCCAGACAGATAGACGAGTTTTATATAGTCTATACTACCGTTCATGGAACTACCTGCGAGACCAGATTCGAGAAGCTTCTGCCTCTGGATATCATTACAGACATTCGAAAGAAGTCGCTGACACCGGGGGCAATCCTGGATGAATTCCTTATGGAACCCAGTCCGTCAGCTATTTTGGACAATATTGTCCCTAACTATATAACAGGATTTATTTACGGAGCATTGGTTGAGTCTTTCTGTAGTGTCCAGAGTTCCAGAATGATGGCAATGGACGCAGCCAACAAGAATGCGGAGAAGATGATCTCCAATCTCCAGAGAACTTATAACAGACAGAGACAGGCCATGATAACCCAGGAGATAACGGAGGTTGTCAGCGGAGCCAAGGCACTTAAACGTGCCAAGATGCAGAAGGCTGCCAAGAACGATCAGATCCTGAGAGCAGGCGATGCAAAATACATTGATGAAACGAGGACACATCTTTGAAAAACGGCAAGATAATTCAGGTCATGGGGCCTGTAGTAGATGTAAAATATGAGGACACTGATCTCCCCTACATTAGTGATGCTCTTGAGGTATATGTTGAAGACAGCAAGCGCGTTATGGAGGTTGCACAGCATATAGGACACGATACGGTGCGCTGTATCATGCTTTCTCCCAGTGAGGGACTTGCCAAGGATATGGAGGTCATTCACACAGGGGGATCTATATCTGTTCCTGTAGGAAATGAAGTTCTGGGCAGGCTATTTAATGTTTTGGGCGAAACCATTGATCATAAGGGAGATTGCAACACCGCGGAGAAATGGACTATTCACAGAGAACCCCCCAAGCTTGTGGATCAGAGCCCTGTAGTAGAGGTCCTCGAAACAGGAATCAAGGTTATCGATCTTCTTGCCCCCTATGCCAAGGGCGGAAAAATCGGACTTTTCGGAGGTGCCGGTGTTGGTAAGACCGTGCTTATTCAGGAGCTTATCCAGAACATTGCCACTGAGCACGGCGGATATTCCATTTTTACCGGTGTAGGAGAGCGTTCCAGAGAGGGTAACGACCTTTGGTCTGAGATGACTGAATCCGGAGTTATAGCCAAGACTGCCCTTGTTTTCGGACAGATGAATGAGCCACCGGGAGCCCGTATGCGAGTTGCTGAGACGGGACTTACCATGGCTGAGTATTTCAGAGATGTTAAGCACCAGGATGTGCTTTTGTTTATTGATAATATTTTCCGTTTTGTTCAGGCGGGTTCTGAGGTATCAGCTCTTCTTGGAAGAATGCCCTCAGCCGTTGGTTATCAGCCCACACTGGCCACAGATCTTGGAATGCTTCAGGAGAGGATCACTTCCACAAGACTTGGTTCCGTTACTTCCGTACAGGCTGTCTATGTTCCTGCGGATGACCTTACAGACCCGGCTCCGGCAACTACTTTTGCCCATCTGGATGCTACAACGGTACTCTCCAGAAAGATTGTTGAGCAGGGAATTTATCCTGCTGTTGATCCCCTTGAATCCTCAAGCCGTATTCTTGAGGCTGACATTGTGGGACAGGAGCACTATGAGACAGCCACCAAGGTTCAGGAGATCCTTCAGAAGTACAAGGAACTTCAGGATATCATTGCCATCCTTGGTATGGAGGAGCTCAGTGACGAGGACAAGATGACAGTACATAGAGCCAGAAAGATCCAGAGATTCCTGTCACAGCCTTTCCACGTAGCAGAGCAGTTTACAGGACTTAAGGGTAAATATGTACCTCTTGCTGAGACCATCAAGGGCTTCAAGGCCATTATTTCAGGAGAGATGGACAGATATCCTGAATCTGCATTCTTTAATGTGGGCACCATAGATGAGGTCATTGAGAAGGCTAAACAGATTGAGGCGTAATTTATGAGTGAAAGAAATGTTCCAACCTTTGGACTTAAGGTGATATCCGTCAATGGAATATTCTTTGATGATCAGGCTGAGGAGATCATTCTTCCCTGCGAGGATGGGGAACTGGCTATCCTGGCCAACCACGAGGAGATGATCCTTGCCATCAGCGATGGCGTCATCAAGATCAAGAAGAAGGGCGGAGACTGGATTTACGGAGTCGTAAGTCTGGGATCATTGCAGGTTACCACTGATAACAGATGTACAGTCATCGTTAATACAGTTGAGAAGCCTGAGGATATTGATAAGAGAAGAGCCCAGGAGGCCTATGAATTCGCACTTGAGCATCTTCAGCAGAAGCAGTCTATCAAGGAGTTCAAGAAGTCCCAGGCGGGACTGGCAAGAGCCCTTACAAGACTTAAGGCTGCCAGTAAGTATACGGATTGATATATTTGGAGTAATAAGGAGAAAATTTTTGTTTAATTCCATTAAAAGATATTCCGCACTGATGATTTCAGTGCTTCTTATGTGCATGCTCTTTGGCTGTGGAAAGAAAAACTCCCAGGAGCTTTCCGATTACAAAGAGAATATGACTACCTTCTATAACAAGCTTTCATATTATGATACGGAAATTAATACCATCGACCCGGAAGGTGAGGATGCAACTGCCCAGCTTCTTTTACTGATGGATCAGATGAATGAGGCCTACAAGCTGATGGCTGATTATCAGGTTCCCGAGGAATTTGATTCTATAGCTGATATCTCCAAGGAAGCGGCTGATTATATGCAGAGTGCCAACGAGTATTACCATCTTGCCTACGACGGAGAGTTCGATGAGAACAATGAAGATCTGGCAAGGCAGTATTATGAGAGAGCCAACAGCCGTGTTCAGGTTATGCTTCAGGTTCTTCACGGAGAGATTCCCGAGGGGGACAATGTCATTGTCACAACTCAGGAGGCGGGTCAATTTTCAACTATCGGAGATGATTAAGCTTTAGAATGAGTCAGAATAAGTTTTTATATGCTGTAAAATTCATAGCATGTCTTATGGTTATCACCATACACGTGAGATTTCCGGCACCTGTGGGACTTTATGTTACCGCACTGGCAAGGTTTGCGGTGCCGTTTTTCTTTGCGGTATCGGGAAGATTTCTTCTGGCTGATGCCTGCAGCACTGAGGATATAAGAGTCAGAGCATGGCATTCTCTAAAAAAGCTTCTTGGGATCACCGCAGTGGTTTATCTGATCTACCAGCTGTACTCGGTTATTTATCATTTGGTAATCGGCGTGAGCTTATCCAATGTTATTTCAGACAGGTTCAATTTCGGTTCATTCAAGAGATTTCTTCTTTTTAATTCAGGAAAAGTAATATATGATGACAGCTACGCATTTGACCATATGTGGTATCTTTTTGCCATGATCTATGTGCTGCTGTTTGTATTTATTTTTGCTCCGGCACTTAAAAGTTCTTATAAGCCGGTTATGATCTGTCTGATGCTCTTTCTGCATTTCTTTACATTCATGCAGGGAATCCGTGAAATAAGGATCCTGGGCATCAGCTTTACTACCTGGTATGTGACAAGAAGCTGGCTATTTACAGGTATTCCCTATGTATTTCTGGGAATGCTCTGGGCTGACATAGTAAGGAAAGTCAAAACGGACAGAACCCCTGAAGAATATGAGAGAATAGCAAGACTCTGGAAGATTCCCGGGATATGCTTTATTACAACAGGTATCCTTTCTACCTGTGTTGAGGCCTACCTGATGGGAGACAGGGATATTTACATAGGTTCACTGCTTATGGTTCTTGGGATAATGCTGTTGTCCGAAGCCTATGCCGACAGAGGAACCTATATCTGGAAGATGGGTCAAAAAGCATCATCAAATATTTACTTTTACCATGTCCTTATCCTGGCAGTACTTAATCTGCTGGCGGATATGGGGATTATCAGCAACATACCGGCAGGAATCAAGCCTTTGGCGATAATGGTTATCTCGATACTGTTATTTTTCTTTATTCCGGAATTATATCGTAGCGTTATTAATGTTAAAAAAGGTTAATTCTATGACTTGTAAATTAACCTTTTTTTCTTATATAGTAGTAAACAGTACGTTTTACAGAGGTAGTTAGATGAACAGACAGGAATTTATTGAGTTTAGCAGAGATAAAATTGTATTTTTGGACGGAGCTACAGGCACCAATCTCATGAAGGCAGGAATGCCCGCGGGAGTGTGTCCTGAAGCCTGGATCCTTGAACATAAAGATGTGATGCTGGATCTTCAGAAGAGATATGTGGAGGCAGGAACCAACATTTTATATGCACCTACTTTTACCGGTAACAGGATCAAGCTGGCGGATTACGGCTTGGGGGATAAGATTGAGGAGATAAATACTGACCTTGTAAAGCTGGCTAAAGAGGCTGCAGGTGATAAGGCGCTTGTGGCAGGCGATCTTACTATGACAGGAAGACAGCTGCGACCCATCGGTGATCTTGATTTTGAGGAACTTATTGAGGTTTATAAGGAGCAGACACAGATACTGGAGAAGGCAGGCTGCGACATTCTGGTTGTAGAGACCATGATGAGCCTTCAGGAGTGCAGAGCAGCACTTATTGCGGCCAAGGAAGTATCTGACCTGGCAGTTATGGTGACACTTACCTTTGAAGCTGACGGTAGAACCCTATATGGTTCTGATGCCGCAGCCAGCGCTATAACCCTGGAGGCATTGGGCGCCTGTGCCATAGGAGCCAACTGCTCAACAGGTCCCGATAAGATGGAAGAGATCATCCGCAACATGGCCTGTGTAACCAATATTCCAATCATCGCCAAGCCTAACGCGGGACTTCCCTCTGTGAATCCCGACGGAACAACGGGCTATGACATGGATTCGGATACTTTCAGAAGTGAGATGAAGAGACTTATCACTGCAGGAGCATCCATTATCGGTGGCTGCTGTGGTACAACTCCGGAATATATACAGGGACTTAAAGAAGAATACGGCCAACTTGTATTATCTGAATTAAGGGATAAAGAAGGAAACAGCATTCCCAGAAAGATCTGCGGAAGAAGATATCTTTCTTCTGAGAGAAGGAGTCTTTCCTTCGGAATGAACGATCCTTTTATGATAGTGGGAGAGAGAATCAATCCCACCGGTAAAAAGAAACTTCAGGCACAGCTTAGAGAGGGAAATCTCGATATGGTCTGCGACTTTGCCGCCAGTCAGGAGAGTGAAGGCGCATCCATTCTTGATATCAATGTGGGAATGAGCGGCATTGATGAAAAGGTCATGATGCTCAAGGTTATGGAAGAAGTTATGTCTATTACGGATCTTCCATTATGCATCGATACCAGCTCTGCGGAGGTTATGGAAGCGGCACTTCGCATCTATCCCGGAAGAGCCCTCATGAATTCTATCTCACTTGAGAAGGGCAAAGCTGAAGTATTCCTTCCTCTGGCAAAGAAGTATGGCGCAATGTTTATTCTTTTACCCTTAAATCCTGATGGACTTCCCAAGGACAGTGAAGAGAAGATAGGCAATATAGAGAAATTGTCCGCCATGGCCTATGAGCAGGGAATGACTAAAGAGGATATCGTGGTGGACGGTCTTGTGGCCACAGTGGGAGCGGAGCCTTCCGCAGCCATAAATACTCTGGATACCATTGACTACTGCTACGAGAATGATTTTGCTACCATTTGCGGACTTTCCAATATTTCCTTCGGTCTTCCGGAGAGAATGAATGTTAACACCGCATTTCTTACCATGGCCATAGACAGAGGTCTTACCATGGCCATCGCCAATCCCTCCCAGGAGCTTTTGGTGAATGCAGCTTTTGCTTCCGATCTTCTCAAGAAAAAGGAAGGGGCTGACATCAGATATATCGAGAGAATGCAGATAATCAGCGAAAGAAATGCCGAGAAGGAAGCAGCACTGAAGGCTTTGGAGGCATCTGCCAAGGCCGGAAACACAGGAAATACCTGGACCGGTGCAAGCCCTGCTTCAGGATCCGGTGATAAGGCTGCCGCAGCAGCTGCCGGAAGTCCGGAGACTGATGCTCTTGCTGTGATAAAAAAGGATGTTCTTACAGGAAATAAGAGAACCATCGTAAGAGATACCGAGAATGCCATAAACACCGGAATTGAAGCCAAGACTATTCTTAATGATGTGCTTATGCCCGCTATCAACGAAGTGGGAGAGCTTTTTGACAAGGGAAAATACTTCCTTCCTCAGCTCATATCAGGAGCAGAAGCCATGAAGATGTCCATCGGATATCTGGAACCCCTTCTTCAGAAGGACGCTGAAGGCGCTCCCAAGCTTCCTACCGTGGTTATCGCTACTGTTCACGGTGATATTCATGATATAGGCAAGAATCTGGTGGCCCTTATGCTCAAAAACTACGGTTTTGATGTGATAGATCTTGGCAAGGATGTTCCCAAGGAAGAAATCGTGAAGGCCGCAATAGAGCACAATGCCAGCATAATTGCACTGTCAGCTCTTATGACCACCACCATGAAAGAAATGAAAAATGTGGTGGAGTATGCACACGAGAACAAAGTTAATGCTAAAATAGTAATAGGTGGTGCTGTAGTCACCAGAGATTATGCAATGGAAATCGGCGCAGACGGCTATTCTACCGATGCTGCCGATGCTGTAAGAGTAATAAAGAACATTCTGAATTTAGACTAAATTTTGATACCCGATATACGGAGGTTTGTATGATAGGTGCGGAAGCCATTGTAAGATGTCTTGAAAAAGAAAAAACAGAGGTTGTTTTTGGATATTCAGGAGTAGCCATCGATCCATTTTGGAACGAGATGCTAAAGAGCAACATCAAGAGAGTTCTTGTGAGAACGGAGCAGAATGCAGCTCATCTTGCCAGCGGCTTTGCCCGTATCAGCGGTAAAGTTGGCGTTTGCGCTGTTACATCAGGCCCCGGTGCCACCAATCTTATAACCGGAATCGCCACAGCTTATGCTGACAGTATTCCTCTTGTTGCCATCACCGGCCAGGTCAACAGCGATATGATCGGCAGTGACGTATTCCAGGAGGCTGATATCACCGGTGCTGTGGAATCATTTGTTAAATACAGCTATCTCATCAGGGATGTCAATGATATCCCCAGGATTATCAAGGAGGCCTTTTACATCGCAGGAACCGGCAGAAGAGGCCCTGTCCTTATCGATATTCCCTTTGATGTTCAGAATGCTGAGTTCACTGAGAAGTTCAGCTATCCTGAATCAATCTCCATGAGAAGCTATAAGCCCACCGTCAAGGGTAATATTGTTCAGATCAAAAAAGTTATAAAGGAAGTTGAGGAGGCCAAGCGCCCTATCATCTGTGTGGGCGGCGGTGTTCATCTGAGCCAGGCCACAGCGGAGATAAGAAAATTTGCTGAGCTTAACAGCGTGCCTGTGGTATCCACTATGATGGGAATCGGTGTTATGCCATCAGAGCATCCTCTTTATTTCGGCATGGTGGGCAATAACGGTCAGCCCTATGCCAACAGAGCCATGAATGAATCCGACCTTCTTCTTATGGTTGGTGCCAGGGTGGCAGACAGAGCTGTCAACAGACCGGATCTTATCACCGAGAATAAGGTTATGGTACATATAGATGTGGATCCTGCTGAGATTGGTAAGAATGTGGGTCCTACAATTCCTCTTGTAGGTGATATCAAGCATATTTTCCAGGATTTCCTGGAGCAGGACGATCACGCTGACAATCACAGCGACTGGCTGGAGCTTCTTAACAGTTACAAAAAAGAGATGGCCTCCGGCAGAATACCGAGACAGGGCGACTATGTGGAACCCAAGGATTTTATTACCAGACTGTCCAATGCCATGGAGGATGATGCTATTTATGTGGCGGATGTAGGTCAGAATCAGATGTGGTCCTGTGCCTATCACCTGGTGAGAAACGGCAGATTCCTCACCTCCGGCGGAATGGGAACCATGGGATACTCCATCCCGGCGGCCATGGGAGCCAAACTTGCGGCCAAGAACAAGCAGGTGGTGGCTGTTATCGGAGACGGAGCTTTCCAGATGTCCATGATGGAGCTTGCCACCATGAGACAGTACGGAATCAAGATCAAGATAATTGTTATGAAGAACGGTTTCCTTGGAATGGTAAGAGAGCATCAGCATTACGCTTATGATGACAATTATTCCATGGTAGAGCTCAAGGGAGATCCCGATCTTTCCCTTATTGCTGCAGCCTACGGTCTTGGCTATATGAAGGTCAACGGAAACAGCGATCTGGACGCAGAGCTCAAGGAGTTCTTTAAAGATGATGAATCCTGTCTTATGGAAGTAAGAGTTGATCCTTTGGAACTTGTAAAATTCTGACAGAAACTAAAGAGGACTGAACATGAAGAGAATCTATTCCGTTCTTGTAGAAAACAGAGCAGGTGTACTGTCCAAGGTAGCGGGCCTGTTCTCAAGAAGAAATTTCAATATCGATTCACTGGTTGTAGGTGAGACCGCGGATCACAGTGTGTCCTGTATGACCATTGTATCCAGCGGTGATGAGAGAACCATAGAGCAGATCGAGAAGCAGCTCAACAAAAAGATTGATGTCATCAAGGTCAAGACCTTCAAGGAGAGCATGAGTATCAACAGAGAGCTGATGCTTATGAAGGTTAAGTATAACAAGGAGAACCGCCGCGACATCATGGAGAACTGCGAGATCATGCATGCCCAGATCGTGGATATGTCCAAGAATATGATGATCATCCAGATCTGCGACACTTCAGACAGGATCGAGCTTTTCATCGAGATGCTCAAGAGTGTCAGCATCGTAGAAATCGCCCGCACCGGTACGGTGGCCCTTACCAAGTGTAAGGAACAATAATGTTAACTCTGAAAAGTTAATCCATAATTTAATGATTAATGCTATAATGACCTCTGTGTATGATTGAACGGAGGTCATTTTATTGTGATAGAGAATAATCGTGGGACATTTTCTGGGAAAATAGGTTTTGTGCTTTCGGCTGCGGGAGCATCGGTAGGACTGGGGAATATCTGGAGATTTCCTTACCTTTGCGCCAAGTACGGCGGAGGAATCTTCCTTATCGTTTATATCCTTCTGGCAGTTACCTTTGGCTACACCATGATAGTAGCTGAGACTGCAGTGGGAAGATCCACAGGTAAGAGTCCTGTGGGAGCTTTTAATTCACTCAGCGGCAATAAGCTCATGGGGCTGGGCGGCTGGATCAATGCCATTATCCCTATTCTTATCGTGCCCTATTATTCAGTTATCGGCGGCTGGGTATGCAAATATTTATTCGAATACATCAGATCTGATGTGAATACCATCGCTACAGATACATTCTTTGTTGATTTCATTTCAAATGGTCAGATGGCTGAGCTTTGGTTTATTATCTTTGCGGTTCTTGTTCTTGGAGTAATATTCATGGGCGTTGAGAACGGTATCGAGAGAGTGTCCAAGATAATGATGCCTGTACTTGTGGTTCTTGCAATCATCATCTGCATCTATTCAGTGACAAGACCCGGAGCTCTTGCGGGAGTTAAATTCCTTTTTGTGCCCAATGTCAGTGATTTCTCCATAATGACAGTGGTTACAGCCATGGGACAGATGTTTTATTCCCTGTCCATTGCCATGGGAATCCTTATTACCTTTGGTTCTTATGTAAAAAAAGAGGTCAGCATCCATAATTCTACTGTTCAGGTAGAAGTGTTTGATACAGCAATTGCTATACTTGCCAGCCTTATGATCATTCCTGTTGTTTTCTCATATTACAACGGAGATCCCAGCATGCTTAAAGCAGGTCCTTCACTTATGTTTATTACCATGCCCAAGATCTTTGCCAGCATGGGATTCGGCAAGGTGATAGGTATTCTTTTCTTTGCTCTTGTGCTTTTTGCAGCCCTCACCAGTGCCATTGCCCTTACAGAGAGCGCGGTATCAACATTTTCCGATGAATTCGGTTGGAGCAGAAAAAGGGGAACCATAATCATGGCGATCATCATGGTAGTCCTGGGAAGTCTTTCATCCCTTGGTAACGGTCCTCTTGCAGAGGTTAAGATAATCGGCATGCAGTTCCTGGATTTCTTTGATTTCCTTACCAACTCAGTAATGATGCCTATTGCGGCTTTTGCCACATGTCTCCTTATCACAAGATATATGGGAATTGCCAAGCTCCAGGAAGAGGTTGAGCTCGGGGGACATCCTTTCAGAAGAAAGAATATCTTTGCATTTATGATTCGTTTCCTTTGCCCTGTATTTGTTGTGATAATATTTGTCAGTGCTATTCTCAATGTATTTGGTATTATCCAGATGTGAGGGATTGACGAATTTTCAGAAAATTATAGACCTTAATTACCTCCTGACTGTATAATTGTATTTGGGTTACTTAATTTACAATACAATATATAGTTAAGGAGGTTTTTCTTTATGGCACGTTTTACACTACCAAGGGACATCTATCATGGAAAGGGAGCTCTTGAAGCTCTTAAAACTCTTGAGGGAAAGAGAGCCATCGTTTGCGTTGGAGGAAGCTCCATGAAAAAAGGTGGATTCCTTCAGAAGGTAGAAGACTACCTTAAGGAAGCTGGTATGGAAGTTGAGTTGTTTGAGGGCATCGAGCCTGATCCTTCTGTTGAAACAGTTATGAAGGGCGCTGAGGCTATGCAGAAGTTCCAGCCCGACTGGATCGTAGCTATTGGTGGCGGTTCACCTATCGATGCTGCCAAGGCTATGTGGATCAAATATGAATATCCTGAGACCACATTTGAAGACATGTGCAAGGTATTCGGACTTCCCAAGCTTCGTACAAAGGCTCATTTCTGCGCTATTCCTTCAACATCCGGAACAGCTACAGAGGTTACAGCATTTTCTATCATCACAGATTATTCAAAGGGAATCAAATATCCTATAGCTGATTTTGAGATCACACCTGATGTTGCCATCGTTGATCCCGAGCTTACCCATACAATGCCTATCAAGCTCGTTGCTCATACCGGAATGGATGCCATCACTCATGCCATCGAGGCTTATGTTTCAACAGCTAACTGCGATTATACAGACGGCCTTGCTATTCATGCTATCGAGATGATCCAGGCTAATCTGGTTAAGTCCTATAACGGCGACCTTGAGTCAAGAGATCTGATGCATAACGCTCAGTGTCTTGCAGGTATGGCTTTCTCCAATGCGCTTCTGGGAATCGTTCACTCCATGGCTCATAAGACAGGAGCTGCCTTTGCAGACAAGGGAGCACACATCATCCACGGCGCAGCCAATGCTATGTACCTTCCTAAGGTTATCGCATTCAACGCCAAGGACGAGACCGCTAAAAAGCGCTACGGCGTAATCGCTGATTACATGCATCTGGGCGGATCCAGTGATGATGAGAAGGTTAAACTCCTTATCGAGTACCTCCGCAAGATGAACGACGATCTCAAGATACCTCACGGCATTAAGAACTACGGTGCTGACGGACTTCCTGCAGATCAGGGCTTCGTTGCTGAGGACGTATTCCTTGAGAGACTCCATGATATCGCAGCCAATGCTATTCTTGACGCCTGCACAGGTTCCAATCCTCGTCAGCCCAGCCAGGAAGAGATGGAGAAGCTCCTTAAGTGCTGCTACTACGATACCGAGGTTGATTTCTGATAAAAATATTCTGCTATGCCTGTTTATAAATTAGTTGAAAATGAGATATTTTTTCCAAAGCCACAGCTTGCAGAGGATGACGGTCTTCTGGCGGTTGGCGGAGATCTTTCCGTGGAAAGGCTTATCCTTGCCTACAGTAACGGGATTTTTCCCTGGTATGATAAGGACGGACCCATTATGTGGTGGTGCCCCAAGGAGAGATTCATTATAAGGCCATCGGAGATCCATGTTTCTCATTCCATGAAAAAGTTTGCAAAAAAGCATGATATCGAAGCTAAGTTAAACAGAGACTTTGCGGACACTATGCACAGATGCAGGCTTAAACGTGAATTTAATGAAGGAACCTGGATCACAGATGAGATGGAGGTCGCCTATAAGAAGCTGGCGGACCTTAACCTGGCCATAAGCGTTGAGGCTTTTGTGGACGGAGAACTGGCAGGAGGACTCTACGGTGTAAGTCTTGGGAAGTGCTTTTTCGGAGAGAGCATGTTTTCTGATAAGGAGAACGGATCCAAGATAGCATTGATCCTTCTTTCGCGGATTCTTGCTGAGAACGGATATCTCATGATCGACTGCCAGTTCCATACTCCTCATCTTGAGAGTATGGGCGGAGTGCGCATCAGCTATGAGGAATATGAGAAACTCCTTAGAGCAGGCGGTTTGTAGAAGATTACAGTTGAATTAACTCTTAAGGGCTCACATTGTGGGCCCTTTTCTTTTTATTCACGGCGCTTTAATACGTTAAAAAACTGCAAGTTTAAAGCACAAAATAAAAAGTTGTTGACTTATATCTATAGGGTGCTATAATTGAGAATAATTAGTTCAAAAAATTAAAAAACCTGCTGAAAACATATCGATAAAACGATAAAAACACAGAGTATAAATTAGCACATTAAAGTGCTAAAGGATATAGTTAATAACTGGATTGCAGCGGGTTTTGAGGAGAGGAAAATGCAGAAAAAAGTATTTCAGCTTCTTGTTGATAATACTTCAGGTGTTCTTTCCAGAATATCAGGTCTTTTTTCAAGACGTGGATATAACATCGAGAGTATTACAGCGGGAGTTACGGCAGATCCGAGATTTACCAGAATTACAATTGTAGCTTCCGGAGACGACATTATTCTTGACCAGATTGAGAAGCAGGTTGCCAAGCTTGTGGATGTCAGGGATATACATGAACTTTTGCCGGAGGAGTCTGTTTACAGAGAACTTGCCATGATCAAGGTAAGAGCTGAGGCAGACAAGAGACAGTCTATTCTGGCTACAGCCAATATTTTCAGAGGCAACATCGTTGATGTCAGCCCTGATTCACTTATTATCGAGATCACAGGTAATCAGTCCAAGATCGATGCTTTCCTCAAGCTCCTTGAGGGGTATGAGATCTTAGAGCTTGCCAGAACCGGTATAGCAGGCCTTGGAAGAGGTACCGACAAGGTTATTTACCTTGATGAATGATGTTAATAAATTAAATTGATGAATAAAGAGATGGAGGAAAAACTAATGTCACAGGATGCACGTATTTTTTATCAGGAAGATTGTAATTTATCACTCTTAGAGGGCAAGACCATTGCCATCATCGGTTACGGTTCACAGGGACACGCTCATGCCCTCAACCTGAAGGATTCAGGCTGCAACGTAGTAATCGGTCTTTACGAGGGGTCCAAGAGCAAGGCTAAGGCTGAGTCTCAGGGACTTAAGGTTTACAATACAAAAGAGGCTGCCAAGATGGCAGATATCATCATGATCCTTATCAATGATGAGAAGCAGGCTAAGATGTACAAAGAGGACATCGAGCCCAACCTTCAGCCCGGCAACATGCTTATGTTCGCTCACGGCTTCAACGTACACTTCGGACTTATCAAGGCTCCCAAGGATGTTGACGTTGCCATGATCGCTCCCAAGGCTCCCGGACACACAGTTCGCAGTGAGTATCAGGCCGGTAAGGGAACACCTTGTCTTGTAGCTGTTGAGCAGGATGCTACAGGTAAGGCTCTTGATCTTGCACTTGCTTATGGCGCAGGTATCGGCGGTGCAAGAGCAGGTATCCTTGAGACAACCTTCAGAACAGAGACAGAGACTGACCTCTTCGGCGAGCAGGCAGTTCTTTGTGGCGGTGTTTGCGCACTTATGCAGGCTGGTTTCGAGACTCTTGTTGAGGCAGGCTATGATCCAAGAAACGCATACTTCGAGTGCGTACATGAGATGAAGCTTATCGTTGACCTTATCTATCAGTCAGGTTTTGCAGGAATGAGATATTCAATTTCCAACACAGCTGAGTACGGTGATTACATTACAGGACCTAAGCTTGTTACAGAAGAGACCAAGAAGACCATGAAGAAGATCCTTTCCGATATCCAGGACGGTACATTTGCTAAGGAATTCCTTCTTGATATGTCAGAGGCCGGCGGACAGGTACACTTCCAGGCAATGAGAAAGCTTGCAGCTGAGCATCCCGCTGAGCAGGTTGGTGCTGAGATTCGTAAACTCTACAGTTGGAACAATGAGTCAGACAAGCTCATCAACAACTAATATTGTTTGAAAATGTCTTTAAAGTAGAATAGAATTAATGAGAGTGTCATTATGTTTATGTAAATATAATGACACTCTTTTATCGTGTTATTTGAGGAGATTATGAAATGTCAGATTTTGGTTTTAAGGACTACAAGGTAAGCAGTGAAAACGTGGAAAAGAAGTGGTATGTTCCTGTGATCATGTTTGCCAGTTCTTATGTGATGTATATTCTTGCATTACTTCCGATCTTTATATCAAGAGGCTTACCCTTTTTCTATTACGGTGATTACAACATCCAGCAGGTTCCCTTTTATATTCTTGCTCACAGGGCGGTAGAGAATGGCGATTTTTTCTGGAACTGGAATGTGGACCTGGGCGGAACCATGTTCGGAGATTTTGCATTTTACCTCTGGGGAAGTCCCTTCTTCTGGATCACAATGCTTTTCCCTGAGAGTGCAATTCCATATCTTATGCCTTTTCTTATGGCTCTTAAGTATGCGTCAGCTGCCACCTGTGCTTATATCTATATCAGACGTTACGTGAGAAAATATACCAATGCCATGATGGGAGGCTATCTTTTTGCTTTTTCCGGCTTCAATGCCTGCAATATAGTATTTAATCATTTCACGGATTCTGTGGCCTTTTTCCCTTTGTTCCTGATGACCTTTGAGGAACTTATGGCTGTGGATGACAAGGCGGGCAGGGGCAGATTTAGACTTTCCGGAAAGAAGTTCATATTCTTTGTAATTATGACCATGTATATGTCCGTTGTTAACTACTATTTCTTCTTCGGACAGGTACTTTTTCTGGTTATATATTTCTGCATCAGATATATCAGAGGCAACAGCTTCACAAACGTGTGCAGGATGTTCCTGAGGGCCCTTTCAGGAGGCATTCTGGGGGTTATGATAGCAGCATTTTTCCTGCTCCAGGCCTTTGCTGGAATCCAGGGCAATTCAAGACTTGATAACTTCATCACCGGCTACGATATGCTGATCTATCCCAGTGAGAAGCTTATCTGGGATATTGTAAAAAGCGTATCCATGCTGCCTGATATCATTGGCAAGGGTACTCTGTTTTATACCGGAACAGTTAAGAATGCATCATTGGCAGCATATATTCCGCTCTTTGGCATTTCGGGAGTAGTGGCATTTTTCCTTCTCAACAAAAAGAGAAACTGGGAAAAGAGCATGCTCATTCTTTGCGCTGTGTTTGCTTTTATCCCTGTGTTCAATGCATCTTTCTCAATGTTTAACAGCTCATATTATGCAAGATGGTACTATATGCCCATCCTTCTTATGTGCCTTATGACCGCACAGGTTCTGGAGAGAGGCAAGTCTCCTCAGCTCAAAAAAGGTGCGCTTACAGCAGTTTTCATGTTCCTGATGTTTGTAGTGATATATCTGCTTCCTTCAAAGAATGATGACGGCAAGATTGTTTTCTTTAACATGTCCGACAACAACAAGATTTTTATCAGGGATATGATAGGTTCTGCGATCCTGAGCCTTGTGCTTATACTGGTTGTTTTCGTCCTTCCCAGAAACAAGACTCTGAAGAACATCGAAGGCATCGAGATCAAGCGTCCCCTTATCAGATTCAGGGATAAGATAATCCTTGCGGCGGTCATTGTCAGCTGTATTCTTTCGACCTTTATCCCTGTCAAAAACGGAAGCTCAATAATCAGTGACCGAGGAAAAGAGAAGTGGCAGGAGCAGATGCTCTTTAACAAAGTTGAGGTTGACCAGAGCCATTTCTGCAGAGGAGAAGTTGACAGTACCTCCACCAACTACGATATGGTATGGGGAATTCCGTCCATTCATTGCTTCTTAAGTACAGTTCCTTCCGAGATATTTGACTTCTTAAAGGGAAGCTGCGGAATCACTAGAACTGTTGAGACCAATCTTCCTGTAAACAGAGCAGGTGCCAGGGCAATCCTGTCTGCCAGATATTATTTTGAAAACGCCATCATCAGCAAGAACAGGGTGTACAGTAACGGTGAAGGTACTGACGGTTATTATTTTGCTGACAATAAGGATGATTTTGATATTTTTGAAAATCTGAATTTTATACCTATGGGATTTACCTTTGATCATTACATCAGAGAGTCCGAATGGAAGACCATGAAGGCTTCAGACCATGACTATGACCTTGTCAGAGCACTGATCCTGCCGGATGATGTGGTTGATAAGTATGGTAATACTCTGATGATGACTGAGATAACTGCGGATTACCTTATAGACAACAGTCTTTCTTATAATGAGTTTGCGGAAGAGTGCAGAAAGAGAGCAGAAACCTCCTGTCAGAGCTTTGAAACAGATACCTATGGCTTTACTGCCATGACCACAATGCTTAAGGACAACACGCTGGTATTCTTCTCGGTTCCAAGCACAGAGGGCTTCAGCTGCACCGTAGACGGCCAGGACACACCTGTTTTAAAGGCGGATTACGGTCTTATGGCAATTCCTGTATCCGGCGGTATCCATGAGATAAGAGTTAACTATGAACCTGAAGGCTTGAAGGCCGGCGCTGCGTTAAGCGGTCTGGGACTGATTATTTTAATGGTATATGTGGCAATGACATTAAAAAATATCAAGAAAAACGATTAAATTTGTTATGTTATAAATCTCATTTTGCTATGTTATATTTACTATTATAATTTTGATATAAATTAAGGAGATATGGTATGAGTGGAATGACTATGAGCCAGAAGATACTGGCAGCCCATGCAGGACTTGAGAAGGTGGAAGCAGGTCAGCTGATCGAGGCAAATCTTGACCTGGTACTTGGCAATGATATCACAAGCCCTGTTGCTATCAATGAGATGAAGAAATTCAACAAAGAAGGGGTTTTTGACAAGGATAAGATTGCCCTTGTACCTGATCACTTTGTACCAAATAAGGACATTAAGTCTGCAGAGAATTGCAAGTGCGTAAGGGAGTTCGCTCTTCGCAACAAGATAACCAACTATTTCGAAGTTGGCCAGATGGGTATTGAACATGCTCTTTTACCTGAGCAGGGTCTTACAGTAGCAGGTGATCTCATTATCGGTGCTGACTCACACACCTGTACCTATGGCGCTCTGGGAGCATTCTCCACAGGAATCGGCTCAACCGATATGGCTGCCGGAATGGCAACAGGAAAGGCCTGGTTCAAGGTTCCTTCCGCCATTAAGTTCAACATTGTCGGCAAGCCCTCCAAATGGGTAAGCGGAAAGGATGTAATACTTCATATCATCGGAATGATAGGCGTTGACGGCGCTCTTTACAAGTCAATGGAGTTCGTGGGAGAGGGTATCAGGAACCTTTCCATGGATGACAGATTTACTATTGCCAACATGGCCATTGAGGCCGGCGGCAAGAACGGTATTTTCCCTGTGGACGACATTGCCATTGCATACATGAAGGAGCATGCGCCTAACAGAGAATTTACTGTATATGAGGCTGATCCCGATGCGGTTTATGATGAAGAGTACACAATCGACCTCAGCACTCTGAAGTCAACAGTGGCATTCCCTCACCTTCCTGAGAATACACATACCTTCGACGATATCGATGAGATTAAGATTGACCAGGTTGTTATCGGATCATGTACCAACGGCCGAATTGATGACCTCAGAATAACTGCAGAGGTTCTTACTGACCACCATGTGGCTGAGGGAATCAGATGCATCATTATTCCTGCCACACAGAAGATTTACTTACAGGCAATGGAAGAAGGACTTCTTAAGACATTTATCGAGGCAGGCGCCATTGTTTCAACTCCTACCTGCGGTCCATGTCTCGGAGGATATATGGGAGTTCTTGCTTCCAAGGAGAGATGCGTTTCAACCACCAACCGTAACTTCGTCGGAAGAATGGGAGCAATAGATTCTGAGATCTATCTTGCATCACCTGCGGTAGCGGCAGCCAGCGCTGTAACCGGTAAGGTTTCACAGCCTTCTGAGCTGGGACTGTAATAAACAGATCATAGACCAATATTTTTACATATAAGGAGAGAAAAAATGAAAGCTGCCAAGGGTACAGTTTTTAAATACGGAGACAATGTAGATACAGACGTAATCATTCCTGCAAGGTATCTTAATACTGCAGATGGTATGGAACTTGCCAAGCACTGCATGGAGGATATCGACAAGGAGTTTGCTTCGAAAGTAAAGCAGGGCGACATTATTGTGGCTGACAAGAATTTCGGCTGCGGATCATCAAGAGAGCATGCCCCTCTTTCAATCAAATGCGCAGGTGTAAGCTGTGTCATCGCCAAGAGTTTTGCCAGAATCTTTTACCGCAATGCCATCAATATCGGTCTTCCTATCATTGAGTGTGAGGAAGCCGCCGCGGCAATTAAAGCCGGAGATGTGGTAAGTATCGATTTCGATACAGGCATCATTACAGATGAGACCACCGGACAGTCCTTCAAGGGGCAGGCATTCCCTGAATTCATGCAGAAGATCATAGACAGCGAAGGCCTCATCAACTACATAAACAAGAACTGATCACAGATCATTTACGGCGCCGAAACGAAAGCTTGGGCGCCATTTTTTATGCAAATCCTTTAAAAATCTCGAGTTTTATACTATTATTAATTAGATATGCGAGGAGATTATGTATTGTATGAATAATAGATTGTTCTGTGTTATCCCCTGCTACAATGAGCAGGAGGTTCTTCATGAAACTTCAAAGAGATTAAAAGAAAAACTCTCATCCCTTATGGATAGAGGGCTTATTTCAAAAGATAGTCGTGTACTTCTGGTTAACGACGGATCCAAGGATTCCACCTGGGAAATCATAGAAAACTTACACAAATCCGATGAACTGTTTCAGGGTGTCAAACTGTCCAAAAATATGGGGCATCAGAATGCCCTTCTTGCCGGTCTTATGGTTGCCAAGGATATGTGCGACATGGCTATTTCCATGGATTCAGATCTTCAGGATGACATCAATGCCATCGATGAGATGATTCAGAAATATTCAGAGGGAGCAGACATTGTTTATGGTGTCAGATCCAAGAGGGAGACAGATACCTTTTTCAAAAGAGCTACAGCAGAGGGCTATTACAAGGTTATGAACGGCCTTGGAGCAGGCACAGTTTACAACCATGCTGATTACAGGCTTATGAGCAGACGGGCTCTTGAGGCTCTTTCTGAGTTTAAGGAGGTCAATCTTTTCCTCAGAGGAATTGTTCCCATGATCGGTTTTAAGACAGACAAGGTTTACTACGAGAGGGCAGAGCGCTTTGCGGGCACCAGTAAGTATCCTCTTAAGAAGATGCTCAGCTTTGCGGTAGAAGGCATTACCAGCCTTAGCACCAAGCCTATCAAGATGATCACAGGGCTCGGATTTTTTATTTTCCTGGTGAGCATTGCAGTTTTTATCTATAGTCTTGTGAGACATTTTACAGGTCATACCGTTCCCGGATGGACCACCACAGTGCTTTCTGTATGGGCCATCGGCGGACTTATCATGATCTCCCTGGGAGTAATAGGAGAGTACATTGGTAAGATATACCTTGAAACCAAGGAAAGACCTCGTTTTATCATTGAAGAGTATATCGCTGATTCCAAGGATGAAGAGATTTACAAGAATAATAAATAAAAAGAAATGAATGGAGATTTATTGAGAAATGGCTAAGAAACCCGAAGAATTCAAAAAGCAGATGGAGGACAATTTCAAGGTTGCGCCTTCAGAGCATTCACATGTTAAGAAAGTAATTGGTATCGTCAGCGGCAAAGGCGGCGTAGGTAAGAGCCTTGTAACAGGCCTTTCTGCTGTTGCCATGAGCAAAAAGGGCTATAAGACAGCTATCATGGATGCTGATATTACAGGTCCTTCTATCCCAAAGATGTTTGGTATCGGCAAATGCAATTATGCTGACGAGACAGGTATGCTTCCTGCATCTACAGAGGGCGGCATGAAGATCATGTCCCTCAATATGCTTATGGACAACGAGACTGATCCTGTTATCTGGAGAGGTCCTGTTATCGCCGGAATTGTTAAGCAGTTCTGGTCAGATGTTAACTGGGGAGATGTGGACTTTATGTTCGTTGATATGCCTCCCGGAACCGGAGATGTTCCTCTTACAGTATTCCAGTCCCTTCCTGTTGACGGAATCATCGTTGTATCAACTCCTCAGGAGCTGGTTGAAATGATCGTTGAGAAGGCCATCAACATGGCCAACATGATGAATATTCCTGTTCTTGGAATCGTTGAGAACATGAGTTATATGAACTGCCCTCACTGCAATGAGCCTATCTTCGTATTTGGCAAGAGCGGCATTGAGAGCTATGCAGCTTCCAAGGGACTTGATATCCTTGGCAGGATTCCTCTTAATCCTGAGATCGCTTCTTTGTGCGACGGCGGCAAAGCAGAGAATATAGAGGATGAGTATTTGGATAGTCTTGTATATGTGCTTGAAGGAATGATAAAAGAGTAACCTGGATTAGGGAGAGAAGCCATGAGACTTAAACCTGAGAAAAACCAAGTGACATGGGGCATTACCATCTTTCTGGTGGCTGTGAGCCTTATGTTTGCTTACACCATTATCTTTGATAATAAAGGAATGTTTACCGGGCTTGGTAAGATTGCCAATTCCCTGTCCGGGATCATATTCGGTCTGGTTATGGCATATGTTCTTATTCCCCTTCTGGAGGGCATAGAGGAGAAAATCTTTATCCCTCTATACAAGAAGAGGGGCGCCAAGGTGTCTATATATGCTTCTGAGGATAAGAAGAAAAGAAAGCAGATAAGAACAATATCTGTAGTTCTGACCATGTGCATTTTCATTATGGTTGTATATGGACTTTTCAGGATCATTATTCCGCAGCTTATCAGCAGTATTCGTGAGATTATTTATAACCTTCCGTTGTATATCAGGAACATTGATGAATACTCCAATCTTTTGCTTGAAAACAACCCTGATCTGCAGAAGATAATAGATTCCCAGCTGGATCAGTACTATGCCAACTTGAGCAGCTTCCTTACCAAGAAGCTCATGCCCCTTCTTCCCAATGTGAATACCATTGTAAAGGTTGCATCAAGGAGCTTTTTCTCAGTACTGGGCGTACTTATCGATCTTATTGTCGGCTTCATTGTTGCAATATATGTTCTTAATTCAAAAGAGAGATTTGCCACCATGGGTAAGAAGATGGCCTACGCATTCCTTAAGGAAGAGTATGCCAACGAGCTCATCGGCGGCTTCAGATTTGTTAACAACACCTTTGCGGGATTTGTGGGCGGCAAGCTTATTGATTCCCTTATTATCGGTGTTATATGCTACTTTGGATGCAGAATCCTTGGGATATCATACCCTGTGCTGATTTCTGTTATCGTAGGCGTCACCAATATTATTCCTTTCTTTGGACCATATATCGGTGGAGCAGCAGGAGCGCTTTTGTTGGTGTTGATCGATCCCATCAAGGCTCTTGTATTCCTTATCTTTGTCATTATACTTCAGCAGTTTGACGGCAATATTTTAGGTCCCCTTATTCTTGGAAATTCCACAGGACTTTCCAGCTTCTGGGTTATTTTTGCCATCACTCTGTTCGGAGGTCTTTGGGGAATTCTGGGACTCTTCGTGGGAGTGCCGGTATTTGCGGTATTCTATGCTCTTGTGGCACGAATCACCAATATTTATCTCACTAAGAGGAACTTGAGCACTGAGACAACGGATTATGATGATCTGGCCTATATAGAATACGGTGAATTCAAGTCCCTTGCCGACAGCGACAATAACAAGTATAACGCAGGCAAAGAACCCGACACCATTGAGAGAATATTCAAGATGAAGGTCAAAGCTAAGAAGTCAAAAATTGCAGATATTGCTAAGAGAAATTCAGATAAAAAGAATGACTAAGTGCTCTTGACGGCATGAAATAAAGGATTATAATTGATTTATTAGTGCTTTGACGTGCTAAAGTTATATAGAAAGGGTGAGGAGTTTATGAGTAAAAAGAATTTAGACTGGGCAAATATTGGATTTAGCTACATGGTAGCTGACTACAGATACGTTTCCAACTATAAGGATGGAAAATGGGATGACGGCGTCATTACCAAGGATTCTACCGTTACTTTGAGTGAGGATGCAGGTGTTCTTCATTATGCGCAGGAGTGCTTTGAGGGACTTAAGGCATATGAGACAGAGGATGGCAAGATTGTAACCTTCAGACCTGACCTCAATGCCAAGAGAATGGTTGACTCAGCTAAAAGGCTTGAGATGCCTCCTTTCCCAGAGGATAGATTTATCAAGGCTGTAGAAGAAGTAGTAGCAGCCAATAAGGACTGGGTTCCTCCTTATGGATCAGGAGCAACTCTTTATATCAGACCTGTAATGTTCGCAACAGGCAATGTTATCGGTGTTAAGCCTGCTGATGAGTATCAGTTCAGAATCTTTGTAACACCCGTTGGACCTTACTTCAAGGGCGGTGCTAAGCCTATCGTTGTTAAGATTTCTGACTTTGACAGAGCAGCACCTCACGGAACAGGTAACATCAAGGCCGGACTTAACTATGCCATGAGCCTTCATGCAATTGTTACAGCCCACGACGAGGGATTTGCCGAGAATGTATACCTTGATGCAGAATCAAGAACCTATATCGAGGAGACCGGCGGAGCCAACATCATCTTTGTTACCAAGGACGGTGGTCTTGTAGTTCCTCAGTCCCACACAGATTCAATCCTTCCTTCAATCACCAGAAGATCCATCGTGCAGGTAGCAAGAGATATTCTGAAGCTCAACGTTGAGGAGAGACCGGTTAAGCTTTCAGAGGTTCCTGAGTTTGTAGAGATGGGACTTTGCGGAACAGCAGCAGTTATCAGTCCTGTAGGCAAGATCAATGACCATGGCAAGGAGATCGCATTTGCCAGCGGTATGGAGGATATGGGACCTGTTATCAAGAAGCTTTACGATACCCTTACAGGTATTCAGATGGGTACTGTTGAGGCTCCTGAGGGATGGATCCACACCATCGACTGATTGTTGTTAAGAAATATTACAAATGTTAACAATTTGTTTACAAAAATGAAATTGTAAGTTCAAAGGAGGAGTCTATATTGTATATATAGACAAGTAAGTGATAAACAACTTTTTCATAATTACAGGCTACCTGCTCAGGCGGGCAGGTAGTCTCCTCCTTTCACCAGACTCCCTTGAGGAGCTTTTTTTATGCCTTTTTTTACTAAAAGGAGAAATATGAGCGTCTATTATGCGGCAGATAGTATATAATTCTATATAACGTACATCTATAATCTTCTTATCAGTTAATCAAACTGAATTACATATATAAGCCATAACATTAAGGAAAGGGGAAAAAGTATTATGGAAATCACATTAGAAGCAGTAGAAAAGGTAATGGAGCAGACAGGTGTTGATTACAAGGTTGCCAAGGATGCTCTTACTAAGACAGACGGAAACGTTGATGAGGCAATTAAGCTTATTTGCCCTGACACTGTTGATATCGGAGAAGAAGTTAAGTCATTGGTAGATAAGCTTAAAAAGAAAGTTAAGGAAGGAAATGTTGACAGGATTCAGATCCGCAAGGACAACCAGATTGTTTTAAGCGTTCCTGTTAATGTAGGAATCGTTGGTGGAGTTCTTGGACTTGCAACAGCTCCCTGGGCACTTATCGCAGGTTCCGTAGCAGCCTTCGGACTTGGATGCAAGCTTGAAGTAGTAAGAAAGGATGGAACTACAGACGAGATAGTTTAATAACTTAATAACCTCTGTGATATTTATGTAGACAAAAAAGGGGCTGGATACTTAATAAAGTATCCAGCCTCTTTTCAATATCATGTGAGAGTTGATACAAACAACCCGTAGATCATCATAAGAATGCAAACTGCTGTAAAGAGAATTGTACCAACGTTTGCAAATGCTATGCCGGAAAGCTCTTTTGAAGGCAGCTCATGGTTTACTTTTTCAATCTTTACATCTCTTTTAATGAGGGTATAGAGAATTGAAACTATACCAAGACCTATCATGGCGTAGAAGAAGTACTCATAAACCTGAGGAGCCAAAGGCGCCAGAACCGAGGATGAGGCATTTACGCACATATGCATTATTATGGTCAGGATAATATTGCCGGTTCTTACATATACATATCCCAGGATAAGTCCCAGTACAAATGCATAGAATACCTGGTAGAGATTGCAGTGGAATAATCCAAAGGCCAGGGATGAGAATACGATTGACATAAGCTCACCGTAGCGAATAGTTCTGTCGATAATAAGCTTTCTGAATACCAGCTCTTCAAATATCGGCGCAAGTACTGCCACCATGATCATTGCGGCAATGTTATCACCGCCAAGAAGCTGGCCTATTGAGTTCTCTGCTTCACCTCCTGATAAAGCAGACGCCAGGAGAGTACTGAGGTAATTAAGTCCGAAAGCTATAGGGAACATCATAAAAATAGATCGTATATACTGATTCATGGATATATGTCCCTTGATCTTAACCTTTGAATCGTTGGCCAACTGCATTACCAGTGCGCAGGCAGGGCATGCCAGCAGATACATGGAAATGATATTGGCTGTGGCAAGGAAATTCACATCTGAATACACTTCAGTAAGACTTACGTGAGACCTTGCAGCCATGAAACTGGCAACCACACCGGATATAAGACCGCCTCCGATGGCGTTGGCTCCCAGGATCAGTGCAAGGAGACCGAAGCCTACGATAGTATAAGTCTTTTTTGCGCTGTCATGGTTTTCATAACTGTTCATGTCCGGTACATTGTCGGAAGTTTTGATTTCTTCTTCGTTATTGTTTTTGGCTTTAGATGAAACTTTTCCTGTAATGGCAAAAAGGATTTCATCAAAGATTCCCTTTGTGCCTCTCTTAAATAATCTGTTCTTGTAAACCCTTCCTGTGAGGACTGCCAGTAAAACAGTGAAGATCAGCAGAAGCCCTGTATACAGTATAAATTCGATAACGCTAAGTCTGCCGCACAATACATCTCCCGGAAGAGCAAAGGCTGCTGTGAAGGGAATAACCTTAACGATCAGTAATCCTATGGGAGAATTGTCAGTGAACAGAGGTATATACAAAGATGCGATAAAGCCTGCCATCATAGTCATCAGGGACATGGCATTGGTCTGGGTCAGTTCCTCAGCTGTTGCCGCAAAGGAAGCAAACAGGGCTGAAACAAAGCTGTAGAACAGGAATGCTACCAGCAGAGCGATGACAGAGAGGATAAAGAGGATTGTGAAGTTATTTGATAAGCCTCCCTCCGGCAATAACTCAGCAAAAAGAGCAATGATATCTTTGCCTGTTCCCCCGGTGAGCTCTGTGATAAAAACGTTGCTCAGTCTGAGTCCGCAGAAACCACAGGCGATCCAAATGATTATCTGGAAAAGAGCCTCGCAAAAGACTGCGGTTACTTTACCGAAAATAATGCCTGTGGGGCCTGACAGTGTAAGCATATATTCCATGAGCTTGGATGTCTTTTCTGAGCTAATGATGGAACCGATACTCTGACCGTAGAAGATCAGCATGAAGTAAAGGAACATCATAATTATCAGCGGAGCAAAGCCTGTCAAAAGAGAATCGTCTTCGACTTCATCGGATTCTTCTGCCTTGATTTCTGTGATGTTAATGTCGCTGATGGCCATTTTAAGATTGTCTTCGGATACGCCGGTGCTTTTAATTTTGGCGTTTTTGATTGCCTCGGAGAATCTTCTTGCAAATTTGTAGCTCTCATTGCCGCTGATAGTACTGTTTCCAGGGATGAAAGCGGTGAGAACGCATCCTTCTTCGCTTTCTGTGATCTCCAGAACTATGGAGTAGGCTTCTTTTTCACCGAGGATGCTTGAATCAGATGCGGCTTTCTCAGCGGTCATGCCTGTAAGCTCGGAAATAAAAAGTTCCGGATAATCCTTCTGATTTTTTGTTTTAAATGAGTCTGTATCCAGATCAAGATCGGTTTCGTTAACCAGATATACGGCTTTAAGATTATTGACCTGAGTATCCTTGCTGAAGGCACCTGATATAAGCATGTTTGTAATAAGTGTTCCTACCAGGATGACGATACCAACCAGTACTGTGGAACCTAAGAATTTTTTGCTTCGAAGGTTCTGTTTTAATGTGAATTTTAATATTTTAAGCCAGTTATTCATTCCACCACCTGCTTTTTCATAAGTGCAATTATATCTTTTATCTGTAGTCTTTTGCCCTGGAAAAGAAGCATGGACTCATAGATTGCACCGGCCAGGACAAACATCAGGCCGGCTGCTATGATCATGACTATCAGAGCAATTATTCCTGTCAGTGTACTTATCTTTCCTGTCAGAATCAGGGCCGGAGTAAGGAAGGCACCGGTGAAAGGGAAGATAGTGAAGAAATTTCGCATAGCATCGGAGGCGTTGGCGCTCAGCATCATGATGATAAGGAACATGTCTGCATAAACGCTGAATATCATGATGAAGGTAAAGAGCTTGTATGCGTCCTGCAGCTCATCCAGCTTGGATACGCTTGCTCCTGCCAGAGCTCCAAGTATAGAGAAAAGAGCAAGTCCTAAAAGAAAGTACACAATGGCAATGGAAAGTTTGGGAAGAGTGATTGTTTCCCATACTGATGAAACCATAACCACATTGTCGGAAGAGCTTGCTGCCGCAGTTCTGTCCACTGTGAAGAACAGACATACAACCTGTGACAGGTAGTAGCTGGAGAAACTGGCAACGGCTGTGATAACTGTTTCCACAAGTCTTGCTGCAATCTTACCTGACAGTAATGCCATAGGCCTTGTGCCTGTAAGCAGATACTCGATAACTCTGGAGGATTTCTCGGTTGCGATTGAGGTAGAGACGTTGCCTGCGGACATATTTATGAAAAGGAATAATATCATAAGACCGCCCAAAAGAACGGTGTAATCAGTGGCTGAAATAGAGCCTTCATCTGCTGTGAAAGAGCCGTCCTTTTTTTCTTCCATGATCGCGATATTGATGTCCTTGGACATGTAGTCGTAGTCTTCGCTGCTTACATTAAGGTTCTTGAGGGTTTCTTCTCTGGAGAACTCGGTATAGTCTTCCTTAAAGCTCTTGATAGCAGCATCCTTGATGCCGGATTTGCCGGAACTAACAATGGTGATCTCGAAGCCCTTTTTCTCGTCATATTCTTCCTTCAGGACCAGGTCTTTGCTGCCTGAATTGCTCTTGAGAGATTCCACTGCATCGTCATATGAACCGGTGTTATCTGTAACAAAAGAAACCTCTGAATATTTCTCTGAAGACTTGAGATTGTTATGGTCTATGGAAAGACCGGTTTCGTTGTAAACATATACTGTTTCTATAACTGATTTTTGAGGCACGTCAGAGGAGGTCTCATCGTCGCTTTGTGAGTTTCCTATAATGAGCATGAGAGGTGTGGATAAAAAGGCAATGCAGCATATTATTATCAGAAACCAGACAAATGCCGGCTTTTTAACGCCTGTCATGAACTCAAACATAAAGACTTGTTTAAAGCCTCTGAATTCACTTTTATTCACTTATTTTTCCTCCGCCTTGTTTTTTGTATTATCCTGGGTGTTATCCTCGGGGCTTCCGCCTACGCTTTCGATGAAAATCTCGTGAAGTGAAGGCTCTCTGAGTTCGAAGCGCACGATGGTCTTATTGGCATCGCTGAGCTGCTTTAAGAGATTCTTGGCTTCAGCCTCGCTGCCAACCTTTAGCTGTACTCCGGCGGGGGTGTCGTTGACAACCTTGATGCCCAGAGTGCTGATGGTATCTGAGATATCCTCGTCGCATTTAACAAAGAGGTTAACGCGGCCGTAGGACTTTTTGATCTCATTGAGATTGCCCTGAACAACAGCCTTACCTCTGTTCAGAATAGTAATATCTTCACAGAATTCCTCAATTACAGGCATCTGATGAGATGACATGATGATATATTTTTTCTTGTCGATTTCTTCGCGGATTACGCTTTTGAAAAGATCTGTATTTACAGGATCAAGACCTGAAAGAGGTTCGTCCAGAATAAGGAATTCAGGCTCTGAGATAAGAGCGGCCATAAGCTGGATCTTCTGCTGATTTCCTTTGGACATCTGATCTGCCAGAGTTGGCTTAAATTTCTTTCCCTTTTTTCTCTCAGGGAAAAGATATTCTGTAACTTTGAGTCTGTCGCCCCAATATTTGATGCGTTCCATGGCAACATCTGCGGATAAGCCTTTAAGAGCCGCGAAATATAAAAGCTGATCCATGATGGGATATTTAGGGTATAAGCCTCTTTCCTCAGCAAGGTATCCCACATTTACCTTGCGGGTGTCAAAATTCTCTCCGTTTAAAAGTACTTCACCGTGATCCTTGGCAAGGATGCCCAGTATCATGCGGATAGAAGTGGATTTACCTGCACCGTTGGTTCCAAGAAGTGCATAAACTCCGGGCTCTCTCAGCTCGAAGGAAAGGTCTTCAACTGCCTGCTTGTCCCCAAATTTTTTCTGCAAATGCTTTACTTCGAATGACATGTGATATCTCCTCAACAATCTTTCTTTTTAGTGCTACAATCTTAGATTTTATCAGAACAATTTAGAAACTCCAACAATGCTGTGGCATAAAAGTTTGAATTATATGTGAATTTTAGGAAACTATCAATTCAAAATGCCGTTTCCTATCCCTTTGAGCCGCCGGTTGTGATAAAATATTAAAGGTTTTAGTTGGGAGGTAGAAATTTGATAGCTTATGTAAATGGTATTTTGGAGAGTATTGAAGAGGGCAATGCCGTTGTAGACGTTAACGGCGTTGGCTACAATGTGAATATTTCAGGCTCCACCATGGACAGAATGCCGGGGATAGGAGAGGCGGTCAAGCTCTATACGTACACTAACGTAAAAGAGGACGCTTTCACCCTGTTCGGCTTTTTATCCAGGGATGAGCTTAATCTTTTTAAACTTCTTATTACGGTAAACGGCATAGGTCCCAAGGGCGGCCTGGCCATTCTTTCCGTTATGTCACCGGATGACTTAAGATTTGCCATAATCGCAGGAGACAGCAAGTCCCTGAGTAAGGCTCCCGGCATCGGCAAAAAGACTGCTGAGAGGATAACTCTGGAGCTTCGTGATAAGATAAAGGCTACAGAGGATACGCTTCTTGGTGGAGGTGGCGCAGTTTCCATGGACGAGGCAGCCGGAGACGGCGATTCTTCTAAGGGAGAGGCAGTGGCAGCGCTGGTGGCTCTCGGATACAATTCATCCGATGCCATGAAAGCAGTCAGGAAGGCCATTGCAAATAATCCTTCCGCAGCTGAGGATACAGAGCTTCTTCTTAAGCTTGCGCTGAAGGAAATGTTTTAACAAATAATTGTTGGTGGGAAACTTATGGAAAAAAGAAAGATAAACACAACGGCCAGGAGCGTGGATACCCAGGAGAATCCCGAGGATTCCAGAATTGAAGGATCCCTTCGCCCCAAGAGCCTTGATAATTACATCGGTCAAAAAAAGATAAAGGAAAGCCTTAAGATCTATATAGAAGCGGCAAAAAAGAGGGGCGACAGCCTTGATCACCTGCTTTTTTACGGCCCTCCCGGACTTGGAAAGACCACATTGGCGGGAATCATTGCCAATGAGATGGGAGTGAATATCAAGATCACCAGCGGACCGGCTATTGAGAAGCCCGGTGATATGGCTGCTATTCTGAATAACCTTCAACAGGGGGATGTGCTTTTTGTAGATGAGATACATCGCCTTAACAGGCAGGTGGAGGAGGTTCTTTATCCTGCCATGGAGGATTACGCCATTGATATCATGATCGGCAAGGGGCCTACAGCCAGGTCCATCAGACTTGATCTTCCCAGGTTTACTCTTATCGGTGCCACCACCAGGGCCGGAATGCTTTCTGCACCTCTTCGTGACAGGTTCGGAATGATCCACAGGATGGAGTACTACGACACAGATGAGCTTTGCGAGATTATTATGCAGTCCGCCAAGGTTCTTGATGTGGAGGTTGACGAGAAGGGTGCTGCGGAGATGGCCAAGAGAAGCCGCGGAACCCCGAGACTTGCCAACAGGATCCTTAAGAGAGTCAGGGACTTTGCCCAGGTTAAGTATGACGGTGTCATCACAGAGGATGTGGCAGTGACTGCTCTTGATCTTATGGATGTAGACAAGATGGGACTTGATCATACCGACAGGAACCTTCTTATGACCATGATCGGCAAATTCGGCGGAGGTCCGGTGGGCCTGGATACTCTGGCTGCAGCTATAGGAGAGGATTCCGGAACCATTGAGGACGTTTATGAGCCCTATCTTATCAAGAACGGCTTCATTAACAGAACCCCAAGGGGCCGCGTGGTTACTGCGGATGCTTATCATCATTTGGGGCTTGAAATGCCCGGGGATGGCGATATATAATCATGTTATGTTTTAATGTTTTTTATACAAAAAAACGAACTTTAGTGGGGGAAAAATATGGCTTCTAAAACTGATACCGAAGTAATAATCGGCGGCAAAGTATTTACATTAAGCGGATATGAGAGCGAGGAATACCTTCAGAAGGTAGCATCTTATATCAACAATAAGATAGCGGAATACAACAAGATAGACGGCTTCAAGAAACAGCCCATCGATACACAGAATGTTCTTCTTCAGCTTAATATCGCAGACGATTATTTCAAGGCCAAGAAGCAGATAGAGATCATGGAGGAGCAGCTCTCCGAGAAGGAGAAGGAGCTCTATGATATTAAGCATGAACTCATAGCAACCCAGATGAAGTACGAAAACAGTGAAAAGAACGGCAAGAGCCTTCAGACCAAGCTTGATGAGTCATCCAAGAAGATCATTCAGCTTGAGGCACAGGCCAAGGCAAGTAAGAAATAATTATTAAGAGGCTGCATGTTCAGCCTCTTTTTTTAGAGCAGTATAAGTGGTGATATATGAAGAAAGTAGAATTATTATCTCCTGCGGGAAATTATGAGACCATGGTAGGGGCGTTTAACGCCGGAGCGGATGCGGTGTACCTTGGCGGAAGCAGGTTCGGAGCAAGGGCCTATGCCGATAACTTCGACAGGGATCAGGTTCTGGACGCCATATCCTATGCTCATATCAATGGAAAAAAGATATATATGACCGTCAACACCCTGGTTAAAGAGAGGGAGTTCGGTGAGCTCTATGATTTTATGCTCCCCTTTGCGGAGAAAAATCTGGACGGAGTCATCGTGCAGGACTACGGCGTAATGAGGCTTATCAGGCGTGAGTTTCCCAATGTGGAGCTTCATGCCAGCACTCAGCAGACTGTTACCGGTGTCAACGGAGCAAGGCTTTTAAAGGAGCTTGGATGCTGCAGAGTTGTTCCTGCAAGAGAGCTCAGTCTTGAGGAAATGAAGAAAATAAGAACAGAGGCGGATATAGAGGTTGAGGCTTTTATCCATGGAGCTATGTGCTATTGCTACTCCGGAGTATGTCTTTTTAGCAGTATGGTGGGCGGTCGTAGCGGTAATCGCGGAAGATGTGCTCAGCCCTGCAGACTTCCCTACAGACTTTTGGGAGATAAGTCAGGCAGAGAGCAGTATCCTTTGAGTCTTAAGGATATGTGCACCGTGGATATGATACCTGAACTTATCGAGGCAGGAATCGATTCCTTCAAGATTGAGGGCAGAATGAAAAAGCCCGAGTACTCCGCGGGAGTAACATCTCTTTACAGAAAATATATCGATCTGTATTATCAGGAGCCCGGCAAGAAGCATGAGATTTCAAAGGAAGATATGGAAATACTGAAATCTCTGTACTTAAGGACCGGCATAAGTCAGGGATATTATCACAAACATAACGGAAAAGACATGGTAACTCTGGATTCCCCTGCCTACAACGGAACCTCCGACAAGGTTCTTGAGCAGGTAAAAGAGAAGTATCTGGGCCATGAGCTCAAGACGAAATGTGATATCGACTGCAGGCTTACCCTGGGAGAAGAAGCAGTTATATCCATGACAGCCTACCTGGGCGACAGGACCATATATGAATCTGTCACCGGCAAAGTTGTGGAGGCAGCTTCCAAGCGCCCTATGGACAGAGACAGTGTCCTTAAGCAGCTGGACAGACTTGGTAATACACCTTTTGAAGCAGAGAATATCAATATCGAAATAAATGATGGCGGAAGCGGCAACGGAATCTTTATCCCCGTAAGCGAGCTCAATGAACTCAGAAGACAGCTCTGCGAGAAGGTTCAGGCCCTTATGGAGGTAAATGAGGAGGCTGACGGAAATACCAATGCTGCAGCTGTCAGAACTTTTTCTGATGAAGTTCAGGACTATAAGGACATGGATACCGGTTCGGGGGATGCGATCAATGTCCTGGATGTTTTTGTAATGACTTTGGATCAGCTCGATGCCGTCCTGGAGGTTGCCGGGAATGTTAAGGCCCCAGGAAGGATATATGTGGACAGCAACCTGCTTTTTTCTGCCAAGGAAGAAGCAAAAAGCAGAGCAATGAGTTTTAAGGGCAGCTTTGAAAATGCTGAGCTGATAGTAGCCCTTCCTTATGTCACCAGGTCAGAGACCTTTGATGCCACCAAGGATCTGGAACTTATACAGGAAACATATAAGGAATGCGGCTTTGACGGCGTTCTTATCCGCAATCTGGAGCAGCTGGGATTCTATAAAAAGACCGGTTTTGAGGGCAGATTGATTCTTGATTACGGTGTATATAACTGGAACGCCGAAGCGGTTAAGCTTTTGCTTGAATGTAGTATTTCCGAGATATCCGTTCCACTGGAACTGACCATTCACGAAGCTAAGGAACTGGTAAAAGAGGTTAGAAAAAACTCCGGAATTCCTGTCTCTTACAGCATCTACGGCAAGGTGCCCATGATGGTAAGTGCGGGCTGCGTTAAGAAGACCACTGACAATTGCTCAGGAAAGATGAACAACCATCACAGCGAGAGGATGACCATTGTCGATCGAATGGACAATGAGCTGGTTATTACCACCAACTGCCGCAATTGCTATAACGTGATCTGGAATGCGCATCCAACAGCCCTTCACAAGAAATATGACAATATCAGGAATTTAGAGATATTTAATCGCCTCAGAATAGATTTTTCCACTGAGGATGGGGAGACTGCCGGGGCTGTATATGAAGCCTTTGCAAAAGGAAGTCCGGACAAGGATGATATTTTTGACAGGATCAGCTATACTGCAGGACATTATAAACGGGGAGTAGAGTAAACTCTGATGAAGCTATACGTTACTGAGATTTCAAAATATGTGATTGCCGCTTTTCTTTTTCTTTACACGCTGGAAGCCTTTATGGCCTTCAGATTCAAAACCGAGAAAAAGAGAAAAGGCATTTACATCAGACAGATAATATTTATGTTTGCGGTGCAGATAGCCTGCTTCGTGCAGATAATTGCCCGAACGGGCAAGGCTGCGTACCTGTTCTTTTTTGCCTTCCAGATAATTGTTTTCGCCTCGGTGCTGATGCTGTTTTATTTCATTTACCCGGAGGGGAACAGGCTTATAATCAACAATTCCTGTATGCTTTTGATGATAGGAATGATCATTCTTACAAGGCTTTCCTATGATAAGGCCGTTAAGCAGTTCTTTATCATCACGGCATCCTTTGTAATCGGATTTTTCGTGCCTGAGGCGGTGTTCAGGTTCAATTTCGTCAAGAAGATGACCTATATCTTCGCGGCAATTGGTATTCTGGCCATAGGCGTGGTGCTGCTTTTCAGTGCGGTTACCAACGGCTCCAAGATTACCTATACTCTGGCGGGCATCACTTTCCAGCCTTCCGAGGTGGTCAAGATAGTATTTCTGTTCTTTATGGCGGGAGCCCTATATGAGAGTGACAATATCTGGATGCTGCTGATCAATTCCATTATCGCCGCCGCTCACGTAATCATTCTTGTTTTGTCAAAAGACCTGGGCAGCGCCCTTATCTTTTTTGTCATCTATCTGGCAATGATCTACATCGCCACAGAGAATATCGGATATCTGGCTATAGGCCTAGGTTTTGGAGCTTTGGCCAGCGCCATCGGATACAGACTTTTTTCACATATTCAGGTTCGTGTACAGGCCTGGATCGATCCCTTTGCGGATATTGAGTCCACAGGATATCAGCTGTCACAGTCCCTGTTCGGAATCAGCTGCGGAAGCTGGTTCGGCCTTGGACTCTACGGCGGAGCGCCACAGTCCATCCCCTTTGTTGAGCAGGACTTTATTTTCTCTGCCATTGCTGAGGAGCTGGGTATTGTTTTCGGCATTCTTATGGCCCTTATCTGTGTCAGCACCTTTATTGCCATTATGCAGGAGGGATATTTTCTGAAGGATAAGTTCTACAGACTGGTGGTTTGCGGAATCGGAGTTGCCTATATTTTCCAGACCTTCCTTACGATCGGAGGAGGCTGTAAGTTCATTCCGCTGACCGGTGTTACACTGCCGCTGGTCAGCTACGGCGGAACCTCTGTATTCGTGACGATCATAATGATGATGATAGTTGAGGGAATCTGCATGATCAGAACCGATGAGCGCTATGAAGCCATTGAGAGAATGCAGAGAAGAAAGGCAGCTCAAAAGAAGGCTGCCATTGCGGATAAGAATTAAATCTCGATCATGGGGAGTATATAGCTGTTTATGAGTGAAGAAATAATAAAAGAGGAAAAGGACAGGGAGCCGAAAAAGAAAAAAGTTAAAAAGATCAGATCCTATCCAATAGTTGTTCTGACGGTATTTTATGTGGTTTTGTTCGGTTCCATGCTTGTATATATCTGCAACTATTCCAGCAAGAATAAGCAGGTTCTTTTAAATAACAATTACAATACAAGACAGCAGATCCTGGCCAAGCAGAACACCAGAGGCAGCATCCTTTCAAGGGATGGCGATGTGCTGGCTTATTCCCAACAGGGTGAGGATGGCAAGGATGTAAGAATCTATCCCTACAAGGAGGAATTTGCCCATGTTGTGGGCTATGCTTCCAACGGAAAATCAGGACTGGAGGCGCTTACCAACTACTACCTGATAAACACCAGCGCAGAGCTGTCGGAGAAGGTGGAATATGACCTTGAGGGTAAAAAATATCCCGGTGACAATGTCATAACATCTCTTGACGTTAAGCTCCAGGAGGTGGCTTTCAATGCTCTGTCAGCAAGGAAGGGAGCCATTGTGGTTTCTGACCCTAAGACAGGACAGATACTTGCCATGGTTTCCAAGCCTGATTTTGATCCTAATATGATTCAGGAGCAGTGGGAGAGCCTTATCAATGATAATTCCGGCAATGCCATGCTGGTAAACAGGGCAACCCAGGGGCTTTATCCTCCCGGATCAACCTTCAAGATCGTCACATCATTGGCTTATCTCAGGGAACATCCCGATGAGATAGAGAAGTACAGATACAGCTGCAACGGCAGATTCACCTACGACGGGGAATCCATTTCCTGTTTCCACGGGGAAAATCACGGAAGTGTGGATTTCTACAGCTCTTTTGCCAAGTCCTGCAATTCTTCCTATGCCAATATGGGCCTGAATATCAGCAGGGAGACCTTTAACAGGACCCTGGATGACCTTATGTTTAACAAGGACATTCCCGTGAGCCTGTCCCATTCCAAGAGCAGCGCTGAGTACAACAAGGACACCACATCGGCATCTGTTATGCAGCTCTCCATTGGACAGGGCACAACAGGTGTTTCACCTATCCATATGAACCTTATCACCAATGCGGTTGCCAACGGGGGAGTTCTTATGAAGCCTTATCTGGTCACAGAGATCAAGGCTGCGGACGGTAAGGTGGTAAAAAGCTATTCTCCGGAGAAGTCAAAGAAACTCATGACCGAGGAAGAAGCTGAGATCCTGACTAAAATGATGGTACAGGTTGTAGAAAACGGTACCGCCACCAAGCTAAAAGGTCTTTCCTATACAGCGGCAGGTAAGACCGGCTCTGCGGAGTTCAATACATTTACATCAGATTCTCACGCATGGTTTACAGGCTTTGCACCGGCTGAAGATCCTGAGATCAGCGTGACCATAATCGTTGAGAACGCAGGCAGCGGCGGAAGCTATGCGGTGCCTATTGCCAAGAGGATTTTTGACGCTTATTTCGGAGTGGAGTGATAGCTGTATCAATTCCATAACAAATGGGTATATGGTAAAATATATTATGATTTTTCGGATTTGGATTTATTAACGGGGAGTATTATTTTGGGTAAAAAGGGCTTTTGCGAGTTTTATAAAAAGCTATATTGGGGAGAATCTGTCAAGAAGCACACAGTTGTTAAGTGGAAGCTGTATCACGGCAGCGGACAGTTCGGGATCTTTTGTGTTACCAGGGCTACCAATGGAGTCGATCAGCTGGATATCATCAACTCTGCTTACTTGAAACAGCCGTATTTCAGATATCACCCGGTATATATTTACGGAATTGCAGGTGGCTACCAGGAGGCAATGGATATCGTACTTCGTATATCCCAGGAGGCTTCAATCGCCGGCAAGAGCGGCAAGCTTCTTGAGTACCTTGAATCTGTGGGCTGACCTTAACAATACTATTTTGGAGCGATTATGTTGGCGGGAGTTTTGGGAGTTTTAAAGATCATTGGAATTGTTCTTCTGGTGATATTGGCGGTTCTGCTTTTGCTTCTTGCTTTGATCCTTTTTGTACCGGTGAGATACAAGGCGAACCTCTATATACCTGAGACAGAATTTGATAAGGGCTTTGATACAGAAAAAATACAGTTTTCAGCGCGTTATTCCTGGCTGTTTCATATTATCAGCGGAGGAATCGATTTTCCTGATAACAAGGAGTTTTATGCAAAGGTCTTCGGAATAAAAGTTTTTCCGAGAAAGCAAAACCCTGAGAAGGAAAATGCCGATAAAAAGAGTGAGGAATCTGCTGAAGAAGAAAATACAGAAAATACTGAAAAAGAAGAGAGCGGCGTAATAGAGATGAGCGACATGCAGGAGCTTGAGAATAACCAGCCTGCAGAGGAGGCTCCTCAGGATGATACTTCTTCACAGGAAAATGACACCTCGGATTCTATGGAGGTCGAAGAGGAAGAAGAGGAAGGCAAAGCTCTTATAGAAATAATTCAGGATATTATCGAAAAGATTGAGAATATTCTAAAAACGCCACAAGATGTGTTTGAAAAAACACAATATACAATATCTAGAGTTTGTGGTAAGATAAAAATGATTAAAACTACCCTGGAAAGTGAGATTTTCAAGCGTGCTTATGCACAGGTAAAGGGCAGACTTATCAAAGTAATAAAAATGATCCTGCCTGACAAATACAAGGCAGAAATCCTTTACGGGCTGGGGGATCCGGCCACCACAGCAGAAGTTATGGCCGCCTTTGGCATTATTTATCCTCTTACTATGGATAATGTCATAGTGGAGCCTGATTTCGAACGGCAGGTGGTAATGGTGAGAGCCCGGGTCAAGGGGCATGTGACGGTGTTCACTATTCTGTACAGCGTGCTCATATGTTACCTTAAGAAGGATGTTATGAAGGTAATCAGGCGATTTAAGAAGATATTGAGTACCTGATAAACAATGTTTTTGGAGGCTATGATGGGAGAGAACAATTTTAACGGCGTTGTAGAGTCTTTACTTAAAGGAATGAATTCTGTACTGGCATCTAAGACTGTTGTGGGAGAGGCAACACAGGTTGGTGATACTATCATCCTTCCTCTTGTGGATGTGTCTTTTGGCGTAGGTGCAGGATCAAGCGTTGCAGAGAAAAAGAATGGCGGAGTAGGCGGCTTTGGTGCCAAGATGTCACCAAGTGCGGTTCTTGTTATCAAGAATGGTTCAACCAAGCTTGTTAATATCAAGAATCAGGATGCAGTGACCAAGATCCTTGATCTGGTGCCTGATATTGCCGATCGTTTTACAGCCAAGAAAGAAAACCTTATGGATGATGAGGCTGCGGTAGATATCGCTTTTCCTGAGGAAAAGAAGGAAGAAGAGTAATACTGTTTCAGGTCCAGAAGGCGGGGGTTCCTTATGGAAGATATGAGAAAGATTGAAGAAGTAATTGCAAATGGGAGTATGGACGAACTGGCGGAGCTTCGCCTCTGGCTGTTTAAGGAGAGTGTTCGTCTTGAAAATATGGAGAGTTCTCTGGCTGAGAGATATGCCAGACTTGAGGCTGATGAGATAGCCTTCAAGAACAGAATGGATGCTGCTGAGCGCAAACTTGAGACTGCAAACAAGAAGCTTAACAACGACAAGGCATTATTTGACCAGAGACTTGCTATTCTGAACAACGGATTTGATCAGCTTACCAGCGACAGGAAGAGAATCGATGCCGAGTTCAGAAGACTCGAAAGAGAGAAATCATACCAGCGTGAGAACGAGTATGATGCCATGGATCTTCTCTTCAGAGGAGCTGACAATCCACTGGCCATCAAAAAGAGATATAAGGATCTTATGAAGATGTTCCATCCGGACAATATCTGTGGAGATGCCGAGATGGTGAGACTTATCAATCAGGAATATGATGATCTTTGCAGGCAGTACAACATGGGCATGATCAACTGACACAGCTTGCAAATCAGAATTATATATGATAATGTATACGAGTCATTGTTCATATCCTTGGACAATGACTCATGTATGTTTTAATCGTTTTTGTCTTTTCAGCTGCCGGGGAGCAGCGATTTTATCGGCGTTTCTGCCGGAATTTTCAAATTGTATTTTTGTTTGAAAAAATATGAAAAATTTATGTTGACACAACCGAACATCTGTTTTATTATTTTATTATAACGAACAGGCGTTCTTAAAAGGAGAAAAGTATGGAAAGAGAAGAAAAACAAAAAGCACTTGAAGCAGCACTTGGACAGATTGAGAAGCAGTTCGGAAAGGGTGCTGTGATGAAACTTGGTGATTCATCAGACACCATGAACATTGAGACTATTCCCACAGGATCTCTTAGCCTTGATATTGCCCTTGGACTTGGCGGTATCCCTAAGGGACGTATTGTTGAAATATATGGACCTGAGAGTAGTGGTAAGACCACAGTTACTCTTCACATGATTGCAGAAGTTCAGAAGAGAGGCGGCATCGCAGGATTTATCGATGCTGAGCATGCTCTTGACCCTGTATATGCCAAGAACATCGGCGTAGATGTAGACAACCTTTACATTTCACAGCCTGACAGCGGTGAGCAGGCTCTGGAGATCACAGAGACCATGGTTCGCTCCGGAGCTATTGATATCGTAGTTGTTGACTCTGTAGCAGCTCTTGTTCCCAAGGCTGAGATCGATGGAGACATGGGCGATTCACATGTAGGTCTTCAGGCGAGACTTATGTCCCAGGCTCTTCGTAAGCTTACAGCAGTTATCAGCAAGTCCAACTGTACTGTTATCTTCATCAACCAGCTCAGAGAGAAGGTTGGTGTTATGTTCGGTAACCCTGAGACAACTACCGGTGGTCGTGCTCTGAAGTTCTATTCATCAGTTCGTATGGATGTCCGCAGAATCGAGGCTATCAAGCAGAACGGTGAGAACATCGGTAACCGTACAAGGGTTAAGGTTGTTAAGAACAAGATTGCTCCTCCTTTCAAGGAGGCTGAGTTCGATATCATGTTCGGTAAGGGAATCTCAGCAACCGGAGATATCCTGGACCTTGCAGCTAACTGCGATATCGTTAACAAGAGCGGTGCATGGTATCAGTACAACGGAGAGAAGATTGGCCAGGGACGTGAGAATGCCAAGCTTTATCTCGAGAACAATCCGGCTATCCTGGCTGACATCGATGCGAGAGTCAGAGAGCATTACGGACTTCCTGTACAGGGTGGCTCATCTGCAGCTGCTGATGAAGCAACAGAGGCACCTAAGAAGAAATCTAAATAATCAGTACTCGGCAAATTACCCCCGGAAGCTTTGGCTGGCCGGGGGATTATACTAATATCACAAAATATAGGTGAACTATGATAGTTACAGATATTTCAGCATTGGACAAAAAGAGAAGTAAGGTATTTATTGATGGAGAATTTGCCTTTGTTCTCTATAACACCGAGCTTCGAGAATATAAGATCAAGGCCGATCAGGAACTGGATCCGGCTACTTATAGGATCATCACTGAGGACCTACTTCCCAAGCGTGCCACCAAGAGGGCTATGAATCTGTTACAGAAGAAAGATTATACTGAAAAACAGCTCCGGGACAAGCTCTCAGAGGGTATGTACTCCTCAGAGTGTATGGACGCAGCAATTGAATATGTGAAGTCCTACAGATATTTGGATGATGAGCGTTTTGCCAGGGATTACATAACCTATCATATGGAACTTCGCAGCAGACAGCGAATTATTCAGGATTTAAGCGGTAAGGGAATCAGTAAGGATCTCTGTGAGAAATTGATGCTTGAGATTTATGAGGAGTCTGAGGAGGATGTGGAGTCGGTTCAGATTCAGAAGCTCCTCATAAAAAAGCATTTTGACAAAAATATGGATTTCAAGGAAAAGCAGAAGGTGATGGCTTTTCTCTTGAGACGTGGCTATTCAATGGATGCCATCAGGCATGAAATGGACAGGATGTGAAAAGGATCAGCCGTTTCACTGAGCTTTCTTTTCTTCCTCCATCTGCTTGATGAGCTTATCTATTTCTGCCTGTGAAAGCAGTGCGTTGCTATCTGTTGCTGACAATATTATCTCTCCCTTCATAAAACGTTTTTACGTTAGTGATATTTATATCATAATGAGTTTTTGGTGGGAATAGAAAATAATGCCAAATTGATTTGAAAATGAAAGTTTAAATCTGAGAAGGATAAAATTTCCTGTGGTTATTTTTCAATTTGTCATAACCCTTAATATAGAAGCCTAAATTATGACGAAATTGTGAAGTGCTACCTTGACACTACATCATAGAAAAGGTAAAATTTATATGTTGTAAAATTGTATATGACTAGGCATTTTCAATGCTTGATATACAAAATATTGTACAATGAAAATTGAATAAGGAGGTGCTCCTGTAATGATCGGTACTGTTATTGCAGTAGTAGTAACCCTTCTCCTGACTGCATGTGTGACATGGTTTTTATCCACTGCTTACCAGAAAAAGGTAACTGAGGGTAAGATCGGTAGCGCTGAGGAGAGGGCAAGAAAGATTATTGACGAAGCACTCAAGACTGCTGAAGATACGAAGAGAGAGAAACTTCTTGAAGTAAAGGAAGAGGCACTGAAAACTCGTAACGATCTTGAGAAGGAAGTCAAAGACCGAAGAAATGAGGTTCAGCGTTCTGAAAGAAGAGTTCAGCAGAAAGAGGAAAACGTCGAGAAGAGATCCGAAGCGATTGAGCGAAAAGAGCAGAGTTTGAATGCCCGTGAAGAGGCAATCAACAAGAAGAGTGAAGAGGTTGCGAAACTAAACGAACAGAGAGTACAGGAACTTGAGAAAATCTCTGGCTTAACCTCCGAGCAGGCAAAAGAGTATCTTTTAAAGATCGTAGAAGATGATGTTAAGCATGAATCAGCTCTCATGATCAAAAACATGGAAGCTGAGGCAAAGGAAGAAGCAGATAAGAGAGCCAAGGAAATCGTTGTAAACGCAATTCAGCGTTGTGCAGCAGATCACGTTTCCGAGACAACAATATCTGTAGTACAGCTGCCAAATGATGAGATGAAAGGTCGAATCATTGGTAGAGAGGGAAGAAACATCAGAACCCTTGAGACAATGACCGGTGTTGATCTTATAATCGATGACACACCGGAAGCTGTGGTTATTTCCGGATTTGATCCTATCCGCCGTGAAGTTGCCCGTATAGCTCTTGAGAAGCTTATTGTAGACGGACGTATTCATCCGGCTAGAATCGAAGAGATGGTTGAGAAGGCGCAGAAAGAAGTAGCTGCCAAGATCAAAGAGGAAGGTGAAAATGCTGCTATTGAGGCAGGTGTTCACGGACTTCATCCGGAAGTTGTTAAGATTCTTGGACGAATGAAATTCAGAACCAGTTATGGACAGAACTGCCTTAAGCATTCTGTTGAGGTTGCTCAGCTTTGCGGACTCCTGGCATCAGAACTTGGACTTGATGTTAGAGTTGCTAAGAGAGCAGGTCTCTTACATGATATTGGAAAAGCTGTAGACCATGAACTTGAAGGATCACATATTCAGCTTGGTGTTGAAATATGTAAGAAGTATAAAGAATCACAGACTGTTATCAATGCGGTAGAAGCTCACCACGGTGACGTTGAACCCCAGTCTCTTATTGCAGTTCTGGTACAGGCTGCTGACACAATTTCATCAGCTAGACCCGGAGCAAGAAGAGAGACACTTGAGACTTACACATCCAGACTTAAAGAACTCGAGGACATTACTAATAGCTTTAAGGGTGTTGATCACTCATTTGCTATTCAGGCCGGCAGAGAAGTCAGAGTAATGGTTGTTCCTGAGCAGGTTTCAGATGCAGATATGGTGCTTATGGCTCGCGATATTGCCAAGAAGATCGAGGACGAGATGGAATATCCCGGACAGATCAAGGTCAATATTATCAGAGAGAGCAGAGCAACAGATTATGCAAAGTAATCAGGCTGCATCACATTAAAATGAAAATGTAGTGGAGAGGCTATCCGTAAGGATAGCCTCTTTTAGGTTCTGGGGATTGTTACAACGAGGAGAAGGACTAACAGGATATGCGTAAAAAAATAATTATTGTATGCGGAATAGTCTTGGCAATTTTTATGTTGGTATATATATCACAGGTTGTGAAGAACCGCGGTGGCCTTAATGTGAAATGTGAAGTGGATTATCCAGTGCCGGAAATAATGGTTCATTACCGACAGGATGATGACAGATGGAGAAAATTACATTTGGGAGACTCCAAATATACTATGGAGTCGTCTGGGTGTATAACAACATGTATAGCCTCAGCTATTTCCGGTAGCAGCAATCCATTATCTCCAGGAGGACTGGTTACCTATTTATCTGAAAACGGTGTGTTTGATGCTGCCGGGAATATGCAGTGGGGAGCAATTGATCAGTTGCCGGGATTTAATGCGGAAGTATATAGCGGCCTAGATGCTGGATACATAGACGAATGCCTGTCCAAGGGAAGGTATCCAATAGTGAAGATTCATAGAAAATCTCTTTTTAGTTACCATCATTTTGTGCTGATCATAGGCGCTGAAAATGGGGAATATATCTGTATGGACCCGCTTAAAGATACGTATACTACATTAAAAGAGTATAGTAACAGAATTTATTCGGTGAGATGTGTCTGGTATGAATTATGATTTGGCTTAAAAGCAATCATAGCTTATGTGAAGTGTGATATATTTTATCTGATTAAACTCTTGCATATTTGGGTTGCGTACAATACAATTAGAATAATAAGAATAATGTACGGGGGTATGTTATGCACGAATCAGGTGAAGACTATATCGAGACCATTTACCTTCTTAAGAAAAAGAAGGGCGTTGTCCGTTCTATAGATGTTGCCACAGAGCTGGGCTTTTCAAGACCCAGTGTTTCAAGAGCTGTAGGCATTCTCAAGGAAAACGGACTTATTGTCATGGAGGATGACGGCTCTCTTAACCTTACAGATGAGGGACTTAAGACTGCCAAGGCTGTTTATGCCAAACACACCAACATCACCAAGTTCCTTATGATGACTACAGGTGTCAATGAGAAGATCGCTGAGGCAGATGCCTGCAGGATTGAGCACATCATTAGTCATGAGACCTTTAAGGGAATCAAGAAGTATATAAAGGAACATGAAGAAAAGTAAAACTGAATATTGCTTATGTGCGCCACTGCTCACGCGGTGGCGTTTTCTATGGGGAGAGTGTTATACTAATAGAAGTGTTTTCGTCGATTTTTAGTTATGGAAAGAGGATATATGTTACCGGAATTGTTTAAGGAGAGAATGAGAAATTCTCTGTCTAATGAAGAATATGATGAGTTTATAGACAGCTTTGGGGATGATGCCAGATATCATGCTTTGCGTATCAACACTCTTAAGGCTGATAAGTCTGTTACAGAGAAGTTCCCATCCTGTAGTGAGCAGGTGCCCTGGGAGGAGAACGGCTACTACTATGAAAACAGTGATACTCCCGGCAAGCACCCATATCATGAGGCGGGGCTTTATTATATTCAGGAACCCAGTGCCATGGCGCCGGTGCATTTCCTTGATCCCCAGCCAGGAGAGAAGATACTTGACCTTTGTGCGGCACCCGGGGGTAAGTCAACTCAGATAGCAGTTGCCATGAAGGGCGAGGGAATCCTGGTGACCAATGAGATAAATCGTGACAGGGCCAAGATTCTTTCCCTCAATATAGAGAGGCTGGGGATAAAGAATGCCCTGGTGACCAATGAGACACCTCAGCATCTTTCAGAGGTTTTTCATGGATATTTTGACAAGATTCTGGTGGATGCCCCCTGCTCCGGAGAGGGTATGTTCAGGAAAAATGAGGTGGCTTTCGGAGAGTGGAGCCCTGAAAATGTGAAGCTCTGCGCCGAGAGGCAGGCTGAAATCCTGGACTGTGCAGAGAAAATGCTGCTTCCGGGAGGAACTCTTTGTTATTCAACCTGTACCTTCTCTGTGGATGAGAATGAGAATTCTATCCTTGAGTTTTTGAAAAAGCATCCTGACTTCCATGTGGAACAGCTTCAGCTTGTGGGCGGCATGGAGGCCGGAAGACCTTCCTGGACTGATGCCGGTGAGACTTTATCTAAAGAGATTTCGAAGACTGTAAGACTCTGGCCCCATAAGGTAAAGGGTGAAGGTCATTTTTTATGTGTTCTTAAGAGAGAGGGCAAGCTTCCTTCCTCGGATCACAACAGATACGTGCCCGGAGGCAGGGTGAAAGAGGCCTCCAACTCAGAGAAGAAGGTTTTTGAAGAGTTTGCAAAAGAGACTTTGAAGGACTCTGACAGTCTCAAGGGAACAATCTTTATGTTCGGAGATCAGATGTATCTGGCTCCGGAGAACATGCCATCACCCAATGGCCTCAAGGTTATGAGACCGGGACTTCATTTGGGAACCATCAAGAAGGATAGATTTGAACCTTCCCATGCCCTGGCACTGGCTCTTAAGAAAGAAGAGGTACAGGCAGCTGTGGACTTTGAGGGAGACTCCTCTGAGATAGATGCCTTTTTAAACGGACAGACCCTTCGAGGCCTTGATAAAAAGGAAAAGGGCTGGCGTCTTATTCTTGTGGATGGCTACAGCATAGGCTGGGCCAAGGCCGCAGGAGGCATGCTCAAGAACCATTACCCTAAGGGACTGAGGATCAATTTATGATAAGAGGATACTCTAAAAAACTAGGTGTTATCTTAGCTTCAATAATTGCCGCAGGAACTTTCGCTGCCTGTGGGGAATCTGAAGTAAGTAATGTTTCTTATGAGGCTGATACCGGCAGCGTTTTTGAAAACATAGAAGATGCTCCGACTGAAATTTCAGAAGCTTCGGAATCTGCGGCTGATGAAGCTTCAGACAACGTATCTGCGGAAGAAAATAATAATGACAATATCGAAGAAGCTCTGACTCTTGGGGATGAGCGTTTTGAGGAATACCTTCCTCTTCTTGAAGGCAAGAGAGTAGCTCTTTTCTCAAATCAGTCCGGTATTGTGGGGGATGAGTGTTCCTTTGATTATGATGCTGCCGGGGAGGGGACTGATCTCATTCACTTTGGCAAGGATGATCAGGGCGGGGATGTGACCTACGGCGAACATGAGCTGGATGCCCTTATCAGACAGGACGTGGATGTAGCCTGCGTTTTATCTCCCGAGCATGGCTTTAGAGGAACCAAGGATGCCGGTGAAGGAGTGGATGACTCAATTGACCCAAAGACCGGTGTTCCGCTTCTTTCTCTCTATGAAGATAACCGCAGTAAGGCTGTTTCCGACGAGACTTTGGACAAATTTGATGTTCTAGTGGTTGATATTCAGGATGTGGGACTTAGATTTTACACCTACTATATCACCATGTTTGATCTTATGGATGCCTGTGCAGAGCAGGGGAAGGCAGTGATTATTCTGGACAGGCCCAATCCCAACGGCTTTTTTGTTGATGGGCCCATTCTTCGTGATGAGTATATTTCCAATGTGGGTAAACTTCCTATTCCGGTTGCCCATGGTATGACCCTGGGAGAACTGGCACAGATGATAAACGGCGAAGGCTGGCTCAGATCAGGCAAGGATTCCTGTGACCTGACTGTGATCCCATGCCTTGGCTATGACCATAACACCAGACATAATCTGATAAAGGCTCCATCACCCAATCTTAAGGACATGAGAGCTGTGTATCTGTATCCGTCTACCTGCCTTTTTGAAAATACTGTGGTATCTGTGGGAAGAGGAACAGAGAATCCCTTTGAGACCTATGGAAGTCCATACCTTGCTGATATGCCGGAATACGATTATAATTTTACACCGGTGTCCATGGAAGGTGCCGTTAGTCCTATGTATCAGGATAAAACTTGCTTTGGAAAAGATCTGAGAGAATTATCCTTAAGTGATATCCAAAATGAAGGGATTCAGCTTGATTATCTGATAGATGCTTATCGTTCTGTTTTCGCAATGGACAGCAGTGTTTCATTCTGGGGAAGCAGGTATAATGACGGCCACTACTGGATCGATTATCTTATGGGCACTGATTCTGTCAGACTTATGATAGAAGAAGGGCGTTCTTCCGAAGAAATAAAGGCTGCCTGGGCCGATGAACTAAGCACCTTTAAGCAAAAGCGCAGGGAATATTTATTATATACAGACTTTGAGTAATTGAGGAAAATATGAAAAAATTATTGGTATTTTTGAAGGGTTATAAAAAAGAAACGATATTGGGACCGCTGTTCAAGCTCCTGGAGGCTTCCTTTGAGTTGATGGTTCCGCTGGTTATCGCATCCCTTATAGATAAGGGAATTGCCAACGGCGACAAGTCCCATGTTATACATATGTGCCTTATACTGGTGCTCCTTTGCTTCGTGGGATTCGTCAGTGCCATCACAGCACAGTTTTTTGCAGCTAAGGCAGCCGCAGGCTTTGCAGCCAAGGTAAAAAAGGCGCTTTTTGAGAATATTCAGAAGCTGTCATTTGCAGATATGGACAAGGTTGGAACCTCAACCATGATCACCAGAATGAGCAGCGATGTCAATCAGGTTCAGCAGGGTGTCAATCTCACCATAAGACTGCTCCTTAGATCGCCCTTCGTTGTATTTGGCGCTATGGTGATGGCTTTTACCATTGATGCCCGCCAGGCTCTTATTTTTCTTTTTACAATAATTCTTCTTTTTGCTGTTGTGGGATTTATCATGACCTGGAGTATCCCAAGATATGGCAAGATCCAGAGCGGTCTTGACGTTCTTTTGGGCCTCACCAGAGAAAATCACACCGGTGTCAGGGTTATAAGAGCCTTCGGTCTTGAAGATAAGGAGAAAAAGAACTTCCATGAAAAGAACAATTCCCTTCTCAATCTTCAGGAGTTTGTAGGATCTGTCACTGCATTGATGAATCCTGTGACCTATGCAATACTCAATATGGCGCTGGTTTTCCTTATCTACCGCGGCGCTATCTATGTTCACGAAGGACAGCTTTCTCAGGGACAGATAGTTGCTCTTTATAACTACATGTCTCAGATCCTGGTGGAGCTTATCAAGTTTGCCAATCTGGTGCTTACCGTGACCAAGGCCATTGCCTCCGGTAACCGTGTACAGGAGCTTCTTGAGCTTAAGTCATCCATGGAGGATGGTACCGTAAAGAGCTTTGATAAGACTGAAGATCATGTTGTATTTGATAAGGTGAGCATGAGATATCAGGGAGACAGTGAGGACTCCCTTGAAGACATCAGCATCACTGTAAAAAGAGGAGACAGGATCGGCGTTATCGGTGGAACCGGCAGCGGTAAAACCACCTTTATCAATCTTATTCCCAGATTTTATGATGCCTCTAAGGGCAGTGTGATACTGGACGGTAAAGATGTTAAGGAATACAGCCTTGAAGCCCTCAGGGAGAGGATAGGCATTGTGCCTCAGAAGGCTGTTCTTTTCCATGGGACTATAAGAGACAATATAAAATGGGGCAAAAATGATGCCACTGATGAAGAAATTTATGAGGCTCTCAGAATTGCCCAGGCTGAGGAAATTGTGAAGGGCAAGGAGAACGAGCTGGACTACGTTGTGGCTCAGGGAGGAAAGAATTTCTCCGGAGGTCAGAAGCAGCGCCTTACCATAGCAAGAGCCCTTGTGAGAAAGCCTGAGATCCTTATCCTTGATGACAGCGCCTCAGCACTGGATTATCTGACTGATAAGAACCTCAGGGAGGCCATTGCTAAAATGGACAATGCCCCTACAACCTTTATCGTATCCCAGCGTGCATCCTCTGTAATTAACTGTGACAAGATCATTGTTCTTGATAACGGAAAGGCAGCCGGCATCGGAACTCACGAAGAACTGATGGCGGAATGCGAGCTCTACAGAGAAATTTATGATTCACAGTATAAGAAGGAGGGAGCGGTATGAAAAAGGGAACCCTTAAAAAAGTACTTAAATATGCCGGAAAATATCGCTTTCTGATATTTGTATCCTTGACACTGGCTGTGGTTACAGCACTTCTTTCGCTGTATGTACCTATTCTGGCCGGTGATGCCATTGATTGCATCGTTGGTCCCGGAGCTGTGGATTTTGGCAGGATAGCAGCGATAATTATAAGAATGGTCATTGCCATTGCCATTATTTCAATATGCCAGTGGATCATGAATCAGTCCAACAACAAGATAACCTTCCAGGTTGTAAGAGATGTTAGAAAAGAGGCATTTGACAAGCTTCAGATCTTGCCCTTTGAATATCTGGATTCCAAACAAACCGGAGATATCGTAAGCAGGATAATCTCAGATGTAGACCTTTTTGCTGACGGTCTTCTCATGGGATTTTCCCAGCTTTTTACAGGAATTGTGACCATAGTCGGAACCCTGGTTTTCATGTTTTATCTGAACTTTAAGATAGCAATAGTGGTGGTGGTACTCACACCGTTGTCACTTTTTATCGCCAAGTTCATTGCTGACAGATCCTTTAAGCTGTTCAAGGAACAGAGCCAGTCCAGGGCTGATCAGACAGCCTTTGTTGATGAGATGGTTGGCAATCTTTCAATTGTCAAAGCCTTTGCCCATGAGGATGAGAATCTTGAGACCTTCGGGGAAATAAATGAAAGACTCAGAAAGACCAGTATTAAGGCAACTTTCATTTCTTCCCTTACCAATCCCAGCACAAGATGTGTCAACAACCTTGTTTATGCTGCGGTTGCTCTGTTCGGAGCATTTGTTTGTATCGCCGGGGGCATGACTGTGGGCGGACTTACCATTTTCCTTAGCTACGCCAATCAGTATACCAAGCCCTTTAATGAGATTTCAGGCGTTGTAACTGAGCTTCAGAATGCTCTCGCCTGCGCAGAGAGAGTATTTGCAATCATAGAAGAAAAGCCTGAAACAGCAGATAAAGAGAGCGCTCCGGAGAACTTTACTCCAGAAGGAGAGGTTTCTTTTGACAACGTGGAGTTCTCCTATGATAAGACAAAAGAGCTTATCAAAGAGTTGAACCTCAAGGTCAAAAAGGGCCAGAGAGTTGCCATTGTCGGTCCCACAGGTAGCGGAAAGACCACTCTTATCAATCTTTTGATGAGATTCTATGATGTGGATAAGGGTGCCATCAGTGTAGACGGACGCGACATAAGAGATATCAAGAGAAGAGATATCAGGGACTGCTACGGAATGGTGCTGCAGGAGACCTGGCTCAGAAACGGAACCGTTCGTGATAACATCACTCTTGGAAGAGAGGGCTATACCGATGAACAGATAATAGAGGCTGCCAAGGCATCCCATGCCCATAGCTTTATCAAGAGACTTCCCGACGGTTATGATACCGTTATCACCGAGAACGGAGGCAATCTGTCTCAGGGACAGAAGCAGCTTCTTTGCATCACCAGGGTTATGCTGGACATTCCTCCTATGCTGATCCTTGATGAGGCTACTTCCTCCATTGATACCAGCACTGAGATCAGGATCCAGAAGGCCTTTAACAGGATGATGAAGGGCAGAACCAGCTTTATCGTAGCCCACAGGCTTTCAACCATCAGAGAAGCTGATGTTATCCTGGTTATGAAGGACGGACATATCCTGGAGCAGGGCAATCACGGAGAGCTTCTTGAGAAGAAGGGCTTCTACTACGAACTGTACAACAGCCAGTTCGCATGAAAAAACTGTGAATGGTAATATAAAAAAATTGAAAACTGTAGATAAAGTGTGTTTAAATGCGTTAAGATGGAATGAGAACTAATTTTACCGAAGAGGACTAAGAATGGGATATAAAATGGATAATAACAGACCAGTTCTGGTAATGGGGCACAAGAACCCTGATACGGATTCCATATGCGCGGCCATTACCTATGCCAATCTCAAGCGGGAGATCACAGGCGGCGATTACATTGCAGCCAGAGCCGGGCATCTCAATGAGGAGACACAGTTCGTGCTTTCTCATTTCGGGGTGGAAGTTCCTGCATATATTAAGGACGTTAGAACTCAGGTAAGGGACATGGAGATTCGTATGCTGGAGGGTACTTCAGCCAATCTTTCCCTTAAAAATGCCTGGGCTAAGATGAGGGATGCCAATGTTGTGACCCTCTGTGTTACAGAAGGAAATCAGCTGTCAGGTATTATAACCACCAATGACATAGTTGAGACATATATGGATGTTATAGATCCTAAGATTCTTTCAGAGGCAGGCACTTGCTATAAGAACATCGTAGAGACCCTGGACGGTGAACTTATCGTGGGAGATGTGGAGGATGTCCTCACCAGAGGAAAGGTTGTAATTGCTGCAGCCAATCCCGATATGATGGAAAATGTCATTGAAGAGGGAGATGTGGTAATTCTCGGAAACAGATATGATATGCAGCTCTGTGCCATTGAGATGAATGCCGGATGCATTATAGTCTGCGAGGGAGCAAGCGTTGCCAAGACCATACAGATCCAGGCTCAGGAGCATGGCTGTAAGATCATCATGACTCCTCATGACACCTTCGTTGTAGCGAGACTTATAAACCAGAGTATGCCAGTGGAACACATCATGAAGACAGATAATCTTGTGAGCTTCCACATGGATGATTTTATTGAAGATATTCAGGAAGTAATGGCTTCCATGAGGCACAGATACTTCCCGGTTCTTGATAAGAATGATAATTATATCGGAATGATCAGCCGAAGAAATTTCCTGGGTGCCAAGAAGAAACAGCTTATTCTTGTGGATCACAACGAGAAGAACCAGGCTGTTAACGGCGCCGACGGAGCGGAGATTCTGGAGATCATTGATCATCACAGACTTCGCACCATTGAGACCGCTGGCCCTGTATTCTTCAGGAATCAGCCTCTTGGCTCCACCTGTACCATCATTTATCTGATGTACAAGGAATACGGAGTCGAGATAGATAAGACCATAGCAGGACTGTTACTGGCGGCTATTCTTTCCGATACTCTTATGTTCAGATCGCCTACCTGCACCAAGATAGACAAGAAGGCAGGAGAGGAACTGGCAAGCATCGCAGAGATAGATTTTGAAGCCTTTGCCAAGGAGATGTTCCATGCGGGCTCCAACCTCAGCGGCAAGACAGCCAAGGAGATCCTCCATCAGGACTTCAAGAAATTTACTGTTGATGATATGACCATAGGAATCGGACAGATCAATTCCATGAGTGCCGAGGAGCTGGTGGAGATCAAGGAGAAGATTTCTCCGGAACTTTCCAAGGTTGCCTCCGATGACGGACTGGATATGCTTTTCTTTATGCTTACCAATATTATCGAAGAGGCCTCAGAGGTGGTCTACGCCGGAGCAAAGGCAGAGCATACCTTAAACAGTGCCTTTGGAACAACAGTTAGTGGTGGAAGCGCAAGGCTTGCAGGAGTTGTTTCCCGCAAGAAGCAGCTGCTTCCTGCAATAGTTGAAACTATCCAACAATAAAAGTAATCTACTTTGTTCTGGCTCTTCGAAGATGAGAGCAGAACTTCATCCAATTATTATGAGAGGTAAAAGTGTATGGAAGAACTACGGAAAATTCTTCTTCACGAAATTATGGGGGTATATGGACCTAAGTATGGCCAGGGTATCGGAACTGTTATCATCCCGGCTTTTCTTGGGGATTTTAAATCTGTATTGGAGAAGTCAGGCTCCGCTGATGAAGTGTCAGAGGAGTACATGACTGAGGATAAAAAAGTACATCTCATGCTCTATGGCAGAAGAATGCTGGGAGCTAAGGGAACGGACTATGTGATCACGGGCTGCGAGTTCAATGACACAGAGGTCCTGGAAGAAAATGAGTTGGAAAGAGTTTATTATGAATGAACAGTTTTCACGAACAGCTATGCTCCTTGGCGCAGAGGGTGTAAAAAAGCTCTCTGATGCCAAGGTGCTTGTTTTTGGAGTGGGCGGAGTAGGAGGCTTTGTGGTGGAAGGCCTCGCCAGAGCAGGCGTTGGCAGGATAGATATTGTGGACAACGACACAGTCTGCTTATCCAACCTCAACAGACAGATCATTGCCCTCCACAGCACTCTTGATATGGACAAGGTGGATGCCTGCAAAAACAGGATCCTTGATATCAACCCGGATTGCAGTGTGAAGGTATTTAAGTGCTTTTACCTGCCGGAAAACAGTAATGAGTTTGTCTTTGAGGACTATGACTACGTTATAGATGCCATAGATACGGTGACCGCCAAGATAGACATCATTGTTAAATGCATCGAAAAAGGTGTTCCTGTCATCAGTTCCATGGGAACCGGCAATAAACTGGATCCCACTCAGATCCAGGTCACAGACATATATAAGACCGAGATGGATCCTCTTGCCAAGGTTATGAGAAGAGAGCTGAAAAAGAGAGGAGTAAAAAAGCTTAAGGTGGTATATTCCAAGGAAGAGGCCCTTAAGCCGGACTATTCTTTCCAGGGTGACAGCTCAGAAGAAGAGGATGACAACACCACCGGAAGAAAGAAACTTCCTCCGGGAAGCGTATCCTTTGTGCCTTCTGTGGCAGGACTTACCATTGCCGGAGAAGTGATCAAGGACATTTTAGGAATCAATAAATAAATCGGAATCGGAGAATTACTTTGGATAATAAAGATCTGACATGGAAATTAATCAGAGCTAAACATTTAGCTCAGGATGAATGGATAGATTTCAGGGCCTGTGACTATGAGCTGCCAAATGGCGAGGTGATAGGTCCTGTTTACAATTTCTCCAAGCATAGCTTTTCTGTAGTTGTTGCTACAGATGAAAATGGTAAATTTATCTGCGTTCGTCAGTACAGACATGGAATCGACGATGTAACAACGGAATTTCCTGCAGGTGCAATAGAATACAAGCAAAAAAGTGATGTCCCTTATATCACTTTTGAAAATGTGATTGCCACTGAGGATGAGGCATTTGAAGCTGCCAAGCGTGAATTACAGGAAGAGACAGGATACGTTTCAGATGAATGGGAACATCTTTTAACTACTCCATCAAATGCAACGCTTTTAAATAGCAACGTGCATATTTACTTGGCTCAAAATTGCCATAAGGTTACAGGGCAGGAGCTTGATGATACAGAGTTTTTGAATGTTGAGCTTGTAAGCGAACAGGAACTTGTAAATCGCATTTACCATGGAGACTTTAAGCAGACAATCCATATGTTGGCGTATTTCCTGTATAAACATAGAAATCAGTGATAAGGTTTGAAGAAAATTTTCTACTTGAATATACCGGATGCCTATGCTAAACTTAAAAAGCTGTATTTCATTAAATACAGTTTTTGCCGGCATGTCGGAATGGCAGACGATGCAGACTCAAAATCTGTTGTGGGTAACCACGTGTGGGTTCAAGTCCCACTGCCGGCACTATTCTTTTTTCTGATCGTTCTCCCTAATCCGGGAACTTATTCTCACCACTGAAAACAATTTGTTTATTTTCTTTTAATGTGATTAAAATTACGAGTGTGATATCATAAATATTTATGCGACAAAACGTATTTTATTTCTATGGTGGATCATGGGCGTAAATAGATCACATAAATTTGTAAAGAGTAGTATGATACTACGCATATTGACTTCCGTATTAGGAATCATAGTCAATGTAGCCTTGGCGTTTGTGATGAATAAGTTGGGATTATCACTGTTCCTTGATACTATAGGAACAGTGGCAGTCTCTGCTATTACCGGTCTTTTTCCCGGTATCCTGACTGCTGTTGCTACCAACGCTATTTGTGCGCTTTTTGACGTGTATGCCATATATTTTGGCTTTATGAATGCCATTGTGGCGATTCTTACTTCCTGGTTTATTCGCAGACATTCATTTAAGAAGGTCCTGAATATTCTGGCTTTTATAGCCATTCTTGCAGTGTTTACAGGTTCCGTAAGCACCCTGATAAAGTGGTTTTTGCTCAACGGAGCTGAGGCTGCGGCCAATTCTGAAACTGTAATACTGATTGAAACATCCACGGGACTTTCTCTGTTCTGGTCCTATTTTTCCTTCAACATTTTGATAAATATTCTGGACAAAGGTGTGGCGGTGCTGGTGGCATGGCTTGTTATTTGCTTTACGCCTCAAAAGGTTCTTGATGATATTGAGGTTGGTAACTGGAGACAGCGCCCTCTTAATTCAGAGGAAATTTCTGTGCTTAATTCCTGGGGTAATGACCTTAAGCACTCCATGCGCCGAAGGACCACCCTTATGATAATCACAACCTCAGTGCTTCTGGTTCTGGTTACAGGCTGGAGTGGAATCCGGCTTTACTTTGCCAAAATCAAGGAAAGCAAGACCACTGATGCCTACAATGTTACAAGGATGGTTTCTGAGCTGGTGGACCCTGAGGAAATCAGAGGTTTTATTGCCAACGGTTATTCAGGAGAAGAATATGAAAAAACTGAAGCAATGCTTCAGATGATAATGGAAAACAGTGAGTCCATTGAGAATCTGGCTCTGGTCCGCTTTACAGGAAAGGAAGCAAGGCCTGTTTTTTCCCTGACCAAATCAGATAAACCTCTGATCAAGAAAATGGCCACAGCACAGTATGATGAAAATATTACTCCCTTTATTCCTGATCTTCTTGCAGGAGAAGAAATTCCTCCCGTGGAACATGGGGATATATACAGCTGGGTTCGCTCGGTATTCAGGCCCCTTAAGGACTCTAACGGCAATCTTATCTGCTATGTGGTGGCGGATATTTCAGTTACATATATGGCTGACTACATGGAAGATTTCATGATCAGGTCAATACTGATTCTGATGGGCTTTTTTGTTCTGGTTATGGCCCTGTATATGTGGTATACCAATTCCCTTATGGTTTATCCCATAAGAAGTCTGTCAAAGTGCGTGGATGATTTCTCCAACCTTGGTTATGAACAGGAGCAGCTGGATCAGAACGTAAGGAGTATCAGAAGCCTTGAGATCAAAACCGAGGATGAGCTGGAAAAACTTTATAAATCAATATGCAGAATGACACTGAATCTGGCGGAGCAGATGAGGGACCTTCGCCGTCTGTCAGAAGTAACAGCCAAAATGCAGGACGGTCTTATCATCACCATGGCGGATATGGTTGAAAGAAGAGATTCCGACACCGGTGAGCATATCCAGAAGACAGCTCTTTATGTGAAGATCATTGTGGAGGGTCTTCAGAGAAAAGGCTACTACGCAGGCAAGATAACTCCAAAGTTTATGTCGGATGTTGTCAGATCAGCACCTCTTCATGACATAGGAAAGATCAATATTCCTGATGAGATCCTGAATAAACCCGGCAAACTTACTCCGGAAGAGTTTGAGATAATGAAGACTCATGCCACTGCAGGAAAAAAGATCATGGAGGATGCCATCAGTACCGTACAGGGTGAAAATTACCTGAAGGAAGCAAGAAATATGGCGGCCTATCATCATGAGCGCTGGGATGGAAATGGCTATCCCGAAGGACTTCACGGAGAGGTTATTCCGCTTTCAGCCAGAATAATGGCAGTAGCGGACGTTTTTGATGCATTGACTTCGCCGAGAGTATATAAACCGGCATTCCCCCTGGATAAGGCCCTGGCCATCATAACTGAGGAATCGGGAAAACAGTTTGACCCCAAGTGCGTTGAAGTATTCCTTGAATCACTGCCTGAGGTCAAGGTTATCCTTAAGAAGTATAACAACATGTAAAGGAGAAGAAGCATGCTGCGAAGTTTGAGAAAATTGAATAAAATAGCAGCGTTTCTTTGCTTTGCACTGATCATTTTTATTCTGTGGGGAGAGTCTGCCCTGGCGGGAGAACAGAAGGGCGGTGGTATAGCCTCAAAGATGTCCGTGGACAGTATCAATGCGGTGTCTGCCGGTGGCGGTTATGCGGCTACCGGACAGTCGGGATCCATGGGATATACTTCAATCCTGTACGATGAGAGCAATGGTCTTATTACCTCAGATGCCAACTATATTCTTTCGGATAAAAAGGGCTATATATGGGTTGGAAATTACAGTGGTGTATTCAGATATGACGGAACTGTTTTTGACAAAATTGATTATTCGGAGGGCCTCACCAATGCCAGGGGCCTCTTTGAGGACAACAAAGGCAGAATCTGGGTTGGCACCAATGACAACGGAGTCGTGGTAATAGAAGGAGAAAAGGCAACCTGGCTGACCTACAAGGAGGGCCTTCTGACTTCTTCCATACGTGTATTTGCCGAGGATCACGACGGTAATGTATTTATAGGTACAACGGAAGGATTATGCTATGCAGATCCGGAGTTGAAGATTCAAAACGTTGATGATGAAAGACTTAACGGAGAAAGGATACTTAGGCTGATCCGCAGCAGAGACGGCACAATTTACGGATCAACCAAGGAAGGAAAGGTCTTTTCCATAAAGAACAGAAAGATCCATCAGTTTTTTGATAGCAGTGACCTGGGAATTGGTAAGATCACAACTATTTTTCCGGATCCGGAAAACAGTAATTATGTCTATTTCGGAACTAATGACAATGTGCTTTATTACGGCAGATTCGGAAGCAGAACCAACGGAATGAAGCGAATACCTGTCAATCCTTTGCAGGATATTCACTGGATGACCTATGAGTGCGGCAGAATCTGGGTTGCTTCCACCAGCATGGTTGGATATCTGGATGGAAACAATAAATTCCATTTTCTCAATAACCTTGCCATGGATAGTGGCATTGAGATGATGACCTCTGATTATCAGGGGAATATCTGGTTTGCCTCATCTAACCAGGGTGTCATGAAGATAGTATCCACTAACTTTGTGGATTACGCAGCCAAGGTGGGAATCCCCAAGGAACTCACCAATTCTGTCTGCAAGGTCGGAAACATTTTATATGTTGGAACTGACAACGGTTTATACATAGTTGTTAATGAAAAACTGCTGGATAATGCCCTTACCAAGTATATAGCCAATGCCAGAGTCAGATGTCTTATGCAGGACAGAATGGGTAATCTGTGGATTTCAACCTTTACCCATGGACTGGGGGTCGTATGCTATGAAAGATCCGGAAAGATCACAAATTATACCATGTTTGAGGGACTTCCCAGCAATGAGGTGAGATGTACCCTTGAAACTATGGATGGCTCTATCTATGTGGGAACCAACCAGGGTCTTGCTGTGATCAAAGATGGAGTAGTAACAAGGATAGCTGAAGAAGGCAGTGAAATAAACAATGCGGTAATCCTTACCCTGGAAGAAAGCGCCAGCGGAGTAGTTCTGGCTGGCACTGACGGGGACGGACTATTTGTCATGGAAAAGGGGCAGATAAAACGGTTAGGAAGAAAGCATGGCCTTACCAGTGACGTTGTTACCAGGGTGAAAAATGACAACCAGGAGAACATCACCTGGATCATCACCTCCAATTCCATCGAATACCTGAGGAAGGGAGTTATTTCCCCTGTAAGCAGTTTCCCTTATAACAATAACTATGATCTTTGCTTTGACAATAATGATAATGTATGGGTGCTGTCCCCTTATGGCGTATGTATGGTCAACAGGGAACAGATGCTTAATAATGAAGTCAACGATTATAGACTCTTTTCCCTGGCCAACGGCGTTGTAAGTACACCAACATCTTATTCGTACAACGTTGTTGATGATAAAGGTATCCTATATATTTCAGGAAGGCATGGAGTAAGTAAGGTTGACCTTGACCACTTTTTTGAAGAAAAACTGGACATGAGGGCAACTCTTAAATCCGTTTACTTTGGTGATGAGAAGATAATTCCCGATGAACAGGGGCGCTATGTTCTTCCGCCTGAAGATGCCCGCGTAAGGATAAACACAGCGGTTCTTGACTATACTCTGGTGGCCCCTTATGTCCATGTCTTTATGGAAGGCAACGAGGACGATGCGGCACTGGTCACCAAGAGTAACCTGACAGCCATGGAATATACCGGCATGAAGCATGGTAATTACAACCTGCATATTCAGGTTCTTGCCGGTACCAATACACAGGCTATTGTTGATGAGACCTATGTGATAGTCAAGCAGCCCAAGATTTCAGAACTTATCTGGTTCAGGATCATGGGATTCGTGCTTATCGCTGCCATTACCGGACTTGGCGTATGGCTCGTGATGAAGAGCACTGTTATCAGAAAGCAGTATGATCAGATTAAACAGGCAAGAGACGACGCCGAGAGAGCCAACACCGCCAAGACAAGATTCCTTGCCAATATTTCTCATGAAATTAGGACTCCCATCAATACCATTCTGGGAATGGATGAGATGATCATGAGAGAGGACGCCACCAATGTGCCCAAGGGCTATTTCATGTCCATGATGAACTATGCCTTTGATATCAAGAATGCCGCAGAGTCCCTTCTGGGGCTTATCAATGACCTTCTTGATATTTCCAAGATCGAATCAGGAAAAATGCACCTGGTGGAGCAGGAATATGATGTGGCAGAGCTTCTTAGGTCCATCGTTTCCATGATCAGGGTAAAGAGTACTGAAAAAGAGCTTATTTTTGACGTGGTAGTTGATGAGATCATGCCTGTGAAGCTCTACGGCGATGCCGGAAAGATCAAGCAGGTAGTTCTTAATCTTTTGACCAATGCTGTTAAATATACAGAAAAGGGAGGCTTTGTATTAAGCGTTTCCCTGAATGAGAGAAATAATGACTTGGCGGGAATCAGTTTTTCCGTTAAGGACACCGGTATAGGCGTAAAGGCAGAGGATATGGATAAGCTCTTTACCGCCTACGAAAGACTTGATGAGCAGAAGAATAGCGCGATTCAGGGAACAGGACTGGGACTTGATATATCAAGAAGATTTGCTGAGCTTTTGGGCGGAAGCCTCACCTGCGAAAGTGTATACGGTGAAGGCTCTGAGTTTATTCTGGCAATTAAGCAGAAAATAGTGGATGAGACACCTATAGGTCTGTTTATGGAGCATGACGATTCCAATGCAAAGGGACCTTATGTGCCGCAGTTCATCGCACCGGATGCTGATGTTCTGGTGGTGGATGACAATCCTATGAATCTGAATGTTATCAAGGGACTTCTGAAGGCCACCAGGATATTTGTCACAACAGCCGGAAGCGGTGAGGAATGTCTTGAGAAGATGAAGACCACCAGGTTTAACGTGGTGCTGCTGGATCACATGATGCCCGGCATGGACGGCGTTGAGACTGTGGCGAAGATCCGTGAGACTGATACAGAGATACCGGTTTATGCCCTGACAGCCAACACCTCCGTAGGAGAGGATTTCTATTTATCCAAGGGATTTACCGGTTATCTTACCAAGCCCATCGACTCCGAGTCTCTGGAAAAGGCTATTTTGAAGCATCTTCCTGAGGAGATAGTATTTAAGCCTGAGAAGGAGGATTCAGTTCCTGAGCTTGAGACTATGCCGAAGGATCTTGACTGGATAAATGAGACCCAGGGAATATCAGTGGAAGAGGGAATAAAGAATTCAGGAGGTATTTCATCCTTTATTTTCTCCCTCAAGCTGTTCCTTGATACCATTGACGGCAATTCCAAGGTAATCAGTGATGCCTATGAGGCAGATGATATAAGGCTTTATACCATTAAGGTCCATGCCCTGAAGAGCTCTGCCAGGATAATCGGAGCCCAGGAGCTCTCGAAACTGGCAGCCAGTCTAGAGGATGCGGGTAATAAACATGATAAAGAGTTTATTGATCTGCATACAGATGAACTTTTATCGATATATAATAGTTATAAGGAGAAACTTGCTCCACTTGGTGAAGAGGAGCAGGCGCCTCAGGAGAATAAAAAGGAAATATCCGCAGATGAGCTTAAGGATGCCTATGGGGCTCTTAAGGATGTGATCCCTCAGATGGATTATGATGCTGTCGACCTTATCCTTAATGAGATCAAGGGATATTCGCTTCCAAAGGAGGACGCGGAAGTTTTTGCGGAGCTTGGAAGATTACTTAAGACCTTTGACTGGGAATCAATGGAGACATTGATCAAGGAGAAATGAGATGTCAGATAACCGAATGATTGTTATTGGAGAAAAAGAATCATTTATTGTCCGGGTTCTTATCGGAAAGGCTCAGGATGCAGGTATAAACTGTGAGTATGTGCCTTTTAAGGTTAATGAGATCGATAAGAAGCTGGAGGGTACTTCCCTTATCACCCTCTATATGGAAGATGATTCCCTGCCTCCGGAGGATGTGATCCATTTCCTTACGGACAAAATGGACGAAAAGGGTATGGAAATGATTGTCATTGGCGAACAGCGAGACCTTCAGAGAATTGGAAATCATATTCCGGAAGAGTTGATATACGCAGTCTTTTCCCGCCCGGTAGACAATGCCAACTATATCTCCACAATTAGTGAATATATCAAAAAGCTTAATCTGGGCGAATTTAAGAAAAGCATACTGGTGGTGGATGACGATCCCAACTATCTGGGACTTGTAAGGGAGTGGCTCAAGGATGAGTACAAGGTATTCATGGTGAGCTCCGGACTTCAGGCTATTAAATGGCTCGGAAAGAATTCCGTGGATCTTATTCTTCTTGATCATGAGATGCCTGTCACCAGTGGCCCCCAGGTTCTTGAAATGCTGAGAAGCGACGATGAAACCAGAACTATACCGGTTATGTTCCTTACGGGAAAAAGTGATAAAGAGAGCGTTATGGCGGTGGTATCCCTTAAACCTGAAGGGTATTTCCTTAAGACCATACAGAAGGAGGAGCTCCTTAAACAGCTGAAGGAATTCTTTATTCTGCACAAGTAACAGTAACCACGGAAAGGCTATTATGTATGACTGGATCCGAGATAACCAACTGAATATAATGCTTCTTTTGTGCGGCGCCTGCGCAATACTGACTTTTCTTCTGTGTATCACCAGGTTCCTGTCCAAGAGCAGAAAGTATGCCCTGATCCTTATGGAAATAGTGGCATTCTTCTTGTTGTGGTTTGACAGGACAGCATACCTTTACGCCGGTAATACCGGAAGAACCGCTTTTTTCATGGTGAGGATCAGTAATTTTCTTGTGTTCTTCCTTACCTCTGCGGTTGTGCTGTGTTTCAATGTGTATCTTTCGGATTATCTAACCCATGAAGGACATCTGCCCGAGGTGCCCATAAGGCTTAAGGCTGTGGGCATCATTTCCCTGATGGGAATGTTCCTTGCTATCGTGTCTGCCTTTACGGGACTTTACTACTATTTTGATGACAACAATGTTTATCACAGAGGAAATGGATTTCTAATTGCCTATATCATTCCTGTTATATGCCCTATAGTTCAGTACACTGCCATGAGGAAGTACAGAAAGCTCATTTCAAGGCTTATTTATATTTCCCTGGTTTTGTATATCTATGTGCCTATTATATGCGGAGTAATTCAGATATTTGCCTATGGAATCTCTATTGTGAACATGGCAATGGTGGCGGTTTCAATCAGTCTTTATGTTTTTAACTATTTGGATATCAATATCACAGTGGAGCATGCCCACGAGATAGAGATACAGAATATGCAGGGCGAGCAGAGGCGTATGAAGAGGATCTTTGACCAGACTGCCAAGGCCTTTGTTTCCGCTGTTGAAAAAAAGGATGTCTTTTCCGAGGACAAATCAGTTAAGGTTGCGGAATATGCCAGAAAGCTGGCAAGACTTGCAGGAAAAGATGAGAGCTTCTGCGACAATATCTATTACACAGCCCTCCTTCATGATATAGGACTTATCGGTGTCCCCGATTCCGTCATCCAAAACAATGCCAACCCCAGCCAGCAGGATTATGAGCTTATGAGGCAAAAGCCTCTTATCGGTAAGGAAATTCTGTCTAATATCACGGAATATCCATTTCTTAGTATCGGAGCGGAGTACAGCCACGAAAGATACAACGGAACCGGTTATCCTGAAGGTCTTAAAGGCGAAGAGATCCCGGAGATTGCCAGGATCGTTGCCGTGGCAGATGCCTATGTAACCATGACCATGCCTAAGAGATACAGGGAGGCCAAGCCTGATTTCGTTGCCCGTGAAGCCCTTGTAAAGGGCGGCGGGGCGGAATTTGATCCCCGGTATGCGGACCTGATGGTTAGGATCATCGATGAGGAGAGCAGAGAGAGGATCCGTGATGATCTGTCCCTTGTTGAAAAGGATATTACCTGTGGCAAATACAGAGAAAATGTATCCCTTGGTATTCCTGTAAATGAAAAGATAACGAAGATCACCTTTAAATGCGAAGAAGGAGAGCTTCTTGAGGGTGAGTACAGTGCCCCTTCAATCGTTTTATTTGATTCCTTTGACAGACGTGTTCATGACGACCGGAAGGCCATTGATGCATATCATTATCTTGAGTATGGCGAGGTCTGGTTCGATAACCATAGTATCACCACTGCAGCCAGAAAAATTGTGGAAACCATCATGGCCAGAGAGGAAGGCGCTTCCGAAGAAAAAGTATATGAGATAAGCGCCGCCAAATATGACGACCATCTGAAACTTATAATGACAAGTCCGGAAAATACCAAAGAGGTCATTGTGGCTCTGTCAGACGGTTCTACTGCAGTTTATATCGGAATCACCGGCGAACACTGCGTGATCACTGAGATAGCTGCAGAACAGACCGATCAGGTGGTGGATGCCTCATATATTCCAAGAATATCTGAAGAGATCAGCTATATTGATCACTTTGAATCCGATATACCAAATATTCAGATTAACCAGACCTGCTCTGTTTTTACAGAGGGAATTGAAATAGACGGTAAACTGGAGCTTAGCTTCCATGCTGCCAGTCTTCCCGTGGCACATTTTGTCTGGCATTGCCCTTATGCTGTGATATTCAGCTCCGATAACGGAAGGGTTCTTGGCAGAAATTATAAAGGCTATGCACTGATCAAGTTAAACGGAGAGTTGGAAAACAAGTATGATCATGCAGACAATAACTTCTACATGAAGAGAAAGGACATCTTCCCCGGATGGGAAGTATGGAAGGAGAAGAATAAAGCGGGAATTGACTGCGAGATGACCTTTGAAAGAAAAGGCGGCCGCGTCATAACTACAACGGAGAACCTTGGAATTGTCATTGAAAACATTACCACCATGAAAGAAATTCCGGATAAGGTTTACGTGGCGCTGACCGGGGACAGATGCGCCCTTACGGATATCAGGATCCTCTGATGAAAAAAGTATATAAGCTGATCCGAATACACAAACTTTATTTGCTCTGAATTGATTATGAGATAGAGGATGATGATTTCCTTATTCCTCCCCTTACCATTCAGCCTATGGTGGAAAATGCCATAAAGAGCTTCAGAGGGGAGTACATGAGCTCTTATTCCTGGGCCAGTGCCACTGAAGGTTATCTTACGCAAAGAGAATAATTTATTATAATATTACAAAATAGCGCACAATTCTGTGCTATAATAAAGTACAATACTTTATTTATTTGTTGTTTCGCATTTTATGAGGAGGATCAACATGAACATTACAAAAAAACTTGAAGGTGAGCAGCTTTGTATCGCTTTGGAAGGCAGACTGGATACTTTATCTGCTCCGGAGCTTGAAAAAGAGATCAAGGATGGGGGACTTGACGGTGTCAAGGTGCTTATTTTTGATATGGCAGGCCTTGAATATATTTCATCAGCAGGACTTCGTACCCTTCTTGTGGCTAAGAGAGAGCTCCATAATAAGGGAACAGTCAAGGTAATAAATGCCAATTCTATTGTTAAGGAAGTATTTGATGTTACAGGTTTCGTAGACCTTTTGGATGTTGAGTGATTAATAGAAAGGGGTGCCTTAGATGAAATCTGATGTTGTTATCATTGATAATAAAGGTAAGGGATTTAATGATGCAGTAGAGGCAACCAAAGCTATTGCGCAGTTCAAAGGACTGAACGAAAAGGATTCATTACATCTGCAGTTATGCACTGAAGAGCTTCTTAGTATGGCACGCAGTATCACAGGCGAAGTGGATGCTTCTTACTGGGTTGAGTGTGAAGATGATACTTTTTGTCTCAATATGTCTACACAAACCGTAATGGACAAGGAGAAAAGAAATCTTCTTCTTGGAGCAGCCAGCTCAAGAAAGAATGAAGCAGCCAAGACTTTCCTGGGAATGCTCAGAGATGCTTTTGAGGAGGCAATGCTGGCAGAAGCAGATACAAGTAATTATAGCGTGGATTTAGACAGCGCTGATTTTGTCGGAAAATATGTAGAGGATAATGAGTGGGATCGCTATGAACAGTCCATTCTCCGCAAACTGGCTGATGATATCAAGATTTCAATCAAGGGCGGCCAGGTAAATATTTCGGTCATCAAGCAATTTTAATATTTGATCCTTTGGCGGGGCAGCATGACAGCTGTCCCGTTTTTTATGCAACATCTGCCAAAATGATACCGTATCAAACTTTACAACATCCAAATATTTATTTTGTAATGCTATGCTAAAGCAGTAGTGATAAATACTTTATTGCAGGGGTGAACAGTATGAAGAATGACTGGATCGATGACGGCTTTTTCAGAGCAAAGGTAACTGATAAATACTATGAGGAAGCCTTTTTGACTGAGATAAAAAATCTCCTTTTTCTTGACGCTGACAGGCTTCTTGCGGGATTTCGCGAGACTGCCGGAAGAATTGCGAAAATGGATGAAGATGAGATCTCTCTTTTTATGAAGAAAAAGGAACGCTACGGAGGTATGTGGGAGGATGGCCTTATAGGAGGTCATACCATGGGCCACTATATCACGGCTCTTTCCCAGGGCTTTGCCTATCCCGGGATTCCCAAGGAGCTTAAGGATAAGGTTGGGGAAAGACTTGATTATATTATCGATTCTCTGTATGAGTGTCAGGAAAAGATAGAAGGGACAGGAGAAGAGGGCTTTATCTTTGCTGCCACACTGCCAACGGAGGACTTCAGGAAGAATCCTACCCTCCAGTTTGATAATGTGGAAAAGGGACTTGGGGAGATTTTTACCCAGGCCTGGGTTCCGTGGTATACCATGCACAAGATAGTGAGCGGATTGAACAGCGCCTACAGGTTTGCTGGAAATGAGAAGGCTCTTAAGGTGGACAATATGCTGGGGCTTTGGATCGCCAAAAGATGTGAGAGCTGGAATGAAGAGGTCAGAAAAACTGTACTTGGAATCGAATATGGCGGCATGAATGACTGCCTCTATGAGCTTTATGTAATAAACAAAGAGTTGTCCCAAAAGGGCAGTCCTCTTGCTCTGGAATATCCCGAAAGGATACTGGCTGCCGCCCACAGCTTTGATGAAGAGCCTTTATTTGAAAAGGTGCTTCAGGGGGGCGATAACTTATTTGACAATGTTCACGCCAATACCACAATACCTAAGTTTCTCGGAGCTCTTGCCGGGTATGAAGCCGACAGATCCCGTGACAGATATCTTGAATATGCCAAGGCGTTTTTTGATAACGTGGTTCAAAGGCACACCTATATTACCGGCGGCAACAGTGAAGATGAACATTTCGGCCCTGACAATATCCTTGATAAGGAAAGGACCAACGTCAACAACGAGACCTGTAATACCTACAATATGCTGAAGCTGGCCAGAAGACTTTTTGCCGTAACAGGGGAAAAGAGATACCTGGATTATGCTGCCAATACCTTTATAAATGCGATTGTTGCTTCCTTTAATCATGACACGGGATTTACCACATATTTCCAGCCCATGGCCACCGGCTATCAGAAGGTTTTCAATACCCTGGAAGGAAACTTCTGGTGCTGCACAGGAACAGGCTATGAGAATTTCACCAAACTTCAGAGGGGGATATATTTTAAGTCCGGGAAAACGCTTCTTATAGGTTTGTACCTTGCATCGGAATATTGTTCTGATGAATATAGGATATCTATGGCCTGCGATTTTGCTGTATCTGATAAGGTGAAGCTGGTAATTACACCTTTTGAGGGGAAAAAGGTTTCTGACGATCTGTATCTTAGAAAGCCTCAGTGGTTGAAGGGAAAACCACAGATTTGTTTAAATGGCTTTGAAACTGAAGTTAAGGATGTGGAAGGCTTTTTTGTGATTTCCTCCGAAACTATAGAGAATGGAGCGGAGATCCTTTTGACGCTGCCCATGGGAATCACAGCTCATAATCTTCAGGATGGAGAGAATACCTACGGGTTCTGCTATGGCCCCTTTGTACTTTCGGCAAGGCTGGGGAACACCAAAATAAAAGAGACATCCCATGGAGTTGCTGTGTCTGTTGCTGCAGTTAAGTCCGTGGAATCAGATGTTCTGAAGGTGTTAAACGAAAAGTCGGTGAGAGACTATATAGAAAAAATAGATCAGTATCTTGTAAAAAGAGATGATGCCATGGAGTTTCACATGAGCGGTGTATCCATGCCCCTTACATTTACTACCCACTATAATCAGTATAAAGAAAGCTATGGCATCTATTGGAAGTTCACAGTGGACTAATGCACGCAAAAACGTCAAAATGGTGCTATAATATAGTTGGAGCATTATATACTGACTGTTTTTAGGTGGCGAATATGAGACTGGTATCTGTAGATAAGTTAGAGCCGGGGATGGTGGCCTCGGAAAATATTTATACTATTGATGACAGACTTGTTCTGCCTAAGGGAACTGTCCTTGATGATAAGGATATATCAAGGATAAAGGCCTATTCTCTTTATAACATCTTTGTGGAGGATCAGAAGAAGGAAGCACCCGAGAAACCAAAGAGTGCTTCCGGAGCTACTCCATCCTATGCCGAGAGAGTTAAAAGCTCTGAGGAATTCATCAGATTCAAAGAAAACCTTGAAGAATACGCGGATAAACTTGAAGAATCCTTCAAGATGATCGTCAACGACACCTCAGTTCTTGATGTGGATAAGCTTACAGAGCCTGTCTATCATCTTTTCGTTGAGGCTGGCGGAACTGCGGGCATTTTTGACATGCTCCACAATCTGAGGGACAACAGTGACGCAGTTTATGTTCATTCCCTTAATGTGGCGCTTATAAGCAATACCCTTGCGACCTGGATGAGGCTTCCCGAGGATAAGATCCAGGTGGCCACTGCAGCGGGACTTCTTCATGATATAGGAAAGATGTATGTGCCGGAAGAAATCCTGAATAAAAGGAAGGAGCTTACAGAGTATGAGCAGCGGGCCATGAGAGAGCACGTGACCAAGGGATATCAGCTGGTCAAAAATCTGGAAATTGACGATCATATAAAAAAGACTATTCTGATGCACCATGAGCTCAGGGATGGATCAGGATATCCTTTACATCTTAAAAATAAGCAGATAGATGAAATATCATCCATCGTAACGGTGGCAAATATCTATGACGACATGACTTCCAAGAGAAATTACAGAGAGGGCATGTGTCCTTTTGATGTCATAGCGCAGTTTGAGGAAGAAGGTCTGTATAAATTCGAACCCAATGCGATCATGACATTTCTTACTAATATCGTAAATACTTTCATAGCTAACAGAGTCCTTTTAAGCAACGGCAAGACGGGAGATATTGTCTTTATTAATCCCGAGCATCTTTCAAGGCCTATGGTCAAATGCGGAGATAAGTTCGTGGATCTTGCCGCTGAAAAGAAGCTGTCTATAGTTGCAATCGTCTGAAAAGCCCATAAAAAGTAAAAATGCACAAATTGAGGAAACGAAAATTGTAAAAAGCGTTTCTTGTTTTTTCGTGCATTCTAATATATTATGAGAGCGTGGAAACTTGAAAAAATAAAGTGAGTTTCCAAGCGCTATTTTATTTATTGTAAATGTTTGGATTCGGCGTTTTGCCGGCAGATAAGGATGGGGAAATGACAGAGAGGGCAAAAGTGATTTTTGGAAATATAGTTAAGGACAAGGATTACAAGGCTGCTATTAAATCCAAGAAGAGTTATATAAAAAAGTTTGGGGATGATTCTGGTGCAGATTACAAGATAAATGTTACTGATAATGATGTTATCGGTCCGATTATGGGTGTTAAGAATGTTCATGTGTCTACGAAATCTTCTGAGGGAGAGATGGACAGAGATAAGGGCATTATCGTTGGTAATATTCGCATGGGCTTTGGCCATTACCGCATATCCATGGCAATTGCTTCCTATGCACATCATCTTGGATATACTCCTTACTGGATGGATCTTAATTCCTATCCGGAGACAACCTGTACCAAGGTTATAGGACATCAGAATGATCTTTATTCTTTAGGTTCAAGGCTCTCAAAGAATCCGATTTTTAACAAATTGGTATGGGAGCCCACGAATTATGAGGGCTTCAGGGCTCTTTCATATAATGCCAAAGATCAGAAGAACGCTGAGCTTATGGCACCGGTTTACAAGAATGTTCCCAAGGATATTCCTGTGGTTGCAACCCACGTATGGCCTGCCCAGGCAGCTATTCATGCCGGCATGAAGTACGTTATAAATGCAATCCCGGATAACTGGCCAATGGCGCTTCACCTCTCCGAAGGATCACTTCATACCATCCAGTGCAGAAATGCATATATGGGATATCGTATCCTCAACGGAATGGACAAGAAGAATGTGTGCAAGCCTATGCCTCAGGATGATCTTGTTTATACCGGCCATTACATCGACTACGAACTGGTCAGCAACATTGAGAAGGACTGCGAGGCAAGACTTAACCGCAAGAAGAACGGTAAGCCCATGAGATTCCTTCTTACCATCGGAGGAGCCGGTGCTCAGAAGGAGATCTTTGCTGAGATCATCAGACACCTTATTCCTTTTATCAAGGATAAGAAGGCAGCTCTCTATGTCAATGTAGGAGACTACAGAAACGTATGGGATGAGCTTATTAAGGAAATTCCTGAAATGGCATCACTTAAAACAGAGCATATGGACAACTGGGATGATACACTTAAGTTTGCAAAAAACGCTCTTTTGGAGGATACTGAAGTTACAGGAATTCATGGCTTCTATCATAAGAACATCTTTGAGGCTGTATATGCCACCAACCTTCTTATGAGAAGTGCCGATGTTCTGGTGACCAAGCCCAGCGAATTGGCATTTTACCCTGTTCCCAAGCTCTTTATCAAGAGAGTAGGAAAGCATGAAATGTGGGGAGCTATCCACTCTGCAGAGATTGGCGACGGAACCCTGGAGTGCAGGGATATTCCACATACTGTTCAGATGCTTGATCAGTTCCTTGAGACAAGACTTTTGGACGAGATGTGTGAAGCAATTGTAGAGAACAAGAAATCAGGTATTTATGACGGGGCGAAAAAAGTAATCGAGCTTGCGATGAAGCTCAAGGAGGAAAAGAACTAATGAAGCAGCTTAAACCTATTACTAACAAATTACTGTGGATCTTTGCTTTGGGACAGTTTGGATGGAGCCTTCTTTCAGGTATCGTATCCAACTGGATGGTTTACTATTACACAGGAGCTCCCAGTGAGCTTAATCCCAATACCGGTATTTTTGCAAACGGTATTACTCAGCATCCTATTGTATTTAAACTGACACTTTTTGGACTTGTTCTTGCATGCGGTCGTATCTTTGATGCAATCACAGATCCTCTTATCGCAGGCTGGTCTGACAGAGCGAACTATAAGGGCGGCAGAAGAATTCCTTTCATGCGTGTTATGGCTATTCCTTTTGCTCTTTGCACAATAGCTCTTTTCACAGTGCCTCAGACCATGAACATCATGCTTAACGATACACTTTTATTCATCCTTCTGATGGTATTTTATCTGTTCATGACCATGTTCTGCACGCCTTATAACGCACTTATCGCAGAGCTTGGTGATACACAGCAGCACAGGATCAATGTATCAACATTTATTTCCTTTACATTCATCGTTGGTCAGAGTATTTCATTCCTTCTTCCCAACGTTGCAGGTGCTCTTGAAGGAAGCTTCGGACAGGCCGGCGGAATCAGAATGGCTGTAGCTATTATGGCCGGTATCGCATGCCTTGCTATGCTTTTCCCTGCTTTCTATATCAATGAGCGCGATTATATTGACAGTAAGCCCAGCCAGACACAGCCTTTCAAGTCACTTATCAGCACCTTCTCCAACGGACAGTTCAGACGCTTTGTATACAGTGACGTTATTTACTTCTTTGCGCTTACTCTTTTCCAGACAGGTCTTGCATTCTACGAGACACAGCTTATGGAGATTGAGGATTCATGGACCTTTGTACTTACAGCTACAATGACATTTGTCAGCGTTTGTCTCTATCCTTTTGTTAATGTATTTGCCAAGAGACTTGGCAAGAAGCCTCTTATTATCATCGGTTTCTTTGGATACTGCGTTGTATTCCTTATCACAGCTATCTGCGGAAAGGGGCTTTACTGGGGCTTTATCGTAGCTGTTGTAGCAGCTGTTCCTATGGCTATCCTTGGTATCCTTCCTCAGGCCTGCGTTGCTGACGTGGCTGAGTGCACAAGACTTGAGACCGGAGAGGACAGATCCGGAATGTTCTTTGCAGCTCGTACCTTTGCTTTCAAGATGGGACAGGCTATTGCCATGGTTGTATTCACATCCATCACAGTATCTCAGACCAAGGCAAGCTACAGAACAACTGCTGTTGTTGCTCTTATCACCTGCTTCATCGGTGCTGTTTTATTCTTTGCTTATAACGAGAAGAAGCTCCTTGGCAGAATCAAAGAGCTCAAGGGCAGCGAAGAGATCTGATTATTATGATCCTTTTAAGGCGTTCCTTTACGGAGCGCCTTTTTGTTTGGTAAAGTATTAATTATAGAGAAAAAAGTAAATGAAGAGGTTTGATATGCAAATCTATGGTTTACAGAAAATGACACTCCTTGATTATCCGGAACATGTGGCGGCCACAGTATTTTTAAATGGCTGTGATTTTAAGTGCCCCTATTGCCATAATTTTGAGCTGGTGGATGGCACAGCCCGGCCTTTGATGGAAGAGGAGGAGTTCTTTTCATTTTTGGGAAAAAGAAAGGGCATCCTGGACGGCATTGCCATAAGCGGCGGAGAACCCTGCCTTCATAGGGAACTGCCTGATTTTATCAGAAGGATCAGAGCCATGGGATTTCTTGTAAAGCTGGATACCAACGGCTATCATCCCGAGATGCTGTTAAGCCTCATAGAAGAGCACCTGGTGGACTACGTGGCCATGGACATCAAGAACTCTTTTACAAAATACGGAATCACTGTGGGAGTTCCAAAACTTGATACAGAGCCTGTCAGAAGAAGTATCGATATCCTCATGAACAGCGACAGGGACTACGAGTTCAGGACCACAGTCGTAAAAGAGTTTCATGATGAAAAAGATTTTGAAGAAATAGGCGAGATGATCCGGGGAGCAAAAAAATATTTCCTCCAACAGTACACTTGTCGTGATACCGTGCCCGACCAAACGCTAAATCCGCCATCTAAAGAGGAGCTGAAACAATATCTTGTGGTTCTTTCCAAAAATGTGCCAAATGCCCGACTCAGGGGCGTTTGAGACATCATTATCTGTTAATTAAGCGGCTTTATGGGCCGCTTTTTTAATGCTAAAACACAATATATAGTATTTTGTATTTATTTATTTACTATATATTGACGATTCGCCGTATTAATGTTACCCTATTTGTAACAAAATAATTGAGAAAGAAATGTGTTGTTTTTTCTAAATAAGGGGGTTCATATGTATCAGGTTGTAAAACGTGATGGCAAGGTCGCTGACTTTGACATCAGCAAGATTTCTGCGGCTATAACCAAGGCTTTCGTTGCTTTGGATAAAGACTATCATTCAAGCGTTATAGATCTTGTTGCTCTCCGTGTTGCATCAGATTTCGAGAGCAAAATCTCTAATGGAAAAATCACAGTTGAACAGATACAGGACAGCGTGGAGAAGGTTCTCTCCGAGTCCGGCTATGCTGACGTTGCCAAGGCCTATATTCTCTATCGTAAGCAGAGAGAGAAGGTTCGTAACGTTAACTCTGCCCTTCTTAATTACAAGGATCTTGTGGACGACTATCTCAAGATCAATGACTGGAGAGTTAAGGAGAACTCCACAGTTACATACTCTGTAGGCGGACTTATTCTGTCTAATTCAGGAGCTATCACAGCTAATTACTGGCTTTCAGAAGTATATGATGAGGAGATAGCAGCTGCCCACAGAAGCGCAGCTATCCACATCCATGATCTTTCAATGCTCACAGGCTACTGCGCAGGCTGGAGTCTTAAGCAGCTTATTCAGGAAGGACTGGGCGGAATCCCCGGCAAGATCACATCATCCCCGGCATGCCATCTTTCAACCCTTTGCAACCAGATGGTTAACTTCCTGGGAATCATGCAGAATGAGTGGGCAGGAGCACAGGCTTTTTCATCCTTCGACACTTATCTTGCGCCTTTTGTTAAGATTGACAATCTGGATCAGCACGAGGTTAAGCAGTGCATCCAGTCCTTTGTATATGGCGTTAATACCCCCAGCCGCTGGGGCACACAGGCACCTTTCTCCAACATAACCCTTGACTGGACAGTGCCTAATGACCTTAAGAACCTCAATGCCATCGTAGGTGGCAAGGAAGTAGACTTCACCTACGGCGACTGCCAGAAGGAAATGGATATGGTCAACAAGGCCTTCATCGAGATCATGATCGAGGGCGATGCCAACGGAAGAGGCTTCCAGTATCCTATTCCCACATACTCCATTACCAGTGATTTTGACTGGAGTGAGACAGAGAACAACAAGCTTTTGTTCGAAATGACAGCTAAGTACGGCACACCGTATTTTTCAAACTATATCAATTCAGACATGGAGCCCTCAGACGTTCGTTCCATGTGCTGCAGACTTCGTCTCGACCTTAGAGAGCTCCGCAAGAAATCCGGCGGCTTCTTCGGCTCCGGAGAGTCCACAGGATCTATCGGTGTTGTTACCATAAACATGCCAAGGATTGCTTATCAGGCAGAAGATGAGAAGGACTTCTATGCAAGACTTGACCATCTTATGGACATCGCTGCACGAAGCCTTCACACCAAGAGACAGGTTATCACCAAGCTCCTGGATCAGGGACTTTACCCTTACACCAAGAGATACCTGGGAACCTTCGCCAACCATTTTTCAACCATCGGCCTTATCGGTATGAACGAGGTTGGACTTAATGCCAAGTGGATCGGCGCAGACATGACCGATATAAGAACCCAGCAGTTTACCAAGGATGTGCTGAATCATATGAGAGAGCGCCTCTCCGATTATCAGGAGAAGTACGGCGACCTCTACAACCTGGAGGCAACCCCTGCTGAGTCCACCACCTACAGATTTGCCAAACATGACAAGGAGGAGTTCCCTGAGATCATCACAGCCAACATGAACGGAACACCTTACTATACAAATTCATCACACCTTCCTGTTGGCTACACTGAGGATATTTTCTCAGCCCTTGATATTCAGGATGAGCTCCAGACTCTTTATACTTCAGGAACTGTATTCCATGCGTTCCTGGGAGAGAAGCTTCCGGATTGGAAGGCTGCTGCAAGCCTTGTAAAGAAGATAGCTGAGAATTACAAGCTCCCTTACTACACCATGTCACCTACGTATTCCGTATGTAAGGAACACGGTTATCTTAATGGTGAGCAGGCAGTATGTCCTCACTGCGGACAGAAGACTGAGGTTTACAGCCGAATCACAGGTTATTACAGACCGGTTGCCAACTGGAATGACGGCAAGGCTCAGGAATATAAGGACAGAAAGGTTTACAATATCGGCAAGTCACAGCTTACCCATCAGGGCCCCAAGACAGAGAGCTTTGTAGAGGCTGCTGTTAAGAAGTCCAACAAGGAAGCCGGTGAGAGTCTTGACAATCTTACAGCTGACACTGTAATGCTCTTTAAGACCCAGACCTGTCCTAACTGTGTTATAGCAGGAACAATGCTTGATAAGGCAGGTGTTATCTACAAGGCCCTGGATGCCAATGAGAATCCGGATCTTGTGGAGAAGTTTGGAATCATGCAGGCGCCTACCCTTGTAATCGCTAGCGGTGATGGCTTTAAGAAGCTTCACGGCGTATCTGACATCAAGGCCTGGATCAAGGACAGCTTCGCTTCATAAATCAAGTAAATATGGGCTGTAACAGGAGGTTTGATACTGCTTCAACCTCCTGTTTTTCATTGTAAATGTACACTTTTTGTAGTATTCTATATGTTGTAGAAATAGATACTTTAATTACTTTTTAATACACAATATATTGGGATTTCCTATATGAATTGTAAAGATGCTGAAAAGATGATATCGCCGTTTCTGGAGGATGATCTGGATAACAGAGATCTTGCGGAGTTTCTTAAGCATATGGACAGATGTCCGGAGTGCAAAGAGGAGCTGACCATCCAGTTTCTTGTACTGGTTGGTATGAAGAGACTTGAGGACGGCAATACTTTCAATCTGAAAGAAGAACTGGATAATATGCTAAGGGATGCCAGGAAAAAGCTCAAAGTCAGAAAATATCTGGTGGCGGTGAGCCTTCTTTTGGAACTTTTGGTGGCAGCAATGACAGTGGCTACTGTTATTCTGACAGTGGCACTATATTAAAAACTACTTGATGATCGAGGAATTATGGCAGAAAGAAAACTTGTAACAGACGGAACCAAACTTATAAGAGATGCTTATTACGCGCTGCCTGTGTTTTGTGACAGCGAAGGCAATGCAATTAACGGGCTTTACGGTGCTTTGTTTAAACTATCGGGAATGATAGGCTCCGGAGAGTACGATACCGTATATATCAGCTTTTGTGAAAATGAAAAAGAAGAGGTCACAGATATCAAGCGCCAGGCTGAAGGACTATTGGCCGCTTTAAAGAAAGTTGATGAGAGCCTTGCAGGAACCGATGCTGAGGCAGAGGGTGCGCCTGTTTCCGATGAACTTAAAGAGAGACTTACAGCAGTGCTTTCTGATATCTCACCTATGGGGAATGTTAAGAGCGGCATTTCTTTTAATCTTAAGATTGAAATCACCTCAGATCTTAATGAGGTTGAAAAGATATTCTCTAAGGCATTGGAATACGGCCGTGGAGGATCTGAGAATTTTACAGGTTATTTTCCCATTACAGAATACAAACAAACCGGTTCCAAGGATAAGGAACTTCTTGGCCTTGCCCTTTGTTTTGACAAGGAAAGCGCGTATTTTATTCCGGTTCAGGGATTTATCACTGAGAACTACCTTGGCACAAAACTTGCAGAATTAAGTAAAGAGGCGCCCCTGGCAACCTTTGATATCAAGGAGAGTTACAGATTTTTCGAGCCCTGTGAGATCAGTTCCAGAACCGCTGGATACACTTCTGACGAGAGTATTACTGACGGAGCAAGATGCTTTGATACTTTGATCGGTGCCTATGTAAACAATCCCATTAAGAATGACTACAGAATAGAGGATATTTCCGCAGAATATCTCAAGCTCACCCTTAAGAAAAAAGAGGACTATTTTGGCAAGGAACCCTTGAGAGATGCGGATGAAAAGGCTCTTTCCGAATATGCCTGCAAGGCGGCCTACACCTGCTTTTTGGCAGCGCCCCTTATCAGGAAGAAGCTGGTTAAGACAGGCATGGACAGACTTTTCTATGAGATAGAGATGCCCCTTTCATACATCCTTTTTGCCATGGAGAAAGAGGGAATCATTGCAAGAAGAGATGAGCTTAAGGCCTACGGTGACAAGCTCCAGGTGAGAATTACCGAGCTTGAAAAGAAGATTTATGAATCAGCAGGCTGTGAGTTCAACATCAATTCACCCAAGCAGCTGGGAGAGATACTTTTTGAGAGACTGGGACTTCCTGCCGAGAAGAAGACCAAGTCCGGATATTCTACAGCGGCGGATGTTCTTGATAAGCTGGCTCCGGATTATCCCATTGTGGCAGATGTGCTGGAATACCGAGGGCTTGCCAAGCTTAAATCCACCTATGCCGATGGACTGGCAGCCTTCATTGAAGAAGACGGAAGGATACACACCAGCTTTAATCAGACAATTACCGCTACCGGAAGAATCAGCTCCACTGAGCCCAATCTCCAGAACATACCCATGAGAACAGAGCTTGGAAGACTTATCCGCAAGGTCTTTGTTCCGAAGGATGGATATGTATTTGCAGATGCTGACTATTCACAGATCGAGCTTCGTATTCTTGCTCATATGTCTGAGGATCATGGACTTATCAGCGCATACCATGAAGGTGAGGATATCCACAGCATTACTGCTTCCAAGGTGTTCCATGTGCCCCTTAATGAGGTTACACCTCTTCAGAGGAGAAACGCCAAGGCAGTTAACTTCGGTATTGTATACGGAATCAGTTCCTTCGGCCTTTCCCAGGATCTTTCCATTTCAAGGTCTGAAGCCAAGGAATATATGGATAAGTATTTTGAGACCTATCCGGGAGTTAAGGCATATCAGGAGAAGGTCATCCAGGATGCCAAGAACACCGGCTACAGCATCACTTTATATGGCAGGAGAAGACCTATCCCTGAGCTTAAGATGAGCAATTTCAATATGAGACAGTTTGGAGAGCGAGTTGCCATGAATGCGCCTATTCAGGGTACCGCTGCAGACATCATGAAGATTGCCATGATCAATGTCTTTTTCAGACTCAGGAAGGAACAGCTTAAATCAAGGCTTATTCTGCAGATTCATGATGAACTTGTTATAGAGACATCTCCTGATGAGAAGGATGTGGTTACAGCTCTTTTGCAGCAGGAGATGGAGAACGCAGCAAGGCTGTCAGTGCCCCTTGAGGTTGAATGCCATACAGGCACCGACTGGTATGAAGCTAAATAATAGGGGATGAAAAAGTGCTGACTAAGGGAAAAACAAACATTATAGGTATTACAGGAGGAATCGGTGCGGGGAAGAGCACGGTTCTTGACTATATCAGCAGGAATTACAACTGTGTCGTGATATTTTCGGATGATGTTGCCAATGATATCAAGAAAAAGGGATATCCCGCCTATGACGAGCTGGTGGCTTTCCTGGGAGAAGGAATTCTGGGGGATGACGGCGAGATCGATAAGGCAAAAATGGCATCTGCTATTTTTAATGATGAAAATAAACTAAAAACAGTAAATAATATTTTGCATCCTGCAGTAAATACCTTTATTATTAATATTATAGAGAGTGAAAAAGAAAAGCAGGAGCACGATTTTGTTTTTGTAGAAGCGGCGCTCCTTATAGAGAACGGATATGACCGGATAGCCGATGAGCTCTGGTATGTATATGCATCTGAGGATGCAAGGAGGCAGAGACTTAAAGATTCCAGAGGCTATTCGGACGAGAAGATTACTGACATCTTTGGAAAACAGCTTGATGATGAAACTTTCAGGAAACACTGCGAATTCGTAATTGACAACAGCGGCGATCTCTCTTTAGCCGCAGGGCAGATAGACAAAAAAATTGGGGATTGGAGAGTGTGATGGCTAGTTTGGAACAGGCAGATCAGAAAATAGTATTCGGACTGGATATCGGAACAAGAAGTGTTGTTGGTACTGTGGGTTATATGAACGACAATAAGTTCAATGTAATCGCGCAGGCTGTTGAGACGCATCAGACCAGAGCCATGCTTGACGGACAGATTCATGACATCGGAAAAGTCGGTGCCACTGTCAGAGTGGTCAAGGAAAAGCTTGAGCAGATGACAGACATTCATCTGACTGATGTATGTATAGCAGCAGCGGGCCGTGTGCTTCGCACTGTCAGGATCAGCTATGACTATGAATATCCTGAGGGACATACCATAACTGATGAGGATATCTACAATCTTGATTCTTCTGCCGTGGAAAAAGCCTACGCTGAATTCCTTGAAAAAAACACCTCCAACCTTAAGTTTTATCTGGTTGGATATTCTGTAATGCACTATTACCTGGATGGCTATCAGATAGCCAATCTTGAGGGACATAAAGCCGGTCAGGTTAGCGTTGAGCTTATTGCAACCTTCCTTCCTGACGACTGTGTTGACGGTCTTTACAAGGCCTGCGAGAGAGCTGATCTTAATGTTGCGAACTTAACTCTCGAGCCTATTGCCGCAATGATGGTTGCTATTCCCGACAGATTCAGGATGCTGAATCTTGCTCTGGTTGACGTGGGCGCCGGAACATCTGATATCTGTGTTACAGATAACGGTTCCATCACAGCCTACGGAATGCTTCCCATAGCCGGAGACGATATAACAGAGATCATTGCCCAGCACTGTCTGGTGGATTTTAACTCCGCTGATGAGATCAAGATAAAAGCCAGCCACAGTGATCAGGTTGAATATACCGATATCATGGGACTTCAGAAGATTATCACAGCTGAAGAGATTTCCAGGATAATAAAGCCCAAGGTGGATGAGATGGCTCAGAGAGCCACTGATGAAATCATGAAGCTCAACGGCGATAAGGCGGTCAGCGCTGTATTCGTAGTTGGCGGTGGCGGATGTGTTCCGGGTTATACCCAGGCTATTGCCAAGGATATGAACATTCCTGAAGAGCGTGTAGCCTTGAGAGGCGAAGAGGTTATGAAGAATATAACCTTCCTTAATAACGACGGAATAGAGAGGGATTCCCTTCTTGTTACACCTCTTGGTATCTGTATAAGTTATTACGAAGAGGCCAACAACTTTATCTTCGTATCCTTTAACGGAACCCAGACCAAGCTCTACGACAACGGCAAGCTGCAGATCGTGGATGCTGCCATGCAGATGGCATTCCCAAATGAAGATCTTTTCCCTAAGAGAGGCGAGGAGCTGAAGTTCACCGTCAACGGAAAAGAGAGAACCTCCAGAGGAGAGCCGGGAGAAGCCGCTGTTATCAAGCTTAACGGAAAGCCTGCGGATATTCATTCCAAAATCCATGCCAACGATATCATTAACGTGACTCCTTCTACAGCGGGAGCACCGGGCAAGGCTACTATAGAGAGTATTCCGGAGTTTAAGACCAAGTTTAACGTCAATGTTAACGGCAAAAATGTGGAAGCTTCCAGATATGCCACGGTTAACGGCGAGGCTCAGACCGGATTTTACAATATCAAACCCGGTGATGAGGTCAAGGTCCTTGATTACAATACCGCAGCCCAGATAGCTGAGCTTATGGATATTGAGCTGACTGAGGACACCGTGATCATAGTAAACAATGAGCGTGGAGATGCCGGAACTCCTGTATATGAGAACTTCAAGGTTGAGTTCAAGGATCCTGAAGAGGCCATTATGGACTACTATAAGGATTTCCAGACCGCCGATGAAGTTGCCATCAGCCAGGAAAACGAGGAATCCTATGAGGATCTTGATGAGAGCCTCAAGATCAAGACAAATGAAGCAGGTCAGGTTACCTTTGATGAGCTTCCCGATGAAGATAATGTTTATGAGAAGGAAGAACAGGAGCCGGTAAAGAATATTTTGGCCCATGATCTTCACCTGATAGTCAATAATGATGCGGTAACCCTTCATGGCAAGGCCAATTATGTATTTGTGGATATATTTGATGCCATCGATTTTGACCTGTCCAAGCCGGAAGGAAGAAGCATAGTGACCATATTAAATGGTGCTACACCGGACTACATGGAGCCGATCCATGAGGGAGATAAGATAGAAGTATACTGGAAGTAAGATGATTTAACCAATAGGGCGGTCTGTGGTTAATATTTTAAACCACAGACCGATTCTTTATGTTATTATGAATTGAGTTTTGTTTTAAGGGAGTTATTTTTTTATGCGTTTTACAAGTATTGCCAGCGGTAGCAGTGGTAACTGCACCTACGTGGGTTCCGATAACACCCACATTTTAGTTGATGCGGGAGTCAGCAAAAAGAGAATTGAAGAAGGACTTAAGGGCCTTGATCTGGGCCTTTCAGATATCAGCGCTATCTTTGTGACCCACGAGCATGTGGACCACATTTCTGCGCTTCATACCATTTTGAAAAAATATGATATTCCGATCTATGCCACAGCAGGAACCATTGAGGGTATTCGCTGCAGCGATAAGAAAAATGAGATGACAGAATCTCGTTTTATTCCTGTTATCGCAGACAAACAGGTAAGTGTGGGAGATATGATCATCAATCCTATGAAGATATCTCATGATGCTCTGGACCCCTGCGGATACAGGATTTATTGCGGAGACAAAAAGGTGGGCGTGGCCACAGACCTTGGGTGCTATACCGAGTATACTGTGGACTGTCTGAAGGATTGCGACGCCCTTTTGCTGGAGGCAAACCATGATGTGAGAATGCTCCAGACAGGCCCCTATCCATATCAGCTTAAGAGACGTATTTTGGGTGACAAGGGCCATCTTTCCAATGATAAGAGCGGAGAGCTTCTTTGCAGACTCCTTAACGATAAGATGCAGGGTATATTTCTGGGACATTTATCCAAAGAAAATAATCTTCCTGAGCTTGCATATGAAACTGTTCGTGTGGAAATTGAAATGGGAGACAATCCCTACAGAGGAAATGATTTCCCTCTCATAGTTGCAAACAGATCTGAATTATCTCCTGTTTTGGAGTTCTGATTCACGCTTTTTTGCTACTAAACATGTCATTCGTCCGATTTCAAGTGCATTTCGTCAGAAAATCAGCATTTTTATCAGAAAATATGCTAAAAATATTAGTAAGTAAAAAACTAGTATTGGATGGGAGAGTGCATATGTTTTCGATTGAACCGACTAAATGTAAGAGCAATGCAATGATATTTGACAATGCTCAAAACGAACTTAGAAATTACAGTGCTGAGATTGAAAGCCTCAGGGGACAGATTGCCACCGGCATTTTGACAAGTGCAGCTATTGATGTGGCTCTCAAGGCCTGTGCGGATCTGACACTGAAAAGAGCTGTTGAAACTCAGAATCTTGGCAATCAGCTTGTAATTATCTGTAACACCTATTCCAAAGCCGAGCAGAATATTATGGGGAATATTAGTAAGGCTGACGGAAAAGGTTATACAACCGGTAACGGAAACGGCAACGGAACCGGCGCAGGCGGTGCATGTTCACCAAATCCCGGCCCCTTTGACGTTGAGACCGGCGAGCAGTATGGCGGCAAACAGCATGGTCCCATGAATGCTACCGGAGATGAGAAGGATGATCTTTATGATCTTGTCAGAAAATATCATCCTGAACTGACCACAGATCAGCAGGTGGCTGACTATCTTACCAAGCTTAACAGTGAGGGCTGTGGCTACGTTGCCATTGCCAATACTATTTTTGAGGAGTTCAAGGGAAAAGAGGATCTTTTCAAACAGAAATTCGGTTTTGATATGTATAAACCTGACGGAACTCTGAATTACAACATGCTTATCACTGATATTTACGCTTCCACAGATAACCACAATGCGAGCTGGTTCTTCGGAATCGATACTTATAAACCCGGTGAGGACTCATCGGCTACTCAGGGCTGGGGAACCACTGAGGCTATGAGAAAGTACAGAACAGAGCTGTACCTCAGGGATAAGGGTGTAAGTGTCAAGGTTGATAATTCTGTACAGATCACTCCTGAGAACTTCCATAATTATGATGATGGACATATTATTTTGCAGACCGGTAACTTCCATCTTATTGACCCTGCAACAGGCAATCCTCTTAAGGATCCCACAGGCGAACATGCTATGACTGTTACAGGATTTACGGATGATGGACTTATCATCGTTTCATCATGGGGAAAGAAGTATTATATCGATCCCAATGAATCAGGATGCAAGTTTGACTACGCATACTTTAAGTATGATATAAAGGATTCCAAATAAATGAAAAAGTTTTTAGTTATTCTTTCTATTGGTGTATTGATGGCATTTATGATTTCATGTGGTGTTAAGAATAAGGGTGTAATGATTGACAGAGGGAAAATAGATAGCGTATGTCTTGAGGACTGTGTTTCCGGGATGTATGCGGATGAACTTAATGAAATGCTCAGTATTAATGAGGTCAGCTCGCTTATGGGAATACTTCCAGAGCTTAAGCAGAAGCCGGGAAATACAGGAATGCACTGCAATTACAAGCTGGTTTGCTATGATGCTGACGGCAATGCTGCATACGAGTTTTTGGTTGATTCATCCTACAACCTCAACATTAAGGATGAGGTTTATTTAGAGTGTACTGAAGGTCTTAAGAGCTTTTGCAAAAAGCTGGAACAGGACCACGGATATGTGTCAGGATATCACAGAACTCCGGGGGCCCAATATCTTTCAATGGCTTCAGAGACAGCCAAAGCTGATTTCAGAGAGGCTACCGAGAATAATTTTGTACAGGGTGTTTCATATGATTTTAAGGGAAGTGACCTGGATGTTATCAAAAAGGGTATTTCCTCAGTAAAATTCTTGGATAATTCCGAACAAACCGGAGAACTCTGGTACAGGATTTCTTTATATGACAAGAACGGCGCCGGACTCTATACTATTGACCTTACCCACGATAACACAGTCTATATTGACAATCATCTTGTAGACTATGCTTCAATCGCTGATTTACTGCAGGAACTGGAAAAAATAAGCGGATTTAACAGGGAATAAAAAATGAGAATAGAACTGGAAGAGAAATTTAAGGTAAAAGGCCTGGATGAATTTAAAGAGGCTTATAAGAAAAGCGGCGTTCCGGAGGAACTGCTGGATGAAGAATATATGCAGCTTTCTCAGTTTTACAGATTTTTGCTGAGAGACTATTTCCACAAGCTGGGAGTTTTTGAGGATACCGAGAATAAGATGAATGAGATGGGCATCCTCGAAGTAAAAGAAGATAGGAAGAGTTATTTCCAAAAGACTGATCTTATGGAATACAAATACTTTTTCTTAAGATCCTGCGTCAGAATTGACAGACTGAATGATACTGTTAAAAATGAACTGAAAAATGCTCTTGAGAATCCTGATGACCAGAGACTTTTGGACAGAGCAAGGGATTTTGCTGTTTCTTACCTTCCCGATGTGCTGATGTATGACAAGAATGATGACAGACTCAGCTATGTTCTGTTTCCTTCCATTTACGGAGAAGGCAATGTCAAAGCTAATGAGATAGTTATGGACTTTACCAGTGCAGCAACCTATGATGAGAACGGCAATCTTGTATCCAAGAGCGATGAGGATAATCGAATAATTTTCATGGATGGACAGATTGACAATCTGCAGCAGGCATTTCAGAATAAAACAGGATACAGACTCAGACTTATACTTAACGGCTATTCATAAAACTACAGGGCCCCCGATAAAAGGGGGCTCTTTTTTTATTGTACACATATTTCTTTTCCAGACAGATTGTAAGGAATCACGATTAAATAAGAAATAATCCGATTGACTTTTGCCTTATAAGTTGTTAACTTTGTAGTCAAAAGGTTTTTATATAGGGAGGAATTATGAACAAGACTATCATTACAGTTGTTGGTAAAGACACAGTTGGTATTATTGCAAAGGTTTGCAGTTATCTTGCAGATTCCAAAATCAATATTCTTGATATTTCCCAGACTATCGTCAGTGGCTATTTTAATATGATGATGATCGTAGATATGGCTGGAACTGACAAGGATTTTAATACAGTGGCGGATGATCTTGATGCACTCGGAAAAAAGATCGGTGTTGTGATCAAGTGCCAGAGAGAAGAAATTTTCGACTCCATGCACAGGATTTGATTCGGTGTCATAATTCAGAAAGTGGAGAGGAGATAAACTATGATAAACGTATCTGAGGTCGTTGAGACCAATGAAATGATAGAAAAAGAAAACCTCGATGTCAGGACCATTACCCTTGGCATCAGCCTTTTGGACTGCATCAGCTCTGATCTTGAGGAGCTCAACAAGAAGATCTATGACAAGATTTACAATGCAGCCAAGGATCTTGTAAGAACCGGAGATCAGATATCCAGAGAATTCGGTATTCCCATTGTTAACAAAAGAATTTCGGTGACTCCTATAGCTCTTATCGGCGGCGCAGCCTGCCAGAGCCCTGAGGATTTTGCAAGTATCGCCAAGACTTTGGACAGGGTAGCCCATGATGTGGGAGTTAACTTTATCGGCGGTTATTCAGCCCTTGTAAGTAAGGGTATGACCCAGGCTGACAGACTTCTTATTGAGTCCATTCCACTGGCTCTTTCTTCAACAGAGCTTGTTTGCTCATCAATTAACGTTGGTTCCACCAAGACCGGTATCAACATGGATGCCGTAAGACTTATGGGAACCATTGTTAAAAAGACTGCGGAAGCCACAAAATTAAACGATTCCCTTGGCTGTGCCAAGCTTGTAATATTCTGTAACGCTCCTGATGATAACCCCTTCATGGCAGGTGCTTTCCACGGAGTGACTGAGGCAGATAAGATCATCAACGTCGGTGTTTCAGGCCCCGGTGTTGTTAAGACAGCCCTTGAGAAGGTAAGAGGAGAGAACTTTGAGGTACTTTGTGAGACCATCAAAAAGACAGCCTTCAAGGTAACAAGAGTTGGTCAGCTGGTGGCTCAGGAAGCTTCAAAGAGACTGGGAGTTCCCTTCGGAATCATTGATCTTTCTTTGGCTCCCACACCGGCCATTGGTGACAGCGTAGCAGACATCCTTCATGAGATCGGTGTTGAGCACGCAGGTGCTCCCGGAACCACAGCAGCCCTGGCACTTCTCAATGACCAGGTTAAGAAGGGCGGAGTTATGGCTTCCTCCTATGTAGGCGGTCTCTCCGGTGCCTTTATCCCTGTCAGCGAGGATCAGGGAATGATCAATGCAGTAGAGGCAGGAGCCCTTACTCTTGAAAAGCTTGAGGCTATGACCTGTGTATGCTCTGTAGGTCTTGATATGATAGCAATTCCCGGAGATACAAAGGATACAACAATAGCCGGTATCATCGCAGATGAGATGGCAATCGGAATGATCAATCAGAAGACCACTGCTGTAAGACTTATCCCTGTTATAGGCAAGGGCGTAGGCGAGACGGTTGAGTTCGGAGGACTTTTGGGATATGCTCCCATTATGCCGGTCAATCAGTTCTCCTGTGATAATTTCGTAAACCGCACAGGCCGAATTCCAGCTCCGGTACACAGCTTTAAGAATTAAGTGAAAGCACGAAACTTTATGTTTCGTGCTTTTTTTATGCCTTCATAAAAGATATTGTCGTATATAAGGAGATAAATATGCGGTATAATATATTATGGAGGATCATAAATATGGAACAATCTTTTCTTGAAGTAGTCCTTAGCGCCATAAGCAGTACTGTGGGGGATGAACCTATTGCTGTACAGCTAGTTACTATTGCAATTGCCTTTGCGGTTATACTGGTTATTATGGCTGTATATATTCTGCTGTTCCTGGTTTTCATGAAGCTCAACAAGAGAATATTCAGAAAGATCCGGGCAAAGAAGGGAAACAGTATTACACTGCAGTTCATGGAGAAAGCTGTCTCTGTAGTCCTTGCCATGGTTTTTATCGTAATTCCCCTTGGGGGAGGCAAAATTGCGCAGTCTCTTCTTGGCAGTACTGCAGTTATTGCGGTGGTTGTAGGTCTTGCTGCAAATGAAGTCCTTAAGGACATGTTTGCGGGCCTTGAGATAAGCATTTATAAGCCCTTTGATGTGGGGGACAGAATTATGCTGGAGGATGGAAGAGCAGGTATCATTGAAAAGCTGACCCTTCGCCATGTTGTCATCTGTCTTCTTGATACCACAAGGCTCATTATTCCAAATAATAGAGCCAATTCCATGCATATCATAAATTTTAGCTACGACAACAAAGTTCCAAGGTCTATAGAGGTCAGATATCCCATAAGCTATGGCTCTGATATTGACAAAGCCAAGGAAGTTATAAGGAAGACTATCTGTGAATGTCCCCTTACACTTAATGAAGATAAATACAACCCGGATGATCCAAACAGTAAATCCGTATATTTCCTTAAACTGGAGGAAAGCTCACTTATTATGGGAGCTACCATATATTATCCTCATAACATAAGAACAGAGGTTGTTGTCGACGAAGTTAATACACGAATTTTTAAAGCCCTTGAGGAGAATGGAATAGAGATTCCATATAACTATTTAAATGTGGTGCTTAAGGAGAAGAGCGTATGATATCTTTATTTATAAATGACGGAGTATTTAATTTTCAGGATGTAATCGGGATAATACGATACATTCTGGTGACTATAGGCTACTTTTTTATCTTTAAAAAATGCGGAGTAAGAAAGATATTTGCATTCGTACCTGTGGCAAGAGAGTATAACATTGCCCTCTGTGCCGACAAGGAGAAGGAAGGCCGCACTTATTCTGTTTTGAATGCCATCGGATATGTTATAACCATACTGATGCGGATTTTCGGTGCGTATAATAAGGTGGTTCTGTTTCTGTCAATTCCGATGCTGGGAATTCTGGTGGCTAATTATATCTACATGATCAAGATTTATCTTGGCTTATGTAAGATTTTTAACCGAAGAAAATTATGGCTGCTGGGCTTTGGCTTTTTTGAGGCCCTTACAGTATTTATCTGGGGAGTATCAAAGAGTTTTGTTCCCTCAAAGATATATGAGGATCATAGGAAAAAAGATGCTGCCAAAACCCTGGGACATGACATCGAGGCTATTGATGAAGGCCTTACTGTAAATATTACCGACAGGACTGTTATTGATTTCTTTAAAAAGAAAACTCTGCTCAAGGATATTCATATGACGATACCCAAGGGACATATGGTTCTTCTTCTCGGAGGGTCAGGAGCCGGTAAGACCACATATCTCAATGCTGTGACAGGCTATGAAAAAGCCAATGCCAATATCAAGCTTGACCAAATGGATATCTACAAAGAGTATTCTAAGATGAAGTACAATATCGGCTTTGTTCCTCAGCAGGATCTTGTCAGGGGAAATGATACAGTTTTAAATACGATTACTGATTCAGCACTTATGCGACTTCCCGTGGAAGCCTCAGTCATGGAAAGAGAAAACAGAATAGCCAGAATGCTAGATCAGTTCGGCCTGGAATCAGTAAAGCACAACCTGGTTGAAAAGCTTTCCGGCGGCCAGAGAAAGAGACTTTCCATTGCCATGGAGTTTATCTCCAATCCGGATCTTTTTATCCTGGATGAACCGGATTCCGGTCTTGACGGCGTAGTGGCCAGAAATCTTTTTGTGAGCCTCAGGGATATAGCTGATTCAGGCAAGATTGTTGTGGTAATTACCCATACTCCTGACAGAGTCATAGATCTTTTTGATGATGTGATCGTTCTTGCAAAGGATGCCAACAGGACGGGAAGACTTGCCTGGTATGGACCTGTTAAGGAAGCCTATGAGTTCTTTGGTAAGAATTCCATGGAAGAGATCCTTCTTACCATCAATCAGAAGGATGAGGGTGGAGAAGGCAGAGCCGATGAGTTCGTTGAAAAATACGCTGACAGAATAAAAGAGAAGGTGGGGTGAAGGTTATGGATGACTATCAGTATAAACACAGAGGGCGCTTTGCTCAGACTTTCATCTATCTTGGAAAGCTTTTCAGAATGTTTTTGTTCCAGAATGACTGGAAGGTACTCCCCATGGCAGCTATTATAGCCGGCCTTGTATGCTTCACGGTGGGAGCCAATAACTTTAAGACCATGGAAGGAACGATCATGGGCACCTTTGCCCTGGCCTGTATCTGTGTCTGGAACGGCTTTTTTAACTCCATACAGGTAATATGCAGGGAGAGGGCTATACTGAAAAGAGAGCACAGGGCAGGACTTCATATAAGTGCCTATATTGCTTCCCACATGATATATCAATGTGTTCTCTGTCTTCTTCAGGTGGTTATTTCTGTTTTTGTCTGCCTGTTTATGAAAATGAGTTTGCCGGAACAGAGCCTTGTTACTCCATGGCCCTTAGTGGATTTCGGAATCACAATGTTTCTTGTTACATATGCCGCTGATATGCTGGCGCTTTTGGTATCTGCTTTATCAAGGACAACTACCACAGCCATGACTGTTATGCCTTTTCTTTTGATAGTTCAGCTGCTTTTTTCCGGAGGCTATTTCAGTGTTCCTGAGGATGCCATGTTCATTACCAACCTGACGGCCACCAAGTGGGGGCAAACTGCTCTTTGTGCCCAGGGTGATTACAACTCACTGCCTATGGTCTCTGTTTGGAACAGCGCCCTGAAAATGTCAAACCTGGAGGTGGAGGGTGAAAAGCCCTTGCTGGAAACCTTCAGATATATTGAGGAAAATCAGCTCAGGGATGAGCTTCTTATGAAGTCCGGCGAGCTAAACCAGAAGCAGGAATACAATTTTGACAGCGAAATTGTATTGACCTGCTGGAGGTGGCTTGTATTTTGGATCGTGGTATATGTAGCCCTGGCTATCATTCTTCTGGAATTTATTGATAAGGATAAGAGATAATAACGGATGCTTAAAGAGCTTCACTTTTTCTTTTTTGAAAAAGTGAAGCTTTTTTACTTGCAAATATTTAGATATGCGTTTATTATTTAACTGTGCTAGTAATGTTAGTACACTTAATTCACAGCAACTGTAAACGTGTTTTAGGGTGGGGCGATATGAAACTAATTGATTATCAGGATTCCAGGCCTATCTACGAGCAGATCGTAGAGAATTTCAAATTTCAGATCTACAAGGGCATACTTCAGGCGGATGATCAGATGCCATCTGTCAGGAGCCTGGCTATTGAGCTGTCTACGAATCCCAACACTGTCCAAAAGGCATATGCCGAATTGGAAAGACAAGGCTTTATCTACACTGTCAAGGGAAGGGGCAACTTTGTAAAGGGCAACGATTCCCTTAAGGACAGCAAAAAGGAAGAGCTTATCCAATCCGTATTGGAGCTTCTTAAGGAGGCTGATGACATCGGAATACCAATGGATGAACTAATGACAGAGATAAGGCAGAGAATTGAATCAAAAACAAAAAGGGGAGGCAACGCATGATTGAATTATTAGATCTTGAAAAATCCTTCGACAACATAAAAGCTGTCAATCGTGTAACTCTTAATGTATCTGACGGAGAAGTGTTCGGACTTCTTGGAACCAATGGCGCAGGAAAGAGTACATTGCTCAGGATCCTTTCAGGAGTAATTAAGCCTGATTCGGGAATTGTCCTTGTGGACAACAGACCGGTGTATGACAATCCCGATGTTAAGAAGGATATATTTTATATCTCAGACGATCAGTTCTTTCTTCCAAATTCCACACCGGAGGATATGGCAGACTACTTTGAGGGAATCTATGAGAACTTTGATAAGGAGAGATTCTTCAAATTCTGCGACGGATTTGGTTTGGAAAAGGGCCGAAGGATCAATACTTTTTCCAAGGGTATGAAAAAGCAGGTGTCCATTCTTCTTGGGCTTTGCGCAGGAACCAAGTATATCCTTTGCGACGAGACCTTCGATGGCCTTGATCCGGTGGTGAGACAGGGAGTTAAGAGCCTATTTGCCGCAGATATGGCAGACAGAGGGCTTACACCTGTAATTGCTTCACACAATCTTAGAGAGTTGGAGGATATCTGCGATCACGTGGGACTTCTTCATAAGGGCGGCGTGATTCTTTCCCAGGATATAGCAGATATGAAGCTGCAGATGCAGAAGGTTCAGTGTGTATTTGGCAGTGAGGAGGATGAGAAGAAGGCCCTGGAGGGACTCAAGGTTCTTATCCATGAAAAGAGGGGAAGGCTTCATACGATCACTGTAAGAGGCGACAGAGAAGAGATTGAGACAGCCTTTAAGAGAGGCAATCCTGTTTTCTATGAAGTTCTGGCCCTTTCCCTTGAGGAGATATTTATAAGTGAGACGGAGGTAGTGGGGTATGACATCAAAAAATTTATCCTTGACTGAAAAAATGAAGAACCACAGAAAATACATTTCCAGAACACTTTGGACTTCTTTTATAGCTTTGCCATTGATGGCAGCCTATTACGTTCTGGCACTTATAATGATGCTTTCCAGAGCATCGAACTACGCCAGGATCTATCATCAGACGCCGGATGTTCTTTTTCAGGAAAAACTCCGTGCTGTATCCAGAATAATGGGTATGGACCAGTTAGGATGGGCACTGATAGCTTTCGTTGCATTTATGTTTGCCTTTCAGGGATTCTCATATATGTTCAGCCAGAGTCAGCTTGACTTTTATATGAGCCAGCCCACAACCAGAAGGCAGAGGGTTACCAAGAACATCTTCAATGCGGTATCCACCTTCCTTATCATTTATCTCCTGGTGGAAGTTTTGGGACTTATCGTGGCAGCCTGCTACGGAGCCATAAGCGGACCGCTTCTTTTGATGGTGCTTCTTGAGACCTTAAGAACCATAGTGTTCTTCCTTGCTATATATAACCTGACTGTTCTTGCCATGATGCTCAGCGGAACCATTCCCATGGCAGTTCTTCTTACCATGTTTTTCGGATGCATTTCCGTGGTTTTAGGCGGTGAGCTCTTTGGATATACGAGGTTATTTTTTGACACATGCAGCTACAATGAGGACCTTAATGTAATTGCATCTCCGATATTTGACAGAGCTACTGTTATGTTAAGATTTACAGAGCTGTCTCAGGAGAAGGATTTCCTTCTTAATACTGAATCTGTTATGAGATTTGTGGATGTGAGCTTCTGGCACGACCTGGATACTCTGATCGTTGCAGTAGTGAGCCTTGTTCTTGTGGGAGTTGCCGCAAGGGCAAGAAAGGCTGAGTGGGCAGGAAAGACCATAGTTTACAGACCATTCAGATGGCTTGTAAAGATTGTGGCATCCATAGCTGTAGGCCTGGGAGTTGGATTGCTTGTAAGAGAGATATACACGATTGTCTGGAACGAGAAGCTTTATCTGATCCTGTTTCTTTGCATGATTCTTGCAACTCTGACCAGCTGTGTCATTGCTGAGATAATTCTTTCGGGGGATATCAAGGCTTTTGCCAAGGGAAAAGGTCAGACCGTTATTGCTCTGGCACTTTTATCTCTGGTGTTTGTGATTTTCAAAGGGGACCTTATCGGATATGACAGCTATGTTCCTTCAGAGGGAAGGGTAGAGAGCTGCTGTATCCTTAGTGATTATGACAACGGACTGGCGCTTTATCTGGGGCAGGGTGATTATTTCAATAATTATCAAAAGAATTATATGTTCATCACCAATACCGAAGATTTCCTGAAGCTTGCCAAAATAGGCATGAAGGAAATGAATGAAGCCGGTACCAGGTATCGCAATAATGAGGAGTATGATAAAAACGCCTGGGAATTCAGTATCATGTACAGGCTTAAAAACGGAAGAGAGGTCTACAGAAGGATCATGATTCCGGATGATACTGATCCTGCTCTTATGGACAGTATTTTTGCCAGCAAAGAGTATATTGAAGGCAGCTTCAACTTTTTTAATGATGAGGCCTTCAGAAACGAAGATAAATACAATAAGAAACGTGATCTGACATTTACAAGCTGCAACGGTGCTAAAACAGCCAAGATCGGAAGCTATGACGAGATCAGTGATGCTCTTCGTAAGGACCTTCTTGAAAACTTCGGATATACAAAGCTCCGTGACAAGCTTCCTGTCGGTGAGATTGACTACAGCATCAGCGGCGATAAATATGGAAATTTGAATTTCCGAATTTACGACAGCTATACCAATACCATTGAGCTTCTCAAAAAATATGATATTTATAATTATTCTGAAATCACCGTGGATATGATTGACAGTATAAAGATTGTTAATTATCTTCCGGGAATGGATCCTGAGGAATTTGCAGATGGTGAGGAATGGCCTGATGTTGAGCCTGTTGAAGTCACCTATGAATCCAAAGAGGATATCGAGAGAATTCTTGAAGCATCGGTTATGACGGAGTATTATGGAAAATGGTATGATTATACTAAATTTGATGATACCAAGTACTCGGTTCAGGTAAATTATGACGGTGCACCTGCTGAAGGCTGGTTATCCTATTCATTTTTAAAGGGGAAGATTCCTGAGTTTGTCATCAGGGATACAGATAATTAATTGAAAAAGTTTTGTTTCTTCCAAAAAGACAAACTACATAGACTGGTGAAGGGAAAGCTTACAGCTAACGAGAGAAAGAGCGCTTTATCCTGGCTCTTTCTCCTTCCTTCGCTACTGGGCGTATTCCTGTTCTTTGTGGCCCCATTTTTTGTGGTTATTTATTATTCTGTGATAAATAATCCCATACAGATGGAATTTGTGGGCTTCAGGAACTATGTTAACGTATGGAACAATGCAGCCTTCAGGCTTGCGGGCTTAAACACCTTTAAGTTTTCTTTTGTGGCTGTTCCGCTGGCGGTGTTGCTTTCACTGTTTCTGGCGGCTGTTATGGAATCCAGGATTCCCTTTAAGAGCTATTTCAGGTCCTTCTTTTTAAGCCCTCTTATGGTTCCCACGGCTTCTGTGGTACTTATCTGGCAGGTTATGTTCCACCAGAACGGTATCGTGAACAATGCACTTCAGGTATTCGGTGGCGGGCGCATTGACTGGCTAAAATCCGATTATGCACAGGTTGTTATCGTGGCGCTGTTTCTATGGAAAAACCTGGGCTATAACATGATCCTCTTTATGGCAGCCCTGGCCAGCATCCCCAAGGATCTTTTGGAGGTTGCGGCTCTGGAAAATGCCAATAAATTCCAGGTTTTCTGGATGATCAAGTTAAGATATCTTTCTTCCACAATACTTTTTGTGACTATCATGTCTCTTATCAATTCCTTCAAGGTATTCAGGGAAGTATATCTTATGACGGGAGATTATCCCTATGATCCGCTGTATATGCTGCAGCATTTTATGAACAACACCTTTACGTCACTGGATTATCAAAAGCTTTCTTCTGCCGCGATCATAATGTTTATCGTGGTTACAGGGCTGGTATTTATCATGTACAGTATCGAGAACAGATACGGCAAGGATGTGGAAGGATAAGCTTTTGATATGAGAAAGAATGACAGATATATTTTAAGAATTCGAAAACGAAAAAAGAGAATAAACAGTTTAAAGACAGCCCTTGTTACCATGGCAGCTCTATTCTTTGCCGTTTTGTTCCTTACTCCGATAATTTTGACCATCACCAATTCCTTTATGTCCTCGTCGGAGATAAGCGCCAATTACGGAAGTGTTTTTGCCACCACTGCCAAGGGCGGTAAGGTCTTTGTTTCCAAGACCGTGAATCTTAAGTTTATTCCGGATATGGTTACCTTTTACCAGTATTACACAGTGCTGTTTAAGAGCCCGGAATACCTGTTCAAGTTTTGGAATTCAATTATTTACGCTGTTCCCATAGTTGTGATGCAACTGGGAATTGCAACGCTGGCTTCATATGGTTTCGCCAGATACGACGGAAAGCTAAAAAGAGTAATCTTTTTTTCATATATCATAATGATGCTTATGCCATATCAGGTAACACTGGTGCCCAATTTCCTGGTTGCGAAGTCCTTGGGGATCTTCGGAACGAGATGGGCTATATGGCTGCCGGGATTCTTTTCTCCCTTTGCGGTTTATCTTTTGACTAAGTTCATGAAAAGGATTCCCACAGAGGTTATTGAAGCGGCGGAGATTGACGGTGCCAGCGAGTGGTACATCTTTTCCAGAGTTAACCTGCCACTGTGTAAAGGGGGCATAGCTTCAATAGCGATACTGGTATTTTTCGATTACTGGAACATGGTTGAACAGCCTCTGATCCTTCTTCCGGATTCAGGACTTCATCCGCTTTCGGTATTTTTATCCAAGATTAATACAGGGGAAATTAGTCTTGCTTTTGCAGTAGCAGTAATTTATCTGGTTCCGCCGTTGATGATATTCTTATACGGCGAGGACTATCTGGTGGAGGGAATCTCCTACCAGGGAGGAATAAAGGGATAAGAGGGAGTAGTTATGTCAGATTTTTTTGATGAAAAGAATGAATTGGACGGAGAGTTCACCGAGGAACAGCTTTCGGAGAAAAAGCCTTCAAAGGACGGGAAAAGAGACAGAAAGGACACCATAAAGAACATCACAATCGCATTTTTGTCGGTGATGCTGGTGCTCACTCTTTTTTCCAATACGATCATGAACTTTTCGCTTCCGCAGGTTGCAACCCAGATGATTGAAAGTGGCTCCATCAGCCCTCAGGTAAGAGGTTCAGGAACCGTGAGCGCTGAGGATCCTTACAATGTTACTGTTAAGGAGACCAGAAAAATCTCCGGTGTTGCCGTTAAAGAAGGCGCCCACGTGGAAATTGGAGATGTCATCTATTATCTTGAGGATAAGGAATCAGATGAGCTCAAGGAAGCTAAGGAGGCCCTTCAGACTCTGGAGCTTTCTTATGAGCAGTCTCTTTTTTCAGGAGATGTTCCTGACAATGTTATAACCAATGTAAGAAACGGCAAAAAGACAACCTATGACAGCTATCAGGCTGAGCTTAGGGCTGCCGATGCCAAATATGATGCGGCAAAAGCTGCCGATGAAGCAGCTCAGGCTGAGATCGACTTCCTTACACAGACAGCTGCTTATGATGCTGCCGGCAATTCCTATAATGCGGCTACTCCCGCATATACCACCGCTCAGGCAGAGTATGACCTGACTGTTGCCCAGCAGAACGGGGATCAGGAAAAAATAGAAGAGCTGGAGAGATTTATCGCATCCAACAACAAGGATACCTCTCAGCTTACCAATTACGGAACTCAACAGGGACTCAGCTATTCTCAGAAACTTGCCACAGCTACTCAGAAAAAGAACAAAACAGCTCAGGAGCTTGTGGTGGCTGAAAGAGAAAAAACAGAGCTTTTGAAGAGCATTAACACAGAAATAAGTCTTTGCCAGGCAAGGGATAAGATCACAGAGCAGAAGGAAAAAATAGCCAAGCTTGAGGAAGCTTCCGTTGGAGCCTCAGTTAAGGCTCCTGTTGCAGGAACGATTTCTTCCGTATCCAAGGTTGCCGGAGAGTCCACCTCAGCAGATGAGACCATTGCTGTTATCCAGGTTGACGGCAAGGACATGACCACCAGCTTTTCTGTTACCAATGCTCAGGCTCAGAAGCTCAAGGTTGGTGATGCTGCGCTTCCTCAGAACGCATGGCAGTTCGGTTCTGACTTTAAGGCTACACTTACCGGCATCAGAAATGATAAGTCGGATCCTTCCAACAGAAAGCTCCTCACTTTCAAGATTGAGAGCCAGGATGTTACACCGGGGCAGAATATTTCCCTGACAATCGGCGAGAGAGCTGTGGACTATGACATGATAGTTCCCAACAGCGCTATCAAGACAGATATCAACGGCAAATTTGTTCTTATTGTTGTAAGTAAGTCCAGTCCTTTGGGCAACAGATATGTGGCATCAAGAGTCGATGTTTCCGTTATGGCTCAGGATGATAAGAACACCGCTATCAACGGCGCTCTTGACGGTTATGAATACGTTATAACCACAGCTACTCAGGAAATCAAATCAGGAGATCAGGTGAGGCTTTCCGACGGATAATGAAGCTATTTAATCATGAAATTAAAATAGATAAACAGAATATTTTATCGGCTCTCAGGACCTTTTTTGCCAACAAAAAGAGAAACATCATTTTGATAATCCTGGTATCTCTTTTTGTGATAAATCTCATTCTTGGGGCAGTGGCAAATCACATCACTTCACTTATGCCTGAAATGGCAGGAGCGGACAGATGGTCCACAGAGCATCGCATGGCTCAGGTCAGTCTGTTTTTTACCGAGGATCAGATGGTTGAAACCGAGGGCATCAAGAGGCTCGAGTACAACATCGAGAAAAAGCTAAACGATGCCGGTGTTACAGTGGAGACCTATCTTGATATAGATCCGGAGGAGCTTTCTGCTAAACAGAAGGTTGTGGAGACCATTAAGATCGAAGATATGGGAAATGAACAGGAACCTGTAGAAAAAGTTCCAACTATTTCAGATCTTTATGCCAGTTGCTACAGTGCTCAGGGCATAGTTTCCATCAGCTTTGAGGATAGAACTGCTGAAAATATCAGTGCCATCGGTGTCGGAGGTGATTTTTTCATAATTCATCCCCTGACTCTGGTGAACGGTACATATTTCAGCGACGATAACCTTATGCGAGACGGAATAGTCATTGATGAGGACCTGGCATGGCAGCTCTTTGGCTCCAGCAATATTGTGGGAGAAATGGTTACCATCGGCGGAGTACCTCATTACATTACAGGAGTCATTCACAAGGACAGAGGAAGGATCAGGAAGGCTGCAGGACTTAACGTCAGCTATGTTTATCTTTCCTATGATTCCCTTGCTAGATACGGAGATATACTTAGCGGCAAGACTGCTACCCAGGAGGTGTCCGAGGAGGGTGATACCATGCTTACGGGAGGCATTAATTGCTACGAAGCCATAATGCCCAATCCCGTTGACGGAATTGCTGCCAAGATCGTGAAGGAAAGCGCCGGTGTTGATGACAGATATATAAGTGTCATTGATAATACCGCCAGATTTTCATTCTTTTCAATTTTGAAGGTAATTAGAGAGTTCGGTACAAGAAGTATGTGGGGGAAGCCCATTTTTTACCCCTATTGGGAAAACACTGCCAGAGGATGGGAGGATGTACTGGCGCTGCTTTTGTTTTTCAGGCTTATTTGTATCGGCATAATTGTTATAAGTATTACTGTCTGGATCGTTCATCTCTATAGAAACAAGAAATGGACTGCCAGAGGAGTACTGCAGTACATACTTGATAAAAAGTATGATTTCGAATCGAGGAGGAAATATAATGAGAAGGAAAAGGAGCTTTTATAAAAAGAGCATTAGTACTGTTCTGATTTTTTCAATGATCTGTGGTCTAATGACCGGTTGCGGCAAGAATAAGAATACAGATGATGACAGCATTCTGAGCGAAGCCAGTAAGGCATCCAAGGATTATGTGTTTAAGGCAGAAACTATGGATGTGGGAATAGGTGATCATGCTGATATAAGAAATGTCTATCTTGTGGGTGACAGAGTTTATGTTTCTGCATACACATATTCTGATAACTCTTATATTGTTTGTTCATTTAATACTGACGGCAGTGATGTTCAGAAGTTTTCTTTGTCTCAGTCAGATAACGAGAGCTACGGCGATCTTGCCTTTGATGATAACGGAGATATTTACATTCTCTATTCTAAATATTTCTGGGATGAGGAAACGGAATATATAGAAGAGGATGAGGAACAGGCGGAGTCCAACGAGGATGAAAGCGCTGAAGAAGCATCTGAAGAAGATGGAGAGGAAGAAACTACTGAAACAGAAGCAGAAACTGGAACAGCAGCAGAGGAAAAGATTCTGGTAGATGACTCTTCCATAATAGGACCTGCCTATGATTCGGAGGATCAGGCTTATCTTGTAAAATTTGATAAAAACGGTAATAAGCAGGATATGATAAGCCTTAAGGAATACATGGCTGATGGTTATTTTTCATCTGGCGGCATGGTGAATATTAATGGAACTATAGTTATCAGCAGTAATTTCGGTCTTATAGCATATACAAAGGATGCCGGTTTAAAGCCCATTCTTGAGATGGAATCAGATGATAACGAGCTTAAGGGAAAGAGTCTTGAACTGGTTCCTGGTTCAGATGGTAAGCTTTACGTTTCATATTATTCCGATGATGACGGAAAGCAGATCAGAGAATTTGATATAGACACCAAGAAATTTGGAGAACCTGTTTCAGTGGGGCTTAAGAGTTATGTGGACAGTTCATTTCTTCCCGGAAATGGTTATACTTTCTACCTTTCCACTGATGAATCAATCTTTGGCTTTGATGTTGCGAAAAATGAAAAGGTAAAGCTGTTGAATTATATTGACTCTGATATTCAGGTCAGCTACAGCATTAGCAATATGGTGGCCCTGAGTGATAAGGAGTTCATAGCTGTTTTGCCTGATGAAGATTATAACTACCATCTGGAGAGACTCACCAAGGTTCCGGCCAGTGAGGTTAAGGATAAAAAGATCATTACCCTTGGGGGCTATTATGTTGACTATTCAGTAAGAACCGCGGCTGTTAACTTTAATAAGAACAGTGATGAATATAAGATCAAAATCGTTGATTATTCATCCTATGATTCAGAAGATGACTATGGTGCCGGTTCTACCAGATTCAATCTTGATATTGCTTCAGGAAATGTGCCTGATATCATGCTCTTTGGTGTTGAAAATCCGGTAGACAGCTATATAAACAAAGGATTGTTCCTTGATCTTACGGATTATTTTGCTAAGGATCCCGATATATCAGAAGAGGATCTGCTTCCAAATGTTGTTGAGGCCTGCAAGACCAACGGAAAGCTTTATAAGATCATTCCTTCATTTTTTGTTACTTCTGTTATTACGAAGACAAAGTATCTCGAAGGAAAAGAAACATTAAGCTTTAAGGACTGTGAGAAGCTGATAAAGGATTCCGGTGCTGATAAGCAATGGGCATTCGGTATGCAGACAAGAAATGGATTTTTAGAGACAGGACTTGCTCTTTCAGGAAATAAGTATATCGACTGGGAAAACAAGAAATGTAACTTTAACAGTGATTCTTTCATTGAGTTTCTTGAATATGCAGCAAATTTGAAAGAAGACTTCAAAGATGAAGACTATGACTATTACAAAGAGAGCTTCTACAGAAACGGAAAAGCTCTTTTCCATGTGGCATATGTTCAGGAGTTCAGATACTACAAGAGATACAAACAGGCTATTTTCGGAGATGATATAAGCTTTATCGGATTCCCTAATGATATGGGAGTTAACTGCTCAGTTCTTTTTCCTGAAATGACCATCGCCATCAGTGCCCGCAGCGCCAATAAGGACGGAGCCTGGAGCTTTGTTAAGACTCTTTTTTCTGAGGAAGCGCAGAACAAGATTGAGTATAATTTCCCTGTAAGAAAGTCGTCTTTTGAAAGACTGGCACAGGAAGCCACTAAGAAGCCTTATTGGATGGACGGAGACAAGAAAGAGGAGTATGACGATACCTACTATCTTGATGACCAGGAAATCATTGTAGATCCTCTTACTCAGGAAGAGTTGAAAGAACTTGAAGATTTTATTGGTTCAGTTACACTTATTTATTCTGAGAACAGCAATATAAACGCGATCATAGAAGAGGAGGCATCGGCCTTCTTCAGCGGACAGAAGAGTGCCCAAGAGGTTGCAGATATTATTCAGAGCAGACTGACTATTTATGTAAATGAAAACAGCTGATAAGAAAAAGCCTGAAAGCATCACGCTTTCAGGCTTTTGATTCAAGGAAAAGCAGATGACGGGAGTCGAACCCGCCTGTCAAGCTTGGGAAGCTTGCATTCTACCGATGAACTACATCTGCAACAAGTTACATTTTACAGAGAATGTGCTATAATTTCAAGAGTATTGTTGGTTTTTTGATTATTAAATAATATTCAAAAAAAGGGAGAAATAGTATGACAGAAAAAATCAAAAAAGTGGCAGGTAAGGGGAAAGGCCTTGCCGGGGAATTTCGCGAATTCATTATGCGCGGCAATGTAATGGATATGGCAGTCGGTGTTATTATCGGCGGCGCATTCCAGAAGATCATCTCATCTTTGGTAGATGACATCATTATGCCTGTTATCAGTCTTCTTACAGGCGGAATCGACTTTAACAACAAATTCGTCGTTCTTGACGGCGGCTCCTATGCAACACTGGATGCAGCCAAGGAAGCCGGTGCAGCTACTCTTAACTACGGAACATTTATCACTGTAGTTATCAACTTCATCCTTATGGCACTGGTTATTTTCCTCCTTGTTAAAACTATGAACCGCGTAGCAGAGAGATTTGCCAAGGAAGAGGCTGAGGCTCCTGCAACCACCAAGATCTGCCCTCGTTGTAAGAGCGAGATCAACATTGAGGCCACCCGTTGCCCTCACTGCACATCTGAACTTGGTGAATAATTTTATTTAATGGTTTTTACTGCGGATGAGATATAATGAAAGTATCTCATCCGTTTTTATGATATAGAAAATTTCTCCGAAATTCCTATATCATAAAAAACGCTCCGCTATGGATGCGCACTCGCGCGATAGGAATATGTTGCCTTCAGCAACCGCGCTCGGCACGAGAATGTCGCAAGCGACATTCTTTATTGTGAAAGGAATTAATATGGCAAAAGAAATATGGCGTCCGGGAAATATGCTTTATCCTATACCTGCAGTGATGGTCAGCTGTCAGAGACAGGGGGAGAAGCCTAATATAATAACAGTGGCATGGGCAGGAAATGTCTGCAGTTCTCCCGCGATGCTCTCAATATCCGTCAGAAAAGAGAGATATTCCTACGATATCATCAAGGAGTCCGGAGAGTTTGTGGTCAACCTTACCACAAAGAAACTGGCCAAGGCCACAGACTGGTGCGGCGTCAGATCCGGAAGGGATTACGACAAGTTTAAGGAGATGAAGCTCACTCCTTTACCATCTCAGAAAATATCAGCTCCCGGAATAGCAGAGTGCCCTGTCAATATTGAATGTAAGGTTCATTCCATTGTTGAGCTCGGAAGTCATGATATGTTTATCGGTGAAGTTGTCAGCGTATCTGTTGATGATGCTTACATGGACAGCAAGGGCAGATTCAATCTGGCAAAGTCCAATCCCATAGCATATTCCCACGGAGAATACTACACTTTGGGAGAAAAGGTTGGCAAATTTGGCTATAGTGTAGTCAAAAAGACGAAAAATACGAAAAAGAGCAAAAATAACAAAAAGAACAAGTGAATATGGTAAAATAGAATTGTTATTTGACTAATTCAGGACAGGTATAAAAATGATTGAGTATTTAAGGCATATACAACTTAGTGTGATGCTTTTCCTCAGCGGCAGCTGTGGAGTTCTCGTCTTACTTGCCTTTTCAACCAAAACACTTACACCTAAGCGCAGGCAGGCTCTTGTTTGTCTTGAGGCAGAGGCTATGTTGCTTCTTCTTGCAGACAGACTGGCCTACGCCCACAGAGGGGATATCAGCTCAAAAGGATGGTGGATAGTTCGTATCAGTAATTTTCTTGTTTATCTGCTGTCTTTGTTTGTTGCGCATGCATTTAATCTCTATCTCATGGATCTTTACAAAATAGAGGGCAGACTCAATAAGATTCCCAAAAGACTCATCGCCTGTGAGGCCATTTTTTCTGTTGGACTTATCACTCTGATCGTTTCTCAGTTTACCGGTTTCTATTATGTTTTTGACGAAAATAACTATTATGTCAGATCCTCCGGCTTCGTGATAAGTTATCTTTTCCCCTTTGCAATTGCTGTTCTGCAGTTTTCTGTTATTTATTCCTACAGACAGATCATGGAGAAGAAAATTGTTACATTGCTCCTTCTTTTCCTTATCCTTCCTTATGTTGCGACAGGATTACAGTTTTTCCTCTATGGCTTATCACTTACCAATATAACCATGGTGGGAATGTGCGTGCTGTTGTATCTTTTTGAAATCATGAATCTCAATAAGATGCAGGAGGAAAAGCTTGAAGCCCAGAGGGCTAACAGTGCCAAATCCAGGTTTTTAGCCAATGTATCCCATGAGATTCGAACTCCTATCAATACGATCATGGGCATGGATGACATGCTCATAAGAGAGGACCCCGCCGGTGTTCCCAAGGCATATTATATGTCCATCATGAACTATGCCTTTGATATTATGGCTGCATCCGAGACTTTGCTTGGATTTATCAATGACATTCTCGATATTTCCAAGATCGAGTCCGGAAAAATGCATTTGGTTGAGATGGACTATACAATCAGAGACCAGCTCTGCAGCATTATTTCCATGATAAAAGTAAAGAGCGATCAGAAGGATCTTTCTTTTGACATGGATATTGATGAAAATATTCCTTCCAAGTTGTACGGCGATATGGCCAAGATAAAACAGGTGGCTCTTAATCTGCTTACCAATGCCGTAAAGTACACCGAACAGGGTGGCCTTAAGTTTACGGTTAAGGTTGTAGAAAAGGATAATGAGTCCTGCAAGCTCAGATTTTCTGTTGAAGATACCGGCATCGGAGTAAAGCCTGAGGACATAGACAAGCTCTTTACCGCCTTTGAACGCCTGGATGAAGCCAAAAATCTCAGTATCCAGGGAACAGGGCTTGGTCTTGATATTTCCAGACAGTTTGCTGAGATGATGGGGGGCAAGATCTGGTGCGAAAGCGTTTACGGACAGGGCTCCACCTTTACCTTTGAGGTTAGCCAGAAAATCGTTGATGATACTCCTGTAGGAAAGATTGATATTTCAATTCTCAATGAGCACAAAGGTCCTTTCAGACCTTCATTTAAAGCTCCGAAAGTATCTGTTCTGATGGTGGATGACAATCCTATGAACCACACTGTTATCAAGGCTGCTCTTAAAGAAACTGAGATGAAGATAGACAGCTCTATGTCAGGGCAGGGAGCTCTTAACAAGCTTAAAACAAATCATTATGATCTGGTGCTTCTGGATCATCTGATGCCTCAGATGGATGGGTTGGAAGTGATCAAGCATATAAAAGAAGACTTCCCGAATATGCCTGTAATTGCATTGACAGCTGACTATTCCTCGGATGCAAAGGTCTTTTATGAGTCCCATGGATTTGATGGCTATCTTTCCAAGCCTGTAAACAGTGAGCTTTTGGACAGAGAAATCATGAGGCTTTTGCCGGAGGAACTTGTTACCCCCAATACCGTTATCAGTAATGGCGAAAATGAAGAACTGCCGGATGATATGAAGTGGCTATATGAGGTAGAGGGCATAGATGTTTCAGAGGGCATTAAGAATAGCGGAGGAGTTCAGCCATACATTTTTGCCCTGCTGTTATTCCTGGATACCATCGATGAAAATGCCAGAGTACTTGATGATGCTTACTATGATTATGATATAGCACTGTTTTCCATCAAGGTACATGCTCTGAAAACCTCTGCCAGAATAATTGGTGCCAAACAGCTTATGGAGCTGTGTGCAAATATTGAAAGAGCAGGTAAAAAGGGAGACCCGCGTTTTGTAATCGATAATTATGAAGAAATGATCGGCATGTATAAGGGATTTAAGGAAAAGCTCTCGAGACTTTCCTATTTGAGCGGAGATCTGGGTGATAAGAGAGAATTTATTTCGCAGGAAGAGCTTGTGAAGGCCTACGGACATCTCAGGGATTATGCCGAAGATATGGATTATGATTCTGCCGAAGAGCTTATCAGTAAGATGAAAAAATGTGATCTTGAACAGGGAGATGCCGCTATTGTGGCTGAGGCTGAAAAGGCTCTCAGAAACCTTGACTGGGACAAGATGATCGAGGTCCTTGATCAGAAGTAATATGGAGGTTGTTATTTGACAAACGATAACTTTGTAAGAAAACACAAAACTTCAGAACCTGTTGTGGCGATCTGCTACGACTTTGATAAGACACTGTCTCCTGATGATATGCAGGCCCAGGGCTATATACAGTCCGTGGGCTATGATGTGCCCAAGTTCTGGGAGGCCTGTACCAAGCTTGCCAGAGATAATGACATGGATCAGAACCTGGCATATATGTACAAAATGCTTCAGGAATCTGAGGGGAAGCTTATTCTTAACAGGAAGACGCTGGAAGAATATGGCAGCAAGGTTCAGCTTTTTCCCGGTGTAGAGGACTGGTTTGAACGCATACGCCATTATGGCAAGGAAAAAGGCGTAATTGTTGAGCATTATATCATTTCTTCCGGTCTTAAGGAAATGATAGAAGGCACAGTTCCTGCTAAGAACGGTGCTTTCGAGAAAATTTATGCCAGTTGTTTTTATTATGATGAAAAGGGTGTTGCCAGGTGGCCTGCCCAGGTGGTCAACTATACCAACAAGACTCAGTTTTTGTTCAGGATAGAAAAGGGAGTTCTTGATATAAACGACCCCGGGGTTAATGACTATTGCGCTCCGGAGGATAGGAGGGTTCCCTTCAGGAATTTTGTTTACATAGGCGACAGCGATACGGATGTGCCTTGTATGAGGCTTGTAAATGCCTACGGCGGGCATTCCATCGGAGTATATAATCATGAGACCGGTGACAAGACCAAGGTCTACAAGATGATGTATGAGAACAGGATCAAGTACTTTGCTGCAGCCAATTATCAGGATGGAAGCGAGCTTGATCAGCTGGTGAAATGTATCATTGACAGAACTGCCAGCAACGAAAAGCTTGAAAATTTCTATTACAAGGACAAAAAAGAATTTACTGCCAATATGAATATTAAGTGAGATAAAAAGGAGAGGAACATGCAGAGAGTAGAAAAGTTTTTGAAGGAAGTGGGAACCTATTATCTTGCAACTGTAGAGGGAGATCAGCCAAGAGTAAGACCTTTCGGCACTGTGAACCTTTTTGAAGGAAAGCTCTATATCCAGACGGGCAGAATGAAAGAGGTCTCCAAGCAGATCCATAAGAATCCCAAGTGTGAGATCTGTGCCTTTAACAATGATGAATGGCTCAGAATCTCCTGCACTCTGGTAGAGGATGACAGAAGAGAAGCAAAGGCAAGCATGCTTGATGCTTATCCTTCACTTCAAAATATGTACAGCGCTGATGACAGAAATACAGAGGTGTTCTATATGAAGGATGCCACTGCAACCTTCAGCTCTTTTGTTCATGCACCGGAAGTAGTTAAGTTCTGATTATTTTGAGGTAATCACGTGGCACATATTTCAGATTATGTGAAATGGAGGGGAGATCTTTCTTTTAAGGAAAGACCTTTTCGTATAGAGGACAATTTCATTCTTTCTGAGCTGGTATATACCGATCTTAAGGACGTCATTGCTTTTGATGAAGAGGTTTCTCTCTCCGATGCCGTGGAAAGAGCAAAGCGAAAGGGACCTATTAAGGTTACCAGAGCAGGCGCAGGCCCGGAGGATATGGCATTTGTTGTTTCCTGCGGGGAGTCGGTTCGTTTCGGAAATATGATTCTTAGGGATTTTCAGGATATTGTGGACCACTCTGACAAACAGTTTGCGGCAGTTACCTATATCCTGGATGACGGAACTACGGTCATAACTTACAGAGGTACTGACAGCACGATAATCGGCTGGAAAGAGGACTTCATGATAAGTTATACTAATGTGCCTTCCCAGGAAATGGCTCTCGACTATGCCAGAAAGCATGTGGATATGGCCCCCGGAAGGGTTATTATCTGCGGCCATTCCAAGGGTGCTCATTTGGCGCTGTTTGCTGCGGCCCATTTATCTGAGGAGCAACAGAATAAAGTTACTGAAGTCTACATGAATGACGGTCCCGGTTTTTGCGAAGATGTGCTTAACAGGGAACTGATAGACAGAATTAAAGATAAGGTCACCAAGATCACTCCTGAATATTCTGTTATAGGAAGGCTTTTTGAACCTGAGCCCGGAAAGAACATTATCATCAAGAGTTCAGCGATGGCGATTCTTCAGCACAATATGCAATCCTGGGATATCTGTGAATCAGGGCTTATAACCTGTGAAGACCATGCGCCCGAGAGCTACCTTTTGAATCATCTTATAGAGAAATTTGTAGAAGGAATGGATTTGGGGGCACGAGAGAACTTTGTGGATACTCTTTTTGATTCCATGGCTGAAGGGGGAGCCACAACCATTAAGGAATTCGCCGCTCAAGGTCCTGCTGCCTTCGAGAACATCATGTTCAAGATGGCAGGAAATGACGCTCTTAATCTGAAGAACAAGGCGGAAAATATCAAGAAAGAAGATGACAAGTCCAGGAACATTTTTTCCAGGGTCTGGGGACTTATTAACCGGAAAAGGCTTGTCCGAATTGCATTATCACTTGTATTATCGATTTTGTGTTTCAGCTTTCCTGATTTTGCCATGGAATCAGTGGTGTTTATCCTGGTCGTATTTGTCTGCATATATGAAGTTGTGCTGACAGCAAGGCATTTGAAAGAATCGAATTGGAATTTTACCAAAGAAAGACCCAGAGTTTCCGTGTGTATTGTTCTTTGGGTTATGGTTTCAGCCCTTCTTGTAAAAAGAGGATCCCTGTTTGTTATATCAAGTATGGTTATTGGGATTATTCTTTTGACATTGGCATACCAGAATCTTATTAACTTTAAGATATATAACGACAAATATTTTGAACGTTTCAGATATTCTTTTGAAGGAATAGTAACACTTCTTCTTGGAAGCTATATACTGCTGGTTCCTGATATCGGCAACAGCTGGTATATGTATTCCTGTGGATTTTTGCTTTTGATCGATACTATTTTTGAACTTATGAAAGCTATAAGAGACAGCAGAAAGAAAAGATAACACTGAAAAAGAGCCACCACTTAAGTGATGGCCCTTTTCTTATGAGATGCGAGGCATATGAACGCCCCACATGAAGGTAAGTTTATGTTAACATTACTCCACTGAAATTACTATTAAATACATATAAAATATGATGCTACAAAAGGCTTTTTGCGATATACTATGAAGTGGGTATGCGGGGCCTTGTGGTTCTGCATTCTTTTAATTATATGCAAAAAAGGAAAAAAGATATGCCTGAAAATATGAAATCCGCTCTGGTAGCCATGAGCGGAGGCGTTGACAGTTCAGTGGCAGCCAAGCTCATGAAGGACAGGGGCTATGATTGCATGGGCTGTACAATGAGACTCTATGAAAATGACATGATAGGAGAGGATCTTTTCGGCACCTGCTGCAGCCTTAAGGATACACAGGATGCCAGAGATGTCTGTGAAAGGATCGGTATTCCTTATAATATCTATCACTACGAAGCTGAGTTCAGGGACAAGGTTATAGAACCCTTTGTCTGCAGCTATGAAAAAGGCGAGACCCCTAATCCCTGCATCAGATGTAACCGGTATCTCAAATTTGACAGCCTCTATAATAAGGCCAGAGAACTGGGGTATAACTATATAGTTACCGGTCATTATGCGAGAATTCGTGAAAAGGACGGACTTTTTTATTTGTTGAAGGCCAATGACCTTAACAAGGACCAGAGCTATGTACTCTATGATCTGACTCAGGAGCAGCTTGCTCATACTGTATTTCCCTTGGGAGAACTCACTAAGACCCAGGTCAGGGAAATCGCTGATGATAACGGTTTTGTGACCTCTCACAAGAAGGAGAGCCAGGATATATGCTTTGTTCCCGATGGCGATTACGCCGGAATGATAGAGAGATACAGAGGAAAGAAATATCCTAAGGGAGATTTTGTAGACCTGGAAGGCAATGTTCTTGGAACTCATCAGGGAATTATAAACTATACCATCGGACAGAGACGCGGTCTTGGAGTTCCTGCAGACAGAAGACTATATGTCACAAGACTTAATGTGGAAGAAAATAAGGTTATTCTGGCGGATGATGCTGACCTCTTCAAAAAAGAACTGATTGTAAGGGACTTCCACTATATTACTGGAGAGGTTCCTTCAGAGCCTTTTGAGTGCAGTGCCAAGATCAGATACAGGCACAAGGAACAGCCATGCACAGTCACTGCTCTTTCAGATGGAACCGCCAAAATAGAATTCCATGAGCCCCAAAGGGCTATTACTGCCGGACAGTCGGCTGTCCTATATGATGGTGATATCGTTCTTGGTGGCGGTATCATAGATAGAGTTATTAACGATTAAAAAACAGGGAGTTTGCCATGGCAAAAAAGATTAGCAAAGGAATGTTCGGACTTTTCTTTGAGGACATAAATTATGGCCTTGATGGAGGCCTTCACGCAGAAATGCTTGAAAACAGGGCGTTTGAGTTCCTGGAAGGACATGGATATAAGGATCATTATTATCAGAAGGGGGCTTATCTCTATGGATGGAATTCTTATCCTGATGAGGCTTCAGCCAAGCTTTCGATTCTTGATATTGAACCACTGAATGATGTTAATACCCATTATCTCAGTGTTAAGACAACAGCTGATAACTACGGTTTTTCCAATAAGGCCTATGACGGTATCTTTATGAAGGCCGGAAGCGGTGCTTCTGTCAGTTTTTATGCCAAGACCTGTGGCGCCGGCAGTGTTTCCGTAAAAATCTTTTCTAAGGAAGGAAAAGAATTATGCACTTCCGGAGAAATTGTGGTTAAGGGCAAAGAGTGGACTAAGTATGAGTGCAAGCTCAGTACAGATGCTCTGATAGAAGAAGGATTATTTACGGTTGTAATTAAGAATCCTTCAGTGATCTGCTTTGATCAGTTCAGAATGTATCCTGATGATGCGGTGCTTGGCCTTTTCAGAAAGGATCTTGCAGAACTACTCAAGGACATTCATCCGGGATTTATGAGATTCCCCGGTGGATGTATTATCGAGGGAAATGAACTTACCAACAGATATCAGTGGAAAAAATCTGTGGGCCCCTCTGAGGAGAGAAAGTCCAACTGGAACAGATGGGCTGTTCATGGAAATGATGACGGAAAGAAGGATATAGGCAGCTTCCCATATTACAATCAGACGTTGGGAATCGGATACTATGAATATTTCCTTCTTTGCGAATACCTGGAATGTGAGCCGCTTCCTGTAATGAATGTGGGCCTTGCCTGTCAGTATCAGTCCAGTGAGCTGGTAGACAGCAGCTCTCCTGAATTTGACGTGTTTGTACAGGATGCTCTTGATCTTATTGAATTTGCCAACGGTGATGTTTCAAGCAAGTGGGGATCCCTTCGCTGTGAAATGGGACATCCCGAGCCCTTTAATATGAAATTCATTGGAATCGGCAATGAACAGTGGGAGACTGATAAGGTTGATTTCTTCCATCGCTATGAAGCTTTTGAGAAGGCTATCCATGAGAAGTATCCTGAGATTAAATGCTGCGGAAGCGCAGGCCCTGATGTTACATCACAGCATTATAAGGATGCCTGGGATCATTTTTCTCCGAGAATGAAAGAAAGAGCAGATTACAGTGTAGCTGTGGACGAGCATTACTATGTTTCAGACAAATGGATGTATGAAAATGTCCATATGTATGATAACTATGAGAAACACAAAAAGGTTTTCGCCGGAGAGTATGCTTGCCATATCAACGGTGACAGGAAGCCTCAGGAGCGCAACAGCTTCGGTGCTGCTCTGGCTGAGGCGGCCTTTATGACTGGCCTTGAGAGAAATGCGGATGTGGTTCTTATGGCTTCTTATGCGCCTTTATTTGCAAGGCTTGGCTATGCTCAGTGGCATCCGGATCTTATCTGGTTTGACGCACAGAGGGCTTACGGCACTCCCAGCTATTATGTTCAGAAGATGTATGCTCGTTTCACCGGAACAGAGGTTATAGAGGCTGATTTTTCATCTTATGAAAAAGATAAAGTATATGTCACTGCTTCCAGGGATGACGAGAGGATATATATAAAAGTTATTAATGCCGGTTCAAAGGATGTGTCCGTAAAACTTTCGGATATAACCGGAAATGCAGCACAGGAGTTTTACATCATGGAAGGCGATGTGGACGGCTGTAACAGTGTAGAGGAGCCTTTGAAGGTTTCTCTTAAGAAAAAAGATGAGACTGTGAGCGAAGAATTTTTATCAAAGAAGAATACCATTGCAGTTCTTGTTTTTAAAGCTTAACGGAGATTTATATGGAAATGTTTAAACTGATCCCTGCCTGTAAGGATTATCTATGGGGAGGGCACAGACTTGCCTCAGAATACGGAATCAAATATGATGGGGACATTCTTGCTGAAGCCTGGGTTCTGGCTTGTCACAAGGACGGTTCTTCCATCATTGCTGACGGGGAATTTGCGGGAAAAAGCCTGGATAATGTCCGTGATGAGATAGGCTGGGAATTTCTCGGGACTAATTGCAAAGACTGCTCTGAGTTTCCGATTCTGATAAAGTTTATAGATGCCAAGAGGGCCTTATCTATCCAGGTTCATCCTGATGACGAATATGCCAATGCCAATGAGAATCAGCCCGGTAAGACTGAGATGTGGTATGTACTTGATGCCAATGAGGATTCCTATTTATATCAGGGCTTTGACCATGAGATAACCCGAGAAGAATTTGAGGAGAGAATCAAAAGTAATACCCTTACTGAAGTTCTTAATAAAGTAAAGGTCAAGAAAGGTGATGTTCTTTTTATCCCGCCCAAGACATTACATGCCATCGGGGAAGGAATTATCATCGCAGAAATTCAGCAGAATTCAAATGTGACTTACAGAATATATGATTACGGAAGACTTGGGGCGGACGGAAAGCCAAGACAGCTCCACATTAAGCAGTCTTTGGATGTTACAAGTCTTAAGAGGCCTGAACCATACACCTGTACATCAGGACATCTTGTCAGCTGTGATTTCTTTGATGTTGACCATGTTATAGTTACACAAGACAGGGCTTATGAAGAAGTGGCTGATGAGAGATCATTTGTCAGCATTATTGCCATAGAAGGAAAATCAAAGGTATCCTGCGGCGGTAAAACTGTTTTATTGGAAAAAGGGGAGTCCTTATTTATTCCTGCTTCTTCCGGTAAGTATACAGTTACGGGGGATAGCGAGATTTTGATCACAAGAATTCCGGAACATCATTAATTATAGGGGGGAGAATTATGTTATTTGGAGCACTGGAAGCCGGCGGGACCAAGATGGTTGTTGCAATTGGAGATGAAAACGGGAAGATTTTAGAGCAAAAATCAATTCCTACCACTACTCCTGCGGAAACAATGCCTCTTATCGAAGAGTATTTTAAGAGGAAAGATATCAAGGCTCTTGGAGTAGCCTGCTTTGGACCTATTGATCTGTGTAGAGAGTCTGAAACCTATGGCTATATCACATCCACGCCCAAGACAGCCTGGAAGAATTACAATATTGTCGGAGAACTGAAGGACAAGCTTGGAATACCTGTGGGCTTTGATACCGATGTCAACGGATCTCTTCTTGGGGAGATAACCTGGGGATGTGCCAAAGGCCTTACTGATGCCATATATCTGACCATAGGCACAGGCATAGGCGGCGGTGTCATGACTAATGGAAAGCTTCTTCACGGAATGCTTCATCCGGAGCTTGGTCATATCAGACTTGGTAAACTGCCATCTGATAAAGGTGAGTGCATTTGTCCTTATCACGAGGATTGCTTCGAAGGCCTCGCATCAGGACCTTCTATAGAGAAACGCTGGGGCAAAAAAGCTGTGGAACTGGCGGAGAATGATAATGTCTGGGAGCTGGAGGCGGATTATATAGGTATGGCTTTATCCAATTTCTGCATGACTCTCAGCCCTCAGAAGATAATTCTCGGCGGCGGTGTTATGCATCAGAAGCAGCTGTTTCCTATGATCAGGGCTGCTTTTGCCAGATATAATGCCGGATATATCAATACAGAAACACTGAAAAATCTTGAGGAATACATAGTTCCTGCAAGCCTCAATGATGACCAGGGAATCATGGGAGCCATTAAGCTTGCTATGAACGAATATGAGATAAATTGATGAGCTTGGAAAAGTTGGAAGAATATAATTCCTGCAGGATCTGTCCAAGGAACTGCGGCATAGATAGGAATAAAACTAAAGGTTATTGTAAGGAAGGCAGCATGCTGCATGTCAGCAGAGCTGCCCTTCATATGTGGGAAGAACCCTGTATTTCAGGCTCGGCCGGTTCCGGAACTGTGTTCTTTTCCGGATGCAATATGGGCTGTGTCTTTTGTCAGAACCAAAAGATAAGCAGGGGAGAAGTGGGGAAATATATAGATATATCAAGGCTTACTGGGATTTTTTTTGAACTGAAGGATAAAGGGGCCAATAATATCAATCTTGTTACGGCGGATATGTTCATACCGTCTGTGCGAATTGCTATAGAATCCGCCAGAAAACAGGGGTTTGATCTTCCTTTTCTTCTTAATACTTCCTCATATCTGAATTTAGATATGGTAAAAAGTCTCGAAGGACTTATAGACATTTATTTACCTGATTTGAAATACATCAGAAACGAAGATGCCATAAGATACAGCAATGCTCCCGGATATGTGGAGGCCGCCAAAGCTGCTATCGATGAGATGGTGAGACAGAAGCCTGAATGTATATTTGAGGATAAGGACGGGGAGAGTATAATCCAAAAGGGTGTTGTCATAAGGCACCTTCTTATGCCGGGAATGCTGATACAAGCCAAGATGATAGTGAAATATCTGTATGAAAGATATGGAGACAAGGTGTATATCAGTCTTATGAATCAGTTTACTCCCAACGGTCAGTTGGAGGCTTTTCCTGAGATAAACAGGACTATAACAGAAAAAGAATATGACAGTCTTATAGATTATGCTGCAAATATGGGCGTGGTAAAGGGATTTATGCAGGTGGGAGAGACTGCAAAAGATAGTTTTATCCCTGATTTTGACTGTCAGGGAATATGAAAAGAAGCTGGTGATTACCAGCTTCTTTTCATTGGGGGGGTATACAAATTGATATATAAAAAGGTAAATGAATATGGGGTAGCAAATTAAATGTTTGAGCTTAGCCGAGATAAACTCCTTTTGCTGCAAGCTCTTTGTAATATGAAAGTGACTCGTTAAAAAAATCTTTTATTGCTTTTATCATGGTTAATCTCCTTTTTAAAAACAACTACTTAAATCTTTATCATCACTGCCTGTCGACATATTGTACTTTACAACTTTCAGGTATATAATACATGTCATAAAAATTAAAAAAGTAGCCAAATCTTGCATAAGGATATTTGAGAATAGGAGAAAATGCTATGCTTCCTATATATAAGGATAACGGTGTTGGTCTTACAATATACCAGAGAAAGAGCGTTCACAGTGCTCCTCATCTTCACAGAGCAGTTGAATTTGTTTATGTGACAGAGGGGGAATTGGCGATAGGAGTTGGCCAAAATCTATATGCCATGCAAAAGGGTGACTTTGCCGTTGTTTTTCCTGAAATGGTCCATCATTATCAGGTGTTCTCTGATGGTGATAACCGCGCTACGTATATTCTGGCTTCTCCCAACCTGGCCACAGGCTATCAGAACGAGATATCGAACTTAAGCCCCTTGGAACCGGTCATATGTAAGAGGGATGTGCATCCCGATATCATATATGCAGTAAAAGCCATCTGCGATGAATTCGCCTCCGGCCTCGAACGCCAGGACATCAAAGAGCTTACCAAGGACCAGAATGCATTGGCCCTTTCTTATATACATATATTGTTGGCCAGATCTATTCCGAAGCTGGAGCTCGTTCCAAAGGCAGAAATCGGTAGTGATGACTTGATATACAAGACAGTTTCGTACATATCTGCGCACTTTGCCGATAACATTTCATTGACCTCCATGGCCCATGACCTTGGAATAAGCCAATTTACTTTATCGAGAGTTTTCTCGAAGACTTTCCACAGGAATTTTAATCAATACCTGAATGAAGTGCGTCTTGACTATGCCCAGACCATGCTACGATACACGGATAAGCAGATCACAGAGATATGTTATGACGCCGGTTTTGAAAGCCAGCGAACCTTTAACAGATGCTTTGCTGAAAAGTACCATCTTTCTCCGAGAGAGTATAGAAAGAATATTTTGCTTGGCGATAAAAATCAATAAAAAAGAGCTTACTTCGAATGCTGTCGGAGTAAGCTCTTTATTTGGCTTAGAAATTGGTGGATCCTCTTTTGACGAGTTCGCCGGAGAAGATGGTCTTCTGGGGCATCTCATTCTGGCTGAGGGTTCCGATCAGGGTCTTCACAAGCTGAATGCACATATCTTCAAGTCTGTTGTCTACAGATGAGATATCGGGTTCTGAACAAAGAGTAAGTATTGAATTGTTATAACCGATAATCTGCAGATCGCCGGGAACATTGATATTGTTGGCTCTTGCGAAGTTCATGGCACCGATGGCAAGGAAATCATCACTGGTTACTATGCCGTCGAATTTTAAGCCCTTTTTGTAGAGGCCTTCCACAAAATTCTTAACACCGTCAATATCTTCGTGGCTTCCCTTGAAGCACTGCTGCATCTGCTTCTTCACAGGAATATCATGTGAGAGAAGAGCGTTCTGGAAACCTGCAAGCTTCTTTAATCCACTGTAGGAATTACTGTTGTAAAGATAAAGAATATCTTTGGTTCCTGAAGCAAGCATTTTTTCTGTTGCATCCTGTGTAGCCTTGTAGTCATCACAGAGAGTGCAATATACGTTGGGACAGTCAAAATCAGCATTGAGAAGCATGATAGGTACAGTTGCTGCAGCATCTCGTACATATTGATTGTCCTCAGAGTTGTTCATGATGAAGTTGGAACCTACCATTACAACCGAATCAACATGCTGAGAGAGCAGAAGATTAAGAGATTCCTTTCTGGATTGCATCTCATAACCGGTACAGCAAAGTACTGAATTATATCCGTTCTCACGAAGATTCTGTTCTATATAATAAATAGCTTTGGCAAGATAAAGGTCTGATGCATCTGCGCAAAGAATGCCGATGGTCTTCATGGAGTTAAGGCCAAGACCTCTTGCAAAGGCATTGGGCTTGTATCCGTACTGCTCGATAATATCCATAACCTTTTTTCTGGTTCTGGGTTTAACATTGGTGCTTCCGTTAAGAACACGAGACACAGTGGCAATGGATACTCCGGCCTTCTTGGATATGTCATAGATAGTCATCTGGCTACTCATAGGCTTATCTCGTTTCTAAATCGAATTTAAAGTATCTAACTGCGTTGTTGTAGGAGATATCCTTGGCGATCTCACCCAGAATATCAATATCCTCTGCAGGATATTCGCCGTTCTCAACAAGGGAACCAAGGTAATTGCAAAGGATCCTACGGAAGTAATCATGTCTTGTATAGGAAGTGAAGCTTCTTGAATCTGTGAGCATTCCGACAAATCCTGAAAGGTTTCCGGACTCAGCAACTGATGCAAGCTGTTCCTCCATACCGATCTTGGTATCATTGAACCACCATGCGCTTCCCTGCTGGATCTTGGCAACAACAGGAGCCTCGTTAAATGCATTGAGTGTGGTATTGATGATCTTGTTATCGTTAGGGTTAAGACTGTAAAGAATTGTCTTAGGAAGAGAATTCTTGCAGTGCAGAGCGTTAAGGAAATCTGCCAGCTCAGCCATAGGGTAGTAAGCTGCGATTGTATCATAACCTGTATCAGGACCAAGCTTCTCATACATAGGAGTATTGTTGTCGCGCTTGCATCCGAAGTGAAGCTGAAGAACCCAGTCTCTCTTCTTGATCTCTTCCCCCTCGAAGAGCATGAAGGCTGTCTCATACTTAAGAGAATCCTCATAGCTGATCTCTTCACCGGCCATACGTCTTGCGAAGATCTTCTCGATTTCTTCGTCTGAAGCGGGTCTGTACATAACATATTCAAGAGCGTGGTCTGTTACGCTGCATCCCTTGGAAGCGAAATAGTCGAGTCTTACTCTGAGTGCCTCTTTAAGTGAAGCAAATGAATCAATCTTAACACCGCTTACTTCTGAAAGAGTAGCAATATAAGAGATGAATTCCGGTTTGGTGATATTCTTGGCCTTGTCAGGTCTCCAAGCAGGAAGAACCTTAACATCGAAAGATGCATCTTCTCTGATCTTATCGTGCCATTCAAGAGTATCGATAGGATCATCGGTTGTGCAGATAAGTGTTACACCGGACATCTTGATGAGTTTACGTACACTCATGTCAGGTGACTGAAGAACCTTGTTGCAGATGTCATATACTTCCTCTGCGGTCTTTTCATTAAGTACACCATTATAACCGAAATACTTGCGAAGCTCTAAGTGAGCCCAGTGATAAAGCGGATTGCCTACAGCCTTGCCGAGGCATTTTGCGAACATTAAGAATTTCTCCTTGTCAGGAGCATCCCCTGTCATGAACTTTTCATCTACGCCGAAAGCGCGCATAAGACGCCATTTATAATGATCCCCACCGAGCCATACCTGAGTAATAGTTTCGAAATGACGGTCTTCTGCAATTTCCTTGGGACTGATGTGGCAATGATAATCAAGAATTGGCATATTTTCTGCGTAATCGTGATATATAGTCTTAGCTGCATCAGACTGAAGAAGGAAATCTTTGTCCATAAAAGTCTTCATTTACATACCCTCCCAAATTTTTTCCATTATTTAAGTGTAAAGAGCAAAAAATAAATGTAAGCATTTTCATATTTTTTACAAAGGTATTATACAAGACGCGAATACTAAATACAATAGGAAAAATTTATTGACGATTATGGAGTTTAAATATATGATTTAACTGTAAACGCTTACATGAATGTTTAAGGGTTCTGTAATATTTGTAATAATGTTAACGAGCAAAAAATGTAAGAATGTAAAAGAGGTAAGAGAATGGGAAAATTTTTACAGATTCATCCGGAAGATAATGTAATTGTATGTCTTGAGCCTATGGCAAAGGGCGAGACAGTTGCTATTTCAGATGGCAGAGTGGTTACTTCATTAGAAGAGATTCCTGCAGGCCATAAGATGGCCATAAAAGAGATTGCAGCAGATTCTAACGTGGTTAAATATGGATATGCTATAGGACATGCCACAGAGAATATTGCAGAGGGAAGATGGGTTCACACCCATGATATCAAGACCAATCTCGAAGGTATTCTTGAATATAAGTATGAACCAAACACAGAGGATATTGAGAAAAAGAAAGCACTTATGGGTTCTAAGAAGGCTTCCTTCAAGGGCTTTGTAAGAAAAGACGGACGTGTTGGAATAAGAAATGATATTTGGATCATTCCTACAGTAGGCTGTGTAAATAACATTGCAACAGCCCTTGCCAACAAGGCAAGCAGAATGTTGAAGGGTAATGTGGATGAGGTTATAGCTTTCACACATAATTATGGATGCTCTCAGACCGGAGATGATCAGGAGCATACAAGAACAATCCTTTCTGATCTTATCAAGCACCCCAATGCAGGCGGTGTCCTTGTTCTTGGCCTTGGCTGCGAGAACAGCAATATCGATGTTCTTATGCCATATATCGGTGAGTATGACAAGGAAAGAGTTAAGTTCCTTGTGGCTCAGAAGTCTGATGACGAAATTGCTGAGGGTCTTGAACTATTACAGGAACTTATTGATGCAGCAGCCGGAGATGAGAGAGAAGAAGTTGATGCTTCCAAGCTTATCATAGGCCTTAAATGCGGCGGATCCGACGGATTTTCAGGAATTACTGCCAATCCGCTGGTTGGAAGAATTTCCGATAAGATCGTGGAATGTGGCGGAACATCTATTCTTACTGAGGTTCCTGAGATGTTTGGAGCTGAGACTATTCTTATGAATAGATGTAAGGATGAGAGTACTTTTAATGATACAGTTAATATGATCAATGGTTTCAAGGACTATTTCACCAGACAGGGCGAGCCTATCTATGAGAATCCTTCACCCGGAAACAAGGCCGGCGGCATAACAACCCTGGAGGATAAATCCCTTGGATGCACACAGAAATCCGGTGATTATCCGGTAATGAACGTTCTTGAGTATGGTGAAAGAACTGATGTTACAGGTCTCAATCTTTTGTGTGCTCCAGGTAATGATCTTTGCGCAGCTACTGCATTGGCCAGCTCCGGTGCACAGATCGTGCTGTTTACAACAGGAAGAGGAACACCTTTTGCATGTCCTGTTCCTACTATGAAAATTGCAAGTAACAATACTATTGCAGATAAAAAGGGTAACTGGATCGACTTCAGAGCAGGCCAGATTCTTGAGGGCAGAACCTTTGATGAACTCAGTGAAGAGCTCTTTGACAAGATCCTCAGAACCGCATCAGGAGAGAAGCTTAAGCATGAAGAAGCAGGCTTCCATGATATGGCAATATGGAAGAGAGGCGTAACCCTCTGATCAATTTCTGACAGATAGACAAATTGCACAGTGGATGTTTGGAATTTCCCTTTGTAATTTGTCTATTTTTATGTCTGAATGAAATGTAAGGGGATTTTTTTAAAAAAAATTTGTAAATTTTTGATATGTAAGCACTTACGGAAATCCAGTAAAATCGCCGCTTCTGGGAAAAAGTAACCAATGCTGGTATTTTTTTAACAAAATTCGTGCTTGCAAAGGATTTCATTACATGTTAAAGTACACACATAAGCAAGTGAAAACGCTTACATTTAATTTTCAATATTTAAACTGGGAGGAACAAATTAAATGAAGAAGAAAGCTTTATCATTACTTCTGTCAACAGCTATGGTAGCTTCTCTTGCAGCTTGCGGATCAGAGACCGCTCCTGCTGGAACAGACACACAGACTGCTGACAACACAACAGCAACACAGACAGAGGCTCCTGCAGCTACTGAGACAGCAGAGACAGCAGAGACACCTGCTGCTGCAGAGGACTTCACACTTGAGACTCTTAACATCGTAGTTGATGGAACACTTACAGCTACAGTTGAGAACGGACAGGACGCATTCAAGGCACAGTGGGAAGCTGCTGTATCTGAGAAGCTTGGTCACCCTGTAACACTTAACATCAACCAGCTTGATCACTCTGATTATTCAGGCACTGTATCACGTCTTCTTACAACAGGTCAGCCTGGTGATCCTGATTATCCTGATGCTCTTATCATGAGCGCTACAATGCTCAGACAGTATCAGACAACAGGGCTCCTTTGGGATATGGCTGATGCTTATGCAAATGCTGAGTTCCAGTCAAGAGTTACTCTTCCTTCAGTTAACGAGAACATGAAGGACAGCCAGGGACACCTTTACGGCTTTGCTCCTACATATGGTAACGGATGTGTTACTTATGTTAAGAAGTCATGGCTTGATGCTGCTGGAATGTCAATCGATGACATCAAGACTTTCGATGATTACTATGCAATGCTTAAGGCATTCGCTGAGAAGGAGTCAGGCACATACGGCGTAATCGCAGCTGGTTATGGTAAGCTTGATGAGGCTCCTTACATCAACTATATGCCTGAGTTCTGGCAGGGTGCATATCCTTCATTCTATCAGAAGGATGGCGTTTGGGTAGATGGTTTCCAGGAACAGGCTACTGTAGATGCTCTTGCAAGACTTGCACAGGCTTATGCTGATGGCATTATCGATCCTGATACAGAGGAAGCTGGAACAAAGCAGGCTCGTGAGAAGTTCTTCTCTAACGACCAGTCAACATCAGAAGGTGTATTCACATACTGGGCTGGAACATGGCTTAGAACTCTTACAGATAACATGGCTAAGCAGGAAGTTGACAACGATCTCGGCGATGAGAGACTTGTACAGCTTGCTCCTATCCAGGAGATCAAGGATACATGGGGCGGATATATCAACAGAGAAGCTCCTGTTTGGGTAATCACAGACGACCAGGATGGTTCAAGCGCTCGTGAGCAGGCTATCTTCGATGCTCTTCTTGAGACAATGCTTGATGGTGACAAGGTTCAGACACTTTGGACATATGGTGCTGAGGATGTTCACTGGTCAACAAAGGCTGAGTCCTTCACAACTAACCCTGATGACCCTGACAAGAAGAAGGATTATGAGTACGCTGATGGTGAGTTCCACCTTAAGCAGTCTCCTAACGATCCTAACACTGTATGGAAGAAGAACCACCTTGATCCAGTTCTTGTAATCGCTCCTCTTACAAACGGTTTCGTTGATAGCGACGAGCTTGTACAGGCTGGTAACAAGTTCTTCACAGAGAACTGTGTAGATGCTCCTGCAGCTGCATCTTGTGATACTCTTACAGAGAACGAGGCTACTCTTGTAGAGCTTAAGACAACTCTTATGAACCAGGCTGTAACTGGTGAGATCACACCTGAGGATGCTATTGCACAGTATCAGGCAGAAGTTGGCGATATCGCTCAGCAGATCGTAGACGAGCTCAACGCTCAGTAATTCTAAGAAGAAATAAATAGTTTTAACTATATTCCCACCCCTGAGGGGTACAAGATATCTTCATTGGGGGTGGGGTTTTTTTGGAAAATTTCACGTTAAATTGATATAATAAAGTAGTAACGTGAACGTAATTTTGAAAGGGAGAGGGTTGCTATGAGTAAGAAACAAAATGTTGCTACGACATCCACTGGCGCTCCTATTAATAAAAAATCTCTTAGCACACGCATTAAGAACAATTTTGGTTATTACCTTATGTTCTTACCTGTATTGGTTTTCGTAATAATCATCTATTACTGGCCAATGCTCGGAGTTCGTTACTCATTTTATGAGTACAAGCTCAGAAACATTAACTGGGTGGGTCTTAAGAACTTCCAGACTATGTTTGCTAAGAAGGAGTTCTGGACTGCATTTAGTAATACATTACAAATTTCTATAACCAAACTTTTGATCACAACCTTTGCATCTGTATTGGTATCTGTATTCCTTAATGAGATGCATAATATGTTTGCAAAGAAGACACTGCAGACAATCATCTATTTACCACACTTTATGTCATGGGCAGTTGTTGCCGCTATTTTCCAGTTGTTCTTGTCTAAGTCTTCAACAGGTTTCGTTAATGAAACATTGAAGTCATGGGGAGTTTTGACTACAAGTATTGACTTCCTTCACACCAAGTCAATGTGGCGACCAATTTTCTACATGATCAATATCTGGAAAGAAACAGGTTGGGGAACCGTTATTTTCCTTGCAACCCTTTCCGGAATCAATCCTGAGCTCTATGAGGCAGCTGATATCGATGGTGCTTCAAGACTTCAGAAGATCTGGTATGTAACAGTACCTGCTCTTATGAATACGGTAATTATCGTGCTGATCCTTAACCTTGCTAAGGTTCTTAACCTTTTTGAATCAGTATTCGTTTTATATAACAACCGTGTATTTGACGTATCCGATGTTATTTCAACCTACATCTATCGTCAAACATTCCTTACTGCAATTCCGGATTACGGATATACTACCGCCGTTGGCTTGTTCAAGTCTCTGGTTGGTTGTGCTCTTGTTCTTATCTGTAACTGGGCAAGTAAGAAGATCCGTGGACGCGGAATTATTTAAGGAGGAGACATTATGGCACAGGCTAAACAGGCTCAGATGCATGTTAAATCTAAAAAACCCAGAGTGCATGTATTTGACGTAGTTAACTATATTGTATTCGTTATTGTTGCTTTAGTAGTTCTCATTCCTATTTGGAAGGTAGTAGTTGACTCCTTCAATGCTGTAGGTGTTTATCAGTTCAGATTCTGGCCTGAGGACTTTACCTTTAACGGATATCTTACAATCTTTACAACAGTAAGACTTTACAGACCATTCCTTAACTCAGTTATCACAACTGTTTTAGGAACACTTCTTGGTCTTGTTCTTTCAACACTTGGTGGCTATGTACTTACTCAGGAAGACATGCCCGGAAGAAACTTCCTTTCTTTCTTCCTGCTTTTCACCATGATCTTCAGTGGTGGTATGATTCCTGAATACCTTGTTATGAAGCAGCTCCATCTTGTAGATACAATTTGGATCCTGGTTATCAAGCATGGTATGAACGTATATAACCTGGTACTTATGAAGAACTTCTTCGAGGGTATCCCCGGTTCACTCTTCGAGGCTGCTAAGATCGACGGCTGCAGCCCTATGGGGATCTTCTTCAAGATTGTGCTTCCTCTTTCCAAGGCAGCTCTTGCATCAATCGGTCTTATGTATGCCGTAACTGTATGGAACGACTACAGCACAGTACAGATCTATATTACAAATCCTGATCACGTTAACTTCCAGTACAAGCTGAGAGTTATGATCATGGACGGAGATACACCTACAACTGCATATAAGGTTTCACAGAATACACTGTATTATGCAGCTATCGTATGTGCGATCCTTCCTTTCATGATTGCATATCCTTTCCTTCAGAAATACTTTGTACAGGGTGTTAATGTAGGAGCTGTAAAAGAATAATTTATTAAAAATCAGGGGAACTTCGGTTCCCCTTTTCTATTAACGGGGGAAATATGAGACATATATTCTGGGCAGGTGATTCTACAGTCGCCTGCAATAAATTTGCCACTTTTCCGCAGACCGGAATCGGACAGGCTTTGGACAGATATACCGCAGCAGATGTTGTTATTTGTAATCATGCTGTTAATGGCAGAAGCACCAAGAGCTTTATCGATGAAAGCAGACTTGCGACTATTTATGATGAGATTACTGAAGGTGATTATCTTTTCATTCAGTTTGGACATAATGATGAGAAGATTAACGATCCGGCAAGATACACAGATCCTCACGGTGACTTCATAACTAACCTTGGAAAATTCGTAAATGTTGCCAGAAATAAAATGGCATATCCTGTATTTATCACCTCTGTAGAGAGGCGTCTTTTTGATGAAAACGGGTCTCTTAAGCCCTCTGAACATACAGAATATGTAAAGGGTATGAAAGAGGCAGCTGAGAAGTTCGATGTTCCTATGGTGGACCTTTTTACCATGAGCAGGGACTTTCTTGAGAAAACAGGAGATGAGGCTTCCAGGAAATACTATATGAACCTTGCGCCGGGAGAGGCTTCCTGGGCTCCGGAAGGTAAGATAGATAATTCACACCTTAAATATGAGGGTGCAATGCTTTATGCGGGAATGATTGCAAAAGGTCTTAAGAAACTTGGAGAGCCTTACAGCAGTCTTCTGGCCGACGAGGCATTTCTTGGTAACACTTTGGATATAGAGTTTAATGGATAAGGGGGGTGTATTCATGCGCTTTTCTGACAGAGGAAACGGCAATTTTCAAAATCCTATATTGTTTGCAGATTACAGCGACCCTGATGTGATCAGAGTCGGTGATACATATTTCATGACGGCTTCCAGCTTCAACTATACTCCGGGGCTTCCTATTTTGGTGTCCCGGGATCTGGTGAACTGGAAGCTTGTTAATTATGCTCTGAAAAATATACCGGAGGAGAGATTCAGTATCCCCAGACATTCACAGGGAGTCTGGGCTCCTTCCATCAGATATCATGAGGGCATGTTCTACATTTATTATGGTATGCCGGATGAGGGCTATTTTGTTATAAGAGCCAAGGATCCCTATGGAGAGTGGGAGGAGCCTGTCTGCGTCCTTCCGGGAAAAGGTCTAATTGATCCCTGTCCCTTCTGGGATGAGGATGGAAAGGCCTATGTCATTCACGGCTATGCCAAGAGCAGGATCGGATTCAAGAGTATTCTCGGTATTTTCGAGATGAGCCCTGATGGGCTTAAGGCAATTACTGAGGACCACTTTATTTTCAATGGCAATGACCCTGAACATCCTGCGGTTACCATTGAGGGACCAAAGGTCTACAAAAGAGACGGATATTATTATATCTGGGCGCCTGCGGGCGGTGTGGTCGACGGCTATCAGGTGGTTCTGAGGTCTGAAAATATCAGAGGCCCCTATGAGATAAAAGAGGTTATGCACACCGGCAGTACAGTGATCAATGGCCCTCATCAGGGAGGATTGGTAGACACTGTAAATGGGGATGAGTGGTTTATTCATTTCCAGGACAGGGGCCTATATGGCAGAATCTGCCACCTTCAGCCTGTAAGTTGGAAGAATGGCTGGCCAGTTGTGGGTGTTAATCCTGATGAAAATGATATAGGAGAGCCTGTATATGAGCTTAAAAAGCCTGATACCGGCATATCTGAGAATATAGTATATCTTGAATCCTCTGATGACTTTGCTGATGGTAAATACGGCCTTCAGTGGCAGTGGCTTGGTAATCACAGAGATGATTTTTCAGGAAAAAGCGATACAGGAGCCCTGAGATTATTTTCCCTTAATCCATCCGGGGAAGAGGAACCTGTTATCTGGAGAAGCGCCAATGTGCTTACCCAGAAGCTTATTTTCCCTGTTTTTGAAACTGAGATAAAGATGGATGTTGCCGGATTGAAAGCTGGAGAACGGGCAGGAATATGTATGACCGGAGGTCAGTACATTTCAGCATATATAGAAAAGGCCGATAATGATGAGTTTATGCTCAAAATTGCAGAGTCTGAGGGTGGCGATGCTGATAAGATAGAAGTTATCAAAGAGTCTTTTAAGACAGACCTTTCTCCGGATAAAACAGAGGTAATTTGGAAGCTTCGTTTTGATCTTGATGAAGAGATGGATTCTGAAAAGCTTTATTTCCAGAATGTCCATGAGCCTTTTACCGGTAAGAATCCAAGCCTTAAGATAAGTGTACAGCTTGGGGATTCTGAATACAGAGATTTGGGAGTGTCCTATACTCCTTCAGATCATACCTGGGTGGGAGCGAAGCTCGCAATCTATGCTATTTCCGGCAATAAAGATGATATTGACCATGGCTACGCTGATTTTCTTTATGTAAAGACTAAGGAGCTTTGAAATATGGATGTTGGACCGGTTTCTATATATGAAGCGGCTAAAACAGGTGATTTTTCCAAAGTAAAATGGATCGTGGAGTATTCCAGGGCAAGCCTGAATGAGCATGATGGCAGACACCGCTCAGCCCTTCATTACGCCGCAGAGAGTGGTAATCCTGAAGTGTTTCAATATCTTACAGACAGATGCGGTCTTGATCCTTTGGAAGGCGATAAAGACCTTATAACACCCTGGGATATTGTACATGAGAATATTGCAGATTGCGTAAACACCCCGGATAAATCAGGCTATCTGGCTATAGATAAATATCTTGAGGATAAATATGGCCATAAGTATGAGGATTATTACAGAAACCCCATTAGAACCGGCTTTTTCCCTGACCCTTCGATATGCAGAGTCGGCGAGGATTACTACATGGTCAATTCCTCATTTATCTTTTTTCCATGTATCCCCATTTCCCATTCAAGAGATCTTGTGCACTGGGAGATAATAGGATATGCCATTACCGATCCCAAGTGGGCGTATCTGGATGAACTGGAGGGTGGAAGAGGCTATTGGGCGCCGGATATATCCTATTATGAGGGCAGGTTCTATATAGCTGCTACCTACAGACTAAATGACATCGGGCCTGTTTACAGAAGACAGATGATAGTATCCTCAGAAAGGCCTGAAGGACCATATTCTGAGCCTGTCTTCATTGATGAAGACGGAATAGATCCTGGACTGTTTAATGATGAGGACGGAAGGCGCTACATGCTTCTTAACCGCGGTGCCAGGATATTTGAACTGGATAAGACAGGGACAAAGAAGATATCTGAGCCAAGGCTTCTGTATTATGGCAGCAACAAGAGAGCCCCTGAAGGGCCGCATATTTACAAAAAAGATGGCTATTACTATCTTTTGCAGGCTGAGGGTGGTACCGGACCGGGACACAGAGTGACTGTGTCGAGAAGCAGGCAGCTCATGGGAGTGTATGAGCCCTGCCCCTATAATCCTATTATGAGACAGCAGGATGAGGAGGCTACGATACAGAGATGCGGCCACGGAGATTTGGTTGAAACCCCGGAGGGAAGATGGTTCATGGTATATCTCTGCGGAAGAAAGCTGGGGGATGGCTACAGCATTCTGGGAAGAGAGACTGCTCTGGATCCTGTGACCTGGACTGCCGACGGCTGGCCCATAGTCAACGGTTTGAAGGGACCTTCCTGCATGCAGGTTAAGCCTTTTGCTGATATGGAACAGGAAAAAACCGATTATTCGCAAGAGGGTATTTCACCCTGTGGACTGCCATTGGATTATATGACACCCAGGACCTTTAAGAGCGATGATATCTCTTTTGACATAAAGGATGGAAAAAATCGCTGGTCCATAAGAGGTAGCAAAGCTCCGCTTTCTACGGTGGATGCCAGGAATATTGTTCTTCGAAGACAGACCTCATTTAAGTTTGAATATGAAGTAAACATGAGGATTCCTGCTCTGGAAGAGGGACAGCACGCCGGCATTACCGGTTATTATGACGAGAACACCTTTTTTACCTTTGGAATAATAAATAGAACCGGTAAAAACATCATTTATTCTTTTGAACATATCGGCGATAAGGACAGAGAGCTGATATCAGATGAGGCTCTTCCTGATGATGCAGATGAGATCAGTCTTTCCATGAGCACCGAAGATTTCAAAAGAGTTTTAAGTTATAGGATAAAATATGGCTCTTCAAGTGATGGAATAGATGAAGAAATTATCTTTGCCACTCTGGCAGATGTGAATTATCTATGCGATGAGGGTTATGATAGGGGCAAAAGATTTACCGGAGCCCTGGTGGGAATGTATGCCTACGAAGGTGACGGCAAAGACCTTCGGGTTGAGTTTACCAATCCGGAATATAAAGAGATTTAATATCAGGAGGATTATTTATGCAGATAGGAATCAGATTTCATGATACAGTAGAGCTTCCCTTTGAGGAGAGGCTTCAGGAGATAAAGAGACAGGGCTTTTCCTGCACACATATTGCCCTTTCCAAGGTGCCGGGCTTTACTGCTGACACAACAGCTCTGACCCCGGGCTATGCCATGTATATGAGGGATGCTTTCAGAAGAGCTGACCTGGATGTTGCTGTTCTTGGCTGTTATCTCAATCTGGCCAATCCCAATCAGCAGCAGCTTAAGGCCGCCCAGGAGAAGTATAAGGCTCATATCCGTTTTGCATCCATTATGGGAGCAGGAATGGTTGGAACAGAGACAGGAGCTCCCAATGAGACCTATTCCTATGACAAGGAGGCATGCCATTCAAAAGAGGCTCTGGAGACCTTTATCACCAACCTTAAGCCCGTAGTTGAATACGCTGAGAAAATGGGCGTTATCGTTGCCATTGAGCCTGTTTACAGACATATTGTATGGAATCCCAAGAGAGCGAGAGAGGTTCTTGACAGAATTGAATCTCCGAATCTTCAGATCATCTTTGACCCGGTTAACCTCCTCTGGACTGACAATTATGAGCAGAGATATGAGGTGTTTGAGGAGGCCATGGACCTTCTTAAGGATGACATCTGCATGATACATCTTAAGGACTGTGTATGCACAGAGGACAAAATTGTCAGCATGGGATGCGGTCTTGGAGAGATGGACTACACAAGTATCGTGGAGTTTGCCACAAAATATAAGCCTTATATTCACGCTACTCTTGAGGACACCAAGCCTGATAATGCAGTTGCTGCAAGGCAGTGTATTGAGAGCTATGAAGCTAAGGCTAAGAATAAATAAATATTTGAATAGAATAGTTTATTTTTTGAGATGCTCGATTTGCTTGAGGATGACCTCAGGCACTTCGAGCTCTTCTTTTTTCAGACGATGGACAATGTTTGTAAGAGGCTTGATCTGGCCTCCTACATGGGCATTGTAATGATTTATAAGCTCGGCATATTGAGGATTGTCGCCGATTTTTTCACGAAGCTCCTTGGCAAAAGGGCAGAAGGTGAAAAGAATCTCACGGGCAACCTTATTAAGCCTGGGTGAGCTGGCTGCTTCATATTTCACATAGGCAAGGTAATCAGCGATAAAGACGTTCTTATAGTTGTTGCTGTATTTCTTAAGATCAGTTCTAAGCTTATCTTTCTGCTCTGTGGAAAGGGCAGAGTTCTTTTTAAAGAACTGCAGATAGTCGCAATACATGGAGGTAAGGGACGGATCTGTGACGTCGTTCCAATGAACACCCTGTTCCGTTTTGCACATTTCCCATCTGAACTCACCAAAGAGCTTGATCATGCACTCTTCGGTATTCTCTGTATTGAAGATGGAAACCAGCATACGGGCCTTGGTGCTTCTTTTTTTGCCCTCGATTTCCTGCCACAGACAGGCTCTGCTGCCGGGATTGGGCATAAGGATCATATATGGTGTGACGTCATCGGCATAGTGCACCTGAGGCACGCCAATCTCCATGTTGGAATAAAGAGCGTTTCTGCAGAATACGCCGAAATCAACACTTCGAATGTAACTGAAATACTCATTGACCTTGGCAGTGTTCTGATAGGCCATATCAAGGGGCCTAAGGACATTCTGGGAATCAAATACAGGAACGAAGGAGGAGATTCGTCCAAAGGTCATTCTGTTGCCCAGAGCAAAGAGGTTGTGGATCTCAAAGTCAAGACGAGCCTTGGGATCGTCTATCATTTCTTCCATCTGTTCTTCTTTAAGACTTCCGCTGAGCTTCTGATCTCTTAAATAGGTGAGCCAGTCCTGATCGAATTCGTTTCTGGAAGGCTCAACTTCCAGATTGTAAATCTTCTGAAGCCACTCATACAGAAGGACAACGTTGCCGTCGGGGTCTGGAACGTAGGATTTTGCCATGTTGGCCAAAGTGATGGTGTACTTTTCGCTGGCGAGTTCCTCGTCGACAAATCCGAACATGAAGAACATCTTTACTTCCAGCGGGATATCATCATCATTAAGGCTCTTCAAAAAAGCAGGAGTGAAGACCTCGTAGAAGGTGGTGGAAATATTCCTTCTGAGAGCCCTTGCCTCATCTGCAGAATCGTATCTGTTACTATTGGCCTTGAACTCTGCAATCTGTTCCTCAAACTTTGTGGCAATTTCAGGGGAGACCTCAGAGTAAACAAGGATAGTATTCAGGGCATTGACAATAGCGACCATGGACTGACCCTCTGCGGAACCGTTTTCAAGGCCATTGAGCTTAGCTCTGATCACCTGCATATTTGCCTGGAACTCTTTGGCTTTAAGCTTCAGATTTTTTCTGTATTCAGAAAGAGCCTGGGATTCCTTAGAAACCCGCTGATATATATCGTAGGTTGACATTACCATACCTGTGGCAATATCAAGACTGAGAGGGTAGAGGCCGCGCTTCAATGCAGCGTCATTGGCCTTTAAGGATCGGGCAAAAGAAATTGCCCATTCCGGGAGATTTGAACTTCTCTTCGGAGGCATAAGATCTTCGATTTCAGGAAAAGACTTCGGAACTTCCCCGACTTTTATGCAAAGATTCGGGTAATCGGCAAAGTCAGCTTGAATTTGTTCATATTCATTGAGGGTTTCATTGAACTCCTGCTCAAATACGTCACAGGTAATAGAAGCAGCTTCAGCGGACTGGGCTGCCAAAATAGGCGCAATTTTAGGATTAGATTGTACTACTTTGGGAATATCGTCCTTTGAGGTGAAGGGATATGAATAAACTGCTCCTTCTTCCAGTGCTTCGATGGTATAAAAATAAGGCTTTCCGGGAGTTTCGACTATACCGACAAAACCACCCACACCTAAGGTTATGGAGGAAAAAGCATTAGATATTTTAATAGTGCCCTTTACGATGACCTCTACGGTTTCAACTATATCTTTTCCAGCTTTATGAAGTACCTGGCCCTTTTCTAACTTAACAAGTCCCATAAGAACCTCCATGAAATCCTAATACCGTATACACATTAATGGTATCATGATAACATTTGCACTTCAAATTAAATAACTGTTAAAGAATGATGTTTTTAAGGCTGAATTCAGATTCTGTTCCGGTCTGGGACAGTATATTGTAAACTCTGGAAGCATTGAGGGTTTCCTTGAAGAGCCTAAGCTGCAGGGGAGATAGCAGTGTTGAAGCGTCTTTGAGGCGGTCCAACACAGGAATTGTGGCCATTTCATGTATATCTGAGAGGAGCTTTGAGGACTCTTTTCTAAAGCCCAGGATCCTTGCGTAGGAAGTGTAATTATCTGACTGATATTCAGTCATATTTGAGCCGGTAATGTTAAGCAAAATATGGAAAAGACTTCTGCTGATCCTTGAGTAGGAGAGATCCTTGGATTTCAGCCTGTCGCACAGGACTGAAAAGCTGTCATTTATCCTGTATTCATTGGCAATCTTATTGGAAAAATCCCCGGATATATCCAGATATTTCTCAAAAACTTCATCAGACTCCTGAATAAGCTTGTAGCTAAGAAACTGTGAGAAAGCATCGCTATCAAGATATTTCCCGGAGTATTCTTTCAGGAATGAAAAAGCATCAGTGGGCATAGCAAGATTTACAGCGCTGACAGAACTGTTTTCATTTTCAAGGGCTTTTCTAATGGCTGTTGCACTTGAAAACTCATTGAGCTCCTGGGAATGGAAACTTTCACCTTTTCTCAGAATGGTGCAGGGCTGTATGTGGCTGTCTCTTTTGTAGAGAGCCTTGAGATATTCTATGGCAAGGATATTGTTGGGGCTATCTAATATTTCCGGTGAAAAGTCAAGTACTGTGGAAAGAGCAGCGGCTCTGGCTGCCGGGAAACTTTTGCCATCCTTGAGCTCTTTTGCCAGAGTGCTCTTAAAAGCCTCAGGTTCATCACAAAGAACACGGGCGATGGAAGTAAGAGAGGCCAGATCTCCGGACTCGCTGCCAAAGCAAAGATGATCAATAACTCCGAGGCTGTCCAAAATTGAAACAGCTCCTGAGGCAAAAAATTCAGCGCTTCCGAGACTGTAGTAGATGGGAAGTTCCAGTACAAGGTCGGCACCGCAGGAGAGAGCCATTTTGGCCCTGGCAAACTTATCTACGATGGCAGGAGCACCTCTCTGGACAAAATCTCCACTCATAACAACAACGCAGTAATCTGCGCTGGTTTCCTGCCTTGATTTTTCAATTATGTATTTATGCCCGTTGTGAAAGGGGTTGAATTCAGCGATGATTCCTATAGTTTTCATAAAATGTAAGCGCTTTCAAAATATACTGACTTTTGTACAATTTTTACCTTGCTAATAATATTTACGTTGCTAAAATATTATCTATAGTGTGTATTAATATCTTTACATACTGAATTTACAAAGTCAAAGTAGATATTGATTAGAGAGGTAGATCATGAAAATTCTTGTAATTAATTGTGGAAGCTCTTCACTTAAGTTCCAGCTTATTGATTCTGATTCCGAGCAGGTTATCTGCAAGGGGCTCTGTGAGAGAATCGGTATTGACGGAAGCCAGATAGTTTATACACCTCAGGGTAAGGACAAGATCACCAAAGTTGAGCCAATGCCTGATCACAACAGAGCTATTGAGCTTGTAATCGAGGCTCTTACCAACAGTGAGAACGGCGTAGTTTCTCTTGATGAGATCGGCGCTGTAGGACACAGAATTGTTCACGGCGGTGAGAAGTTCACCAAGTCTGTTGTTATCAATGAAGAAGTAATCAAGGCAATCGAGGAGGTTTCTGATCTTGCACCTCTTCACAATCCTGCCAATCTTATCGGTATCAGAGCTTGTCAGAAGGCAATGCCCGGTGTACCTATGGTTGCTGTATTTGACACAGCTTTCCATCAGACAATGCCTGAGGAGGCTTATCTTTACGGACTTCCTTATTCATATTATGAGAAATACGGAATCAGAAGATACGGATTCCATGGCACAAGCCATTCTTATGTAAGCAAGAGAGCAGCTGAGATCCTTGGAAAGGATTACTCAGAGCTTAAGACTATTGTTTGCCATCTTGGTAACGGTGCATCTGTTTCAGCAGTTAATTGTGGGAAGTGCGTAGACACATCCATGGGTCTTACTCCTCTTGAGGGACTTATCATGGGCACCAGAACCGGTGACATCGATCCTTCAGTAGTTGAGTTCATTATGAAAAAAGAGAACTCCACTGTAGCTGATGTGACCAACCTTCTTAACAAGAAGTCAGGTGTATTCGGCCTTTCCAATGATCTTTCTTCAGATTTCAGAGATCTTGAGGATGCTTATGTTAAGGGCAATGAGGCTGCCAAGAGAGCAGTTGATACCTTCTGCTACAGAGTAGTTAAGTATATCGGTTCCTATGTTGCTGCCATGGGCGGCGTTGATGCAATCTGCTTTACAGCAGGTGTTGGTGAGAACAGCGGATTTGTTCGTAAGATCATCTGTGAGAGACTTGGCTTTATCGGAGCAACTCTTGATGTGGAGGCCAACAAGGTTCGCGGTAAAGAGCAGACAATTTCAGGAGCAGACAGCAAGGTTACTCTTCTTGTGGTTCCCACCAATGAGGAGCTTGCAATTGCCCGTGATACCTACGCTCTTTGCAAGTAATATTTGTTAATTATCCCAAATCAATAATAATATAGAGAATAAGGACTCTTACGGGTCCTTATTTTTTTGACTAAAAGTCTTTTGTTAAAGGAATATCAAAATTTTCGATTTTGGCATGCTAAATGAAGAAAATATTGCAAATTATGAATATGTAAGGTAAGATATACACTGACTGTTTAAAAGTGTTTGTGGGAGAAAATTGTTTTGGGAAAGGGTTACAGGTAAATGAAAGAGTTAAATTCTTGCAAGGATGCTATGGCAGCCAGCATAGAGAATAAGTATTTCTCTGTTGCGCATCTTTATAAAGATGAGAAGGCGATGGAGATGCATATTCATGACTGCTATGAAGTGTATTTTTCTATCTCCGGAGGCAAACAGTTTCTGATAGATAATAAGGTCTATGATATTGAGCCCGGGGATCTTTTTCTTATTAATCAGTATGATTCACATTATCTCACTCAGATTGATAAAGAACTTCACGAACGAATTGTTATTATGATCGATCCTGATTATATGAGAAGCATATCAAGCAGTGAAACGGATCTTGATGCTTGTTTTCAGGACAGGGGAGAAAAGTTTTCCCATAAACTGAGCCTTACTCAGGAACAGCAGGGAAGATTTCTTTATTTTATTAATAAAATCCTCACCAGCAACGGCTATGGACATGACCTGCTGGAGAGAGCTACTTTTACAGAGCTTTTTGTTATGATCAATCAGATCATTTCAGATAAAAAGAATAATAAGGCCACAGAAAAGGCTGCTACATACAATGATCAGGTGGATGCGATCCTTTCATATCTGAACAACAACATTCAGTATCCCATCAGCATCGGTGATCTTGCGAAACATTTCTATATCAGTGAGTCTTATATCTGCAGGATTTTTAAATCCGCTACCGGCACAACCATCAACAAGTACATGACCGCAAGACGTATTTCAATTGCTAAATCTCTTCTGGCTGAAGGAATAGGTGTCAGCGAAGTCTGTGACAGATGCGGTTTCAGCGATTATAGCAATTTCCTCAAGGCTTTTACCAAGTCAGTAGGTATTTCTCCGAAGAAGTATTCGCAGTACTGCAACAGATAAAAAGATAAATAATAAAAAACATGTTGACAAAAACACCGCATATTAGTAAAATATCAAGGTATGCTAATGAATAAACGTAAACAATTGCCTGTATACGGCAGTTTCTTATACGGATACGGTAAGGAGGTGTTACTGAAATGTCAATCTGCCCAAAGAATAAGTCATCAAAAGGCCACAGAGATCAGAGAAGAGCTAACTGGAAAATGACAGCTCCAACACTGGTTAAGTGCAGTCATTGCGGAGCTCTTATGCAGCCTCACATGGCTTGCAAGAAGTGCGGCTACTACAATAAGAAGAGCATCGTAGAAGTTGATGCTTAATATGATGAATAGTCATTGATTTTTAAGGCTTTCCGATGATTCGGAAAGCCTTGATTTTTGCCCTTTACTCTTGTATATTTATCTTTAGCGGCTACAAAAGAGGATTACTATAGAATATACGGGGGATTTATATGGCTGAGTTAGTCAGAGTTGCAGTTGATGCAATGGGCGGAGACAATGCACCCTTTGTTACTGTTAAGGGAGCTGTTGACGCAGTTAAAGAGAGCAACAACCTTAAGGTTTTTCTCGTGGGTAAGGAGGATAAGGTCAACGAAGAGCTTTCCAAATATACCTACGATAAGTCAAGAATTGAAGTGGTAAATGCCACTGAGGAAATAGAGATGGCAGAACCACCGGTTATGGCCATCAGAACCAAGAAGGATTCTTCTATCGTCAAGGCTATGTATATGGTGAACCATGGCGAAGCTGATGCCTATGTTTCAGCAGGCAGCACCGGAGCCACACTTGTAGGTGGTCAGGTTATAGTCGGAAGGCTTAAGGGCGTGGACAGAGCTCCTCTGGCTCCGCTTATTCCTACTGAGAAGGGCAACTCACTTCTTATCGACTGCGGAGCCAATGTTGATGCCAGATCCAATCACCTGGTTCAGTTTGCCAAGATGGGATCCGTGTACATGGAGAATATAATGGGTATCAAGAATCCCACTGTAGCTATAGTCAACATCGGTGCAGAGGAAGAGAAGGGTAATGCTCTTGTTAAGGAGACTTTCCCTCTTCTTAAGAATTGTCCTGATATCAATTTTATCGGCAGTATAGAAGCCAGAGACATTCCTGCAGGATACGCAGATGTTATAGTCTGCGAGGCCTTTACCGGTAATGTTATTCTCAAGATGTATGAGGGTGTTGCCAAGTCTATGATGCATGTGATCAAGGGAAGCCTTATGAGCAGCCTCAAGACCAAGATCGGAGCACTTCTTATCAAGGATGATCTTAAGAAATCATTATCCAATTACAGCATGGACAAGTATGGCGGGGCACCTATGCTTGGACTTAAGGGACTGGTTGTTAAAACACATGGTAGCGCCAATGATGTAGAGGTTAAGAATTCTATACTTCAGTGCGTGGCATTTACAGAACAAAAAATTAGTGAAAAAATAAGTGAAAAGCTTGCATAAAGAACAGTTTACTGATAAAAATATATATGCAAAACGCTTTAAAAGGAACGGAGATTATTATGGAATTTGAAAAGATGAAAGAAGTTATTGCAAATGTACTGAATGTTGATCCTGAGGAGATCACTCTTGATACCACATTTACAGAGGATCTCGGGGCTGATTCTCTTGATCTTTTCCAGATTATCATGGGACTTGAGGATGAGTTTGATGTTCAGATTGATCCTGAGAAGACTGAAAACATCACAACAGTTGGAGAAGCTGTTGAGCTTTTGAAGACTGCTATCTCAGGCAAATAATAAATTACAATAATTGACTTTGGGATGAGGCAGGTTTTACTTGCCTCATTTTCTTTATTATGGATAGCTGAAGGGGCTGTATATAATAAAGAAACTGCCAAAGCGGAAAGGATGGTTATGCTTAACGAGCAGGATATCAGACAATTCGAGGAGAAGATCGGCTATACATTTAAGGATAAGGCGCTTATTATTCAGGCTTTTACCCACAGCTCCTTTGTAAATGAACAGAGGATCAACAAGAAACCGGATTATGAGAGGCTTGAGTTTCTTGGAGATGCGGTTCTGGAGATGATCTCCAGTGCTTTTCTTTTTGGAAAATACCCCGACAAAAAAGAGGGTGAAATGAGCAAGATCAGGGCATCCCTTGTGTGTGAGCCAGCTCTTGCTTTTGATGCTGAGACTCTTGATATCAAGAGCTACATTCAGCTTGGTAAGGGCGAAGAAGCCACCGGCGGCAGAAATAAGGAATCTATTATTGCAGACGTTATGGAGGCTGTTATAGGAGCCCTTTTTCTCGATGGCGGAATAGATGAGTCCAAGAGATTTATAGACAATTATGTGCTCACCAATGCAGACAGCATGCAGATGTTCAGCGATAGCAAGTCAATTCTTCAGGAAATTGTCCAAGGGGGAGACTTGGGACAAATCCGTTATGAAATTTGTGGCGAAAGTGGTCCTGAACATGATAAAATATTCAAGACGTGCGTTTTTATAGGAGAAAAGAATTTTGGAGAGGGGACAGGAAAAACCAAGAAGGCTGCCGAGCAGAAGGCGGCTTATCAGGCTATTCTTGCATTAAAAAAGTAAAGAGTAATGTATTTAAAGAGTATTGAAGTTCACGGATTTAAATCCTTTGCAAATAAGATAAAATTTGATTTTCACAATGGTATTACCGGAATCGTTGGTCCCAACGGCTCCGGTAAGAGCAATGTTGCGGACGCTGTGCGCTGGGTATTGGGCGAACAGCGTATCAAGCAGCTGCGTGGCGGCTCAATGCAGGACGTTATCTTTTCCGGTACTGAGCTCAGGAAGCCTCTTGGCTATGCATACGTGGCTATCACTTTGGATAATTCCGATCATTCCCTGGCAATTGATTATGACGAGGTAACGGTTTCCAGACGACTTTACCGTTCAGGCGAGAGTGAGTACATGATTAATGGTGCTTCCTGTCGTCTTAAAGACGTTAATGAGCTTTTTATGGATACCGGTATCGGTAAAGAAGGCTATTCCATCATTGGACAGGGCCAGATCGATCAGATCCTTTCCAGTAAGCCTGAGGACAGAAGAAACCTTTTTGACGAGGCTGCAGGTATTGTTAAGTTCAAATCAAGAAAAGATACAGCCATCAAGAAGCTTGAGGAGGAGAAGATCAACCTCACCCGTCTCAGCGATATTTTATCTGAGCTTGAGAAGCAGGTGGGACCTCTTGAGAAGCAGTCCGAGGTTGCAAAAGAGTTCCTGAAATACAGGGACAGACTTAAAACTCTCGATGTAAATATGTTCCTTTTGGAAAACAAGAACCAGAATCAGCTCTTGGAAGAGACCGGCAAGAATCTCGACATAGCTGCAGAGGCTCTGGATGAAGCTAAAGGGAACTACGAGAAGGCCAGAGAAGAATACGACAACATCCAGGAAAAACTTGTTGAAGTAGATAAGAACATTGATGAAGCCAGAGCGAAGATCACCGATTCCACTGTCCAGAAGGAGAAGCTTGAGGGACAGATCGGTATTCTCAACGAGAAGATCAAGGCTGCATCTGCCAATGATGCTCACTTTAAGACAAGACAGAAGGATGAAGAGGCCAAGATAGAGGCCAAGAATCAGGAACTGGACAAGTATCTTGAGGAGAAAGAGGAGATTGATAAGGAAGCAGCTTCTCTTTCAGCAGACAGAAATGAAGCAAGAAAAGAACTGGACAGAGTAATCGGTCAGATCAGTTCCATAAATGATGAGATCGAGGAGTGCAAGAGCACTATTATCGAGACTCTTGGTGCCAGAGCGACCATTAAGTCCAAGTTATCCTCTCTTGATACCATGACAGAGCAGGTCAAGATCAGAAAAGCTGAACTTACCGGCAAGCTTGTAAGGGCCCGTTCCGATGAAAATAAACAGGAAGAGACTATCAAGAAGCTCCGTGATGAGTTTGATAAGATAACCTCAGAAATCTCTGAGATGAACAAGAAACAGAAGGATACAGATGCTGAGATTGTTTCTATCAAAGAAGAGATGTCCAAAAAGGACAATGACCTCAGGAAAACTCAGGAACTTTACCAGATGCAGAAGGCCAAGCTTGCATCTATCTCAAACATAACTGAGCGCTATGAAGGCTACGGCGGCAGCGTTAAGAAGGTTATGGAGAGAAAAGAGGACACAAAGGGAATCATTGGTGTTGTTGCTGATATCATCAAGACCGAGAAGAAGTATGAAACAGCTATAGAAGTAGCTCTTGGCGGTAATATCCAGAACATTGTCACTGATGATGAGGATACAGCCAAAAAGATGATCGGATACCTGAAGGAGACCAAGGCAGGTAGAGCTACATTCCTTCCCCTTACCGCTCTTGACAATCCACCGGAGCTCAAGGCTAAGGAAGCCCTTGATGAACCCGGTGTCCTGGGAATGGCTGATGAACTTGTTACCACCGATCCCAAGTACAAGTCAGTAGCCAAGGCTATGCTTGGAAGAATTGTCGCTGTAGATAATATCGATAATGCGGTTAAGATTGCAAGAAAATACAAATATACCGTAAGAATGGTTACTCTTGAAGGTGAACTTCTTGTTCCCGGCGGTGCCATCAGTGGTGGTGCATTCAAGAATACCAGCAACCTGCTCAGCAGAAGGCGTGAGCTTGAAGAACTGGAGAAACAGGTTAAGGAAGCCAGGGAGAAGATTGAATCCCTTCAGAAGGAGATTGCAGATCTCAAGGAAAAGAGAAATTCCTTAAGAACTCTTTCAGAGGAGCTCAGAACAGAGCTTCAAGGCAAGTTCATCGCACAGAATACTGCAAGACTCAATGTTGCCAATGAAGAGGCCAGACAGGAAGAACAGAAGGGCAACTACAGCGACCTTAAGGCTGAGAGCGATGAGATAGAGAACAAGATGAAAGAGATCGACAGCGACAGAGAAGAAGCGCTGGCATCTCTGTCAGAGTCGGAAGAGCTTGAAAAGAGCTGTACCGAGAAGGTTGAGAAGTTCCAGAAAGAACTGGAAGGCCTCCATGTGATAGAAGAGGAAGAAAATTCCAAGGTTTCCAAGTGGGATATTCAGTATGAAAAGATAGCTCAGAAGCAGGATTTCCAGCAGCAGAATATCGATCGAATCAAGGGCGAGATCGAGAATGAGACCAAGGCTCTTGATGAGATTCTGGAATCCTTAAAGAATAATGGTGATAATCTTGAGCAGAGTAAAAAAGATATCGAAGCCATCAGGCTCACCATTGAGGCATCTGTTGATGTTCAGTCGGAGGCCAACAAAGAGCTTGATGCCATGAAAGAAGAAAAGACCAAGCTGTCCGAAGCTCAGAAGGAATTCTTTGATAAGACACAACAGCTTAACGATCAGATGTCATCTCTTGACCGAGAGGTTACAAGACTTATCTCCAAGAAAGAGAAATGTCAGGAGGCTATCGACGGCCAGATCAACTACATGTGGACCCAGTATGAGATCACACTTACTGATGCAGCAGGAATGCGTGATGAAGAGATGACCGATGTTCCTGCCATGAAGAGAGAGATCGGTTCCCTGAAGGAATCAATTAAGAAGCTGGGAGATGTAAACGTTAACGCTATCGAGGACTACAAGAACCTCATGGAGCGCTACACTTTCATGAAGACTCAGCATGATGATCTTATTGCGGCTGAGGAACAGCTCAAGGGCATAATACAGGATCTTGACGAATCCATGAGAAAGCAGTTCAGAGAGCAGTTTGACAGGATAAACGTTGAGTTCGACAAGGTATTCAAAGAGATGTTCGGAGGCGGTAAAGGTACTCTGGAACTCAATGAAGATGAGGATATTCTTGAGGCAGGAATCAGGATCAATGCTCAGCCACCGGGAAAGAAGCTGGTCAATATGATGCAGATGTCCGGTGGAGAGAAGGCTCTTACTGCTATAGCACTGCTTTTTGCCATTCAGAATCTGAAGCCTTCACCCTTCTGTCTGCTTGATGAGATCGAAGCGGCTCTGGATGAGAATAACGTTGTCCGTTTTGCAAAATATCTTCACAAGCTTTCCAGCACACAGTTCATTGTAATTACACATCGTCGTGGTACAATGGAGAGTGCTGACAGACTGTATGGTATTACCATGCAGGAGAAGGGAGTTTCAACTCTTGTAAGTGTTAATTTGATAGACAAGGAGCTGACTAACTAATGGCATCTAATTTTTTTGCAAAATTACAACAGGGATTGTCAAAGACCAGGGACAATATTGCCAAGGGAATTGACAATGTTTTCAGTGGTTTTTCCACTATTGATGATGATTTTTATGAGGAACTTGAAGAGACCCTTATCATGGGTGATATAGGGATAAATGCTACCAGCAAGATCATGGACAGACTCCGTGAGCAGGTTAAGGAAAAGCATGTTCATGATCCCAATTCCTGTAAAGAACTTCTGATAGAGAATATCAGAGAGCAGATGAAGACTGCTGATGATGCCTATGATTTCGAGGATAAAAAGACCATTATCTTCGTTATAGGTGTAAACGGAGTGGGTAAGACTACTTCCGTAGGCAAGCTTGCTGCTATTTTCAAGAACAGAGGTAAAAAGGTGCTCATAGCTGCGGCTGATACTTACAGAGCAGCTGCAACAGAGCAGCTCAGGGAGTGGGCTGACAGAGCGGGAACCCCTCTCATTGCAGGCAAAGAAGGTGCAGATCCTGCCAGTGTTATTTATGATGCGGTAGGTGCTTTTAAGGCCAGAGATTGCGACATTCTTATTGTTGATACAGCCGGAAGACTGCATAATAAGAAAAATCTCATGGAAGAGCTTGCCAAGATGAACAGGATCATTGACAAGGAGCTTCCGGGCATTTGCAGAGAAAATTTTATTGTACTTGACGGAACTACCGGACAGAACGCGATCATGCAGGCGAAAGAGTTTGGAGAAGCAGCCAGCCTTACCGGCATTATTCTTACCAAGCTTGATGGAACCGCTAAAGGGGGAATTGCAGTTGCCATCGTTTCCGAACTGAACATACCGGTTAAGTATATCGGTGTGGGTGAAGCTATTGACGATCTTGAGAGATTTGATTCGGAACAGTTTGTAAACGCGCTCTTCGAGTGAAATAGGGAATGAGTAAATATATAATATAACGGAGGAGTATGGAAATGTCGCAGGAAAAGATGACTTTGGAAAAATTTGAAGAAGCATACGAAGATGTCAAAAAAGTAACCCTTGAAACCAAGCTTATTTTCAGTGATTACTGGAGTGGTATGACCGGAAATAAAGTTTACCTTAAGCCCGAGAACCTTCAGAGAACCGGAGCTTATAAGGTAAGAGGCGCTTATTACAAGATTACGACTCTTACCGATGAAGAGAGAAGCAAGGGACTTATAACTGCTTCTGCCGGCAACCATGCTCAGGGCGTTGCTTATGCCGCTAAATGCTACGGTGTTAAGGCGACTATCGTAATGCCTACTTCAACTCCTCTTATTAAGGTCAACAGGACCAAGGCCCTTGGTGCTGAGGTTGTTCTTCAAGGCAATGTTTATGACGAAGCCTATGAGAAGGCTTTGGAGCTTGCCAAGGAACATGGTTATACCCTGGTTCATCCTTTTGACGATCTTGATGTGGCTACCGGTCAGGGTACCATCGCCATGGAGATCATCAAGGAGCTTCCGACTGTTGACTATATTCTGGTTCCGATCGGCGGAGGCGGACTTGCTACCGGTGTTTCCACACTGGCCAAGCTTCTTAATCCAAAGATAAAGGTTATCGGTGTTGAGCCTGCCGGTGCTAACTGCATGCAGGAATCCATCAAGGCCGGACATGTTGTGACACTTCCCGGAGTTAATACTATTGCTGACGGTACAGCGGTTAAGACTCCCGGTGAGAAGATATTCCCCTATATATCCAAGAATCTTGATGATATAATTACAGTACCTGATGAAGATCTTGTAGTTTCTTTCCTTGATATGGTAGAGAACCATAAGATGGTTGTAGAAAACTCAGGTCTTCTGTCTGTAGCTGCTCTCAAACAGCTTAATGTAAAAGATAAAAAGGTTGCCTGCGTTCTTTCCGGAGGAAACATGGATATCATTACCATGTCATCTGTAGTACAGCAGGGACTTATCATGAGAGACAGGATCTTTACAGTATCTGTTCTTCTTCCGGACAAGCCGGGAGAACTCTCAAGGGTTTCAGGTATCATTGCCAAAGAAAACGGCAATGTTATCAAGCTTGAGCATAATCAGTTCGTTTCTATTAACAGAAGCGCAGCAGTTGAGCTCAGAATCACGCTTGAAGCATTTGGAACCGAGCATAAGGAGCAGATAATTGAGACTCTTAATGTCAACGGATTCAAACCAAAAATTGTAAGGACAAATATTTAATCTAATGAGTAACAATAGAATAAGCGCACGTAAAAGAGTACGAGAGTACGTTATCATAACCTTCGCATCATTACTTTACGGTATAGGCACCAGCCTTTTGATCGATCCAAACAATATTGCGCCGGGAGGTATGACCGGACTGGCCATCTGTCTGAATCGTCTTCTGAATATCGGAACAGGTATGTGGTTTTTGATCATGAACATTCCTATTCTGATAATAGCTATCTGGAAGTTTGGTATTCGGTTTACACTTTCGACTATTTACGCTACTGCAATGATCTCTGTTTTTACAGATCTTTGTACCAAGTTCTTTTCTGCATTTGTTATCTATGACAAGATTCTTGCTGTAGTATTCGGAAGTGCGGCAACGGCTGTGGCTATCGGCTTGATATTCAAGTGCCATGCCACCAGTGGCGGTACCGATGTTATCATCAAACTTCTCAGACTTAAGTATCCCCATATCAAGACGGGAGCGTTATATATTCTGACGGATATGGTGGTTCTGGTGATCGCGGCTATCGTATTTAACGATATTGCTGCTGCGCTGTATTCGTTTATGTCGGTCATAGTAACATCCATTGTTGTTGATTTTGTTCTCTACGGCAGGGATGAAGCCAAGCTGATATTTATTATTTCCGATAAGCCTGATATTATCACCGCAAGACTTCTTGAGGAGCTGGATGTTGGCGCGACCCATGTGATAGGTAAGGGTGCCTACAGTGGTGAGGATAAAAAGGTTATCATGTGTGCAATTAAAAAGAGACTGTCACCTCTTGCTGAGGATATTGTCAGGGATGAAGACCCCAATGCATTTATGATTGTATCCAGTGCGAGCGAAATATTTGGTGAAGGCTACAAAAGCTATTTTGACGAGAGAATGTAAACTATGGGTAATATTTCACCGGAAACAAGAGAACGCAGAGGCGTTAGGAATACACATAATATAATATCTATTATCTTTTTGAGTCTGGTTGCACTTCTGGCCCTGACCTTCAGTGTTGTTCTTCTTATCAGAAATGCAACACTTCAGAGGCAGGAAGATGCAATAAGGAGCGAACTTGATGCTCTTAATGCGGAAGGCTATTACACTACAGCAGAAACTGAGAAGCTGGTGGAAGAAGCACAGCAGCAGGGAGCACAGGAAGAGGCTGTTAATATCAGAAAGAGCATTCAGGAAAAGCTGGAAAACGGCGATGGAACAACTTCTGCCATCAGATCTCTTTTTCCTGATCAGATGGTTGTAGCCAGCTCCGGAAGATACTATTTTTTCCCTATTCTCGATACTATTGAAAAGCATGGCTTTGGTCCCGATGATTTTGAGATCAATGATAAGGGCTTTATGGAATATAAGGGAAGCGATTCCAATTTCAAATTCAGAAACGGAATCGATGTATCGAGATTTCAGGGTGAAATTGACTGGGAGAAGGTAAAGGACTCAGGCATTGAGTTTGCTTTTATAAGAGCAGGACTTCGCGGAACCACTGAAGGAAAGCTTCTGGTTGACGATTACTTCGAGTATAACATCAAGAATGCCACTGAAAACGGTATTGAAGTAGGTGTATATTTTTATTCCCAGGCAATCAATGAGGAAGAGGCAAAAGAGGAAGTGCAGATGGTGCTTGACCTGATCGAGCCCTATACCGTCACATTCCCTGTGGTTATTGATATTGAGTCCGCAGATTCTGATTCTGCCAGGACTAATGATATGACAAGCGATCAGTATGAGCTTGTTGCCAAAACTTTCTGTGATACTGTTAAACAGGCAGGATACACCCCGATGATATACGGTAATGTCAAGTCTTACACACTTCTTTTGGATGCGGCAGATGTTGACGATTATGGTACCTGGATTGCATATTACGGAACACCTTTGTATTATCCTTATCACTTCGATATCTGGCAGTATTCATCAAACGGCCAGGTTGATGGTATTGATGGCAACGTTGACCTTAACATTTGCATAACAGACTATTGATATGAGAGAAAACAAGGAATTTGATTCTAACCTTTCTTACGAGGATTACGAACAGAAAGGGTATCTGAATCAGGATTTTAGATTCTTTCACATAAAGAATCGGGAAAAACTGGATATTCCGTATCATTATCATGATTTTGACAAGCTGATCCTGATATTGAGCGGCAAAGTTAAGTATCTTATCGAAGGACGGGAGTATGAACTCCTGCCCTTCGATTTTGTGCTGGTAAACAGAAATCTTATTCACAAGCCTGTGGTGGAGAGCGGTGAAGAAGAATACGACAGAATAATTCTTTACCTGAATCATGATTTTCTTGATAAATATGAGCTGCTTGATGCATTTAAAAAGACGAGAGAGTTGGGAAGTCATGTGGTGAGATTTCCGGCAAATGTCAGTGCAGAGATCTTTGAGAGCTTTTCCGGGATAGAAAAGGACATAGCCTGCGAGGAGACACAGTATGCCGGCAAACTGCAGACAAGACTGGATGTTCTCAAAGCGCTTATCTGTTTTAACAGGGCATGTATTGAAGAGGATTTTGGATTTAAGCCTGAGGCCAGATATAACAGAAAGGTCATAGAGATCATAGAGTATATCATGGATAATCTGGAAAAGGATCTTTCCATCGATATTTTGGCGGATCATTTTTACATGAGTAAGTACCATATGATGCGGATATTCAAGAATGAAACCGGATATTCCATTCATCAGTATATTTCGGAAAAGAGGATACTGAAGGCCAAAAGCCTTATAATGTCCGGGACTCCCGCTACCAATGCCTGTCTAGATTGCGGCTTCAGGGATTATTCCACCTTCAGCAGGGCTTTTAAGAACCAATTGGGAGTACTTCCCTCAGAGGTAAAAATCTGATATTTTTCAGTAAAAATGTGGGTTTGCAAGTGTCAAGAAAAAATACTTGACACTTGTTTTCGTTTTATGTATTATATCATTTGTGTTATTTATGGGTTTACTAAAAATGCTTTTTTGACGAGTCTAATATGAAACAAATCGTAGAACAGGGCTTGTTGTATGACTTTTATGGCGAGCTTCTTACAGAACATCAGAAAAAGATATATGAAGCAGCCGTTTATGAGGATATGTCTCTTACAGAGATAGCTGATGAGAATGGTATCAGCAAGCAGGGAGTACATGATCTTATCAAGAGATGTACCAATACACTTCAGGGCTATGAAGACAGACTGCATATGATCAAGCGTTTTGAAGCTATCAAGCTCAGAGCGGAAGAAATAAATGCACTGGCCGATGAAGAGGATTTGCCCTGCGCGGTTCTTCGGGACAAGCTTAAGGCTATTTCGGGCAATATTATAGAGGAGCTTACATAACAGATGGCTTTTGAAAGTCTTACAGATAAATTACAAAATGCATTCAAGAACCTGAAGAGCAAGGGACGCCTCACAGAGGAAGATGTCAAGATCGCCCTTAAGGAAGTAAAGATGGCGCTTCTTGAGGCGGATGTCAGCTTTAAGGTTGTTAAGCAGTTTATATCAGCTGTTCAGGAGAGAGCAATCGGTGAGGACGTTTTAAACGGTCTTAATCCTGCTCAGATGGTTATCAAGATCGTTAATGAAGAGATGGTCAAGCTCATGGGCTCAGAGACCACAGAGATCACTCTTCAGGACAGCAAGTACATCACAGTTATCATGATGTGCGGACTTCAGGGTGCAGGTAAAACAACCACCGCAGCCAAGCTTGCAGGCAAGTTCAAGCAGAAGGGCAGAAAGCCTTTGCTGGTAGCCTGTGATATATACAGACCTGCCGCTATTGATCAGTTAGAGATCAATGCCAAGAAGCAGGAAGTTGAGTTCTTCTCCATGGGTACAGATGTTAACCCGGTTAAGATAGCTACATCCGCTATGGATTATGCCAAGGAGAAGGGATTAAATATAGTTATTTTCGATACCGCCGGTCGTCTGCAGATCGACGAAGCCATGATGAAAGAGCTTCGTGACATCAAGGATGCCATTGCGGTACATCATACAATACTTGTAGTTGATGCCATGACCGGTCAGGACGCAGTCAATGTTGCTGAGGAGTTCAATGAGAAGGTCGGTATCAACGAGATCATCCTTTCCAAGATGGATGGTGATACACGAGGCGGTGCAGCTCTTTCAACCAAGGCTGTAACAGGCAAGCCCATTGTTTTTGTAGGTATGGGTGAGAAGCTTTCTGATCTGGAGCAGTTCTATCCCGACAGAATGGCAAGCCGTATCCTGGGTATGGGCGATGTACTTAGCCTGATTGACAAGGCAGTTGAGGCCAACGCTGAGCGTGACGTGGAAAAAGACCGCGAAATGGCTCAGAAGATGAAGAAGGGCAAGATTGATTTTGAGATGTATCTCGAGAGCATGAAAGCCATGAGAAACATGGGCGGCCTTGCATCTATCATGGGTATGCTTCCCGGAATGGGCAAGATCAGTGATGATCAGCTTCCTGATGAGAAGCAGCTTGCCAGAATGGAAGCCATCGTGCTTTCCATGACCCCTGAAGAGAGACGCAATCCCAAGCTTATGTCTCCTCAGAGAAAATTCAGAATTGCCAAGGGATCCGGCAATGATATTGCGGACGTTAACCGTTTCATCAAGCAGTTTGAACAGATGCAGAAGATGATGAAACAGATGCCCGGACTTATGGGCAAACGAGGCGGTCTTGGTAAATTGGGAGGACTTGGTAAGTTCCCCGGCGGCGGTAAGTTTTTCTAAGTCTTAACTTATTTAAAAAGATATGTTCGCAGCCTAATCGCTGTTTCATACATATAAAAACTATTATCTATCTTATATTTTATTAAATGGAGGAAATTTAAAATGGCAGTAAAGATCAGATTAAAGAGAATTGGTAAGAAGAAGGTTCCTTTCTACAGAATCATCGTTTCAGATTCTAAGTTCCCTGTACAGGGTAAGTTCATCGAGGAGATCGGAACTTATGATCCTAATACAGATCCCAGCACTGTAAAGGTTGACGCTGAGCTCGCTAAGAAGTGGCTTTCAAACGGCGCACAGCCTACAGAGTCTGTTGCTAAGCTTTTCAAGCAGGCCGGCATTCAGAAGTGATAAATACTTGTTTTTGAATAAGTATTGTTTCAAATTCACTAATAATTTGTCGGAGGATGAGCAATGAAAGAATTAGTCGAAGTAATCGCTAAGGCGCTTGTTGACAATCCTTCAGAAGTAGTAGTTACTGAGAAGACTGATGGGCGCAATATTTTGATCGAGCTTCATGTTGCACCTTCAGACATGGGCAAGGTAATTGGCAAACAGGGCCGTATCGCTAAAGCTATACGTGCAGTTGTTAAGGCAGCTTCAACAAGAGAAAACCTCAAGGTTGATGTTGAGATTGTCTAAGCAGAGAATTTTAGGAGTCGAATAGGGCATTTTGCTTTATTCGACTCTTGTATCATGTTAAGAATTAAAAAAGAGAAATGATTCTATGAATTTTCATGTGATGACACTTTTTCCCGAAATGATCGAGCAGGGGCTTTCCAACAGTATTACCGGAAGAGCCAAGGATAAGGGATATATATCCTTTGACGCTGTTAACATCAGGGATTATTCAGCTGACAATAAACACCGTAAGGTGGATGATTATACATATGGAGGCGGTGCCGGGATGCTTATGCAGGCACAGCCTATTTATGACTGTTTTCAGGCAATCAGTGCTAAAATAAAAGAGAATTCCGAAAAAGCACCGAGAGTTATCTATGTGACTCCCCAGGGCAGTGTCTTTAACCAAACAATGGCTCAGGAGCTGGCTCAGGAAGATAATCTTGTATTTTTGTGCGGACATTATGAAGGTGTTGATGAACGAGTCCTGGAGGAGATTGTCACGGATTATATATCCATAGGTGATTATGTTCTTACAGGCGGTGAACTTCCTGCAATGGTAATGATAGATGCCATTTCAAGACTTGTTCCCGGAGTCCTTAATAATGATGAATCCGCAGAGACGGAGAGTTTTAATAACAATCTTTTGGAATATCCTCAGTATTCCAGACCTGAGGAGTGGATGGGCAAAAAGGTTCCTGCAATCCTTATGTCAGGGGACCACAAGAAAGTGGATGAGTGGCGCCTGGAGCAATCGGTTATAAGAACAAAAGAAAGACGTCCCGATCTCTATGAGAAGTGGCTTGAGGAGAATAAACCTGAGAAGCCTAAGAACAGAAGAAGAAAAAAATTAACGAAGATTGAAGAAATCATACAGAAGCTTGAAGGCGCAGTTTTATATCGAGAAGAGGATGATAAATGACAGAGAGATTTCAGGTAGGTGTAATTGCCTCAACACATGGTCTTAAGGGAGAAGTTAATGTTTTTCCTACAACAGAAGACCCTGACAGATTCAAGAAACTTAAGAAGGTCACTCTTACTACCCAGAGAGGTGAGAATTTTAAGCTTGATATTGAGAGCGCAAGATTTTTCAAGAAATTCGTAATTGTTAAATTCAAGCAGTTCAATGACATCAATGAAGTTGAGAAATTCAGAAGCTGTGAGCTCACCATAGACAGGAAGGATGCCCTTAAGCTTGCGCCGGGAGAGTACTACTGTGCGGATCTTATAGGCCTTGAAGTCGTAGATGAGGATGGCAGGCTTCTCGGTAAGATATCTGACATCCTTCAGACCGGTGCAAACGATGTTTATGAGATGGTAAGAGAGGATAACGGAGAGAAAATCTATATCCCTGCTATCAAGGACTGTGTTAAGAGCATAGCTCCCGAAGAAGGCAAGATGGTTATACATGTACTGGATGGCTTGATGTAATTTACTGTATATCAACTAATGACATTTTTCGCTAAATGGATTATAATAGAAAGAGCGATTAAATGTAGATTAAATTCATGTATTATTTTGAGGAGTAATTATTATATGGTAGATTATACAGAAGGGGCTGGATATCAGTACCATACTCATGTAAAAAAAGGTGATGTTGGTCGGTATGTTATTCTTACCGGTGACCCGGGAAGATGCGAATCAATATCCCATCTTTTTGATAATCCCAGATTTGTAGCATATAACAGAGAATACAATACATATACAGGCACACTTGACGGTGAGCTTGTTACTGTCATGTCCCATGGAATCGGCGGCGCTTCTACTGCAATTGCCGTTGAAGAGCTGGCTAAGTGCGGCGCAGACACTTTTATCAGGATGGGAACCTCCGGCGGAATGCAGGATGATGTTATCGGCGGCGACATAGTTATTGCTTCCGGTGCTATCCGTGCTGAGGGTACTTCCAAGGAATACGCTCCTATAGAGTATCCTGCTGTAGCATCCTTTGAGGTTGTAAATGCGCTTGTTGAGGGCGCCAAGACCGCAGGAGCCAAGTATCATGTGGGTGTTGTTCAGTGCAAGGATTCTTTCTTTGGACAGCATGAGCCTGAGACTAAGCCCGTAGGACCTGAGCTTTTATTTAAATGGGATGCATGGATTAAGTGTGGTGCACTTTGCTCAGAGATGGAGTCATCTACACTTTTTATAGTCGGTAATTATCTTAGATGCCGCACCGGTGCGGTAATGCTGGTGGTTGCTAACCAGGAGAGAGCCAAGAAGGGACTTTCCAATCCACAGGTTCATGAGATGGATATGGTTTATAAGACCACAATAGATGCTGTAAGGCGTCTGATAGCTTTGGATAAAGCCTGAAAAGGTTTTATTATACAAGTCAATTGTCTTTATGACAAACCAAAAAATGGAGGGAAATTATGAAAAAGAAAATTTTAGCAGTTCTTATGGCTGCAACAATGGTTTCTTCTCTCGTAGCATGCGGTTCATCTGACACTGGCGCAGCTACAACAGAGACAGAGACTCCTGCAACAGAGGCTCCTGCAACAGAGGCTCCTGCTGAGACAGCAGACACAACAGAAGCTCCGGCTGATACAGCTGCAGCTAGCGACATGAAGGTTGCTATGGTTACAGACTACGGCGATATCACAGACCAGTCTTTCAACCAGTCAACTTATGAAGCTTGTAAGGCTTTTGGTGAGGCTAACGGTGTTGACTTCACATACTACAAGCCTGAAGGCGATTCTGATGCTGAGCGTGTTGCTATGATCGACAAGGCAGTTGCTGACGGATATAACGTAATCGTTATGCCTGGTTATGCTTTTGCCGGCGCTATCAAAGAGACAGCTGAGACTTATCCTGAGGTTAAGTTCGTTGCACTTGACGTTTCTGAGTATGACCTTGAAGGTGATGCTTCTGATTTCAACAACCAGACTTATGCTAACGTATTCTCAGCAGTATACCAGGAAGAGCTTCCCGGATACATGGCTGGCTACGCTGCAGTAAAGATGGGCTACACAAAGCTTGGTTTCCTTGGCGGTATGGCAGTTCCTGCTGTTATCCGTTATGGTTACGGTTTCGTACAGGGTGCTGACGCTGCTGCTGCAGAGCTTGGCGCTGATGTAGAGATTAACTATGCTTATGGTAACCAGTTCTACGGTGATTCTGATATCACAGCTGCTATGGATACATGGTATCAGGGCGGCACAGAAGTTGTATTCGCTTGCGGTGGCGGTATCTTCACATCTGCAGGTGAGGCAGCTGCTAAGGTTGGTGGCAAGGTTATCGGTGTTGACGTTGACCAGGCTGCTACAATCGACGGAAGCTATGGCGATGGCATCACAATCACATCTGCTATGAAGGGTCTTCAGGCAACTGTTCAGACACTTCTTTCAGCTATCAGAGATGGCCAGTGGGATTCTTTCGCTGGACAGATCCAGAACCTTGGTCTTGTTTCTGCTGATGATATGAGCCTCAACTATGTTGGACTTGCTGATTCAACAATCTGGACTGATGGATTTACTCAGGATGACTACAAGGCACTTGTAGGTGATATGGTTAACGGTAAGGTTTCTGTATCTAACGATTCTTCAGCTGAGCAGCCTTCTGCAACAACAGCTAAGATCAACTTCCAGGGCAACATTAAGTAATTAAATTAAATATACGCGCACTTGCGCTAACAAGGGCCGGCGGATTCATAGTCTACCGGCCTTTTTCTAAAATATGGAGGTTTTATCCATATTTCAATGAGGAATCTAAAAAGTATGGAGGGTCACGTCAATGGCAGATAACAATAATTATGCTATTGAAATGCTGAATATCACCAAACGTTTCCCTGGCATTATTGCCAATGATAACGTTACTATTCAGCTGAAAAAGGGTGAGATTCATGCTCTGCTTGGGGAAAATGGAGCTGGTAAGTCTACTCTTATGAGCGTTCTTTTTGGCCTTTACCAGGCAGAGGAAGGTATCATCAAGAAGGATGGCAAGGAAGTAAAAATCAACAATCCCAATGATGCCAATGACCTTGGTATAGGTATGGTCCATCAGCACTTCAAGCTGGTTCAGTGCTTCACGGTTCTGGACAATATTATCCTGGGCGTTGAGACAACTAAATATGGATTTTTACAGAAGGACGTAGCCAGAAAAAAGGTTATGGAGCTTTCTGATAAATATGGTCTTAAGGTTGATCCTGATGCCAAGATCGAGGACATCACTGTTGGTATGCAGCAGAGAACTGAGATCCTTAAGATGCTTTACAGAGACAACGAGATTCTTATCTTCGATGAGCCTACAGCTGTTCTTACTCCTGCTGAGATCGATGAACTTATGGAGATCATGCGCAACCTTGCCAAGGAGGGTAAATCTATCCTCTTTATTTCTCATAAGCTTGCTGAGATCATGGCAGTTGCAGACAGATGTTCTGTTCTCAGAAGAGGTAAATATATCGGAACAGTTAACATTGCCGATACCAATCAGGACGAGCTAAGCCGCATGATGGTAGGACGTGATGTTCAGCTTGTCGCTACCAAGGAAGACAAGGAGCCCGGTGAGGTTATTCTTCATGTTGAAAATATGACAGTACCTTCCAAGCTTCATCATAATAACGCTGTTAAGAATGTATCCTTTGATGTAAGGGCAGGAGAGATTGTTTGTATTGCCGGAATTGACGGCAATGGACAGACTGAGCTTGTTTACGGCCTTTCAGGACTTGAGAACTGCTCATCAGGAAAAATCACTCTTTCCGGCAAGGATATAACCCATGCATCCATCAGAGAGCGTTCCACCAACGGAATGAGCCATATTCCTGAGGACAGACATAAGCATGGTCTTGTTATGGACTATTCACTGGCTTATAACCTTGTTCTTCAGAGATATTTTGAGCCTCAGTTCAGCACCAAGGCCGGCTTTTTGAAGAAAAAAGAGATAAATGATTACGCCAATAAGCTTATAGATCAGTACGACATCAGATCAGGTCAGGGCGCTCCTACAATTGCCCGTTCTATGTCCGGTGGTAACCAACAGAAGGCTATTATTGCCAGAGAAATTGACAAGAATCCCGATCTTCTTATCGCTGTGCAGCCTACAAGAGGTCTTGATGTAGGTGCTATCGAATATATCCATAAGCAGCTTATAGCCCAGAGAGATGCAGGTCATGCGGTCCTTCTGGTATCTCTTGAGCTGGAAGAAGTTATGAGTATCTCTGACAGAATCCTTGTTATGTACGAAGGAGAGCTTGTTGGAGAGTTTGATCCTAAGACAACAACCCCTGAAGAGCTTGGTCTCTACATGGCAGGTGCTAAGAGAAAGGAGATTGGAGCATAATGGCAAAATCAAATAAACCAAGCGTATCCCGTGCTATCCTTTCCAAGCCTGCGGTTCAGTCTACTCTGGCTGCGCTTTTATGCATAGTCATTGGACTTTTAGTGGGATATATAGCGCTTCTTCTTATCAATCCGGCAGGCGCAACCAATGCGATCATCACTATTTTGAAGAATTATTTTACATACCCCTCCAAACAGGCGGCTATGAAGTATCTTGGTAATACTCTGGTTAAGGCAGCACCTCTTCTTATGTGTGCTCTTTCAATCCAATTCTGTTATCAGGCGGGTCTGTTTAATATCGGTGCCGCAGGACAGTATGTGGCAGGTGCCGGAGCAGCACTTTTCTGCGCTCTGCAGCTCAAGCTTCCTTGGCCTGTATGCCTTATAGCAGCACTTCTTGCAGGCGGTATCTTTGGTATTATCGTAGGTGTGCTTAAGTCATACCTTAATGTTAACGAAGTTATTTCGGGAATCATGCTTAACTGGATCGGTCTTTATTCAGTTAACATGCTACTTAGCGGCGTAAAAGAGACTGCCAGTCCTTATACAGTGCAGATAGCAAATGTTAATTCAGGTGCACTTCTTCCTTCATTGGGAATGGAGAAGTTCTTTACCAATAACAAATATGTGACAATTGCAATTCCGCTTTCTGTCATTATTGCAATTCTTCTTAAGATCATTCTCAGCAAGACTGTTTTCGGTTATGAGATCAAGGCTACAGGTATTGCTAAGGATGCCGCTAAATACAGCGGAATGAAAGAGAAGAAGAACCTTATCATCACTCTGTTTATAGGTGGTGGTCTTGCAGGCCTTGGTGCTGCATTCCTTTTCCTTTCAGGCTATGAGCAGTGGTCTGTTACACAGTCCTCAGTTCCTGGCATGGGATTTAATGGTATTGCGGCTACATTCCTTGGTGGACTGGATCCTATCGGAACAATTTTTGCTTCCTACTTTATCCAGCATATCACCAGTGGCGGTTCTTACCTTGATAAGAACATTTATCCTTCACAGATTTCAGATTTTATTTCCGCAATTATTATTTATCTCTGCGGTTTTGTTCTTTTCTTTAAGCTTCATCTTAACAGCTATCTCAGAAGGACAAAGGAGACGGCAAAAGAGAAGACAATTTCTTCAGCAAATAATCAGGAAGGAGGTAAGAAAGAATGATTCTGCTTCTTCAGTACACACTTTTATTTGCCTCAGTTCTGATTCTTGTTGCTCTCGGCGGATGCTTTTCCGAGCATTCCGGAGTTATCAACCTGGGACTTGAAGGAATCATGGTTATGGGCGCTTTGGGAGGAGCCCTTACACTTAAGTATATTTCTCCCAGCACACCGGCACTTTTGATTGTTTTAGCTGTTTTGGCAGCTTCAATCCTTTGCGGAGTATTGTACTCCACACTTTTAGCTGTGGCATGTATCAACCTTAAGGCTGATCAGACACTGGTAGGTACAGCTCTTAACATGCTTGCTGCAGCAGCTGCAACTGTTATTGTTAAGTCAATCAACATTGCAGAGAACCCTGATAACGTTTCATCCAACGTTCAGTACGTTCAGACCAAAAAGGCTCTTGTAGTCAACATGGGAAGCTTCCAGTTTAACTGGTTTATGCTGGTTGCTCTTATAGCACTTATCGCTGCTTATGTAGTACTTTACAAGACCAAATTCGGTTTAAGACTTATGGCCTGCGGTGAGCATCCTCAGGCTGCAGATTCAGTAGGTATCAATGTTTATGCTATGCGCTGGGCAGGCGTACTTATTTCAGGTATGCTGGCAGGCGTAGGCGGTATCGTTTATATTACAGCCGGCGTTAGTGAGTGGAAGTTCGAAGTAGGTGTAGCAGGATTTGGTTTCCTTGCTCTTGCGGTTATGATCTTCGGACAGTGGAAGCCTATCAATATCGGACTGGCAGCTTTGCTTTTCGGATTCTTCAGAGCCCTTTCCAACGTATATTCAGGCTTTGATTTCCTGGCTGCACTTAATATTCCGGGATCTGTATATAACATGATGCCATACATTATTTCACTGGTAGTTCTTGCATTTACATCAGCTAATTCAAGAGCTCCCAAGGCAGAGGGTATTCCATACGATAAGGGATCAAGGTAATTTTATGGAAGAAAGTAAGATCAGAGAATTGATAGCTAAGGCGTTGGAGATGAGGAATTTTTCTTATACTCCTTATTCCCATTTTAATGTGGGAGCTGCAATCCTGGCTAAAAACGGCAAAATTTATACCGGCTGCAATATTGAAAATGCATCCTTTACACCAACCAACTGTGCGGAGAGAACTGCATTTTTCAAGGCTGTCAGCGAGGGTGTTAAGGAATTTGAAGCTATCGCAATAGTAGGTGGTCCTGACGGGGCTACTGAGCTTGATTATTGTGCTCCCTGCGGCGTGTGCAGGCAGGTTATGAGTGAATTCTGCAAGGACGATTTCCTCATTATTACCGCCAAGTCCGAGAATGAGTACAGAACAGAGACTCTGGTAGAGAATTTGCCCTACAGATTTGGCCCTAAGGATCTTTTGGGCTGATCAAAAATTATCATTAGTATATTTGCCTTGACTTATTCCATGGGTTTATGGTATAGTATAGTACGTTGTGACAATCAGACGGTCCTCTGTTACAGAACCTATGTATTAAGAACGTCCATGGAATAGGAGAAAGAATTATGAGTACAATTATCGAAGAGCTCGAGAAAGAGCAGCTGAACGCTAACGCACCTGAGTTTCACACTGGCGATACTGTAAGAGTACACGCTAAGATCAAAGAAGGAAACCGTGAAAGAGTACAGATTTTCGAGGGAACTGTTAAGAAGATCCAGGGCGGAAGCAACCGTACAACATTCACAGTAAGAAAAGAGTCTTACGGTGTTGGCGTTGAGAAGACATGGCCCCTTCACTCACCTATCGTTGAGAAGGTTGAGGTTGTTAGAAGAGGTAAGGTAAGAAGAGCTAAGCTGAACTACCTTAAGGGACTCACAGGTAAGAAGGCTAAGGTTAAGGAGCTTGTTACCAGATAATTTGTTATTTGAGAGGCAGTTACTTTATAGTAATTGCCTCTTTCTCGTATAATAGGGGATTTCGGGGATATTATGTTCAGAAAAAAGAAAAACACTTTTACATTTCATCAGAAGAAAAGAATAATAACACCCAAACTGATACGAGAGATTTTTTCCTGGATACTTGTTACTGTTATGGCTGTGTTTTTGGCATTTGTTATAGTTACAGCCTTCGGAATGCAGGTTAAGGTCATTGGAGATTCCATGGAACCTACAATATATAACGGACAGGGAGTACTGGTTGATCGCTTGATTTTTAAGCTTTTCGGCGCAAAGAACGGCGATGTTGTAGTATTTTTACCTAACGGCAATACCAATTCACATTATTATGTGAAAAGGGTTGTGGGCTGTCCCGGTGACAAGGTGCAGATCATTGACGGTGATCTCTATATCAATGGAGTTGTTTCGAAAACAGGCAACATTGATTATGATAAAATGGAAGATGCAGGAATTGCTGCTTCTGAGCTGAAGCTTGGAAGTGGAGAATATTTCCTTTTAGGTGATAACAGAAACAGCAGTGAAGATTCCAGAAGCGCCAACATCGGAGTGGTTACCACAAGGATGATGGTTGGCAAAGCATGGTTTAAGGTCAAGAATCAACAGGGCGGCGCCGGTTTTATTCTTGACTGATTCAGTTATTGAAATATGAGGTGAATTGATGAATTATCAGTGGTATCCGGGTCATATGACTAAGGCTATCAGAATGATGCAGGAAAACATCAAGCTGATAGATATCATAATTGAACTTACTGATGCCAGGATTCCTGCGGCAGGCAGAAATCCGGATATAGACGAGCTTGGCAAAAACAAGTTCAGACTAATAGTTCTTAATAAGGCAGATCTGGCGGATCCTGTGGTAACCAAGAAATGGCGTGAGTATTATCAGGCACAGGGACTTTTTGTAATGGAGATGAACTCCAAAACAGGAAATGAGGCAGGAAAAGTGAAGGAAATGATCACATCTGCCTGTGCCGAGAAGATAGAAAGAGACAAGAAGAGAGGAATCGTTGGCAGACCTATCAGAGCCATGGTTGCCGGAATTCCCAATGTTGGTAAGTCAACTTTTATCAATAAGCTTGCAGGAAAGGCTTCTGCAAAAACCGGTAACAAGCCCGGTGTTACCAAGGGAAAACAGTGGATCACCCTTAGTAAGAATATGCAGCTTCTTGATACTCCCGGTATTCTCTGGCCCAAATTTGAGGATCAGACAGTGGGACTTCACCTTGCTCTTATCGGATCTATGAATGATGAGAACCTTGACAGTGTTGAACTTGCCTGTGAGCTTATAAATATTCTTAAAGAGTCCTATCCAAATGCTGTTTATGAGAAGTATAATATAACTAAGGAGCAGGTGGATGAACTCATGGATATGGAGTATCAGACACCTCTGAGTGCTGTGCTTTCTGCTATAGCAATCAACAGAAAGTGCTATAAACAGGGAGCTGAGCCCGATATGGACAGGGCAGCCGGGCTACTTTTGGATGATTTTCGAAACGGAAGACTTGGCAGGATTTCTTTGGAAAGACCATAATACAGTGCTTTTGCACGGAAATGCGGTGTGACATATGAGTAAGGCTATTAAGGAAATTCTTAACACAGTTTTATATTTCGCTATTGTTTTTCTGCTAACTTTTTTGTTTATTACATTTGTTATGCAGAGAACAGATGTAAGCGGCCAATCTATGGAGCCTACGCTTCATGATAAGGATTCGCTTCTGGTGGACAAGATCACTTACCGATTCAAAGCCCCTGAGCGCTTTGATGTCATTATTTTCCCTTACAGATATGGTGAGGACGAGTTTTTTATCAAGAGAATAATAGGCCTTCCCGGTGAGACTGTTAGAATTGATTACGAAGGAAATATATATATAAATGATGTGCTTCTTCAGGAGAATTACGGTGCTGAGGTTATTCTGGATCCCGGTCGTGCCGTTGAAGAGGTTACTTTGGCCAGTGATGAGTTTTTTGTAATGGGAGACAACAGAAATCACAGCATGGACAGCAGAGATGTCTCTGTTGGAAGCATTAAGAAGTCAGATATTTTAGGACGAGCATTTATAAGAATTTATCCTTTCGACAGCTTTGGAGCGATCAGAAAATGAAGTCTATATCAGAAATAAAGGAATGTTTACAGGCTGCTTCAGGCAGAGAAAAGTTAGAGTGTTTTATCGAGAGTTTTTCTGATGATGGCAGGGCAGGCGTTATCAAAATGGTTGATACCGCAAAAAAGCGCCTTGATAATCTTTTAAAAGAAATTGACAGAATCTATAAGATGAGCGAATACGAGAGACAGTATGGGGAGTTGGGGCTGTTGTGCGGTATTGATGAAGTGGGCAGAGGCCCTCTTGCCGGACCGGTCTATTCAGCGGCTGTTATCTTGCCTAAGGATTGCGACATCTTATATCTAAATGATTCCAAGAAATTAACCGAAAAAAAGAGAGAAGAGCTCTATGATGTTATCATGGAGAAGGCTGTAGCTGTTGGAATTGGCAGCAATGAAGCTGAGAGAATCGACGAGATAAATATTCTCCAGGCAACCTATGAAGCCATGACTAAGGCTGTTAATAGTCTTACGCCAAAGCCGGATGCTCTTTTGATTGATGCTGTGCATATTCCTCAGTTGGAAGCCTATAAGCAGGTTTCTATAATCAAGGGAGATGCCAAGAGCATTTCAATCGCCGCTGCCAGCATTGTAGCCAAGGTTACTAGGGACAGGCTTATGAAAGAATATGCCGCTCAATATCCCGAGTACGGTTTTGATTCAAATAAGGGCTATGGCAGTGCGGATCATATAGCTGCCCTGAAAAAATACGGACCCTGTCCTATTCACAGAAGATCCTTTATAGGTAATTTTGTATGAGCAATATTACAGGTGTGACACAATCTAATGCTCCCATTTATGTGAATGGTAATGAACAGCCTGAACAGAGCCAGCAGCAAAATGCTCCGGTTCTGAAGAACGGATCTACCATTCAGGGAACGGTTGTGTCCGTTACCGAGGGAGAAGATGGTAAAACTGCTCTGATAAATATCGGAGACGACATGATAAATGCTAAGCTTTCCAGTGAAATGGGGCTTAGAGAGGGACAGTTCCTGAATTTTATGGTAAGGGGACAGGGAAACGGCACTGTTTCCATAACCCCTTTATATGAGAATACATCTGTGGACCAGAGCACCATGAAGGCTCTGATGGCTGCAGGAATCGAGATAAATAATGACACTGTTCAGATGGTAAAGGAGATGATGTCAGCATCCCTTCCAATCGACAAGAATTCCCTTCTTGAAATGAACAAAAATCTGTCAGCATACCCCAACGCATCAATTTCTATACTGGTAGAGATGAAAAGCCTTAATATACCTATAACCGATAACAATCTGGCTCAGTATAACAGTTACAAGAATTATGAGCATCAGGTAATTGGTGAAATGCAGAACATCATGGATGAGATCCCTGAGGCCTTTAATGAGCTGATTGCCGCCGGTGATGATAAAGGCGCAGTTAATCTGTATGGAAATGTATTAAAGCTGTTTACTGAAGGCGTTGAGACTGCGGCAGAACAGATTCCCGGAGAAGTATCTCAGACACAGGCCGAGGCAGGTCAGGTCCAGGGTGAGACAGGGCAGGTTCATGGAGAAACAGAGCAGATACAGGGACAGACTCCTAAAGCCGGAGACGCTCTTGCAACGGAAACTCTTGCAAAAGATGATTCGTCTCCATTGGTTAAGGATGCCTCAAATGAGCAGACTGTCAGATATAACTATAAGCTTGAGGGCTTTGACAACACTTTAAGGAATCTTGGTGTTTCTGAGAAGACCATTAACAATATTATGAATTCAGCTAAAGAGGGAATTACCTTAAAGGACCAGAGCGCTCTTTTGAAGGAATTATCCACTCTTTTTGAAGAGGCCGATCTTTCAAGTCCGGTGGAGACGGCAGCATGGAAAAAGCTCTTTTCAGATGATACCTATAACAAGATGCTTAAGGATAATATCGAATCCCAGTGGCTTCTTAAGCCCACGGATGTGGAAAAGAAGGAAAATATTGAGAATCTCTATCAAAGGCTTGGAAATCAGGCCAAAGCCCTTGCGGAGACCATGAATAACACCCTTGGCGCTGAGGCAAAGCTTTCTCAATCAGCTAACAACCTCAGTAACAATCTGGGCTTTATGAACCAGATAAATCAGATGTTCCAATATGTTCAGCTGCCGCTTCAGATGACAGGGCAGAATGTACACGGAGATCTTTATGTGTACAAAAATAAGAACAAGAAAATGAGTGAAGACGGCTCAGTAAGCGCCATTCTTCATCTCGATATGGAAAATCTCGGCCCCGTTGATGTATATGTCAAAATGATAGATACAAAGGTAACCACCAACTTTTATGTTGCTGATGAATCAGCGCTGGATCTTATTAACGATAACATCTACATCCTTAATGACAGGCTTGAAAAAAGAGGTTATTCTCTTACTGTCAAAATGAGCCTTCAGGATGAGATAGATGGTGAGGATGCTGCTGTTGATGAGATGCTGAATGTAATGAAGACACCAGTATTATCAACAGCTTCTTTTGATGCGAGGGCATAGAATGGCTTATCAGAATAATTCAAAAGAAAAAGTAAAAACTGCTGTCGCCCTTGGCTATGATCCCAACGAAGACGGAGCTCCTAAGGTTATTGCATCAGGTAAAGGAGCCCTTGCGGAAAAGATCATCGAACAGGCCAGGGATAACAATATTCCGGTTCATGAGGACGACAAACTGGCGGATACTCTTTCACGCCTGGAGATCGGGGAGATGATCCCTCCTGAGCTATATGAGGTGGTGGCTGAGATTCTTGTTTTTGTGGATGCAATGGACAAGATTAAGGCAAAAGATCACAGAAAAAACACATGATTATGATAGATTGGTTAATAAAATTATGAATAAAAGAAATACCGGAACCTGGTACGAGAATCTTGCGGCTGAATACATCAAGCAGCAGGGGGCCAGAATAGTAAAACGAAATTATCGAACCAGAAGCGGAGAAATCGATCTGGTGGCCAATGATGGCGGATACACTTGTTTTATTGAGGTCAAATATCGCAGGGACAACAGATGCGGCGAGCCTGAAATGGCAGTTGACTATCGAAAGCAGAGACAGATTTCCAAAGTATCTAGACATTTTCTTTATTTCATTCTAAAATCCGATGAAATTCCCATTAGATATGATGTTATAGCAATTAGCGGAGAACAGGGGGCTGTCACAGTAAAGTGGCATAAAAATGCCTTTGATTATATTGAGTGAGTTTGTTGGGAGAATAAGATGAATATTGAGATTAAAAGATGCGAAGGCTCAGGAAATATGCTGGTTAAGAATACCAGGGACGTGACATATCTGCAATTTCCACGACTTAATGAGATTGATTTTGTCGATCATCTTTTCAGTACCCGCCTTGGCGGAGTAAGTAAGGGGCCATACAGTGAGATGAACCTCAGTTATACAAGAGGGGATGAAAAAGAAGCGGTTGATGAGAATTACAGACGAATAGCCGATGTTATGGGGCATGGCAGGATATTGGATGATTTTGTCCTGACTTTTCAGACCCATACCACCAATGTGATGGTGGTTACAGAAAAGGACAGGGGAAAAGGCCCGGCAATTGCCAGGGATTATACGGATATTGACGGCCTCGTGACCAATGTTCCCGGAATCATTCTTGGCACGTTTCATGCTGATTGTCCGCCCATTTACTTTGTTGATCCTGTAAACAGGGCAATTGGCCTTTCTCATTCAGGCTGGAAGGGAACAAGGGGGAATATTGCTGCTGTCACATTGGAGAAGATGCGGGATAACTATGGAACTGCAGCTTCTGACTGCATCTGTGCCATTGGACCTTCCATATGCGGAGACTGCTATGAAATAGGGGAGGATGTTGCGCAGGAATTTGCCACAGCTTACACAGAAAAGGAACTGCGGGATAACGGAATCCTAGTGCCTTATCCGAATAATAAGTACAGGCTTTTCTTGTGGAATGCCATCAGGCTTAGCCTGCTAAAAGCCGGTGTAAAAGAAGAAAACATTCTGGTTACCGATATTTGTACCAAATGTAATCCGGAGCTTCTGTTCTCGCACAGAGTTCATGGGGAAAAGAGGGGAAATCTCTGCGCGTTTTTATCTATAAAACGAGATTAAAAGTTATTAGGGAGTGTAGAAATTGTAATGGAAAATATATTGGTTGTGGATGATGACAAAGAGATAGTGGATGCTATCGAGATTTATCTGGAACAGGAGGGATACAGAACCATCAGGGCCTATGACGGCATAGAAGCGCTTGAAGTTCTTAAGGGCATCAAGGTACATCTGGCTATCGTTGATGTTATGATGCCAAGAATGGATGGCATAAGACTTGTAAAAGAGTTAAGACAGTTCAGTAAGATTCCTGTTATTTTTCTTTCTGCCAAATCCGAGGATGCAGATAAGATTTTGGGACTTAATGTCGGAGCTGACGACTATATCTGTAAGCCTTTTAATCCGTTGGAACTTGTGGCCAGAGTCAAGTCCAATCTAAGAAGATATATAGATCTTGGAAATTATAAGACAAGGCCCAATGTTTATACCTCAGGCGGGTTGATGGTTGATGATAATTCCAAAGAAGTTACAGTCTTTGGCGAGATGATAAGGCTTACCCCTATCGAGTACAATATACTTGCATTTCTTATAAAAAACAAAGGCAAGGTCTTTTCTATTGAACAGATCTATGAAGCAATCTGGGACTGTGTCGGAGGGCGAGGAGACAATACCATAGCTGTTCACATAAGGCACATCAGAGAAAAGATTGAGATTAACCCGAAGGATCCCAAATATCTGAAGGTTGTTTGGGGAGTTGGATATAAGATAGAGGATGACTTAATTTAATGGGGAACTTTTTTACTAGAAATATAAGAGCTATTCGACTTATACAACATATTCTTGCAGCTGTGACAGCAGTGCTTTTTATACTTGTTTTGACCGGATCTGACATTATTATATCCGGAGTAAAAGGGGACTATTCTTATAACCTTTACGAATCTGACAAGAATCGCAGCTATGAGGATTCATATCTTTTTAATAACATTCTTGGTAATAATCTGTCGGATGTTATAAGGCTTGCTGCCCAGAAGAGTCAGCTTGAGACCAGGGGAGAGTATGACGGGGAGAAAAAGCTTGATGTAACTGCCTACGTGAATAGAAATTCAGTTCTTTTCGGTGATTATCTTACTGCTGTTTATAAGGTTTCAGATCTTTTGAAGTGGGCCCAGGCCGGTTTTACTTATGAGACCAGAAGCTTTACTCAGGAGGAAAGTGCTGCTTTTCTCAGCAGTTCCACTACTTATACCCACCTAAAAAACAACATGGCTTCCGGGGGCATGAATTCTTACTTGAGTTCCCAGATTGAAAATAACAGTGTCGCCTTTTCTGTTACCGGAAACACTGATAATTCCGGCGGAGACCATACAGTTCTTTTGCAGAGATATCAGACTGCCAATGGGAAAAATATTGAAAATCTCGTGGCGGGTTGGGATGAGTATAACCTCCTTTGTTCTTATGTGGAAGAGGCTTCCAAGGAACTTCAGAAGAATTATAAGGAATATGAGGAACTGTCATCATATTATAGCTATGAGAACAGCAATCTCAGGTATTTTATCATTAGAACTGTTAATGGTAAGAATGAGATTTTTACTAATATCGATAACCTCAGGACAGAGACTGCAGGTGTGGATGTCATGGGGCTTTTTGAGAGTTATGGAAAATATATTTACTATTGCCCTTACGAGCTGGATTATGAGACCAACACTCTGATAAAAGAGGATGTTCTAAGAGAGATCATCAAAAAATATGGTTATGCTTTCCCGGATCAGATCAAGGTTTATATTGCTGTTGATACCAACCAATATACAGTTTTAGATAGCATTGCTCAGGGAAAACGTGGATTTTCCAAATATATGCCCTATAAAAGGCAAATGCTTATACTTATAGGTATTGCAGCTGTGCTGTACTTGTTTTGTCTGTATTTTAATCTCAGGAATATTTCATCTGAGAATAAGACTGAAGGAGAACATAGCCTTTTTACCGAAGGGATTATCCTTATGGGAGGAGTGGTAATAGCAATTCCCATAGTTACTCTTTTGGCTTACAGCTATATTTCAGGCAATGGAATAGGAAAGCTTGTAAAACTCTCATTCTTCCCTTTTGTGGCTGCAGGGATGGCTTTTGTCATGGATATTGGGCTGCTTTTCATAGTATATACCCTGGCATCCAAGGCTAAAGCCGGCAGACTGTGGGAAGACAGTTTCATGAACTTTATCGGTCTGGCAATGAAAGATGTAATTGTTAAGACCACGGATAACGGAAATATCATTATCAGAACATGGGTACCTTATCTCACTTTTGTGGTTTTGAATATCCTTTTGATAAATCTGGGAATATCCGGTATTGTCATCGCTGCAATTCTTGATATCCTTGTAGGAATTTATCTCTACAGACAGAACCTTGACAGAGACAGGATCATACATGTTATTGAGAATATTCAAAATGGGGACAGTAAGGCGAAGGTAAACATTCATGAGTTTCATACTGATAATATTAATCTGGCCAGAGCCGTAAATTCCATCAGCGAAGGAATCAGCCTTGCGGTTAATACCAGCATGAAGGATGAGAAGCTCAAGGCTGATCTTATTACCAATGTTTCCCATGATATAAAGACTCCACTTACATCTATTATCAATTATGTTGATCTTTTGAAGAGAGAGGATATAGAGAATGAAAAGGTAAAAGAGTACCTTGATGTTCTTGAAGTTAAGTCCTATAAACTGAAACAGCTCACAGAGGACCTTGTGGAAGTGTCCAAGATTTCTTCGGGTAATATCAATATTACTCTTTCAAAGATTAATTTTGTTGAGCTCATGAACCAGACTGTAGGGGAGTTTTACGAAAAATTCGAGAAGCATGGACTTAAACCGGTTGTTCATTCTCATGAACCACAGATGGAGATAATGGCTGATCCCCGTCATTTGTGGAGAGTTATTGAAAATCTGATTAATAATGTATGTAAATATGCTTTGGCAGGAACAAGGGTTTTCCTGGGAATTGGATATCAGGATGATGCTGAGACCGGAAAGAGACTTGTCGTATTTTCAATAAAAAATATTTCCGCCAATGAACTCAGCCTCGATGAAACCGAGCTTACAGAGAGGTTTATCAGAGGAGATGTGTCAAGAACCACCGAAGGAAGCGGTTTGGGCCTTTCTATTGCGAAAAGCCTGACTGAGATCCAGGGAGGTGTGTTCGATATCAGGATTGATGGGGATCTTTTTACTGTATTTCTCAAATTTGACGCTGCAGATGCAGATCCGGAAGAATGATCTATTAATAATTTGTTCATTTGACCCAAGGACCTAAATTATTTTATAATTTAATGTAAGCATTGATGCGCTTCGGCGAAGAAAAGGATTTCGCAGCCTATTATGTAATTGGAGGGAAAAATGATGAATGGATTCATCTTCCGAAGAGCGGGGGTTATTCTTTCTGCTGTTCTGGTTTTTAATTCATTTGGCATTTTTGCTAATGCCATAGAAAATGACTCAGAATTGTTATCTGAAGAGGAGATAACTCTTTCTGATGAAGTCTTTGATGAAGAAAATTCCGATAACGAAGATTATTACGAAGAAGACTATTACGAGGAAGCTGACGAGGTCTATGACGAGGAGCCTTATGTAGATATTGATGAGGACTTCTTTGAAGAAGAATGTGAAGAGGATTCTGACTCATATGTAGAGGAAGAGTCTGATTTTGAAGACTTTGGAAATAACGGAGCAAGTGATTCTGAGGATACTTCCGAGAATGCTCTTGAAAACGAAAAGGATCAGTATTTCACCGTCAGATATGTAAGTGAAGAAAATGGTGTGGCAGACCTTCCTGTAGATAACACCTATTACAAAAAAGGTGATACCGTGATGGTTTCCTATATTGAGCCCTATAAAGAGGGATATTCTTTCTGGGGATGGAGCCTTACAGGGGATTCTTCCTGCGTATATTCAGGTGGATATTGCTTCGAGATCACAGAAGATGTCACACTTTATGCTACCTGGGCAGTTGATGAGTATTTCTATGAGAATCAGAATTCCTATTTATATTACAAATGGCAGAACAGTTCGGCAGTTAAGACAATCAATTCCTACGTTAAGTCACTGAAAGGTAAGTTTAATCCTACATACAAGTACAAGGGTGTGGTTAAATCCATCCAGTGCTGTGCTTTGACGGACCAGATTTGGGAAAATGCTCTGGGGATCGGCAGATACTCCACTCCCGACAGCTACAAGATCATTGATTCCAAGAAAAAGCTTGGAAAGACCGAAATATATGAGTTTCTTAAGGCCAATAACGCACAGCCCGGAGATATTATCTGGTGCCACGATCCCGTTAGTGCCAAGAAGTACAATATCACCCACTACATGATACTTATGGGCTATGACAAAAACGGAATCACCATTACCGATGGATATGAGAGAAACGGTAAGGGAATCGTCTGGAAGAATAATCAGAGAGTTTCCTATACAGGAGATCACGCCAAGTATTTCTCAGGTAAGTGCTATATCAGACTCTATCATGTAACTAAGACAAATTTATAAATATACGTATATTTTAAACGGGGACGGTTCAAACCGTCCCCGTTAACTTTTGTGATCTTAACCTGAACTTTATGCTCTTAACTTGAACTTTCCGACAACATCCGACAAAGTTCTGGAAATCTCCTGCTGTTTGACAGACATATCGGATACGCTGTCAACCACACCGGATACGGTGTTGACAGTATCTGTGATCTCGGAGCTTCTTGATGCGGTATCCTGTGTTGATTCTGTAATATTCTGAATAGCACTGCTTACTTCATTCATTGCGCCACGTATTGTACCCACCATTTCAGCGATGGAGCTTGACTGGCGGCCAAAGGATGCGGCGTCATTACCATACTCCTGCGCAATATTTACAAAGTTATCATAATCGCTCTTTACCGTCTCATTCAGGAATTTCAGAAGCTCATTGGTGGCATTCAGAAGGTTCTCAAATGCAGCCTGAACATTTTCTACTGTGCCCTGAATCTGGCCTACGGCCTCTGCAGTTTCTCCCGCAAGCTTATTGATCTCGGAAGCAACAACCGCAAAGCCTTTGCCGTGTTCGCCGGCTCTTGCTGCCTCGATCGAAGCATTTAATGACAAAAGATTGATCTGGTCTGCAATCTCCGCAATGGAATCAGCAAGGGATCCGATTTCCTTAACGACTTCTGCCTGAGAATTGGCTTCCTCAACATCTCTTTCTCTTTCAGAAGCAATGAGAGCAGCATTTTCACTGGCCTTCCTTGATTTTTCTTCGATATCTGCAGCCTTGCGCTGTATATCATCTGCCTGAGTCCTGGTTTCATCGGCCTGACCGGAAAGCATCTGTACTGAAGCATTAACTTCTTCGATTGAAGCATTAACCTGTTCCGTCGCAGCGGATGCACTCATCATGGCATCATTAACGCCGGTCATGTTGTTTCTGATCATCTGGAAATCATTGGTGAGCTGTTCAGCCATGTTTCCAAGATTTGTAGAAGCTTCATCGATTCTTCCGGACTCCTCTGAAACCTGTGTAATAACAGATTTATTGCTCTCATACATGTTATTTAAGGACAGGGACATCTGTCCAAGTTCATCAGAACTCCTGGTTTTAATCTGATCAATAGTAAAGTCGCCCTTTGCAAGCTCTCCCGCAAAGGCCTTAACGCTGTTGACATTCTTAACAATGGACAGTGCCAGCAGAGTTATGATGGCAACGCAGATAATAAGTGCCACTAAGCCTATAAAAAGAAGGAATGTCCTTATGGAATTTATACTCTCATTCATCTCACTTTCAAGGAGCGTTACGCCCAGCTTCCAGTTAACATCCGGAACAGTACCGTAGAATAACAGATACTTTTGACCATCCTGAGTGAAAGAGGTCACACCTGATGAATTGGCCATCACCTGAGTACTTGCAGCTGCAAGGGAAGCATTGGGATCATTGGCAATATTAAGTGCCTGTGAGATCTTACCGTCGTCTGCATCATAGAGATATGCGCCCTCAGAATCAAGAAGTATCGGAGCAGAGTTTTTGCCCAGGGAGATGCCTGATACCATGTTCTGGATCGAATCCAGATATATATCAACAGTTATACAGCCTGAGTAATATCCGGCAACATCATAAATAGGAGCTGAACAGGTTGCCATTACTTTTCCGCTGGATGGGTCATAATAGGGATTTGTAATGTTGCACTGTCCCTCGGGAAGGGTTGCTGCTACTGTATAGTACTCCTGTGAAAAATAATCATATTCTGCATTGGAGTATTCATCAGTATAAGTGATGGTATTTCCGTCTCTGTACCAGTAAGGACCTGCATATGTCCTGTGCTCATATACTCCCTGCTTGAACCATATGCCGGCTCCTGAAATAACATCATTTGATAAAACAGCCTTTTTAAAAATAGCCTGGTACACATCAAGATCGGTGGAACTGTAGGTTCCGCCCACAGTATTTGCCAGGGTTACTGCAGTGGACCTTAGGGTCATGAGGGTAGCATTTATATCACTTACATTTGCAAGAATTGACTCTTCTGCCTTCTGCGTTGTCAGAGTCTGTATTGACTCTGATGATCTGCTCACGCTCACTGTTGTTACAAGAATAAGTGCCAGTGCAACAGCAGGAATTATTCCAAGGAGCATCTTAGATAGTAAACTTGTTTTCTTAAACATAAATGGCTCCCTCCTTATTCTTCTTCATCAAAGGGCTCTCGGCCAAACTGAGGATCATTGTTTCCGGATTCTGTAATGAACATCTCAAGCATGTTTATAGGATCATTAAAATCTGCAAGCCAGCCTTCGCGGGCCACATCATAATTGCCGTCCTTGCGGTCCTGCAGGAAGGTTGGCCAATCTTCCTGCACTACAGTTACCTCTATTCCTACCTCTGCCAGGTCCTTTTTAATTGCTTCTGCTACAAGAATGTGGGACTGACTGTTATTGGTCAGGAAATCAAAAGCAATAGGAGTATCCGGTGAGAGCTTTCCGTCTGAACCAAAGGAATATCCCGCCTCTTCCAGCAGCGCTTTTGCCTCATTGACAGATGCATCTGTCTTCTCTGCAGGATAATAACCGGTTGAAGATGCATCCGGGAAAGCATATTTATCATCACTGGTCTTGAACACACCGCCATTACCGTCAAGCATTCCCTCAGGAATAAAAGAGGTTGCAATGACCTGTCCTGTCTGTCCGATGTTATTTACGATATAAGATCTGTCAATAAGAAGCCCCATGGCACGTCTCATGGCAGCAGCCTGAGCTGAGGACTTACCGTCAAACATATGGCTGTTTACATTAAAAGCAAAGTAGTAGGTTCCAAGGCTTGGAGCTATAACAAATTCAGGATCGTTGGAGGAAAGAAAACCCGGAATTGCTTCAGTGGGTACTGAATCCGCAAAGTCAATTTCTCCGTTTTTGTAAGCGCTGAATATCACTTCTTCGTCAGCTGTCGTGAAAAAGACAAGCTGATCTACCGATACGTTGTCTGCATCGTAGAAATATGGATTCTTGACATATACCATTTTGTCGCCGGGAATCCATTCCTGCAAAGTGAAGGCTCCGCTGGCTACAAAGCCAACATTTTCTGCCCAGGCCCCGGGATTAACTCCATCAGGATCTGCAGCATCAACACAGGCCTGATTTACCGGGAAGAATATAGGAAAGGCCATAAGGTCAAGGATATATGCGCAGGGAGATGTGAGGGGGAAGGTGAGGGTATTATCATCAATTGCCTTCGCCTTAACTTTGCCATCATCATAGCCTGCGAAATTACTGAACATATAAGCATAGTCTGCATTAAGAGATGATGAGACTGCTCTGTTCCATGAATATACGAAATCCGATGCTGTAAGAGGTGACCCATCGGACCACTTTAAATCTTTTCTCAAATGGAAGGTATAGGATAAGCCGTCCTCCGATACTTCATAAGGGTTTGCCGGATCCGCAAGAGCCGGGATGCATTCTCCTTCCGCATTATAGGTGTAGAGTCCGGCAAAGGTGTTTGCCACAAGACATGCTCCATCTACAGAGGAGTTAAGGGTGGGATCCAAGTATGTGGGATCTGATGAAAGGCTCACCCTCAAAATGTTGTCTGCGCAGCCTGTTGCATACATAAAGTATTTGGTACCAAAGAGAGATGAATAGATTCCATTAATGGAGGTTTTCTGAAGATAAGGATCATTATAATAATAGAGCGGCACCACAGCACCTGTAGACATGAGGATATCTTCTGCGCGGTGCATCATTACCTCACGTTCATTGTAGTCAGTGGTGTTTTTAATGTTAAAGATGAGCTGATTGTACTCAGTCCAGTCAGGGGCTGCGCTGTTGTGTACAGAATTGGTCAGGGTGGTCGGCCAGGTAGCTTCGGAACCTGTGCCGGCGCTATCGTCTGCGGCATTTTCCTGCGAAGCATCTGTGTCAGCCACCTCATTTCCGTCATTAGCAGACTGTTTGCCACATGCAGTAAAAAGACTCAGTGTCATAGCCAGAACTAAAACACATGATAGGAGTTTGTTGCGCATTTTAATACCTCCCGGATTATGATCCTAAAAAGATTTTTGTGTATAGAAGCCCATATAGATATATATCTGCATATTATTGGCAAAACTTTAGTCAATTTATAAAAATATTAGAATAAACAGTTTTTGTATAGAAAAATCCACGGCGTAAGCCGTGGACTTTGTCTTCAGTCTGAAGCCAGGGTTTTGGCCCTGGCTTATTTTTGTAATCTTATTTAATCAGTCGAAAAGTTCTTCCGGTGTCTTGCAGCCTGAATTGTATTTGCCTACAATCTCGTGGATCTTGTCTGTAGGCATGTTAACTGTAGACATTGAAGCATCGTGATTCAGGAAGTCGATGATGGTTGCAAGGAATTTACCCATATCTGCAACGAAGAGGTATTCTCTGGACTTAACATCATCATTCATGTATGTAAGGTTGGTTGTGATAACTGCATCGAAGTAGTTGTTCTTATAGCCCTCATCGAACTTGCTCATACCGTCGGTGAAAAGACCGAAGGTGGTGCAGATGAATACTCTTTTGGCGCCCATGTTCTTAAGCTGCTTGGCTGTATCGATCATGGAAGATCCTGAGGAGATCATGTCGTCGATGATGATAACATCGCGGCCTGAAATGTCTGAACCCAGGAACTCATGAGCTACGATAGGGTTGGTTCCGTTAACAACGTGTGCATAGTCGCGTCTCTTGTAGAACATACCTGTATCAGCGCCGATAACGTTGGCAAAATATACGGCTCTGTCAAGGGCTCCCTCGTCAGGAGAGATTACTGTCAGATGGTCCTTATCTACAATGAGGTCATCAATATGTGATAAAAGAGCCTTCATAAACTGATAAGAAGCCAGGAAGTTGTCGAATCCTCCCAGGGGCTTGGCATTGGAAATACGTGGATCGTGGGCATCAAAGGTGATGAAATTGGAAATGCCCATGTCATGAAGCTCTTTAAACATCTGAGCTGCATCAAGAGACTCCATGCCGTTTCTCTTGTGCTGTCTTCCTTCGTAAAGGAAGGGCATGATAACGTTGATTCTCTTGGCCTTACCTGTGATAGCTCCGATAACACGCTTAAGATCCTGATAATGGTCATCGGGAGACTTGTGATTAACGTAGTTGTACATCTTGTAGGTAATAGAGTAGTTACAAACGTCTGTGAGAATATAAACGTCATTACCACGAACAGATTCCTTGATGGTAGCCTTGGCTTCACCGCTTCCGAAACGGTCAAGATTATAGCTGATCATGTAATTGTCCTTTACGTATCCGTGAAAAGCAGGATCGTTTTCGGGCATTTTATATAATTCATGTCTGAACTGGGAAATATAATTATTGACGCTTTCTCCAAGCTCTTTGGCTGATTCCATTACAATAAGATTGAGCGGCGCTACAGGAATAGTGCCCTCAAGAGAGTGAAAATCCGGCATAATTGTCCCCTTCATTTTGGAAATTTCATAGTTTACCATATACTGTTTTATCATTACAGCTACTGACACGTCAAGAAATTTCATGTATAATGGTAGAAATAGCGGAGTTAATTGGGGTGCTTTTTGCTTGTACATTAGGCACCCTAATTTTAAGCGTTTATTTTTTGAAGTATCAGAGGAATTAGTATTGAAGAAATATAATGGACACAAGATAAGTCAGGTCATGCCAGGAAGCATAGCCGAGGAACTTAATATAGAACCGGGAGATTTTCTCCTTAAGATCAATGATGAGATAATCGAGGATATCTTCGATTTTCAGTACATGGTTCAGGAGGATCACCTGGATATACTTATCAGGAAGGCTGACGGAGAAGAATGGCTTCTTGATATAGACAAGGATTTTGATGAGGAGCTGGGAATTGAGTTCGAGAACGGGCTCATGGATGATTACAGGTCCTGCAGCAATAAATGTATCTTTTGCTTCATCGATCAGATGCCCAAGGGCATGAGAGAAACCCTTTATTTTAAGGATGATGATTCAAGACTTTCGTTTTTACAGGGCAATTATGTTACCCTTACCAATATGTCTGACAAGGACATCGACAGGATCCTGAAATATCACCTGTCCCCCATAAATGTGTCGTTCCAGACAACCAATCCAGAGCTTCGCTGCAAGATGCTTGGCAACAGATTCGCCGGAGAGGCCCTCAAGAAGGTTGACAGGCTTTGTGCTCCCGGAACAGGAATAGAGATCAATGGACAGATCGTACTTTGCAAGGGAGTAAATGACGGAGATGAGCTTGAGAGGTCTATTTCGGACCTGACCAAGTATATCCCGAATCTTCAGAGCGTATCAGTGGTACCTGTGGGACTTTCCAAATACAGAGACGGCCTTTATCCGTTAGAACCCTTTGATTCAGAAGATGCCAAAAAGGTCATTGACGAGATTGAGAGCTGGCAGAAAAAGATCTATGCAGAGCACGGAATTCACTTTATCCATGCCAGTGATGAGTGGTATTTCCTGGCAGGCAGGCCGTTCCCCGAGGAGGAGCGCTACGACGGCTATATTCAGCTTGAAAATGGCGTGGGCATGATGAGGCTCCTTATAAATGAATTTGATGAAGCTGTTGAGGATATAAAGCAACGATATGGAGATAAGCTTAAGGACTTTAAGCAGGAGATCTCCATTGCCACCGGAAGATTGGTTTATCCCTGCATAAAAGAGCTTGCGGATAAAGTTTCTGAAATTTCCCCTGGCATAAAGATACATGTTTATGAGATAATAAACGAGTTTTTTGGCGAGAGGATCACAGTTTCAGGTCTTCTTACAGGACAGGATATAATTAAACAGCTTAAGGGCAGGGAACTGGGACAGGAGCTTTTCCTTCCTGAGAACCTTTTGAGAAGCGGAGAAGACTATCTTCTGGATGATGTGACCATAGGAGATATCAGCAAGGCCCTGGAGGTTCCTGTGGGTATTTCCAAGTGCGACGGACACTATCTGGCAGCTATCCTCTTTGGGGTAGAGCCTGAGTAAATAGTATTTGATTTTTTAGAAGTAAGGAATAGTTTATGAGCAGAAAAAATATTGTAGCAGTAGTGGGCAGACCTAATGTTGGAAAATCCACATTATTCAATGCCCTTGCCGGAAGCAGGATTGCCATTGTGCAGGATACCCCCGGCGTAACAAGAGACAGAATTTATCAGGATGTGGAGTGGCTTAATCACAGCTTTACTCTCATTGATACCGGTGGTATTGAGCCTGATTCCAAGGATATTATCCTTTCACAGATGAGAGAGCAGGCTCAGATCGCCATCGATACCGCGGATGTTATCGTATTCATGGTTGATGTTAAGCAGGGACTTACAGATGCGGATGACAAGGTTGCAGACATGCTCCGCAGATCCGGCAAGCCTGTGGTTCTTTGCGTAAACAAGGTTGATAATTACAACAGAGATTCCCTGGATGTTTATGAGTTCTACAACCTCGGAATCGGCGAACCTTTCCCTATCTCGGCGGTTAACAAGCAGGGTATAGGCGATCTTCTTGAGGAGGTTGTAAGCCACTTTTCCAAGGATTCAACCAATGAGGAAGAGGATGAGAATACCAAGATTGCCATTATCGGTAAGCCCAATGTAGGTAAGTCCTCCATTATCAACAAGCTCATCGGTGAGAACAGACTTATTGTTTCAGATATCGCAGGCACCACCAGAGATGCCATCGATACTGAAGTTAAATACAACGGCAAGAAATACACCTTTATCGACACTGCCGGACTTCGCAGAAAAAATAAGGTCAAGGACGAGCTTGAGCACTACATGATCGTAAGAACCGTAGGTGCCGTTGAGAGAGCGGATATTGCTATCCTTGTTATCAATGCTGAAGAGGGCGTAACAGAGCAGGATGCCAAGATCGCAGGAATTGCCCACGATAGCGGCAAGGCTGTTATCATCGCAGTTAATAAGTGGGATCTTATTGAGAAGGATAATCATTCTGTAAAAGAGTTTACCAAGGATATCCGCAATACACTGTCCTTTATGAATTATGCTGAGATTATCTTTATTTCAGCAGAGACAGGACAGAGACTTGTCAAGCTCTATGACATGATCGATATGGTCAGCGAGAATCATTCACTCCGTGTAGCTACCGGTGTGCTTAACGAGATCATGACTCAGGCTGTGGTAATGCAGCAGCCACCCAGCGATAAGGGTAAGATGCTCAAGCTTTACTATATTACTCAGGCATCTGTTAAGCCGCCTACATTCGTTATTTTTGTCAATGACAAGAAGCTGATGCATTTCAGTTACACAAGATATATCGAAAATCAGATAAGAGAGGCCTTTGGATTTAAGGGAACGCCCCTTAGATTCATCATCAGGGAGAGAAAAGAGGACAAGTAATTATGGTTGGGAATTTGTTGGTGGAGAGAATTATCTGTGCATTGATCGGTTATGTATTCGGGACCTTTCAGACTGCTGTTATCTACGGCAAGATGAAGGGTGTTGATATCAGAAGCGTTGGTTCCGGAAATGCGGGAACAACCAATACTCTGAGGGTTATGGGCCCTAAGGCAGGAGCAATCGTTCTTCTTGGAGATATGCTCAAGTGTATGGCTGCCATTCTTATCACATACCTGCTTTTTGGAAGGAATAATCCGGCTTACATAATCTTGTACATGGCTTATACAGCAGCAGGCGCGGTTCTTGGTCATGATTTTCCCATTCACCTTAAGTTTAAGGGCGGCAAGGGAATCGCATGTACCGCAGGTTATACCATCTATCTTGGTATTCAGTTTAACTGGCTCTTTATCCTGATGGGTGTTATATCATTTTTCCTGCCCTTTAATCTTTTCCATATCGTATCCGTATGCAGCCTTTTCTATTACACTGCGCTGCTGGTTATGACCATTATCTATGGACAGATGGGACTTTTCGGAGCACTTCCTCAGGGAGCGCTTATAGAAGTATATATCCTTGTGGGAATTCTTACAGCTCTGGCTTTTTATCAGCACAGAGGTAACATCAAGAAGCTCCTTGCAGGCCAGGAAAGAAAAACCTATATTTTCAAAAAGAATAAGATTGACTAATAGATTTCAAAGGGGAGAACATAAATTTGGGCAAACAGATTGGAATCGTAGGAGCCGGAAGCTGGGGAATTGCGCTGGCTTATCTTCTTACTAAGAACGGACATGATGTTATTGTGTGGAGCAGAAGTCAGGAATCTGTTGACAAACTGACTGCATACCACGGCAATGAGGATAAGCTTCCCGGTGTAATTTTGCCAGATTGCGTGAGATTCACCTGCAACATTGAAGAGACTGTCAGGGACAAGGATATAATAGTTCTTGTGGTTCCTTCGGCTCATATGAGAGAGACTGTTAAGAAAATAGCACCTTTCATAGATCTTGAAAATGATGAACATAAGCAGATAATCGTCAATTGTACCAAGGGTATTGAAGAAGACACTCTGATGGTGATGTCAGATGTTATTCTGGACGAGATCCCGGGCTGTAATGTATGTGTTCTTTCCGGACCTTCCCACGCTGAAGAAGTTGGAAAGGATATGCCTACAACCATTGTTGTAGGTGCTTTTGACAAAGAAATTGCAAGATATGTTCAGAATACCTTCATGAGCAATACTTTCAGGGTATACATCAGTCCTGACATGCTGGGAATTGAGATCGGAGCCGCTCTTAAGAACGTTATAGCTCTTGCTGCAGGAATGGCTGACGGCTACGGCTGCGGGGATAATACCAAGGCAGCACTTATAACAAGAGGCATCGCAGAGATCGGTCGTCTGGGAATGGCTATGGGAGGCAAATTTGAGACCTTCAGCGGTCTGTCAGGAATCGGAGATCTGATTGTTACATGTGCTTCCATGCATTCCAGAAACAGAAGAGCCGGAATTCTTATCGGACAGGGCAAATCCATGCAGGAAGCCATGGATGAGGTTCACATGGTTGTCGAGGGCGTATACAGCGCCAAGGCAGCACTGGAGCTTGCCAAGAAATATGATGTTGAGATGCCTATTGTAAAAGGCGTTAACGATATCCTTTTTGAAGGAAAGGCTCCTTCAGAAGTATTGGAAGAGCTTATGATGAGAGATAAGAAGGTTGAAAGCAGCCTTCTGGATTGGTAAATAAGACATAACAAAAACAGATAACCCTGAATTATCAAGGTTATCTGTTATTTTTTGCCATTATATGGATTATTCCTCAGTTGTTTCAGGCTTTTTGTGTTTCATTTTGTCATGGATATTAAGAAGAGTGGGCTGAATGATGTGTCTGATAACCGGGAACAGGATCAGCATGATAACTGTATCAGCCGGTAATTTAGCAGCGTTGGCGGCAATTCTTGGAACAACGATCGCCTTAAATGCATTTCCTGTGGTCATCATGATCCAGAGGGTGTTAAGCCCAAGATTGCAGAAAATCTTTACCAAAAGCTCTGCCACAAGGATTCTCCAGATCTTGATAGGCCTTTTATAAAAGAATACGCCGTAGATTATGCCTGCAACCAGGGCTGTGAGGGTGTAACCCGGGAAAAATGCGCCGGTAGGGAATAAGAACCATTTGATGATATCCATGGCAGCACCGAAGATTGCTCCAATCCAGGGACCAAAGAGAAACGCAACTATTTCATTGGGAATATTTGAAAAACCAATTCGAAGATAATCACCGACTTTGATGGTGGCAACGCCGTGAAGGGCTATGGCAAGTGCACCCATAAGACCACAGATACAAAGGACATAGATGTTTTTGAGCTGTCCAACGGATGAAAAGCTCAGTCGTTTTTTGTTGTTTTCGTTATACATAATTTTTCCTCCTCTGCAGTTTTTTCCTTTAACCACATCGGAGGACACAGTATAAGCCTTTTGATGTAGCAGCGGGATGCGACCCAAAAACCGCGGAAACCAGCTTGTTTCCTTCGTCCGGATGACAACTCCCTGTTCACCCGGCACTTGACGCTTAAAGGTCTACTCTGCATTTGTTATTTTTTTTACGTGCTAATCATACTTTATTCGAATAGGATATGCAAGCTATTTAGGCAATATTTGTTGTGATAATAGCAAAATATGATTTGAAATCTTTGTGCAAAACACAGTAGAATGATTATTACTAAAAATGTATGATTATAAAACGGGTAAAAACTATATTGTTTCATACAGATTGGAGGAGTTATGCAGTTTATTAATGTTACAGATCCTGAATTCAAGACCTATGGAAGAGTTGTTGAGGGATATGAGGTAGACCAGATCCTTAAGACTCTTGATGAGTGCTCACCACTTCCTGATGACGTTGTTTACAAGCCTGAAGAGGAAGAGCTTCATAAGCTGGCACAGACTGAGGAACTTGGAACCAGCCTTTTCGGTGGCATGCCTTTCCAGTTTGGATACTGCAATGGCCACAACACCAAGCTCAATTGCCTTGAGTACCACAGAGACAGCGAGTTCAACTTGGGAACAGAGGACTTCGTTCTTCTTCTCGCAAGACTTTCCGATCTTGAGGACGGCAAGCTTGATACATCCAAGGTTAAGGCGTTCTTCGTACCTAAGGGAGTTCTTGTAGAGGTTTACGCTACAACACTTCACTATGCTCCTTGCCATGCTGATAAGGCTAAGGGCTTCAAGGTACTTGTTGCACTTCCTAAGGGGACTAATGTTGGCAATGCTAAGACTGCAGGTAAGAACCTTGATGACAGAACTCTTTTTGCAACTAATAAATGGCTTCTGGCTCACAAGGATGCTTCTGAGATCAAGGACGGAGCATACGAGGGTCTTTTCGGGGTAAATATTGATATAGATGGCGACAATAATTGAAATTGCTAAGATGGCCGGTGTATCAATAGGTACCGTTGACAGAGTCCTTCATAACAGGGGCTATGTCAAGGCAGAGACCAGGACCAAGGTTGAGAAGGCCATGGAACAACTTAATTATGAGCCTAACAGGGTAGCGCAGGGACTGGCAGTTATGAAGAAGAAGCTTAGATTCCTCTACATGACTCCCAAGACCCTGCATAATCCCTTTTTCATTCCTGTGAGGCAAAGCGCTGAGAAGAAGATTCAGGAGCTGAAGGCCTACGGTGTTGAGACGGATGTCTATGACTATCCTGAGAGAAGTATCGATGAGGATAAGCTTATCAAGAAGCTTACCGCAGAGATTGGAAAATATGATGGAGCATGTATTCTTGGTAAGGATTCATCGATTAACAAGCTTATTGCTGATGAGGCCAGGAAAAGACCTTTCCCCATCGTGTTCTACAACAGTAAGATAGAGGGAATTGACTCCATAGCCTATGTGGGATGCGATTATGTGTCCTCCGGAAGGCTTGCAGCAGGGCTTGCAGCCATGACAGGCGGCGCCGATTCCAAGGTGTGCTTCTTCTCTGAATTTGGCAGCATCCGCGAGAGTGCGGACGAGAGAATTCACGGCTTCCTCAAGGAGGCGAATATCAGATATCCTGATATGAAGATCCTGGGAAAATGGGATATTACCTCAGACAAGGCTCAGAACAAGAGAGCAGTGAGGCAGATGCTTAAGAAGGCTCCTGAGACCAATGTTGTCTATGTTATCAATCCTATGGATTACAGCATATGCAGAATCATAGCGGCAGAGGACAAGGAGAATAAGATCAAGATCATCACCAACGACCTGGTTCCCATCCAGTATGACATGTTCAAGGACGGTATCATAAGTGCCACCATATGTCAGGAGCCGGAGAAACAGGGAGAGCTGCCTTTGGAGCTTTTGTTTAATTATCTTGCCTACGGCATTCAACCCAGCAAGGTTAATTACACCGAACTTAGCATACACATTGAACAGAATATTTGATTTTAATTTTGAAAAAAAGGAATTATTATCAGTTTTTGACCTCTAATTTTGGTCATTTTTATGAGGCCATGTCTATTGACAAACACTGGGTTCCTTTTTAATATTTTAAGTGATGTGTTAACGTACACACATCAGGCTTTAAGAGGAAAGACAAGATTGGAGAAAAGGTATGAGATACTTATTAGGAATTGATGTTGGAACATCAGCAACCAAGACTGTTCTTTTTGATGAGAACGGAGTTGCACTTGGATCTAAGTCAAAAGAGTACGATCTTCTTACACCTCACAACGGCTGGGCTGAACAGAGACCAGAGGATTGGAGAGACGCAGTTTTATACACTGTAAAAGAGGTTGTTAAGGAGCAGGGCGTAGCTGCTGATGATATCAAGGGCATTGGTATTTCCGGTCAGATGCATGGTCTTGTTATGCTGGATGAGAATGGTGAGGTTATCAGACCTTCCATTATCTGGTGTGATCAGAGAACAGGCGCTGAAGTAGAGGATATGCTCAAGATCATGCCAAGGGAGAAATGGATTGAGATCACTGCCAATCCACCTCTTACAGGATGGACAGCTGCCAAGATCCTCTGGGTTAGAAAGAACGAGCCCGAGAATTACAAGAGATGTAAGCACATTCTTCTTCCTAAGGACTATATCAGATATATCCTTACAGGTGAGTTCGCTACTGAGGTTTCAGATGCTTCAGGTATGCAGCTCATGGACGTAGCCAAGAGAGACTGGTCTCAGGAGGTTCTTGACAAGCTTGAGATTGACAGAGCACTTCTTGGTAAGATGTACGAGTCCTGTGAGGTTACAGGCAAGGTTAAGGCAGATGTTGCCGCAGACCTTGGTCTTTCAACAGAGACCGTTGTAGTAGGCGGCGCCGGGGATAATGCCGCAGCTGCAGTTGGTACAGGTGTTGTAAGAGAAGGAACAGCATTTACAACCATCGGTACATCAGGTGTTGTATTTGCTCACACAGATAAGGTTAGCATTGATCCTAAGGGTCGTGTTCATACATGCTGCTGCGCAGTTCCGGGCGCATGGCACATCATGGGTGTTACCCAGGCTGCAGGTTTCTCGCTTAAGTGGTTCAGAGATAACTTCTGCCAGAGCTACATTACCAAGGCTCAGGAGCTTGGAGTTGATCCTTATGATCTTATCAACGAGGATATCGCAAGCGTTCCTGTAGGAAGTGACAGACTTGTTTATCTTCCTTACCTTAACGGAGAGAGAACTCCTCACCTTGATGCTGAGGCAAGAGGCGTATTCTTCGGACTTTCAGGCTTCCATTCACAGAAGCACCTTCTGAGAGCCGTTATGGAGGGCGTATCCTACTCACTTTGCGATTGCAACGAGATCCTCAATGAGATGGGCGTTAAGGTTAACGATATGATGGCCTGCGGTGGCGGCGGTAAGAGCAAGATCTGGAGACAGATGCTTTCAGATCTCTATGGCTGCAACGTAGCTACTATCAAGCAGGAAGAGGGCCCGGCTCTCGGTGTTGCTATTCTTGCAGGTGTAGGTAGCGGTGTATTTGAGTCTGTTCAGGCAGCCTGCGACAAGATCATCACCAAGTCAGCTGAGACAGCTCCTGTAGCAGAGAATGCTGAGAAGTATGCTAAGTATCACAAGCTCTATCAGAAGCTTTATGCTGATCTTAAGGATGATTACAAAGAGCTTGCACAGCTTTGATTTTGAATTAACTAAATATGGCAGTAAGGGCGAAAGCCCTCAAATATAACAAGATTTTTTATGGATTTAGAAAGGGGATTTTTTATGATTAACATTCCAGAGGTTAAAATTGGACTTGTTGCAGTAAGCCGTGACTGTTTCCCAGCTTCACTTGCAATAAACAGAAGAAAGGCACTTGTTGAGGCTTACAAGAAGAACTTCAACGATAAGGACGTTTATGAGTGTCCTGTATGTATCATCGAGAGCGAGACTCAGACACTTGAGGCTCTTGAGGATGTTAAGAAGGCAGGATGTAACGCACTTTGCGTATATCTTGGAAACTTCGGACCTGAGATTTCTGAGACACTTCTTGCTCAGAAGTTTGATGGACCTGTTATGTTCTGCGCAGCTGCTGAGGAGTCACAGGGTGACCTTATCGACGGCAGAGGAGATGCTTACTGCGGAATGCTCAACGCAAGCTACAACCTTCACCTTCGTGGAGTAAAGGCTTATATTCCTGAGTATCCTGTTGGAACAGCTGATGAGTGCGCTAAGATGATCAACGAGTTCGTTCCGATCGCAAGAGCACTTGATGGACTTGCTAACCTTAAGGTTATTTCTTTCGGTCCTCGTCCTATGAACTTCCTTGCTTGTAACGCTCCTATTCAGCAGATCTACAACATGGGTGCAGAGATCGAAGAGAACTCAGAGCTTGATCTTTTCGAGTCCTTTAACAAGCACGCAGGTGATCCAAGAATCGCTGATGTTGTTAAGGATATGGAGAATGACCTTGGCGCAGGTAACAAGAAGCCTGAAATCCTTGAGAAGCTTGCTCAGTATGAGCTTACACTTCTTGACTGGATCGAGGGACACAGAGGTGGCAAGAAGTATGTTGCTATCGCCGGTAAGTGCTGGCCTGCATTCCAGACACAGTTTGGATTCGTTCCTTGCTATGTTAACTCAAGACTTACAGGACGCGGAATTCCTGTATCTTGCGAAGTAGATATCTATGGCGCTATTTCAGAGTTCATCGGAACATGCATCTCTGATGACGCTGTTACACTTCTTGATATCAACAACTCTGTACCTGCTGATATGTACAACGAGTCCATCAAGGGCAAGTTCGACTACAAGCACACAGATACATTCATGGGCTTCCACTGCGGAAATACCTGCACAAGCAAGCTTTCAAGCTGCGAGATGAAGTTCCAGAGAATTATGGCTAGAAACCTTCCTGAGGAAGTTACACAGGGAACACTTGAAGGTGATATCGCTCCCGGCGACATCACATTCTACAGACTGCAGAGCACATCTGACAACCACCTTAAGGCATATGTTGCACAGGGCGAAGTACTTAACGTTCCTACAAGATCCTTCGGCGGTATCGGTGTATTCGCTATTCCTGAGATGGGAAGATTCTACAGACACATTCTTATACAGCACAACTTCCCTCACCACGGAGCAGTTGCTTTTGGTCACTACGGAAAGGCTATCTACGAAGTATTCAAGTATGTTGGAGCAGAAGTAATCGGCTACAACCAGCCTGCATCACTTCCTTATCCTACAGAGAATCCTTTCGCTTAATAAGGAAAAGAGATAATTATATAGGCGCATACCTGAGTTTCGGGTATGCGCCCTTTTTCTGTGTTTATACTAAAAGAATATTGACATTAATCTGAGATAATATAAAATAAAGCGTAGGTTTAATAAACAAAGGCTTTGATCGGAACAAGTAGGATTCATAGTCTGACCACAGAGAGTTGCCGGTTGGTGAGAGGCGCTGGTTAAGGATGAGGACGAATACCTCCGTGAGCTGCACAGAAGAATGATTGATCTGTCTAGTAAGCTGTGACGATTTCCGATACGTTACATCGGATGAGTATGATGTGAATGCCTTAGTGCATGAGCGGTGTACTTGATGAGGCGCATGGTGTGAACTATGCGTGAATGAAGGTGGTAACACGGTATTTCCGTCCTTTGTAATCATTAACATGATTGCGAAGGACTATTTTTTTGCAGAAAACCGTCCTTCCAATCGAATTTATTTTGGAGGTGCTATATGCAGATTTTTGAAGAACTTAAGGCAAGAGGCCTCATCGCACAGGTTACAGATGAGGAACAGATCAGAGAACTTGTTAATGCAGGTAAGGCAACATTCTATATCGGCTTTGACTGTACAGCAGATTCTCTTACAGCAGGTCATTTCATGGCTCTCACACTTATGAAGAGACTTCAGATGGCCGGCAACAAGCCCATCGCTCTTATCGGTGGTGGTACAACAATGATCGGTGATCCTTCAGGAAGAACCGATATGAGAAAGATGCTTACAAGAGAAGATATCGATCACAACGCTGAGTGTTTCAAGAAGCAGATGGAGAAGTTCATCGACTTCGGCGAAGGCAAGGCTATGATGGTAAACAATGCTGACTGGCTTATGAACCTCAACTACATCGAGCTTCTTCGTGAGGTTGGTGCTTGCTTTTCAGTTAATAACATGCTTCGTGCTGAATGCTACAAGCAGCGTATGGAGAAGGGACTTTCCTTCCTTGAGTTTAACTACATGATCATGCAGTCCTATGACTTCTATTACATGTTCCAGAAGTACAACTGCAACCTTGAGTTCGGTGGAGATGATCAGTGGAGCAACATGCTTGGTGGTACAGAGCTTATCCGTCGTAAGCTTGGTAAGGATGCTCACGCTATGACCATCACACTTCTTACCGACTCACAGGGCAAGAAGATGGGCAAGACAGCAGGAAACGCTGTATGGCTTGATCCTAACAAGACATCACCCTTCGACTTCTACCAGTACTGGAGAAACGTTGGCGATGCTGACGTTGATAAGTGCATCAAGATGCTCACATTCATTCCTATCGAGGAGATCCTTGAGATGGAGAAGTGGGATGGATCCAGAATCAACGAGAAGAAGGAGATCCTTGCATTCGAGCTTACAGCTCTCGTTCACGGCAAGGAGGAAGCTCAGAAGGCTCAGGATGCTGCAAGAGCACTTTTCGCAGGCGGCGGAGATATGTCCAATGTTCCTTCTGTTTCTCTTAAGGCAGAGGACTTCAGAGACGGCGTTGTTGATATTCTTCAGGTTCTTGTTTCTGCAGGCCTTTGCGCTACAAGAAGTGAAGCAAGACGTGCAGTTGAGCAGGGCGGTGTAACCTTTAATGAGGAGAAGGTTTCTGATGTTAAGTCAACCTACACCAAGGATGTATTCGGCGAAGGCGTTATGGTCCGCAAGGGTAAGAAGTCTTACAAGAAGGTAACTGCTGAGTTCTGATATGAGAAAAAACATTATTACAGTATGCATGCTGGCAGCCACTGTGCTGTCAGCATGTGGTAAAGATAAAATACCGGAGAACAGCACCATTGGACTTTCATCTTTTGACGAGGATCTTTTTCCACAGAATTTTACAGAGGAACCGGCTGAAGCTGATGATGCAGCTATAACAGCTACTTCTGAGGTGGCTAAGGAGATTGAAGAAGAGGAAGAAGAATCTCTGGATATCGAGGTAGGAAAAGGTGAGATAGCTCTTAGCTTTGGTGAAAACGAGTTTACCGCTGCCATTGATGTTGAACTGGGAACAAAAGAGAAGTTCTGCAGTTTTGTGGTAGATCTGGATAATGATGGGAAGAATGAGGCATTTGTTCTGCCGGGCTTTATCGGTAAGATTTCAGGAGATGTAGACAGCGAGGATACCCTGGACTACGTATATGCGGCCGATATATATTTTGTGGATGAGAAGCTTACGCCTCATTTACTTGAAGGGACTGCTCCGGATAATGAAATAGCATCCAAGCAGCAGTATCTGGAGATCGGGGGCTTAAATTACATAACTCTCAACGGCTATTGCGGCGCAGATAAGATTGGATATGTATTTACTCTTAAGAATGACGAGCTCCTTAATGCGGTTCCTGATCTTAATTTCAGAGGAACCAAGACCTTTGATGAGAACAATGAGTTGTTCTGGACTCTTGACGCCCACTGCAGCTATGCAATGACTGACAATACCGAGAGCACCGTTGAAGAGTGTCTCTATGCCAGAAGCAATATCCCATATGCTCTTTATGCTGATAATGGCGTATACAAACTCTACGGAGCAAAAGAGGTTTCTTTTGAGGAAGCCAATAATATCGCATCTTTATATGATGACATGTCTGATTGCGTAGGCGTGCAGATCATTCTCAGGGACAATAATGAGCTGGATGTAAATAAATGCTATCTTTCCGGTGAGGACATTGAGTTTTGCTGCAATGTTTACAAGATTTCCAAGACGGGAGATATGTGGTTCTACCTTGAGACCTATAAGGGCTTCAAGATTGTAGATCGCAGTAATGAATCCAACTGGAGTATTCTTTCTACGAAAATAGGAGATATCATTCCTGAAAACGGATTCTATCTCGGGGATAACATGAAGGATGCTCTTGAGGAAATTGCTCTTATTTATGACAGTTTTGAATCCAAAGAGGCAGTTAAGGCTGATAATTGGGAGAAGGACTTCATTAACTTCTTTTTACAGAACAGCTATTTTGCCACAAGACATCTCAATGACTTTATAAAGACCAGAAATGGCATTTTAAGTAAAAAAGATGTTGAGAGCATCTCCTATGATCTCACAGGAGAAAAGATTGAGTTTAAATCCCTTTCTGATGGCGACGCAATTGATGCTTATAACACTTCCAGTGGTTATTACAATGGAAACATTGAATCCTGGGAGGCGGAAGTAAATGGTGAAACTGTCACTGTAATAGGAAAGTTCAAAAAATCATCTTTAGATGGATCAGATGTTACAGAATATAATTATACAGCTGTACTTCAGAAGAATATCAGTAGTATTTTTGATGGATACAGCATTGTTTCCATGACAAAAGAATAATCTGACTAATTGGAAGAAGCTTCTACTATATGGGTAGAGGCTTTTTTTTATAAAAAAGTATTGACATATCAGTGATTGAAGGATATATTAAACATATGAACAGATATTCATATGTAATTCAAAATAAATGAAAGGATGAAGCATATGGCTATAAATGACGTAGAGTGCTGCGAAGAAGTACACGTTCATAGCGATAAGGTTGAGAGCGTAAATAATCTGATGCCTGACGATGATCTTCTTTATGATCTGGCAGAGCTTTTTAAGGTTTTTGGTGATTCAACCAGGATCAGAATTCTAGTGGCTTTGTTTGAATCAGAGATGTGTGTATGTGACATAGCTGAGACACTGAATATGACACAGTCAGCTATTTCCCATCAGCTCAGGATACTCAAGCAGAGCAAGCTTGTAGGTAACAGAAGAGATGGCAAGTCTATTATATATTTTCTTGCTGATGAGCATGTGAGAACCATTCTTGCTCAGGGAATTAACCATATTACCGAGTAAATTATTTGCCTAAGGCAGAAAGGGATAATGATATGAAAAAGACTTATAAGTGTGAAGTAGATTGTGCTAACTGTGCAGCTAAGATGGAAGAAGCTATCAAGAAGATTGAGGGAGTGGTAAGTGCAAGAGTTAATTTTATGACTCAGAAACTTTCTTTAGAGGCTGCAGATGATGTTTTTGATTCTGTACTGGATCAGGCAGTTAAGGCCTGCAAGAAGGTTGAGCCTGACTGCGAAATTGAAATCTGAATGAGATTATTAGAAAATGCCATTTCACTTCGAAATGGCATTTAAATCATGTGGGATTATAGGTGACAGTATGACAAAAAAGCAGAAAAAAGTTAGAAATCGAATAATTGTAGTTCTTGTAATGTTCTTTGCATTGCTGATATTGGATAAGACAGGAATCATGCAGCCTGTACCCCGGTTTGTACAGTTTGCCATTTATCTGGTGCCCTATGTGATCATAGGCTATGACGTAATCAGAAAAGCGGCTATAAATATCAGCCATGGTCAGGTGTTTGATGAAAACTTCCTGATGATGATAGCTACATTCGGTGCCTTTGGCATCGGAGAATATTCTGAGGCCTTGGCAGTTATGCTTTTTTACCAGGTAGGAGAACTTTTCCAGGCTGTGGCTGTAGGAAAATCAAGACAGTCCATTTCAGATATGATGAGCATAGCACCGGATTTTGCCAATGTGATTGCTGAAGACGGCAGTGTTAATGAGGTAGACCCGGAAGAGGTATCTATTGGTGATATACTTCTTATAAGAGCAGGTGAAAAGATTCCTGTAGACGGCGTTGTAACAGAAGGTGAGTCCTATCTTGATACAGCGGCCCTTACAGGCGAGTCCGTTCCGAGAAGAGCTGTTGAGGGAGATAATGTTATCAGCGGATGTATCAACGGTGAGGGACTTCTTAAGATAAGAGCAGAGAAGGCTTACGAGGACTCCACAGTTGCCCGTATCCTGGAACTGGTGGAGAATGCCAGCAATAAGAAGTCCAGAATGGAGAACTTTATAACCAGGTTTGCAAGATACTACACACCGGTTGTTACCATAGGAGCAGTACTTCTTGCCATACTTCCTCCGCTTTTCGGATACATGGCATTTGCAGACAGTATAAAGAGGGCCTGCATTTTCCTTATAGTTTCATGCCCATGCGCCCTTGTTATCTCTGTTCCTCTGGGATTCTTCGGAGGTATCGGTGCTTCCTCCAAGATAGGTGTCCTGGTTAAGGGAAGTAACTTCCTTGAAGCAGCTTCCAAGATCACAACAGTTGTTTTTGACAAGACAGGAACCCTTACAAAGGGCGAGTTCAGAGTTACTGATGTGGTTCCTTCTAAGAACAGCACAGTTAACAAAGATGAGCTTCTTAAGCTGGCTGCTGCCGGTGAGAGCTTATCAAATCATCCTATAGCCAAATCCATTCTGGCAGCTTATACGGAGGCCAACGGTAATGCTACATTTGAAGAGCTTGATGGCTCTCAGACAAAAGAGATTGCCGGTAGAGGTATCAGTACTGTCTATGGCGGAAAAGAGCTCCTTCTCGGAAATACCAAACTTCTTGAGGATAAGAAGATTACCTACGAAGCATCTGATAAAGCCGGCACAATCGTATATGTGGCCTATGACGGCAAATATGCGGGCTGTGTAGTTATCTCAGATGTCATCAAGGAAGGCGCAGCCGATGCCATCAGTCGTATGAAGAAGGCCGGTGTTAAGAAGGCTGTTATGCTTACCGGCGACAGAAAGGCTGCTGCAGAGTATGTTGCAGGGCAGATCGGCATCGATGAGGTTCATTCAGAGCTGCTTCCTGCCGACAAAGTGGGCGAGGTTGAAAAATTACTTTTAAAATCGGATAATAATAATAAGCTTGCTTTCGTTGGAGACGGAATCAATGATGCTCCTGTTCTTATGAGAGCTGATGTAGGTATCGCCATGGGTTCTCTGGGCAGCGATGCAGCAATTGAAGCCGCTGATATAGTAATTATGGATGATGATGTCAGAAAGATCTCATCAGTTGTTAAAATAGCAAGAAAGACTATCCGAATTGTTAAAGAGAACATTGTATTTGCTCTGGCTGTGAAGCTGGCAATCCTTATTCTTGGTGCGCTGGGACTTACAACCATGTGGCTTGCAGTGTTTGGTGATGTCGGAGTGGCTGTTATTGCAATCCTTAATTCCATGAGAGCGCTTAAGTATAAGGACTAATTTATCGGAGGGATATGCAATGGCCAGAGCAGGACTTGACGTTGGAGAGCTTCTTTTAAAGTTAGTTGCCAGAGAGACCGGGGAAATCAGCAAGGTTGATTATAAACCTCAGAAACCCGCCTTTATGGAATTTACCCCCATTGGGGAGACTTATCTTGAGAGAAGAACACCTGAATCACAGGGCGTCAGTTCTGCTTTTTTTACTGAATTGATAAGATTTCTGTCAGAGAATAAAGATTGCAATGTGCATAAGCTCATGTTCTTAAGACATGGCTATGTGATAGCGGAATGTGCTTTCGAACCCTACAGCATGGATATGTGGCATGTGTCTTATTCCATGTGTAAAAGTATAATTGGAATGGCCATAGGCATACTTGTGGGAGAAGAAAAGCTTTCTACCAATGATAAACTCAGTGACATTTTCAGTGCCAGAGTAAGCCCCTTTGGGTTTTTCAGGAAAAATGTCACTGTCCACAATCTTCTTAATATGTCCAGCGGCGTGGATTTCAGTGAGGCCGGTGCAATCAGCGGCAATGACTGGAGGAAAGCCTATCTGGAAAGTTCTTTTAAGTTTGATCCCGGAACACAATTTGAATATAACAGCATGAATACCTACATGCTTTCAGCCATTATTACAGAGATCACAGGACAGTCAGCCTTTGATTTTTGTAAGGAGAGAATATTTAATCCCATGGGTATCAAGAGGGTATATTGGGAGAGCTGTCCCCAGAGTATCACTAAAGGTGGATGGGGCTTGTTTATCAGGGCTGAGGACATGGCAAAGCTCGGTCAGCTATACCTTAACAAGGGTATGTGGGACGGTAATCAGATCGTTCCTGCAGAGTGGGTTGAGGAATCCATAAAATGGCAGATCGAGACAGGAAAAGAAGATAATGGGCATTACGGATATCAGCTGTGGATAAATGATGACAGACCGGGTTCTTTTGCCTATAACGGAATGCTTGGACAGAATGTTTTTGTATATCCCGACATTGATATGGTTGTAGTTACCAATGCCGGAAACAGTGATATTTTCCAGACAAGTCCCATGGCCACGTATATAAGAGAAGCCTTTAAGAACAGGATAAAGGTCAGCGACGAGCCGCTTCCCGAGGACTTTGCTGCATTATCTGACCTGAAGGCTCTTGCAAAATCCGTAAGTGGGTGTAATGCTGAGTATCCGATCATATGCTCAGGAGGCTGGAAACAGAGAACTGTGACCATGACCACCGGAAGACCCAGGAAAAAAGTTGCTTCCTTCGAAAACAGAAGGGGCAGTTTCAAGGCCCAGGTCAATTCCTTCAATGTGAGAAATGAAAATAAACTTATGGGCACCTGGTTTAAAAAGCTTGACGGAAAGACCTATGATCTGGATGTCACCGGAGTTGGTATTTTCCCTCTTATGATGCAGGTGGTCCATAACAACTTTACCGATGGAATTCATAAGATAGGCTTTAGGATAGGGGAGAATAACTCTTTTTACATAGATCTGTATGAAGGAAGCGCCATCTACAAGCTAAGATGCGGATTTGGCGGCAAGAGATATATCAGCGACATCAATATGCACGGCGAGATCTATAAGGTTTCACTTACTTCTTTCTGCAAGACTGATGAATATAACAGGCTTGTGATAAGAAATGAAATCAGTTTTCTAGAGGAAGCCTGCACCAGAACCCTTAATATTTGTTTTGATGATGATGCCACAGACAGAGAGGACAGAAAAGGGACTTTCATTCACCCTTCCGTTCCTGCCGGCATTCAGATAAGACTTCTTGAAACTCCCGGCACCGTAATGCTTATGGATGCAATAATGAGCATGAGTACAGAGGGGCTTGGCGGTATGCAGGGTATGCTTATCAACAGATTTTATAAAGGAGGTGTCAAAGAAGCCTTTGTTCATGCGGTAAAGAATACCTTCCAGCCGGTAATACACGGAAGGCTGTCAGTGCCGGAGTACATTGAACCTGTTATTGATGAACTGGAAGAATCTGCAGAAGAAGGTAAGGAAATTACGCATTCTTCAGAAGTAGTTATAACAGATGCGGAAGATATTGAAGAAGATACATAAAAAGTAAGAAAATGCCGAAAATTCAAGGGTTCTATGATATACTATGTATGTTGTTTCAGAAAAATTGACTTAGACTAATTAAGAGAGGTATAGATTATGAGTACATCAGCTTATGAAAAGGTTGCAAAATGTGTAGAGGCCATCAGAGCCAAGACTTCTTTTGTGCCCGACGTGGCCCTGGTTCTTGGATCAGGCCTTGGTAACTACGCAGAGAACATCAAGATAGAGGCAGAGGTTTCTTACAGTGACATTCCCGGATTTCCGGTATCAACTGTTCCCGGACATGCAGGAAAATTCATCTTCGGATATGTTGGAGATGTTAAGGTTGTCTGCATGAAGGGCAGGATCCACTTCTATGAAGGCTATGACATTAAGGATGTTGTACTTCCTCACAGAGTTATGAAGATGCTGGGAGCAAAGATCCTTTTCCTTACCAATGCTTCAGGCGGTCTCGGAGAGGGCTTTGGAGCCGGTGATCTTATGCTTATCACTGATCATGTTTCAATGTTTGCTCCCAATCCACTTATTGGCGAGAATATTGATGAGTTCGGACCTCGTTTCCCTGATATGTCCAATGTTTATAAAAAGGATCTTCAGGATGTTATCAGAGAGGTTGCCAAGGAGAATGGAATTGACCTTAAGGAAGGCGTTTATGCTCAGCTTACAGGACCTTCTTTCGAGTCTCCCGCAGAGATCAGACTTCTTGGAAAACTCGGTGTTTCTGCAGTTGGCATGAGTACAGTTAATGAGGCTATTGCTGCTAATCACATGGGTATGAGGATCTGCGGAGTTTCCTGTATTTCCAATCTTGCAGCCGGCCTTTCAGACAGCCCTCTTTCCCATGAAGAGGTTCAGGAGGCAGCAGACAAGGCAGCTCCTTTATTTACCAAGCTTGTAACAGAATCAATCAAGAGATTTACCATCTGATATTAAAAACTTTTGTTGGGGTGTAAGTTAATAATGAGAACACGTTTTTATAACGCAAGAATCCTTACCATGGAGGATGGAAGGGATATCTTCGAGGGAGAGCTCTGGGTAGTCGGGGACAGGATTATTTTTGTCGGAACAGAAGAAGAGGGAAGGCATTACTGTGACTCCCACAAGGACACAATCCTTGTATGGGATGAAGAGATTGATTGCAAGAAGAATCTTCTGATGCCGGGTTTTAAAAATGCACATACTCATTCAGCCATGGCTCTTATGAGATCCAAGGCTGATGACCTTCCGTTGTCTGACTGGCTGGGAACACAGATTTTCCCTATAGAAGCCAAGATGACAGTAGAAGATATCTATCATCTTTCTAAGATTTCAATCATGGAATATCTTACAAGCGGCATGACTGCAGCCTTTGAGATGTATCTGACACCTTTTTCAGTGGCAGATGCTTTCAGAGACTGCGGCTTCAGGTGCGTTCAGACCAGTTGTGTCAACAATTTCAGCCAGTCCGTGGAACTGCTTGAGAAATATTATACAGACCTTAATGGCAGGGATGAGTACAACTCCTTTATCCTCGGTATTCATGCGGAGTATACCTGCTCCAAGGAACTCCTGGAGAAGACAGCAGAGCTTACTCACAAATATAAAGCGCCTTTCTGGGCTCATATATCTGAGACTGAGAGCGAGGTTAAGGAATGCCGTGACCGCTATGGAATGTCTCCTGTGGAATTCTTTGACAGCCTGGGACTTTTCGATTACGGCGGAGGTGGATATCACCTTGTGTGGACCGATGATAAGGACATGGAGATCATGAAAAAGAGAGGTCTCTATGCCGTTACAAATCCGGCTTCCAACATGAAGCTGGCCAGTGGAGTGGCTCCTATATCAGATTATGTGGCAAAGGGCATACCTGTGGCTATAGGTACTGACGGACCTGCCAGCAACAATTGTCTTGATATGTTCAGGGAGATGTTCCTGGTTACCGCACTTTCCAAGATAAGGAATATGGATGCTGCCAGCATGGATGCGTCAGAGGTTCTTAAGATGGCTACCGTTAACGGGGCTCATGCAATGGGACTGAAGGATGCTGATGTTCTTGCAGAGGGCAAGCTGGCGGACATCATCATGCTTGATATGACCCAGCCTAATATGCAGCCTGAGAATAATATTGTTAAGAATATTGTTTACAGCGGATCTAAGAGCAATGTTCTTATGACCATGATCGGTGGTATAATCCGCTATAACAGAGGCAAGTTCAATATCGGAGCAGAGCCTGATGAGATCTATGCCAAGGCCTATGAGATTTCAAAAAGATTATATGCATAAAGGATTTTTTTATGGAAGCGATTATTTTTTTATCTGCCCTTACAGGTGTGTGTCTTTTAGCATACCTTCTGGGCCTCAGGGATGAGAAATTACTTGAAAAAAGGCTTATTGCCAAGCTTACAAAAGATTTTGGTCAGGCTCCAAAAAGAGAGTATAAGGCTGATGATCTTGATCATTTGCAGGGGTATTATCTGAAACACAAGGATGGATTTCAGATAGATGATGCCACCTGGAATGACCTGAATATGGACGGCGTTTTTGCAAGAATGAACTATTGCTTCAGTGCCACCGGTGAGGAATATCTGTACTATATTCTCAGAACTCCTTCCCAGACTGATGATTACTCCGATATGGAAAAGAAGATAAAGTTCTTTGCGGAAAATCATGAGAAGCGCCGCAAAATGCAGGTCCTTTTTGCCAAGATTGGCAGAAGAATCAGGTATTCAATCTACGACTATATCGAGTATCTTGATAATGTTGAGAATTTCAGTAATAAAAAGCATTTCCTAATGATCGGCCTTATGATTTTAGCTATAGCTGGCTGCTTTTTCAATTTTACTGTCGGATTTGCTGTCTTTGTACTGCTTGTTATGATCAACATCATCCTGTACTTCAGGTATAAAGGAAAGATTGAGCAGTATCTCGCAAGCTATGGCTATATTATGAGAGTTATTCAGTCTGTTGATGCTTTTTCCAAAATTGATGATCCTGAGATCAGCGATGATATCAAGGCTCTCAATGATGCGGCTGCAGATTTTAAGTCTTTTATCAGAGGCTCATATATTCTGATGTCACCTACCAGAATGAACTCCGGTAATCCTATCGAAGCTCTGGTGGATTTCCTCAGGATGTCTACCCACATTGACATCATCAAGTTTAATCAGATGTATGTACAGATCATGGCCCACAAGGACTCTTTGGATGCCATTCTTACGATTACAGGTCGTTTAGAAACCTATATCTCAATCGCCTGCTATAGAGAATCTGTTAAGGATAACTATTGTCTGCCGATTTTTGAAGGCAATAACTATGTGGCTAAAGATCTTTATCATCCTCTTATCGAGAACGCTGTTGCCAATGATCTGAACGCAGACAGAGGAGTTCTTATCACAGGTTCAAACGCTTCAGGTAAGAGTACATTCCTTAAGACCTGTGCTCTTAATGCACTCCTTGCCCAGTCCATACACACTGTTCTGGCAAAAGAGTATAAGGCACCACTTTACAGGATATATTCCTCCATGGCTCTCAAGGATGATATCTTTGAAGGAGACAGCTACTACATAGTTGAGATAAAATCCATCAAGAGAATTCTGGATGCATCCAAGGAAGAGGGAAATCCGGTACTTTGCTTTGTGGATGAGGTCCTTAGAGGAACCAACACAGTTGAGAGAATCGCTGCATCTACTGAGATTCTTAAGAACTTCGCAGGTAAAAATATCATGTGCCTTGCGGCAACCCATGATATCGAGCTCACAAGCCTTTTGAAGGATTACTTCGGAATATATCATTTCGAAGGAGAGATCACAGATAACGACGTTCACTTTGACTATAAGATAAAGAGTGGCCCTGCCACCACAAGAAATGCCATCAAGCTCCTTAATGTACTGGGCTATGATGAGAATATCGTAGATAATGCCCAGAGTCTTGCTGAGAAGTTCCTTAGCACAGGACACTGGGATTAAAGGAAAGTAATTATGAAAGTAGAAATTTATTCCGACGGCTCTGCCAGAGGTAACCCGGACGGACCCGGAGGATATGGCGTTGTGATGCGCTATGTGGATCCTAAGGGCGAAGTTCATGAAAAAGAGATAAGTGCAGGCTATGACAAGACCACCAATAACCGTATGGAGCTCATGGGAGCAATAAAGGGTCTGGAGGCTTTGAACAGACCCTGCGAAGTTGAGATGTACTCAGATTCCAAGTATGTCATCAGTGCTTTCAATGAGGGCTGGATTCCCAAGTGGATCATGAATGGCTGGAAAACAGCAGGAAAGAAGCCTGTTAAGAATGTTGAACTCTGGAAGAGACTTCTTGCAGCCGCAGAACCCCATAAGATCAAGTGGAACTGGGTAAAGGGGCACGCAGGACACCCTGAAAATGAGAGGTGCGACGAACTGGCCACCACCGCTGCAGATGCTGATCCTGCCACATTGTTACATGATGACGGCGGAGATCTTAAGTAAATTTAGAAAGATATATTTATGATTTATTATATTGCAGACTGTCATTTTTACCACGCAGCCCTCAATACCAAGATGGACCACAGGGGCTTTGCGGATGTGGAAGAAATGAATGAATACATGATAAAAAAGTGGAATGACAAGGTTACCAATCAGGACACTGTCATAATTCTTGGGGACCTGTCTCTTGGAAAAGTAGAAGAGACCAATGAGCTTATCCATCGTTTGAAGGGTAAGCTTTGCCTTATTAAAGGAAATCATGATAAGTTTGTTGATTCACCGGACTTTGATTCCGGTAGATTTGAATGGATAGACAATTATAGAGAAATAACTGATTCACAGAAAAAGATTGTCTGCTGCCATTATCCGATACCATTTTATGAAGGACAGTATAGAAAAAGGCATAACGGCGATCCCAAAGTCTACATGATGTATGGTCATGTCCATGAAACAAGAGATGAGATCCTTATGCAGAGGATCATCAATCTGATCAGAGAAACTCCCTATACTCCTATTGGCAGTGAGCACGAGAGCACAATTCCCTGTAATATGATAAATTGTTTTTGTAAAAGATCAGATTATACACCATTGACTTTGGGAGAATGGATAAGACTATGAAGTTTAGACTGAAAAAGAGAGTAGTTATTTTATTTATCATAATGATTTTTTCTGCAACGATTACCGGCTGCGGCAGGGGATATAGCATTTCAAGTGCACTTATTCAGAAGGCGGTAGGCAGATATTATCTTACCGGTTGGCTTTTAATGAATAAACCCTTTAGTAAACTTACTTCAGTACGTAATGAAACTGATTGGGGAGGATTTACTCAAACTGATGGTTTGACTCAATTAGTTACAGGAACCTATTACTACAAGTTAAAAAAGCATAGAATTTCATATAATCTGGCTTCAGATGAGTACTATACTGATGATCTTGTGGAATATGCAAATGAGTATACTGCAGAATACTTTAAGGAGCAGCTTGGGATATCTGATGAAGATGATCTTGTTCTTACTTTTGAACCTGATTATTTTATAACCACTACTTCTTACAGAAATCCTTCCTATAAGTACGAGGATACCGTAAGAAGTAACCTTTTTCCCTCTTCGTTTACGAAAGAAGACGTTGAAAACTATGTCTTAAACAGCAACTCTTCGAACATTAATGACTGCTATATTATCAGTTCTAAATCCTGCCTGGAATATGAGAGCATATTAGACTTTGATAAGTATTTGAGCTTCCGGGATCATATATATTCAATTACTTTATACTGCAATGATGGATTTGTGGAGTATGTATGTGATTCTCATGATAGATATATAATTAATTCCCCTACTGATGAGGATCCTGAAATATATGACTATAATACTGATCAATATATGAAAAAATCAGAATATGATAAAACTGCTAAACTTGATGATGAATACTTTATAAACATGTATCAGAATAAAATATATGAGCCGGCAGAGGGGATTAAAATAGAGTATTATGACACATACAAGCAAGCATTTGCTTATGACCCGGAGTCAGACAGCTTTAAAGAATCATCCTATGAAAAAGAAATACATGATCCCGATGAATTTAATGTAAAAACCTATGGAAATGAAAAAACTACTTCATTTACTGTTAATGTTTTTACCGAGTGTGATATTGCAGTAAAAAATTATAAACATAATAAAATTAGCGTTAGCTATAAATATGATAATAAACCCGGAACTGCATATAACAAGGAGACTTTGTATAAATTCGGCGAATACAAATATATAGGTTACGTATACGAACAGAATCGCATTGAGAGGATTGGGAAATTTTATCCTGATGAAGGTAAAAGGTTTTTCATGCCGTCTGAATATCATTCAGAGACAACTGTTTCTGTAAGATTAGATTAGTTCAAGCACTATGTGAATATAAAAAAGCAATAATTGTCTGTTTTTAGGGACGAAATAGTGCTAATATGTGTGTTGGTGTTTTAATTAAATTATTAACGTTTATAAGAGGTGAGTGATTATGAAATTCTTTATCGACACAGCTAACATTGACGAAATCAGAAAAGCAAATGACATGGGCGTTATTTGCGGTGTTACTACAAACCCTTCACTTATCGCTAAGGAAGGCCGTGATGTATATGAAGTTGTTGCAGAGATCGCTTCAATCGTAGACGGACCTATCAGCGGTGAGGTTAAGGCTACAACTACAGATGCTGAGGGCATGATCGCTGAGGGACGTGAGATTGCCAAGATCCATCCTAACATGGTTGTTAAGATTCCTATGACTGTAGAGGGACTTAAGGCTTGTAAGGTTCTTTCTAAGGAAGGCATCAAGGTTAACATGACTCTTATCTTCACAGCTAACCAGGCTCTTCTTTGCGCAAGAGCAGGCGCTGCATTTGTTAGCCCATTCCTTGGAAGACTTGATGATATCAGCGTTCGTGGAACGGACCTTATTTCTGAGGTTGCTGAGATCTTCAACATCCACAACATCGAGACAGAGATCATCGCAGCAAGCATCCGTCATCCTATGCACGTAACAGATTGCGCTCTTGCAGGTGCTGACATCGCTACAGTTCCTTACAAGGTAATCGAGCAGATGACACATCATCCTTTAACAGATGCTGGTATCGAGAAGTTCCAGAAGGACTACCTTGCTGTATTTGGTAAATAATTATATTGATAGATAATTTCATATCTTGATTACTAAATCATGGTAAAATATTGTTAATAAAACGATATTTTATCATGATTTTTTTGTGTCTTATAAGGATTTGGAGTGATTGTTATGGATGAACAACAGAAGCTGAGAAAACTAAGACATACAGTTTATATAAGCGGACTGGGCGTTTTGCTTTACGGAGTATGGAGTCTTTTGAAGGTGGCAATATCTGTAATAGCAGATGATGATGTTCTTGGTCTTAATGAAATTGAACTTGATGCGGAAAACCCGGCTGCAGAGCTTATGTTTATTTATATTTTTGCTGCTATTTTTATTATTATTTTGATCCTGGTACATTATTACCTGGGGCGATGTGCCATGAAGGTGGGCAGGTATTATTCAAGGAAAAGATTTTTCCTTATCCCCACTGCTTTGACTGCTGTATGGTATATTGCTTCCATTCCTCAAACATTTGAGGACCTGAAGGGAAATATAGAAAACTTTGATACAGCAATAACATCTGCCTTAATAGATATAACTCTCATAATTGTGCTTATCGATATAGTTATTTCCACCATTAGAATCAGTAAAATTGAACGTAAATTAGAGCATGAGGAAAGGCAGTAACATGCAGGAAGATTTTCATTATTATGCCACATACTGCGCCGCATTTCTGGCCGGTTATTCCCATGAAGAAAGCCTTGATATAGCTTACAGTGCGCAATTTGTGGATCTGTGTTCAAGATCATTTTTATCTAAGATACATGGCCCGTCGGATGCGGCAACAACACAGCTTTCGCTGGAGCTTATGGACGCAAGAACTGATATTTTAGGGCTTCAGGATATAACCAGAATATGGGCATCCTTTCACTTTTTACCCAAAGACCTGTATGCTGAGAAAAAGGGCAGAACAAGGCGCTATATGTATAAATACAGGCTTATCTGCGGACCTAACGGCAGCCTTGTCAAGGATACCGTTACCTTAGCGAAGGACAAACCGGTTCAATCAGTTGGGATAGCCATGCATGTTCTTGCGGATACCTGGGCACATTCTAATTTTGCGGGAACCCCGTCACTGGTTATCAATAATACAGATTATGATTTTACAGAAATTCTCGGGACAGGGGAAAATAAGAGCGAAAGGGCCATTAAGTTCAGACACAGTACCTCTGTTCCGGATGATCTGGAAAATGGCATTTTTACTAATTCCATCACGCAGACCAATGAAAATTCAATTATGAATCTTGGTCATGGCCGGGCAGGACATCTTCCGGATTATTGCTTTATGAGGTATAAATATGTTCCCGCCTGGGGTGATTACACTGTTATCACAAAGGATAACCCCTCTGATTATAGAAAGGCTTTTTGCCAGATGATCTATGCTATGAAATTTATCAGAGGAGAATCAGAGAAATTTGAACTGGAAACGTATGACTATGACGCCATAGAGAACTGTTCCTCCAGAATTCAGGAGATCCTTGAAAAAAGACAACTTATTGCAAGCGACGATTGGAAAATTTTTGGTGAGGAGCTTTCCGGGGAAAGTATCGCAGATTTCGAGCTGGAAAAATATACGAAGGAGTATATTGATGCTTCCAAGGATAGTAAAAAGGATACGTTTCTCGGTAAATTTATTGATGGAGCCATAGCCCAAAAGAGCATGGTAACAAACAGGATTTACAAATCAAAGAATGTTCTGGCAGGTTTTTCAAAAGAGATATTCAGAATAGGAGATGCTGAAATCGGATGACAAAGTTTCAACGTATAAAATCTTTTTTTGCTGCTTTGATCATATTTCTGCTGGGGATTGATCTTATTGGTTTTCCAAATGGAAGCAGTAGCAGGGTTTTATCCCTGCTTGCCCTGGCACTGACTTTTTCCGGGTTAAACACCTTGGCATATTTCTTTAATATGGCAAGGTTTATGGTGAACGGTCGGCTTATACTGTTCAAGGGCCTTGTCCTATTGGACCTGGGGCTTTTTTCAGTCTCAATTCTCAGCGTACCAAATATTTATATATTGCTATATTTGGCAACTATCCATGCCTTTGCCGGCCTTGTGGAGATATTGAGAGCCATGGAGTCCAGGAGAGTAGGTGCAGGTTCCTGGAAACTGAAGTTTTTCCATGGTCTTGTGGATATGATCATTGCACTCAGCTGCATTGTATTTTTTAAAAAGGAAAATACCATCGGTATTGTCTATGGTTTTGGACTGATTTATTCAGCCATATGTCGTATGATCAGCTGCTTTAGAAAAACCACGTTGACATATATCCAGTAATATAAAATTTTATAGAATTTTTCGAGATTATGTGTGCGTAAAACCGTAAAATATTATTGTTAGGAAGGTAAATTACAGTGAACGACGAAACAACCATAAATGATCGGATGCACAACGTTGTGCTGATAATCATCACAGTTGCTAGTCTTGGTGCTGTTGTGGAATCCATTACGCAGGGGTGGGAATTCTGGGTGCCGCCGCTGATTTTTGTCGGTTTAGCCTCCGGATGGATCATTCACGTGACTCATTATGGAAAAAGCACACTGAGAGAGCATTATTATCTGATTTTTTGCATGCTGGTTTCATTTTTTCATGGAGTGCATGAGTCCAGCTTTTTTGACGTGGTTGTTATATCTCTGCTTCTTATGCTCACTATTACCCTGTTTGGTCATAGAGAGTATCTTATCTTAATTCTTGTTGAATATTTCCTTTTAATGATCTTACAGCTTTTCCTTGCTATAAAAGGAAAGACTATGGAATTTAATGCTCTTTTGATATCCAGGATCTTCCTTCATTGCTTTGTTGAAGTCTGCGCTTTCAGAGTTCTTAGCGTAATTATCAGGAAAACATCAAAAAATGAAGAAGCTTTAGAAAGACAGAATACAGAAAAAGAATGTACTAAGCTTGAAATGGAGGACTTTCTTGTAAATATTTCCCATGAACTTAGGACGCCTGTCAATGTAATCAATGGTCTTTCCAGTCTTATTCTGAAAAAAGAGGACAGGGAAGATGTAATTGCCATCAGGGAAGCCGGAGAAAGACTTGCAAGGCAGATTGAGGATATTCAGGATTACAGCGAGATTCAGAGGGGCGATGTAGTACTTGAAGAAGATAAGTACATGATTATATCTCTTTTGAACGATATAATCGCAGAATTCAGGGGCAGAGACAATAAAAAGAATCTCGAATTCATCGTGGATATTGACCCCAATGTGCCATGTACTCTCATGGGTGATGTTAATAAGTTAAAAAAGATCCTTCATCATATGCTCAGCAATGCTTACAAATTCACTAAAAGAGGCGGTGTATATCTGAAGGTTTCCGGAATCATGAGAGATTATGGCATAAATCTCATGTTTGAGGTTTCTGACACAGGTATCGGAATAAAAGAGAAATATATAGATATGCTCTCCAAGGGTGGTTATCAGACCGATAGAAAAAGAAACAGGAGTACCGGCGGTATAGGTTTGGGTCTGCCTATTGTATATGGTTTTGTAAGAGCGATGGACGGTTTTGTTTCCATTGAAAGCCAGGTCAAGGAAGGTACTACAGTTAAGGTATGCATTTCACAGGAGATTGTTAATCCTGAGCCCTGTCTTTCTGTGAACAGCGGTAGCTTTGTAAATATAGCTTTGTGTAATAAGCCTGATAAATACAAAGTAAATAAGATTAGAGATTTTTATCGCAATATGGCTACCAATCTGGCCTCCGGACTTAGGATCAATCTTTATTCGGCTTCAAATATCAAGGAATGTGAGAATCTTGTAGACAGAGGCGGAATTACCCATGTCTTTACAGGCATGGAGGAATATAGCTCTAATTCTGACTATTTTGACTATCTTGCTACAAAAAATATAGTTGTAATCGTTGCTGCCTCCTATGGATTTAAAGTGAAGGAAGGAAGCTGTGTTCAGCTTATGCCAAAGCCTCTTTATGGCGGCTCCATAGTAAAAGCAATAAATGGAGATGCGAACAGTTTTATAGGCTCTCTGGATAATTATGAAAAGCCCATGTTTGACGGAGTCAGGGCGTTGGTTGTAGATGATGAGCCTATGAATCTTGTGGTGGCTACAGGTCTTTTTAAGGATTACAACATGATAACCGAGACAGCTTCAAGCGGTATAGAAGCCATAAAGCTGTTTAATGAAAATGACTATGACATTGTGTTCATGGATCATATGATGCCTGAAATGGACGGCATTGTGGCTATGAACAGGATTAGAAACATTGCCCAGGAAAAGCAAAAAAGAGTAGTAATGATAGCTCTTACGGCAAATGCTATCAGCGGTGCAAAAGAGATGTTTATGCGAGAAGGCTTTGACGGTTTTATAAGTAAGCCCATTGACATAAACAGCTTTGAAAGAACTATGCTCAAAGTTAAGCCGGCCCTTGAAGGTGCCAGAGGAGGTCTGAATGAAACTGATTAAAAAGTTCAGGTCTCTGATATCGGATACCTCAAGAAGTTTAAAAGAGCGTGTATTTGTGATGCTGACACTGATTGCACTTGTCACTCTTGTTATCACGCTTATCGGAGATATAGCTTATCAGGATAATATTGTTGAGATAATGGCTATCCTGATCACCCTTATTCTTGTGCCTTTCGCCACATTCTGGGCTTATAAGAAAAATAAGATTGATTTTGCCACCAAACTAATATCTTTGGGAGTTGTTTTTGTGGTAATTCCATTATCCTTCATATTTGGCGGAGGAGTTAACGGCGGAACAGTGCCCTGGCTTATATTCAGTTATCTCTATATCGGACTTGTTATCACCGGCTGGTGGAGAACTTTTATGCTGGCTGTAATGTCAGTAACGGTGATAGCACTCTATTATATAGGCTATGCATATCCTGAACTTATCCACAATAAATCAAGGGACATAGAATTCCTGGATTCTGCGCTGGCAGTAATCGAGGTTGGACTTGTGTGCTTTATTATGACCTGGTTCCAGAACAGGCTCTATAACCAGGAAAACAAGAAGGCTAAAGAGGAAACAAAAAAGGTAGAAGACCTGAACAATGCTCAAAACAGATTCTTTTCCAGCATGAGCCACGAGATCAGGACTCCTATTAATTCCATATTAGGTCTGAATGAGATCATTCTTCGCCAAAAGGACGCTTCCGACGAAATCGTAAGAGACGCTACAAATATTCAGGGGGCAGGCAGGATGCTTCTGGCCATTATCAACGATATCCTGGATTTTTCCAAAATAGAAGCAGGAAAAATGGATATTGTTCCCGTGAATTACAACCTGGCATCTATGATTTCAGAAATTGTTAATATGATCTGGCTACGAGCCCAGGAAAAGGGGCTGGAGCTGAAAATCGAAGTGGATCCTTCCATACCTGCGGAGCTTTTTGGCGATGAAGTAAGGATCAAGCAGATTCTTGTAAATCTTTTGAATAATGCAGTTAAATACACAAGAGAAGGCTCTGTCACTCTTCATATCGAAAAAGAAACCATGAATGAGGATCAGGTGGCTCTCAGCTTATCTGTATCTGACACGGGAATAGGTATCAAACAGGATGCCCTTCCGTATCTTTTTGATGCTTTCCAGAGAGTGGATGTTGAGAAAAATACGAAAATAGAAGGTACAGGACTGGGACTTTCGATTGTTAAGCAGCTGGTTGATCTTATGGGTGGAAGGATCACTGTTAACAGCGTTTATACACAGGGGTCTACTTTTATCGTTACGCTGTGGCAGAAAGTATCCAGATTTGATGCCGTAGGAGAGATAAATATACTGGGTAATCTTGGAAGTCAAAAAAGGAGTGATTATACGGTCAGTTTTACAGCTCCTGACCTAAGACTTCTTATAGTTGATGACAATGAGATGAACCTGGAGGTTGAAAGAAAGCTTTTGGATGGTACAGAGATCATTATTGATACCTGTATGAGCGGTGTTGAAGCTCTCAACCTTACTTCGATTCATAGATATGATCTGATATTTATGGACCACCTTATGCCTGAGATGGATGGCATAGAGTGTATGCAGAATATCAGAAAACAGGCTGCCGGATTAAATAACAAGGTTCCTATCATTGTTCTTACTGCCAATGCCGGGGCTGAGAATAAAGAGCTTTACAGAAGGAGCGGATTTGAAGGATATCTCGTTAAGCCGGTAACAGGAAGAGCTCTTGAGGACATAATAATTGAACATGCACCAAGAACGAAGGTGCATATTTCCGACGAAACCGATATTTCAAGACTTTCCATGAATACCATAAGAGGCTATAGCAGAAAGATTCCTGTTCTGATAACCACAGGAAGTATGTGTGATCTGCCAAAGCATGTTATCAGGAAATATCAGATAGAATCTATTCCTTTTGTAGTAAAAGGCAAGGACAGAATTTTTTACGACGGTGTGGAAGTTCAGACCGATGAGCTTTTAAGATATGTTAAAAACGGTTATGAATATGTTTCTGATGCGCCTTCCGTTGAGGAATTCGAGAGATTTTTTGCAAAAGAATTAAAGAAGGCTTTGAATGTGATCTATATCTCTACAGCCGGAAGTTTGAGTAATGAGTATGAAAGGGCTTCTCAGGCTGCTGAGACCTATGGAAACGTATTGGTATTCGATTCAGGCTTTGGCTCCAGTGCGTCAGGAATGCTGGTTTTACTGGCTCAGAGAATGGCATCCAGAGGAGATTCCGTGGAAAAGATCATTGATGAGCTTAAAAAAGCAAGAAGCGCCATACATTGCAGTTTTGTTACAGATGGCTCCTTCTATGTCCGCAAACGTGACAATTATTCTATAGGTGCCTTAAACATCATGAAAACCTTTAATATCAAACCGGTAATCAGATGTAAAGAAGGCAGATACAGAGTGACCCAGATAGGTCTTGGTGAACATAAGGATGTTTACAAGAAGTATATAGATCATGTCCTTCCTCTAAGCTCAAAACCTGACCTGGATATAATTTTTGTGATCTATTCGGAACTCAATGAAGAACTTCAGGATTATATTAAGGAGCTTATATTAAGGCGTCATCAGTTTATCAATATTGTATTCCAGAAAGCTTCACCTGTTCTGGCACTCAATGCCGGAATAGAGGCTATCGGTGTTTCCTATATTGAGAACGGAAATTCTTCCTACAATATCAGTTCAATGATGTTTGGCGATGAAATTCAGGGACCTGAAGAACAGGAAGAAGAAAACGAAAATGAAGAGCCTGAGATCGACGAACAGGAAACTGTAAAGCAGTGGTATGAGGAAATCGACGGAATCGATGCAAAGAGCGCTATAGAGAACAGTGGTTCAGAGGATACTTTCAGGACTGTACTTAAGATCTTCTATGATTCGTTGGAAGACAAAATAAATGAAATTGACAGCTATTTTTCCAATGGGGATCTGGAAAATTACACCATTAAGGTTCATGCCATGAAGAGCTCCGCAAAGCTGGTGGGGGCTTTGGAACTTTCAGATGATGCAAAAGAACTGGAAAAAGCCGGTAAGGAAGGAAACACATACTATATCAGGGAGAATCACAGTCCTTTTGTTACTAAACTAAGAAGCTTTCATGATGCGCTTATATCCCTGTTTGATGAAGAGCAGGATGTGGAGGATGAAGCCGAAGATAATGAACCCGTTCCATGTGCTGATGATTACAAAAACATACTGGTAAAGAGCCTTTATGATGCACTGCTTAATGAAGTAAATGAAAATGATTGTAAAGGATTAAAGAATATTCTTGATGAAGCAGGGCAATGTGATATGCCGGGAGAAGTAAAGGCTGATATTGATAAGATAAAAGAATTATATGAAGCAGGAGACCTGGAAGGCATAAAAGCAGTGCTGATCAAATCCGAGGATTACTAAATGAAAAATGAGGTGCCGTTAATAAAAAGAATATATACCATAGTCTTCAGCGTTTCTGTGATTATGCTCATTATCATGATCCTGTTTCTTACTGATTTCTTTGATCAGAGTTTCCGTGATCATATAAGAGACTTTTCTGATGCCTGGGTATTGGAAAACGGTGAAACTGTCTTTATTGATAATGTCAAAAACGGTGATTATGGCGGAAAAGTAACGCTTTTCAAGCAGCTTCCTATGGATGTCTGTGACAATGACAGTTTATGTTTTGAATCTAATAATGCCAATTTGAAGGTATTTATTGAAGGTCAGGAAATATACAATTTTAAATCCGAAAAGAATATTAGTGGCTATGGTTACGGAATTGTTTTTCATGAATTGGGATTATCTAAAGCCTACGTCGGAAAAACAGTAGAAATAGAATTTGAGGGTGTATATGAAGGCTTTGGAGGAGCCGGAATTTCTAAAGTTTATATAAGTCCTGCGGATGATTATATACATTTTAAGCTGATAGAAAATGCTCCTGGTGCTGTCAGTTCATTGATTATAGGTATTTTTGGTATGATGCTTCTGTTTTCATTCTTCTTTGTAAGGAATGGAAAAGATCTTCCTTTTGACGTTGCAGCTCTTGGCATTACATCATTTGTTATGGGGCTTTGGCTTTTTATCGATACAAATGTTCCACAGATATTATATGGCGATATATATGTCTGGCGTGTGTTGCACAGAATAATCATATTCTTTGTGGCATTTCCTCTTGTGGCTTTTTTTAACTCCCTTACAGAGCACCAGAGAGGTATTTATCATCATGTGAGCCTTACTTTGTCAGTCTTTTTCCTGGCAACTCTTTTGATCTCAAGATACATTTTCGGCATCGACATGATAGATTCCTTTGCAACAATAATTTCAGCATATCTTTCAACTATCGTTGTTGTCATTTTTATCATTTTTGTGGATAACAGCGCATATTGCAGACGAAAAGGCGTTGAACAAAGGGTGAAGTATGTATTCATTGGAACGGCTGTACTTATGGTTTCAGCTCTGATTGATCTGTTTGTTTATGAAAAAAAGCTGATCAGGGGTGATTCCTTCGGTACATTCACCCGTATAGGCATGATGCTTTTTATAGGAATAATGATAACCAATTTCCTGAGCTGGTGGTCTAAGGACCAGGTTCTTATCGGAAGAGACAGATTTGTTAATAAGATCATGCATTATGCGATTTCTTCCAATTCTCCGGACGATATCATCAGTTCGATTTTGGAATATATAGGAAAAGAGCTGAAAGTAGGAAGACTTGTAATTTTTGAGGATCAGGGAAACGGAAAATTCCATGGTTCCTATCAGTGGTGCAGGGAAGATAAGGATCCCGGAGCCATCGACCTTTTGTATCTTCCCTATAAGGGATTTGTGGAGGATGTAGAAAAGACCTTTGAAGTAACAGGAAACAGGCTGGTGGTTTCGGATATTGAGGAATATAAGAATTCAAATCAGCAGCTGTATAATCTTTTAAAATCAAATCATATTGAAAACATGGTAGCGAGTCCTCTTAAGATAAATCAAAAGCTCATGGGAATGATAACTTTGCTTGAGCTTCCTCATGGACTGTTGTCTGAGGCTTCGGAAATCATCGGTCTGACTTCTTATTTCCTTTCTCAGCTTCTTTTGAGACGTGATGAGGATAAGAGACTCAGGACCTTTATTTACAATGATTCTCTTGCAGGAACATTGAACAGAAGAGCCTATAAGGAATTTATCGAGGAAAAACTTGATCTTTCTTCACCTTTTGGCTATTTCGTATGTATTATCCAGGGCCTGGAGAATGCCAATAAGATGCTTGGTTTTGATTCGGGAGATAAGATGGTAATTGAAACCTCCAATTATCTTACCGAAGTTTTCGGAAAAGAGAATGTTTTCAGAATAAGCGGATCAAAGCTTGTGGCCTTTGGCTTTGAGTCGGAAGAAGTATTTTTCCAGAATGATATTGAGAGATTTAAAAAGCAGATCTCGGAAGTTGGAGTTAAACTACAAACCGGTGCAGTGTACTGCATTTATGGAGCAAAGGACATAAATGTAGTGATTAACAAAGCCAATGAGCTGTGTTATCAGGATGGAAAATAAGATTATAATTCATATTTGGATTTTTTCTTGGAGATCTCGTTCATATAGGCTGCGGTTATGATACCTGTAGGCAGCGCGATTACGGCCATTCCCACCAGGGCAGAGATCATGGTGATCATCCTTCCCATGGGGGTAACAGGGGAGATATCTCCGTAACCTATGGTGGTGATGGAGATGGTGGCCCAATAGAGGGCGTCAAAGAAACTGTTGAAAATATCAGGCTCTAACTGGAATATCAGCATTGCAGAAACAAAAATATAAATGATTATCAGTATAAGCACTGCCAAAAGCTGTGTTTTTACTTTTCTTATGACATTTGCGATGACAATCATTGTCTTGGAATAGCGCACAAGCTTAAACACCCTGAAAAATCTGAAGAGTTTAAGGAGCTTGATAAGGGTATTTACAGGGAGAAAGAGCGAGATTACCGGAACGATCGAAAGAAGGTCAAAAATAGCAAGGGGCGTAAAAATATATGCAATGTAAGCTTTGCTGCTTTTATAGCCCATTTTATAATCGGCGGTGTAAACTCTGACACAATAATCAATAAGAAAGAGAAGACTGGTTAAAAGCTCAATGATCTTGGTATAGGTGCTCTCAGCTTTTAAAGTCATGGGAACAAGGCCTACTATGACAGCGGTGGTGATCATGACATCATAGGCTCTGCTGGAATCATCTCCGATATTTGAAACTTCAATGACTTCGTAGATTCTTTTCTTTCTGTTATACATTTTTACATATTTCCTATAATAAGCGCTACAAGACCAAGCCCAATAAGTGCCAAAGTTACCAATCTGCAGTACAGTATGAAAACTGTGGCCTGGGTCTGTTTCCTTTTGTCCTGATAGATGCCGGAATCATCTATAAGATGATTTTGATCAGCTGATTTATCACCCATATTTATAATCCTCTTTTTTATCGTAGCATACGTTATAACGCTAAACAATTAAGGAAATATAAACAAGCTTGAAAAAGGGCTGTTTTTGATGGAAAATGATAATGTTGAGATGAAAGGAGTTTCCATAATATGGCTGAACATACAATTAGTAATGACAGATTATCATTGACAGTATCCGAGCACGGAGCCGAGATCAGATCTCTTATAAGAAAAAGTGACGGCAAAGAGCTTATGTGGCAGGCTGATCCCGCTTTCTGGGGAAGGACATCACCGGTTCTTTTTCCTCTTGTAGGTAACTATTTTGAGAAGGAATCCGTCTATGACGGTAAGACCTATACCATGGGGCAGCACGGATTTGCCAGAGATATGGATTTTCATCCTGTGGCCATGACTGATACCAGTCTCAAATTCCTTGTCAGGGATAATGAGATGACTAAGGAAAAATATCCTTTTTCCTTCTATTTGACAATTGCATATGAGCTTGAGGGCGACACTGTTAAGGTCGTATGGAATGTAAAGAATACAGATATCAGGACAATGTACTTTTCTATTGGCGGACATCCTGCTTTTAACTGTGATTTAAAGAGTGCAAAGCTTTTATTCGAAAAAGAGAAAAGTCCTGTAAAAGGAAGTCTTATTTCCGGAATAATAGAAGGCGACGGCAGCGGATGTCTTTCTGACAGACAGAAGAGTCTTAAGCTTAATAATGGCATCCTTGATCTTTCTGAGGAGATGTTTGATGAAGATGCTCTTATTTTTGAGAATTTCCAGAGCGATACCGTAACTCTTATGGATGTACATGAAAGAAAAGTTTTGTCACTTTCCTTTGATGCTCCGCTTTTCGGAGTGTGGTCCCCGGCAGGCAAGCATGCGCCCTTTGTATGCATAGAGCCCTGGTATGGCAGATGCGACAAGGTTGGATTTAACAAGAAGATTGAAGAACGTGAATATGGCACAGCTCTTCAAATGGGAGAAGAGTTTATAACCAGTTATGATATAAAGGTTTTTTAATACTGTTAATACTGTTAAAACTGCATCAAAAAATGGTGCAGTTTTTCTTTATTTATGTTGACTTTAACGATTAAAAGCGTTAAAGTATTAAAAGAAAAAAGAATGCCTAGGGGGTATATATGTTTATCAAAATTCTATTACTTGTAATCTTTTTTGCTCTGATGCTGACTATTGGTTTTATCTGTCGCAAGAATTCCACTGATGTAAATGGTTTTGTGCTCGGTGGCAGAAGCGTAGGTCCTTGGGTTACGGCCTTTGCTTATGGTACATCTTATTTCTCAGCGGTTATCTTCGTAGGTTATGCGGGACAGTTCGGTTGGAAATACGGAATTGCTTCTACATGGGTTGGAATCGGCAATGCACTTATCGGTTCTTTGCTTGCGTGGGTTATCCTTGGTAGAAGAACCAGGATCATGACTCAGCATCTTGATTCCGCTACAATGCCACAGTTCTTCGCAGCAAGATTCGGTGGAAGATCTCTCAAGATCGCTGCTTCCATCATCACTTTCATTTTCCTTATCCCTTATACAGCTTCATTGTATAACGGTCTTTCAAGACTTTTCGGAATGGCCTTCAACATTGACTACTCAGTATGTGTAATTGTTATGGCTGTTCTTACCGGAATATACGTTATCGCAGGTGGTTACATGGCTACAGCCATCAACGATTTTATTCAGGGAATCATCATGCTGGTTGGTATCTGCGCAGTTATCTATGCGGTTCTTAACAGCCAGGGCGGCTTTATGGCAGCTCTTGACGGCCTTGCAAGAATTTCAGATGAGACCGTAGCAACAACACCCGGTGTGTTTGCATCATTCTTTGGTCCCGATCCTCTCAACCTTCTTGGAGTTGTAATCCTTACATCTCTCGGAACCTGGGGACTTCCTCAGATGGTTCAGAAGTTCTATGCCATCAAGAGTGAGAAAGCTATTGCAAAAGGAACCATTGTTTCCACATTCTTTGCTTTTGTTGTTGCCGGCGGATGTTATTTCCTTGGCGGTTTCGGAAGACTCTTTTCAGATAAGATCGATATCGCTGCAAATGGCTATGACTCAGTAGTTCCTACAATGCTTTCAGGACTTCCTGATTTCCTTATCGCTGTTGTTGTAGTTCTTGTGCTTTCAGCTTCTATGTCCACACTTTCATCATTGGTTCTTACCAGCTCATCAACTCTGACCCTGGACCTTCTTAAGGGACATGTTGTCAAAAAGATGGATGAGAAGCTTCAGGTACTCATTATGAGAGTTCTTATTGTTGTATTCGTAGCTATTTCTGTAGTTATTGCTATTATCCAGTACAAGCAGAACGTAACCTTCATTGCTCAGCTCATGGGTGTTTCATGGGGAGCTCTTGCAGGTGCATTCCTGGCTCCTTTCCTCTATGGTCTTTACTGGAAGGGCACAAGTAAAGCCGGTGTATGGTGCAGCTTCGTATTCTCAACTGTTGTGATGCTTGCTAACATGATCGTAAGATCAAGCTTCCCCAAGCTCCTTCAGTCACCTATCAATGCCGGTGCTTTCTGCATGATCGCAGGCCTTGTTATCGTACCTGTTGTTTCCTTCTTTACAAAGAAGCCTGACAAGGCTCTTGTGGATGGTGCCTTTGCCTGCTACGAAAAGGAAGTTATGGTACATCAGAGTACATCACTTTCAGACGACACGGAGTGATAATTATGCTAGACTTTATGGTGGCGTGGCTTTTTTGGCTCGCCACCATTTTCTTTTTTACGAGGACATTATGATAATAGATATACATACACATACATTTCCTGAAAAAATTGCTGCTAAGGCCATAGAAAGCCTTAGTAAAGAGGCTCATATTGTGGCCAATACTGACGGGACTAACGCAGGTCTTAAGACATCAATGAAGGAGGCTTCCGTAAATATTTCTGTTATTATGCCGGTAGCAACTTCTGCGGAGCAGGTTGTTAAGATTAATGACAGGGCTGTAAAAGTAAATGAAGAGGAAGAGTCTCTTATTTCCTTTGGATGCATTCATCCGGAATTTGAAGACTATAGAAATGAACTAAGAAGAATTGCTGACCTTGGAATAAAAGGAATTAAGATCCATCCTGTGTATCAGAAACTGGATATTGATGATGTGAAGTTCTTGGATATTATTGACTGCGCTGCAGAAAATGGCCTGATTGTCCTTACTCATGCAGGCCTGGATGTGGGTTTTCCGGGAGTTGTGAAGTGCAGCCCCAAGATGTGCCGACATGTATGGGATGAGATCGGTTCTTTCAAGTTTGTTCTGGCACATATGGGCGGCTGGGAGAACTGGGAAGAAGTTCCTGAATATTTTGCCGGTACTGAAGTATATCTTGATACTTCTTTTTCTACAGAGAAGATAAAACCGTTGAATGACGGTTATTGGGATGGCAAGAATCTCTCCATGATGGGAGAGGACAGAGTTATGAAGATAATTAATTCCATTGGCGCAGACAGGATCCTTTTCGGTTCTGACAACCCCTGGACATCACAGAAGGACAGCATTGATTTCATAAAAAGACTTCCTTTAAAGCAGGAGGAGCTTGAAGGAATCCTGGGTGGAAATGCTTATAATCTTATTTGCTCAAATAAGTCCTAAATAATTAACGTAATTTTGATTTTCTAGTTAATTATTTATTAAAATAATAAACAAAAAAGAGACAGCCTTAAAAGACTGTCTCTTTTGATGTGTTGATATTCAGATATTTGCGATATCTTCCTGGGTTAAGATCTTAAGGCCCTTACCTACAAGCTTTGCTTCCGCAGCCTTGGTATCTGCTACACGGAAGATCATATAAGCGTGGTTATTAACGCCTCTTCCAGGGAATGCATACATATACTCGATATTGACCTGAGCGTCTGCAAATACATCCAGGAGCTTGTCCAGTCCGCCTGCCTCATCGGGAATCTCAATAGCAAGAACTGATGTGAGGCTTGCTACGAAATCATTTTCCTTAAGGGTGTTAACTGCATCAAGGGCATCATCAACGATGATCCTTGCAATACCGAAATCCTTGGTCTCAGCCAGGGATGTGGCACGCATGTCTATATTGTTTTTGGCCATGACACTTGTAAGCTTTTTAAGAGTGCCGGGTTTATTCTCTAAGAAAACGGAAATCTGCTTGATACTCATATTTGTATCCCCTTTCCTGTTGCTATTAAAGTCTCTAATAATAGTTTATCATCAGATCTTACGCTTATCAATTACGCGGACAGCCTTTCCTTCGCTACGAGCGATGGACTTAGGTGCCAGGAGAGAAACCTTAGCCTTAATACCAAGCATGGACTTAAGGCCTTCTGAAAGCTTCTTCTGATGCTCCTCAACCTCACCGACGTTATCAGTGAACATCTCAGGAGTCATTTCTACCTGAACATCAAGTGTATCTGTGTTGTTAACACGATCAACAACGATCTGGTAGTTAGCTGCGTAGCCGTTGTTGAGAAGAACTGTCTCGATCTGGCTCGGGAATACATTGACACCTCTGATGATAAGCATGTCATCAGAACGTCCCATAGGCTTAGCCATCTTGATGAGAGTTCTGCCGCAGGAGCATTTTTCTCTTGAAAGCTTGCAGATATCTCTTGTGCGGTATCTGATCATAGGGAAGGCTTCCTTGTCGATGGCAGTGAATACCAGCTCGCCTTGGGATCCTTCAGGTAAAACTTCCTCTGTATCGGGATCGATGATCTCAGCGATGAAGTGATCCTCATTGATGTGCATTCCGCCCTGAGCAGAACATTCAAAGGCAACACCGGGGCCGGAGAGCTCTGTAAGACCATATATATCATAAGCCTTGATGCCGAGAGTCTTTTCGATGTCAGCTCTCATTTCCTCACTCCATGCCTCTGCGCCGAAGATACCGGCCTTAAGTGAGATATCATTAGGACCATAGCCCAGCTCCTTAAAGCGCTCTGCAAGGTAAGCAGCGTAGCTGGGAGTGCAGCACAGGATAGTAGCAGAAAGGTCATTGATGAACATTATCTGTCTGTCGGTATTACCTGAGCTGGTGGGGATGGTAAGGCATCCAACCTTGTGGGAGCCACCGTTAAGTCCGGGACCACCTGTGAAAAGGCCATAACCATAGGAAACCTGACATACATCTTCGTCTGTACCGCCTGCAGCAGTGATGGCTCTCGCACAGCAATCTTCCCAAAGATCTATATCATGCTGAGTATAAAATGCTACAACTCGCTTGCCGGTGGTTCCTGATGTAGACTGGATCCTTACGCAGTCCTTAAGGGGCTTGCCAAGAAGTCCGTAAGGATATGCATCTCTTAAATCTTTTTTGGAAAGGAAAGGGAGCTTGCCAAGGTCATCCACTGACTGGATATCCTCAGGCTTAACGCCTTTTTCTTCCATCTTTTTACGGTAGTAGGGAACATTATCCCAAACATGCTGAACCTGCTTTTTAAGCTTTTCTGTCTGAATGCTCCTAAGCTCTTCTAAAGGTGCGCATTCGATTTCTTTCTGGTAATACCTTTCCATGTGGCTCCTCCCATTTATTTATATAGCGTTTTTAATTTGCGAAGTTTTTTCCAAGCTCGAAAGCCTTTTTGTTCATATCAAGGAACTTGGCGGGAACATTGGCTTCCAGGGACTGCATCCATGCTTCCTCAGGAAGATCGAAGTAGTGTGAGAGTCTTCCCAGAAGTACGATGTTAACGGCCTTGGAAGAGCCTGCTTCCTCAGCAAGAGAGAGGCAATCAAGAGCATCTACCTTGGCTCCGGTAGCCTTTAATTTGTTTACAAGATCCTCAGGATACTCAGCTACACCGGTAATAACGGGCATAGGATCGATCTGCTGAGTATTTGTTACAATCTGGCCATCTTTTTTAAGGAAGGGGAGCCATCTGGCTGCTTCCAGAAGCTCGAAGGATACTATGTAATCAGCTTCTCCTTTATCGATAACAGGAGAGTAAACCTTTTCTCCGTATCTAACGTAAGTAACAACGCTTCCGCCTCTCTGGCTCATTCCGTGAACTTCTGAGACCTTTACGTCATAACCCTGTGACATAAGAAGATGACCCAGTAATTTACTTGCAAGAAGTGAGCCCTGTCCGCCAACGCCCACGATCATTATATTTTTAGTCTCCATGGCTTTAGGCCTCCTTTTCCTGTGATTCAAATGCTCCGACAGGGCAAAGCTGTGAGCATACATTGCAGCCAACGCATAGTGTAAAGTCAACGTTAGCTTTGCCATCCTTCATGGATACAGCAGGACAGCCAATTCGCATACAGGACTTGCAGCCTACACACTTATCGGTATTTACATTAAGCGGAGGATTGTGCTTAACATACTTAAGAAGTGCACAAGGTCTTCTGGAAATGATAACTGAAGGAGCATCTGCGGCAAGTTCTTCTTTTACGACTTTGTCGCACTCATCCAGGTTATAAGGATCAACCACACGAACTCTTTCAAAGCCCATAGCTCTGCAAAGGGCCTCGAGATTAACCTTTCCGGCAGGCTCTCCCTTGATGTTGTAGCCTGTGGTGGGGTTCTGCTGATGTCCGGTCATTCCGGTGATTGAGTTGTCAACGATGACGATAGTGGAGTTGGACTGGTTGTAAGCTACGTTGGCAAGACCTGTCATACCTGAATGCATGAATGTGGAATCACCGATAACAGCAACAGTCTTGTGCTCTGATTCCTGGCCTCTTACCTTGTTGAAGCCGTGAAGAGCTCCGATAGAAGCGCCCATGCAAAGAGTCATTTCTATTGCACCAAGCGGAGGAGCGGAACCAAGTGTATAGCAGCCGATATCTCCGAGAACGGTGCAGTTATTTTTCTTAAGAGTATAGAACAGTCCTCTGTGAGGGCATCCTGCGCACATTACAGGAGGACGGCCGGGAATCTGGTCTTCAATAGTTGATGATGCAGGAACTTCTTTGCCAAAAGCGTTAGCAATAAGTGTCTGTGAAAATTCATCGCAGATAGGAAGAAGATCTTTTCCTGAAACCTCAATTCCAAGCTGTTTTACATGATTCTCAATAATGGGATCAAGCTCTTCAACAACATAGAGCGTTTCAACTTTAGCTGCAAAATCCTTGATCTTTTTTACAGGAAGAGGATTGATCATGCCAAGCTTAAGTACAGATGCTGAATCGCCGAATACTTCTTTTACATACTGATAAGAAGTGGAGCTTGTGATGATTCCGATCTTGGTATCACCCATTTCAACTCGGTTGACAGGAGCTTCTTCTGCATATGCAATGAGATCTGCTGTGCGTTGCTCAACGATAGGATGGCGCTTTTTGGCATTGGCAGGAGTCATAACATACTTTGCAATATTCTTTTCATATTTAAAGTCAGGAACAGTTCTTTCTCCGGGCTCTACAATAGACTGAGAATGTGCGACTCTGGTACACATTTTAAGAAGTACGGGAGTATCATACTTTTCTGAAAGTTCATAGGCGAGCTTGGTAAACTCAAGAGCCTCGGCAGAATCTGAAGGCTCAAGCATAGGAACCTTGGCTGCGATGGCGTGGTGACGGGAATCCTGCTCGTTCTGAGATGAGTGCATGCCTGCATCATCAGCAACAACAATAACAAGTCCGGCGTTTACGCCTGTATAGGACATTGTGTAAAGAGGGTCTGCAGCTACGTTAAGTCCAACGTGCTTCTGTGCGCAAAAAGCTCTTCTGCCAGCAAGAGATGCGCCGAAGGCAGACTCCATGGCTACCTTCTCATTGGGAGCCCATTCACAATAGATTTCATCATATTTGGCAGCTTCCTCGGTTACTTCCGTACTGGGAGTTCCGGGATAACTTGAAATAAAGCAGACGCCGGCCTCATAAAGACCACGGGCCACAGCTTTATTACCAAGCATAAGCTGCTTGTTAGCATTTTTTTCCATTAAAAACCTCCTACCCAAACATATTTTAAGCCGTAAAAAACAGCTTTATGGTGATTTAAAGCGATAAAGCGGCTACTATCTAGGATAATGGATAAAGTGCATAAAATCAAGTATTTTTCCAATTGACCGTTTGACCTTTTTTACAAAAGCTAGTATACTTTACTTTAGCACTTTTGCGTGCTAAAGGAGGTTAAAAAGTAATGCCAATTACAGACTTATTGGAGCGTAATAGCAAATTGTATGGGGACGAAGTTGCTCTTGTGGAGATCAATCCTGAGATCAAAGAGGAACAGAGAGTTACCTGGAAGGAATACGAGCTGATCCAGCCCACTTCCACATCTTATTACAGAAGACAGATAACCTGGTCGGTTTTTGATGAGAAGGCCAACCGAGTTGCAAATATGCTTATTGAGAGAGGTATCAAGAAGGGACAGAAATGTGCCATTCTTCTTATGAATTGCCTTGAATGGCTTCCTATTTATTTCGGAATCCTGAAATCCGGTGCCATCGCGGTTCCTCTTAACTTCAGATTTACTGCGGAAGAAATTGATTACTGTCTTAAGGCTTCCGATTCCGATGTTCTTTTCTATGGACCGGAGTTCATCGGCAGAATCGAGGACATTGCCGAGAAAATCAAGAAAGATACCCTTATTTTCTACGTTGGAGATCAGTGTCCATCCTATGCGGATGACTACTACAGACAGGTTTCCAACAGTTCATCCGTAGCACCCAGAGTTCTTATCGAGGATAAGGACGAAGCTGCTATTTATTTCTCATCGGGGACAACAGGCTTCCCCAAGGCTATTCTTCACATCCATACTGCACTTATGCAGTCAGCCAAGATGGAAGCAATGCATCATGAGACAACCCATGAGGACAATTTCCTCTGTATTCCCCCTCTGTATCACACCGGAGCCAAGATGCACTGGTTTGGTTCACTTTATACAGGAAGCAGAGCGGTACTTCTTAAAGGCAATTCTCCCGAGGCAATATTCAGAGCGGTTTCCGAAGAAGAATGTACAATAGTTTGGCTTCTTGTTCCGTGGGCACAGGATATCCTGGCTGCATTGGACAGTGGCAAACTTAACATAAAGGATTATCACTTAAGTCAGTGGCGTCTGATGCACATCGGTGCTCAGCCTATTCCACCCAGTCTTATCAGAAGATGGCTTGAGTATTTCCCGAATCATAAATATGACACAAACTACGGTTTGTCTGAGTCCACAGGTCCCGGCTGTGTACACCTTGGAATGGAGAATGTTCGCAAGGTAGGCGCTATCGGCGTTCCCGGATACGGCTGGAAGACCAAGATTGTTGATGAAGACGGCAATATAGTTAAACAGGGCGAGATAGGTGAACTTTGTGTTAAGGGTCCCGGAGTCATGGTTGAGTATTACAAGAATCCTGAGGCGACAGCTGAGATCCTCAAGGATGGATGGCTCTTTACAGGAGATATGGCCCGTCAGGACGAGGAGGGCTTCATATTCCTGGTAGATCGTAAAAAGGACGTTATCATTTCCGGAGGTGAGAACCTCTATCCTGTGCAGATCGAGAGCTTCCTTGCCAAGAATGACAAAATACATGATGCAGCTGTTATAGGACTTCAGGATGCCCGTCTGGGTGAGATTGCAGCAGCCATCATTCAGGTAAAAGAGGGAATGACCATGACAGAAGAGGAAGTAGAGCGCTTCTGTGTGGATCTTCCAAGATATAAGAGGCCAAGAAAAATTATTTTTGCCAACGTTATCAGAAATGCCACAGGTAAGATTGACAAGCCCAAGCTCCGTGAAATCTACTGCGGTGAAAAAATAGTTGAAAAGCAGAATCAATCATAAGTTACGACTTCATGGCGGGAATTGTTATTACAGTTCCCGCCATATGTGTTATAATATAAAATGGTGTTCAAAATTACGTATCGCAGAGGTTGATTCATGGGGGCATGGGGAGATAACAAGATCAAAATGAATAAAATAACGCTGGAATGCCTTGTTATTTCCATACTTGGCGTTTTTATCAACGTTATATCCATGGAACTGGACTATGCTTATGATCTTCCTCTTTACCTGAACGTAATAGGAACCATTGTAGTAGCTCGGGAGTGCGGGCTTTTCTTTAGTATTCTGACTGCTCTGACATCAAATATTATCACCGGCACTTTTTATGAATATTCCGTTTATTTTTCTATTGTAAATGTGCTTGTAGCCATCATGACTTCCATGTTTTATTACAGGCGAAGAGGTAAGGAAAAGACTGACAAGTTCTTTTTCTATGTTTCTCTTTCTCTTGTCACCGGTACAGTGGGAGTTCTTATCGAATGGGGGCTTGCAGGGGTTCCCTGTAATCATACGGTTGCCTGTATAACCGATTATTTGCAGAGTAATTTAGGGATGGCTATGATTCCTGCCTTTTTCATAGCAGGAAATATTTTCAGCTTTATTGATAAGTTTTTTTCACTGTTACTTTCACTTGTGATTTTTAAACTTATTCCCAAAAGAATTTCCGATGAGATCTGGGACACCCATATGGGCCTTGATGTGGGCGCGGATAATTGGGATCCATCCAACAGGGAGAGGGTGAGATCAAGACTTTTGCTTCTTCTGGCATTTATCGCTCTCGCTCTTACTGTGGCCATTGCCTGGATCAGTGTTTCTCTTTACACCATTAAATCCACTGAAGACAGAGTCAATATAGCAAAGGGAGCTGCTAAACTTGCCAGCAGAGCTGTTCCTGCTGACGAGGTTAATGATTATCTTGAGCACAGATATAAGTTTTCGGAAGCTCCGGATAGTTATCGATTCGGATATTCTACTTTGCAGGCTATTTTGAACAGTACCCCTGATGCCGTTTATGTATATGTATATCAGATCAGGGAAGATGGCTGCTATACAGTATTTGATACAGACCCGCTCTTTGCTCAAAGCGGAAGAGTTGGTGATTTTTTAGCTTATGAAGAATCTTATAAGAAGTATATTCCGAAGCTTCTTAAGGGTGAAAGAGTAGACGTCATAGAAAATAAGAGTGTTTACGGATGGTTTCTCACGGCTTATGAACCTGTATTTGACAAGGCAGGTAATTGCGTGGCTTATGCCGGCGTTGATATCAGCATGAAGAATGTTCGTGATTATTCATATGCATTCCTTTTCAGGATAGTGCTGATTTCTTCAAGCTTCCTTATTCTTGCCATATCCTACGGTATGTGGATGGCTTCCAGCTATCACAGGGTTATCGATAAGCATTATGAGATGACTTTAGCCGCCAAGGACGAGGCCGACAGGGCTAATACTGCCAAGTCACGTTTCCTTGCAAATATGTCCCATGAGATCAGAACTCCTATCAATACGATTCTGGGAATGGATGAAATGATCCTTAGAGAAGATACTGAGGGTGTTCCTGTAAAATATCTCGAATCCGTCACAGAATATGCTCATGATATCCAAAATGCTTCTATACATCTTTTGGGACTTATAAATGACGTCCTCGATGTTTCCAAGATCGAGTCCGGTAAAATGAGTATTGTGGAACAGAACTATGACACCAAGCAGTTCTTTGGTTCCATCATCACTATGTTTAAGACCAGGACCAAGGAGAAGGACCTTTGCTTTGAAACTGACATTGATCCTCAGCTCCCCTCATGGCTCTATGGTGACGATGGCAAGATAAAGCATGTTCTGATCAATCTTTTGTCCAATGCTATTAAATATACCGATTCCGGTAAGGTTAAACTGACGGTTTCTCTGGTGGGCAGGCAGAAGAACAAATGCAGCGTTTATTATTCTGTAGAAGATACCGGAATTGGTATCGAAAAGGACAAACTCGACAAAATATTTGAGGCCTTTGAAAGACTTGATGAGGATAAAAACAGCTCCATTCAGGGTACAGGTCTGGGACTTCATATTTCACATCAGTTCTGCCATATCCTGGGAGGCGAACTCCTTGTTGAAAGTAAAGAAGGAGAAGGTTCGAGATTCTTCTTTGTTGTGGAACAGGGAATTGTAGATAATGCTCCAATAGGAGCAATAACAGATATTGTTAAAAAGGAACGAGATGAGTATGTTCCTGCATTCTTTGCTCCTGAAGCAAAGGTTCTCGTTGTTGATGACAATGACATGAATCTTAAGGTAATTGAAGGGCTCCTTAAGAAAACAGGACTTAAGCTTACTCTTGCCATAAGCGGAAAAGAGTGTCTTGAAAAGCTTGAGAAGGACGCCTTTAATCTGATTGTTCTTGATCATATGATGCCGGGAATGGACGGTGTTGAGACCCTTAAGAGAATCAGGGAAAAGAATATTCAGATCCCGGTAATAGCTCTTACTGCCAATGTCATGAACGGCGGCGCTGCTTTCTACAAAGAGGCTGGATTTGATGATTATCTTTCAAAGCCTGTTGAAGGAAAGACTCTTGAAGAGACTATTCTCAAGTATCTTCCTGTGGGACTTCTGAAAAACTATGATGAATTTGAGCATATTACTGACGAAGCCTTAAGTGAACTTGATGATGAGGCGAACAAAGAGGTTGTAGAAGCCTTAAGGAACATAGAGGGTATAAAGCTTAACGACGGTATAAAATACTGTGGCAATCTTGATGCTTACCTCAAATTCCTTCATTCCTTTGAAATGGGTATCGATGATAAGGCAAAAGAAATTGAGACCGCATATGAAGGCGGCGATTATGAGTTCTGTACCATCAAGGTACATGCTCTTAAGAGTACAGCCAGAATTATAGGTGCTACACATCTGTCTTATCTGGCGGAACAGCTTGAAAAAGCCGGCCGAGGAGATGATATACAGTTTTTTGATGAACATATAAAAGAACTGCTGGAAATGTACAGGGAGTATAAGGATAAGCTTTCAGCAGTACCCAAAAAAGAAAAGACTTTAAAAAAGACTCCTATATCCGAAGAGGAACTGCAGGGAGCCTATAATGCATTAAAAGAATTCATCCCCAAAATGGACTATGATGCCATAGAAATGATCATGGAAGATATAAAAATGTATAAGCTTCCGGAGAAAGACAAAGAGTATTTTGACAAGCTGGAAAAGCTGTTGAAAGAAGTTAACTGGGATGAAATGGAAGAAATGATAAACAGCTTGTAACAGAAGTTACAAGCTGTTTTATTAGAGCATTATTTAAATACAAGCTGAGCGAAATTGTAGAAGCCAAGATACCAGATCTTAAAGTCATGCTGACCGGGAAGTTCCTGCCACATATAGTTTTCACCTTCCACAAGTTTTTCTGAAAGAGCAGGTATTGTTTTTGCTGCAGCAGATGCTGCGCCATAAGCAACTCTGTCCTGAATTCCGCAGATGTTATAGAAATATTTGACATCATACTCGCTGGCATCGATAGTTGCTGCGGTCTTGGCTGCGCCGTTGCTGGTAGGAGCTGCTGAGAAAGCACCGAAATAGGAGAAGAGATCAAGACATTCGCCGATACCGATGTTTATTGTCTGCATTCCGCCCATTGAAAGCCCGGCCATGGCTCTGTGATCTCTTGAAGCTGCCATATCATAGCCGTTCTCGTCATAGTCTGCATAAGTGCTGTAATGTGATTCGATATAAGGAATAAGGTCATTTCTGAGCTCTTTTCCAAAGCGATAGAAGGAGTCGGTTGCATTACCTGTGGAGTTGCCTACATCGATTGATTTTCCGTTTGGAGTAACAACGATAAAGCCTTCGATGTCACCATAATATGCCAGGTTATCCATAATAGCCTTAACTCTTGAGGTACTCTTATTCATTCCCCATTCGTCTTCATTACCGCCGATACCATGCATGAGATAAATGACATTGTACTGTTTGTCCTCACTGTAGCCGTAAGGAAGATAAACATTGGCTTCCTTGGTATACTCATGGCCATCTCCGGCATAATCATAAGTTGTGTAAGTGATTCTCTCGATAACTCCGGCTTCATCGGTTCTTAAAGCTGTATATTTGGGAAGAACTAAATCACCAATCTCTGCTGTAGCTTCTCTGGTTTCTTCTGATGAAGCTTCAGATGCTTCTTCTGAATATGAGGTCTCCTGGTTGATGGCTTCCTGAATTCCATCGGGAACTGCCTCTTCTACAGTAGCCTCTGCTGCAGCTTCGACTGATGCTTCTACAGATGCTTCTTCTGTAGCCTCTACTGTGGCCTCAACAGTGGGAGCAACCTCTGTAGTTGTAGTAGCTGCAGCATTTCCGCAGCCGGTCATAATTGTAGCCATGATCATAACCCCCGCTAAATATTTCTTTTTCATGTTTTTTACATACCTCCAAGTGTTTCAAATAAAAAGAAGGATAAGAATTACTCTTATCCTTCAAGTATTTTAGTAGTTTGCAGCTGTTGTTGCTTATCACATATTATCTAAAATAGGTCAATTATTGCGTTTAAATGCTTCTTACTGCAATGTTTTTCGGCTCTCCGCTAAGAATCTTAACTGTTTTGGACTCTGCATTTAAGTCAAAATAGTTATCAGAAAGCAGCAGATCATCATTTTCATTACGTATCTCTACGCTCTTGGCATAGGCGGAGGATGAAACTGTTATTTCATCACCATTTACGGTAAATGTAAGCCCGGGATCTGCAAAATTGAAGTGCTTGGGAGGGCAGAACAGTACTGTGCCCTCAGACAGCAATTCATCTGTGTCGTGATCGATCAATGCAAAGCTGACATAGTTTTCATGTATATCAATGTCATCAAAGACTTCCTCTTGAACAAATTCGGAGGTGAGGGCTTCTACAGTAAGAAGGGAGTTTTCCTGTCTCAGGATCTCAGCCTTGCTGTTTCGAAGCTGCCAAACAGCAATTACATCACGGTTTTGCATGGTTTCATTGCTGACATAGATTTTAATGGATTTAACAAGCTCATCGATCTCGTCATTGACACTTAAGCATTGGTCAAGAAAGCCTCTTTCCTCACAGGATATAAGCAGAGGAGCAAAGAATCTTTTTGCATAATACTGAAGTGCCTTCCATCTGCCATAGTAGTCTATGGATGCCCAGGAAGCAACAGGCCAACAGTCATTTAGCTGCCAGTAAACGGTACCCATGCAGCGACCCCTGTTTCTTCTGAAGTGTTCAACACCGTATTTAATGGCTTCAGCCTGCAAAAGCTGTGAATAGTAAACCACATCCTTAAGGCTTTCCGGATAAAGGAAGGTCTGGCTCATGTAATTCATTATCTTGCCGTTGGCAGCATTATTTCTCTGATGTTTTTCCATCACATAGGAGAAAATGTTGCGATCCTTGGGCTCGGTAAAGGTCTCTATGGTCTTTACTGAAGGGAAAGACTGGAAACCAAATTCGGAGAGATAACGGAAATGGAACTGGCGGTAAGCGGTAAAAGGCTGATTGCCGTGCCATACTTCCCAGTAGTGAGCATCGCCGCGATTTTCATCATTAGGATCGTCAAATCCACCTCCTGAGGAAGGTGAAGCGCACCAGTAGAAGGTTTGAGGATCCAGGTTCTTCAGAAGTCTCGGGAAAAGATACTCATACATTTTTACATAGTCTGATTTAAGAGTATTTTTGGCACCCCAGTGCTCCTGACCTACAAAAAGCTCCATTTCGTTGTTGCCGCACCAAAGTCCGAGAGAGGCATGATGTCTGATTCTTGTGACATTCTGATAAATTTCCTCGGTGATGGTTCTTTCGAAATCCTCTGTGAGTCTGTAAACTGCGCAGGCAAACATGAGATCCTGCCAAACTACAAGACCCAGCTCATCACAAATATCAAAGAAGTCATCCTCGGGATAGTAGCCACCGCCCCATACTCTGATACAGTTAAAGTTGGAGTCCTTGCAGTGCTTAAGAAGAGTGCGGGTACGCTCTTTGTTAACTCTGGGCAAGATATTATCCTGTGGGATATAGTCTGCGCCCATGGCGAAAATTTTGACACCGTTTACCTTATGGGCAAATTCGCTGCCATATTCATCTTTTTCAGTGGAGATTTCCATGGTTCTAAGACCGATTCGCTTTGTCTGGGAATCCAGGAGCTTTTCGGTCTCGTTGTCAAATAAATCAATTTCAACGGTATAAAGAGGTTGATCTCCGTAGCCATTTGGCCACCAAAGCTGCGGATCCGGGATTTTAAACTCTTTATTAACGGGAATATCTTTTCCGATGACATTGCTATCCGGTGCGGTAACAGTGTATTTAACATTTACAGAGCTTCCGGTCGTATTATCCAAAACCTGAGAGCTTCCGGATATCTTAATGGTTACGCCGTCACTATGATCCTGAATTATATAAAAATCAGATAGTCTTGCTTTTTCAGCAAAAAGAAGAGAAACAGGCCTTTGAAGTCCCATGTCCGCAAGCCTTGGGCCCCAGTCCCAGCCAAACATGTAGTGGGCTTTTCTAAGATGTGGGAAGCCTCTGGTGCAGTCCTCGGTTCCAAGAAGAGGATCCTCTTTGAATTTCTCTTTGATATATTTAATTGGTGAGTGGAATACTACACGAAGCTTATTTTCATCTTTGAGAAGCTTTTTTACAGGGTATTCATAGCTAAGGTGCATGTTATTGGGGCTGCCAAGAAGCATATCATTCAAATAGATATCAGCTAAGGTATCAACCATTTCAAAGCGAAGGAATACTTCGGAGGCGGCCATATATGAATCAAACGAAGAAGATGAGAACTCAGTTATGTATTCATAATCATAGTTCATGAACTCCTTTGCCTTATCCTCATTGTTTCGATAATAGGGATCCTCCATCAGCTTGTTATCAATAAGATCCTGGAAAACGGAGCCCGGAACAGTGGCATTATGGAAAATATCTTCATCGGTACGCTTGAATTTCCAATTTTCATGTAAAAAAATCTGTGTCATTTTCCTTACCTCGTAAGAGTAGTAGTTTGCTTGAACAGTATCGCTATAATTTTACAGTATATCCGTATACTTTAACAGTCTTTACCTTTTTCTTTGCTAAATATGTATGGAGTATTGTAAAATAATTAACAAAGGAGTATTATGATTTAGTTGCATACAATTAGATCGACTTAATGAGGAATTATAAATGGATAAATATTCAATTACCGGAATGAGTTGTGCCGCTTGTCAGGCAAGGGTTGAGAAGGCAGTCAGCTCAGTACCCGGGGTTACTACATGTAATGTAAATCTCCTTACAAATTCAATGGGCGTTGAAGGCAATGCAACGGATAAAGATATCATCAAAGCTGTTGAGGATGCCGGATACGGTGCTTATCTAATGGCAGATGATATTGCAGACAATGAGGATATTCTTGAGGACAGAGAAACACCTGCACTTAAGAAAAGGCTTATCCTTTCCATTGGATTTCTGATTGTTCTTATGTATTTTTCCATGGGACATATGATGTTTGGTTTCCCGCTTCCGGGATTCATGGCGGATAATCATGTGGCTATGGGCCTGGTTCAGATGGTTCTGGCCCTTATTATCATGATCATAAACAGGAAGTTTTTTATAAGCGGATTCAAGTCCGCTATTCATGCTGCTCCAAATATGGATACTCTTGTTGCTCTTGGAAGTGCAGCCTCATTTATTTATAGTGTGGCAGCACTGGTGATAATGACCATCAGACAGACGGCGGGAGATCTTGAAGGTGCAAAGGCTCTTATGAATGAATTCTATTTCGAGGGAGCCGCCATGATCCTTACTCTGATCACTGTGGGTAAAATGCTTGAAGCAAGAAGTAAGGGCAGAACTACAGATGCTATCAGAGGACTGATGAAGCTTTCCCCAAAAACTGCAACCATTATCAATGCAGATGGTCAGGAACAGGTAGTTGATATCTCGGAAGTAAAGATCGGAGATATTTTCGTAGTTAAGCCCGGAGAAGCTGTTCCGGTGGATGGCACAGTCATTGAAGGAAACAGTGCCATAAACGAGTCCGCACTTACAGGTGAGAGCATTCCCGTTGATAAAGCTCTCGGAGATGAAGTATCTGCTGCCACCATAAATCAGGCCGGATACATTAAATGCAAGGCCACAAGAATTGGCAGAGATACAACTCTATCACAGATAATCAGAATGGTCAGCGATGCTGCAGCAACCAAGGCTCCAATTGCAAAGATCGCAGACAAGGTATCTTCAATTTTTGTACCCATAGTTATCATCATTGCGCTTTTTACAATGTTTATCTGGCTACTGGTTGGGGCTGAGTTTGGATTTGCTTTGGCCAGAGCCATAGCAGTTCTTGTTATCAGCTGTCCCTGCGCACTTGGACTTGCTACTCCCGTTGCCATAATGGTAGGAAACGGTGTTGGCGCCAAAAACGGAATTATGTTTAAAACCGCGGCATCCCTTGAAAATACCGGGAAAACCAAGATTGTAGCAATTGATAAGACCGGAACCATTACAAAGGGTGAGCCCATTGTCACAGATATTTTCCCTGCTGAAGCACTTACCAGCAGCGGATATTCTCTTTTGAATAACTTGGAGGATGAGCTGGTTAAAATAGCAGGAATACTTGAATCCAGAAGTGAGCATCCACTGGCAAAGGCGATAAATTCTTATATCAAAGATCTTCATCCCTATGAAGATGATGAGGATGAGCTCCTGGAAGTATCTGATTTTGAAGCTCTTCCCGGAAACGGCCTTAAGGCTGTACTTAATGGACACAATATCTACGGTGGCAATCTTGAATTTATCGAGAAATATGCATATGTTCAGTCAGAGCTTAAGGAAAAAGCCGAAAGTCTTGCGGCCATGGGAAAGACCCCTGTATTTTATGCGATAGACAAGAGATTTCTGGGAATCATTGCGGTTTCTGATACAATAAAGGAAGACTCCGCTGCAGCCATAAAAGAACTGAAAAATATGGGACTTAAGGTTGTCATGCTCACCGGTGACAACAAGGGAACCGCCAAGGCTATAGGAGAGCAGGCCGGAGTAGACGAGATAATTGCAGGCATTCTTCCCGGACAGAAGGAAAATGCCATAAAGGAACTTCAGAAATATGGCAGTGTTGCCATGATTGGAGATGGAATAAATGATGCTCCGGCTCTTACAAGAGCAGATACAGGTATAGCCATCGGCGCAGGAACCGATATTGCTATAGATGCAGCGGATGTGGTACTTGTCAGAAACAGTCTTCTTGATGCTGCCGCAGCCATAAGACTTTCCAGAAAGGTTCTTAAAAATATTCACGAAAATCTTTTCTGGGCATTCTTTTACAATGTAATAGGAATTCCTCTGGCGGCTGGTGCATATATTCATCTGTTCGGCTGGGCCCTTAATCCTATGTTCGGTGCTGCTGCCATGAGTTTATCCAGTCTCTTTGTGGTTTCCAATGCTCTGAGACTTAACTTTTTTGATATACATGATTCTTCAAAAGATATTGTTGTAAAGGATCCTGTTACAGAAATTATACTAAAAGAAGATAGCAAAGAATTTTTATCAGATGGTAAAATAGAAAAAGTTGTAAACGAAAGTGAGGAAAAAACAATGACAAAGACTATGACTATTGAAGGAATGATGTGCGGACACTGCGAAGCTAACGTAAAAAAGGCTCTTGAAGCCCTTGAAGGTGTTACTGAGGCACAGGTCAGCCATGAGAAGGGTACTGCAGTTGTTACTCTTTCTTCAGACGTAGATAATGATACACTTAAAAAAGCTGTAGAGGAGAAAGACTACAAGGTAGTAAGTGTTGAATAATAAGGAGATTTTTACAGGTATGGAAAAAAGAATCAAGATCAAGTATTTTAACGATAAGCTTGAAAAGCTTCAGTATATCGATGGGAAATCCGACTGGATCGACCTTAGAAGTGCTGAGGATGTGGATCTTAAGCAGGGTGAGTTCAAGCTTATTCCTCTGGGGGTAGCGATGGAGATACCGGAGGGCTATGAGGCCCACGTTGTTCCCAGAAGTTCAACTTTCAAGAACTTCGGCATTATTCAGGCCAACCATATGGGAATTATCGATCATTCCTACTGCGGGGACAATGATCAGTGGTTTGTTCCGGTAATAGCCATGAGAGATACTCATATCGGTTTCAATGACCGCATTTGTCAGTTCAGGATCATGGAGAATCAGCCTCAGATCATTTTTGCTGAATGCGAACATCTTGAGGGCCAGGACCGCGGAGGTTTCGGTTCCACAGGAACAAAGTAAATTCTTCATTGAAAAATAAATCTATTGTGCTAGAATTATAATTCGGTTTAATAATAAGCTTTTAGATTGGAGTAATTATGGTTAAGATTCGTACTAGATATGCACCGAGCCCAACAGGCCGTATGCATGTGGGAAACTTAAGAACAGCACTTTATGAGTTTTTGATCGCTAAGCATGAAGGCGGAGATTTCCTCCTTAGAATTGAGGATACAGACCAGGAGCGCTATGTAGAGGGCGCTACCGAGATCATATACAGAACCCTTGAAAAGACAGGACTTATTCATGATGAAGGTCCCGATAAGGACAAGGGATGCGGCCCTTACGTTCAGAGTGAGAGACAGAAGGCCGGTATTTACATGAAGTATGCCAAGGAGCTCATCGATAAGGGCGAGGCATATTACTGTTTCTGCGATCAGGAGAGACTTGCTACTCTGGTTCAGGAGATTGACGATGGCAATGGCGGCAAGAAGGAGATCAGCTTCTATGACAAGCACTGTCTCCATCTTTCCAAGGAAGAGGTTGAGAAGAACCTTGCTGAGGGCAAGCCTTTCGTTGTAAGACAGAACAACCCCACAGAGGGAACAACCACATTCCATGATGAACTTTACGGAGATGTAACCGTTGAGAACAAGGAACTGGACGACATGATCCTTATCAAGTCTGACGGATTCCCTACATACAATTTTGCTAACGTTGTAGATGACCACCTTATGGGAATCACACATGTAGTAAGAGGTAACGAGTACATTTCTTCTTCACCCAAGTACAACAGACTTTATGATGCATTTGGATGGGAGGTTCCCAAGTACATTCACTGTCCTCTTATTACCGATGAGGATCACCACAAGCTTTCCAAGAGATCCGGACATTCTTCATTCGAGGATCTTATCGAGCAGGGCTTCCTTACTGAGGCAGTTGTTAACTTTGTAGCTCTTCTTGGCTGGTCTCCTGAGGATAACAACGAGATCATGAGCCTTGAGGATCTTATCAAGAAGTTTGATTATCACAGAATCAGCAAATCACCTGCTGTATTCGACTTTACCAAGCTTAAGTGGATGAACGGCGAGTATCTCAAGGCTATGGATGAGGACAAGTTCTTTGAGATGGCTAAGCCTTATCTCGAGGAGGCTATTACAGTTCCTGCACTTAAGAGCGATGATAAGCTCAAGATGATCTCAAATATGGTTAAGACCAGAATTGAGATATTCCCAGATATCAAGGATATGGTTGATTTCTTCAATGAGCTTCCTTCTTATGACACAGCTATTTATGCTCACAAGAAGATGAAGACTAATGAGGAGACTTCCCTGGCAGTTCTCAAAGAGGTGCTTCCACTTCTTGAGGCCCACGAGGATTACACAAACGATGCTCTTTATGCAATGCTTTCAGATTACATCAAGGAGCATGAGTACAAGAACGGATATGTTCTTTGGCCTGTAAGAATCGCAGTTTCAGGAAAAGAGATGACTCCCTGCGGAGCTACAGAACTCATGGAGGTCATCGGCAAAGAAGAGACTATTAAGAGAATTAAAAAAGGAATTGAATTACTTGAAAAATAATAACGCACTGAGTAATGGCGTTATCGGCAATGCTGCTCAAATGGATGCCATAAGGCATCATAAGGGACCTGCGATGGTTATTGCAGGTCCCGGAAGCGGCAAGACCTTCGTGATCGTGCAGCGTCTCAGATATCTTATTGAAGAGATGCATGAGGATCCTTCACGTATACTTGTCATTACTTTTACCAAAGCAGCTGCCATCGAGATGCAGCAAAGATTTTACAAACTCACGGATAGTTCTTATCCGGAGGTCAATTTCGGAACATTTCATTCTGTTTTTTATCAGATAATTCGTCAAAATAAATCCGGTAATCAAAATTACAGTATTGCAGATGACTGCTTTAAGATAAGGCTTATCAGAGATATTTTACATGAGGCTGAAATCAGTGAAATCCTGAAAAAAGAAGGCTGTGAAACCAGAGATATTTCAGACAGTGATATCAGCGACATTCTCACTGACATATCAAGAGTCAAGAATACAGGTGAGGATATAAATACGGTTAAGGTATCAAACCTTTGTAAGGCAGCCTTTAAGGACATTTTTATACTTTACAATAACAGATTGAGAGAGTTTGGAAAAATTGACTTCGACGATATGATCTGTAAATGTCTTGAGCTTCTTAGAAACGACAGTGAAATACTTTCGTTTTATCAAAATAAGTTCTCTTTTTATCTGGTGGACGAATATCAGGACATCAATTCCATGCAGTTTCAAATACTTAAACTTTTATCAAAGCCCCATGGTAATGTGTTCGTAGTTGGGGATGATGACCAGTCTATCTATGGATTTCGCGGTTCCGACCCGGGAATCATGCTTTCTTTTGAGGAAAGCTTCAGGGAATATTCACCAAGAAAGATTGTGCTTAAGCAAAATTATCGCTGCGCAAAAAAAATCATAGAAAATGCATGTCTTTTAATCGATGAAAATAAGATCAGATACAAAAAAGACATATGCCCGGGGGAGAAAAATGAAGACGGCTATGTGATCACAAGGCGATTTAGGGACAAAAGTGCTCAGTATAAGGCTATATCATCTTATCTTGGAAGCGGAAATGTGGATCCTTCGAGAGTTGCAGTTATCTACAGAACCAATTCGGAAGCCCTTTCGTTGGCATCCTGCCTTAAAGAATATGGCATTATGACCAATCTTGACAGCTTTTCAAGAAGTTATGTGGAGGATGAGGCAGTAAACCTGGTGATTTCATACCTTTCTTTTGCTTATCTCGGCCAGAAACGAGCGGATTATCTGAAGATAATAAATAAGCCAATGCGCTTTATCTCAAGAGAGACAGCATTGGATGATATCATAAGTGAAAAGAAGGTTCTTGCTTATTACAGAGGAAATTCTTCAAAAACAAAAGATGTTAAAAAGTTCTTTATACAAATTAACATGATATCGCATCTAAGGCCCTACCTGGCTGTCAGATATATCAGGAGGGATATTGGTATAGATAAGTTGTACCCTGGGTCAAAAGAGGCGATGGACAATCTTCTGGAAAGGGCAAGAGGCTATGAGTATGCGGAGGATTTCATAAGGGACATAAATGAAGAGCTTGAGAACATAAAAAGAACAAAGAGCATAAGAAAAGGCGGAAACAATAAATCCTGCGTCAAACTTCTTACAATGCATGGCTCAAAGGGACTGGAATTTGATATTGTCTGGCTTCCTGACCTCAACGAAGGAATAATTCCCTCCAGAAGTGCGGAAACACAGCAGCAGATAGAAGAAGAGCGCCGAATGCTCTATGTGGGAATGACCCGGGCAAAAACAGCGCTCATAATGTCCTATGTTGCGGGAGAAGAGGATAATCCCATGCTCCCTTCAAGATTTTTGAGACCAATAAGGCATCTCTGGGAAAAGAAAGAAAACGATCATTCTTCTCCGTCTAAGCCCTCCTCAGGAAGTTCGATGATCTCGTCGAACTCTACGTCATCAAGATAAAGATTGAAGGCCTCTGCCACATCCTCATATTCCTTATCATCAGCAATATAGCCAAGTTCAGGCTCCTCATCATCACCCTTGTAAATGAACTCATAGAACCATACGTTGCCGTCATTGTTCTGGCCGTTCTTATCAAGGGGAAGAAGCACGATATAATCCTTGGAATTAACTGTAAGAACTATGATAATGGCGCAGGTAACGGTTTCTCCGTTATCAAGCTCGACGTCTACGGTCATCTGCTCGTCGTTTTCAATCCTTGTGTTCATATCTGTTGCAATCTTGGAAAATTCCATTAAAAACGCCTCCTATATCGGTGAAAAATATTATCAGATAGCTTTATAATACCATATTCTTTTCAGTTAGCATATAAAGGAATTATGTGATAGAATAGAAAGACATATGTATTTGTAAGGATTCGGGAGAAATAAATGCAGGGGAAATATAAGATAATCAGAGAAAAGCCCTATCCGTTGGGCTGTTATATCGACTATGACAAATCATTGGTGGTGAGGGCTGTCTATGACGACCGCAGGGCCTGCGGCGTTACTCTTTATTCTTCATCATGTGAAGGTCAGGAGCCGCTTACCATAAGGCTCCCCAAGGACGTCAAGCGTGGAAGGATATACTCCGCCAGAATTACAGGAATTGAAGATATTGATAAATATGATTCCTATAACTTTTTTGAAGGAAACAATTTTTTCTGCGATCCCTATGCAAGGCATGTTATTGGCCTTGAGACCTTTGGCAAGGATGTTAAGTTAAGTGATATCCGTGCCAGTCTCGACAATAAGGCTGTTATCCGTGCTTCTCAGACCGAATTTGACTGGGGAAAAGAAACATCACCTCATATTCCTTACGAAAACAGTTTCGTTTACCTTTTGAATGTCAGAGGCTTTACACAGAGTTCCTCCAGCGGCGTAGCTGCTGCCAAAAGAGGAACCTTTAGCGGTATCCTTGAAAAACTTCCTTATCTCAAGTCTTTGGGTGTAACAACCCTTGAGCTTATGCCGGTTTATGAGATGAACTGCGTTGAGAACTCATTAAAAGAGCTTGGAAGCGGTATTTATTCCAAGGACGGCGCTATTGTTGATAAAGCTTCAATCAAACCCAAGATCAATTTCTGGGGTTACAAGAAGGGTTATTACTTTGCTCCCAGAGCATCCTACTGCAAAAACCCTGCAAACGCAGAGAATGAATTCAAGAGCTTTGTTAAGATCCTTCATGAAAATAAGATAGAGGTTGTACTTCAGTTTTTCTTTAACGAGAATGAGAGCGAGAGCATGATTCTTGATGCCCTCAGATTCTGGAGATGCAATTACCATATAGACGGCTTCCACTTAAAGGGAGCCAGAATTCCTGTTTCGCTTATTACAAGAGAGCCTTTGTTTGATGATGTAAAGATATGGCACGAGTGGTTCGATTACGGCCAGGTGCTGGGAACAGCCAAGCCAAAGGAAAGACTCTTATCCGAGTACAATAATACATTTTTATATGCATCCAGAAGATTTTTAAAGAGCGATGACAATACAGTTGGGGATTTCCTGAAAGTCATGACTGCTAACTCTGCAGAACACGGAATCATGAATTATATCTGTGATTACGAAGGTTTCAGGCTCTTTGATCTGGTTTCCTATGAGCACAAGCACAATGAGGAAAACGGAGAAAACAACAAGGACGGCACTGACAATAACCTGAGCTGGAACTGCGGCATAGAGGGCAGAACCAGAAAACACTGTATTCTTGAGCTTAGAAAGAAACAGATTAAGAACATACTCACAATGCTCTTTATGGCTCAGGGAACACCGATGTTATTTAGCGGTGATGAATACGGCAATTCTCAGGGTGGTAATAACAATCCTTATTGCCAGGATAATGAGACCGGCTGGGTGGACTGGAAGGCCCTTGATAAGAATCAGGATATTTTTGAATATGTGAAGTTCCTTGTGAACCTCAGATTTTCTCACAACATCCTTCACAGCAGATATCCATTTAAACTTATGGATTATGAATCCTGCGGTTATCCTGATCTTTCCTGCCATGGCAAGGACGCTTGGAGACCAGATTTGTCCGGGTACAGCCATATTTTGGGAATGTTGTATTGCGGCATCTATGACAAGGACGACAAGGATAAGCCTTTTATCTATGTCTGCTACAATATGCACTGGATGAAATCCGAATTCGCGCTTCCCAAGCTCCCTGAAGGACTTAAGTGGTCCTGCATATCCGATACTGCAGGAGACTTTGAAGCTCTGCAGCAAGGAGAAGGTTCGGTTAGCAGCGAAAAAGACACTCTTTGTGAGAGATCAGTTCGCATTTATATAAGCGAGAAGGATCCGAATTATAAGAAGAAAGGTAAGTCTAAAAAGAAGCAAGATGAAAAAGAATGATATTGATGTAATCGAAAAGTTTTTGAGATATGTAAAGATTGATACACAGTCTGATGCTGAAACAGGTACATCACCTTCAACCATGAAGCAGCATGACCTTGCGAAGATCTTAAGGGATGAGCTTGTGGCTATCGGAGCATCTGATGTCTTTTATGATGAGGAGCACTGCTATGTTTATGCGGCTATTCCTTCAAATATTACAGACGGCAAGGACAGACCTGCCATAGGCTTTATTGCCCATATGGATACCTCTGACGAAGTAAGCGGCAAGGATGTTAAGCCGAAAATCGTTGAGAACTATGACGGAAAGGATATTACTCTCAGTGCAGATGGCAAGGTTGTTCTTTCACCTAAGGATTTCCCTGAGCTTGTTAATCATGTAGGAGAGGACCTTATCGTTACCGACGGAACAACACTTCTTGGAGCTGATGATAAAGCCGGTGTTGCTGAGATCATGACAATGGCTGATTTCCTTATCAGAAATCCTGAGATTCCTCATGGCGAAATCAAGATCGCATTTACTCCCGATGAGGAGATTGGTGAAGGAACAGCATTTTTCGATATTGAGAAGTTTGGTGCCAAATTTGCTTACACCGTTGACGGTGGCAAGCTCGGCGAGTTTGAATATGAGAACTTCAATGCGGCAGAGGGAGTTATCACTGTTAACGGCAGAAGCGTTCATCCCGGAGATGCCAAGAACAAGATGGTAAATGCGGCTCTTTTATGCTATGAGTTCCATTCTCTTTTACCAGTATTCCAGAATCCTATGTACACAGAGAAAAGAGAGGGCTTCTTCCACCTTACAGAGGTTAAGGGCGGAACAGAGAGCGCAACAGCTTCTTACATAATCCGTGACCACGACAGGGCTCTTTTTGAGGAAAAGAAGGCAATCTTCCAGGCTGCAGCCGATTTTCTCAACAGGAAATATGGTGAGGGTACCGTTAATGTAAGCCTCAGAGACCAGTACTACAACATGGTTGAGCTTATCAAGCCTCATCAGCATCTTATCGACAATGTGAAGAAGGTTATGGCAGAGCTTGATATAAAGTTCATTGATGTGCCTATCAGAGGCGGCACAGACGGAGCAGCCCTTTCATATAAGGGACTTCCTTGTCCAAACCTTTGCACAGGTGGATATAACTACCACGGCAAATATGAGTATGCTTCAGTTCAGGAAATGAGAAAGGTTGTTGATATCCTTCTTGGAATTGTTGAAGCCTACGGCGAGAAATATTGATTTAGTTTTTTAGAAAGAGTTTTTGATAGTAATGAGTAAAGAAATAAATATTTTAAATGGTTCAAAAGAAGAAGTTACCGATGCTGAGAGCTTAAAGCAGCTGGAGTTCATCGAGAAGGCCAAGGCCTATGTGGAAGAGATGAAAAAGGAGCTGGGCAGAACTCCCAGAGCCTGCGTTGTTACCTTCGGCTGTCAGATGAATGCCAGGGATTCCGAGAAGCTCCTGGCCATCCTTAAGCTTGTGGGTTATGAGGAATCAGACTCGGAGGACAGCGAGTTTGTTATCTATAACACCTGCACAGTAAGGGATAACGCTGATCAGAGAGTATACGGAAGACTTGGACAGTGCAGCAACTTCAAGAAAAAGAATCCATATATGAAGATTGCTCTTTGCGGCTGTATGATGCAGGAGCAGTCAGCGGTTGAGAAAATCAAAAAGAGCTACAGATTTGTTGATCTTATCTTCGGAACCCACAATATTTATAAATTTGCAGAGCTTTTATGCACCTGCCTTGAATCCGACAGAATGATAATTGATATCTGGAAGGAAACAGACAAGATTGTCGAGGATCTTCCTGTGTTCAGAAAGTATCCTTTTAAGTCCGGCGTAAATATTATGTTCGGCTGCAATAATTTCTGTACCTATTGCATAGTTCCTTATGTAAGAGGACGTGAGAGATCCAGATCTCCCAAGGATATCATCAGAGAATGTGAGAAGCTTGCGGCTGACGGAGTTAAGGAAGTTATGCTTCTTGGACAGAATGTTAACTCATACGGTCTTGATTTTGAAGACGGCAATCCGGACAAGATTTCTTTTGCCCAGCTTATCGAGGAGGTTTGCAAAGTAGAAGGTCTTGAGAGAGTCAGATTCATGACTCCACATCCCAAGGATTTCTCAGATGAGCTCATTCAGACCATCAAGAGCAATCCTAAGATCGCAAGACACATTCATCTTCCTCTTCAGTCAGGAAATACTGAGATTCTCAGAAGAATGAACAGAAAATACACCAAGGAGAGCTACCTGGCACTGGTTGACAAGATCAGAACAGAGCTTCCTGATGTAGCCATAACAACAGACATCATAGTCGGCTTCCCGGGGGAAACAAGGGAAGATGTTGATGATACCATTGATGTAGTTAATAAGGCTCATTTTGACAATGCCTTTACCTTCATCTATTCCAAGAGAACAGGCACACCGGCTGCCGGCTTCCCGGATCAGGTTCCGGAGGAGCTTGTTAAGGAGAACTTCGACAGACTCCTTGCTGTAGTTCAGGAAAATGCCAAGAAGCAGACTGAAAAGCTTCAGGGAAGAATAGAAGAAGTCCTTGTAGAGGGCGTAAATGAGCATGATTCATCTCTTTTGACAGGAAGAATGTCCAACAATACATTGGTACACTTCCCGGGAAAAGAGGATCTCATCGGAAGCCTTGTTAAGGTTTCACTGGATGAGTGCCATGGCTTCTACTACATGGGACAGATGGTATAAAAAAGTTTAGAGAACAGGGGAATTATAAACGTGGAAAATCTTACTACGTTTAAGGATGTTGATATAGAAAAAGTTTCGCCCATGATGCAGCATTACCTCAGGACGAAACAGGAAAACGGAGACTGTATTTTATTCTATAGACTTGGAGACTTCTACGAGCTATTTTTTGATGATGCGGTAGTTGCTTCAAGGGAGTTGGAACTGACACTTACAGGAAAGGCCTGCGGCCTGGAAGAGAGAGCACCCATGTGTGGTGTTCCTTTTCATGCTGTGGATTCTTACCTGACCAAGCTGGTGTCCAGAGGCTATAAAGTGGCCATTTGCGAGCAGACTGAGGATCCCAAGCTTGCTAAAGGAATAGTCAAGCGAGAGGTTACAAGAATCGTAACTCCCGGAACCAACCTGAATATGCAGTCCCTGGAGGAAACCAAGAATAACTATCTCATGTGTATTCTTTATGCCTCCGACAAGATCGGAATCTCCATTGCGGATGTTACAACAGGTGACTACTACCTGACCGAGGTTGACAGTCTCAGGGCTGTTACTGATGAGATCGGCAAATATGCTCCCAGTGAGATCATCTGCAACGATGCATTTACCTTAAGCGGCGTAGATATATCCGAACTTAAGAACAGACTTCAGATTTTTGTAAATCCTTTAGAAGCAAGATATTTTGATGAAGAGAGCTGCAAGAGGCTTCTTCTTAAGCATTTCAAGGTTTCATCTCTTATAGGACTTGGAGTTGATGACTTCCCTAACGGTATTGTGGCTGCAGGAGCTCTTCTTCAGTATCTTACCGATATGCAAAAGTCTGATATCTCCAACATAACCCATATTTATCCTTACCTTACCAGCAAGTATATGCTTCTGGATTCTTCCACAAGACGTAACCTGGAGCTGGTGGAGACCATGAGGGATAAGCAGAAGAGAGGAACTCTTTTGTGGGTACTGGATAAGACCAAGACTGCCATGGGAGCCAGAACCCTGCGCTCTTTCATAGAGCAGCCACTTATTGATAAGGATCTTATCATTCAGAGGCAGAGCGCTGTTGAGGCTCTTTATAAGAATGTAGTAACCAGAGAAGAACTCCGTGAGTACTTAGGACCCATCTATGACCTTGAAAGACTTATGTCCAAGATCATATTTAAAACAGCCAATCCCAGAGATCTTCTTGCTTTCAGGAATTCCATCAAGATGATTCCAGCCATAATCACAGCTCTTTGTGATGTTCAGGAGGATAAAGAGCTTCATGACCTAATGAACCGCATGGATTCTCTTTCTGATATTTATCAGCTGATCGATCAGGCCATCGTTGAGGAACCGCCTCTTACTATTAAGGAGAGCGGAATCATCAAGGAAGGCTTCGATAAGGATATCGATCATTTCAGAGAAGCCGGAACAAAGGGGAAGACCTGGTTGGCAGAGCTTGAAAACGAAGAAAAGGAAAAGACCGGAATCAAGAACCTCAGGATCAAATACAGCAATGTATTCGGATACTCCTTTGAGGTTACCAATTCCTTCAAAGATCAGGTGCCTGACTACTTTATCAGAAAACAGACCCTGACCAACTGCGAGAGATATACCACAACAGCCCTTAAGGAGCTGGAGGACACAATCCTTAATGCCCAGGATAAGCTTAATAACCTGGAATATGAGATGTTCTGCAAGATCAGGGATTCAATTGCTCTTGAGATAGACCGAATCCAGTCTACAGCCAAGGCAATCGCTCTTCTTGATGTGTATGCTTCACTGGCACATGTGTCTGAGAAGAACCATTATGTTAAGCCAACAGTAAATGATAAAGGCGCAATTAACATCAAGGGCGGCAGGCATCCTGTTGTAGAGAAGATGCTGGATCAGGCGGATATGTTTATATCCAACGACACTTTCCTTGATAACAAAAAGCATTGTATATCCATTATTACAGGCCCCAACATGGCCGGTAAGTCCACATATATGAGACAGGTTGCACTTATTGTACTGATGGCTCAGATTGGAAGCTTTGTTCCTGCTTCCAAGGCAGATATCTGTGTTGTGGACAGGATATTTACAAGAGTTGGTGCTTCTGACGATCTTGGAAGCGGTCAGTCCACCTTCATGGTTGAGATGAATGAGGTTGCCAATATCTTAAGAAATGCAACTCCCAATTCCCTTCTTATCCTTGATGAGATCGGAAGAGGAACTTCAACCTACGACGGCCTGGCCATTGCCTGGGCTGTTACAGAGCATATCAGTAACAGAAAGATCCTTGGAGCCAAGACCCTTTTTGCCACCCATTATCACGAGCTCACAGAGCTTGAGGGTAAGATGGACAACGTAAATAACTACTGTATAGCCGTTAAGGAAAACGGTGATGACATCGTCTTTTTACGTAAGATCATCAAGGGCGGCGCCGACAAGAGCTACGGTATTCAGGTTGCGAAGCTGGCCGGAGTTCCGGATATGGTCATTGACAGGGCAAAAGAGATCGTTTCCGAGCTTACAGACAATGACATTACAGAAAAAGTACAGAGCATCGCCAAGGACAGCAAGGATGTCAAAAAGACCAAGGTGACACATTACGACGACGTTGATATAGATCAGATGTCACTTTTTGATACCGTTACAGATGAAGATGTCCTTAGAAGATTAAAGGAAATAGATATTACCACATTAACACCAATGGATGCACTCAACACGCTCTACAAACTTCAGAGCGACCTTAAAAACAGGTGGAAAAGCTAATGGCCTTTATAAATGAGCTTGATAAAAATACCATAGATCAGATAGCAGCCGGTGAGGTTGTAGAAAGACCCGCCAGCGTTGTAAAGGAACTTGTTGAAAATGCCGTGGATTCCGGAGCCTCAGCCATCACAGTTGAGATAAAGGGCGGCGGAATCGATATGATCCGCGTTACGGATAACGGCTGTGGCATCGAAAAGAGCCAGATAAGAAAGGCTTTTAAGAGACATGCCACCAGCAAGCTCAAGAATATCGACGATCTTTTCAGTATTCATACTCTGGGCTTCAGAGGAGAAGCGCTTTCCAGTATTTCTTCCGTGGCTCAGGTTGATATTATCACCAAGACTGCGGATGATCTCACGGGAACCAGATATTCCATTAACGGCGGAGAAGAAGCGGGCTTTGAGGAAATCGGAGCTCCCGACGGAACCAGCCTTATTATCAGGAATCTTTTTTATAACACTCCTGCCAGAAAGAAGTTCCTTAAGACTCCTCAGACAGAGGGAAGCTATATCGGAGATGTCATGGAGCATCTTGCTCTTGATAATCCCACGGTTTCTTTTCATTACATCAACAACAAGGAAGATAAATTTTCAACCTCCGGCAACGGAGATCTCAAGGAGTTAATATATAGGATTTACGGAAGAGACGTTTCCGTAAGCCTTGTACCCATCAAAGCTGAGAAAAACGGCATGATCCTTGAGGGATATCTTGGAGAGCCTTCTATAAACCGCTCCAACAGAAACTTTGAGATTTTCTTTGTAAACGGCAGATATGTTAAGGATAAGGTGATTTCCAAAGCTTTGGAAGAGGGCTACAAGCAGTATCTGATGATGCACAAGTTCCCCTTTGCAGTGCTGCATCTTCGCATGGATCCTGAGATGGTGGATGTTAACGTACATCCTGCCAAGTTGGAGGTCAGATTCAACAATCAGGCAGCTCTCTACGATTTTATCAAGACCAGCGTAGAAGAAACCCTCAGAAATAAAGAGATGATTCCCGATGCCCTTCTTGGTGATGACAGGAAGGAAGCTAAGAAGGAACTAAAGAAGGAAGCAGCCAAGATCACGATTCCTGAAGAAAGAACTCCTGCAGCCGAGAAGGTTGTAACGGCTCAGAAGATCGTGACACCTGATAAAAAGGCAGATCCCAAGGATGAAGTCTTTTTTGAAGACGAACAGGAAAAGCCTGCTGCGCAGGCCAAGGCTCCTGAAGAAGAGAAGAAAATTCATGCTCCCGAGCCCTTTGAAAAGCTTAGATTTGAAGAAAACAAAGTAAATGAAGATGCTCCCGTTTATGCCACCGGAGTTAAGGAAGAACCCATCAGGATTCAGGATGCCAATAAATCGGCGCTCTGGAGCAGGATCTTCGGAGATTCCGACGGAAGAAACGCTGAAAGAAGCGAACACCCTTCACCTATCATTAAACAGCAGGAAGCTATTGTAGTTGAAAAGCCCATGCAGCTCAATCTTTTTGATGAGAAGGTCCTCACCAAGGATAATGTGAAGGAATATGAGATTTTGGGGCAGATCTTCGGAACCTACTGGATCATCGCTTTTAAAGATAAGATGTTTTTGGTGGATCAGCATGCGGCTCATGAAAAAGTCAATTATGAACGTATGATGAAGAGATATAAATCCGGGGATATTTTGTCCCAGATGGTTAATCCTCCGGTAATTGTTACCCTTACAGCTGCTGAAGAATCACTGTTTTTATCCTACAGACAGTATTTTGAGAAACTGGGATTTAATATCGAGAACTTCGGCGGTCATGAATATGCCATGAGAGCTATTCCAATAGACCTTTTTGGCTGCGAGAACGAGAAGACCATGTTTACTGAGATTCTTGATGAACTGTCTCATGAGACAGGCCTTGACAGAACTCCCGATGTTATCAATTACAAGATCGCCAGCATGGCCTGCAAGGCATCTGTTAAGGGAAATACAAGAATGACCAGAGAAGAGATGTCAGCTCTTCTTGATGAACTTTTGATCTTGGAAAATCCATATAACTGTCCTCACGGAAGACCTACCATTGTTTCCATGAGCAAGTATGAGATTGACAAGAAGTTTAAGAGAGTTGTTGAATAATGCAGAAACTTATCATTATTACCGGCCCTACAGCGGTTGGAAAGACAAAGCTATCAATAAATCTTGCAAAGGAACTTGGCGGAGAGATAATCTCCGCTGATTCTATGCAGGTCTATAAGTACATGAATATCGGTACAGACAAGATTACACCTGAGAAGATGGATGGAGTTCCCCATCATCTGATCGATTTTCTTGATCCCAAGGAGGATTTTAACGTTTTTCTTTTCCAGAAGATGGTAAAAGAAGCTATAGCTGATATTTCCTCCAGGGGAAAGGTACCGATCATTGTTGGTGGCACAGGCTTCTATATTCAGGCAGTTATCTATGATATTGATTTCACTGAGACCGATGAAGACGAGACCTACAGACATGAGCTGGAAGAGAGAGCCAGAATCGAGGGTGTTCATGTACTTCATGAGGAGCTGCGGGCGGTTGATCCAGAGTCCGCTGAGGCTATACATGAGAATAACTCCAAGAGGGTTATAAGGGCACTGGAGTATTACAAGAAGACGGGAAAACCTATTTCCCAGCATAACAGCGAACAGCACGAGAGGACTTCCCCCTATGACTTTAAGTGCTTCGTATTGACAGATGACAGAAATACGTTATACTCACGCATAGACAAAAGAGTAGACCAAATGATAGAGGAAGGTCTTGAGGAGGAAGTTAAAAAACTTCTTGAGATGGACATTCCAAAGACTGCCACATCCATGCAGGGCCTTGGCTATCGCGAAATGATCGGATATCTACAGGGAGAATATGACCTGGAGAGGGCTGTTTATCTGATCAAGCGCAATACTAGACATTTTGCAAAGAGGCAGCTCACTTGGTACAGAAACAGAGATGACAGCATTTGGATCGACAAATCACAGTTTGACAGAGACGACGATAAAGTTTTGAAAGAGATATTGAGGATTTATGAACAGTAATATTTATGAGTCGCTTGGAATTTCCAAGGAAGTATTTGAATTCGGAGAAAAGATCTTAGAGAATCTTGCTCCACGCTTTAAAAAGATTGATGAAAACGCAGAATATAACCAGCTTAAGGTTCTTAAGGCAATGCAGGACAACAAGGTTTCTGAGGCTTGTCTTCTGGGAACCACCGGTTATGGCTATAACGACATAGGAAGAGAGAAGCTTGAGGCTGTCTATGCCTCAGTTTTCCATACAGAGGATGCTCTGGTTAGACCCCAGATCACCTGCGGAACCCATGCACTGGCCCTGGCTCTTATGAGCAATCTTCGCCCCGGTGATATGCTATTTTCTCCCGTAGGAAAGCCCTATGATACTTTGGAAGAGGTTATCGGAATCAGGGATTCAAAGGGCTCCCTTAAGGAGTATGGCATTGAATACTGCCAGGTGGATCTTCTTTCTGATGGCGGCTTTGATTTTGAAAATATTAAAAAAGCTCTGCTTGAGCATGACAATATTAAGCTTGTTACCATTCAGCGTTCAAAGGGATATCAGACAAGACCTACCCTTTCTGTTGAAAGGATCGGAGAGCTTATTTCCTTTATTAAGTCTGTAAAAAGCGATGTTTACTGCATGGTAGACAACTGCTACGGAGAATTCGTTGAGACCATCGAGCCTACAGATCTTGGAGCTGATATGGTCGTAGGTTCACTTATCAAGAACCCCGGCGGCGGTCTTGCTCCAATAGGCGGATATATAGCCGGAAAGAAGGAATGCGTAGAAAATGCCGCATTCAGACTTACTTCTCCCGGCCTTGGCAAAGAAGTAGGAGCTTCCCTCGGAATTTTACCTCAGTTCTATCAGGGATTTTTCCTGGCACCTACCGTTACCGCATCTGCCCTTAAGGGAGCCATATTTGCTGCCAATATCTATGAAAAACTTGGTTTTTCAGTTCATCCCAATGCAACTGAGGAACGTTTTGATATAATCCAGGCCGTTACCTTCGGTAAGCCGGAAGGAGTAATCGCTTTTTGTGAAGGCGTTCAGGCAGCTGCACCTGTAGATTCTTTTGTAGCTCCCGAGCCTTGGGATATGCCGGGATATGATGCGCAGGTTATCATGGCAGCCGGAGCCTTTGTTTCAGGTTCATCAATTGAACTTTCTGCAGATGGCCCTATCAAAGAGCCCTATTCAGTATTTTTCCAAGGCGGTCTTACATGGCCTCATGCCAAGCTTGGTATCCTGAAGACCCTTCAGAGCCTTGTAAATGCGGGACTTGTAGATAAGAGCAATTTGAATGTCTAAATTATAAAGGTTTTTCTTCACACTAAATGATTTTGTGATAATATATTTAATGAGTCTTTATGTGTCGTCCGGAAAACGTACAGAGGGACTTTAATGCGCAGTTCTTTTAATTCAATAGTTGCCGAAGGCGGCATATTTAAGGATATGCTTCCTTATGAGAGATTTTTAAATTTTGGACCCGAGAGCCTTACTGATGTTGAGCTTCTTGCTATCATCATAAGGACCGGTACCAGAGATGCATCTCCTATAGACATAGCCGGCAGCATATTGAATATTGAAAAAGGCAAGGAGAGCGGTTTAAACAGTCTTTTCAGTCTGTCCCTGGATGAACTTAAGTCAGTCCATGGCATCGGGGAAGTGAAGGCTGTTAAGCTCAAATGCATAGCTGAACTGGCTAAGAGGATGGCAGCTCAGAGATCTAAAAGTTCTCTTGATTGCAGCAATCCTTCACATGTAGCATCATATTACATGGAAAAAATGAGACACGAGGATAAAGAAAAGGTTATTCTTCTTTGCCTGAATAATAGATACAAGCTTATAGAGGAATATCTTTTATCAATAGGAACTGTAAATTCTGCATCCCTATCACCCAGAGAAGTCTTCATGAAAGCCCTTAAATGTGGGGCATCCAATGTACTTTTGCTTCATAATCATCCGGGCGGAGACCCAACCCCCAGCAGGGCAGATATTTCAATTACCAATAAGATCAGTGAGTCAGGCAGCATGCTAGATATTTACCTGATTGATCACATAATAATAGGAGATAGATCCTACACAAGTCTCGCAGAGAAGGGACTTTTGTGGAATTAAGGAGGAAGTTTTGGCTAATATTTTCGGAATCGACCTTGGAACCAGCAATATCAAGATTTACAACAGAGATGAGGACAATCTTACTGTTGAAAAGAATATGATTGCTATCGAGAACAAGACCAATGTTTTCGCATATGGCAATTCTGCATATGAAATGTATGAGAAGGCTCCTGACAAGATCAAGATCACATATCCTTTGAACAGTGGTGTTATCGCTGATATCGAGCATATGGAGACTCTTGTTAAGCTTTTTCTTACAGATCAAATGAAGGGAAATGTTAAGCCCTGTGAGGTTTATATCACAGTTCCCAAGGATGTTACAGAAGTTGAGAGAAGAGCTTTCCATGATCTTATCAATGACGCCGGAATCAAGGCCAAAAAGATCATGATGGTTAAGAAGCCTCTGGCAGACGGCCTGGGCATGAATATCGATGTTATGAATTCTCAGGGTGTTCTTGTTGTTAACGTTGGATATGACACAACCGAGATTTCTATTCTTTCTCTTAGAGGTATCGTTGTAAGTAAGCTTATCAAGGTAGGCGGCAAGAAGTTTGACGAGTCCATCAGAAACGTTATCCGTAAGGAGTTTGGTCTTCTTATCGGTGAGAAGACATCTGAGAATGTTAAGATCTCTCTTAAGGAGCTTGAGAAGGAAGGAAAAGAAGCTGTTGTTTACGGAAGAGATATCGTAACCGGACTTCCTGTAGAGAGAAAAATCCCTACAGATCTGCTTAACCAGGCACTTATCGAGAACTTTGACGTGATCCTTGACAATATCAAGGCTGCTCTTGAGAAGACACCACCGGAGCTTGCTGCTGATATCTTCAAGCATGGACTTTATCTCACCGGCGGAGCATCACAGGTATGCCACCTGGCCCAGAGACTTTCAAACGGTGTAGGACTTAATGTTAATATCGCTGAGAATCCTATCGGTTCAGGCGCTCTCGGTCTTGCCAAAATCATCAGGGAAGACCAGTATAAAGCTCTTGCATATGGAATTGAAGAGGATAAATAATGAGTCCCATTATCAAGAGAAGAGGAGAAAAATTTACTCTGCCAAGTAAATATCTCCTCTTTATTTTAACAATTGTATGTACAGGAATGATCGTCATTACCTTTAATACCAACCTGTTTACCGGACCGCTGAATTCGTTTACAGGTATTTTTATTGTGCCTTTTCAAAAGGGCATAACCACGGTGGGATCATTCCTTAAACAGTCAGGAGACAGATTATCCTCCATTACCCAGCTTCTTTCTGAAAATGAAAGTCTGAAAAAGCAGATCGATGAACTTACTATAGCTAATACCAATCTGGAGCAGGAAAAATACGAGCTGACTGAGCTTAGGGAATTATATGCGCTGGATGCTCAATATGAAAATTACAAAAAGACCGGGGCTAGGATTATTGCCAAGGATGCCGGTAACTGGTATTACTCATTTGTTATCGATAAGGGCAGCGACGACGGCATTGCTGTTGATATGAATGTTATTGCCGGAGCCGGACTTGTAGGAAGAGTTATGGACGTAGGTCCCGATTGGGCGAAGGTTCAGTCTATAATTGCTGATAATTCCGCTGTTTCCGGAATGGTTCTTTCTTCTTCCGATAACCTTATTGTCACGGGAGACCTGGAACTATACAGGCAGGGCTTTATCAATTTCTCCAAACTTGTAGATGACGCGGATAAGGTTAAAGTGGGTGACAAGATAGTAACATCAAATATCAGTGATAAATATCTTCCGGGAATACTGATCGGTTATATTTCTACATTGGACGACGACTCCAATAACCTGACCAAGTCTGGAACACTGACCCCGGCCGTAGACTTTGAACATATGAATGAAGTCCTTGTAATTCTTGAACTCAAGAAGAATGTTACAGAATAAGGGTTTTGGATGAATATCAGAAGAGTACTTACAAACTTCATCTTAATAATTGTTTCTTTTATTTTGCAGACCACAGTATTCAGAGTGCTGGATTTCGGCGATATAGCTCCGAATCTTCTGATGATACTGACATCTGCGACAGCATTTATAAAAGGCGACAGAGAAGGCCTTATATGTGGTTTCTTCTGTGGCCTTCTTGTTGATGTGTTTTTTGGAACTTATATAGGATTTTTTGCCCTTATTTACATGTACATAGGCTTTGTTGTGGGCAAATTCCATGAGATATTCTTCTCACAGAATTTGGCAATCCCTATTGTTTTTATAACAATTTCTGATTTTGTTTTTGGATTTGTATGCTACGTGCTTATGTTCCTGTTCAGGACCAAATTCAATCTGGGATATTACATGCTGAATGTGATCATTCCCGAAATGGTATATACAGCGGTAATCGCAATTTTTTATTATCCTTTAATTCTGCAGATAAATAATCGCATTGATGAGAAGGAAGAAAAGGAAGCTAAAAAATTTGTTTGATGAATTTAAAGAAAGTTTTGTTAAATTCATAACTTCTAGAGCAGTAATGGTCTGTGGAGTTCTGATTGTGCTTGCATCAATCATGATCTATAGACTTTTTTCGCTGCAGATAATAAGTGGTGAGTATTATCTGGATTCATTTAAGCTGCGCATCAAGAAAGAGAAAAGTATTCCTGCTGCCAGAGGTAACATCTATGACAGAAACGGGAATATTCTTGCTTATAATGAGCTGGCTAATTCAGTTACCATAGAAGATGTTTATAAATCCGGTGCAGGCAAGAATAAGAGGATCAACGAAACTCTCAATAATCTTATAGATATCATTGAGAAAAACGGCGACAGCGTTGATCAGGATTTTGACATAATTATTAATGACAGCGGCAACTATGAATTTACAGTAGAGGGCAATTCGCTTCTTCGTTTTCTTGCGGATGTTTACGGACATGCCTCAATAAATGATCTGAAATACGAGGAAAAAACCAAATCCGCTACGGAAGTTGTTGACGATTTGTGCAAATCCTTTGGAATTGGTTCCAATGAAGTAGAGGATGATAATTCTACTTTTACTCCAAGGCTTGGATACACTCCTGACAGAGCTCTGAAGATTCTGACTGTCAGATTCAATATGAGTGCAAATTCCTTCCAGAAGTATATTGATACCACTGTGGCATCTGATGTTAGTGACAAAACTGTGGCTGATGTTATGGAGAATGCTGAGATCCTTACAGGTGTCTCTATAAATGAGAGCACAGCCCGTAAATATGTTGATTCCGTTTATTTTTCACAGGTTCTAGGCTATACAGGTAAGGTTTCTGAAGAAGAACTCTCTGAACTTCTTTTGACTAATTCCTCATACGGAATAAACGATACTGTCGGTAAATCCGGCATAGAGCAGGCAATGGAAAGTGTCCTTCAGGGCAAAAAAGGCTCTGAAACAGTCTATGTAGATAATACGGGACAGGTTATAGAGACCAGTAACTATGTTGATTCCGTTGCAGGTAATGATGTTTATCTGACAATTGATAAGGACCTTACTGAGGCCTGCTACAATATCATAGAGCAATCTCTTGCAGGTATTCTGGTGTCTAAGATTCAGAATGTAAAGACCTACACCTATACTTCAACATCCAGCTCAAGCAATATTGTTATTCCTATATATGATGTTTATTTTGCTATGTTCGATAATGATGTCATTAACATCAATCATTTATCAGCAAGTGATGCCAAGGACAATGAAAAGGCCGTTTATGCCGCATTTTTGGAAAAGAATGAAAATGTTCTGGCACAGATAAGGACTGAACTTACTGAAAAAGAGACATCCTACGACAAATTATCCAAGGAATATCAGTGGTACATGAGCCATATAGCTGCAATGCTATACTCCAAGGGTATTCTTGATACATCCAAGGTTGACAGGGAAGATGAGATGTACATTGCCTGGACAACGGAAGAAACCATTTCCCTGGCGGAATACCTTAAGTATGCAATTGCCATGAACTGGATCGATGTTTCAAAGCTTGAGATTGACAACCAGTATGCTGACTCAGAGCAGATCTTTAATCAGATAGTAAATTTTACAATCAAGGTTTTGGAAAAGGATTTTGATTTCCAGACAAGAATGTACAAATACCTTCTTTTGGACGGATATATCAGTGGAACTCAGGTCTGCGAAGTACTTTTGGAGCAGGAAGCGGTAACTCTTGATGAAACAGAGCTTTCTCTCTGGCAAAGAGGCGGAGAAACAGCCTACAGTTTCATGATAAACAGAATCGAAAAGCTTGATATTACACCTGCTCAGCTGGCTCTGGATCCTTGTACCGGATCCATGGTCATTACGGATGTTAACACAGGAGATGTTCTTGCTCTTGTTTCATATCCCGGCTATGACAACAATATGATGGCCAATGGTGTTGATGCGGCTTATTATTCAAAGCTTAGAAGCGATAAATCCAATCCGCTTTATAACTACGCTACTCAGCAGAAGACAGCGCCGGGTTCAACATTTAAGATGGTATCCTCCACAGCGGGACTTAATGAAGGTGTTATAGGCCTGGATTCCATCATATATTGCGGCGGTATCTTTGATAAACTTGATCATCCGCCTCGCTGCTGGATCTATCCCAGAGGCCATGGTGGACTTAATGTTTCCGGCGGTATACGTAATTCCTGTAACGTATTCTTTTACGAAGTGGGTTACAGACTTGGTATACAGGGAGATAAATACTATTCTGACCTTGGCCTTGAGAAACTGGCTAAATATGCCGATCTTTATGGCCTTACAGAAAAGTCCGGAATTGAGATAGCTGAATCAGAGCCTCAGGTTTCCAATCAGGACTCAGTAAGATCTGCCATCGGTCAGGGTAACCAGGCTTATACAACTGTGGGCCTTGCAAGATATGTAACTACGGTTGCCAACAGTGGAACCTGTTATAACCTTACGCTTATCGATAAGACAACAGACTCCGGCGGCAATCTTTTGGAAGAGAATTCCGCTGAAATAAGAAGCACCATTGAAATGCCTGATTCATACTGGAATGCAATACATCTTGGCATGAGACAGGTTGTTCAGGATAAGGCATATTACAATAATCTTGGTGTAAATGTTGCAGGAAAAACAGGTACAGCTCAGGAATCCAGTAACAGACCTAACCATTCACTTTTTGTTTGCTATGCGCCCTATGAGAAACCTGAAATTGCTATAGCCACACGTATTGCCAACGGTTATACATCAAGCTATGCAGCTCAGATTACCAAGGATGCCCTGGTTTATTACTTTGATCTTCTTGATGAAGATGAGATCATATCCGGAACAGCTCAGACGCTGCAGGATGGTGCTATAAACGCAGACTAATTGTAAATATTTTTAAAGGAACTTTTTTATGATTAAGAAGTACAGGATAATTGATTATGACTTCGCCCTTGCGGTGATGTCCATAGCTCTTACCATAATCGGAATATTCGCCATAAGCTCCGCGCAGCCTACTTTTGTTAATAAGCAGATTGCGGGACTTGCCGGCGGAATATTTCTGATGGTATTTATTTCACTTCTTGATTACACATTCCTGATTAAGCTTTATATACCATTTTATATAGTTAACGTGGCACTTCTTGCTCTTGTAAAGTCGCCCTTGGGTAGCAGCACCAACGGTGCGCAGCGATGGATCAACATTTTGGGAATCACTTTCCAGCCATCGGAGACCGCCAAAATATTATTGATTTTATTTTTTGCTCAGTTTATTATGAAATATAAAGATAAAGTTAAGTACTTTGGGTTTGTTTTAATCTGCCTTGTGCTTTTAGCTGTCCCTTTGGGTCTTATAGCAAGCCAGCCTGACCTTTCTACATGTATTATGGTCATGACGATCTTCAGCGTTATCATGTTTATAGCAGGAATCAACTGGAAGCTTGTAGTGGCTGTTCTTACAGTATCGATACCAACGGTTTTGTTTGTTATATATAATGCAGTTCAGGGAGAGAGCAGTCTCCTTGAGCCCTACCAGCAAAGACGTATTCTGGCTTGGCTGCATCCTGAAGATTATGCCAATTCAGAGGCTTATCAGACTATCAACTCCATGATGGCCATAGGTTCCGGACAGTTGTACGGTAAGGGCTACAATACCAACGAGATCAGTTCGGTTCTTAACGGCGGATTCATTTCAGAGTCCCAGACAGACTTTATTTTTACAGTAATAGGCGAGGAATTTGGTTTCCTCGGTGCTTTTATTGTAGTTTTGCTTATACTTTGCATTGCAGTGAAATGCTTTTTGATATCCTTAAAAGCCAAAGACAGAGCCGGCGAGATTATTGCAGCCGGTGTAGGAGCTTGGATCGGATTTCAGGGATTTATCAATATCGGTGTTGCGACGGGGGTAATACCCAACACCGGAATTCCTCTTCCTTTCGTAAGTTACGGCCTGACGTCGCTTCTTTCTGTTTATATGGGCATAGGATTTGTACTAAATGTCAGGCTGCAGAGTAATAAATATAACCTGGGGAGGGTGTAAGTTAATGAACATCGCACTTATAGCACATGACGCTAAAAAGAGACTTATGCAAAATTTCTGTATTGCATACAGAGGAATTCTCAGTAAGAATGATCTGTTTGCAACAGGAACTACAGGAAGACTTATAGAAGAAGTAACCAATCTTTCAGTACACAAGTATCTTGCAGGACATCTGGGAGGTTCTCAGCAATTGGGAGCAGCTATCGAACATAATGAGATCGATCTTGTTATTTTCCTTAGAGATCCCTTAACTGTTAAGTCCCATGAGCCTGATATCAATAATGTTATGACACTTTGTGACATGCATAATATTCCTGTCGCAACTAACCTTGCATCTGCTGAACTACTGATTAAATCACTTGACAGGGGAGATCTTGAGTGGCGTGAAATGTATAAATAAGCTTACAGCCTTACTTTTAAGCTTAGCTGTTTGTGTATCTGTATCCGGTTGTTCCGGATTTCCATATTCATCCAAATACACACTTGATTCATCTGAGGCCGGAAACAGGCAGAGTCTTCTTTATCCTACCTATGCCTCAGATATTTGTGTTGTCAATTCTGACATAACCGAAGCTGATCTGGCCCTGGATGACAGTCTCAGCGCAGGTCTTTTTGATCTCAAAAACAAAGAAACTTTATATGCTTTAAATGTAAATCAGCAGGTCATGCCCGCCAGTCTTACTAAGGTCATGACCGCTTATTGTGCCCTGAAATACGGAAGTCTGGATCAGGTTCTGGTGGCCGGAAGTGATGTGGGCGTAACCGAGAGCGGAGCTCAGAAAATAGGCTTAAAACAGGGCGACAGAATGACTCTGGATCAGGCGCTTCGTGTTCTTCTTATTTATTCAGCCAATGATGTTGCCAACTTGATAGCATCTAATATTTCAGGTTCCATAGATGGCTTCGTGGAGCTTATGAATACAGAGGCCAAAAAGCTTGGAGCAACGAAGTCACATTTCGTCAATCCTCACGGACTGACAGCGGAAGAGCATTATGTAACAGCCTATGATATGTATCTGATTTTCAATGCTGCCATGGAATATGACACCTTCAGCGAGATCATAAATATGACAGAATACAATACCACATATCTTGATTCTGCAGGCGGAGTCAAAGAAGTGTCTGTCAGCACCACTAACGGATATCTTGCAGGGAAAAGTACTGCGCCCTCCGGCGTTACAGTTATTGGAGGAAAGACCGGTACAACCCAGGCTGCAGGCCACTGTCTGATACTTTTGGCAAGGGATACAAGCGGAAATCCGTATATAGCCGTTATTATGAGAGACAGTGACAGCGGAACCCTTTACACAGACATGTCACAGCTGTTGTCGGTTATCACAAAGTAGCATGGATACTGCATTTTCAGCGGTTTTTATAGAAATTTAATAACATTTGTTTTAATTTAATAATTCTTTATTTTAGGTTGTCTTTTGTACCTGCATAACTTATAATTAATACATCAATTAAATCTTTACTTGATGGAGGGTATGCCAATGGTTCAGTTAATAGTTGGGAAAAAGGGAAAAGGAAAGACCAAATGCTTATTGGACAGGGTTAATACCGAGGTTAAGAACGTACTCGGCAGTGTTGCTTTCTTAGATAAGAACACTAAGCATATGTATGAATTAAACAACAAAATTCGTCTTATAGTAGTTTCTGATTTTATGATTTCAAACCCCGATGAGTTCATCGGATTCGTAAGTGGTATTATTTCTCAGGACCATGATCTCCAGCAGATGTATTTCGACAGTTTCCTTAAGATCGCTTGTCTCGAAGATAAGGACATGACTGAAACAGTCGAAAAGCTTGAAAAGATTAGTGAGCAGTTCAAGATTGACTTCGTACTTAGCGTTTCTATGGATGAATCAGAGCTTCCTGAGGCTGTTAAATCAAAGGTTGTTGTATCTCTTTGATGAATTCTATTTAATATGATTATTCTGATAAGCCGCGGAATTGCCGCGGCTTATCTTATGAGGAGTAACGGGGATACCTCGTTATATGAAAAAAGGATTGGGTAATGGCAAATAAATCAGGCCGAAATATAACTAAATATCCCAAAAACTTAAATAATCTCAACATTGGAATGATATTTTTCATAGTAATAGCCATCTATGTGGTTATCAGTGTTGTGACTTATTTGAGGAAGGATCACATTATTGGTTACGAAGTTAAGGAAGGATCTCTTTCTTCTAACAATATCTATGAGTCTATTGCTCTGAGAAAAGAGAAGATCATTGAAAGTGACAGCGCCGGCAATGTCAATTACTTCGCTTCAGAAGGCGGAAGAGTTGCGGTAGGCAACCTGGTATACACAGTAGATGAATCCGGTAAACTTCTGGATTATCTTAAATCTCAGGGAACAGAGGAGGCTTCTCTTTCTGACAATGACATGTCAGAGCTGCGATCCCAGATTGTAAGTTTTCATTCCACATTTGATAATCAATCATTTTATACCGTATATGATTTTAAGGTGAGTCTTGACGGTACGGTACAGAAGCTTTCTAACAATAATATTCTTCAGAATATTCAGTCCCTGAACAATTCCGGAGGCGCGCTTAATTCCATCGGATATAAATATTCTCCTGATACAGGTATAGTTATTTATTCTGTGGACGGCTACGAAGAGAAAACACTTCAGGACCTTAAGGCGTCTGATTTTGATCAAACAGATTATGAGAAGACCCAGCTTATAAACAACAATCTTGTTAAGGCAGGAGATCCGGTATTTAAGCTTTGTACGAATGAAGAGTGGTCTGTTGTCATTCAGGAAAATGATGAGAAGAAGGTTCAGGAACTTCTTGACCTTCAGTATGTAAAGATAAGATTTATCAAAAATCAGGATGAGTCCTGGGGCAAGGTTTCAAGCTTTACCAATGATGAAGGCGACACCTTTGTGGCATTTACCTTCACCAACTCAATGATCACTTTCTGCAGAGACAGATTCCTTAGTGTTGAACTTATCACAGAGGATCAGAAAGGGCTTAAGATTCCCAATTCAGCCATCGTTAACAAGTCATTTTATCTTTTGCCCAAGGATTATGTAATAAAGAACAACGACAATACTTCCGGTGTTCTCAGAAGTAAGTATGATGAACAGGGTAATGAAACCTCTGAGTTTGTTAACCTTTCGATCTATAATGAGACTGAGACAGAGTATTATGTAGATACTTCGCAGCTCAGGTCCGGTGACAACCTTATTAAACCTGATTCCAATGACAGGTATGTTGTCAGCAGGACAGACACTCTTGTGGGCGTTTACAATATAAACAAGGGCTATGCAGATTTCAGACAGATCAGGATTCTTTACAGTAACGAAGAATATTCGATTGTAAAATCCAACACAATGTATGGTCTTAATGTTTATGATTACATTGTCCTGGATGCTTCAGTAGTTGATGAGAGCGGAACCAGTAAATATATAAATGATGATAATGCTGCAGTAAGTGAAGAAGCTACGGACGAAGCTTCTGATGAAGAGGCGGAAGACGAAACAGAAGAGATTGAAGAATCGGTTGAGGAAGCCTCAGAATCAGATTCTGAGTGATTAAAAGTTGACAGATTGCGTAAAACTACGATAATATTATTAGGGTTTTTGTTGGGAAATTTATTTGAGGAGTAAATAGATATGAGCGTAATGGATAAGTTTTTAAAAGCAATTCAGCTTAATGGGGATGACGGCGAATATTACGATGACGACTATTATGATCCCAGTTCTAAAATAGAGTCTATCAATAATCAGGCTCCTATCGGAAAAGATGATCCCAGTATTGAAGTAGCAGAAGAGAAAAAGAAGGTAGCTCCCAAGGTTGTTCCTTCAAGATCTAAGAAGGTGAGCACAGCCGGCATGGAAGTTGTTGTTATTAAGCCTACATCTGTAGAGGATGCCAGGGAGATAACTGAGACACTTCTTGCTAACAGGACTGTAGTTCTTAACCTTGAAGGTCTTGATGTTGATATTGCCCAGAGAATCATTGATTTTACATCAGGTTCCTGCTTTGCAATTTCAGGCAATCTTCAGAAGATTTCCAGATATATATTCATTATCACTCCTGCAAGCGTAGATATTTCAGGTGATTTCCAGAACATGCTTGGCGCTTTGGGCGGCGGCATTTCAGACGGACCACAGCAGATTGACTAATAGTATAAAATGAGGCTGTTGACATTAGATTGATAGTCAACAGCTTTTTTCTTATATAATAAAATAAAAGGATAAGCAGAATGAGCAGCATACTTACAGTAAATTATGAAAATAAGCCCTGCTATGACATCGTTTTCGATACCAGCTTTGAAGGGCTTTCTTCCAAAATAGAAGAACTTGGTAAAAAAGGCAGAAAAATTGCCATTATAACGGACACCAACGTTGCTCCGTTATATGCCGACGAGATCAAAAATGAGCTTAAGAAGGTCAGCGATACCATAATCCTTCACGCTATCCAGGCAGGAGAAGAGAATAAGAACCTGGATAGTATCTATAAGATTTACAAGGACCTAATCGAAAACCATTTTGACAGACATGATCTTATTGTTGCCCTTGGTGGCGGTGTTGTCGGAGATATGGCCGGATTTACTGCGGCTACTTACCTTAGAGGAATTTCTTTTGTACAGATTCCCACAACGCTTTTAGCTCAGACAGATTCCAGCATCGGTGGCAAGACCGGCGTGGACTATGAAGGCTACAAAAATATGGTAGGAGCCTTCCATATGCCTAGTCTTGTATATATCAACATTTCTACGCTCAAGACTCTGGACGGAAGACAGTATGCTTCCGGATTTGCTGAAGTTATGAAGCATGGCCTTATCAAGGATCAGAAGTTCTATGAGTGGCTTCTTGATAACATTTATGAGATCAATGATAAAGAAGACGACGTAGTACTGGAAATGGTAGAAAGAAGCTGCGCTGTCAAGAAAGCCGTGGTTGAGAAGGACCCCACAGAAAAAGGCGACAGGGCTCTTTTGAACTTCGGACATACTCTGGGACATGCAATTGAGAAAGCCAAGAACTTTGAACTGGCTCACGGCGAATGTGTTGCTCTTGGAGCAGTCGCAGCAGCCTTTATCTCCTGGAAGAAGGAAATGATCTCTATGGATGAATACTATGAGATCAGAGATATGTTTGTTCCTTTCAATCTTCCAATTTCTGTTGAAGACCTTGATCCTGATGAGATCATAAAGCTCACCAAATCCGATAAAAAGGCTGATTCAGACAAGATCAGATTTATCCTTCTGAAATCCATCGGTAAAGCCGTAATTTCCACGGATGTAACAGAGGATGAGATGAAAGCAGCACTTAATGAAATCATCTATATTGAAAATAATGACTAATTTAGGAGTATTATATATTTATGAATAAGATATCCAAAAAAAAGAAGATCTTCCTGGTGGTGGACATTCTTCTTATTGCTTTATTGGTTTTTATTGATCAGTTTACCAAACACCTTGCGGTGGTTCATTTGCAGGATAAGCCGCCAATAAAGCTTATCAACGGTGTTTTGGAACTTAACTTTTTGAAAAATAACGGCGCAGCTTTCGGAATGCTGCAGAACCAGAAGGGCTTCTTTGTAATGGTCGCATTCCTTATCCTTGTGATCATAGCGTATGTTCTTTTCAGACTTCCGGATGATAAAAGATATACCCCTATGCAGATTCTGCTGGTGGTTATTGCCAGTGGCGCAGCAGGCAATCTCATAGACAGGCTGACACATGATTATGTTGTGGACTTTATATATTTCGTCCTCATCAATTTCCCTATTTTTAATGTGGCCGATATCTATGTAACCGTTTCAACATTTGTATTTGTAATACTTTTCCTTTTCTATTATAAGGAGAGCGATTTCAGTTTCTTGAGCTTCAGACAACAGAATAAATTCAGGGAATTCAAATAATGGAACGTAAAGAAGACATTTTTGATTTTTATGTAACTGATGAATATGAAGGAATGAGAATCGATAAGCTTATCAGTGAGCTTATTGATTCTCTTTCGCGTTCTTATATAAAAAAACTTATTGATGACAAAAAGGTCTTTTGCAATGAAAAGAATGTCAAGGCCAGCTTCAATGTAAGTGAGGGTGACCATATAGTAATGGAGATCCCGCCCCTGGAGATTCCGGAGATTCTGCCGCAGGATATTCCCCTGGATATTCTTTATGAGGATGATGACGTAATTGTAGTGAATAAGCCAAAGGATATGGTTGTTCACCCTGCAGCCGGGCATTACACCGATACTCTGGTCAATGCCATAATGTTTCACTGCAAGGACAATCTTTCCGGTATAAATGGGGTTATGAGGCCTGGAATAGTTCACAGGATCGATAAAGACACCACCGGTTCTGTTATTATCTGCAAAAATAACGCTGCTCACCAGGAAATTGCTGCGCAGCTCAAGGAACACAGCATAAACAGGGTGTATCACGCCATATGCTACGGCATCATCCAAGAGGATGAAGGTTTTGTGGAAGCTCCTATTGGCAGGCATCCCACTGACAGAAAGAAAATGGCAGTGGTTAAATCCGGCGGAAAAGAAGCTTATACAGGCTATCGTGTTCTGAAGCGCTTTTACGAGGACGGATTCACATATATAGAATGTAAGCTAAAGACCGGCAGAACTCATCAGATAAGGGTCCATATGGCTTATATCGGGCATCCGCTTCTTGGAGATGAAGTATATGCTTCAGGACGTAAAAGCAAGTTCAAATTAGAGGGCCAGTGCCTACATGCCAAGACTTTAGGCTTTATTCATCCCACAACTAAGGAATATATTGAAACGGATGCTCCGCTTCCGCAGTATTTTTCCCATTTGCTTGATATTTTGAAATAGAGTACAATGATTGTAGAAGTATATTTGTGAAAGGGGATTGCAAATATGAATACTATTATTACAATTGGTCGTCAATTTGGATCAGGGGGCAGAGAGATCGGAGAGATGGTAGCCGATCATTTCGGGATCAAATGCTATGACAAGGAACTTTTATCCAGAGCTGCCAAGGAAAGCGGCTTCTGTGAAGAAATGATCCAGAACCATGATGAGAGACCGACTAATTCATTCTTATATAATCTTGTAATGGACACCTATTCCTTTGGCTATAATTCTTCCAGCTTTGTAGATATGCCTATCAGCCATAAGGTATTCCTGGCTCAGTTTGATACTATCAAGAAGATCGCTGAAGAAGGTCCATGCGTAATTGTTGGCCGCTGTGCTGATTACGCTCTCAGCGATTATGACAATGTTTTGAACATATTTATCCATGCGGATGAGGAGTTCAAGATCAAGCGTATCAAAGATCGTTTTGACGACATAAATTCTGATGATAAAGCAAGAGATATGATGAACAAGAAAGATAAGCAGCGTCAGAGCTACTATAATTACTATTCATCCAAGAAATGGGGCAGATCTGACAGCTATGATCTTTCAATCAATTCCAGCATTCTCGGTGTAGATGGCACAGTGAAGTTCATCATTCAGTACATTGAAGATTTTGAACAGATGAGAAAAAAATAATGCATATAACATTGAAAATAACTTCCCCAAAAAGTTAATGTTTTGTGGAAGTTATTTTCATTTGAGTATACATTTTATTCTTATTTAATAATATTTTTGACAATGCGATGTTACAATGACCGTAACTAAGAGAATATTAATTAGGGGCATTATGACTTTGCCCCGAGATAGTCACTTTAAAGTTTATAGCAGAAAGGATTCTGCTTAGAGTTTTCAAGGAGGAAACGATTATGGCAAACAATATAGGTGGCAACATTAATCAGTTGTACCGACCCACTAATGCCAATTCCAGAAATGGCCCCATTTCCGGTGCCAAATCCCGTGGTGCGTCACAAAAAGACAATGTGAAAGAAAAGGCAAGTGCTTCCAACAAGATTTTTAGCGAAAGTGCGAAGCTTGAATTTTCTCCTGAAGTAGAGATGTTTGGCAAGGTTGCCGACATGCTTCAGAAAAAGTATGATAACGCAGATGTTTTCGTGGCCGGCCCCGATGATGATCTTTCTCAGATTGGCGGTGACCTAGAGTACAGCATTATTCTTTCGGAAGATGAGATGAAGCTTCTGGCATCGGATGATCCCAAGGATAAAGAAGCTAAGGCCAAGCTTATGGGACAGATTGATGATGCAATGAAGACCATCAGTGACATGAGTCAGAAGATTGGCGAAAATACGGATGAAAATGATGAGATTGCAAACTTTGGTATAAAGTTTGATAAGAACGGAAAGATGAACTTCTTTGCCGATATAAATGGAAACAGCTATTCCGATATGTCCATGGATTCGCTGATCAGTTCGATTACAGCTTCAAAAACAGAATAATAAGTTTATTTATAAAAGGGCAGGTCGCAGAACCTGTCCTTTATTTTGCGCTATTTTACCAATATAATTCTTGTTTTGTTTGGACAGGCTCCTGATGCTGTTGTAAAAGTATGGATTTCCGGTTGCAAAATTAATAAAAAAACAGTGGATTGCAGATATAGTTTACTTTATAATGAAGCCGTTGGAATGGCTGTTTGTAATTGTATTGTACACGATTGATGTTCATCCGGAAAACAGGATAACAGTTCAGTATATGGGAAAAGTCCCGGAGTACAGACATTAACTTTTGAGGCCTTCCGGAAAGGCAAATTTATAAAGTGTTTATTTCAGGTAATTTAAAAGAAAACCGCAATATCATGTCAATCATCACAAATATGATAATTGCAGCTATCAGCTTATTTTTTAACGGATTCGGTGTTTATCTCACTATGCAGGCCAACATTGGCGCAGGTCCCTGGGATGTTTTGAATCTAGGACTCTCCAATACTCTTGGAATACTATACGGAACGGCTTCTATAGCTGTTTCATATAGTATTCTCGGAATTGATATTCTTCTTAAGGAACCCATAGGAATAGCAATGTTCATTGATGCATTTGTGGTGGGCAAATCAGTAGACTTCTTTAACAGGATAGGAGCATTACCGAAATGCGATTCTGTTATCACAGGGATACCGGTGATGCTGATTGGCCTTGTTATTATGGCCTATACCCAGTTTACTTATATGAGTGCTTCACTTGGCTGTGGACCCAGAGATACCCTTTTGGTGGCCCTTGCAAAGCGAGTTAAGAAAATTCCTATCGGAGCAGTAAGTATTACTCTTTTAAGCCTTGCAACCTTTATAGGATGGCTTCTGGGAGGGCCTGTGGGAATCGGGACTCTTATATGCGCTTTTGCTACCGGCCCAATAATGCAGATGGCCTTTAAAACCGTTCGATTTGATGCTACCAGTATTCATCACCAGAATCTTATCGATTCCATGAAGGTGATATTGTCAAAGAAAGCAGCTTGAACAAAAACATAATAAATATAGGATAAAATAATGGAAAATCTTGTAGTAGCGACAAATGCCGTCATCCCATTTATGGTATATATTCTTCTGGGAGCTCTGGCTATTAAACTGAAGCTGGTAAAGGAGAGCTTTCTTAAGGAACTTAACGGAGTAGTATTTAAAGTCTTTTTTCCCTTTATCATGTTCAACAATCTCTATGATGTTGACTTTGGAAAGCTCAGCGGCGCCGGATATGTGGGCTTTGCAGTGGCAGCAACTCTTGCCCTTATCATCCTTGCTTTTCTTCTGGTTCCACTTTTTTCTAAGGATAACAGAAGAAGAGGAGTCATCACTCAGGCCATATTCAGAAGTAATTCAGTGCTTTATGCGATTCCGCTGGCACAGAGCGTATTCAGTGAAGACGGGGCCTCAATGGCCAGCATTGTAGTCGCCTTCGTTGTTCCGATTTATAATATTGCTTCTGTTGCTATCCTTGAATATTACAGAGGCGGGAAGGTATCTTTCGGAAAGCTTTTTGTAAACATTCTTAAGAATCCGCTGATCATTGGTGCAATTGCAGGTGTACTCTTTAATATGCTTCCTCTTACAATGCCTGATTGCCTGGTTTTACCGATTTCTGAGCTCTGTAACATGGCAACGCCCTTATCCCTGTTTGTTCTGGGTGGAACCCTTCATTTCTCAAGTATGAGAAAAAATGCTTTGCCTCTGGCCATTGGAACTACCTCAAAGCTTGTAGCTGTACCGGCATTGATAACTCTTATTATGTATGCCATAGGCTTTAGAAACAGCGAATTTTTCGTAATATTTTGTATGTTCGCTACTCCCGTGGCTGCAGCATCTTATCCAATGGCGCAGAGCATGGATGCTGATGCGGATCTGGCAGGAGAGTACGTTGTAATTACTACGGTTCTTTCGATTGTCACTATATTCTTCTGGATACTAATTCTTAAAAATATTGGAATTATGTAATTTAATACATTTCTTTACTAAAAAACACCACAGTGGCTTAATACTGTGGTGTTTTTTTATTTATGGACATTTAAGATTTATTGAAGCTCGTACATGTTACAATTAATTGGTAATAATATGCCTATATATCGTTGATTATTATGTATATTCAGCTTATTGAAAGGAGGCCGTTATTGAAAAAGAATAGTTTAAATAAAACGGCCATCAGTTGTTTATTAGTGACAATAAGTCTAGTTTTTAGCGCTTGTGGATCAAAGGTACAGACTAATGAAATAAGTCAGCAGAGCACAGTAGTAAGATATAATTTATCGCATTTCCTTGTGGCTGTTGAGGATGAACCTGATACGGCTGATTTTCAATGTACATCAATTCATTACACAGTAGCACAAAATGTATTCAACCGTCTTGTTGAAATGGAGAATGATGAGGATGGAAATATGGAAATTCTTCCATCTCTTGCGAGGTCCTGGAATATATCTGAGGACGGCCGCGAATACACCTTCCATCTGCAGGAAAATGTTGAATTCAGTAACGGTAAGCCCCTTACTTCCTCAGATGTTCAGTTTACATTTGAGAGACTCTTAACTCATCCCGATTCCTGCAACAAGGACATAGTCGATATTATATTGGGTGCCGAAGCGTTGGAAAACGGTGAGACAGATCATCTTGAAGGATTTAAGATCCTAAGTGACCTGGATTTTGTTATAACAATTGAACAGCCCTTTGAAGCATTTTTAGCCTGCCTTACTATGCCGGGCGCTTCAATCCTGGATCAGGAAACTACAACCACAGCAGGAGATCTTTTTGGAACAGATGCAAAATGGACTATAGGAACAGGTTCTTTTGTATTGAGAGATTGGAAACCAGGTGTGGGAATGATCCTGACCGCCAATCAGCGCTGCTGGATGGGACCTCCGAAATGTGAAGGACTGGATCTTCGCTTTGTTAATGATGACAGAGAGATCCGTAGAATGTTTGAAGACGGAGAGATTGATGTTTTGGACCTTGATGAAGTCGGTAATTCAGCTGAATTCTTTTTACACGGAAGCGAATATCAGGACAGGTTATTCAGCGTTCCTCGTATCGGTATAACATACATCGCCTTAAATGAGAGCATTAAGCCTTTAGATGATGTACGTGTTCGAAAAGCAATGCAGATTTCGCTGGATCGAAACATGCTTTTGTCTGCGGTTTATGGTGGACGAGGCAATCTGGAAAATGGAATTTTCCCCCATGGTTTATATGGTTATAATCCTAATCTGGAGGAGATTCCCTATGACAACGGCAAGGCAAAAGAGCTTTTGGCTGAAGCAGGCTATGAGAATGGTTTTGACCTGACTGTAAGCGTTAATTCCGCTTCAACACGATGGGAATTACAGGTTCTTGAGATGGCAAAATCCATGTGGGAAGAGATAGGCATAAGAACCAAAATAGATGTAATAGACGAAAGTGATTTTATGAGCCGTAGAAAGAGTGGTGAACTGGCTTGCTACACGGCTCAATGGATGGCTGATTTTAACGATCCGGACAATTTTATCTATACATTCTATGGGAATAGCCATAACACTACATTCCGTAGTTTGTGCTATCCCAGAGAAGACATTATGGCTCGTATCCAAAAGGCCAGAGCAATATCAGATCCTAAAAAACGCATAAATGAATATAATGAACTTGAAAAGATAATAGTTCAGGATGAAGCTGCCTGGATACCGCTTTTTTCCAGAATGAGGTATTACGTAGTTTCTGAGAGACTTGAAGGAATACAGGCTTCATGGAATGGCTCCGTTAAGAACAAATATCGTGAAATGACCATACACTATGGTGACGAATAGTTGCATAAAAAAAGGAGTTTATTAATGCATTCTATCCGCTCTTACATCACAATAATCACTGTTCTGGTCATCCTTACCAGTGTATTGGCTGTGTTTGGAGCAAGCTATTTTATTATCCAGAAGGAAACAGACCAGAATTCTGTGCGGATGATGAACTTAATAAATCAGGATACTGACAAAACTCTTGAGAAATATTTCGATGGTATTGCACAGTCCGCTGAAATAACTGCCAATATTGCTGTTGAAGAGCTAGACAGTGTTATATTGGTTAACTGTGGTGCGGTCAAAACCGGAACAAACGATAGTATTCAGACTAAAGAACAGATAAGAATTCTGGATGATTATCTTCAATCATATTGTTCCAAAATCCAGGTTATATTTTCAGGTGTTGCTGAGAACACCCCCGGAGTAAATTCATATTTTTATTGCATCAGCCCGGATGTCAGCAAAAATGTTCATGGCTTTTTCTATATGAAAGAAGGAAAGGCCGGTCTTATTGAGCAAGCTCCTCTCGATGCCACAAAACTTACACCCTCAGAGCATTTGGGAGCTACCTGGTATGAAACGGCCGTAAACATGGGAAGTCCCGGCTGGGTAGGCCCTTATTTATGCCAAAAACAATTTGTTTATTCTTATTTTGTCCCCATATACAAGGCCGGAATGCTTATCGGTGTTCTTGGAATGGATATTCCCTGCGATATTCTGATAGATCAGGTCCAAAATATTAAAATCTATAATACCGGCTTTGTTTGCCTTTTAGATGACAAAGAAAAGGTTATCTATCATCCTGATCTTCCTATAAACAGCAGCTTTGACGAACTTCAGCTCAGCGTAACAGAAGAGACCTTTAAGAAGGGTAACAGCGGAGATGATCTGATTCGTTATATGGCCCATGGTGTTAAAAGGCAGATGTCTTTTTCAACTATCTCTACCGGCATGAAAATTGTATGTATAGCTCCAACGGATGAGATAAATGCCCCATGGATCACACTTGTTGAAGACATTGCGCTGATTACACTGATCACTATATTGGTTTTTGTATTTATAATTTTTGTACTGATGCGTGCTATTACCAGCCCTCTGACACAGCTTACCAAAGCTTCGCAAAGGCTTGCAGACGGTGAATATGATGTTGACCTGGTATATCAGAGAAAGAATGAGATTGGTGCACTGACCACTGCTTTCAAACGAATGAGAGATCAGTTAAAGCTGTATATTGATGACCTGAATCATCAGATTTTCTATGACAGAATGACTGACCTTCCTAATATGCGTCATTTCTTCAAACTGGCAATGGATGAAAAAAACAGAATTGAGGCAACAGGAAATCAACCTGTAATGGTTTATCTGGATATTATCGGAATAAGATATTTCAACCGCCAATACGGCTTTGAAATGGGAGATAAGCTTATTATGAATTTCTCCCGGATCATCGCTCAAAATTTTGGAGAACACAGGGTTTGTCGTTTTGGTGGCGATCAATTTACAGCAGTTGCAGAAGAAGATAAAGTTGCCGAAATCATCCAGAAAGTATTGGATGACTGTAAAACAGCTAATGATGGAAAAGAGCTGCCGATTCGTATAGGAATATATCCCAACAGTCTTGATAATGTAGATGTAAACGTAGCCTGCGATCGTGCTAAGTTTGCTGCTGATAGCAGAAAAGGAGAGCTGTCTTCAACTGTCACATTCTATAACGAAGATATGCTCAAAAGAAGTGAGATCAATATTCACATTATACAAAATCTGGACAGAGCCATAGAAGAGGGTTGGATCAAAGTATATTATCAGCCTATAGTCCGGGCTTCAAACGGTAAAATATGTGATGAAGAAGCTCTGGCCCGTTGGATAGATCCTGAGCTGGGCTTCCTTTCTCCCGGTTCCTTCATTCCTGCTCTGGAAGAGTATAAATTGATCTACAAGCTTGATCTGTACGTGCTGGAACAGGTTTTGAAAAAGATGAAACATATGAAAGACTTGGGCTATCATGTTGTTTCGCAATCCATTAACCTTTCCCGTATGGACTTTGAGAGCTGTGATATAGTTGATGAGATCTGTAAGAGAGTAGATGCTGCAGAAATAGACCATTCGCTGATTTCTGTCGAGATTACAGAAAGTGTAATCGGCGAAAGATTTGACTTTATGAAAGAACAGATAGCCAGGTTCCAAAAGCTTGGATTCCCTGTATGGATGGACGATTTTGGAAGCGGTTATTCTTCACTGGATGTTCTTCACCAGCTTCATTTTGACCTCATAAAATTTGATATGCGCTTTATGGAGCGCTTTGATGAAGGCGAAGAGGGTAAGATCATTGTTACAGAACTGGTAAATATGGCTATCAGTCTTGGAATGGACACCCTGTGTGAAGGCGTGGAACAGGCAGAACAGGCAGAATTTTTGCAGGAGATTGGCTGCACAAGAATTCAGGGCTTTTATTATGGAAAACCAATACCATTTGAGGAAATCGTAAAAAAATTTGAAGACGATTCCGAGCTGACATTTGAAAATCCGGAAGAAGCAAATTATTATGCATCCATTGGTCGCCTGAACCTATATGATTTCTCGTCACTAACAAATGAAAATGATGAGATACTTACACGTTATTTCAATACACTTCCAATGTGCATTATGGAAGTGAAAGGAACAAAGGTATGGTATACCCGTTGCAATAGTTCTTACCGGGAATTCTTAAAGAGAACGATAAATATAGAGTACAAAACTAACACAAGAGATATTTACGACACCGATTTAAGAAGTGAATCAAAGTTCTTTAATGGTGTTGTGCAATGTGGTAAATATGGAGGTCGTCTTGTAATTGATGAAACAGTTGTACCGGATACTATAATTCACACATTGATCCGACGTATAGCTGTCAATCCCGTGACAGGCACAAGCGCAGTTGCGGTGGCAGTTCTGACTATAAATAGGACCACTGAGGAAGACACGTAACTATTCGCAAAACACATGTTTAACGAATAGTTGTATATGAAGGAGTAGCCAATATGCCAGGTCAGATATTTGGTAAAAAGCTTAAGGAAATGCGCATACAGCGGGGGTTAACCCAGAAAGAACTTGCCGATCTGTTGTTTGTTACCAGGCGATGCATTGGTAATTGGGAATCCGGACGTCGAAAACCTGACATTGTATCCCTGCCTATCATTGCCAGCGCCCTTGAAGTTGATACGGGATTTTTCCTGGATAATGATGATGAATTCACTGCTATTTCTCCAAATATTCTCATCTTTGATCCGGATTCTTCCACTCAGGTAAGCGATGAGCTTATATTGAAAAAAATACTGGATAAAGCACGTATTATTTCCCTGGAAAAAATCGATGAAGCTATAAGTTTTGCAACTGAAAGCATTGTTTCCATCGCTTTGATTGACATTGATAATAATCCTGATGAAATGTTTGCCTTTGCAGAGAACCTTAAAGCATTAAATCCTAAGATAAATCTTATCTTTTTATCCAAGGATTCAAAATATGCTCTGGATGCATTGAATCTTTTCTGCAGCGGATACATTATCAAACCTTTAACAAGGAAAAAAGTTTCCGAACAAATTAAACATCTTAGATTTCATGTGAATGAATTAACATAAATATTATTTAGATAATAAAGGCTGAGCCCCTTAATTTGGAGCTCAGCCTTTTCTTATGTTACTTTTTATTTGACTTTTACAGTGATTACTGTTGTGAACTTGCCGTCATGACTTGTGATATAGATGTTTGCGGTATCTCCGGACTTGGCGGTTTTGTTTACGGTAATCTTGCCGGTCTTACTTACGGTAGCTACAGATGTATTTGAACTTCTGTAAGCACATCCAAGCTTAGTATACTTCTTATATGCTGCATAGACCTTCTTGTTGGAAGGTGCTACCCCATTGATCTCGTATACAGGCTTGATGGTCTGACTTGAACCTGCCTTCATTACAGTTTCATTATTCTCAATACCGTTAAGACCGTTCTTTGTCTTCTTTTCGGCAACCGTCATATTGGTGATCTCACCTAAAACAGTAACCTTACACTTAACTGTCTTCTTGGTGCCGTCTATGGTAGTACCCTTAATAGTAACAACACCGGGCTTATCAGCATAAATTGCTAACGCCTGACCGTTAGATACTATAGCATCTGTGTAATCTTCGTCTTCAGACATGAAGTCATTGGTAAGTACAATATCATTTGCATCAACTGCCATGATCTTAATATTGTCCTTGTTCTTGGGAACCTTAAATTCTATGGTCTTGAATGTAGCATAATCAGGTCCCATTCCGCTGATATATACCTTTCCTATTCTGTTGTCACTGTTGGATGCCAATGTAAGCTTGCTCTTATCAATCTTAACCGATTGTACAGGTTCATAGACTGTAATATTAAGTGCACAGCTTGTGGAACCGTCAGGAGCAATTGCATATATAACTGCATAGCCATCCATGATTCCTGTTACCTGTCCATTGCTGTTAACTGAAGCAACTGAAGGATTGGTGGATACCCAGGTGAGACCATTTGCGGATATAGCTCCATTAGGCTCTACCGCTGTACTTACCTTAATCTTCTTTCCTAACTTGAGCAATGCTGCATAGGATCCGTCCTCTGTCTTTGCAAAGTTCTTATTCTTAAATGAGATCTTGCTTACAGGCGCTTTTACGGATACTTTCAGGGTTGTTTTCCTGGTAACGCTTCCGCTTGTTGCAGTTACTGTTATTACAGCAGATCCCTTTGCTTTTCCTTCAACTGTCAGAACACCGTCTGTGATAGATGCGGTTGCAATATTTGTTTTACTTGAAGTAGCTGCATATGTTACAGCATCAGCAAAGTTTGTAGGATTAAGACTGATATTAACAGACTTTGCAGAGTTTACACTAAGGGTCAGTGATTTCTCTGAAAGTGTTACTGCACTGAGAGTCTGGCTCTTTACAATCTTAACTTTGCATACAAGAGTCTTCTCGTATCCTGCGAATGCTTTTATTGTAGCCTTTACAGGAACAGTCTTTCCTGTTGCAGCATCCTTCCTGCCTTCCTCTGTAAGTGATACCAGACCGTTCTCATCTACAGCAAGGAATGATGCATATTTTGAACTGCTGTCTATAGCCCAGATGATATCAGGATCAGTGTCTATTTCTGTGCCTGTTACTTCCAGTCCTTCTGCAGCAGACGTAACTGTAGCACTAAGCTGCAATGTATTAGCCTTATCCTGAGCTATACTTCCACTTGTGATATTAAGTGAAGCAGATTTGACAGGTACATATACATCTATGTCAGCAAATGCCATCTTGGAAGAATTGCCTTCACTGGTAGCTATAACAGTTACTCTTCCCTCAGTTACACCTGTCAGAGTTCCATCATCTGAAATCTTGGCAATGTATGAACCATCGTCTCCGTATTCATCTTCAACTTCCCAGATTATATCCTTGTTCTGAGGTGTTGTTTCTGTCCACTTAATGAGCATCTTAAGGGACTTGTCTACTGCAACGGCTTTAGCCTTGCCTTTTGCTTCAACTGTGAAATCTCCTACAGGATTACCTACATGTATCGTGCAGCTAGCTGTCTTGTCAGAACCGTCAACGGCCTTTATTGTAACTTTGGCTGTACCCTTCTGAAGTCCTGTTATGACTGCACTGCTTGTGTCTTCTTCCACTGACATCTTTGCAATTGCTTCATTGCTGATGAACCATTCAACCTTCTGCATAGCATCGTAAGGAAGGATATCGGGAACAATCAGGATTTCCTCTCCTACGCCTACATCATAGGAAGACTCCTCGAATGAAAGCTTGGTGGTTGCTTCCGTTACTGTGATGGTCATCTTTGCGGTATAATTCTTGCCTGCACTGTCAGCATATTCACTGATTGCTGTGATAGTTGTCGTTCCTACGGTATTAGCTTTAATGTTACCGTTTTGATTTACTGTAGCAACATTAGGATTTGAGCTGGTAAGAACAACATTTTGGTTAATATCATTTGTTGAGAATACAGGAATGATATCTATATCTTCTCCAACATAAAGCTGCCAGTTGGATGTCTCTACAGCACCTTCATCAGTCTTAATAAACAGGCCGAGATCTGCTCTTGTAATATGTACCGTGAAGACAAAATCGGTATAGTTCATAAGTGCAGCTACAACTCTTACAGTTTCAGTTTTGCTGCTTCCTGATTCTGCTACTGTATATTTGAGCTTTGTACCATCTTCAATTACAGGCGCCTTGACAAACATATCACTGGAAGGACTGAATCCATTGATATTGAATGTTAAGCTGCCATAATCTCCTGGTATGTATGCTGCCAGGTCAATTGTGTCATAGCCCTTAGCTCCGCCCAGGAAGGTTCTGTCAAACTCATAGTAGGTATCACCGGAATAACGGAGCTTATTGATGGTTACAGTTGATGTAAGAGGCTCTACCAGTCGATAGTTCTTCTTATCATCACCTGTTAATACAGCACCTTCAATAGATACAGCCTTTTCTCCTGCATTGGCATCTTTCATAAGAGCCTTGGCATTTGTTGTATCTATACTTACCTGATCACCGGCAAGTGTGCCGTTAAGTACTGCATTCTTGATTGTTACAGCAAGATTATCCTTCTGGAAATCTCGAGACTCAATTGTAAATTCAGCGGTTACATCCTTTCTGGCGATATCAGCTTTCTGTGCTGCAGGCTGATCTGTAAGGACATAGTTGGCTGCTTTGGTTCCTGCCAGTGAATATCCGCTGAAGGTTACAGTCTTCTGTGAGCCTGCATTCTTATCCTCAAAGCTTGCTGTTCCTTCTACCAGATAGATATCACTCTCAGTGTCAGTATATGCTCTTTCAATGGTAGGCTTGCCGTTAAGAGTTGCATTGGCAGTTCCGTCATATACCTTGGAATTTACAGCCTGTACAAGTGTTATAGGCTTGGGTGCTGCGCTGAATTCAATGTATGCCTCACCGTAACTTGTATCTGATTCATAAATAGCGCTGATTACGGAAATACCTGCATTGACGATAGTAATATTTCCGCTCTGGTCTATAAGTGCTGTATCTGTATTACTGCTGGCATATGTCCACTTACCGTTATTTCCGGTAGTTGCAGCCTGTGAATTCAGCTTGATTCCGGACATACCATAAACCACATCGGCATCACCTGTGCTGAGGGATGCTGTAACGCCGGCATCAGTCTTATCAAGCAGGGTTATTACTGCATTTACAGTTGCATCATTATAATTGTCAGTTCCGATAATAACAGGAACGATCACCTTAAGTCCGTCAATGCCGGAAATAAGCGTTACTGTTACCTGGCCGCTGTCGCTTACTTCATAGGAAGCAATTATATTATCTGCGTCCACAGGCTTATTATCATTATCAACAACTGATGCAGTACCCTTTTTATATGTGATATTTTCTGCATCATTGGGCATAAGGCCTGCAACACTTGTTGTGATGAGATTTGTTGTAAATGCCTGACGTGATGTCACATCACTAAGTGTAGGTGCTATACCCTTTAAAATATTTACTTTCAGGTTTTCAGGCTGAGCAACTGCGTAATTTGCTGCCTCTTCACCTGTAAGTGCAATTCCTCTTACTGTTACATTCTTACCTTCGCCAACCTTTGGATCCTCAATCAGTGCGACTGCTTTTGATACATCCAATGTAACCTTTCCGGCATCAGCTTCAAGAACACCGGTAATTACAGCTTTATCTGCATCAAGTTCTACATCCTTCTTATTGGTTTCATAAGGTCTGTCTTTCGCAGTAATAGTAACAGTTACAGGCTTAGATGTAATCTTACCCTTGGCTGCTTCAGGAGTCTCACCTTCTGCATATGTTCCAAGAACATACTTATAGCTATCGGAACCTTCAAGTGCAAATGTAAGGCCTGAAATATCAATATCCTTTTCTTCACCTACATTCTTATCCTTGAATGTAACTGTTCCTGTTGCCTTAACCGTCACATTATCAGAACCTACAAGGCCTTTGACATTACCTGCAGACTTGATTTCTGCTGCAGTGGTTCCGTCATAGATTTTATCCTCAACTGCGGTTCCGTATACATAAACGGTCTTAGGATTGATGGTAAGTACAATAGTGCCTGTTCCGATGAGATTAGCATCCTCATATTGTACTTTTATGTTTGTGGTTCCGGGCTTCATAATTGTAACAGCCCCGGTCTCTTTATCTATTCTTGCGACAGATGCATTACTACTGGTAAATGTATATTTACCGTTATTAACAGCATAATCTGTCTCGGTTGTGACTACAGGTGTTACAGTAAAGCCTGTATCACCGTATGTCTTTGTATAACTTGTAACAGTCTCAGCCTTATCTGTAAATGCGATATTTGCCGGGAACTTGTTAACAAGTCTGATGCTGATAGTGCAGGAAATATCTTCATAATAAGCTGAAGTTATTGTAACCGGTAATACGATTATCTCGTCTACAGCATCCAATGTAGCGCTTATATTAGCCGTTACTGTTCCTTCACTGTCAACCTTAAAGTCAGTGACAACAGCAGTTCCTTTTCCGCCGTATCCATTTGTTACAGAAGCTGTTCCTGCGGTATAGGTGGTAGTTCCCATATCTTCATAGAACTCTTCAGGAATAGATACTGAAATGGATTTTGCGTCGTAGCTCTGTACTGAAGATATTTCGATTGCTTCGGCCAGAGTTCCCTTGGTGATATTGGCAAGTACATCTGCAGGCTGTGATGACAATGAATAGTTGACTGCTCTTTCACCTGTAAGTCCATATTCACGGAAGGAAACTGTCTTATTGATACCAGCAGCTGCATCAGCAAATACAGCATAACCTTCCTTAACAGATACTTTGCCGCGGTCAGCCTCTAAGATTCCGGATACAACAGCTGTTCCTGTTGCCTCTGCTGCAACTGTTCCATCATAGGCTTTATTGGAAGCTGAGAGGCCTGTGATGGTAACAGGCTTCTTAACTACATTAATGGTCAGTTCCTTTTTACCGAAGTTGCCATCTGACTCATAGTTAACAGTAATCTTGGCAACACCTGCTGAAAGAATGTTAACCTTTGCTTCTCCCTCAGTATCTGTAGATGTGATCTTTACTATTGAAGGAGCGCTGCTGCTATAACTGAACTTGCTGTTAGCGCCGGTTTCTTCATCAACGCTGCAGGTAATTATGAAGTCATCATCGCCATAGGTCTTATTTACCGGTGATACAAGCTCATTGCCACTTGCCTTATCTTTTACTGTAATCTCTTTTTCAATCAGAGAAGAAGTATTGGCAACTGTGATAAATTCGGTAGCATCTGACCACTTGGATGAAAGAACGCTTTCCTCATTATTTGCGTTATAGCATATTCTGAAGCGAACAGGACTTACATGAATTCCTGAGATTACAAAGTTACCGGTAGCATCTGTATCTTCGGTGATAAAGGTCTCGGTCCAATCGGTAGAATCCTTTTCCTGATACTGGATTCTAATGCGGCTTTCCTTAGTAACATCCTTAAGCTGACCCTTTAATGTGCCCATTCGAGTTGAAGAATCATCTGTAATTGACAGAATAACAGGCTTCTCAGGTCTTGCAGGAATAGCGATTATTGATTCCTCAGTGATATTACTTGCAAATACATGATTTTCATAATTGGCAGCTTTTCTGAGAACAAGCTTTGATGCTTCATCATCATAATCTGCTTCATCAAGGTAAAGATCCTCATCACTGTCAACGATACTGTCTGAATAGAAATCAGGAGTGTCATTAGTCGGGTTAAAGTCCGCACTTTCCAAAGCATACTGCCATTGCTGTATGCCTGTTGTCAATTCTTTAAGTGAAACAGATTCGTTTTCGTAATCAAGCTCAAAGTCACTTGCCGAAATAGCTTCAGGTCTTGAACTAAGGGTTATCTTTACCCAACTTCCGGCCTTAGTTGTAGTTGTTTCACATGAACGTACATAGAAGGATCTTCCCGGAAGCTCATACAATGAACGGTTAGTTGATTCTAATGGTATCCACTTTTCCTGTGCCTTTGCCAAAGCTGCAGCATCTGTAGGAATCACCTCATCCTTTGCAGGAATGTAAAGCTCATAAATACCTCCATCATCAGCGAAGGTTTCATTGTCATAATTGATATAATCATTCAGGATCTCTTGCTCTGTGGGAACATAACCGGGATCCTTTTCTTTGGTGAGCTTATAGCCATAGGTTATCTTGACGCCGCCATCCTGGGTCCTTTCAATGTTGCCCCAGCCATAGTCATCAAGAATGCCATAGGTTCTTTCATCTTCGTCATAGATTTTAACTCTGGCGTTGATTCCGGCAGGAACATTGAACTCTTCATAGCTATCCCATGCACCGAGAGGAGTTATGCTGCCGTCTTCATTAATCTGCACTTCTCTGATGTTAAAGTACTTATTATCATCTGCATCAGTATCCCAATCAAGTTTGGCTTCTACAGAATATCCTGTTGCAAACTCAGCTTTATCATCATCAGGTGTCCATTCAAGACTAATATTGGAAGAATCAAGCTCCCAGGTTGTTCCCGCCATTGTAAATGTCATGTTCTTGATGTAATCAGGAAGAACTTTGGTTGGCTCTATCTCCATAAGAGTAAGGACGATGTCTTCTACAGCCGGCTTATAAAGAGCGGTAAGCTCAATATCCGTTGCAGGCATCTTAAACTTAAGCTCAGCTGATTTAAGAGCATCTGCACTTAAGGTAAGTCCTTTTACTTCCCATTTTTCAAATTCATAGCCGCCTTCTTCAGGCTCCGGTGCCCATACAGTTACATTATCATTGCTGGCAACAGCTTCAGTGTAACCGGATAAGAGTTCATCTTCCTCACTGTTATAAACTGAGAATTTAACAGCCTCTTCAAAGTAAGGATTATAAGCATTTACAGACATCTCATACCAGGCGATAACATTGCTGAATTTGTGTTCAGCAACATCGCTCTGGAACTTAAGGTCTTCAACAGCTATTGCTTTTACTCTTACATTTTCGCTACTCTCTGAAATACGAATTCCGCTGCCGTTATAAAGATTAATATCCTTAATTTCAGGGTTAGCCGGCTCTTTTCCGTCGATGGTGATAGTATAATAGATCTTCGCACCTTCTGCGGCATTCAGTCTTATATACGGAATATTCTTCTCATATTCCAGTGTTGCAGTAACTGCTTCTGATTTAGGAGCGGCAGAAACGGTTACAGTCTTCTTAGGCAGCTTGGTAAGATCAACTCCCTTAAGAGTATAGCCCTTATCGAAGTTGGACTCATTGGCATTGATATCAGGAACAAGGATGATCTCCTGCTGTTCAAGATTTGAAGGATCATATTCCTTACCTTCAACAGCCCAATAAACTACAGGTACATCAACTATGGCCTTTGTTCCCTCAGCGCTCTTTGCCACAGCGAAGATAGACTCATCTTCATTAAGCTGATCCATTACTTCCTGATAAGTTCCATGCTTTAATGTAACCGGTGCAATAGGTTCAAATCCGTTTATGCTGTTAAGGATCGGGTCAATGTTAATGATGAGATGGTATACTCCATCTTTCACTGTTACATAGCTGCGGTTTCCGTTGTCATTGTTGAGGTAAATAATCAGATTCTCGGGACTTCCGTTAGTCTGCTTACTTACAATGCCTTCCAGAGCTGCTTGTATGTTGCTGCTAAGAGGCAGGTCGAGATAATATCTGAGACATCCAAATTTAACCTTGGAATCACCGATATTCCATGTAATACTGCCGGTCTGAGTATAACTATCATTAACAATCCAGCCCTCATTATTTTTCCATTTACTTATATTAAGTTTGATACTAAGGTCTGAATCAGCCGCTGTGTCAGGCTCAGGTTCATTCATGAATATTTCGATCTTGGTATCATCTGTATCCTCACTTATGCCATCTGTAAATGTTGCATCTAAATATACATCATCATTAGGCATAAGGAATCGAATAACCCGCTTACTGCTGTCAAGGCCATCAATACACTCTATGGCCTTGCCTGTGGAATCTTTTATACTATTCCATGAAGACCAGTCTTTACCTGCATTTGCGATTGTGCTTCCGTTAATGACAACATACTCACCTGCATATGCAGTAGTTACACTTTCGTAAACGTCATCAGTGCCATAGGCCTTATAGAATACCTCATGTTCCTCAGGATTATTCAAAGCCAGGGTAACTTTATATATAAAGCTTGTAACTACGCTGTCAGCGTAACCATCACCCTTTGCTCTTGCTTTGATGTTATAGAGCTTTGTTGCTCCGGGTTCGCCCGAAAGATTAAGGCCGGTATCTGCATCATACAGATTATCAGTATTAGTCGGATCCTTAGGCTCCGAGCCATCCTCTGTAACAGTGTAATAGATATTGACATTCTTTGTAGGTGTAGCAAGTTTTACATTTATAGGATTGTTATAAACAACCTGTATTACATCGTCTGCTTTGCTTTGTGGCAGCAAGGAGTAAACTGCAGCTGCAACCGGCTTTTCTTCTACAAAGATGCTCATCTTGTATTCTGTGGAAATATTATCAGGTATATTAACCTGGGTTCCACCTACTGAGCCAGCTTCAATCTTGGACTTAAGATTGATCACAGCAACAAATTTCTGTGAAAGATTGTTGTCAGGATCATAAGTATAATTTTCATCCATTGAAGTGGTCTTGAGACTCCAATCCGCTGCAGGAGTATTAATTGTCATCTTTTTGCCGCTTACAAGAGCCACATCAATTGTCTTTGGAAGAATATCATCAAGTGATGTTCCGTTCTTAACGATCTTCTCGCCGCTAAATACAGGAACTGCCTTGAGCTGTTCCTTAGGATTATATATCAGGCTGAAATATACAGAACCTCTGTAATTTGTTCCGCCATAGTAGATTCTGTCCTTAGGAATAGGCACAACCTGATTGCCCTGCTTCCAGTACATCTGAACATCCGTTGCAGATAAGAATTCTCTTCTTGCAGGGAATATAGGCTCATATTCGGAATTAGGATCAAGAAGGACTACGCCCTCATTGAGATCCATATTTATATCGATACAGCCGGTGTTAAACCATTTGAACTCTGCTTTCTTAGGCTGAGTGAGCACAGTCTTACCGTTATAATCTGTCAGTACATAAGTGATCTCACCGGCCTTGGTTGCATTATTCTCATAGTTTGTAATATCCAGATCAAGGATAGCACCAAGAACTTTTTTCTTCTTATAAAGTGTTGCCTCAACATCTGAATTTGGCATTCTAAAGCCAAAGCCCTTACCTAGTATGGTATTTGACTGTTTTTCACCATTTTCATCAGTCCAGGTATATACCCATTTCCAAGGAGCATATATAGCTGTATCCTTTACATCCTCTATATCCTCAGAATTAAAGGTAATATATGTTCCCGGAGTGGTCTTTTTAGTCTTCAGAACCTTACCGTTTTCATCTTTGAGAGTGAAGTTTCTGGCATAATTTTGTTCTGCTGTTCTGTCAATTACGAAACAGTATGTAATATTGAAGCCATAATAGTTTACATCATTCTCAAATTTATAAGTATCTGTTCTTAAGGTATAGGTTGTCTTGATTCCTGCCTTACCTTTGAAGTTAACTGTTGCGGTTCCGTTAAATCTAAAGGTGTGTTCTGTATCGTTCCTATCTATTTGAGAACCATCAACAGTATACAAACCTTCATATCCGTCAGGAACAGATAATACAACAGATATAGGCTCTTTATAAACTCCTTCCTCACGGCTCACCTGAACTTTGCAATCTTTGCCCATACCTGTAAGTACGAATCTTAATACTACAGTCTTCGAGATGTTTTCATCCATCTTGAAAACTTTTGATTCATTTTCAACCAATCCCATTTGAGGAATGATCCTACCGGTAATTGTAAAGTCAGTCTTATCACCGGCCATTTCCTGAGCATTTCCATAACGATTGATCAGGTCAAGATTCCAGTCAATCGGAACAGTACCAATAGAGATAGCGTCAGGATCATTGATGGAAACAAGTTTAACATCTACAGTAGACACATTATTGAGAGCTTTTTTAATGTCCTCTGCAGCAGTATTAGGTGCAGCAAACTGAATAGGTAAGGAATTGATTGATTTTACAACATAACTAGCCTGTGCGTATGTTGCAGTAATCGTAATTGTCTTACCTGAACAGTCCTTAGGTAAAATTACAATTGAATTGGTGCTGTTAGGAGTATTGAAAAGAACACCGTCATCAGAGCTTTCCCAGCCAAGGAAGCTCTCATTTCCATTCTCTTTATTAGCTGCTACACCGATTGTTTCGCCCGGGTGGCACTGCATACTATCGTTTGTCAATTTTCCGTTTACTACAACGACATTGACATATTCGTCTTCATATAAGTAAACAGGTGTAATTGTAAGATCCTCATTAGGCATTGTAAATGATGCATTTGGATCAGAAGTATTGAAGTTTACGAGGTATACAGGTCTTGTATCACCATACTCGTCTACGGTATATGCATTCCAGCTTGAGAAAATCATATCTCCAAGTTTTTCCGGAGCATAAAGCTGAATATTGCTTGCCTGAGGAACCGCCGCTGTATCATATAGAGGCTGGCTTCCCTGAGCTCTGAAATATACAATATCATCTTCGAATTCAGTTGAAAGAGTAAGATTGTACAGCTTAGGAACAGTGGTTGTTGACTGCTGAACAAAGTACATCTTTCCATCATAATTCGGCATAGTAAAGGTCTGTACAGCCTGTTTCTTATCGATGGTTCCGAGATTTTCTGATGGAATATCCGCTGCAAACCTGTCACTTTCTTTTTTCACCAGCCAATCGCTGAAATATCTATCAGAATCGTACTCAAAGGACCATGCCGAATCTGTAAGATCATGTCTTGCAACAAATATTTCATCATCATTCATGCCGTCTGTGTTAAGCGTAGCCTTGAATGAACGTGTACCTGCATTTAATGTGACTGAATCGCCGTAGTTTAGCTTAACTTCTTCATCGGAGCCATAGAAAACTTCTTCGCCCTGAGAATCACGCACTGCTATAAGACCATGATCAGTAGAGATAGTCTGGGACTTATTGGCGTAGTCAGCCATAAGATAATATGTCTTTGGTTTCTCATTATCTGCAAAGGCAGGACCTGTGAGCTTAACACCTTCTGCTTTTGTTCTGTCGGCTTCAGCCATCCACAGATTGGTCACGTCATTGCCATTATCATCAGTTACGGTCCATCTATCAAATTGATAGCCGTTAATATCAATATTATTTTTCTTAAGTTCTGCATCAATTTCAGCCTGTGACATTCCTTCGATGTCTTTATTTATAAGGTCTGCAGCTGAAATCTTTGTAGCCTTAACTGTTGCCTGTTTGCCAATACCTACAGGTACTTCACCATTGTTTTTAAATGAATATGTCTTACCGTTAATGGTTGCTTCACCGTTAAAGAGTACCAGCGTATTGGTGATTTCGGTCATTGAAGGTGCGACTTTAACATATTTTCCATCACTTCCTAAACTGAAATGGAATTCCTGGGAAGCTTTATCTATTTCACCTTTTGTATCTGATGTATGATCTTGCTTCTTTACAACATTGAAATTGAGATTATCAGAATAGGTGCTGTCCCATCCGGTATACTGATATTTACCGGCGTCGCCCTCTGCCTTCTTCCAATTGTTTATCAGAGTTATATATTTAGGGGTTTCCTTACCAAAATTAATAACCTGATCATTCAATGTTCCGCCTAAATAATAACTGCCATCAGACTGTCTCATGATTCCGGCATTCCAAAGATCATGAGTTGCAATATTCTCCGTACCTTTAATGGCAGAGTTTTCAAGCCTTACTTCCTTTACATATCCGATAGCCTTTTCTCCTACCATTGTAGACAAAGTAAAGCCGCCGCCTCTTGAATAAGGCACTTTAAAATTAAGTACATAATCATTGGAACTTGTACCTGTAGCTTCGAAGAAGCTACCCTGTCCGGTTCCCCATTTCCAGCAATTAAACATGCACTCGTCAGAAATCCAACGAGCATTAGGAAGTGCAATTACTTCTGTGCCGACTTCTACCTCATAGGTTGTCCTGCTCTTAGAAAGATAATCTCCACCGAAATCTCTTGTTGTACTGACATACTCTACTTCCTGTCCTGCCTTATGCTTATCGTCTGCCTTGGCATAAAAGAGCTTTGCACCGTTAAGAACTGTAATGTTCTGCTTTACATTCTTTGCCTCAGTGAATTTCAGAGTATAAACAGTACTTACTGCTTCTTTATAGTTTTTGCCTGTCTGATCTATACTGAAAAATCCGGCAGTTGCAAGTTTACCACCATCTATTTCTTTATTGGTTCCTGCACGCTTATAACTGTAAGAAGAAGCATAATACGGCTTTCCGCCTATTGCATTACTTGAACTGTTAATAAGCGGTAAGTTGAAATCAGCTTTGCCGGTTACCTTAAATTTATATTCATCGTTACCGGCCAATGTGAGCTGAAGCTCAGTCTTTACATTATCATCATAGTGGAATGCAGTTATATCATTCAAAAATTGATTGTAATTATTACGAGATTCTGTGTCGGCTACGCCTTCAACCTCGATAACATGTTGTAATACTTTTTTAAGCTTGAAATCACCATTATCGGTTTGGGTCATTTCAATTACATCACCCTTGCATAAATACGGTGCTTTGTATTCTTCCGGGAGTGATTTTGTTTTTGTTTGGGCATCAAATGTTATTTTTTTATATTCTTCATGCTTAGTTGTGTACTTTACTTTTACATCCTTGTATGTATAGCAAATATCAAGCTTTCCGGTGGAATCGCCATAGCACTTTATACCTGCATCGTTGGTCATTATGTTATTGTTGGCAAAAACTGCAAACGGAATCTCAGAGTCTTTTTTATAAAATGTTATTTCCTGAACATCTCTTGCATCTATACTTAGTTTTGTTACGTCAGGTCTTGTTCTAAAATCAGCATAGGAATCATCAAGTGACTTCATCCATGCCAGGGTTACTTCAGGTATGTGAGTTGTGAACAGATCCCACATATAATGTGCTGCTGTTCCTGTAAAATTTTGGTATTGTTGACTTCTGTCATTAAGGAAAAGCTCCACAAAAACAGGAATCAAATGAACAGCGGATACCATTATCGGAGGACTTACATATACGGACAAAAATGGTGCAAGGGCAGATGTGATTGTGCCATAAAGTGCAAGTCTTCCAGGATAAAGTATGGCTTGGAGCCATTTGGGCTGGGCGCAGACAGATGAAATTTCTGCTGCGATAGTTGCTGCAACAACAGGATTCAATGCGAAACCTGTAGCGAATCCGCCAAGGCCCAATAAGCCGGCAATACCGGTTATAAACCATCCTCGTGATCCGGCTTTACCAGACATGACCCAGGTTACCAATGATCTAAGATCCTCCTGATAATCTTTTACATAATATGCTTTGACGTCATCAATGGTAGGAGTGACAAACCAGGTTGCTACTTGTGTGCCCCAGGCTGGTGAATGAGTCACTTTATCCAGGAGCTTATCTATGAAGGTATCCATATATACGGTACCGCCAAGGTCTCCCATTCTTTTGCTGCCATCTCGTTTTTCAACCCTGTCTGCCAATACATTCAGATTAAATGTATAAATATCGATGGGGCCTTCATCAGGATATTTTTTTACAAGCTCCTCGCATCCCGAATCTTTACTGAGACTAGCCAGCATATTTGCTTTATAGTTCTTATATTCGTCAGAAGATGTGTTTTTGTAATATGGCAAAATGTAATCTATACCAAGTCTCTGATGGCCAAACTGCCATGGAGATACCTTTGGCACAAGATCCAGCTGGTTGATAATATTGTGTATGTTTCTGTATTTTAGCTGAAGTGTGCTCTCGTTGCCCTGACGCTGAGCTCCCTGTGGAGCCTCAAAGGTATAGCCGTAAACATTTCTCTTACTTGTACCTAATTCAGCAGCATTATCCGTGATTAAACCTGACAGAAGGTTAGCTGTTGCACCGGCACGGCTATATCCAACTACCCAGTATTTTACTTTCACTCCTTCTTCTACAGGATGAGAATTATGATATTTTTTTACTTCCGCAAATGCCTTTTTTGCAGCATCATTAAATCCCACATGTCCTTCGGAGGAAAGACCTATGGTAAGGTTACTTGCCCATTCACTTTCATATCCGGCTCCGCGGACAGCTACAGCTCTGAGAACATAGTTGTCATTACCACCAAAACTTATCTCCTTTTCACCGATGATAACACCGATTGAATCCTTCTCAGGCTTAACGGTAAACCAATCATTATGATAAAGATTTGTAAACCCAATTTTCTTTAAAAGGTCTTCTCCGTTTCTAAACTTATTAGAGTAATCCGGCCTTTTAAGAGAAGCGTTGTAATTGTCAATATTAGATGCAAAAGCAGACATGGCAAGACACAGTGATGCTGATGCCAGAGGCAGATTATCAAGCTGTGTCCAGTCAACAGAACCTTCAGTTACATTTCTGTTGATAGCAGATTCCTTAAAATAATCATCAGTATAATGCATGACATCGGACAGATCTTTTCCATCCTTTTTCTTATTTGGATCTCCCATTTCAACAAAAGATGGATAATGAAATTCCACATCATACCGCTTATTGAAGAAAAGCTTATTGCCATCAGCATCTCTGTAAACTGTATAGTCCGGTTCTTTGGCTGATGCTGCCCTTGATTCAATAAAGGACTGCGGACACAGCAGAATGATCTGCGCTGCTATCAATGTCGCACATAAGAGTTTTCTTAAAAGGTGTTTGGTTAAGCTGCTTTTAATTTTTCCACTCATTCTTTTCTCTCCTGACATTTAATTAGATACGCTTTCTGTTTACAATCAATAAGATGATAATTGCGATAATTGTTCCTGTTAACAATGATCCGCAAAGAATGATCGGCCATTTCATTCTGTACCAGAATCCTCCAATCATTTTGCTGTTTTCCTGGCCCTGCAGTTCTCCCGGTCTCGATTCTATAATTTTCACCGGGCTAAGCTCCTTTTCGGCTTTTGCAACAACTGTTCCTTCAGGAAGGTTAACACCATCATAGGGATCCACACCCTCTTCTATCAGAGCCTCTTCTATTTTCTGAATATCCTCTTCTGTTACTACCTGTTCACTCATGGTCTCTGCCATTTGTTTTGAAAACTCTGATTCAGGAGCTGATAAAAGAGAAATATCTTCATTATCAGTGACTATCACTTCATCCTCGGACAGTTTCAGGCTTTTGGCAAAGGTTCCTTCATTTGTGGATACATAAGAAACCTGTCCTCCGCTTTCGTTATCACTGACTATAATATCCAGCTGTTCGGGATTACCGTTGTCCTGTTCAATGCCCTCAAGAGCCATTACAGCCATTTGAGCTCCTCCGGCTGTAACCTCTCCTCCAGCAAACTGAACTTTACCTTCACTGTAAAGTCCTATTGAGGAGCCTCCTACCGAGACGTTCCCGCCATTTATCCTGACGTCGCCACCCAGTGCAGCTATTTTGCCGCCCAGGAATCCATCTCCTCCCAAAACAACGGTGCCGCTTTCAATGATTATCGATCCTTCATAGTTCATTAACATTCCAACTTTCAGATCAATAGCACCGGGATCCGTAAGTTCAATTCTGATGGTGCCGGAGTTGGTTATGATTCCGCATCCTTCATTCAGCTTTCCTGAACCGACTATGGTTATGTCGCCTTCTCCCAGCAAACAGTACACACCGTTTTCTGTTCCTTCTTTTAATTCAATGGTTATTCCATCCGGCAGATATACAATGTTATCTTCGTTGGTCGCATGGACATTATCCAGTATCAATGTGCCTGTATCTTGTGACACTGTCCGGCTTCCCGAAAAGGTTCCCGAAAGTGTTACTACATTATTTCCGGCTGCGGATACATCAAATTTGCTGCCGGTAAGGCATGTCATGAACACAATTCCTGCGATCAACCCTGATACAATGCTTTTTTTACCAATCATTTTGTTCCCCTCCAAATAAAATACTTTTGCGTGTCAGATTTTATAAAAAAGAAATAAAATTTCATAAAATATGCATATATATGCTATAGCGTTAATGCGCACACATAATATCGCACTATTACTATACATTATCCGATTATTTCAAACTACGTCAGGGAACAGATTGTGCCCTATAAAAAGTATTATTTAATTCGTAATTAAGAATAATTAATTCATATTTCATAATCATTTATTTGCATTTACTTGATTCCGAGAGAATATCTGATTTGATATTCAACAAAATTCATAAAAATAAACCATAGAGCCGAACACTCTATGGTTTAAAGGTATAATCGGAAATTATTAAATTACATTAGTTGGTATATGTGTCATAAATAGCCACATGATCATATATGCATCTCCAGGAACTGTAAGCATCTGCTGTAACGCATATATAATGTGTTCCGTCATTGGATATCTGGTAGCTGGCACCGCAGCAGCCTGACTGATTAACAAAACCTGTCTTAGCTCCCACAACATCACCATGGGTATCCTTATCTTCTATTCTTCTGAGGAACCAGTTGGAAATAAGAAGTCCCTCAGGATGTTCATCTGTAGGAGATGTGGTATACTTTCTGGCATTTAAGACTTCATGACACAGTTCATTCTCTTCTGCAGCCTTAAGAATCATGGCCATATCGATCAATGTGCAGTAATGTTCCTGATCATATATGCCAATACAATTGGTGAAATGAGCAGTATCGGAAAGGCCCAGCTCCTTAAGTTTGTCATTCATCATATCTGCGAAGGCTTCCTGGGAACCGGCAACATATTCTGCAAGGCACATGGCTGCATCGGCTCCGGATGGCAGTATAGTTCCGTATAGCATGTCTTTTACAGTGATCTTCTCACCTACGCAAAATCCTACAGCACTGCAGTCCTTCTTAAATACAAAATCTCCTATGGCCTGAGTCATCTCGAAGGTATCATCAAGATCTGTGATGTGCTCAGCAGCCACAAGAAGTGTAAGTATCTTGGTCATGGAAGCCGGATTTATCCGAACATTACCGTCTTTTGAAGCCACTACTTTTCCGTTATCAAGATTGATGAGAACGGCATTTTTACTGATAACTTCTTCACTGCCCAGATAAGGCATGGAAGAAGTATCAACCTCATAGCCTTCAAAAAACGATGAGGCATCCTCTGACTTTTCCAAATAGGGATTGACTACCTCAGGCTCTTCTATATCGTTTACTATAGTCTCAATAACGGTGAGCTCCGCTGTAGCCATATCTGCTGGCTCATCGGCAGCTTCTGCCTCTACAGGGGCTTTATTTGCCACTTTAACTATAAGAAAAATTACTGCAATAAGAAGCCCGAGAGCGCCGGCTCCCAGGAGACTTAAATGCAGTATTATCTCTTTTTTTCTACGTGATTTATATTCAGCGGCCGTAAGTCTCTGGCCGTCCTTTTTTCTGTAATTTGCTTTTCTGTCCAAAACTAAAAACCATCCATAAAAATAATACCGTATTATACTATCATTTTACGGTAAGTCCCATCAAGTGGCATTTTTACTTAAATTTTGGACTGTTCATGGTATAATTATTCTATGCAAAACAGAATTGGAAATGATGAAAAATATTATAACGAACAGGATAAGATCAACACCATTAAGATGAGGGAGGTTCTTGATACTCTTCCCCGGTTCTGCAGACAGTTTTTCAGAGGAATCGAACCCACAACTTCCGCCAGAACAAGGCTTGGTTACGCCTATGACATAAGGACATTTTTCGAGTATCTTCACAATGTGAATCCCGTCCTTAAGAAAAAAGAAATAGTTGATTATTCTCTTGATATCCTTGATATGATAGAACGCGAAGATATCGAGGAATATCTGGAATATCTTTCCCTTTATGAGAAAAAGGATAAGGAGATCACCAACGCTGAACAGGGCAAAAAAAGAAAAATGTCCGCTCTTCGGTGTATGTACAGCTATTTTTATAAGGCAGAACTCATATCCAGGAATACTGCAGAACTTGTTAAGATGCCAAAACTCCATGAGAATGAGATCATAAGGCTAGAACCGGACGAGGTAGCTACCCTTCTTGATCAGGTTGAGGCCGGCGAGAAGCTTACCAAGAGCCAGCTTAAGTATCATGAAAAGACAAAGCTTCGTGATGTGGCTCTGCTTACTCTTCTTCTTGGAACAGGAATCCGAGTTTCCGAATGTGTCGGAATCGATATCGATGACATTGATTTTAACACCAATGGTCTCAGGGTTCACAGAAAAGGCGGTTATAACACCACGGTATACTTCCCTGATGAAGTAAGAGATGCGCTTCTTAACTATCTTGAAGAAAGAAAACTGAAGATTGCTGAAGAAGGCAGTGAAAAAGCTTTCTTTTTGTCTCTTCAAAATAAACGTATAACTGTCAGAGCTGTTGAGAACCTTGTAAAAAAATACTCCAGAAATGTCACTACACTAAAAAAGATCACTCCCCATAAGCTTCGCAGTACCTATGGTACCAACCTTTACAGAGAATCCGGGGATATTTATCTTGTGGCCGACGTTCTTGGACATAAAGACGTAAACACCACAAGAAAACACTATGCGGCCCAGGATGATGAAAACAGGCGCAGAGCTGCAAGAATAGTTAAATTAAGAGAAACTCCGGGGGAAAAATAATAGGATGGCATAATTGCCATCCTTTTTTCTTAAATTATTTGACGCTTTTATAAATTGATTTAAACATATTTTTGTCCATAATAAACATGTCATGGGGATCATCTTTGTTTACACAGATATAATCCCCTTTCTGACCAACCATGTATTTCTCAGCATCCCAATAGGGGAACAGCTTGGTGGTCTTTTTAAGTTTTCTTGCATAAATATTATTCTCTCCGGAGGTAAGACATGCCTTAGCTACAGGCATAAGGGAAAATGTCTTGCCATTGTCGGCATTTTTGATGGTAGGCTGATAGTCCGCTACCTCAAGGACAAACTTCTTACGGGATCTCTGATAACTGCTCTTGAACTTCTCTTCCGATATCGGAGATACATAACCATACAAGTTGATGATAAGAACTGTATTTTCTTTGATCTCAACATTGATATCACCGCCGATAGTTCTGACAATGGCCATGGAACCTGGCTGGATAAACTCCTGAGGTCTTACATAACCCAAAACAATCGGAGGCGTTGTATAATGGTTCATCTTGGTAATATCCAGGGTTGTATTGACAGCATAGATGATATCGGAATTCTCAAAGTAATCAGACATTCTCTCTCTGATAATATTGCTGATAGAATGCCTCGCTGAATCATCATCAATTTCGGTATAATCGGAATAATGCTTAACGATCAGCTCATTCTTAAGCAGTCCACCGGACTTCTCTGTATGTCCTCCACCGGATCCGATATTTCTGGCTATATATGAGGCTAGCTCATCTGCTCTGGTCTCTTTGGAGCAGCTGCGAATAGAAAATTTCACTCCAAAAGATAGAACACTGTATACAAGGCAAACGTCTATGGAATCTACTGCAACGATGAAGTCTCCTATTAGTCCTAAAATATTGGGATCGCAGGGCTCACTTCTCAAAATCGCATAGCGCTGATCCTTGTGATATTCCACACCCAGCATGGCAACTCCGGCTATTCTGGCTTCCTTCAGGGTAAGATTCATATTCTTGAGCTTAAGAATAAGGCTCTTATCATAGGGAAGTGTATCTATCATATCTCGGTCCAGCGGGTGGGAAACCTCTGAAAAAGCGTTGGTGTCGGAGTATAATCCATAATAAAGAGCAGTTCCCACTGCGGTATCGATAAAGTATTCCTCATCCTCTATCTTGAGAAGGTTCCAGATAACCGAACAACAGCTGCCAAGATTACTTCTAACCTCATTCTCTTTAGGGAGCTTACCTGTAACCTGATGGTGATCGATAACAGCCACATTCTCAGCCTTGAACTTCTTGACATTGCCTTCTCCATACTGACAGTCTGTTAAAAGAAGTAATTCCGGTTTAGACTTAAGAGTATCAACATATTCGATCGGAATCTTAAGCTCATCTATAAGATAAACCAGATTGCTCTTGCTGATCTCGAAGTTACCGGAATATATAAGTCTGACATTCTTCTTATGTTTCTCAAAAAACTTATACAGAACAAAACCTGAACAGATAGCATCTGCATCAGGATTGTCATGACATTGTATTGTTATATTCTCATACTTAAGTAAGCTTGATAATTTCATGAAAAAATACCTCTTCATGTCATTATATATCAAGAAAAGGTATTTTTTGTGAAAAATGTAATATTTTTTTAATATTTTATCTAAATTCGGTGGAATAATAAGGAACGATTATTGTTTCACCGGCATTAAGTGTTGAGGCTGAATCAAGATTGTTGATTGAATTGATCTCACCAATATAGCTATTAAGAGAACTGTAACGTTCATCGTCGAAGTTGGCACTGGCAATAGACCATACGGAATCACCGGAATGAACGGTTACTGTCTTGTAATACTTGTAATTGGTAACATGGTCTTCACCTTCCGCACCGGAAAGGATTGTAGAAAATGAAAAACATAATGTGAAGATGATAATGGCACAAATAACACCAAGGGCCATATACTGTCTTCTGATTATTCTCTGGCGTCTCAGCTGATTCCTGCGGATACGCTCCTCGCTATGACTGAAATATCTGGGATTATTATATAATGACGCTGCTGCTCTCATTGCTTCACTCATTCTCTTCACCTTAGACGACAATAAGTCGACTCCTTTCTGGCAAACATTCGTGCGGAACAACTGTTCTGTTAGTATAATACCGAACATACTTTTGGATGTCAAGGATTTTCGAACAAATTTTCCGAACAAATTTTCCGAACAGATATTTGCTTTTACCATCAGGTTATGCTATACTGTGTCTAATTAAAGATTTAGGAGGTATTCATGGAGAAAGGGAATATATCTAAGAAACAGCAGGAAATATTAGACTATATCAAGGAACAGACACTGGTAAGAGGCTTCCCACCGGCAGTAAGAGACATCTGCAAGGCTGTTAATCTCAAGTCCACATCTTCTGTACACTCTCATCTTGAGACTCTTGAGAAGAACGGATATATCAGAAGAGATCCCACCAAGCCCAGAGCTATCGAGGTTTGTGATGACGGCTTCAATATGGTCAGAACAGAGATTGTCAGTATTCCCGTAATTGGTCAGGTTGCTGCAGGTATGCCTATTCTCGCCGAAGAGAATATCGACTCATATATTCCGATTCCTGCCAGCATGTGTCCCAAGGGATCCGATGCCTTTATTCTCAATGTTAAGGGAGATTCGATGATCAATGCCGGTATTTTTAACGGCGATAAGATTTTTGTTCAGCAGTGCAACACTGCTAAGAACGGTGATCAGGTAGTTGCTCTTATTGATGACTCCGCAACGGTTAAGACATTTTATAAGGAGAACGGTCATATCAGACTCCAGCCAGAAAATGACACCATGGATCCTATTATAGTAGATGACTGCCAGATTTTAGGCAAAGTATTTGGAATCATGAGATTTTATTAAAAAAGAAGCAGGGCTCATTCGAGCTCTGCTTTTTCTATAGTCTTACCGTCTCTCCATATTCTCTCGAGATCGTAGAACAATCTGTTCTCTTTATCAAAGACATGTACGATGATATCACCGAAATCAAGAAGTACCCAGTTGCCAGTGTCGTAGCCTTCCACATCCTTGGTCATGTGTCCTGCTCTTCCGAGAACTTCCTGTACGCTGTCTGCCATAGCCTGAACCTGATTCACATTGGTACCGCTGGCAATTATGAAGTAATCTGCAAGGGTAGATATCTCGCTGATATCAATTACAGTAACGTCCTCGCCCTTTCGATCCTCAAGAGCATCGATTGCCATAAGTGCCATTTTCTTAGAAACTGCTAAATCTGCCATATACACCTCATTTTTATTTATAAAACTTTTTGTAGTACAGATAGGCATTCATTGTTGCCTCATCGCACTCTTTTCCTATAGTCTGTAAGTATAATACCGAATCGTGAAGTATGTGTGCAAGACATTTATCGATATCTGTAAAAGCCTCTTTACGAATTTCGTCCATCCCCTCCAGAGGTTTTCTGTTAGGTTCTATAAAATCAGCTATATAGACGATCTTCTCAAGCAGGGACATATCTTCCTTGCCGGTGGTATGCCATCTTATGGCATTGAGGATCTCTGTATCGTAGATATCATACTTAGCTCTGGCAAGATACATACCTGCCTTCGCATGAAGAAGTGAATGATTGCGTCTTTCAACTTCAGTGATCTCTATCTTGTTCTTTTCGCAAACCTTGATCTGTTCCTCATGAGACATGCATTTCGCACAGTCATGCAACATTCCTGCGATAAGAGCCTTCTCAACATCAGCACCGTGAACAAAGGCCATGCTGGCTGCAGTATATGCTACGCCTAAAGTATGGTCAAATCTATCGGGCTTAAGCTCTTTTTCAAGCTCTTTTCGAAGCTTTTGAGATATATCAAGTATCCTCATTTATACAATCCTTTGATACACATGAATTCTATGCACTCATCAGGCATCATATATCTTACACTGCGGCCTCTTTTAACTCTGTCTCTGATATCTGTTGAGGAAATATCAACTCTGTTAAAAGTCATAAGTCGTATATCAGCGTTATAGATTTTCTTGAGTTCTCTGCGCTTCTTATCAAGGGTTGGAAGATCGTCTTCCTCCCTGACAGCGGCGAGAATGATACAGGATGTCAGAAGCTCTTTTGCCTCGTACCAGGTATCGATTCCAATGATTGAATCAGCTCCAAGGATGAGATATAACTCATCACCGGGATACATCATCTTAAGATCCTGTATTGTATCAATTGTAAAACAGCCTTCCGGTTTGTCTATTTCAAGCCTTGAGCATGTAAAATACGGATTGTCACTGATGGCCATTTTGACCATCTGATATCTTACATCACCGCTTGATACCTGTGTTCTGTTCTTTAAATGGGCAAGATTGTTCGGGATAAAGATAACTCTGTCCAGATCAAACTGTTCTCTTGCCGCCTCTCCCAACAACAGATGTCCGTTGTGTATTGGGTCAAATGTTCCTCCTAGTATACCAATCCTTCTGCAGTCCATAATAAAGCCTCCTCTGGTATAAATAGAATATTATCAGTTCTTCTTTGACGCCTTGGGTAAAATAATCTTAGGTTCATACTTAAAGGGCTTATAAAGCACAAATCTTCTTCCGATAACCTGAACAAGCTCAGATCTGGTTCTCTCTGAAACTGTCACAGCTACGTCCTTAACATCCTCAACGCAGTTCTTAAGAACAGTTATCTTAACAAGCTCATGGGTATTGAAGGTCTCTTCGATAGCGCTTGTTATTTCAGGGGTAACAGTTGCTTTTCCGATCTGGAAAACGGGCTCAAGATCAGCCGCAAGGCTCTTTAAATAAGCTCTTTGTTTACTTGTAAGTGTCATTACTCTTCTTCCTCTTCATCTTCTACTGAATCATCAAACACAGGCTGAGTATCTGCGTTTCTGTAATATTCAAATTTGAATCCATACATTCTGACTGTATCGCCTTCCTGAATATGGAGCTTCTCAAGTTCATCGAGAATTCCGTTATCAGCAAGGAACTTCTGGAAGAATGCGAAACCTTTTTCGGATTCAAGATTGGTGTAACCAAGCATCTTTTCAATCTTAGGTCCTTCAATAACATATTCTGCTTCTTCCTGGTCGTAAAATACTTCAAAGGCCTCATCCGCTGTTCTGAGAGCCTCCTCAGGGAAGTATTCCTGTTCAAATACAATAGGCTTCTCCTGGATCTCGGAAAGCGTCCTACTTACATAGTATAACAGTTCATTAACCCCTTTTCCAGTTAGGGTAGATATGGCAAAAACCTTGACTCCAAGGGGTTCATACTGATCCCTTATCTTCTGAATTATCTCTGCGTCTTCGCCTTCAGGAAGCATATCTATCTTATTGGCAGCAATAACCTGTGGCTTTTTGGTGATATCTGCATTGTATCCTGCGAGCTCGTTGTTGATGAGTTCGATATCCTCCAGGGGATCACGTCCTTCTGTTGACGCTGCATCCACCACATGGATCATCATTCTTGTTCTCTCAATATGGCGAAGGAACTCATGGCCAAGTCCTGCGCCCTCTGATGCTCCCTCTATAAGACCGGGAATATCAGCCACAACGAAGCCTCTTGCATCATCAAGGTCCACTACACCAAGCATTGGAGTAAGGGTTGTGAAATGATAATTGGCAATCTTGGGCTTTGCATTGGATACCTTGGAAAGGAAAGTTGATTTTCCAACATTGGGGAATCCAACCAGGCCCACATCAGCAATAACCTTAAGCTCCAAAAGAACCTCGAGCTCCAGGGCGGGCTGTCCGGGCTGTGCATATTTTGGTGCCTGCATGGTGGATGTGGCGTAATGCATATTGCCATTTCCGCCTTTTCCGCCCTTAAGGACTACCATTTCTTTATTATCGCGGCTCATATCTGCAATGACCTTGCCGCTCTCTGCTTCTTTTATTACAGTTCCTTCAGGAACCTTTATGATAAGGTCGCTGCCGTTCTTACCATGGCAACGTCTCTTGTTTCCATCCTGACCGTTTTCGGCTTTATATTTTCCGCCGTAATGGAAGTCCGCAAGAGTATTAAGGCCTTCATCTACCTGAAAGATGATATCTCCGCCTTTTCCTCCGTCTCCACCGTCGGGGCCGCCGTTAGCCACAAATTTTTCTCGTCTGAAGGAGATGTGGCCGTCTCCACCTTTTCCGCTGGATATAAATATTTTCGCTTTATCTACAAATACAGGCATGTCCAAATCCTCTTATGTTGTCTTCGGGTACTAATAATATAATAACAAATTCTATTTCAAAAAATAAGGCTTCAAACTGTTTATAAGTTTGAAGCCCGATTAAATACCTGATTACTTATTCTCTACAGGATGAACGCTAGCCTGCTTTTTATCTCTGCCCTTGCGCTCAAATCTAAGAACACCATCAACAAGTGCAAATAATGTGTCATCGCTACCGATTCCAACATTAACACCAGGATGAATGTGTGTTCCACGCTGTCTGTATAAAATATTACCGGCCTTTACGAATTGTCCGTCAGCTCTTTTTGCTCCAAGTCTCTTGGATTCTGAATCTCTACCGTTCTTGGTTGATCCAACACCCTTCTTATGAGCAAAAAATTGAAGGTTCATATTCATCATGACTTATTCCCTCCTAAATTTAATGTTCAAATACTTTTTACCATATTGCTGATAAATTGATTCAATACCAAGTTCGAATGATCTTATTAATAGGTCTGCATCATGAGATGGTTCCTGTAAAAAGGAAAATCTTATGATACCCTTGTCCTCATCCTGAAAAACATCGATCTCATCTCCTGTAAGTGTATCAAGAGAATTGATGGTGTTGATAGTAAGGACTGAAATTGCGGAACAAACTATGTCGTTGCCGTAATCATCAAAACCGGCATGTCCGTTGCACTCAATACTCTTATAAGCATCATTGGATGTCTTGGTGAAAATAATTGATGTCATATTATAATGAGATCTTGTTGATCTTTACGAGAGTGAAAGGCTGTCTGTGACCATTCTTCTTGTGATAGCCTGTCTTTCTCTTGTACTTGTAAACGATAACCTTCTTATCACGGCCCTGCTCAACAACAGTTGCGCTAACCTTTGCTGCGCTAACATCGCCAGCAACCTTAAGAGTACCATCATTTACTGCAATAACATCAAATGTTACTTCTTTTCCGGATTCAACATCAAGCTTCTCAACTTTGATCTGATCTCCCTCGGAAACCTTGTACTGCTTACCACCAGTTACAATAATTGCGTACATAAGTTACCTCCTTCTTCAAAAAACTCGCTAACTTCGGCGGGGCTAAAGGGCCCACTTATGCCTAGTTAAGCGGCATACCATGATATATTAACACTATTGTTTTATAATGTCAACATCTAAACTCTCATCTTTTAATATTTCTTTCAGCGATTTATCGTTTTTGTTTCTTGTAAGCTCCATAATGCCAAGGCCGGTAACATCGATAAAGTTGGTATGTACAGGGTCAAGTCTGCAAAGATTCTTAACTTCCGATATAAGTCTTTCGTTAGATTCTTCATTTTTCATATTAATGAAATCTATAAGAATCATGCCGGTAAGATTACGTAGTCTTATCTGCCTCATGATCTCTTTGGCAGCTTCCAGATTAACTTTCTCAGATATATCGTTCTTACCCTGAATGGCCTTTCCTGTATTTACATCAATGGCATTGAAGCTCTCAAGCTGTTCAATTATAAGATAAGCACCGCTTTTGAGCCATACTCTGCTCTTTAGAAGTTCCTGGATCTTGGAGCCTATTCCCCAGATTCCGGAATCCTCTTTTATATCATATGAATCTATACCGTGGGACCTGAGGAAATTGACAGCCCTGGTAATGTGTGGATCCATGGGATCATCGCTGTCACCGTCAGCACAATAAAGCAATGTTCCTGTAGTACGGGTCCTTCCGCACTTAATCAACTCCTGAAGGCGATCATACTGCTTCTTTATGTCTTCCATCAGGATATCAAATCGCTCATCCTCTTTCAGATAAGCAGCATCTGTTCTTACCAGGATACCAATTGTATTATCCGCAAGAAGATCTTTACATTTTTCCTTAAGCACTTCTGTAAGAATTCGCCTGAGGCTGTCCTCAATCTTTAGAGAACATCCGACACCGTTTCGCCCCAGAGTAACAACACAATACTTCCCGGAAACTGAAATGGTTGTTGTGAGCTTGGTCTTCTTAGTCTTAATAGCCTCGGAATCGACCTGGACTATTATTTCATCCTGTGCACGAAGTTTATCAGTATCGGAAAGGCTTCTATTGATAACACATGCTTTATTGATGTTATCCATTGGCAAATAGCCAATCTTGTCCTCTGAATATCTGACAAAAGCTGCATTCAGGTTCTTAACAATATGGTCAACCCTGCCCAGATATATGTTTCCGGTTTCTCTGGCCCTGACAAAAGAGATAAACTCAAGCTTATCGTCTATAAGCGCAGCTACCAGAGGAATGCCGTTATACTTCGACTTAATGATCATAGCCTGATTCATGATTACACCTGTGCATCGCTTAAATAAAACCTTTTTGAGGTATCATCCGTTATAAAAGGCTCAGTATAGTGCTTTTCGCCTTCAAAGCCCTCTTTATAGGTATCAACTCTGTGAATCTTAAGAGCATTCTTGTTGAATTCTTTTCCTTCAAAAGCAAAGAAGCCTTCAAACAAAAGCGTAGGCTTTAAGGTAGCTGCGCTGCTCATACTAAGGAGAATATCAAGCTCCTTGGCATCCTTATCAAGACTGTATTCAAAGATCATAGGCCTCATGTCGATCTCTTTTTCACCGCTCTTGGTCTTCTTCATGGCAGGAAGTTTGTCCTGAGAGATATATTTCTCAAATTCTGAAGTCCAGTCAAAGTCAGGCATAAGATTTTCTCTGAAGGAAAGTTTGTACCTTGCAGCGAAGGATGATGTCATAGCCTTGCCATCCTTGTCGGAAAGCTCAGTAACTGCAAGGATCTTGATTCCTTCATTCATAACGCTGTTGAGTCTGTCCATGATATCCTGAGTTGAAGTCATGGAGTTTACAGTCATATCCATATATTCGCCGTCACTGGTGGCACCAACACTCAATGGCTGGGCAAAAGAGATCACCTGATGAGGGCTGAAACCTTCAGAATACTTAACATCTATATCAGCTCTTCTGATGGCTTTCTGAAAATATCGCATTACGTCCAAATGTCCAATGAACTTGATGGGACCGTTTTTGCTGAATTTAAGTCTTAATTTATGCATTGTTTCGGCCCTCCTTACATACACCTACTCCATAGGAAGCCGCACCGCAGCCAAGACACTGCTGTCTGCAGTTTGAAGACTTTTTGCCTTCCTGTGAAGCGTGCCATTCTCTTAAAAGGAATGCCTTGGTAACGCCGGCATCTATCATATCCCATGGGAATATCTCGTCATCGGTGCGATTTCTTGTGGTATAGAAGAACGGATCAACGCCACATTCCTTAAAGGTATCCATCCATACATCAAATTTGAAGTACTCGCCCCAGGCATCGAAAATGCAGCCCTTCTTATAGGCTTCCAGGATTACCTTGCAAAGCTTTCTGTCGCCTCTTGCCAGAACACCTTCCATCATACTGGCATCAGCTTCATGCCAGTTGTATTTGATATGCTTCTGATTGATCTGAGCCATGATTCCTTTTCTGGTCTTATTGGCCTTATCAAGGAATTCCTCCTTGGTGTTCATTCTTGCCCACTGGAATGGTGTAAAGGGCTTTGGTACAAAGAATGAAGTGCTGGCTACGATATCAATTGCTCTTCCGTTACGTTTATCCTTGGGAAGAGTCTCATAGTAAAGAGCAGCAATCTTGTTGGATATATCTCCGATTCCGAGAATATCATCATCGGTTTCACCGGGAAGTCCCAGCATAAAGTAAAGCTTAACCTTATTCCAGCCACCCAGAAATGCCTGCTGAGAGCCTCTTAAAATATCCTCTTCAGTAAGTCCCTTATTGATAACATCCCTCATTCTCTGGGTTCCGGCCTCAGGAGCAAACGTAAGACTGCTCTTTTTTACGTCCTGAACCTTGCTCATTACATCAAGAGAGAACGCATCAATTCTAAGAGATGGCAGTGATATATTTATCTTCTTCTCATTACAATGTTCGATCAGGAAGTCGATGAGCTCAGGAAGCTGTGTGTAATCGCTTGAACTCAACGAGCTGAGAGAAATCTCCTCATATCCGGTATTTGCCAGGGCTTCAAGCGCAAGCTTTTTAAGTCTCTCAACGTTCTTTTCCCTGAGAGGTTTATAGAGCTGTCCTGCCTGACAGAACCTACAACCTCTGATGCAGCCACGCATAACTTCAAGAACCACTCTGTCCTGAGTGATCTTGATATAGGGTACAACGGGCTTGGTAGGATAAAACATGTCATTCAGGTCAAGACACATTTCCTTTTTGATTGTTGCAGGTATGTCATCATAAACAGGCCTGATCTCTGCAATTATTCCGTCTTCCTTGTAGGAAATATCAAAGAGTGAAGGAACATAGATTCCGGGGATCTTGGCACATTCATGGAGGAAATCTTCTCTGGAAATGCCCTCAGCCTTAGCCTTTTTGTAGAGATCAAATAGCTCTCTGTATCTGGTTTCACCTTCACCGATATAGAAAATGTCAAAGAAATCAGCAATGGGCTCAGGATTATAAGTACAAGGGCCACCACCGATGACAATAGGATCATCCCAGGTCCTGTCTTTAGTCAGAAGCGGTATGCCTGAAAGATCAAGCACCTGGAGAATGTTGGTGTAACACATCTCATATTGAATTGTGAATCCCAGGAAATCAAAGTCTTTTACCGGATCCTGTGATTCAAGCGCAAAAAGCGGAATGTTTTTACTCCGAAGAAGTTCATCCATGTCGGTCCAGGGTGAATAAACCCTCTCACACCAAACATCTTCATAAGAGTTAAACATTCCGTACAAAATCTGAATTCCCAGATGAGACATTCCTATTTCGTAAACATCAGGAAAACAAAAGGCAAATCTGATATCAACCTTAGATTTGTCTTTTGTAACCGAGTTGACTTCGTTGCCTATATATCTTTCCGGTTTCTCGATACTAAGCAGGATGTCATCTGAAAGAGCTAAATTATAATTCATATCTTTTCCTTATCTTCGTGACAGTTCGTCGGTAATATCCTCCCAGCTGACATTTTTTTCAGCCATAAGGACCATCATATGATACAGGAAATCAGACATTTCGTAAACCACTTCGTTGTCATTGGGGTTCTTCGCGGCTATAACCATCTCTGTAGCCTCTTCACCAACCTTCTTGAGGATCTTGTCGATACCTTTGTCAAAAAGGTAATTGGTATAAGAACCCTGTCTCGGATTAACTTTACGGTCTTTTATGACCTCATAGACACTATCCAGAACCTTCTGAGGATTCTTTTCGCTATACTGCTTGCTGGCAATCTCGTTATAGAAGCAAGAATAGCTGCCGGTGTGGCAGGCTGCGCCAATCTGCTTGACCTTCGCAAGGATGGTATCAAGGTCACAGTCAGCATAAAGAGACTTCACATACTGGAAATGACCGCTGGTTTCACCCTTAAGCCAGAGCTCATTACGACTTCTGGAAAAGTAGGTCATCTTTCCTGTCTTCAAAGTATTATTATATGCTTCTTCGTTCATATATGCCAACATCAAAACCTGATCCGTGCGATAGTCCTGAACAATAACAGGAACCATGCCGTCTGAGTTCTTTTTAAGATCGGCAAAAGAAAATTCAGGCTCTAGAACATCGATAGGGATATTCTTGGATAAACATTCGGTTTTATATCCATCAATCTTATCAGAATTCTCAGAAATAAAAGGGCCGCTAATTCCGGAAAGTCTCTCATCAGTTAAAAGCCCTGTCACTTCACCGGTAAAATCAGCATCAGCAAAAATGATCACCGGAAGGTCAGTATCCGAAACAATCTCATCCTCTTTACCGGATAGGCAAACCAGTTCCTCACAATATTTTTCAGCTTTTTCCTTGTTTGAAAGAATATCAGCTTTCTGTCTGTATGTTATAAGAATCTTATCTTTACCGAATTTATCAGATACTTCTTCGGTGATCTCCACATTAAGTCCATCGGAATAATCAAGACAGGCTCTCTTGCATCCGGCATAAAGAAGTTTCTTGATATCTTCCATTCTCTTGACATTGCCGGCGCCTATAACAGGCACATCTGAGGCCTTACAGATATCCTTAAGAACATCAAGGGCTGCTTCATGAGCCTTATCATTTCCTGCCTGGGAAAGGTCAAAAACAAGTATCTCATCAGCGCCATTGTTGCTGTATTTTTCAGCTGCTTCCACAGCTGATTCAAATAAACATACATCTGAATCAAAATCAGACATTGCCTTTCCGTCTTTCAGATATATACAAGGGATAAAACGCTTTTTAAAACTCATATTATAAGGCTCCTTTTGTACTGAGAACGTCTTTAATCCTAGGGTCATAGCTTGAGGCTTCGTCCAAAGCTTTTGCAAAGGCTTTGAACATTGCTTCAATCTTATGGTGATCGTTAATACCTGTAATTACTCTCAAGTGGAGATTCATGGCAGCATTACAAGAAACAGCATAGAAAAACTCGCGAACAAGCTGGGTATCAAAATCTCCAACCATAGGAGCTGTGAAGTCAGCATCCATAACAAAATATGGTCTTCCACAGAGATCAACAGCGCTCATAACCAGAGACTCGTCCATGGGAAGAATCATGCTGCCGTATCTCCTGATGCCCTTCTTATCGCCAATTGCTTCTGCAATGGCTTTACCGAGAACTATTCCGGTATCCTCAACAGTGTGATGTCCGTCAACATTCAGATCTCCCTTAACCTTCACTTTGAGGTCAAAAAGACCATGTCTGGCAAATCCTTCAAGCATATGATCAAAAAATCCTATGCCGGTTTCTATCTCAACCTGTCCGGAACCGTCCAAATTCAGTGTGATTTCAATGTCAGTCTCTTTTGTTGCGCGTTTTATTGTTGCAATTCTGCTCACAATCTCGTTTTCCATAATTAGTATCTCCGCTATTATGATTACAAAATATTGTTGTTTGAATTCTAAACTATTTATAAAACTTGCATTTTATAGATAATTTAGAAAGTCTTCTTGCAATTTAGAAGCTGTTATTGCAATTACATATGATATATTATCGTTATTATCTATATCAGTCAATCCTCTATGGCGTTGACTAAATCAGTTAAACCTAACAGCTATGGAGTTAGCATGTGCAGTAAGTCCCTCTTCCTTAGCAAAGAGCTCGATATCCTCATGAACTTTCTCAAGGCCTTCTCTGGAATATGCGATAATGCTGGTCTTTTTCATGAAATCATCAACATTTAAGGGTGAGAAGAATCTTGCAGTTCTGTTGGTAGGAAGAATGTGGTTAGGTCCGGCGTAATAGTCTCCGAGAGGCTCAGATGAGTATTCGCCAAGGAATATCGCACCGGCATTCTTGATTTTGGTCATAACTTCAAAAGGATTCCTGGTAATGATCTCAAGGTGTTCGGATGCAACAGCATTAGCGGCATCAATTGCATCTTCCATGGTCTTGGCTACAAAAATATATCCGTAGTTATCCAATGACTTTCTTATGATTTCACTTCTTGAAAGAGTCTTCAAAAATTCTTCTATTTCTTTAGAAACTTTTTTGGCAACTTCCTCTGAAGTTGTTACAAGAATAGCGCTTGCCATTTCATCATGTTCTGCCTGAGATAAAAGATCCGCAGCCACGTATCTTTGATTGGCGGTTTCGTCGGCGAGAACAAGAATTTCACTGGGGCCTGCAATAGAATCAATTGATACGTGTCCAAAACATGCCTTCTTGGCAAGAGCAACGAAAATGTTTCCGGGACCTGTTATTTTATCAACCTTGGGTACACTCTCTGTTCCGAAAGCCATAGCTGCAATAGCCTGTGCTCCACCGGCTTTGTATACTTCAGTAACACCTGCTATGTCAGCAGCCACAAGTGTGCCGGGATTGACGCTTCCATCCTTTCCGGGAGGTGTGCACATAATAATTCTTTCAACACCTGCAACCTTGGCAGGAACAACATTCATAAGAACGCTTGAAGGATATGCAGCCTTGCCTCCGGGAACATATACACCGGAGATCTCAATAGGCATGATCCTCTGGCCCAGGATGCTGCCGTCTTCCTTTGTATCTATCCAGGAATTTCTCTTTTGTTTCTCGTGAAAGACTCTGATATTCTCAGCGCTTTTTTTCATTACTTCAACAAAAGCCGGATCAAGTTTTTTGTATGCTTCCTCAATCTCTTCTCTTGTAACAAGGATGTTTTCAGGAGTGATTTCGCATTTGTCAAACTTCCTTGTGTATTCAAATAAAGCGGCGTCTCCGTTTTTCCTGATATCTGTTATTATATCATTTACTGTTGCTTCATATTCTGAATAACTTCCGGGATTTCTTCCAAGAAGATTACCCAGAAGTTCATTTTTTGTTTCCTCTGTAAGTTCATAGATTTTCATATATCAAAGGTTCTCCTTCATTGCATTGATAAGTTTTCTAATTCTTTCCGTCTCCATCTGCATGCTGACCTGGTTGACGATCATCCTTGCGGAAAGAGGACAAATTTCCTCCAAAACCTCAAGGCCATTCTCTCTGAGGGTGGATCCTGTCTCTACAATATCAACAATAACATCCGATAAATTAACGATAGGGCCAAGCTCCACAGAGCCGTTCAGCTTAATGATATCAACTGTCTGGTGCTTCTGATTAAAGAAATAATCCTTGGCGATGTTGGGATATTTGCTGGCAACACGGATCATTTCTCTATGCTCTAAAAGTTCTTTCGCATCATGTGGTCCGCATACGCACATTCTGCATTTGCCAAAGCCAAGGTCAAGAACCTCGTATACTCTTCTGTTTTCTTCCATAATGGTATCAGCGCCCACAATACCGATGTCAGCTGCACCGTATTCAACATATGTGGGAACATCAGGGCCCTTTGCCAGGAAGAACTTAAGCTTCAGTTCCTCGTTGGTAAAAATCAGCTTTCTCGTCTTTTTATCAAGAATTTCCTCACATTCTATGCCGCATTTCTTCAGAATTTCCATGGTGGAATCCACCAGACGTCCCTTTCCAAGGGCAAAAGTAAGATATCTCATAAATTCACCTGTTAACCTTTCTTATAAGCAAGAGCTACCTTCTGTCCCTGCTTTCTGAGCTCAGCAGCCTTTGATAACTGTGCTTCAAAAGTGCTTTCGTCAAATTCCAGTAACAAGGGTGCCTGTTCATGTTCAATATCAAGATTCTGTCTGTAAAGAGCAGACATAAGGTCATCCAGGATGATAACAAAGCCTATAGCCGGTGACTCTTTTCCGTACTTGCCAAGAAGGGAATCATATCTGCCGCCCTTGGCTATAGCATCTCCGACGCCATAGGTATACGCGCTGAAGATAACTCCGGTGTAATAGTTGAATTTGCTGAGCATGCCAAGATCAAAGGATACATACTGGTTGCAGTCATACTCTTTCAACACCTGATACAAGCGTTTGAGCCTCTTGATAGCCGAAAGGGATCTCTGATTGGTAACTTCCTTCTCAGCATTATTAAGGGCCTCATCAGAACCGATAAATTCCGATACCTTAACTAAAAGGTCTTTATATTTCTCAGGAATTGATCTCTCAGCCATAATGCTCTCAGCAGCAAAATAGTTCTTCTGAACAATCTGCTCTCTGATCAGGGCCTCTGTCTCGTCATCAATTCCGGCATCTTCGCAGATCCCCTTGTAATAATCAGCATCACCGATACTAACCTGGAAATCGTTAAGTCCGGTGCTCTTTAGGGATTCGATCAAAAGAGCAATCATCTCAGCGTCTGCATAGACAGAATCATCATTAAAAAGCTCAACGCCGATATTATAATTTTCCTTGAGTTTGCCCTGCAGGTTGGAGACATTAAGAAATGACTTGCCCTGATAAGCTACTCTCACAGGATTGCCGTTATCCAGCATTGATTTGGAAGCACATCTGGCCACAGAAGGTGTAAAGTCAGGCCTTAGAACCAATGTGTTACCTTCTTTATCAAAAAACTTATATAATTCCTTGGCATCGGTGGCATTGATCTCCTCTGCAAAAACATCAAAGAATTCAAAGGTAGGAGTATCCATGTCTTCGTAGCCAAAAAGCTTCATCTTGTTATGGATTTTCTCAGTAACAATAATCCGATCGCTGCACTCTTTTCCGTAAATGTCTCTTACACCGTCAGGTGTATGTAATAAAACTTTAGTCATGTTAACCTCACTTTATTATGGTACAGTGGTAGTGTGATAATTCGCTAATATAATAAAGATTGTAACTTAAAGCCTGATTATTGTCAACAATATATCAATCCCGCCTGTCCAGATCCAGCTGTATGGCATCCAGATAGGGAATCAAAAGCCCGTTATCCCCTGGGGATTTAATCACAAAAGAATCATCCAGTTCATCTCTTCTAAAGCTCTTACGGCCGCCATTTTCGGCTCGTTTCCAAAATTCATTCAATTGTCTGTAGGGTAAATAATAGAACTCATTTCTGCCGGTATAGTAAATAAGAAAAAATGCGATACCATCCTGTTTTTCAAAGCTATCCATAAAGGAAACCTGATGGGGATGGATGTTTTCAAGAGCAAAAGTTTCGGCAGCACACTCTTTTGCGTCAAAACATACAGGAATACCCTGAACTACTCCGATATAGTCCACGGTACTTTTTTGATCAAAATATGCAAGGGTAATATGCCTTGTTTCTTTTTCGATGGTTATAGGTGTTATAGGTGTAGGAATCTTCTGTATAAGGGCCAGAGAGAGCTCCAGATAGCGCTCATTAGTCCTGTTTATCATATCCTCTAAAGTTGAACCTCTAAGACCTCTCGATTTCCAGGTTGGCATTATTACCCCTCTTTGAAGAACTTCCCGAATATTGCAGGAAGCTCTGCTCTGTATTCTTTTCCCCGAATGTCCCCAAATGCATCAGGAAGATCCTCGGGAAAGATAAGTCTGTAGCTGTGAAGAAGCTGATATTTAAGTGAGCCGATCTTCTGACCGCCGTATTTTACATCTCCTATTATAGGATGAGAAATACTTGCAAGGTGAGCCCTGATCTGATGGGGCTTACCGGTAATAAGCTTGACCTCCAAAAGAGTCAGGTCCTTGTCCCGATCATAGCTAACCGGCCTGTATTCGGTCTCTATATAGGTATATCTGTCATCTTTAGGGTCTTCCTTTTTGATAAAGACCTTGTTTTTCTCTTCATCCTTGTACAAATAGCCCTTTAACGTAATCTGTTCAGAAAGTTTGCCACTGACAATGGTCCTGTAGTACTTATGAACATTCCTGTCCTTCAGAAGCCCATTCATGGTGCGGGCACCCAAAAGGGACTTGGCACATATGACAAGGCCGCTGGTATTTCTGTCAAGTCTGTTACATACGGAAGGTCTGTAAGTATCAAGACTTTCAGCAGTAACCTCGCCCTTGTTATAAAGATAAAAGATCAGCCAGTCATTTAGACTTATATCTTTCGGCGTAGCCTTCTGTGTAAGTACGCCGGCAGGCTTATTTACAAGGATAATATTTTTATCCTCAAAAATGATCTTAATATCTCCAAGACTTTTTATAGCCTCTGCCTCTTTTGCGGAAAAAGGCTCAGCTGATGATGCATTGCTGCTCTTTCCCTTAAACTTCTCAAAGGTTTCATCAGAAAAAAAGATATTGATCTTATCTCCAACTTTGAGTTTCTCAGTTCCGGAGGCCTTTTTACCGTTTAAGGTAATATTTTTCTTACGAAGCATTTTGTATAAAAAGCCGGTGGAAGCTTCCGGAAAATAGGATTTCAGGAACCCGTCAAGCCTCTTATCTATTTGGTTTTCTCCGATTACGATTTCTTTCATATTGCTCCGATTATAATGATATTGAAAGAAGAACTGATGCTGCGGTCTGCACTGTTCCGGGAACCCAGGCATCCTCTATAGCCTGAGGATCGATATCCTTTTCAGCCCTGAGTTTCTCAAGCTGTTCCAATCTGCTGCAGAACTGATCAATATCCTTAAAAATCTTTATGCTGTAGCTGGAATAACCGCTTTGAGCCACCATCTTTTTGATATGCTTCTCACAGTCCTTTATATCCATCTTGGGATCGGAGGAATACATGCAGATATTCTTGTCCAGTACTGTAGAGGCATCAATATTATAATTGGTCTCATAAGAGGTAATAACGTGGTCATAATGTATCAAAAGACCACCCTTACTCTTCTCTATCTTTTCATGATCACTGTCGTTGCAAAAAGAAGCCTTAAGAAGCATTACAAGATTAACTCCGCTCCAACCGGTGGGAAGACAGCTAAGTGCTGCTATAATGCTAAGACCATTTTTCTGGGTCTTAAAGATCAAAAGTCCTGCCACATACAGCCCCACCGCAATCAAAAGACAGATGGCAGTCCTGATAATGGCAACCTTTCTCCTGTACTTGATATATCCAAAATCGCCCTTATAAACTTTAGAACTCATAATTACTCCATAAATAATATTATTCGCTTACATTAAGCGCTTTAAGCTCCTCTTCGGTAAGTTTCCTATACTCACCGGGAGAAAGACTTTCATCAAGCTTCAGCGGGCCCATGGAAAGTCTCTTTAAAAACAGTACTTCATTTCCGACTGCTTCCATCATTCTCTTGACCTGATGGAATCTACCCTCATGTATGGTCAAAAGAACCACAGGACGTCCCTCTTCATCAGGAGAAGCAACTTCTATCCGGGCAGGAAGTGTAAGATCAGGACTTCCATCGTCCCTAAGATCTCCGATATTTACTCCGGCTTCCAACTTGCTGATATCATTGTCAGACAGCTCGTGAGCAAGATGTACCTCATACACCTTATCAACATGCTTTTTGGGAGAAAGAAGTCTATGAATAAGGCCTCCGTCATCCGTCAAAAGGAGAAGTCCCTCTGTATCAATATCAAGTCTTCCTGCGGGGCTTAAGCCCTTCACATTCTCTTCTGAGAGAAGATCCAATACCGTCTCATTTCGTCCGTCTGTTGTTGCGGAAACAACACCGGCGGGCTTATAAAGCATATAATAATGGTATTTACTATATTCAAGGAGGATTCCGTCAAAGGAAATCTCATCCTTTGATTCATCAACATGTACATCCGGCTTGGTCACAACGACACCGTTAACTGTGCATCTGCCGTTTTTCAGATATTCTTTTATCTGTTTGCGGGTGCCTAGATCGTAGGTCCCCAGGAACTTATCTAAACGCATAAGACCTCACTAAAATGCTGCTTAAATCAATAAAGGCTGTCGCTATAGCGGCAGCCTTGTATGTATCAGTTAAGCATATCAAGATTTATAGATTCTTCAGCTGCGGGCTGTGCATAGATCTGATCTGATGAAACAGCCTCCGGCGGACGAAGATCCGCTCTGTTTGATCTGATTATTTCGCTGTACTGAGTAAGTGCAGAAAGAATGCTGTCATTGCTGGCAGTTACAGACTGTACAAGATCAACGCTATGCTGCTTGATTGATTCAATGATATCATCATTGTTTCTGCTGGTAGCATCGATTGACTGGGAAATAACATCCTCAACTCCCGCAAGGAGCTGGTCTGTGTATGCAACTGCTGAGGCCTTCATCTCGTTAGCTTCGTTCATGGCATTATCAAGAATCTCTTTTGCCTGCTTGGCAGCCTGTGAAACAACTTCATTGGCCTGCGCATATGCCTGCTGCATGATCTCGTGTTCATTGATAAGTTCGTTTGTATGAACTGTAGCTTCATCAATAAGGGCCTGCGCCTTCTGACGGGCATCATTTAAAATAGCCTCTTTATTGCTGATGATCTTCTGATATCTTTTAATTTCTTCAGGTGTCTTACTTCTGAGCTCTCTTAAGAGTTCATCAATTTCCTCTTTGTTAACAATGATCTTGGTTGCTGAAAGAGGCTGTGGTTTACAATTATCAATATAGGTCTCAATTTCGTCGATAAGCTGTTCAATCCTGCTTGTCATTATAATAATCCCCCTACTTTTTATTTCTGATCCACGAGATCAGATGTAGTAGTTTTTTTATGTCCGAATTTTTCATACAGAGTATCCGCAATAAAGCCGGGAACACAAGGAGTTATGTCCCCATTATAGCTGGCAATTTCTTTTACAACAGAACTGCTCAAATATGAATATTTCAGTGAAGTTGTTAAAAAGACTGTATCGACTTCGTTATGAGACAGCTCTTTATTGGTCTGAGCTATCTGGAGTTCATATTCAAAATCGGTTATCGCTCTAAGTCCCCTGATAACTGTATGAATATCTCTTTCCTTACAGTAGTCGATCATTAACCCGCCAAAGGAATCTATTTCAACATTATTAAGGTCTTTTATAGACTCTCTTAACATTTTAACACGTTCATCAAGGGTAAACAATGGAGTTTTAGCTGAATTGCACATCACAACCACTATTACCTTGTCAAACATCCTGGCGGCACGTGTAATAATATCCAGATGGCCATAGGTCACAGGATCAAAGCTTCCGGGATAAACGGCAATCTTCATTATTGTTCCTTTCTGTAAATAAAGACATGCTTATTTGTCTTGTATTCCTTTTCTCTTCTGACTTCAAAGCCAAAGTCACCGACAAATGAAAAGTCCATATCTACATCACTCTCAACGATTATCAAGGTATTCTCTGTTACATAATCCATAGCTGAAAGCTGGCTAAGAGTCCTCTCATACAGATCCTCATGATAAGGAGGGTCTATAAAAATAATATCAGCCTCCTGCTCATGAATATTTCGAAGCCCCATTACAACATCCTGTTTGAGCACAGTAGCTACATCCTCAAAATGAGTGGTTTTCAGATTGGCTGTAATGCACTTAACAGCATTGGCGGCATTTTCTATGAAATATGCTTTTTTAGCGCCTCTTGAAAGAGCTTCTATACCGATTCCGCCGCTGCCGGAGAAAAGGTCAATAAATACCGAACCGGGAACCTGTAACTGGATCATGTTAAAAAGTGTTTCTTTGATCCTGTCCTGGGTTGGTCTGGTATCGTTTCCTTCAGGAGTTACCAGTTTTAATCTTCTTGCAGAACCTGCAATTACTCTCATAATCTCACCTTTGTTCCCTTCGTATCACGGCTGGTTACCTTGAGGTGGCCAAGTTCCAGTTTCTTATCGTTGTGATCTATAGCTTTTTCTTCCTGGTCATTAAGGAAGAACGCATCCCTGATATAATCATTTTTGCCAAGTCTCATGCCTCTTACGCCAACAGCAGCCTTCTTCTTTTCAGGCACGGTTTCAACATAGAATCTAAGGAAAAATCCTTCGTTGGAACGCAAAATAACTGTTTTCTGGGCATGAAGAACAGTAACATTGACTACTTCGTCGTCATCATTGAGCTTGGTAGCAGCTACGGTTCTCTTGGAAACATCAAATTCTCCGCCGTCAACAATCTTTATCATAGACATCTTGGTTGTGAACATAAGTCTGTAGAGATTGAGATCGGACTGGCTGGCTGCAAGAACTATAGTCTCCTTGGATGTATCAAAATTACTGATATTATCGATAGGTACACCCTTGTCTCTCATCTTGGCCTGAGGAAGATCCATGGCCTTGACGGTATGAAGATTACCGGTATTGGTAAAGAAGCATACTTTTCCGGTATTTTTCATAACGAAGGAGAACTTGAATTCTGCTTCGATAGTCTCTTTGTTCTTCTCATAAGTATTGACATCAATGGTCTTGGCATATCCGAATCTGTCCATGATGAAAGCAACATCGATTTCTTCAACCGGTTTTTCCTCATAAACAGCATTCTCTTTATTGTCTATCTCTGTCTTTCTGGGAGTTCTGAACTCCTTCTTTATCTTGTTGAGTTCATCCTGAATCACCAGAGACATGGATTCATGACTCTCAAGTATATCCTCGTAGCGATAAATATTTGCTACGGTCTGCTCGTGCTCTTTTACCAAAGCGTCAAGCTCAAGGCCTATGAGTTTATAAAGCCTCATATCAAGAATAGCATCTGCCTGGGCATCTGTAAAAAGAAGCTGAGAAGCCATTGCTTTGGACTCACGGGACTTGAAGTTGATTCCGTCCGTAACGCCGTTAACAAGACAGTTCTTGGCCATGGGCCTGTCCTTGGAGCCTCTTAATATCTCAATAACAAGATCGATTACGTTGCAGGCCTTGATAAGACCTTCCTGAATCTCTTTCTTGTCCTGCTCTTTCTTAAGAAGAGTTGTGTACTTACGGGTTGCCACTTCGAACTGGAAATCCGCACATGCCCTCATAATTTCCTTAAGAGACATGGTCTCGGGTCTTCCGTTATCTATGGCAAGCATATTTACGCCGAAGGTATCTTCCAATTTGGTCTTCTTATAAAGAAGATTGGTAAAATTTTCGACATCAGTATCCTTTTTAAGCTCGATTACGATTCTGATACCTTCCTTGGAAGACTGATTGGAAATATCAACAATATCATTGGTGATCTTCTTCTCAGCAAGCTCTGCCACATCTGCCATGAACTTACCGATTCCCATACCGATCATGGTATAAGGGATCTCGGTGATTACAAGATTGATATGTCCGTTCTTGCCCTTCTCCGTTGTAACCTTGCCGCGAAGTCTTATTTTACCGGTACCGGTCTCGTATATGCTAAGGAGTTCATCCTTGTTGATAACAACGCCGCCGGTAGGGAAATCCGGTCCCTTGATGTACTTCATCAGATCCCTGGTAGTAAGAGAATCATCCTGAATATAGGCTATCTCTGCATCAATTACCTCAGCAAGATTATGAGGAGGTGTGCTGGTGGCCATACCAACAGCGATACCTTCTGAACCGTTTACCAGGAAATTAGGAATCTTAACAGGAAGAACCGAGGGCTCTTTCTCCGTCTCATCAAAGTTGGGAACAAAATCAACAACGTTTTTGTCCAGGTCCTCAAGGAAGTTCTCCTGTGTAAGTTTGGAGAGTCTTGCCTCTGTATAACGCATGGCAGCAGCGCCGTCGCCTTCTATATTGCCAAAGTTACCGTGGCCGTCTACCAAAGGTACAGTTTTCTTGAAGTCCTGGGTCATAACAACGAGACAGTCATAGATGGAACTGTCGCCGTGAGGATGATATTTACCCATGGTATCGCCAACAATTCTGGCACTTTTCCTATAGGGTCTGTCATATCTGATACCCAGCTCATACATATCGTAAAGGGTTCTACGCTGAACCGGCTTAAGACCGTCTCTGATATCAGGAAGTGCACGGGCAACGATAACGCTCATGGCATAATCTATGAAAGATTTCTGCATCAGGTCAGAATATTCGGTTTTTATAATTCTGTCTTCCACGCTTTTACCTCAAAATCTTTAAATATCAAGTGTCGCATCAGTTGCATACTGATGAATAAATTCTCTTCTCGGAGGGACATCAACGCCCATAAGAAGCTCCGTCATATGGGAAGCCATCTTGGCATCTTCAATCTCCACGGCCTTAAGAAGTCTTCTTTCGGGATCCAGGGTTGTCTCCCAAAGCTGTTCGGGATCCATCTCACCGAGACCTTTGTATCTCTGGAGAGTAAAAGAACCCTTGTGTGTATTTCTGTATTTAGCAAGGGCTGAATCATCATAGAGGTATTCCTCTTTGCCCCTTGCAGGAACTGCCTTATAAAGCGGAGGCATAGCAACATAAACATGCCCCTGATATATAAGCTCAGGCATAAATCTGTAAAACAGTGTCAGAAGCAGAGTCGAGATGTGCTCACCATCCACGTCCGCATCGGCCATGATAATGATCTTGTCATAACGAAGCTTGCTGATATCGAAATCATTGCCGTAGCCTTCGGAAAAGCCGCAGCCAAAGGCATTGATCATGGTCTTGATCTCTGCGTTGGCAAGGACCTTGTCGATACTGGCCTTTTCTACGTTGAGGATCTTACCTCTGATGGGAAGGATTGCCTGGAAGTTTCTGTCTCTTGCCATCTTGGCACTTCCGCCGGCGGAATCTCCCTCTACGATAAAGATCTCGCATTTGGATGCATCTTTGCTGATACAGTTAGCCAGCTTACCATTGGAATCAAAGGAGTATTTCTGCTTGGTAAGCATGTTTGTCTTGGCTTTTTCTTCAGTTTTCCTGATCTTGGCAGCCTTTTCTGCACAGCCGATGATTGATTTTAATGTTTCAAGATTACGGTCAAAGTATCTTGTAACCTCATCATTTGTGATCTTAGAAACGATCTTTGCCGCATCCTGGTTATCAAGCTTGGTCTTGGTCTGTCCTTCAAATCGTGGATCCGGATGTTTGATGGAAATAACGGCAGTCATTCCATTTCTTACATCTGTTCCGGTGAAGTTATTGTCTTTTTCCTTGAGGATGTTGAGCTCACGGGCGTACTGATTAATAATGTTGGTAAACATCGTCTTGAAACCGGTAAGATGTGTGCCCCCCTCAGCATTGTAGATATTATTACAGAATCCAAGAACCTCTTCGTGGAATTCATTAACATACTGGAATGCTACTTCTACCTCAACGCCTTCGCTCTCGCCGCTGAAGGAAACAACTTCATGTACAGATTCCTTGGACTTGTTCATATCCTTGATGAATCCGGTGATTCCGTCAGGCTCGTGGAATTCTATATATTCCTCAACTCCCGGTCTTTTATCCTGGAAAACTATGGTAAGCGACGGATTGAGATAAGCTGTTTCATGAAGCCTTGACTTGATATCATCCTCTTTGAATCTGGTCTTTTCAAAAATGGTATCGTCAGGCAGGAAATTGATGGCTGTTCCTGTTTCCTTGGTAGTACCGATAGGAACCAGAAGACCATCCTTTAACTCGGTGGTTGGGATACCTCTCTCATAAGTATCTTTATAAATATATCCGTCCTTCTTAACAACTACAGAAAGTCTTGTTGAAAGCGCATTAACAACAGAAGATCCCACACCGTGGAGACCTCCTGAGGTTTTATAAGCATTATTATCAAATTTTCCTCCGGCATGAAGTACGGTTAAAACAACACGCTCTGCGGAAACACCCTTGGCGTGCATCTCAACGGGAATACCTCTACCGTTATCTTCTACAGTAGCCGATCCGTCGGCTTCAAGAGTAACATGGATTTTGTTGCAGAAACCTGCAAGATGTTCATCTACAGCGTTGTCTACAATCTCATAAACCAGATGATTGAGACCCCTTGTAGTAACGCTTCCTATGTACATTCCGGGACGCTTACGAACAGCCTCAAGTCCCTCCAGTACGGTAATGCTGGAAGCATTATATTGTTCATTTGCCATGCTATAACCCCCAAAAAAACTAAATATTATTAAAAGTGAAGCTTGCGGGTAACCGTAACAGCCAGTGCGCCCGGTCCGATATGGCAAGCAACTGATAAGGAAAGAGGATCCATATGGATATCAAATCCCGGGAATGCTGCTTCCACTTCCTTTTTCCATTCATTAGCAGCCTCAAGATCCTTGGTATATGCACTGGCAATATAGAAATCCTTGGCATCCATTCCACCGAAACGGTTCTCAATATCTGCCTTGATGGCATTGATCATAATACTCTTACCCTGAGATGATGTTCTTGCCTTGGCAAAAGCATCAAGCTTCTCACCCTGGATCTGAAGAACGGGCTTAAGTCTCAAAAGAGTTCCAAGCGCAGCTGCGGCAGGAGTGATTCTTCCGCCCTTTTTAAGGTAATAAAGAGTATCAAGCATGATATAAATACTTGACTCGAATTTATTGGCCATGAGCTTCTCGACAATTGTTTCTGCAGGAAGACCTGCATCAGCCATAGCCTTGGCATCGAGAGCTGACTGTCTCTGAGTAACAGAGATTCTCTGATTATCAATTACAAAAACCTTGCCTTCGTATTCTTCGTTGGCAATCATGGTAGCGCTCTGGCAGGAACCTGAAAGGCCGCTACTCATGGGAATATATATAATCTGGTCATAATCCTGCAAAACCTTATCCCAGAGAGTCATTAATGAATCCGGTGAAGGCTGGCTGGTAGAAACATTCGCATCTCCGGCCAATTTATCATAAAATTGCTCCTGTGTAAGGTTAATATCCTCATAATAGTCCTCTTCATTGATCATGAAGGGCATAGGAACAACAAATAAGCCCAGCTCCTTGGCCTGTGCCTGAGTTACTCCACTGTTACTATCTGTGATTATTGCAATCTTAGACATATCAGAATTCTCCCCTATCAGCAAATGCTGACAATTCTCCTATATTTTAACTATAAACTAAAATATATCTTACTTTTAAAGGGTTGCAAAGTCAACCAAATTTGCAGATTTTGTGGTCAAAACGTTCCTAAGTACACTATATTGTATTGAAGAAAGTTCCGGATCTTCGTTTAAAATTCTGTCGGCATCCATAGCAGACTCTTTAACCAGATCACTGTCATGATAAATATCTCCAACCCTGAAATTGAGTTCACCGCTCTGCCTTACTCCAAAGAGATCTCCGGGCCCCCTCTGTTTCAGATCTTCTTCTGCGATCTTGAATCCGTCATTGGTCTTGTTCATGGTATCAAGACGTTCTTTTGCCTCATCGGATTCAGAAGTATTGAGGAAGATACAATAGGACTGTGCATCTCCTCGTCCTACACGGCCTCTGAGCTGATGAAGCTGTGAAAGACCGAATCTCTCTGAGTTCTCGATCATCATCACAGTGGCATTGGGAACATTGATGCCTACTTCTATAACAGTAGTAGAGACAAGGACATCTATATCCTTTCGGGCAAAAGCATCCATTATCCGGTCTTTCTGGTCAGGCTTCATTTTGCCGTGGAGCATCTCTACTCTAACGGAAGGTGGAAGATTTTCCCTTAGTTTTTCGCTGTAGTCGGTGACATTTTCCACGCCGTCCAGTTCTCCCTCCTCAACCATAGGACAGATAACGTAAGCCTGGTGGCCCATGGCAACCTGATCAGCTATAAATTTGTAGGCTTTTGGCCTGTAATCGGTGCCCACCACACAGTTCTTAATAGGAAGTCTGCCCATAGGCAGTTCATCCACTATGGAAATATGAAGATCCCCATAAAGGATAATGGCCAGAGTTCTGGGGATCGGCGTAGCGCTCATGGCAAGAACATGGGTGTTCATCCCCTTTCCGGCAAGGGACTCTCTCTGCCTAACCCCAAAACGATGCTGCTCATCGGTAACAACCAGAGCCAGGTTCTTATACTCCACCTTTGCCTGAATAAGAGCATTGGTGCCGATTATACAGTTGACCTCTCCTTCTTTTATCTGTCTCTGGGCTTCTTTTTTGTCCTTGGCGGAAAGTGAGCCCGTAAGAAGAACAGGTTTAAGATTGTCTATATTATATTTTTTGATAAGCCCCATAAAACTTTCGTAATGCTGGGCAGCAAGAACTTCTGTCGGTGCCATAAGAGCCCCCTGATAGCCGTTGGAAGCCGTCATAAGAAGTGCCAGCATAGCAAGAACAGTTTTACCCGAGCCAACATCACCCTGGATAAGGCGGTTCATCACACTTTTGCCTGTAATGTCAGCCTTAATATCCTCCCAGGCTCTCTCCTGGGCTCCTGTAAGTTTATATGGTAGCTTCTCCAGAAACCTTGTTGTATCTGAAGTCTCTATCATAGGATATGCATTGGGAATATCCTCCTGATTAGCCTTCAGTAGACGAAGCTGTAATACGAATAGCAAAAATTCATTATAAGCAAGCCTTCTTCTGGCATCCTCAAGGCTCTTTTCATTCTTTGGAAAGTGAATATTATAGACAGCCTGAGAAAATGAAACCAGGCTAAGCCTTCCAAGAATGTCTGCCGGAACAAATTCTTCAAATTCGCCGGCGCTTTTAAATGCCGCACTTACAGCCTTGGAAACTGTGTTGTTGGAAAGCCCTTTTACGAGAGGATATCTGGGTTGCAAGGTTCCCAATAAAGCAGCGTATTCCACATCCTTATATATTTTGGGTTGGTCCATCTCAAGGAAACTTCCCTTTTTCTGAACCATACCTCTGAATATATGAGTAGTTCCTGATTTCAAGGAACTCATAAGGTAGGGAGAGTTAAAATAAGCCATTCTGAGCTTACCGGTCTGATCTGCAGCCTCAAAGGCAATAATGGAAAGATTCCTTACTCGTCGCAAAGTAACTCTTCCAATTATTGTCAGTTTGACAGCATTGATCTCTCCGGGCCTGACATCACAGGCTCTTACAGGAGTCTTATAGTGATCATAGCCCCTTGGATAATATGTAAGAAGGTCATCTATGGTCCTGACGCCGCACTTTTCGAAAAGCTTTGCAGTTTTATCCCCGATTCCTTTTATGCCTGTAACTGATTCCTGTCGCTCTCTTTTTCCCACCTTGAAACCTCTTTTGTAATTCCTGTAATAAAGTAATAGCCGGGATAAATCCCGGCTAAATATCTCATATGATTACTCTGCTGAAACAATGTAATAGTAGATAGGCTGTCCGCCATACTGAAGCTCAACGTCACATCCAGGGAAGCTGTCGCTGATCTTCTGTCTAAGATTCTCAGCCTCGCTCTCTTCCACATCCTCTCCGTAATAAACGCTTATGAGCTCAAGCTCATCGCTCATCATCTTGGAAAGCATATCGAAGGTAACATCAGCTATCTCGCCGCCAACCGCAAGAATACCGGCATCACCGATGCCCATGTAGTCGCCCTGCTTGATCTGTACATCATCGATCACTGTATCTCTAACAGCGTAGGTAACTTCACCTGTATTAACAGTAGAAAGTGACTCAGTCATAGCAGCAACGCTGTCCTCAACGCTTGCACCAGGAACATAATTGATAAGTGCTGTGATACCCTGAGGAACAGTCTTTGAAGGTACTACTACGATCTTCTTGTTGTCATCATTGTCCTCAGACATGATTGCTGCCTGATTAGCTGCAAGGATAATGTTCTTATTATTAGGAAGAACGATAACTGTATCAGCGTTAACCTTCTCAACAGCATCAAGAATATCAGCTGTAGAAGGGTTCATGGTCTGACCACCCTCGATAACATAGTCAACACCAAGGCCTCTGAAGATCTCAGCCAGTCCGCTTCCTGCGCAAACAGTAACAAATCCGACTTCTTTATGAGGCATCTCGGGCTCTGCCTGTACTTCTACGGCCATCTCAACCTTATCTCCGAGAGGAATATCGTCTCCGGGAAGGTATGTGGGAGTGAGTTCTGCGGCACCATTGATCTCTGTCTTGATCTCAGCCCAGGAACCGTCGTTATTTTCATGGAAGAGCTTCTCACGATGCTCCATCCTCATATTGTCAATCTTCATATTAGAGAGCTGACCATACATAAGAGCTCTCTGGATTGCAAGTCCGGGATCATTGGAATGAACATGTACCTTACAGATTTCGTCATCCGCAACCATAACAATGCTGTCACCGATTGATTCAAGGAAAGCCTTGAAATCTATCTCCTGCTTAACATTAAGAGGTTTGGATAAAAGAACGATGAACTCAGTACAATAACCGAATTTAATATCCTCTTCCTGAACCGCATTCTCTTTATTCTTAGATACAGGTGTTACTGACTCTTCTGAAATAGTAAGGTTGATCTCTTTACCCAGGAATCCGTCAAAAGCACCCTTAAGTACCTGAACAAGTCCCTGTCCGCCTGAATCTACAACGCCGGCCTGCTTAAGTACAGGAAGCATATCAGGAGTCTTGGCAAGAACTTCATCTGCATATTTAATAACTTCTTCGCAGAAACGCTCAACATCATCACAGCCTTCTACTGAAAGCTCATGGGCCTTCTCTGCAGTGCCCTTGGCTACTGTAAGGATTGTACCTTCCTTGGGCTTCATAACAGCCTTATAAGCAGTCTCAACAGCCTTGTCAAAAGCCTCCGAAAGAATTGTAACATTAAGCTGATCGTGCTCTTTTACAATCTTGGTAAATCCTCTGAGAAGCTGTGAAAGAATAACGCCTGAGTTACCTCTTGCGCCTCTGAGGGACCCTGAAGAAATGGCCTTACAAATAGCCTGCATGTCTGCGTTATCACCAAGATTGCTAACTTCTTTGGCTGCTGACATGATGGTCATTGTCATATTGGTTCCGGTATCTCCGTCAGGAACAGGGAACACGTTAAGCTCGTTGATCCACTCTTTTTTGGCCTCAAGATTCTTGGCACCGGTCAAGAACATCTTGGCCATCATCTTAGCGTCAATACTATTATTACTCAAAACTATCTTCCTCCAAATCAGTCTATCACGCGGACGCCTTCGATGTAGATATTGATCTTCTCGATTTCAAGCCCGGTAAATTCCTCTACTTTATATTTAACCGTATCAATAAGGTTGTTTGAAACAGCTGAAATACTTACGCCATAAGCAACGATAACATGGAAATCAAGCTTCAGCTTGTTATCGTCATCCAAAGTTACATTAATTCCTCTTGTCATGGAATCAAGTTTAAGCAGGCTGACAAGTCCGTCCTTGACATTTACATTGGCCATACCTACGATTCCAAAGCACTCCATAGCAACCGCACCGGCATACTGGGCAATGACTTCATTATCAATAGAAATATTTCCCATGTGAGTGTTCATTAGAGAAGCCTTCATATTTGTCCTCCTTAAAATGTGCGATAATATACTGCCTTTTTCGCATACATATAGTATTATAATAGCAGTTTTATAAAAAATAAACTATATTTTTTGCAGATTTTACTTGCAATCCAAATCCTTTTCTGCTAAGATATCAATGTTGCGGATAAATCTGCAATAATTTTGCTGTAAGAAACAGATTACATGGCTTATAAGGAGGTGTCAAAATGGCTAAATGTGATATTTGTGGCAAGGGCGTTCATTTCGGTAACAACGTAAGCCATTCCCATAGAAGATCTAACAGAGTTTGGAAGTCAAACGTTCAGCACGTTGCTGTTAAAGTTAACGGATCAACTCAGAGATTACACGTTTGCACAAGCTGCCTTAGATCTAACAAAGTCGAAAGAGCTTAATCAAAACAAAAAGAAACTACCTGATTTATGTCAGGTAGTTTTTTTATTGCTTTTTTAGATTGAAAAAGCAAAAAGCGCCAGCTTTGAAACAATAAGTTCTCTTATAATGATCCCGTACTCTTCTTTGTGTTCCACAGGGATCCTGACCAATTCCTGGATGGTGTAGATCTTCTCTTTAAATCCCTTCTCTTTTTTGAAAGGATCCTTATACTGAGATACTCTTACTCTGCTCTTTAGCTGTTTAAGTATCTCATAGTCAAAGGTATCATCTGTGAGATAATAAAAATGACTCTCTAAGGTAGTATCAAGATCAACTTCATCTTTCATATATTTGGAAATAATAGTCTTAAACTTAAACGGAACCATTTCATTATCCAGAAGTTCCAGATAATTGTATCTGGCTCCGAAATAATATCTTTCTATATCCTGCATGTAGTATTTAAAATCGTCTTCGTTAACAATATTATTCATAGATCAGTCTTTTTTCTCTCCGCTGTCAAGATCTTCGATATTATCTGCGCTGAACTTAATGGCTGTACGGATCTTATCCTCATCCCAGCCTGTCTCCTCCATAAGCTCTGCCACAGTTACCTTACGTCTTAAGTCCTCTGCAAGTTCTCTGGCCTTATCGGCAACTTCATTTACAAGCTCAAGAACCTTCTGGCTTCCTGCATCAGCGGCAAGATTGTCCTCGATCAGATTCTCCATGGCATCCAGCATCATTTTATAAAGAAAGCTCTCAACTTCTGCAGGTTCGCCCACAGCATCAAGCATGGTAACACCCTTGGTCAGGGCAAAATTGCCCTCTCCGATAAGATCCTCAAGAAAAACGCCCTGTTCAGAATACATACGGGCAACATCAACCACAAGAGGGAGATAATTCTCAATAAGCCTGGACTGAGCATTCTTATCTCCTGCTATAGCTGACATGGAAATAGCTTCGAGTTCGCCATCAGTCAGCTTTGGGAGATCTTTTAAACTCTCGAGATAGTCATTGAGATAGTTGGTCTCTTCCTCTGTGAGATTCTCATCTGTAAAAACAGCCTGTTCATCAACACCGATGTTATGGTTCTTAAGGTAATCGTAAACCATCTCCATCTGCTTTTCGTCAAGGTCAAGCTCAGAAAAAGCGGTATTGACCTGGTCCTTGGTGATAAAGTTCTTATTCTCTCTTGCTGTTCTTGTGACCTGCTTTAAAATAGCCGCAAACTCAGCCTCTTTATTATTAATATTTCCCATTATCTCTCAAATTCTCCGATTGTTTATTTTATATGCTGGTGTGTAAAAAGGTGCTCCTGGCAATATTCATAGTTGCCGTTACATTTTGAACAGAATCTGAATTCCAGTTCCGGATTGGTCTCTTCTGTTCTGCCGCAAACTGCGCATTTATGTCTTGTAATTCCTCTGGGGGCCATCTTCACATTTCTGCTGAAATCATGTCTTCTCTTAACATCCTTGGGTTTGAACCTGGATAATCTTCCGGTCTGCACATAAAAGAGGAACAGATTAAGGAGCTGCGATCCGATTGCAAAGAATACGCAGAAATTTCCTACCATAAGTCCTTGCAAACATGAATATAACAAAATTACACCATAAGCTATTCCAAGCCATTTTACCTTGATTGGAATAATAAACATCAAAAGAATCTGAACTTCAGGATAACAAATAGCAAAAGCGAGAAATACCATCTGCTGCAGATAATAAGTGCTGAAAACACTGGCATAATCAGTAACAATCTGAGCTGCATTCTCCGGATCAACAAGAAGAAAGGTTCCATAAGCAAGAAATGCACCGATAATCATAAGGATCATTCCTCCAAATACAAAGACATTGTATCTGAAGGTTCCCATGGTCCTCTCCATGTTATTACCTACAAAATAATAAAAGATCAGTGTAATAATAGTTAGAATACTGACCCCCGTAGGCGGAATAAGAACCCAGGATACAAGACGCCATATCTGTCCCTTAAATATCAGTATTGGATTCAGCGTAAGAAGCGGGATCATGTTGTATCTGATGGAAACCAGCTCTAATACATAGCCGATAACATAGAGCCCGATAATGTACATTGTAAGATTGGGAATGGCATATCTGCCGAAATTCCTCTCAAGTTTATTCATAAAACTGTTCATCTCATTACCTCGTATTACTTAAAAATTCTGGCAAAAACCGAAACCATTTCTTTTATATCATAGGGCTTCGAGAAATAAAAAGGTGTATGAATATCACCAAAGGTTTCGCTGTTTTCATCTGCATTTACTGATGTTATGGCAACAATAGGAATATTGGCCTTCTCATCATTATAAAGATGTCTAATCTTGTCAATAGCCTCGAAATCAGCTTTTTTACAATGCTCCGTATCCATAATTATTGCATCAAAGTATCCTCCGGGCGCTGCTTCCAGCTTCTCAAAGGCATCTTCTCCGTCGTTGGCGCATTGAATCTCAAAACCGAATTTCTTGAGGATCTTGCCGGTAACCATCTTGTTCTGTATTGAATCTTCTACTATAAGAAGCCTCTTCCCCTTGAAAACAGGTGATGCTATCTTATCCTCAATCTGAATCTGACCACTTTCAAGTCTGCTCATATTGAGGATATTATTGATAACTGCGCCAAGTTCATTGGTATAGGAATCCATGCCATCAAGATAATCTTTGATTTTATCGGAATCCTTTGTTCTCTTGGCAACATCAATAAGTTCAGAAAGGCCTCTCAGAGGATCACTCATATAGTTGGCCATTTTATTCACAAATACAAATTTCTGATGGTTGGCCTTTTCCAGTTCTATCTGGAGCTTTTCTTTTTCTGCGATCCTTTTTTTGCTAAGTCTTATGTCTCTGATAAGTCCAAGCATGATACTAAAGGCAATGGCAAAAACAAGGATGTAAATAACCCAATAGTATTTTTTGATGATATCCTTAAGTGTTATTGTATTAAGGCTCTGATTATACCTGAAAACCATGTTCTGGGCATAGTCCTGTCCAATAACATTTATTCCGCGGTTAAGCAGCATAAGCAGACCGTTATTACCGATTTTTACTCCGAAACAACTGTCATCCTTGTAACTGAGCTGAATGAAGGAAAGGTCTTCATTATCAAAGCTCTTAATTACAGAACTGGTCCTTAATCCGTTAAGAGTTGTATAAGAAACTTCTCCGTCGGAAACAGCTTTAAGGCAGTCCGTAAGAGTCTGATACTCTTTGACCGTTGAATTTGGATAATTATTTTTGATGTAATAATACTGAAGCTTATTCTTTTCGTTAACAGCAAACTCTATGGAACCATCATCCGGACGTTTTTCATTATAAACAAGATCCGTCACTGCCGATATAACAGGCTCAGTTATCAGGATTCCATCCTCTTCGGAGTAAAAAAGTCCGCCGCCCACAGGAAAAGCAACATCAATCTCCCCGTTACCGATAGCACTGATCATCTCACCATAGCTGTTGTAGGATTTATACACAAAACTCAATGAGTTGATACCCAGTTGCTTGAAAAGATAAGGAAAAATATCTGCAATAATTCCGGTAGGTTTCCCGTTTTCATCAGTATCGCTGTAAGGAAGATAATCATTCAGATATCCAATGATGATCCTCTTGTTATTGGCAAGCCATTCAACCTCTGATTTATTAAATGCTCTACTGGTCAGCGTTGATGAATAGTACTTGTTACGAAGGCTGCCGATATAATCAGGATTATCAGCATAAAGCTGATTCTGTGCTTCGTTTAGCTTTCTCAAAAGATCCGGTCTGTTCTTATTTACACAGAGATAGTAATCATTTTCACCGAAAGAATAAAGAACTTCCGCATGATGCCTGTCATAGATTCCGTCAGCTTCTGCAGCGATAACATCCACTTCTTTTCTGTCAAAAGCAGATAGAAGCCTCTCATAATCATTGTAAGCAATGATCTTGGCATTGATCTTTTTGTCATCCAGAAAGCCCTTAATAATATCTACAATAGCAGAATTGAGAACACCTATTGTTCTTCCGGTAAGAGTCCTTGAATCTAGGGTTATGGATTCATCGTCATCATGTTTTACCAGGAAATAGTTCTCAAAGCCCATGGGCCTTGCTGGATAATAAATAAGAGAAGAACGATCATGGGTATAGGCAAGACCTGCAACCAGATCCACTTCTCCTGCAAGAAGCATATTGTAAATAGTTACGAAATCCCCATAGACATATTCATAATTCCATCCGGTATATTCAGCCAACTTACGATAATATTCATAGGCATAGCCCTTTTTTACAGCCCCTTCGTAAGCACCATCTTCAAATACTTCATTCTGATAGTATCCAACCTTAACAGTCTTGGGCACATTTTCAGGTGCAGCATCTACGGACAGTGCGAAAAAATCAGTGCAAAAGGCCACACACAAAAGTATTATAGAAAAATAATACCTAAACTTTTTCAACATTTTAAATTTTCCCCTCACAAAACTTTACCTTCCCATCATACCACATTTTAGATTTTGTGCAATTTATGTTCATTGATTTTTAATGTTCCCTGCATTATAATCATATAGATTGTCATTTTTGACCTTATTATTTCTTATTATAAGGTTAAACTTAAATATGAGGTTTAATATGATTTCAAAGGATTACACATTAGGTATTGATATCGGATCAACAACTGTCAAAATTGCGCTTCTTGACAGCAACAGAAACATTGTTTTTTCCGACTACAAAAGACATTTTGCCAACATTCAGGAGACTCTGGCAGAGCTTTTACAGGAAGCCGGCAAGGTTTCAGGCAATATTATTCTGCACCCTGTAATAACAGGTTCCGGCGGACTGACATTGGCCAAGCACCTTGAAGTGCCTTTTGTTCAGGAGGTTATCGCAGTTTCTACTTCTCTTAAAGTTCTGGCTCCCAAAACTGACGTTGCCATCGAGCTTGGTGGAGAAGATGCCAAGATAATCTATTTTGAAGGCGGCAATGTTGAACAGCGTATGAACGGTATCTGTGCCGGTGGTACAGGTTCATTTATAGATCAGATGGCAGCTCTTTTGCAGACTGATGCATCCGGTCTTAATGAGTATGCCAAAAATTATAATTCTTTATATACCATCGCCGCTCGCTGCGGTGTATTTGCCAAGTCTGATATTCAGCCCCTTATCAATGAAGGTGCCACCAAGGAAGATCTGGCAGCATCAATTTTCCAGGCTGTTGTTAATCAGACTATTTCAGGTCTTGCCTGCGGTAAGCCTATCAGAGGACATATTGCTTTCCTTGGTGGTCCTCTCCACTTCCTTGATCAGCTCAAGGCTGCATTTATCAGAACTCTCAATCTCGATGAGGAGCACACAATTGACACCGACAACTCTCATCTTTTTGCAGCTATCGGTTCTGCCCTTAACGCCAAGGAAGAAACCAGCTACAGCATGGATGAGATGATCGGCAAGCTCTCTCACAAAATCGTGATGGATGCTGAGGTTTCAAGACTTGATCCTCTTTTTGTAAATGAGGATGATTATAACAATTTCAAGACAAGACAGTCCCAGTACAAGGTCAAGACCAAAAAGCTTGATGACTACAAGGGCAATGCTTTCCTTGGAATAGACGCCGGTTCCACCACTACAAAGTGCGCTCTTATCAGTGAAGACGGTGATCTTCTCTACTCCTTCTATTCAAGCAACAACGGAAGCCCTTTAAAGACTGCTATCTCTTCTATTCAGGAGATTTATAAGCTGATGCCCGAAGGAGTCAGAATTGCCAGAGCCTGCTCAACCGGTTACGGCGAAGCCCTTCTTAAGTCAGCTCTTGTGCTTGATGACGGAGAAGTTGAGACCATCGCCCACTACAATGCAGCAGCATTCTTTGACCCTGAGGTTGACTGCATCCTTGATATCGGCGGCCAGGACATGAAATGTATCCATATTAAGAACGGCTCTGTTGACTCTGTTCAGCTCAACGAAGCCTGCTCTTCAGGATGCGGTTCCTTTATAGAAACCTTTGCCAAGTCTTTGGACTACTCTGTACAGGACTTTGCCAAGGTTGCTCTCTATGCTAAGTCCCCTGTGGATCTTGGCACAAGATGTACAGTATTTATGAATTCAAGAGTAAAACAGGCCCAGAAGGAAGGCGCCGATGTGGCTGATATTTCTTCAGGACTTGCTTATTCAGTAATCAAAAACGCTCTCTTTAAGGTTATCAAGGTATCAGATGCCAAAGATCTTGGTGAGCACATAGTTGTTCAGGGTGGTACTTTCTACAATGATGCGGTTCTCAGAGCCTTCGAGATCATCTCCGGAGCTGAGGCAATCCGTCCTGACATCGCAGGAATCATGGGCGCTTTCGGTGCTGCTCTCATTGCAAGAGACAGATTCAGCGAAACCGATGATTACAAGACAACAATGCTCTCCATTGACCAGATCAATGCCCTTGAGTATACAACCAGCATGACAACCTGCCAGGGCTGCACCAACCACTGCAGACTCACAGTTAACAAATTCACCGGTGGTCGTCAGCACATTTCAGGAAACAGATGTGAAAGAGGTATCGGTAAGGTTAAGAATGCCGACAATATCCCTAACCTCTTTGATTATAAGTATAAGAGAATATTCGGTTATGAGCCTCTTTCCGCCGATAAGGCCTACAGAGGTACAGTTGGTATACCAAGAGTTCTTAATTTCTACGAGAACTATCCTTTCTGGTTTACCTTCTTTACAAAACTCGGATACAGAGTTGTGCTTTCACCCAGATCAACTCATCAGATCTATGAGCTCGGAATCGAATCCATTCCCAGTGAATCTGAGTGCTATCCTGCCAAGATCTCACACGGACATGTGGAATGGCTTATCAGACAGAATGTTGATTTTATCTTCTATCCCGGTCTTTTCTATGAGCGCGAAGAGGTAGAAGGTGCAACCAACCATTATAACTGCCCTATTGTTACATCATATTCTGAGAATATTAAGAACAATGTTGAGTCGATCACTGACGGCAAGGCCAAGCTTCGCAATCCTTTCATGGCCTTCACAAGTCTCGACACAGCTACCAAGGCTTTGGTAAAAGAGTTCGCAGAAATCCCTGCGGATCAGGTCATCAAGGCAGCTAAAGACGGCTGGGATGAAATGGCTAAGGCAAGACAGGATATTCGCGACAAGGGTGAAGAAACCCTTAAATGGATGGAGGAAAATGGCAGACACGGTATCGTCCTTGCAGGAAGACCTTATCACGTGGATCCCGAGATCAACCACGGTATCCCTGACATGATCTGTTCCTACGGTGTTGCAGTCCTTACAGAGGATTCCGTTTCACACCTTGGAAATCCTGAGAGACCTCTTATAGTATCAGACCAGTGGATGTATCACTCAAGACTTTATGCCGCTGCAAGCTTTGTAAGAACCAGAGAAGATCTGGATCTCATCCAGCTTAACTCCTTCGGCTGCGGTCTTGATGCTGTAACCACAGATCAGGTCAATGATATCCTTTCTGGCTCCGACAAGATCTATACCTGCCTTAAGATCGACGAAGTTAATAATCTTGGCAGCGCAAGAATTCGAGTTCGTTCTCTTCTTGCAGCCATCAGAGTTCGTAAACAGAAGAACAAAGTGAGACATATCAATTCCAGTGCCAATAACAGAGTACTTTTCACAGAGGATATGAGAAAGAACTACACTCTTCTCTGCCCTCAGATGTCTCCTATTCACTTTGATATTTTAGAGCCCGCCTTTGCAGCCTGCGGTTACAATTTTGTAGTAATGCAGAATGACAACAGACATGCCATCGACATGGGACTTAAGTACGTAAATAATGATGCATGCTATCCTTCCCTCTGGGTTGTTGGTCAGATCATGGATGAGCTTCTTTCAGGCAAATATGATCTTAATCGCACCGCTGTCATCATGTCCCAGACCGGAGGCGGATGCCGTGCTACCAACTATGTGGGATTCATCAGAAGAGCACTTAAGAAAGCCGGCATGGAGCAGATTCCTGTTGTTTCTCTTAACCTTTCCAAGCTTGAGAGTAACCCCGGATTCCATATCAACTTTGAGATGCTTGAAAGAGCTGCTTACGGAGCTATCTTCGGTGATGTATTCATGAGATGCGTATACCGCATGAGACCTTACGAGAAGGTTAAGGGTTCTGTAGATGCCTGCCATGAGAAATGGATGGGTCCTGTAAAGGAATTCGTTACAGCCAAGCATATGAGTTTCTTCAAGTTCCAGAAGCTTTGCAAAGAGATCATCGAGGACTTTGATAAGATCGAAATCACAGATGAGATCAAGCCCAGAGTCGGAGTTGTCGGAGAAATCCTTGTAAAATTCGCTCCCGCTGCCAATAACCATCTGGTAGAACTTCTTGAGGCAGAAGGCGCCGAGGCCGTAGTTCCCGATCTTATAGACTTCATGCTCTATTGCTTCTACAACCAGATTTATAAGGCAAAAGAGCTGGGAACAAGCGCCAAGACCGCTACTCTTATGAAGGCTGCCATCTGGGCTATTGAAAAGCTTAGAAGCGGCGCAACCAAGGCCTTTGAAAAGAGTGAGCACTTTGATCCTCCAACAAGCATCTACAAACTTGTAGAGTATGCTGAGCCTATCGTTTCCATCGGAAATCAGACCGGTGAAGGATGGTTCCTTACAGGTGAGATGGTAGAACTTATCAAGGAAGGTGCAAGTAACATCGTTTGTACACAGCCTTTCGGTTGTCTTCCAAATCACGTTGTAGGAAAAGGTGTTATCAAGCAGATGCGTCATATGTATCCCGGCTGCAACATTGTAGCTATAGATTATGATCCGGGTGCATCTGAGGTTAACCAGCTCAATCGTATTAAGCTAATGCTCTCTACCGCACAGAAGAACGTTGATACAATAAAAGAAGCAATATAATAAAAAGGCCGGCTGCAAATAGCAGTCGGCCAGTTTTTTGAATAAAAATTATGAAGTTATTTGAGTTTGGCATTGAGCTTTTCAATAGCATCCTGATGACGCTGAACAGCGAATTCAGCGGATTTGATCTTAAGCTCTGTAGCCATGCGCTTTTTGTGGATCTCGTTACTCTTTACATAGTAATCGAACACAGCCTCGTCGTCCACTTCCAGGAACTTATCGGCAATGCATCCCGGAAGAACGAACTTCTTAACGACATCCGCAAACTTAACTTCTATATACTTACCGTCCTGTGTGACGATCTCACCCTCTCCAAACTTCTTATGCTTTACCTTGAGCTTCAGAGCAGATTTATCACCAAGATCCGCATCTTCCTTATCCAGGTTTGACAGATCTTCTGAAAGACGAGCCTGCTCCTGCTTCAATTCCTCTATCTGCTTGGCATTTTCTTCAAGCATTTCTTTTGTCTTCTTAGTAGGTTTTTTCTTTAATTCCGTTGTCTTTTCTTCAACCTCTTCATTTTCCATATCAAGTGGCATAAGTGAGTCTCCTTTTAAAAAAGTTAACGACTTAACATATATATTTTAACTTATTTTAAAGAAAATTACAACTCTGTGGTGACTCCCGGCTTACATTCGATAGTTTTCTTATCCACCTCAAGGAAAACGCTGACAGCGCTGGGATTATAGGCAAAATCCCCATTGACGGACACCTGCATTCTGCCTGCAGCGTCCAGATAATCAACAATCTCGATATTGGTGGCATACCAGATATCTCCTCTGCCGCCCATATCCTTGGCAAAATCTTCGATGACATTCCAGTTATTGTTTACTTCAAATTCATAACTGTGCCCCCAAAGATAAAACATATACATATATTGAGATTTAGAAAGAGAAACGAACTGCTTTTTCAGATCCTCAAGTCCCTGATAATCATGATGACATGTAGGATGCCATCTGAGATAATGCTCCGGCATGCTAAAATCCCCGGTGGATCTGACAGTCCTTGCATACCTTATGCCGCAGGCCTTAAGAGCATCCACCACCTCATCGCTGTAGGAGCCGTTGGGATAAGCGCTGCCCCTTACAGTATAGCCCATGACTTTCTCCAGAGCACTTCTGTCCTCTATGATCTGACGAACCATCTGCTCCTTGGGGCTTCTTGCTATCGTGGGATGAGTAACAGTGTGAACAGCAACTTCATGCCCCTTATACAGCTCTTTATATTCAGACATGGGAATTCTTTCCTTGTAATACTCCTTAAAATGCTGATCTATAAGGCCTGAATTAACATTGAAAGTAGCCTTGAGACCATATCTGTTGAGTATTTCAACAAGTCTTCTGTCTTCTATTTTGCCGTCGTCATAGCTAAGAGTGAGAACCTTATATTTCCCACCGGGAAACTGAGTGTATATATTTCGCAGTTTATCTCCCATTGTGTACCTCAATCTTTCTCAGATCTTCTTTGTCAGTGTCTTAGCCGCAAGTTTTCTCTTATCCTCATCAAGGATCTGTCCCCACTTGTAAGGGGTATTCTGATATACGTAATAGTTGAGCCAGTTGGAATAAAGATTATTGGCATGGCCTCTCCAGAGAAGATCAGGCTTTCTGTCAGGATCATTATCCGGATAATAGTTCTCCGGGATATGAATATCAAGGCCCTTACCAAGATCTCTCTTGTATTCTGAATCAAGGGTGAGTCTGTCGTATTCCGCATGTCCCATAACGAAGATCTGGCTTCCAGACTTATTCATGCAAAGGAATACTCCTGCAATATCTGATTCCGCCAGAACCACAAGATCCTCGCAGGCATGAATGGCATCGGCAGGTGTTGCCGTATGTCTTGAATGAGGCATCATGAAAACATCATCAAAACCTCTTACAAGAGGAACCTTCCTGTTCATAACCCTGTGCTGGAAAATGCCGAAAAGCTTCTCATCCAGCGGCTGCTTATTTATTCCGTAATGATAATATATTCCGGCCTGGGCACCCCAGCAGATATGAAAAGTGGATGTGACATTAGTCTTGGTCCATTCAAAGACTCTGCAAAGCTCATCCCAGTAGTCTACCTGCTCGAAATCCATCTGCTCTACAGGAGCACCGGTAATTATCATTCCGTCATAGGTATTATCCTTAAGCTCATCAAAAGTATTATAAAATCTGTTCAGATGGTTAGGTGATGTATTTGATGAATGATGTGAACTCATCTGCATAAAAGATACATCCATCTGCAGCGGAGTATTTGACATGGATCTAAGGAGCTGAAGTTCAGTGTCCTCCTTAAGGGGCATCAGATTGAGAATGCAGATCTGCAGGGATCTGATATCCTGATGCATAGCCCTGTTTTCATCCACCACAAATATATTCTCGCGCTCGAGTATTTCTCTTGCAGGCAGGTCATTTTGTATCTTAATAGGCATTTGTAATATATCTCCTTGTGATTATTTTATAAGCTCAAGAAACTCTGTTTCATCTATTATCCTGATTCCCAGTTCCTGGGCCTTGGTAAGCTTGCTTCCTGCGGCTTCTCCCGCTAGAACAAGACTTGTTTTCTTTGAAACACTTCCTGAAGCCTTGCCGCCGTTTTTAACTATCAGCTCTTCCGCCTCTTTTCTTCCCAGTGTAGGAAGAGTTCCGGTAACAACAATTGTCATGCCGGAAAGCTTGTCAGAAGCATCTTCATCCTTTTCCATAGTCATGTTAAGGCCAAGGTTCTGCATAGTCTCAAGAATGCGAAGATTGGACTTTTCATGGAAAAATTCGTATAAATCATTGGCTGTTGTCTCGCCAATATCAGGAATCTGCAAAAATCCATCCACTGTAACTTTGGTAAGATCCATAAGATTGTCAAAATGTTTCATGATCTCCCTTGCGGTGGATTTGCCGACATTGCGAATAGCAAGGGCTGTAAGAAGCCTTACAGGATCATTTTCCTTTGATTTTTCGATTTCTCCCAATAGTTTATCGGTATTTTTTTCTTTACCGATTATACCCTTTTCAATAAGCTCATCGCGATGCTGTCCAAGCTTATATATATCTGAATAATCTTTAAGATACCCCTCAGAAACAAGGGCGTCAACAAGTGTATCACCAAGTCCCATAATATTCATGGCATCACGGCTGGTGAAATAAGCAATGGTTCTCCTTACCTGTGCTGGACATGTGGGATTGATGCATCTGATGTCCGCAGTATCCTCTTCCCTAACCAGATGTCCGCCGCAGACAGGGCAAACAGAAGGTGTAGTATATACCACCTCAGGAGCCTTGACGCATCCGTTGAGCTTTGGAATGATCTCGCCGCTCTTAAAAAGCTTGTATTCTCCACCGATGCCAATCTGCATCTGAGTAATGTAGTCCTGATTATGAAGTGTTGCTCTGGAAACGCTGGTGCCGCAAAGTCTTGCAGCCTTACCGGTCTCCCTGTCGTGGAAACTTCCGGTGAAGGTAAGCTTACCGGTTCTTCCCACATCCACCAGGATCTCATCCATCACAACAATTCGCTCTTCCGGTGGATACTTATATGCTATATGGCCTGCTGAATACTTGGATCCGGCAGGAAAATCCTCTCTCCAGAGAATATTGTCAACCTTGATTACGGCTCCGTCCAGGTCAAATTCAAGATTCTCTCGCATATTGCCGATTTCATCAATGGCGTCGCAGATTTCGTCCGCATTCTTGCAAAGTCTGTGATAAACGGTCTTAACTCCGGCTTTTTCCAGTTCATCAAGGCCATTGCAATGTGAAGCCCTAAGCTCTGCAGGACCGTCCTGGATATTAAACACAAACATCTTAAGACCTCTTGATCTTGTTATCTCCGGGTCAAGCTGTCTGAGAGTTCCGGCTGCAAGGTTTCTGGGATTGGCTGCGATCTTTTTGCCAAGCTTCTCCTGGGTCTCGTTAAATCTCTCAAAAGCCTCATGGGACATATATACTTCCCCTCGAAGCTCCAGATAATCATAGGGAAGCTCCAGAGTCTGCTGTATATCAGGAATAACAAGGGCATTGGCTGTTACATCTTCACCGATAAGTCCATCTCCTCTTGTTTCCGCCATGATAAGATGCATCTTGCCGTCATCTCCCTTATTGTATCTAAGGGATAAGCTAAGGCCGTCTATCTTCTGCTCAACGGAAAAAAGAGCTCCGGGATGAACCGCATGAACCTTGTTAACAAAAGCCTTTACATCCTCTTTATTAAATACGTCCTCGATAGAAAGCATAGGAACGTTATGTGTTATCTTAACACCGGCTTCTCTCTTGGCAGTTCCGCCGATAATTTTTGAAGGGGAATCCTCAGTTACAAAGGATGGATTATCCTTCTCTATGGCCTTAAGCCTCTGCATGAGCTGATCATATTCATAATCTGAAATCTCAGGTGCATCCTGGTTATAATACAGATCCATATGATGCTTGATGGTTTTTACAAGCTCATCATATTCTTTTTTGATTTCTTTAATAGTAGCCAAAATATCAATCTCCCAACTTTAATCCAGCTGCTGAGTACAGCTTACTTTTTTCTTCCTCAGAAAGCTCAGTGTATTTACCGGGACTAAGCTTGTAATCTTCAAGTCTGACCGTCATAACACGGATTCTTTTTAGCTTTTTGACCTCATAGCCCAGGGCCTTGCACATTCGCCTGATCTGCCTGTTAAGCCCCTGTGTGAGTATTATGTTAAAAGAGCACTTGCCTGTTCTTTTAACCTTGCAGCCTCTTGTGGTCCTGTCCAGTTCCTTAAGATAGACTCCCTGAGACATTTTATTCAGAAAATCACCGTTAACAGCCTTATCAACGGTAACTTCATATTCCTTTTCGTGCTTTTTAGAGCCCTTCATCATAGCTTCTATAAGCTTGCCGTCATCAGTCATGAGAAGAAGCCCCTCAGAGTCCTTATCAAGCCTGCCGGCATAGGTAACTCGCCTGCCATAACCAAGGTCCTCGATAACTGTCTTATCAGCATGCTGATCCTTTTCGGTACAGGTAACTCCCACCGGTTTGTAATAAGCAAGAACAACACTGGTTTTGGAGGGCTTTATTTCTTTGCCGTCCACAGTAACAGTATCCTTATCCGAGATCTGAACTCCGGGAACAGCCTCGGAGCCGTTAACAGTGACTCTTCCGGCCTGTATTAATTTATCAGCCTCTCTTCGGGAACAAACTCCGCAGGAAGCAATATATTGATTCAGTCGCATCAGACAACCTTTCATAAATCCATATATAAAAACGGTTAGGACAGCTTCCTAACCGTTTAATTATAATATTTATTTAATAGTATCTCAATACAGAAAAACACTGAATCACAGGTTTCATACTGCCTGTGAAAGCTTACCGATTGCATCCTCTGCAATAATAAGCTCGTAGCTTTCCTTCATATGAGCGATAACATTCCTGTTGGTAGCCTGGAAATGAGCAAATTCATAGGCCATTGTGAACAGTGAAGCAAATGCCTTGGGATCCTCATTCTCTCTGTTGAGATCAAGATAGTATCTTCCATCCTTCTCATTTTTGTAAAGTGAGCTGGATATATTCAGATCCTTAGGGGCCTTGGCACAGAACTTGATAACTGTATGAATGTCCTCAAATCTGAATACATATTCGTGGAATTTAAGCCTGTTCTGATCCCTTTTGGCCTTCTCTTCCTCAGAAAGTGCAGCCTGATCCTTCTTAAATCCGCTGCTGATCTTGGAGGCCTTGTTCATATTGTTCTCAACGGTCTCACCCTTGTTCAAAAGAACCTTGTCAGGATTCTCAGCGATTCCACTCTCTTCCATAATATCCTTAACAGAATTGGTGAGCTGCTTAAGGCTCTTCAAATACTCATTAAGTCTGTTAATGCGCTCGTCATTGGCAGCATCTCCGATGTCCTCAAGTACATTTTTAGGAATCTTGATTCCTGCCTTATCAGTAAGATTCTTGAGAATCTCGCCAAAAGAAGCTGACGCATTCTCAGAAAGAGTAAGAGAAATTGAATGATCGGGAAGAACCGTTATCTGCATCGGCATAAATGAACCTGTAGGCTTATAATCAACCTCTTCCTCAGCCTTCCTCATGACATCATGAAGAAATTCCATTGCTTCCTTCTTTTTCTCAAACAGATCCTCGAGCTTGATTCCCTGCTCGTCCATATCATCTTCAGTTATAATACATGTAACAGTATCCTTGTTTATCCTTCTGAATTCCATTAAAATCCCTTTCAAAAAACAAAAATATCTCAAAAGACAAGCTTTATTTTACAACATTTAACAAATTCTTGGAAGACCTTCTCCGTACATAAGACCAATTATGCGTTTTCCGCCTATCTTAGTACGAAGTGTCACATTATTATTATCGGATGAGCTGTCCTGTTTATGAACCTGCCCGATGATACATGCATTTTCGCCGTATTTCGCGCTTCGAATGATGGAAACCGCCTTTTCTGCTTCATCAGAAGCAACTGAAAGAACCATTTTTCCTTCATTGCCCATATAAAGAGGATCCAGGCCCAGCATACCACAGAAATTCTTTACAGAATCTGATACAGGCAAAAGCTGTTCCTCAAGCTCGATACTGCATTTTGAGCTCTCGCTGAATTCATTCAAAACTGTGCCAAGACCGCCTCTTGTCACATCTCTCATGGCATGAACCCTGATTCCCGCGTCAAGAAGACCAAATACCATCTCCTTAAGAGGAGCTGCATCCGACAGGATACTGCTGTCAATTCCCATTCTTTTGCCAAGAATAGCTGCGTGATGATCTCCAAGATTACCTGAAATAATGATCTTGTCACCATCTTCAAGATTAAAAGGTCCCGGAACAGCCAGGTCATCATCAATAAAACCAACGCCTGATGTATTGATAATAAGCCCGGGTTCGCCGCCCTTGTTCTCAATAACTTTGGTATCACCGGTCACTACCATAACATCGGCTTCCTTGCATGTTTCAGCAAAAGAAGCTATGACCTTGTCCAGTATATCTATATCCAGTCCTTCTTCCAGGATGCATCCGCAGGTTATGTATTTAGGCCTTGCGCCGCTCATCAGAAGATCGTTAACAGTGCCGCATACAGCAAGTCTTCCGATATCTCCTCCGGGAAAAATGATAGGTGTAACAACAAAAGAATCAGTGGTAACAGCAAGCTTTCCTGCTCCCTGAACCACAGCAGAATCCTCAAGTTTTTCCAATATCTCATTACGAAAATGTTTGGCAAATACCTCTTTTATCAATTTGGAAGTGGATTCACCGCCGCTTCCGTGAGCCATTGTGATCTTCATATATCCTAAATCTCCAAATACTTATTTTCTGCCTGAAACAAAGTAATTATAGCAGCTTCCCTCTGTGGAAACCATGCAGGCGCCATGGGCATTATCAGGTGTGCATACCTTACCGAAAAGCGGACATTCATAGGGTCTAAGCTTTCCCACAAGAACATTGGCGCACTGACAGCCTGCAGGCATATTGTCAGTATCAAGTCCGATACTTCCCGCATCAAACTGCAGATACTCTTTCTTCAAGGTCATACCTGACCCCGGGATGGTTCCCATACCGCGCCAGGATGAATCGGAAGGTTCAAAAAATTTCTCAACAGCCTCTTTAGCCTTAAGATTGCCTTCATAGGTTACAACATCTTTATAGAGATTCTTCATGCCTGTTTTGCCCTTCATGGAAACAAGAGCATAAATAGTCATAAGAAGCTGCGCTCCCTCAAATCCGGATACTACAAAGGGAATACCAAGCTCCTTGGACAGTTCCTCAAAAATACCGCTTCCTGTTACAGCAGCCACGTGTCCCGGAGCAATAAAGCCATCTATTCCGCCGCCGTTTTTTACAACCCATCTGATTACTTCGGGCATTGTCTTAAGACTTGTAAGGAGCTTTAAATTCTTAAGATTCTTTTTATCTGCCTGTTCCAGAAGCATAGCATATACAGGAGTTGTGGTTTCAAAACCTATGGCAGCAAAAACATAGGTATGAGCGGGATCTTCCTCCGCCAGTTTAATGGATTCCATAGGGGAATAAACCATTCTCACATGGGCTCCGTCAGCCTTTGCATCTGCAAGGGACTTATCTGTTCCCTTAACCCTTATGAGATCTCCAAAGGTCAGTACTATGGTGTCCTCCCTCATGGACAGCTCAACAAGTTTGTCGATCACAGCGGTAACCGTCACGCAAACAGGACAACCGGGGCCGGAAATCAGCTTGATCTTGGGAGAAAGCATGGCAGGAATTCCATTTTCAGAAATCGCTGCTGTATGAGTTCCGCAAACCTCCATGATCCGAACTTCGTCCCCGTCATATTCTTTTAAAGCCTTAACTATTTCTTCAAGAGTCTGCATCAGATTGTAAGCCCTTCTATCTCGTTAAAGAGTTCTTCCATCTCATTTGCCAGCTTTTCATCCATAGTCTGAATGATACAGCCTGCATGAACCAAAACCTTATCACCTACCTTGACATTAACAAGGCCGGCCTCAGCATTTACAATATTTCCCGCAAAATCAACTGTAGCCTTGGTTCCATCAAGTTTTATAACTGTTCCCGGAATTGCAACACACATAAAAATCCTTTCTAATCTTCAAAAGACATAAGCCCATAATAGGCCTGTCCCAGTGAAATCCCTGCATCAGAAGCCGGAACCTGTTGATTCCAGTATACCTCATATCCGCTGATGCTGAGTAAATTGATAGTCTTAGTTAAAAGAAGGCGGTTAAGAAAAACTCCTCCCGATAAACATACCTTCTTCTCTCCCGTTTCCGCGCTTATGATATCACAAACATTCTTGATGGCTGTTGTAATGGCCACATGAAATGCGTAAGCGCATAAAACAGTATTATATTTTCCCTGGTCGACACATTCTTCGATCTGTCTGAATAAGACAGCCTGATCTGTGAGAATGTTACCATTATCATCCCTATATACTTTAAGCTCAAATTCCGGTCTGTCAATACCTGTATATCTCCAGGCCTCTTTTTCAAGAAGGCCGGCACATTCACTCTCATAGGAATTGTAATCGCATATTCCAAGCAGGGATGAAACAGCGTCGAAAAGCCTGCCCACGCTGGATGTGGTAAAGGTATTTATATCATTATTGAGAGCAGCCTTGATGATCTCCGGAACCTTATCTTCTTTTATTCCGGCAGCTATTCTGTAACAATCACGGATCATATCAGCTTTCTTTGGAGCCATGTCGCCACCGGATAACTTCACATATGACATATGGCCATAGCGCTTAACCTGAGCTTTATTACAGTAAAAATATTCACCGCCCCAGATATTTCCGTCGTCTCCGAAACCTGTTCCGTCAAATGCAATGCCAATACAGCTATCAAGAGAATTCTCAGCCATAACCGACAGAATATGTGCATGATGATGCTGAACGGCAATAAGACCTGATTCATCAATACCCTGTTCTTTTATGAGCTTACGGGCATAATTCGATGAATAATAACCGGGATGCTTATCACATATCACCTTGTCAAAAGAGAACTCAAATATGGATCTGTAATATGGTATAAGCTCCCTATACTCATCAAACACTCCCATATCAGCCATATCACCAAGATGCTGAGAAAGGATTACTCTGTCCTTTTTGCCAAAGGCGAAGGTATTCTTCAGATCTGCTCCCATGGCAAGAACAGATACGTCACTGGAATTATTGTTTTTGCCCCCGATCATTACCGGCAATGGGAAGAATCCCCTGGCTCTTCGTATAAAAGCAGGATAATAGCCTTTTGATGTTCTGATAACAAACATGACAGAATCATCCTGCGCAATATTTATCTTTCTTTTATGGTAAAGAACTCCGTAAGCACGTTGTTCATTATTTTCGTTTAAAAATGTATCAAAAAAGTCTTCGTCCGAATATATCATGGGTTCATCGGATCTGTTGGCGCTGGTAACGATAAGCGGTCCCAACACATCGCACAAAAGTCTGTGAATCCCTGACGAAGGCAGGAAAGCTCCAATATATCTGCTATCCCTGCAGACCGACTCAGGAAAATCTTTCTTCTTTTGTAAAAGAACTATTGGTCTTGCAGAAGAAACAAGAAGCTCCTTTTCTTTTTCATTAACATAACAGTATTCGGATATCTTATCGATATCTGAGAACATGATAGCAAAAGGTTTCTTTTCGCGGCCTTTTAGATCTCGCAGATTCCTTGCAGCCACATCTGAAGGAAGACATACAAGCTGATAGCCGGAAATTCCCTTAAGACCTATTATCATATTCTTGGAAAGCGCATTTATGGCTTCATCAACAGCTGATTTCCTTTCATAGCTGTCATCACCTGTTGAAAATATCATTTGAGGGCCGCAATCATGGCAGGATATAGTCTGGGCATGACGGCGTCTTCCCAAGGTGTATTCCTTCCTGCAGGAAGGACACATTTCAAAATCGATCATTGTGGTGGTATCACGATCATAGGGAAGTTTATTCAGTATGCTTATTCTAGGGCCGCAGACCGCACAGCTGATCAGAGGATAGCGGTATCTTCTGTCATTTATATCAAGCATTTCCCTCATACAGTCATCGCAAATGCCTATATCAGGAAGAAAAACAGGAAGTTCATCCTTAAGACTTACAGAATTGCTTTGAACAATAGTAAAATCCTTGAAATCATCTTCCTTGAGGGCCGTGACATCAGATATATCCACATCCAAAATAAAAGCACCTGCAGGATATTCGTTTTTTATACTATCAGTAAAAGAGTGCAAAATGTCCTCATCCCCGATTGCAAGAATATCAACAGCTGCTCCGATGTTCTTAACCTGACCCCTGATTCCGTATTTTGTTGCCAATTCAGCTATAAAGGGGCGGAAACCAACACCTTGTACCGCCCCTTTAACTCTAATCATTATTGTCATAATCTGAACTTGTCTTAATCAAAGAAAATCAAGCCTTAGGTTCCTCTGCAGGTTTCTGAGCAGGAGCACTAGCTGCGGGAGCTGCCTGGGCATTTGCTGCAGGAGCTGCCTGGGCATTACCTGCTGCGGCTGCCTGGGCTGCCTTAGCTGCGGCAGCGGCTGCTGCACGCTCTTTAGCTGCCTTCATAAGTGCTTCCTGAGCTGCAATAGCCTTCTCGGACTGCTTGAAGGTCTTGGTGATCTTCTCAGTTCCGGGCTCCTGGAATCTGACTCCCATAGAAAGTGACTTCTTAGGGCAGTTATCTACGCAGCATCTGCACTGTATACAGCTCATAGGATTGATAGACCAGGTTTTTTCAGCCTTATCAATGCTGATGGCATGTGTAGGGCACTTAATAGAGCAAAGTCCGCAAAGTACGCAGAGATCCATATCGTTCTCAACATGTCCTCTTGTACCTACAGGAAACTCTTTCTCCACCTTTCTGGTCTTAGGCTTTGATACAAGATTATGAAGAATTGTATTCTTAAAACTAACAATAGACATAACTTATCTCCTTAACGTGTAGTCTTTCCGGCAAATTATCTTTCTGTACAACTGATACAAGGATCAATGGTAAGAACAAGGATCGGAACATCTGCCAGATCACAGCCCTTAAGTGTCTCCACAAGACCTGAAAGGTTTGCAAAGGTGGGGGTGCGGACTCTCATTCTGTCTATGAACTTAGTACCATTAGCCTTAACATAGTAATGAGCTTCTCCTCTGGGCTGCTCAAGACGCATAAAGTATTCACCGTTAGGCATGCCCTTAACAGGAACATCGATATCGCCACCGGGAATCTTGGCAATACACTGTCTGATAATATCAAATGCCTGGAAGATCTCCTTGATACGGCACTCTGTTCTTGCATAAGAATCACCGTCATTGCTGATGATTGGCTCGAAGTCAACATCACCGTATGCGCAGTAAGCTGTGCTACGGATATCACGGGCAATTCCGCTGGCTCTGAGGAAAGGTCCGCAGCAGCCAAGCTCATCAGCCTGCTGTGCTGTAAGAACGCCTACACCTCTAAGTCTTGTCTGAACAGCCATATCATTGAGGAAAGGCTTGGAAATAACCTTAAGCTCCTCTTCCATCTTGTTGATACGCTCTGCAAAATCTCTGAGCATCTCATCAGAAACATCTCTTCTTACACCGCCGATCTTCATAGCTGAGAAGATTACACGGCCGCCAGTGGAAGCCTCAAACATATCAAGGGCATCCTCTCTGAGTCTCCAGCTCTCCATATAAAGAGACTCAAATCCGAAAGCATCAGCCAGAAGGCCAAGCCAAAGAAGATGTGAGTGAACTCTGGAAAGCTCAGACCAAATTGTTCTAAGGTATCTTGCACGAGCAGGTACTTCAATATCCATGATGTGCTCAACAGCCTCTGAATAACCAAGGCCATGGCCAAGAGAACAGATACCGCAGATACGCTCTGCAACATAAACCATCTCGTTAAAATCTTTTTTATCAACCAGCTTCTCAAGACCTCTGTGGATGAAACCAATGGAAGGGATAGCTTCTACAACCTTCTCATCCTCCATAACAAGGTCTAAATGAATTGGTTCCGGAAGAACCGGATGCTGGGGTCCAAATGGAATTACACTTCTTGTAGACATTTTTGGTTCCTCCAATTACTTAAATGGTGTCTCAATCGCTGTACGATAGAGCTTACCTTCGAAATCAATATTGATCATCTTAACCTGTACTCCGAAAAGATCATGCATTTCGTTCTCATATATGAAAGCACAGGGATAGATGCTGGTAATGCTGGAAATCTCTTTATCCTCGGGAAGAGTTACCTTGAAATGCTTCATCTCAAGATCCTTGCCGAAAGAATAGATGATCTCATAAGCCTCAGGAATTCTTGTGGCGCAAACCTGCATGATGTGGTAGCCCTGGAATTTAAGTTTCTGAGTCTCATCGATAACGCTTTCAGGATTAACACTGATAAATTCTGTATTCATTATGCGTTTTCTCCTTTCTTAGTGTTATCGGCAGCAGGTGCTGCGACAGGAGCCTTGGGAGCAGCTGCGGGAGCCGGCTTGGGAGCTGGCTTTGCAGTAGCCTTGATCTTCTCTTCTGCCTGCTGTCTGAGAGCTTCCTCAGTAAGAACAGCATCATACTGGTTGGTAGGATCATAGTCATCAGCAGTCATATGAATAGCGATCTTGCTGTAGTCAACAGTGCAATATCCGGCCTTCATAGACTCTTTAAGTTTCTTCTTCTTCTCTTCGAGAATGCCGACTGCCTTAACAACGCCTTCGATAAGTGCCTCAGGTCTTACAGCACAGCCCGGAACATAAACATCAACGGGAACAACCTTATCAGCTCCTCCCAGAATGTTGTAGCACTCCTTGAAGATACCGCCGTCACATGCACAGATACCGCAGGCAACAACTACCTTGGGATCAGGCATCATGTTATAAAGCTGTCTGATAACAGGAGCTGTCTGGGCGTTTACGCCACCTGTAAGAAGCAGTACGTCAGCATGCTTAGGATTACCGGTATTAATAATACCAAAACGCTCCACATCATAAAGAGGAGTCATTGTGGCAAGTACTTCTATATCACAGCCATTACAGCTGGAACCATCATAATGTAACACCCATGGTGATTTAGAAATTTTCATTGATCTTCATCCCTTCCCATCTTATTTCAAAACATTAAGAATCAGCAGATTTGTTCCTGCGAAAACAAGTATTACAGTCCATGTTACCTTGAGCATGGTAATGTACTTAACACGAGGGAACAGATTGTCAATAAGTGTTTCAAGGAAGAATACACATGAAACAGCAATGATAGCCCACAATCTGCTGATAGGGTTTGCAGTAATAAAGAACATTCCGACAATACCCATCATAAGCACCAGGTCATACCACTCAGCAAGCTCAACCAGAGCAAGGTTTCCACCGGAAAGGTCTGTTGTAAGACCCTTAACCATCTCCTGATGCATGTGGTGTGATGTAGCAAGATCAAATGGAGATTTTCTCAGCTTGATGATAAGGATAAATACGAAGCCGATGAAAAATCCGGGAATGTACATAATAGCAGGTTTCTCAGCCTGGATAAGGTCGTTTACCATGAAACTTCCGTTGGCATAGTAGAAACCAATGGCAACAAGCAGTGTCATAGGCTCATAACACATCATCTGGCAAAGCTCACGCTGTGCACCCATGATACTGTAAGGGCCGTTTGTTGAAAAAGCTGCCATAACCATCAGCACTTCTGACATTGACAAAGCGAAGAATACAAGAAGCATATCTCCGCCAGCAAAGAAAAGTGCGCCGGTAAATACTGTCATAATAAGGTAGCCGGTAACAAACAGAACCTGAATGCTGTTAACAACGGTGGTCTGCTTGTTAAGAAGCTTGAACACATCATAGAAAGGCTGGAACAGAGGTGGGCCCTGTCTTCCCTGCATTCTTGCGGAAAATACTCTGTCAAGTCCTGACAAAGTACCGCCGATCAATGGTGCTAAGATAATATAAAGTATAGCTTTTACTATAATTGTAACTGTCATTAGATATTACCTCCAACCACAACGATAAGCATTACAGCAACCAGCACAGCGGCAACTATGATAGAAGGCCAGAGAAGCTTCTTCTCACCAAAGTAATCTTCCATGTACCAATTGGACATGTAAAGTGCTCTCTCCTTACCGAATGAATCGATATAATGTCTGTCATCACCGGCATTTACGCCCGCTACATAAGACATGGTCATCTTTGAATTCTTACCGATGGACAATATTCTTGATCCGATAGGAATCATGAATACCATAGCTACCATTATCATCATGATGATAACATCGCTGCCACCGATAACATTTTCGATGGTGCCCTCAAATGCCTCACTGAGGATAGGCTGAACCATGTTACCTGACATCCATGGGAATGCAAAACACATAATTACGATCATTGTTGTAAGAGGAATAATTGAAACCATCTCACTTCTTGGTGTGATATCCTCAAGCTCGAAGGACTGGTGGATAACAGCACAGATCTTGCCAAGCCATTTTGCCCAGTAGAAAAGTGTGCTTCCTGAACCGAATACCAGGAAAAGAACCAGCCATACGGAACCTGACTCAACGAAGGACTTAAGAGCAGCCCACTTGGATACCAGCATTCCGAAAGGAGCCATGAACATACCGCAGATACCGATGATCATGATAAATGCAAGTCTTGGAAGCTTGATGATAAGACCGTGCATATCCTCAATATCACGGCTGTGCATACAGTTCTCGATATCACCTACAGTCTGGAACAGCAGAGACTTGGATACAGCATGGAAAAGAACAAGCATAACCGCTGCCCATACACCTTCCTGTGTACCTGTGCCTGCGCAGGCTGTAATAAGACCAAGGTTTGAAATTGTTGAATAAGCAAGAACTTTCTTACCGTCACTAACTGTAATAGCAAGAAGTGATGCAGCAAAGAATGTGAAGCCACCGATGACAGTGATCATAACGCCTGTAAGGGTTCCCTGCATAACAGGTGAAAGTCTGATCAGCATATATACACCGATCTTAACCATGGTAGCTGAGTGAAGAAGCGCACTGGATGGTGTAGGTGCAACCATGGCACCGAGGAGCCATCTTGAGAATGGGAACTGAGCGCTCTTTGTAAGCGCAGCAAATGCAAATAAAGTAACAGGAATAATAATTACTTCTGAAGCTCCTGCTGCTGTAATCTCGCTGAGATTGGACATATTAAGGTACATGTTGGTGTACATAAGACCTGCTGCAAAACCAACACCGCCTAAAAGGTTCATCCATAAAGCTCTGAAAGAATTGTTTACAGCCTCTTCTGTTCTTGTATAACCGATCATAAGGAATGAACATACGCTTGTGATCTCCCAGAAGAAATAGATCCATCCGAGATTGTCAGAAGAAATAAGACCAAACATAGCTCCTAAGAATACAAACATAAGAGCAAGGAAATAATTGGATCTGTCAACAACATCTGTGTGATGATGATGATAATCCTTCATGTAACCGCTGGCATAGATACAGATAAGAATACCTACAATACCAACGATAAGATACATAACTGCAGCAAATGTATCGATTCTCAGATGAGTGCTGCCCTCTACCGCATTACCTGAAAGGTCCATCCAGAGCACAGGAATTGTACCAACAAGTGAAATAAGAATCGCATAATACTTTTTGTACTTGATACTTAAAAAGCATACAAGACACATAAGAAATACTTCGCCGGCCATTATGAAATGATTCGGAATCTCTGCATCCTCCAAATACATAAACTGTGAAGTATCACCGGACATAAGTACGTTAACGGCAACATAAATGGCAGCAGCCATAATTGTAAAGCCGCCAAGCATGATCACAGCGCTTCTGAATGGAGAAGCGTATTTGAGTAATCCAATTATTATTGCCATTAAGAAAGGAAATAAAATTAAGAAATAAACTACATTAAGAATTGGGATAGCCAAGGTGTTTTCGCCCCTTTCACATAAGTTTTCATAACCTCTTTGTTATGAATTTTTCATAAATTTGTCGATGGCGTCATTAAGTTCAATGATCGCTTGTTCATCTCCATCCTGGACCGCATGGACAATACAATGACTGATGTGCTCTTTAAGGATTGCCTTACCGGTGTTGTTGATAGCACTTCTCACAGCTGCCAGCTGTATGAGAACTTCAGTACAATCCCTGTCATCTTCTACCATTTTTTTAACAGATTCAAGGTGTCCGATAGCCTTGGATAGTCTGTTGACAATGGCTTTCATGCTTTCAGGATCATGGTGATGATTATGGGTGTGAGAACTCATAAAAACCTCCAAAAATAATGTGCGTTTCAAAATTCTTAAAAACCTTAAAAACGCACATTAAGCCAATCGTTATTATATTTCTAATAAAGGAAAAAATCAATAAATAATGTATGCTAATTGAAAAGTTTATCTAATATTTCCAATAATCTTGTATAAAAGATCATATAGCATCTTTCCCTCTTCTTTTCCGAGGTTGACACATGCCCCCATCTCGGAAGGAATATCAATAGCCATATCTTTTAAATTTTCGCCTTCATCTGTGATGGTAACCACAAGATTTCGTTCGTCCTCACTTGAGCGAACCCTTGTGATATAGCCCTTTGATTCCAGCTTTTTAAGAACCGGTGTCAGAGTACCGGAGTCAAGATAAAGGCATTCCCCAAGTGTCTTTACATTGACTGTCTTCATTTCCCAAAGAACCATCATAGTGATGTACTGGGTATAAGTCAGATCGATCTTATCAAGATATGGCTTATACTTTCTGATAATCTCTTTGGCGCAGGCATACAGCGGAAAACAGAGCTGATTGCCCAGTTTTAATTTCTCATACTTCTCATCTTCACTACTCATAACAAAAAACTCCCATATAAAAAGATTTTATGCTATTTAATATTATCACACATTATTACTTTTTGTATAGTCTTTGGAGTCTTATATTGAATTATTTTCAGTAAATAATTACTTAATATTGTGATTAATATTCTTGATAGGGATATTGGCGTAAAGAGCAGGTGCAGATTTGCCACCGTTATCTTCACTATCCATCTGGGTGATGTTGATATCTATGCCATCCATATCAATCTCAGCATATTTTGATAAAACTTCTATGATATCGCTTCTGATTTTCTGCATTATCTCAGGAGAACAGGATGCTCTGTCAGAGACAAGAACAAGCTTAAGGCGGTCTTTGGCAATATCACTTGAAGATTTCTTTTTGAAAAAATCAGATAATTTCATCACAAAGTCCTCCCTTATTTCTTCCTGAACCAGGAAAACAGACCTTTTCTGGCTTCAAGATCAAGAAAAGGAATGGATTCTCCGATAACACGTCTGCAGATGTTCATATAAGCCTGACCTGCAAGTGAGTTATCACCCACAAGAGGCTCACCATTATTAGTTGCAACAACAATGTTCTCATCATCAGGAACCTGGCCAATGAGATCAACAGCAAGGATATCGATAACATCCTCTGCAGACATCATATCTCCTCTTTTAACCATATCAGGGCGCAGTCTGTTTACAATGAGATGTGTTTTCTTGATCTCATTAGCCTCAAGAAGGCCGATGATTCTGTCCGCATCACGAACAGCTGAAACCTCAGGTGTAGTAACAACCAGTGCTCTATCAGCGCCTGCGATGGCATTCTTAAAGCCCTGCTCAATACCTGCGGGGCAGTCAAGAAGAATATAGTCGAATTCTTTCTTGAGCTCACTTGTAAGCTCCTTCATCTGTTCAGGAGTAACAGCAGTCTTGTCCCTTGTCTGAGCTGCAGGTAAAAGGAAAAGTGATTCATACTTCTTATCCCTGATAAGTGCCTGCTTAAGCTTGCAGTTTTTCTCGATAACGTCTACAAGAGTATAGACGATTCTGTTCTCCAGTCCCATTACTACGTCCAGGTTTCTAAGTCCTATATCTGTATCAATAAGGACAACCTTTTTGTTGAGTTTCGCAAGTCCTGTGCCCAGATTGGCAGTGGTTGTTGTCTTACCAACTCCGCCCTTTCCGGATGTGATTACAATAACTTCTCCCATATTTTTCCTCCAAATTATAATCTTAAATCTTAAATCTTATAAAAAGATCTTAAAAACTGATGTCCGTAAGCGGTCTTAATGATGTGACCGTTTTCTATATAAGCTACTTCAGGCTCTTCCTCGCTGCTCATAAGCTTTTTGCGGCGAAGTCTGAGCTTGGGGCCCTTCTCGGCATCCGGTGAAATAGCAATTGCATCTGCGATTCTGACCTGCAAAGGGCTGAGTTTCAATGCCATTACAACGCAGTCTCTGTCTCCGCCAGCTCCCGCAAATGCATTACCTCTAAGTTCACCAAGAATATAAATGCTGCCGTAGGATGTGACGCTGGCACCGGGCTTAACATCTCCCAGTACAACTACACTCTCCTTACATGAAATATCCTGGCCTGATCTGAGGTTCCCCTTAAATATCCTTGCATTGGATGGATCAATCTGTACAAGATCGCTGTCATCCTCTCCTGCCTGTTCATCTGATTTTCCGGCAGTTCTTTTGGCCATGGCTTCTACAATATATTTATCAATCTCATCCTCTTCATTGATAATGCAGGAAATGGTAAGATCTGAATTGTTCTCGATAATATCTACAACAGCATCCTGCTCATCATCACTTAATTTTCTTCCGCGAATGATAAGTCCCATGCTGCTCTTGCCGAAAAAAGAAGCAGCTTCCTTAAACTTCTTGGCTATATCATCCTCTAATTGTTCAAATGAATATTCCGGATCCAGGACAAGAATAATTCCAGACTTAGTACCTTTGATTGTAACTTTCTGATTCAATATTGGTCACCCAACCTTTTCAATTTCATACGCAAACATACTTTACAATTATATGTCATTTCAATACAAATTTAAACACACAAAATCCGCTTATATACTAACGAAATTCAGTATTCCAGTTACTCCGGACAAGTAAAAAAAGAACCGGACTTTCGTGATAACGAAAATCCGATTCTCATAAGTTTCAAATATATATCAGAGATTAGTTAAGGCCAGCTGCCTGCTTAGCAACTTCCTCAGCGAAGTTCTCGTTCTTCTTCTCGATACCCTCACCGGTCTCGAAACGAACGAATCTCTTGATCTTGAAGTTAGCGTTGTTAGCCTTAGCAACCTGTGCTACGTACTGGCCAACAGTCTGCTTTCCGTCCTCAGCCTTTACGTAAACCTGCTCGTTAAGGCAGATTTCCTTAAGCTCCTTGTTAAGACGACCGATAAGCATCTTCTCGATGATCTCCTGAGGTTTTCTCTTTCCTTCAGGAAGCTCCTCGTTCTCCTTCATAGCCTGAGCAAGAAGGATCTCCTTCTCATGATCTCTGTACTCCTGAGATACTTCCTCAGTAGCAACATACTTAGGATTAAGAGCTGCAACCTGCATAGCAACGTTCTTTACAGCTTCCTTAACTGCATCGTTAACTACGTCTGTCTCAGCCTCTACGATAACAGAGATCTTGCCGCCGCCGTGTACGTAAGGAACTACGATACCGTTAGAAGCAACAACCTTCTCGAAACGTCTGATTGAAAGCTTCTCAGAGATAACTGCTGTGATCTCTACAAGAGCATCATTTACAGACTTAGACTCGTCAAGGTTCCACTTCTCAGCCATGAATGACTCAAGATCAGCTGAATCAGAATTAACAGCCTGAGTAGCAACTGCCTCTACGAATGCCTGGAACTTGTCGTTCTGAGCAACAAAGTCAGTCTCTGAGTTAACCTCAACAACTGCTGCAGTCTTGTCATCCTTAACAGCAACTCTTGTAAGACCCTCAGCTGCGATTCTGCTAGCCTTCTTCTCAGCCTTCATGATACCGTTCTTTCTAAGGTATTCAACTGCTGCATCCATATCTCCGTTAGTCTCTGTAAGAGCCTTTTTGCACTCCATCATACCTGCGCCGGTAGACTCACGTAACTCTTTAACCATTGCTGCTGTGATAGCCATTTATTTTTCCTCCATATATTCTTGATGCCGGACAGTCTGTTCCGGCATCATTATGTTTTATATTATTTTCGCAAAATCTGATTACTCAGCTGCTACAACTTCCTCGATATCAGAAGCCTCTGTCTCAGCGTCAGCTGCAACATAGCCAGCTGCTGTATCAGCCTCAGCACCCTGATTAGCCTCGATAACAGCGTCAGCCATCTTACCAACGATAAGCTTTACTGCTCTGATAGCATCATCGTTACCAGGGATGATGAAATCAAGCTCTTCAGGATCACAGTTTGTATCGCCGATACCGATAAGTGTGATTCCAAGAGACTCTGCTTCCTGGATGCAGATTCTTTCTTTCTTAGGGTCTACTACGAAGATAGCGTCAGGGATTCTCTTCATATCTCTGATTCCGCCAAGGTTAGCCTGAAGCTTAGAAAGCTCCTTCTTAAGCTGAGCTACTTCCTTCTTAGGAAGAACATCGAATGTTCCGTCTTCCTGCATCTTCTCGATAGTCTTCATTCTTGCGATTCTTGACTGGATGGTCTTGAAGTTTGTAAGCATACCGCCAAGCCATCTCTCATTTACATAGTACATTCCGCAACGCTCTGCCTCAGTCTTAACTGCGTCCTGAGCCTGCTTCTTTGTTCCAACGAAAAGGATTGTTCCACCCTGCTGTGCAATCTCGAATACTGCCTTGTAAGCCTCGTCAACCTTAACAACTGACTTCTGAAGGTCGATGATGTGGATTCCGTTTCTCTCTGTGAAGATGTAAGGAGCCATTTTAGGGTTCCATCTTCTTGTCTGGTGTCCGAAGTGTACACCTGCCTCAAGTAACTGTTTCATTGATACAACGCTCATGATATTACCTCCATTTGGTTTGATCTTCCGTGCCCTCGCAGCCTTTTTAAGCAACCCGGCGCGTCATCCTGATTGCAAGACCCTCAAACTGATCGGTTATCCCGACACCGGAATGAGTCTGAACGCACGTGTTTATTTGTTTCCGCCGTTTCCTCAGGGCATAATAATCCCATAAGTCCACAGCTTTTTTACTATAGCATAGAGTTTATTATATTTCAAGGGGATTTTTTAGATTATAAAAGCGACCTTTCAACATATTATATAGAAAAGTCGCTTTTAAGATTTACATATGATATTGGCGATCTGCTCGTAATCAGCTCCGGCAGGAATAGTCTTGGTGCCGCTTCTGATGTATCTGTCCATGTTGCGCTCTATCAGATAGCGATTAAAATTGGTGGCATTATCAACCAGACCTTCTTTATAAAGAATGGCTGCAACTGAATCGCTGCTAAGTCCGCCAGGGATATTGATGGTTTTGGTTTCGCTGGTTCTGAAAGTGCCGGTGGATACCGGTGTATCATTTTCTGTTATCTCTGATATATCAGCATTACCTGTCTCTTCTGTATTGTCCTGATCGGCAGATGCTACTTCCTCGGTAGAATCAGTATTGTCTGAAGCAGTCTCAGGAGTAGCTGATGTTGCTGTAGCACTGTCATTTATTGTTTCGACTGTTTGTTCATCAGTCTGGCCAACAGATTCGCTATCTTCTCCCTCCTGATTCTCTCCTTCCGGCGTTTTTTCAAAAAGGTCCGAAACTGATTGATCTGTCGAAGAGATCCCTTGGTTGACTTCTTCAGATACTTCTTCTCCTGTTTGATCCAGTGACGTATCGGATGTAGTCGTATTATTTTCATCGTTCTGTTCTCCTCCTTCTGCATATTGAGAAAGAACACCGCTTGAAGCTTCAACCATTCCCAGTGCTTTGGCTCTTTCGATAACTTCAGCATCACTGATGGTCTTTTTCCTGCCCCCAAGCGCGAAGCCCATAACAATCGCAGTCAGGATAATTCCTATACCCATTCCGCGAAGGTAATACTTGAGTTTCATTTAATTACTTTACCTTTCTGTGTTTATTTGAAAGATCTATTACAAGTTTGACCTCGCCTATTCCAAGACCAAGCTCTCTGGCAATGACCATATTGGACTTACCGGCTTTATGCATCTCAATGATCTGTCTGTTCTGTGAAATAGGATCATTGGCGGTAAGCTCCTGCATATTCTTGTCGGGATTGTCCCTTCTGGCCGGGATCCTGGCTGCATCATTGATGGAAACAACCTTGGACTGCTGAGGTGTGACAACCTCCATGGAGGTATTGCCAATAACATGAAGATTGCTGGCTTTCTCCGCTGAAATAACCTCCGCTCTTATCTGACTGAGCTCCTTAAGCTCCTTAAGATTACTCTCATCAACGTAGCCGCTCTCAATAGCTGCGGGAACAGGCTTGGTTTCGGGTCTTGCCACTCTTGCCGCCGGCTCTGTAGAAGCAGGAATACTTGTAGGAACATCAGCAGGTGCTGAAATAGGTTCCGGTCCGGGAACAGGTGCCTGTTCCATAGCCATGGTCTGGGCCTTGGCAAGTCTCTGAAGACCTGATTCAGGTTTTTCTTTATATGGAATATGGATACCGCTGAGTTTGTCTTCCTCGGTATCAAGGAAAATCGCTCTTACATTTTCTTCTCTTGCTGCTCTGAAAGCGTCAGCCTCCTGCCTTGCATCTCTGGCTGTGGCTTCAGCATCAAGAACAGCCTGCTTGGCTTCATCGGCACGCTTAGTAACCTCAGTGACTACTGAGGTGAGATTCTTATGCTTATCATTAAGCATATCGTACATAAACATTACTTCATCATGATTTTTGTGGATATCATTTATGACAGTATCGGAATATTCCCCGATTGCAGACATTTTTTCATTAGAAATGCGCTCCATGGCACGTTCTGTTCTGTCAAGTGAGTTGTCAACCGTATCATCAACCATGTTTTCTATGGTTTCTTTCTGGTCTTCTACTTCACGACGAACAAGCTCACGGATCTCCCTCTCCATGAGCAGCTTATCTTCTTCATCCAGGTCCTTACCCGCAGGAAGAATATAGCCAATTATAATTGCCGCAAAACCAGCGACAATAAGAACAATCTCAGTAATGCTTATCATATCTCCGCCCAATATCCCAACAAACACAGTTAATTAATTATATTATAGTTAATTTAAATCTTTAAATCAAATCCGGATGAAATACTAAGATCAACAGGTTTTCCGTGGCGATCCAGCATTCCGCTGGAAATCTTCTCCATTTTTTCTACAGAGAGCTGTTTCTCTAAAATTGCGTTCTTATCTTCGCCTCTGGAACCTCTGCGATTCTGGCCACCGTCGCCCATGTATTCGTTGCTTCCCTTTTCCTGAGCATCGGAATGGAGCTCCCCCTGGCCAACGTCATCCTTCTGATTAACCTGATTCCTCTGATTGTCAACTTCTTCATTGAACTGTGCCTGAAAATTCTGCTGATTGATAAGCGGTCTTGCATCCTCTGCAGCCTTGATAGTGGACACTTCACTCGAGGCAGCAATTACACCGAAGTCAATTCTATTAATAGACATGACTACCTCCTCTCATTGCCGTTCATACCTGATATGACAAAAGTTTAGCGCATCCCCATACACATAAATCAAGCTTTTGTCACCTTCATTATATCAAAAAGGCGCCAAACGTACATCCCCTTTATCAACAACAAATCTGCTATGCTGAACAGGCTTCTTAACGATCATTGAAAGTTCCCCGATATTGACCGTAAGTCCAGGATAAGCAATGCTTTCCACAAGAACCATTGCCTCCTTCTGCTCTGACAGTTTCTCCATCAGTTCAGCATATTCGTCACTTTCTGTCTGCATTTTTGCCTTAAGCATCTTATCCAGTTCCATGAGCTTCTTTACATTGGCTATCTGATCAGGAGTGAGCTTGGCTCCCGCTTTCAGAAGCTTGGCAAATCCGTCGATAGTAGGCTTCATGGATTCTATCTGCTTTCCGGCTTCAGCCATGGATTTCTGTATTTCCTTAAGACGAAGCTTCACCTGAGGATCCGCGCCAACTTCAACAACTGTATTGGTACCCATTTCCGAACCCAGGATCTTGGCTTCGATCCTGTCAGCGGCTATAACCTTTCCGCCGGCAATAAATCCTCTTTTTCCAGTAACATTTATCTCTGTTCCGGAAATAACCGTTGAATGAAGGATACATTCGCTTGTGATACCGCCCTTGGCTGTTACGTTGGCATTTTCTATGAATTTAGAGATTATATTTCCTCCGGCTTTGATATTTCCTCCGGCTTTGGCTCCGCACTCCAGGATAACGTCATTTCCGGCCTCAATGGTGGCACCTTCCACTATACCTTTTACAAGCACGTTACTGCCTGCTTTTACGGAAAAATTGGAAGCCACAACGCCTTTCACCTCAACGCTTCCCTCATAATCAATATTTCCTGTTGAAACGTCAACATTTTCAACTACAAGCACATCAGAAACGGTTACTTTTCCGTCTTTTACAGTGACATGCCCTGATTTTGCAGCGGTCAGCGTCAGCTTATCCTCAGAAAGCGTCGTATTCTTACCGAATTTGATCATGGATGGTTTTACTACCGCAGCCTTTATTGTTTCGCCATAAACATTGGTTCCGGGTTCTCCGGGAACCTCCGGATGATAGGTGGCAAGGAGCTGTCCCTCTTCGACGTTATTGATGATATTGAGATTAAAGTAGTCGACACTTCCATCTTCGCGAAGTGTGGGCCTGGGCCTTAGACTCTTGTTAAAATGCAGCTCCACATAGCCGTTTTTACCTTCTTTTACCGGCTTACCCTGGGCTACAACTATCTCTTTACAATAATGCCTGTTGACAAAAAAGTCATGGATTGCCTCTGTCTGAATGCCATAGGTGATCTTTCTGTAGGCAAGGCTTCCCAGAACCTCTTTTTCCTCCATGAGCTCTGCGCCCTCTGATGGAGGATAAAAAAAGGCCGTGACAGTCATACGGTCCTTGGAAACGTCAAATTTTACACCTTCGCGCTCCGGCAGGATCTGCGCTTCGGTTAAGATAACAACCTCTCCGTCCGCTTTTGTCACAGCATCATTTACAACAACAGTATCATATTGAATTTTGCGATCTTCTAAATAATCTCTTACATCATTAACATGTAAGGGTTCATCTCCGTCTGTGGGAGCATAAACCCTTATTCCTGTACCTTTTGGAGTGATCACAAGCTGAAAATAACCGTTCATAGCTTTACCCCTTTGTTATTTATCTGGAGTTAGTCAGTATTCCAAGATAAGCTCCTAGTTTTTCTCGCATTTTGTGAAGAGCTTTTGTATGAAGTTGGGATACTCTGGATTCAGAAACCTCCAGTACTTCACTTATTTCCTTAAGTGTAAGCTCCTCATAATAGTACAAAAGAATAACCTTCTTTTCTTTATCAGTTAAAAGCTCAAGGGATTGTGCCAGCATTTTTTTGAGCTCTTCTTTTTCAATGGCTTCCTCAGGTTTTACAAAACCTGCACTTCTGTTATTGGCATCCTCAGGAATATCAGCTCCCTGATCCATGAATTCATTCAAAGAAACAACACCGGTGACTTTCATCTGGCTCTGCCAGTTGGCGTATTCATCCTCTGAAATCTCCATCTTTGCGGCGATTTCAGCATCTGTAGCCACATGTCCCTTGTCTCTTTCGATTTCCCTGATGGCGGCATCGATCTTTTTCTGTCTCTGCCTTATGGTTCTGGGAATCCAGTCCATTTTCCTTATCTGGTCAAGAATGGCGCCTCTAATACGAAGGCTTGCATAGGTCTCAAACTTAACGTCCTTCATAAGATCGAACTTGTCGATGGCATCGATAAGACCAAATATGCCATAGCCCACAAGGTCATCATATTCCACGTTAAATCCGAGGTACATGCTGAGTCTTCCGGCAACCAGCTTGACTAAAGGAGCATACTCCAAAATGAGCTGCTCTCTCAGTTCCTGGGACTTATTCTTATGGTAATCTTCCCATAATTTATTCTTTCCCGCTTCATCCATGCGTCATAACCCCAAATTCTTAGAATATATTATCTGCCGGGAAATCCTGGTTTTCAGAAACCTGGGTACCGTCTCCCGCTTCAGCTTCCATGGCAGCCCTTGCTTCCTCAGCAATACGCTCTGCTTCCGCCTTTTCAGCCATGGCCTTTTCATAATTGATTTCCAAAAATCTGGTTATCATTTTCTCTGTAATGGAGCCAATAATAAGAAAAATGACAACAGATGCGAAAACAATAATAAACCAATCCCCCACCGGATAGCGCTTAAAGTACGTAAAAATCGCGATGACCGACGTAGCTGAAAGCACTATCAGTGGTGTGATCAGTTTGGTATTGATCTGTTTGATAGCTTCAATGTTATCAAACTTCTCAAGATTTTCATTTTTTTCAGAGTTTTCAATATCCGTACTCATATAGTCTTCTCAGGCTTTCCTACAGCCCTAATTACATAATTACCGTTTTCCGGATAAAAAATGACCGTTCTTCCATACGAATCACCTGTATCCTGAGCAAGAACAGGGATATTAAGCTCCTTAAGTTTTTTCAAAGAAGCCGCAACATTTCTATCGCCCACACGCATAGTGTTATTGTTGGACTGGAATGCAAACATCTGGGCGCCCCCTGCAATCTTGGCAACAAGCCTGGATCTGGAGGCCCCTTTAGCAACGATCTGTTTTACCAGCTCTTCAATACCGGTGTCAGCAAACTTAGGAATATTGGAATTGTTCTTTATCTCAGTGGAGTCAGGCAACATTACATGTGCCAATCCGCCAATCTTGGTTACAGGATCCCTTATGGCTATTCCCACGCAGGAGCCGAGGCCCAGCGTAGTTATTCCGTCAGGGCTTACGCAAATATTCAGATCGGCCATTCCAACCTTAATTATTTGACTCATAAAATGCCCCTTCGTTAAATCGAAATATCTCCCATTCCCAGTGAAGAGAGAATCTTTGTATAGCCATCCACATCAGGTAACAGGATAAAGTAACCGGAGAGCTTTAGTTCATCAAAAAATTGTGTCTCGATAAGAAGAATCTTATCGCCCATCATACCGAACTGGATAGCCGGTACAGACAGGATAGCCGCAGCCATATCAATGGCCACATAAGGAATAGACGGAACAAGTTTAAGGTTGGTCATCATAGAAAGTGAATTAAGGTAAGAACCGGTAATAATATTACCGACTTCCTTAAGTGCTGACATCTCAACTTCGTCAAAATCAGCATCTTCAGGCTTACTTCCTGTTCCCATAAGCTTGTCTACAAGATGTCTTGCAGCCTGCTTTCCCAAAAGGAACATAATACTTCCGTCAATATCTCCTTCAACAGCAAGGTAAATACCTGCCATTATTTTCTCAGCACCGCCCATCAGATCTCCGACATCCTTGAAATCAAGGAGTCTTACCTGAGGCACAGACATATCAACCTTTGTTCCGATCATCTGTGCAAGGGCTGTTGTAGCATTACCGGCACCAATATTACCCAGCTCCTTCAGTACATCAAAGTACTGGCTGGATAAACTGTCCAGACTCATTTCACCCATGTTTCATACCTCCGATCAGCTTGCGTTTGCTGCCTTCTCTTTTGCATCCTTTTCTGCTACTACAGCATCAAGATCAAGAATAGATACAAGTCCTCCGTCATAGTGGCCTACGCCGCTGACAAAAGTAGCTGATGATTTATTCTTCTTGTCATCATAGCGAACCTTCTCAATATTGTTGGCACCAAGAGTAAGAACCTGGTTAACCTGGTCTACGATAATACCAACAAGATCCCCTTCAGAAGTCTTCAAAATGATGATTCTGGATTTTCCTGTGATCTCTTCCTCAGCAAGGCCCATCTTCATGCGCACACTCATAACGGGAACGATCTCGCCTCGGATATTGATAACTCCCTTAAGGTAATCATCTACCTTGGGAACACGGGTGATCTGCTGCATTCTAACGATATTATCAATAAATTTGATATTGATACCGTATTGTTCTTCATCGATCTTTATTACGATATACTGAATAAGTTCTCCTACATCAGTGGTATCTCTAAGTTCATTCATAACGATTTCTCCTTTTCCCTGTTTCTAAAAATGTATCAAAAGGTTTCATCAGAAAATTGAATTGGTATCAAGAATAAGAGCAATCTCGCCATCACCGAGAATTGTAGCGCCGCTGATAAGTTTGCACTTATTTGTATACTTGCCAAGAGGCTTGATAACGATTTCCTGCTGTCCCATAAGTTCATCAATAACAAGGCCTGCCAGCTGATCGCCTTTTCTTGCGATAACAACAACCATGTCCTCATCAGGTGATCTTGTGGACTCAGTGTCAAGCACCTCATTAAGTCTGATGAGAGGAAGAACGCTTCCACGGAGGTTGATAACCTCTTTGTTCTCAACAAGCTTAAGATCTGCGGGATTGATATCCTCAATACTCTGAATTGAATCCAGAGGAATCGCATATTTCTCATTGCCGATAACAACCATGAGAGCCTGGATAATAGCAAGGGTAAGAGGAAGTCTGATAACCCAGGTTGAACCTTCACCAAGCTTTGTCTTTACGGTTACTTCACCGGACAATGATTCTACTTTTGATTTAACAACGTCAAGACCAACGCCTCGACCGGAAATTTCGGATACTACTTTGGCAGTTGAGAATCCGGGATGGAACAACAGCTCTACGCACTGTTTCTCTGTAAGAAGTGCTGCCTGCTCAGGGGATACAACACCCTTTTCAATAGCTTTGTTCTTAACAGCCTCTGCGTCGATACCGTTACCGTCATCACCAACCTCGATAACAACGCTGTTACCGTCCTGATAAGCATGCAGGAAGATCTGTCCTACTTCGGGCTTGCCTCGCTGTGCACGAAGCTCTGCTGACTCGATACCATGGTCGGCACTGTTTCTGATAAGGTGCATCAGAGGATCACCGATCTCATCAACCACGGTACGGTCCATTTCAGTCTCTTCACCGGTCATGGTCAGTTCCATCTTCTTGTTCAGAGTCTTATTAAGGTCTCTGATCATACGAGGGAATTTCTGAAGCACGCTCTCGATAGGAACCATTCGAACTTTCATGACTGATTCATGAAGGTTGGTGGTTACGCTCTCAAGATACTCTATCTGTTCATTAACATTTCCGTTACTTACACCGGATGTGTTTGCTGCGGAAATAAGTGAGTTCTTGGCAATGATAAGCTCGGATACAAGGTTCATGAGAACATCCAGCTTCTCAATATCCACACGGACTGTTCTGTTAACAACAGGCTTGCCCACAGGCTTCTTGCCGCCTGCTCCGCCGCCACCGCCGGCTGCAGGTGCAGGTGTATTTGCTGCGGGAGCTGCCGCAGGTGCAGGAGCAGATGCTGCGGGAGCCGGAGCTGCAGCTGCTGCAGGTGCAGGAGCCTCATCCTTTTCTTCTGCAGATTTTGCTCCGCTGGGATCGAAGTCACCGATATCACAGCCTTCAACCTCAGAAACAGCCTTTACAATCTCTTCAACCTTCTCTTTTGCCTCATCGGTAATAAGGATAAGGGAGAAAGAAAATTCAAACTTTTCGTCCTCAATATCCTGAGTTGAAGGGTCAGATACAGCTATCTCGCCGATCTCTTCAAGGCCCTTGAATACCAGGAAACCTCTTGCAGCCTTAAGGATGCAGGATTCCTGAATATGAACTGTAACGCCATAGATTTTCTTACCCTGGCTCTTTGCTTCTTCCAATGTGGATTTTACAGATGAATCAAGGCGAATTGCCCTGTAATCAGATGTACCGTCAGCTCCGGGAGCAGGACTCCCTGATCCTCCACCCTCTGCCGGTGCAGAACTCTCTGCTGCAGGCGCAGCTACAGAAGCGGCATCACCGCCGCCTACGCCGTTTCTGATATCAGCAAGAGATTTTATGATATTCTGGTGTTCATCAGTACCCTCGTCCTGGTTCTCAGTGATATTGTCAACATATCCCTGGATAGCATCAAGGCACTGCAAAAGAACGTCGATATCTGCAGATTTGATCTTGATCTTGCCCGCACGAACATCGGAGAAAACATCCTCCATATCATGAGTTAAATTCTGCATTCTTGTATAGCCCATGGTTCCGGCCATACCTTTCATAGAGTGTGCAGATCTAAAAATCTCATTAATGCAGTCCTCGTTTTCAGGGTCCTGCTCCAAAGTCATAATGTTGTCATTCAATGACTGCAGGTGTTCCTTAGCTTCATCAAGAAAGACACTTAGATACTGGGAAACATCCATAACCTATATACCTCCATAAGAAAAAGTAAAGTACAAAAGCACACATATATTATCGCATACTTTTGTACTAAATATCGGCATTTCATATAGAGGAATTTAGGAAAAGTCTGTTAAAGAATAATTAAAAAGTAATGAAATCCCTCAAGACACGCCGACATTCATAATTATTTCCCGGGCAATGTCGTCGAGTTTTACAACCTGATCAACAAGTCCGGCTGTTGCAACTGCTTTGGGCATTCCGTAAACGGTGCAGGTACTCTCTTCCTGACCGATTACATGTACTTTTTTCTTAGTCTTCAGATTTTTAATTCCTTCGGTTCCGTCAGCTCCCATGCCTGTCAAAACTACACAGCAGATCTCGTCATAATCCGATTCCATGAGAGATTCATACATGAAGTTAGCACAAGGCCTGACGCCTTCTCTGGTTGGGCCATCCATGTAGTGAATTGTGCTCTTTCCCCCGCTTTTCACTATATGCATGTGTTTGCCGCCCCTGGAGATGTATACTGTACCCGGCTGCAGGATATCTCCTTCAGCTGCCTCCTTTACCTTGATCTCTGAAAGGGAATCAAGTCTCTCTGCAAGAGATGCGGTAAAGCCTTCCGGCATATGCTGAACAAGTACAACCGGAGTCTTCAGATTTTTAGGAAGTTTCGGTATTACTGACTGAAGAGCTCTTGGTCCTCCCGTAGAGCTTGCCACTGCTACGATTCTGTTACCTGTTATCTTGCTGGCTGACTTGCTGACAAGTTCAACCACCTTCTTGGCTTCCTTGGCATCATCGATGGAGAAGCTCTTAACTGAAACAGGTGCTTTGGAATCGGCTACGGCTGCCAGAGTGTTAATAAAGGTCTTAGCAAAGTCCTCTCCCCTGCACTCTGAAGCTCTATCCGGCTTATGAACGAAATCCAGGGCTCCCAGATCAAGGGCATCCATGGTAACCTTGGCACCTTCTTTGGTATCGGTGCTGGCCATCATGATCTTGGCTTTGATCTTGAGCTTCTGAAGCTCCTTGAGCATTGTGATTCCATCCATTCTCGGCATGTTAATGTCGAGAACAACGGCGTCGTAAGAGTTTTTCTTGAGAAGTTCAAGTCCTTCAACACCGTCTTTAGCCTTATCTACTACCTGAAATCTTGAATCTGCATTAATAATATCACTGAGTACAGTTCTCATAAGTGCAGAGTCATCAATAATCAAAATTTTCTTCATAATTAAGTTTGCTTCTTTCTTATTTTTCGTTCTTCTTCAAAGATAAAATGAATGATATCTTCTCTGGAAGTCTCATCAATTGATATGTACTGAATCCTGTGTTCAAACAGTCCCGGCCTGCTTTCCAGCTCCTGGACCTTTAATACATTGCATATCATTTCGTACTCTTTATCGTTAACATTTCCCGGTAATCTGTAAGCACAATAAATGGTGCTGCCTTCTTCATACATGAAATTGGCCACAAAACGAAGACCACCGCCGCTTATGTCTACCACGACGCTCTTGTCCAGAGAACCCGGATCCACAAGATATTTCATGTTCCGGTTATAGGCATCCAGTTCTTCCTTGGAGCACATCCTGGATTTCAGTTCCAGAGCGCAGCTGAATCTGTAATACTCCCTTCGTTGGAGCTTTTGCAGATCGCTGGTAAGATCCAGAACCAAAATATACATGTTGTCGCTTCGGTACCGGTCTACTATTCTGGAATAGCATTGGAAGAGACCCTTGGTGGAGTAAAAGCACAAACTGTACTCTCCATCAACAGGCAGCAGCACCAGTTTGCCCTTTTCGAAGGGCATCAGCACCTCTATCCTGTCGTCGGAGGTAATGTCCATGACTTTGCTCATAAAGATCTGCTTGGTTCGGGCATCTTCATCCATCCAGATTTTGCCGGTAGCTTTCAGTTCTACTCTGTTTCCCGGTGAAATGTAATCAGCCAGCATAGATTGTCAGTTTCTCCATTTTCTCATAAGAATTTTAATTGGTTGTATTTGGAACATTTGCAGGTCCGCCTGGGGCAGGAACCTGAGCATTACTAAGCTTCCTTCCGGTAATAATGTGTGAGAAAAAAGCAGCCATCCCCCTCTGCTTTATCTCTGTTGCTTCTCCGGGACTAACCAGCTCACCTGCAATTCTCTCAAAGGCCTTAACTGACTTGGCATTGGGATATTGAAGTGACACAGGTGACTGCTGCATAACGCTGCGAGCCAGCATCTGATCCTGTGGTATGGCACCCATATAGGTCAGTGGAAGTTTCAGATATCGTGCAACAACAGCATTGAGTTTATTAAAAAGCTGCTGTCCCTCCTCGTCTGAGGAAACCCTGTTGGAAACGACCTTGACCTTGGTGAAATCCCTTGAAAATCTCGGCGACTGATTCAGCGCCTTTAAAAGTGAGTACGAGTCGGTAATGGAAGTGGGTTCAGGAGTTGTCACAAGAATGATCTCTCCGCTGGCCACAAGAAATTCCATAACCGCATTGGAAACACCCGCACCTGTATCTATTATTATTATATCAGCAATTGCATCCAACTCGGCAAGATTTACAATAATATATACAAGATAATCTCTGCCGAGGTTGTACATGCCGGAAATGCCTGAGCCTCCGGAAATAAAGCCCACGCCCTCAGGCCCCCAGGTAATGATATCCTTAATATTCTTGCCCTGATAAATAAGATCCGATAAATTGTGCTTCGGAATAGTTCCGAACATGATCTCTATATTGGCCAGTCCGAAATCCGCGTCAAGAATAATGACTCTCTTTCCCATCTTTCTGAACTGAACCGCAAGGTTTATAGCCACATTTGACTTTCCTACACCACCCTTACCGCTGGTTACAGTGATAATTCTGGCAAGGGGTCTTTGGGGCACACCCTGATTTTTTATGATATTACGTAGCTGTTGTGCCTGATCCATATATATTCCCCGAATTAATTCTTTCCACCCAAAAGATGTTTGACAATACGCTGTGCATCAAATACTGCGATATCGTCCGGAACGTTCTGTCCGTTGGTGATGTACGCAATGGGTGCCCCCGTATGCATCCTCACATTGTAGAGATTGCCCTTAGCCCCGGTCTCATCCATTTTGGTAAAAATGAGTTTGTAAGCCACCATCTCCGAATATACATCTGCAATCTCTATAAGGTCTCTGTACTTGGTAGTTGCAGAAAGGACAAGGAAATTCTCGCATTGCATCATGTCCTCAAGAACTCTGATAAAGTTCTCAACGCTTTCCTTAAGTTCTTCATTCTTAAGTGAATGTCCAGCAGTGTCTACCATGATGTAGTCATAATCTCTGAAATCCTCTGCAGCCTGCCTCATCTCTTCCTCGGAATAGATAACCCTGAAGGGAATTCCTATGATGGAAGCATAAGTGCGGAGCTGCTCGGCTGCGGCAATTCTGTAGGTGTCCACTGTCAAAAGAGCTACTTTCTTCTTCTGTGTAACGGAAAGCTCTGTAGCCAGCTTGGCAATCGTAGTAGTTTTGCCAACACCTGTAGGTCCTACGAAAATCTCTGCCCTGGGCCCCTGTTCCACAGGCTCGATGGGCTCTGATTTACCGAATTTAAGGACCATTTTCTGATATACATTAGCCAGTGCAAAGTCAAAAGGCATTCCCGGCTTGCATATCTTTTCCACTTCATCCGTAAGCTGATTTACGTAAATTTCGTCAACTTCATTCTCTATAAGAGTATTATACAACAGTTTTATGAAGGATAGAGTCTCCTCGGAAATCTCGCTTGCCTTGGGGTTTCTGAGGGTCTCAAGAGCTGTTTTCACATGCTCAGAGCCCTTTGCGGAGGACTCCTCTTTTTCATTAAATTTTATATTTTTCTCCAAAAGATTGCTGAGATTGTCCAGTTTCTCTTCTATGGCGCTGTTATCGTCAATTATATCCTTCGCTTTGGATTGTGAAGGATAATTATTGGAAGCCACTGCCCCCAGTGTCTGGGCTGTATCCCTGACTGAATCGTCAACAACAGGCTTTCTTCCGGTAGGTTTGGAAGTCTTATCCGGAGAATAGATTCTCTGAGGCTTTTCGGACTCCTCCTCTAAAGCAACCGTCACCTCAATTTTCTGAGACTGAAACAAGGCTAAGAAACCTGATTTTTTCATGGGCCTTACATTCATGACTACGATGTTTGGTCCCAGTTCTTTCTTTGCCTCTTCTGTGGCCTCACTTTCAGTTTTTCCAACATACTTTTTAATGATCATTTATGCAGTTACCATCCCCACTGATTGTAATTCTATGTTAGGTTCCACTTCGTTGTAGGAAATTACAACCAAATCTTTATAATAATCCTCTGTCATCTTCTTAAAATACATTCTCACAATAGGAGAAGCCATAATGATAGCCTGTTTGCCGGCTTCTTCCAATTTGGATACCTGTTCCCCAACAGCATTGAGAATGGATTTCGTTCTGGCCGGATCAAGAGTAAGATAAGCTCCTGTCTCCGTCTGCTTAACGCTGCTTAAGATTTCCTGTTCAACCTTCGGATCCAAAGTCACAACTGATGTAGTCTCACCAACAACAAAGTATTTGCTGGAAATAGCACGCTTGAGGCTTTGTCTTACGTACTCCGTAAGGATATCCGGATCATGAGTTGAAGGAGCAAAATCTGCCAGAGTTTCAAAAATTGTAACAAGATCTCTGATGGAAACGCCTTCCCTGAGCAGATTCTGAAGAACCTTCTCAATTTCACCAAGACTCATAAGCTTGGGTACCAGCTCATCCACAAGAGCAGGATTATTTTCCTTAAGATTATCAACAAGATTCTGCACATCCTGTCTCGTCATGAGCTCAGCGATGTGTTCTCTTATGATTTCGGTAAGGTGAGTCGCAATGATTGAAGGAGGATCAACTACGGTATAGCCAAGACTCTCTGCCCTTTCACGCTGGCCTTCCGTGATCCAGATGGCCGGCAGATGGAAGGAAGGCTCGAATGTGGGAATACCTGTGATCTCATCCTCCACATGTCCCGGATTCATGGCCATGTAGTGATCAAACAAGATCTCACCGTCACTTACCTGTATACCTTTAATTTTAATGATATATTGATTAGGATTCAACTGAATATTATCCCTCAGTCGAATAATAGGTACCACTGTTCCAAGCTCCAGAGCAACCTGTCGCCTTATCATAACTACTCGGTCAAGAAGGTCACCGCCCTGATTGACATCAGCCAGTGGAATGATTCCATAGCCAAACTCCAGCTCGATAGGGTCCACCTGAAGAAGGCTCGTGACATTTTCAGGCTGCCTGATCTCCTCAGCCTGCTGTTCTTCCGGAGTTGCAACCTCAGCTTCCGTCTTGACCTCTTCAATGGTCTGCTTGGCTACTCTTCCAAGCAGGATAAAGCCTGCGCCAAAGGTAACATACAGCACTGTAGGCAGGGGTGAAAAAATACCAAGTCCCGCAACAACGCCGCCAACAAGGTACAAGGTCTTGGGCATACCAAAGAGCTGATTGATAAGCACGTGACCAAAGTCCGCTTCCTTGGATCCCTTTGTAACCAGGATACCGGTACTCATGGAGATCATCAGGGAAGGAATTGAACTTACAAGTCCGTCACCCATAGTGAGAATAGCGTAGGTGTCAATGGCAGAATTGATATCCTGTCCACGCCTCAAAACACCCATGGCAATTCCACCAAGAAGGTTGACAGCTGTGATGATAAGACCCGCTGTGGCATCTCCTTTTACATACTTCGTAGCACCGTCCATGGCTCCGAAGAAGCTAGCCTCTTCCTGAATCTTCTCACGCCTCTTTCTGGCCTCTACATCGGTGATGGCACCGGTATTCAGGTCAGCGTCGATAGCCATCTGTTTACCGGGCATAGCGTCCAGAGTAAATCTTGCTGATACTTCAGCTACACGCTCAGAACCTTTGTTAATGACCATGAGCTGTACGATTATAAGGATTACATAGACGATAGCTCCGACGATAAGATCGCCACCGCCTACAAAGGAACCGAATACTGTGATAACCTGTCCCGCGCTTCCCTCCGTAAGAATAAGTCTTGTGGAGGAAACGTTAAGGGCAATCCTGAAAATAGTGGTAAAGAGCAGGATTGTCGGGAAAAACGACATCTCCAGAACATCCTGGGCAAACATGGCAGTGAACATGATTACGAAGGAAAGGGACATGTCCATAGCCAAAAGCACATCCAAAAGCCATTCCGGGAGCGGGATGATCAGCATAACAACCGCTGCAACGATATATAAAGCAAGACCGTAGTCGTAGATTCGATCGACTATTCTCTTTCTATCCATCCATTGTCCCCCTTTCTAAGAAATGACATTTAAGAAAAAAATGTCAAACCTTGCCTTGTAGATGATAAACATATGCAAGTACCTCAGCTACCGCCTTATAAAGCTCAGGCGGAACCAGCTCTCCAACCTCAACGTTGGCATAGAGCATTCTGGCAAGGGGCTTGTTCTCAACAATTTCCACGCCATTTTCTCTGGCTGCTTCCTTGATCTTCTGGGCCAGATAATCTGCGCCCTTGGCAATTACCATAGGTGCCTCTGCTTCTTCGGCATCATACTTGATGGCAACTGCGTAATGAGTCGGGTTGGTGATGACCACGTCGGCCTGAGGGAGCTGCTGCATCATACGTCTCTGGGATGCCTGCATCATCCTTCTCTTCTGTTGTGCCTTGACCTGAGGATCTCCTTCTGAGTTCTTGAACTCATCCTTGACCTCCTGCTTGGTCATCATCATATCTTTAGTAAATTTGCGTCTCTGATAAATAAGGTCCGCAAAAGCAATAACCATGTAAGCTGCAGCAATTCTAAGTCCCAGATCGATGATAAGATTGCCCATGAGACCGATTGCCTGTTTAAGTGGCATATCATACAAAAGAAACAGACTCTCTGTCCTTCCTGTAAAAAACGAATAGATCACCGCCGCCATAATCACAAGCTTCAGAATTGATTTGGCTAGTTCAAAAAGCTTTCTGGTTGAAAAAATCTTTTTCATACCGGAAATAGGGTTAAGCTTGGAAAGCTTGGGCTGCAGCGGCTTGGATGTGGGCTTGAATCCAACCTGAACTATGTCACACAAAAAAGCGATCAGAAATCCGGTGATAAAAAACGGGGCGCATATAAGCAGCATTGTTATCATGGCGCCGTTTAAGGTGCTGGTAATATATGCCCAGGGAAGATGCCCATCGTAAAGCCTTGCAATGTTAGGGATATTGTCATAGGTCCGGTTAAAAATGCTAACGAAATTTTCCCCGATAAATGTATAGCCGAATCTCAGGATCAGAAATAGTACCAAAAGACTAAAGGCCGTTGCTACCTCCTGGCTCTTGGCAACCTGTCCGTCTTTTCTGGCATCATCCAGCTTTTTGGCTGTGGGCTGTTCTGTTTTTTCAGCACCGTTGGCATCCTCAGCAAAGAACTGGAGATTATATGCAATTCTCAGCTGAAGTATGTCTTTATCAGCCGCTCTGCATGCTGTATACAAATTTCTCCATTAACTCCTTCATGTTTATAAAGATAAAGTTCGATGCATCATCCAGCATTGAAACCGTAATAAGCATTATCATAAGTCCCACAATGATCTTGATCTGAATACCAACAGAGAACATGTTCATCTGGGGTGAAACTTTGGCAAGGATACCCAGAACAACGTTGGTAATAAATGTAATGATAAAGATTGGCAGGCAGATCCTGAATCCGATCACTATGTAATCCCTCATAAAAATAAGCAGGGATTCCAGAAATCTGTCGGAATTGATGATGGCACCGTTTATGGGCACCAATGTAAAGGTATCCGCCAGCGCCCTCAAAATGTACTGGTACATGCCCGTTACCAAAAGCATCATGGTAAGAACCTGCGAATAGATGGTTCCCGTGATGGTTACCTGCTCATTGGTATTGGGATCAAAAAGGCTTACCATGGATAGACCGATCTGCATATCCACCACAGTACCGGCAAAACCGGCAATAAGCTCACACAGCTGAACTGCATAGCCTATCACAAATCCCACCATTACTTCCTTCAGTACAATAACGGTATACCCGGCAATGGTACTGTACTCCGGCGGATTAAAGGGCACTGCCCCAAACAAAAGTATTGAAAGTAAAAGGCCAAAGCCTATTTTAACAAGGTTAGGTGTCTGCCTTCCTCCAAAAAACGGACAGACAAATATAAAGCTCGTAATTCTCATCAGGATCAGAAGAAAAATCTCAAGATCTCCGTAACTGAAGGAATAATCAATCATAGATATGCCCCCTCTTTATCATCAGCGGACATATTTGGAAAAGTCCGACCAGAGGGCTGTGATATATCCCGAAAGTTCCGTAAGCATCCAGTTCCCCAGTACCATGATCATGGTGAAAACTCCAAGAACCTTAGGCACGAAGGTAAGGGTCTGCTCCTGAATCGATGTAACAGTCTGAAAAATTGAAATGATCAGACCTATGATCATTGATGTCAAAAGAATAGGGAGTGACATCTTGATAACCATATAGAGAGCTTCATTGATTATGATATTTATGTCTGAAATTGTGATCATAAGCGTCTTCCCTCCTTAATGGTTTTTTGAAATGATCAGTAAAATGATTTAACGATATTGCCGATGACAAGACTCCATCCGTCTGCAAGGACAAAAAGAAGGATCTTGAAAGGCAGGGAAATGGTGGTGGGCGGCAGCATCATCATACCCATACTCATAAGTACCGACGCCACAACCATGTCTATTACAATAAAAGGTACATAGATCAAAAATCCGATGATAAACGCTGTTCTAAGCTCGCTGACTATAAAGCTCGGAACCAGAACCACATTTGGAATGCTGTCAAGCTCGCCGTCCCATTCTATACCATCTATTTCCATGAAGAGCCTGACGTCCTTGGTCTGAGTCTGGCCGTACATGAACTGTCTGAAGGGCTTCATGGCCGTATCAATGAACTCCTGCTGATCCATCTGACCATCTTCAAAGGGAATGACCGCTGTGTCATAGGCTTCCTTCAGGGTGGGCTGCATTATAAAAAGTGTCATAAACAGCGCAATACCTATCAGCACCAGGTTGGGCGGTGAAGTCTGAGTTCCTATGGCAGTTCTGGTAAAATGCAGTGCAACAATGACTCTTGTAAAAGAAGTCATCATTACGATCAGCGTTGGGGCCAGTGATATCAGTGTTAAAGTTATAAGGATCCTAAGAGCCCCGTTCAGAGAGCCATTGCCGTTGTCATAGGTTACTGTGACCGTATTGGCAATATTGAGCTCCTTGAGATCATCCGGATCCTCGGAAGCTCCGGGAGGATTGATATTGGTCCTCTCCTCCTTGGATCCCGTAAGATGCTCTTCTTCATCCAATGTCGGATCCGTAGGCGTTGTGTCCTGTATGATGTTTTCTGTAGCAGTTGCTGTTATAGGGATGGAAAAAGAAAGAAATGCAAACATGCAGATTAAAGCAAGAGCTGCCATGAGCCCCTTCTTTAAATTATGTTTTAGATTGAAATTCCCATCTCCCCTGAAAATGTTCATTAACTCTTTTTCTCGCCTTTGATTTTTTCTAGCATTTCTTTAAAGCTTATGTTTTCCTGAGTTTCATCCTTAAGGATAAGGTCCTCTTCGGCCACATCCCCCAAGGATGTCACCTGGTCCTTTGATACAGCTATCGCTGTGTATCTGCTTCCTATACGGATTATCTGAATATACTTGGTCTGGGATATTCTGCAGGTCTCTATAACGCTGATGTTTTTCCCCGCCGAGCCTGCCCCTTTTTGATAATCAGCAATCCATTTTGTAACAAAATATGAAAGCGCAAGAACCAGGATAAATATGATCAGGACCGAAATAAACTGTAAATAAGTACTCCCCGTCATCTTCGGTCTCCCTTTATTTACTGTACGATCTCAGTTACACGTACACCAAAACTTTCTTCGATTACTACAACCTCTCCCTTTGCCACGAACTTACCGTTTACGAGAACGTCCACGGGCTCACCGGCAACCTTATCAAGCTCTATGATGGTTCCCGGAGCAAAATCAAGAATATCTGCAATGGGCTTGGCTGTTCTTCCAAGCTCAACAGTTACTTCAAGAGGTACATCCTTGATGATACCGATATTTTCACCACCTGCCATGATGGTTGTTCCACCTGCGAAATTCTGGAACTGGGCAGGCTGAATATTCATATTCATCATCTGTGGCATCATCTGAGGCATTGCCATCTGGGGCATCATCTGAGGCATACCCATCTGTGGCATTCCCATCTGAGGCATTCCCTGCATCATTGAAGGATCCGGAGCAGGCATTGGAGCGGGTTCCAGAGCGGGTGCAGGCGCAGGGGCCGGTGCCGGAGCAGGTGCAGGCTCAGCAGCTCCGCCGGAATCACCGGAGATAACGGTATCCTTGAGAGTCTTGGCGAAGTCTATAGGATACAACTGCATAAGAGTTGAATCCACCAGGTCTCCTACCTGCATCTTGAAGGAAATCCTTACAAAGGTTCCGGTAAGGAACTCAGCGATATCGGAAGGATCATCATTGATCATATCAAGAAGAGTAGCCTGCGGAGGGCTGATGTCTACCTTCTGGTTGATCATTGTTGAAAGTGATGTGGCAGCAGCACCCATCATCTGGTTCATAGCCTCAGAAATAGCTGACAGCTGGAGCTCTCCGATCTCACCCTCAGTATTGGTTCCGTCACCGCCCATCATGAGGTCGGTGATGACCATAACGTCATGTTCCTTCAGAATAAGGATATTGGTTCCGTCGAGACCTACGGTGTATTTGATCTGAATAAATACACAGGGCCTCTCGTAATTGTTAATAACGGTCTCCCAGGTTGCAAGTTCTACCTGAGGAGTCGTGATATTTACTTTCTGGTTAACAAGGGAATACAGCGTTGTGGCAGAAGAGCCCATGCTGATATTAGCCACCTCTCCGATGGCATCCTTTTCAGAATCAGTAAGAAGTGATTCGTCTATTCCCCCTGCTGAAGGTGGTGTGGCCGCAGCTGCTTCCGCGGGGGCGTCTCCGCCACCGGATGCATCTCCACCTCCTGATGTATCCATACCGGCCAGTAAAGCATTAATTTCGTCCTGGGATAACATTCCATCCATGCTCTACTCATCCTCCTCTCTAACTACCGACGTTATTTTGACGGCATACTTATCTTTTGCAGTACCGGGCAATGCAGTAAATTTAAAAATATTCCCAACGTAGATCTGCATGTCCGTATTCACTCTGTTATCAAGCCTGATAATATCTCCGGCCTGCAAATGAACAAAATCATTGACTGAAACATTGCACTTACCAAGAATGGCTTTCACCGGAACATCCACATGTTTGACCATGGTCTCAAGATGTTCTTCGTAGTCCTCATCGTTGTTCTTCTGCATGGTAGAGAACCAGAACTTGGTATTCAGCTTATCCATAACACTCTCCAGGGTGAAATATGGAAGACAGACGTTCATAAGTCCTTCTGTTTCACCTATCTTGATGTTAAGTGTTACGATAGCGATCATATCCGTGGGAGAGATAACCTGCGCAAACTGCGGATTAGTCTCGATCCTCTCCATAACGGGATTGATGGCAACAACGTTCTGCCAGGGCTCAACCATCAGCTGCATGCAGATGGTAACGAGCTTTTCTATAAGGGGCATCTCAATGTCGGTAAAGGGTCTGGGTTTATCCAGTGTTCCTCCCTCTCCTCCAAGCATTCTGTCAATAAAGGAAAAACCTATATTTGCCTGCAACTCAAGAATGATGGTACCCTGCAGCGGAAGGAAATTGATAACTCCCAGAATAACAGGGTTGGAAAGCGCATTACTGAACTCGGAGTAAGTAACAGTCTCAGAGTTCGCCACGGAAACCGATACATTCTTTCGAAGGTACAAAGGCAACGTAGTAGACAAAAGTCGGCCATAATGCTCGTAGATCATTTCCAGGGTTCTAAGGTGTTCCTTGGAGAACTTCGCAGGACGTTTAAAGTCGTAATCCTTGACCTTTTTTTCGTCCGCGGCCTGCATTTGGTCTACATCAAGCTCACCGGTTGAGAGTGCTGCCAGCAGACTATCTATTTCATTTTGTGACAGTACTTCACTCAAAATGGATCTCCTCTCTTAAAACTTTTTTCATATATGTATTACTGATAAAGCACACTTGCAAAGCTTACGTCATAGATAAAGTTGGAACCGAACAGATCCTGAACAGCCTCAAGGATCTCGTCCTTAACGGTTGATTCGTTGGTCTGTATCTCCTCCATTGTATGTGATGAAAGGACTTCCTGAACCTTGGCCTTGATAAGACTCTTCTTACCAGCCATGGACTCAGAAGATCCGAGAGTTGCGTAATCAGCGTTGGCGGTATTAAGTGAAAATACCACTTCCACTACCATGTAATGGGTCTTGCCATCGGCACCGGCCTTAAGGTTGATGGTCATCTTGTCATCCCCGGTAAGTTCGAAGGTCGCAAGATTGGCTACCCCAACATCAACTGCAGAACCGGCAAATCCGCCGCCCGCACCGCCGCTGGCCTCAAGTTCAAGAGCAGCAGCTATATCCGAAATAAGCTTGGTTGTCTGCGAATTCGTAGACATTACACTAAGGAGCATAAAACCTGACATTGCGAGATTAACAACTAAAAGTGCCAAAATGATGATAGATAAAAGGTTCTTTTTCATTGTATGCTATTTACCTCCTGCTCAATATGAAGCGCTAAGTGGATTGTAGATCTTGATTTCAACTCGTCTGTTTCTGGCCCTGCCTTCGTCTGTTGAATTGTCGGCTATGGGGTCATATTCTCCACGTCCTGTGTGAACGATCTTGGACATATCCAGATTGGTATTTTCCTGCAGATAATAAAAAACCGAAAGGGCTCTTCCCGAGCTCAGTTCATCATTATTGGAATACTTACCGTTTCCTCCCATGGGGATATTATCTGTATGTCCTTCAATCTCAATGGTTCCTCCGGCATAGGTCTCAAGGATCTGTCCCACCTTATCAACAACCGGATAACATTCCTCCTTCAGTTCAACTTTTCCGGAATCAAACAATATGGAACCCTGAATAGTAAGCTGTACATATTGGCTTGTGTAATTTACGTAAACCTGGTCTTCTATCTCTCCTTCTTCCAAAGCTTTTTCTATCTTCTCTGCAAGCTCTGCCGAAGCTTCAAGCTGTTCCTCTTCGGCGGCTTCCATAAGCTCTTTCTGATCCATATCCCCTTCAGCATCACGTTCTTCTTCAGCATCAGCACCGCTCTGGGCCACACCCATTGAGGTTGTATAGCTGGATAGCTCGTTAAGCTGAGATACACCGTCTCCGATGAGAGCTCCCTGGCCGATAGCCATCTCACCTCCGGAAAAAATACCAAAGGCTGAACTGAAGGATGCTGCAACTTCTTCGAACTTAGCTGCATCCATACTGGCCATTGAGAAAAGCAAAACGAAGAAGCAAAGCAGAAGGTTCATCAGATCTCCGAAGGTACCCTGCCACGCAGGCAAACCCGGTTTTATCTCTTCTGGTTTCTTTGCCATTATTCTCCGCCTCCATCGCCCGAACCATTCTCTGCTTCATATGCAGCTCTGTCAGCAGGTGAAAGGAATGATTTAAGCTTCTCTTCGGTAACACGGGGGTTTTCTCCGGCCTGTATAGACAAAAGGCCTTCGATGATAATACTTTTTGCCATATATTCTGCGTTATCTCTTGCCTTGAGCTTGTTCTCTGCAGGGAAGCAGAACCAGTTGGCAAGAACTGAACCGTAGAATGTCGTAATAAGGGCAACCGCCATGGACGGTCCGATTGAGGACGGGTCTGACATGTTCTGAAGCATCAGAACCAGTCCAAGGAGGGTTCCGATCATACCCCAGGAAGGGCCCATGCCGGCAACATCTCCAAAGAATGAATAGTTCTCTTTATGTCTTTCTGACATGGCATCTATCTCAGCCTCAAGAATACTCTTAACGAGCTCTGGTTCAGTACCGTCAACGATAAGACCTACGCCTTTTTTCATGAAAGTATCTTCCAGATTGCCTGCCGCTTCTTCCAGCGCAAGGAGTCCTTCCTTACGGGCTGTATTGGACAGGTCGATGATCTGCTTGATAGTGCCCTTGGTGTCAAAATTAGGCATTTTAAAAATCAGCGTATAGGACTTAAGACCACTTATAAAACTGGGCATGGTTCTTGAAGCCAAAACCGCCATGAACGCTCCTCCGAACGTGATCATCGCAGACGGAGCATCCAGGAAATACTGAACACCGGCAATTCCGGCAGAGAACACGATACTGAGGATCATAAACAGGAAACACAATCCGATACCAAGTAAAGAACCTATATCCACGCAATATACCCCCTTATAGTATATTTACACTACTAACAATTCATAAGAAAATTTACCTAGATAACACAATAAACCAGCAAGGTTATCCTTCCTGGATCATTTTTACTATCTCTTCCAAGCTCTCCTTAACTATGAGTTTCCTTCCCCCGCTTAGAATTATGACTGTGTCTGGATTTGATTCAATTGTCTGGATACATCTGGTGTTGATCAGTATCTTTCGCGTATCCATCTTAGTCAAAAGAAGCATATGCTTTTCCATCGCCGCTTCTCCCCTGAAAAATTTCAATACCATCAAAAATTTCACTAAAATTGAAATTTTATTTCCTATTAACTATATTTTACCATTTTTCGCCCCCCAATACTCCAATTATCGTTCACATTTTGGTCACAATCGGAGTATAATTTCACTATTTATAGAAATAGGTGAAATTAATTTGCTCTAATAGAAAATATAGTAAGGCATAATACAACATATTGTGGTATTAAATTCATTGTACCACTTTTTACTGTTTATTACATAGCAAATTACAAAATAAAATTACGGTGTTAAAGTAATAAGATCCCATTCACAACGTTCTTCCGTTCTAAGAGGCATCATCCAGTTGCCTGTTCCGGCAGTTACAAAGAGCCTGGTTCCGGGCTCGATGTATTCACCATAGGCAGGCTGGCCGGAAAGAAGGCACATGTACTTCATAGGCCAGAGCTGACCGGCATGGGTATGTCCCGAGAGCTGGAGATCCGAAATTTCAGCAGCAAGCTGCTCCTTATCAAAGGGCTGATGATCAAGAACTATAAAGAATTTTGATTCATCATAGGGATTTTCCATCTTTTCCCATTTATAACGTTCTGAAACGCTTTCATCTTCTCTTCCGAGAAGAACGATTTCATCATTAAGTTCAACGAATTCATCAGACAAAAGAGTTATTCCGGCCTTTGCTATCTCTTCACCAAGCTGTTCATTGGTATAGGTTCTTCCACCTATATACTTTCCGCCTGGCTGTCTTTCATGATTTCCGTTGACCATGTAAGCAGGAGCTTTTAAGCCTGCCATGATCTCATAGGTCTTAACAAACTCCTCATAGGATGTCCATTCATCCGTAACATCTCCGCCAATCAGGATAAAATCAGGATTCTCTGCATTTATATCATCAACAAGCTTCTGTATGGTTTCAAAGGGCTGGGATGAGCCTGCATGAATATCTGATATAAAAGCGATGGTATAGGTCTTTGACAGTTTATCCGACTGCCATTCATGCTTAGCCTCATGGATCTTTCCGGAATTTGAAACGCCATATATAAATATAAAAATACAGGCTGCCAAACTAATGCATACCAGAATCATTGGATTAAATGAAGATTCACTTTTATCAGCACCTCCCCTGTACTTGACAACAAGGCGTCTTACAAAATCAATGATTCCGCCGCATATATCTCCGGCCATTGCCACATACAATGCTGTAAAGCCAGCGCCGAACCTATATGTTATCGTACTGTTTATGATAAAGAACAAAAAAGCAACCAGGGTCATAAAAAACAGCTTTACAGGAAGCGCGATAACCTTTATAACCCAGTTTTCACTTTTTCTAAGGGGTATCTGAACAAAATACAGAACACCATACCAAATCAACACTTCGAAGAACCATATTATCATTCTTAAACTACTCATAATCCCTTCTCCTTTTAAAATATATAAAGCCCCTATTTACATTATACCGTACATTTATACATTGTTGCCCGCAAGCAATATTAAAAAACTATGAAAAAAGAAGCTATATGCCGAGACATATAGCTTCTTTTGATATTTAGAAAAACATTGGATTATCTCTTCAGGTTTGTAAGTTCCTCAAGAAGTGTGTCGGATACGGTGATGATTCTGGAGTTAGCCTGGAATCCACGCTGTGTTGTGATCATCTCTGTAAACTGTGAAGAAAGGTCTACGTTTGACATCTCCAGAACGCCGGTGCTCATGTAGCCACCGTCTGTGGTAATATCCTGGATTGTTGCCTCGCCGGAGTTAAGAGTTGACTTATAGAGGTTATCTCCTTCCTTCATAAGACCTGATGCATTGGCAAATTCTGCTGATGCGATCTGGCCAAGAAGCTTGGTCTGTCCGTTTGAATAGGTTGCGTAGATCTGACCGTCGGTTGATACGGTAACACCATTCATCTCACCTACCGCACGTCCTGTATTGAGGGACTGCTTGTCGCCCTTTACAGCCTTAACAGTTGCTGAACCGTTGGTATTGTAGTTGGTAACTGTTGAGAAATCAAGCTCGATGGTTCCTTCTCTTGCAAGCTCGTCCTTATCGTTAGGGTTCTTAACCTGGAAACCGAAAGCTTCGTTTCCTTCATAGAACTCTCCATCTTCTGCGAAGTACATGCTGACCTTCTGGTTGTTTGTATTTCCATTGGCTGAAATGATCTTACCTGTAGCTGGATCGAATGTAAGTCTTACAGTCTGTGAACCTGTTGAAAGTCTGATGCTTCCGTCAGTGGGATCAATCTTATATGTACCATCTGTACCATACTGTCTTGCATCACTGTCAGATAACCCGTAAACATCCTTAAGAACGCCTGCATATCTGGTTTTAGCTGTAGAAAGAAGATCCTTAATATTTCCTGACATCGGAATTGTAGCATCTGATCCATCAAGATTTTTATACTTGCTTGTTCTGTTCTTATTCTTTATCTGATATCCGTCTGTTGCATTTCCGTCAGTATAGTAATCATTAGATTTAATGCTGATTGGATCAGAAGGCTTTGAATATGAAATGGTAAGCTTTTGAGAATCAACCTTAACAGTGTATTTAATATTTGTATCAGAGTATTTATTTGTATCTATACCAAATACAGTCGAAAGCATGTCTTCATCAAACTTATCAATCTCCGCCTCATTACTGTCAAAATAGTAGCCGTAGTCACCAGCCGCGGTTCCATTCCAAAGAATATAATTCGGAACTCCAAGAGAATAACCACTGCTTGTTGCAGTTGCTTTAGCAGGAAGTGTAAAAGAATTTTTAACTATATCAGCATCTGTTCGTTCTCTTGATACGATAACTGTAGGTGTTCCGGATAGATTCTGAAGTTTGAACTTTTCAGCAGTAGTACCATAATCCGTCTTAAGATCAGTCAAAAATTTCTTCGCAATATAGTAGTTTTGTCTTGCAGGTTCTGTTGTGATATCAGCACTGGTTGAATATGTATTTAAAGCTGTAGTCATGCTGCTGATTGAATATTCTGTGTCTTCGCTTACAGCTGTTCCCCCGTTGATTGCTGTAAGTGCAGCAGTAATATTTTCTTTATTATATGTGTAATTATAAGTCGTTCCATCTAAAGTAAAGGAAGTTTCATTTAAATCTGTGATTGAACTATCACCGCCACCAGACTTAGACAAAACAGCATCACCCTGTTCAAGATATTCAACATACAGTGTCTTACCATCAAAAGTATATTTAAGACCATCAGTGGTTGTTTCATCAAATCCCATCGCATCAAGTCCCGTAAAATTATCCTTATAAGCAAGAAGCTGTGAACCTGTTGTATTTGTCAAAGTCTTTTTTGTAGCCAAAGCTATTTTATCATAGAAAGTAATCTTATCATTGCTTGAGCCGGCTTCAAATTCATAATTGTAAGCTTCTGATGCATAAGCTTGTAATTTAGGTACAAATACATTCTCAAGAGTTTTCTTGGACAGACCTGCTGCTGATGTAGGTTCTGTTGTTTCAGGTATTGCAGTGTACACTACAGCATCATTGGCAGCGTTAGGAATATAATACTTAGCTTTAGCATTCACATTAGGGGTGTACTTGAAATTGTCATTGGGATATAGATATTCGTCGCTCCAGTTTCTTGTAATAGTAATGGATCCATCTGATGCTATGCTGTAGGTGGATGTAGTAGCAATACCAGAGAACTTTTCCTTCTCTTCAGTTGTTGTAGGATTAAGGAGTGTCTTATCAGATATTCCGTAGCAGGTCTCAAGAAGTCCAGCATAATCCTTTTTGCTGTATGCCGTTGATAAGATATCCTTAAGCTGTCCGGTCTGAGGAACAAATGCTTCGTTAAAAAGAGCTGATCCTGAAGGAAGATAAACTGTAGTTACTTCAGCTGTCTGATCTGTCTCAACTTCGTACTTTTCTTTATTGAAAGCAAGTAAATCATTGTCAGTGGTCTCAACTTCACCGAATTTAACACTTGCTAATCTGTCGGTTCCGATGGATGTTCCGTTTGAATCAAGAATGTCCATCAGCTGGATTGAAAACATGTGATCGTTAGGATCCTCAGTATCTTTAATGTTGAATTTTCCGGTGTAGAGATAACCCTTGTTGTCGTAAAACTCAAGAGTAACAGTCTTACCTTCATCGGAATTGATATTCTTATCGTTGTCGTCAAGGTTTCCGCTGAAAAGTCCCTGAGTTGTGGATGCAGGGCTGTATGTGGTATTATCGGCGCTCATGATCTGAAGATTTGAGAGCTCGCCGTTCTTGTTAACTGAAATCTCACCGGTCTCGGGGTCTTCTACTGCGTTCCAGCCCATTACGAAGTAACCGTTTGACTGCATTGCAAGGTTGCCGGCACCGTCAATGTAGAAGGAACCGTCTCTTGTGTACATGTTTTCTTTTCCGTTATTTACAACGAAGAAAGCCTTACCTGTGATCATAAGGTCAAAGGGGTTATTTGTTGTCTGGGTTGCTCCCTGGGATTCGATTGCGGTGTTGATGGCACCTGATTTTGCACCAAGACCGATCTGACGGGCATTTACACCACCCTTTGTAAGAGTAGCGCCGGATGCGTTCTGTGTTGTCTGGTACATAAGGTCTGAAAAAGTAATAGACTGTGATTTGAAAGATGTTGTGTTAACGTTGGCAATGTTGTTACCGATAACGTCCATCTTAGTCTGGTGGGTCTTAAGTCCTGCTACACCAGAATAAAGTGATCTCATCATAAGGCTGTGTCCTCCATCAAAATAGAAACGTGTAACGTTTGATTTTGGACGAATGCGTGAATTGCTTGATCTTTAGATGCTACCATCTGTCAGTCAGGTAGCGAAGATTTCCTAACACCGGCAGGAACTTCTGCCTTTCCGGTCCTTCGGGCCAATCTTTTAAACAATCACTGCACCGTCTATGTTCGTAAATATGTTATTTTTAGTCTCTGTCTGATCCATTGCTGTAACCACTGTGTGGTTAGGTACGTTCACTATAAAAGCCAGCTGGTCGACAATTATAAGAGAATCCTTGATTCCTTTTTGTCCTGCTTCTATAGTTCCCTGGTTAAGTCTGTCCATCTGATCCTGGGTCAGAACGATGTCTCTGTCATTAAGTCTGTTTGCAGCATGCTTGGAAAATTTTAATCCTTCGCTGCTACCATTATTATCGGCAGTTTCCCGCACTTTATTTAGGATAGATGCAAAAGAATTTTCACCTACCGGAAGATTTTGCTTGGTATTCTTTTTAGCTGCCTCAGTGACAGAACCGGTCTTGATCTGATCCTGGACCTGCCCGATGGACATAAAGCGATGATCATTGATAGTCATCTCTGCATTCCTCCATCCATCTTCTTTTCTTAGTATCAATCCTCTAACTTAAAGCTTCTGTACTCGTCGCCTCTGATCTCGTCAATTCTTGCTACATACTGCTTAAGAGCTGTTACGTAGTTAGGATTCATCATATTGCGGGCCTTTTCATCCATCAGATTCATGTAGTAGTTGTACATGGTGTCGATGGTCAGACCGTGCTCTTCCTCATTGATGTCATCAAGGTTGGAAGGAAGCTTATCAATAGCCTTCTGGAAGTCTTCAACAGCCTTAACTGCTGATGTATATTCAGAATCAAGCACTTCAGTAACATCATCGATGGAATAATTCTCACCGTTGATATTGAGATATGCCTTGTTTCCGCTGAAGGTTACATAATCTACAACGCCCTCAATAACCGAAGCTTCGCCGGTATCACCGTTTACCTGAGTGATCCTTACGGTCTTTCCTACCATCTCGGAAGCCCTTGAAAGGCTCATGGCGTTGGCCATGTTGCTGAGCTGCTCAACCTGGGTAAAGGTCGCATACTGGTTGATATACTCAGTATTGGATGTGGGTTCCAAAGGATCCTGGTATTTCATCTGTGCCACAAGGATCTGCAAGAAGGAATCCTTGTCATAACCGGCAGGAGTGGCATTTTTACTCTTGGTAGAGTTATCAAGATTGGTTACTTCGCCGTTTTTTACAATTGCACTAACTGAATTTTGATCTGCCATATCTTTCACCTTTTTTCATATCCCGCAGGAAGGAATTTCCTTCCTGCGAGTTATCCCTGAATCCTGTTTATGCACTAAAGTCAATTGAATTACCGTTCATTGCCATCATTTGAGCTGCTATGCGCTCTGCTTCCGACAAATTGTCCTCTTCATCCTCTCCCATGTCCACCAGGTTGATCCTTCGAAGACCTTTTTTATTTCCTTTAGCATTTTCCTGGGCTTCATTCTGTCCCTGCTGTTGCTGAAGGTTCTGTTCAAAAGCATGGGATGCGATGGTTACTTCAATTGATGTTACCTTAATGCCTGCTTCATCGAACTTTTGCTGAAGCTGAATCATCTGGCTCTCCACAGCCTCTTTTACGATCTGATTCTGGGCTGTGAATTTGGCTACTATGCCTTCCTTGGAGCTGGTAAGCATGATATTTACATTTCCAAGGGATGCGGGATGGAGCTGCAGTTCCATTGTGGTCTTATCCTCTGTGGCTGCAATGGTTATCTTTTCGGTGATCTGCCTTACGATATTCTCCATCTGAGCCCTGTCGGTATAAGTAACAGCTTCCGGAGCCTCTGTATTTACCGCTTCCGCTATGTTGTTTACAATCTGGTTAAAAAGATTTGCAGATTCAGATTCGCTGTGGAAGTTCTGCTTACCTGTATCGGAACCGCTCTTTTCAGTGGTGGTTACAGTTATCTTCTCTTCCTCTTCAGCTACCTGAACATCTTTGAATCCCTCAGACTGTGGTGCTTTGATTTCCTTTTCTGTTGTGGCTGCATTGGCATTTACTTCATGCTTTACTATGGTTTTGGGATCTAGCACATCTTCCTCAACCGGCTTTTCAACCACATTTTTGGAATCAAGTATTTCCTTAAAGGATGGTTCTTTTATAACCTGTTCGAAATCCTCTTCCGATAAATCGAACTCATTCATAAGTTCGCTCTTCATACTTTCCGCACCCTCCATGAGGTCCTGCAGTGAAGTATATATATCAGAATCTGTAATTATATCAAGGGCCGTGTCCTGTCCGCCTATTGTTGTTACAAGCTGTTGTAAGTTCTCGGGGTTAAAAAGATCTGCGAAAGTAAGTCCCAGCATCTGCATAACGTTCAGAATTTCTTCCTCTGAGATATCAAGAAGCTTTGTGATCTCACCAGCTATCTCTTCTCCAGCTTCTTCAATGCCTTCCTTTACCTCTTTGCCTGTATCAACATTTCCTTCTTTCCTGACCTTACCGGTGTTGTCGCCTATTTTCTTAAGTTCTCCTTTATCACCGGAATTTTTGTCAGTCTCCGAAATCTTTTTTTCTATCTCTTTAGCCTTATCAGTTTTCTCAACCGGATTCTTTTTTCCGGCATGAATCTGCTCAGCCATGTTAGATGGTTTCTGGTCCTTCGAATTGTCAGCTGCTTTGGTCTGCATCACTGTATCAGATACCTGATTCAGGATATTGTCAAAGCTTGCAGCCGCTTTTGAAGAATCGGATTTCGGATTATTGGAAGGAGTATTGGCGGTAGCCCCTGTCATGTAGGCAACTATTTTACCTACATTTGCAGTAGTACCTGTCATATAAAATCCTCCTTTTTCAAGGTGCGTGGGCCTTTATGTATATCCAGCCTATATACATAATCAGTCCATAATTCTACATTACATATATCGGATTAATTCACCCATACTTAACCACATAAATAAAAAATCACCGGGTACGGATTTTACATCCGTTCCCGGTGACGAAGGGGGGGGTATATGCGAAAATTATTTTATAAGCTTACCATTCTCATCAAAGGTATATTTCTTGCCCCATTTCTTGATTGTTTCGCTGCGGGCAAGGATACCGTTTGACTTAGCGTAGTACTTGTCATCGCCAACCTTGATCCATGCTGACTTGCGGATAGCACCCTTTTCATTACTGTAGTAGGTCTGTCCGTCAAAGGTTAAGAAGCCGATGAGAAGCTTTCCTTCTGCATCAAAGACATAGTCTAATGAATACTTGGTAACCTTCATGTTCTTGGCAATCTTACCATCCTTAAGTGCATAGTACTTGCCATCTTCAGTGGTGATGAAAGCACTCTTAACCATGCTTCCGTTCTTTTCCTTGAAGTAGTATGTAGAACCATCGATATCATAGAAGCCCTTAAGCTTGTTTCCGTCAGCATCTACATAGTAGGTTGAGCCCCACTTTGTTACAAGGGTTCCTGCAGGCTGCTCAGGCTGAGGATCTTCAGGCTGTGGATCTTCGGGCTGAGGATCTTCAGGTGTAGGTACTTCAGGCTGTGGATCCTCAGGCTCTTCTGTGTTCTCAACTTCTTCAAGTACGATGTCGTCGATATAAACATCATGCTTCTGTGTGATTCTGATTCCGTCAACAGATCCCATTGTGATGTTGAATCTTGCCTTGGTATCTGTAGGAGAATTCATTGTAAATACAGACTCAAATGTCTTGTACTCATTTCCGATTGCTACTGAGCCGGTGTTGCTGTAGTTAGTCCAGCTGCCCTCAAACTCCTGCATGCAATACTTGATATTTCTCTCAATGCTGGACTTAGCCTTGAAGGAAAGCTTGTAGGTCTTGCCCTGTTCAAGAGTTACACCGTCCTGGTTGAGCTGTACATACCAGTCAAGGTCTGCTGTATCAGAAACTGTATCCTCGATGGTGATGGCAAATGCATTGTCATTGCCATTCATGCTGTCGATTACGTAAGTTGCCTTAACTGCCTCGTTAACATAAGGTGTGAAGCCTGCAAGGCCTGCATTGAAGGAGCCGTTCTTGATAAGTGCTGCCTCTGCAAGGAATACGTTATCGATGAAATATGTTCCTGCCTTATCAAATGTGAAGCTTACATATGAAGCATCTCTGTCCTTGTCCTCAGTTACAGTAAACTTCTTTGCAAAATTCTTATTTTCTGCTGTTGCAGCAGCATCATAGCTGTTACCTGCTACATCAACTGCTACGCTTCCTGTTCCGTCCTCTGATCTTACGTCAAAGCTGATCTCATACTGTCCTCTTGCGAAAGGAGCAAGGCCGCTCTGCGCTACCTTAACAGTCTCTCCCTCAGGAACAGTAACCTTAAGTTCTCTCTTACCACCGGCATTAACAACTGTTACATACTGAGCATCATCCTCAGTGATCTCCCAGTAGCCAAGTCTCTTGTCGCCCTGGTCGAAGGAACCGTTGTATACGTAGTTGCCGTCAGGTCTGATGGTCTTGAGGTTTTCTTCCTTAACCTCTTCGCCGGACTTATGTGTAAGTCTGATATTGGAAATAGCTACAGGAGCTGTAGTTCCGAGCTTACCAAGGTTGAACTCAAGGCATCCGTTGGTATCGCTCTTTTCATTCATTGTAAATGAAAGTGAATAATTGGTCTTCTCAGTTGTAAGTGAAACATTTGTATCCTGGAGATATCTGATCCATCCTCTGTCGGGACCTTCTACATCAACTACGATATCTCTGTCCTCTGTAGAATATGCATCAAAGGTAAGTTCATATTCCCAGCCCTTGTGCATAGGGATACCGGGCTGCTTGAGCTGGATGCTGTAGTTCTGAGTTCCCTCAGTTGCAGGGAAGATTGTGATCTCACCGTCTTCAATACCGAATTCTGTACCCTCAGCATCGCTCTCGAGGTGAAGCTTGAAGTTGTCATCTCTGTCGCCTTCAGCGTCTTCAAATGTGATAGCCTCTGCAAAGTCTCCGTTGATTACGAAGTTGCCGGTCTCATCAGCATTTCTGAAGGTCTTCTCTTCCTTCTCAGGTCTCTTTGCTTCGTTCTCAAGTCTCTCATATTGCTCAGCAGACTTCTGATAAACTCTTACATAGTCTACTTCGAACTGCTGGTCATTCATTGTCTCATAAACACTGTTATCAGGATATCCTACCCAGCTTCCGCCTACTGCAAGGTTCAGAATGATATAGAAATTCTGATCGAAAGGCGCGGGATAAGTGATCTGATTGTCATCATCAGTTCCTGTATACCAGTCATTGGTCTCATAAACCTTCTCACCGTCAACATACCATGTGATAAGACCGGGATCCCACTCTACTGCAAATGTGTGGTAGTCATCAGCGTAGCTGACATCGCTCTGAACCTTGGTTCCCTGGTTCTCCTTGTGGCCTGTTGTTGAATCGTATCCATAGTGGATTGTGTGATAGGACTTGTTAACGTTCTGTCCCATAACCTCCATGATGTCGATCTCACCGCATCTTGGCCACTGTCCATAGAAGCTCTCGTTGGTAGCCATGAGCCAGAATGCAGGAAGGAATCCTCTTCCAACAGGAACCTTGGCTCTTGTCTCGAATCTACCGTATGTGAAATCATGCTTGCCCTGGGTTGTGATACGGCCTGATGTGATCTGTCTGTCAGTTGATGTGCTGCCGCCCTGAGCTCCACCGAAATCTGTAGCTGTAAGAGATGCAACTGATCCGCCATACCAGTAATATCCGTTGTCAGGATCAAGAACAGAAAGCTCAACCTTTCTGTCTACATCAGCAGCTGCCTTCAGTGAAAATCTGTAGGTATGTCCTGCCTCAAGGACTACACCTGACTGCTGCATCTGAAGATTCCAGTTAGCCTCACCGGCCTCAACGATTGTAACCTTCATTCCGTCATCAGTGTATTCCATTGATCCCTTGCCTGGTGCATTGGCTCCGAAATACCAGTCTGTTGTAAGAAGCTCTGCATCATTGTCAGCACCTTCTGTAACATCCTTAAGTGAAAGGTCTGAAACAAGAACTGTTCCGGGAGCCTGACCTTCAACTGTATCATCTATCTTACCGAAATTAACCTGAATAGCACCGGTATTAGTTGCCTTATTTGCTGCAACTGTAAAATCAAATGCAACATCTGACTTAACTATCTCTACAGGAAGTTCTTCCTCACCGGTCTCTTCCTTTGTCTCACCGCCTGTAACATGAGGCTTGATCTTCAGTGATCCGTCACTTACTTCAATATTACCTTCATCAAGAGCTGTATATCTCTGGAGCTCTGCATTAACCCATCCGGGCTCATGCTCCTCAACATTCCAGTCTTCGGTGTTCAAAGTATCCCCATCGAACTCCTCTGACCATACCAGGCTGTAGTCATCGCCTGACTGCTCTTCTTCTGCCTTAACTGACTGTGTGAATGCAGTCATGTTAAGTGCCATAGCTAAGGACATAGCTACAGGCAGTACCCTTTTCAAAAATCTTTTCTTCATACCCATTCTCCCTTTTGTACAAAACAACAATTATTTGTTCTTTCGAACATGGAATATACTATCATCAGATTTACGAAACATATATCAAATGAAGTGAAAAAATAACATATTCTTGACATTTTATGTTACAATCTAGACATGATTTTGACAAAAAGGATGTTATTATGGCTTACGGAATTTTTTCAAACAATGAAATTTTAGGAAATGATGAAGATTTTGTTCACAGGCAGCAAAATGATGAGCTGCTGTTCTACAGCCAGGTTGCAGGCGGAGACATCGATGCCATCATGGAAAACTGCAGACAGCATCGCTTTCTTGATAAAGATGGTGTCGGAGTTCTGTCAAAATACCCTGTTCTTAACCTTAAGTATCATTTCGTAGTTACAGCTGCCATCATGTCAAGGATATGCATAGACAGCGGAATGGATATGGAGGTTGCCTTCAGGCTCAGCGACTACTATATAAGCCAGCTTGATTATATTCAGACAGAAAAAGAGGTTGAGCTTCTTCACAACAAGATGATCCAGGACTATACCAAGAAAATGGCCAAGCTAAAAAAGACAAAAGCCCTTTCCAAACCGGTTTCTGACAGCCTGAGTTTCATTCATACCCATATTAAAGACAGAATAACCATTGAGGATATAGCAGACCACATCGGCAAATCAGTAAGCTATATCTCAAGGATATTCAAAAGTGAAATGGATATATCCGTCAGCGATTATATCCGGAAATCCAAGATAGATAAGGCCAAAAACATGCTACGCTACAGCCAGATTTCACTTGTTGAGATTTCTTCCTATCTCTCTTTTTCTTCCCAGAGTCACTTCATTAAGATTTTCAGAGAAGAAACCGGCATGACGCCCAAGAAGTACCGAAGTCAGTATTATGGCACCGGATGGCAGATAAATACAGACGAAAATATTGATGCTGTTTAAGTCAAAAAAGAGCTGTCTCACATCCTGCCGACGATACAATTAAAACCGACCGAATAAACAATTAAAAAGCTCCGCCAAAATAGTTTTACTATTTCATCGGAGCTTCCGAATATTGAACTTATATTATGATCAATCAACCTGTTACTTTTGTGGATTTCTGCTCAAGAGCATTGGGCTCAAGAAGCTGTGTCAGCTTGGCTGCGTTAGCCTTCTCCATGGCTGCAAGGACATCTCCTCTGTTTTCCACAGACATCTGCGCAAGGATCCTTGCCACAAGCTCAATCTGATTTTCAGCCACCATTTCATCAAAAATAGTTGCACACTGCTTGGCCTTCATTCCCGAATAGGTCTTGGCAAATGCCTCAATGGCAGCTTCGTCCAGCTCATCCATTTTGATCTGCTTGTAGATTTTTTCTGCAGTCTCAGGATCTATCATCTCATAATAAGAGGCAAATGCAGCCGGATCAGGAGAACCCTCTCCGTAAACAATGCTGCTGTAAAAACTTGCTCTCTCCTCATAGAATTCCTTCTGTTGTTTCTCGAAGGGCTCGAGTCTTGCCACCTCTGCTTCCAGCTTTTCTATTGTTGAAGCATAGCTGCTGTTTTGTTCCATCTCACTCTGAAGAGTCTTCTCAAGCTTTTTTATATATGCATTGGCTTCCTCTATGCTACTGATCCCGGAGGAAGAACCCTCAGAGCTGTAATCTGATATATCTTCAGTCTGTGTCTGCGCCTGCTCCTTTGTTTTATCCGGCAGGATCAGATTAAGGTACGGTACATCTCTGATAAGTGGTGCCAGGATATCCGAACCGAAGCCTCCCACATCAAGCTTAACAAGAAGGGCCATGATTGCCAGCCATATAAGAACGATAAGGAAAGTCAAAACAATAGTTGCAAAACCGCCTGCATTATCACCGTTGATCTCAGCGGTTCTGTCGGCAAATTCCTGGGCTTTTTCCTTTTGCTCTTTTCGCTGCTCCTTGAGCTTTTTCTGATATTCTTTTTTATCGGCCTTTAATTTCGCTCTGGCAGCCTTCGGATCCTCCGGTGCCTGCCCCATTGATTTTAAATCAGCCATTTATTCCTCCGATGCATTTTCTCTCTGTCGTTTTGTATATGTAAAGCTGGTTCTCTGATCGGTCTCTTTAGCTTCTTCCTGCTTTTCTTCCTCAAGATACTCGGCATAGGCTCTGTCTCTTAAGGTCTCCTGCATTTTTCTCTCCTGTATGGCTCTTGCCAGGCGGACTCTTACTTTTTCTACTTCGCCCTCAGCCTTTTTAACATTGCGAAGCTGAGATACGATCATGGAATCCATCTGGGCTGTGGCATACTGATTGTCCAGTATGTCCTGAAGCTTGAGAACCTCAGCATTTCTCAGCTCCTCCGCCTCAAGAAGATACTTCTCTTTTCTATCAACATATTCGTTCAGAATATCAATCTGCCTGTTCAGCTCAGCCTGAGCCTCAGCAAATTCCATTTTGATCTGGCCTTCGGTCTTTTGCTTGATATTCAGAACGCTCTGCATTCTGTAAACAAATCTTGCCATAGGCAATTACCCTGGATCAGTCATTAAAAATGTCAAGAAGCATGCCCCTTATCTGTTCAAAGGAAAACTTCTCGTCCGTTTCCTGACAAAGAAACGCATTTACTCTCTCGATCTTGGATACAGCATAGTCAATGTTCTTGTTGGCCCCTGCCCTGTAGGCACCGATATTGATAAGATCCTCGGCGTCGTTATATGTGGCAAGAACGTTCTTAAGCTTGCCGGCAGCCTTTTTGTGCTCAGGATCCGCAATGGCGGACATACATCTGGAAATGGATGCCAGCACGTCTATAGCGGGATAATGATTCTTCTGGGCAAGCTTACGGTTAAGAACAATATGTCCGTCCAGAATACCACGGGCTGTATCGGTAATAGGCTCGTTCATGTCATCACCGTCTACAAGGACGGTGTAAAGACCTGTGATGGAACCTCTTCTTGATCTGCCGGCTCTCTCAAGGAGCTTGGGCATCTCAGCGTAAACACTGGGCGGATATCCCCTGGAAACAGGCGGTTCTCCACTGGCAAGACCGATTTCTCTCTGGGCCATGGAAAAACGGGTAAGGGAATCCATCATAAGAAGTACATCTTTTCCCTTATCACGGAAATACTCCGCGATGGAGGTTGCCGTCTTGGCAGCCTTAAGTCTCTCAAGGGCGGGCTTATCGGAAGTTGCGCAGACAACGATGGACCTCTTCATACCTTCTTCTCCGAGATCTCGCTCAATGAACTCACGAACTTCCCTTCCACGCTCTCCTATAAGAGCAATAACATTTATATCGGCCTGAGTATTTCTGGCAAACATACCGAGAAGTGTAGATTTACCAACACCGGAACCCGCGAAGATTCCGATTCTCTGGCCCTTTCCAACGGTGAGAAGACCGTCAACAGCCTTGACACCAAGGGATAACACATCAGAAATAGGATCCCTGGTCATGGGATCCGGGGGCTGATTCTCAACCGAATATGCAATACCGCCTTCAAGGGCTACGCCCTTACCATAACTGGTTCCGTCAATCCTGCCAAGACCATCCAGGGTCTTACCAAGAAGTCCCTCTCCCACATTCACTCTAAGGGGTGAATCAGTGTTCTCGACGATACTTCCGTTGCCGATTCCGCTGATATTCTCATAGGGCATCAGCTGGACATGGTTGTCCTTAAAGCCTACAACCTCTGCCATTGAGGGTCTAACGACTCTGTCTGTATAGGAATCGTCTTCCTTTTTCTTGGGATAGATAAGACAGATATCTCCAAGCTTGGCAGAAGGGCCTGCAGACTCTATGGTCAGGCCTATTACATTGACCACTTTACCGGACATCCGATAAAATGGGGCGTTTTGCATTTTTTTGTATTTTCCCAGATCAATTGAAGAATTAAGCATATTATCTCTTCTTTCTGTCAAAAGAAAGGAGTTTCAGTTTTCTGGATACTTCAGACAGTTCCACGCCAAGACTGCAATCAAATACACCACTGTCCGATTCTATCATGCACTCATTTTCCTTAAGAAGCGAATCCTCGATGATCTCCATGGTGGTATTTGGTGAGGTGATACAAGCATCTATATCATCCTTGTGATCCATTATCTCGTCATAATCATCGGAGGAAACGTGCACTATAAGGTTATTTCCGGGCTCTATCCTGGATAAGGTGCTCTTGAGAAGATGAAGTATTATCTCTTTATCTTCCCTGAGGTCCACGTTGAAAACATGCTCATAAATCTGAGTTATGACATCCACCATCTCAGGCTCAAGCTCATCAACTATCTGTTGATATTCCTTCTCAAGGTCCCCTCGCTGGTTCTCGATTTCTTCCTTGAGAGCCTCTGCTGCGGCAACACCCTCCTGATAGCCGGCCTCATAGCCTTCCTGTCGGCCCTGCTCCATGGCCTGCTGTCTGAACTGCTCCGCATCTGCATGGGCCTGCTGAATGATCATGTCAGCCTGTTCCTGGGCCTGCTGAAGCTTAAAGTCTATCTCAGCCTGCATGGCTTCCATGTCAAACTGATTGTCAGTTGGTTCCTGAGGTTCGGAAAAATCTCCCAGCATGCTCTGGTCTTCAGTGAGCTGAGAAAGCTGTTCCATCTCAATTCCGGGGATGAAATTCTCTCCCTCATAGCCTTCTTCATAGCCCTCTTCCTGGGCCATCTGCGCACGCTGACGACGAATCTCGGCTTCCTTGGCGGCTTCAATTTTTTTATTGGCAAGCTCGTTACTGTCAATAACCCTGGCTTCACTGTTATCGTAGTTTACGAACATTCCTTTAAAAAGATTAGACAACTAACTCATCACCTCCGCCTCTGGAGATTACGATCTCGCCGGAATCCTCAAGCTTTCTGATAACGTTAACGATCTTCTGCTGTGCTTCTTCAACATCCTTCATACGTACAGGTCCCATGAAGTCCATATCTTCCTTGATCATAGCTGCAAGACGCTTAGACAGGTTGTTGAAGATAGCTGTCTGAACGTTCTCGGTTGCACCCTTAAGAGCAAGACCAAGGTCAGCGTTCTCAACTTCACGCAGCACACGCTGAATTGATCTGTCGTCCAGAAGAAGTACGTCTTCGAATACGAACATCTTCTTTCTGATCTCGTCGGCAAGCTCCGGCTCTTCGATTTCCAGAGTCTCCATGATATGTTTCTCTGTAGCACGATCGACAGTATTGAGGATCTCTACTACAGCGTCTACACCACCGACGATTGTATAATCCTGGTTTACAAGAGAAGAAAGCTTAGATTCAAGCACTTTTTCTACTTCCTTTATGGTATCCGGACTTGTTCTGTCCATGGCTGCTATACGTTTGGCAACATCTGCCTGTCTGTCCGGCGGGATAGCTGAAAGGATAAGGGCACTCTGTGCCGGGGACATGTAGGACAAAATAAGAGCGATAGTCTGCGGGTGCTCGTCCTGAATGAAGGTAAGTATCTGTGAAGGCTCAGTCTTACGGATAAACTCGAAAGGCTTAACCTGCAGAGATGCGGTGAGCTTACTGATAACGTCGAGAGCCTTATCTTCACCGAGGGCTTTTTCAAGAAGCTCTTTCGCATAGGTGATACCACCTTCCGCAATATACTGCTGAGCAAGGCACACACCGTAGAACTCCTCAAGAACAGCCTCTTTTATCTGAGAAGTAACGCTTCTGGTATTGGCTATTTCCAGAGTGAGCTCTTCGATTTCTTCATCCTTAAGGTGTTTGAATATGGCAGATGATTTCTCCGGCCCGAGGGCGATCAGGAGAATAGCTGCTTTTTGCGTTCCAGTAAAATCGGCAATTAAGGAGGTGCCGCCACCTTCCATTTCAACTGGTTCCATAGTTTAACTCCCCACATAGTAATTTAAGATTAGCCGTAGTCCTCGTTGAGCCAGTTACGAAGTAACGTCGCTGCGGCTTCAGGATTCTCTTCAACAAACTTCTCGATAAGTCTCTTGGTCTCGGATCCTGTATCCATCTCGATATCCTCAAGAACCTCTTCAGGCTGTGACTCAAGAAGCTGCTCAACAGAAAGAGGCTCGGGTTCCGGCTCTTCCTCTGTCTTCTTGGATACCCACATACTTCTGATAACGATGAAGGCAAGAAGTGCAAGAGTAATAAGGATAACTGCGATCTGCAGGATATCTGTAAGTGTGATATTTGCACCGGTCCTGTCGAAATAGATGTATTCGGTATATGCTGCCATGGCAACATTTTCTGATGAAATACCTGTAGCCTTGGCTACAACATTTATCATTTCCTCGGGAACATCTTCTTTGACAGGCTCTGAATTGGCCACCTTGTATTCATCCCAGGTCATGTTGTTATTTTCAGCGGCCTTGTAGTCCTCTTCTTTTCTAACAACGTAATTGATGGCTGTAACGGATATAGAGGATTTATCATACTGAACCGCACCGGGGTTATTCTCTGTAACGGTGATCTTCTCGTTGGGAAGATAATCTCTGGTCTCTTCTGTAACGGTGGATGTTGAGTTGGTATTATCCTGTGTTACATAGGTAGTCTCGTCATCCTGATTGGAATCAGTTCCGGGGATGCCGTTCACACCGTTGACATTCTCAGCGTTATAGATGCTCTCATGACTGAGAACACCCTGAGTCTGTCCCTCAGCAGGTGTATAGTCATGCTGGGTTACCTTCTCATTGGAAAAGTCCATAACCAGGTTGCTGGCAACCTCAACATTGTCGTATAACTTGGTTCCGAGAAGTACCTTTTTAACCTCTGACTTAACAAGCTGCTCAGCCTTGGCCTTAAGAGAAAGCTGGGTGCTCGCCATACCGGCTATTGTTGCGTCTTCGCTTCCGGAAAAAAGCATGTTTCCTGAATTATCAAGAATCGTAATACCGTTGGTGGTTTTGTTTCCAACAGCAGTAGCTACGGCTCTTGCCAGGTATGCTGCATTGTCTTCGTTAAAATCTGCATTATCTTCAAGAGTAAGAAGGACCCAGGCTGAAGCTTCTTCTTTGTTTCCGATAAGTGTTCCGTCATTATCAGGAACATTGAGCTTGACCTCAGCGGATTTGACCGCGTCGAATTTGGCAATAAAATCCTGTGCCAGCGTACTCTCCAGGTATCTTACATACTTCTTTTGCTTATCTGATTCGGTTGTGGAAAAGCCTCCGTTGGTAACATTGTCGAAACTGTAGGAATAGGCCTGAATATCATTGGCACCCAAAAGTACACTGGTGGTACCCTGGTCCTTCTTCAGAACCCTGAATTCCATACCGTCATCTGACATCTTGTAATTGACAGAATTTTCATCGAGAAGTTCCTTGATCTCAGAGGCCTCCTTTGCGGAATTGGCCTTAACCAAAGGAACGTATTGAGGCTGGTTAAGCACTGTAACCAGAATTATGAGTGTAAGCAGAACAACAGCCCCGGCGCCGACTATCAAAGTCTTCTGCCTGGCTGTAAATTGATTCCACCAATCGAGAATTTTTTGCCATATGGCCCTTAATCTTTCAGGCATTTATTCTCCCTCCCCTAATGTATAATATCGCGATATCCGCATGGCTCCACTGCATTCTCGCCATGCTACATTCATTCGGAACCCGGTATGCTCATAAACTCGTATACCTTTATTCCTCATGCCCGTTCAGTCCTATCATAAATTCAACGATTTGTGCGAGCACAACCTTGAATTTACTCAGTCCTTATATCGCTCAGATCTGCATCTGAATTAATTCTCTGTATGCAGAAAGCGCGCGGTCGCGGACCGCGATGGTATATTGAAGAGCTGTCTGAGCTTTCTGAAGGGCAATAGACAGATCATGTGTGTTATCTGTCTGGCCCAGGGCCCATTTTATCTCTTCATTCTCGGCATCTGATAAATATGCATTTGTGGTGTTGATATTCTCAACAGCCTGGTCAAAGATAAACTTGAAGGAATCATTCCCTTCCTCTTCCTTGCCAAGCACATTGTAGACCTTACTGTTGGTCTTCTCAGCATTGCTGACAACCCTCGAGGTCACGTTTCTAAGTTGTGAAATATCCAGTGATGCCATAAATTGTTCTCCCAATTAAGCCTCTTGTGAAAGGCATTAGATCATATTATTACGAGTTACCAAGCTCCAGTCCTCTGGTTGCTATGTTCTTGCTGGCGTTGAATGCTGTGGCATTGGCCTCGTAGGAACGGCTTGCATCGATGAGGTTGGTCATTTCGGTAACGGTATTGACATTCGGATAAGTAACATATCCGTTCTCATCAGCATCAGGATGGGACGGATCATATACAATATTCATCTGTGTCCAGGTATCGTCTCTTACCTGAGTCACCTTTACACCACGGCCCGAATAGTGGTCAAGTCTCTCGTTCAGGATACGGGAAAAAGGTGTCTGTGTACCCTTTTCTGCGAAGGTAACAACCTTCCTGACATAGGGTGACTTGGCACCGTCCTGCGTTCTTGTGGTGTTAGCGTTGGCAATATTCTCGGAAATGATATCCATACGAAATCGCTGCGCTGTCATACCGGATGAGTTAATGTTAAAGGAATCAAAAATGCTCATGGGCCTGCCCTCCTTAATCTATCAGGTGATATCATCATGAAGATTTAGATACAGCCTGCAGATTGGAAAATTCAGATTTGATGCCTGCCATCAATCCCTGATATTTGATCTGGTTGGCTGCAAGGGTTACATTCTCGGTATCAATGTCTACGTTGTTCTTGTCCATTCTGTATGAGAAATTGGAATAGTCATTAACAACTCTGGCCTGAAGATGTTTGTCCTTAAGGTCAGAAACCTTGGCGTCCATGGTCTTGTATCTGGAATTACCAAGGGCTCTCTCAAGCTCATCCTCAAAATTGAGGTCCTGTCTTTTATAGCCGGGAGTATCAGCATTGGCGATGTTATTGGCAATGATTTCATTTCTCGTCCAGGATGCATCAGCAGCCTTGTCGAGAACATTGATATAGTCAAATGCATTGCTATTAATCATAGTCCCTCCAATCAAAAAAGCTAATAATGGACACTCTAATCTTATTATATCTATCATAAGATTTTTTAGCTAAAAACTCAAGTTATTAATACTTTATATTGTGTTTTTGAAAGTGTCCCACTACAAAATGTATTATTAAAACGTTATCGAAAAATAAGAAAAGGGATTTACCAAATAAATGATAAATCCCTTCATCAATGTCACATCCTGATAATAAATTATTTTTCAATATTATTGTCGGCTGTTTACATCTCTTGCTTTAGCTTTTTAATTTCGTTAAATACAACGTCGTTGGTTACTTTGATGTAGGTGCCCTTCATACCTGAGGATCTGGATTCGATTACTCCGGCGCTTTCAAATTTCCTAAGGGCATTTACGATAACACTTCTGGTGATACCCACCCGATCGGCAATCTTACTTGCAACCAGCACTCCTTCCATTCCGTCAAGTTCTTCAAAGATATGTATGATAGCCTGCATCTCTGAGAATGACAGTGTGCTTATTGCGGATTTAACCACCGCAAGCTTTCTGCTCTCCTCAGCATTTTCCTCGTTAACAGCTCTCAGCATTTCCAGTCCCACCACTGTGGTTCCGTACTCGCAGAGAATAATGTCATCAATGTCGTATGGTGACTCAGTTTTGTATATAAACAAGGTCCCAAGTCTCTCACCGGCAATCTCTATTGGAGTGATGATCGCCTGGAACTTGGAAAAATCGATTCCCTCAAAACCAAGGGTCTCGAGATTAACATTCTCTTTGGTGGAAAGAATAGTTAAAAGTCTCTCATTCAACATAGGATCAATAAAAGAACCTACATTATCAACCAGCAGATCGCTCAGGGACTCAACATTAGCGCTTTCACCAATACCCAGAACTTTACCTTTTTTGCTTATAACAAACATATTAGAGGATAATATGTCGCATAAAACTCTGCAGATATCGTTGAATACGACTTTGCCCGAATTACTGTTATGAAGAAGTTTTCCAATTTTTCGGGTCTTATCCAGTAGTTGTACACTACTCATTGCATCTCTCCTTTATTTGTTATTTCCCCTGTGCAGCATAGTTATCGAAATCCCGATAATTAAACTACTACACTATTGTTATCATAGCATAAAAAAATAGGCGCTTCAAACATTAAAGCGCCTACAATTATGAAAAAAAGCTTAATTTATCTAAAAATTTAATATATTCACTCTTCTGACTTCTTCTCAGGTTTTGCCTCTATATGTCCGCATTCCTGGTTAAGACATACGAGCTTGTTTCCCTTAGCAGCCATTACTCCGCCGCAATCAGGACATTTCTTCTCAACAGGTCTTGCCCATGACATGAAGTCACAGTCGGGATTACCGATACATCCATAGTAGATTCTGCCCTTCTTGGTGCGCTTCATAACAATGTCCTTACCGCACTTGGGACATTCTACTCCGATCTTCTCAAAGTAAGGCTTGGTATTCTTGCACTCAGGGAATCCGGGACATGCAAGGAACTTGCCGTGAGGTCCGTACTTGATAACCATGTTGCGTCCGCAGTTCTCGCAGATCTCATCGGTTACTTCATCCTGAACCTGAATCTTCTCAACCTCTGCCTCAGCTGCCTTGACAGCCTTATCAAGGTCCGGATAGAAATTCTCTATTACAGTCTTCCACTTAACGTCTCCCTCAGCGATTCCGTCCAGGAGAGCCTCCATATTGGAAGTGAAATTAACATCAACGATCTGAGGGAAAGCATCCATCATCATCTTATTAACTGCCTGTCCAAGCTCAGTTATGAAGATAGCCTTGTTTTCCTTGGTAATATAATGTCTTGCAAGAATAGTTGAAATTGTTGGTGCGTATGTACTAGGTCTGCCGATACCAAGGGCCTCAAGATCATGTACCAGTGAAGCCTCTGTATAATGAGGCGCAGGCTGTGTGAAATGCTGAGCGCTGTCAAAGGCCTCAAAACTGATCTTGGTGCTGGTATCAAGATTCTTCATGAGAACGTTCTTCTCAATCTGATCATCCTCATCGGTGTAGACATTAAGGAATCCGTCAAATACTGTCTTGGATGCAGCAACTGTAAATCTGTGCTTACCGGCATCGATCTTAACGGAAGTAGTCTCATACTTGGCAGCAGCCATGCGGCTTGCCATAAATCTTCTCCAGATCAGCTGATAAAGTCTGAACTGATCTCTTGAAAGATAATCCTTAACCATAACAGGAGTGTTCTCAATATATGTAGGACGGATTGCTTCGTGAGCATCCTGAATCTTTCCTTCATTCTTTTTGGCAGTAGCACCTTCTGATAAGTACTGCTGTCCAAAATTCTCAGTAATATATGCATTGGCTGAAGCCACAGCCTCATCCGATACTCTGGTGGAATCGGTACGAAGGTATGTGATAAGACCTACAGTACCCTGCTTGCCCAGCTCAATTCCTTCATAGAGCTGCTGAGCAACTCTCATGGTCTTCTGAGTTGAAAAGTTAAGGCTCTTGGAAGCCTCCTGCTGAAGAGTTGATGTTGTGAAAGGAAGCGGAGCCTTCTTGGTTCTCTCACCTTTCTTGACATCACTTACAACATACTTGGCACCCTTGAGCTCAGCGCAGATAGCATCAAGCTCAGCCTTATTTTTAATCTCCTTTTTCTCGTTGCCTACTCCGTAATAATGCGCAACAAGGGGCTTCTTCTCGCCCTCTGCCTTAAGATTAACATCAAGTGTCCAGTATTCGCTGGGGATAAAGGATTCAATCTCCTCTTCTCTGTCAGCAATGATCCTCAGTGCCACTGACTGAACGCGGCCGGCGGAAAGGCCTCTTTTGATCTTGGCCCAAAGTATAGGTGAAATGCTGTATCCCACCATTCTGTCAAGAACACGTCTTGCCTGCTGGGCATCCACAAGATTCATGTCTATGTCTCTGGGATGCTTCATAGCTTCCTTAACTGCGTTCTTGGTGATCTCATTAAATGTAACACGCTGTACCTGTGCATCTGCCTGCTCCAGTTTGAGAGCTGTGATAAGATGCCAGCTGATAGCCTCACCCTCGCGGTCCGGGTCGGTTGCGAGATATACTTTATCTGCCTTCTTGACCTGCTTACGAAGCTCGGCAAGAACATCTCCCTTTCCTCTGATGGTGATATATTTAGGTTCATAATTGTGGGCCAGGTCAACCCCCATCTGACTTCTTGGAAGGTCTCTTACATGACCGTTACTGGCAGCAACCTCATAGCCTGCCCCCAGGAACTTCTTGATAGCCTTCACCTTGGTTGGTGACTCCACAATAAGAAGTGAATTTTTCTTTGAACTTGTTGTTTTACTTGTAGCCATTACGTAATAACTGCCCCTTCATATAGAAAATTAGTATTTTTTTGCTCACTTTCTTATTAATATACATTTTTAAAGTTTTCGTCAAGCAATAAATTTTCAATGGTTTTATACAACAGCTTTTCTTCTGTCCTCCAAATGGTGCGAAAGCTTCTCCTCATACATGCATCTGTCAATGGATTCCATGAACTCTTTTACCTTCATTCCACTTTCCTTGTCATACACAAGAGCTCCTGCGCTGACAGACAATTCCATCTCCTCTTTTCTGCTCCAGTCAATGTCAGCTATGGATTCCTTTACATATTCGATTCTCTTATCAAGTTCTTTTTTGTCATTGATCCTGGTAATAACGCAGAACTCGTCTCCGCCAAAGCGTCCCACGATATCTGTATCATCAAAGCTGCCGCGAAGAACATCCGCTATGGATTCAAGAACTTCATCTCCCGCCTTGTGTCCGTATTTATCATTTATGGACTTAAAGAAGTCAACGTCTATCATAACCGCTGCGAAGTCATGGTCCTGAGACTGGGAAATCGCATTTCTCATGGCCATGTCTATACCTCGCCTGTTGACAACGCCCGTGAGATAATCCAGATTAATATCCCTTCTTTGTACATAGATAAGCAGGATCATGCAGGCAAAAATTGTTGCGGCATATTCCAGATTGATATTAAAAAGTGCAACCTGCAGAAATCCACCCACTGCAATGATCAGAGGAAAGGTAATGATAGGAAGCCTATAACTTCTGATGATCCCATTTCTGAAGACAAGTACATATGACATTACAGCAAGGCAAAGGAGCACATGGACAAGGCCTCTTGCCATAAAAAGCGGTCCTCTGTGATACACACCGTTTTCATAATAGAAAAACCATCCCTTGCCAAACAATGTAGAAACAGTAACCAGCATCAGATTAATATAAGAATAAGTTCTTATGGGAACAATGAACATATTCCTCTTTTTCTTATCAGCATAGATGGTATAGCAGTCAATATATTTAAGCGCAAACAAAAATCCAAAGGGATCAAGTGCGAATACACCAAAGGATGCGATCATGGACAGCCAAATAAAAGGGCCTCCAAGGAGCCTTCCCGCATCACCAACAGCAGAAATCCCAACAAGTACTGCAACAATACCCACAAGTTTGATAAATGCTTTATTTGAGCGTGATTTTTTGTCATTCTCCTGGAACAGAAGAAGCATCACTGCCAGAAACAGTGTATAGACATTTAAAACAAATCCCCCGTTTGATAATAACAACATATCCCTCACTCCCATCACGTAAACCGGCATTTGAGCAGGTGGTCAAAATAAAATATCAAGAGAAAAAAATTTAGCTAACTCAAAAACCTTGAATAAAGTTTTACTATAGGCGAAAGAAAATATCAACCTCAGAGATTTACTTTAATCAAATAAAGTGGCAGTACCCGTCTGGGTTACCGCCACTTTGATTCGCTTTTATAAAATTTGTATAAACTTAATCTAAAATTTTTATAGACTAATTTAAGCGTTTCACAGATTAATTAAAGTTACTCTTTATCCCAGGAAGTCTCCTTTGGGGTCTTCTTTACGAAAGGTCTGCTGATAGCCTGCTTAACTCCGTTAGGAAGTATGTATTTGAGCTTCTCTTCTGCAGTTCTCATGGTTGAAGCATCCGGGTTATCCCTTCTAAGGTGAATTGCATCAAACTCGCAGCGTGTTGTGCAAAGTCCGCAGCCTACGCACTTATTAGGATCAACGATGGAAGCACCGCAGCCAAGGCAACGTGCAGTTTCCTTCTTAACCTGTTCCTCAGTAAATACCAGCTTGGTATCGCGGAAGGTAAGCTCTCCGGGCTTCTTGGAATCGCCGGGAACCTGACGGCCAACATGATCATAATCGTTAACTGTAATATCATCCTTATCAAGCTCGATAAAGAAGTTAGGATCACGTCCGATGGTAAGTGAAGAATGAGGCTGTACAAATCTGTGGATTGACTCAGCACCTTCTTTACCGCAGGCAATAGCATCAATGGCAAATCTTGGGCCATAGAACATATCTCCACCTACGAAGATATCGGGAACAGTGGTCTGGAATGTGATCTTATCAGCAACAGGAGCAGGACCTCTGAACTCAACATTCTCATCCTTAAGAAGATCTCCCCAAATAGTTGCCTGTCCTACTGAAAGAATAACGTTGGAGCAAGCAATCTCCATGGTGTCATTCTCATCATACTTAGGATCAAAGCGTCCCTCAGCATTCTTAACCTGAGTACACTTCTTAAATACGATTCCCTTTACCTTGCCGTTATCTGTAAGGATCTCCTTAGGTCCCCAGCCGCCTCTGAACTCAATTCCTTCAGACTCAGCAATTTCAATCTCCTCAGGAAGAGCAGGCATAATATCGCGGGTCTCAAGAGAAACCTGTGTGATTTTGGGTGAACCGCAGCGAAGTGCTGTACGGCTGACATCGATAGCTACGTTACCACCACCGATAACAACTGTATCTCCGCTGAGCTTATAGTTCTCATCATCGATAACATCATGAAGGATATCAACACCCTTAAGAACGCCCTGGGCATCCTCACCGGGAACTCCTACTCCACGGCCGCCCTGGCATCCGATAGCAATATAGAATGCCTTGTAGCCCTGGTCTCTGAGCTGCTTAAGAGTGATATCTTTTCCTACTTCGACACCGAGACGGATGTCTACACCAAGCTCTCTGAGAACATCAACCTCAGCTTCAACGATATTCTTTTCCATTACGAAGGAAGGAATACCGTAGGTAACCATTCCGCCGGGCTTCTTGTTCTTATCGAAAAGTGTAGGCTTATATCCCTTAAGTGCCAGGTAGTAAGCACAGGAAATACCTGCAGGACCTGCACCGATAATAGCAACTTTCTCATCGAAACCGCCGCCAAGCTTAGGGATAACCTTCTTAGGAATATATCTTGTCTCCTTATTGAGGTCGCGCATAGCTACAAACTTCTTAACCTCATCGATGGCAAGAGCCTGATCAATGGTTCCTCTTGTACATGCATCCTCGCATCGGCGGTTACATACATGTCCGCAAACTGCAGGAAGTGGATTATACTTCTTGATAAGTGCAAGAGCTTCATCATATCTTCCCTGGGAAGCCATCTTAATATAACCCTGTACAGGGAGATGTGCAGGACAAGCTGTCTTACAGGGAGCTGTACCTGTCTTGTGAGTATTGATTCTGTTGATATCGCGGTAATCCTCAGTCCACATATCTCTGGACCACTTCTGCTCTGTAGGAAGAGGCATCTTGGGATATACAACCTCGCTGCCGTCCTTCTTGCAAAGCTTCTGTCCAAGGGTACATGCACCGGCAGGACAAACCTCGACGCAGCCGCCGCAGGCAACACACTTGTCCTTGCTGACATGTGCAACATATGCGGAACGGGACATATTAGGAGTATTGAACATCTGTGATGTACGAAGGGCATAACATACATTGACGTTACAGTTACAGATAGCGAAGATCTTATTCTGTCCATCAATATTTGTTATCTGGTGAACAAAACCGTTGTCCTCAGCCTGTTTGAAGATATCAAGAGCCTCTTCTCTGGTGATATAACGGCCGTCCTTCTGGGTCTCAACAACGTAGTCAGCCATATCACCGATGGCAATACACCAGCCTTCGGGATCATCAGCGCAGCCCTGTTCAAAGGTCTTTCTGGATCTACGGCAGGAACAGGGTGAAGCTGCATACTTGCCTTCATATTTATCGAGCCAGTGAGAAATATGCTCAAGATTGATGGACTCGCTCTCCATCTCTATAGCCTTCTCAACAGGAATTACATGCATTCCGACACCGGCACCGCCCATGGGAACCATATGTGTAAGTCCCTCAAGAGGAATACGGCTCATTCTCTCAAAGAATGCTCCGGCTTCGGGATGAGCTTCAAGAACCTTGTGGTTCATGTTACCGAATTCAGCAGAACCGGGAACGTACATAGGAAGCACCCACTGCTTCTCATGTTTGTCATTCTCGTAGTTCCACTCGATAACGCCGTTGTAGGACATCTCCTCAAGCTGCTTTTCAAGCTCATCCTTGGAGTACTCAGGACAAAGTGCCGCAATCTCCTCAAAGGTTCTGGGCTTACGCTTCTGCATCTTAAGAGCGATCTCGCACTGCTCATCTGTTATAAGATTATAAAGTCCCCAGTATTCAGGGCTTTCCTTAGTGATCTTTTCAAGTCCCAGCTTGATTTCTTTTCTATCGGTTACAGCCTTTGCAAATCTTGCAAGAGGCTCACGGAAAGGTGCATTCATATCCACTGTATCCGGAATAATACCGGCTCTGGGATCCTCTTTGTTACGATTGGGATCCAGTGAATATGGAGTCTGCAGATCATTCATATCAAATTTGTTCATATCCATATCTTCCTACCATAGCCTTTCAATAAAATAAGTTTACGTGGCTGCAATTTCTTTTATCATAAACTCGTTCCCCTTAAGGAGATACGTATGTTCACTGCCACAATTGGGGCAAATCTTGCCATTTGCCACCGTATCATATTCAGTCTTACAGTCTTCGCAGAAGGTAACTGCAGGAAGTGTCTCGATAATAAGCTCCGAGTCCTTCATAAGTTCAGTTCTTGCTGCGGCCCATTTCCAGGCATCCTGTAAAAGAGAAGGCACTACGCCCGATACTTCTCCAAGCTGGAGCGTTACTGAATGGATTTTCTCCAGCTCATTCTCTTTTCCTACTTCCGTAAGATCATCTATTATGCGAAAAACAACACCTAATTCATGCATACTTTTTCACTTACTCCGAATGTATAATTATGAATACCGTTAAAAAATCCGCGTGATAGCATAGGGTAAGGATAAACTTCCCCATGTTTATCACACGGATTCTCATGTCTCATGCTTAAATAATTACCTAATTACTTAATTGCTTCCTCAATATTCTCCGCAAGCCAGTCAGCCCATTCCTGCATACCTTCGCCGGTCTTGGCGCAGATAGGAATGATCTTGGCCTTGGGATTACGGAATAAGATATTCTCCTTACATTTCTCAAGATCGAAATCAAAGTAAGGCATAACATCTATCTTGTTAATGAGTACCACGTCACAAATGGAGAACATAAGTGGGTATTTAAGAGGCTTATCATGTCCCTCGGGAACTGACAGGATCATGGCATTCTTGGTGCTGCCCGTGTCAAACTCAGCAGGGCAAACAAGGTTACCAACATTCTCAAGGATAGCAAAATCTACATCCTCAACGCCAAGCTCCTTAATTCCCTGTCTTGTCATGTCGGCATCAAGATGGCACATACCACCGGTATGAAGCTGAATAGACTTAACTCCTGTAGCTGCAATTGTTCTTGCATCCACATCTGAATCGATGTCCGCTTCCATTACACCGATTCTGTACTTGTCCTTCAAAAGCTCGATAGTTCTGGTAAGGGTTGTGGTCTTACCTGATCCCGGTGAAGACATAAGGTTGAGAAGAAATGTCTTGCTCTCCTTAAGTTCTCCTCTGAGCTTATCGGCATCCTGATCGTTGCTCTCAAAAATACTTCTTTTTACTTCAATTACTCTGATATTATCCATTATCTCTCCGCACGCTCGAGTGCAATCTGGAAGTCCTTAGTATCTGTGAATACTTCGTTAGCATAAGGATTCTTTCCAAGCTTGCATGATCTCTTTATTATTTCTGCAATACAGATCACGTTAACTGCAATGGAGAGAATAGCTACAACACCCTGTGCTGTAGGATTTGCAGTGATTCCCATCTCAGCAATTGCCTGACCTGCGGCTGCAGTCTTGCCCTGCTGATTATTATAAATAGCAATGGCCTTCTCGTAAAGGTCCATTGTTGAAATTCCTGCCTCAGTTGCTCCGCCGTAAACTGAAGGAAGAGATGCCTGGAATCTGGAGCTAAGCTGGAATGCAGGTACTACCTGAGCCCACATACACCAGATTGCAAGAGTATTGGCACGGTTCTGGATCCATGCACCCTTGTTCCAGAATGCGTTAGCAAATGTAGGAGCAAGAAGAAGTGCAACACCGCAGTACCATGAATGTGTAGGAAGGTTGAGGTATGTGTACTCAAAGTTCCAAACATCATAAGCTACTATGAACCATACGCACATATCAGGCCAAAGCATATCGGCGTGATTCTTGTCCTTTGAAGAATAAAGGTGTACGCAACCTGTCATACAGAAGATATTGATAAGACCAGCGATTGCGTTAACGATGTTCCACCATCCACCATAGATGAATACACCCTCGTTGGATGCCCACCAAGCACCTGAGAAGTTGCCAGTGATGGAAAGAGCTGCGAAAGCAGACTCAAGATCGGAAACTACAGCGATAAGAATGTTGGCTGCAACGATGAACCAAGGGAACCATGCAAACCATTTTTCCTTGCCGATGCCCCATTTGTACTTGATCATCATGAAACCTACGCAACCTATATCAGCAGCGTACAGCTTGAAATAGTGGAACCAGCCATCCATGAAAGCAACAGTTGGATTTTCTTTTCCTCCGAACATACCAAGATGAGCGAGGATGAAATAAACAGTAAGAATACATGGGATGATAACAAATACTAAAATACCACCCTGTTTTGTTCTACGACCGATTTCGTTCATGAGAATAAGTCCCACGAATACTAAAACCCAACCGATCAGTTGCATTGCACCGCTATTGCCGTACAGTTGAAATAGCATATAAACCTCCTTGTGATATCTCTAAATGTTTAAATATAGATATCGTTATATTTTTGACAACATTATAGCATAGTGCACAAGTAATAGCAATATTTGAGAAGTGTTTTAGTGCAAAGAGGGGTACTGTATTTATGATTATTAGTTTCTGCAAAACCGCTAGATTAAGCCATTTCTTCGTTTTAAAAATAATTCAGTTCCTAAAATTGCGAATAATTATTCAATCGTTATTAATTAAACGTTAAATAGTTCACGCTTTCTATTGATCATATCCTCTATCTGATCCATGTAAAGCTTCACATCCTTGACATTGTCGCATCTTTCGATCCTGCCGTCGTAGCCGAAAACTCTCTTGGTAACGGTGCCTGCACCAAGGGCAACAATTGACTGAACTTCTTCATTTATCAGAATATTATAGATACCTGCTTTCCCTTTTCTGGCATAGCCGGTATTCTCAAAGTTTCCGCTGATATTCTTCTGTCTGTACAGATAATAAGGCTCCAGCCCCATATCATGAGCACCGGATGCAGCAATTCTCATCATCTCTTCAGTATTATTAAAGTCAGCCACATCTCCTTTTCCGGAGAAACCTCTGATCTCCTTCTCCTTAAGGATCTCAGCAAGTCTGGATCCCCTCTTGATCGCCAGTGAATGTACTGTCAGATCGTCGGGATCAAGCTTCTTTATCTCATCCATTGTGTAGCGAACATCATCAGCTGTCTCTCCCGGAAGTCCAAGGATTATATCCATATTGATATTATCAAAGCCCTCTTCTCTTGCCATATGGAAGGACTCGATGAGCTGGGCCACATTGTGCTGTCTTCCGATGAGTTTTAAGGTCTCATCTCTCATGGTCTGAGGATTTACGGAAATTCTGGTGCAGCCCTGTCTCTTCATGGCCTGCAGCTTTTCCCTTGTTATGGAATCAGGTCTGCCGGACTCAACAGTGAGTTCCTTGACCTTTGATGTATCAAGTTTTTCATGAACATAGCCAAGAAGTCTGTCTATCTGATGGGGTAAAAGAGTTGTGGGAGTTCCTCCGCCGATATAAATGGTATCAAGAGTCTTCCCGGCAAAAGCCTCAGCGACGTAATCTATCTCTTTTTCAAGGCAGGTGAGGTAATCATCTACAATGTTCTTGTATGCTCCAATGGGATAAGAAGTAAATGAACAGTACAGACAGGTTGTGGGGCAGAAAGGAATACCGATATAGAGGCTGTAACCGTTCTCGTAATCAATATCCTTCAGAATCTCCTTCTCTCTTCTTGCTATCCTGATACTGAGGTCAATCTTCTCATCGCTGACAAAATACATGGACTTCATGTAATCAGCAATTTCCTCATCGCTTCTATCCTTATCCACAAGATTCATGGCAATTCTCGTGGGTCTTATGCCTGTAAGGTTTCCCCAGGGAAGCTTTTTTCCTGTTTTCTCTGATAAAAGAGTATAAAGAAGCTTTTTCAGTGTATTCTTGGAATTATCAAGGCTTCCCTTGCTTCCGTCAGTGGAAACACTTCCCTCGCCCTTAGAGATATCAAGGAATTCCTTTTCATCTGAAAGATTCTCAGAAACCTTTACTTTGATACTATTCTCTGTATATTCAACAAATGATATTTCATCACCCTCTGATATATCCTTCTCTTTTTCCGGATTGTCGCCGGGCTTTCCTATGATCATTCGAACTGTATCAGTGGGATAAAAGGCCTTAAAAAGTGAATGGATATCATATTGGAATTTGTCTTCACTGATATAAATAACCTGCATCTGTTTACTCCTGTATTTAAAGATAGTTAAAGGCCTATGCACTCAACATAGACCTTTTTCTCATAGTTTTTATAAGTACTCCTCACCGCAGAAGGGATTATACAATCTCTCATGCCCTATGGTGGTCATTTCCCCATGTCCCGGATAACAATAGGTATCATCGGGAAGAACAAACAGCTTTTCACGAATAGAGCGGATCAGCTCGCTGGTGGAGCTGGTGGGGAAATCAGTTCTGCCCACGGATTCCTCAAAAAGCGTATCTCCGCAGATAAGGATTCCCGCATCCTCAAAGTAATAGCAGCATCCTCCGGAAGTATGTCCGGGTGTAAAAATAACCTTGCATTTCATGCCTGCAGCCTCTATCACTTCACCGTCCCTGTAAAAATCGTCAGGAACGATGGAAAGATGCATTCCGTAATCATTGGAAAGGTTCAGGTAAGGATCCTTACACATCGCCATTTCCTTCTCATGGGCTCCGATCCTGGCTCCTGTAAGTTCACGAAGCTTTTCGGCGCCGCCGATATGATCAAAATGACCATGGGTTAAAAGAATAAGATCAATCACAAAGCCCTTTTCTGTAAGCTTGTTATAAATAAGATCCCCCTTATCGGCAGGATCAAAAAAGATCACATGCTTTTTTCCATCCTCAAAGCTCTTACTTTCATCAAAAACGAAATAGCAATTGGTGCCTACCATTCCGAGAGTCAATGCACCGACCTGTAAATTCCCTTTGCTCATCAGCCTGTTGTCCTTTCAATGTCGATAACAGAGTCGATCTGCCTGATCTTCTCAACGATGTCACGGAGCTGATCCCTTGAAGATACCTGGAAGGAAGTCTCCATGGTGGCAAGCCCCTGCTTGCTGGTTCTGGTGTTCATGGAAAGAATATCAATATTCTTCTCAGAAAGGGTTCTTGATACATCCGCAAGAAGTCCCGATCTGTTGTTGGCAAATATCTTGATGGTGGCGGCGTACTTGCCGTCTCCGGAGGTCTCCTGTTGCCACTTGGCTTCGATAAGCCTTGTCTTATCCTCTTCCTGCATCTTGATAACATTGACGCAGTCTCTTCTGTGGATGGAGACGCCACGACCTCTTGTGACAAATCCGCAGATCTCATCACCGGGAACAGGGTTGCAGCACTTGGAAAAACGAACCGCAACGTCATGGACGCCCTTAACTATAATGGCATTATCATGTCCTGAGATCTGAGGTGTAACATTGGATTCGGCAACTGCAGCAAGAACCTCTTCATCGGTGATATTGCGCTTGTGCTCCTTTTCTCCGAGCTCAAGCATCTTGTTGATGACCTGTCCTTCCTTAAGTCCGCCGTGTCCAACCGCAGCCAGTACAGCATTCCAGTCATGGAAGCCATACTTCTTTATAACAATATTCTGAATCTCCGGCTTGGAAATAGCAAAAAGGTCTATTCCCTTACTTCTGCAATATTCGATCAAAAGATCACGGCCCTTGGAGATATTCTCTTCTTTAAATTCATTTCTGAACCACTGATTGATTTTGTTCTTGGTTGATGAAGCCCTTGCAATGGCAAGCCAGTCTCTGCTGGGTCCCCTGGAATTCTGGCTGGTGATGATCTCAATTCGGTCACCGTTCTGAATCTTGTAATCAATGGGAACAAGTTTGCCGTTAACCTTGGCTCCGATCATCTTGTTACCTACGGCACTGTGTACACTGTAGGCAAAATCAATAGGTGTGGAACCTGCAGGAAGATTCTTAACCTCACCGGTAGGAGTAAAGCAATATACATCCTCTGAGAAAAGGTTAAGGTCAGACTTCAGCAGAGTCATAAACTCCTGGTTATCTGACATGTCCTGTTGCCATTCAAGAATCTGACGAAGCCAGATAAGCTTCTCTTCTTCACCATTTTCAGCCTTCTTGCCGTCAGAAGTCTCTTTGTACTTCCAGTGAGCAGCGATACCGTATTCAGCAGCCCTATGCATGTCATAGGTTCTGATCTGAATCTCAAAAGGCTGTCCGGTCTGGCCAATCAGTGTTGTATGTAAAGACTGGTACATGTTGGGCTTGGGCATTGCGATATAATCCTTGAATCTACCCGGTATGGGCTTGTACATCTCATGGATAACGCCCAGAGCCGCATAACAGTCCTTCACTGTTTCAACGATAATTCTAATGGCGAAAAGATCGTAAATCTGGTCCAGAGTCTTGTTCTGATTGCGCATTTTCTTGTAAATACTAAAGAAATGCTTAACTCTTCCGTTTACTTCGCCCACGATACCTGCTTCTTTGATGGATGCTCTTACATTCTCGCAGATATCCTCTACATATTTTTCTCTCTCGCTCTTACGCTGAGCAACCTTCTCAACCAGCTCATAATAAACGTCCGGCTTAAGGTATTTAAGAGAAAGGTCATCAAGCTCAACCTTGATTCTGCTGATACCGAGTCTTGATGCGATAGGTGAATAAATATCGAGGGTTTCCTGGGCAATCCTCTGCTGTTTCTCCGGAGGCATATGAGTAAGAGTTCTCATATTGTGAAGTCTGTCCGCCAGCTTGATAAGGATTACACGGATATCTTTTGCCATGGCAAGGAACATCTTACGCAGGTTCTGAGCCTGCATATCGATCTGTTCCTGAGTTTTATTGGTATTATCGTGTGAATCCGAAGACAACTGCAAAGCTGTCAGTTTGGTAACACCGTCAACCAAAAGCGCAACATCGGCACCAAAGGAAGCCTCTATCTCTTCCTTGGTAAGAATGGTGTCCTCAACGACATCATGAAGAAGCCCCGCCGCCAGAGTTTCCTTATCCATCTCAAGGTCGGCCAGAATTATTGCAACACAAAGAGGGTGAATGATATATGGTTCACCCGATTTGCGTCTCTGATCCTTGTGAGCATCATTAGCCAGCTGGTATGCCTTCTCGATAAGTGAGATATCATCAGAGGGGTGATATTTTCTCACCCTCTGAATAAGTCCCTCATACAGCACATTCGGGCTCTGAAACTCCTCAATGGCTTCAATTTTTCCGTCGTCAAATTGCTGCGCCATTAAAATTACTTCCCTTCGTAGCTGATAGCTGCATCAAGTCTGTAGTCCTTAAGTCTCTCTCTTCCGTTGAGACCCTTAAGCTCCATAAGTACAAGGATTCCTGCTACTTCTCCGCCAAGTCTCTCAACAAGCTTGATCATAGCCTCGATAGTTCCGCCTGTAGCCATAAGGTCATCTACAAGAAGAACCTTCTGTCCGGGCTTGATTGAATCCTTGTGAATCTCAAGTGTAGCCTGACCATACTCGAGATCATATGAAACCTCGATGGTATCGCAAGGAAGCTTGCCCTTCTTACGAACAGGAACGAGTGCCTTGCCTCTGTTGTATGCTATAGGTGCGCTGAAGATAAATCCTCTTGATTCTGCACCGAGAACAACATCAAAATCCAAATCTTTTACAAGATTCTGCATCTCATCTATAGCAAGTTTAAACCCGTCAGGATCCTGTAAAACAGAGGTGATATCCCTGAACATGATTCCTTCCTCAGGGAAGTTGGGTATCGTTCTTACGTAATCTTCTAATTTTTTCATCGTCATTTCCTCTCTTAATCAAAAAACTTTGACATTTTATTATAGCACAAATTGTTGAAAGTATACTAATTTATAATATATCCGGATTTCAATAAGCTTGAAAAAGGCTGATATAGTATGTATAATTAAAGTTGTGCATGAAACATGCACAATTTTTTATGCTGGAATAGCGCAGTCGGTAGCGCAACTGATTCGTAATCAGTAGGTCGAGGGTTCAAGTCCCTTTTCCAGCTTGACAAAAGGCTGTCGCATAACGCGACAGCCTTGTTTTTTATTTATTTTTTCGGAGTGGATTTGCCGGAAGTGCCCTTCTTGGCTGTGGATTTCTTAGCAGCAGGCTTCTTTGCGGAAGTCTTTTTTATGCTCTTTACAGCTTCTTCGGTCACAATACTGAAGATACGCTCTTCCTCGATCTTTTCGTACTTTTCTTCGATGGCCTTTTCCTGCTCTGCCAGCTCTCTTTCATATTTGAGTCTAAGTTCCTCCAGGAGCTTGGCCTGTTCTTCATCTCTTCTTTCCTGAAGAGCCTTAAGTCTCTCCTGACGCTCCTGCTCCTTCTTTATCTCTTCTTCTTCCTTGATGGCACGGATCTTCTTCTCCTGCTCTGTGTAAGGAACATAATTAAAGATTGAGATTGAAGCCGGGGCAAGTCTGATGGAAATAGAATAATCCCTTCCATCAACCTGTTTTCTCTTAGCTTCCATGCGTCCTTCGTTCACAACTCCGGTTCCGCCGTAGCTGATATTGTCAGAGTTAAAGATCTCTGTGTAACGTCCATCAACAGGAACTCCGATCTCAAAATCTCTCTCAACTCCTGCCATATTGGCTACAACAAGAAGAGTCTCCTTGTCATTGTCGCTCTTTCTTACGAATGAAAGCATGCACTCTGTGGAAGCCAGGTCATTGATCCATTCAAAGCCGCTGTCGGAGCTGTCCAGCTGATGAAGAGCTTCATGTTTGAAATAAAGTCCGTTGAGGGCCTTTAACAGATTTTCAACAAATACAGCCTGATCAATAGTAAGGGCATCAGGCTCCATATAAAGATGCTTTCTGCCGGGATGGACCATCATAAAGCTCAGAGCCAGACGAAGGTTGGACATCTTCTGAGATGAATCTCCGGGCATAAGATAATAGAGTCCCTCCAGGCCTTTTTCAAGATTCTCATGAGTAAAGGCGAGAATAAATCTCTCGGTATAGCTGTAGATAAGGCTGAAAGTCACTTCATCATGATGACCGGATCTGAAAAGAGGATCATTCTGCATATAGGACAGGAAATCATGGGTCCAGCCGTTGTTCCACTTATAGTCAAATCCAAGGCCGCCATCATCCACACTGTCGGTAACCATAGGCCAGCAGGCTGTTTCCTTGGTAATAACCATTACTCCGGGCTCATCCTTATGGATAATGGTGTTGAGATGCTTGAGGAACTCCAGTGCCTCAAGGTTCTCATTGCCGCCATAGATGTTAGGCATCCATTCTCCGGGCTTTCTGTCATAGTCAAGATAAAGGATCCTTGATACATCAGATGTACGAAGGCCGTCAATATGAAACTTCTCGATCCAGTAAAGGGCGTTGGAAATAAGGAAATTGGTAACTTCCTTTCTGCCATAGTCAAAGATCAGATCTCCTGACTTGGGATGAATACCGATTCTGGGATCAGCATATTCGTAAAGAGTTCTTCCGTCAAAATCCGACAGTCCGCAGGAGGACTTAGGGAAAAATGTAGGAACCCAGTCAAGTATTACTCTGATATTGTTCTGGTGCATTGTATTGACAAACTTCATGAACTCTTCCTGAGTTCCGCTGCTCTCATCAAGGGCAAAGAAATCAAGAATATGATAAAAATGTCCCGGAACATGCTTCATTACAGGCATAAGCTCAACCGCATTGAAACCATGATTCTGAACATATTCCAATACATCAGCAGTTACTTCATCCATGGAGCTCTTCTTGCCATGTCGTCCTGCAAAGGCCTCAAGAGAAATCTCACAGATAGAGAGCGGATTCTCATCAATATTGAACTTCCTTCTGGCCGCCATCCATTTGTCATCGTCCCAGGCAATGGACTGTTCATTCTTTATCACTGAAATTACGCCGTTCTCTCCCTTGGACTCAACAGCATAGGGATCGGGTCTCTTAAGAACCAGGCCGGATCTTGTCTTGATCTCGAACTGATAACCGTCATTCTCTTTTGCCCCTGGGATAAATATCTCAAATACTCCGATAGGATCAAGTCTGTGCATCTGGCATACTCTGCCGTCCCAGTCATTGAAATCGCCGATAACGCTGACTCTTGCAGCGGCAGGAGCCCAAACAGCAAAGGATGTTCCCTCAATGCCATTTCTCTTCATGGGGTGAGCACCAAGCTTTTCAAAAACATGATAATGTATACCGCTTCCAAGCTTGATAAAATCCTCTCTGTCCATAAGAGGTCCGAAAGCATAAGGATCGTCTTTTCTCTCCTCTCTGCCGTCGGGATATACAATAATGAGCTTATATTTTATCTTTTCGGTATATGGAACAATTGTGGCAAAAAAGCCTGCTTCATCAGCCAGTTCCATTTCATAAGTCTTCTTCTGATTCTCAATATATACGCTTACCTTCTCGGCATCAGGATAAAATGCCTGGATAAGGTAGCTGTTACCAACCTTGTGTGCCCCCAGTATTCTGTGCGGATTGTCGCCGTCAGAATAGATTATTTCTTCAATTTCAGGCCAGTTCATCATCTTGTAGAGTTTATTATTCACTTAATTCCCCTCCTAAGTGTTAAATTTTCAGTATTTTCTGACTTATTTCAGTGTACCATTAATTTCATGAATAAATAACCCACTAAGAAGCTTGGGTTCAAACCATGTGGATTTGGGAGGCATGAGCCTTCCTGCATCGGCCACGGCAAAAAGCTCTGATATTGAGGTGGGATGCATGGAAAATGCAAGCTTCATATCCCTGTGGCATCTGTCCTCAAGCTCTGAAAGTCCCCTAATACCGCCGACAAAGTCAATTCTCTTGTCGGTTCTTGGATCTCCTATTCCAAGGATCGGAGAAAGTACCTCATTCTGAAGAACTGATACATCAAGACCCTCAACCGCATCATCAGGAACTATATCCTTGTGGGCAGTGAGCTTGTACCACTTATCTTCCAAATACAGGCCGAACTCCCCCTTGTTTTCAGGATGAACCTGGTCATTCTCCGGCGAAACATCAAATTTTGCAGAAAGTTTATCAAGGATCTCATCGGCAGTAAGTCCGTTCAAATCCTTAACAACTCTGTTGTAGTCCATTATCATCAGATCGCTGTCCGGGAAAAGAACTGAAAGGAAATACTCGGACTTAAGCTTTCCTCTCACTTTACCTTCATTTTCTTCTCTCTTTTTAAGACCAACCTTGACTGCGGAGGCGCATCTGTGATGTCCGTCCGCAATATAAACAGAATCTATGGTCACAAAAATCCTGCATATAGTCTCAGTCTCCTCCAGATCATCGATAACCCATACTCTGTTGCTGACGCCGTCCTCTGATACAAAATCATAAACGGGATCATCAACTTCTTTTACCCTTTCCACAAGTTCGGAAAGAAGCTTGTGCTGTCTGTAGCAAAGGAAAATAGGTCCTGTCTGGGCCTCGCAGTTGTATACGTGCTTGATACGGTCCTCTTCCTTGTCAGCTCTGGTATTCTCGTGCTTTTTGATTACTCCGTTGAGATAGTCCTCAATAGAAGCGCAGGCCACAATTCCGGTCTGAGTTCTGCCGTTCATAGTCTGCTCATAGATATAGTAACAGGGCTTATCGTCCTGAATAAAATCGCCCTTCTCAATCTTTTCCCAAAGCATATCATGGGCCTTCTTGTATACCTCGGGGGCATACATATCATGATCAGGCTCAAACTGAGTCTCGGGCCTGTCAATAGCAAGAAATGACTCAGGCTCCTTCTGAACCTTTGCATAGGCCTCCTGCCTGTTGAAAACGTCGTATGGCAATGAAGCTATGGTAGAAGCCTTCTCCCTGCAAGGCCTGTAAGCTTTAAAAGGTTTAATATCAGCCACTTTTTCATACCTCCGTTAAGATAAATTAATAATCGGGCAGGAACAAAACCTGTAAAAAGGCCGCTCCTACCCGAATATTATAGCACAATCACTGTGTTTATACGTCTTTTCTAACGATTCTGACTCTGATTACATCATCGATTTTTTCCATTTTGCTTACAAGAGCATCCTCGATCTCATCCTCAAGGTCAATGAGGGTATAAGCATAGTCTCCTCTTGACTTGTTGGTCATATCAGAGATGTTGTAGCCTGCATCACCAAGCATTGTAGAGAACTGGCTGATCATGTTGGCAACATTCTTATGGATGATTGCAAGACGAGGTCCGTGGCAAACACCCATATCACAGTTAGGAAGGTTAACAGAGTTGCTGATATTTCCGTTCTCAAGGTAGTCCTTAAGCTCAAGAACAGCCTTAACAGCACAGTTGTCTTCAGACTCCTCTGTGGAAGCTCCAAGGTGAGGGATAACGATACATCCGTCATGACCTGCAGTAGTTGGGTTCGGGAAGTCTGTTACATACTTGCGGATCTTGCCGGAGTTGATTCCTGCAAGAATATCAACTTCGTTGCAAAGAATGTCTCTTGCAAGGTTGAGGATGATAACACCCTTCTTCATCTTGGCAATAGCATCTGCATTGATCATACCCTTGGTTGAATCAAGCGCAGGTACGTGGATAGTGATGATATCGCACTTGGAGTAGATATCATCAACATTGGTAACGTGCTTAACGTCTGATGAAAGTCTCCATGCAGCGTCGATTGAAAGATATGGATCATATCCGTAAACTTCCATTCCAAGCTGTCTTGCAGCGTTGGCAACTCTAACACCGATAGCTCCAAGACCGATGATTCCGAGTTTCTTACCAAGGATCTCGGTTCCTGCAAATTTCTTCTTGGACTTCTCTGTGAGCTTGGCAATATCAGGATCTCCCGCGTTAGCCTTAACCCACTCTGTTCCGCCGATGATATCTCTTGAAGCGATAAGCATTGCAGCAAGAACCATCTCTTTTACACCGTTGGCATTAGCTCCGGGAGTATTGAAAACAACGATACCCTTCTGAGCACATTTATCAAGAGGAATATTGTTAACTCCGGCACCGGCTCTTGCTACAGCAAGAAGTGTATCGGAAAACTCCATCTCAAGCATGTTGGCACTTCTTACAAGAATACCCTCAGCCTCATCAACGCTGTCAACAGCCTGATACTGATCTGTAAAATTATTAAGACCGATCTTTGCGATAGGATTTAAACATTTATACTTGTACAACTCTCTGCCCTCCAAATATTATTAGTTGTTCTTCTCGAACTCATTCATGAAGTCTACAAGCTTCTTAACACCCTCGATAGGCATAGCGTTGTAGATACTTGCTCTCATTCCACCAACTGTTCTGTGGCCCTTAAGGCTTACGAAGCCTGCCTTGGTTGCTTCAGCGATGAACTTGGCATTGAGCTCCTCAGAATCTGTAACGAAAGGAACGTTCATAAGTGATCTGTCCTCAGGTCTTACCGTTCCCTTGAACATCTTGCTCTGATCAAGGTAGTTGTAAAGAACAGCTGCCTTCTCCTCGTTTCTCTTCTGCATCTCTGTAAGGCCGCCCTGCTCCTTGAGCCACTTGAATACGAGGCCGCACATATAGATGCTCCAGCAGTTAGGTGTATTGTAAAGAGATCCGTTGTCAGCCTGGGTCTTCCACTTCAGCATTGTAGGTGTGTAGGAAGGAACATCATCTGTGATGAGGTCCTCTCTGATGATGGAGATAACAAGACCTGCAGGTCCTACGTTCTTCTGAACACCGCCGTAGATAACACCGTACTTGGTAACATCTACAGGCTCAGATAAGAAGCATGAAGAAACGTCAGATACAAGAATGTGTCCCTTGGTGTTGGGAAGAGTCTTGAACTTGGTTCCGTAGATTGTATTGTTCTCACAGATATATACGTAATCAGCATCCTCAGGAATATCGAGATCTGAGCAATCCGGGATATATGAGAAAGTCTTGTCGGCGCTGGATGCAACCTCAATGGCCTCACCGTACTTCTGAGCCTCCTGATATGCCTTCTTAGCCCACTGTCCTGTAATAATGTATGCTGCCTTCTTGTTCTTCATAAGGTTGAGGGGAACTGCAGCGAACTGCTGGCTTGCTCCGCCCTGTAAAAAGAGGACCTTGTAATTGTCAGGAATATTCATAAGGTCTCTTATATCCTGCTCTGCTGTCTGGATAACGCTGTCGAAGGTCTTGGATCTGTGGCTCATCTCATTGATTGACATACCGCAGCCGTTGTAATCAAGCATCTCTGCTGCAGCCTGTTTTAAAACTTCTTCCGGAAGTACTGCCGGACCAGCCGAAAAATTATAAACTCGTGACAATTTACTACTCCTCCTAAATTTTGTGATTGGCTTGTGTAAAAAATACATGCCCCGGTGCTTCCAAATTATGTTCCAAGTCTCACTCATAGTGCTAAACACTCCGCTGAACCCTGAACAAAAAATCAAATGCGGGGCATTTAATTTTTTTGGTTTCATCTCCGTAGCCCTAAAATCGCTCAACTTAGAACATAGATTTGAAATCCCCGGGATCCTGCCTTTTTCACACTACGCCAGCGCATATATACTTTAGTAAGTTGAACTTTTAAATCAATAAACTAATATCATTGTACCCTCGTTACAGATTTTGTCAAGAACGTGATTCCATAATTGATGTTATTTAATATTTTAGTACAAGGATTTGAGGAAGTAAAATTAAAAGATTATTAAATTAAAAAGGCTAAAGTCAGAGGTCATATTTCCGGTGACTTTAGCCGTGGAATGGTAGATATTTACTGAGCTTCAGTGGATTATGAGAGACAAGACAAAAAGATTGGTTTGGTGGTGATTATTAGCAAGCGATGAGGATAATTGTGGAGCGTGGAGGTAATATAATTGATTCTTTGGAGGAATATTTTTGTGGCTTTTTGGAGGTATTTTTTAAGGAATTTGAATCAAATTTTATGTACCAATTCATTTTTTCAGGAATGATTGGTAGGGAGAAATTTACATTTTTCCAGTAGGAATTGACTAAAATGTATATGAAGGTGTCCTTTTTGGTGTTAAATTTTTTGTGATCTTCGGCGTAGAGATAGGCGAAGGTCAGGTTGGGTGCGCTTTCGTCCAGAGTCCAGGGGGTAGGGCTGTGGAATGAAAGTTCCGGATAACCGGTTCCGTTGGGTCCGAAATCATAATCCGGGGACATTAGGACAGGGTGCTCTTTTCTGAAGGCAATAAGTGCTGTGACATATTGATGCAGGTCGTCTGAAGTCTCCAGATCATTCCAGCTTAGGTATGAAATATCATTATCCTGACAGTATGCATTGTTATTGCCCTTTTGGGAATTGGCAAACTCATCTCCTGAAAGTAGCATGGGAACTCCCCTGCTGGTAAGAAGAATGGTCATAAAATTCTTCATCTGGCGAAGCCTGAGTTCCTTCACTGCAGGATCATCGCTCTCTCCTTCCACACCGCAGTTCCAGCTGTAGTTATCATTGCTGCCGTCCATATTGTTTTCGCCGTTATCAAGGTTGTGCTTTTCATTATATGAAACCAGGTCATTAAGAGTAAATCCGTCATGGCAGGTTATGAAGTTCACAGAAAGCACCGGACTTTCTTTGCCATACAGATCATCAGAACCCTTAATGCGCCTGTACAGCTCAGGAGCTGCATCTGCATCTCCTTTTACAAAACGTCTCACTGCGTCGCGATATTTTCCGTTCCATTCAGCCCACCTGTTGTATGAAGGAAAGCTTCCCACCTGATATAATCCTCCTGCGTCCCAGGCCTCCGCAATAAGCACACTTTTCCCAAGAACCGCATCATAGGCAAGACTCTCCAAAAGCGGCGGATTCATCATTGGATTACCATTTTCATCCCTGGACAAAATCGAAGCCAGGTCAAATCTGAAGCCGTCCACATGATAAGCAGAAACCCAGTATCTTAGGCAATCAAGTATAAAATTCCTCACCACAGGGTTATTACAGTTCATGGTATTTCCGCAGCCGCTGAAATTGTAATAGAATCCGTCAGGAGTAAGCAGGTAATAGTTCCTGTTGTCGATGCCCCTGAAGGATATATATGGCCCATTCTCATTTCCCTCTGCAGTATGGTTAAACACCACATCAAGTATCACTTCTATTCCATTTTTATGGAGATGCTTGATCATATTCTTAAGTTCATCAGCCTCCATACCAAAAGGGGCCGAAGCAGCATATCCCGCCTTGGGAGCAAAAAAGGCCACAGTTGAATAGCCCCAGTAGTTCATAAGCTTTTTATCGCCAAACTGCCTGGAGTTTTCAAATTCGTCAAATTCAAATATAGGCATAAGCTCGATACAGTTTATACCCAGCTCTTTCAAATAGGGAATTTTCTCGATAATACCGGTGTAAGTTCCTTTGTACTTAACGCCGCTTGATGAGTGCTTTGTAAAAGACCTGACATGCATCTCATAGATAATAAGTTCCTGCTGAAGCAGCTCCAGAGGCTTATCTCCTGCCCAGTCGAAGTCCTCGCGGACAAACTGCCCTCTATGCTGAAAATCATCATCTTTAGGAGTTTTTCCCCAGACAGAACGTCCGGAAACAGACTTGGCGTAAGGATCCAAAAGGACTTTGGTCTTATCATATCTAAGTCCCTTTTCCGGTGCATATTCACCGTCAAATCTATAGCCATACTCAGTGGTCTCTATGTTAAAACCAAATACCATCATGGTATAGACATCGCCGATCCTGAACTCTTCGGGAAATGGAATTTCCACAAAGGGCTTCTTGGCGCCATGATGGAAAAGAAGCAAAGTGCAGCTCTTTGCTTCCGTAGAATAAATACTGAAATTAACTCCGCCGTCAATTACGGTTGCTCCAAAGGGCAGAATACGTCCAATACAGTATTCAAGCCCTTTTATCTTGTTGGTAGGAAAAGTATCAACAAGTCTCATGGATACGCCTCACTATTGAAAACAGACAAATGGTTATATTAATAATACAACACAACCGGCGTTCCTACATCAACAACTTCCCACAACTGACTGACTTGAGATTCAGGACAGTTTATGCAGCCATGGGAGCCGTCCCTTTTATAAATTTCCTCACCAAATTTGCTTCTCCAATTGGCATCATGGATGCCTACCCCCTTGTTAACACCAAGCCAGTAATTAACATAGGAAACATAGTCTACACCTCGCAAATATGTGTGATAGCGCTTATTGTAGACATTGTAGATCCCGGCAGGTGTACCTCTGCCTCTATTGATATTACCTGTAACAACGGGAAATTCCATATTGATCTCGCCATCCACATAGTAGTGGAGCTCCTGCTTGCCCATATCCACTTCGATATAGGTATTTCCAAGCTTCTCAGCCGCGTCAAAGGATATTATTCCGTCCACCACAGCCAGGTCTCTGGTAACAGGCTTTTTATGAGTATTTCCCATAAAAGCAGCCTTGAGATAATCAAACTCATCATCAATTTCAATAAGATTGCCTTTTCCCTTGGAATTATCGCGAAGAACAATCTCAGTGCCGGTGCCGTTTCTGTAATTTTCCATGCACCATGAGGTATCGTAAGTATCCTCTATATTCTTAAGAAACTCATACATCTTTCTTTCGCTGATCAGAAGATTTCCGTCGCTGTCAAACAAAAATCCGTCCTCATTGAATATGCTCTCTTCCGAAAGATTGATGATCTCCCTGTCTCCGGCGATAAAAAGCCCTACACCGGGAGTTTTTTTATCCACTTCCTCCAAAACAGCATCAGAAAGGTCTCTATCCGTAAGTATCCAGTCGGAAACAACGGATTTATCCGCCGCTATCTCTGTCCCCAGAACAGAATAAGTAATTCCGCAGGTCTGTACATCATCAAGCTTCTCAAATATCTTAAGGGTATTCTTATCTTTTTCGGAAAGGGGAAGATCCACATAGCAGCCATCTTTTTCAGTGAGATCAAGTATCTTTTTCCCGCTGTCAAAAGAAAGATTCACCGCTTCGAGAATATTCTCTTTATTCGGCACCTTATTCAGTTCATTAACCAGTTCGTAGCCCTCACCCCTTACGATGGTGACACTCCTAATTTCCTTTTCTTCGAAAATATCCCAGGCAGCCACCTTATCAAGGAGCTTCGCCCTGTCATAAGTTATATCAGGTTCGTATTGGATTATCAGATTTTTGAAAACATTGATTCCCCAGGCATAGGGATTGGATTCCTCAAGGAATCTGTCAAGAGATGCGGTATAATCGACCTTGAGATCAACATCGGAAGGTGTTATCACCAGCTTTTTTCCCTCTGCAGCTTTAATAGTAAAGTCCTGCAGTTCAAACTGGGCCACCAGTTCCTTATTGAGTTCCTCCACAGTCTTACCGGTGCAATAAATTCCATTTATCCAGGTAAAACAAGGAAATCCGTCAGTATAATAATATCCCAGCAAAACGTACAGGCCAGCCAGTATTACCAGGCCAATTGCCAGGAATAATCCGAATATCTTAATACCTTTTTTCATATACTCCCCATAACGGCAACATAGGATGCACCGCTATTTATATAGCTGTGCATCCATATATGTCAAATACTTACTTATCAGCTTTGGTCTTCTGCTCAAGGTCTTTAGCATCGAAGGTCTCACTTAAGGATGCTCCCGGAGATACCATCGGGAATACCTTGTCATCCTCTTCTATAATGCAATCAAGAAGCACAGGGCTCTTGGAAGCAATAGCCTTCTTAAGGGCAGGTACCACCTCGGATTTCTTGGTAATGCGAATAGCTTCACATCCCAAGCCCTCAGCCACCTTGCAGTAATCAACCTTATCCTCAAAAATAGTCTGAGAATAATGCTTTGAATAAAACAGGGTCTGCCACTGTCTTACCATTCCAAGAACGTTGTTGTTAATGACGATCTCAATTATCGGAAGGTTGTATCGTGATGCAGTAGCCATCTCGTTCATGTTCATTCTGAAGCATCCGTCGCCTGCAATGTTTACGCAAAGCTTATCAGGATTACCGACCTGTGCGCCTATGCAGGCTCCAAGTCCGTAGCCCATGGTACCCAAACCGCCGGATGTAAGGAAGGTTCTGGGATTTTTGAACTTATAGTATTGAGCAGCCCACATCTGGTGCTGGCCTACATCGGTGGAAATAATAGCATTTCCCTTTGTAAGTTTATCAAGTTCCTCGATGATATAAGGGCAGGTAAGCTTGTCAGTCTCGTATGAAAGCGGGAACTTTTTCTTATAATCGTTGATCTTTTCGATCCATTCCTTGTGGTCAAGTTTATCAAGCTTACTGTTAATATCTGCAAGAACCTGTTTGAGATCTCCAACAATGGCATAATTAACACGAACATTCTTGTTGATCTCTGCTGCATCGATATCTATCTGCAAAATCTTAGCCTTTGAAGCAAAGGTCTTGGCATTTCCCGTAACTCTGTCTGAGAATCTGGCACCAAGTGTAATAAGAAGGTCGCACTCAGAAACTCCGAAATTAGAAGTCTTTGTTCCATGCATGCCAATCATTCCGGTATAGAGCTTGTGAGTTCCGTCAAATGCTCCTTTACCCATCAGAGTATCGCATACGGGAGCATCGATAAGCTCAGCAAACTTTTTAAGTTCCTTGGAAGCTCCTGAAATAACAGCACCGCCGCCCACATAAATGAAGGGTCTCTTGGCAGCCTTGATCATCTTAACCGCATTGGCAATCTCATCCTGGGTATATTTCTTCTCAGGCTCTTCATCAGTGATCTGTACCTTGTGATAGTCACATTTTGCAGCTGTAACATCCTTGGTAATATCCACAAGCACAGGGCCCGGACGACCGGTCTTGGCGATCTTGAAGGCCTTTCTCAGGGTATCAGCAAGATCCTTAACATCCTTGACAATGTAACCATGCTTGGTAATAGGCATTGTAATGCCGGCAATATCAACCTCCTGGAAAGTGTCCTTGCCAAGAAGAGGCAGGTTAACGTTACAGGTGATAGCCACCATGGGCACTGAGTCCATATAGGCTGAGGCAATACCGGTTACCAGATTGGTGGAACCGGGGCCTGATGTAGCCATGCAGACACCTACCTTGCCGGTGGACCTTGCATAGCCGTCAGCCGCATGAGCAGCTCCCTGCTCGTGGGAAGTTCTTATATGCAGGAAATTGTCCTGCTGTTTGTAAAGTTCATCGTAGATATTAAGGATTGTTCCGCCGGGATAACCGAAAACAGTATCAACACTCTGTTCCTTCAGGCACTCAAGAACAATCTGTGCTCCAGTAAGCTGCATTTTTTCACACTCCTCGTTTGGCAATAATTATTTGGATGTACCGGGAATCTCAAGGATTGCTCCTCTGTTTCCGCTGGTAACAAGTTCTCTGTATCTTGCAAGGTAACCGGTAGTAACCTTAGGCTCTCTGGGCTGCCATTTAGCCTTTCTTGCAGCCAGTTCTTCATCAGATACTTTAACATTGAGAGCATTGTTAGGAATATCAATGCTGATGATATCTCCCTCTTCCACAAGAGCGATAGGTCCGCCCACAGCAGCCTCAGGAGAAACATGTCCGATGGAAGCTCCTCTGCTGGCACCGGAAAATCTTCCATCAGTGATAAGCGCAACTGTTGATCCAAGTCCCATTCCGGCAATGGCAGAAGTAGGATTGAGCATTTCTCTCATTCCCGGGCCGCCCTTAGGTCCTTCATATCTGATAACAACTACGTCACCTTCAACGATCTTGCCGCCGAGAATAGCTGCGATAGCATCCTCTTCGCAGTCAAATACTCTTGCAGGACCTTCGTGGGTCATCATCTCAGGAGCAACAGCAGACTTCTTGACAATTCCGGTATCAGGAGCAAGGTTGCCCTTAAGCACTGCAATACCGCCGGTCTGCATATATGGATTCTCGATAGGTCTGATTACTTCAGGATTGAGATTTGTAACACCCTCAATATTCTCCTTGATAGTCTTACCTGTAACAGTAATAAGATCTGTATTTATAAGGTTCTTCTTATTAAGCTCTGCCATAACAGCAAGAACGCCGCCTGCCTCATTGAGATCCTCCATGTATGTAGGGCCTGCAGGTGCAAGATGGCAAAGATTAGGAGTTTTGCTGGAAACTTCGTTAGCAATCTCCATATTGAGCTCAACTCCTGCCTCATGGGCAATTGCAGGAAGATGAAGCATTGTATTTGTAGAGCATCCGAGAGCCATATCAAGAGCAAGGGCATTCATAAATGCTTCTTTTGTCATGATATCTCTTGGTCTGATATTCTTCTCGATAAGATTCATAACAGCGTATCCTGCACGCTTTGCAAGTCTGATGCGGGCTGAATATACAGCAGGGATTGTTCCGTTTCCGGGAAGTCCCATACCGATGGTCTCTGTAAGGCAGTTCATGGAATTGGCTGTGTACATACCTGAACATGAACCACAGGTAGGACAAGCTTTTTCTTCATATTCGCAGAGCTTTGCATTGGTCATCTTGCCTGCGGATACAGATCCTACAGCCTCAAACATTGAAGAAAGTGAAGTCTTGTGACCATCAACTCTGCCTGCCATCATAGGACCGCCAGAAACAAATACGGTAGGAATATTAACACGAGCCGCAGCCATAAGAAGACCGGGTACATTCTTATCGCAGTTAGGAATGCAGACCATACCATCAAAAGCATGGGCCTTTGCAAGACACTCTGTTGAGTCAGCAATAAGATCTCTGGTAACCAGTGAATACTTCATTCCGATATGTCCCATGGCAATACCGTCACAAACTGCGATTGCAGGAACAACAACAGGCATACCTCCTGCCTCTGCAACGGCAAGCTTAACAGCCTCAGTGATCTTATCAAGGTTCATATGTCCCGGAACGATCTCATTATATGAGCTAACAATACCGATAAGAGGCTTTCTTCTCTCTTCTTCGGTAAAACCAAGGGCATTAAATAAACTTCTGTGAGGGGCCTGCTGAAGGCCTTCCATAACTCTGTCGCTATTCATAGCCATATTCTCTCTCCTTTACTTTGTATAAACCAAAAAGTTTTCATTTTCATATTTTACATGCATTGTCTCAAGATAATCCCAATCGATATCATCATGAAACACATAGAATTTCCAATGATTTTCACCTGCATATTCATCTTCCAGAAGAACCTTATCCAGGATAACAAGATCACACCCCGTAACGGTAGTATTGAGGCAATCTATATCCCATCCGAACTTAAGAAGATATCTTTCATCGCAGTCTATGGCAGCAATATTCTCTCTGCTGTCTATATTTGCCACATACATGGAGTTAAAAAGATCATTCTCCCTATCTCCCATCTGCATATTAAACTCAGGGCTTGAGGCTCTGAAAAGAAAATATACAAAAATCAGGAAAACCGGCACATAGACCAGCATTGAATGATACCACTTTTCATTTTTGCCCATCACTTCTATTTCTCTGTGGGCAAGGTTTTCCACTTCGGTATGTCCGGTAATACTGTTATGTATGCGTATGCCAAAATTGATGATCTTCTCAAGGACACCGCAGATACACAACGATATCAGTACACCGCCAAAAGAAAAACTCTCCGCATAGGGAAGCTCATGCCTTACTATAAGCAGCACTCCCACCAGCAAAAAATTAAAGATAACAATAAGATTAATGACTGTTCTGCTATATTCAAAATGCCTTACACATTCCACCAATAAAACCGTGATGCCAATGATAATAAAGATTACAACAAGCATGCTCACACCCGGGGTTATTCTCTCAAGCACATCAAATATCCAGTTGCCGAACTGCCTGCTGAAGGATTCAGCGTTAAATCTCTGAACATAAGCCTGGGACATCATCATATCAGCCCCTGTATACCAGGCCTTTCCCGGGGTTCTGAGAAGAACCGAGGTCTTAAGGCCGTCATACATTTCGAAGGATCTGTCGCCTGCAAGAAGCACATTGGAGCCGATTGACAACCATAAAGCAGAATACAAAAATGTCGTGATCAAAACAGATGAAATCGTTACACCAAGAAGTCCTCTGAGCTTCTTATAATAAACATTATCGGAACTATCCTTATATACCGTGCTGCTTCTCATTCCGTTAACAAGAAGAAAGAAAACAGCCGCAACACAGGTAGGAATTACCCACAGCACACTCACCGGCACTGTATATATACCAAGGATCATGAAAAAGCCCAGCAGTTTAAAATGAGGCTTTTTATCCTCTCCGGCCCTGCAAACATCCCCCAGAAGATAAATGCTGGCGAGAAAACAGGTAATAGAAAGAGTATAACCTCTTCCCTGTACACTGAAGTCATTCACCATCTTCATGGAAGCATAAAGAATGGTAGCCGCCAAAGGAAGTCCATGGGAATAATATCTTCCGGCAATCTTATAAACAAGAATAAGATTAGTTATAGCACAAATAAATGAAAGTCCCCGAAGCCCTATAAAGGGATTCCCAAACAGATTCAGAAGCGAAGCAATAACAGCATAGCCTATATGATCGTCCGGCATAGTCCAGTGAAGCGCCGCATATAATGGGCCTCTGCTGATAAAATTGTAATATGTATACAGTTCATCATATATCGGAGTTATAGCAAACATTCTCCAAAGATAATAAACTGTCATTCCTATGATAAAAAGTGTAACCGATATTGTTTCAGGTTCATGGGGCAAAAAATCATAAACCTTCTTTTCAGTTTTAGCTATTAACGATTCGTTCAGCAATCAGGTCTCCCATTTCACTGCAAGCAGTTCTGGTAAATTTATTTTCTTCTGTCTTGGGAAGAATATCCACAGTGCGATAGCCCTCTTCGAGAACCTTTCTCACTGCGTTTTCAATCGCATCACCTTCTTTATCAAGGTTGAAGCTGTATCTGAGCATCATTGCTGCGGAAAGAATAGTAGCAATAGGATTGGCAATGTTCTGTCCCGCAATGTCAGGAGCACTTCCGTGGCTGGGCTCGTAGAGTCCAAAGGAAGTGTCATTAAGAGAAGCACTTGGAAGCATTCCGATAGAGCCTGTGATCATGCTGGCCTCATCGGAAAGGATGTCTCCAAACATATTCTCGGTAAGAACCACATCAAACTGTGAAGGGTCCTTAACAAGCTGCATAGCACAGTTATCTACAAGCATGTGCTCAAGAGTAACATCCGGATAATCCTTGGCAACTTCCTCTACAACTTTTCTCCAAAGTCTGGATGAATCAAGGACGTTGGCCTTGTCTACACTGATAACGCTCTTTCTGCGCTTTCTTGCAACATCAAAGCCGCGAACAGCAATCCTTCTGATCTCGCTCTCTCTGTAAACAAGAATATCGGTAGCCACAAGCTCTCCGTCTACTTCCTCGGTTTTTCTGTCTCCGAAGTAGAGTCCGCCTGTGAGCTCACGCATAATAAGCATATCAAAGCCCTTCTCTCCTGTTGCTTCCTTGAGAGGGCAGGCATCCTTAAGCTGCGGATATAGATAGGCAGGTCTTAAGTTTGCAAATAGATTAAGGCTCTTTCTAAGCTTTAAAAGACCTGCTTCAGGCCTGAGGGAAGGCTCAAGCTTGTACCATGGTGATGTGGAAGTATTGCCGCCAATTGAACCCATAAGTACAGCATCTGCAGCCTTGGCATCAGCTATGGCCTCATCTGTAAGAGGCACACCGCAGGCATCTATAGAGCATCCGCCCATGAGAATGTCCTTGTAGACAAACTCATGACCGAATACTTCTGCAACTTTATCTAATACTTTCTTAGCTTCTGTAACAATCTCGGGACCGATTCCGTCTCCCGGGATACAGGTGATATTTTTCTTCATATTCTCCTCCTGATACACTACTATTTACTGCTCAACCTTTGGAAGCTGTGAGAGTGCTTTCTCAAGTTCAGCATCTGAAGGGATATAGTCTGACATATCACCGTCATTGAATTTCTGATAAGCAACCATATCAAAATATCCGGTTCCTGTAAGACCGAATACAATGTTCTTCTCTTCACCGGTCTCCTTGCACTTGAGAGCTTCATCGATGGCAACTCTGATGGCGTGGCTGCTCTCAGGAGCAGGAAGAATTCCCTCTACTCTGGAGAACATCTCAGCTGCCTCGAATACGCTGGTCTGTTCAACAGCTCTTGCCTTAAGATAGCCCTGATCATAAAGCTCAGAAACAACTGAGCTCATGCCGTGATAACGAAGTCCGCCGGCATGGTTGGCTGAAGGCATAAATCCGCTTCCGAGAGTATACATCTTGGCAAGAGGACATACCTTACCGGTATCACAGAAATCATAAGCATACTTACCTCTGGTAAGTGAAGGACAGGAAGCAGGCTCAACAGCGATAATATCGTAGTTTGCCTCTCCTCTTAACATCTCGCCCACAAAAGGAGAAATAAGACCGCCCAGATTGGATCCGCCACCGGCACATCCAATGATGGTGTCAGCCTTGATACCGTATTTATCAAGGGCTGCCTTGGTCTCAAGACCGATAACTGACTGATGAAGAAGTACCTGAGAAAGAACAGATCCAAGAACATATCTGTAACCTTCCTTGGAGGTAGCTGCCTCTACAGCCTCTGAAATAGCGCATCCCAGGGATCCGTTAGTTCCCGGGAACTCAGCGTTGATCTTTCTACCGATCTCTGTATCCATAGAAGGTGAAGGTGTAACGCTGGCGCCAAAGGTACGCATTACTTCACGTCTGAAAGGCTTCTGTTCATAAGAAACCTTAACCATATATACGTGACAAGCAAGATCAAAATATGCACATGCCATTGAAAGAGCTGTTCCCCACTGACCTGCACCGGTCTCTGTGGTAACACCCTTAAGTCCCTGTTTCTTGGCGTAATAAGCCTGAGCAATAGCAGAATTGAGCTTGTGTGAGCCTGAAGTATTGTTTCCTTCAAACTTGTAATAAATATGAGCGGGAGTTCCAAGCTTCTTCTCAAGGAAATAAGCTCTTACAAGAGGTGATGGTCTGTACATCTTGTAGAATTCCCTGATTTCATCAGGAATCGGGATGTATGGATCTGTATCGTTCAGTTCCTGAAGTGCAAGCTCATGACAAAAAATATGTGAAAGCTCATCAACTGTAACCGGCTTAAGTGTTGCAGGATTAAGGATAGGTGCGGGCTTTTTCTTCATGTCGGCCCTTACGTTGTACCAATCCTTGGGTAATTCATTTTCTTCAAGATAAATCTTGTAAGGTATATTACTCATTTTCGCTCCTCCATGTGCATATTTTTTAAAAAGCCCGATTGGGTGACCCCAACCAGGCTTTCATAAGAGTCATTTTTTTGACTTACTTCTTCTTGGTATCGCTAGAATCTTCAGATGTTACAACAGCGTCCTCAGGCTTCTCAACCTCAACGATTGCTTCCTTAGCCATAGGGATACGGCAATTCTTGTTGTTACCAAACTCAACGATTACTGTGTCATCATCGATATCAATAACAGTTCCAAAGAAACCGCCTGTTGTACGTACGCTATCGCCTACTGCAAGAGCTGAAAGAACCTGAGCCTTCTGCTTCTGCTCCTTCCTCTGAGGGCGAATCATGATGAAATATAAGAATCCGATGAATACAACATAAACTGCAATCATCATAAATGTGCCGCCTGCTGTAGCTCCCTGTGCAGCATCAGCTGTAAGTAATAATCCCATAGTATCCTCCAAAAAACTTTTTGTTTAATAATACACCAATAAATAATACTAAAAATAATGTGATAATTCAAGTATGCAATATTTAATCAATTTTCCATGACGAAATTAATGTGCATCAGCCTTTTCGCCAATTTCTGGCAATGTTATAACCGTCATCCACAGCATTGCCATCAAATTCCTGCATACCCTCCAGCTTCTTACGCTTGTATTCTGCGTAGTTACCGGCCTCGATCGCATCTCTTATCTCTTCCATCATATGATTATAGAAATAGAGATTATGAAGAACGCAAAGCCTCAGACCAAGCATCTCTCCGGATTTCAGAAGATGTCTGATATATCCCTTGGAGTATCTCTGACAGGCAGGACATTTGCAGCCTTCCTCAATAGGAGTGTCATCCAGTTCATATCTTGCATTCAGAAGATTGATATGACCTCTGTTGGTATAAAGATGTCCGTGACGGCCGTTTCTGCTGGGATATACACAGTCAAAGAAATCCACTCCCCTGTCCACAGCCTCCAGGATATTGGCAGGAGTTCCAACGCCCATAAGATATGTTGGCTTATTCTCCGGAAGGTAAGGCACAACCGTTTCAAGCACATGATACATTTCTTCATGGGACTCTCCCACCGCAAGACCGCCTACAGCATATCCGTCCAGGTCAAGATCACTTATGACCTTCGCATGCTCGATTCGGATGTCATCAAAGATCGCACCCTGATTGATTCCAAAAAGCATCTGATGGGGATTCACCGTATATTCCAGACCATTGAGTCTGTCCATCTCTGCCTTGCAGCGCTTAAGCCATCTGGTGGTCCTGTCCACAGACATCTGAACATATTCGTGTTCAGCCTTGGCAGAGGGACACTCATCAAAGGCCATGGCAATGGTGGAACCAAGGTGAGACTGTATTCTCATGCTCTCCTCAGGCCCCATAAACAGCTTATGACCATCGATATGAGAATGGAAGTAAACTCCCTCTTCCTTGATCTTTCTTGTTTTGGCAAGAGAAAAGACCTGAAATCCGCCCGAATCTGTAAGAATGGGTTTATTGCAGGACATAAACTTATGAAGTCCCCCCATTCTGTAGACCACGTCGTCTCCCGGTCTCAAGTGCAAATGATAGGTATTGGACAGGACAACCTGAGTTCCTATCCCCTCAAGATCCTGTGTGGAAACACCGCCCTTAATGGCAGCAACCGTGGCTACATTCATGAATACAGGAGTCTGAATCTTACCGTGAACCGTGGTAAACTCAGCCCTCTTGGCATTTCCGTCCTTTTTTAATATTTTATACATTTAAACCTCTTATTATTTTACGTAAATACTCCAGAATTCCTCCAGGCAGATATCATTTTCCGATATAAATGTTGCTGCGTCAACCCCAACATATCTAAAGTGCCAGGGTTCGAATTCTATGCTGGTTATGTCCTCTTTTCCCTCAGGATATCTGAGGATAAAGCCATATTTGTAGCTGTTGGCCTTAAGCCACTTACCTGCCGCTGTCTTTCCAAAGCCCTCGTCCAGGCTTGAATAGCCGTCACTGATAATATCAATGGCAAGACCGATCTGATGCTCAGAAGATCCGGGAACGGTAACAGCCTGTGATGCCAGATTGAAGGCATCCATGTAGGACATTCCGCCTGCCATGTACTTCTGGACCTTGTTGTTAAAGAGCATGGTCTGTCTGTCCATATCTCTGTAGGGTGAACAGATAATCAGTGTAACTCCGTCTTTTCTTGCAGCCTTCATCATATCAAGAAGCGGAGTTATGATCCTCTCATCGCATCTCATGGTGCCGCTGATAGTTCCAAGATGGAAGTCATAATCATCAGGAATGGGATGCTGCTTATTTACAAGAATAAGCTTCCAATCGTCACTTCTAAACTCAGGAGTGTCAGAGGCTTCTGAAGGTGTGTCTTCAGTTTCTCCCTCTTCATAGTCGCTTTCTCTTCTGGCTCCGAGAATATCATCAAGAGAAACCTGCTTCTCAGGATCCAGATGTTCAGCCTCAGCCACATCGGGATTCTCGCTCTCATAAGCCTCTTCAATGATAGATGAATCAACATTCTCAATTGCAGCCAGCTCAACATCAGATTCAGAAACGGCAGTATCTACAGCCTCTATACTTCCCTCCGATGTCATTCCGTCTATATCCGTCGTATTAACCTGAGTTGCAAAGCTGATGCCTACAGACATTGTTGGATATGCAAAACTGCTGCTGGTAACAAAAAACAACAGTATGCATGCAAGACAAGTAAACCTTTTAGTATTTCTGTAGAAATAAAAAAGAACATTGTAACAAATTATTGCTGATATAGCATATGTCACCCCCACAAAAGAAAGCTTTTTATGCTTTCTGTTAAACTTTTCAACCCGAGAAACCACCTTTTGCTTATAGGTAAGTTTCTTCTGCAAATTCCCCGCGTTCATATCAGAAATCCCCTCTATTTCGGATATACTTTTTCAAAATAAAATTACGCTTTACATTATAGCTCTAATGCAGCAAAATTTCACTATTTTTTCCGAAGAAATGCACCAAAAATGCTTTTTTTATTATTCTTTTTTGTTCAAATTATATCAAAAATGTGTCAACCATGCACGTTGGCAGACATTGCTGTTTCATTTATCGGATTTGTAGATTATAATAAATTTTATATATTAAATGCAGATTTTTGCGGAAAGAGGTGCCTATGTCAGGCTCAAGCTTCGGAAAAAATATCAGAATATCAACCTTCGGTGAATCCCACGGTCCTGCTCTTGGGGTTGTTATAGACGGTTTCCCGGCAGGTATGGAATTGGATAACAATGATATTCAGCAGCTGCTGGACAGAAGAAAACCCGGAACCAGTGAAGCTACTACCCAGCGTAAGGAAGACGATCTTGTAGAGATCCTGTCAGGGGTCTTTGAAGGCAGGACCACAGGCACTCCAATAGCGCTGATGATCCGCAACACTTCCCAGAGATCTGCCGATTACAGTGAGATTGCCACCTACTATCGCCCGGGACACGCTGATTTCGGCTTCGACTCCAAATATGGTTTCAGAGATTACAGAGGCGGCGGAAGAAGCTCAGGAAGAGAAACTGTGGGCCGCGTAGCTGCAGGTGCCCTTTGCAAAAAGCTCCTCTCCCGGATGGGTATTGAGGTCATGGCATATACCAGATCCATAGGAGATGTGGTGATCGACTACTCCTCTTTTGATAAGGATGCCATCACCAGGACTCCCACATCAATGCCGGATGTAAAAGCCAGCGAAAGAGCCATGGAACTTATCCGCAAGTGTCGTGAGGAGGAGGACTCCATCGGAGGAGTTATAGAATGTAGGATTAATGGTGTACCTGCAGGCATTGGAGAACCTGTTTTTGACAAACTTGATGCTCTCCTTTCCCAGGCCATTGTCAGTATCGGCGCTGTAAAGGCCGTTGAATTTGGGGACGGCTGCAGTGTATCCTCTCTTCGAGGATCTCAGAGCAACGACAGCTTCGAAATGTCAGATGGCAAGGTTATCAAAAAGACCAACCATAGCGGCGGTATCATCGGAGGCATCAGCGACGGCTCAGAGATAGTGGTCAGAGCTCACGTAAAACCCACCCCCAGCATCGCCAGAACCCAACAGACCGTGAACAAATCCGGTGAGAATATTGATATCAATATCCACGGTCGTCACGATCCCGTGGTGGTTCCAAGAGCTGTTGTCGTGGTCGAAGCAATGTGTGCCATTGTTCTTCTTGATCTGATGATCTCAAATATGTCCAGTAGGGCCGACTACATCAAAGACTTTTACAACAATAAATAATCAAGCAAAAAAGCCATGTACCGGTATTTTCCGATACATGGCTTTAATAATCTGTTCAAATAACTTATTTCTTCTCTTTTACATTATCCAGCTTGTGGAACACAATGCAGTTAGGTCTTGAAACAGAAAGCTCAGGTCCGTTCATGACCATTGTTCCCTTATCCATATCCACTGTAAAGAATGTAAGTGAATCAGACTCATGATTAAGTGAAACAAGATGCTTGTTGTCAGGGAAAAGAGCTGCATCCTTGGGATACTCTCCCGCTACGGGAAGCTGGATCTTCTTGGTGAGAAGTCCTGTCTCCTTGTCAACCTTGTAAACAACTACATTGTTCTCGCCTGCTGTGGAACTTACGAGATAATTGTAATCCTCAGAGAAGGTCAGGGCTGAACTTGCAACGCCCAGGGTATCTGACTCATCTGAGTTGGATACTGACTGGATCTTGTTGAACTCAGGCTCGCCGTCAATCTCCTCATACTGATATACATCGATTCCGCACTTCTGCTCAAGGCATACATAGAGGAACTTGCCATCCTTGGAGAACTGCATATGTCTTGGTGATGATTCCTGATCGCAGTGGATCACATCAGCCTCTTTTATCTTGCCTGTCTCATGATTAAGGGAATAAATATTAACCCTGTCCATTCCAAGGTCTGCAGCAAGAAGATACTTGTTGTCCTTGGAAACCTTAATGCACTGAACATGAGGCACATGGTTTCTGCCGGCTGCTGTGCCAAGGCCCTTGTGGAATCTCTCATCGGTGATCTCTCCGATGGAACCGTCCTTATTGAGCCTAAGAATGGTAACCTTGCCGTCATGATATCCGGCGGTGATAAGGAAGTTATCAGTCTGATCTTCGTTAAGATAGCATCCTCTCATACCATTGATGGAAGCTTCATTGAGGAACTCAAGACCTCCGTCAGGTAAAATATGATATGACTCAACCCCGGAATCGGTGATGGAGTAAAGAGTCTTATTGTCGTGAGAAATGCCTATATATGATGAATTGGTTATCTCTACCTTCTGTTTCTCGGTAAGTCTGCCGTTCTTGAGGTCTACATCATAGATTCTGATTCCGTACTTGGTGCCAAGTCCGGAAGTATAGCTTGAAACATAAGCTACATACTTGTCTTTTCCAGCCATTGTAAAACATGCCTCCTAAGCCTTATGAATAATCTTGCATTTATCATAATAATATCACAACCCCGGAAAACTTTAAATAAGTAAAAGTTTACCTGATCACATTCATATCAACATTTCCGCCAATACCGGTAACCTGTCCCTTAGAGGTATACTGCCACATATCGTAACGGGTTGCTGTATAGGTCGGGATATCCACATACTGGGCAAGCCAGATGTGAAAATCAAGAAGGCTTCCGGTATTGATACGGTTCTCAAACCAGATCTTATTGGAATAAACTCCGCAAGAATAACCGGCATTCTGTATGGTTGAAAGGAAAGCTCTTGTCACAGCTGTTCTTTCATCAGCACTGATGGCATCTCCTCTTCCGTTACTCTTTTCAACATCGATATAAACAGGATACTGGAGACTGTATGGGCTTATGAGATCAAGAACCATAGAAGCCTCTTCCACAGCTTCCGCTTCATTGACAGCCTGGGAAAAGAAATAAACTCCAACATTAAGGCCTGCACTCTTGGCCCCATTAATATTGGCGGTGTACATAGGATCCACAATAAGTGCTCCGGAGCTGGAGCCTCTGTATCCACATCTGATAATGGCAAAATCAATTCCCGATGCTTTAACTGCTCCCCAATCAATATTTCCGTTATGTTTGGAGACATCAATGCCTTTGGTTCCCGCATGGGCTGCAGCAACTTCTTCGCTACTGGGCTGATCCGGCTCCGTAGGTCTTTCAATAGTGCCTGAAGCTGCCTGTCTGCTTATCTCCGCAGCAGCGGTCTCATCCTCGATCTGTGCAATAAGATCTTCCGCATCATCTGAAATATCTTCGTCATAGGATTCCTGTGGCTCAGATGCCTGTTCTGAGTCTTCAGAGGACTCATCTTTTTCCGGAGTTCCTCCTGTGGTCTGGTCCTCATCCTGAACCTTGGTATCCTCTTCGGCTACATTAACCTGATCCTCGGTCTTAATCTCATCAGAGACATCGATCTTGGCATACTCAATCTTCTCAGCCACAGTTATTGTCTGGGTCTTGGCTGCCTTATAGGTGACATTTCCCTCTGTGATATCAGACATGAAAACCGTTATATCACCTGCCGGAACCGCAGGCAGATATATCATTCCGTCCCTGTCGGTATCATCATAGATAGAAGTGCCGTCCCCGCTTTTTACAGAAACCGTAAATGGTACTTTATCAATAAGTCTTCCGGTCTCATTATCGGAAAACTTGATCTTAAGATCCTTTTGAATGGATCTGAGGGAAATATTCACGGTCACGTCTTTATGCTCTTCCGAGGAATCTTCGGCAGCAGTCACCACGCCGTGCTCCGCTCTTAATGTATCTCCGTCTATGGCCCCGGCATCCAAAGCCTCAAGAGCCGTAACTTCTTCGAAAATTGTTGTTTCTTCAGTTGTTGCAATATCTACGTTCTCACTGTCTTTCCCCAGAAAAAGGAGTCCTATTACAACTCCGATGACCAGGGCCCCCGAAAATGCCAGGAGAACTTTCTGCATTGTTTTAATCATCTAAATACTCTACCCTCAAATCATTACCGCATACTGTAACTTTTGCATCAGCTCCCATAACGAGAGGAAGCTGCGGATCAAGATGTCCGAAATCCGCATCAAGGATAATCGGCACACCAAATCCCTCCAGCATAGAAGTAACAGCATTATATTGATCTACTCCCATCATCTCGCTCTCAAAGGCAGTCAGAGGCCTACCGATAAGAAATCCTCTGGCATTATCAAACCATCCGGCTTCCCTGAGATTCCATATTGACCTTCTTATGCTCATGGGAGTAAGATCACAGGCTTCGAGCATCCAGATAGCATCAGGATTTTCCTGATTGAACTTTTTCATATTGTCAAAACGTGTTCCCACAAGATTGGCTAGGACATCAAGACAACCGCCAAGGACTACGCCCCTCATGCCAAGAGTCTTTGATGCGTCAGCCTTTACAGCTTTTCCTCCGGCACACTCGTAAGATGCAAGCACCTTGTCGGCATCGTAAGCGTAGGGAATACTGAAGATCTCCTCAAGACTTTTTTCATCCCTAGGCTGTTCATCTTCCGGAGCCTGGGTCCTGGGAGCAGGTCTGCAGAATCTCTCATATCCTGTAAAGCTCTTGGAAGTTCCCTCAAGGAGCGCAAAAACATCTTCCTCAGGCTTCTCCCACTCTTTTGCATAATGGCACACACAGGGGCCGTATATTCCCATGACACCTGTAATTGTCACCAGTGGAAAGATGAAGTTGGTGTTGTCCGAATAACCAAGAAACCACTTGGGCTTGCCGGCCTTAAGAGCCTTGAAATCCACGTGGGTTATGGTTTCATTCATAAGCTCACCGCCCCCTGCGGAAATAATGGCATCCACATCATCCCGAAGGTAAAACTCCATAAGTTCTTTTGCGCAAACCTTTGGATCTGTACTGATGCCGATTCCGTCTCCTGTATGAACGGTATAGCCTTCAACAATGTTATAGCCCCTCTCCCTGAGCTTTTTAAGGGCAACTCCGTACATAAGGCTGTAGGGTTCCACTGAAGGCGCAAAGGATGGAGCTGTTATTCCGATGGTATCTCCCTTACCAATAGAAACAGGTCTTTTGATCATATTTTTCCCTCATAAAAAATGAATTGATTATTTACCGGATGATTTAATATCAGCCAGCTTGGAATAAGATTTTCTGTAGTGGCGGTTCATCTTATAACATTCCATAAGTGAAAGATAATGCCCCTCACCATGCCTCATTACAGCGTTATAAGCTATGCATCCCTTATCAAGCACTATGGCCACAGCCATGGCGTCATCCTCAGTGGGCCCCACACAATAAGCTCCGTCATTAAGAGAAAATACAGCATTGACATTTTTCTTGATATTATGATAATTCTGTCCGTCCTTGCCATGCTCATTGCTGGGAATCTTCACACTGTATCCTATGAGCTGGGCAAAATCGTCAAGAAGCGGCCTCATGTGACTGGCTCTTCTTGAAACAGTCATTACAGCCTCTGATTTATTATGAATAATGTATTTAACATCCGGTCTTCTTCTGTAGATTTCCTGATGAATCTGTTTAACTCTCTCGGGAGTATCGGCTATATCATAGATGATCATGCCCTCTTCCTTGTGGGAGTTAAAGCCCACCTCAACACCGTGGTGCATGTCGGTCTTGCAGACATCTATAAGGAAATTGTTGCAGGCAACCTCAAGCCTTTCTGCCTCGTAGATGGCCTCCCTGGAATTCTTGCCCATACATATGGTCCCGTGATTAGCCATTATTATGCCATTGGAATCATTGTACTTTTTTACTGTGTGATAAACATTCATGGCCAGCTTCTCAGTTCCCGGAAGCGCATAAGGTGCCACCGGAATCACCAGATCCTGATCCTCGGAATAAGTTACTATCTTCTTAAGTCCGAGAGTTCCGGCGCAGGATGCATACACCTGATGGGTGTGGACAATGAATCTAATATCCTTTCTCACCTTGTAGCAGGCGGCATGAACAGCCTTCTCGCTGGAGGGCTTGTATTTGCTCTCATAGGTAAGATCATTGATATTGACAGCAACGATCATATCCGGAGTAAGATCCTCGTATCTGATTCCGCTGGGTGTTATCAGAAAATGGTCTGCATCTATTCTGCAGCTGATGTTTCCCCAGGTCCTTACCAACAATCCAATATCATGTAGTTCTCTTGAAACCTCTATTATGTGCTCCTTGGCACCAAGAAGTTCCTCTTTGGTCAATGCCATAAATAACCTCCCAAATCCCCAAAAGTATTATCTTACCTGACCATTCCCAAAAATCTGATACTTGTAAGATGTAAGTTCTTTAAGTCCCATAGGGCCTCTGGCATGGAGCTTCTGTGTGCTGATACCGATCTCTGCCCCGAAACCGAATTCGAAACCATCTGTAAATCTTGTGGATACATTGTGATAAACGCAGGCAGCATCCACTCTGCTAAGGAACTTGTCAGCAGTCTCCTGATTCTCAGTGATGATAGACTCAGAATGACCTGTATTATATTTGTTGATGTGCTCAATGGCTTCATCAACATCTTTTACTGTCTTAACGGAAATAATGTAGTCAAGATACTCTTTTCCGAAGTCCTCTTCTGTGGCATCCACAGCATCTGTAAGGATAGCCTTGCTGTCCTTGTCAGCTCTGACCTCAACATTATGTTCCTTCATTGCTTTTGCAAAAAGAGGTAAAAAGGCATCCTTCACCGCCTCATGAACCACAAGGGACTCTGCGGCATTGCAGACACCGATTCTCTGGGTCTTGGCATTGATTATGATGGGAATAGCCTTCTCAAAATCAGCATCCTTGTCCACATAGATGTGGCAATTACCGGTTCCTGTCTCGATCACAGGAATAGTTGAATTCTCAACCACCGCCTTGATAAGCCTAGCGCTGCCTCTTGGAATCAGAACGTCAACGTAGTCATTCATCTGCATGAACTTGGTTGTAACGCTTCTGTCTGTATCCTCAATGAGCTGAACAGCATCGGGATCAATGCCCTCCTCTGAAAGCGCATCTCTTATAACTTTTGTAATGGCGATATTGCTGTCGATGGCATCACTTCCGCCTTTTAATATAACTGAATTACCGGATTTAAAAGTAAGACTGAAGGCGTCCGCCGTAACATTGGGCCTTGATTCATAGATGATACCAATAACTCCAAGAGGCACTCTCACCTTCTTTATATGAAGACCGTTGGGTCTGTCGAAATGTTCTATCTCTGTGCCGATGGGATCCTCCAGGTCCGCAACCTGCTTAAGTCCCTCAGCCATGGCCTGAATACGTTTTTCATCAAGTTTAAGGCGGTCCAGCATTCCCTGATGCATACCGTTCTTTTCACCGCGCTCATAGTCTTTTTGGTTGGCTGCAATAATATCAGCTGCATTCTCAACAAGCTTATCAGCTACAACCAGAAGCGCTTTGTTCTTCTGATCGGTTGACAGGTTCTGAATCTTATACTTTGAAGCTTTCGCTCTCTGGCAGATCTCTAATAATTCCATACCGCTCCTCCTTGAAACTAAACCAAAAACGCACTTATATTTGATTATACCTAACAAAATCCCCATATTCAACACCGGCTGCTTCGTTTGGTTCGACGGATTCGGGTTTTTTGACTTTGAACCAGTCTGTTTTTTTATTGATAAAAATGACAATTACAAGAAGTGCTATGTCAAGAGCCATGCCGAATATCATCTCTGCAACACTGACCTCACTTGAAGCAACTGAGCCTTCAAGCCCGCAGATCATAAAAGAAAAGAAGTTGTTGATCAGATGCGCAGCAACAGCCACTTCTATTCCCTCTGTATACCAGGCGATCAATCCGAATATAATACCGCAGTTAAAGATTGTAATTTGCCCTCGTATATCATAACCATGCAGTAAGGTGAAGACTATTGACTGCAATATTATGGCCAAAGCAGGAATTTTTAACCATGCTCCAAGGGTCTGTCCCAGAAAGGCCCTGAACATGTACTCTTCAGCAAGACATTGGAACGGAAGTAAGATCAGGAAGCAAATAAAGCCCCAAAAAGTATAACCAAAGGTAAGATCCTTTAGTCCGCCTTGTACTGCCCACAGGATTATCTGAGGAAGGCCATTGGCCAGGAATGCTGCAAACAATCCAACGAAGAATATATGCCAGTTCCACCCTCCCCTTGAAGATATAAAAGTGTGAAGAGGCCTTTCCCTTGTTACCAAAGCCGCCAATAATATTGCAGGATAAATTACGGCAATGCCACCAAATGAAAGTATCACACCTTCAGGAGTATAAAAATCCATACCTTCATATCCTGAAGGTGTATCAAGGGCAGCAAAGAAATTTCCAGTAGTTAGTAATGAAATTCCACCGGACAATAAAACAATCATGATAAGGAAAACAATAAAAAAAACAAGAGCAAGAGAAGCGGTCAATATGGGATAGTACCACTTATAACGTTTTCGAAAACTGCTGAAAGTATAATAATTTCTGTCGTTAATTTTACTTGGTTTGAAAAGACATAAAAATTCAGGCTTCATAGATATCCCCCCCTTAATACTTTTTATACTTAAAGGTTATATCTATGAAGCCTGTTTTTCATTAGTCATAGCCGCAAATTATCAGGCTTTAATTGTACAAAATAACATCAAAGCTCAAATTTACCCTTTCATGCTTCTCGGAGAGGTGCCGTAGTATTTCTTGAAAACATTGGAAAAATAGCTCACATCACTGTAACCCACCTGTTCAGCAACGGAAGAAAGTTTTTCCTCTGTGGTTGTTATAAGTCTCTTGGCCTCCTGCATACGAAGCTGTGTAATATACTCAGTGAGAGTCATATTCATCTCGCTTTTAAACATTTTTCTAAGATAGGTCTGGTTTACGCAAAGAGCTTCGGAAATATCGGAAATCGAAAGTTCACTGTTGGTATAGTTGGCCTCTATATATTCTTTGGCAGCTTGGGCAATATCGTGCTCTCTGCTGTCCTTTTTTCCCTTTTCAAACTCAATCCTCTTTTTGTAGAGAAAGATAACGTTTTCACGCATTTTCTCACTTGTTTCAGCCATAGCAAAGAATTTCTCCGGTACAAAATCCTCTCCAAAGATTTTATCCACGGAAAAACCTGAGCTTATGATATTCGTCATAAGGATGCTGACTGCGCTGCTAAGAAGGTTCATTTCAGTAAATCCCGGAGCAGCATCCGTATTACCCGCATTATTCTTCTCTTTTATCTTGCTCCATAGCTCATTTATAACAGCCTCCGCATCATCTGCCTGAAGGCTTTCTATATCCCTGTTAAGTCTGAAAATGGCATCCAAAGAAGTATAGGACACATTTTCCTGATTGTTCCTTATATCAAAAAATCTGCCATATCCCTTACCTGCTAAAAAGTTTAGCGCCTTCTCATAGGCTCCCTTCACAGATGAGATATTGGCCGCTTTGGTAAGCGCTATGGCGCTGTCAATTTCAAGCTGGCTCTTAACGATCTGTATTATATCCGTAAACTCATATCCCTTGAAGCTTTCCAGCTCCTTATCATCATCAAACCTCATGATCACAACAATATTGTTCTCATAGTCATGAAAAACCCTGAACTTACCTGTTATTTCCAGTTTATCCTCAAGCATTTTTGCGATAAGACGCTCCCAGTTCATAAGGCTCTCAACAGAATCCGCACCGTTTCCGGCATCTGTGATATCAAACTTAAAGAGAGCTACAAGCAGTCCTTTGTTCTCAATTTCAAGCTGCGCCCTTTCTTTATCTGCCGCATCATAGAAAAAAGAAAGTGCTTCAATCTCCGTATCTTTATTGCTTCCTGTTCCTGCATAGATAAGAGCTCTCAGCCTCTCATCACGATTCTTTCTTCTTGGGGATACATCAGTATTTTCTACAGCCTTGCCTATATTGTCCTGGAGCTTAAGAAGACTAAGGATAAGCTCTTCTTTTTCAAAGGGCTTTACAATATAGTCGCAAACCCCGATTTTTACAGCCTTACGAGCATATTCAAACTCATTGTTACCGGTGATCAGTATCACGGAAATATCAGGATAATCCTTGGTAATGCGCTCCGCAAGTTCAAGGCCGTTTATATAGGGCATTGTAATATCGGTAAGCACTACGTCCGGATAGAATTCTTCTATTTTCTGAAGTGCCTCTTTTCCGTCACGGGCTTCACAGCATATCTCAAAACCATAAGACTTCCAGTCTATACAGCCTCTTAAATATTCAAGAAAGATCGGCATATCATCTACAATCAATATTTTTATCATGTTAAAAAATCTCCGGTTTTTATTTTTTGTATGGAAGGGTTATAACAACCTTGGTACCTTCACCTTTTTTGCTCTCTATCCTTGCTCCGTATTCATTTCCAAAATACAGCTTTATCCTATGGGACACACTGTACAGACCAAAATGACTGCCGCCTTTGGTTCTGTCATGATTGGATATCTCCGCTTCTTTTTCATCCAAATCTTCAGATTCTGTATGCTTTACATCCTCTGTAAGGATCTCATTTAGCTTGGTCAGCTCTTCTTCGTCCATGCCAACGCCGTCATCCTGAACTATAAGCTCGCAAATATCATTGCCGTTTAAGCTAAGCTTATGTCCCGAGACAAGAATTTTACCCCATTCCGCTTTGTTTTTTATGCCGTGATATATTGCATTTTCCACCAGAGGCTGCAGCGTCATCTTAGGAATCTGACAGTCATCGATGCTTTCATCTATATCAATGTCATAGTTAAATTTATCACCATAGCGCATGGTCTGTAGATCAAGATAATCTCTGATGATCTGGGATTCCCTTTCTATTGTGACTATATCCTCGCTTCCGGAAAGTGAATTCTTATAATAATTTGCAAGCTTCTGAGTTACCCTGGCCGCCTCTTTGGACCTGTTCATCTCAATAAGCATTATAATGATGTCCAGAGTATTATACAAAAAATGCGGCTTTACCTGTTCCTGAATAAGAGCCAGCTCGTACTCTCTCTTTTTCTTGGCCTCGTCATTCACCTGCTTTATGAGCTCAAGATTCTTCTGAGTCATATAATTAAAAATTCTTCCAAGCCTGCCTATCTCATCCTTGTATTTGAAACGGAATCTGAAGCTCATATCACCTTCCGCTATCTGTTGGGCGCCGTCATGAAGCATTTTTAGCGGTTTCGTGATCATATTTACAGATACTGTCATGGACAACAAAAGAAGAACCGCAGTAACTCCGAAGGTCGTAAAAAGGATAAACTGCAGGTCTTTTCCGGTCACATTAAATCTGTTTAGATTTGTAACTCCCACAATTGTCCAATGGTATCGTTCTATATCACCTCTTGCAATTAGATAGTTTTCTTTTTTATACCTTATTCTGGTACGTTCCTCGGAAAACAAAGAATTTATCAGTTTTTCATCGCCGTATATCTGATCCTTAACATCAGAAGTCGATATGCAAAAGCCGTTTGGGTCATACAAAAAATAATAGCTTATATCACTTTCTGAAGATTCTATCAGGTAATCTTTATTCATATTTATAAAAAGATAGCCAAAGGTTGAGCCCGTAAGAACATTAATTCCATGCTTTCCCATGGTGATTATTTCCTTGTCATTCCTGTTCATTAGGTTCTTGGTGGGATCAAGCAGATAGGTCTTTCCACTGGCCTCTTTTAATTCCTGAACATAGTCGGAGTTCACTATTTCGTCCTGTATGTCCAGAAGCTTTGGGTCAGTACTGTAAAAACGGCCCTCTGTATCAATAAAAACAATAGATGAAATGCCATGATAAATAAGCAGGGACTGGGACATCAAAGATGCGACCTTTGAGTCTCTGGTTACCTGCTTCATTGACTTATCATTGTAATAAGAGCTGAATTCTATAGTAAGATTGTTTGAACAGAGCTCACCATTATTAAGCACAGAGGTTATCCTGTCAGCCATGATCCTGATATTTTCCTCGATGTGCTTGTTTCCGCGTTCCATGATTGCTCTGTTATAAAAAAACAGCATCATAACCGTCAGTACCGTCATTGGGATAAGCGCCACTAAAACAGTCATGAATGCAATTTTATATTTTATGGATATGTTCCTTGCTCTTTCTTTACTGCTGCTGATTCTGTCGGACTTATATGCCTCCATATCCCGGAGAGTCATATCTACTATATTTTTGTTTTGATCATTATGCCTTTTCATATTTCTTACTGGCATTACGAATTTCTTCCGCCCTGCCTATTATCTTGTCCTTCCATTCATCGTCATCGGCTTCCAGCAAAAAAGTATTAAATCCGTATTCCCTTCCCCAGGAACAGATAACCTCTTCATCGTCCACATGAAGTGAAATTCTGTATCTGCTGGGTATTTTCTGGGGAAGGATTTCCTTTTTGTCCTTCTGCACCTCCCTGAGGTGGCGATTTCCATTCACTATACCGTCAAGTTTTACCTTATAGTGCTTGAACAGATTCGTTATGTAGCTTTCTGATCTGAAAGAGGATGTATAGATCCATACCTCATATCCCATCTTTTGCAAGGATCTAATAAGATCGGGAGCCCCAAGGCGCAGTCTCTCCTTATATATCCTGTCAAAAGGAAAATGTAACTTTGGCTCGGTTTTATGGGTCATGGGGCTTACAAATAAAACCTCATCAAGGTCAAAGGAGACCCTCATTTTCAGTTCAGAATCACTCGTTTTCATCCAGTTCCTTCACTATTTCCATGACTTCCTTTGCCCAGGTTGATTCCTCCAAATTCATTTCTCTTTCCTCGAAATCATCTGAATTACTGTATATTTTTATAACTGAGCTGTCATTGATGTTCAATGTGAATTTATACTTCTCTGCAACTGCCTTTCTGATATTACTACTGCCTTCACGCTTGTTAAGCATCTTGGTTCCCGTAACAACACCGTCCACATCGGCATGATAGAGCCTCAGCAGCCTGCTTATAGTGTCATAGGAATAATAATTTGAAGAATATACCCAAATATCATAGCCATGTATCTTTAAGTAGTGAAAAAGAGCAGGAATTCCCGTTCTGATATTCTGCTTAAAAAACATGGAATGAGGAAAGCCAAGTGATTTCTCATAACCTTCTTTACTTGGGCAAAATACCACTTCATCAAGATCCAGTGAAACCCTTTTATCATGGGTACTGTTTTCTATCAGGTTAATGATATCATTTTTCTGTGTCAGATTGACAATGCTTACATTACATTTCATATCCATCATGGCACAGGCTGCCCATCTGTGATGGCCGTTGATGATCATATAGCCATCCGGATGCATTCTTTCAACAATGATGGGTTCGATCTGATCTTCTCTTCTCAGCCCTTGGTTTATCTGGTTTCTTCTGAATTTTTCCTCATATTCACGTATAATACGCTGACTTGGACCGATTTTGGGATCTGAAAACTCATCATCAGGGTTTGGATGAAGATTTTGCCTTTTTTTGTTTTTTCACAAAAACTCTTCTGAGAAGGCTGGACTTTACCGGGAAAGCAATTCCGTTATACTTTTTAATTTCCTCAGCAACATGATCGACAATATTATTCATAATAGACCTCCTTGTCTAATTTATGCAATAACGTCCCTTTTATGATGCAATATTATCATAAAAAAGCAGGTGTAGCGCACACCTGCTCCATATTTAAGAATAATTTAACCTTTTACTGCTCCACCTATTGTCATTGCACTCTCAACCTGCTCTGAGAAAATTGAATATACGATGATTGCAGGGAATGACGCAATTACCATTGTAGCGCCCATGCCGCCCCAGTCGGTGGTAAATTCACCCTGGAAGAAAAGTACTCCCAGAGGAAGTGTTTTAAGCTGTGGTATGCTGCCCACAACAACGTTTGCAAGAATGAACTCATTCCATGCATTGAGGAATATGTAAATAATAAGAGTTACTGTAGCCGGTCTTACAAGGGGCTCAATTATCATGAAGAATGTTTGATATATTGTAGCTCCGTCCATGCAGGCTGCTTCCTCAAGCTCCATGGGTATTCCCTTAAAGAAGCCATAATATACCATACAGGAAAATGCCAGGTTGATGGCAATATAAGGAAAAATCAGGGACCATCTTGTTCCCATCAGATGAAAATTCTGTACCACCTTAACAACAGGAATCATGATAGCCTGAACAGGAATAAACATTCCAAGACCAAGGAACAGTCTTGTGAAGGTTCTTCCTTTCCACACCATTCTGCTGGTTGCATAGGAAAACAAAAGTGCACAGAATATGGTGATTGCAACAGTTCCAACGGAAACAAGCAAGCTGTTCAGGAAATAAAGCGGAACATCATACTTGGTCCAGGCTGTAATATAGTTTTCATAATGAAGCGGCCAGGGGAAACCAAAGGGATTGGTCACAAAGATTTCCTGATTGGTCTTAAAGGAATAAAACAGCATCCAAACCAATGGATAAAGCGAGAATGCTGCATATATCCAGCAGAAAACCACAAAGACATAATGGGATATTGATTTATTACCTTCTTTATGCACCGCGCTTCCTCCTTGATTTCTCTTCTTCCTTGCGCTGGTCCTTGTCTCTGAAAATAAAATTGATCACCAGCATAACAAGCATACATTCCAATACCATGATCGATGCTGCAGCAAGACCATAACCATAGTCGGATTTCTTAAAGGCTGCATTATACATCATATAAGTCAGTGTAAATGTTGATTTATTGGGACCGCCACCTGTGAGGATATTCATCTCAGTAAATGCTTTGATACCACCTGTAAGTGAAATGATAAGGCAAAACTTATAGGTCTCTGCAAGAAGCGGAATTGTTATCTTCGTATGTGCTTTAACATTGGAACAGCCATCAATACGTGCTGCTTCATAATAATCTGAAGGAATTGATTTGATACCTGCCACAATAAGTGCGAACTGATATCCCATCCACTGCCATGCGTTAACAAAGGCAATTACATATATGGCTTTATATCTGTCACCAAGCCAGTTCTGCTTGAAATCACTGTTGAAAAGCTGAACCAGCTTATTAAGAAGTCCATCTCCGCTAAGTATTGCTGCCCATAACTGACAAACTACAGTTACTGAAAGAATAACCGGGATAAAATACGCTACTCTAAGAAACTTTCTTCCCTTCATCTTTTTATCGGATATTGTGATGGCAAATACTGTAGCAAAAAACATCTGATAAACAGTGATGATTATTGCGAATATCAACTGGTTTCTGTTGGATGTAAAGAATACTCTATCTGAAAACAGTTCTATGTAATTCTCAAGTCCTGTAAAATTCGGAATCGTAAGTCCGTTCCAATCAGTGAAGCTGTATGCAAATACCTGTATGATCGGAACAAAGTCAAATGCTATGAAAATTGCAAGGGCCGGCACAATAAAAAGAAAGATTGCCAGCTTGTTTCCCATGTATTTTTTCATGGTGTTCTCCTATTTAGTGGTGGAAACGTAACGATTATTTTTTATCTTTCAAGGTAATGGAGTGGCAGGAAGCTTCCGGCCACTCCATCGATGACTAAACTATATAGACAAATTACTGTGCATCAGCAACATTCTCTACAAACTCATCTGCTGTGAACTGTCCTGAAACAAGTCCCTGTGACTCAGACTGGATTGCATCGTTGAATGTTGAATTGGTAAGTCCCCATGTGAACTTTGTTGTTGATGTGATGGTTGGAAGTGTGTCTGAAAGCTTCTTCATCATTGCAGGATACTCAGAGTCAGGCTCTTTTCCTGTATCAAGTGCAACAAGAGGATTGTGTCTGTACATAACCTTAGCTTCGCAGTACTTCTCTGTGATGAACTCTGCTACTTCTGCTGCGAGAGCTGCGTTCTCTGAATCAGGATTTACAGCAAAACCTGAAGCTGATCCACCGCCTGAGAATGCTGCCTTACCAGCTTCGTATGAAGTCTCATCAGCTGCAGGATAGAACATCCAGTCAACATTGTCGCCAAGAGCCTTTGTAGCATCCTCGATGTACCACTGACCGTTGATGAACATTGCTGCTTCACCTGAAAGGAACTTCTCAGAAGCCTGATCATAGTTGGTTGTTGTAGCATCATCCTGATAAAGTCCGGCTGCAACGAGCTTCTCCATCATCTTAGCTGCCTCAACGTATCCTTCATCTGTTACAGAAGCGCTGCCCTCATCAAGAGCCTTGATTCCGCCTGTAGCATATCTTGTAGCGATTACGTCAAATGCTGCAGCTGTGTTCCAGCCTTCCTGTCCAAAAAGTGCAAGAGGAGTAATTCCCTTACCCTTGAATACTTCGATACAGTTTAAAAGATCGTCATAAGTCTTTGGAACTTCAAGTCCGTTCTCCTCAAAGAGAGCCTTGTTGTAGTACCAAAGTACATATTCCTGACCTGAGAATGGGAATGCATAGATATTGCCATCCTCTGCATAAGCAAGATCCTTATTTGCGTCATAGAGCTTATCAAGGAATCCTGTTGACTGTGCAACATCATTAAGAACCATGATCTGATTTGATTCACGGAATGTGTTTATAAGATCTGTACTAGCTTGGTAAATATCAGGAAGCTGACCTGTTGCTGCAAGAGTCTTAAGTGTCTGTCCATCATCCTGAGCCTGAACAATAAGGTTAAGCTCAACATTTGGATAAGCCTCTTTAAGCTGCTCAACAGCGTAATCGTAAGGAACCTTTGTATCATCATCTGCATACTGTGTGTAGATGCTAAGAGTTACCTTATCGCCTGAAGTTGTTGTCTCAGTCTTAGTCTCCTCTGTCTTGGTCTCAGCAGCAGGAGTCTCTGTCTGCGCCTCTGCAGGAGCCGGTGTATCAGCAGGAGCTGAAGAACCTGTGCAGCCAACAAGTGATGTAGCTGCTACTGTCATGCATGCGAGAGCACTTATAATTTTCTTTTTCATAAAAATACCCTTCCCTTCCCTTTATGCTGTCTCCGAATAAATCGGAAACTGTAATATTGAGTACAGTACTCATTATAGGGAAAGGAAGGATACAAAAAAATGAAGAATTCAAAATTGTTTTTGTAATTTTTGAAAATTCCTAATTTTTTACATGTCACCCTTCTTCATCTAATTCCTTTACAATTTTCATGACTTCATCAGACCAGGAAGCATTAGCTGATTCTATTTCTCTATCTATGAAATCATTTGAACCGCCGGATATCTTTATATTTGGATGCATCTTCTGCCATTTCAGTTTGGTCCCAAAAAAACCTTCTGATAAGGCTTGATTTTACAGGGAAAGCAATTCCTTGATACTTCGCTATTTCCTCAGCAACATAATCGTTTATATCCATAGGGAGATTCCTTTCCTATTATCAATAAAACAATCTTTTTATGATGAAATAATAGCACATAAAAAGCAGGTGAGAAATCACCTGCTTTTATATTTTAGAATGTTTTAGCCTTTTTTAATCAGTAATGATACGGTCTAAGGGCATATCATGTGACTCAACCGGCAGATTATCATCCACCACCTGAAGACGGTAGCATAACCCAACACTCTTTACATTCTTGTGGGATGAGAGAAACCTGTCGTAGAAACCACCGTTATAGCCGATTCTGTTTTTATTTTTGTCAAAGGCCACTCCCGGCACTATTGCCAGTGTATTCCCATTCATTGAATTCCTATCGGCTTCGCTGAAATATGTCTCGGATAAATCATTCAGCTCAGGCTCTCTGATACCATAGTAACCCTCTTTCAGATCCTCAAGGGCAAAAATGCGGACAAAAGACATCTTTCCGTTGTTTTTATCCGTAACCTTCGGACAAAAGACCTTTTTGCCGTCAGCAAGAGCATCAAGAATGATCTCATCAGTCCTGACTTCAGATCTCATGGATGCATAGACAAGAAGGTTTTCTGCCTCCTTATAGTCCTCAAGACCAGTCAGTTTGTCAAAAATGATCCTGCTCTTTTCTGCTATTTCGAAGGATGCCTGGGCGTCTCTCCTCCCTAGTATATTATTTCGTATTTCTGCTTTGTTCATAATCCCTCAACTTTGTCAGCTCAACATGTTTCGCGCAATAAGCTCAGCAGTCTTAATTCCGTCCATGGCAGCAGACATTATTCCTCCCGCGTAGCCGGCGCCTTCGCCGCAGGGGTACAGCCCCTTTACATTAATGGATTCACCGTTTTCATCTCTGTTTATTCTTACAGGAGAAGAAGTTCTGCTCTCAACTCCTGAAATAAGTGCATCATCATTGTCATAGCCCTTTATAGTATGCCCGAATTTAGCCATTCCTTCAACAAAAGCCTGATTAAGCTCCTGCGGAAGGATCTCATGAACCTTCGCAAATACATAATCTCCCCTCATCTGAGGAAGGTTATAGGAGCTTCTGTCAGCTTTTCTTTCTGAGGAAGCTGCCTTTTCTCCTGTCACAGCTTCCCTGAAATCAACATAGTATTCCACAGGAATCTTGCCTTTTCCAAGCTGATAGGCTTTTTCCTCCAGTTTCCTCTGGAACTCCACTCCCGAAAGTACATCCTCGGAGCCAAAGTCCTTGGGATCCACTGTTATGATAATGGCTGAATTGGCATTTAAACCATCACGTTTATTATAACTCATTCCGTTAACAGCAAGGCGGCCTTCTTCTGATGAGGCATTGACAACATACCCTCCGGGGCACATACAAAATGAGTATACACCTCTGCCGTCAGATGCATTGGCAACCAGCTTGTAGGGAGCTGCTCCCAGGCTTCCGGGGTTCTCAACTCCGTACTGGGAAAGATTGATGAGCTTCTGCCTGTGCTCAACTCTGTATCCCACAGCAAAGGGCTTGGGCTGCATATCAACAGCTCTGTCCTTCAGCATATAGAAGGTATCTCTGGCGCTGTGTCCGATGGCAAGTACAACAGCATCGGCGGGAATAAGTTCATCTCCTGCCTTAACTGCAGTGACTCTGCCCTTTTCAAGGACTATATCTGTCACCTGAGTCTCAAATCTAACCTCTCCTCCCAGCTTTGTGATGCGATTTCTCATATTTTTAACCACATCACAGAGAATATCTGTCCCGATATGAGGCTTGGCCTCGTACATAATATTTTTATTCGCACCGTTTTCAGTAAAGACAGAAAGAGCATATCTTCCTCTTCCGTCCTTATCCTTCACCATGGTATTGAGCTTTCCGTCAGAAAATGTGCCTGCTCCGCCTTCTCCGAACTGGACGTTGGTCCTTGTATCAAGAACTCCGGTCTCCCAGAACTTATTTACAAGTTCCATTCTCTTCTCAACAGAGGCTCCTCTTTCAAGTAAAAGAGGCTTAAAACCGTTTCTTGCAAGCTCATAGGCACAGAATAGTCCAGCGGGACCTGCTCCTATTACCACGATTCTTTTCCCTGAGTTTTCTGCCTTTTCCTTTAATCCGGTTGTACTCTGATTTCCAAGAGCAAGCTTCCAGAAGTCATATCTCTTCTCAGCGATCACAGAAGCATTTTTATCTCTGGATTTCTTTACAACCTGCTCTTCATTGCCGCCCTTGAGCTTTAGATCCACCATGAAAATATCGTAGATCTCAGGCTTTTTTCTGGCATCGATGGAATGTCTTATTATCTCGAAATCCTTTATTTCATTCTCAGAGACACGCAAAAGCTTAGCAGCTTTCTTTTTAAGAACTCTGCTAAGCTCATCATGGCTTATTTCTGCATTTATATCATGAAAAACTTTAATCTGATTTATTCTGATCATTACTTATCCTTAAATTGAAGCAGCTGTACCGGCAATACTGCCACTGGTCCAGGCCCACTGAAGATTGTAACCGCCGCATCTTCCGTCCACATCAAGAAGCTCACCTGCCAGATAAACTCCGGGCATTTTCTTATAGGACATATCGCTTCCGATATCTCCGAGGCTGACACCTCCTGTTGTTACCTGAGATGCCTGATATCCATAGCTCTCTGAAAGCTTCAGCTTGTAGTTCCTGTAATTGTCAAGAATACAGGTTGCCATGCTGACAGAAATATTCTTCATCCTCATGGATGGACTTAGCTTCATTTTGCTGAGAATCATGTCATTGATATTGCTGTTGGCAAAGCCGTTTAAGAATTCAGACAGAGTTCTTTCATCCTTAAGTCTCAGCATATCATTCTTGAGGGCTGTGAAATCCACTTCATCATAATCCGGAAAGAAGTTGATAATTGCAAAAACAGGCTTCTTTTCCTCAATGAATTTCACAATCTCTCTGCTGGCCTGCATTACAGGAATACCTGAGATTCCATCCTTGGTGAACTGAAGCTCGCCGTACTCCGATGTTATGATCTCATTTCCAAGGCTAAAGGCTATCTCTGCCATACATCTGACTCCGCCCTGGGGCATAACCTCCTCAGGATCCACCTTAAAGCCCACCAGCGCAGGATAAGTATTTTTGATTGTCATACCAAGCTTGGAACAGATATAATAGCCGTCTCCGGTGGATAAAGTGCTCTTGGCTCCGGATAAAGAGCCTGAGCATATAATGCAGTCGTCAGCAAAACACTCATCTGTAGAGGTTTTGATCAAAAGACGTCCTCTCTCATCCTCGGAAGAGTTGACCGCCTTAAACTGCTGATTGTATATGACCTTTACTCCCAGTCTGTCCAATTCATTGGTAAGAGCATTTACAACTGTCTGGGCCTGTCCGGAAGCAGGATAAATATATCCGTCCTCACTTCTTACCACAACTCCCAGGGACTTCATGAAGCTGATAACATCTTCAACACCGTAAATCCCCAGCCATTCCTTCATCCTGCCTCTGGCAGAAAGGTTGTAATATTCCTCTTTCATATCCAGATTGGTAAGATTGCACCTGCCGTTTCCGGTCATGGAAAGCTTTTTACCCAGTCTGTCATTTTTTTCCAATATGGTTACTTCAGCACCGTTTCTGGCAGCATAGATAGCTGCGCACATTCCGGCGGCGCCTCCGCCCACTACAATTATCTTTTTACCCAATTTTATTCCTCAAATTCATCCCTCTGAAGCCTCCGGGATATTCCGGAAAAGATATTTCCAAGGGGGATATACCTCAGCTCATAGGTCTTGATGCGCTTAAGCACAATGATAATCAGCATATAGATAATCCAGAATACCAGAATGCAGATAATAAGAGTAAGTGCATCTCCTATAAGGTTAACAAATATCATGTTTATCACATAAACCACAAGCCCTGCGCCTGCCGATGCTGCCAGAGGAATAAGAAAAGTTCTCAAAAATTCCTGTCTGTACTTCAACATCTTAAAAATCATCGAGAAACTAATAATATCATAAATCGAAAAAGTCACAATATCTGCCAGCAAAATTCCGTATAAGCCCAGCTTGAATACCATCATAAACACGATGCATCCAATGATATATACTGCCCAGCAAATCGAAAGGTTGATCACCAAGAGCAGTGATTTTCCCATATGGTTCATCAGCCATGACCCAAATACAGCAATGCAGATAAGTAAAACCAGCGGAGAGGCCAGAGTAAGAAGCGAATCCGTTGTACTTGTTGATTTGCCGAATACCGCCACGTTTATGGTCCCGGAAAGTGTCAATACAAGAACAGAAAAAGGAACAAACATTACAGACGAATATCTTATCAGTTTTTTAAGGCGGTCCCTGGCAACCTCGTATTCATCTCTCTCAATGCGGGCCATTACCCTGTTCCAGGTCTTTATAAAGGGCAGACAGCACAATAATGCAAGGATGATGATCAGAGGATAAATCTTGCCTGATAAGGTTCCGTATTCCAAAAGAAGCTCCGTACCTGTTACATCCTTCTTATGAATGGTCATAAAGATTATCTCACCCGCAAGGCTCATCATGGCGGGGGTCACATACAGATACAGTATGATCCTTATGCTTGAAAAAACATCATTTTTATTATCAAGATATCTGGGCGCCCCGTTTTTAATTATCTCTGCTATTTCTATCTTTCTCATGGAATAGCTGATAAGGATCTGAACAAGACAAACCACTGATGCGACAAGCAGTCCAATCATTGAACCGTAAGCTCCATAAATAGCGCTGTATTCCTTTACATGGAAAAGCTCATTGACCTTAAGTCCGTAGGAATACATAAAAAGCGAAGCAACAGTACCGGTGATAATGGAAGTCACAGCAAATAGCATATCGGCTATGACTATGGGCTTCGTATAGCCAAGCCCCTGCAGATAACCTCTGCAGACACCCTGTGCTCCCAGCAGAAGCACACTTACAGCAACAATGACAAACTGAAGATATCCTCTTCCTGATACAAAAAGATTCTTGGCAAGGATAAAACTAAAGGAAGCCAACAGTATACCTATAACCACACTGACAAAAAGAAACAGCCTGAAGGACCTTTTCATATTGGCCTCAGCGTTTAAATACTGGCTTCTTCTTGCTCTGATACGGACCATCAGCCATACTGCCTTTTGTACAGCCAGAACGATTCCCGCATAGAACATATAAAAAAGTGCAAAAGGTGCAGCAGTAAAGCCGGATCCAAGATCACCATAGATCCTGTTTCCGGTTATTTTATAGATCATCATTATGATAACTGCCCCAAGTACTACAGATGTCAGAATATCAGGTCTGATGCGTTTTTCCTCAGTGTAGCTTTTCATACACTACTCTCCCAAAATCTATATTCGTTAGTCTCTTGTAATCCCCAAAAGATTTAATACATTCTCCTGCTTGTCTTCCATGACAGCCGCTTCATCCGGTTCCATGTGATCATAGCCGCACAAATGAAGCATGCTGTGAGCAATAAGGAAGGCAAATTCTCTTTTTTCGCTATGTCCATACTCCTGGGCCTGGGATCTCACCCTGTTCTCATTAACTACAATATCCCCAAACATGATATTGCCCGTGTCAGGATTCAGCAGATCCACCTGCTGCTCCCCGTCTATGACCGAGAAGTCCCCTGCTTCTTCATAGCTGACATTGGGAAAAGAAAGGACATCTGTGGGCTTGTCGATTTCTCTGAACTCATTGTTCATGACTCTTATGCCCTCGTCATCTGTGATGATAAGGCTTATTTCAACCTCATGATCACAGCCTTCTTCCTCCAGAACCTTGGCAGCCACAGTCTTGGCTACCTCTTCTATGTCAAAATCAAACTTGGCTTCTACCTCATTTTCAACGTAAAAAATCATAATAAAGTTTCTCCCTCTTCAGGATCCTGCGAATTGTTTCGTATTCCCTGAAGGTAACGTCATAGTCCTTAAGTTCACCGGCATCGGTTTTCTTTTTAAAGATTCCCTCTATAAGGTCCTCATAATTTATTGTAGCATTTTTGTTCTTTTTTATCAGAAGCATTATGGAGGCAATTACTGTCTCACAAAGCTGCACCGTTAGAGCTTCCTTGGACCTGGGCTTTCCTTTTTCAGGCTGGATATACTCGTGCAGGTATTCAACAGCCTCCAGAGGGAAATTATTTTCAGTGTATAAATGCTCCACATCTTTCCACTTGGTCTTATCCTCAAGAATTCCAATCCTGTGATAATATGCGCAGGTCTTAACCGCTCTGGAATTAAGCCCCAGCTCATGAGCAACTCTCTCGGAAAGATATGCTGTGTGAATTGCTCTGTAGTACTCGTCCTTGTCCTTTTCCTTGAGACTTACAAGAAGCGGAAACTCAGGATCGTTGATATCCATATATCTGTCGTTGGTCTTTCTGATGACATAGACACCAAACATATTAAGAAAGATCAATAAGATGATTACATTTAACATCAGATTCAGAACCGGAATCGCCAAAAGATTAAAGGAAAGGGTTCTGTTCTGAAAAAGTACATTGTAGGCAATAAGTAATACAGCCTGCATCATCAGTGAAATGGACATGGGAGCCCCTATTGCCGTGGTCTCCTTCAGATCTCTGAACATGGCAATTGCCACCGCACCTGCCAGCAAATACATGAAAACCTCGCCATAGCTTCCGCTCTCCTCCAGCATTACAGAGATAAGCAGAAGCCCTGTGCCGCTGATAAGTCCGATTTCCGAATTAGAAAAAAGAGCAAGCATAACGAAAATTGCCATATAGGGCCAAAACAGATTCGGCACAAAGGAAAAGGCCACTGATAATATAAGGGCCGCCAGATAACAGATAACAAAAGGAAGCTTGTAATTATAATTGTCGTAGGACAACGCCTCCTTACCTCTTGAAATGGCATCCACCAGCATAAACACCACTGTTCCGCCGATGATAAAGGCACTGACAGTATTTCTCAGGATTATCTCATAGCTTCTTCCATGAATAGCTGATACGATCAGTACCAGTATCCCTGTTAAAAAGAACATTCCCCCATAGATCCACTTATACTTTTTATCTAAAATGCTCTGATTTTTCTCCCCATCCATAGCTTAATGACGCTCCAGTTTCTTGATATTCTTAGTCTTTTGCTTATTGGCGGCCTTTTTTTCATAGTCCTCATAGGCCTTAACAATCTTCTGAACCAGAGGATGTCTCACAACATCATTACTGGTCAGTGTGCAGAATCCGATATCATCGATATTCTTAAGTACACTCTGAGCTATATCAAGTCCTGACTTCACATCAGGGGACAGATCCTTCTGGGTAGCGTCACCGGTAATGATAACCTTGGAACCAAAACCGATTCTGGTAAGGAACATCTTCATCTGGGCCGGAGTGGTATTCTGAGCCTCATCCAGGATGATAAAGGCATTATCAAGGGTTCGTCCTCTCATATATGCAAGGGGTGCAACCTCGATAAGTCCCTTCTCCATGTTCTTAATAAAGTTCTCGGTTCCCATGATTTGATAAAGGGCATCATAGAGAGGCCTAAGGTATGGGTCTACCTTGCTCTGAAGGTCTCCGGGCAAAAAGCCCAGCTTCTCTCCGGCTTCTATGGCTGGTCTTGTAAGAATGATCCTGCTGACCTCTTCTCTCTGAAAAGCAGTGATTGCCATAGCCATGGCAAGATAGGTCTTACCGGTACCCGCAGGGCCCAGGCCGAAAACTATCATCTTATTTCTGATGGCATCAATATACTTTTTCTGTCCAAGGGTCTTGGGCTTAATGGGTTTTCCTGAGATAGTATGACAGATAACATCTCTGTCGATATCAACCAGAATATTGTCATTGTTCTTGTATGAAGGATCTTCCTTGGAATCATCTTCCTTCAATGAAATGGCATAATCAACGCTCTGCTCCTCAATACTGGAGCCGCGTCTTGAAAGCTGTACCAGCTCTCTGAGAATTCCCGATGCCTTATTGGCACCTTCCTTGTCTCCGATAATGCGAAGCTCACCGTTTCTGTCAATGATCTCCACATGAAGGCTCTTTTCGATCTTTCGAATATAATTATCGTTTTCCCCAAAAATATTTCTCTCATCCTCTGCGGATAAGGAAAGTCTACGCTCTGTAATTTCACTCATATAATCTTTTTCCCCGTAAAACTTTTTATTACTTGTGGTATGGTTCACCACTTATAATCTTATAAGCTCTGTAGATCTGCTCCAGGAGTATTACTCTCATCATCTGATGAGGGAAAGTCATATCCGAAAAGCTGATCTTGCCATCAGCCCTGGAAAGAACGCTGTCATGGAGCCCCAGAGACCCGCCGATAATAAACTGAATATGACTCACGCCACTGATAGCCTTATTGTTGATAAAATCAGATAGGCCCTCAGAGGAATACTTCTTGCCATCAATAGCAAGGGCACAGACAAAGGCATGATCATCCACATTCTTAAGGATCCTCTCTGCCTCTTTTTTCTTGATCTGCTCCTCAATGGCAGCCGGAGCATTATCCGGAGTCTTCTCGTCTGCCACCTCAATGATATTGAGCTTGCAATACCTGGAAAGCCTCTTGGAGTATTCAGAGATTGCATCATTCCAGTATTTTTCTTTGATTTTTCCAACAGTGATTATTGTAATATTCATCTTCTGATTGTTCCGCCGGTTATGATACCGTTAACTCCAAGGTTTTTATTCTTTTTCTCTGACATGTAAAAGACAGTTTTTTCATTAAGACGCATCTTCAACACAGGAACATTGCCCTTTTTATCGTTATCAACTCCGTCAATTCGAAGAAAACTTCCGGAAGCGCATTTGCCCAGCCATTCGTCACATTCGCCGTTCTTATCCACGTTGATAATGTACATATCACCGTCAAACAACCCGTCCTTAAAGCCTCCGATGGCATTCTGCAGATACACGTCATCATTATTCATATATTCGGGATTGTAATCATAATGCTCCTGGCCCTGGCCGTTTGGCTTATCATTGGCCCAGGAACCGGCGTACATATGCTCTGTAACCACATAGGTGCTGTAAAGAGGATAAAAAGCAAACCATGATCCCTCGCCGCTTCTTACGCCCTCTGACCAGTCGCCGTAATAATACTGATCATCCGCATAGACTGCAAGGCCCTTGCCGCTTGGAAGTCCCTTCGCATCTAAATCTCCGTAATAGTAAAAATCCGTTTTTCCCTTAAGACTATAGCTCATGGCCTCAAATCGCTCAAGATGAGCCAGATCCCTTACTGCTTCGGTATTTCCCTCTGACCAATATGTGGCCATCTCCTTGAGTTGGGATTCCAGGTCAAAGGTAACAACCTTGTAAACATCCTTAAGAAGAGGACCTGTTGTGGCATAGAAGCTATTGCCTGAAACATCTCCCTTTGCTGTCTGGAGATATTCCGAATATGCCACAGAGGATTTTCCCTCGGAAGCCTTATCTGTGGATGCAGATGCACCGGCATCAGTACTTGAAGCCTCACCCGAAGCATCACCGCTCGATGAAATATCTGCTGAGCTCTGGGCATTGGTCAGTTCCAATGAAGCGTACTCTGCAATATTATCCGCAAGCTTCTTATCATCACCGCCCTTTTTCCCTCCGGATAAGGCCAAAAACAAAATCAAAATAAGTAAAATAAGGGCTACAATGCCCGCTGTAATAGCAACTTTTATCTGTTCTTCTTTTTCCATAATTCCTCCTGGTCAATCTTCATCATTATATCATAGATGAGGCCTGAGGAATTAAAAAAAGCACATTATCCATAGGTTTTCCACAGATAATGTGCTCTTTGTTCATGTATAAATCAAATTACTTATTTGAAAGGTATTCGTCAATTCCCTTGGCAGCAGCCTTACCTGCTCCCATAGCAAGGATAACAGTAGCAGCGCCTGTTACAGCATCACCGCCGGCGAAGACACCCTTCTTGGAGGTCTGGCCTGTAGCTTCATCTGCAACGATGCACTTTCTTCTGTTAACCTCAAGTCCTGCTGTTGTGCTGGAGATAAGAGGATTAGGTGATGTTCCAAGGGACATGATTACTGCATCACACTCAATCTCAAACTCAGATCCGGGAACCTCTACAGGGCTTCTTCTACCTGACTCATCAGGCTCACCAAGCTCCATTCTGATGCAGGTAATGCTCTTAACCCATCCGTTCTCATCCTCATGGATCTCAACAGGGTTTGTAAGAAGGTCGAAAATGATTCCCTCTTCCTTAGCATGTCCTACTTCTTCCTTACGTGCAGGAAGCTCTTCCTCGCCTCTTCTGTATACTACATGAACCTCTGCTCCGAGACGAAGTGCTGTTCTTGCAGCATCCATAGCTACGTTACCGCCGCCTACAACTACGCACTTCTTGGGTCTCATGATAGGAGTTCTTGAATTCTCATCAAAGGCCTTCATAAGATTGCTTCTTGTAAGGAACTCATTTGCTGAGAATACACCCATAGCCTGCTCGCCGGGGATATTCATGAATCTGGGAAGTCCGGCACCTGAGCCTACGAATACAGCCTCAAAACCTTCCTTCTCCATAAGTTCATCGATTGTAACACTCTTACCGATAACAACGTCTGTCTCAAGCTTAACGCCGAGCTTCTTAACGTTCTCGATTTCCTTCTTAACAACTGCATCCTTAGGAAGACGGAACTCAGGAATACCATAAACAAGTACTCCGCCTGCCTCATGAAGAGCCTCAAAGATAGTAACATCATATCCCATCTTTGCAAGGTCTCCTGCAGCGGTAAGACCTGAAGGGCCTGAACCGATAATGGCAACCTTCTTGTTCTTCTTCTCCTTTGCTCCCTCAGGAACAATTCCCATTTCTCTTGCAGTATCTGCAACATATCTCTCAAGCTTACCGATTGAAACGGCATCGCCCTTGATTCCTCTTACGCACTTGCCTTCGCACTGGCTCTCCTGAGGACATACACGTCCGCAAACAGCAGGAAGTGCGCTGGACTTACTGATTGTCTGATATGCTCCTGCAACATCACCCTCTTTTACCTGCTGAATGAATGCAGGAATATCGATTGATACAGGGCATCCCTGAACGCACTTGGGATTCTTGCAGTTGAGACATCTTGTAGCTTCGTTTTCAGCTTCTTCTTTGTTATAGCCAAGGCATACTTCCTTGAAGTTGGTAGCACGCACTTTGGCATCCTGCTCACGAACAGGAACTCTTACAAATCCATCCATCTATATGATCTCCTATTTCTATAGTATTATTGACGTTACCGATTAATCATTGCAATTGCCACAGCCGCCGTGGTGTGTCTTGCCTTCCTGTGCCTTGAGATAGAGTCTTCCTTCTTCTGTCTTGTACAGCTTCATACGGTTCATAGCCTGATCAAAGTCAACCTTGTGTCCGTCGAACTCAGGTCCGTCTACGCAGGCAAATTTTACCTGTCCGTCAACTGTAAGACGGCAAGCACCGCACATTCCGGTTCCGTCTACCATTATAGGGTTCATACTAACGATTGTGTGGATGCCAAGCTCCTGTGTAAGCTTGCATACAAATTTCATCATGATCATAGGTCCGATCGCTACGCAGTGATCATACTTGTTGCCCTCATCCCAGAGATCCTGGAGAGCCTTGGTTACCATACCGCTTCTGCCATAGGAACCATCGTCTGTTGTGATATGAAGGTTACAAACTGATTTAAATCTGTCCTCCATGATTACGAGATCCTTTGTCTTGGCACCGATGATAACGTCACAGTCAACTCCGTGCTCTTTAAGCCATTTAGCCTGAGGATATACTGGTGCTGTTCCAACACCACCTGCGATAAATACGATCTTCTTTTTCTTGAGATCTTCTATGCTCTCTTCGCAGAGGTCTGATGGCTTACCCAAAGGTCCAACAACATCTGCAATCTCATCGCCGGCCTTGAGCTTGGACAGCTCATAAGTCTCAGCGCCGATGGCCTGAACAACGATTTCTACAGTTCCTTTTTCCCTGTCATAGTCGCAAATAGTAAGTGGAATCCTCTCCCCATCCTCGTCTACACGGATAATAAGGAACTGTCCGGGTAAACACGCACTTGCCACACGCGGAGCTTCAACGATCATCTGGAAAATGTTCGTAGTAAGCTCGTTTGCCTCTAAAATCTTGAACATAGTCATCCTCCTAAATATTTATACTTTTTTCATATTAAATGATGGCTTATAAAAATTCAATCTTTATTTCTTTAAATCATTACAGCGCTAAACTTTTGCACAAAATTGACTGTTGGAAATTGTGAGGAATGAATAAATAGTCATTCATCATTACACTATCCACCACAGGAATTTTCTTGTACCAATCTTAAACTCAGCGGTCTTTTGTCCACCGTAGGCACCAATTCCTCTGATAGTCACGGTTGCTGTTCCCTTATTAATATTGTTGGTATATCCAACGATTTCATAATCAGTACCGTAGGTTAATTTCTTACCTTTAACAACTACCCTGAGCTCATCCTTGGTAGGATCAAGAGTTATTTCCTTACCTGTGTATGTCATGTTTTTAGCTGCAACAGACGCTACACTAAGATTGCATTTGGAAATCCTGTACTCTCTTGTTGCTGTGGAATTAGCATAATTGCCTAATCCGGTGATTGTTGCTTCAACTACAGTTCCAACAGGCAGAATATCGTTCTTTTCTACAGGTGCTCCTGCCAGTCTGGTCACATTGCCGTTTATAACAGTATCATTCTTGTAGGTATAAACAATATTCTTATCATAGTCCTTACCTGCAACGAGTTTCTTGTTGTTGCTATCTCTGATCACAGGTGTAGACTTATAAGCATTTACCTTTGTCTGATAAGGTCTGTCGCTTAATTCGATATTAGTATTATTGATACTCTTTGAAACTATAACAAATGCAACTGATAATTTGCCTTTATAGTTATTCTTTCCCTTGATGTTTACCATAGCTTTTTTATCAGAATTAGTCACATTGGCATTATTCTGATAGCTTATTGTGTAATCAACATTCTTAGAAAGAACATAGTTGGTATCAAGATCAATAACATCAACAGCAGGTGTATTTCCATCTTTTACATATTCAAAGGCAGCATCGGAACTCATAATATTGCCCTTTGAATCGTAAAGAACAACGGAAATCCTATCCTGGTCAATAACTACAGGGGTTATCTTAAAGGTTTTTGTAACCTTTCCATAGTATTTTCCAATGCCCTCAACAGTAAACTTAGCAGTTCCACAGTCTCGATTCTTGCTATAGCTTAATTTATAGTCTTCACCTTCCTCAAGAACTGTCTCCCCGATCTTTACAACCGGCTTGGGCATGATGTTCTTTCCTGTAAAGCTGTATGTACCATCGTAAGTTATTAAGGCCTTGGACATTTGGATTCCGGTAATGCTGAACTTCTTAGTCACTTTGCCATAATAGTTTCCGGTACCTGTAATTATTACAGAAGCTTCTCCGGCATTTATGTTGTTTACATATTCAAGAGTATAGTCCTTATTTCTTTCGAGTATCTGTTTTCCTACTTTAACTACTACATCAGGCTCAATAGCAGATCCAGCATACTCCTGCTTAGCAATAGGATCAACCTTGGCTTTACTGATGTTGGTACCGGCATGGATCTTAAAGTCTACCGTTCTTTCTCCAACAAAGTTTCCTTTACCTGTAAGAACGATGATATAGTCACCTGCCTCTTTAGGTGTTACTTCGTTTCCAAAAGAATCTCGATAACTTACATCGAAGTCCTTATTAGCCTTCAGTTTAGTTCCGTTGTACTTAAGCACAGGAACTACTTTCTGAACCTTCTTGTTGTAGCCGGTAACGACATAATCCTCGCACTCTACATCAATTCCTGAAATATAAGCAGGAATTATATCGAATTCTACCGTAAATGTATCTGAATAATTTCCTATTCCCTTGATGACAATTGTTGGAGGATTATCATCATTAGAGCTTGATACACTTACATTGTTCATATAGCTAAGTATATAATCCTGACCTTCAACAAGGAGCTTTTTATTATCTCTGATAACAGGCTTAGGCTGAATAGCGCTTCCGGAATATAACTGCTCGGAAACATCCTCTACAGTTATTCCCAAAGGAACATCATCTTCTTTCTCTTCAACTTCTGCACCGCTACCTTCAATGCTTAAAGAAAGTACATCATTCAAGGATACAGGCTCACCATTTTCGTTAAAGGTAAGCAAAGGAATATAGCCCAGAGTAATTGGATAATTAGTATCCTCGGCTCCTCCTTCGGAATACAATTTAACCTTAAACAGACAGCCGGTAGTATCAAGGCTTTCTTTTCCGATCCACTTAACCTTAATGATTCCTTTGGTAATATCTGAATAATCCACAAAGAATTCGCCATTATCACCAATAGCATCACCGGTTTCAATACCTACTTCTGCTTCGTCTGTAGTGATCATAGTCATAACTTCAGTATCAAGAGCAATGGTAAATACGGCGCTTCTGATATTTCGAATATCATCAAGAGATACAGAAGCATTAAAGATCGTACCGTTTGGAACATTGACGTACTTTCTTGAGACTTCCATTATGTCATCTTCGGAAACGGCGTCTTCACCATCTTCGAATTCATAATACAATTCTGAGATATCACTGACCTGTCCATCCTCAGAAACTGCAATAGCTCTGATATTAAGTGAAGTATCAGCGTCAAGTGGCTCAGTATACTTATATGTTGTTCCGGTCCAGAATTCTGTAGCGTTATCACTATCTTCGGAAGAAGTTAAATGTTTGCCTGCAAAAGGATCTGAACCTTCCGCATCTGTATCAGGAATAACCGGATCACTTCCATCCAAAGTATAATAGATGGTCACTCCATCTTCAGCTTTTAATTCTACCAATCTTTCTTTTTCTGCAGCATCAGATACAGAAACAGATGGTGCTGTAATGGTGTTTGTATATGCAAGGATAGGGAATACATCCATATCTGAGTCAACGTTCCACCATGTTGATTCATTTGACCATGCAATAAATTTGAGGCCATCTGAACACTCAAATGCATCAGGCAGTGTAGCGCTCTTTCCTGCTTCAACTTCCTGTGTTTCAATGATCTCATCCTGATCATTGAAGAAATTAACTTTGAATTTCTTGGCTTCCCAATTAGCTTCAACAATAATGTCTTCGGTTATTTCACCCTCAGGAAGGTTCCATCCTTTGAATACATAGCCTTCGTACTCAAGGTTGCTGATCTCTTCAGGGATCACAAGGTTTGAACCATAGTTTGTTCTTACAAGTGTACACTTCTGATTCAGATAATCTACAAAAGCAACACACTTGGTTTCAGGAACGAATCTTGCAACTGCGATTGTATCATTCTCTACGCAGGTAGTATTTCTGTTCCATCCAGTAAATACATAGCCTTCCTTGGATGGCATCTCAGGTATCTGCGCAGATTCACCATCTGCCACTTCCTGTTTATCAATTAACTTACCATCAACCTCAAAGCTTACAGAATGCTTTGGTCTGTCATATCTTATCATGTCTACATTGATAAGATTGTCTGTTCCTTCTACTGCAAGAGCTACAATGAAATCTTCTGTGTTGGCTGTCGGTTCCTCTTTTGAAATAAAGCTGAAGGAATAATCTCCGTTGTCACCAAGCACCGTTGATCCGACAAACTCTAATTGAGATTCGGTAGGATCAGTATTCTTGGACTTGTAAACGATGATATTTGCACTCTTATTAGCCAATGCACTTTCATTGAGGGAGCCACTTACTGTTCTCTTAACTCCCTTTGTATCAGTAGCTAATGAGCTTGCATCATAGATCACATATCTGTAAAGATCTCTGTTTTCAACCTCATAGCTGCGATCATTCAAGTCATTATCAGCAAGAACTTCATCATCCCACGCTGACCATTGGCCTTCGTTCCACTTATAATGAGTATATCTTGCAATATAATCTCTATAGCTATAAAGAGTCCTATTATAGCTTGTATCGATCCACTGGGCCTCTTCCCAATAATAGGATCTGCCATTTATCGTGTAATGGGTCCAATAATCTCTATTTCCTTCTCTTCTTCCACCAACATGATTATGAGAGAAATTAGAACAATAGCCCCAATTTGCACTCTTATCAGCTGTATATCTGGTTGTGCTCCAGTCTGTATACTTTAATGACCAGCTTCCACCGTATCTGCTCTTTCCTTCATTAGGACAGAAATGCGCATTACTACCGGAAACCCACTTACCGTATCTGTACTGGTTATAACCACTGGATACTCTTTCAGTTGTAGTCTTAACCTCTCTTGTAGCAGAACCGCTAACTGCAGTTGGGCTCCAGGAAGACCATGCTGTCCAGTAAGAATCATCACTGAGGAATGTATATCCCTGTGGAGGAGTCTTAGAATTTGTCTGAACAGTAACTTTAGTATTTGTTCTGGCTCTGTACTGCTTCTTAGACTCTACGTTTGCATCATTTGCTGAATGACCTGCTTTTTTAAGCTCGTCAAGGGTCATCCACTCACTCCAAAACTTGGATGCACTGTCAGAGATCGCTGCACTCTTAGTTTCTGCAATAAGGCCACCGGTCCTGTCAGTTCCTTCGATTGACATAAGCGATACTTCTACTCTGTCAGCTTTATTAACACCGTCATAGGTGATATCGGTATTCCATGTATAGTAGCTGGAATCAGCATTAAAATGAACGCTGTCTGCCTTAGCAGTAACCATTTTATAGGTTCCGTCTTCTGTCTTTGCAAGAAGGCTGACTATAACTTTAGCTTTAATATCTTTAACATCAGTAGTACTAAACTTGCAGCTTACATGGTAACCATTGAAAACATTGCTAACAGCTGCATAGCTTATGGTAGCATCAACATTCTCGATAAATACAGGAAGATCCTGATTTCTCCATGCAGTAGATGCTCTTACCTTCATGTCGGAATCAACGTGCTCAAGGTCCTGAACACTGTCATCTTCTTTGGTGTAGAAGATATTCCAACCGGCAAATCCTCTTCCGCCATTTACAAGGTTAACCTTCTGCTCCATCGGTTCAGAATCAATGGGTTCATTAAAGGTTATGCTCTGTGTACCAAGCAAAGTCATACCATCAATATCATAGAATTTAACAGTATAGATATTGATGTCATACTCAGCTTTTATAGTCTCATCTTTTATAACGTTGGTATAACCACCGTTCCATCCTGAGAAAGTATAGCCTCTTCTATGAGGGGTCATTGGCCTTACTGCATCACGGCCATACTTTACGATCTGTTCTGAGATCAGAGTATCATCATGATCAACAAATCTTACAGTAAGAGGCTCATGAGCTGTCGCCTCAACATAATTGGAAACCGGACTTTCGCCGATCTTATTCTTCGCTTTTACTTCAATTTTGTATTTTCCACTCTTATCAGCAATGAAAGAATACTGGTTCTTTGTACAGGTCTCTGTCTTATATAATTCATTTTCGTAATAAACAAAGACTTCATAGGAACCTGCTTTATTATCTTTTCCCCAATAAAGAGAAACAGCATCTTCCTTCGCAATATCACTTTTTGTATTTAAGTAGATTCGTGGAGCTTCCGGAGCACTTACTGTTACGCTGCGAGTAGCTACATCACTGGTTATGCATCCATTTTTCTGAGCATAAGAAGAAATGCTGCAATTGGATGTTACACTGAATGCACCATAGTAACGAGTCAATGCGCCATTATCTATTCGGTAATAAATCTCAGCGCCATTCTCAGAGCCAATGGAAATAAGGCTTCCATCCGCATTCTGATCTACATTTATTGACGGTGCCGGAATTTTATTAACATAAATTGTCTTGGAAACAGTACCTGAAACAACATTTCCAATCTTTGAGTATGCATATACTGTACAAGTCTGATTTACATCAAAATCGACGTAAGAAGCACCTGTCTGGGCATAGTTTTTACCATTATCAGTACTATAGTATAAAACTGCGCCTCCGGAATTCTGTGAAATTCTATATCTGGCACCTCCGATATAAGCAGAAATAGCACCATCGCTTATAGTAGGCTGTGCTACAGTAATCGGCTTGCTTTTACTGTTAACGGTAAATGTGCCGGACTCAAATTTGTATGAATTACCACTGTCATTGTAAACAACAAGCCTTACTTTATAACTTCCCGGAGATAACCTGTTGCATACGAGATTATTATCTACCTTACTTCTTTTTATAGAATAAGTTTTTGCATTTACACTTACACTTCCGTTCTGAAGAGTAGCGCCGTTAGCATCAACAAAACAATAGTTTATCTTGCTGATATTACAGTTGATTGCTCTAAGCTCACCAAGAACATTACAGCTTTGTCCCTGATTGATAGATGCACTCTGCATATAAACACCGCCGACTACTGTTCTGGGAAGTTCAATTACAAAAGCAAACTTATCCGCTTGAACATAGCCTTCCTGATTCTCAAAACGCACTCTATACCAAAGCTGACCAACACCATTTTCTACAGCCCCAATCACTTCAATTGTTGGGAGCAAAGTTCCAATTGTCAGAATTCTATGGCTGCCAACCTCAGCAGGAATTGAAAACATATCCGCATTGGCAAGAATCTTTTTTCTATAATATCCCGTCCTGAATGAGGGGTTATTATTCCTGTTTGGCATTAAAGTTCCACATTCACTGCAATATCCCTTACTGTAATATTCAGTTCCTTCATGCTTACAAGCAGGTTTGTTATATTCGTCATAATTTTTGGCATGGTATAATTCCGCGTATCTACCATTATATTTTCTTGTTCCGAAACGAATACCACTTTTCTCATCAACATTTGCATGAAGTATCACAATATCGTTTTTCCTAACTTCTACAACAACATATTGATGTTTACCACCGTCTTTATATTCTAGTATTCGATCCCCTCTTTTAACGTATTTAGAAAAATCATTATAATTAACATGAATATAACTTTTATCAGTCTTCAAATCATAAGATTGACACTCACTAAAGAGATACCATTGTGCAAAATTGGCAAACGCATAACAACTTTGATTATTAGGACAATTATTACAGTTCAACTTACCCATAAGGTTTTGGAACCATTCTGCCTGCAAAACCCTTTTAATAGTACAATCAGTACACCCATTTCCATTCCATTTTCCATTGATATACTGATTATGCTTGGTGCAGCCAAATTCATTATAACTAAAGTATTTATTATCAAGTCTATCAATAAGTAATTTTAATCGCTTATCGATTATAGTATTTCCCCAATTGACTTCCTGTTTTAAAGCTTGTTTTCTGGCAGGACTTAAGTCCTCAAATTCGTCAAAATATTCTGCGTCAGATTCATCACAGCAATCATCCATATCATCAGTCGCCTGATAATCTTCAATGATCAAACTATTATCAAACCAGATAGCATAAAGAGTAATATCACTATTAGCCTTTATAGCATCTCCCGGATAATAGTAATAGCCTTTTTCATCCTTATCAGTATTCCAGGAATAAAATGTATAGCCTGAAAGAGATGGGGACTCATCAGGTATATAGAAATATTCCCCGGATTTTGCAGTTAATGCATCAGGAACAGACACAACTTCATTTGTAGCTGTATTAGCATCAAATGATAATGTGTAAACGTCCTTTTCACTGTTAGCTACATCTCCTTCTGAAACAAGAGCTTCTTCATGCTGACCATCAGGATCATTTGAAGAATTTCCATCTCCGGAAGGCTGATTCACATCATTTTCTGTTAAACTCTCATCTTCTGAGATTGCATCAGCACTTCCCTCAATTTCAGGTTCAATCTCAGTTTGTTCATCATAGAGCTGATCTTGCAGAGAAGCCTGCGACCATTCTGATTCCTGAACATCGGAATCAGAAGATATCTGACTTTCCGATAAGACTTCCATGTCGTTAGATGCAGACACGGAAATAGTGCATGCCTCAGATAGCATGCACATGCATAAAAAGACCGCAATTAACTTTTTCCACATACTTTTTCTTCCCTCTTATTATATTTTTTATAGTAAACACTGATCAAATAGATTCCCATTTATCTATTTGAAATAGTTATCAGTGTATACTTCCCGCTGGAGTCATATCCAAGCCTGTTTACGGTTCCGTCATGGGTGTTTACCGCGTAGATAAGTCCGGTAGGAATGGTAGCTCCGTCATTCAAAACATGATTCTCCACTACCATATAGTATTCACCGGCACCCTCTATCTCAATGTCGGATGTATAAATATACTCGTTGTGGCCTTCCTGACCTCTTACCTTGCCGCTTGTATCAAGCAGAATATCAAGCCTTACAAGAGTATTTACCAGCATATTTACAGCCTGTTCAGTGGAAACAAGTCTTGTATATACAAGATGATAATCCCTGTCGACTATATCACTGCTGTTGCCCTCCGCATCAAAGGCTGCAAACCTGAAATGTGAGGTGCCTACAGGCATGGTAATAGGAGAAACATACTGTATTCCCTCTTCCATGGTAGGATCGGAGCCGTCAGTAGTATAAAAAATAGTCAGTCCCGCATCGCACACCGCAACGATCATGGTGTTCTGATTGTACTCGCCGCTGGGCTCCATGATATCGGGATCTCTGGGCTTTCCTCTCTGGATAACGTATTTATTCTCGATAACAGCACTGGCAATGCCATAATCATTGACAGACACAGTCTTGATAGTATATTCACCCTCGATATCAAGAATGATCTCATTTTCATAGAGAATACTGTCGGCGTCGGGATTCTGTCCGTTTACGGTGTAATAGATCCTATTGGCGGATCCGTCATTCATAAACACAGATATGGACACACTGTCGTCAAAGCTGCCTCCTGCCGGAGTCATTACCGGAGAATGAGGAATATACTTATCCTTGAGCTGCTGAACAAGAGGATCCTCATTGCCCTCAAAGAGTTCAGTGATCTTAGCGGCCATGCCATTTTCCTTATAGATGGAAATGATGCTCTCGTAGGCATTTACTATCTTATCTTCAGGAAAAAGAGCTGAATTGGTAATAAGTTCCAAGGTCCCAACTGCTTTCTCAACATCCTGCTTCTCAAGATAATAATCTGATAATCTGAAGATAATATCTGAATTGGTTGGGTTCTCAGCATTCCCCTGTGTCAGATAATCTATGGCTGTATCAAGATTGCCTGAATTCCTGGCATTTTCAGCAGCCTTGAGATATTTCGCCGAAGATCCCTGATTAAAGAATCCATATGCGAACACACCTGCAATTATAAGGACAACAACGCAGATAACCACATAAAAGTAAGCCCGTTTGTCCAAAAGATTCTTCAGAAAAGCTTCTTTCTTTTCCTGCTTCTCTTTCTTTAAACGCTCTTCCTTGTTAAGCTCCTCTGCAACTCCCGAGAGTGTGGCATTTATTTCATTTTCAACTTCCGGCTCGAAATCCGGGACAAAGTTAATCTCCGTACCACAGCTGTCGCAGTACATGTGCCCTTCAGGGATTTCCAGTCCGCAATTAGGACATTTCATCTGATATCATTTCCTCTTAGAATGCATAATGGCAGCTTCATAGCAGTTATTCATAAGCATAGCGATAGTCATGGGTCCTACGCCGCCGGGAACCGGTGTTATATAGCCGGCAACCTCTTTTGCAGCTTCAAAATCCACGTCTCCGCAGAGCTTACCTTCTTCGTTTCTATTGATTCCTACATCGATTACAACAGCGCCTTCTTTGATGTAATCGCCCTTTATCATCTTGGCCTTACCTACAGCGGCTATAAGAATATCCGCTCTCTTGCAAACCTCCTTGAGATCTGCGGTTCTTGAATGTGCCACGGTAACTGTTGCATTCTCTCTGAGCATAAGAAGCGCCATGGGCTTTCCTACGATATTGGATCTTCCCACAATGACACACTCTTTTCCGGAGATATCAAGATCCTTGCATCCGCGCTTAAGAAGCTGGATAACACCGGCGGGAGTACAGGAAACAAAGCCCTCCTCCCCAATGCAAAGAGCACCTACATTCATAGGATGGAAACCGTCCACATCCTTGGTGGGGTCAATGGCATCGATGACAGTCTTTTCATCAATATGCTTTGGAAGAGGCATCTGAACAAGAATTCCGTCCACGTCTTCCTTGTGATTAAGTTCATCTATAAGTTTAAGCAGTTCTTCCTGTGTGGTCTCAGCAGGAAGTTCATAGGAAAGAGAGTTAAATCCGATATATTCGCAGGCTCTTTTCTTATTGCGTACATAAACCTGTGAAGCAGGATCCTCTCCCACCAGGATAACAGCGAGAGTTACTTCTGTACCCTGCTCCTTTAAAAGAGCTGTTTTCTCCTTAAGTTCATCCTTGATCTGCTGTGAAATAGCTTTTCCGTCAATTAACTGTGCGCTCATTTTTCCTCCATTTAGAACAAACCTGTTATTTTGCCTTCATCATTTACGTCAATTCCGAATGCGGCAGGTGTCTTCGGAAGTCCGGGCATAGTCATAATGGCGCCTGTAAGTGCAACTACAAAGCCTGCACCTGCAGAAACATAAACCTCACGAACCTGAATATTATAATCTCTTGGTCTTCCAAGAAGTGTGGGATCATCAGAAAGTGAGTACTGGGTCTTGGCCATACATACAGGAAGATTGCCAAAGCCCATCTCTTCTATCTTGGCCAACTGCTTAATAGCTGATCCTGCGAACTGAACGCCGTCAGCACCATAAATCTCCTTGGCAACTGTGGTGATCTTATCCTTAAGAGAAAGATCATCGGGATAGATAGGAGCAAAATGGCTCTCCTTGGTCTCAAGGGTTGCGATAACCTCTTTTGCAAGGGCTTCTCCGCCTTCGCCGCCCTTAGCCCATACTTCGGAAAGTGCGAACTTGCAGTCTCTCTCTTCGCAGAACTGTCTTACATACTCAGTTTCTGCCTCTGTATCTGTAAGGAAGGAGTTAAGTGTAACCACAACGGGAACACCGTATTTCTGAATATTTTCAATGTGCTTCTCAAGGTTGACGATACCCTTCTTGAGAGCATCAAGATTCTCGGTTCCAAGATCATTCTTAGGCACACCGCCGTTATATTTAAGAGCTCTGATGGTAGCCACAAGAACAACTGCGTCAGGCTTAAGTCCTGCCATTCTGCATTTGATATCAAAGAACTTCTCTGCACCAAGGTCTGCACCGAAGCCGGCCTCAGTAACACAATAGTCACCCATTCCCATGGCAAGCCTGGTTGCTCTGACTGAGTTGCAGCCATGGGCAATATTGGCAAAAGGACCGCCGTGAATAAGAACAGGGTTGTTCTCAAGAGTCTGAACAAGATTGGGCTTGATGGCGTCCTTGAGAAGAGCCGCCATAGCTCCAACAGCGTTAAGATCCTTGGCTGTAACAGGCTTTCCGTCTCTTGTATAAGCTACGATAATCTTACCAAGTCTCTCCTTGAGATCCTTCATATCCTTGGCGAGACATAAGATAGCCATGGTCTCTGTTGCTACAGTAATAACAAAATGGTCCTCTCTGGGAACACCGTCAGCCTTGGCTCCAAGACCTACAACGATATTTCTGAGAGCTCTGTCATTCATATCCTCAGCTCTCTTCCAGATAACCTGTCTTGTATCAATTTCCAACTCATTTCCCTGCTGGATATGATTGTCCAAAAGAGCAGCCAGTAAGTTAGTAGCTGAAGTGATAGCGTGAAAATCACCTGTAAAATGAAGATTGATATCTTCCATGGGAACAACCTGGGCATATCCGCCGCCGCAGGCACCTCCCTTAATTCCAAAACAAGGTCCCAGAGATGGCTCTCTGAGAGCAAGAACAGTCTTATAACCAAGTCTGTTCATGGCATCTCCCAGTCCTATACTGGTGGTAGTTTTTCCTTCTCCCGCGGGAGTGGGGTTAATTGCAGTAACAAGAATCAGCTTGCCTTTCTTACTGCCTTCAGCTTTAGCAAGGTATTCTTCTGTAAGTTTGGCCTTATACCTGCCATAATACTCAAGGTCATCCTCAACGATTCCAACCTTTGCGGCAACATCTCTGATGTGCAGCATTTTCGCTTCCTGAGCGATCTCGATATCACTTTTTACAGCCATAGGTCTCTCCATTTCCGCAGCCAGTAAGCCGCTTTTACTCTCCCAAAAATTTAAACTACATCTGACTCAGTGCCATTCATATAAGCATCGAATTCTGCCTTAGTCATAAGAATCTTCCTTGGCTTGGTACCTTCCTCGTCCCCCACGACTCCGGCCTCACAGAGCTGATCCATGATTCTCGCCGCTCTGTTAAAGCCAATCTTGAAGACTCTCTGAAGCATTCCGATTGAAGCCTTGTCTTTTTCAATGATTATATTTGCTGCCTGAACGAAATATTCGTCAAGCTCTGAGCCTGAATCCTGAGAGGATGAGGAGGAAGATCCGGATGAGATCTGCATACTGTTGATCTGCTTTTCAACGTCCTCACCATAGGAGACATCAAGTTTCTGATTTCTAAGGAAATCAGTGACTGCCTGAACCTCTTTATCTGAAACAAAAGCGCCCTGTACACGGGCAGGTTTGGTATAACCCTGTGGGTAAAAGAGCATATCACCCTTACCGAGAAGCTTCTCAGCTCCATTGATATCGAGAATTGTTCTTGAATCAACACCGCTGGAAACCGCAAAAGCAACACGGCTTGGCATATTGGCCTTAATAAGACCTGTAATAACGTCAACTGAAGGTCTCTGGGTAGCAATGATAAGATGGATGCCCGCTGCTCTTGCCAGCTGGGTAAGTCTGCAGATAGCATCCTCAACTTCATTGGCTGATACCATCATAAGATCCGCCAACTCGTCAACAATGACAACAATCTGAGGAAGAACAGTCATATTGGGATCATCACTGCTCTCAGCTATCTTGTTATAGCCCTTAAGATCTCTTACGCCGCAATCTGCGAATTTCTTATATCTGTTGGTCATCTCGGCAACAGCCCAGTTCAGCGCTGCAGCAGCCTTCTTGGGATCTGTCACAACAGGAATCATAAGATGAGGGATTCCGTTATATACAGAAAGCTCTACAATCTTAGGATCAATCATGATCATCTGAACCTCTTCAGGCTTGGCCTTGTAGATAAGGCTCATGATGATAGTGTTGATACAAACAGATTTACCGGAACCTGTGGCACCGGCAATAAGCAGGTGGGGCATCTTGGCAATATCTGTAACAACGGTCTTCCCCGCAATATCCTTGCCTACTGCAAATGCAAGCCTTGAATCGAAGTTTTTGAATTCCGGTGATTCTATAAGGTCTCTGAAGGCAACTGCAGTATTTTCCTTGTTGGGAACCTCGATTCCAACGGCGGCCTTGCCGGGAATAGGTGCCTCGATACGAATATCCTTGGCTGCAAGGTTCATCTTGATATCATCTGCCAGACCCACGATCTTGTTGACTCTGACACCGGCCTCAGGCTGAAGTTCAAATCTTGTAACAGCAGGTCCCTGACTGATGTCTGTCACTGTAACATTGACACCGAAGGTCTTCAGGGTCTCCTGGAGCTTCAGAGCTGTTTCTTTGAGCTGTCTTGCTGAGTCAGAATTTTTATTCTTGGTGCCCTTCTCGAGAAGAGAAATGGGCGGGAATACATATTTCTTGGGAATCTTCCTCTTGTGCTCCTCAATCTCCGCTTCCATTCCGGGGCTGGTGGTATGAGGCCCAGCGGTTCCCGCAAGAGCTGTCTGGGTTGCGGAAGAAGGTGCACTTCCGTCTATCTTGGAGGATGCATTGGGATTCCTTGAAATGTGGTCCTGAGCGTGGATCACATAATCTCCGTTCATGCCGTTACCGATATCCTCAGCATGGATCGGAACATCAGGAAGAATATCCTGTTCAAAATCAGTCTTAAGGGATGCTACAGGCTTTACTGCCTTGATCTGGGGCTTAGACGGTACTTCCTGAGGCTCTTCGAAGTCATCAAAGACCTCATCTGCTGTCTCATCATCCTCAGTGTCATCAGCGTAGTCGTCATCATAGCCAATGCCGTGAATAACCGGCCCGGTACGAAGTACTCTCTGTCCGTCAGGCTCAACATCTGTTTCAATGCCCTTATTAAGCACTATCTCGTGTATATCATCGTGGATCTCCTCATCAGGAATAAATACGCTCTTAGTCTTATCAGAGGACTTGGAAGCTCTTTCCTTTTCCCATTTCTCGAACTCATCATCCTCGAAATCTTCCTTGTCTTCTTTATCAAGAGCTGTATCGATCATAACTCCGCTGACTTTCTTCTCCATGCGGAGGATCTTCTCATCCTCTTTCTGCTCGATGGCAAGGCGCCTCTCCTCTTCTATCTGAGCACGTCTCTCCTCCATCTTCTCTCTGTGACGCTGGGCAAAATCGCGGTAGTTATCAGCCTCTTCTCTTGTTCTGTCAATGATGCGTCTTCCGTGTTTCTTGATTCCTCCCACAAAGGAATGCTGTGTAAACACCACAAGGCTGGCAACACCCAGCAGGAAAATCAGAAGAAGGCTTCCAGCCAGAGAAAGATACTTGTAACAGAAATATGCCAGGGATCCGGAGAAAAAGCCTCCTCCGTTGTGTGCCATTCTGGCAGCACCGTAAATACCGGCGATATCGTAGCTCTCAGCATTCTGTGGTCTGCCGGTCAAGAGTTCCAGTATGATTCCTATCAAGAAGAACAGAATAACACCGGAAGCTATTTTCCTGACGGAAGCACTGGATCCAAAATTGGCAATGCCGATAAGCACGCCTCCCAGCGCCACAAGCGGTGCTGCATAAGCCGTGAATCCAAAAAGTCCGAATAAAATATCACTTAGGAAATTGCCGAATTTGCCGCAGATTCTGAAATTGCATAAAAACAGAAAAATAGTAAGCGCGATCATCGCAATAGTAATGATCTCGCTCTTTAAAGAATAATCGAATTCTTCATCCACCATTCTTGCTCTCTCGGCCTTAGCCCTTGAAGTCCTCCCTGATGATGAAGATCTTTTGCGTGGTTTGGTACCCCTTTTATTACTATTTGAAGCCATGTTTTCCCCGTTAACAAAACTTATTTTTTACTTAAAAATGCTATCCAAAACTCAATATAGTATATCATTTTTGCCCCCTTTATGCTATACTATCAACTGATTTTGAAACAGTTTTCGATATATAACATTTCATGTTTATTATATTAAGGAGGCAAAATGGAATTCACACAGGAATTAGATACCGGTCTTTTTAAGATGATCGGGAATACAGAGACTTCTTTAAAGATCAGAGAAGTTGCCGAGAAGTGCCGTCTTGTCAAGACAGAGCACGGCATCAAGGTTGAGATGACCTACACAGGCCCCAACGCCAGCAAATACATGCAGTACATCGAGAAGAATAAGGAAGAGCTTACCAAGTACCTTATGAACCCCGATGAGGCAGATCTTTATGAATGGATGGAGACATCACACCAGACTCCTATCACTCTCAAGAAGCACGAGAAGGAAAAGCTCATTATCTACGTTAACTATGATGCCAACACACACATTGCCATGACAGGCATCGCCGATGAGAATGTTACCATGAAGCTGGGCTCACCTCTTATGGAAATCAACATCGAGGAGCTCACAAGAGATCAGTTCAAGCTCAAGATCTACAACATGCTCCTTCTGGCAGATGAAATTGCCGTACTTATGGGCAATGCAGACCTTCGCAAGATGGCCAATATCCAGATCGTTAAGACTTATCTCTCACAGATCTATGATAAGTATCACGAGAAAAAAGAAGACGTAAATATTTTCAATTAAAAAATTGGATGAATACATCAGACCGATGTATTCATCCTTTTCTTTTATGATTAGTTTTTTCTGGCAACAAATAATGTTCCGACTTTTTTCTTTTCTATGATGTCATATAATTTCTCAGGATTCTTGCCATTGGTTATAAGCACATCTATGCCGTGATTTGTGGCAAGCTCTGCGGCCTGAAGCTTGGTTATCATACCGCCGGTTCCTCTGTTGGATCCGGAGCCTGAAGCCACCGACCTGAGTTCATCTGTAATCTCCTCTACCCTACTGATAAGCTTCGCATTGGGATCCTGGTTGGGATTGCCATCATAGAGTCCATCTATATCAGAGAAAATAATCAGTTTACTCGCATTGCAGAATACCGCCACCAAGGCAGACAACATATCATTATCAGAAAAGAGCTTGGTCTCGGATTCGATCTCAGTATGGCTTACAGAGTCGTTCTCATTAACAATTGGAATGATATGATTCTCCAAAAGCGCATCAAAGGTATTTTTCAGGTTCTCGCTTCTGGCAGGATCAGATAAATCCTCATTATCAAGAAGGATCTGACCAACCATTCTGTTATACTCTCCGAAAAGCTTGTCATACAGGTGCATCAGCTCTGTCTGTCCCACAGCTGCGGCAGCCTGCTTGAGCTTGATCTCCTGGGGTTTCTGGGGAAGTCTCATCTTGTTGGCTCCCACAGCAATGGCTCCTGAGGAAACCAGCACAAGATCATAACCCTTGTTCTCCACTCCGGCTATAGCCCTGCATAAATGATCAATTGCTCTGATATCAATATTTCCACTGTCATTGGTTATAGTGGATGTTCCTACCTTAACAACAATTCTCTTTTTGCTGACGCTCATATTCTTCACAAGCTCACTTTCTCACTTTAATCTAATAAACTGCATTATTAAAGTTTAAAACAGATTATTACTTTTAGCAAGACCATTTAACAGTTAACATGACACAGTCATGACTCGTTATAAACAAAAAGCGCCCAACCATGCGATTGAGCGCTGCTGGATTAGGCGGGAGTCGAACCCGCGTCCAAAAATTCATCCCCTGTCCTTCTACTATCATAGTTAATTATTCTGAGGTTCTAAGCCCCTGTTCCCTCACTGCCCCGGAAATTAACAACCAACACAGATCAGTAGCTTCATGATACGACCATAGCCGCAAAGCTTAAGCCATGTCGTTTCCTACAAGTTTTGACGCCGATTGCTGAATATGTAGGTGTACTCAGGTCGACGAGCCGCCATTAGGCAGCAAATGCTAAATTATCGTTAGCGTTTAATTTTAATTTGAGGTTTGACGCACCGTCCTGCGGATAGCTTCTCCAGCTTCAAAATCCCTGTCGAAACCTTTACTAACCCTTATTAAGTTTTATTGCTCACTTAGTATATAACCTAAGTGAGCAAATTTCAATATACTTCAGGTTTAGTTTTTCATTATCTCAAACTAACCTTGTAATCTCTGAGAGCCTCTCTCTGCTGGTCCTTCTTGGCCATATCAGCACGCTTGTCATAGAGCTTTTTACCACGTGCAACACCGATCTCCACTTTAACTCTGCCGTTTTTGAAATATACTTCAAGAGGAACCAGTGTGTAGCCCTGAACCATCTTCTGCTGATCCAGCTTCCTGATCTCAGCCTTATGAAGAAGGAGCTTTTTAACACGCAAAGGATCCTTGTTGAAAATATTGCCTTTTTCATAGGGACTGATATTCATGCCCATGATAAAGGCCTCTCCCTTGTCGATGCTGATCCAGGACTCCTTGATACTGCATTTACCCTGGCGCATAGACTTAACCTCAGTGCCAAACAGCTCAATTCCAGCCTCGTATTTCTCTTCGATAAAATAGTCGTGATAAGCCTTTTTATTATTGGCTATCAGCTTTCTTGCCTTATCTTCTGCCATTTCTGTTACCTGACTTCTTTATTTTCTCTTTCTGCCCTTGCCCTGAGCGCTTCTGGCGGCCTTGCTGGTGGCAGATTTCTTATACTTATGAACCTTGTACACCTTGCGGGTACTCTTCTTTTCGTCGCCGGACTTGGAAGACTTCTTTTTTCTGAACTTGCCGGTCTTGGAATCAGGCTCATATTCGCTGAGGTCGATCATCTCGCCTTCAAACTCAACAAGACGACCTTCCTTCTTCTTGCTGCCTGATTTTCTCTCCTTTGAAGCCTTATCCTTAGAAATCTTATCCTTAGTTTTCTTATCCTTGGATGCCTTTTCTGCCTTGTCTTTATGATTCTTGGCTACAGGCTCTTCTACCTCTTCCTCTGAGGATTCAGAAGCCGCAATATCCCTGAGTTTTCTGAGCTTATTGGCTCTCTCATTGGCTACCTTTCTTGCAGCAGGAACTCTGCTGTAATCCTCAAAGCCGTCATAGTCAAAATCATCCTCATCATCCGAATCTTCATCGCTGATAAGCCTGAAATCAATGGATTTGGTCAGCCTGTCTGCTCCGGTGACCTTGACCCAGACCTTCTGTCCAAGAGTATACTCCTTGTGAGTGCTCTCGCCAACAAGTTTCATATGAGTCTCGTCATAAACATAAAAATCATCGTTCATGTCCGCAGCTCTCACCATTCCCTCACAGGAATTATCAAGCTCCACAAAAAGTCCCCAGGCTGTTACACCGGACACAACACCCTCAAAGCGCTCGCCGATATGATTCTCCATATACTGAGCCTTCTTGAGTTTATCGGTTTCTCTCTCAGCTTCTTCAGCTCTTCTCTCAGTCTCAGAGGAGTGCTTAGCCACTTCATCCAGAATTTCTTCATAATGAGAAGCCTTGGCCTCTGTCATTCTGCCCCTTAAGTGATCCTTGATGATTCTGTGGATCTGAAGATCAGGATAACGTCTTATAGGTGATGTAAAGTGGCAGTAAAAATCAAATGCAAGACCGAAGTGTCCTGTACATTCCGTGCTGTACTTAGCCTGCATCATGCTTCGAAGTGTCATCCTGCTGATAACTGCTTCTTCCTTGGTTCCTTCAATACCCTTAAGGAGCTTCTGGAGTTCTTTGGGTCTTACTCCCTCATCCTTCCTGGTTCTGATATGATGACCAAGATTATTCACAAAGGCCGCCAGAGAAGCAATCTTCTCAGGATCAGGCTGCTCATGAACACGATATACAAAGGGACTCTGCATATAGTAAAAATGCTCAGCCACGGTCTCATTGGCCGCCAGCATAAAGTCCTCGATAAGCTTGGTTGCCACATTTCTCTCATGAGGAACGATATCTATCGGATTACCCTCAGGATCAAGGATGATCTTGGTCTCAGCGAAGTCAAAGTCAATAGCACCCTTGGCCTCACGCTTTTTACGAAGTATCGTGGAAAGCTCAGCCATTTCTTCAAACATAGGCACCAGAACGCGGTACTTCTCTATCTCTTCCTCATCCTTATCACGAAGGATCTTGGCAACACTGGTATAAGACATTCTTTCATTGACATTGATAACTGATTCCACAATATCATGGTCCACAACAGCGCCGTTCTTATCAATCTTCATAAGGCAGCTGAGAGCCAGTCTGTCCTCTCCATGATTAAGGGAACAGATACCGTTAGAAAGCCTGTGGGGTAGCATGGGAATAACCCTGTCCACAAGATAAACACTGGTGCCTCTCTTAAGAGCCTCTCTGTCCAGGGCTGAACTCTCCTGAACATAGTTGGTCACATCCGCTATATGAACTCCCAGATGATAAAAGCCCTGTTCATCAATATGAAGGCTTACCGCATCATCCAGATCCTTGGCATCCTCTCCGTCTATGGTTACCATCTGAACATCCCTTAGATCAGTTCTGCCGTACATATCAGCTTCACTGATAAAATCAGGACATCTGTTGGCCTGATTGATGACCTTCTCAGGAAACTCACTGGGAATACCATAATTCTCAACTATAGATAAAATGTCCACTCCGGGATCATTGATATTTCCGATAACCCTCAGAACTTTACCCTCAGGCTTACGCCTCTCAGCTGCGCTGCCATAATAGGTGAGCTTAACTACAACCTTATCGCCTGTAACAGCGGCGCCATGATGCTCGATGGGTATAAAAATATCATCCTGAAGCTTGTTATTATCAGGAACCACAAAGCCAAAATTCTTCTCTGCCTGGTAGGTTCCCACAACTTCTTCAAGGCCTCTTACAAGTATATTTCTGATCCTGCCTTCCTGTCTTTTCCCGCCGTAATCAGGAAGCAGCTCCACTTCTACAGTATCGGAATGAAAAGCACCATGCACATACTCCTCAGGAATATAGATGTCCTCTTCACGGCCCTCAACCTGTACAAAGCCAAAGCCTCTGGCATTTCCAATGAAAGTGCCCACAAGCATGTCTTTTTTCTTTATTTTTCCGCCGTTAAGGCTTTCTTCCATACGTTTTAAACGTTTGCCTTTACTCATTATTACCTCGTAAAAGAAAAGGCACTCTGTAAAAAGAGTGCCTTAAAAATACATATTTATCCTGCCGCTTATGATTAAGCCATCATATTAAGTAAGATCGCAAGGATAACGAAAAGGAATGACAAAACAATTGTAACTGTCTTGAGAACGCCTTCTCTTGAACGGCCCTTGTTCTTGCCCCAATATGTATTCTCAACTGTTCCCTGGATTGCTCCAAGTCCCTGGCTCTTGCCTTCCTGTGCAAGCACAAGAACAACTAAAGCAGCACAAACTAACATGAATACTACTCCGATAACGATTAACAATACTTTCACGAAATTAACCTCCCAGATTATTATCGTATTCTCTAACTAAATCATCATAACATATATGACGCTCTTAGTCAATTTTCGATAAGAATCCCGTATTATTTTTTGATAAGAAGACTCTTTCCGGTCATTTCTGCAGGCTGCTCTTCTCCCATGCACTCGATAAGTGTAGGAATGATGTCTGCAAGGCATCCGCCTTCCTTAAGGGTATATGCAGGATCATAGTTAACAAGGATGAAAGGAACAGGGTTGGTTGTGTGAGCTGTCCAAGGCTCTCCTGTCTCATAGTCGATCATCATATCTGCATTACCGTGGTCAGCGCAGATGAACATTGTTCCGTTAACTGCCTTAATGGCGTCAACGATCTTGCCTACGCACTCATCAACGGTCTCGATAGCCTTAACAGCTGCAGGAATAACACCAGTGTGACCAACCATATCAGGGTTAGCGAAGTTAGCTACGATAACGTCGTACTTCTGTGAGTTGATAGCATCAAGAATCTTCTCACATACTTCAGGAGCGCTCATCTGAGGCTTAAGGTCATAGGTAGGAACATCCTTAGGGCTGTTAACCAGAACTCTGTCCTCGCCCTCGTTAGGCTGCTCAACACCACCGTTAAAGAAGAATGTTACATGAGCATATTTCTCTGTCTCAGCGATTCTTGCCTGCTTCATCCCCTTAGCTGCAAGCCACTCACCGAAGGTGTTGTTAAGAAGAACCTTCTTGAAGGCGACCTCCTTGTTAGGGATAAGTGGATCATAATCTGTGAAGCAAACATAAGTTACATCAAGACGCTTGCCTCTGTTGAACTTATCAAACTCATCATCGCAGAAGCAATGTGTGATCTCTCTTGCTCTGTCAGGACGGAAGTTGTAGAAAATGATTGAATCTCCATCCTTGATTGTGGCTACAGGTGCGCCATTCTTCATGATAACTGTAGGAATAACGAACTCGTCTGTCTTGCCATCCTTGTAGCTCTGCTCCATGCACTCGTGAGCGCTGTTAGCCTTGTTGCCCTCACCCTTGGTAAGTGCATTGTATGCGTACTCTACTCTGTCGTAGTTGTTATCTCTGTCCATAGCGTAGTAACGGCCTGAAATTGAAGCAATCTGACCTACGCCAAGCTCTTTCATCTTGTCCTCAAGCTGCTGAACGAAGTCGATTCCGCTCTCCGGAGGAGTATCTCTTCCGTCAAGGAAGCAGTGAACGTAAACCTTATCAAGTCCGTTCTTCTTGGCCATCTCTAAAAGTCCATAGATATGTGTAATGTGGCTGTGTACACCACCATCAGAAACAAGACCATACATATGAAGAGCTGAATTCTTCTCTTTGCAATTGTTGATGGCAGCCATAAGACCCTCATTGGTGAAGAAATCGCCATCCTCAATAGACTTGGTAATTCTTGTAAGTTCCTGATATACGATTCTGCCGGCACCCATGTTCATATGACCAACCTCGGAGTTACCCATCTGGCCGTCAGGAAGACCTACTGCCAGTCCGCTGGCATATCCCTTAACAAAAGGATAATCCTTCATAAGTCCGTCCATTACAGGAGTGTTAGCCATCGCAATAGCATTACCTTCCGGATTGGCGTTAAGTCCGTATCCATCAAGAATCAAAAGAAGTGTAGGTTTAGAACCTCTCATTATTTATATCCTCCATTTTATAAAGCCCGAAATTACAGGGCGTTTTATATTCGTCCTTGCATAGTATACACAATAAAAGGTTAATATGACAAGTATTTAACAAAACCTTTATATTTATTAAAAAGGTTTAATCAAAGGCACTTATAGCCTTTGTTTATAAGAATATTCTCAACCTGCTTGGTATCATCGGTATGCATAACCATAATAGGAAGACCTGATTCTCTGTTAAAAGAAAGATATGTATAGTTTACGTTGATATTGCTTCCGTAAAGTGTCTTAAGGATCTTATCAAGGGCACCGACTTCATCGGGACATTCAATGGCAAGTACAGGTGTGGTCTTGCAGATATACTCTTTTTCCTTAAGTACACTAAGGCACTTGTCAGGATCTGAAACAACCATACGGATAATGCCGTATTCAGCAGAATCATTGGTTACAGAACCCAAGATGTTGATGTCGTTTTCCCCAAGAATGCCTGTGATGGTCTGAAGGCATCCTTTCTTGTTTTCAGCGTAAATAGAAATCTGTTTTAACATTTTTCATTCCTCCTTGGCCTTGGTAGCCTTATCTATTGTAATATCAAGGTCCGCATTAGGCCTGATACTCTCAATTTTTTTTACCATAAAATCAATAATGTCGGAGTCCTTAAGATTATAGTGATAGGGAACCTCCACATCAAAAGCTATTCTCTCGCCCTTTCCTCTTGTCCTGATGATCCTGAAATCATGGATCTTCAGCTCAGGATCAAGCTCCTTAAAGGCGTGCTTGACATAATGTCTCACTTCATTGACTTCGTCATCATTCTCTATAACAGGATCCATATGAATGACCGCTGTGCAATGATATCTTGTCCGAAGTTCATTTTCTATATCATCGATAATATCGTGGATAGTCACAATGTCTTTATTGGAAGGTACTTCCACATGAAGTGACATAAATATTCTGCTGGGTCCATAGTTATGAATAATGAGATCGTGAACACCGATAATATAATCGTGTGCCAGTACAAGCTTCTCAATCTCATCAGTAAATTCCCTGCTCGGAGGCTCTCCCAGCAGTGGGTTGATTGTGTCCCTGGCAGCTCCGACTCCGCCTTTTATAATAAGAAGTCCCACCAGGACACCCACATAACCGTCTATGCTGACTCCCCAATTATAAGCTATAATAGCGGAAACTAGTACCACAGAAGTTGTAAAAACATCAGAAATACTGTCTATTGCGGTATTCTTAAGGGCCGCACTGTCTATCCTGCGGGCAGCCTGAAGATTTCCCTGAAACATTATTAGTTTGATAACTATAGAAAAAACAAGGATCAAAGCGATTGCCGGGCTGAACTCTATAGGTTCGGGATTAAGAATCCTTGTAAAAGAGCTGTGAATCAGCTCCACACCCATGATAATGATAAAAAGTGAAACAATAAGCCCCGAAACATACTCTATACGACCATGCCCGAAGGGATGTTCCTCGTCAGCCTCCTGACCTGCAAGCTTGAAGCCCACCAGTGTCACCACAGATGATGCCGCGTCTGACAAGTTATTGAACGCATCACCCATAATGGAGATGGAACCGCTGACAAATCCCGCAATCAGCTTGAAAATAAACAAAATAATATTAAAGGCAATGCCTGTGACACCGCTAAGGACGCCATAGCCTTGCCTGACTTTCGGAAGCTTAACCTGCTCATAATCTATTACAAAGAATCTTGCAAGAAAACAGATCATATCCCCCTCAGAGTTACATGTCCGCTGTGATCAGAAGTGTTCCTTCCCTGACTGTAATCTCTGCCTCCTCGTCGATAATGAATTCATTGCTTACCCCAAGAGGAAAATCATTCCTAAGTTCCCCGTCTTCCAGGGAATACATAAGTCCTCTTATAGTAACGCCTTTTGAAACCTCTGAAACAGAGAAAATTGAGATCATCCCGCTGTTACCCCTGTGGAATCTTACAGTCTCATTCTCTGCTATCAGTACTATCCTATTTTCTTCAATTATATACCCTGTTCCGCCGTTATGCTTGATAAATAAAAGTGTCTGTAAATTGGCAATGCTGTGGTCCATCCTTTGACCGCCAAGGCTTCCGTACAGCATGAATTTTCTGTATCCCTTGGAAAGAGCGATCTTTACAGCCATAAGGGTATCTGTATCATCTTTTTTTACATTGAGTTTTACTATACGGTCGGGATCACTTTCGCTGATTTCCCGAAGACTTCTCATGGCTAAAGCGCCTGCTTCACTCATGGAATCAAAATCACCCACTATGAGATCCGGCAGAATCCCAAGCTGCTCAGCATAGATAAATCCTGCATCACAGGCAATTACCATATCCTCTTCCCCAATGGGGATCTCCATGGGAACGAAATGTCCCGCAGAGATAATTATGCATTTGGGCTCAGATTTCTCAAGATTCATGTAATGTTCCTTTAAGCTCGTATCCTTGATTCTATGGTGTCGATATCCATGATCCACTCATTAGGACCGCCCCAGTCACCCACTATAGTCTCGTCTGTGGTGCCATCCTCATATGTTATGGTGGTATCAAGTCTGTAATTCATCTTGGCAACCTTGGTTGATTTGCCGGAAGTGATGTAGCTCAGCAGATATGTTACGGAATACTTGGTATGAGGGTAAAGATTTCCGTTGATAGCACCTGGTTCATATGAGATTGAGTTTCTCTGAACTCCGTCATCCTCAAAGAAGTTCGCCCACAATGTGATGACTCCGCTGGTCTCTGGATTCTCCTCAAAGTTCAAAAATCTGTAGCTGAAGCCGTTCTCATTTCTGTTAAGAATGATAGCCTCTCTGCTGATGGAAACATATGTTGTATTCTCCTGAGGTGTCTCAAGATTATTAAGGAAAACGTTTCTGAGAGCAATATATTCGTCAGAAACAACAAAATCTCTGAGTTCATCCACATTTCCAACATCCAACTGGACAAAAATGTCAGCAAATATACCCTGAACATTCTCCGCGTCGGAAATGCAGTTTTTAACAGAATCAATATCCTGGGAAGAGCCTACAGAAGCTGTGATCTCCTCAAGAAGACTTCTGTATGCATAAGCATCCTCAAGGTTCATGGTAAATGAATCAAGATTGGGTACGGCATATTTGAGAATAACGTTCTTAAGTGCATCGGAAGAACTCTCTGCATATACAGCTGCCATACGTCTTACGAGATCAGAGTATCTGGAGAAATTGTCATTGCCTGCTCTGAAAAGTGTGTTGTGATCTCCATTGTAAGAGTCATTAAAGCATCTCTCATAGGCAGCATCAAGAAGTTCGATGGCATCCGCATTATCACTGCTTTCTTCCAGTACCTCCACCAGCTTGTCAACTGTATCAAAGCTGGTATGAGCAGAATTCATATCGCTAACCGCTTCATTCATGATAACAGTATGATAATCTCTGAGTAAAAGCTCATTGTCTGTATTCTGAAAGCCTTCATAAAGAGCCTTTTTAGCATCCTCTTTATTGTCAAGGCTGAGATATGCCCCTGCCAGATTGGAATATGCCGCAACTGACTTGGGATCAATGGCGATAGCCTTCTCATAGGATTCTATAGCTGCTTCATAATTGGCTGATTCTGTATATTTATTACCTGCTGCGATTGCATTGTTGACCTTAACAAAAGGTAAATGACTGTATATGGCAAGACCTGCAGCCACAACTACAGCTGAAGCAGCTGTAATTATACCGGCTCTCCTTATATCCAAGGTCTTCTTTTTTCTTCTTTTTGCAGAACTGTAAACGTTTTTATTTCTGTAACCCAAAACTCAAAACCATCCCTCTAAAAAACATGGGCAAAGCCCTTATTCACAAAATAGTTCCATGCGAAAAAAAGGTCGCACAAATGAAAGTATACCATGAAAATTCCTATAGAAAAAGAGAAAAAAACGTGCGAAACACAAAAAATGTTTCGCACGTTTCATCGATTATTTATTTACCAAAAAATTATTTCAAAAGCTCGTGTACAGCCTCTTTAATACGCTCATCCTTGGCATTGGCATCGAAGTACTCAAGGAAGTGCTCTCCTGAAAGTGCTCCCTTAACCAGGTCTCTGTCGAGCTTGTTGAGAATGTCCACAACATCAGTGTTGTAAGTAACCTTTTTAACCTCATCCAGGATCTTCTTGTTGCGCTGCTCAGGAACTGCTCTCTCTCTTGGATATCCCTGTCCGCTCTCCTCAGAGAAAAGCTTCTCGAAAGTATACTCAAGGTTAAGCTCTGCGCCCCAGCCTGACTTAAGAGCAAAGTTCATTGAAATAGCGTTGCCGTCATTGATCTGAGCAAAAGTATAAGCATCAAGAGGATCTGTAACGTGACCGCAGATAACTCCGGGGAAGCTGTTGCAGGCAAGCATTGCGCCCTCACCTGTGCCGCAGCCTGTGATAACATAATCTACTGCTCCGGAATTAAGAAGTACACATGCCAGAATACCGTTCTGTACATATGTAAGCTGAGCCTTGTCCTCAGCAGAATACATTCCGTAGTTGAATACCTCAAAGCCGTGCTTATCAGCAACTTTCTTAAGTGCGCCATAGATCATCTCGTTCTTGGCAGCCTGACTGTTCTCATTGATAAGTGCTATCTTCATCTCAAATAACCTCCATTTGATATAAGTTTTGTTTTCATATACGACTATTTTATTAACAATATAAAGAAGTGTCCATGGCTTTAAATGCTTTGTATTATTTTTTCAAGATTTTAGTCACAACGCTTTATCAAGAAGAATTCCCATCTCTTTTATGGACTCATAAACCACATCAGGCTTAACCTTGGAGGCAGGAATATCGCTAAGAAGAGTCTCTCCTGTAAGTACCAGCACTCCTATTGCTCCGTTATTTACTCCCGTAGCCACATCAGTGTAGATTCTGTCTCCAACGAAGGCAATATTCTCCTTGTTTTTGCCTGTGGCATCAACTATCATTTCAACAGTTTCTCCAAAGGGCTTTCCAACAAACTTAGGCTTAACCCCGGTGGAAAGCTCTATTGCAGCGCACATGGCTCCGCAATCCGGAATAAAGCCTCCCTTCACAGGACAGTTTATATCAAGATGTGTAGCCAGGAAAACAGACCCTTCTCTTATATAATTGCAGGCATTTGTAAGCTTCTCATAAGTCAGGGTCTTGTCAAAGCCCACAACTACGATATCAGGCCTAGTTCCTTCTTTTTCCTTTTCAGGCCAAAAAAGATTAATGCCGCCCTCCTCAAAGCTCTCGATAAGGGACTCTGTTCCAAGAAGATACACTGACTTTCCCTTATAAAAGTTGTTGAGATAACGAATCATAACATCCCCGGAGGTCATGATCATATCTCTTGTGATATGGCAGTTCATCCTTGCCAGCTTATCAATATAGGCCTTGGGAGACTGGGAGGAATTATTGGTAAAAAACATGTATTCCTTCCCTGCTCTTTTAACACTTTCAAGGAAATCCAAAGCACCGTCCAAAATATCATTTTCAAGATAAAATGTCCCATCCATATCCAGGACAAAAAGTTCTGCTCTGTCTAATATTTCCTGTTTTGTTGCATTATCAAAATATTTTTCCATTACTGAATTTTCCTTAATCACACGTTTTCATTGTGGACATGCTTGCCATAAAGAAGCACTGTATCTCCGGCTCTCATAACAAGACTCCCCCTGGGAGCCATGGCTTTTCCGTTCCTGCGGACCATAAAGATAAAGCTCTGCCTTGAAATATCAATATCTTTGATGGCAGTTCCATTCCAGGAGTGGCCCTGGTTTATCACTATTTCTTTTATCTCAATAGGCTGAATGTCCTTGGTCTTCTCAGAGCACATTACGATAAGGTCCCCTGCTTCAAGAACAGTCTGGCCTCTGGGAATAATGGTTTCCTTTTCCCTTTGAATGGCAACTATCATGATATCCTTGGGTAGCCCCAGTTCCACGATCTTTTTCCCGTTCCACCTATCATTTGCAGAGATCTTGATCCTGATAAAATGAATATTCTCCTCTTCCGCAAAATCTCCGATGGACTTAAGTCTCTGGTATTGTTCCACGAATCCGGCGGAAATAATACCTGTAGGAATGGCAACCATTCCAACTCCCAGGAACGCTATCACAATTCCAAGAATCTTACCGAGAGTCGTAACCGGATAAATATCACCGTAGCCCACAGTCAGAAGTGTAGAGGCAGACCACCAGATTCCGGAAAAAGCATTCTGAAAGACTTCCGGCTGTGCGTCATGCTCAACACTATACATACAAAGGCTGGCTGCCATCATCAGAATAACAATGATAAAAACAGAAGCCATAAGCTGCTGTTTCTTGCGACTGAGGATCTCAGTGATAACATTTAATTGATCATAATAGGAATTGATTCTGAACAGGCGGAGGATCCTGGCAATCCTGAACATCCTGAAAACTGCCGTTCCCGCCGGAAAAAATACCGGAAGATAATAGGGTAAAAATGATAAAAGATCTATTATTCCGGAAAATGAAAGAATATATTTGATAGCTGCTTTTCCATCTGTTTCATTGGGAAAAAGCTCCTTGGATGAAACCAGGCGCAGCACATAGTCCACAGCAAAGAAAAATGTGGTGACAGCTTCGATACTAAGAAGGAGCGCACCATAACGCTCCATCATATCTTCAAAAGTCACCGCAAACGCGCAGAAAAGATTGAGTAAAAGGGCAATGATACTGATGCCGTCATAGAGCCTGTTAACAGGCTCGTCTATGACGCCCACACTAACCATGTTAAAAATCTTAGCACGAAGCTGATCACTTAAAACATACAGTTTGTGTTTCCCAGAATCATTCCCCTTTGATTTGGTCATTATTTCTCCTTGTGCTTTCTTCTGCCGAAGCTCTCCATAACAAGATCGCTTACGTCCTGAAGATAATCAAGACTTCTCTTTTTATTTTCTGCTTTAATAGCCTTCTTCTCGGCCTTACTTACATTCATTGTGTCAGTATCTTCACCCACATACCAGGCCTTGGTCTTGCCTTCGCCCTTGATATTGATACGTCCCACATTTTCAAACCCCTCAGACTTTTTGCCCTCTGAATGTCTGTTTTTTCTTGGTGAATCTGAACTTGCTTTATCCTGAGTCTTCTTGGAGCCTTCAGCCTTCTTTCTGTCAGCCTTGATACTCTCGATAAGACTTACATCAATACCGTTATCAGGCTTCTGCTCCTCCACAGGCTTTTTCTTTCTGCGGGGCTTCTCAAAGACCTCCTCGGACTTTGTCTTGTTTCTATCGCCGGGCTTTCCGTCCTTTTTGAATCTTGTATCGCGATCCTTCCTGTCTCTGCGGCCTTTGCCCTCTTCAGATCTTCTTCCATCGCGGTCCTTGCGGCCTTCGGAATTTTTCTTGCCGTCACGGCCCTTGCGACCATCGGAATTTCTCTTGCCATCGCCGTAGCTACGACGTCCGTCTCTTCCTCTTCCGGAACCGTCCTTAAAGTCTCGTCTTCTTCTGTCGCTCTTTTCGAACAGAACAAGATCTTCTATATCAGCACCCATCTTGAGCTTCATGAATCCGGCTGCAAGCTGTTCTGCAGTGTACTCGCCCTCTTCAACCTTCTGATTAACAAACTCAAGCACGGATGTGATGTCATCATTCTCAATGATATCGATAACCTCAGCAAAGATCTTCTGAGACTTGGCTCTTGTGATCTCTTTTGCTGAAGGAACCCTTCTTTCCTCAATCCTGGTATGACAGATTCTCTCGATGTCACGAAGCTTGTGCATCTCTCTGCCGCCCACAAGAGTGAAGGATCTGCCGCTTCTTCCGGCACGTCCTGTTCTTCCGATTCTGTGAACATAATACTCGATATCCTCAGGAATATCGAAGTTAAATACTGCCTCAACGCCGCTTACATCGATACCTCTTGCGGCCACATCAGTAGCGATAAGAATATTGATCCTGCCGCTTCTGAAAAGATTCATTACGGTATCTCTCTGATTCTGTGAAAGATCACCGTGAAGACCGTCAGCAAGATAGCCCTTGCCCTTAAGGCTCTCTGTGAGCTGATCAACCATCTTCTTGGTGTTGCAGAAAATAAGGCTTCTTGAAGGATTGTGATAATCCATAAGTCTGCAGAGTACTTCTTCCTTCATCTTCTGAGGAACTCTGTAGTAAGCCTGCTCGATGGCAGCTACAGTGATCTCTCTTGGAGTCATCTTGATGTACTCAGCATCCTTCTGATAGGTTCTTGTGATCTTAAGAATAGGCTCAGGCATTGTAGCTGAGAAAAGAGCTGTCTGTCTCTCCTGCGGCATTCCCTGGAGAATGGTCTCAATATCCTCTCTAAAGCCCATGTCAAGCATCTCATCCGCTTCATCAAGAACGAGAACCTTGACATCCTTCATCTTCATGGTGTGACGTCTCATGTGGTCCATAACACGTCCCGGTGTTCCTACTACGATCTGAACTCCGGCAGATAATGCTCTTATCTGTCTTGAAATGTCCTGACCTCCGTATACGGCCAGAACCTTGATTCCATGCATGTATTTTGCAAAATCTCTGATATCGTCAGCAGCCTGCATGGCAAGCTCTCTTGTGGGACAAAGCACCACTGCCTGAAGGTGCTTGTTCTCGGAATCAATACTCTGAAGAAGCGGGATTCCGAATGCTGCTGTCTTACCGGTTCCTGTCTGGGCCTGACCAATAAGGTCCTTGCCCTCCATCATTACAGGAATAGCCGCCTTCTGAATAGGCGACATATATTCAAAGCCCATCTCTGTAACCGCTCTTATGATGCGCTCATCCAGTCCGGACTCGTCATATCTGATCTTTACTTCATCTTCTTTCTTCTTTGTTTCTTTTTTTACTTCTAATTCATTTAATTCTAAATCTTTACTCATAAAACTCTCTTACTTCTAAAACAATAACTATAATTTACTCCGCGATATTTCATAAACATAATTTTATGTGCAAGCACAAAAATCATTTTGCTCATGCCTTATATCGCTCACATCTCTCCGCTCATAACATCCTTATTTTTTACAAGGTAATCAATAAGCGAAATAATTGTTAATGCAAGCGCGATCCACATGATGACCTGTGTAAGGATCTGCACTGCGGGAATGTCCAGATTGGCGATCATAAGGATTACCATGATCATCTGGAAGGTGGTCTTGAACTTTCCCCAATAGCTGGCAGCTATTACTCTGCCGTTATCTGCGGCAATAAGTCTGAAACCGCTGATAACAAACTCTCTTGCGATGATGATGATAACGATCCATGAAGGGATACGACCAAGCTCAATAAGAGCTATCATGGCGCTGCACACCAACAGCTTATCCGCAAGAGGATCCATGAATTTACCAAAATCCGTTATGAGATTATACTTTCTGGCGATCTTTCCATCAAGCATATCTGTAAGGCTGGCAATGATGAAAATTGCCAAGGCGATCCATTTGAAAATTTCCTTCAGGGATTCGTCTGCAGGACTAAACAACAGAAAAAATACAAAAAACGGAATCATTACTACTCTGGCTACGGTTAATTTGTTAGGTAAATTCATTCTTCCATCTCCCCTATTAAGTCATATTCGTTAGATCCGGTAATGCGGACCTTAACATAGTCTCCTGTCATCAGTTCCCTCTGAACACCGCTGATGAAAAGATATCCGTCGATATCCGGCGCATCCTTGTAGGTTCTTGCCACATAGGAAAGGCCGTCATCATACTCAGAATCCATGATCCTGCCCTCTATTACGGCATCCACAACCCTGCCAACCATCTTCTCGGCAGCCTCAAAGGCAATCTTCTGCTGAAGCTTCATCAGCTTGTTCCTACGCATCACCTTGGTTCTCTCTGTGACCTGCCCCGGCATTGTAGCAGCGGGAGTGTCTTCTTCCTGTGAATAGGTAAATACTCCAAGTCTGTCAAACTGAAGGTCACGAACAAGCTCCATAGTCTGGTCGTGGTCCTCCGGTGTCTCTCCGGGGAATCCGCTTATAAGAGTTGTTCTTATGCAGATATCAGGAATCTCCTCACGAAGATGCTGTACCAGCGCTCTGATCTCAGCGTTGTTGGTTCTTCTTCCCATCTTCTTAAGAACCCAGTCGGAGCCTGACTGGATAGGAATATCCAGGTAATGACAGATCTTAGGCTCATTCTTAATAGTCTGAATAAGTTCTTCAGTGATCTCCTCCGGATAACAGTAAAGAACCCTGATCCATCTAAAGCCATCGATCTCACAGAGCTTGTGCAAAAGCTCCGGCAGTTTCTTCTCTCCATAAAGATCGGTACCGTATAAAGTTGTCTCCTGGGCAACAATGAGAAGCTCTGTAACTCCCTGGGCAGCAAGGTTTCTTGCATCCTCCAAAAGCTGCTCCATAGGAACACTTCTGTAATTACCTCTTACCTTGGGAATTATGCAATAGGTGCAATGTTTATCGCAGCCTTCAGCAATCTTAAGATAATTAAAAAGACCTCCTGTGGTGATGACTCTCTTTAGGCCACCCACAGGCTTTCTGTTGATATCATCGAAATAATTCTTATGAGAAAAAAGCTTATTTCTCTGGAGGGTTTCTTCAAGAGCATCCAGGATCTTGTCGGTGGAAGAAATACCAAGGATCTCATCAACCTCTGGGATCTCTGTCTGAATTTCTTCCTGATAACGCTGAGCAAGGCAACCGGTGACAATAAGTGCCTTCAGCTGCCCATCCTTTCTTCTCTCGGAGAGCTCTAAAATAGTATTTATGCTCTCTTCCTTCGCATCATTGATAAAGCAGCAGGTGTTAACAACTGCTGCTTCTGCTTCATCCTCGTCATCTGTAAATTCGTAGCCGCGGTCAGCAAGCATTCCAAGCATAACCTCGGTATCTACTCTGTTTTTGTCACAACCAAGTGACACAAATAGAATCTTCATATATCACTCTTCTACTGAATCCTGAACACTGTCCTGAGCATTTTCTGTTGTAAGAGCATCTCTCTCTTCATCAGTAAGGATTCTGAGCATATCCTGGTTCATCTCGTCAACAGCGATTGAAAGAGGCTTCTGCTTGTCCTTAACTCTTACCATAGGCTCATCACCTGCGATGATCTGTCTGGCTCTCTTGGCAGTAGCCATAACTACTGAGTATCTTGAGCTGATTACAGGCTCCTCACCCTCTTCAACTCCCTTGTTAACTACTTTCATAAGATCCACATATGAAGGATGTATCATAATATTGTATTCCTTTCCTGCGTATTACCGCACATCCGCTTATAATGATTATAACTCATTAAGCTCTTTTCTGATAGTATCTATAAATTCCTGATTCCTTGAGGGTGTCATGTGGGCTGATGTAATAATCTCATTGACCTGCTCCACGCACCTGTCAAGATCATCATTTATAACAATGTAATCGTAGTTCTCGATACCCTGGGATTCCTCCTTGGCTCTGTCAAGTCTTCCCTTGATAACGTCCTCTGTCTCTGTGCCTCTGCCGCAGAGTCTGTTTCTGAGAACCTCTGCTGAGGGGGGCATTACGAATAAAAGCACCGCATCATTATACTGCTTTTTAATCTGAAGTGCACCCTGAATTTCTATCTCAAGGATAACATCTATTCCTTCAGCAAGCTTGTCCTCCACATATTTCCTGGGGGTTCCGTAATAATGATTGACATAACCGGCATGCTCTATAAGACCATTTTCACTTATAAGTTTCTCAAATTCTTCATTACTTACAAAGAAATATTCTCTGCCGTTCTCTTCCCCGGGTCTGGGATCTCTTGTGGTGGCTGATATAGAAAGAGCGTAGTTGTCATACTTCTTGATGAGCTCCTTCATTATTGTTCCCTTGCCTACTCCCGAAAAACCGGAGACAACGATTATAATACCTTTATGTTTCTTCTGCAATACTTCGTTACTCAATGTTCTGAATCTGCTCCCTTACTTTTTCTATATCGGTCTTAAGAGCAATTCCTCTGTCGGAAATCTTAAGATCTGTAGATTTGGACAATATAGTATTAGCCTCTCTGTTCATCTCCTGTGCAAGGAAGTCAAGCTTTCTTCCGATGCCATCCTTGTCATCTCCCACCTTAAGGGTGTCCTTGGTAGCCAGGATGTGGCTGCGAAGTCTTGTAAGCTCCTCATCCACGCAAACCTTATCGGCGAAAATGGTGACTTCCATGGCAAGACGGTTCTCATCAACCTGCTTATCCTCTAAAAGATCAGCAATCTTCTCGCGAAGCTTGGTCTTATATTCCTGTATGATCTCAGGCGAACGTTCTGTAATATATTCCACATTTTCATACATTCCGTCAAGTTTTTGTGTAAGATCTGCGGATAAGAACTCTCCTTCTTTAATTCTGGATTCAAGGAACTGCTTGCCGGCTTCGTTGATAGCCTTGCTAAGACCGCTCCATACTTCCTCTTCGTCCAGCTCCTCTTCCTCCATGGTGAAAACTTCAGGGAATTTGGAAAGAGCTGAGATCCTGATATCATTATCAAGACCGAAATCATCAGCCATCTGCTTGAGATATGTAAAATATTCCTCTGCAATTGCCTTATTATATTTTACTCGGGAATCTGATTCTGAAAAATCTTCGTAACTAATGAAAACGTCTACCTTGCCACGCTTCATATAGCTCTTTAATTCTGTACGGATTGCTGATTCAAATGAATTGAATTTCTTGGGCATCTTGATGTTGATATCAAGATAACGATTATTAACAGACTTAAGTTCAACAATATATTTACGCTGTCCTTCTGTAACTTCACTTCTGCCAAAACCAGTCATACTGCAGACCATAAGTAGAATCTCCTTTATTTTAGGGCAAAATTTTACATAAACCATTATAATACAGCGCTATTTCAAGGTCAATGCTGGCCTCTTTTGCATTCATAAAAAAATTAGAAATTTAGTATTGTAAACGCTTACATAATTTGTTATAACATTATTGGATAAAAGATGTATCAAAAACGTTTTGTAAGCGTTTACATTTTAGGAGGAAGGGTTATATGGATTTATTAAATTATGATGTATTGGCCAAGTCAGGCTATGAAGGTTACGTTCTTAAGGATGCACCTGTAAGAGTTCTTCAGTTTGGTGAAGGAAACTTCATGAGAGCATTCGTAGATTATTTCTTTGATATCAGTAATGAGAAGGCCGGCTGGAACGGCAAGGTTGCTCTTGTTCAGCCTATCGCCCAGGGTCTTACAGATCTTGTTAACAAGCAGGAAGGTCTCTACACTCTTTATCTTCGTGGCAGCGAGAACGGCCAGAAGGTAGATGCAAAGAGAGTTATTTCAGCAGTTGATTGCTGCCTGAATCCATACAACCAGGCAGATTACGATAAGATGATGGCTATCGCCGAGAGCGATGATCTTGATATCATTGCTTCCAACACAACAGAAGCAGGTATCGCTTATGATCCCGCTTGCAACTTCGAGGATGTTCCCGCTGCAAGCTTCCCCGGCAAGCTCACACAGGTTCTTTACAGAAGATATAAGGCAGGCAAGAAGGGCGTTGTTGTTCTCTCCTGCGAGCTTATCGATAACAACGGTAAAGAGCTTCTTAAGTGTGTAAACCAGTATATCGATCAGTGGAAGCTTGAGGATGGCTTCAAGTCATGGGTTAACAATGACAACATCTTCTGCTCTACTCTTGTAGACAGAATCGTTCCCGGAAGAATCCGTGATCCCAAGGAAGTTGAGAAGCTTGAGGAAGTTAACGGTTACCACGACGAGCTCATCGATGTAGGTGAGATCTTCGGTGTTTGGATCATCGAAGGACCTGCAGAGCTTGAAGAGAGACTTCCTTTCAAGAAGGCAGGCGTTAACGTACATGTTGTTCCCGATGTTATGCCTTACAAGCACCGCAAGGTTCGTATCCTTAACGGAGCTCACACAGGTTTCGTACTTGGCGCTTATCTTTCAGGCCAGGATATCGTTCGTGATTGCATGCAGAACGAGAACATTGCAGGTTTCATGAACAAGATGCTCAGCGAGGAGGTTATCCCTACTCTTGTTGATCACCTTGACGAGAATGACCTCAACGAGTTCGCTGCTGCTGTTAAGGATCGTTTCAACAATCCTTTCGTTAACCACGAGCTTATGTCTATCTCACTTAACTCAACAAGTAAGTGGAAAGCAAGAAATATGCCTTCATTCCTTCAGTACATTGAAAAGAACGGCAAGCTTCCTGTTTGCCTTACAATGTCACTGGCTGCATATATTGCATTCTATTCAAATGATGTTCAGGAGCTTACAGATGCCGGTCTTGTTAACAAGAGACCTGCTGGCAATACCTACACAGTAAGTGATGACAGATGGGCTCTTGAGTTCTTCTACGAGCACAGAAATGATTCCGAGGAAGACCTTGTTAAGGCTGTTCTTGGAAATGAGAAGATGTGGGATCAGGATCTCAACAAGATCGCAGGACTTACAGATGCTGTTATCGCAGACCTCAAGAAGATCCACACAGAAGGCGCTGAGAAAGCATACGCTAGCTGCCTTTGATAAATAAGAACAAAAAAATCATGGCGCGACTCCAAATCGGAGCCGCGCCATTTTTATGACTTAATTCAAAATTTTCAATTGCGATTATGGAAGCATGTCAGCATCGCCAAAGTACTCTGTCCACTTCTCTGTACGCTCGTCGATGATAGCCTGTCCGCCTGATGAAAGGTAATCTGCTACATAGCTGTCCCAAACAGAATCGAAATCAGCCTCAGAAGCTACTACAGCGTTATCATAGATCTGATCTCTCTTAGCTGAAAGAGTATCGCCAACACCTGCCTCTGCAGTGATCTCACCAACGTTAACGTTCTTAGGCTCAAGACCATCTGCCATAGCGATCTTGTTAGCCTGATCTACAAGCTCAGGATCAGCCTCAGCGTAGCCGTATGCCAGGGAAAGAGCTGCAAGAGCCTCGTCACCGAAGTATGTTCCGTTACATGTGATTGTGTAGTCGATGTTCTTTCCTGAGTTCTGGATTGCATCGCCAGTTGCAGCAATGATCTGGATAGCGCCGCTGTCAAGAACTTCGTGTGTAACACCCTCATCACCTGCCTGGAGGTACTTGATTGTCTCAGGCTTTGAAATGAAGTCAAGGTAAAGAAGTGATGCTAAAGGCTCATCATTGGTTGAAGGGAAGAAGATCTTTCTGTCGCCTGCTGAGCTGTAGAGCCACTTGGAATACTTGCCGGCTGAGTTCTGGAAGCAGTCAACAGGAATAAATACAGCGTCCTCGCCTACGTTTCTCTTAAGGTTAGAATTGATGCTGTCCTCGCCGTTTCTGAATACATAATCCCAGTTGTGCTGGAATGCGCCAACATAGCCGGCCTTGATCATATCGTCCTCAGTTGTGTCGCCACTTCCGTAAAGAACGAAGTCTTTCCACATAAGGTCTGCGTTGTACCACTTGTTAAGAAGTCTTACAGCTTCCTTGGTTGAAGCCTGTGTAACCATTCTGTCATCGAATCCGTTGATGTAGTACTCCTTGTCTGTGATAGCAGGATCCATGAATGATGTGATAATGTTGGATGCTCTCCATCCGATATCATAGCTTGCTGAGAAAGGAACCATCTTGGAAGCATCTGCTCCAAGAAGAGTATCTGCATTGTCTCTGAATGCGATAAGCATGTCTTCAAATTCCTGAGTTGTTGTAGGAACCTGGAGTCCAAGCTTATCAAGCCAGTCCTTACGAACGAAAGTAACTATTCTCTGCTGCTCTGCTCTCTTACCCTCAATAGCCCAAACTGTGCCGGTCTTAGGATCCTTGTCCCAAAGCATGTTTGTGTCGCCGAGCCATGCCCAAAGATTTGGAGTATCAGCCTTGTAGGTCTCGATCATCTCGCTGAGATCGATAACGCCGCCCATCTGAGCGTAGGTAAGTACTGTAGGATAACTGTAGGTTACGCAGATATCAGGAGCTTCCTGAGCTGCAAGAAGGTTGTTGATATCATCAACCTCTGTCCATCTGGGAACCTTCTTAAAGGTAACTTCTACGTTGTGCTCCTCGAGCATTCCCTTTTTGATGAACTCTGTGTACATGTTGTTCTCAGGATCTGAACCACCGTCGTTACCTCTGTCGTAGATCTCTACAGTAATCTGTCTTGTCTCAGCAAACTTACCGTCTGTAAGTTCTGAGGTTGACTCAGCTGCAGGCTCTGCTGCTGTTTCTGTAGTTGTAGCAGTCTCCTGAGTAGCTGTCTGTGTCTCTGCCTTAGGTGTATCTGTTGTTGCTGTAGATCCTCCCTGTGAAGATCCGCAAGCTGCTACAGAGAATACCATTGCAGATGCAAGTAAAACTGATAATACTTTGTTTTTCATATTGACCTCCCTTCTAATATGTCAATTAATATTTATTTAATCCAATAAGGATTAAGTTCAAGGTAGTTCTGATCTCGCACGTTGTGCTCGCCAGAACAAGAATTCGCACAAATTCGAAAACACCTCATTAAGTGCTCATTCTTTAACCGCACCCATTGTTACTCCGTGGATGAAGTACTTCTGGAGGAACGGATAAATGCACAAAATAGGAATAGTTGAAAACATTACTATGGCTGCCTTAAGTGATGCTGAAAGGCCCGGTGTTGAGAAGCCTTCCTGTGTGGCAACCTCAACCTGGTTGATGTTGTTGATGATGTTGTACAAAAGAAGCTGCAGTGTATAGTACTTGGCTTCTCTCATGTACATGAGTGCATCGGAATAACCATTCCATCTTCCTACCGCATAAAACAGAGCCAGTGTAGCCAAAACAGGCTTGGAAAGCGGTATATAAATCTTTGTAAGAATCTCAAAGAATGTTGCTCCGTCGATCTCAGCAGACTCACGCAAGCTGTCAGGTATTCCATAGAAGAAACTTCTCATGATGATCATGTTGTAAACACTCATTACACCCGGAAGGATCAGTACCAGCGGGTTACTGAGAAGGTTCAGCTTCTGCATAAGCAGGTAGTTCGGAATTGTTCCTGCGTTAAAAAACATTGTAATTGTAATGAAGATATTGATTGCCTTTCTTCCGCGAAGGTTCTCAAAAATAAGCGGGAATGCGCACAGTGTTGTCATTGTAAGAGAAAGGATCGTACAAACGACTGTAAGGAAAACAGTCCATATAAATGCTCTAATGTACTTGGGATCCTTAAGTACTGTTGCATATGCGTTAAAGTTGAGCCCCTTGGGCAAAAGATATACTTCGTTTCTTACCAGGTAGTCTGTTCCGCTGAGGGACTTGGCAAGAAGATTTATCATAGGAATAATGCACATCAGACTGATCAAAAGGCAGAAGATCACGAATACAATATCCCAGGCTTTATCTGCGCCAGATTTAATTTTCATTTATTCGCACCTCCTTACCAGATTCCTCTCTCACCAAGCTTACGTGAGATGAAGTTTGCCATCAGCAGGAAGAAAATACCTACTACAGACTGGAACAAACCAACCGCGGTTGTAAGTGAGAACTGAAGTCCCTTGATACCGACTCTGTACACGAAGGTTGCGATAACGTCTGCCACACGCATAACCAGGTTGTTCTGGAATGCGAAAGGACGATCAAAGCCACCGCCTAAGATGTTACCAAGGCTCATGATAAGAAGCACTACGATGGTAGGCTTGATTCCGGGAAGTGTGATATGCCACATCTTGCGGAATCTTCCTGCTCCGTCTACGGAAGCAGCTTCATACAGCTCAGGATTGATGCCGGCAATAGCTGCCAAATATACAATGGAGCCCCAGCCGAAGTTCTGCCAGATACCAAATCCGATATAGCTTCCGATCCAGTGTTTTCCATCATTCAGGAAAGGAATCGGATCAAAGCCCATCTTACTGATGACCATGTTTACAAGACCATCTGTAGGCGCAAGAAGCTGCAGTGCCAAGCTGTAGATGATAACCCATGACAGGAAGTGTGGCATATAAGCTATTGTCTGAACCACCTTCTTGTAATGCTTGAAACACAGCTCATTAAGTATCAATGCGAAAATAATTGGTGCCGGGAATCCAAAGAACAGATCCAGTAAATTAAGTGTCAGTGTGTTTCTAAGAGCATATTTGAAATCGTTGTTCTTAAATGCCTTGATAAAGAACTCAAATCCATGGTTGTCTGCCAGGGGCAGCTCCCAGATACTCTTGACCAGACTGTACTTCTTGAATGCGATCTGTACATAGACCATTGGTGCATACTTAAATACCACCAGGTATAAAAGAGGTAAAAATAACATGGCATAAAGCTGCCAGTAGCGTTTCATATACACGACAAAAGATTTCGAGCTTCCCACACTCGTTTTAGAACTCTTCCCCATTTAATTCCTCCCGTTTTTTATGCGAATTGCACAATTAAATTCAAGTACATTATATTTTTTGTTGTCATATTGCACCTATCATATATTGCAACTGTTACTCACATATTGCTATTTCCGTGCACTTTTATAGCAAAAAAATCAAAATGTGCAACTTTTTCAATGTACACCGCAAAATAAGCAAAGTGAATATTTAATTCCCACATAATATGGAATTTGTATGAATATTCTTAAACTTTGAATGCTGCCCTGATACATGGTACAATTAAGCCTGCATTTACAATATTTCTACTACGGAAGGTAAATTAGAATATGGCATTTGACGGAATTACAGTTGCGAATTTAACTAAAGATTTCAGGGACCTTTTAACAGGAGGTCGTATCTATAAAATTGCTCAGACAGAAAGCGATGAGCTTCTTATTACGGTAAAGCTCTCCTATGAGAACATTGAAAAATATCAGATCAAGCAGGCCAGAGTTGTTATGTCAGCGGACGCTTCTCTTCCGCTGGTTTATATGACAGATGATAACAAGCCCTCACCGATGACAGCGCCCAATTTCTGCATGCTTCTTCGTAAGCACATTCAGAACGGCCGCATCATCTCTGTATCCCAGCCGGGAGGCCTTGAAAGAATCATCAGATTTGAGATTGAACACCTTGATGAAATGGGTGATCTTCGCCACAAGGTGCTTCTTATAGAGATCATGGGCAAGTACAGCAATATCATCTTCACCGATGAAGAGGATATGATAATCGACAGCATCAAGCATATCCCGGCTTCTGTCAGCTCAGTAAGAGAGGTTCTTCCCGGAAGAAAGTATTTCATTCCTTCCCAGGACAAGCTCAATCCTCTCACCACCACTGCCGATGAGTTCTCTTCCAGCGTTCTCAGCAAGGGCATGCCCGCTTTCAAGGCAATTTATTCCTGCTACACAGGTTTTTCACCTGTTGTATCCCAGGAAATCTGCTACCGAGCAGGACTTGATGCCGATAAATCCGCCCTCTCCCTGGATCCTCAGGAATCAATAGCTCTCTACAGAGCCTTCGATGATGTTGTAAGCCAGATAAAGGACGGAAGCTTCTCTCCTGTAATCATCTACGAGAATGGCACTCCCAAAGAATATGCTTCTATTCCGCTCACTATCTATGATAACGATAGCCACATCGAAGAGTCTCAGGGCTATTCATCCAAGCCTTTCGACAGCATCTCCGCTCTCATTGAGCAATATTATGCTGAAAAGAATGTTGTTACAAGAATCAGGCAGAAATCCGTGGACCTTCGTAAGATCGTCCAGACAGCTCTTGAGAGAAATGTAAGAAAGTATGATCTTCAGACCAAGCAGCTTCAGGATTCCGAGAAAAAAGACAAGTACAGAGTTTTCGGTGAACTTCTCACCGTTTACGGCTACAGCGCCAAGGAAGGCGATAAGAACATTACAGTAAATGATTACAACACCGGTGAGGATGTGACAATTCCTCTTGATCCTACTCTTACCGTAAGTCAGAACGCCAAGAAGTATTTTGATAAATACACCAAGCTCAAAAGAACCCAGGAGGCCCTCACCGAGCAGATGGCAGAGGTAGCCCAGGCCATTGAGCAGCTGGAGTCCATTTCCACAGCCCTGGATATCGCCCAGAAGGAAGCTGACCTTGCTCAGATCCGTCAGGAGCTTGCCCTCTCCGGCTACGTCAAGGCTCACCCTCAGGGAAAGAACGGTCGCAAGGAAAAGATCACCTCCAAGCCATTCCACTATCTTTCCAGTGATGGCTTTGATATTTTTGTAGGAAAAAATAATATTCAGAACGATGAACTCACCTTCAAGACAGCCAACGGCGGTGACTGGTGGTTTCACGCCAAGAAGATCCCAGGATCCCACGTAGTTCTTTTGACCGGAGGAAAGGAAGTTCCCGACAGAGCCTTCGAGGAAGCTGCTGCTCTTGCCGCTTTTTATTCCAAAGGAAAGAATCAGGAAAAAGTTGAGATAGACTACCTCAGAAGAAAGGACGTAAAAAAACCCGGAGGTGCTAAACCGGGCTTTGTAGTGTACTATACCAATTATTCAATGGCTATTTCTCCTGACATTTCAGGACTTAAGCTAATAAGTGACTGATAGCCTTATACCCTGGTGGTCCACTTTGAGCAGTCCATGATCTGGGTTGCGAAGTCCTGATAGAAGTCAGGCTCATGGCAAACCATAAGGATACTGCCCTTATATTCCTTAAGAGCTCTGTGAAGCTCATCCTTGGCATCCACATCAAGATGGTTGGTAGGCTCGTCCAGAACAAGAACATTGGACTCCCTGTTGATAAGCTTGCAAAGTCTTACCTTAGCCTGCTCTCCTCCGGATAAAACCTTGCACTTACTCTCGATATGCTTGGTTGTAAGGCCGCACTTTGCAAGGGCGGATCTTACCTCATACTGAGAAAAGCCCGGGAATTCATTCCAGATCTCCTGCATGCAGGTGGTCTCAATATCAGGAGACATCTCCTGCTCAAAATATCCGATCTCAACATTTTCTCCAAGTTCTACAGAACCGCCAAGAGAAGGAATAAGTCCCAGAATGCTCTTAAGAAGGGTTGTCTTTCCGATACCGTTGGCACCGGTGAGAACGATCTTGGAGTTTCTCTCCATTGAGATATTGAGAGGTGTTGAAAGAGGACTGTCATAGCCGATAACAAGATCCTTGGTCTCAAAGATCATCTTTCCGGGAGTGCGGGCTGTCTTAAAGTTAAACTCCGGCTTTGGCTTTTCCTGAATCTTCTCAATGATATCCATGTTATCCAGCTTCTTCTGTCTGGACATAGCCATATTTCTTGTGGCAACTCTGGATTTATTTCTTGCAACGAAGTCCTTGAGCTCTGCGATCTCCTGCTGCTGACGATTGTATGCAGCCTCTCTCTGAGCCTTTTTAGCCTCGTAAACTTCCATAAACTTGTCATAGTCGCCAACATATCTGTCGAGACTGTGATACTGACCGTCCATGTGATAAATGATATTCACCACGCTGTTAAGGAAAGGAATATCATGGGAAATCAGGATAAAAGCGTTGTCGTAGTCCTGAAGATATCTGGTGAGCCATACAATATGCTCTGCATCCAGATAGTTGGTAGGCTCGTCCAGAAGAAGGATATCAGGCTTCTCCAAAAGAAGCTTAGCCAGAAGAATCTTGGTTCTCTGTCCTCCGGAAAGCTCTGTAACATCGCGGTCAAGGCCAAGCTCCAAAAAGCCCAGGGCTCTTGAAACCTCTTCTATCTTGGAATCGATAAGGTAAAAATCTCTGTTGGTAAGAAGGTCCTGAATGGTTCCAAGCTCCTCCATAAGAGACTCCAGGGTTGCTTCGTCAGCCTCTCCCATGGCATCACAGATCTCGTTCATTCTGCGCTCCATCTCATAAAGAGGCTCATAGGCTGAAGCAAGAACGTCTCTGATGGTCATTCCCTCTTTTAACACAGCATGCTGATCAAGATAGCCAACCTTAACATTCTTGGACCACTCGATTTTGCCGGCATCAGGCATGAGTTTGCCTGTGATTATATTCATAAATGTGGACTTTCCTTCTCCGTTGGCTCCCACAAGGCCGATATGCTCTCCCTTAAGAAGTCTGAAGGATACATCCTCAAAAATGGCTCTGTCACCAAAGCCATGGGTTAAATTCTCAACATTTAAAATACTCATAATAATCTCTTTCTTCGAAATCTTAAACAGTCACGGCTAATATCTTACCTATTTTCCGCCTTTATGGCAACAAAAAATTGAGCCACAGATATAATCTGTGGCCCAATAAAGGGAATTGCATATGGGATGCATTATCCTTTCAAAATAAACAGATCAGTTCTTGGCAAAGAGCTTTCCGCCTCTCTTGGATACTACGTCGAAGATAACGGCTGCAAGAAGAACTACACCCTTTACCACCTTCTGCATGTTGGCATCTACGCCCATCAGTGACATACCAAGGTTGATAACACCCATGAGTACCGCACCTACGATAACTCCGGGAACTGTTCCGATTCCACCGTAAGCTGATGCTCCACCGATGAAGCAGGATCCGATGGCGTCCATCTCATAGTTCTGACCATAAGTAGGCTGAGCTGATGTAAGTCTTGCGATGGTGATCATTCCTGCAAGAGCTGCAAGGAAGCCCATGTTTGTGTATGCAAGGAAGTAAACCTTGTTGGTATTGATACCGGAAAGCTTTGTTGCCTTCTCGTTACCACCTACTGCGTAGAAATAACGACCTACTGTGGTGTTGTTGGTTATGTAGCCATAAACAAGAACTACTACCATAACCCAGATAAGAACTGTAGGAATACCCTTATGCTGTGAAAGCTTGTAAGCAAAAATAAGAAGAACAGCGGAAATTGCTACCAGCTTTACAATGAATGTAAGGAAGGGTTCAACCTCATAGTTTTTCTTCACTCTCTTAACACGGCTTGTAACCTGAAGAAGAACGAAGATACCTGCTGCAACCATACCGCCAAAGAGACATGTAAGGTTCAGGTCTGATCCGCCGAAGAAATCGCGAACGTAGCAGTCAGCACCGCCGCCGAAGAGGTTAACGAATGTGGTCTTGTCCTTGATGGAAACTGTAAGACCGTTAAGCACTACGTTTGAAAGTCCTCTGAAAGCAAGCATTCCAGCCAGAGTTACGATGAAAGGCGGAATTCTTACAAAGGCGATCCAGAATCCCTGGAAAGCACCGATTGCAGTACCGATGAGGATCATGATAATGATTGAAAGCCAAATGGGAACGTTTAAGTTAACCATCAGAGTTGCTCCAACCGCTCCAACGAAACATACAACAGATCCAACTGAAAGATCGATGTTACCACCGGTCAGGATACAGAGCAGCATACCTGTTGCAAGAACGAATACGTATGCGTTCTGTGAAATAAGGTTACTTACGTTCATGGGAAGAAGGATCGCTCCCCCGGTTCTCCATGCAAAGAAACCAAGAACTATCAAAAGTACAATTATCATGGTGTTTTTCTTAAGGAAACCCAAAACCTGATTCTTATTCATAATTTATTCCTCCCCTTTTCCGGATGATTGTAAGATATAAGTCATAATCTTTTCCTGGGTAGCTTCTTTGCCATCCAGCTCTCCAACCATTCTGCCTTCGTTCATTACATATATTCTGTCGCACATTCCCAGAATTTCCGGAAGCTCGGAGGAAATCATGATTACTGATTTTCCTTCAGATACCAGCTGGTTGATGATGCAGTAGATCTCATATTTTGCACCTACGTCAATACCTCTTGTAGGCTCGTCCAGAATAAGGATATCCGGATCAGCGAACATCCACTTTGCAAGAAGGACTTTCTGCTGATTTCCTCCGGAGAGGTTTCCTACATTCTGTTCTACCGTAGGACATTTTGTCTTAAGCTTCTCTTTATAGTCAACAGCTACCGAGTACTCTTTGTCCTTATCGATAACTGACTTATTGCTGACCTCATCAAGATTAGCCAATGTGGTATTTATCTTGATAGGATTTGAAAGGATAAGTCCGTTGCCCTTTCTGTCCTCGGTAACATATGCCAGTTTATGTTTAATGGCCTGCTGAACGTTATTAAGATGAACTTCCTTACCTTTTATAAAAAGCTGTCCGGAGATGTTCTCGCCATAGCTCTTTCCGAAGATACTCATGGCAAGCTCTGTTCTTCCTGCTCCCATAAGTCCGGAAATACCGAGAACTTCACCTTTTCTAACGTTAATATTTACGTTATTTACAATCTTTCTTTCGCTATATAAAGGATGGTAAACATTCCAGTTTTTTACCTCCATCATAACCTCGCCGATATGAGGCTCTCTCTTGGGGAATCGGTCGGAAAGTTCTCTTCCTACCATGCCCTTGATGATACGTGACTCCGAAAAATCATCCACACCCTTAGTCAGAGTTTCGATGGTTGCTCCGTCACGGATTACCGTAATCTTGTCGGCAACATAGGATACCTCATTCAGCTTATGAGAAATAATGATGGATGTGAGCCCCTGCTCTTTCTTAAGTTTGAGCATAAGGTCCAAAAGAGCTCTTGAATCAGTCTCGTTAAGTGAAGATGTGGGCTCATCCAGAATAAGAAGTCTGGCATTTTTTGAAAGAGCCTTTGCAATCTCAACGAGCTGCTGTTTACCAACACCAATATCCTTGATCAGTGTTTCCGTGCTTTCATTAAGTCCTACAATATCAAGATACTTACGTGCAAGCCCGGAGGTTTCGTTCCAGTTAATCCTGAATTTACTTCCTCTCTCATTTCCGAGGAACATGTTTTCCGCAATTGTCATATAGGGAATGAGCGCAAGCTCCTGGTGGATAATAACAATCCCCTTACCTTCACTATCCTTGATATCATTGAATTTACAAACTTCGGAATCATATACAATATCGCCTTCGTAGGAACCAAAAGGATAGATACCACTCAGAACGTTCATAAGTGTGGACTTTCCTGCTCCGTTTTCTCCTACAAGCGCATGAATTTCTCCCTCTTCAACCTGGAGATTTACATTATCCAAGGCTTTGACACCAGGGAAGGTTTTGGTGATATTCTTCATTTCCAGTAATATCTTCGCCAATTCAACCCCTCCTTTTCCCAATTATTCTAAACTTTAACTTTTTTCATTCGGTGATTTTAGTCTTTTTCATAGACTGAGGCGGGTGCTAAGACCCGCCTGCAGCCGTTTAGCAGTAATAACTGCGTATGAACTTGATTACTTAAGCTGATCCTCTGTGTAGTAACCGGAATCAATAAGAAGCTCTTTGTAGTTGTTAACATCAGCAAATACAGGCTCGCAAAGGAATGAAGGAATAACGCCTGTGCCATTATCATAGGTCTTTGTATCATTTACAGGAGCCTCTGTTCCCTTCATGATAGCGTCAACCATCTCTACAGTCTTAGCTGCAAGAGTACGTGTATCCTTGAAGATAGACATTGACTGCTTGCCGGCGATCATGTTCTTAACGTTAGCAACGTCACAGTCCTGACCTGTGATAATAGGCCACTCACCTGTGTAGTTAGCTTCAAGAGAGTTTGTAACACCGAGTGCTGTTGAGTCGTTTGAGCAAAGAACAGCGTCGATCTTGGTTCCGTCAGCATAGTTAGCAGAAATGATAGCATCCATTCTTGACTGAGCATTCTCTGTTGACCAGTTAGCTGTAGCAACGTTATCAAACTCAACCTGTCCTGACTGAACTACAAGCTTGCCGGCATCGATGTAAGGCTTAAGAACGTCAATAGCACCGCCATAGAAGAATCTTGCATTGTTATCACCGGGGTCACCTGTGAAGATTTCAAGATTGAAAGGACCTGCAGCGTTATCAAGATCAAGCTGATCTCTGATATACTCGCCCTGCTTTGTTCCAACCATGTAGTTATCGAAGGTTGCATAATATGTTACAGCATCTGAGTTCATGATAAGACGGTCATATGCGATAACCTTAATGCCCTGCTCCTTAGCCTGTGCAAGAACTGTTCCAAGGGAATCACCATCGATAGATGCGATTACAAGAACCTTTGCGCCTGAGCTGATCATGTTCTCAATCTGTGAAACCTGAGTTGCAATATCATTTGATGCATACTGAAGGTCTACATCATATCCGGCTGCCTTAAGCTGCTGCTCCATGTTGGCACCGTCCTGGTTCCATCTCTGAAGGTCCTTGGTAGGCATTGCAACACCAACCTTGCCGCTTCCGCCGCCTGCATTACCGCCTGCAGACTGAGATCCTGTAGAAGCTGCGTTTCCGCATCCTACGAGGAGTGATGCAGCCATAGCTGCACAAAGAAATACGCTTAACAGTTTTTTCTTCATAATTAAACCTCCCAAAATTTTGGTTGTAATTTTATTGCAGAACACCATGTCCTGCTCTCTACATTTATAAAATTATCATAAAAGCATTAGCAATGATTTACGATGTTCTTCATTTTTTTATAATATTCAGACAATAAAAAACAGACATGCTAGCATTTTTTTGCTGTCATGTCTGCTATATATTAAAATTGTGCTATTATGTCTAATAATTATCGGTTAATCGGGCATTTTGGCAGGAACATTTAGATAAACATCCTCTTTCAGATGAAAACCTGTACCAATGATTATCTCATTCATATTCTTTTCCGTTACGATTGAAGGCTCAATCCTGAAAAAAGGAACATCATAGGTGCCGTCAAAGTATGTCGACAGATTCTCAGAATCCAGTTCATCTCCCTTTGCCAGCTTCACGGCACATTCCGCCGCCTGCTGCGCCAGCTTTTCTATGGGCTTGTACACCGTGGAAAGCTGAGTTCCCTCCACTATTCTCTGGCAGGCTTCCAGATCAGCATCCTGTCCAACCACCAGCTTTTTGCCGGCAAGTCTCTTCTCAGATAGGGCATGAACCACCTTACTGGCCAGGTCATCATTACCGCACATTATTGCGTCAGCCTCCATAATAAGCTCCATGTTGTTATAGACATAGTCGCTTGCCAGCTCTGCTCTCCAGCCTTCTGCATAAAATGTATCAAGAATCTCATAGCCTTTTTCAGTTATAACCTTGTCAAAACCGGCTTCCACCATATGCACATTGCTGTCAGTGGGTGATCCGCAGATCTTTATGACCTTACCGGCATCACCGCATTCCTTTGCTATGGTCTCAGCCATGAGCTCTCCAACCTTCTCATTGTCAAAGGATATGTAGAGATCCACATTGGCATTGGAAATCAGCCTGTCATAGGCAATTATCTTGATCCCGGCATCCTTGGCCCTTTTGACAGAGTCCTTCAGAGCTTCGGAATCAATGGAGATGATAACAATAACATCCATTCCTTCTTTAATAAAGTAATCGATCTGTTTCTTTTGCTGCTCCACATCACCGTTGGCGTTCTGAACATTGACCTCAGCCCCCAGTTCTTTAGCCATAGACACAAAAATATCCCTGTCCCTTTGCCATCTCTCAATTACAAAAGAGTCAAAGCACATGCCTATCTGCAGCTTGTCATCTTCATTTTTGGAAGATCCCTGACCGCTTTGTATCTCTGTACCGCAGGCTGCAAGGCCCGCCATCATGATGCACATCGCCAAAAGTACCGCTATTTTTCTGACAAAAACTTTTTTCATCCCCTGATACCTTCTGAAACTTAAAACAACTGTTGTTAAAACTCCTCCACTGTCTTGCCGTCCTTAAATTCGGTAGGTGTAACCCCTACATTCTTCTTAAAGCTTCTGCTGAAGTAGTTAGGATCCGTATATCCGCAGGAAACGCAGATCTCCTTTATGGACATATCCGTGTCGGAGAGAAGTCTTTTAGCCTTATCGATCCTCAGGTTGGTGAGATATTCAATAAAGTTAAGACCGCTGTCCTCCTTAAATATCTTGCTGAAGTAATATGGCGAAATGTTAACCTTTCTCGAAACTTCATCAAGAGAAATGTCCTTGCTGTAGTTCTCCTCTATATAGAGCCTTGCAGTCTTGATAATATCATTGGAGCGCTCCTCACGCTTGCTGATAACATTCTGGCAGGCTCCGGTGAGCTTTTCCATGAACCAGTCCCTGAGTTCTTCTGTGGTATTAAGGTTCATGATCTCCGGAAGATAATCGCATCTTCCCGAATATCTGTAGGTCTGGCCGCCGTTCTGATAAGCCAGATGCTCTGCGTAAAGAGAAAACTCCAGGACCTTCAGTCTCATAGACATTATATCTCCGTCTGCAGCCCTGGCGCACATCCAGTCCGCATATTTGTCGGCTATTACCTTCATTCCGTTGAGGTCGCCCTTGGATACAGCTTCAAATAACGGCTTCTCCAGCTGAATCGGGTAGTCCTCCTCATAATTGCAGCTAATGGTAAGATCATCAACATGAGCTACAGTCCCTGTTGTTGCCACCAGTGCATTCAGTGCCTGTCTGTATGAGTCTCCCAGCTCCTTAAGAGGCTTTACACCGCCAATTCCTATTCGATAGCTGATATCTGTCTTTTTCCTCAGGTATCTTGTAAGGTCTCTGGCCCTTTCTATGAGTTCTGTTCTCTCGCCGTATTCCATCCCGGACTTCTCAAAGGGAATAAGAACCGCAATCTTATTGGCCATTACACTTCCTACCTTGCAGGCAAAAAAGTCCTTGACCCCCTCTCGTATCTCCTGATACTTGCCTGAGAGCTTCACCGAGCTTCCTACAGCGTTGGTCATGTGGTTACCCTCCTGGGAGTCACCGCAGACGATAGCCATCATGTATCCGTAATTTTCTTTGATTCCAAGGATGCTTCTGTAGCTCTCCACATCCTCCTCAAAATGTTCCTGCAAAAGAATGTCGTAGATAAGGCCGCTCTCGATGATGGGCTCCACAGTTTCAAGCTTTTCTTTGATCATCAGCTCATTGCTGCGCTTCTCCCTGTCCTCATCAATCTGTTCCATGGCCTTTTTCAGGACTTTTACAACCTTGTATCTGTCCATGGGCTTCATGATATATTCCATTACCCCAAGCTTTATGGCTTCCTTGGCATAATCAAACTTATCATAGGCTGACATAACGATAAAAATCGTATTGGTACAAAACTGCTTCATTTCCCTGATGGCATCAATGCCATTGATTCCGGGCATATGAATATCGATTACGGCAATATCAGGTCTGAAGCGCTCTGCAAGCTCAATAACACTTCTTCCTGTCTTGGCGAATTCTATTTCGCACTGATTTCCAAATTCCTTTTCGATGATGAATTTCATTGAATCAATAACGATACCTTCATCATCGGCCAGCATTACTCTGTACATGTTTTACCCCTAAAAAATTTATTGTGCTGCGCGGCTGAAGGGGATCCTGATGAGAACTTCCGCTCCCTTGCCCTGTCCTGCGCTCTTTATATCTATTACATCTTCATTTCCCGAAAAAAGACGAAGTCTTGAGATCACATTGTCCATTCCGATTCCGTTGTTGTCATAGCTGTTCTCATCATTGTGCCAGTTGCCGCTGAGAATCTTCCTGATATTCTCCTGACTGATTCCCTTTCCGTTATCGCCTATGCCTATGCAGACATTATCATCTTCACGATAGACTCTGAGAGTAATAACTCCTTCACTTCCCATCTCTCTTATTCCATGGTTGACTGCATTCTCAACAATAGGCTGCAGTATCATGGCCGGCATTACCATATCAAGAAGCCTCTCATCAACCTGCTTTTCATAGCCGATATCCCCGGAAAATCTTACGTTGAGGATCTGAATATAGTTATCTACCAGGGTAACCTCATCCCGAATCCGGACCTCCGTCTGCTGATTTTTTATATTATATCTGAAAAAGTCCGCCACGGTCTGAACATATTCATAGGTCCTGTCAGCTCCTTCCATCATGGCTAGCTGCGCTCCGGCATTTAGGGTGTTAAAAAGAAAATGGGGGTTGATCTGGGCACGCAGATACTTAAGCTGGGCATCCTTCAGATGGGATTCCATCATGAGCTCCTTTTCCTGCATATCCCTTTCTTTTTCCATACTCTCTGTAAGCCTCTGGATATACTGTTTAATACTAACAAGCATCTTACTGAAAGCATTGTTAACAATACCGATCTCATCCTGATATGAGACCTCCGGCAGGGTCACATCAAAGTCGCCTGCTGCAACCTCATTGGCCGAGTCGGAAAGCTTTTTCAGAGGAAGCATCATGGCACGGACAAAGCTGGTTACAATGATAACATTACCGATCATAACAAGAGTCATAACGATAAAGCTGATAAATTCAAACCTTCTGAAGGCCCTGGCCATTATGCTGTAGCTCTCTGAATTGGAGACAAAAAGCTCCTGGTTCAGACTTCTTAAGTACTCATTAAGAAAGCCGTAAAGCTGCGTGGCTTCCTCATAGTCCTTTCTGTATTTTTCTACATTTCTTCCGCGCTTGGATTCAATGGTCCTGCTCACAACATCAAGATAATCTCCTGTCATATTCCTGATGTTTCTCTCCATCCTGGTAAGGGCATGGTCTGTAACTCTGTTATCAAGATTACCGGCCCTGTCCTGAAGTCTCTGGGCGCTTATGAAGTACTCCTCCAGGGAATCACTGGTCTTGGAACTCAAGTAGTCCGTCATGGATCCCTGAACATCGGAAATTGCCTCTGCTATCTCATTAAGAGCCCTGTTTCCTTCATAAACCTTCTCCATCTCCACAGCCATGGCATTCATCCCAAGCATCAGAAGCAGATTTACTGTAAAAATAAGGACATTAACGAATACGCAGACACTTATTATCTTAAACTGGAGGGGCTTGTTAAGGAATTTATTCATCGCCTTCCTCCTTGTTCAGAAAATCAGCCACATTGTCCTGACTGATAAGTGTAATGTCAGCAGAATAATACTGGCTGGTATTGCCATATTCGTAATAATCGTTAAGAGCTTTTACGGAGTATTCTCCCAACTGCCTTGTGTCAATTGAAACCGTAGCATAGAGAACACCTCTGTCAACGGCATTGACTATAGCATCCGAGTCATAGTATCCGAGGATATTTACCTCTCCAACCTTATTGAAGTCAACTACAGCCTGATAAGCGCAGACTGTATCCAGCTCATTTAGGCACAGAATTACATCAGGAACATTTTCCATAAGGAAAATATCTCTGATGGACTCCTCCACAGAAAAGGCATTGGTATTGTCTATTGTTACAGTGGAAATATTATATTCTGAATCAGTGATGTTAACTTGACGCAGACAGTCCTGGATAGCGGAAATAATGATGTTCTGTCCTGTATCCGCGGCGTCTGCATTGACAAGAACAGCAATTTTCAGAGGTGATCTCTGACCGATTCTGTCAGATTCGATGCTGTCCCTTCTTTTTTCCCTGACGATATTGTTGATCTGTTTGCCGTATTCACGACCAATGTTGTAGCTTCCCACACCAACAAAGCTCATTCTGGAGGACCTGGTATTGTCGTTGTAGAGAGTGACAACAGGAATTTCCTTCTCTGTGGCTTCGTTAATAAGCTCAGTCATCTCATCGCTCTCGTTGGCATAAACGATTATTCCGTCAACTCTTGAAGCAATTGCGATTCTCATGAGCTCTTCGCAGGAGTATTCCCCCGAGATATTCTGTCCCAGGAGCTCGACAAATATGCCCTCCTCCCTGGCGGCCTCCAATGCTCCACGGTAAATGGCCTGCCAGAAATCAGACTTATAATTATCTGTGATCATCACGTAGTACTTGTCATATTCATTGCTTACCTGCTTTGTCTTGAAATTTGACATGTAAAACCTGAACAGCAGCGTGCCCAGAATAAGCGTAACCATAACAAAGATCAGAGTGACAACCAGCAGTATGTACTGCCTTCTTATACTTTTTTCTATCGATTTTTCCCCATTAATCGCATTCATAATTTATAAGATCCTAAGTTTTTTAAGAAGCGAAGCTATGCTTCCTCCCTTCGGAAATCTTCTGATATCTTCTTCCGAAGCTCCACCCGACTTTATAAGTACAACGAAATAAACAAATATTGCAATAAGTACAGCAATCAGAGTTGCCAACAGGTTTACAAAGTAATCGCTGCCGATGAACTTGCTGAAAAGAAGTGAGAAAAGGAAATGCACCAAATATGCCGCCCCTCCCATTACAACTGCCGAAATTACCGGCAGAATATAGGCCTTTTTGATATCGTTGGCCACAGGAATGTGCTTTCTCATTATCACGTTGTTCAGAATGCACATCATCAGTGAATAAACTATTGTAACGATACAAAGCGCCACATCCCCCAGGTCTGTGTACAAAAGAAGCAGACTGAGAACCACGGTCTGAATTATCAGGGCGATGCTCGCATTAAGTACAGGTGCATTGACTCTTCCGATTCCCTGAAGAACAGCGTTGGTAACAGTGGACTGTGAATAAAAGATAACCGTTACCGACAGGATCATAAGAAGCATTGATGCCTCATCAAGAGAAGCTCTCTGAGGGAAAAGGATCATCATCACCGGCTTTGCCAGTGAGCAAAGGCCCACTGCGCAGGGAATGGAGATCATAAGTATAACCCTTAAAACTCTTGATACAGTAGCTCCTGCTCCTGCCTTATCTCCTTTTGCATAGAGAGTTGAAACCTCAGGGATCATGGCAGCTGCTGTCGCACTGGCCAGGGCTATGGGAAGATTGGTAATGGCAATGGCTTTTCCGTTAAAAATACCGTACTGAGCAGCCATGGCGCTTTCTTCCACATTTTTTACATTCAAAAGAATCCTGCTGAACAGAGTATAATTCAGGGACGTGGATAAGTTGTAGATAAAGGTGCTGAGAAGAAAGGGAGTAACAATGAGGATGATGAGCTTAAAAATCTCTTTGTCAGTCATATCCTCGTGGGTATCGTTGTTTACTCTCTTATGGATAGATTTCCTGTTCACATGATAAACAAAGAGCATGAATAAAAGAGCTATCACTACTCCGGAGCCTGTTCCCAGTGCGCTTCCGATGGCGCCGTAAACCGCCCTTTTGGATGGATCCTCATTTCCTGCTATTCCGGTAAGGATAAGTGCAGCACTGATGCTGACAATAGCGTTGAGGATCTGCTCAATAAGCTGTGAAACCGAGGTGGGAACCATGGTTCTGTGAGCCTGAAAATAACCTCTTAAAACCCCAAGAAATCCGAAAACAAATATGGTGGGAGCAAAGAACCTGAGAACCGTGGCACTTCTGCCGGCCACAAGAAAATCTGCCCCAAAGAAAAGAACCAGACTTCCTATGCCCCCGACTATGGAAACATAAACAAGAGCGCACTTAAAGATCCTGTGCGCGTTCCTGTATTCCTTAACCGCAAGTTTGCCTGAAATGATCTTGGACATAGCAGAAGGAATACTATATGAAGATATAAGGAGAATAATGGTATATATGGCATAAGCAGCCGTATAATAGCCATTACCTTCATCACCGATGACAGCGGTAAGAGGGCTTCTGTACAAAAGGCCTATCACTCGGGAGATCATTCCGGCTATAGCCAGTATTCCCGCCTGATACAGAAGCCCTTTCTTTTTACTCTTCTCTTCTAAATCCATTGGCATGTAAATAAATCCTACTTTCTGTAATAACAAATCACAGATAGTATTATGATTTACCCGCAAAACCTTGTCAATGAAATGGTGTTATTTAACCACTATATAGATCATGTATTTCTTCTTACCGCAGGTAAGTGTTACCTTTGCGGGAGTAGTTATTCCCTTCTTAACCGCCGAAGCCTTCTTGGCGTAAACTACTCCGTTCTTGATCGTAACTCCTCCGGATACCGTCCACTTCATATTTACAATATCTGTGGTATTGGCCGGGGTCAGGCTAGTGAACAGCCTGTCGCACTCTCCCTGCTTAAGCTCGATTAATCCGATATTATTCTTATCCACAGGATCGGTGCTCTTAACGGAGATATTCATCTTCTTAAGTTCATCCTCGGTATAACCGGTCATCTTATTGGCTGAATCGCCGGTTATCTCCACTTCTGAAGCCTTGGCGGTAACAGTGACCTTGCAAACTCTGATATTGTAAGAAGATGAATCCTCAAGCTTAGTTTTTACGTAAACATAGGCAGTTCCGGGTTCCACAACAATTATCGGAATATCCGATGTGAGCTGGGTTCCTGTCAGGTTCTTTGCCCATACTCCGTCATATTCTCCGATTCTTACAACTCTTTCATTGGTTGAACCTGCCTCAATAATGGCCTTCTCAAGGTCCTCCTGCTTAAGGGGCTTCTTAGGCGAAGACAATTTTGCAGTGATTGTTGCATTTTCCTGAGCCTTCACATCCATTTTTATGGTATTTTTAGCCAGTGTAAGCTTGTAGCGCTTGTCAGCCTGCTTATTTGCCGGCTTTGCCTCAGCTGCGGTCACATGTATCTTACAGGTGATATCCTGGGTCGTTACTGTGGCAGAGCCGTTTTTAAGTATCTTAACCCTGGCGGTCACGGTGGCTTCTCCTGCCTTCTTGGCAGTGATCAGTCCCTTTTTCAGAGAAATAACGCCCTTGCCGGCCTTATCAACCTTCCAGGATACAGAAGAAATCTTGTCCAATGTATTAAACGGATATACAGAAGGATAAAGGGCTGTCTTCATTCCCGTTACAAGCGTCAGCTCTTTGGCCGACATATTGCCGTTCAAAAGAACCGCTGAGACATCTGCTTCCTCAGGGCCGGCGTAAACAGGAACGATCTGTACATTTTCTGCAGGCATGGTAAATATGCAGCTGTACATTTCCTCAGAAAAGTCAACATTCTGGGCCGACGGTACTATTTCTTTTCCCGAAGCGGTGTTTATACGGATATATTCAAGGTTGTTTCCGAATTCGTCCTTTTTATCGTAGATAAGTACAATTTCTGTACCTGATTCAGCACTGAGAATTCTCTTACTAAGATAATGAGTGTCATCATATTTGACATACTCATCCTCTTCTCCCTCAGGTATATCCTCGGAACCAAGAAGCTTATATGCCATAGCATTACTTATTTCCGACTCGATCAAATATTGCTCTGCAACTACAGGAATGCTGAGCACAAGTTTTGTATCGGAATATACGTTGCTATCGGGATTGTAGCTAATGACCGCATCTACAAAGTCTCCGATCTGAACAGCGTTATCCGCAGGATATTTGGAAGGATCGTTGATCTCTGCATCCCAGGACCATCCCTCCGGCAAAAGGCCTGCTGCTATACTGTCAAGCTTGTGTCCCTTTTCCAGTTCAAACATGTAGATCATCTCAAGATCATCCTGGCTGACATCAGCCATCGGCTTAATAAACTCATAGCCTGAAGTATAGACCTCAGCAGCTTGCATTCCATCCTTAATAGCAGTAGTCTTAAGGGAAACAATCTGTTTGCCGTCTACAAGAGCATTGCCGCTAATAAGGATCTTATCCCCTTCCGTATAACTGATGGCGTTTTCGGAAATCCGGCCCTTTGCATCCACGGGACTTGAGCCGTCCAGTGTATAATATACCTTGGCATCCTGACTCTCGCAGCTAAGCTCTACTTCGATGCTGCCTTCTCCCGATGGCATGTCGCATTCTATAACTTCGCTGTCGGGATAAGGAATTGCCATAGAAGTATATGGAGCGCCCTCCAAAGAGACTTTAACCGTTACTGCTGTTTCTTCATCCTCGGAAAGCCTGTAGCCCTCAGGTATTGTAACAGTTCCGGATACAGTAATGTTCTGGGCCGCCAGCGACGAAGGATCATAGCCTGTGTTTATCTGATTCCATGAAACAGATAGACAGTCAAGGCTGCTGTCATCGGTAATAGCATTTACAGTAGCAGGAAGCTGCGGAGCTATAAGATCCGCAAATTCTCTGTCAGTTACAGCGCTGTCCCAGACAATTGTTACATCCTCAGGATTATAAATACCGGTAACCGTGGGATTCTCGGTGACCTCAAAGATATGACTGAAACTGAGTCTGTTATACAGTCCGTTCTCATCGGCTTCCCCTTCATTTTCTCCGGGGATAATGTGGCTGCTGTAGTGTTTCATCTCATCAGCATCTGATTCATTAATGAAAGCCATGCTGTCATCATATATGATATAGCTGCCACTTATATCTTTGCCTTCAGAATCCTTCAGTTTGGACATGTCGATGGTATATGTGACGGTATAAACCGTATTTCCTCTTGCTGTCACACTGTCCGGTGTCCAGCTTTCCTTGATATCATCCGAGCTCAAATAATAATCAATATTTCCGATAGTGATCGTGCAGCTGCTGATGCCGGCTTCCAGAAGATTTCCGGTGTTCGGTTCAGGAGCATATTCTGTTTGCAGATGGATCTCCTCGATGGCTTTACCAAAGTAGATGTCGATATTCACATCATTCTCCGGCATATCGAACCAGAAATAATCCTCAAATAATTTGCTGTCTTCCTCCGGGATACCGGTCTGGGTCATATAAACAAAATCATAAGTGGAGGCATTTTCATCATCTGCAGCTCCGGAAACTGCCTCGTACAAAAGTGAGGCTGCATCCAGCGTAAATTCTGAGCCTTTTTCTACAGTAAATGATTTAGATGCCGGGCTTATCTCATCTGCAAGAGAATGGAAATCTATCTTAAGAGTAAAGCTGCTCTGTTCCAAAGGCTGCTGATCTCCCACAGCGGCGAACCATTTTGAAACCACCTTGATTCCCTTTTCTGTGGTCTCAATTGCATAGCCGGCATCTTCTGGAACAGTCCAGTTCTCAGCTGCCTTGTCAAATCTGTAAGCAGTAGCTCCGTCAGCACTTATCCAGTCCTCAAGCTCATAAATAAACCTGTACTGCATTTCAGGTTTTATCATATCAGTTACAACACTGTCATTAGATTCCCATCTGAGCCTTACAGTGCCGGAATAAGCTACTTCTGAGTTACCATCCGTAAATACCGGTGCGCTTTCGGTTTTTGAAAGAAGTTTTTCTCCTGCAACCGCACTAAAAGTACTAAGGTTGATGCCTATATCTGTAAGTCCTTTAAGGGTCACAACAGGAGCAAAGACCGCCTCTGCCCGAAGTTCACTGTCAGGCATACTGAAAGTACATACAGCTTTTTTCCTGGCATTAGTTGTGATTCCATCCCAGTCGCTCCATGTATCACCGTCTTTTATCTCAATCTTCCACTCTTTAAATCTATAACTACTCTCTTGATCTTTTGTAAGCTTAGCATCAAGGCTGACCTGACTGCCACCAGCATAAGAAATGCTGTCATAATCTGTCATTTCAGGCTTATTCTTTACAAAGAGCGTTCTTCCATCACTTATGTAAAAGCTGTAAGCCTTGGATGCGCTGCTATAGATTCCCACTTTACCGTCAACATCAACGTAGTTTCTAAGGGCATAAGTCTCTACAGTGTAAAGAACATCTCCGTCCTTTGAAGGAAAAAGATCAATGCCCTCACCACTTCTGTACAACATTAGCGGAGACTGAATATTCTCAGAGCCAACTGTTTTTGTGAGCATGTAGTATATTTCACTGTCAGCATCCCCTGTAAGCTTCAAAATCCGGGCTCCGTTGTAGGAACTTCCGTCAGTCAGATTTGCAGGGGAAGGTACAGCGGGAGCAGCTTCTCCACCTGCGAATCTATAGGATTTATCCTTCTCTGCATCATAGAAACTATCAAAGCTTCTTAACCATGCAAGGTTTATTTCAGGCACATGTGTCTGAGTTATAACGCTTGCATTATTTGCAAACGTAGCAACATAGTGAAAATCATTATTCTTGTAGTCGATTGGCATTACCCTGAAGCACAGTCCAAGAATTACGGGATAATACTGCTTAAAGGACGCAAGCTCAGTCTGAGTCAATACTCCGGGATCCAGAATACTGGGCTGACCGTCGCTGTTATCTATGAGCATTGACCAGAACTGATCGAGCCAGTACTGCTGGTTAGCAGGGTCCTTCCACCCATAATTGGATATCAGCTTGGTATAAATAGTCAGAACTGAGGGCTTGGAGCTGAAAATATTCCCGGAGGTTCCAAGCTTGTTGTAAACGCTCTTTATGGCATTCATGAGCTTTTCATTTTCCTGGGAAGATTTTGACTTCATGAGGATAATAAGCTCCCTGAGTGCGTTCTGAACAGTGGTTCCGTTATTATACCAGCTTCCTTCGGGAGTGCCCTCCCGCATGGTGTAGCCACTGTAATTTGCTCTGGTAAGCTTTTTACCCTCACCAAGAACTTCCCAAGACTGCAAATCGGTATATAAATTTTCAGACCAGTCCTCAAGGCATACATTACTAAGGGCAGGGTCCTGGGTAGGCTTTAAATTCGGAGGTAAAACGGAAAAATCCGTCACTTTGAAGTTATCATTGAATTTTACCCCTGAATTAACTACAGCCAGTTGGTCAATCATATTTGGACGCCACATGTTGTACTCTGTGGTCTTCGTTTTCCAGGGCTCATTGTCTTTATAAGTGGTTACTGCGTAGCTGCCGTTCTCATCAGAAGCCTTATTAACTGTGGCGGTTACTTCCCCTTTCTCAGATCCCGGAACATAATGATCAACACCATATCTCTTAAATCCCATAAGTCCGGGAGCCATAAGTGGTATCTGATCGGCCTTGTTTAGTACATTGTGTATGCAGTAATAGCCCTTTGAATCATCATCTTTTGCCAGCACAGATTCTGCTGAATCCGTACCACCTTGAGGCGCTGCCATACAATATGCAAATACCTGATTTGGATTATCGACATACTGAAGAGAATAGTTTCCATAGTTATCCACCAGATACTTTGCCACCAGATTGGCTGTAGCAGCTCCTCTGGAGTAGCCTGTAACCCAGAATTTTACCTTACCTTCTTTCAAAAGAGGTCTCACATTGTAATGGTCCAAATAGTATTCAAGGGACTCTATGACATGGGTTCTGGCAGACCTAAAGCCCGAAGACTCTGCATTTTCTTCACCTTCGGTATTGGCGCCGTTCATAGTCATGTTGGAAGCCCACTCGCTCTCATAGTTAGAACTTCTTACAACAATCGGTATAAGAGTATACTCAGCATTTCCCTCTGCAAGAGAAGTTATCTTCCTTTTGCCAATAGCCACACCGATACTGTCGTCTGTGGGCTTCTGGATATACCAGTCATTAATGTAAATATCATCTGCTGTACAACCTATGCCTTTAAGAAGACTCTTGATGTTATCAAACTTGTATCTGTAATCGGAATGTTCAAACAGGTTGGAATCGCCACCTGCCATGGCCATATTCATGGACATAGTTGAAAGATGCACATCATAAACAGAAGGATCACTCATAAAGTATCCCTCTGACCAGAAATACTTATTTACTATATCTTTTGAGACGTTGTTATCCGGCGATGAGGCATAGCCGTATATAACCGGATATTCCGCACCATCTGTGGAAAGATAAGTAAATCCGGCGTCCGCTGTACCGGTTTTCCACTTGGTAATATCCAGGGCAACAGCAGTGGCTCCGGAATCCGGGGCACCGCTCTTTACCATCAGATACTTATAGGTTACACTTTGCGGATCTTCATCTGTATCCAGGTGATATCCACTGTTGTCATAGGTAAAAAGACGCAGTTTAGCATCACAGGGATCATTGGTTATAAGATTATAGCTGCTGTCTTTTCTGACAATACCTACTTCAGAATCAGTTGCAAGGTTTGCGATACTCAGATATGCATGAGAGCCTTTATCGCTGTCATCAAGATAAATATTGTCAGCATTTTTGCTTACCTTATTTCCGCTGACAATGATCTTCCCGGTAATATTAAGAGTACGGTCAGGTGCCACATATATACCACCGCCCTGACCTGTTGCGGAGCTGACTGTATTTTCTGTTGCTGTGATATTTATAAACCTGTTGCCAGCTTCATTTTTAACGCCGTAGCCAAGGTCACATATTCCGCCGCCTTTATCGGAGGCAGAATTGCCGGTAAGTGTGATATTGTTAAGTGTGCAGCCGCCGGTTTTTAAGCAGATTCCTCCGCCGCAGTTCATGGACTTATTGTCGTTAAGCTTCAGATCTCTGATGGAAATGCCGCTGCTTTTACCGATCTCAACATCTCCTGCGGCATAGATACCACTGCCATTTCCGCCGATTGTATAATTCCCGGAGATCGTAGCACCGGATCCGGAGATTTCAACGTTATTTCCATCTATGTAGATAGCACCGCCGGAATTAGCGGCAATATTTCTCACGATCTTAACAGCGTTATCCATTTCAACGCAGGAAAGAGATCCATTGATATATATGGCACCGCCGTTTTCACTGCTGGTGTTGCCGGTAAGTTCAACTCCTGCCATCCTCAAAACGGTCTGATTCTCAAGATAAATTGCTCCGCCGTTTTTGGCATTATTTCCACTTATGGTCAGCTTCTCCAGTTCGATATTACTGTAATCCCCGGCAAAAATAACGCCTCCGTTCCCTTCTGTTTCGGCAAAATTGCTGAGTTTTCCGCCGTTTCCAAGAATCCTCAGACTTGCATTATCCAAAACAGTGATGAAACCGTTGCGTTTAGTTATGTCACCACTGATAGTATGCCCATCAAGATTTATTACCAGCTTATACTCCCTGGGAAGAATAAGCCTTTTGTCCACAAGGAAATCAGATTTGAGCACAAGGGTATTGGTACCCTCAGCGGTAAGTGCATCAAATGCGTCGCTGAGTGTTCCTGAATAGTCAGTGCCATTCAGGCTGTAGGAACCTGAAAGTTCCATGGCATAAGCCACAGCCCCATCCGGCGCCGCAAAAGGCAAGCAGTTAAATACCATGATAGTAACAAGCACTGCTGCAAATAATCTTGCACAATTATGTCTGAAATGTTTGTTTAAACCTCGCATAGCCACACCTCCGTTCACACAATTACACAATATTACTATACTATTTATCGCACATCAAAAACCACAAACAGCCGCAGATTTAATATACTCTTAAGAGTTTTTTCAAATAAAAAAGGAATACCTCCCATAAAGGAAGTATTCCACAAATAATTTGAAATAATAGGTTATGGTCTGAGCCAGTCGTACATCTCCTGATACTTCTCAGCAGATACCTTCCAGGAGAAATCAACTGCCATTGCACGGTCGATCATCTTGTTCCATTCGCGCTTCTGATCATAGAATACATGCTCAGCCTCTCTGATGGTACCAAGCATCTCATGAGCGTTGTAATTAAGGAAACCGAAACCTGTTCCTGTGCTCTCAAACTTGTTGTAAGGCTCAACAGTATCGATAAGTCCGCCGGTCTGTCTAACGATCGGAATAGTTCCGTATCTGAGGGCCATGAGCTGTGAAAGTCCGCAGGGCTCAAACAGTGACGGCATCAGGAAAACATCGGCTGCAGCATAAATCTTGTGTGACATAGGCTCTGAATAATAGATATTGGCAGAAACCTTGTCATTGTACTTCCAGTCAAAGTGACGGAAGGAATTCTCATACTGCTCTTCGCCTGTTCCCAGAACAACAAGCTGAATGGCATCCTGGCAAAGTTCATCAAGAACATAGTTGATAAGGTCAAATCCCTTCTGGTCGGTAAGTCTGGAGACAATACCGATCATCATGCACTTATCATCTTCCTTAAGCCCAAGCTCCTTCTGAAGAGCTCTCTTGTTCTTGATCTTCTCCTTGCGGAAGTTGATGGCATTGTACTGATAAGGAATATATTTATCAGTCTCGGGATTGAACTCATCATAGTCAATGCCGTTTACAATACCTCTGAGGTCGTGGGCTCTGGCTCTGAGAAGTCCGTCCAGATTCTCGCCGTAAAACTCTGTTTTGATCTCTTCTGCATAGGCCTTACTTACAGTAGTAATGGCATCTGAGAATACGATACCGCCCTTAAGAAGGTTGGCATCCTTATAAAGCCCAAGCTTGTCCGGTGTAAAGTAATAATCAGGAAGTCCTGTAATATCCTGTACAGCTCTGATGTCCCATTTTCCCTGGAACTTCAGATTGTGTATGGTCATGATCGCCTTGATTCCGCGATAGAACTCGCTTCCCTGGAATCTCTCCTTGAGATACACAGGTACAAGACCTGTCTGCCAGTCATGGCAGTGAATAATGTCAGGTCTGAAATCAAGCACAGGCAGTACAGAAAGCGCTGCCTTAGAGAAGTATGCATACTTCTCTATCTCGAAAAGAACATCATCCCCATAAGGCTTCATGCCGTTGAAATAGAACTCATTATCAATAAAATAATACTTGATTCCATCAACCTCGGCCTTAAAAATGCCTACATACTCATTCTTCCAATGAAAGTCCATGTAGAAGTTGGTTACATACTCCATCTTGTCCTTCATTTTCTGATTGATGCATTTATAAAGCGGAAGTATAACCCGGACATCGAAATATCTCTTATCAATGTTCTTGGGAAGTGAACCAACTACGTCAGCCAGTCCACCGGTTTTGATAAAAGGTACTCCTTCAGAAGCTACAAACAGAATGTTTTTCATCAGTCACCCATCTCCTCGTACTTTGCAGATTGCATTGCGATAAGTTCTTTATCATCAAAGTAGTTGATCTTCATAGCATTCTTAACATCTGCCAAAGTTTGTGCGGCTACAGCCTCAGCTACCTCGCTGCCTTTCTTAAGTACTTCGTAAACATAAGGAATATCCTTCTGGAATTCCTTTCTTCTCTTGCGGATAGGCTCAAGTTCAGCCTGAATAACCTCGTTGAGGAATCTCTTGACCTTAACGTCTCCGAGACCGCCTCTTGAGTAATGATCCTTCATCTCCTGAAGATTAGCATAATCAGGAGCAAACTCTGCAAAGTGCTCATCCTTTGCAAAAGCATCAAGATAGATAAATACAGGATTGCCCTCAACCTGTCCGGGATCCTCGACCCTGAGGTGATTAGGATCTGTAAACATGGACATAACCTTCTTCTTGATCTCGTCAGGCTCCTCGGAAAGGTAGATGCAGTTACCCAGTGACTTACTCATCTTGGCCTTGCCGTCAGTACCGGGCAGACGCAGACATGCTGCATTATCAGGTAAAAGGATGTCAGGCTCAACCAGTGTATCACCATATACAGAATTGAATTTTCTGACAATTTCTCTTGTCTGCTCGATCATAGGCTCCTGATCCTCTCCAACCGGAACGGTAGTAGCCTTGAATGCAGTGATATCAGCCGCCTGGCTGATAGGATAAGTGAAGAAACCAACAGGGATGCTGGTCTCAAAATTTCTCATCTGAATCTCAGACTTAACGGTAGGATTCCTCTGAAGTCTGGATACAGTAACAAGATTCATATAATAAAATGAAAGCTCTGTAAGCTCCGGAATCTGTGACTGGATAAAAAGTGTAGACTTGGCTGGATCAAGTCCTGCAGCCAAATAGTCCAGGGCAACCTCGATGATGTTCTGTCTTACCTTCTCCGGGTTGTCTGCGTTATCTGTAAGGGCCTGTGCATCGGCAATCATGATAAAAATCTTATCAAACTCACCGGAATTCTGAAGCTCCACCCTTCTCTTGAGCGATCCGACATAGTGTCCTACATGAAGTTTGCCGGTAGGACGGTCTCCGGTCAAAATTATCTTACTCATTTCCCCAATTCTCTCCTAACAAATCTTTTTAAATGCAAAAAAACATACTTACAATAGAATACCTTATTTTAGCTTCAGTGACAATGCAAATTGTTCCTGTGAAACCTTAACAATTACATTTTTTGTATCCATTGTCTGCCCCAGCAAACCATACTCCTCTGAAAAAAGTGCCACACCGAACCGAAGCTTGCCCTGGCTGCGGGCTCTGACGCAATTTGAGATAGCCATCATAATGCTGTTCATGACTCTGTCACGAAGTCCCCAGTTATCCAAAAGGGAAAGTATCTCGTCGCAGGTGATGCACCCCATAACGGTTCTGACCTGTATGGCTGTTCCTCCCACCAGTGCTGTATGAGCGGCAAATATCTCTCTGCGACCGTCCGATGCATAGGAATTGGTATTCATGATACCTGCAGCCAGCTTGACCAGTTTTCCCACATTGCCCACAAGAAGCATATTCTCAATTCCCGCGGCCACAGCCGCATCTATGGTATACCCCGGGAAATTGTAACATCTTATGGCAGTATCAAGGCTCACATGAAGCTGCTGTTTTATACTGGATGAACAATAGGATCCGGGACTTACAAGAATACTCTTAACTCCAATATCCACCTGCCTCTTGAGCTGAGCATCTATAGATTCGGTGATGTCTCTTTGGTGGATACTCGCCAATTCGCCGTAGTCTCCCATAATGGTTATTCCGCCTGAAAATCCGGTCTGTACCATGGGCTGTTTGGCAGCTATCATCATTCCCTCGGGGCAGCTGACGGTTATCAAAAGAAGCTGCGCTCCGTCGGATATGTCTACAACGCCTGCAACCGCATCAAAAATCAGTCTCCTGGCGTTATTCTCGATAAGATATTCTCCCATTTTTATATCCGGAAGATTACTTACGGCAGTTCCTATTCCCTCGCCTCCCTGCAAAAAGAGGTTCCTATATCTTGTATCTATATACACTTTGTCGCTGAGGGTTCTCAGATCTTTGATCCTGGACACATTAACTGTGATCTGGGCTCTTTCTCTTATGTCCGGCGCCATTCCGCCTTCCATGACCACAAAATACTCCGAAGCATTGTCATTGCAATTGATCTCATTTTTATGAACAATATAAGTTCTGCTACCTTTCTCATGAAAAATTGTAGCAGTATCACTCTCAATTCTGAAAAGTAAATTGGCTGTAGCCGCTCTTGCTGCGGCAGCCGCACAATCCCCGGATGAAATTTGACTGATGGCCATATTGGGTTCTTTTATGGGTGTTGCTGACGGGATCATATTCATATAGCCCCTCTCCGAATAAGTAAAAGAACTGATTTCTCCTAAGTTGTGTATAGAATTATCACAATAATATTATACAATATTTCGTATGAATCAAAAATAAATTAAAAAAAATAAACTAAATATCGTGTCTATGTTATTTATTATTTCGACTTACTTTATGTTTTGTTTATAAATCGTCCATATTTTGTCCAAATTTAGCCTTTAATATATACAATATCAGAAGTACAAAACTTCTGACTCCCCCAACAAAACTTTTTTCATACCGGGTCGATCGGCTCCCCACTGATCGACCCCTCCTCCCAAAAATTAAAGCACCTCGATGAGGTGCTTCTTTTTATGTTCTGTATTATGCTGAGATAGGCTCTGCTGTCTCTGTTCTCTCCTCAGACTCTTCGGTTGAGATCATATCTGTCTTTCTCACTGCCCTTACGCCAAAGCTTCCGCTGTAGCGAAGCTCCTTGAGAAGCTTACGTACATTCTTAAGCTCCTTATCGATATCCTCAGGTTTCTGGCAGATAACTGTAGGAACACCGCTTCCGTTTAATTCCACTCTGTAGCCGGCTTCCTTAAGTGTCTTAAGAGCCTTCAATTTATCTGTTGTGCTGATCTGCTCTAATTCTTTATCGTTCTTTCCCATATATATTGTGCCTTTCTCTTTAATAAACACAATATATCACAAAACCGTTGAAATTTCAAACACCCGTTCTGTAAAATAATTGCACAATTCAGAATAGTATTTTTTGTATATTATTTCGCAATAAAAATATACGATTTACAGTTAAGTTTTTAATTATCTCACCGATATATTTATTGAGAATAAAAATTCTCACTCCCCCAACAAAACTTTTTTCATACCTGGGCTGTGTAACTCCCCATTGCACAGCCCTCCTCCCAAAAAATCTTGTGAAACGAAAAAGAGACGTTAGTAACGTCTCTTTTTCGTTGCGAATCTTTAAATTTCATCAGTTATTATTGGTATAGGCCTTAACAAAGAAATCCTTGTCATCCTGGCGCAAAAGTCCTGTTCCGTCATCTGCTATATAATAGCTCCTACGACTGGCCTCATAATTGTTACGAATATTTCCGGTAAGGTTGTTCCACTCATCATAGTTGGCATCTCCCACATTGTCTGCGGTATTTTCATAGATCAGTATTCCGCTGCTGGCAGGATTCACCAGTACAAGAAAATTATCCCCTTTATTCAGCTTTACCGGCTTTGATAATTCATAGGTATGATAGCCGCCGCTTATGGCCGATACCTTAGTTGTATTCTCGGGCTCCATCAGCTTATTAAAACCTATGAATTGATCATCTGTCATCTCCGGATTCACATATATCTCGATGTCATATTGCTGATAGGTATCGATTCCCATCAGTCCAACAGCCATAAGGCTCTCATCTGAAGAAGCCTCATACAATACAGCATAGGGATTCTGAGACTCCGTGTAGGCAGTAACATAATTCTGCGAATCATCCAAAGCACTTACCACATTGTCTAAAAAGCCGCATAGCTGATAGTTGTTGTCATACCAGTCCTTTTCCCCCTTAAGGACAACCGAATATCCTGCCACATTGTTATTGCAGGTGGTCTCATCATAATATGACAGATAAAAATATCCGCCTTCTCCGGAAAAATTCCCCCAGCTGTTCCTGCAAAGCCAGGCTCCGTCCTTCTTGGGGCTGGTCACAAAATTGGACCCGCTGTAATCATCATCCCATCCCACGATCACCACTTCGTGATTGGCTGTGGGAACCGGCTCTCCTCCGAAGGCAGAATAAAGAGTCCTGTTATGATTCCTCCAGTACTGATTGTCAGCATTCACAGAAGCTGTAACAGCTCCGTGTTCCATGATCATCTGCTTCACCATGTCTCTGTTTTCTTCCGAAGCCAGAATCTCACTGACAGCCTGAACATGATATTCACTGTTAAAAGCATCTGAGGGCTCGTCATAATTATCTTCATAAATATATTTCTGACCGTAAAGACTCTTAAAAGCATCCTCTCCCGTTTCCGTAACCGGCCCCTTCCATGCAGTCAGAAGGCTGATGACAAAATTTGAAACGCCCCCCACAGAAACATAGTTGGTGTCATAATCAAATATCCAGTCATCATCTTCATTTTCTGCATTTTCAATTTTGCGGTAATCATTGTCAATGTAGCCGTTAACAGAGCCTTCCGCCTTGTGCAGATTGTAATAAGCAAGATGTTTTTCGGACAGATTCAGATCGGAATAATCAATATCACTATGATGAGATAATATATCGGCTTCCACTGAGGCAATTGCGGAATAAGACCAACAAAGGCTGGTATATCCCTGATCCTCTATTTCTGTGATATATCTTTTCCCGTTAACGTCCCTGGAATCATATTTTGCAGGGATTTCACTTTTGGAAAAAGTCCTGATGTCCACCGGTATTACATCTTCATAGCTCTCTTTACTGTAGAATTCACCGATGTTTCCATCATTGATCTTTATGGCTTCATTTAGAATTACGGTGCTGACACTTTGAACTTCCCTGGTTACAATGTCATCAGTGTCATCGTAATCAGGAATACTTTCAGGTGAAGAAATACCAGTTTCAATATCTGCCATAGGCTCTGTACTTTCCGCTTGCGAAGAAAGTTCAGGAGCGGCATCCTCTGATTTCATAGAAGTGTTGTATCTGATAACAACAAAAATAAGAACTCCGATCATTATGGCAATGATCGCAGCGATAATAGCTTTATTTTTCACGTTTTCCCCTCATAAAAACAAATATGTTTACATCCATATTATAGCACAGCTATTTTTAACGTGATTTATTCATAAATATACAGTACAATAAATTTTAGTTTTCAAATCTATATACTTCGAGGTGTTTCATGAAGCTTATTAAAAAATTCATTCCATATTACAAACCATATATGGGCGTATTTCTTTTTGATCTTTTTTGTGCAACAGTTTTATCAGTCATTGATCTGGCCTTTCCTCAGTTTTTGAGATTTCTTCGCAGCACACTTTTTCTGGAAGAGCCCTCTGTCATCCTTTCGAGACTGGGTATAATAGCAGCTCTTTTGATAGTCATGTACATCGTCAGAAGCCTATGCAGATACTACGTAACCTATCAGGGACATATGATGGGCGCCAGGATGGAATCAGGCATGAGAAGGGAGCTCTTCGAAAGATTTGAAGCCTTCTCTTTTTCCTACTATGACACCCATAACACCGGAGAAATGATGAGTAAGCTCATCTCCGATCTCTTCGACATATCAGAGCTGGCCCACCACGGCCCGGAAAATATCTTTATCTCCGTTGTAAAGATCATCGGCTCCTTCATTCTCCTTATGCGCATAAATGTTCCCATGACTTTATGCCTTGTCTTTGTTGTCTTCTGCATGGCCATATTCGCCATAAGGCAGAACGGCAAAATGAGAGCCACCTTCTCCGATAACAGAAAAAAGATCGCCGGTATCAACTCCTCTCTTCAGGACACCTTAGGCGGAATAAGGGTTGTAAAGTCCTTCACCGGAGAGGAAATCGAACAGCGCAAGTTTGATAAGAGTAATCTGGCTTTCCTGGATTCCAAACAGGCCAACTACCGTCAGATGGCTAAATTCTTTTCAGGAAATAACCTCTTCGACGGCCTTATGTATGTTACAGTCCTAGTGGCGGGCGGATTTTTCATTGCCAAGGGCCAGCTCACCGGAGAAGACCTGGCAATCTACGCTCTTTACATCAATATTTTCATAGGCCCGGTAAATGTTCTTGTGGAATTTACCGAGCAGCTTCAGAAGGGTCTGGCAGGATTTGAGAGATTCATGGAAGTCATGGAGACAATTCCTGAGATAAACGACCGTCCCGATGCATCAGAATTAAAGGATGTCAAAGGTGTTATCGACTATAAAAATGTATCCTTTTCCTATGAGCAGGAAGAGACCGTTCTCAGTGATATAAACCTTCATATAGAGGCAGGAAAATCTGTAGCCATTGTGGGACCTTCAGGGGGCGGAAAGACCACCCTTTGCTCTCTTCTTCCAAGATTCTATGATGTGACCGGAGGACAGATTACCATAGACGGAACAGATATCCGCACTGTGACACAGAAGTCCCTTCGCTCCTACATCGGAATCGTTCAGCAGGATGTATATCTATTCAACGGAACCGTCAGAGAAAACATCGCTTATGGAAAACCCGACGCAAGCCTTGAAGAAATAACCGAAGCCGCCAGAAAAGCTGACCTTCTGGAGTTCATAGAATCCCTTCCCAAGGGCTTTGAGACCGAGGTCGGCGAGCGAGGAACAAGGCTCTCCGGAGGTCAGAAACAGCGAATTGCCATAGCCAGAGTATTCCTTAAGAACCCTCCCATCCTTATCCTGGATGAAGCCACCAGTGCTCTTGATAATGAAAGTGAGCGTTACATCCAGGAGAGCCTTGATAAGCTGTCCACCGGCCGAACCACCATCACCATTGCCCATCGACTTTCCACTATCCTTGGTGCTGACGAGATCATCGTTCTTGACGGTGACGGCATAAAGGAACGGGGCACCCACAAAGAACTTATCAAGCAGGGCGGCCTTTACGAAAAATATTATCGCATGCAGCTTGGTGCCATATAATCAGGTTGAACAAAAAAGACATGATCTAATGCCTGTAGCAAAAGGTCATGTCTTTTATTATTGTATCAATCCTTAATCTCAATAGTATTAAAGGATCCAAACACTGACTGGGAAATATCCTTGGCAAAGGCTTCATAATCAATGTAGTGATAGCCGCTTTTCCAGCCGTCTATCACGCGAAGCATGGGATAAATCTTATCTCCCACCTTCCAGATGCTGAAGCCCGCCACAACTATGGTGTGATCCTTGTAGAAGCCTCTGGCGATATTCATGATCACAGGTCTTCCCGCTGTGATCTCTTTTACCACCTGATTTTCAAAACTCCAGATGTACACTCCCTTGCATTTAGCCTTTACGCCGTACATTTTAAAGGCTTCTTTTGTTATGCCGGAGATAAAAAGCGGAAATGTTCCGTTTTTGTCAGTATATCCGTAGCTCTCAGCTATCTCCTCAACCACTTTGTAGGTCTCTCTGATATCCTCAGGAATTCCTTCTATATGCTTTGTCTTCCTGTAATAGTCAAGGACTCTGGTTACCGCCACCACAGAGCAGTTCCTGGTTTTTCGTCCGCTTATCTGCTCCATGGACTGCTGGTTCATAACCACGCCCTTGCCCCTCTTTATCATGACGCCCTTTTTCCCATACTGTTCCAGAAGATATTGGGAAATATTGCTGATACCGCCATAGGGCTTTTTCTTCTCTTTGGCCTTTTCTTTGGCCTTCTTTTTTTCTTTTATCTTATCAATCATTTACAGAATAGTCTCCATGCCGATCTTCTGGGGAACCATGCCAACGGATTCATAGAATTTCTGAGCACCTTTGTTAAGGCTCCAGACATTTAACGTAAGATTATAAAAACCATTTTCTTTGGCAAAAGACTTAACATATTCATAAAGCTGTCTGCCTATATGCTGGCCTCTGAGATCCTCATAGACGCAGAGATCGTCGATATAAAGAGTCTTGATATCGGTCAGGATATTGTCATTCAAAGCCTGCTTATAAACACAAAAAGCATAGCCCAAAACCTCATCATTATCACCTGTAGCCACAAAAATCGGCCTCTTGCCATCAGCTATGATCTCCTCAAGCTGCTGATCGTTATATTTATTTCCAACCTTGAAAATATCCGGCCTTCCAAGATGATGCACCATGTCCACCTGGGCAAGAAGCTCATGGATCCTTGGAATATCCTTATTTTGTGCTCTTCTGAAATTCATACTCTCACTCTCCCTTTAGGTCATTCAAAACCTTTTGTTTGCTGGCCAGATTCTTTCTGGCAGGGTGGCCTTCAGACATTTTCTTTTTTATGGCCCCTTTGCTGTCCTCCACCATTATTTCCATACATTCCACCAGTTCATCCTTCACATCCCTGTCTTCATTCAGGCCTATGTAAAGGATCTCCGCCACAAAGCCAAGGTTGGCTGTGGTATACCAGTTGCCGTTGAACTTATTTGGATTGCTGTTTTTATTAGTCACCGGTGAATTTATCTTATTAGTAAGAATTGCGATAACAAGCTTTTCATTGGGATCGATCATCACCAGGGTTCCGGTCCAGCCCTGATGTCCGAAGGTCTCGGATGTAGCTTTGTTTCCGAAATACTTGGTTCTCTGCATATCTCCCTGCCTCCACCAGCCAAGACCCCAGTTCTTGGCATTCTCGGATTTGGCAGCGGTAAACCGGTCAATTACTTCCTGTGAAAATACCTGATTCTCGCCAATCTTTCCGGAAAGCATCACATTGGCAAGTCTTGCTATATCCGTAGCGTTGGAGAACAGCCCTGCATGGCCGGATACACCGCCCATACAATAATATGCCTTCTCGTCATGAACCTCTCCCCAGATGGTCTCTGTACGGACTCCGTCATAATAGATGTATCCGTCTCGGGTATTTCCGTTGAGCTCTGTAGCAGCACAATCCTCTTTTGTAAAACCGTTTTTCAGAGGATTGTAGGTCACATGAGTAAGTCCCAGGGGCTCACAGAAGTTCTCTTTAATATACGTATCCAGGTCGGTTCCTGAAATCTTCTCAACAATATATCCAAGAATCATATAGTCCACATCGGAATAAACTGTTTTTGACCCGGGTTCGTAAATAAGCGGAGTCATGCATATGGACTTAAAGGTAAGGGCCTTGGCCTCCTCGTTGGCATCATAGGAGGAAAAAAGCACATTTTCATAGGTGGGGTCGTATTCCTGCTTAGCCTGATCCACATGGGGATTGCAATACCTGGGATCTGCGGGAAATCCTCCCTGGTGCTTGAGAAGATCGGCTATGGTCAGTTTCCTCTTCCATTCCTTCTGGGTCTCCAGATCAGCGTCAGGGCCCTTATAATAATCAATCTCTATGGTATCATCAGCAAACTCAGTCCCCAGAACATCCACTATCCTTGCGTCGACATCCACCAACCCCTCCGTTGCCATCTTTTGCAGAGCATAATTCACACCAAACATCTTGCTGACTGATGCAAGATCATATAACGTATCAGTGGTAACAAGGGGGGAATCCTCCTTGACAGAGCCGTCCTTTTCATAGCTGCAAAGCTTTCCCCAGGCATTCTCATATACCAGCTTGTCATCCTTGATAATTGACAGCTGGGCACTTGTAAAGCCATACTCGATATCCGTTTCAATGATGTCCTCAATAAGAGCCAGACATTCATCATGTATTCCCACATCGGAAGGAAGGGCTTTCTCAATCTCAGGGATTTCCGGCACCTCTTCCTCAGGCTCTTCAAACTCAAGATCCTCTATACTGGCAGGCTCAAATACAACCTCTTCCGCAGGTTCCTCCGCGTATGCCTCGGCACATCCCGTCAGAAGCGGTAAAAGCAGTAATGAAGCCAATATTCTTTTTTTGTAATACTTTCTTCCCCGCATACTCTTCCCCTTATAATAAACTTCTTTAATCATACTACATAAGCCGGGTCGGGAGACAAAAAAATCATATTTTTATTCAGACGAATAAAAATATGATTTTTTGATTACATAGTATTATTTTGCGAATTTACGCCTTACTTTCAAGCGGCTGCTTTTGCCTGAACCTTCTTGCTGTCTTTTCTAAGAATTATTGAATGGAGCTTCTTAAGCAGCAAGGCTGAAGGAACACCAAGTACAAATACTACAGCAACATAGAGAAGCAGGTTGTGGATACGGAAAGGTGACTTAACACCACCGTCAAAGGTGTAAGCGCAAAGCTCAACGTAAAGTCCGTGGATAAGGTAGAACTCCAGTGTGATCTTGCTCATGAACTTAAGGAACTTGTTGCCGATGTTGATCTTAAGTCCAAGAAGAAGTACAAGAAGAACGAAATCGATGCACATAAGTGACTCAGCACCAACACTGATTCTTCTTCTGAGAACAGTGTCGGGAGCTCCCCAGTTCTCTCCGTAGTAGCCAAACATATTGCAGATATTTCTTGACCAGAGCCATACAGGATAGATGGAAGCTGCGCAAAGAGGAAGAAGAACCGCATATGTCTTCTTGAAAAATGCGATTATGTACTTCTCAAACTTTGCAAAGATGATTCCAACAGGGAAAAGGATAACACAGTTGTACCACCACTCGCCTCTGATCCAGAGATCGTTGTGATTGATTGTTGTACCGAAAAGAATATATGCAACAACAAATGCTGTTACAGCAGCAACTGCGATGCCGTCTTTTTTGATGAACTTAAATGCAAGGTAAAATGCAAGGTAGAAGAAAGGAAGTACGATTACGTACCAGGTATTGGGGTTGCAGAGCTTAATGCTTGTAAGATAAAGCACCATCTCCTTCGCATCCATCTTCTGTCCTACAATAAGTCTTGCAATAAAGAAGATAACTGTTGTTGTGTAAAGGGCAAGAACCACAGGAAGAATTCTCTTACCGATGAAGCCCTTCAGATAATTATTCTTAGCATGGAAGCTCTTATAGATACCATAGCCGTTAAAGAAGAGGAAAACAGATACAAACAAAAATCCAAGAGAAACAAAGAAACCAAGTCCCTTCTGAATTCTTGTTGCGGGGTGAATCCAGGAAGCACATGTCTTCTGTGCTATATGGTGAAGCATGATGCAAACCGCAAGAAATCCCTGGATTGCCTTACTCTGATCAAGAGTAAGAAACTCTTCATTCCACTTTTTCAAGCCTGAAACCTTAGCCCCATACAAAAGGAGAACAGGCAGAATAAAGTATACTGCATAAATCAAATTGTCCATTGTGTAAAATCCCTCCAACACATTTATTAGTCTAGGAATAATGATAGTATTCTGTCTCCGATAGCACTACACAGATATTTTGCAATTCTTCCCAAATATTGCGCAACTTTGACAAATTTTTGTTTAATACCGATGGTTTTTAGGAGTTTTGCACAAAATGCCAGCTCTATTTTTGTTCTTTACTTTTATACTTGAACTTAAGATAATATATTTTGTCGGCAGTGGTTATCTTTCCGACATATTTCACGATTAAGGAACTGATACAGTGGCAATAAACAAGGCAACCGATAACCGTATACTTTCAGTGACGAAAGCCGCAGAAATTCTGGGAATATGCCCTGCCACCCTAAAAAACTGGATCAAGCTCGGCAAGATAAATGCTCACAAAAAAGGACGTTCCTTTATTCTTGATGAAGGTGATGTCCTCACTCACTTAAGAGGTCTCGAATCCTCAGGCACCCTCAGAAAGAGGCGAAACAAGAGCCTGTCCGATTCAAACTTCATTCCGAAATCTTATATAGATTCTTCATCCCCGAATTACAAAACAATATTGGATATAGTTCACTCAGCAGAAGGATCAAGGGCTCAAACCAGGGATATTCTGATGTTTTACGCCTGCGCTCTTCTCTCTGCCGAAGGGATTTCAGCTGAATCTGTAAAAAGACTGACAGAGGCTTTCTCTTTTTCCAAAAGCCTTCAAAGTGACCCTGTTTTTTCTTACAGCCTTGTTCCTGTCAGCCAGGAAGATACTCTGGGAATGCTCTATCTGTCTCTTAGGGGACTTCGGGATAAAAAAGCCACCGGCTCATACTACACTCCTTTTTTCGCCGCTGATAAGCTTTGTGAAACAGCCTTTCCCGCTGACCTGGAAGCAGATGATGTCACAATCTGCGACCCTGCCTGCGGCACCGGTAACTTCCTTATAAGGCTGCCCATGGGCATCAGTCCTGCCAATATCTATGGTGTGGATATTGATTCTCTGGCCGTAGCAATAGCCAGGATCAATCTTGCTATCCGCCACCACCTGGATGATGCCGGATCTATAGATATTTTATTCAGAAATATTATCTGCAAAGACTATCTATCACTGTCATCAAACCGCAGATTTAACTATATTATCGGAAACCCTCCCTGGGGCGTGAACTTTTCTTCGGAGGAATCCAAAAGGCTGAAAAAAGCCTACAGCTCCGCTTCCGGCGTAGGAAAGCCTGAGTCCTTCTCACTTTTCATAGAAAAGGCCCTCTCCATGTCGGACTCCGTTACCTTTCTGGTTCCCGAAACTATCCTTGAATCCGGAGCCCATACCCGTATAAGGGAACTCATCCTGGAAAAAGGCTCGGTTAGCAGCCTTGTCTATCTTGGAGAGATTTTTGATAAAGTGCAATGTCCATGCATTATTCTGGGAACCTCGGCATCTGATTCCGAAGGGGCTGTAAGTGTTTCTTTTTATAAGCGAAACAAGAAGGCACTTATCATGCAAAAGAGCTTTACTACTCAAAAAAACAGGCTTACTCCTCTGTCTTTTCAGCTGATTGCGGATGATTTGCAAAGCAGCATAATCAAAAAGATGGAAAGCTGCCCTCACTTTACACTGAAAGGTAACGCAGAATTTGCCCTTGGAATCGTATCAGGAAGTAACACTTCTCTGCTTCGCAGCAGTAAGGCCCCGGGTCTTGAAGGTATAGTAAAGGGCACAGATATCGGAAAATATGTATTAAAGCAGCCCTCTTGCTTTGTTCAGTTCAGGGAAGATGCCTTCCAGCAGGTAGCTCCCGAGAAATACTATCGAAACAGAGATAAACTCTTTTACCGTTTCATAGCAAGAGAGCCCGTTATAGCCCATGACAGTTCGGGATACCTTTCATTAAACAGTGCCAACATCATTATCCCAAAGAAGGAAGGCTACTCCTCATACTATATAATGGCTGTTCTGAACTCCTCCTGTATAAGCTTTTTCTACAGGCACACCTGCCGCAACATGAAGGTATTGAGAAACAGATTGGAGCAGCTCCCTATCCCCATATGTACCCCTTCTGTAATGGAAGAAATATCAGAAATGGCAAAGGCTGTAGCAGAAGGAACGATAAGCCCTGACGAGGCTGATCTCAAAATAGCCGCACTATTTGGCCTCACAGCAGAAGAAATTACAGCAATATCGCAAGATAGCTGATATAATAGGGGCATAATTTTGTGCAATTGTTGCATTTACTTTTGCAATTCAACTTGCTATAGTGTTAAAGTGACTTATATTTGGAGGTAATATATTTATGTCTTTTGAATACATTCAGAAACTCCCTACACCTGATGAGATCAAGGATGAGTTTCCGTTAACCAAGGAACTGGCTGCTATCAAGAAAACTCGTGACGCAATGATTTCCGACGTTTTTACCGGCAAGAGCGACAAGTTCCTTGTTATAGTAGGCCCCTGCTCTGCTGACAATGAGGATGCTGTGATCGACTACGTATGCAGACTTGGCAAGGTCAACGAGAAGGTCAAGGATAAGCTTATCATTATTCCCAGAATCTACACCAACAAGCCCAGAACCACCGGTGAGGGCTACAAGGGCATGACTTCTCAGCCTGATCCTGAGGGAAAAACCGATTTCCACGCAGGTCTTGTTGCCATGAGACATATGCAGCTCAAGGCCATTGAGGAATCCGGCCTTACTGCTGCTGATGAGATGCTCTATCCCGAGAACTGGGGCTATGTTTCAGACATTCTCTCCTATGTTGCCATCGGTGCCCGCTCCGTTGAGGATCAGGAGCACAGAATGACAGCCAGCGGCTTCGATACCCCTGCCGGCATGAAGAATCCCACAAGTGGAACCTTCAGCGTAATGCTCAATTCCGTTTACGCAGCTCAGCAGTCTCACTCCTTTATTTACAGAGGTTATGAGGTCAGAACCAACGGCAATCCTCTCGCTCACTGCGTACTCAGAGGTTCCAGCAACAAGCACGGACAGTCCATCCCCAATTACCACTATGAGGATTTAAGACTTCTCCTTGCTCTTTATAACCAGAGAGAGATCATGAACCCTGCTGCTATCATCGATGCCAACCACAACAACTCCAACAAGCAGTTCAAGGAACAGATCCGTATTGTCAAAGAAGTTCTTCATTCACGTCAGCTCGACAGCGACATCCGCGGTCTTGTTAAGGGCGTTATGATTGAGAGCTACATCGAGGAAGGCGCTCAGAAGATCGGCGAAGGCATCTACGGCAAGTCCATTACAGATCCTTGTCTTGGATGGGCCGATACAGAGAGACTTCTCCTGGAGATGGCTGATCTGGTTTGATAACCCGCAAATAAATATAGGAGCGATAAGATCCGGTCTTATTGCTCCTTTTTAATTCCTTATTCTTGCCCATTCAAAGGGGTCTTTACTCTTATGCTTTCTGGATAAATATTTTAAAATCGTGTTACTGTCAGTGAATCCCATCATCTCCTGTACGGAATCAAGATCAGCTCCGTTCTCGACAAGATGCACGGCAAAGGAATGTCTCAAAGAAAAAGGTGTTATATCCTGCCTTATACCCGCTCTCTTGACGTAGGTCTTGATCAGCTTCCAAAGTCCCTGCCTGCTCATAGGGGTCCCGCTGCAGTTAAGAAAGACAGTCTCATCATCCTCGTTCTCACACAAAAGCTCAGTCCTTGCATCCAGAAGATATGCACTCAGTGCATCCTTCGCCTTTCTTCCGTAAGGTATAAGCCTTGTATTATTTCCGTTATTAAGTCTCAGACAGCTGATGCTGAGATCTATATTATCAAGCTTCAGTCCGATTACTTCTGAAGCCTTTAATCCTGTGGCATATAACAGTTCCAGGATTGCCCGGTCTCTTTTGCCCTTGGCATCATCCTTGAAATCCTGAGACAAAAGATCCTCTATCTCAACAGTAGAAAGAATCCTGGGTGCGGTCTTCTCAACCTTGGGGGCCTTAAGAATCTCAGAGGGGTCATCTGTAATATTGCCATTCTCCACAAGATATCTGAAAAATGCCTTGATGGAAGTATAGTGCCTGATAATCGACGATGGAGCAAAGTGCTCCTCTCTAAGACTGGCGCCATAAGCCGAAAGCTTATCCTGGGTCACGTCTCCGGCCTCTGTAACTCCATTCTCACTCATGTACCCCGCCATCCTGACAAGATCCCTTTTATAAGAAAGAAGTGTGTTCTCCGAGGTCTTCTTTACATTCTTCAAATATCCCACAAACTCGTCTATCTGTTGCTTCATACCCTGCTCCTTAATACACTGACGTTATAATACTACACCGCGTTAGCTTATTCAAGTCGCATTTTTCACATCTTTAAATGTCCCGGAAAGCCACAAAGGGCTTGAGAAAATCACTGCATAGGCATATCTGAAATCCACCACCGGAGAAGCTATAAGAAGCGTTCCTGTAAGAAGCAGCAAAAGCCCGATTCCAAGAATCTCCTTTTTCCTGACAATTCCATGCACAAAGCAGATCATGAGCATCCAGGAATATGCCCCGATGCACCACAGCATGCCGTATAAAGGCACGAAATCAGACATCTTGATCAGTATTTCCTTGGCTTTGACAACTGCTTTCCCGCCTATGACAGGCTTCCAGTAAAGCCCCAGGTCATTACCCATGATACCGTCCATATCTCCTACTTTATAGGGAATATCAGGATATATATATCCTCCCACCAGGTCAAACCAGGCTTTTATATAATCTCCGGGATATCTCTTCAAAAGTCTGAGCCACAGTCCAAGATATACGCCCTTATTATTCTCGATCACTTCAGGGTGACCTGCTCTCACCAGTTCTTTGATGTTGTCGGCAAAATCAGGCGCATAGAGCTCATGAATATACGTCGTATCAATGACATCCTCAATAAGCTTCATATCCTCATCCGGAATATCCCTATCGTTAACAAGCACAGCTGCCACCTGCTGAAGGGGGACCGATAAGGACTCAGTAAAATCAGGGCTCTCAACTTTAAAAGCATCGAATACAGGGCCTTTTATAACCGATACGCAAAGAATTACAGCAAGAACCGCCACTGCCGCTTTCACCCACTGTTTTCTGAATCGTATCAGGACAAAAACACTCCAGACAATAAACGCAAACCATGCATTGGATCTGAAAAGACAAAAAGCGATTGATAATATCGAAAAGATGATCCAGTCAGTAATCCTAATCTTATCATCTGTCTCGGTCATCCTCACAACCTGACACAAAAGCAGGGTCGCTATGCAGGCAAAAGGAATGTCCTTCCAAATGGTCACAGCAAAAACCGCATTAAAGGGAAGCAGCGCATAAAATGCAAGAACAAGAAGTTTTCTCTTATCTACCATACATACAACTGCTGCGCAGCTGAGGGAAACCAGGATCATCTGAAATACTGTATAAAAGCTGATGGCTGCTATAGCATCTCCTGTTATCCCTAATCCGATTGTATAAAAGAGCTTTATAAGCAACGTATGGACCACAGGATGATGATTGGACCAGGGTCTTACCCCAATGATCTGTTCATACTGTACCAGTGAATCCGCGGTCATTATCCCGGGAAATTCATAAAGAAAATAGGGAAGATAACATAAAAAGCATAAGATGGCCGAAAAGGCAAAGAGCTTCGGGCCTGTCATATTAAGTAAAGCATTTTGCTTCTCATCTTCATTTATAACCGTCTTCCGTGTAGTTTTTCGCCCGGAAAAACATCTGGAATAAAAATGTACAACTCCAATGAACAAAAGGAAGGAACAGCCAAGAAATAGTATTGCCAGCGTAAGCAGCTTAAATATACCGCTGTCAAAGTTCAGCATAAGCCTTCTTCCAATGGTGAGATCTGCAATAATTCCCGCCATAGCAGATATAATCCCCACAAGAATAAGCCGTTTTTTACCTATACTCTCAAATGCGCCTCTATCCTCCAGCCTCATAAGTTCAGCAAAAATAAGCACAAAAAAGACTACTGTCAGAGGGTTCCTGACAGTAATCTCAAATATCAAAGTGATGGCAAAGCAGCTAAAAAACGCTCCCAGGTCAAATATAAGTTTTTTCAAGGTGTTTTCCTTCATCAAGATGCTCCCCACAGGGAGCTGCGAGATCAAACTCCCTCTTCATCCATAATTTTGGAAAGCTTGGCGGATACAGAAAGGCAGTCAAAGGTTGCAAAATAATCTCTTGCAGTCTCGGGTCTTCTGATCATCTCCACTCTTCCGTCTTCCTTTAAAAGAAGCTCCGCACTTTTAAGCTTGCCGTTATAATTATATCCCATTGCAAAGCCATGCGCACCTGTATCATGGATAAAAAGGTAATCTCCCTTGTCAATCTTAGGAAGCTTTCTCTCGATCGCAAACTTATCATTGTTCTCGCAAAGAGATCCTGTTACATCATATACATGATCTAAAGGCGCATTCTCTTTTCCAAGAACAGTAATATGATGGTAAGCGCCATACATGGCGGGTCTCATAAGATTAACCGCACAGGCGTCAACACCGATATATTCCTTGTAAATGTGTTTCTCATGGATAGCCTTGGTAACAAGTGCGCCATAAGGAGCCATCATGAATCTTCCCATCTCGGTAAAGATAGAAACATCACCCATTCCGGCAGGAACAAGAATCTTCTCAAACTGCTCCTTAACCCCTGCTCCGATGGCTGCTATATCATTGCCTGTGGCATCCGGCTGATAAGGGATTCCAACACCGCCTGAAAGGTTGATAAATGCAACATCAGCCCCTGTCTGCTTCTCAAGCTCCACAGCCAGTTCAAAGAGCTGTCCTGCCAGTGTAGGATAATACTCATTGGTCACGGTATTGCTGGCAAGAAATGCATGAATTCCAAATCTCTTGGCACCCTTTTCCTTAAGGATCTTAAAGGCCTCAAAAAGCTGATCCTTGGTCATTCCGTACTTGGAATCTCCCGGGTTATCCATAATGCCGTTACTCATCTTGAATACTCCGCCGGGATTGTATCTGCATGAAATAGTCTCAGGAATATGTCCTATGGTCTTCTCAAGGAAATCAATATGTGTGAAGTCGTCAAGGTTGATGATAGCACCCAGCTTGTCAGCGTAAACGTACTCTTCAGCAGGTGTATCGTTGGATGAAAACATGATATCAGAGCCCTCTGCTCCTACGGCACTGCTGAGCATAAGCTCCGTCTTAGATGAGCAGTCAAAACCGCAGCCGCAGTTCTTAAGGATATCCATCAGAACCGGATTGGGAGTTGCCTTAACCGCAAAGTACTCTTTAAATCCCTTGTTCCAGGAAAATGCCTCATAAACAGCCTTCGCATTTTCGATTATTCCCTTCTCATCATAGATGTGAAAGGGTGTGGGATATTTCTTAACGATCTCTTCTATCTGCTCTTTAGTTACAAATGGCTTTTTCATAATATCCTCCAAGACAATGCATATTTATACGAAAAATATACTATACTTTAACATGTTAACGCATTAGAAGGCAAGAGACAATTTGCATATGCTAACAAAAAAGATAGTCTCAAATATCGTCAATCTGCCAGTCAATGGGCTCAATCCCGTTTGCCTTAAGAAACTCATTGCATTTACTGAAGTGCTTACAGCCAAAAAATCCTCTGTAGGCTGACAAGGGACTTGGATGAGGTGCTTCCAGCACCAGATGCTTGGGGTTATTGAGCATGGTCTTTTTCATCTGTGCAGGCTTGCCCCAGAGCATGTAAACTACAGGTCTGTCCTCTTTATTTACTGCCTGGATTATGGCATCTGTGAACTGCTCCCAGCCTCTTCCCTTATGGGAATTGGCCGCGTGGGCACGGACTGTGAGCACAGTGTTTAAAAGAAGAACTCCCTGGTCCGCCCATTTCTTAAGATAGCCGTTATTGGGAATATTGCAGCCCAGATCGTCATTAAGCTCCTTGTAGATATTTACAAGAGACGGCGGAGTATCTGCCTTCCCGGGAAGTACAGAAAAAGAAAGCCCGTGGGCCTGTCCCGGCTCATGATAAGGATCCTGTCCCAGAATAAGAACCTTTACATTCTTAAGGGGAGTAAGATGCAACGCATTAAAAATATCCTCTGAAGGGGGATAGATCACATGTGAGCTGTATTCCTCTTTTACAAAATTATAAAGCTTGGCATAATAGGGCTTCTTGAACTCCTCCCCCACTGCCTCATACCAGTCGCCTGTTATCATCGACATATCTTTTTACAATCAAAAAGCCGCATGTTCTCTTAAACCTTACGGCTCTCTGAAATCTCCTTATTCATTATTTATCACAATCTGACGGGAACACCCTTGTCCCTGAGATATTTCTTAACCTCTGAAATTTCAAGCTCTTTAAAATGGAACAATGAAGCCGCAAGGGCTGCATCTGCCTTTCCCTCCGTAAGAGCCTCATAAAAATGTTCGCAGGTCCCAGCTCCACCTGAAGCAATGACAGGAACAGAAACTGCTTCCGCAATAGCCCTGGTCAGTTCCAGGTCATAACCTGCCTTGGTGCCGTCGCAGTCCATGCTGGTAAGAAGGATCTCTCCTGCTCCCAGATCAACAGCCCTTTTGGCCCACTCTACAGCATCAATTCCCATATCTATTCTTCCACCAAATTTGAAAATATTCCAGCCGCTTCCGTCATCTCTTCTCTTAGCATCAATGGCGAGAACTACGCACTGGCTTCCGAACTTATCAGCAGCCTCAGCGATAAGTTCCGGTCTCTCAATAGCTGCTGAGTTCATTGCCACCTTATCGGCACCTTCCCTCAGAATAGCTCTCACATCCTCAACTGTTCTGATACCGCCTCCAACTGTGAAGGGAATAAAAACTTTTTTGGCCACTTCTCTGACCATATCCGCAACCGTGGCACGGCGCTCATTGGATGCTGTTATGTCCAAAAACACAAGCTCATCGGCTCCGGCTTTGGAATAGGCTTCTCCTACCAGCACCGGGTCACCGGCATCCACAAGATTAACAAAATTTATACCTTTTACAACTCTGCCGTTATTTACATCAAGGCAGGGAATAATTCTCTTAGTCAGCATAGCACTCTCCGATATCTGTGTTGTCCTTATACCTCAAGGAAGTTCTTAAGTATCTGCATTCCCACTTCTGCGCTCTTTTCAGGATGGAACTGACAGGCAAAGACATTTCCGGATTCTACGGAAGCATCTATATGAACATTGTAATCAGTAGTTGCTGTCACAATTCCGCTGTCCTCAGCCTTCAGATAATAGGAATGGACAAAATATACGTATGCGCCCTCATCTATCCCTTTAAAAAGTCGTCCCTTATTGGGAAAACTGAGGTTATTCCATCCTATCTGAGGTATCTTATAGGTGTTTCCCTGGGTATCAGACTCAGGTATTTTACGTAAGTTTCCACGCAAAATGCCCAGGCCGCTAACTCCATCCGCTTCCTCACTTGAATCGAATAAAAGCTGCAGGCCCAGGCATATTCCTATAAATGGAAGTTCCTTGGAAACCACCTCTCTGATCGTAGGGATCAGATCATATTCCTTTAATTTGTTCATGGCGTCACCGAAGGCACCTACCCCCGGAAGTACGACTCTGTCCGCCTTAAAAATCTCCTTAGGGTCTCTGGTAACCCTGGTGTCCGCACCAAGATATTGAAAAGCTTTTTCTACACTCTTGATATTACCGGCATCATAATCGATTATTGCAACCATCTGGAAAAGGCCCCCTTGATTATTTTATCGATGCCTTTACCCTATGGGATCCAAAGTACCAACAATCTCCATCAGCCTAAGTGTGTAATTCCTGTCCTTCTTGATTGAATTGATGTCTTTCACATCTTCTTCTGTAAGACCATACTCCTCTAAAAGCAACGATTCTATTTTAGAATACACACTCTCAATCTGAATTTCAACATTGAATTTAGCCGCCTGATCCAGAATATCCTTTTTGTTCCGCATTGCCATGAGAAGCATATCCAGGGCTTCTTCCTTCATATTCATGGCATTATAATTCTCATGGGCATTTACATATCTTTCGGCCCAGGCAATTACTCTGGACTGCTCATACATCAAGGTCTGAGTTTCATCCAGCTCCTTGCCGTACAGCAGCATATATGTGGTAGTATAATCCTTATGATCAAAAGCAGCCTGTACTCGTTCTGCTGCGATTCTATCAGGAAGTACCAGTGCCGGTATAGAAACAAGAAGTCCAAGGCTCGCCGCAAAAATAAATGATATTGCAACCTTCTTTGGAGAAATAGCCTTTTCCGGAACATCCGGATCCTTTGGAGGCTTTGGCTTCTTCTCCTTCTTTGGTTTCGGAGGCTTCTCCTTCTTTGGCTTTGGCTCCTTCTTTGGTTTCTCTTTCTTTGGCTTCTTTTCTTTTTTCTTCTTCTCTTTTTTGGGCTTTTCATCACCAAGTTCGTTCAAAACCTGCTGATTTTCGTCGGTAAGGCTGGCCAACTCGCCATTGGGAGCTGTTTCCTCGTCTTCTCTTGTCAAAGCTGTGAAAAGCTTTGCAAGAAGTGCCTTAAGTCCTCCGCCCTTCTTTCCTTTTTTACCCTTTTTATCTTCTTCATGGCCATCATTGGATCCTGTGCCCCCTGCTCTCTCAGGAATTGCAGCAAGATCTTCCAGTGAAGGCTCTACTCCAAGATCATCAAATCCGTCCTCTGTAAGGGCATCAAGTATTTCTTCCTTGGGAATCTCGGCTTCTTCAGCGCCTCCCTCAGATTCAGCTGCTCTGTTTGCCTCTGCTTCAAGGTCCTCCAGTTCATCACTGGCAAGACTGTTCATAAGAGCATCCAGATCAGGCATTGAAACATCTCCTGAGCCCTCTTCTGCAGCCTGACTGATATCCTCTTCCGGAGCCGCTGTTTCAGCTACTTCTCCTTCAGCGGAGCCGCTTCCCTCATCACCACCAAGAAGATCATCAAGACTCGCCTCAAGATCATTGAGGTTAAAATCATCAGACATTTCATCCAGGGAAAGAGCATCTCCGTCACCCGAATCAGAAGCCTTTGCAGATCCCGCATCCATCTCATTAAGCTCCATCTCCATGGATTCCAGGTTAAACTCTTCATCCTCTGCCGAAGCTCCTTCAGCTGCCCCTTCGCCGCCTTCCTCATTTCCTTCCGGCGTATTATCGGTGGGATTTCCACCGTCAAAGGTAAATCCTATATCCTCGGAATCCAAAGCTTCCTCAAGGCTGGGTTCTTCTACAGCAGGTTCCTCTGATGCAGGCTCTTCTATTGCTAATTCTTCAATTGCAGATTCTTCAATAGCAGCCTCCTCAATGGCTGCTTCAGGAATCTCCTCAGCAGGAGCTTCACTACTTCCTTCTTCGCCCATATCAAGTCCAAGATCAGCCATTCCGGCCATAATGTCATCAAGACTTTCCACCTGATCCTCGGTTACATGAGCATCCGGTGCCTCCGGAGGCATCTCTTCCGGTACCTCTTCGGTTATGGCTTCCTCTGCCATAGCATCTGCTCCGGGAATTTCTTCTGTAAGAGCCATATCGCTCTGCTCAGATTCCGGAATGATTCCTGCATCCATAGTCTCCTCGAGAGATTCAGGACTAAGATCATTGATATCGAGATCAGCAAGAGAAGCAAGATCTCCCAAGCCTTCTCCCTCAGCTAAAGGTTCATCCTGCTGTATATTATCAAGTACATCACTTAAACTGTCCTGCCCCATAGCTGCATCAGGATCAGAAAGGCTGTCTCCCGGCATATCATCCAGAAGATCCGTAAGAATTTCCTCAGGGGTCTGACCGGCATCAGATTCGCCGTCTTTATTTATTGAAATGATGTTATCCTCCGGTAAAATAACTTCCGGAGCCATCTCCATAAGTGCATCATCACCGTCTTCCAGATCTACAATTGGTTTAGCCGCCGGAGGAACTGTTTCTTCCATAGGAATATCATTTTCCTCGGAAGGTGCGCTCTCAGCGGCATCAGAAAAAGACTGATCTGAAAACTTTCCGCTTTGTATCTCAGCATCCATTCTTTCAGCATCAGCTATAGCTTCATCCAGAGCGATTTCCTCAGGATCCCTTACATCCAGCTGTGACGGTTCATTTCCCACAGTAAACTTAGGAATCCCGGGCTTGGCCGCAGATTCGATATTATCCAAAAGATTTGCCATCTTATTATCGACAAATTCTCCTGTATCAAGCTTGTTTAAAAGATTTCCTATTTCATTCAGATCCTCATTGCCATTTGAATTATTTACAAGGTCATTCATGGCCTCGTCGGATCCGGAAACGCCTGCAGCAGAAGAACCCTTAGCCGACATTCTGCTAAGGGCAGATTTTGGATCATTATTATTTGATTTGACATTGTTCAGGAGACTATCTAAATATTCTTCATCACTCATTCGGGTTACACTCCTGCAAAATATAGTCAACTGAATTCATTTGTATTGAATCGGTCCTAGCCGCAATTTCCGGAGTATGATGATAGAGCTTTTCATGAACTCTCAACAGATGAGCTTTTTCATTTACAAAGGTAACCTTTTCAAAGGGCCACCTGATAACCGTAGGATAATCCAGGCCCACACCCAGTTCCAGAAGAAGCAGGTTGGTATTGATGGTTCCTGTGAGATATTTCATGTATTTATCCCAGCCGTCTCTGTAAGCAGCTTCGTTATATTTAATGCCGCGATACTCATTTCTCTTCTGGTTGAGATGCCATTCCTTGCCATCCCTGAAGGGCTTGGCGAAAGCTGCAGTATTTTCAAGCCTTCCGTCGGATTCTGTAATAAGCTTGTGAATAGCATTTACAACTTCCATGAACTCTTCAGTCTTGTCAGCACTTAAAAGTCCGTCAGATTCATCATTGGTCTGAAGAAACATATAATTTCCGCAGGGGAATACCGCTCTTTCATAGTCAAAACCATACAAAAGAGCATCCTGTAGAAATGTGTCACTAATGACAAAATGCTTTTTATCACCCACCAGTTTTCTCAGCGCTCTGTAAGCATCTGCAATTTTGTTATTAATATTATAATAAGCGTATTCATACTCTACGACCGGTAGAAGCCAATGATTACCCTCTTTACTACAATACTCTAAAATCTGATTATATCTGGAATCGGATCTTATTCCCCTTTTAACCCAGTTCCATTCATCTCCGATACCGATAATACACAGATCGGAATTATTCATTATTTCACTTAGCTTCTGTGCCATTACACATCACTGCTCCTTAAATTTAAAAATCTCCCTTCATTGAGACAGTCACTGAAAACGTGTTTCATAACTGAGCCAACAAAGGGAGTTTCAGTCAGTTAGTATTAGCCTGCACTTGAAGCATTTACAAGTTCATCTATTACAGATACAAGATTTCCGATTTCCGGCTTGGACAACTGCCTGTCGGCTCCAAGAGATTCGCCTTTTCTTCTCATTTCTTCATTAACCAGTGATGAGAAAATAATAAGCGGAATATCCTTGGTGGCATCGTCACTCTTTACAAGCTTTGTAAGTCTGTGACCATCCATAATAGGCATCTCAATATCGGTAATGATACATTTGATATTCGAAAGCTCATTTCTGTCCTTGCAAGCCTTAATATAATCGTATGCAAGCTTACCATTCTCAAAGTGTCTTACGTTATTATAGCCCGCTTTATTGAGAGAATCTACAATAAGCTTATTAAGAAGCTGTGAGTCCTCAGCGAGAACGATCGGCACTTCATTTCTGGGTCTAGGTCCGATGTCTGAAAGAGCATCCATATTAAGACCTGTATTAGGATTGATATCAGAAACAATCTTCTCAAAGTCGAGAATGATGATAAGCTGATTTTCAAACTTGATAATACCGGTGGAAATACTTTCCTCGGCCTTTGAAATAGTAGCATTGGGCTTGATGATATCTGCCCAGGAAACTCTGTGTATACCTACAACGGAGTCCACATGGAACGCAATATCAAGCTTGTTAAAGTTTGTGATAATAAAAAGTCCACCGGCCTTGGATGCACCACGCTGCAAACAGTTTCTCAGGTCAATGGCTGTGATCATTGTATCACGAGGCATAAATATACCTTCAATGCTGGGATGAGCATTAGGTACAGGTGTGACCTCCTGATATACAATAATTTCTTTAATCTTTGCTACGTTAATACCATAGCAATGGTCATCGATTTTAAATTCAAGGACTTCAAGTTCGTTATTACCACTTTCAAGCAGGATTTTTGATTCCATTCGTTCACCTCGCGCCTTAAAAAGAAAAAATTATTAACATAAAACCGATTGAAAATTGATTAAATTTCCTTTTTAAGTATAGCACGTTTTCCTGAAAATAAATATAAAAAAACAAAAAAGACGGCCATTTGACCGTCTTTTAAGATTTCATTTATAAGTATTTTATGAATTTTATTTCGTTTTTGTACCTTCAAAACCGAACACTGAATATCTTAATCCATTTCCCTTGTTCCTATACCAACTATCGTTGGATAAGCCCTCGACCTATTAGTACACATCAGCTGAACACGTTACCGTGCTTACACCTTGTGCCTATCTAACCTCATACTCTCTAAGGGGTCTTACTGCTTGCGCATGGGATATCTCATCTTGAGGGGGGCTTCACGCTTAGATGCCTTCAGCGTTTATCCCTTCCGGACGTGGCTACCCAGCCTTATGCATCTGGCGATGCAGCTGATACACCAGCGGTCCGTCCACCCCGGTCCTCTCGTAC